>JAGYKS010000020.1 GCA_018401565.1 Acidimicrobiales bacterium | reverse complement strand
GTGATGGCCGCCGACCTGGCCACCACCCCCACCACTGACCTGTTTGTGCAGTTGTGTGGCGACGCCCACCTGCTCAACTTCGGCGGATACGGCACCCCCGAACGTCACCTGGCGTTCGACGTCAACGACTTTGACGAAACCCTTCCCGGACCCTTCGAATGGGATGTGAAGCGTCTGGCCGCCAGCGTGGCCGTGGCCGCCGACGACCGGGGGTTCGACCTCGAGTTGCAACGCTCGGCGGCAACCACATCGGCAGCGGCCTACCAGCAGACCATCAACAGCATGGCCACCATGCCAACCATGGATCGCTGGTACACCCAGGTCAACGTGGACCAGATGCTCCCGCTGCTGCCCGAGGAGGCCCGGCAGCGCGCCGAGCGTCAGGTGACCAAGGCGTTCAAGCGCACCAGCATGCAGGCCCTGCGCAAGCTCACCGCCATCGTCGACGGTCAGCTCCGCATCGTGGATGACCCACCCCTCATCATCCACTTCGACAGTGAGCTCGTGGACCAACAGCTGGCCACCCTGTTCGAGGGCTACCGGCCCACCCTGTCGAGTGACCGACGAGACCTGCTGGAGCGATTCCGCGTCGTGGACGTAGCCCGCAAGGTCGTTGGTGTGGGGAGCGTCGGTACCCGCTGCTACATCGTGCTGATGGCCGCCTACAGCGACGACACCCCGTTGTTCCTGCAGGTCAAGCAGGCCCAGGCATCAGTGCTCGAGCCGTTTGTGGGCCCGCCAGCGCAAGCCACCGCCGGGGAGCGGGTGGTGGCCGGTCAACGCCTGATGCAGGCATCCAGCGACATCTTTTTGGGGTGGGCCGAGGCCGGTGGCCACGAGTACTACCTGCGCCAGCTGCGCGACATGAAGGGGTCGGTGGACATCGACATCATCGAACCCGACGGCCTGCACACCTACGCCCGAACGTGTGGGGCCACGCTGGCACGGGCCCATGCCCGATCGGGCAATGTCGAAGCCATCGCCGGCTACCTGGGCACCAAAGGCACCTTTGCCGACGCCATCGCCCAATTCTCGGTGGAGTACGCCGCCATCAACGTGGCCGATCACACCGCCATGGTGGAAGCCATCGCCGAGGGGCGGATTGAGTCCGCACCCCCGGCATGACAACGACTTACGGGCCCTGCAACCAGGGCACGTAGGTCCGACACGGCTGGGCCCGCAGGATCCCGCACGCTGGCCTGTCCGCCAACACTGGCGCCGTCACGGTGCGACGTTCCCACCGGGTAGCCGGTGACGGGGCCACACCAGTTGGCGACGCCGTGTCCACGATCTGGTTTTTGACCACCGGCAGGGTGATCTTCGACGAACGAGTCGAGTTCACGTGCAGGGTGTGGGTGGCAGGGTCGGGAGCCGAG
>JAGYKS010000019.1 GCA_018401565.1 Acidimicrobiales bacterium | reverse complement strand
GAGAACACCCGACGCTCCATCATGAACGGGGGTTGGAAAACACCATGGCATCATCAGACAACGCCGAACGCTTCAACGCCCGATGGTCCCGCAGGTAACTCTGGTGCACCCTCCAGGGAAAGACCGAACCCTGGCGAGGCATCTGGTCAGCGGCTCGCTGCAAATAGCCCGACGACAACCCAAGCACCGACCCCTCGACCTGATGGGCTGTGCGGTTCAGCGCTGTGCACTGGCGCATCCCGGTGGCACGCATGTGATTGAGGAGGCGGCAGACATAGCGACTGGTGAGATCAGCTTTGAGAGTCCACGAGGCATTGGCGTACCCGAGCGCTATGGCAAGGTTCGGAACACCCTCGACCATCATTCCCTTGTAGAGAAGGCGAGATCCCGGATCGACCGACTCACCGTCCACAGACACGTCGATGCCCCCAATGAACAACATGTCGAGACCGGTGGCGGTGACCACCACGTCGGCGTCCAGCTCAGCACCCGACGCCAACTGCACCCCAGTGGACGTGAACCGGTCGATCCCGTCGGTCACCACCGACGCGGTGCCGGCCCTCAGGGCAGCAAACAGATCGCCGTCGGTGGCCACGCACAGTCGCTGATCCCACGGGTCGTACCGGGGAGTGAAATGGGTATCGATGTCATAACCCTCGGGCAGATCGCGTTCGAGACCCTTGCGCAAACCCGTGCGAACCAACGCCGGCCACCGCCTGCTCAAAAAATACGACCCCTGGGAAGCGAGGACGTTGGCCCATCTGATTGCTACGTCGGCCCACCGCCGTGGCAGCGCACGGCGCAACCGGTCGGCCAAGGCGCTGCGTGACGGCAGTGACACCACCCACGTGGGCGACCGTTGCAGCATGGTGACATGGCCAGCGCTGCCGGCGAGCGCAGGGACCAGCGTGATGGCGGTGGCACCACTTCCGATCACCACCACCCGCTTGCCGGTGACGTCGAGATCGTCGGGCCAGTGCTGGGGATGAACCACCTCGCCAGCGAATCCGTCCAACCCTTCAAATGTTGGGGTGTAGCCACGGTCGTAGCGGTAGTAGCCGGTGCACGAGTAGACAAAGCCACACGTGAGCTCCACGGTCTCGCCGGTGCGGCAGTTCTGGGCAGTCACATGCCAAAGCGACTTTTTGGTCGACCATGCCAGTGCCACCACGCGATGCCCGAAACGAATCCGGCGGTCGATCCCGGCTTCGGCGGCGGTGTCCACGATGTACTGGCGGATCGAGGCGCCATCGGCGATGGACTTGGCACCATCCCATGGCCGGAACTCGTAGCCCAGAGTGAACATGTCCGAATCAGACCGGATGCCGGGATAGCGGAACAGGTCCCAGGTTCCACCTATGGCGTCGCGACTTTCAAAAATGGCATACGACGCCCATGGGCACGATTCCTGCAGGCGGTGGCCGGCGCCAATACCCGACAATCCCGCCCCGATCACCAACACATCAAGATGTTCGGACACCTTTTCACTATCGACTTCACTATCGACTTCACTATTGACTTCACTTTCGACGTCGGCCACCGATCCATTCTAGGAGCCGGCCATATGGCCAACGTCACCGGGACACCGAACCCAACGGCGTCCGCTGGGTTCACCGACCGCCGGCAGGCACCATCACCACATCGAGGGTGCCGGCCAGGCCTGGGCCGACCTCGACACCCAACGGATCGATACAGGTACCCCACACCCGATGACGCCCCACCTCCAGGCCAGCCGGTACCGATATGACGAACCGGGCCACGGTGCCTGCCCCCAGCGAACCCAGTCCGGCGGCGGGACCACTGAGCGGTCTCCATCCAACGGGCACCACCACCTCACCGGTGCCTTGGCTGACGAACAACGCCACCGAGTGCCCAGCTGTGCCTTGGGTAGCCCAACACCACGCCGCCAACCCCTGCGTGGCGGTCACCACAACGTCCACGTCGACCATGGCAACGGACCGATGAGTCGGTGGCGGCCCAACGACACCCCAGTCGGCTTGAACGTCGTGGCCTCCATCAGGACTGCCGCCGGATTCGGGATCAGTGAGACCACCCGATGCACCCAGCGAGATCACCGGGCCAAACGACACCAGCCCAGGGGTCACATCCCACTGGGGTGTGCCAGACCCGATCCCGGGTCGCCCGGATCCGGAAACAGGCCCACTGTCGACACCGGGGACCGCAGGCCCATCTCGGTCGGTGGCGCCAATGGCAACACCAAATGGATCAGCCGATGACGCCGCCGTCACCGCCGCCATTGACGCCACCGGCATCACAGCGGCCGAGGGCTGCGACGGTGGGCCGTCGCCGGTGTTGTTGGTGGCCACCACACTGAACCGGTAGGCGGTCTGGTTGACCAGACCGATCACCGTGCAGGTGGTGGCGGGCGCATTGACGGTGCACTGGGCTCCCCCCGGGTCGGCAGTGGCAGTGAATCGCCGAACCG
>JAGYKS010000018.1 GCA_018401565.1 Acidimicrobiales bacterium | reverse complement strand
GCGGGTGCTGCTCTGGAGGTGCCGGTCAGTTGCATCGAGCAGGGCCGTTGGGGTGGCGAGCGTGAGTTCGGCCGGTCGGCCCGGTACGCCTCCCGTCGCATACGCCGGGCCAAGACGTGGTCGGTGGCCGAGAACGTGCGCCACAGCGACACCCGGGCCAGCGACTCCAAGCGCAGCAATCAGGGTCTGGTGTGGAACACCGTCGCCCACGAGATCGACCGGCTGGGCGCCAACAACGACACCGGCACGTTCCTGGCCGCCGATGCTGCGCTGGCCGCCAACGCCCGCATCAACGCCGCCCACACCGAAGTTGCCCGGCTGGGGCCGCTTCCGGGACAGCGCGGCGTGGTCGTGGCCCACGGCGGCCGGATCGTGTCGTGTGACCTGTACGCATCCACCGAACTCCTCGCCGCCCACTGGGAAGGCCTGGTGGCGTCGTGGTTCCTCGATGCTCCCGAGGTGGCCGACACCCGACGCCCCGGGTTGAGTCAGGCACTGCGGTTCGTCCGGCGGTTGGGGTCCATCCCCGGCGACCACGCCCCGGGCGTGGGACTCGGCACCGAGGTGTACCTGCGTGACCGTCGCATCGCAGCCCAGGTGCTGTTGGCCGACAATGCTGTCGTGCACGCCAGCGCATTCGCCCTGGCCCTGTGACCCATCCGCCCCGCTGTTGCGGCCAACACCACACCGCCACCCGATGAAAGGCACCACGATGCGTCTTGCCACCTGGAACCTGAAACAGGCCGTCGCCCCCAAAAAGCCTGCCGCCGACCTGTGGCAATGGATCGGCGACACCGTCGAGCCCGACGTGGTGGTGTTCACCGAAGCCAAGGTGCCCAACGAGACCCCACCTGCAGGGTGGCAGGCCGTGTGGATTCCCGGCGGCGTGGGCCCAAAACGCCGTTGGGGCACGGTGATCGCAGGGCGCGGGGTGCAGGTCACCGCCGTCACCAGCGTCACCACCGGCCGTGTGCGGCAAAAGACCGTGGCGTTGGAACCGCGGTGGCCGGCCGCAGCGGTGGTGGCCGACATCACCGTCGGTTCCGAACGGTGGGCAACGGTGGTGGGGTTGTACGGGCTGACCGTCGACACCAACGGCGACAAATGCGGTCACGGTCGCTACTCGGTACCGGCACTGCTCAACGACCTCGAACCGTTGTTCACGTCCGATCGCGCCGACCGCATCATCGTGGCCGGTGACTTCAACATGTGGCCCAGTGACACATGGTCCATCGCCGCCGACTTCGAGCTGCTGGACTGCGTGAGCCTCACCGCCGCCGACCGTCCCGTCCTCGCCGGCTGTTCGGGGTGCGACGAGGGCGACCAGTGCGGACACCTGTGGACGCACCGCAACGGAAACAGCCCCAACGCCGCGGTGCAGCAGATCGACTTCATCTTCGCCACCCCGACCCTGGCCGACGAACTCGACACCGTGTACGGCGGGCCCGACACCTACCCCGGCATCTGGGACCTCAGCGACCACGCACCCGTGGTGGCGGAGTTCTCGTGACCACCACCGCCACGAGCGCGGTGATCAGCCAGTCGGGCGACAGGCGCCGTCGTGCAGCGGCCTGACGACCCCGCCGGGCTCGGCGGCCGTCTGGTGGTGAGTGCCAGCGACCTGGTGTGGTTCAAAAAGTGCCGCCATCGCACGGCACTGGACCGCTCGGTCATGGAAGGCGCCCAGTACCCCACCACCGACGGCGACGCCTTCAGCCAGGTACTCAAACGGCAAGGCATCGAACACGAACTCGCCTACCTCGAACACCTCAGGACCCTGCACGGCCCAGACGGCGTGGCCGACTGCTCGACGGCCGGAACCCTCGACGACCAGGTTGCCGCCACCACCGCGGCCATCGCCGCCGGGGTGCCGGTGATCTACCAGGCCGCCCTGATGACCCCCGACCCCGTCACCCCCGACGTGTTGTGGCGAGGTCACGCCGACTTCATCATCGCCAACGACCACGGCGTGTACGAGCCCTACGACACCAAACTGGGTCGCACCGTCCAGTCGTCGTGGGTCCAGCAGCTGGCGGTCTACGCCAACCAGCTGGCTCTGCTGCAGGGTCGCAAGCCGTCGGCGGTGTACGTCGTGAGTCCCAGCGACACCGGGTTTCACGTCACCACGGTCGAAGCCGCCCACCCCGACGCCGACGTCACCGACCTGGAGCAGGCGCTGGTGGCGTCGCTGGTCGGCCCCCAACCAGCCACCCAACCCGACAAGGTGCAGCACTGCACGCAATGCAAATGGAAGTTGGTGTGCGACGACGCACGACGCACCGCCCGAGACCTCTCACTTGTCCACGGCATGCGAGCCGCGCAGGTCACCCAGCTGCGCGCCGCAGACGTCGGCACCATCGACGACCTGGCGGCGTTGCACGGCCAGCCCGCACCGCCACCGGTTGCCGGCATCGGCGTCAACGTGGTGAGCCGCCTCGCCCATCAAGCCGCCCTGCAGGTGAGAAGTGAGCAGACCGGACGCATCGAATGGGAGTTCAGCCCGGACCTGCTGACCACCACCGCGACCACCACCGACCTGCGATCCGTCCACGCGCCCGTTCCCGGAGATCTGTACTTCGACATCGAAGGCACCAACCGGGGCCCGGCGGGACTCGCCTACTACCTGTTCGGCGTTGCCGGTGTGTCCAAACGGTTCGGGCGCACACGAGTCAGATTCACCCCGTTTTGGGCCACCACCGCAAGCGCCCAGCTCCCGGCATTCACTGACCTCGTCGGGTTCATCACCTCGTGGCGCCAGCGCTACCCGCACGCCCGCATCTACCACTACAACCACTACGAGCGCACGGCGCTGCTCGCCCTCGGCCAGCGCACCCCGGCCCTCGCCGAGGCCGTCGCCGACATCTGCGACAACGCCCTGGTGGACCTCTACCCCATCGTGCGGTCGTCGCTGGTGGTCGGCGCCGAAAGTTACGGCCTGAAAGCCCTCGAGCCGCTGCTCGGCATCACGCGCCGGGCCGGGGTGACCGACGCCGTGTCGTCAATGGCCGAGTTCGATCAGTACCTGCAAACCGGCGACACCACCATCCTCAACCGCATCGAGCGCTACAACCACGACGACGTCATCGCCACCCGCCTGCTGCACCAGTGGCTGTGGGACCGCAACGTCGAGCTCGAACGCCTGCAATCACACCGCTGACGCCCCATCCGCCGGGGCGCGCACGAAATCTCGCTCCTGTTGCGATTGGTAGGTGTCCAGCGCCGGTGAGAGCCCGGTGACCCCCGTCCCGCAGGAGACATCATGGGATTGTTCAGCCGACGCAACGATTCAGACGAGGACCGTGACCCGGTGCTCGGTCATCATTCCCAGGAAGGCCAGCGCGCCCTGTACGAGGGTGACCCCCACAAGGCCATCGGCCACTTTGAGACCCTGGTGGAGCTGTTCACCGAGCGGTCCGGGCCCACCTACCACCGCACCCTCACCTGGCGGGCGTTTTTGGCCAAGGCGTTGGTTGCTGCCGGCGACGTGGACGAGGCCCTGGACATCCAGCGGTCGGTCATCGCCGATCGCACCCTCACGCTGGGCGCC
>JAGYKS010000017.1 GCA_018401565.1 Acidimicrobiales bacterium | reverse complement strand
CGGGCCCAGGTTGGACACGTCATCGGCGTCAGACCAGACGGCCTCCATCGGACCGGCGTCACCGGCAAGCAGCGCTGCCAGCGCGTCGTAGAAGGCGTCATTGGCGTCACTCAGGGTTGTGTCCATGTGGCGAAGGTAACACCTTGCTGAAATTGTGTCACTGCCGTTGCTCAAACCGTCCATCACGAGACGACTTGTGACGAGTGGCAGCCCCGGGGCGCGCCCTTCACGTCGAAACACCCGCTGCAATGCCATACTTATGATTGCTTGCTGATTTCGGCCACAACGTCCATCACCTGCCGACCACCACCTGCCGACCACCACCATGGAAAGTCTCATGACTGCCCCACGCATCCTCACCGCATCCCGCATCATCACCATGAACGACGCCCACCCGCTGGCCACGGCGGTGGCCGTGGGTGCCGACGGGCGCATCGCCGCCGTCGGTGACCTCGACACATGCCGCACGGCGCTGCCCGACGCCGACGTGGTGGATCTCGGCTCCGACGTGCTGCTGCCCGGATTTGTCGAGTCGCACTCCCATCCGGTGCTGTCGGGGATTTCGACGCAGCCTCCCGCATACTGGATCGCGCCCTATGTCGGGTACCCCACCTGGTCTGCGGTCACCGACCTGTTCACCACGGCCCACGCCAGCCAGCCACCCGACCAGCCGCTGGTGTTCAACGGCCTGGACCGCCTGCTGCACGGCACCGAGGCACCCACCAACACCGTGCTCGACGAGTACTTTCCCGGACGCGTCGTCATCGTGCTCGACAACTCCGGCCACGCTGTCTATTTCACGTCCGCCACCATCGAACGCCTCGGATGGAGCGCCTCCCCGCCCGCCGACCCGGTGGGCGGGTCCTATGGCCGCAACCCCGACGGCACCTCCAACGGCCAGGCGTTCGAGCTGCCCGGAGTCATGACCGTCGCCGGTCCGCTCCTGGGCGACATGGTGCCCCATCCCCTGGCGTCAGCGGCCCAGTGGTACACCCTGATGGCCGGCCATGGGATCACGTCCACCTCGGAGATGACCTACGACACCACCCAGAAGCCGGCATTCGAGGCACTCGCTGCGCTTCCCAACTGCCCGCTGCGCGTCTCGCTCTATCACGTGTCCACCGTGGCGGACTGCGCAGATGCGTGGGAGTCCGACGTGCCAGCCGAGATGCTCACCAAGCGCGGCATCAAGCTGTGGGCCGACGGATCCCCGTGGGTGGGCAACATCGCCCTCACGTTCCCCTACCTGGACACCCCCACCACCGAGGCTGCCGGGATCACCGCCGGAGTGCCTGGTCTGGACCAGATGAACTACACCCGCGAGCAACTCGACGCCATCATCGACAGTCACGCCACCCAGGGGTGGCAGCTGGCCGTGCACGTGAACGGCGACGCTGCCCTCGACGTGGTGCTCGACGCCTTCGAAGCCGGCCTGGCCCGCCATGGCCTAACCGGCACCGACCACCGCTGGCGGCTCGAACACCTCGGGGCCGCCCGATCCGATCAGCTCACGCGGGCAGCGGGGCTGGGCATCTACGCCTCGATGGGGCCGTTCCAGTTCCAGTACTGGGGTGACCTGCTCGACGGCCAGATGTTCGACCATGACCACGGCTCACAGTGGTGCCGGGTCAAGGACGCAACCGACGCCGGTCTGCGCCCGTCGTACCACAACGACGGATCGGTGAGCCCGCCGTCACCGCTGGACAACATCAAGACCGTGGTCACCCGCACCACGGCGTCGGGCACGCCGCGCGGCACCGACCAGCGGGTCACCATCGATCAGGCGCTGCGGGCCCAGACCATCGACGCCGCCTTCATCCTGGGCCGCGAGCACGAGGTGGGATCCATCGAAGTCGGCAAGCTGGCCGACTTCGTGCAGCTCGACGTGGACCCCCACGACGTTGACCCGATGGACATCAACACCGCCATCAGCGTGCAGGCGACGTGGCTGAGCGGCAACAAGCTCGACCTGGCGGCGTTCGAGGCTGCGGCCGGTGTCACTGACCCCACTCCCCACACACACCTGGTCACCGCCCACAGCCGCTGCTGCTGATCACTGCGCGCACTACGGGGTGTGGATCGCGCCAGGCGACCACACGGTGCATGAGCAAAGCACCCCAACCAGCAAACGTTGTTGTGGGTGCGATGGGCCGCCCGACAACTGGTCAGCCGTCAAGTTGGGGTGCCACAAGATCCTGAAGCAGCGCACGGTCGACAGACCAGTCCAACGGCACCCGCACGGTCTTTTTGTTCACCGTGTAGCCGGCAAGACGGGGCGCCAGAGCGACCAGCACGTTGGCATCCCACGGCGCCACAAGAATGTGTTTTGACGACACCGAGGCACCAAACACATACCGGTCTCCCGATTTCAGCATGGGCACATTCCATGCGATCACGGCGTCGAGTTCGGGAAAGAGGTCCTGCAGGGTGGCAAAGATGGTCCGCATCGTGGCCGCCGGCACGGGGTCGAGGGTGGCGAAGTACTCCTCGGGTGTTTCGTGGCGTCGAGCCGTCGTGGACCCACGGGAGTACATCACCAGGGCGTTGGCGTGGGTCCGGGAGAAACCGTGCTCGGCGGTCAGGTGCTTCATCTGCTCGTCGTACTTCAGCTCTGAGATGGAGGCCATCACCCGATGCCAATGGGCCATTGGCTGGCCGTACCTGGTTTCGATGGCCGGGAAGTACGACTCGCGACGGGGATCGGCAGCTGTCACATCCCTGATGGTACGCACATCGCGCCTTCGGGCGTCACGGACGTCTCGGTGGGTTCCACGGTCACCTCGCGTGCTCAATCCAATGCCGCGCTACCCGTGCCCGAT
>JAGYKS010000016.1 GCA_018401565.1 Acidimicrobiales bacterium | reverse complement strand
TGCTGCCGGCGGCCATGGCCCGACTGTGGTCGGTACCGCACCACACCACCCGGCGTGGCGTCAACGACGGCAACACACCTTCGGCGTTCACCTCGGCGGCTGCGGCATGACTGAGGAAGGCAACCCCGTCCACGGTGGCCAGCACCAGACGGGTCAGTTCACGGCGCTGGAGCCATTGCTCGTCGTTGGCAAAGTACGACGGGTTCGACCACGCGATGATGTCGAGCTGGTTGACGATGCACCGGCGGCCAACTGCCTTGAGCCAGCGAAGTTCCTCCACCGTGCTCACCTGACAGGGCCGGTAGATCACGTCCACCACCGGCTCGTCGGGCGGCGACAGGTCGGTCATCACCACCCGCCGGGACCCCGGCAGCGCGTCGATGGATGCCGCCAGCTCCGCTGGCAGCGACGGCACGTGGAACACCACCAGTTCTCCGCCGTCGAGCTGGTGGGCCAGGGCACAGATGGTCTCGAACGTCACCACCTGTGTGCCGGTGGTGTGCGGACCCAACATGAGCGCGTCCACCCCGACGCTCATGCCGGTGAGAGCAACGCGGGCCCGGTCCAGCGCCAGCGCCAGCGGGGAGTACTCATCGGTGCTGGCCCTGACCACAGCAGGGCGGTACCACGGGTAACGGGCGTTGACGATGGCCTCGTTGGCCTGCTGCTGGTCGGTTGCTCCAGCCCCAAACGACGCGCCACCCCGGTGGTACACCAGCACATCGTCGGCACACACGTGGCGCAGGCCGCGCTGCAGGGCCCGCTGGGAGAAGTCGACTTCTTCGCCGTAGCCGGTGCCGAATGCTTCGTCGAACCCTCCCACCAGGTCCAGGGCCAGCCGCCGGATGAGCACACAGTGCCCGATGGCGGTGGGCAGGGTGGGTCGCAGCTGGAGTGATGCTTCGGCCACCGCAATGGCGGCAGCATCAACCTCCATGCCACCGGGCAGGCGGTCGTCGGGGGTGTTGCGTTCCGGAACCGACACGATGGTGCCGTGGTTGGTGAGGGCGGTGACCGTGGCGACCAGACTGGACGACGCCGCCGCCGCACTCATCCGTTCGAGCCATTGTGGCCCCACGGCGCAGTCGCTGTTGAGGAGTATCACGTCGTTGCCGGGGGTGGCGGCGAAGGCGTCGTTGCAGGCCCGCACGAATCCCCCGTTGGTTTCGCGGTGCAACACCACCACCAACTGATCGAGCCGATCGGCGACCTTGTCCAGGATGTCGATGGGAGCACGATCGGCGCCGCAGTCGTCAACCACCAGCACCGCGTGGGTTGACGGGGTGTGGGCCAGGACCGACTCGTAGCAGCGCACCACGTCGTCGAAACCGTTGAATACCGGAATCACCACCACCGGAGACGGCACGTTGACCAGCAACTGGCGGGCCTCGTCTGTCGAATGGGCATGGACGAGTGGCAACGTGGACCTCATTACGCAGAAGCAAACTGCGGGTGTCCCCAACGTAGCCGACGACACCGACATAGGGTGGTGACACCTCCGGGTCTGACAGGGTGCCGCACGCCCAGGCCGGGGCCGCTGACACACGTCCATGTGCGGTCACTTTTGCTGAGGTTCCACCATCGCTGACGCCGACCAGATTGTCTCCGGGCACGACGACGACGCCGTGACGCGCGCCGCGCACACCTGGGACACCATGGACGCCAGCGAGGTGCGGTCGGTGGCCTGGGTGTCGCTGCAACAGGTGAGTGACGACCTCATCAACTCCTTTGCCCCCGGCGAGGGCGCGGTCCTGCTCACCCATCGCCTGCTGGCCGACAACCGCAAGGCCACCACCGGCCTCACCGGCGGTGCGCTGGTGTGCGGCGACATGATCTCCGAACAGGGGTTCTTCGACCAACCGTGGAGCAACCTCACGTTCGACGACGTTCACGGCTACGACCTCAGCCAGGTGTCGCTCGACCGCTTTTCCACCTCAGGCTTTCGGTGGCATCCCCACCTCGTGGACTGCAACCACCTCCAGCTGGAACCCGCTTCGTTCGACCTGCTGGTCGCCAGCCATGGCGCCCACCACGTGGCCGACCTCGACAACCTGTTCGGCCAGGCACGCCGGGGGCTCAAACCGGGCGGGCTGATGTGGATCTACGAGTGGATCGGTCCCACCTACCTGCAGATCCCGCGCCGCAACCGGGTG
>JAGYKS010000015.1 GCA_018401565.1 Acidimicrobiales bacterium | reverse complement strand
CTGTTCACCCGAAACGGTGACCTGCCTCTGACTCCGGCATCGACGATGAAGATGCTTACCGCAGCGGTGGCCATGGAGGTGCTCGGACCCGACCATCGTTTCGCAACCGAAGTTCGCTCGCCGGTTGGTGCGATTGATGGGGTGCTCGACGCAGACATCCACCTGGTTGGTGGCGGTGACCCACTGCTGACCACCTCGGGGTACGCAGCGTTCCTGCCCGATCCGCTGGTGCGACTGACGTCTCCGCTGGAACAGCTGGCTGATGCAACCGTCGCCGCCGGGATCACCCGCGTCACCGGATCGGTGGTGGGTGACGGGAGTCGCTACGACGACGCCGTGGGTGTGGCGAGCTGGCCGGCGTCCTACCGGGTGGGCCCAACGGTTGGTTCCCTTGGGGCCCTGCGGGTCAACGCCGGACGTGAGGGCTGGGCCGACGACCCCACAGCGGTCACCATCGGGGGCAACGGCGGTGACCCGGCCCAGCTGGCGGCCCAGACGTTCACCCAGTTGCTCCGGGCCAGAGGGGTCACCGTGGATGGGGAACCCGGGGTGGGGTCGGCGCCGGTGGGCGCCACCAAAGTGGCCGGGATGCTGTCGCCCCCACTGGCTGATGTGATGAACGAGCTTCTGGCCTGGAGCGACAACGGGGCCGCCGAGTTGCTGGTCAAGGAATTGGGGTTGGTGGTGTCGGGTCAACCAACCACTGCGGCGGGTACCAACGTGATGGCGACAACCATCGCCAGCTGGGGGCTTGCCACTGATGACATCACCATCGTGGACGGGTCCGGACTCGACACCGGCAACCGGTTGACGTGCAAGGTGCTGGCAGGACTTGTCGCCAAACCCGCAAGCAACTCCCCGCTGCTCAACGGTCTGGCCCGTCCCGGAAGTGCAGGCACCCTGTGGGGCCGACTCACGGACTCGTCTGCACCGGGTCGGGTGCGGGCCAAGACCGGCACGCTCGACACCGTTCGCAGTCTCACCGGTGATGTGGCGTCGGCATCCCAAGGTCCGTTGCGCTTTGCCTTCATTGCCAACGGCCCCGCACTGGCGCCCGGCCTGAGTCATGACATCGCAGACGCCGCTGTGCGGGTACTTTTGGACCACCCCCGCGGACCCGACCCTGCCGACCTGGCGCCGCTGCCCCCGACGCCGCTGGCATGAGGTTCCACCAGTAGGGTCCGGGGAGTGAAAACCGCCGCCATGTTCCCGTTGGGCTCGGTGCTGAGCCCCGGAATGGTGCTCCCTCTGCATGTGTTCGAACCCCGGTACCGACGACTCGTTGGCGACTGCCTCGAAGGCGACGGTGAGTTCGGGGTGGTGCTCATCGAGCGGGGGAGCGAGGTGGGCGGAGGGGATGTGCGCAGCATGGTCGGAACCATGGCCACCATCGCCGATTCCGCCGGCCTCGACGACGGGCGGTGGGCCATCGTCGCTGTCGGGGTGCGCCGCATTCGGGTCCTCCGGTGGCTTGACGACGACCCCTACCCCCGGGCTGAGATCGAGGACTGGCCCGACCCGCCTGCTGGTGAGCAGCTGGGCGATCTGGTGACATTGGCCGTCGACGGCCTGCGGCGGTTGTTTCGCCTGGCCACCGAAATGGGCGCCGACGGTCTTCCGTTGGATCTGGACCTCAGCGATGATCCAGTCGTTGCCGCCGGGCAGGTGGTGGCGTTGTGTCCGGTTGGTCCCTCTGACCGCCAGCGGATGCTGGTGGCCGAGGGCCCTGACGCCCGAATGCTTCTGGCCGGTTTGCTCATCGAGGACGAGATCGCTGACCTTCGCGCCCAGATGGAACTTCCCGGGCCCGACGAGGACCCGGGAACTGATCCGCCGGGATGGTGAACAAGCTCAAGGTATGCTCGGGCGGTCCGATCCGGACAGACTTCGAGCAGCCCTTCGGACAGCCAGCAGCGAATGGCGCGACGTGACAGAGCATGGGGGCCCAGTGGCCAGAGTCGGAACCAAGGCGACCACCGACACCGTGCGCGAGCTGTGGTCGCTTCTCAAGAGCTACGCCCGTCAGGAAACGGTCGACCCACTCAAGTCGTTGGGACGTTCCCTGGGTTGGGGACTGTTGGGTGCGATTCTCGTATCGGCATCGGTGATGTTTCTCGGGCTGTCGGTCTTGCGGGTCCTGCAGTCCGAGACGACCGTCTTCGCCGACCGGCTGTCGTGGCTTCCGTATCTCATTGTGGCTGTGCTGATGCTGGCGGTCATCGGACTGGCCCTGTTCGGCATCAGCCGTAGCGCCCAGCGACGAACCTCAGGAGAATCACGTTGACCCCCGAGCCGCTCGATCCCAATCTGGCCGACGTGTCGGGCTCTGTGCCCGGCGGTGCCGCCGGTCTGCTCGGCGCGTCGTCGCCGAAGATCTCTTCTGACGACATCGAGGCCAAGTTCCGTGAACTCGCCGACGACGTCGACGTGATCACCAACGACGTTCGGTCAGTGGCGGTGACGGCGGCGGCGGTCGGGCTTGCCGTGGTGGTGGTGGTGGCCTTCTGGCTCGGTCGGCGCCGGGGCAAGCGGGGTGCCACCGTGCTCGAGATCAGGCGGGTCTGATGCTCAAGCAACTTCGGCGCGCCACGTTTGATCGTGGTGTGCTCGGCGGCTCGGGACCGTGGTTGATCCTGGGGGCGGTGTTGTGGACGTTGCGGGCCCTGCGCATGGCCACCCAACGTGACACCGGTGTGTTGTGGCGGGGAACGATTGCTGATGGCGAGACCCTTGTGGTGGCCGCCCGGACGGCCAGGCAACGCACGTCGTCACCATCATGAACCGGCCGCTCGAGGTCGGGGAGACGGTGCTGCTCGTCGACACCCGAAAACGTCGGTACATGGTGGAACTCAAGTCGGGCGGGGAGTTTCACACCCATACCGGCCCGGTGGCCCACGACGACATTCTGGGAGCTGACGAAGGGCGGCAGGTCCGCTCGGTCAAGGGTGGTCGGTTCAGGGTCTGGAGACCGACACTGGCCGACTACGTGCTGGAGATGCCACGCGGGGCTCAGGTCATCTACCCAAAGGACCTCGGTCCGATCCTCATGCACGCCGACATCTTCCCCGGCGCCCGGGTGTTCGAGTCCGGTTTGGGTTCGGGCGCCCTGTCCATGGCGTTGTTGCGAGCGGGTGCCCACATCACCGGGTACGAACTGCGGGCCGACTTTCATGATCGGGCCCGACGCAACGTCGAGTCCTACCTCGGCGCCGATGTCATGGACCGCTATGCCACCGAGGAGCGCGACGCCTACGAGGGCATCGATGCAGAGGGGCTGGATCGTGTGGTGCTCGACCTTCCCGAACCGTGGCAGGTGGTGCCCCACGCTGCCCGCGCCCTTCGGCCCGGTGGAATCTTTTGTGCCTACACCCCGAGCATCGTTCAGGTGGCCACGGTTCGTCAGGCTCTCGATGACGCCGGCTTCCTGGTGGCAGAGTCGCTTGAGGTGCTCCAGCGGGCATGGCATGTCGAGTACCCGGCAGTGCGCCCGGCCCACAGGATGCAGGGGCATACGGGGTTTCTCACCCATGCCCGGATGCCGGCGCTCTGAGGCCAACTCGTGAACCTGGCGGACGTTGTGATGCTGGGTCTGGTGGCGGCCGCCGCCGTCGGTGGTTACCGGATGGGGCTGGTGGCCAGACTGCTGTCGTGGATCACCACCCTTGTCGGGCTGCTTTTGGCCGTGCGGTTGTTGCCCGAGGTCCTCAATCGCCTCGACAACCCGGACCAGTCCACCGTGCTCGCAGTGTCGGCGGTGGTGGTCGGTGCAGGGTTGTTCGGCGGACAGGCCATCGGGATGGCCGTTGGCTCCCGGCTTCGCCCACCGGCGGTGAGCGGTCCGGTTGCGGTGGCAGACCACGTGTCGGGGGCAGTTGTTGGTGGCGCCGGCCTGCTGCTGGTGTTGTGGTTGCTGATGCCACTGTTGACCAGCACGTCGGGGGTGGTGTCGTCGTCGATGGCCAACTCGGTCGTCGCCCGGACGCTGTCAAACACCCTTCCGCCACCGCCCGACGCCGTGCAGGCCCTGCGCACCTTTGTCGGTGATGCACCGTTCCCCGAGGTGTTCGAGGCGCTGCGCCCCACACCCGACCTCGGCCCCCCACCCGAGGCCAGCGGTCTCACCGAACAGGTTGCCGACCAGGTGGCGGCGTCGGTGGTGCTGGTTCGTGCCAACGGTTGCGGACGACTCCAGAACGGAAGCGGTTTCGTGGTCGCCACCGAGGTGGGCGGCGCTCCTGTGTTGGTCACCAACGCCCACGTGGTGGCGGGGGCTGAGTCGGTCGAGGTCCAACGATCAGATGGACGCTGGATTGAGGCCGTGGTCGTCGGGTTCGACCCGGTGCGCGACATCGCCGTGTTGTCGGCCGCCGGGGTACAACGCCCACCGTTGCCGTTGCTGGCAGGATCGTCAGGAGCGGTCGGGGGAGTGTTCGGACATCCCGGTGGCGAGCCTCTGCGCATCGCACCAGCTCGCGTGTCTGACGAGATCGAGGCACGCGGCCGTGACATCTACGGACGGTCGGGGGCCGACCGGCAGGTGCTTGAACTGGCTGCAGAGCTGGCCCCGGGTGACTCCGGAGCGCCGATGGTGGACCCCAGCGGAGCTGTCATTGGGGTGGTGTTCGCCGTGGCCACTGACCGTCCCGACGTCGCCTACGCCCTCACGGTGGGGGAGCTGCAGGCGGTGCTGCAACCCATCGGCGCTGACGCAACCCAGGTGCCGACCGGTTCGTGTCTGGGCTAGCCACCGGCCCGGGGTCGGTGGGGGTCAGTCGATTTCGATGAAGATGCACTCGCCGGGGCATTCCTCGGCGGACTCGATGGTGCCCTCCTCGGAGCCGGCGGCCACAACAGCCAGACCTTCGGGGCCACCCGGGTCGCTGTAGACCTTGCTTCCTTCTTTGACGTAGGCAAGCCCATCGTCGAGAAGCGTGAAGACATCGGGCGCGATCTCCTCACAGAGTCCGTCACCGGTGCACAGATCCTGATCGATCCAGACCTTCATGGCCATGTGCGTGTACCCCTCCTGTGGGATGCGCTGCTGCTACAGCA
>JAGYKS010000014.1 GCA_018401565.1 Acidimicrobiales bacterium | reverse complement strand
CCTGTCACGCGACTCACCACGCATCGGGAGCCAACACCCCGGAGGCATCCGATGTTCCCGACCGGGCACCTGCACTACCGTGGGGACATGGCCGTGATTGCCGTGGTGAACCAAAAGGGCGGGGTGGGAAAGACCACCGTGGCCCTCGGACTTGCGTCTGCGGCTGCCCACGCCGGGCTGCGCGTGGCGGTGGTGGACCTGGATCCGCAGGCCAACGCCACGTCGGGTCTTGCGGTGTGGGATGCCCCATCGACCATCGACGATGCTCTGGCCGAGGATCGATCCGGTGCGGTTCTGTCGGTGCTGGTGCGGTCGGGGTGGGAGACGCCGTCGGTGGTCCCCGATGTGGCTGCCAGCACACCGCGGCTGGCCCAGCGCGAACCGCAGTTGGCCACCGATCCCGTTGGGGCGCAGGACCGTTTGCGCATCGCCATGCAGGGCGTGGACCACGATCTGGTCATCATCGACTGTCCCCCGTCGCTGAGCCTGCTCACGGTGAACGGGTTGTTCGCCGCCGACCGTGCCCTGGTGGTGACCGAGCCCAGCGCCTGGGCCAGTGACGGCGTGGAGCAGGTGACCCGCACCATCGAACGCATCTCGGCCCGTCGGCCCCAGCCACTCGAGTTGGCCGGCATTGTGGTGAATCGTCTGGGCCGCACCCGAGACGCCCGCTACTGGCACGCCCAGCTGGTGGACACCTACGCCGACGGCGTGCTGGGGACCATCAGCCAGCGTGCGGCGGTGGCTGAGGCGTCGGCGCAGTCGTTGCCGGTGCACGGGCTGGGCAACCGGGCCGGTGGTGCCGAGGCGGCGGCCGAGTTCGACGCCCTGCTGGCGTCGTTGCGCCTCGACGCAGGCCGTGGTGCACGCAGTGGGCAATCAGAGGGACGTGAAGGAGTGGTGACCGGTGGCTGACTACGACCCCAAGGCCCGCCGGGCCCGCCCCGAACCGGCGGCTGACGAACCCGTACCTGTTGATGCCCTGCTCGACGCTGTGGAACACAGCGCCGACGTGCCACCCAAAAAGTCGGCGAAGCCCAAACCGACACTGAACGGAACGGCCGAAGCCAGCTTGAAACCAGCACCGGTTGGCGAGCCGGTCGCCAGTCCGGTTTTCGAACCGGTTTCAGAGCCTGTGACCCCGCCCAACCCGTGGGTGTCGTCAGTGCCTGAACCGGCTGGTGGCAAGGGGCGGATCGTGGTGGTGGCGTTGGCAGCGCTTGCCACTGCGGTGGTGGTGCTGGCTCTGTTGCATCGTCGACGCTCGTAGCTCGAGCGCCCGTTGGCACCCTGCGCCACTGGCCGGACCACATCGTTGCCTGGCACACCGGGCGGACCAACGAGGACCTATTCGCCAGGGTGCTCCGGTTCGCCAGGGTGCTCCGGTCGGATCCCACGAGCCACCTAACGCCAACTTTTCATCACGGCATTGCTGTTTGCGTGGAAATCGGGTGGTCACCCACCTCGGCTATCAGGCCGATTTGTTGATCGCAACGGTGGCCGTGATGATCGTTGCCGTCGGAGTGGACTGCACTGTGATGTTCCTGCGGGCCTGTGGCGTGCACCCAAAGGGTCGGGTGGAAAAGGACCCACGGCTGCTGTTTGAAGCGCTATGAAACATCAGCCACGCAATTGATCCGTTCCAACTGGCCCGAGGTAATCCAAAACCACATGCGTGGACCGGCGATACTCTGCCGGTCTGGACGGGTCGATATTGGCTTACTGGTCAATCTGGCGACCGCGGCATGGGCCTCCGCTACAGGGGTCGATGATCTCTCCTGTGACCAAAAACGTGATGGCTTGCAACAACACGCCGGTTTCGCTGCTGCCGGCGCCGTGGGGGTCGTTGCCGTAGTCGGGCGGCAAGGGCGGCAAGTTGGTGATGGGCGGGGCCGGGGTGCCGAAGTCCCACACCGACAGTACCGACATGGTGGTGGGGAATGATGGCACCGGGGTGATGCCCCACAGCGGGTCAGTTGCGGTGGCCCGGCCGCTGGCCAGGGCGTCGGTGCTCACTGCAGCTCCGATGGTGCGGGCCAGCTTCTCGGTGGCGAGGTTGGCCACCTGATGGTCACCGAACGCCTCCACCAGCAGCACCGTCTTGGGGGAGATCCCTGGGTAGGGGTCACTGGTGAGGTGTTGGGCGTAGCCAGCGTTTTCGCCGCGATCCCAAAGCAACTGGATGAGTTCCACGGCCAGTACCCGATCCACAGCGTTGGGGTAGGCCGGGTTGAGAACCTCTTCGAACCTTGGCCAGTTGCTTGAGCGCGGCAGCATCACGTTGTACCCGAGGCCAGGCACACCGAGCACCACCCGGCTCCATTCGTTGGTGACTGCACTGGCCGCACCGCCGAGAATGCCGCCCTGGCTGTTGCCCACGAACACGGCGCCGTCGGCTTCCAGCAGCGGCGTGCCGTCGATCTGAAAGGCAGGGTCGGACACGAACCCGTCAGGGTCATTGACCAGTCTGCCGAGCAGCACGAATGCCAGCTGGGACTGCTGCAGGCGATCGGCCAAGGCGGCGAACCCGGACAGGTCACCGAGAATGTTCAGCACGGTGGGTATGTCGTTGCGCGACATGCCGACGTAGTCGGTGCCGCAGGCATTGAGGCCACCGAGGGTACTGATGGACGACAGGCTCAGGGTTTCTTCGGCGCCGCCGAGCAGACCGTGGCCGTACACCACCGTGGGCCGTGACTCGGCTTCGGTGCCCACCAGGCAGATGAACGGTGCATCCCAGGTGGGCTGGGTGGGGTTGACGGTGGGCAGACCGTTGTCGTCAAGCACAAACCTCCCGCCGGGACCACCGTCATTGTCAAGGAAGTTGGGGAGTTCAAACGTGCCTCGTACCACTGCCGGATTGCTTGAGTTGTCAACCGACTCGACGGTGAATCCCGGGACGAGGTCTTCGGTGTTGGTCACCATTGAACGCAGGCGTCCCGACAGGCTGTCGGCACTGGCAACCGGAAACGACCATTGCATCGGTAGCTGACGGTCAACGGCGGTGTTGTTGGACGTCACCAGGTTGTTGATCGTGACCTCGTAACGGTGGGACTCGGTGAGCGCCACCGCCGGACTGATGACCAGCAGTTCGTCGCCGGGTTCGGTGCGGGCGTCGAGGGTTGCCCAGTACGGCCAGCGCTCACCGGTGTCGAGGTCGGTGAGCACGATTGGCGCGCCGTCATCAAGCGAGGATCCGATGTCGTCGGCGGTGGCAACGCCGCTGGCGGCAAGATCCACACCGGGCACCGACACCAATATGGACGTGGCCGGTGAGAAGCCGTCACCGAGGTTCTGGTCGGTGACGTCGATGGGTGTGCCGTTGGCGTTGGTGGGTACGGCGTCGGCCGGAATGGCGACGCGTACTCCTGTGGCGGTGGTGGCATCGGGCACCGTGTAGCGGTCGCTCGGCCACGGCAGCAGACAGGCCCGCACATCCCGGTCGTCGCATCCTGGAGTGGCGGTGTCTGAGGCCAGCGCCGAACTGTCGCCTGACGACTCGGACGAACACGCCACAGGGACGAACAGCACGGTGGCGGCCAGCAGGACGGCGAAGGGTTTGCGCATGGGTGT
>JAGYKS010000013.1 GCA_018401565.1 Acidimicrobiales bacterium | reverse complement strand
TGGCGTGTGTGGCCGTGGTGGTGGTGAGTCTGGGCGTGGTGTTCGGTCTGGGCATCTTCCCCATGGAGGCCCGGGCCATCGTGCCGCTGGGCGGGATGATGGTGGGCAACGCCATGGCTGCCACCGTGGTGGCCGCCCGCCGGCTGGTGGGCGAGCTCAGCGAACAGCGTGACGAGGTTGAGGCCCGCCTGGCGCTGGGTCATTCCTGGCCCGAGGCGTCACGGCCGTATGTGCGCCGGGCCATGCGCACCGCCATGACCAGCCAGATCGAAAGCACCAAGGCGGTGGGCCTGGTGTTTTTGCCCGGGGCCATGACCGGTCTGGTGCTGGCCGGGGTTGATGCCCGTCAGGCTGTGGCCGTGCAGTTGGCCGTCATGTACCTGATCCTGGGGTCGGTGGCCACCGCCGTGGTGGTGATCGGGCTGGGGGTGGTGCGACGGTTGTTCACCCCCGACCATCGCCTGCGACCCCTGCCCCGCAGCACTTCGTAACCCGCCGCGCAGCACTTCGTATCTCGCCGCGCAGCGCCTCCTAACTACCCGCGCAGCGGGTGGCGGAGTGCCGGTAGCCTCTGGTCATGGCAAAGCGCATGGTCATCATCGGTGGGGGACCGGCGGGCAACACGTGTGCCACCCACGCCGCCCGGTTTGGCGCCGAGGTCACCGTGGTGGAGCGTGACGTGGTTGGCGGTGCCGCCCATCTGTGGGATTGCATCCCGTCCAAGGCCATGATCGCCACCGGGTCGGCGCTGTCGGCGGTCAATGCCGCCGTCGGCATGGGCCTCACCCACGCCTCAGCCGAACTGGACTTCGACGCCCTCAAGACCCGCATCGGGTCCATTGAGGACCGCCTGCGCAACTCGATGGAGGGATTGCTGCAAAGCCAGGGCGTGCGCATCATGTCCGGCTCCGGACGGTTGGTGTCACCCAACCAGGTGCTGGTCACCGCAGCTGATGGCACCGACGAGGTGCTTGACGCCGACATCATCGTGCTGGGCACCGGCAGTCGACCCCGCATCCCCGACTGGGCGCCAGTTGACGGTCGTCGGGTGCTCACCACCCGTGACGCCTACCCGCCACCCGAACTCCCCGGTCATCTGGTGGTGGTGGGGTCAGGCGTGACCGGTGTGGAGTTCGTGCACATGTTCTCGTCGTTTGGGTGCGAGGTGAGCCTCATCGTGAGTCGCCAGCAGGTGCTGCCGGCCAAGGATCCCGAGGTGGCCGCTGCTCTTGAGGCCGACTTCGTGGCCCGGGGGGTGCACCTGTTCAAGGGTGCACGGGCCGTGGGTGTCGACGTGGCCGACGATGGCGTCGCCGTGCGTGTCGACGACGGTCGCCGGGTGGCGGGCACCCATGTGCTGCTGGCCATCGGGTCGGTGCCCAATTCCGAGCATCTGGGTCTCGACGCCGCCGGTGTGGCCCACGACGGCGGCTACGTGACGGTGGATCACAACTGTCTGTCCAACGTGCCGGGCATCTAC
>JAGYKS010000012.1 GCA_018401565.1 Acidimicrobiales bacterium | reverse complement strand
CACCGGTGTGTACGAGGTTGACCCGGTGGGCGAGGTGGAGGGCATCCTGTGACCAGACGGCCACTCAGTCTGATCGACAGAGCGCCATAATGACTGCGTTGATGACGGCAAGGGAACGTGCCGGGCGCATTGTGCATCAGATGTTCACCGCGCAGGCGTTGCGACGGGTGAACCGGCGTCTTCCGGAAGCCATCGACGCTCGAGTCGCCGTGGTGCTCGTGGGGTGGGATCCGGTCCAAACCCGCCGATCGCTTGACCTGGTGACGGCGTGGGCGAAGCGAGCAGCGGTGACGCTGGACCGGGTGATGGTGGTGTGGAACAACCCCGGGCTGGACGCACCAGACCTGCCGGGCGCCACGGTGGTGGCCGGATCCAACGACGAGCTGGACATCGGCGGCTACGCCGAGGGCCTGCGTGCAGTACGGCAGATGGACGGCGATGTGACCGACCGGCTGTGGTTGATGTGCAACGACCGACTCGCCGACTACGAAACCCCGTACCCGATCCTGTCCGCTCTCGGGCAAGGGTCGATTGGGCTTGCCCGTACCGGGTGCATGATCGGATGGGTGTGGTCACATGGGCCCGTCATGAGCTGGCATGAAACCACTTCCCAAACGTGGCTGCAGACCCACTGTTTTTTGCTTGGTGGGTCGAGCGAACAGATCAACCAGTTCGAGAAGTCGCTGTCGGTGGCGCCTGCACGCTCGGTGCGTCTGGTTGACGGCCGGTTCATCGCCGACCCTGAGGTTGAACCCGCCTTGCTCAGTGTGCTCACCAATGGTCTCATTGTGCAGCCTGGCGGGGAGGGTGACTGGCATTGGTACCGGGCCAAGAAACTGGAGGACTCCGACGTGCCCTTCCTGGAGAAGAAGGCACGATCGGGAGTGATTGAACGCATCATTTCGCTTGACTGGAGTCGCCACGGTGTCGTGGTTGGGGTCGCAGCGCTACCAGACGTGTTGGCGGGCTATCAGGTGCTGGTACCCGGCATGCCCCCTGTAGCCATGGGTCGGGCCAAACAGCGATTGTGGTGGCGGCTCAGTCGGCGCAGCGCTGCCATGCCACTGGAACTGGGCTAGGACGCCACGCCAGTGGTTTGGCTGCGCAGGGTTGCCACGATGACAAACTGCTGGGCGAGAATATCCCTTGACATCCACGGCAGGCGTG
>JAGYKS010000011.1 GCA_018401565.1 Acidimicrobiales bacterium | reverse complement strand
GTGCTGGTGATCACCAGGGTGGGCACGTTGGCGTTGGGCGCTTCGGTGACGGTGAGCGTGCCGGTTTCGGCACTGACGGCGGGGGGGTTGTCGCCGTGCAGGTACACCGGGATCAACGAGATGCCGGCCCGGGTTAGAGGTGCGCCAACCGAGGCGCTGTCGAGGGTGGGGATGAGTACGGGCATGTCAGTTACCTCCGATGTAGGTGTTGCGGCGGACCCGGCTGATGACCCAGCCGACGTCCAGGTCGTCGTCGTCGAGCCACTGGCGAACTGCCTGTCGGCCGGCGACGAGTTGTTGTGGGGTGGTGTTCTGGCTTCGCAGCCACCAGTCGATGGCGTCCTCGGCGTACAGCACCGCCGCTATCGGGCGGGCGGCACGAATGGCGTCGAGGGCCACGATGGGGTCCCAGCCCAAGGCACACAGGATGGCGAAGCCCATGGACGGGCCACGGTTGATGCCCATGTGGCAATGCACCAGCACGGTGGCGTCGGGGTCGGCGTGTGCAGCCAGCGCCGCCTTCACCCCGGCGTCGAACCAGGTGTCGTCCTGACGGCCGCCGTTGTCGTGGGCGCCAAGCCAGTGGTAGTGGACCTGGGGTTGGTGAACGGCGACGAGGGACTGGTCGCACGCCTCTTCACGAACGTCGATGATGTGGGTGACCCCGAGTGCCACCCAGGTGGCGAGTTGCTCCTCGGCACGCTGCAGGTTTTCTGGCAGGTCGCCGGTGAGGATGAGTCCAGGGGTCACCACACACGGGTGGCGGTGCCAGCCGGCTGGGCCCAGATCGCTGGGCGGGGGTGTGGGGAGGTCGATGGTGATGGGCACCGGCAGGTCCTTTCGGATGCAATCGCCGTCCGGTCGGTCCGGGCTGACGAGGTCCTTCACGGGGTACATCGCTGCCGGTTTCCAATTCGGTGCGCGGTTCAGCAGATTCTTCCCAGACGGCCGCAACCGAACGTGACGGCGGGTCCCGTACCTGTGGGTCCGCGTGGCGGCTCATCAGTGATGCCCGGCAGGGTGTCACAGGACCATGGGACCATTGAGGGTGTCGTCGCCTTGGTACGGCCCCATCAAAGGAGAGTGCAGTGGAGATCGGGATGGTTGTTGTTGGTGTCATCGTGGGCGCCGGACTGGGCTATGCCTTGGGCAGCCTGGCTGCTCGTCAGAAATCGTCGGACGCCCTCGCCGCAGTGCGCGAGCAGGTCGCCACCCTCACTGCCACGCTGTCTGAGCGCGAGGCCGCCAGCGGCGATCGCCTTGACAGCATCGTGCTGGCCACCACAACCCGGGTATCCGACGAGATCGCCAACCGGTACGCCAACGATGTTGAGGCCCGACTAGCCGCCCAGCAGCAGGTGCTCGAAGCCATGGTTGCCCCGGTGGGTCAGCAGCTCACTCAACTGACTGACGTGGTGACCAAGGCCGACAACGCCCGGCTCACCGCCGAGACCAAGGTCATGGCCTATGTGGATTCGGTAGCCAAAGGGGTTACCGGACTTGAGGACAGCACCGTGAAACTCAGGTCGGCACTCGAGGGCGGGTCAACGCGGGGCAAGTGGGGCGAGTTCCAGCTCGAACTCATCGTGGAGCGCGCCGGGCTAACCGGGCATGTCACCTGGCGGACCCAGCAGCAGGCAACCGGTGGGCCAGGCGGACTGCGTCCGGACATGCTCATTTCCATCCCCGGCGACAAGGTGCTGGTCATTGACGCCAAGGCGCCCACCCTGACCCTCGACGGGGACGAACCCTCCGACGAGACCGACGGCGCCTATGCAGGCCGCCTGCGAGACCACATTAAGGCGTTGGCCCGAAAGGACTATGTGGATGGTGTGGCCAACGCCGTGGGCTACGTGTTTCTGTTCCTGCCTTCGGAGGCCGCCTATCAGGGAGCGCTGAGGGCCGACGCCGATCTGTTGTTGTTCGCCATGGACCGAAATGTGGCTGTGGTCTCTCCGTCCACGCTGTTGAGTTCGCTGACCGTGGTCGAGAGCCTGTGGCGACTGCATGTGCGAGAACAGCACCTCGATGAGGCCATCAGCGAGGCCAGTGAGCTTCACAAGCGGTTGCAGACCTTTGCCGGTTATTTCAACAAGGTGGGGGACCGGCTGGGTGCCGCAGTGGCGGACTACAACAGCGCCGTGGGTTCACTCAAACGCTCGGTGATTCCGGCGGCGCGACGCATGGAGGCAGCCGACTTCGCACCTGCCCGTTCGACGTTGGCTTTTGCGTCCATTGATCCTGATCTCGAGGTACGGCACCTTGTTGCCGCCGATGCAGAGGAGCCGGCAACCGATGGTGCTCCCGGGCTGGCGGGTCCCGACGGCACGGTGCGGTCGGGTTCCGACTGAGACCGTCGACGCAGGGGTCCTGCGATCGATTCGTGATGGCCCAGGTTCTCTTGCCTACTGATCCACTCATCGGGCCGCTCCTATCCGTACCCATCGATGTGCCTATCGGCCATGATGCACCTCTGACATTGTGTAAGCAGCGGGGAGATGCTGATGGCCAGACTGGTTCCAGAGGACTACCCACTTGACGAGATAGCCAGCGACACCGAGCGCGCCGTGGTGGAGGCGCTACTTGATCTTGCCGATTCCTGGTTCATCATTCCCACTGTCCGGTTGGTGGACTACGGCGTGGACCGAGAACTCGACATCGTGCTGTTGCATCCGGCCATGGGTGTGGTGCTGGTGGAGGTCAAGGGGTGGATTCCCGACATTCGCGCCGGGGCCTGGTACGACGAGCACGGTCGACCCCAGGAGTCGCCGTTCAGGCAGGCCCGCACCAATTCCTATGCACTACGCAAACGGTTGCGTTCGATCGTGGGGGAGTCGGGCATCGATCGGGTGCCATCAGCAGTGGCGTTTCCGCGCGCTGGTGAGTTCACCGGGATCCTTCCCGACGACCACGAAGGGTTCAACGTCCTGCTTGGTCCCGACCTGTCGAGTCGTGACCTGCTGGCGGAAAAGATCGATCTGCTGGCGACCAGCGCCTACCTCATCAACGGTTTCGGGGTCGATGCCGTAAACGCCATCATTTGCGAACTGGCGCCAGACGCGCACTTCCACTGGGATGCTGAGCGTGAGCATCGCCGGGCGCGAACCATGCTCCGCACCATGAGTCGGCAACAGGTCGAGGGCTTTGCCACCCTCGACGCAAATCGCCGGGTGTTCGTTCGTGGTCGGGCCGGAACGGGCAAGACCACGCTGGCCCAGTCGTGGGTGCGACGTGCCGCAGCCGATCGGGGCGAGCGGGTTCTACTGACCTGTTACAACGACCCTCTGGGCAGGAGTTTCGCCCTGGATTTCGATGGCTTTGAGGGTGTGGCTGCGGGACCCTTTCTGCGCCTGCTGCTCAATACCCCCGGAATCCCCGAACTCGGGCAACCGGGCACTGGTGCGTCCAAAACCGAGGTCACCAAATGGTGGAACGAAACGGTGCCCGAGCATTTCGCCACCCATCTGCCTTCTGATGGGGCGGTGTTCGACACCATTGTCATCGACGAGGTCCAGGACTTCTCGCCCCGTTGGCTCGAGGTGGCCGAGTTGTTGCTGGACCCGGCGGGTTCCCGCCGGAT
>JAGYKS010000010.1 GCA_018401565.1 Acidimicrobiales bacterium | reverse complement strand
AGTCAGTTGCCGCCAGCAATCAATCGCCGCCGGCAATCAGTCGTTGATGGGTCAGTCGTCTTTGAGGGCCACAGCGTTGGGGGTCACGTTCATCTTGGGGACGTACCCGCCGGTGTCCACGTCACGGGCCTGCCCGTCATACATGGCACGAAGCTCGGCCCGACAGTCCTCACACGGTCCGTACAGCCGTTCAACCGTGGTGGCATCACAGCGCGGGCAGTCGAACGGTTCGGGAAACCCGGCGGCGTCGGTCACGCTCCCATCACAGCACACCGACCAGTGGTGGGGGTCGATCACATGCACGGGCGCATCCATGGGCGCATCCACGGGCGCATGCACCCACCCACACACCGGCACATGCGCGGGCGTGACCGGCGGCATAGCCTGACAGGACGACCTCGAAGAAAGGCACCGCCCATGCGCACCCCCATCTGTGACGACCTCGGTATCGAGTTTCCCATCTTCGCCTTCACCCACTGCCGGGACGTGGTGGTGGCGGTGTCCAAGGCCGGGGGCCTCGGGGTGCTGGGAGCGGTGGGCTTTTCCCCCGAACAGCTCGAGATCGAGCTGAACTGGATCGACGAGCACATCGGCGACCACCCCTACGGCGTGGACATCGTGATCCCCAACAAGTACGAGGGCATGAACGCCGACATGTCCACCGAAGACCTCACCAAGATGCTCCAGGACATGGTGCCCCAGCGTCATCTGGACTTTGCCCACGACCTGCTGGTGGACCACGGCGTGCCGCTGGCCGACGACGACGACAACAGCCTGAAGCTGCTGGGCTGGACCGAGGCCACCGCCACCCCCCAGGTGGAGATCGCCCTGGCCCATCCAAAGATGGTGCTCATCGCCAACGCCCTGGGCACCCCACCGCCCGACATGATCGAGCGCATTCACGCCGAGGGCCGCAAGGTGGCCGCCCTGTGCGGGTCGCCGTATCAGGCCCTCAAGCACGCTGCCGCCGACGTGGACATCATCATCGCCCAGGGCGGCGAGGGCGGAGGCCACTGCGGAGAGGTGGGATCCATCGTGCTGTGGCCCCAGGTGGTGGCCGCGGTGGCTCCCCGGCCGGTGCTGGCCGCTGGTGGGATCGGGTCGGGCCAGCAGATCGCCGCTGCACTGGCGCTGGGTTGTGCCGGGGCGTGGTCGGGGTCGCAGTGGCTGATGGTGGAAGAGGCCGACAACACCCCGGTGCAACAGCAGACCTACATCGATGCCAGCTCGCGTGACACGGTGCGGTCGAGGTCGTTTACCGGCAAGCCGTGCCGCATGTTGCGCAATGACTGGACCGAGGCGTGGGAAAACCCCGACAACCCCGAACCGCTGGGCATGCCATTGCAGTACATGGTGTCGGGCATGGCCGTGGCCGCCACCCACCGGTGGCCCGACCAGACCGTGGACGTGGCGTTCAACCCGGTGGGTCAGGTGGTGGGCCAGTTCGAAAAGGTGGAAAAGACCGCGGCGGTGATCGAACGCTGGGTCAACGAGTACCTCGAGGCCACCAGCCACCTCGACGCCCTCAACGCCGCCGCCGCCCGGTAACGGCCGCCGGCGGGTTGCCTCCCGACAACAGCCGGGGCGGGTCGTTGGGTTGGGCAGTCACGTCTCCTCCGTTGCGCGTTCACGCCCGATGGTCAATCAACAACTGCCGTGCTGCGGTGGGCTACTGCTGGTTGGCGCTTCGGCGACGGGATGCCAGCAGCATCACTGCACCGAGGGCGAAGGCCACCATGGCCAACACCAGAGGAAGTGATGTTGATGCACCGGTGGCCGGCAACTGGCCGCCAGCCGATGTTGGCGACACCGGGTGGGTGACGATGGGAACGGCGCTGGTCGGTGTCACCGAGGTGGGCGTGACCGTGGTCGGGGTGACGGTGGTGGGCGTGACCGTGGTGGGCGTCACCGTTGTGGGGGTGGGTTCGTCACCGGTGAACACCACACCAGGAAACCCAGCAAATCCAAATGACCAACCTTGAGGCAGCGGGAGCGGCGAGCTTTGGGACTGGCCATTGACACCATCGAGGCCCGGATCACCACCGACACCATCCTGACCCGGGATCTCCCCGTTTCCGATCCCACCCGTGCCACCGGTGCCACCGGTACCGCCGGTACCGCCGGTACCGCCTGCTGCGCTCACAAGGAGCGCCGACGGGCCACTGGGATTGATGACAATGGTGGAGGACCCGCCTACTGCGCCGGAACCGCCATCGAGACCAGAGGTGCCGTCGAGGCCGTCCTCCCCAATGAATATGGCGTCCGCCCCGTCGAAGCCGACTGGGCCATCTACACCGGCGAACCCGTTGGCCCCGACGACGACCCCAAGGGTCAGCTCGGATCCGGTGGTGTTGGTGAACTCGCCGACAATGGTCGCCCCAGACCCCCCGACCCCTCCGAATCCGCCAAGCCCGCCCCCACCGCCGGGCACGGACTGTCCCCCGCCGGCGAGTCCAGCGCCACCGTCGCCTCCACTGCCACCGTTGCCACCAAATCCGCCGAAGCCTCCCGAGATGGTGAACCCAACAGTCTCACCAGCGGCCACGGTGCAGGTGCCGTCGGCAGTGAACGTAGACACGCTGGCGCACGTGCCTAGCTCTGCACCGTTGGCTGAAGCGATCGGTGCTGACACCGACACAGAAGCGACCGCAAGGGCCGCAACCGACACCCCAACTCCGAGTACACGCAGGCTTCGTGACGAGATCATGGACACACACTCCTTGGGCGGAAAACCCGGGCTAGAGAACCTATGGCTTGTGGTGGAGGACCGTGCTCAGCTAACACATTTTAGCAAATCGTCCGGGGTAGGGGGACAGTCACGCCCCTGCGATCGCCACGTTGCACAAGGAGCTTCTGGCGCTGGTCCAACCGGAATTGGCCAGATGGGCTCAGGCGTGCTGACCAACCACACCCGACTTTTCCGGCACGTGCGCTGCGGGCAGGGTCAGCCGGTGAAGCGAGGGGTTGCCGGCTGGACGGCGGGGGCAGCTGCGGTGGGCGCGACCGTCGTGGTCGTGGTGGGCGCAACCGTCGTGGTCGTGGTCGGTGGCTCGGGAGTCACACCAAGATCTGCCCTCAGGCCCGCAACAGAGACGAAGGCGACGCCGTTGTAGATGACGAGGCAGTACTGGTAGGAGCCAGCCGGCAGGACCACGGGGGTCGATACGCCAAACGGGTTGACCTCGCTGCCCTCCTCGATCATTACGGGGGTTGGACCAGCGAGAAAGCCATAGACGACGTACAACGCCGAGGCCAGGGCAGAGACACTGCAGGGGTTGTCCTCAGTGCCGACTGGACACGTGGCGGCGGCGTCGAAAATGGCGACCAGGTAGGTCTCGGGTTCCCCGGTGTAGTTGACGACCACGCCACCACTGCCGTTCGCGGTCAACGAGCCGGTCGGCAACGGCTCTGCCCCGGTCGGCGAGCCGCCAACCGCAGCAACGGC
>JAGYKS010000009.1 GCA_018401565.1 Acidimicrobiales bacterium | reverse complement strand
ATCGAGAATTCAGGTTCTGCTCGTTCCAACTACCGAGGTAGTTGAGGCACCCAGAATCTGAATGTTGACGACGAGAATGCTGACGACTGTGTGCTGACGCTGTCGTTGACCGCGCAGCGCGGCGATCATGATGGCGACGACATTGAAGGCTCCGTGGAGGGGTCGTCCCCATGGTCGATGAAAGCCGAGAAGTCGAGGGCCTCTGCGCGTGGTGAGTGGCGTTTTAAACGGTGGACGTGCACCACTTGGTTGCGGTTGCGCGACGAGGCTGTGGGACATGTGATGCGGACATGCTGTGGTGACATCACCTCGGCGATGGTGTAGAGCTCGGGTCGGTATGGCCAGAAGAAGGCGCGGTTGATGCCGGCGGAGCGTCGTGAAGGAAACACGCGATGGAGATACACTCGGTCGCCCTCGGCGAACGTGGGCACGTGTCGTAGGCCTGCGTTGTGCTTGTCGACACGAGCCGAGAGACGGTCGACGCCCTCTTGCACTGCCGCACGTATCCGTTGCACTCGGCGCACGAGCTCGCTGAGGGAGATGCTGTCGGAGTGGGTGACGGTGCTCAGCAGGTGGTCGGCGGCTGTGTTGGGCTCGCGACCGTGGCGAGCGAAGTACGGCGTCGTGCCAATGGTCGAGTGGTAGCTGCTGTTGTAGTAGATCGTCGCCCATTTGGCAGCCTCGTCCCAGCGGTTGGGGTGTGATTGGGCGATGGACGTGATGATGTGTTTTGCGTTGCCCACTTGTGACTCGGCGTGGGAGTCGCCGCGCGGGTTGTAGGCGGTCGTCTTTCGATGTCGGATGCCGAACGCAGCGAGTAGCTCGGACCACACTTGGCTGGTGAAAGCTGACCCTCGGTCGCTGAAGATGCGTCGAGGCCAACCGTTGTGTTGCACCCACGAGACCAACGCACCGGCCGCGTCGGCCGCCGACGTGGAGAGAGTGGCGTGCGTGTGAAGCCACTTGCAGCTGTGGTCAGTCATGATGGCGAGGTGCTTGTTGCCGTCGAGCGATCGGTCGAACGGGCCGGCAAAGTCGATGCCCACCGAGTCATTCCAGTCGAAGACAGGTATGTGACCAAACTGGTGTGGGCGTGCCTGACGCTTGGAGCGGAGGCAGGTGGTGCACGAGGCAACGTGAGAGCGCACTTTTGCTGTCATGCCGGGGAAGTGGAAACGCGTGTGCACGTGGAAGAGAGTAGCGTCTGCGCCGAGGTGACCTGATGCCTCGTGAGAAGCGAGCAGGATCACCCCTTCGAGCGCCGTCGGCACGGCCAGCCGAGACAACTGGTCGCCGGCTCGGATGCCCGTTGTCGGCACGTTGTCGTAGAAGAGCAGACCTGTGGCCTCGTCGATAGAGTAGAACTGGGGCAGGTCTGGAGCTGTGTCGATGATGGCGGCGAGGGCTGTGTCGGCTCGCTGGGCCACGCGTAGGTCGCGCACCGTGAGGCTGGGGAGAAGATCCGTGTGGTCGGTGGTGCGTGGTCGGAAGCCACCGCCGGTTGGCAGTTGTGGAGACGGCTCGGCGTGTGCCCAGCGTGTCTCGTCTGTCAGCGGTGGCGTTGTTGCAGGCGTGGGCATCGACGGTGGTGGTGGGTCCGCACCAGGTGTGGTGGTCGTCGGGGCGCGAGCCGCGCGTTGGCGTGCGCTTCTGTCGAGAGCGGCAATGCGACGCGCTGCCTGCGTAGGGATGGCGTCAAAACCTGGGATGGGTTTCAGGGAAGAGTCGGTCGTGAGCGTCGCGAGGTCTCGGGCGAGAAAGCGAGCGTGAAGGGCGGGAAACTCCGGCCAGGTCTCCACTGCGGCGTGAGGCTCGAACGTGTGGTCGACAGCGTTGGGGTAGTCCTGCCACTCGACTCGGTAGAACAACGTGGTGCCCCCCGGCAGGGTGGTGAGCTGGCGCAGGCGCGTCGGCACGAAGTCGGTTGGCGCTGGGATGACGGGAGCGACGGTAGTGGGTTGTACGGGGGCGGGAAGCACGTCGCAGAGGTCCCGTTGAGGCTGGCCGCGCTGACAGACCACTCGACATCGGTCGTCGCCGAGTGTCACCGTTACAACAGCTGTCGGCAGAGTCCCTCGAGGCGTGGCTAGTGCGTGAGGAACCCCGACGGACTGTCGGTCGGTAGGCGTGGCGGGAGAGTCGAGTGCTGCTCGTGTGGCAGCAACGGCTGCGACGAGGGTGACTGCTGGTGTGAGACGTGAGATGGCGTCGGCAGTGAACTGAGAGTCGCCCGGTGTGTAGACGAGGTCGTAGTTGAACTCAGACAGCGCCAGGACCCAGCGGTACAGGCGAGAGTTCGTGTCGGATGAACGGTGGATGAACATCAGGCTGCGGTGGTCGGAGCGGATCAACACACTGAAGCGAGGAACGGACAAAAGGTACGAGCGCCACGCAGTGCATGCGAGAAGGATGGCGAGTGCCTCGCGTTCGGACACTGTGTACCGACGTTCAGCCGCCGTGAACCCGTGGCTGTGATACTCGATGGCTCGCACCGCGCCGTCGTCGTCGCGTTGCACGAGGGTCGCACCGCAGGCTGTGTCGTTAGCGTCTGCCCAAATCTCGAATGGGCGTGAGAAGTCGGGTGCCCACAACGCGTCCGATGAAGTGAAGGAGGCCTTGACTTGGTCGAACGCCGCCTGGTGCGCAAGGGTCCACGTCGATGGCGTCCACCGTGCTGTGCCGAGGAGCTCGTACAGGGTGCGGGAGTGGGTGTCGAAGTCAGGAGCGAAACGGCGGGCGACGCCGAGAACGCCGAGGGCCATCTCGAGCTCCTTGTGGGACGTCGGTGCTCGCAGGTCGCGGATGGCGCGAGACTTGCCGGGATCGGGTGTGATGCGGTGGTTGGCGATGCAGCTGCCCAGCGCAGTAGTCTCGGAGCGGAGGAACTCACACTTGAGGACCGAGAGCTTGAAACCGTCGGCGGCGAGAAGTGGTAGCAGGCGCTCGAGGTTGATCAAGTGCTCGTCGACCTCGTGAGCACCAGAGAAGATGTCGTCGACGTACTGGCGTGCGTGAGCGTTTTCGGAGCGAATCGTGCGGGCCAACAGCTTGGAGAAAATGGAGGACCCGTCAGTCACTCCAAACGGCAGACGGCCGTACGCAAACCGACGTCCGTCGGCGAGCGTGAAAGCGATCATGTCGGCAGACGACATGCCCCCGTCGACGCCGTCGTCCGTGGAGAGCTCGACGCAGTGGTAGCCCTGTGACATGTCCATCTTGGAGAAGATCGAGAACGTGGCGAGGTCAGCGACGAGGGTGCGGATGTTGGGGAGCTCGAAGTACTCGGGTACGATCGTGCGGTTGAAATTGCGGAGGTCGCAACAGAAGCGGGGGGCCTTGCCAACGCCTTTGCTCACGAGGAGAGTGGGACAGTTGAAAGGGGACGTGGTGGGGTGAACGATGCCTTCGGCCAGTAGCAAATTGGCCTGCCGTGCCATCTCGGCGGAGCGGTGGGGCGGGGTTGGGTACTGGCGGTGGAACGTGGGCTCGTGGGTGTTGCGACGGAAGGAGTGAGTGTAACCGCGGATGGTGCCGACGCGATCTTCGGCGGTGGAAAACAGCCCGACTTTGTTCATGTCGCGCAGCAGACGCAGCAGTCGGCGTCGGTCGCGAATGGAACCCACTGTCGCTTCTCTGCAGAGCTTCTGCAGCTCGGCGTCGATGTCCTTGGCAGCTGGCGTGTTGTCAGTGAAGGTGGACGGCTCAGCTGCCTCGCCGTGCGCCGCCGATCCTGACCAGCCGGGGCCGCGGAGATCCTCGGCTCGGGTGGGCAGCGACTCGGTGTACAGCGTGTGCAGTGACTGGTGATGTGCCGCGTCAGTGGCCGTTGCGCAGTGACGCATCACCCCGGCGACGGTGGTGTGGGCCGAGACGGTGGCGGTGGTGATGCCGAGGTTGAGAGCCACGACCGATGCGGTGCCCGACGCCGACGTCCGTACTACGCACGCAGGAATGATGACCTGTGGGGCGAGGTGTGATTCTGCGAAGCACAGCTCGGTGTTGGGATGAGACGGCAGGGATACCTCCAGGCGGCACGAGGACACGGCAGGGAGGGTGGTGGTGACGGTGGTCTCGGTCGCGTCCGGGTGCCACGGTGTGGCGCACGGTGAGCACGAGACGGTGACGCCTGATGTCGCCACTGTGATGGAGGGAGCGTCAGGGTCGGCGTTGATGAGGAGGGCTCGGCCGTCGCACGCACGCATGTTGTCGCGTCCAAGGAGGAGGGGCAGGGGGGGTTCGGGTACCACCCAAAAACGATCGACGGTGGTGACGTCGCCGAAGGTGCGGTGGACGAGTGCGTACTCGGAGGTGGACTGGACGTGGCCCGGTGTGAAGCCAGCGTAGTAGAATGGAGTGTCGGACTGCGACACCTTGGCGCGTAGGTCGAGCGACAAGTGTTTCGAGATGAAGGAGCTGCCGCTGCCCGTGTCGACACATGTCGTCTGGGATCGGGCTTGAGCACTCGAGTGGGTACCGCCTGACACGCGCATGAGCACCTCGAGGGGTCGGATGGTGGGTGTCAGCGGCACGGCGTATGTCGCCGCGTGTAGTGACGACGGGTTCACACGCACGCCGTCGACGTGAATCGCTGAGTCGGATCTGGTGGGTGTGGTGGGATCGAGGTGGGGTGTGTACGAGTAAAAGGTGGTACCGTCACACTCGTGTGCGCGTGTGAGGCCGTGTGGTTGCAAGCCGCGGTGCCACGATGTGGTCGGTGGGTGGGTGGTCGGAAGTGGGGGTCGTGGGATCGGAGGCGGTGACGTGGCGCGCGGATCGGTGTCGACGTCGTTGCCTGTGGTTGATGGTGACGGTGTCGGCGGCGGTGGAGGCAGGGGGTGGGGAGCGGGGTCGGTGTCGGACGTAGTGGTCGATGTGGTCGGTGTTCCCGTCGGTGCGACCGGTGATGAAACCGCGGGGGGCAGGTCGGGAACGGGAAAGAGGAACGGGTGCACCAACGGTGGGACGTCGGCGCTCGTGCGGTGATTGTTGTGCGCAGGACGTCGGATGCGTGTGCGCTGGGGGTGCGTCGGTCGACGGCGTTGGGTGGGTGGCGGCGATGATGGCGGGAGTGTTGGTGGCGGTGGGTTGCCGGCGAGGAGGTGGCGTGCGATTGCGCCATTCGCCCCCTGGTCGGTGGTGACGCCAAGGAGACGAGGGTAGCGTGGTGGTGGCAGGAGTCCGGTGATGGAGCAGCTGCTGGGGGAAGGACGACGACGGTGAGGGATCGTCGTCCACGGGACGTCAGCGTCGTTGGTGGGAACGTGCTGGTGAGCGGGGTTGGGTGTGGTCGTGAGAGTCGACGTCGGTGTTAGCGGGTCGTGAACGGACCGAGTGTGTGCGATCGCCGTGTGGGTATCGAGTGATGCGATCGTCGGAGGTGTGGGTGGGTGCGGTGTTGGGCGCACGGAGCGAATCGTGCGTGGGTGTGCGAGTGGTGTGCGGCCACGTGAGCTGGTCGTGCGAGGTACCCGGAGGGTCGCGCCGGTCCAGTGTCGGCTGGGACCCTCTGGGCACCTTCACTCGTCACCCGAGGGCTCGAGTGCGGTGCAGTTGCGGTGGAGGTGGCGACCGTCGCAGCCTCGAGCCGCTTGGTGCTTGCACGGACCCATGCCCTCCTTCCACTTGAACTCGGCGTCGACGTTGAAGCGAACCTTGGGCTGGGCCTTGGTGTCCTTGAGCTTCGCCTTGAGTGCAGTGATCTCGATCTTCATCGCGGCCACGGTGCGTTCAGCCGCAGTGAGTCGGGCGACGCTCGTGTCGACGGTGCCGATCGTGTTGACCTGGGCGGGATCCTTGGTGGACTCCGACGAGAGACAGACGGCGAGCCATGTCGTGTGGTACTCCTCGCACGCCGCTGCGAAGGCCGTCACAGTGGTGACGTCGGCCATGCGTGCTGCTTGCGTGGTGACGAAGCAATCGCGCACGCGCACGGGGAGGCCAATCTGAAGCAGGTACACATGGATGCGCTGCACGAGTTGAGAGGCCAACGCGGGTTGGACGTGCTCACAGGCTGCCAGTGACCGGAACCCGTGCAGGTGTGACACCTCGCGGTTCAACTCGGCGATGCGGTGGTCGAGCTCGGTGTCGGCTCGAGGCAGGGCACTGCGCGAGAAGACCTTCGCCAGCGCTCCCTCGACGCTCTCTTGGACCACCGGTCGAGTGCGGCGCACATACGCGCAGACGCCAGCGACGGTGAGGCCGTGCTCGAGCGACTCTGGGGAGCCGTCGTAGGTGTCCTCGAGCCACAGCTTGCTGTTGTCGTCGAACATCGTGAAGACCTCGGTGATGAGCACGCCGGGAGGGATGCCGGGGAGTGCCTCGCCATCGTCGCCTGTCCAACCAAAGCGAACCAACGCCTTGGTGATTTTCGCTTCCCACACCGCCGCAAGGGTTTTGCGTGGGTTGATGCGGGAGGAGGTGGTGAAGTCCATGGGGCGGGGGGGCATCTTGGTGGCGGTGGTGCGTGGTTGGGGGCGTTGCAGCATGTCCATGAGCTGGGTGGCGAGGCGCTGCTGCTGCGTGAGTTGATCCTGTTGGGCTGCGTGTTGTTGCTGCGTAGTTGAGATCAGCGCACGCAGGGACACGTTTTCCTCGCGAAGCTCGGAGAGCCTGAGGTCCTCTGCCGACGGAGCCGCAGTGGGCGCGCGGGGATCGGCGATGGCGGGGAGCGTGGTCGTGCCGGTGGCAGGTGCGGTGGTTGGCTGCGCGGTGGGTGGCGCAGGGTCGGACCCAGGAATCGATGGGTTGGGGACATCGACGTTGGGAACATTGGAGGACTGTGACGTGGGGTTGGTGAGGTTCGTACCCGCGGTTGTTGCGTCAGCAGGGGCTGCGTCGGCGGTGGGCGCGACAGCGTCACGTAGCGCCGCGACGCGCGCTGAGGTGCGGATGGTCGGCGGGTCGGCGGCCGTTGGGGTCGCAGTGGGATCGTCTTGCTCCGCATGGTCGGACATGGCGGGAAAACGGTGGTTGCAGGAGAAGGTCACGTTGACACTTCAAAATCTCCGTCGGGGAAGGACTGCAAAGTCGACTCAAGCCTGCGTCACACCGGGGGGCGGGACGGTCGGAGGCGGGAGGGGTGTTAGGGCTGTTAGTTGAAGCTCCACCAGTGTTCTAAGGCAGATCACAGCTGGTCCCAGGGCGCAGCGGATCGAGGGGCGAAACGCGGCGACGAGAGGTTTGCACGTATGATTGTAATCAAGAGTTGTGGTAACAGGCCGCGCGACGTGCGGTCCTGAAGGCTGGGACAGGAATTTGGCTGAGATTCCCTCTTGCTGCGATACGACTTCGTAATTCTAAATACTTCTACATAAACAAACAAAAATGAACTGCGTCTAGTGACGCCTTCAAGATCGAGCGTGTCGACCCGTCATAGTAGTTCACGAGTGTTTCGTTAGAGTCGTACAGAAGTGTGCGAGAGACGCGTTATGGTGCGTCGTTGGAACACTGCATTGCGCGGAGGGCTGCAGGTCCGAGATCGACGGCGATGTGGGTTGACTCCGACCACGTTGGTCGGTGGATGATTGACTGTGCTGGAACAGGTCAATCAAGTTGCGGGCGACGTGAGTATCGTCGACCGTGGTGCGGTGGTGTCGTTGTGATGGTTGTGGTGTGTGTGTGTGGGGGGGGG
>JAGYKS010000008.1 GCA_018401565.1 Acidimicrobiales bacterium | reverse complement strand
AGGTAATGATCGGCGCCAGTGTCATCCTGGCCTGCTCGCTATGGGCTGCGGGTTGGGCGGCATGGACCGACTCGGCCAATGCCTTCAGCACCGCTGACGGTGCCGCCCAATGGATTGATGAACAGGCCACCGGTGAGTTCGTCATCCTGTGCGCCGTGGAGCGGGCCTACTGCGCCTCGGTCGCCATCCGACTCGACGTTCCCGCCTACGCCACCGCCGACGGTAAGCCCTTCACGTTCGTGGAGTGGACCCGCGGGTGGCGCAAGACGATCCCGCGCGACGAGGTCGCCGGTCAGGCACGGCTGCTGGCGGCCCGCACCGGTGCCGAAGTGTTCGTCGTTGCGCCGTGGCCCAACTCGCCTCCTGGATGCAAACAGGGGTGGACGCCCCCCGATCCGATCAGTGAGCTGGTGTCAGCCTGCCGCGCCGACCAGCTCACCGGTTGAGCCTGGGTTACTCACCGGCAGGCAGTTCCAGGTTGCGCCGACATGCCTTACGCACCCCGGCTGGGATGTCGGGGCGTTCCACAAGTTCGGCAAAGGCAACGTCTGCCGCATCACGGTCACCGGTCCACCACCGGGCGATGGCCAGCTCGAAGGCAACACCCCATTGTTCAACCCACTGTTCCACGAACAACAGGTCGGAGCTGGGCGGCAGGGTAGCGGCATGCTCAAGCCACACCCGGGCTGGCTGCCACTGCGAACACTCGTTGAGCATCCGACCCAGACGATGGAATGACTCAGCACGAGACGGCCGGGCCTCAACGGCACGCTGCCATGCCCAGGCCGCCTCAGCGGTCCGCCCCAGACGGTGATGCATCTCACCCACCTGCAGCAGCGAGTAGTAGACCTCCTCGTGCCATCCACCCAGCCCAGCCCGGCGCTCGTAGGTTTGCAGGGCTTCCTCGCTGCGTCCCAGGTCCCGGTACGTCTGGGCCAGGTAGAACGTGCTGCGTTGATCGTCGGGCTGGTCGTTGAGATGCTCGAGCAACATGGTCAGGTCACGCTCAAACTTGTCGTGGCGCGCTCCGCCGTCGGCGTGGTGGATGATGCGAATGGCGTCAAAGGTGGTCTGCACGACCGGATCGTCGCACGTCAGGTACTCATGGGTGGGACCTTCGTAGCGCCATGCCGGTCCGGTGCGCACCAGATAGGACTGATGGAACTGGTGATCCCCGGAGTCAACCGGGATCAGGAACTCATCGGCCTCCTCGGCGGCAAGTCGGGTCCGCCAGTCGGCGTCCATGGCCACGGTGTGGTCTGCATCAAGCAAAAGAAGATGGGTGATTCCCTCAAGCTGGCCCGCCAACTGGATCAGCTCGGTTCGGTTGTGACCGAAGTTGCGCCACTGGCGGTGCTCAACATGCCCGGGGAGCGCCCCGAGCAGTTCGGCCAGCAACTGGGGCGTTCCATCACTGGATCCGGTATCCACCACCAGCCACTGATCCACAGCACCGTCCAGACTTGCCACCATTCGTGGCAGCACGGCGGCCTCATTGCGCACGATCATGGCCAGGCAGACCTGGATGTCATCGTCGCCACGGCTCACCGAGGTGCCATCAGTGTGGGCCTCAGCGCCGGTCATGACTGGTAAAACGCAAGATTGTCGATCACTGCGGACCTTTCGTGCGCAGGCATCATGCCGTCAGAGAGCAGACGTTCACACGCCGCCTGCCCACCAGCGAGATCGCCGACGTACCAGGCGGCGATTGAGTACTCATACCGAGCCCGCCACTGGTACACGTCCGGTTCGAGGAACAACGACGACTCGGGCCGGGCAATGGCCAGTGCCCGGGCAGCCCACACCGCCGCAGTTGGCATCCGATCGGCGAGACGGGCAATCGTTGCCGCCTCACAGCACGCCTCAGCGCGCGTGGGTACCAGGTCGTGCGCCCGGGCCAGGGCGTCAAACACCTCGGCGGTCGGACCGTCGATGCGATATCGCATGCGGGCAAACCACAACCAGGCCACGTACAGCTCCTCGACCCAACCACCCATGGTGGTGCGCTGCAGGTACGCGTCAGCGGCTTCACCAACGGCACCTGCATCACGCAGGCTGTTGGCCAGATAAAAGGTGTACCGGGCATCGAGATCGGGATCATCGGGTGATGCCAGAGCAGAGCGCAGCAGCTCGGCATCATCGAGGTACTTGGAGGGATTGCGCGACCGGGCCCCGTCGAAATGACTCACAAACCGCAAGCCCGGGATCACCTGACCCGGTTCGGCGCCGTCGGGAACCACCAGGAACTCATGAAGTACCCCCCGGTAGCTGAATGGCAGCTGGGTCGAGGTGATCTGCATGCGCTCGTAGACGATCCTGCCGTCGTCGATCACCACCGGGTGAACGTCGGCGGTCAGGGCCGAACGGATTGCCACCGGGTCGCTGTCGGCGTCCACGACACACTCAACGTCAGCGTCGATCATGATGCTGTAGTCGCCCAGTGGCCGGGCCAGTTCCAGCGCCTGGGTGCGGTTGTGGGCGAAATCGCGCCACCGGGCGTGGTGCAGCTCCCCGGGCACCCCAGCCATGACCCGGGTGATGATGGAGGCAGTGTCGTCGGTGGATCCGGTGTCCACGATGCACCATGCATCCACGAGGGGCGCAATGGCGGTGAGGCATCGCTCAATCACCCGGGCCTCATCCTTGACGATCATGGTCAGCACCACGCTTGGGGTGGCCATTGGTGGGGCCTCAGTCCTGCCCTGTGGCCAAGGCCAGGTTCTGGTTGCATGCCTGCCG
>JAGYKS010000007.1 GCA_018401565.1 Acidimicrobiales bacterium | reverse complement strand
GGTGGTCACCACCCAGTTGGCCGGCACCATTCCCGCCTCCACCTCCACCTTCCCGTGGCCCGATTACGGCTTCGCCCTGCTGGCCAACGCCACGGTGGCCATCATCACCGCCGACGTTCCCACGTTCTGCGCGCCCAACTACGGGCCCCGCTCCGATGTTTTGGCCAACCGCCCGCTGCAGACCCCGTTCCTGTCACGCACCGTGATCGACGGTGAAGGCCCGGAACTCAAGCTCCGCAGCCCGCAGAATGGCGCCACCTACGACGTGGATGAGGGTCCGATCGTGGACTTCGAGTGTGTCGACCCCTCGGGTGCGGTCGAGTGCGTGATGACCGACGAGAACGACAATGTTGTCCTCCCGGGCGACAAGCTTCCCGACTCGCAGGCACGGCAGGGTGAGCTCACCCTGCGGGCCACCGACGGGTTCGGCTTCACCTCCGAGCGCACCATTACCTACCGCATCTCCGGCAACAGCCGGCCGTTGGTCGAGGTTGGCGACGACATCGAGGCCGCCACCAACAAGCGTGTGACGCTGTCGGGTTCGGCCACCGACCCCGACTTCGGGCAGCTGCTCAGCTACACCTGGATCCAGCAGTCGGGTCCGGTGGTGGAACTCACCGACTCCGATGACCCCTTCGCCACCTCCAATACCTTCATCACCCCCGCCGGTCCTGCCGAGCTGGTGTTCGCACTGCGTGTCGATGACGGCGTGGGCTACGGCGAGGAAACCCTCACCGTGTTCGTGGATCCCAACAATGCCCCGGTCATCACCAACGGCCAGGACCAGGTCATCAACGACATCGAGACCCGCGGCGCCGTCACCATGGATGCCACCGCAACCGATGCCGACGACCAGGAGGTCTTCTACACGTGGACCCAGGTTGATGAAGACGGCGATGTCCTGGCCGAGGATGACCCCGAACGGGTGGTGCTGTCTGATCCCAGCGCTCCGGTCGTGACCTTCAACGCCCCCGACATCTCCGACGCCCTGACGCTGCGGTTCCAGGTGCTGGTCACCGATGGTGACCCTCGTGCCGAGGTGCTCGGCACCGTGATCGTGAACGTGGAGCCCAACGGCGTGCCGGTGTTCGGCAAGGGCCCAGCCCAGATCGTTCCCGGCCCCAGCGGTTCACTGTTCACGCTCGACGGCACCGCCGTGGACCCCGAGGGCAAGCCGGTCACGTACACGTGGACCCAGATCAACCCCGAGGGAGATGAGCTTGCGGAAGGTGACCCCGGGTTCGTGACCCTGTCGCCCAGCACCACCGACCCCATCGTCACCTTCACCGCCCCGGAGACTCCCGACCCCATCACCCTGCGGTTCAGGGTGGTGGCCAACGATGGCTATGCCCTCGGCGGCGATGCCCTGGGCACCGTCACCGTGGAGATCGCCGCCAACGTGGCTCCCGAAATCGTGAACGGCAACGAGCAGCTCATCGATAGCGTGCAGACCCGGGGTGAAGTGACCCTCGACGGCACCGCCATCGATCCCGAGGGCAAGCCGGTCACGTATTCGTGGACCCAGGTTGACGCCGCCGGTGAGCCGCTTGCCGACGACGACCCAACCCGTGTCACCCTTTCGGCCACCGACGGGGCCACCGCCACCTTCACCGGCCTCGACACGTCAGAGGCGTACAGCCTGTACTTCCAGGTGACCGTCGCCGACGGGATCGAGCGTGGCGTCACCGTGGGCGACATCACCGTGAACTTCCGGGCCAACGTCCTGCCCGAGTTCACCGCCCCCACCACCGCCACCGCCCCGGCTGGCGTTGTGGTCACCCTCGACGGCACCGCCACTGACGCCGACATCGTCGCCGGCGACGACCAGACCCTGGTGTACGCCTGGGTGCAGGTCGACGCCAACGGTGACCCGCTGGCCTCCAGCGACCCCGACTTCGTCACGCTGGTGGAGCCCACCACGGCCCAGCCCACGTTCCAGTCGCAGTTCCGCCCGGATCCGTACACGCTGTACTTCCGGGTCACGGCCACTGACGGCTACGACAACATCACCCAGACCATCACGTTGTCCATGACCGGCAACGAGGCACCAATTGCCAACGCCGGTGCGGACCAGCAGGTGGCCCGCGGCGTGGTTGTCACCCTCGACAGCTCCGGCTCGTCGGACCCTGATGATCACGAACTCACCGCATTCCAGTGGATTCAGGTGGATGCCGGAGGCACCACGCTGGCCGGTGATGACCCGGCCCTGGTGGTCCTGTCTGATGCCACCTCGGCGTCGCCCACGTTCACGGCGCCCACCACCCCCACCACGCTCTACTTCACCCTGTCGGTCACCGATGAATACGGCGCCGTCAGCCAGACCACCGACACTGTGGCGATCATCATTGCCAACCGTGCACCTACCGCCGATGCCGGTGGTGACCTGACGGGTCAGGCTGCCAACTCCACCGTTGCCCTCAATGGTGTGGCCGGTGACCCCGACGTGCCGCTGAACATCACCGTCCTGTGGGAGCAGGTTGACGCCAACGGCGACGTGATCGTCGGGCCGGGCACCATCGATGCCACCGACGGCTTCATCGAGTTTGCCGACGCCACCAGCGCCGTCACCAGCTTCATCGCCCCGCAGTTCTCGTCGGCCACGACGTACTACCTGCGCATGACGGTCACCGATGAACTCGGTCTCACCGCCAGCGACACCATCACGGTGGACGTGAACCCGATTGTCCTGGGCGCACCATCGTCGGCAGTGGCTCCGGGCACCCCGGGGACCAATGCCAACGCTGGTACCTTCATCCAGTTGTCGATTCCGAGGCCCGGTGCACCCACCAACCCCAGCGACAACTTCACCTACCAGTGGATCCAGACCAACGGCGCCGGATCGTCGGCCAACTGTCAGACGGCCTCCGACTGCCCGCAGGGTGTCAATGTGGAGTTCATCACCTCCGGCTCCGTCGGTGGCTTCACCGCCGAGCCTCGTCGGCCGGTGATCGTGCTCCCCGGCCGTTACGACGGCAACCCGGGTGCGTGGACGTTCCGTGTCACCGTCACCGACACTTCCGGCGGCGCCACCCTTACCTCGTCGAACGTCTCGCTCACGGTCAACAACACCAATCCCACGGTGCGGTGGTCGGTGCGCGGCTACGGCTCACCGGCCATGAACGCCACCAGCGACTCCAATGGTGCCCGCAACGCCGTGTGGCGATCGGCCGGCGCCAACACCGACCAGCCCAACAGCGTGTACGAGCTGTCGGCGGCACTCAACGCTGCCGACCTGCCCACGCTCAACCCCGACCGTGACCTCCTCACCTGCCGCTGGGAGGCGTGGACGGCAAACACCCGGCGTGACAGCGGCAGCGGCTTCAATCCCGCCAACCGGTCAAACATCATCCGCACCAGCCCCGGTGGCGGGACCAGCGATAAGGTGAACACCACTGGCCGCGAGAGCTGCGCCCCGGTGTACGTCACCGCCACCGGCAACGAATCCCGATACTTCCGCCTGAGGGTCACCTCAGCGGGCTACAACTCGGGCGCAATCAACTTCTCGGTGTCCAACTCGGTCAATGCGAACTCTTCACCGACTGCCGCCCTCACCGGCCCGGCCAGCGATACCATCACCGCCGGCATCGGTCAGGGCTACCCCGACACCGTGGCTCTCAACGGCACCGGCTACGACGCCAACGCCATCTCGGGCGCCGGTCAGGGCGGCGGCTTCAACAACGGCAACTGGCAGACCAACGGCAACACCTCAGCGGGTGCCAACAACGTCCAGCAGCTGCCGTCGCAGACCATCACCTACGAATGGCGCCAGGTCGACGGCCCCAACGGCACCACCGCCCTGCCCGACAGTGACCCCAACAAGCTGGTCATCAACAACGCCACCGGCACCCTGGCCAGCGCGCCATCCAACCGCATGACGCTGAACACCCCAGTGGCGGCCAATGCCAGCTTTGTTCCGCCCGAGGGCAACACCACCGTGTACTTCCGTCTGGCGGTGTCCGACGGGCTGAAGACCACGTTGTCGGCCACCCGTGCAGTGACCTTCTTCACCAACACTGCCGCCCCCACCGCCAACGCCGGTCCCGACCAGGACGGCATCCGCACGGGCCAGACGGTCACTCTGGACAGCTCGGCCTCGTTTGATGCCGACGGCACCATCGTCAGTCGCCTGTGGGAGCAGGTCGACGCCGCCGGTGATCCAGTGACACCCACGGTGAGCCTTTCCGGCGATGGGACCGTGAGCCCCACCTTCGTGGCGCCGTCGGTGACCGCTGACACCGACCTGTACTTCAAGGTCACCGTCACCGACAACCTTGGCGACACCGGCAGCGACATCGTGCGCATCGGTGTGCTTCGTGACGAGTTCCCCACCGCCGTTGCCGGTGGCGACCCGGTGTCGGCGAAGGCCGGTGACACCGTCACCCTGAGTGCCGACGGATCGGCCGACCCGGAGAACCTGACCCTGTCGTACCTGTGGGAGCAGGTCGACGGTGACGGCAACCCCCTGGTGCCCCTCGACGAGAACCTGGTCACCCTCACCGGGTCCACCACGGACACCGCCACCTTCTCAGCTCCGGGCAAGGCCACGGCCAGTTCGCTTCGGTTCAAGCTGTCGGTGTCGGACCCTGCCAACCAGACGAACACCGCATTCGTGACCATTGATGTGGCCGCCAATGGCGCACCCACGGCCGTGGCCACCTCACAGCCGGCGGTCGCCGGTGACACCGTCACCCTCGACGGCACCGGGTCCACCGATCCTGAGGACGGGGATCTTTCCTTCGCCTGGGTGCAGGTGGATGGCAACGACGATCCGCTGGCGTCTGACGACCCCGACTACGTCACCCTCACCGGTGCCAACACGGCGTCGGCAACGTTCAGCGCCCCGGGCCTGAGCACCGCCAGCACCCTGCGGTTCCGTCTCACCGTGGCCGACCCCTTCAACGTGACCGACACCGCCACGCTGGTGGTGGTGATTCCCGCCAACGGTGCTCCCACCGCCGCCACCACGGCTACCCCCGATCCGGCTGCCGCCGGCGAGACGGTGACCCTCAGCGGTGCCAATTCCACCGATCCCGAGAACAAGCCGCTCGGTTTCGCCTGGGTGCAGATCGACGGCAACGGCGACCCGGTGCTGGTGGATGACCCCACCTACGTCACCCTCACCGGTGCCAACACCGTCACCGCCACCTTCAGTGCCCCGGCCAATGTGCTGGCCAGCGTCCTGCAGTTCCGCCTTACCGTCACCGACGAGTTTGGCCTGACCGACTCGGCCGTTGAGTCAGTTGACATCAACGCCGACCTCCCGCCGGTGGCGTCGGGTACAGCCACGCCGTCGGCAGCCGAACCGTCGGCGGCGGTGACCCTGAGTGGTGCCGATTCCACCGATCCCGAGGGCAAGACACTCACGTTCGCCTGGGTGCAGGTGGACACCAACGGTGACCCCGTGCTGGTGGATGACCCCGCCTACGTCACCCTTACCGGTGCCAACACCGTCACTGCCACGTTCACTGCTCCCAACCTGGCCACCGCATCCAACCTGCGGTTCCGCCTTACCGTGTCGGACCCGTTCCTGGCCACCAATTCCACCATCGTGACGGTGGACGTTGCCGCCAACGAGGCACCCACCGCATCGGCATTCTCTGCGCCCTTTGAGCCTGCAGCTGGTGCCACGGTGACTCTTGACGCATCGGGATCAACTGACCCCGAGTCCCGGACCCTGACCTTCCTGTGGGCCCAGACCGACCTTGCCGGTGATCCTCTGGCCGGAGGCGATCCCGACCTGGTGACGCTGAGTTCGACCACCACCGCATCGGTGACGTTCACCGCCCCGGGTCAGGACACTCCTCCTGTGCGTTACTTCAAGGTCACGGTTTCCGACGACATCAACAACACGAGTTCCGTCATTGTCAGCGTGGCCGTTCAGCCCAACAAGGCCCCCGTGGCCAGTGTCACGAACACTTCGGGGCTTGCGCCACCGGAGGCCGTCGTCACCCTCGACGGCTCCTCCTCCAGTGATCCCGAAGGAAGCGTCATTACCTTCCAGTGGACCCAGACCTCGGGTACCAGCGTGGTGCTCACCGGTGCCACAACAGCAACGGCGTCGTTCACCGCACCGGTCACCGAGGGCGAGATCCTGCAGTTCGAGCTCGTGGTCACCGACATCTGGGGCAAGCCCAGCGCACCAAAGATGGTGGCTATCGCCCTGCAGGCCAACAACAAGCCCCTGGCATCGGCGGGTGGCGCCCAGATCGACCGGCGTCCCGGCCAGACCGTGACCCTGGACGGCTCGGGTTCCAGCGACCCCGACGGCCACACCTTCACCTACGCCTGGACCCAGATCGATTCGGGAACACTCGAGCCGGTGACCGGCGGCGTGGTGCTCAACACCGCTACCGCCGAGAAGCCCACGTTCCTTGCCACCGCTGCGGGCCAGCTGCTGTTCCGCCTCGTGGTCACCGACCAGTACGGATTCGACTCCAACCCGTCGTTCACCCTGGTGTTCGTCGAGCCGAACCGTGATCCGGTGCCCAACGCCGGCGCTGACCAGACCGACCTGGTTGCCGACACCACGGCCACGCTGACCGGATCGGCCACCGATCCCGACATCGACGAAGGTGCCGACCAGACACTGTCGTACCAGTGGACCCAGGTTTCGGGTACTGCGGTCACCCTCACCGGCGACACCACCACCACAGCAACGTTCACCGTCCCGTCACTGGTGGCCGCTGAGAACCTGGTGTTCCGTCTCACCGTCACCGACACCTACGGCGGCAGCGCCACCGACGATGTCACCATCGGTGTGCTGGCCAACCGCAACCCGGTGGTGGACGCCGGTACCGACCAGTCCGGTCTGGCCGCCAATGAGGTGGTGGACCTGTCGGGTTCGGCCACCGATGCCGACATCGATGACGGTGCCAACCAGGCGCTGTCGTACCTGTGGACCCAGGTTTCGGGCACCACGGTGACGCTCACCGGTGACACCACCACCACGCCGTCGTTCAACGCTCCGTCGACGCCGTCAGCCCAGGATCTGGTGTTCCGCCTCACTGTGTCTGACGGAAGCGGGGGCACCGGCACTGCCGATGTGACCGTGGCCGTCGAAGCCAACAGGCTCCCGGTGTCTGATGCCGGCGCCGACCAGGCCGACATTCAGCCCAACACCCTGGTGACGCTCGACGGCTCGGGTTCATCCGACGCCGATCCGCAGACGATCAGCTACTCGTGGGCGCAAACCGCCGGCACCAGCGTGGTGCTGTCGTCGGCCACTGCCGTGTCGCCCACCTTCACCACACCGATCACCCCGTCGGCCCAGACCCTGACCTTCGAACTCACCATCAACGATGGTGGGGGCGGCATCACCACCGACACCGTGAACATTGGTGTGCTGGCCAACCGGCCCCCGGTGGCCGATGCCAGCGTGGATCAGTTCGACGTGCCTGGTGGAGAACTGGTCACCCTCGACGGTTCAGGCTCCTCGGATCCCGACGACCAGGCTCTCACCTACGCCTGGACGCAGACAGCCGGCTTCCCGGTCACCCTGTCCGACCCGACGGCGGCAAAGCCCACCTTCACCGCACCGATCTCGGTGCTTGGCGCCAGCCTCCAGTTCCAGCTTGTGGTCTCTGACGATCTTGGCCTGGCGAGTGATCCGGACCGGGTGAACATCATCGTGTCCAACAATGTGGCCCCGGTGGCCGATGCCGGCACCGACCAGAACGTGCCCCGCGGGCGCACGGTCACCCTCGATGGCACCGGATCGTTTGATCCCAATGAGGATGCGCTGACCTACCAGTGGCTGCAGACGGTTGGTACCACGCTGAATCTGCTGTCGCCCAGCGATCCGTTCTTCGTGACGCTTGCCGGCAGCACAACGGCCAGTCCCACGTTCACGGCCCCTGCGGTCACCGAAGACACCGACATCTACTTCGTGCTGGTGGTCACCGATCCCTCCGGTCTGGCCAGTCCTCCGGCGTGGACCACAGTGACCCTGGGTCTCAACAAGCCGCCGGTGGCCAACGCCGGCCCCGACCAGACCGGACGCACGGCCAACTCCACGGTGACCCTCACAGCTGCGGGCACCATTGACCCTGATGCCGGTGAGGTCCTGACCTACGAGTGGACCCAGGTCGACGCCGACGGCAACGCCATCGAGCCCACGCCGTCGGTCACCGACATCGGCGTTGAACTCGCCACTCCCGATGCGGTCACCACCACGTTTGTGACTCCCATCATCAACGAGCCGGTCACCCTGCGCTTCAAGGTGTTTGTCACTGACTCCGAGGGTGCAACCAGTGAGGCTTTCGTGAACATCGGGGTGTTGGCCAACCGGGCTCCGGTCATTGGCGCCGGTACGGTTGCTCCCGCAGTGCAGTCACGGGTGGTGAACTCCACGGTCACCCTCACCCTGCCGCTGCCGGGCGTGAACGCCGACCCCGACGGAACCTCCCGGGATCTGTTCACCTTCCAGTGGTACCGCACCGCTGGTCCGGGTTCCACCGAGCCGTGTGGCGATGCCTGCCCGGGCCTCCCCGCCACCCTGGTGAACGCCGATTCCCGGATCGCCACGTTCACGGTTCCCGGCATCACCATCACCGACCCCACCATGTACTTCCGGGTAGCGGTGGATGACGGCTTTGGTGGAGTGGCCATCAGCGCCAACGTCACCGTGCAGCTCACCAACTCGCCAGTGACGATCAACCGCAACAACATCGTGGTGCGCACCGGTGCGGACTTCACTGTGGAGCGCACCGTGTCGGGTGGTCCGGCGGTGAACACCAGCAACTCGTTCCAGTCCGGCAATTTTCCCGCCACCACCTACGTGTATGGCGGCCTTCCGGTCATGCTCGATGCCCGCAACGCAGCCGTTGATCCCGACGGCGGCACCGTGGATGTCGACTTCCAGTCCGGCCTGCTGCCGGTGGTGACTGGCCTGATCAACCAGACGTCACAGAACCCCAACGGCGTGTGTTCGGGTGGGTTCCTGCTCTTCGAGACCGAAACCCCCAACGTGTGGATGTTCATTCCACCCCAGAACATCACCCAGGTGAACGCCTACTGCCGCCTCCAGTTCCGGGCCGCAGACCAGGGGGGATCCACCACCAACTGGGGCACGCCGGCGATTTGCATCACCGGGTTCTTTGACCAGATTGCCGCCGCCATCGCCGGTCAGCCAGTGTGTGGCGAGAATCCAACCGGGCAGTTCCACACCGGTAGCCGGTCCCAGGGTGCCAGCCAGCGGGCAGCGAATGTGACCAGCAATCGGGATGCCGACTTCTGGCTCCAGATCGTCCAGAATCAGGCCAACCCGATCGCCCGGGTGGGCGAACTCCCGGCCCGGGTGTTCAACTCCAGCCAGGGCGCTGGCGAGACCCTGGTTCCCGTCGACGGTTCGGCCAGCTCCGACGCCGACTCCAACCCGGTCCAGCCGCTGGGCTACAAGTGGACCGACATCGACCCGGTCACCCTTGAGCCCCTGCCCGATCCTGATCCGGCTGTTGACCCGCTGTCGGACCGCACCTCGGCCGATGCCGTGTTCACCGCCCCCAACGGTGGTCCGAGCCTGCACCGGTTCCAGCTGGAGGTGACCGACGGCATCGTCACCGACGTGGTCGAGACCACCACGATGAAGGTGACCACCCGCCGACCGGTGGTGGCTGGCTCGGCGGTACTGCCAGAACCAGAACCAGATCCGGATGCCGAGCCGGTGGCTCGCCCGTCCACCATCCCCAACGACGACGTTGGCGTGGTGCGCAGGGGCGATCTGGTCGAGCTCACCGGCGAAGGTTCGATCAGCCCCGACGGTCGGGAACTGAGCTACGAATGGCGTCAGCTGTCGGGCCCCGAAGCCGAAATCGACGGTGCCTTCGACCCGACTGCCACCGTCACCATCGGCAACCCGGCGACGGACCAGACCGAGGACCTGGTCATCGAACTGGCCATCCGCGACGGCTTCTCGGCGGCGTACAAGACCTTCACCCTCGCCAACGAGTACACCGAGCCCGAGCCTGATGCCTTCTGCCCGGACGGCACCACCAACCCGTTCACCGATGTGAGCTACAACCCGCAGGTGTTCGCAGCCACCGGGTGTCTCGTTGAGCGGAACGTGTTGGACTCGGCGACCACCTTCAATCCCTTCAACACGCTCACCCGGGGCCAGCAGTTGTTGATCCTGCATCGCCTCGAGGGAAGGCCCGGGGGTTACCCAGCGGTCCCAGCTGGCGTCTTCACTGACATCCCGGCAACGGGCCAGCTTCGCCTGGCCATCGAGTGGGCCTACGCCGAAGAGATCACGACGCCGGCACCCAGGTACAACCCCGGCAATCCGGTGAATCGTCAGCAGATGGTGCTGTTCCTGCATCGTCTGGCCGGATCACCGGTGGCGTCGGCTCCGTCGGGCTTCACCGACTTGAGCCAGTCCAGTGTCGAGGTGCGTGACGCCGTGGCCTGGGCCGTCGAGGTGGGGGTGGCCACAGGGCCATCGGGCAGCAACACGAGGTTCAACCCGACGTCACCCATGCAGCGTGGTCAGATGTCGCTGTTTGTCTGGCGCTTCGGTCATGCCATGTCAATGTGGAACATTGATCCGGCGATCCTGCCGATGCCGCCTCGCGAGCCGGTGCCGGTGTGACGGTGACGGTGACGGTGACGGCCTGATCAACGGCGTCTGCCACCGGCTGGGCCCTGCGACCACCCGCAGGAGTTCAGTCGGTGGCGATGTCGATGACCAGCCGGGCGGGATTGCTGAGCACTCCCACCGCAAACGGCGACTCACGGGTGAGTCCCACTGCCCAGTACAGATTGCCCTCGAAGTCACCCACGAACACAAGGTCGGTGGCCGGACCGGGACCCTGCATCGGGATCTGTAGGGGTCCGTCGTAGGTCGGTGGAAAGTCGGGCTGTGACATGTCCACCTGCGACGCCGGCTCGGCATGGATCTGCAGCACCGCCGACCCGGGGATGTC
>JAGYKS010000006.1 GCA_018401565.1 Acidimicrobiales bacterium | reverse complement strand
GCCGTGTGCCTATCTCCCCCACGGCAAGCCCGACCAGATTCTGGCCGACGTTGGCCTCGACGCCGCTGGCATCACCGCCTCGGCGCTCAGCCTGGTGACCGCCCACCAGCTCGACGCCCCGCCGGTGTGAACCGGCCAGCTCGCTGCCCTTCGCAGCCATCGGCAGAGCGCATCGTCGCTTGCCAAGCGTGGAGTTCGTCGGTCAGTTGGCGATGCTGGTGGGTTCGGTACGCCGCCTGATCCGGTGGGACTTGGCGCACCCGCCTCGTGGGTCGACCACATCACCCGAAGTCCGCCCAATGGCTTGAGGGTCGTGCTAGACACCTGCGATGCTGAGTCGGATTGTTTGTGTCGTTGCGCTGGTTGTTGGACTGGTTGTGACGCCAGGGTCTCCTGCCGCCGCTGAAACCTCCTGTACCGCCCTCATCGCCAACGCCAGCAACACCGTGTCGGTAATCGACGCCACCAACAACACCGTCACCACCACCATCACCGTCGGAACCAACCCGAGCGCAGTGGCCGTGAGCCCTGATGGCGCCACCGCCTACATCACCAACTTCAACGACAACACCGTGTCGGTGATCGACACCACCACCAACACCGTCACCGCCACCATCCCCGTCGAGTCCGGGCCGGAAGATGTGGCGTTCGGTCCGTGCGCCACACCCGAGCCCGAGATCGAGGCCGAGGTCACCGGCGACGGACGTTCCGTCTCGGTCACCGGCAGCGGGTTCCCCGCCAACACCACCATCGCGGTCTCGCTCGAGGACCTCACGCTCGGCACAGCAACCACCGACGCCGACGGGACGTTCACCGGTGAGTTCTCCGTCACCGACTGCGACCTCACCGGTGGCACGCTCACCGCAACCGCCGGGGACAGCTCGGCCACCTCCGACGTGACCCTCACCCCCTGCCAGGTCACCACGACCACAACCACCACAGCGGACCCCACGACCACCACCACATCCGCAACCACGACACCGTCGAACCCGGCCACGCCTGGCGAACTGCCAGTCACCGGAGCAGCGGTCCTCCCCCTCCTCGCCACCGGAGTGCTCCTGCTCGCTTCCGGTGGCGGACTCGCCGCCATCACCGCCCGACGACGCCGGTCAGCGGACGACGAACAGGCGTAGGACGCCGGGCACCCACGGGCCTCGGCTCAACACTCAATCCCGCACGCCCCGCATCACCACCACCCTGCACCGCACTGTACGAGAGGTGAGATCAGAGCTCGACGCCACTGCGTGTCCGTTCGGTCAAGCGCAGGATTACCAGCGACGGCGCTTCGACTCGGCGGCACGAGGGAACGCCACGAGGGCCATCTGAGCGTCCTCTCGACGTAACTGTCGGGCGTCATAGGCCCCTGGGATCGGTGCGTCCGGGGCAACGCTGCGGGGATTCACCGACGATGAGGCGGAATGAGCCAGGAGGGCAGTGGCGACAAAGACGGGGAGGTCGGGCCAACTCCGCCGATTCGACAGCGTTCGATGGTTTGCAGCCCACTGCGGCAGAACCTGTCGCTGACCGCTATCGGCCCAGATAGGGGCGTTCAGCCATACAGCCGACCACATCGATTCAAAAAGCCGACCGGGTCCAGTCCATCCATCCGCAACGGGCGTGAGGCGTCGGACCGCATAAGGCGATCGCACTTCATGCGAAGGTTGGTCAGGCTCGAGTCAGAGTTGTGAACGTCACCGGGGTCCTCTACGCACCTATGCGAGTCAGGCGTAGAACGGGTTGTCACCGGCGCTGTGGTCGGTGGCGTCGATCACCTCGGTGATCTCGGGGATGGCCTCGGTGATGGCAGCGGCGATGCCCTGCACCATGGTGGCCTGGCTCAGCGAACACCCCTGACAACCGCCGCCCATGGTGAGATAGGCGCGCTCGCCGTCCACCCCGACCAGCGTGGCGAAACCGCCGTGGGCGGCCAGCGACGGGTTGACTGATTCCACCAGCAACTGCTGGATCTTTTCGGCGGCGTCTCCGGTGAGGGTGAGACCCTCGATCTCGAGCAGTGGGTTGGGTCGATTGGGGTTGCGGATGACCAGGCCGGACTGGCCTTCGGTGGTGGGCAGATCGAGGGTGGCCCCGGTCAGCTTGGCCACCGACTCGGCCGGCACGATGAGCATCAGGTCGCTGTGGCCACCGGTGCCGGCGAACGTCTGGCGGTTGTCGTCAACAGCAGCTGCGTCCACGGCATCAAACGACAGGTCGTAGGAGTAGTCGGTGCCGTTGACACCCACTACCTCGATGCGCAACGCCAGCGAGTCCGGGTCGTCCTCAGCGGCGCGCACCGCCAACACCTGATCCAAAGCGGCCGGGGTGATGTGGAACACCGCCACCTCGGCATCGGTGGTAGTGGTGTCGTCGGTGATGTCGGGGGAGGCGGGCGCGTTGGGAGTCATTGCTGGCCATGGTAGCGATCAGCCGCCGTTACAGCGCAGACCGGCGATGGAGATGACCCGCCACGGACAACGTCACCGGTCATCACCGTCAGGCTTTGCGGGATTCGGCCTCGTCGGACAGGGCCAGCCACAGCTCCTCGGCCGCTTCCAGCTCGGCCACCACCACACCCAGCTCGGCACCCAGTGTGCGCAGGACTTCGTGGTCGGCGCCGGCGTCCACCAGCTGGGTCTCCAGCTGGGTGCGCTTTTTGGTCAGCCGAGCCACGAGCTTGTCGGTGGCCCGGAGCTCGTGACGGATGGTGGACATCGACCGGGCCGACACCGGGGCCAATGACGGGGCCGACGCTGGGGCCTGTGACGGTGCCGGCATCATTGCGG
>JAGYKS010000005.1 GCA_018401565.1 Acidimicrobiales bacterium | reverse complement strand
GGACGGCGAGATCATCGAGGGCTTTGTCGAAGACAACCCCGAAGACTGGTCAGCACTCAACTGACTCGTCAGGTGTCACCTTTGCCCACGATGGCCCGGTAGAAAAACGTGATGGTTTCGGCCCGACTGGCGTTTCGCCCGGGTTCGAAACGGCTGCCGTCGCCCACCCCCGAGGTGATGTCGGTGCGCAGTGCCCACGTGGCGGCGTCAGCGAAAAAGACACCATCGGGAACGTCGACGAACGGTGGCGGAGTGAGGGGCTCCGGTCGGCCCGCCGCTCGCCACAGCAGCGTCACAATCTCGGCTCGGGTGGTGTTGCGCATCGGAGCAAAGTTGTTGGTGCCTTTGATACCCGTGGTGATGCCCTGCTCGGCGGCCCACGCCACGGCGTCGGAGTAGAACGTTCCCGGGGGGACGTCGTCGAACGCTGCAGGTGCCTCGGGCTCGGGTCGACCGGCCTGGCGCCACAACATGGTGACGATCTCGGCCCGCGTGATTGCCCGCGACGGGGCGAAGTTGTTGGTGCCGGAGATGCCGGTGGTGATGTTGGCGTCACGGGCCCAGTCCACCGCCGGGCCGAACCAGCGGCCCACCGGTATGTCGTCGAACCCTGCCGGAGGAAGGCCTACCACCACAGCAGTGGACGCCACCGCTGGTGACCGCAGCCAGTCGGCGGCCCGGGCACTGACCCGCAGACCGACCACCTGACCAGCGTCGGCGCCGGTGATGGTGTGGGTTCGCTGTGACGGCGGCAGGTAGATCACCTCTCCCGACGGGAACACCTCAACGCGGTAGGACACGGCCCCGGCCACGGCCTTCCAGCCCACGGTGGCCCCGTCAGCGTTGGGGGTCACCGTCAGCCCACCGGGACGTGACGGCGGTATTCCCCGCTTGCCCTGCCAGTAGCCGACAAATGATGGGTTTCGTTGCGCCGACGACGTTGTGCCCAGCAATCGCTGCACCGCAGCGTGCAGGTCGGCAGCGATGTCCCAGCCCACGGCGTTGGTTTCCTCGTAGTGTCCCCGGGCTTGGCCAAGGGCCTGGCCGTACCGGCAGCTGTAGTCCACAGCCAGTCGTAGCTGACCCTCAGGGACGCTTTCTAGAGTCGCTGGATTTTCCGTGATCTGCTTACACCGGGCACCCGACAGGGCATCGGGGTAGTCGATGTGGCCCAATGCCTTGAGCACCTGGCAGGCTCCGGCCAGCAGTTCGTCGGCGATGCACAGCACCCGCCAATCGTCGATTGGCATGACGTATCCGAGCGCCCCCTGGGCAATGCCCACAAACCATGGTTCAGCGTCAGTGGAGAGCGCCATCAGGTAACCCGGGATGGTGAGTTGTGACGCCGGAGTGTGCCGTTCAGCACTTGATGGATCGTAGTAGGAGGGGCCGAAATCAGCCGGTAGCCCAGCCACAAGATGGGGTTGTAGCTCGCCGGGTACGAACAGCATTCCGATGCGGCCGAGCCTGACATGGGTGATCGATGGCGACACGAAGTCGCCCTTTCGGATCTTCACACCCAGTAGGTCGGTGACCAACTCGTCAGACACCATCTCGCCACCGTCGTCAACACATGTGGTGAGGTCGGCGGGTGCATCGGGGCAGTTGAGCAGTGGCGTGACGCTGTTGCCCAAGAAGGGGCGTCCGTCGTCATCGGTGCGCAACAGGACGCGGAAGCCCATGTTTGTCAGCCGGGTCACGAACGTCTCGTGACGTACGTCCACGGTGGCGTCGGTCAGTGGGGTTCCCACCTCGGCCAGGATCTCGAGGGCGGCGGCACCGGCCATGTCGCCGATGATGGCAGCGCGGGCGAAGTCGCGGGCGGTGGTGGTGCCGGTGCCTGGGAGCACCGCACCCACCGGTGGGGTGTAGTGGTCGCCCAGTCCGGTGACATCGGTGGCCGGCCAGATGGTGCGATGGGGCGACACCATGCCGCCCAGGGCACCGATGAAGTACAGGAATTCGCCGCCGACGCGTTCGGTGATGTGCTGGCGCATCTGCCCGGGGTAGTCAGCGGTGAAATAGCGACCAGCAGCCGTGCACGGATCGAGCGGTAGAGCGGCGGCAGCGCACTGTGCCGTGAGGTCCAGCTTGCCTTCGATCTCGGGACGCATGCCCAGGGTCATCTCGGGATGTCCGGTCCACTGGACGGCCGTGGCGATCACCTCGCCGTTGGTGGCGATGGCCTGCAGCACGTTCATTGACGGGTCGATCACCCGGGGGTCACGAAAGTTCGCGGCCCCGAACCAGTGTTGGCCAGTGGCCGACACCAGCGTGGCCGGAGTCCGGGTGGTCACCGCATCGCTGATGGCGTCGGACATCTCCGAGAGCATGAGGTCGAACCACATCTGGTTCACCTGACGGTCGGGGTCCAGCGAGATGGGATCAGGCCCGTGGTGGGTGTGGGTGACTCCCACGACAATCTCCAGTCGGTCAGCCACCGATGCCAACTCGGGCCGGGCGGTCACCTGGGCTCGCAGCACGTCGAGGTCGTTCTCGAGCAACATGTAGAGGTCGGCTGCAACCAGTACCACGATGGATTCGGAATCCGGAGCCTCAATGGCCATGGCCGTCACCCGGAGATCATCACGAACCCAGTGCGACTCATTGGCTCCATTGCCCACCGCCACCGGTCCCTGATCCCATTGGGGTACAAACACCCCGGGATCAAACGGTTCGAACGGGTCGGGCACCGAGGTCAGGTAGTCCCGGTTGCCATTCACTGTGGGCAGAACCGAGCGCGAAGCGCTCCCGACGTTGACCGTCACGGGCTCGTTGGATGTGGCCACAGCGGCGTCGCCGGGATATCCGGAGGCCAGCATGACCACGGTCAGCACGACCGCAACAAAGCGAGTTCCAAAAGCGCTCATGATGCCACCCCAAATCTTGTGCCCCTATGCCATCGGTCACACCATAGCCCCCTCGGTGGGACTGCTGCGGTGGGCTAGTCCAAAGCAGACAGGGTCCGACGCAATGCTTCGAGGTTGGTGGCCCCCACCCGGACGGCTTCGTGGGCCAGATCGAGGGCCGTCAGGGGATCGCCATCGGCGACATGGCCAGGTCGCAGCCAGTCGGGGGTGTACACGGCCGCTACCTGGTTGGCCAGGTCGTCGCACTGCTGATCCAGCATTTCCAGCATGGTTTCAATTGAGGTTCCCACGGGTGGATCCCAATCGCGCACGGTGGGGTCCATCACGGCGGGATGCAGGGCCGGGTCGTCGCTGTGCAGGACCTGGGTCAGGGCACGTTCCACCAGAGTGAGTGTGCTCACCACGTCACACAGGTGGCTGGTGCCATTGGTGCCGTCGGGTGCGGTGCGGGCCAACATCGGTGCCGCCGGCGGGGCGGGCATCCCTGACCACCTGCACGTCCACGTCGTTCCCCGGTGGGAAGGCGACACCAATTTCATGACCA
>JAGYKS010000004.1 GCA_018401565.1 Acidimicrobiales bacterium | reverse complement strand
CGATGAACCCCCCGCACCACCTGATCGGTGCGCGGAGAACGAAACGAATCGAATGCGTGCTGGGCCCCGGAGAGTTCGAGGTACACCACCTCGTGCAACGAGGCCTTCGACGCCAGATCGGCGAACAGCCTGGCGTCGGACACCGGCGTCAGGGTGTCACGGTCACCGTGGATCACCATCATGGGTGGCGCATCGATCGTCTGGCCGGCATCGATCGCCCGCTCAACCAGGATGATGGGCGAGGCGTCGGCAAACACCTCCGGGGCTTCGTCCACAAACGCCTTGACCACCAACGGTTCAAGGATGTCGCGGTGCAGTTCGGGACCGAACTGACCCGAGCGGTTGGTCCAGTCGTAGACGCCGTAGAACGGAACCGCCACCTGCACCGACGTGTCGGCGTCGGTGAATCCGGGTTGGTAGCGCTGATCGTTGGCAGTCAACGCCATCATGGTGGCGAGATGTCCGCCTGCCGACCCACCGGTCACGGCAACGAAGTTGGGGTCGATCCCGAACTCGTCGGCGTGGTCGCGAACCCAGGCCACTGCCGCCTTGCAGTCCACGAGGTGGTCGGGCCAGGTTGCTGCCGGGCTGAGCCGGTAGTCCACGTTGAAGACCACCCACCCATTGGCCGCCAGATGCCGCATGAGCGGCATGGCCTGACGCTCCTTGAAGCCGATGATCCAGCCCCCACCGTGGATCTGCACGATGGCCGGACGCAATGCGCCGTCGGCGGTCGGTGCGGTCGGTTCCATCACGTCGAGCATCTGTCGACGGCCACCGGCACGACCGAACTCCACCTTGCGGGTGTGCCGCACGGCTGAACGCCGGTATCTCACCATCGTGGTGTCGACACCGATCCCGGCCAGTGCGGCGTCGACTTCCGGGCCCACCCGACGCGACTGGACGTAGAGCACCACCAGGCCCACCCACGACGCCACGAACAACCCGAGCCCAACCCATCCCGGCCAGGACGACAACGCCCCGAACCACGACAGGACACCCACAACCACCACCTGCCACACAAGATGGAATCCTGCGGCTTCGATGGTCAGCCACGACGACAGAAATCCCCACACAAAGCGCAGGCGACCACGCGACAGCGGCACGAAAGCATTGAGGGTGTACACCCCGGTGTAGAGGCTCGCAGCCAGAAGCAGCCATGGGGTCATTGCACAAGTGTGCCGCAAACCCCCGCCGCACGACGAGCCACAGATGGGCGGGCAGACCGGCGGGTCCGGGTGCCCGTCGACTACCGCGCCCCAAGCACCTCTCGGGCCTGATCGCAATCCCGACCCATCTGTTCGATGAGGGCATCCACCGAATCGAAGCGCAGCTCGTTGCGCAGATGGGCCACGAAGCGCACCCGTGCCGGCTGGTCGTACAGGTCGATCCCGTCATCCCCGACGTCGAGCAGATGAGCCTCCAGCAGCGAGTAGGGCTGATCGTCGTAGAACGTCGGTCGTCGGCCAAGGGAGATGGCGGCGGGGGGTTCACCGCCGTTGTCGTCGACGTACCAGGCGGCGTAGATGCCGTCGGCGGGGAGGCAGATGCCGTCGGGCACCACGACATTGGCAGTTGGGAATCCCAGCACCCGGGCCCGCTTGTCCCCATGACCGACCACCCCGCGCACCTCGTGGTAGCGCCCCAGCATGGTGGCAGCCGACGCCACGTCGCCCTCGGCCAGAACGTGGCGAATGGCGGTGGACGACACCTTGGGCGACCCGGTCGGGGCCACCGTGCCATCGGCACCCACCAGACGCAAGGGGGACACCTCAAACCCCAGCTCCGGACCCACCTCACCAAGCATGGTGACGTTGCCCTGCCGACCGGCGCCAAAGTGAAAGTCGTCGCCGACCACGACCACCCGGGCACCAAGACAGTCCACCAGGACCCGGCGAACGAAGTCGTCGGCCGACTCGGCAGCGCGCTCTGCGGTGAACCGCACCACCATGGTGACCGCCGCCCCGGTTTCGGCCAGCAACTCAAGCTTCTGGTCAAGATCAGTGAGAAGCAACGGGGACGCCTCGGGCCGCACCACGCTGGCGGGGTGCCGGTCAAAGGTCACCACCACAGGAGTGAGACCGCGCTCAGAAGCCAGTGTGCACACCCGATTGATCACCACCTGATGGCCGTGGTGCACACCGTCGTAGGCACCGATGGTCACCACCGTCCCGGACCCCAGGTCGGGGCAGGGATCATCGTCGGTTACCAGGAGCACGATGCGAGGCTACCGCCGGTGGGTCCCACCACCCGAACCGGACCCACTGGCGGAGCCCGGCAAACTCAGCCAGCTGCAGCCAGCACCACC
>JAGYKS010000003.1 GCA_018401565.1 Acidimicrobiales bacterium | reverse complement strand
TACCACGACCTGCGCCCACAGCGCAGCCTTGCTCGTCGGGTCGGCCTCGAGCGCATCACCACCGATGCCGAGGTGGAGGCTGCGACCACCAACCCGCCTGAGGACACCCGGGCGTACTTCAGGGGTCGCTGCCTGCAGAAGTGGAGCGAGCACATCGTGGCCGCCAACTGGGATTCGATCGTGTTCGATGTCGGGGTGGACCCACTACGGCGGGTGCCAATGATGGAACCGACCCGTGGAACCCGGTCCCACGTGGGTAGCCTGATCGACGATAGCGACACTCCCGCCGAGCTTCTCGACGGGTTGGGCGCCTGAAACCACCCGGGTTGGACCAGTACGGTCCCTCCACTACAGGGAGGCAACAACATGGCTGAACGTGAACAGATCAAACGAACCGGCACCGATCGCGTCGAAGACGAGATTGTCGAGGTGCCCGTCGCCTCAGACAAGGGCGACAAGCTCAAGGCCGAGCTCGACGACCTCCTCGACGAGATTGATGGTGTGCTCGAGACCAACGCCGAGGACTTCGTGAAGTCCTATGTGCAAAAGGGCGGCCAGTAGCCGACACCTCGCTGCGGTCTGGTTGGCTCCCGCCGGCCTGCCGCCGGTGGGTGACGAGCCGCTAGCTTGATGCCCGATGAACGTTCCACTCTTCAGCCTCACCGATGATCCCGGCCCCGACTTTTCCGCCCTGATGCGAGTGATGGGGTTGGGACCCGACCTCGGTGCCGGCGCGACCGGTGAGCTTTCGATTCCCCACGGCACCACGGTCGTCGCCGTTCGCTACGGCGATGGTGTGGTTATGGCCGGAGACCGTCGAGCCACCATGGGCCACATCATTTCGCACCGGTCCATCGAAAAGGTGTTTCCCGCCGACCGTCATTCCGGCGTGGCCATCGCCGGGGCGGCGGGACCTGCGATGGAGATGGTCAAGCTGTTCCAGCTGCAACTCGAGCACTACGAAAAGGTTGAGGGGTCGACCCTCAGCCTTGACGGCAAGGCCAACCAGCTCAGCCAGATGGTGCGCGGCCATCTGCCCATAGCCATGCAGGGGATGGCAGTGGTGCCGCTGTTCGCCGGGTTCGACCTGGCACGCAAGGCCGGGCGGATCTTCCAGTACGACGTCACCGGCGGCCGCTACGAAGAGACCAACTTCGCCACCACAGGCTCAGGCGGGATGTTGGCATCCACGGTCATCAAGGTGGGGTTCAGCGAGGACATGACCGCCGGTGCGGCGATCGACCTGGCCATCGACGCCCTGTTCAGGGCCGCCGACGACGACTCAGCCACTGGTGGCCCTGACCTTGTGCGCGGCATCTATCCCACCGTCGCCACCATTTCCGCCGAAGGATTCGAGCGAGTGGCCGACAGCGACGTGGCCAGTCGGTTCGCCTCGCTGGCCGAGCGTCTGACGACTCAGGCGCCGGTTGGCGCAGAGACCACTGACGACCGGGGAGACATCTGACATGAGCATGCCGATGTACGTCTCGCCCGAACAGGTGATGAAGGATCGTGCCGACTACGCCCGCAAGGGCATCGCCCGGGGACGCAGCGCTGCGGCCGTGTCGTACGCCGACGGCATCGTGCTGTGCGCCGAGAACCCCTCGTCCACCCTGCGCAAGGTGAGTGAAATCTACGACCGTATGGCCTTCGCCGGGGTGGGGAAGTACAACGAGTTCGACTCGTTGCGCATTGCCGGGGTCCGTCAGGCAGACCTGCGTGGCTACAACTACAGCCGTGAAGACGTCGACGCCCGCTCGCTTGCCAACTGGTACGCCCAGATCCTGGGGCAGACCTTCACCCATGAGATGAAACCCATGGAGGTGGAGATCCTGGTGGCCGAAATTGGTCCAGAGCGTGATCAAAGCCAGATGTTCCACATTCTCTACGACGGCACGGTGGTCGACGAGCACGACTTCACCGTCCTCGGTGGGGAGGCGGAGTCCATTGCCGAACGGTTGGGGGCGTCGTGGAGTGCCGGCCAGGACCTCGGTCCGGCGCTTCGTTCGGTGGTCGACGCCCTGGCCGGGCCAGACCGGACCCTGGCCTCAGGCGACCTCGAGGTGGCGGTGCTTGCCTACGGCAACGGCCGACGGGCCTTCCGGCGACTCGCCGATGCTGACGTCGACGCCCTGCTCGCCGACTGACGGCTTCGGGTTGCTCACCGACTGACGGCTCCGGGTTGGCACGGTCGACCCGCCCGGGTTCAGCTCGGGATCCCGCCCAGAAAGCTCCGGGCCGCCACGACCACAAGGGCGACGAGGCCGGCGAATGCCGCCGCTTTCCACACCGGGCCCGATGTCCACGACCGACCAGCGGGATCGTCATCGTCGGGGAAGTCCATGTCGGCGAAGGCGGCCTCGACGTCGTCGACCATCAGCACGTCACGGGCTGCGTCGAGTTCGTCAGCAGGGACAAGGATCACGACGTTGCCCAGCGGGTAGACCGAGTCGAGACTGCCACGCACCTCGAACAGGATGCCTTCGCTTCCCAGCCGGGCCGCCACCACCTTGGCCTCAAAGGATGAGGTGGCGGTGAGTAGCGGCACCATGTGAAGCCCAGCCATGTGGCGAAGGGTAGCGGCCACTGCCGACGCCCGGCAGGGTGACGAAGATCGCGAGCCGGTAGCGTGGTCCCATGGAACGGCGTATTTACGGCCTTGAGAGCGAGTACGGGGTGACGTGCACGCTCAAGGGTCAGCGCCGGCTGAGTCCCGACGAAGTTGCCCGCTATCTGTTTCGCCGGGTGGTGTCGTGGGGTCGCTCATCCAACGTGTTTCTCGCCAACGGCGCCCGTCTGTACCTCGATGTGGGTTCCCACCCCGAGTACGCCACCCCCGAGTGTGACTCATTGGCCGACGTGGTCGCCCACGACAAGGCGGGGGAGCGCATTCTCGAGCAACTGGTCACCAGTGCCGAGGAGCGGATGGCCGAAGAAGGCGTGCGCGGCACCATTCACTTGTTCAAAAACAACACCGATTCGGCGGGCAACTCCTACGGATGCCACGAGAACTACCTCGGGTCACGCCGCCACGAATTCAGTGACTACGCCGCCGTGTTGATCCCCTTTCTTGTCAGTCGGCAGATCTATGCCGGCGCCGGCAAGGTGCTGCAGACCGCCCGGGGTGCCACCTACTGCGTGAGCCAGCGGGCCGAACACATCTGGGAGGGCGTGTCGTCGGCCACCACCCGATCCCGACCCATCATCAACACCCGAGATGAGCCCCATGCCGACGCCGAGCGGTACCGCCGTCTCCACGTGATCGTGGGTGACTCCAACATGAGCGAGTACACCACCTTCCTCAAGATGGGTTCGGCAGCTTTGGTGATGCGCATGTTCGAGGAGCCGTCGGTGGTGTTTCGCGACCTCACGCTGGAAAACCCCATCCGGGCCATTCGGGAGATCAGTCACGACACCACCTGCAAACGTCCGGTGCGGCTGGCCAATGGGCGTGAGGCATCGGCGCTGCAGATCCAGACCGAGTACCTCGAACGTGCCCTGCGGTACGCCGAGCGACGCGACCTGAATCCAGAGGAAAAGCAGGCGCTGATGATGTGGGAGCACTGCCTCACCCA
>JAGYKS010000002.1 GCA_018401565.1 Acidimicrobiales bacterium | reverse complement strand
GCGGCGGCGGGGTCGTCGGCGGTGCGGGCGTGGGCAAGCATGGTGAGCACCTTGCGCAGCAGGGGATCGCCGGGATCGATGGCCCCGGCGCGCTCCACGATGGCGTCGTCCACGGTGGCGGGATCGTTGATGACCTGGTCCACCACAAGGTCAAAGTTGTCCCACAACACGGTGTTGTGCGGGTCGGCACCGATCACCATGAGCGTGGCGGTGGGGTCGGTGTCGATCACCAGCGTCAACAGGTCGGGGCGCAACCGGTGCAGGATGGGGATGATCTTCCAGACGTCGCCGGTCCAGAACTGCGTGACCCGGGTGCGCTCGGCCTGCAGCGGGTGGGCGGGGCAGGGATCGTCGATCAGGATCACCGACGCCGCATGGCAGTGCCGTTCGGTATTCATGAAGTCCATCACCACGAACTCGGCCAGGTGCATGCCGTCGATGAACGCCAGGTCGAACGGCCCGGCGTCCTGGGCGATGTCGGTGAAGGCGAACACGTCGTCGCTGGTGTGGGTGACCACGCTGTGGTTGGGGCCAAATGGCTGGGTGGGGTGCGGGTCGGGATCGATGCCGATCGCTGCGCACGAGGCCAGACGCATGCTCTGGCCGGTGCTCACACCGATCTCCAGATAGGTGCGCGGCGCCAGCCACGTGTGCACCCGCTCGAGTACCGGGATGTAGTACTCGTGGCCACGGCCGCGCTCGACGTCGGCGGGGGCATCGGTGGGCCACTCGTTTTGCAGCGACTCGATCTCGGCGGGAAACGATGGGGGTATCGCGCTCAGGTCTGGCGGCGTGGCGGGCAGTTCGGGTCGGAACACCCCCACCAGGTTGTGCCAGGGGCCGCGTGGGTCCACCCAGCTGTCCACCAGGTGCACTCCGGCGGCGTCGGCCATGTCCACCACGGCGCCGGGAAGCAGACGGCAATGGTCGCCGGGGTAGGTCCCGACGGGGTCCGTTGCGCGGGGATTCGGTGCGCTGGGACTCGTTGCGCTGGGGCTTGCCGCGGGCGCCACCACGATGATCACACCCTCTGGCCGGCACACCCGGACCATGTCCAGCCATGTGGTGGCAAAGGTGAGGGATTGTTCGACGCCCCAGCCGGCAATCACCACGTCGAAGGTGTGGTCGGCGAACGGGAGGTGGTCAGCGGTCTCGAAGACGCAGTCGATGTCCTCACCGCCGACCGGTCCGCACACGGTGTAGGTGACGTCCAGCGATTCGCCGATGGCGCGGTAGGACCCCGACGGGGCGGCCGACGCCACTTCAAGCATGGCCAGCTGTTGGCGGGTGCCGAGGGTGGCATCGCCGAGTACGTGGCGGCGCAGGCAGGTTCGGATGTTGTCGGTGGCGGAATGGTGCATGGCTGGTCAGAAAGCGATCGGGATTTGATCGGTGGGGTAGTGCGACGGGGCGAAGAACCAGGCCTCGATGGCCAGACGGCTGTTGGGCAGGTTGGCGTCGGGAGCAGTTCGATGGAGGTTCATCTGGTCGAACACGATCATGTCACCCGGTGCGAACACGGGCCGGACGATGCCCTCGGGGCCAGCAGCCCGCTCAGCTGCGGCTTCGCTTACTGACCAGTTGAACGTGGCACCGTCGGTTCCGGGGGTCACGATGTGGTCGACACGCCTCGCCACAATGTCCATTGACGGGGCGTCGATGCCGCAGTGCGACAGGGCGATCCACACGTTCACACTGCGCACATCAGCACCCAAAAAGGCTCCGTCTTGATGCCAGCCGGTTGCAGCCACGGGGTCGACCTTGCGAAGGGTGGTCTTTTTCACCGACAACGCCGGGGTCTCGCCAAGATGGGCAGTGAGGATGGCGGGGACGGAGGTCTCGTTGAGCACCTCGATCAGTTCGAACAGCGATCGTGGAGAGTCGGCCATCATGATGCCCCCGCCGGCGCGCACCCAGTGGCGGTCGGGGTCGCCGACGGTGCCTGCCCCCTCAACGGGAACAAACGGGTGGAACCATGGCTCGGTGTTGGGATCGGCGGTTCCGGCCAGCAGGGCGTCGTAGGCGGCCAATGAAGCCGTGACGGCGTTGTGCAGGCGTTCCACCTGGGCGGGGTCGAACACACTGCGCACGATGAGCGACCCCCGTCCCAGGATCCCGGCCCGCAGGGTGTCGACGCTGAACTCGTCGGCACTGACCTCGGGCAGTCCGACCACGTCGTCGAACAGGTTGGGGATTGCCGGCGGCCAG
>JAGYKS010000001.1 GCA_018401565.1 Acidimicrobiales bacterium | reverse complement strand
AGACGCTACCGGCCGGCGCCCCTGTTCGTACAGACGGCCGGTGGAGTCGGGAGTCACATGGCCTGATGCAGGCCCACACAGGTGGTGGGCGATGGGTGTCGCCAAGGCGCGAACACAGCTGCGTGTGTGCTGGTTTCGCTCGCCGTGCTGGTCGGTCAGTCCCGAACCTCGATCTCGACGGGCACGGCGTAGGCGTCGGCTACCTCGGGACCCAGGCCTACCGGCTCGCTGTCGACGCCGAACAGGCTGCGCAGCCATGAGGTCACGGCGTGATTGATCATCGGGAAGGTCTCCTGCACCGGCACCGACGGGGGGAGGCACCCGTCTTCACCGAGTGCCCGAAGTGCGGGTTGGGACTCGAGCAGACCACCAAGGCCCGACGCCACGGCCACGCCGATGATGCCCTGCCCGTTTCCAAAAGTGCAGAAATCGTCGAAACCGTTGTGGCCGACGCCCTCGATGATCCACAGCAGTGTGGGCGCTGGTGCGACCTCAAACGCGGCTCGGGTCCGTTCCGGAGGCACGACGGCGTCCTGCGAACCGGCCAGGAAAAATGATGGCTTGGCCGGAAGGGTCGGGGCGTCGTCGCTGCGGGGGACACCCGAGGCCATCGACACGTAGCCATCGATGGCAGGGTCGTTGGCCGCGGTCAGGACAGTTCCACCACCAGCGGAGTGCCCCACGGCGCCCACGGCATCAAGGTCCATGCGTCCAGCGAGCGGGCCGACAAGGTTCTGCTCCCCCAGCAGCGCCAGCGTGCCGAGCAGGTCATCGACACTGTCGGTTGGTTCGGCAGGTCCTCCACCCAAACGACTGTTCAAATCCCGCGACGGGTGGTCTGGGGAAGCCACCACCATCCCCCAGGAGGCCAGATGGGAGGTGAGGAAGCTCGACTGTTGGCGTATGCCAGCGGACCCATGACTGAACAGCACCACCGGAAAGGGTCCCTGGGCGGCGTCGGCATCCCTTCCGGCCTCGATGGTGAACGTCGAGTCGGCGTCACCGGTGAGCAACGCCTGCACGGCCTCTGGTGTGAACTCACGCATGTCGTAGGTGTCGGTGCCCGTTGTGCCCTGCACCGCCGGGTACCAGACCTCCACAAGGGGGCCTGTCTCCAGAGCGAGGGTGGTGATCCCCACGGGGTAGGGCCCGGGTTCGCTAAAGGCGCTGGCGTACTCGGCCGCAGTGGGGACTTCTGTGGTGGTTTCGGTGGGAGGGTCAGCAGTGTCGTCAGAGGCACCACATGCGGCCAGCAGCAGTGTGACGGTCATGACGGCAGCGACGACTATCGAGCGGTGTGTGAAGCGCATCACCATATTGTTGCCGGTGGATGGGCGTCATGCACCGCGGCCGCATCGCTAATGGCAGGGAGCGTGGCCGTGGTCGATGTGGTACCTGTGTCCCAGGGGCCGCTGTTGAAGGCGGTGGCCCCGACGGTGATGGCCAGCAGAGCTGTGATGAGAACCAGACTGCGCTTCACGAGTGTCCTCCCCGGGACCTGACACGTCGCACGTTGCAGCAGAGCCACCTGATCGTTGTCAACCGCAGACGCCTGCTCGAGTGTTGCCACTACGATCAGAGGCAATGGATGGCGTGACAGTTCCCGACGTGGAAGAGCTTCGTAAGACCTTCGATCGGGATGGCTATGTCATCGTGAGCGGACTCCTCGATCCCGATGGGTTGGCAGCGCTTGAACGATCGATGGTTGACCTGCAGGGGCAGTTGATGCGGGGCGAGCTCGATCCGGCGAGGCACGCCGGTGACGTGTACACCGCCGTCGCCAGCGGGGAGCGTGCCGCCCACCCGCACTACGTGCTCGACGTGGGCCGACTGTCGCCCGAGGTTCACGACATCTTCCACCACGAGGTGCTGATAGACGTGCTCCAGCGTTGCCTTGGTGGTGTGGCGCCATGGGAGTTCGACGTCAGCCGGGGCCGGGATTTTGGGGTGGTGTTTCAGGACGCCCGTCCCGGGGACCGCACCGGTTACAGCCGCATCGGCTGGCACACCGACAGGCAGGCCTACCCGACGTCGACGTTCTTTCCCTCCATCGCCCTCACCGTGCACATCGACGGGACGTCCCCGGCCAACGGCTTTTTGAGGGTGCTGCCTGGTAGCCACAACATGTCAACCGACGGCATGCCTGAGGCCTTCGAAAAGGTTCCCGGTGAGGTGGCGTTGTACTGCGATGCCGGGGACGTTCTGCTGCACCATTGCGACCTGTGGCACGCTGCGGCCCGGGCCACAGAGGACCCACCCGGGGGAGTGCGGCGCCATCTTCGGGGTTCATGGCACACCGGACCCCAGCCGGCCCCGGGCGACGTGATCGAACCGTTCAACAAAAACGCTGCACGCTGACACTGCTGCAGCTCGAGCTGGCTCAGGCCGCTCAGGCTTCGCAGATGACGACCGGGATGTCCCGCTCGGTGCGTCGCTGGTACCC
>JAGYKS010000041.1 GCA_018401565.1 Acidimicrobiales bacterium | reverse complement strand
GCAGAGCCGTCGGGCGTGGTCACGCCAGCCACCTTGTCACACCCGGTCCCTAGGATCTTGGCGTGCGTCTCCTTCATACCTCCGACTGGCATTTCGGCAAGCGCCTGCATGGCGTGGAGTTGCTCGACGCCCAGGCGGCGTTCGTGGACTGGCTCGTTGAGGTCGTTTGCCGACCAGAACATTGATGTCGTGATCGTGGCCGGCGACATCTACGACCGATCAACACCGGCCGTGGATGCCGTCAGGGTCTTCGACCGGGCCATCACGCAGCTGGCTGCCACCGGGGTGCCGCTGGTGATGATCTCGGGCAACCACGATTCCGGGCCGCGCGTTGGCACCTACGCCTCACTGCTGCCAGCGGCCCAGGTCCACGTAGCCACTGAGCCAGCATCAGCGGGCATACCAGTGGTGTTGTCTGATGATCACGGCGAGGTGGTCATCTATCCCCTGCCCTACCTCGACCCCACTCTCACCCGGGACACCTCCTGACAGCAGCAGCTGCCACCCACACTGACGTGCTCAACGCCGCGATGGAGAGGGTCCGGGCCGATCTGGCCGGGCGTCCCGGGGCCCGTTCGGTGGTGGTGGCCCATGCGTTCGTCGCCGGTGGTTCGTCGTCAGAGTCCGAGCGTGACGTGTCGGTGGGTGGCGCTGCAGTGGTCCCGGTGTCCACCTTCGACGGCATCAACTACACCGCCCTCGGTCATCTGCACGGGCCACAAAACATGAGCGCCAACGTGCGGTACAGCGGATCACCGTTGGCGTATTCGTTTTCCGAGGCCGACCACGCAAAGTCGGTGACGCTGGTGGACCTGCATGCCGACGGCACCGTCACCATCGACACCGTGGCCACACCGGTGCCACGGCCCCTGGTCACGATCACGGGCACCCTTGACGACCTGTGCTCCAGTGCCACCCACAGCGAGCACGAACAGGCGTGGGTGCGGGCCATCATCACCGACCCGCTGCTACCCGCCGGGCCCATGGACCGCCTGCGCCAGCGGTTCGCCCATGCCCTGCATCTGGTGCATCGCCCCGACCGCACTGCCGAGGCCGCCCCGGAAACACGCGCCGAACGACTCGACGGGCTCGACGATCTGTCGGTGATGGTGGAGTTCTTCACCGAGCAGGTCGGCGACACGCCGTCTGACGCCGAACGCCGTGCTGGCCGAGGCCGTTGACGCCACACGATCCAGCGGGGTGGCAGCTCATGAGGCTCCACAAGCTTGACGTCTACGCCTTCGGACCATTCGCCGGTCACGAGTCCGTGGATTTCGACGCCCTGGCCGGTTCCGGCATCTTCTTGCTCAACGGCCCCACCGGCGCGGGCAAAGACGTCGATCCTCGACGCCATCTGCTTCGGCCTGTACGGCAAGGTGCCCGGTGCCCGGGGCGCCCGACCGGCAGACATCCGCAGCCATCTGGCCGACGACGACCAGCTGACCCAGGTCGTGGTGGAGTTCACCGTGCGTGGCCGCCGGCTGAAAGTCACCCGGGAGCCGGGCCAGACCCGGCCGAAGAAGTCCGGCACCGGCACCACCGATCACGCCGCCACCGCTGTGCTTCAGGAGTCTGTCGGTGGCACGTGGGAATCACTGGCCAGCAAGGCAGGTGAGGTCACCACACTGGTCAACGACCTGATGGGCCTCAACGCCGACCAGTTCCAGCAGGTGATCCTGCTGCCGCAGGGCGAGTTCGCCCAGTTCCTGCGCTGCTGACCCGAAGAACGTCAGAAGCTGCTCCAGGCCGTGTTCGACACCAGCCGCTTTTTTGTCCATCGAGAATTGCCTCAAAGAAGACGCTGCCATGACTCGACGCCGGCAGCGACCTCGGCGGAGCTCGAAGATGGGCATCACCGGCCGCGGTGCCTCCAACGAGTGTGCCGGCGCACTCGAACTCGAGGTACCCGAGGCAAACGACGTTGCCCGGCGGCAATGGCGGACTCCCATGCCGGAACGGCTTAACGGTGCCCGCCGGGCCGATGCCACCCTGAGTCGCCAGCGGGTGCCCGGCCGCAGGTCGAAGCAGCTGCCGCCGCAGCTGCCGCCGTCAGGACCGCCGGCGCGCCGATCTGCCAGAAGCGCCATCGCGAGGCCCTCGAGCGCCGCGAGGAGGTCGCCGACGAACTCGCCGAACTCCCTGCACGCAAGGCACGCCTCGCTGCCGGACGCAACGCACTCCCCGTCCGAACGCTGCTGGAACAGATCGACTCGCTGTCGCCTCAACTCGTCACGGCTGCTGAGGCATGCCACGATGCCGAACTTGCGCTGACGACGGTACGACCCGACCTCGAAGGTGCAGACATCGCACACCTCGAGACTGCCAGTGGGCAACTCACCCGGGACCTTGGCAAGCTCGACGAACTGGCCACTGATGAAAGCGTTGCGCTTCCCGCCGCCCAACGCGGGCCGCAGCCGCCGGGCGGCGGTTAGCGCGTCAATGCAGAGGTCGTCCGGCTCAGCGAGGCGATCGCCGACATTGATGCGTCACTTGCCGGCGATCTGGCCGTTGCCGACGACGGAACCAAGGCTGTCGAGCTGATACAGCCGGCCACGATTGTGGAATCCGAGTTGAAGCAGAGGGTTGGGCAAGCCAAGGACCGCGTAGGCGTCCAAGCTCAACGTGAGGAAGCTCTCGCCGACTTGGCGAAGGCCAACACGGAACACCAGCTGGCCTATGAACACCGCAACGCTGTGTTCGAACGACGAGTGGCGTCGATGTCAGCGGAACTGGCCGCCCAGCTGAAGGACGAGACCCCATGTCCGGTGTGCGGATCGCATGATCACCCATTGCCGGCCGAGCCAACCGACTCCCATGCCACACAATCAGATCTCACCTCCGCCGACGAAAAGGTGGCCGAATGGGCCAACCGCACCAGTGGACTGATAGAGCGGATTGAAGGGTTCGACACACGAATTCAGGAGATCAACGATGCCATCGGTAGCGAGTCACTCGACTCCGTCACGGCCAAGCACAATGACAGCGCTAGATACGCCTCAGCGCCACGGAGAGCCACCGCGAAATCGGAAATAGGGCTCGACTGCGACTCAACGAGGCCGATTCCCGGCGACGGGAACTGACCGGGAAGCTCGAGGAGCAACGCAATACCCAACCCGGTCACGCTGCTGAGGATGCCACCGCACGAAGTGAACTTGGAAGGTTGCGCAAGAGCATCGACGACGGCCGTGATGGATATCAGTCCATAGCGGCACGCATCGAGACCCTGAAGGCTGAGGTGTCGGCAATTGGTTCGGTCACCGCCTCCCGGAACCTTCACGACGAGATCACCCGCCACCTCACCAATGCCGGTACGACGGCCATCGACACCGCCCGCCAGTCCGGGTTTGACGATGTGGAACAGGCACGCGCTGCGGTTCTCACCAAGGATGCACTCGAGGCCCTCGAAGAGAGCGTGTCAGCACTTGAGCAGACCAAGACCGAGATCGACACGGCGTTGGGCGATCCCGCTGTAGTCCGAAGGCAATAGCAAGCTTCCGTTAGCGGATGTGGCAATGGCCACCTCCAAGGACGACGCCGCCCGCGAGGCTGAGCGACAGGCCAACAGGCTGGTCGACGCCGTCGAGCAGCACACCGCCACCCTCGGTCGTTGTCGCCAGACCCTCAACGATGCTGTCGATGATGGCGGCCCGATGCGCGAGCGATACGACATGGTGCGCTCACTGGCCGACCTGGCCCGTGGCGACAAGGGCGGGGTGTCATCAGGAACCCGCATGAAGCTGTCCAACTACGTGTTGTCGGCCCGTCTGACCCAGGTGACCACCGCAGCCAGCACCCGACTGCGCACCATGACCGACGGTCGCTACACCCTGTTGCAGACCGACGACTCCGGTCATGGTGGTCGACAGGGCGGGCTCGGCATCGAGGTGCTGGACGCGTTCTCTGGCCGTACCCGCAGCACCCAGTCGTTGTCGGGGGGCGAAAGCTTTGCAGCCTCACTTGCGCTGGCTCTGGGTCTTGCTGATGTGGTTGCCGCCGAGGCGGGCGGAATTTCGCTCGACACCCTGTTTATCGACGAAGGATTCGGCACCCTCGACGGTGAGTCCCTCAACGGGGTACTCGACATCCTCGACGGCCTGCGCAGCGGCGGACGCACCGTTGGTGTGGTGAGTCACGTAGCTGACATGAAAGAACGCATCCCAACCCACGTGCTGGTGGAACGAGTTGATCGGGTGTCACACATCGTGCAGTGATGCCACCGGGGGATGCCACCGATGGCAGCCGCCGCCGCCATCTGCCAGCATTTGGTGTGAACAACCCCACC
>JAGYKS010000040.1 GCA_018401565.1 Acidimicrobiales bacterium | reverse complement strand
TGAACCGGCTGGTGGTAACGGGGGCGGATCCGTGGTGGTGGCGTTGGCAGCGCTTGCCACTGCGGTGGTGGTGCTGGCTCTGTTGCATCGTCGACGCTCGTAGCTCGAGCGCCCGTTGGCACCCTGCGCCACTGGCCGGACCACATCGTTGCCTGGCACACCGGGCGGACCAACGAGGACCTATTCGCCAGGGTGCTCCGGTTCGCCAGGGTGCTCCGGTTCGCCAGGGTGCTCCGGTCGGATCCCAAGAGCCACCTAACGCCAACTTTTCATCACGGCATTGCTGTTTGCGTGGAAATCGGGTGGTCACCGACCTCGGCTATCAGGCCGATTGATTGATTGCAGCAGTGGCCGTGATGATCGTTGCCGTCGGAGTGGACTGCACTGTGATGTTCCTGCGGGCCTGTGGCGTGCACCGAAAGGGTCGGGTGGAAAAGGACCCACGGCTGCTGTTTGAAGCGCTATGAAACATCAGCCACGCAATTGATCCGTTCCAACTGGCCCGGAGGTAATCCATAACCACATGCGTGAACCGGCGATACTCTGCCGGTCTGGACTGGTCGACATTGGCTTACTGGTCAATCTGGCGACCGCGGCATGGGCCTCCGCCACAGGGGTCGATGATCTCTCCTGTGACCAAAAACGTGATGGCTTGCAACAACACGCCGGTTTCGCTGCTGCCGGCGCCGTGGGGGTCGTTGCCGTAGTCGGGCGGCAAGGGTGGCAAGTTGGTGATGGGCGGGGCCGGGGTGCCGAAGTCCCACACCGACAGTACCGACATGGTGGTGGGGAATGATGGCACCGGGGTGATGCCCCACAGCGGGTCAGTTGCGGTGGCCCGGCCGCTGGCCAGGGCGTCGGTGCTCACTGCAGCTCCGATGGTGCGGGCCAGCTTCTCGGTGGCGAGGTTGGCCACCTGATGGTCACCGAACGCCTCCACCAGCAGCACCGTCTTGGGGGAGATCCCTGGGTAGGGGTCACTGGTGAGGTGTTGGGCGTAGCCAGCGTTTTCGCCGCGATCCCAAAGCAACTGGATGAGTTCCACGGCCAGTACCCGATCCACAGCGTTGGGGTAGGCCGGGTTGAGAACCTCTTCGAACCTTGGCCAGTTGCTTGAGCGCGGCAGCATCACGTTGTACCCGAGGCCAGGCACACCGAGTACCACCCGGCTCCATTCGTTGGTGACTGCACTGGCCGCACCGCCGAGAATGCCGCCCTGGCTGTTGCCCACGAACACGGCGCCGTCGGCTTCCAGCAGCGGCGTGCCGTCGATCTGAAAGGCAGGGTTGGACACGAACCCGTCAGGGTCATTGACCAGTCTGCCGAGCAGCACGAATGCCAGCTGGGACTGCTGCAGGCGATCGGCCAAGGCGGCGAACCCGGACAGGTCACCGAGAATGTTCAGCACGGTGGGTATGTCGTTGCGCGACATGCCGACGTAGTCGGTGCCGCAGGCATTGAGCCCACCGAGGGTGCTGATGGACGACAGGCTCAGGGTTTCTTCGGCGCCGCCGAGCAGACCATGGCCATACACCACCGTGGGCCGTGACTCGGCTTCGGTGCCCACCAGGCAGATGAACGGTGCATCCCAGGTGGGCTGGGTGGTGTTGACGGTGGGCAGACCGTTGTCGTCAAGCGCAAACCTCCCGCCGGGACCACCGTCATTGTCAAGGAAGTTGGGGAGTTCAAACGTGCCTCGTACCACTGCCGGATTGCTTGAGTTGTCAACCGACTCGACGGTGAATCCCGGGACGAGGTCTTCGGTGTTGGTCACCATTGAACGCAGGCGTCCCGACAGGCTGTCGGCACTGGCAACCGGAAACGACCATTGCATCGGTAGCTGACGGTCAACGGCGGTGTTGTTGGACGTCACCAGGTTGTTGATCGTGACCTCGTAACGGTGGGATTCGGTGAGGGCCACCGCCGGACTAATGGCCAGCAGTTCGTCGCCGGGTTCGGTGCGGGCGTCGAGGGTTGCCCAGTACGGCCAGCGCTCACCGGTGTCGAGGTCGGTGAGCATGATTGGCGCGTCATCATCAAGCGAGGATCCGATGTCGTCGGCGGTGGCCACGCCGCTGGCGGCAAGATCCACACCGGGCACCGACACCAATATGGACGTGGCCGGTGAGAACGCCGTCACCGAGGTTCTGGTCGGTGACGTCGATGGGTGTGCCGTTGGCGTTGGTGGGTACGGCGTCGGCCGGAATGGCGACGCGTACTCCTGTGGCGGTGGTGGCATCGGGCACCGTGTAGCGGTCGCTCGGCCACGGCAGCAGACAGGCCCGCACATCCCGGTCGTCGCATCCTGGAGTGGCGGTGTCTGAGGCCAGCGCCGAACTGTCGCCTGACGACTCGGACGAACACGCCACAGGGACGAACAGCACGGTGGCGGCCAGCAGGACGGCGAAGGGTTTGCGCATGGGTGTTACCTTGTCACACCACCTTTGACTACACCGGGAATTGGTGTGTGAACTGGTGCGGTCTGATATTGGGTTGGCACCAATTGGACGACGATGTGCCAGCGGAGTTCGATGGGCTCAGGCGTCACCGGGGTGCCGTCGATCTGACGCTTGTCGAAAAACCAGTGATTGAAGCTCGACGTCGAACCGGTCCAGGCAGGTGCCGAGATCGGGCGTCGCCGACACCGGGTCGGGGGCGATGATCTCGTCGACGTCGCACACCACCACCACGTCGTCATCGGCCAGCAGCCGGTGCTGGAGTTCGGTGACCTGACCGAGGAGCCAGGTGATGTCGAATGTCGGGCGTATCACCGGGATCCTGACGAAGCCGGCGGCCGACGTAGTGGGCGGTGCGCCACTGCCTGGGGTAGTCGAAGTCGGGATAGAAGTCGTTGGTGTGCGGCATGTTGGTGTGGCCTGTCAGTGCGGTCGACTCGCCATGCACCAGGTCTGCACGGGCACCTCGGGTTCACTGCGCATGGAATGCCACCTTCGGCGCGCCGACCAGTGGGTCAGGTTTGCCGTGACCCCCATCCGGTTGCCCTACCGCCCGGACTCGACCACCTCAAGGCCGACCTTTTCCACCATCAGTTGCAGGCCCCGTGGTGTGAAACGCCAGTAGTCGAACATGCCGTACTCGGGCAGTTCGTGCACCCTGACCAAAAATGGAGACGTGACGACCACATAACTGCGGCGGCTACCGGCTGGCGACTGGCGGACTGGCCGCGCGGACCGTGGCCACGTGGATCACAAACCTGGCGGCTGGCGGCTACCG
>JAGYKS010000039.1:385000-448357 GCA_018401565.1 Acidimicrobiales bacterium | reverse complement strand
GAACCAACCGAGCAGTTTCACCAGCGGAGCCACCGCGCGGATCACGAGCGTGTCGAGGCCCCGGCCGTTTGCGACCAGCGCTGGCCGGCCGCCTCGTGCACCGGCAGCGGCAGCACCCGACCTCCGCGCTGATCGCCTGCACCGCCCGCGCCTTCTTGCCGACGCTGTCGCACAGCTCCACATGCAGGTCGGGCCGCAGGATCGCCAGCACGATGCCCGGCACGCCGCCACCGGTGCCGACATCGAGCACCCGTTCCCCCTCAGCCAGATGCGGCGCGATGGCCACCACGTCGGCCACGTCGCGGGCGACGAATGTGGCGGCGTCGGTATGCCTGGTGAGGTTGAGCTTTTCGTTCCAGGCCCAGAGCCGTTCGGCGTAGGTGGCCAGCCGTGGCAGAGCGTCGGGGCTGATGGCGAGCCCGAGACGGCTGCACTCCGCGGCAATGGTCGAGGCGAGGCTGGACGTCACTTGATGAACAGCATCTCGCGGTAGGTTGGCAGCGGCCACAGGTCGTCCGGCAGGATCGCCTCGATCTGGTCGGCCGTCTCGCGGAGCGACACCATCGCCGGGATCACCGCGTCGTGGGAGTGACGGGCTTCGGCAGCCACGTCGCCCCCGCATGGTGCTCGGCCACCGCCTCGAGCGCCTCGATCTTCTGCTCCAGGTCACCCACCAGCCGGGTCAGCTTTTCCAGGGTGCCCATGTGCACCTCGCGGCCGAGCGCCTTGAGCTTCGAGGCGGTGTCGACCAGTTCGCCCTGATAGCGATAGCCGGCCGGGAGGATCATCGTCTTGGTGATCTGGAGGGCGGAGCTGGCCTCGGTATGGATGTCTTTGCAATACCGCTCCATATAGATCTCGTAGCGGCTGCGAACCTCCCGCTCCGAGAGCACACCGTAACTGCCAAACAGCGCGATCGTCTTCGGATCGAGCAGCACGCCCAGCGCCTCCGGCGACGATCGAAGGTTGGGGAGGCCGCGGCGATGGGCCTCGTCGTGCCACTCCTGCGAGTACCCGTTGCCGTTGAAGATCACGGCCTTGTGGTCGGTGATGATCCGCTGCAGGAGCGCGGCCACCGCCCCGGGTAGCCGCGCCGGGTCGCCGCCGGTCGCCTTCTCTAATTCCGCGGCCACGAAATCGAGGCTCTCGGCCACGATCGTGTTGAGGGCCACCAGCGGTCCGGCGATCGACTGGCTCGAGCCGACCGCCCGAAACTCGAACTTGTTGCCGGTGAAGGCAAAGGGGCTCGTGCGGTTGCGGTCGCCGGCATGCTTGGGCAGTGGGGGAAGCGTGTCGACGCCCACGGTGAGTGTGCCGATCGCCTTCGACCCGGTCAGCTTGCCCTGCTCGATCTGCTCGAAGACGTCGGTGAGCTGGTCGCCCAGAAAGATCGAGATGATGGCCGGCGGCGCCTCGTTCGGCCCCGGGCGACGATGATCGTTGGCGCTGGAAGCGACCACCGCCCGCAGCAGGTCGCCGTGGCGATGCACGCCGCGGATCACCGCGGCGCAGAAGACGAGAAACTGCATGTTGTCGTGCGGCGTGTCGCCCGGATCGAGCAGGTTGCCGAGCCGGCAGCCGAGCGACCAGTTGACGTGCTTGCCCGAGCCGTTGATGCCGGCGAACGGCTTTTCGTGGAGCAGGCAGGCCATGCCGTATTTCGTGGCCACGCGGGTCAGCATCTGCATGATCGACTGCTGATGGTCGGTGGCGATGTTGGCATTTTCGTAGACCGGCGCGATCTCGTATTGGCTGGGGGCCACCTCGTTGTGCCGGGTCTTCACCGGCACGCCGAGCTTGAACAGCTCCCGTTCCGTCTCCAGCATGCAGGCCAGCACCCGCTCGGGGATCGCCCCGAAATACTGGTCTTCAAACTCCTGCCCCTTCGGTGGCTTGGCCCCGAAGAGGGTCCGGCCGGTCATCACGAGGTCGGGCCGGGCGAAGTAGAAGTTGCGGTCGATCAGGAAGTATTCCTGCTCGGGGCCGGCCGAGGCCGTCACCTGCCCGATATCCTTGTGGCCGAAGAGGGCGAGCACGCGCCGGGCCTGCTTGTCGACCGCCTGCATGCTCCGCAACAGCGGCGTCTTCTTGTCGAGCGCCTCGCCGGTCCAGGAGCAGAACGCGGTCGGGATGCAGAGCGTGGTGCCGTTGGGATTGTCGAGCACGTAGGCCGGGCTCGTCGGATCCCAGGCGGTGTAGCCGCGGGCCTCGAAGGTGGCCCGCAGGCCGCCGGAGGGAAAGCTCGAGGCATCGGGCTCGCCTTGGATCAGTTCCTTGCCGGAGAACTCGGCGATCGCGTCGCCATCGCCGGTGGGGGTGAGGAAGCTGTCGTGCTTTTCGGCGGTCAGGCCGGTGAGCGGATAGAAGACGTGGGCATAGTGGGTGGCCCCCTTCTCGATCGCCCAGTCCTTCATCGCCAGCGCCACGGCGTCGGCGATCGAGGGATCGATCGGCTTGCCCTGCTTGATCGTCGCCTGCAGCACCTTGTAGACCGCCTTGGGTAGGCGGCTTTTCATCTCCGCGTCGTTGAAGACGTTGGAGCCGAAGATCGCGCTGGTGGGCGTTTCGCGAAAGTTCCAGGACGGCCCGGTGGCCCGATAGGCATTGATGGCGGCAACGGCACTGGATCGGACACTCGTCATGGGACTTCCTTCGAGGAGAGGGACGTCCACTACCTTACCGCACGCGAGACCGGTTGCGAGGTGGGCTGCGCCACGGTGCGGGGAGCCGACCGGTGGGCCGCGGCAATCGCCGCCTGCAGGAACGGGTCGGCGGCGGGGGCGATTACCTGGCCGTCGACCGGCCGGGCGACCGACTGCACCACCAGATCGGGCTCGACGCCCACGTTGCTGTAGGGCCGGCCGTTGGGGGAGAAAAACTTGGCCGTGGTCAGCCGCAGGCCGACGCCGGCGGTGTCGAGCGGGAAGATGCCCTGGATCGAGCCCTTGCCGTAGCTGCGGGTGCCGACGAGCGTGGCCCGGCCGTGATCCCGCATCGCCCCGGCGAAGATCTCGCTCGAGCTGGCCGAGTCGCCGTCGATGACCAGCACCAGCGGCATCCGCCAGGTGCCCGACCGGGTGGCCGAGTAGTTGAAGTCTTCTTCGGGGCAGCGGCCGCGGGTGGCCACCACGAGGCCCCGGTCGAGGAACAGGTCGGCCACGTCGACGGCCGCGGAGAGCAGGCCGCCAGGATTGCCCCGCAGGTCGATCACGAGCGAACGCATGCCGTTCATGTCGAGCCGCCGCAGGGCGGTCTCCAGATCGGCCGCCGTCGTCTTCTGGAAGGAGGTGAGCTTGACGTAGCCCACGCGGGTGGCGGGATCGATGATTTGCACGTCTTCAATGCTCGGCACCTCGACATGCTCGCGGCGGACGGTCATTGCGCGGGCCACGGAGGCTCCGCGGGCGACCGCCAGCGTGACGACCGAGCCCTCCGGCCCCTGCAGCAGCTGGGCCGCTTCGTCGACATTCATGCCGCCGAGCGACCGGCCGCCGATGCCGACGAGATGATCGCCTGCCCGCAGGCCAGCCCGCTCCGCCGGGCTACCGGGAATCACATGCACCACCAGCAGGCCGTCGTCGGCGCCCTTCAGCTCCACGCCGAGGCCGACGAAGTTGCCCTCGATCTGAGCGTAGAGATCATCGAGTTGGCCGGTGGTGAGGAAGGCCGAATATTCGTCGAGACCACCCACGGCCGCGGCGGTCATCTCCATGATCGTGATCGCCGGCGGCACGCCGAGCGTGGAGTGGGCGATGCGGGCCACCCAGGCGGCGATCGTCTCAGCCTCGACGGGCGTGCCGACCGTGCGGCCACCGATCACTCGCGACACCTGGTCGCGATACAGCGTCCGCCGATCAGGAGTGGCTTGGGCGGCATAGAGCGAGGCAAAGGCCGGCTCGTCGATCGCCACGTCCATCGCCAGGCAGCCCCGCGAAACCAGCCGGGCGTAGTTCGGGGCATCGACATGATGCGACCCGATGCGGCCGAGCACCTCTCCATACACACGGCGGGCGTCGAGTTCGGAGAGCCCTGAGAGCCGGGTGCGGTAGGCGATCTCGGTGTGCCGCCGCGCGATATCGCAGTGGATCTTGGCGAGGTCGTAGCGCTGCTTCAGGTCGGGAGGGAGCGTGCCCTTACGGGCGGCCGGCTCGCACATGCTCACCACATCCGACCACCGCCGCTCCTGCACGAGTCGGATCGTGCGGCTGGCGAGATCGCTCTGGTGAGACGCCGGCGGGGCGACGGCCGGCAGGGGCTGCAGGCTCGGCTCGGCAGCGCTTGCCGAGGCATGCCCAAGCGGCCAAGACGGCAACGCTACACGGCCTGCACGAGGCGGGCGGCCATGAGTCGAAACGTCGTCGGCGCGGGTTCGACAGTCACAGGAGCGATCCATTCGCGGGACGCCGCGACATGTCGCGGCCGGCAGCGGTCTCTCCGTCGACCGCTCGCGATTATGGATCACGTTTCCGGGCCGGTCAAAAAACCGCTGCCGCTGTGCCGTACCAGCTGGCCCGACAATTGGAACAACGCGAATAACCCCGCCAGGCAGACTTAACCGGACCATCCTCGCGCGGCTTTGGCCAGCGCCTGGTCGATTGTGTCGAGTGAAATGAGCATGTCTTGATGCCAGCCGCGGCGGGGGACTTCGATCACGACATGCCGCAGGTGGGTGATGCGGCTGAGGTGGGGGTAGCACGGTCGATTCACTCCCTGCGGCATGAGTTCGATCACGAGCGTCCCCGGGCGGCAATGGATGGTGTGGCTCAAGCCGGCGCCGTGGGCTGCGAGTACGACCGAGGCTTCGCGAAACTGCGCGATCTGGCTGGCCAGCGGCAGCTGCTCGAGGCGGTGGTCTGCAAAGCCCCGCTGCCGCCGCCACGCAGCAAACTCGGCTGCATTACCAGGGAGCCGGGAGCGGCTGCGTGCGATGTAGATCGCCCGCGACGGTGCGCGATCGACCACGCCGAGGCGGTGGGCCAGGGCGTCGGCCAGAGGCCGAATGGCCTGCACCGGATTGAGTGACGGCACGAGCAGTTCATCGGCCTCGAGGTGGAGCGTGGCATGGGGCTGGATCACCCGCTCGATCGGCACCCCGAGTGCCGTCAGCGAATCCCGTTGCCAGCGGGCATAGCCATCGACGACATACCAGTCGGCCTGCTCGCCGCTGCTCAGCAGGGTTTGGAGCCGGGGCAACACCTCGGTCATCCAGTGAAAGAAATTATGTGATCCGGATGCATTCAACACGGCCACCCGGCCCGGGCAGCGGCGAACCGCGGGAACGAATCGCTCGCGACACACCGAGAGGGCGGCATGTTTCCAAAACCGTGGGTTGAGCCTGCCGAAGGGAAGATGGTGGCGGAAGCCTGCGGTGTTTCGCGGCGGTGATTCAAACTCTTTGAGGCAGGCATCGGCGGCCGGCACATGGATCGTGCCGGCACGGCCCTCGACGCGGCCGCGGGGAATGACAAGCACCGTCGTCAGTGGCAGCAGCCGGGCAGGGAGCGTCTGGCGGTGCCACTCCCCGGCGGTGCTCCAGGCGTCGAAAGCAAACTCTGGAAGCGACGCGGCCTCGTCGACGTCGACGGCGCGGGCTGCGGCCGGAAGCTGGGCAGTAAGTTCCGCAACGCTCAGGAGTTGGGCCGGCCCCCGCTGCGGTCGGCTCAGCGCGAGCAGCGTGTCGTCGGCAAAAACGTATTTTCCCCAGCGAGCCGTTCGTCGTGGGGAAAAGGGATAGATCATGGAGTGCGTCGGCGAGCGTGTTTTCGTTCGGGGCAGACTAGCTTTTCGAAGTCTCGCCGGGAAACACCGACTGGCGAGTGCGAAATCGAACCGCGGTCGCTTAGAATCACGGTATGTCGGATTTGCCTACGTCTCCCAAGCCAGAGGCCGTGTCTCACGAGGGGCAGCTGACGCTCGTGTTGCTCGACCGCGTGCGACGGGGCGACGGCGACGCCGTCAATGGCCTGCTCGAGCGGCATCGCGAAACCATCAAGCGGATGATCGACCGGCGGATGGACCGGGGCGTGCAGCGGAGGGTCGATGCCAGTGACATCGTGCAGGACGTGATGATCGAGGCCAATCGCCGGCTCGGTGATTACCTCGCGAACCCCACGATGCCGTTTCAACTCTGGCTGCGGCACATGGCCCGCGACCGGCTCATCGATGCCCATCGGCGTCATCGCGTGGCAGCCTCCCGGAGCGTCGACCGGGAGGTGCCGCTGGTGGTGCCCGACTCGGGCGACCAGTCACAGGCCGACCTGGGCGGGCAGATCGCGGACCGGGAACTGACCCCCGCCGCTGCGGCCACCTGGCACGAACTCGAGCGGCGGTTTGCCGCGGCGGTCGACCTGCTCGACGAGGGTGACCGGCAGATCGTGCTCCTGAGGCACTTTGAGCACCTGTCGACCGCCGAGGCGGCCGACGTGCTCGGGCTCTCGAAACCGGCCGCCGGGATGCGCTATCTCCGGGCGATGCGCCGGTTACGGGTGTTGCTCGATGACGGTTCTGAATCGGGGGGCTGATCGCCGGCCCGCCGCCACCGTCGCGTCAGGCGCCTATCATGCCGCTCGAGGATATCCATGGCTTCCACCACCACTCGCTCCCGCGCCATCGACGCCGTTCTTTCCTCGGCGGAGGAAGAACGCTTGGCCGAACTGCTCGAAGAACTTTCCGAACAGAAAGGATCCGCTGCGCAGGCGCACCTGGAAAGGCTCGCCGCCATCCATCCTGATCTCGCCGGGCAACTGCGGGAGTTGTTTGCCGCGATGATGGTGACCGACGCCGTCGTCGAGCACTCGACCATTTATGAAACTGGTCTGGCCGGCGCGGCCTCACGGCCCGCCCCGCCGCCGCGGCTCGACACGGGAGGATTCGTGCCCGGGTCGACGCCCCTCCCCGCTCGGTTTGGTGACTACACGCTTCTGGAAGAACTTGGCCGCGGTGGAATGGGGGTGGTGTATCGGGCGATTCAGGAGAGCCTCGGTCGCACCGTCGCCGTGAAGATGCTGCTGCGGCGGGATCTGGCGAGCCCGGCCGATTTGGCCCGGTTTCGGAGCGAGGCCGAGGCGGCGGCCCGGCTCGACCATCCGGGCATCGTGTCGATCCTCGAAGTGGGCGAGCACGATGGCCTGCCCTTCTACTCAATGCGGTTCATCGAGGGCACGACGCTGGCCCGCCGGCTGGCGGAAGGCAGCATCACGCCGCGGGAAGGAGCCAGGTTGTTGGCGAAGGTGGCCGATGCCATTCAGGCCGCGCATAGCGGCGGGGTGCTCCATCGCGACCTCAAGCCCTCCAACATTCTCATCGATGGTGTCGGCGAGCCGCACGTCTCCGACTTCGGGCTTGCCAAACGACTCGAAGCCGATCAGTCGGTGACCCACACCGGCGCCATCCTCGGCACGCCCTGCTACATGTCGCCCGAGCAGGCAGCCGGCAGCCGAGGCGAGATCGGCCCGTCGAGCGATGTGTGGAGCCTCGGGGCGATCCTCTACCAGATGCTCACCGGCCGCCCTCCGTTTCAGGCGTCGAGCCCGATGGACACGCTGCTTGCGGTGCTGGAATCAGATCCACCCGTGCCGCGTTCGATCGATCGGCAGGTCGATCGGGATCTGGAGATGATCGCGCTCAAGAGCCTGCAGAAGCCGCAGGAATTGCGGTATGCCTCGGCCGGTGCCCTCGCCGCCGACCTGCGGGCGTTTCTGGCCGGCGAACCGGTGGCGGCCCGCTCCGGGGGTCTGGCCGATGTGGCGGCCCGGCTGTTTCGGGAGACTCACCATGCGGTCGTGCTTGAAAACTGGGGCCTGCTTTGGATGTGGCACTCGGTGGTCGTGCTCGCGCTTTCGGTGATCACCGACGTGCTTGCCTGGCAGCATGTGGAATCGCGATGGCCGTATCTGGTGCTCTGGGGAGGCGGCCTCGCGCTCTGGGCGCCGATCTTCTGGGCCTTGCGGCATCGGGCCGGGCCGGTGACGGCCGTTGAACGGCAGATCGCCCATGTGTGGGGGGGCACGGTGCTGGCCAGCGTACTGCTTTTTTGGGTGGAGGCGTTGCTCGGGCAGCCGGTGCTCAAGCTGTCGCCGGTGCTCGCGCTGTTGGCGGGGCTCGTCTTTTTCGCGAAGGCAGGGATCCTGTCGGGGGCTTTCTACATTCAGGCGGCCGTGCTCTTCGTGACGTCGCTGGTGATGTGTCTGGTGCCGACCTACCAGCACGTCATCTTCGGCCTCGTGAGCGCCGCCTGCTTCTTCGTGCCGGGCTACAAGTACTACCGGCAGCGGGCCAACGGGTAGATGGCCTCAAACGGGTAGATCGGCCCGGGGCGCGAGGGGTTGCCCGTGCCGTATCGCCGGACGTTCGCTTCGGGCATCCTGCCCTTCGCTCACTCGATGCCAGCTTCGCTTTCGGCATCCTGCCTGCGCTCGCTGCCAACGCCGGCTCCACGGCACGGGCAACCCCTCGCGGGACGCGCCAGTGACTCTCGGCCTTCGTCTTTTGTATGATCCATAAACGGAGGTTTGGCAGATGGCGCACGGCGATCGACTACGAGTGCGGCGGCGGCTGGTGGGGCCGGTGTCTTATCGGCACCACGGCATCGATGTGGGCGACGGAACGGTGATCCATGCCCGGCCCGATGACCCGGGGCGGCTCTTTGGCGGCGGCCGGGTGGTGCGGACGTCGCTCGAGGAATTTGCTGCTGGCGAATCGATCGACGTGGTGAATGACCCGCCGGCGGCGTTCTCGCCCGCCGAGATCGTGGATCGCGCGATGCAGCATGTGAACCGCGAGGGCTACTGCCCGGTCGTGGATAATTGCGAGCACTTCGCCACCTGGTGTGCCACTGGCGAGCGACGGAGCCGCCAGGTGGATGCGGTGATGGCAGGCATCGGCCGCTTCGCCACCGCCGCGGCGACGGTGCTCGTGGCCCGCTCAGCCGTGGGCCTGGCCGCCCGCGCTGCGCGTGGCCCTCTGGGGGCCGCCGTGACGACCCTCGTCCGCCGCCGGCTGAACTGAGTCAGAGCAGTCAGTGCAGTGGCCCATGGATCGTGCGGCCGTCACGTGTCGTAGTCGGTGAGTGAGCCGGGGCTCCAGGCGGCGCGGAGGGCGTTGGCGATCGCCACCACGTCGATCGCCTCTTGGACAAGTGCGCCGGCTGCCGGAGGCAGGAGGCCCGCCGCCGCGAAGCCCATGCCGACAACGCTGGCCGCCATGCCGCCGACGGCGCTTTGCACGCGCGATCAGAGCGGAAGCGGCTGCCGATGTGGAGCAGCTCGTCGACCCGTTCGAGCGCCGAATCCATCACGACCGCGCCGGAGGCCTCGCTGGTGACGTCGCTCGAAGCGCCCATCGCGATGCCGACTGTCGCTGCCGCCAGCGCCGGGGCGTCGTTGATGCCGTCGCCCACGAAGAGCGTCGGCGCCTCGGCGGTGAGTTCCTCGACGATCTTCAGTTTGCCTTCGGGCTGGATGCCGGCGTGGATCTCGGAGATGCCCACCACGTCGGCCAGCCAGCGGACCTCGCTCTCCCGATCGCCGGAGACGAGCATCACGCGGTCGAGGCCATGCACCGGGGCGAGGTGCCGCACGAACGGCTTGCCATCGGGCCGCGGGGAATCGCGAAACCGCAGCATGCCGGCGGGCTGGCCGTCGACGACCACGAGGCACTCGAGGCCGCCGGCGGTGGGTGGCAGGCCCTCGGCCCGCGCGGGATCGAGGGCGGCAAACTTCTGCCGGCTGGTGATCGCCACATCGTACACCGTGCCACCGCCATGCCGCTGGACGCGACCGTTGAGCCCCTGGCCGGGCTTCTCGGCGAGCTCGTCGACCTGCAGGAGTTCGAGCGATCGCTCGGCCGCCGCCTGCACCACGGCTGCCGCGAGCGGATGCTTCGAATAGGTCTCCAAGCTGGCGGCGAAGGAGAGGAGTTCGTCGGCCGAGACGTGAGCCAGCGGCACGACCTCGGTGACATGTGGCGAACCGTAGGTGAGGGTGCCCGTCTTGTCGAAGATCGCGATGCGGCAGGTGTCGAGCCGTTCGAGGATCGCCGGATCACGGATCACGATCCCCCGCTTGGCCGCCAGCGACACGGCGCCGATGATCGCCACCGGGATCGCGATCAAGAGCGGGCAGGGCGTGGCGACGACGAGCACCGCGAGAAACCGCGTGGGGTTGCCGCTCCACCACCAGGCCGCAACGGCGATGGCGACCGCCAGCGGGGTGTAGAGCCCGCCGAGCATGTCGGCCAGCCGCCGCAGCCGCGGGCGGCGCTTGCTGGCTCGTGGCCAGCACGGCCATGATCTTGGCATAGCGCTGTCGCGGCCGACGTGTTCGGTGCGGATCTCGAGCGCCGCCTGGCCGTTGATCGCCCCGGAAAGCACGGTCGAGCCGGGTGCCTTGGCCATCCGGTAGGGCTCGCCGGTGAGGTAGCTTTCGTCCATCGAGCCGCGGCCGGCGACGACGCTGCCGTCGACCGGACAGATCTCGTGGGGGAGCACGACGATGATGTCACCGACAGCGATGTCCGTCAGGGCGACGTCGGTGAGCCCGGCGGCAGCTTTTTTGTGGGCGATCGTGGGCATCCGGCGGGCCAACGCGTGGAGCACGTCGCCCGCCCGGCTCACGGCCCGCGACTCGATCGCCTCGCCCCCGGAGAGCATGAGCACGACCAGCACGCCGGCAAGATATTCGCCGAGGATGATGCTCGTGACGATCGAGATGCCGGCGAGCATGTCGGAACCGAATTCCCCCCGGGCGAGGTTGCGGAGCAGGCCTGCCACGAGCGGCACCCCGCCAATAAGCAGCATCGTCACAAGCGGGATGTCGCCGAGCGTAAGCGATCTGCCGGGAACCCAGCGGCCGGGGTCGAGCGGCCCAAGATCGATGGGTTGCCCGCCGCGGCCTGAGAGCATCAAGAGCCCCCAGGTACCCAGCGCCGCGAGGGCTGCCACGGCGATCGTTTCGTGGAGCGGCAGACCGCGGCCCTGCGGCGGTGTCGGGTCTGATGAAGAAGCCATGATTTCATGCTATCCCCGGTGGAGAGGCCGCGGCAACGTCTACAGACTGTGGAACGGAAATACGGGACGAGTTCATTGACAAACGCCATCTCCTCTTTTTCTAAAGAACGCACGTGTATTGATTGAGGAGGCCGCCCATGGGCATGGAATCGATTCGGGAGTTCATTCGCCGGGAGCCCTTTGAGCCGTTCGTGATTCGCCTCTCCAATGGCGAGTCGCACGAAGTGCACCATCCCGAGTGCGTGGCCATCACGAAGACGAAGGTCGTGGTCACCTATCCGGAGGAAGACCGGGTGGTGCCTTGCGGGTTGATCCACGTCAATGCGGTCGAGGCCCTGCAGCAGGCGTGAGGCAAGCGGGCTCTGCTGCAGCACTGGGCAAAGCATTGACTCTGGACCGAGGTATTCGGCCCGAATCCTCGCCCGCCTTCAGCTGTGCATCCGCGGAAACGGGTCGCCGCGGTCGATGATCTCGGCCTCACAGGCGGCCAACTCGTGGAGCCGCGTGCGGACCTTCTCCTCGGGGGCGACCTCACAGGCCAGCCGCACATACGTCGCATGGTGCCGGGCCTCCGACTCGAAGAGGCTGCGGTAGAAGTCGCGGAGCTCCTCGTCGACCACGTGCTCGGCGAGCACCGAAAATCGCTCGCAGCTGCGGGCCTCGATCAGGCCGGCCACCAGCAGCCGATCGACCGCCCGGCCGGGCTCATCTTTGCGGATCAGTTCATGGAGCCGGGGCCCGTAGCTGCTCGGCTTCAGTTTCCGAAACGGGATGCCCCGTCGCTCGAGCAGATCGAGCACGAGCCGGAAGTGCTCGAGCTCCTCGTTGACGATCTCCGTCATCGCCCGGGCGAGTGTCACATGGTCGACGTAGGAAAAGAGCAGGTTCATCGCCACGCCCGCCGCCTTCTTCTCGCAGTGGGCATGGTCGATGAGCACCTCGTCGAGACCGGCATCGACCTGGTCGAGCCAACGGGCGGTGGAGGCGGATTGCAGGCTGAGCATGGGGAGGGGAGGCGTGTGAATTGCGGGGGCGAATGCGACCGGTCATCATACCGGTTTCATCCGGCACCCACCGAGGAACAGCAGCATGATCGCGATCAACCCCAGCCACGACACCGCGGAGCCGAGGCACGACCGCAACGTGCTCGGCGAACCGCTCATCTCCTGCTCGACGAGCCCGCTCACCGGCTTCTTCCGCGATGGCTGCTGCCGCACGGGGCCCGATGACGTGGGCGTGCACACCGTCTGCGCCGTGATGACGCCCGAGTTTCTCGAGTTCACGGTGGCGGCCGGCAACGATCTCGTCACGCCCCATCCGGAGTGGAACTTCCCCGGACTCGTCGTCGGCGACCGCTGGTGCCTCTGCGCCGCCCGCTGGCTCGAAGCCTTTCATGCCGGCAAAGCGCCGCCGGTGGTGCTCGAGGCGACGCACGAAAAGTCGCTCGACGTCGTGCCCTTTGAACTGCTCAAGAAGCACGCCGCCTCTGCGTCATGAATCCCGTGCTGACGCTGGCGATCGGCGCGGTCGCCCTGCTCTATGCGTCGGTCGGCCATGCCGGGGCCACCGGCTACATCGCCGTGATGACCCTCTTCGGGCTCGACCCGCAGGTCATCCGCCCCACGGCCCTGATGCTCAACGTGATCGTCGCCTCGATCGTGACGGCCCAGTTTTGGCGGGCGGGCCATTTTCGCCCGCGGCTCTTCCTCCCGTTGGCCGCGGCGAGTGTGCCGGCCGCCGCGGCGGGAGGCGCGGCGAACCTGCCGACGGCGGCCTTCGAGGCGATCGTGGGTGTCGTGCTGTTGTTCTCGGCGGTGCGGATCGTGGTCGAGCCGCGAGGCGAAGCGGGCGATGCCGATGTGGACCCGACAGGAGCGAGCCGGTTCACGTCGCTGTTTCTCATCGCCCTCGGCGGCAGCCTCGGCCTGCTCTCCGGGCTCACGGGTGTGGGGGGCGGCGTGTTTCTCACGCCGGCCCTCCTCGCGCCTGCGGGTGGCGCCCGTCAGACAAGTGGCCGCCGTCTCGGCCCCCTTCATCCTCGTCAACTCGATCGCCGGTCTGCTCGGTGGATTTGCCGCCGGCCGCCCGCTCCCGCCGATCGGGCTGGCGGTGATCGGGGCGGTCGTGGTTGGCGGCGCCGTCGGGTCGCAGCTGGGCGCGTTTCGGGTGTCGCCGCAAGGGTTGCGGCGGCTGATGGGGGTGGTGTTGGTGGTTGCCGGGCTCAAGCTGCTTCTGAAGGGGGTGCTGTAGCTTGGAGTGCGGCTCGGGGTTGCTCATACAGCCTCACCGTGGGGAAGAGTTTCAGTCGTACGTGAAGATGACCGACACGGTGGCGTCCTGGGAGCACACGCCACGCACCCAGTAGGCACTCAAGCCGGCGGGGAACGTGTGCTGCACCGTCTCACCGGCTGAAACTATGAATGATCGATGGGGAGCCCAGAGTCCGGTTCCAGTGAGATCGACCTCGAGCGTGATTTCGGTTTTGGTGTCCGCCGATAGGGACACCCGCTTCCGGTCATAGCCGGTCATCAGGTAGGGGTCGGAGGGTACCCCCGCCAGCACCGTGGTCTGCCGCGACTGCTGCTACAGCCTGCCACGCGAGCGACGTCTTCGGCCGGCCTGAATGAATGTGGCGTGCATCGGTGTGACGTTGGGCGGCGATCATCGATACCCACGGCTGTCATCGTTGGTGGCCATGTTGGAGGCACGAGCGTTGGGCTTTTTGTACACCTGCGTTGGAGGGTCGCCAAGTCTTTCGATCGTCCCGCGGCGACGGTAGCGGCGTGGCGACTTCGATCCCAGTTCGCAAACAACGAAATCGAGGTGGTGCTCTTTCAACGTCTTGGAAACCGGGCGGATGGAGGAGGCGGAGCCTTTCCAAGAAAGCACTCACGAGACACAATCAGGAGGAAACCACACCAGCGCCAGCTTCCTCCACCCAGTCGTGATCATCATGCCGTCTGTGCGATCGCTCGCGCTTGCCATTCTGCTGCTCATGGCCGCGGCGGCGCGGGTGCCGAACCGCGCGCGGCCGACGTCATCGTCTACGGTGCCACGCCGGGAGGCTTTTCCGCGGCGATCGCGGCGGCTCGAGAAGGAGCTTCGGTCATGCTCCTCGAGCCGACCGATCACATCGGCGGACTCAGCACCGGCGGCCTCAGCCACTGTGACTCCAACCAGATGGTCCGCTCGACGTTGATGGGGCTGTTTCACGAATGGCATGCGCGGATCGTGAAGGACTACACCGATCGCGGCCGCGAGGCCCCGTACAACCCGGCGATCAAAGATCAGGCGCGGTGGACGTTTGAGCCGCATGTGGCGCTACGAGTGACCCGGGCCATGCTCGATGAGGCGGGCGTGAAGGTGCTGACCGATCACGACCTTCAGTCGGTCACCAAGGATGGTCCGCGGATCGTATCGCTGGTGACGAAACGGGGGGCGTTCACCGCCCGGGTGTTTATCGATGGCAGCTACGAGGGCGACTTGATGGCTGCGGCGGGCGTCGACTGGACGATCGGCCGGGAGGGCCGCGACGACTATGGTGAGCCACTGGCGGGCAGGCGATATCCGAAGCCGGGGATGGCCATCAATGGGTTTGACGACGCCGGCCGGCCGCTCCCGTTGGTGACGGCCCAGGACCGCGGGGACGAGGCGGCGGGAGACGCCAACCTGATGGCCTACAGCTTCAGGCTCTGCCTGACAACCGATCCGCAGAACAAGGTGCCCATGACCGCGCCGACCCACTACGACCCGGCGCGGTTTGAGATCATTCGCCGCTACCTCGAGGCGGGCGGTGATCCCAACCAGATCGGTTTCGATCTCTATGGCTTGCCCGGCCGCAAGGTCGACGGCAACAACTCGATCGGCCGCCAGTTTTCGATCGGCCTTGTGGGCGGCGGCACCGAGTGGCATACGGCCACCAAAGCTGAGCGAGAAAAAATCTGGGAAGCGCACAAGCAGTACACGCTCGAGTTCATCCACTTTCTCGTTCACGATCCCTCTGTCCCCAAACCCATCCGTGACAAGTACGCATCACTCGGCTTCTGCCAGGATGAGTTTGCCAACTCCGGCCATTTCCCGCCCGCGCTCTACGTTCGTGAATCACGGCGACTGCGGGGCCTGTATGTCATCAGCCAGAAGGACATCATGAACGAGCCCGAGAAGGATGACCCGATCGCGATCTCATCCTTCCCGATCGACTCGCACGACTGCCGACGGGTGGCGGTGAAAGGCGGGGGCGTGGTCAACGAGGGCACGATCTTCCCGGTGCGAAAAGGACGAGGGCAGGGCTATGCCTACCATGTCCCCTACCGAGCCGTGCTGCCCAAGCCAGCCCAGTGCAGCAACCTGCTCGTGCCCGTCGCGCTTTCCTGTACACACGTCGGCATGTCATCGCTGCGGATCGAAGGCACCTGGATGGTGATCGGCCAGGGAGCCGGCGTGGCCGCCGCGTTGGCCGTGAAGGAGGGCGTGGCGGTGCGGGATGTGGACTATCCGCGGCTCCGGGTCCGCCTCCTTGCACAAGACGCGGCGCTCGACCTGCCGCCCGCCGGCGAGTGACACGAAGAGCCTCAATGTCCCATGGTGAGGCGATTGTCTCGACGTCTCCTCCTGGGAGAAAAACCTTTCCCAATCGCCGACGGTCTTTGCCCTACGAAGTGACCGCTTCGAATGCATCACCCATTACGGTTTCTGAGAACGCGGCAGGAACATGAGGCGCATGAGGCGCATGAGGCGCGATAGAGAAGCGGCTGTACGGCATGATGACTGAGCCCGGTGGTTCCCTTCGAGAGCACTACCGCTTTTCCAGCCTGTAGAGGGCGGTGTCGGTGCGGAGGTAAAGGGCCCGGTCGACGGCGGCGGGGGTGGCGAAGATGCGGCCGTCGAGCTGGTTGGTGGCGAGCAGTTCGTAGTCTTTGCCGGGCTTGATCACGAAGGTCGCGCCGTCGCGGTTGCCGACGTAGATCCGGCCGTCGGCAAAGAGCGGCGATGACGAAAAATTGCCCCCCAGCCGGCTTGTCCAGTGGACCTCGCCACTGTGGATATCCAGACAGGTCATGATCCCCTTGTCGCTCACGACGTAGAGTTCCTCGCCTACGACCAGCGGCGACGACATCGTGGGCGCCCCCTTGGCCTGTCGCCAGACGATCTCCGGCTGACTGTCGCCGCCCCCCAGCCGCACCGCCAGCATCTCCGGCTTCGTGAAGCTCGTGCTCAGGAAGGCGAGGCCCTCGGCTGCCACCGGACGCGGCACGATCGAGAACCCGAGCACGCCGTAGTTCACCCGCCAGAGTTCACGGCCGGTCGCCGGGTCGTAGCCATAGACCCAGTCTGCAGCCGGCGAGAGCAGCACGTCGCGGCCGTCGAATGGGATGATGAGCGGCGTGCCATACGCCTTCTTGAGGTCGGGATTGTCTTGCAGCTCGCCACTGCGGGGAGTCTTCCACACGACCCGTCCGGTGGCCTGGTCGAGCGCGACGATGTATTGCACGTCGCTGCCATCGCAGTGCACGATCAGCAGGTCACCCCACACGACCGGCGTGCTGCCCGGACCATTTTCATGGTTGAGCCGCAGGTCGTTGTTGACCCACGCCACGCGGGCTGAGGCGGTGTCGACGCAGGCGGTGCCGTAGTCGCCGAAGTGGCAGAAGAGTCGCCCGCCCGCCAGCACCGGAGAGGGCGATGCATAGGAATTGAGCGAGTGAATCGGCTGCGGCTCATGGGCTGTAAACAGCTCGATGTCGTGGACAAGGCGGCCCGACTCGCGGTCGACGCAGAGCGCCCGCATCGTGACGGGGCCCGATACCTGGAGCGGTTGCGGATTTTTGGCACCGGCGAGCCGCTGCGCCTTGTCGGCCTCGGAAGCCGCGCTCTCGAGTGCCGTGGTCATCCAGGCATGTGCCGCATCAAGCACCGGCGACGACCAGCCGCGACCCGGCAGTGGCGTCTTCCAAATCACATGCTCCGCTTCACTCCAGGTGACGGGGAGATCGTGGGCCGTGTCGGCATGCCCCTGCCCCTCCGGGCCCCGCCATTGCGGCCAGACTTCTGCGGCCTCTGCCGCGGACCACGCGGTGAGTGCGGCAACCATCACGACGACAGCAGGACTGCGGGCGGGCATTGAAAAATTCCTCAGGGAGGTGATGGCAGCAGGACTCTCGTCACCGCCATCATGCCGGAGAATCTCGGGGGATACCACTGAAACGGTCGTGGCGGCCGGAGGTTTTCGCCCTTTGGCTGAAATCGGCCGCTTGCTACCATCCCGTCCACATCTCCCGGAGACGACTGACCAGTGATGCGTGTTCCCGATCGCGATTGTCAGCGTCTTTTCGTGGTGGGCCTGGTCGCCTGCCTCGTCGTGGCCGCCGTGGGGCGTCAGACGCGCGCCGAGGGCGTCGTCTTGCGGGTGGAGAGCGAAGTGTTCGTCAATGATGACAAGACGCCGGCCGCGACGAGCCTCACGCTTTTTCAGAATGGCATCACCTGGGACTTTCTCGATGCGCCGGCCGACGGTGGCGAAGGCGACATCATTCTCCACGACCCGGCCCGCGAGCGGGTGGTCGTGCTCGATCCCCAACGGAACCTCAAGACGGAGATCCGCACAATCCGTCTGGAACGGCTCAATGTGTCGCTGGCCACCTGGGCTCGGCAATCCGATGATGCCTTGATCAAGTGGGCCGGTGCCGCCGATTTCGGCGACGCCCTCACGACCGACGGCGATCGTGTGGAGCTGATCGGCCCCCGGGTGCAGTACACGGTGGAGTTTACCCGGTCGTCGAACGATGAGGCCGTGGCCGCCTATCGCCGGTTTGCCGACACGGCAATGCTCCTCAAGGCGTTGCTGCAACCTGGTGGTATCCCTCCCTTTCCTCGGCTGGCCATCAATCGCCATGTCGAGGCGGCCGGCGGGATCCCCTCTGCGGTGACGCTTTGCATCACGCCCAAGCTTTCGCTCCTGCCGGGCGCGGGAGACACGCTCCGCAGTGTTCACAAGGTGCATCCGCAGTTGATCGACGGCGACCACTCGCGGATCGACGCCGCCGGTGCCCAACTCATCGTGGCCGAAGAGGTCGACCTCGAGGAGTTTGTGCGACGCCGGCATGAGGCTCGGTCGGATCACCCCGATTCGTGAGCAGCCCTGGTGTGGGGTCGCGCAACCGATTGATCCGGCTCGCGACGGCATTCCCTGGCACCGTCGGCACAATGCGTGCACCCGGAGCCTTCTCGGCAGGCCCCAAGAAAGTTTGCCTGACCGGACGATATTCCCTGTGGCTCATATCTTCCCTGACCCGCAGCCGTGCGAGAAATGCCGCCCGCAGCGAGGTTGACAGAAGTACACCTTCTCCCACATATTATTCCCAACCCATGTATTACGGAGGTTTTTATGCTGGTTCTTTCCCGCAAGCAAAACGAGCGGATTCGTGTTGGCGATTCGGTAGTGGTCACGGTCGTGCGTGTCAGCGGCGACAAGGTGCGGATCGGGATCGAGGCGCCGCAGTCGATGCGGGTGCTGCGGGATGAGTTGGAGGACGAGCGGGACGAAGTGGAGCTCACGCTCACCAACGCCCTGCCCCTGACGTTGCCGCGGGTGCTTGGATTCGTCGGGTGAACGCCGCGCGGGACCTGAACGACAACGATCCGCCTGAGCAGCCGCCCGCCGGCTGCTCCGGGCGGTCGGCGGTGGGGTGGGCCTCGTCATGATCGGCCTCCTCGCTGGAATCGTCGCGGCGCGGCAGCCCCCTGATTTCTATCGGGCAGCGTTGGCTGAGGCCCCGGCTGCGGCCGATATCCCGGCTGGGACCGAGCGCTGCGCGGCGGATGGTGTCGAAGGCTGCCGCCCTGCATGCGGCAGCCGGCCGCGTGGGCCCATGGGAGGCGATCGTCGCTGAGAGCGAAGTCAACGCCTGGCTTGCGGTCGATCTTCCGCGCAACCATCGCGGCCTCCTTCCCGCCGGCATCGAGGCACCACGGGTGCGGTTTCAGCCCCGGCGGGTAGCGGTGGCCGCCCGCATGCGGGCCGGGCCGTTGGCGGCGGTGGCCTGGGCCGAGATGGAGGTGTGGCTACAGGGCGTGAATCAGGTGGGGCTCACGGAGGCCGCCGCCGGCCTCGGTAGCCTGCCGGTGCCGCGCGATGCGATGCTACGGCATCTGGCTGAACGGCTTGCCACCGCTGGTCTGGTCACCGATCTCCGCCGCACCCAACACGGCCTGGCACTGGTCGTCTCTCCCCCCTCCACCTACGATGCCGCGGCAGGAAACTGCCACCTGGAGTCACTCGCAGTTGCTGCCGGCGAACTGCTCGTGGCCGGCAGCACCCAGCAGCCGGCACAGGGAACTGATGGCCCATGATGCATCTGCGATTTTTTGGGGCGGCCGGCACCGTGTCGGGCTCACGGCATTTGCTCGAGGTCGAGGGCAGCCGGGTGCTCTTCGATTGCGGTCTTTTTCAAGGTGAGAAGCGACTGCGGCTGCGCAATTGGGAGCCGTTTCCTGTGCCGGCCGAATCGGTTGATGCGGTCGTGCTCACCCATGCCCATATCGACCACTCCGGCTGGCTGCCCCGGCTGGTAAAGGAAGGCTTTCGGGGAGCAATCCACACCACGCCCCCCGCCGCCGACCTGCTTGGCCTGCTGCTCTACGACTCGGCGAAGTGCCAGGCGGAAGACGCCTCGTATGCCAACAAAAAGGGCTACTCCAAACATCACCCCGCCTTGCCGCTCTACGAAGAACGGGATGTCGACCGCACGCTGCGGCTGCTGCAAGACGTCGACCGTGGCCGCTGGTTCGAGCCCGCCGCCGGAGTCCGGTGCCGGCTTCATGATGCCGGGCACATGCTCGGCAGCTCGTTTGTAGAGGTGGAGGCGACTGCGACGGCTGGGACGCGGCGGCTCGTCTTTTCCGGTGACATCGGCCGCTACGACGCGCCCCTGCTGCACGATCCGGTGTCTCCGCCGGCCTGCGACTATCTCGTCTGCGAGAGCACCTATGGCGACCGCGACCATCCGCCGAGTCGCCCACTCGACGAAATGGAAAAGGCCACGCTCGAGGCAATCGACCGCGGGGGGATGATGCTTGTGGCCTCCTTTGCGGTCGGTCGGGCGCAGCAGTTGGTCTATCTTCTCCGCACCCTGATGGCGGCCAAGCGGATTCCACAGGTGCCGGTATGGGTCGATTCACCGATGGCCGTCGATGCGACGGAAGTCTTTCGGCGGCACGGCCGCGAGCATGATTTCAGTGAGGCCGTCGACGAAGGGGTGATCGAGTCGATGGTGGCCCCGTTTGCAAGGCTGGCCAAGACCGCCGCCGAGTCGAAGGCGATCAACGCGCATCACGGGCCCGGCATCATCATTGCCTCCAGCGGCATGATGAACGGGGGGCGGATCCTGCATCACCTGAAGCAACGGCTGCCCGACCCTACCACCACCGTGCTGGTCGCCGGGTTTCAGGCGATCGGCACGCGGGGCCGGTCCCTCATCGATGGCGCCCGCGAACTGCGGATCCATGGGCAGGACATCCCGGTGCGGGCGGCGGTTCGCAGGGTCGACGGCCTGTCTGGCCATGCCGATCGCAACGAGATCGGCCGTTGGCTGGCCGACATGCCGGCCCCGAAGCGGACATTTCTCGTGCATGGCGAGCCGCATGCCGCGCAGGGCATGGCAGACTATCTTCAGGAGACCCGCGGTTGGCCCGTGCACATCCCGAAGATCGGTGAATCGGTAAACCTGATTGGATAATCACCCATGGCAAAGCAAGCGAAAGAGAAGCGGACACCGGCGTCAGCAGCGGAGCGGGTGAAGGCCTGCGACATTCTCCCGGACACCACGCTCGGTAATGACGTGGCCCTGGTCGCCGAAAACATGGAGCAGATTCTTTCCTCGCCCAGCTACAGCCTGGCGCAGGAAGACCCGGCGCTGCTTCAGCGGGTGGAGATGCGGGGCGTGCGGATGCTCTTGGAGTTGGGCAAGGCCGAACTGGGCTTGCTCAAAGACAACATCACCAGCACCGTGATCGTGTTTGGGGGCACGCAGGTGGTCGAGCGGACGGCAGCCGAGCGACGGCTTTCGGAGGCCCGCCGGGCGGCGGCGGCAGCGCCCGGTGATACGCGGGCGCACCGAGAAGTAGAGCGGAGCGAACGGCTCGTGGCGATGAGTCAGTATTACGATGCCGCCCGGGAATTCGCCCGGATCGTGTCCATCGACAGCCAGTGCGAGGAAGAGCGGCATTATGTGATCGTGACCGGCGGCGGGCCGGGCCTCATGGAGGCAGCCAATCGCGGTGCCTTCGACGTGGGCTGCAAGTCGATCGGCCTCAATATCAAGCTCCCGGCCGAGCAGCAGCCCAATCCGTTCATCACGCCGGAGCTCTGCTTCCAGTTCAAGTATTTCGCCCTGCGGAAGTTTCACTTCATCCTCCGGGCGGCCGCGGTGGTGCTCTTTCCGGGTGGCTTCGGCACGCTCGACGAGATGTTCGAGGCGCTCACGCTCCGGCAGACCCACCGCATGCAGCCGGTGCCGATCATCCTCTTCGGCCGCGACTACTGGTCGAAGGTGATCGATTTCCAGTTTCTCGCCGACTCCGGGGTGATCTCCGACCACCATCTCGACCTCTTCACCTATGCCGAGACACCGGAAGAGGCCTGGCAGCAGATCCTCGACTTCCACGCGAAGCTGAAGCCGGAACAGAAGTAGGACAGGCTTCAGCCTGTCCTACGCGGGCATGCGGAGCGTGAACATCGTGCCCGTGCCCGGGGTGCTCTCCACGCCCACGGTGCCGCCGTGGGCCTGCACGATGTGCTTGACGATCGAGAGCCCGAGGCCGGTGCCGCCGAGCGTGCGGCTGCGGCCCTTGTCGACCCGGTAAAACCGCTCGAACAGCCGCGGCAGATGGGCCGGCTCGATGCCGCACCCCTCGTCCTGCACCGTGATCTCCAGCGCGGCCTCGCCGGCATCGTCCGCAGCCAGGCGGGCCGACACGCGGATCGTGTCGTCGGCCTCGCAGGCCTTGATCGCGTTGTCGATCAGGTTGATCAGTGCCTGCTCGACCAGGGGAGCATTGACCACCGCCTCGAGGTCGGCATCGCACTCGACCTCCAGACGGATCGCCCGCTCCGTGGCCCGGGGCAGACAGTCGTTGGCGGCCTCACCGAGCAGGGCGGCGATGGCGGTCGTCTCCAGAGGCAGCGTGCCGGCGCCCTCGCTCTGCTCGATCCGCGAGAGGGCCAGCAGGTCCTCGATGATCGCCTCCAGCCGGTCCGCCTGCCGGGCGATGATGTCGAGAAACCGTCGCCGGTCTTCGGGATCGTCGGCGGCGCCGTCGAGCAGCGTCTCCACGAAGCCCTTGATCGATGCGACCGGGGTTTTGAGTTCGTGGGACACGTTGGCCACAAAATCCCGCCGCACGTTTTCCAGCCGCTTCAAGTCGGTGACGTCGTTGAGCACGATCACCGCCCCGCCCTCTCCCGACACATCGCGAAGGGCCGTGCCGCGGACGCGGATGGTGCGGTCGCGGGGGCCAGGGAGCACGATGTCGTCTTCGACCGGTTCGCGACAATCGATGGCCCGGAGGGCGAACCGCCGCAGATCGGGGTTGCGGATCACATCCTGCATAGAGCGGCCGAGGTCGGCCTCCATGTCGAGTTCGAAGAGGTCGGCCGCCGCGCGGTTGATGCCCAGCACCCGCTGCCGGGCATCGATGGCCAGCACGCCCTCGATCATGCTGTCGAGCACGGCCTCCTGCTCGGTGTCTTGCCGGCCGATCGTGAGCCCCCGCTCCACCAGCTGCTCGCGGAGAATGTGGATCGCCGAGGTGAGTGTGGAGAGCTCGGCGACGTCGGGCGTGGGGAGCGGCGCCGCGCTGTTTCCACCGGCGACGTCGGCAGCGGCCTGGGCCAGTTCGCGGACCGGCCGGGCAAGCCGCGTGGCCAGCGCGGCCGCGGCGGCCGCGGCCGCCCCCGCACAGAGTAAAAAGCCGAAGAGGATCGACCGCTGCGAGCTGGCCAGTTCGGCGATCGGAGCGGCTGGTGTCGGTGGAGGCCCGCAGAATTGCCGTCGGTTGCCCGACCGGGCCCACTGGCACCGCCATCGCGAAGGATGCGGCGGCCGCGGGCCACGTCGTAGCTGCTCGTGATGGCGGTGCGGCCGGGCGCGGGCGTCGGCCAGAAAGGAATCCGACCGCAGCGAGAGCGCTACCGCTTCGCCGGGCGTATCGTCGGAGCCGGCGGGAGGGAGTGTTGTGGCGACCACACTCCCGTCGGGCTCCAGCAGGCTGAGCTCTACCTGGGCCGTCCGCTGCACCGCCGTGGCGGCGGTGGTGAAGGCAGCAGGATCGATCGGCCCTCCAGCGGTCGGCAGGAGTTTCGTGACGGCAGCGAGGGCGTCTGTCAAACGACGGAGCAGCGCTGCATCGGCCAGGCTGGCCAATTCCACCGAGGCCACCCAGAAGCAGCCCACGAGCACGACCGCCGCCAACGCCCCAAGCGCGGAAGAGAGTCGCCAGACAAACCGCGTGCGAGGCATGGATCGAGACCAGGGTGATCAATCACGCCCGGAATCGGTATCCCACGCCACGGACCGTTTCGATGTAGGAACCGAACGAACCGAGTTTCTTACGCAGGCCAGCGACTTGCACGTCTACCGAGCGCTCCGTCACAGGATAATCCTCACCCTTCACCGCGTCGACGATCTGTGTGCGAGAATAGGCCCAGCCAGGCCGTTTGGCGAGAAAATGCAGGAGCGAGAACTCGGTGTAGGTGAGGATCAGCGGCTGGCCGGCGAGGGTCACCTCGTGGCGACCGGGGTGGATCACCAATTCGCCCACCGACACGGTGGCCTCGTGCTCCGCCTGCAGTTCGGCCTCCTTGCGTCGCAGGACGGCCTTGATCCGGGCGGCGAGTACCCGCGGGCTGAACGGCTTGGTGACGTAGTCGTCGGCCCCCCGGTCGAGCCCGGCGATCATGTCGCTCTCCTCGCTCTTGGCGGTGAGCATGATGATCGGGATGTCGCGGGTCTTGGAGTCGCCCTTGAGCCGACGGCAGACCTCGAGGCCGTCGATCATCGGCAGCATCAGGTCGAGCACGATCAGGTCGGGCGGCTGGCGGCGAACCACTTTGAGCGCCTCGTCGCCGGTGGCCACGCAGCTGACGCGGTAGCCCTCCTTGGTGAGGTTGTAGCGGACGAGTTCGAGAAGATCCTCCTCGTCGTCGACCACAAGCACATGGTGGCCGGGGGAGTGATCGAGCGATTTTGAACTGGCGACAGAATGCTTCACGCATCCTCCGTGCAGTGGGAACGGTGGGGCGAATGTGGTTGTCATCGTGGTGAGTCTACCGTCTGCCTGCCAGCCGGAAACGCGTTAGATTTTCGTGAAAGGCGGCGGTCGTGTCGCGAGGGGTTGCCCGTGCCACATCGCCGGACGCTCTCTACGGGCATCCTGCCCTTCGTTCGCTCGATGGCAGCTTCGAAGCGGATGACTGCGTCGGATGCGAGTAAGGCCTGGAGGCCCGCTTTTCTTCCGACCGGGGGTCGGAAAGCGAAGCGAGGCCAGGATGGCGAGCGCCGCGCTCAAGATAGCAGCAACTCGACGTCTTCCGCGGTGAGGCTCGTGATCAGGCTTTCGTCGGCCTGCACGATCGATTCGGCGAGTTCCCGCTTGCGGTCTTGCAACGCGAGGATCTTTTCTTCCACCGTGTCGCGGGCGATGAGCCGGTAGGCAAACACCCGGCGTGTCTGGCCGATGCGGTGGGCTCGGTCGACGGCCTGCGCCTCGACGGCTGGGTTCCACCACGGGTCGAGGATGTAGATGTAGTCGGCCGCGGTGAGGTTGAGCCCCTGGCCGCCCGCCTTGAGCGAGATGAGAAACAGCCGACAGTCGGCATCCTCCTGGAAGCGCTGCACGCGGGCCTGCCGGTCGGTCGTCTTGCCGTCGAGGTATTCGTAGACCACGCTCCGCTGGTCGAGATGATGGCGAAGGATCGCCAGGAAGCTGGTGAACTGGCTGAAGATGAGCACCTTGTGGCCTTCGTCGAGCACCTCGCCGAGCTGCTCGAGGAGCGTTTCCAGCTTGGCGCCCGGCTCGTCGATCTGGTCGCGATCGATGAGGCCCGGATGGCAGGCCGTCTGCCGCAGCCGCAACAGCGCCTCGAGCACCGCGATCCGCGAGCGGCCGATGCCCATGCGACCAATGCGGCCGGTGAGTTCCTGGCGGTAGTGCTCCCGGAGCTCGTCGTAGGCCTTTCGCTGCTGCTCACCGAGTTCGCAGAAGATGGTCTGCTCCGTCTTCTCCGGCAGGTCGGAGAGCACTTGCGCCTTCGTGCGGCGCAGGAGGTAGGGCCGCACCGCGCGGGCCACAAGCTCGGAGCCGTTGCCGCGGCCGCCGGCGAGGAACTTCTTCAGCCGAGTCGCGCTGCCGAGCTGGCCGGGGTTGAGAAACTCGAAGATGCTCCACAGCTCGCCGATGTGGTTTTCCACCGGCGTGCCCGTAACAGCGAGGCGGTGGCGGGCCTTCAGGAGCCGGCAGGCCTTCGCCGCCTGACTGGCGGCATTCTTGATCGACTGCGCCTCGTCGAGGATCACATAGTCGAACTCGGTCTCCCGATGCTGCATGATGTCGCGGCGGAGCGTGCCGTAGGTGGTGAGCACGAGATCATGGTCGGTCAGTTCCGTGGTCGTGTCGGTCCGCGTGTTGCCGGTGAAGTTGAGGACCCGCAGCATGGGAGCAAATTTTTTCGCCTCCTCGATCCAGTTGAAGATCAGGCTCTTGGGAACCACGACCAGCGACGGCCGGTGGGCCACGCCCGACTCAGCGAGCACCGCCTGCCGCCGCACGAGCAGCGCGAGCACCTGGATCGTCTTGCCGAGGCCCATATCGTCGGCCAGGCAGCCGCCGAGGCCCATCCGCTCGAGAAACGCCAGCCAGCCGAGCCCTTCGCGTTGATAGTGTCGCAGCGTGCCCTCGAAGGCTTCTGGTTCGTCGGCGGCATCGGGCCGCTCGCCCCGCGCGAGTTCCTCGCGGATCCGCTCGAAAGCCTCGTCGACATGGGCGGTCGGTTGACCCGCCAGCAGGGCATCGAGAAGGGCCACCTGAATCCGACTGTAGCGGAGCGTGCCATCCTGGTTTTGGGCCAGCGCGGCCATCGGCTCAAACTCCGCCGCAAAGTCGTCGGGCAGAATGCCGATCGAGCCGTCTGACAGCTGCACCGATCGTTCGCCGCGGGCGAGGGCTGCCAAGAGTTCGGGCATCTCCGCCGACACACCGCCGAAGTCGACCGTACCAGAGAGCTCAAACCAATCGATGCCGCTGGTCACGTTCCAGGCGACACTGCCCGCCGGCCGATACCGCCGCCCGGCCACCTCCACGGCCCAGCCGGCCGCCGCCAGCGCAGGCACCGAGGCATCGAGCCGGCCGCGGGGAATCTCGACATGATGCGCGAAGGGGGCGTCGGGATCGTCGTGCTTGGCCGGCGTGGCGCCATGCTTCGGGAGCATCGCCAAGGCCTCCCGCTCGGCGGCGCGATCCCGTCGCACGAGCACTCGCCGCGTGGCATCGGCGGCTCCGCCCGCCGGATCGTCGGCGGCGATCATCATGCCGCTGTAGTCAAACCACACGCTCCCGGCCAGCTGCACGCGGGCCGCAGCACGACGCCGGCCGCGGCGGGGCCGGCCATCATCGAGTTCTTCATCGGCGACAGCGGGTACGTCGCCGAGCACCAGCTTGGGCCGGGGTGGCCCCGACTCGATTCGCCAGCCCGTCCAGCCGGGCAGCACGATTCGCGGCACGTCGGCCAGCGTGGCCAGCTGTTCGATGAGCCCGTCGACCTGCCCGCCGGCCAGCTCGATCGGCCCGCGGCGCTCAAATTGATCCATCCAGGCCGTCGGGGAGGTGTCGGCGGAGTCTGGCAGCGACAGCCGCGCCAGCCGATCGGGGAAAACGATCAGCCCCGACCGCAGAATCGCCCGCGGCTCCTTGATGTCTTTTCGCTGGCTCCCGCGAACGAGCATGCCGCGCAGGGTGGCCTTGGCGGGTGGCCGCCGGCGAGAGGGCCACGCCGTCATCAAGGGCGGAATCCTCCTCGAGCGCGGCCCGCAGGCTGCCGTCGTCGTCCGGCTCGAGTACGAGGGCAAACTCCCAGGGGCGGCTGCCATCCCAGGCGAGTGGCTCCACCAGTTCTGGCTGTCGCCGCGGCTCGGGCTGTACGACCAGCCGGCCGGTCTCGCACAGCATGGCCAGGTCGGTCGCCGTGGCCTGCGGGCTGATGGCGATCCGGGCGATCGAGCGGCGCTCGAGCGGCGCTGTCGAGCCGGTGTCGCTCACGGCCACGGTGCCCACGAGGCGGGCGATGAGCGACCGCTCGAGCTGGTCGAGCTGGTCGAGTGCGACATGCTCCGGACCGATGATGACGGGCTTCGGTCGGCCCGTGGCCTGGCCTGTCACATCGAGCTGCATCCGCGACGGCACGACGACCACCGCGTGGGCGTCGAGCGAGGCTGCGATGTCGAGCACGAAGACGAGCGCGCCGGCCGTTCGCCGGGCATCACCGATATGCAGGCCGGCCGTGCGCACGGCCGGCTCGACGAGCCGGCGGCGTTCGTCGAGTTCGGTCGCCCAGGCGGGCTGGCGGCCGCCGCCGCAGCCGCGCCGCGGGGGCTGGCCGGTCGGGCGACGACCGGCTGCGAACGGATTGGCACCAGCGGAGGTTCTTCGGCTTCGTCATCCTGTGCGGGCTCGCCGCTCTCCTCGAAGTCGTCGGCAGGGATCACATCGAGTGCGACGGGCGTGTGGTCGTGGATCGAGGAGAAGAGCGAGCGGCGATCGATCTCCATGAGCGTGGCGGCCAGGAGCGGGCAGGGCCGTCCGGCTCGGCCGGGCTGCGTGGTCGAGCGACTCTCGAGGGTCATGCCGCCGCGGCGGCCGGCGGCGAGTTCGAGAAACACTTCCTGGGTCTCACCCGACTCCGCCTTGAAGATCGCCCGCACCTGCCCCACCCGCGGGCAGGAGAGGCGGGTGGGGGTGATCTCACGGGCGGCTTTGATGTCGGCGGGGGCGAAATGTTTGGCGAGTCGTTTCTCGAGTGATGTCATGCGCGGGGATGAATGGGGATGATGAATGGATGGGCGGCGCGAAACATGCCAGTGTATCCGCCCGGGTGCTTTCGATCGACAGGCATGGCGATTTGTGCGAGCGAGACGGGTTGAATCGGTCTCACACTGGGGCAAATGCCGTCGCACGGGCTCGTTCGACGCCTTGCACCGACGACGCGACGTGGTCGCCGGTTCTATCACGTTCCCCGCCGCACCCACACAAGCATCTGCAGAGGGAGAGCCTTAAAGTCCTGAAATCCATTCTGAGGAGCCCTACGGTCATGAAAGTCGGTATCGACAGCTACTGCTACCATCGCTTCCTGGGTGATGTTTACCCGGAGCAGCTTCCGCCGGTCACACCTTTTACGATGGCCGCAGTGATCGACCGGGCCCACGAACTCGGCTGCGAGGGAATCTCGCTCGAGTCGTGCTTCTTTCCCAGCTTTGATGCCGGCTACCTTGCCGACGTGCGGGCGCGGCTCGACGCCCACAGCTTTGATCGGGTCTACGCGTGGGGTCACCCCGACGGCCTCGAAGCGGGCAGGAATCGAGAGGCCAAGGATGACATGATCCGCCACATCCACCACGCCAAGGCCATCGGTGCGACGGTGATGCGGGTGGTCGGGAGCAGCTTCAGCTTCGTTCGCGAGCCGCACGAACCGCAGCTCCGCATCCTGAGCGGCTGGTTCAAGGAGGCGGTGCGCGTGGCCGCCGATGAGGGCGTCTCCTTGGCGATCGAGAACCATATCGACTACGACGCCGATGAGATCCTGCGACTGATCGAGGAAGTCGACTCACCATTCTTTGGCGTCAATCTCGACACGGCCAATTTCCTCCGCGTCCAAGACGATCCAGTCGAGGCCACCGAGAAACTGGCGCCACACGTGCTCGCCACCCACATCAAGGACATCGAACCGGTGAAAGGCCGCAGCGTCCGCAGCTGGAACTACTTCGCCTGCGTGGCCGCCGGCGAGGGCCTCGTCGAGATCGACACAATCGTCGCCATCCTGGCCCGCGCGGGATATCACGGGCTGCTGGCCTTCGAAGTGGACATGCCGGCTGAGCGGTGGCTTGGCCGCGAAGACGAGATGGTCGAGCGCAGCGTCGCGTATCTCAAGCGGCTCGTGGCCGGGGAGGCAGCGCATGCCTGAGGCATCTCCGCTGCGGATCGGCATCGCCGGCACGAGATTCATGGGCCGGGCCCATTCCAATGCGTGGCTGCAGGCCCCGCGGTTTTTCGATCTGCCGAGGCCGATCGAGCTGCGAGCAGCCTGCGGACGAGACCGCGTGGCCACGGAGGAATTCGCCCGTCGCTGGGGCTGGCAGAGCGTGGAGACGGACTGGCGCCGGCTCGTGGCCCGCGACGACATCGACGTGATCGACGTCTGCGTGCCGCAGGCGCTGCATGCTGCCGTCGCGATTGCCGCGGCAGAGTCAGGAAAGCACGTGCTCTGCGAGAAGCCGCTGGCACTCACTCAGGCCGAGGCGGAGGCGATGCTGGCGGCCGTGCGCCACGCCGGGGTTTGTCATTGCGTAAACCACAACTATCGGCGGGTTCCGGCGATCCAGTTGGCGAAACAATTCATTGACGAGGGACGGATCGGCCGCATCTTCCACTGGCGGGCCACGTATCAACAGGACTGGATCATCGATCCTGAGTTTCCGATCACCTGGCACCTGCAGCGGGAGCACGCCGGCTCAGGCCCGCACGGTGACCTCAACTCGCACAGCATCGACCTGGCCCACTTTCTCGTCGGCAGGATCGAGACCGTGTCGTGCCTGACCGCCGGCTTTATCCACGAACGGCCGCTGCCGGGCGCCGGGGCGGCGACCTTTTCAGCCGGCGAGACCGCGGATTCAGCGGCCCGCGGGAGAGTGACGGTGGAGGACGCATCCCTGATGCACGTGCGGTTTGCCAACGGTGCGATCGGTTCCTTCGAGGCCACCCGCTTCGCAACCGGCCGCAAGAATCGCAACCGCTTCGAGATCTACGGCAGCGAGGGCAGCCTCGCCTTCGACCTCGAGCGGATGAACGAACTGGAATTTTACTCGCGACACGATCCCGAGCATGCCCGCGGCTTCCGCACGATCCTCGTCACCGAGGCCTGCCATCCCTATGCCGGTCGTTGGTGGCCGCCGGGGCACACGATCGGCTACGAGCACACGTTTGTGCACACCGTCGCCGACTTCGTCACCGCTATCCACGTCGGCCAGCCCATCCACCCCGACTTTGGCGACGGTCTCCGGGTCATCGCCGTGCTCGAGGCCGCCCTCGAGTCGGCGGCCAGCGGCCGACAGATCACGGTTTCGTCCATCCATTCCCCTGAAGGAGTTTCAGCATGACCCCGAGACAGCAGCAGTTCGCCCGCGACGGATTCGTGCTCGAGCGGGTGCTCACCGACGCCGAGATCGGAGACTTCCGCCGCCTGATGGCGGAACTGCTCGACCCCACCACGAAGACGGCATCCGACGAAGTCGCCTGCTCGTCGATGCAGCATCTCGGCGACCCGCTCGAGTCGTTTGGCACCCGCGCGAAACAATACTACATCCACATGCTCGGCACGCCCCGGGCCGCGTCGATCCTACATGCCTACCACATTCCCGCGGTGCTCGAGATCGTGGAGGAGCTTCTTGGGCCGCATCCGATCATCAACAACGCCTCGATCTTCGCGACAAACCCCGGGGTCTCGTACAACCTCGGCTGGCATCGTGACGTGATCCAAATCCCACAGGCCGAGATTCGCGACGAGCTCTTCTCAGCGGAGTGGCCGCACAATAGCGTGCAGATCAATTTGCCGCTCTATGAGGAACAGAGCTTGTGGGTGGTGCCTGGCAGCCACCGGCGGCCCAGCACGCCCGAGGAGGATGCTGCGTTTGGCGGATCAAAGCACTACGCGCCGACCGACGCGGTGATGCCAGGCGGGGTGCCTGTGAAGATTCCCGCCGGCCACGCCCTGCTCTACAACAACAACCTGATCCATCGCGGCTACAACGAGGGCATGGAAACACCACGGCGGACGCTTCACATGGGATATCACAGCGCCGCGCGAAAGCCGACCTGGCACTTCTACCTGCTGCCGCTCGAGCCGATATCCGACCCGGCCTACCAGGCCCAGCTGCAGCCACGGATTCGGGGCATGGTCGAGGACTATATCGCCCTGCGGCGGCGATTTCCGCGCATGGAAGACACCTGGCAGCCCGGCTGGCCCGGCGCGGCGGCATGAGATCTGACTCTTTCCAGACGGCACCCTGCGAATGACCTGTCCTGAATGACCTGTCCTTTCGAGCGCACCCAGCCTACGTGGCCTACGTGTATCGCCGGCTCGGGGGCGGCAAAAGTCTCCTCGCGGGGCGAGGATACGCCCAATGCTCGTCGAGCGTTCGCCGACCCTCGGGCCTACGTTCCCTGGTTTGCCCGATCGTCGCCACAGCTAGCCTGTGTGCACTCTAGAATGCGGATTCCGGCTGAGCGTTGGGCGGCAGAGTATCCGGTCGCCATTCAGTGACAAACTCACAGACTCGCCAGTCGAGCCAGCGGGCATCGGAGTCGGCATGGCCGTGCCCCACATACCCCAGATGGCCGCCCCCGCGCGTGATCGCCACGTGGACGCACTCCGGCCAGTTCGACTGCTGCTCGTGGAACATCTCGACGGGCACGAGCGGATCATCCGCAGCTGTCAGGATCAAAGTCGGGACTTGGATCTGTGGGATGCGAGACAGGGAACTGGCAGCAACGTAGTAGGCTGCTGCATGGGGGTAGCCGCCGTGCCTTGCCGTGAAGCGGTCGTCGAAGTCGAAGAGCGTGCGAGGCAGTGGGTCGGGCAGTGTGGCGAAGTCGGGACGATGAATCGACTGCCGTCGGACTTGGTCGATCAAAGCCTTCACGAAGTACTGGTCATACCCGCGATTGAGTGGACGTTCGAGCGTGCGCACACTGCGAGCCAGATCGATCGGCGGGTTGAGCGCGATCGCCCGGTCTACCGAAGCGGGAATAGACGAGCCTTCCTCGCCGAGATACTTGAGCAACACGTTCGCGCTGAGTGACATGCCGAAGAGCGTCAGCGGAGTGTGTGATCGGCTTCCAGCCAGTCGCGTGGTCGGCTCGCGACACCAATCGATCACGGTACCCACCGCCGCCTTCAGATCCCCCGACCCGCCTGCGTTGTAGGGCAGTCGGGCCAGCCCTGCCCCCGCCCCGCAACCGCGCAGGTTGAGTCGAAAGACACGCACTCCGTGTTGCAGGAGCTTGGCCGTCACCCGCACCAGAAACGGATTGCGGGCTGTCCCGCCCAGCCCGTGCATCATCAGAATCGCTGGGTCGCCCGCCTGCCATCGAGTCGGCTGATCATCCAGCGCGACGAGGATATCTCCGTCGGGGAGTGCGATCTGTCGGGCAATCCCCCGCTCGGGAGGTTGTGGTCCTTTCCAAAACGCCGCCGACAGCGTCTGCGCATGTCCTCCCGGCAGCCACCATGCGGGGCGAAAATCGGTGAGGTGGGCCACCCATCGGGGATCGATCATGGCGAGTCGGAAATCGGGAATAGACCGGACGTCATGCGGTGCGAAACGGATCGCGATTCACCGGTCTCTGTGAGTCGCCTGATCCGCCCGAGGGGAGCCGGCCTGCCGTTTGCGGTACTCTCCGGGCGGGATGCCGAATTCACGGCGAAATTCGCGAACAAAATGGCTCTGGTCGCAGAAGCCATGGTCCACCGCGAGCGCGACGAGAGAACGATGTGTGGTCGTCAACTCCCGACAGGCCAGCCGCAGCCGCAGTCGGCGCAGGAACTGCTGTGGGGTCGCCTGCATCTGCCGACGAAACATCCGCTCGAAGGCCCGCACGGAGCGGCCGGCGATTCGCGCTAGCGTAGCATTGGAAAGTGGCTCGGCGAAGTTTTTTCGCATGTGGACGAGTACCAGGCCGAGGGCGGCGTCCTCGTTTCCGGCGTACACGGCGTCGTCATCGACCACTCTCGTCATGCCCAGCGTGCCGATGATCCTGCCGCGGGCATCCTGGAGCGGCTTCTTTGTGGTGAGCGACCAGACGGCGGTGCGATCAAAGCGGCCCACGAGTTCAATTCGACCGTCGACTGTCTGGCCGCCCAGCACACGTTCGTCGTCGAGCCGATACTGATCAGCAAGATGTGGCGGCGACAGATCGTGGTCGGTGCGTCCGATCACCTGCTCGACACGCTCCAGAGCGTAGTTCAGCAAAAACCCGCGGTTGACCCAGGTGTAGCGTCCTCGAGGATCCTTGATCCAACACTGCACGCCCTCGATCTGGTCGAGCAGTCCGGCGATGCCGGTCGCGACGGGATCGAGCGGTCGCAGATCACGGGAGGGTTCCATATTCACGTTCCCAGAGGGCATGCGAGCGCGTCCAGCCTACGCTTCCTGGTTTGCCCGATCGTCGCTCCAGCCAACCTGTATGCGCTCTAACCTCTCCACCGAGTATCGCACACCGGCCAGTGGCCGCACGCCGTTCTCATTCCATCTTCCGCCGCACACTGGCAAGCCGGCCGTGGCGACAGGGATTACAACATGAAGCATGAAGTTTTGGCCCTTTTTCACCCTGCCGTTCGTCGCGATCGTGGGGGCGGTCATCGGGCTGGGCGGCACGGCCGCGGGCCAATCTGCTCCACCAGAGTGGAGCCCGGAGTTTGTCCAGCAGGCTCTGGCCGATGCCCGAGAGCAGGGCGACGCCCGCCGCGGGGCGGGTGTATTCAATGCCGCCGCGACCGGCTGCACCGCGTGCCACAAGGTGGCGGGCACGGGGGGCGCCGTCGGGCCGGAACTCACGACCGTGGCCACGTGCCTCACGCCCGAGGAGCTGGTCGAGAGTGTCTACTGGCCCAACCGCTCCATGAAGCCTGAGTACCGAGCGTATGCGTTCGCACTGGCCGATGGCCGTGTGCTGCAGGGCATCATCAAAGAGAAAACTTCCGCTGCCGTGATCGTGGTCGACGTGACGGGCAAGAGCCACACGCTCGCGCCAGCCGACATCGACGAACGGACGGAGGTCGGCTCGCTCATGCCGGCCAACGTGTTCACGGCGCTGCCGGCCGAAGACCGCCGCGACCTCGTGCGGTATCTCTTGGAACTCGGCCGCACGCCCGGCCTCGAAACGCTCTCTCACCGGGCTGGCTCATTCGATGTGCCCCGCGAGCCCCTGCGGCCCGACGACTGGCCCAACCGCGACCTGTGGGTGAACAAGCACCGCGTCTACGACCCCTACACGAAGCAGGCGCTGCAGTTTCGCGGCCGCGACCCGATGCCGCTTCTGCTGCCGGCCTGGCCCGGCCTCGACGGCGGCACGCACGGCCACTGGGGGAGCATCCCCTGGTCGACCTGGGACGACACCCGTCGCGACGCGTGCGATCAGGGCACCGTGCAGGCATGGCCGCTCGCCGTTGGTGGTCGCATTGTGCCCCGGGCGGTGAGCGTGCGGCTTGGCGATGCTGGCGAATTGGCGGCCTGTTTCAATCCCGACACGCTCCAGATCGAGGCGGTCTGGACGGGCGGCTTCCTGAAATTTGGGAAAAACCGCTACGGCTTCCTCGCTCCCGCCGCTCCTGCCGGGCCGCTCGGCAAGCCACCCGCCGCCGCTGAGGTGCCGGCCGGCCCCCGCACCTACCACGGGTTCTCCCGCCATGGAAAGCGGGTGATTTTTTCCTATTCGATCGGCGACGTGCAGTATCTCGACGCTCCATGGGTGAAGGATGGCAGGCTCGTCCGCGAGATCGCGCCAGCTGAAAGCCATCCGCTCACCGACCTCGTGAAGGGAGGTCCGCCCCAGTGGCCGCAGGTGCTCACGACCACCGGCACGGTTGGCACAGGCGGGCCCTACGCCGTCGACACGATCGCCCCGCCGTTCGATAACCCGTGGGGCGGGCTGATGTTTTTCGGCGGGCACGGCTTCTTCTCCAACGGCGACGCGGCGATCTGCACGATCCAGGGCGACGTGTGGCGGGTTTCCGGGCTCGACGCCAATTTGCAGAGTGTTCGCTGGCGACGGATGGCGGCCGGGCTCAATCAGGCCCTCGGCCTCGTCGTACACGACGACGTCGTCTATGTGCTCGGCGGTGACCAGCTCACGCGGCTTGACGACACCAACGGTGACGGCGAAGCCGACTTCTACGCCTGCGTGACAAATCGCTTCGAGCCGTCGGGTGGCCACAACTTCAAGTGCGGCCTCGAACGCGACGCGGCCGGCAACTTCTTCACGGCGTCGCACCAGGGGCTGCTGCGGATCAGCCCCGACGGCAGTTCGATCGACGTGCTGGCCGTCGGCTTTCGCAATCCCGACGGCCTTGGGCTCCTGCCCGACGGCACACTCACCGTACCGGTCTCGGAGGGCGAATACACGCCGGCATCGGCGATCTGCGCGGTGCGGCAGCAGCCGGGGCAGCCACCCGCGAACCCGCTCCCGAATTTTCGGGGCACGCCGCCGGCCTTGCCGCTGGTCTCCATTCCGCGCGGCCTCGACCATTCAAGCGGCGGCCAGACCTATATATCCAGCGACCGCTGGGGACCGCTCGGTGGCCAACTGCTGCATTTCTCGTTCGGAGCCTGCACGCACTTTCTGGTGCTTCGGGACGAGGTGGCCGGGCAGTTTCAGGGGGCCGTCGTGCCGCTCGTCGGCGACTTCCGCTCGGGCGTGCACCGCGGCCGGTTCAGCCCCGCCGACGGCCAGCTCTACGTGAGCGGGATGAATGGCTGGCATGTCTACGGCGTCGACGACGGCTGCTTCCAGCGGGTGCGGTATACCGGCGGCACCGTGCAGCAGCCGATCGGCATTCGCGTCCATCGCAACGGCGTGCTGCTGCGGTTTTCGGCACCGCTCGACCGCAGCGTGGCAGCCGACGCGGCCAACCACTTCGCCCAGTGTTGGAACTACCGCTACGGTCCGTCATACGGCTCGCCCGAGTTCTCGCCGAGTCACTATGGCACAGTGGGGCACGACCCGCTTGCCATCCGCTCGGCCACGGTGCTCTCCGACGGCCAGAGCCTGTTTCTGGAGCTGTCCGACATTCACCCGGTGAACCAGTTGCATCTGCACGTCGCCGTCGGCGGCGGGGTGACGCGCGACGTGTTCGCCACGGTGCACGCCCTCGACGAGCCGTTTCGCGACATTCCGAAGTATCAGGAGGTGACGCGGCCCGTGGCGGCCCATCCGATCCTTCGCGACATTGCCATGATGAAGGCGGCTGTGAAGAACCCTTGGCTCCCGAAGGTCGAGGGAGCCCGGCCCCTCACGATCGAAGCCGCCTCCAACCTCGCCTACAAGACGCCGGAACTGCGGGCGAAGCCCGGCGAGAAGCTCGCCCTCACGTTCGTGAATCCCGACGTCGTGCCGCACAACTGGGTGCTCGCGAAGCCCGGCACGCTCGCCACCGTGGGCACGCTCGCCGACGGCCTGATCGCCGATCCCGAGGCCGTGGCCCGGCACTATGTGCCGACGACCGACGACGTGATCGCCTATGCCGACATCACCGAGCCCGGCAAACGGCAGACGATTTATTTCACCGTGCCCGACGCCCCCGGCCGCTACCCCTTCCTCTGCACGTTCCCCGGCCACTGGAAGCTGATGAACGGCGTCTTGATTGCCGAATAACCCCAGACTTGCCTGACCACACAGGCCCCACCTCGAAGGAAAACCCTCATGTCATTCTGCCGCCGGCTGATGCTTGTCACCCTGTGCAGCCTTACCGCGATCACAACCCCGTCGGCAGTTGCTCGGGCAGCGGAGCCCATCGACGTCGCCGCGCGGGCGAAGGAGTTGTTTCACCGCGACAACCTCGTCGCATGGTGCATCGTGCCCTTCGACGCCAAGAAGCGCGGCCCTGAGGAGCGGGCGGTTATGCTCGAGAAGCTTGGACTGAAGCACTTCGCCTACGACTGGCGAAAGGAACATATTCCGACATTCGACGAGGAGTGGGACGCACTCACGAAGCACGGTGTCGCGCTCGATGCGTTTTGGACCACGCCCCCCGATCTACCCGGCCTGCTCGAAAGCCTCCAGCGGCGGGGCCTCACGCCCTCGTTCTGGGTGATGGCCGGAGCGCCGGCAGATCTCGATCAAGCCGCCAAGGTGAAGCACGCCGCTGACCGGCCGCGGCCGCTGGCCGAGACACTGGCGAAGGCTGGCTGTCGCGTGTCGATCTACAACCACGGCGGCTGGGGGGGCGAGCCTGAAAACATGGTCGCCGTCTGCGAGGCGGTGAATCTGCCCAACGTGGGCATCGTCTACAACCAGCACCACGGCCATGATCACCTGCCTCGCTTCAAGGAGGCGCTGGCTGCCATGCTGCCGCATCTGCACTTCCTCAATCTCAACGGCATGACCGCCGAGGGAGACAAGAAGGGCCAGAAGATCATGGTGCTCGGCCAGGGCGACCTCGATGTCGCACTCGCGAGCGTCATCTGTGAGAGCGGCTATACCGGGCCGATCGGCATCCTCAACCACACCGGCCACGACGCCGAGGCCCGGCTGCTCGACAACCTCGAAGGCCTCGACTGGATCACCGGGGAACTCACCGGAAAACCGATCCCGAAGCCGACGCCGCGAACGAAGTGATGCGACCACCCGACAGGCCGAAGCCTGTCCTCCAGCCACGGGGCGGGAATCACCCGTCTTTCATCAACGCGGTCCGTAAACGAAGATAGCGTCGCCGACAGGACGGTTGTCAGCCGCCCTTCACCGTCGCGATCAGTTCGAGGACGTTTTCCACTGGCGTCTGCGGCAGCACGCCGTGGCCCAGGTTGAAGATGTGGCCGGGGCGGCCGGCGGCCTCCGCGAGCACGTCGAGCGTGCGCCGGCGAACGGTCTCGCGATCGGAGAGGAGCACCGCCGGCTCGAGGTTGCCCTGCACGGCGCGGTCGTGGCCGACCATTCGCCAGCCATCGGCCAGGCCGATCCGCCAATCGATACCGATCACCGATCCGCCCGCCTCTTTCAAGAGCGGCAAGAGCGCCGGATTGCCGGTCGCGAAGTGAATCACCGGCGCCCGCATGGCCGCCTCGGCGAGCGCCACGCGGGTGTGCGGCAGCACAAACCGCCGATAGTCGTCGGGCCCCAGGCAGCCGACCCAGCTGTCGAAGACCTGCACGATCTGCGCTCCCGCATCGAGCTGGCCGATGAGATAGCGACTCACGGCACGGGCCAGCCGGCCCATCAAATCGTGCCAGGCCGCCTCGTGGCGATACATGAACGATTTGGTGAGCAGCCAGGCCTTGCTGGTGCCCCCTTCGATGCAGTAGCCGGCCAGCGTGAAGGGTGCCCCCGCGAAGCCGATCACCGGAATGGAATCACTCAAGCCCGCCCGCGTGGCCTGCACCACGTCCATCACGTAGTCCATTGGGGCGATGTCGATGAATTCACGGAGCCGCTTCACATCACCCGGCTCACGGATCGGATTGTGGATCACCGGCCCCTCGCCGGCGGCGAATTCGAGGTTCATGCCCATCGGCTCGAGCAGCGGCAGGAGATCGCTGAAGATGATCGCGGCATCGACGCCGAGCCGTTCCACGGTGGCGAGCATCACCTCCGCCGACAGACGGGGGTTTTTGCAGAGCTCCATGAAGCCCACCTTGGCTCGCACCGCCCGGTATTCCGGCAGATGGCAGCCGGCCTGCCGCATGAGCCAGACGGGGGGCCGCTCCACCGGCTCCATCCGGCAGGCCCGCATCATGAGCGACTGGCGGCGGCGGCTCGTGGGCATCGAGCGGGGCGGCGGGCGAGGGGATGCGTCATTTCCGGAGTATACCCCCGTTTTCCGGCACGATTCGGGGCTAGAATGAGAGGGCTGGTTCTGCGGACGGCAATAAGGATCGCCATGCTCGATTTTGTGTCGCGAATTTCCGTTGTCTGCTTCGCTGCCAGCTATGCAGTCGCGCTGGCCTGCGAGGCCTCGCGGCTCCTGTTTCGCTCCGGCGTGCGGGGGGCGGTGATGGTGGGCTTTGCGGCGGCGGGGCTCGTGGCCCACACGGCCTTTCTCCTCTGGCGGGCAGCCTCGGAAGGAGCGGTGCCCCTCTCAAGCCCCTTCGACTGGTACCTGCTCGCGGCGTGGGTCTTGGCTGCCGGGTCGCTCGCGCTCACGCTCGCCACTCCGCGGACGCCCATCGGCCTCTTCATGCTGCCGGTGGTGTTGGCCCTCATCGGGGCGGCCACGCTCTCCAGCCGGGAGCCCTTTCCGCAGACTCCGGCCACGCAGGTCTGGGGCATGATCCATGGCAGCTTGAATCTGGCCGCGAGCCTCGCCGTGGCGGCCGGGGCGATCGCCGCCGTGATGTGGCTCTTTCAGGCCGGGCGGCTGGCCCGCAAGCAGGCGCCCAAGCGGGGCTTCCGCATGCCGAGCCTCGAGCGACTGTTCGAGACGACCAGACACGCGATGACGGTCGCCGCCTGGACCGCAGCAGCAGGCTTCACCTCTGGCATCATCCTCAACGCCGTCAACAAGCAGCGGGGATTACTCGAGACGGTGCCGTGGACCGATCCGGTCGTGCTGCGGATGGGGATGCTCGTATCGTGGCTGATCGTTGCGGCCGTGATCGCGCGGGTCGTCAAGCAACGACCGGGCGGCGCCCGCACGATCGTCTGGCTGTCGCTGGTAAGCTTCGCCGTGCTGACCGGCTCGATCCTGTGGGGCCTCTTCGGCGACACGCGGCATGGCGTGCCGCCCGTGTCGCCACCGGCCATCAACGAGGTCGCCGCATGACGCTGGCATTCGTGGGAGGAACCCACCGCACGGTGCCGCTGCCCTTGCGAGAGCAGCTGGCTTTCTCCGCCGAGCAGGCGGCCGAGGCGCTGGCGCGGTTTCGTGACCGCTTCCCCGGCCGGGAAGGGGTGCTGCTTTCGACGTGCAACCGGGTGGAACTCTACGCGGCCGGCGAAAGTGACTCCGCCCCGCCGCCGCGGGAACAGCTGGTGCTGTTTCTGGCGGAATGTCGGGGGATCGATGCCGGGCTTCTCGCGCCGGTGCTCTCGGGCGAGAGCGACGAGGCTGTGGTGCGGCACCTCTTCAGCGTGGCCGCCGGCCTCGACAGCATGGTGCTGGGTGAGCCGCAGATCGTGGCGCAGGTAAAGCAGGCCTGGGCAATCGCACAGGAGAGCCGTACCACCGGGCCGCTCACGAGCGAGATGTTTCAGGCGGCGCTGCGGACGGCCAAGCGGGTGGCCACGGAGACGGCCCTCGGCCGGGAGCGGCTCTCGATTCCGAGCATCGCCGTGACCGACTTTGTAAGCGGCGTGTTTGAGCGGCTTGACGACAAGAAAGTGCTCCTGATCGGTGCCGGCAAGATGGCTCGGGAGACGCTCCGCTACCTGCGTGAGGCAGGAGCCCGCGATGTCACGATCGTCAACCGCACGATCGAACGAGCCCAGTCACTCGCCGCTGAACTGCGGGCCCGGCCGACGACGTTTGATCGCCTGGTCACCGAATTGGCGGCCACCGACCTCGTGGTGAGCACCACCGGCGCCACCGAGCCTGTGATCACCGCCGACTTCTACCGGCCCGTGGAGGAGGCCCGCGGTGGCCGGCCGCTGGTGATCCTCGACCTGGCCATTCCCCGCGACTTCGATCCGGCGATCGGCGACCGGCCCGACGTGTGGCTCTACTCGATCGACGACCTCGGCCGCACTTGCGAGGCTAACCGCAAGAGCCGTGAGAAACAGATGCCGGCGGCGGTGGTGATCATCGAAGAGGAGACGCGGCGGTTTATGGGCGACCTCCATCACCGCTGGAGCGGGCCGGTGATCGAGCAGCTGCGGGCCGGCTGGAGCGAGACGGGCGATACCGAGCTGGAGCGGCTCTTCCGTCGGCTGCCCGATCTCGGCGAGGCGGCCCGGGCCGAGATCCGCCAGTCGTTTCAGCGCTACGCCGCCAAGATGCTGCATCTGCCGCTGACTTCGCTTCGCGCGGAGAGCCATGCCGGGCCGCCACACGGCCTGCTCGACGCGCTCAAGCGGCTGTTTGATTTGAAAGAGTAGGACAGGCTTCAGCCTGTCTCAAAAGCATGACAGGCTGAAGCCTGTCCTACTGGCAATACGACAACGCGAGGAGGGCGTAGGCGGTGACAAGGTTGGGATCGCCCTCCATCCAGCGGGAATTCTCGTTGATCCATGAGCCGTCATCCTGCTGCCGCGCGATGAGGGCGTCGGCCAGTTCGCTTCGCCATGGATGAGCCACGCCCCGGGCGTCGGTGAAGGTCTCTTCGCCGAGCAGGTCGAGTGCCTTGGCGGCGGTGTGGAAATAGTAGTAGAGGCCGGCGGTACCCATGCCGGGGTTTTCCTCAAATGTGTAGTGCTTGCCGAGCCAGGTGATCGCCGCCGCTACCCGCGGATCGTCTTTCGAGAGCCCGGCAAAGATCATGCTTTTGAGCCCGGCATAGGTCATCGACGCGTAGCTCCGCAGGCCGCCGGCGGGCGTTTTGCCGGCCTGGCTCTCACCGCCGGCAGCCGGGGTGTAGTAAAAGCCTCCATCAGGATTTTTGGCGGCAAAGGGAAGCGTGTTGTGCGGGCCTTCGAGATTTTGCGTCCGCGAGACAAACACGAGCGCCCGCTGGATCGCCGGGTCATCTGCGGCCACGCCCGCGCTCCGCAGGGCCTCGATGAGAAACGACGTGTTGGAAAGATCGGGGCGGTTCTTCCTGCCGTAGCCCGCGCCACCATAGGCCGGGTCGGACGGGCCCGGGCCTTCGCCGCCGTCCCATTGCAGACCCTTCACAAAGGCCTCGGCCGCCTTGATGTCGGCGTCGTACTGGCCGTCGGTATTGCAGGCCACCAAGGCCATCATCGCGATGGCCGTCTCATAGTTCGATACGAGCGACTCCGGCGGATGGATGCCGCCGCTAGGCTGTTTGAACGAGAGCAAATAATGAAGAGCCTTCTTCGCAACCGGCGCATCGGCAGGAGTGCCGCTCTTCACGAGGCCCGCGACGGTCAAGGCCGTGACGGCCGGCCCGACCTGCGCCGAAAAACTGCCATCCTTGGCCTGGCCTGTCTCGACCAGATACGTCGTTGCCTTGTCGATGGCGGCTTTGATGGCTGCCTTATCGGCGGCCTGAGAACCCGGCATGAAAACCAGACCGGCAATGACGGCGAGCGTCGGCAGAACACGTTTCATCGCGGCACCTCCGCGGAAAGCATAGGCGGCAGTGAATCCGAATGGAAACCACTCGCCGCCAAAATGTACGGAGATACCTGCCGCCGCGGCCGCGGCGGTCAGACCGGCGCCGTCGGCAACGCCCGCGGGTGCGAGGGCACTTGCCGTGGCGGAGGCTCGCAGCCTTCCTCTAGGCTCCACTGCTCCCGCTCCTCGTCGGAGGCGTAGAAGGCAAGCCAGATCGTGGGATCCTCGCCGTCGCTGGCGCTGCAATCCCAGTGGAAGTAGTTGTCGGGCAGGTCGACCAGCTTCACCTGGGCCGGCAGGATGTCGCGACGGATGAGGGCGTAGAGTTCGCGGTCGGAGAGATGGTCGGTGAAGTCGAGCACGATCCGCTTGGAGTAGAGCCGCTCGATCGTCTGCCAGAGCCGGTCGCGAATCTGGTCGTCATCGAGGGTGCAGGCCGGCTGCAGGGCGAGCGTGGGCTCGAACCAGCGGGCGATCGGCACGAGCGGGGCCTGCTCCCAGGCCAGCATCGATTCGAGAAACCGGTTTTCGGCCTCGGTGGGGAGCGTGCGGAAATCGATCTCGAAAATGGCCTCGTCGAGGTAGGGCTCGATGGCGTCCCGCAACTCGGCGTTGCGAATCAGGCAGTCGACTTCCTCAGGGCCGGGCAAATGTGTGTGTGCCATGCCTTCGACGATACTCACCGCCGCGGGCGGTTCAACAATTCGCGAGGCTGTTTGGGCCCGTTTTTTTATCCTTCGGCCGCTACGATCGCTACCAGCCGACGACTCCCCGCGGCTTGCCAGCTTCACGCAAGCCGCGCCGGCTAACCCTGCTTACCGCAGGGTTCGAGGGCGGAGATCTTCGCGACGCGGCGGGCGTGGCGGCCCCCCTCGAAGGCGGTGTCGAGCCAGGTCCGCACGATCTTGTCTTGCTCTTCGGTGCCGATCATCTCGGCCGCCAGGCAGAGCACGTTGAGGTCGTTGTGCCGCCGGCTCATCTCGGCCGTCACCTCGTCGTGGCAGGTGGCCGCCCGGATGCCGGGCACCTTGTTGGCGGCGATCGCCATGCCGACGCCCGTGCAGCACAGGAGGATGCCTCGATCGACCGTGCCCTCGCTCACGCGGGTGGCGACGTCGGCGGCGATGTCGGGATAGTCGACGGCCTCCTCGGTGTGGCTCCGCAGTCAATCACTTCCTGGCCCAGCCGTTCGAGCAACCCGATCACCCGCAGCCTCGAAGCCACACCACGATGATCACTCCCAATCGCAATCCGCATCGATTTCTCCCTGTCCCACCACGGCCCGGATCATCCTTGTGATCGACCAGGCGGCAGTCCGAGTGTATCGATTCTTGATTGCAGATGCGCGTGGATTTGCCGAGCGCACGTACGGTAGGTCTCCAGCGGGCCACCGATCGGATCGACCACGTCGATCCGATCGGGAGAAAGCACCGCCACGCGATCCCCAGCCTCAGGGAACTGGGCGAGCAGGGCGGCCCGGTGGGCGGCGGTCATCGTCCAGATCACGTCGGCCTGGCGGACGAGCGGTTCGGTGAGCGGCTGGCCCTCGTGGCCCGACAGGTCGATCCCGAAGTCGGCCATCGTCTCCAAGGCACCGGTGCTCGCGCGGCCCCCGGCCCAGGCCGCCACACCGGCACTTCCCACGATCACGCCATGGGCGTCGATCTCGTCGGGCCGACACCCAAGCCGGTCCGCCACCATCTGGCGAAACAGCGCTTCGGCCATCGGACTGCGACAGGTGTTTCCCGTACACACAAACAGCACCATCACACTCGACAGCCGGCGGATCGTCTCCGCCGAGACGATGCCCGGCCGGAGCACACGAAAGTCATGTGGCCCCACTTCGACCACCGACACAGGCTGTGCATACCGCGCCCGACCGTCGTCGATTACAAGGTCGAGACCGGCATGGCTCCGCTCGATCAGGTCTTCGGCCGTCACGGCTGGTGGCTGCTCGGCCGAACCGGGCTCGGCGAGCACCACCGGGCCGGCGAGCATCCTCATGCAATCGCCAAGCATCGGATGGCCCGGCACTCGCAGCCGCAGGTGGCCTTCGCCCGCCAGCCCGCGCCGCGCTACCGCGGCGAGGCGATGCACAAGGCTTTCGGGATGGTCGTCGGGCACGACGATCGCCACCGGGCCGGGCCAGCAGCGCCGCGCGATCCGCTGGCCGAGCGGGCTCAGCCGCGGCGCCCAGTCGAGCGCCTCGGCAACGCTCTTCACGCCCAACGAGAGGAGTGGTTCACCAGGCCGCTGGGCCACCAGGGGGATCAGCCGCTCGATGGCGGCCGGATGACGGGCGGCGGCGGCGATCACATAGTCGGTTTCGGTGGGAAACCCGACGGCACGTCCTTCGGCCAGCGCCTGCACCGCCCGATGCACCACATCACGGGCGTCGTCGGACTGGCGGAGATCGATGACATGGGGCTGCATAGGTAGGCGGAACCCCGAAAAATATCGGAGTTTGCGGTGTCCAGTCAAGGATTGAAGGCTGGGCAAGCGCCACGGGAGCCTTCTTGGGCCAATTCCGGGGCCGGCCGCCAGACAGCACTCCGACGGACAGTTTTCGCCTTGTGATCGGTCGCGGCGCTCCGCTATTCCTCCTCGGCTTTCGCCGCCACCTTCCCGCCGGATCGACACCACGTGAGACGCCTGCGTGCCCCTGTGAAGACGACGTTGCCCAGGCTTTACGGCCTGATCACGTTGCTCGCCTGCTGGGCTTTGCTCGGCCCCTGGGCCGCCGCCCAGGCACCCCTGCCCACGGTCGGTGATCCCCCGGTTGCCACTCCCGCGAGCCAGCCCCCGGCTGCCAGCCCCGCCGAGGTGGAGGCCAATCGCATCGTGGAAGTGCGGATCGAGGGCAATGAGACCACCGAGGCCTCGAAGCTGCCCAAGCTGATCACCCGCGCCGGCCAGATCTTCGATGCGCAATCGATCGAAGAGGATGTACGGACGCTGCACCGCTCGCGGAAGTTCGTCGACATCCTTCCCAAGTATGTGCGTGTCCGCGAGGGGGTGGTGGTGATCTTCCAGGTCGTGGAGCGACCGACGATCCGCTACGTGCGGTTCATCGGCAACGAGCGGGTGACGACCCGCACCCTCGCCAAGAAGGGTGAAATCGAGGTTGGCGACTCGATGGATGCTTATGTGGTGGAAGAGGCACGGCGACGGCTGGAGTCGTATTACCACGAGAAGGGCTACGACGCCGCCCGCGTGACCACGGTGGAAGGCAGTAAGCCGGGCGACAAGGGGGCGGTGTTTCTCGTCGACGAGGGGCTGCGGAAGAAGGCCCTCTGGACGAGCTTCGTGGGCAACACGATCGCCAACGATGCCCGGCTGCTGACCCAGATCAAATCGAAGCCAGGCTTCTTCTGGCTGCTCGGTGGCGATATCGACCGCGAGAAGATCGATGCCGACGTCGATACGCTCACGGCCTACTACCGCAGTCTCGGCTTCTTTCAGGCCAAGGTGGGGCGGGAAGTGCAGGTGGTCGGCGGGGCCGGCCGTGACTGGACGATGCTCACCTTCGTGATCAACGAAGGACCCCGCTACAAGGTTCGCAATGTCTCGTTCATCGGCAACAGCAAGTTCAAGAGTGAGTTTCTCGCTCGCGACCTCAAGCTCACCAGCGGTCAGGCATTCAACCAGTCGCAGATGGAAAGCGACCTCAATCTCGTTCGCGACGTCTACGGCGGCCGGGGCTTTGTGTTTGCCGACATCCGCGCCGATCCACGGTTTCTCGAGGAGCCGGGCCAGCTCGATCTTGTCTACAACGTGACGGAGGGGCAGCGGTATCGCGTGGGGCAGATCAACGTGCGGATCGGCGGAGAACACCCGCACACCAAGCACAGCACGATCCTCAATCGACTCTCGCTGCGGCCTGGCGACATTCTCGACATCCGCAAGCTGCGGGCCGATGAACGGCGGCTGAAATCGAGCGGTCTGTTTCTGAACGACGCCGCCAAGGGGAAGGGGCCGCGGATCGTCTTTAGCAAGCCGGAACAGAGCGAGGAGCAAATCGCCACCGGGCCGGGCGAGGGCTTCCGGGGTCAGAGCCCCGACGATACTGCCGGCGAGGCGTCGCTCAACCTCGTGCTCGAGGGAGATCTCAACGAAGCCTTACCCGCCGAGCGGGATGCCTTACCCGCCGAGCGGGATGCCTTGCCCGCTGAGCGGGAAGCGGCCGCGCCAGCACCGGCGGCTCCTGCGGCAAAGCATGAGGCGATCGCGGCACCACGGCCGCCCGTGTGGCGGGGGCAGAGTCCGCAGCCCACGCCGCAGCAACAGCGGTGGGGAGGGGCGCCCCTGGCGCCAACCGGCCCGGAAGCCCTCGACTACGCACGAGCCGCTCCGCCACCACAGCCAACCTACGTCGCCCAATTGCCCGCCCCCGGCCAGGTGGAGCCGCCAGGCGGCATGGCTCCGGCAGTCGGGTACGGCGGCGCATTGCCACCCCCTGCTCCGGGCTTTGCGCCCGGCCAGGTGCCGGGAGCCGTGCCGAATTTCGGTCAGCCGGGGATGGCTCCCGGCTTCGGTCAGCCGGTGCAGGTCTTCCCCGGCAACGAGCCCTACGTGATCCTCGACGTCGATGCCGAAGAAACGCAGACCGGCCGCCTCATGATCGGGGCCGGCGTCAACTCCAATGCCGGCCTCGTCGGCAACATCGTCATCGACGAGCAGAATTTCGACCTCTTTCGGATTCCCCGCAGCTGGGACGACGTCCGCAACGGCACCGCCTTCCGCGGTGCCGGGCAGCGGTTTCGGCTCGAGGCCGCGCCCGGTACGCAGCTGCAACGCTACACGGCCACCTTCCAGGAGCCGTATCTCTTCGACACCCGGATCGGATTGTCGACGAGTGCGTCGTATTTCACCCGCTACTTCTTCGACTGGGCGGAGGAGCGGCTCGGCGGCCGCGTGGGCCTCGGCTACCAGTTTGCCTTCGCCCCCGACCTGTCGGTCAACGCCGGCTTCCGCGGTGAAAACGTCGACATCTTTCAGCCACGAGTCCTAGCGCCCGACATCGTCAACATGCTGGGCACCAACTCGGTCTACGGCTTCAGTGGTGGCATCATCCACGACACCCGAGACAGCCCGTTCCTGCCCACCCAGGGCCATCTGGCGACGTTCGAATTCGAGCAGGTGATCGGCACCTTTCAGTATCCCCGCGGCGTGCTCGAGGGGCGGCAGTATTTCCTCTTGAACGAGCGGCCCGACGGCTCCGGCCGGCATGTGCTTTCGATCGGCTCGGTGCTCGGCATGTCGGGCCCCGACACGCCGGCCTACGACAACTTCTTTGCCGGTGGCTACAACACGATCCGTGGTTTTACCTTTCGCGGGGCGAGCCCGCGGCAGGACGGGGCGATCGTGGGTGGTCCGTTCCAATGGCTCAACACGATCGAATACCTGTTTCCGATCACCGCCGACGACTCGCTCCGCGGCGTGGTGTTCACCGACTTCGGTACGGTCGAGAGCAACGTCTCGATCAACAACATGCGGGTCGCGCCCGGTGTCGGGTTGCGGATCACGCTCCCGGCGATGGGCCCGGCCCCGATCGCGCTCGACTTCGCCTTCCCGGTGGCCTATGCCTCCGACGACACGCAGCAGCTGTTCAGCTTCTTCGTCGGTTTTGCCCGGTAGCTTCGCGAGGCCCGCATGATCGCTCTGCACCGCTCATTCGTGACCGATTCTCCCCGGATTCTCGTGATCCGCAATCGCTACATCGGCGATACGGTCTTGGCGATCCCCTTCCTGCGAAACCTGCGGCGGCGGTTTCCTGACGCGGTGATCGACGTGTTGGTGGAACCGGGCGCAGGGCAGATCCTCGCCGACTGTCCCTACAAAAATGAGCTCGTCGTCTGGGAGCGACCACAACGGGTCAACGAAGTCGTGCCGGGGTCGCTGGCCAACGTGATCGCCACCGCGCGCTGGCTCCGCACGAAGCGGTATGACCGCGCCTATATCCTCAAGCGGTCGCTCTCGACCGGCCTCCTCGCCTGGTTGGCCGGCATTCCGCATCGGGTGGGTGCGGCGAAGGATGGGCGGGGGCTGCTGCTCTCTCGCCGGGTTCCCTATCACAAAGAACGGCATGAGGTGGAACTCTCGCTCGATCTGCTGCGGGCCGACGGCATCGAGGTCGACGATGGCCATAACGAAAACTGGGTGGCGGCCGACGCTGGTGCGAAAGCCGATCGGCTGGTCTCCGGCCTGCCTCTGGTGCGGCCGCGAGTCTTCCTGGCACCACGATCGACCGACGAGGAACGCAACTGGCCGCTTGACCGGATGGCCGAGGTGATCCGCTGGCTGATCGAAGACCGCGGCTGTGAGATCGTGCTCTGTGGCGCGGAGACCGATCTCGTCACCCATCGGCAGCTGTCGGCAGCGCTGCCTCCACCGACCGCGACCCACCTCCACGACTTCTCCCGAGAGTGTTCCCTCCGCGAGGCGGCAGCACTCGTGTCGCGAATGGATCTGTGCGTGGGCGTCGACTCGGGGCTGCCGCATGTGGCCGCGTCGTTCGGGGTGCCGGTGGTGACGCTCTCCGGAGCGGCCGATCCGCGGCAGTGGCATCCGTGGAAGACGCAGGCAGAGGTGGTGGCCGCGGCCGATGGCTCGCGGTCGATGCTCGGCATCACGGTCGGCCAGGTGCAGGCCGCGACTGACCGGCTTTTCGCGGCGGCGGGTATCGAGGCGAAGGCCCAGCGCCGCGGCACCTGCGGAGCCTCGACCAGCGCCGCGGCCTGCGGAGCCTCGACCTGCGCCGCGGCGGCTATCGTTACGAGGTTGTCGCGTCTGCGCCGTGTATGCAATTACAGCGGTCGACGCTGCCGGAAACGACAAAAGCAGCCTGACGAACGCTGGCCTGCGATCTGCTTTGTGGTCCGCCGCTTTTTCGTCAGAGAACCCTCTCCAGCCCCAATCAGGGCATGAGGATTCCCGCAGCAGATCTGGCTCAGGATTTGGGGAGGGCGTCAATCCGAGAAGACCCAGCTTGCGATGCCGGAGTTGCGCAAGGTCCGCAGCGGTCCGGGAATCACGGCGCGAGGTTCGGCGAATGTACACCGCCTCATTGAGGAATCTTGGGGCGGCCTCGAATACGGCTGACGCTGGCTTCTTCCTTGACCTCCCAGCGGTGGTAGGCGTCGGCATACTCCGGACACGCCAGCACCAGGTCACTGTGCCGGCCGTCGGCTACGAGCCGGCCCCCTTCGAGGAACAAGATTCGGGGTGCCTGACGCAGCAGGTCAACGCGGTGGGTCACCAGCAGGGTTGTGCCGCGACCGGTCTTGGTGCGCTCGAGGATGGAGTCGTGAATCAGCGCCTCGCTTTCGGGCTCCACCGAGGCGGTGGGCTCATCGAGGAGGAGAATCCGGGGCCGCGTGAGGAAGGCCCTCGCCAGGCTGAGCCGCTGCCGTTGGCCCCCGGAGAGCTTGACACCGTTTTGTCCCACTTCGGTCTGGTATTCGTCTGGCAGGTCGAGGATGAAGTCATGGGCATTCGCTGCCCGTGCCGCCCCGACGATTTCGGCCGTCGTTGCGTCGGGTCTTCCGTAGCGGATGTTTTCCTCGACCGTTCCATCGAAGAGGTAGTTATCCTGACCGACGTAGCCAATCTCTGCCCGCAGTGAGGTCAGGGTGACATCGCGGACATCGTGCTCGTCCACCAAAACCGCGCCCGCGGTGACGTCGTAGAAGCGAGGCACGAGGTTGAGCAGCGTGCTCTTCCCCGCGCCGCTTCCCCCGGCGATCGCCACAAACTCCCCCGCCGGAATCTCAAACGTTACACCGCGGAGGATTGGTTTGGCGGAAACATAGGCGAAGTGCACCTCGCGGAAGGCGACGGTGCCACGTCCTGCATTCCGGCGTCGGGCGTGTGGCCGATTTTCAATGACGACCGGCTCGTCGAGCAGTTCGATCACCCGCGTCGCCGCGGCTCTCGCCCGCTGCAGGATGTCGCTGGTCTGGGCGATCGTGCGGATGGGGCTTTGCAGTCGCCACCAGAACCCGCGGTAGGCAATCAGGGCGCCGAGGGTGAACCATCCACTCCCCCGCATGATCAGCCATGATCCCACGCCGAGCATGACGAGGTTGTTGAGGAAGCCAAAAAACGACACCACGGGAAAGTAGGTGTTGCGCAGGCGGCTCGCGGCCACGCTCGTCGCGAAAAACCCGTCGGCCCGCTCCGCAAACGCCCGCTGCTCAGCCATCTCTCGCGAGAAGCTTTGCGTGACCAGGATTCCAGCGAGGCGATCTTGCAGAAAGCTTCCGATATCGCCGAGCCGTCGGCGGACACCCTCGTAGACACGCTTCACCCGCGCGTTGTAGCTGCGGATGAAGACGAACGCGAAGGCCAGCGGCAGGATGGAGGCCGCACCGACCACGGGGCTCAGCCAGAGCACCATCGCGGCGACCACGATGAAGGTCACAATCTCCTCAAGCAGGCTGGTGAGCCCCTGCAGAACCGACTGCTCCATCGCGTCGACATCGCCGGTCATCCGGGTGACGAGCTCGCCGGTGCTGTGATCCCGGTGGTAGGCCAACGACTGATGCTGAAACTTCTCAAACAGCTCGACGCGAATGTCTCGCACAAACGCCTGCCCGGTCCGCTCCAGCAGATAGGTCTGCCAGGCTCCGAGCACGAGGCCAACCAGGTAGGTTGCGAGCATGATTCCCAACCAGAGAAGCAGCAGCGAGGGCGTGAGCGTCTTCTCCACGAGCTCGTCGGCGACGAAGCCCCAGACGAGCGGATGGAAGTTGACAAACGGCACCGACAGCACAAGCAGCCCGAGCGAGAGGGCCAATGTGCCCCGGTATCGCCGCAGCCGCGACCAGACCCGGGCCCGCAGTTGCTGGTTGGTGAGTTGGTAGTCGGGCGGGGTGTTGGGCATTGGCTCAGGTCAGGTGGTGCTTGGCACGCTACCGCGCTCTTCTTGCGCACACTATTCAGACGGCGTGTCCGCAGCCTGTTGGAGAAACGCCCGCAGGACGGAAGCCGGCAGGGTGTAACTCCGAGCGCGGCTGTTGCGAGCGATGTTCACGCCGAGAAACCGGCCTTCCGTGTCGAAGAGTGGCCCACCGCAGTCGCTCGGTGCCAAATCTGCATCGTGGGGGAAAACATCACCGAATCCATCGCGGCGACCGCTCTTGGCCATCTGATCGGCGGCGTGGACGGAGTTCTGCGGCACAGTTCCGAGCGTCAGCGTCTTTGTGAGCTGTGTTTCGTCGCGAGAGACTGTGGCCGTGATCACCGCATCGGGATCCGCTTTCGCAAGGAAGGTCCGCAGGTCGTTCTGGGTGCGAATCACGGTGTCGTTGAGCATGGTGATGATGTCACCAACCAGGAGCCCGGCTCGTTGGGCAGCGCCGTCTTCGTTGACCTGATTGAGGATTGCCCCCTCGTTCTTCCTGTAGGTGCTCGGCATGACACCGAGAAAGCCGCGGCTCTGTTGTTTTTGGGAACGAAAAGCCGGGCTTCCGACGATACTCACGATCCCGGCCCCGTCGTTGTCGGGAGTGAGCACGAAGGTGCCCATGGGCAGGTCGGCGGCTGCCTCGGTCAGATGAGCGCCGGTGTGCTGGACTTCGGGGGCCTGCAGCAGCTCGAGATCGTTGGTCGTGTCGCGGGCGATGACGGTGAGCGACACAGAGTCATCATCATCGCTCACCACGGGGTTCTCCCCGACGGCCGAACTCTTGCTGACGATCCAGGGAGTGTCCCTGAAGCGGGTGCCCGTGATTGTGCGCGAGGTTTCTCCGAGATCGCTGCGGATGGTGACGCAGGCGTCGTCGAGTTGGTCTTCAAGTTCGGCCAGCTGTGTGGCCAGCGCTCCAAGTCCTCGCAAGCCCTTGGGGTCGGGGACGCTTGGGCGATCGTTTTTGGGGAGGGCAACTTCAGGAGCGGCTTCGCGATCCACGTCGAAAGCAATCTCCAGCTTGATCTCGTCTTCACCGCGAGTGAGCCGAGCGGTGATGGATTCGGCTCCTTCATCGCGGGCGGCGATCAGCGCCTCGCGAAGATCTTCCGTCGACCGGAGGGCACGGCCGTAGAGCTGCAGGAGCGTGTCGTTGGGCAGAATCGCGGCCTTCGCGGCCAGGCTGTCGTCGATGACACTGATGATCGTCAGACCTGCAGCGTCTTTCTCGTCACGGCGCGCCCTGTCGATCCGCACGCCCAGTTGCGGAAGGGGAAGGCCGGCTTGCGTGAAGGTCTGCTCACGGTTGAGCTCGTTCCAGAACTCGCGGTACGTATTGACCGGCACTTCGTAGTTGCGATCCATGGAACGGCCGATGCGGGAGTGAATACCGATCACGCACCCATTGAGGTCAAACAGGGGTCCGCCGGAATCTCCTGGCTCCATCAAGGCCGACGATTGCAGCATGCCGCGAGACGGCTGGCTGCGGACAACCCGACCGAAGCGGGCGATCGGTTCGGTGCCGGCTCTCTGGCCGCCAGGGTAGCTCAGCCCGAAGCAGGGTTGATCGGTCACCACCGCCCCGGAATCGCCCATGGAAGCGAACGGGAGGTCGGCCGGGGGGTCGGTGATCAAGATCAGTGCGGCGTCAGCCCGAGGGTTGGTGCCTTTGCCAATGCCGCGAAGGCGTCGACCGTCGGGCAGGGTGAGACGGTAGTGGGCTCCCGGTGATACCGCATGGCCGACTGAGAGCACGTGGCCTTGCGGGCTGACAATCACGCCGCTGAATGCGGAACCACGGCCGCTGATGTGGGCAACGGCTGGGCGAACGCGGTCGATTGCGTGCAGCAGTTCGCTCTGAAGTGACGGAAGGTCAAAGTCGTCGGCACGGCCGTCCGGCAGGGGCGCCTGCAGGCAAGCGACGGCGATGAGCAAGACGACAACGACACGAGCCGCAGGCATGGCGCATCTCCTCTATGACGTTCCACGACATCCGCCGGGGGAGGTTTTGGCAAAACCAACCTTCTATTATCTCACAGTTTCACGACGCGGCCACCCAGACCAGCCCGGGGATTCCTCACATGGACTGGTCGGTGGGACGCAGAAAGGACGTGGATTGACACGTGGGGCGGGCAGGCCGGCATGGAGAGAACGGCCTCGGCGACGTCCACCGGCTCAAAACCTTGACAGCCAAAGCAGCCTGGCGATCGCTGGCCCGCGATTGAGGCGTGTGCTATGCTCAGAGACTGATACGTTTCCGTCCCGCCGATCGACCTTCTGGTCCGCGATCTGGCTGACTGCCCAGATCGGCGACGCGGGTGACCCCCGAAGGAAATGGTTCCATGGGTTGCTCGGTTGTGCCGGCTTTGCACCGTTTCGGCGCGTGTCTGTTTTCGAGTGCCATGGTGACCGTTGCTGCGGTGGCGGCGCGGGCCGAGCAGCCGCTCGACTTCAATCGCGACATCCGGCCGATCCTGTCGGAAAACTGCTTCTACTGCCACGGCCAGGACGGCAACAAGCGGGAGGCCGACCTCCGGCTCGACGACCGGCAGGCGGCGATCGACGCCGGCGCGATCGTGCCGGGCGAACCGGGCGCGAGCACGCTGCTCGAACGGATCCACTCGACCGACCCCGACGTGCTCATGCCGCCGCCCGACTCCAACCGGCGGCTCTCGGCCGAACAGAAGAAAATCCTCGATCGCTGGATCAAGGACGGCGCCGAGTATGAGCCGCACTGGGCGTTTACGTCGCCCGAGCGGCCGACGCCCCCGGAGGTGAAGCAGGCCGATTGGGTGCGAAACGACATCGATCGTTTTGTGCTGGCGAAGATCGAAGCGGTGGGGCTCGCGCCATCCCCCGAGGCCCACCGCTCGACGCTGATCCGCCGGCTGCACGCCGACTTGGTTGGCCTGCCGCCGACGCCCGCGGAGGTCGATGCCTTTGTCGCCGACGCCGACCCGCTCGCCTACGAAAAGCTCGTCGACCGGCTCCTCGTCTCGCCCCACTACGGCGAGCGGATGGCGCTGCCCTGGCTCGATGCCGCCCGCTATGCCGACAGCAACGGCTTTCAGCAGGATGGCGACACCTGGCAATGGATCTGGCGCGATTGGGTGGTGAAGGCGCTCAATGCCGACATGCCGTTTGACCAGTTTTCAATTGAGCAGTTGGCCGGCGACCTCCTGCCCGATGCGACCAACGACCAGAAGATCGCCAGCGGCTTCAATCGCAACCATCTCTTGAATGGCGAGGGGGGCGCGATCGCCGAGGAGCAGCGGTTCAACAATCTCTTCGACCGGGTCGACACCACGAGCACCACCTGGCTGGGCCTCACGATGGCCTGCGCCCAGTGCCACGACCACAAATACGATCCCATGACGCGGACCGACTACTACGGCCTGCTCGATGCCTTCAATCGGGTGCCGGAGAGCGGCACGCCGTCGCGGTTTTCGGCACGGATTCGTGTGGCCCCGCCCGTGCTCGAGCTGCCGACTGAGGAGAACACCAAGCGGCTGGCCGAACTCGAGGCGACGATGAAGGCGGGCGAGGCCGCGGCCAAGCCGGTGATCGATGCGCTCTACGCGTCGTGGAAAGAGGGCCTCTTTTCTGACGGCGAGGCAGCCGACGGAAAAGATCTGCCCCGCAATCTCACGCCCCTCCTGCGGAAGCCCGAAGCGGAGCGGACCGCGGCCGACACGAAGTCAATCGAGACCCAGTTGCGGAGTCATTTCGAGGGCAAGATCAAGGCCGGCCTCACGAAGAACTTGCCTCAGGTCACTGCCTACGACGCGGCCAAGAGGGCCTACGACGAATACAAGGGTGACCAGATTCCCCGCGTGATGATCATGAGCGATGCGAAGCCGCGGGAGACGAAGATCCTCGATCGCGGCGACTATCTTGCGCCCATCGGTGAAAAGGTCGACTTTTTGCCACCCACCTTCCTGCCGCCGCTGCCGGAGGGCTGGCCACGAAATCGACTCGGCCTTGCGAAGTGGCTCTTCCTGCCGGAGCATCCGCTCACCGCGCGGGTGCAGGTCAATCGGATGTGGCAGTATTTCTTCGGCAGGGGGCTCGTGAAGACGGCCGAAGACATGGGCGTGCAGAGCGAGTATCCGCAGCATATGGAGCTTTTCGACTGGCTGGCAGTCGAGTTTCGCGAGGGGGGCTGGAGCCAGAAGAAGATGCACCGGCTCGTCGTGACCAGCGCCACCTACCGTCAGGCGAGCAAGGTGCTTCCGCAGCATCTGGAAAAGGACCCGGAAAATCGGCTCCATGCTCGCGGCAGCCGGTTCCGGATGCCGTCGATGGTGCTCCGCGACGTGGCGCTTACTGCGAGCGGCCTCATCGACTTGGAGATGGGTGGCCAGCCGGTCTACCCGTATCAGCCCGACGCAATCTGGGAGGCGCTGGCCATCACGAAGGAGCGCGACTTTACCTATCCGGCCTCGCAGGGGAGCGACCTCTACCGTCGCAGCCTCTATACCTTCTGGCGGCGGACGGTGAGCCCGGCCAACATGTTCGACACGGCCAACCGGCAGACCTGCACGGTGCGGGCGGGCCTCACGAGCACGCCGCTCCATGCGCTCACGACGCTCAACGACCCGACGTGGGTCGAGGCTGCTCGTGTGCTGGCGGAAAAAAGCCTGCAGGCGGCCACCCATCTGGATGGCCGGCTGACCCATGCCTTCCGCCGCGTGCTCGGCAGGCGGCCGACCGACTACGACCTCGACGCCCTGCGGCAGATGCATGGCCGGCAGCTGGCGATCTACCAGGCTGACGGCGACGCCGCCAAGCAGCTCGTGAGCGTGGGCGAGTATCCGCGGGATGAATCACTCGATCCGGCCGAGCATGCCGCGCTCAGCAGCGTCTGCCTCGCGATTCTCAACCTCGACGAAGCCCTGACCCGGGAGTAAGACAGGCTTCAGCCTGTCAACAAGAAGCGTGACAAAAAGTAGGACAGGCTTCAGCCTGTCAATAATACGGGCCGAATTACCATGACAGGCTGCGGTCTGTTTTACTCTCATGACAGGCTGAAGCCTGTCCTGCTTTCATGAACAGCCTCCATCTTGAAAACATTCAGCGGGTCACCCGCCGGCAGCTCTTCGGCTCGGCCGGCATGGGGATCGGTTCGGTGGCGTTGGCATCGCTCTTCCAGCGGGATGCGACGGCCGCCACCTCCACGCCTCCGGCCATGAAGGCGTCTCCCGGTCTGCCGGGACTGCCGCATTTCGAGCCGAAGGCCAAGCGGGTGGTGATGCTCTGGCAGGGAGGCGGGCCGTCGCATGTCGATCTCTTTGATCCGAAGCCCGAACTGATCAACCGCGGTGGCGAGGACATTCCGGCGAGTGTTCGCGGCGCGACACGGCTCTCCACGATGTCGAGCGGCTACGCCAAGTGGCCAATCGTCGCGCCGATCAAGCCGTTTCAAAAGTATGGCCAGTGCGGCATGGAAATGAGCACGATGCTGCCCAAGATCGGCAGCCTGGCCGACGAGATCTGCCTCGTCCGCAGCATGAACACCGAGGCGGTGAATCATGCGCCTGGGCGTGACGTTTTTCCTCACCGGTGGGCAGGTGCCTGGCCGACCGAGCATGGGGGCCTGGATGAGCTACGGCCTCGGCTGCGAGACCGACGACCTGCCGGCGTTTGTCGTAATGACGTCGTCGGACAAGGCAAAGAGCTGCGGGCAGCTCTTTTTCGACTATTACTGGGGCAGCGGGTTTCTGCCGACGCGATTTCAGGGCGTGAAATTTCGCAACACCGGGGAGCCAGTGCCGTATCTCGCCAATCCGGCGGGCATGAGCCGCGAAGCCCGGCGAATGCTCCTCGACGATCTGGCCGCGATGAATGCCAAGCATCTGGCCGACTACGGCGATCCCGAGATCGACACGCGGATTGCCCAGTATGAGATGGCGTATCGGATGCAGGCGAGTGTGCCAGATCTGGTTGATTTTTCGGACGAGCCCCAGCATGTGCTCGATCGCTACGGTCCCGACGTTCATACCAAGGGGAGTTTTGCCTACAACTGCCTCATCGCGCGGCGGCTGCTCGAGCGGGGCACGCGGTTTGTGCAGCTGATGCACGCCGGCTGGGATCAGCATGGCAACCTGTTCACGCAGCTCGAGCAGCAGTGCAAAGACACCGATGCCCCCACGGCCGCGCTCATGCAGGACCTCAAGGAGCGGGGGCTGCTCACCGACACGCTCGTGGCCTGGGGAGGCGAGTTTGGGCGGACGCCGTTCGGCCAGGGCGACCCGGCCAATCCCAAGGGCCGCGATCATTTCGGCAAAGCCTATTCGTTTCTGCTGGCCGGCGGCGGTGCGAAGGCCGGTCACGTGCATGGGTCGACCGACGACTATGCCTGGAACATCACGGCCGATCCGGTCCACATCCACGACATGCAGGCCACGATCATGCACCTCGTGGGCATCGACCACACGAAGCTCACCTACCGTTATCAAGGCCGCCAGTTCCGGTTGACCGACGTGCACGGGCATGTGGTGAAGGGGATCATCGCCTAATGTGGCGTAGGCTTCAGCCTGCGAATGCGGCTGCTGTGGCAAGCTAGAACGCGTCCGGCCTACGTGTATCGCCGGCTCGGGGGCGGCAAAAGTCGCCGCTGCGCGGTCTTTCAGATTCTCGCGGGGCGAGGATACGCCCAACGCTCGTCGAGCGTTCGCCGACCCCCGAGCCTCCCTTTCCTGGATTGCCGGATCGTGGCTACGGATAAACCGGATGCGCTCTAAAGCGTGCCCCACATGCTTATGGCATTGTACCGACAACCCCGTGGCCGGCGATGAAGCCGCTGGCCCACGCCCATTGGAAGTTGAAGCCGCCGATGCGGCCGTCGACGTCGAGCACTTCCCCGGCGAAGAAGAGCCCCGGGCAGAGCCGGCTTTCCAGCGTGTCGAGCTTCACTTCCGTGAGCGGCACCCCTCCCGCCGTCGCCTCGGCTGCCGTGAACCCGCGGTCGCCGGTGAGCGGAAGCGGCGTCGCCGTGAGCAGGTGGACGAGTTTCTTGCGGGCCTCGCGCGGTAGGTCGCCTGTCGTTGGAGCACCGGCCTGTTCGCAGAGCGTCTTTGCCAGCCGATCGGGGAGGTGCTCGCGCAGGAACGGGAGCGGCCCGCGACCCTGCGTGGCGACGAGCAAGCGATCGATTTCTTCAGCCGGGCGTCCAGGCAGCCAGTTGAGCGCGAGCTGCACGGTCGGGTCAGCCGCCTTCGCGATCAGCCAGTGGCGGCTGATGTCGAGGACGCTCGGGCCCGACAGGCCGACATGGGTGCAGAGGGTGCTGCCGGTGAAGGAGGTGAGCCGCTTGCCGGTGGCTGCCAGCAGGCTCACCTCTGCCGGCAGCGTGAGGCCGGAGAGGGTGGTGATCCAGTGGCCGGGCGGCAGCAGGAGGGGTACAAGCGCCGGCACGATCGGCGCGGTGAGCGAATGGCCCAGGCTCTGCGGCGAGGCCGATAGCCGCCGCCGTCACTGCCCGACTTGGGAAGCGACTTGCCGCCGGTGCAGAGGATGACGCGGTGGGCGGTGATCGGGCCGGCCGAGGTGGTCGCGTGAAAGAGGCCATCGACGTGGTCAACCGCCTCGACGCGGGCCGGATGCATAAGCAGCGTTCCGACAGCTTCCGCCTCCCGCACGAGCGCATCGAGAACCGTGCGTGCGGAATCGGTGACGGGAAACAGTTTGCCCGTGTCTTCCCGTTTGAGTTCCACGCCCGCGTCTCGGAAGAAGGCTACGGCGTCGTCAGCGGTGAACCGCCGGAGCACCTTGCGGATAGCCGGTGGCGTGCTGCCGGCGAAGTCGGCTTCGTTGACCTGCCAGTGCGTGACGTTGCAGCGGCCGCCGCCGGCGACGAGGATCTTGGCACCGAGTTTTTTCGCCCCATCGACCGCCACGATCGCAGAGCGGCCGGCCGAGCATCACGGGCGCGCGGCCCGCCCACGTGGCGGCGAAGAGGCCAGCGGCCCCGGTGCCGATGATGAGAATGTCACAGGTGGCGGGGCGGGGAGGCATGGAGAAGTTGTACGACAGGCTTCAGCCAGTCGAAATAAGCGACAGGCTTCAGCCTGTCGAAATAAAAGTAGGACAGGCTTCAGCCTGTCGAAATAAAAAGTAGGACAGGCTTCAGCCTGTCGAGGCGCGGGTGGGAAAATTTACCGACAGGCTGAAGCCTGTCCTACTGTTGCGTGGGGCGGAGAATTTTCACGACAGGCTGAAGCCTGTCCTGCTGTTGCGTGGGCAGGAAAATTTTCACGACAGGCTGAAGCCTGTCCTACTGTTGCGTGGGCGGGAAAATTTTCACGACAGGCTGAAGCCTGTCCTACTGTTGCGTGGGCGGGAAAATTTTTCACGACAGGCTGAAGCCTGTCCTACTGTTGCGTGAAGGCGAACACGCCCCGCTTGTTGGCGACGATGATGTCGGGGCGGCCGTCGGCGTTCAGGTCGGCGACGGTCACCTGCGTGCCCACGCCGCTGTCGTCGTCGACCAGATGGGGCACAAACGTCGCCCCGCCCCGGCCGTCCCGCTCCAGGCGAAACCAATAGAGCACCGGCGGCGCATTCGGCTCGATGTCGCCCTTGATACCGTGGGCCCACCGCCGCTTGCCGGTCACGATATCATCGAGGCCGTCGCCATCGATGTCGGCCATCGCCACGGCGTGCAATTGGCTAAACGACACGCCGGCGGGCTTCTCGCCGGGCTGGGGGTCGAGGATCACCCGCTCGATGAAGCTGCCGTCGGACTGCTGCTCAAACCAGGCCAGGCCGTAGCCGTGGGCATCGAGGCTCGTGATCACATCGTTGCGGCCATCACCATTGACGTCGCGAACGTGCATCTGCGCGCCGCCGCGGCCTCCCGGTGGAGCAAAGGCGGCGGGATGAAAGGGCCAGAGGGTGCCGGGGGCTGCGGCTTCCGGCTGCTCAAACCAGCCTTCCTTCGTGAGGATGTCGGTGCGGCCGTCACCGTTGACATCACCCGCCCCGGAGCCGTGCGTGTAGCGGAAGTATTTCTTGTCGTTCTCCGGCGACCGCGGCGTGATCGGATGAAACCGGGCCGGGGCCAGCGGCGTCGTCCAGTCGATCTCGGCAAAGCCAAGCTGCCCCCCCTGCATGCTCTTCCCGCTGGAATGCACGAAGAGTTCGGGCTTGCCGTCGCCAGTCATGTCGAGAAGATCGGGCGACTCACCGTCGGCCACGTCGAAGACCGCATGCTTGGCCCACGGCCCCGGGGCACGGCTCTGGTCGCGGAGTTGAGGATTGACGAAGACATGGGCCGGTTCGCCCGGCAGGCCGTAGACGAGGATGTCGGGCCAGCTGTCACCAGTGAAATCATGGGCGAAGGCGAGGAAATAGTCGGAGTAGCCGCGGGCCGGATCGTACGGGGTCTTGGACGGGCCGGACGGATTGTCGGCGGGGGCGTGAAGTCGACCCGCGTGGCGAAGTCGGGCCCAAACCAGATGCCATTGCCGGCGGTGATGTCGGCATGGCCGTCGCGGTCAAAGTCGGCGACGGCGCAGCCCTCGGCCACAAACCGCTCGGTGAGCGTCTGTTTTGTAAACGTCACATCGCGGGCAGCGGCGGTTGACGCCGTTCCGAGGAGCGACCCGATCAGCAAGAGAGAAAACGGCCCAGGACGAAACGACATGGAAGCCCCCTGAGGAGTGTGGTCAGAAATTGCTTACCAGCGCTGGTGGACCAGTTGGCGAATGTGCTGGTCGTAGACGGCGGCGACCGCCTGCAGCGTGTCGGTGGAAAGCGGGGGCACCTCGGCAGCCCGGGCATTTTCCTCGACCTGCCCCGGGCGGCGGGCTCCAGGGATCACGGTTGTGATGGCCTCGAAGGAGAGAATCCACCGCAGCGCGAACTGGGCGAGCGTGGCCCCGGACGGCACGAGCGGCCGCAACGCTTCCACCGCGGCCAGCCCCGTTTCGTAGTCGACGCCGGAAAACGTCTCGCCCCGATCAAACATCGCGCCCTCGCGGTTGAAGCCGCGATGGTCGTCAGCGGGAAACGTGGTCGTCGCCGCATACCGGCCCGACAGCATGCCACTGGCCAGGGGCACCCGCGCGATCACCGCCACCTGCCGACGGCGTGCCTCCTCGAAGAAGAGCTCGGCCGGCCGGAGGCGAAAGGGATTGAAGATGATCTGCACCGACTGCACGCCGGGATACTCGATCGCCTTGAGGGCCTCTTCCACCTTCTCGACGCTTACACCGTAGAAGTTGATCTTCCCGGCCGCGACGAGGTCGTCGAGGGCCGCGAAAACCTCAGGGCGGTAATAGACCTCGGTGGGCGGGCAGTGGAGCTGGACGAGATCGAGCCGCTCGACGCCGACGTTGGTGAGGCTGCGATCGACGAAGGCCGTCAGATTGGCGGCGTTGTAACCGTCGGCGGTGTGGGGCGAGAGCCGGCGGCCGGCCTTTGTGGCGATCACAAACGGCTCCTGCCGTTCGCAACGCAGGCGGCCGATCAGCCGTTCGGAGAGGCCGTCGCCGTAGACATCGGCCGTGTCGAAAAACGTGATTCCGGAGTCGAGAGCAGCATGGAGCGTGGCCATCGATTCGACCTCGGCGGCACCGCCCCACTGGCCGCCGCCGATGCCCCAGGCCCCGAAGCCAATTTCGGAAACCTGCCAGTCGGTCCGTCCAAAAGATCGTGTCTTCATGCGACACAGTGTCACCGAACGGCGGGTAGACTTCCAGAATCATGCCGACTCGCACCTCTCTGACCGACTCCACGCCGTGGTGGCTCGATCGCCGGGCCTGGCCGCTGGTCGCCAGCGGTGCGGTCCTCGTGGCCAGTGGCATCGCCCATGTGGCCGTGTGGGCCGTGCTTGGCGGGCCCTGGGAGGGGCCGGTGACCTGGCGGAAGCCGATCCTGTTTGGCATCTCGGGCGGGTTGACGGCTCTTTCAATGGGCTGGGTCTGGTCAAAAATGCCGGGTCGTCGTGGGGATGTGCCACTCTCGTGGATCACCACGATCGCCCTGGTGATCGAAGTCGGGCTCATCGATCTGCAGCGGTGGCGAGGCGTGGCGAGCCACTTCAATCGGGCGACGCTCCTCGACTCGGTGCTCTACGACCTGATGGGGGTGCTCATTCTGTGGGTGACGCTCGTCTCGGCCGATCTCATGGTGCGGGCCTTTCGCCAGCGAATGGCCGTGTCGCGCGACATGCTCCTGGCGATCCGGGCGGGCCTTGTGTTTCTGGTGATCTCCTGCGTGCTTGGCATCTGGGTGAGCGTCAATGGGGATGTTCGCCTCGAACGAGGGCTCGAACCCGAGCAGTTCGGAGCGGCGGGCGTGCCGAAGTTTCCGCACGGTGCCGTGATCCACGCCATCCAGTGGCTGCCGCTGCTTGCCTGGGGTGCCCGGCAGGCGGGCATTGGCGAAACACAGCGGGCTCGGCTCGTGGTGTCGGCGACGATCGGCACCGGGCTCGTCTTGCTCTATGCCCTGGTGCAGACGCTTGCCGGCCGCAGCCGGTTTGACGCAACGCCGGTCGACGCCGCGATGCTGGCACTCGGCGTTGCCTGCCTCGCCGTGCCGGCAGTGGTCACGGCGCTGGCATGGCTGGTGAATCGTCAGTCGCCACCACCCGCCGCAGCGTGAGCCGCGATAATATGAATCAGAAATGTTTAGATAGATAGATAGTTAGATGGATAGATGGATGGATGGATGGATGGATGGATGGATGGATGGATGGATGGATGGTGTGCATTTTCACATGCATACAATCACATACAAATTTTACAGCACACACAATTCACATAAAGAACACAAATTAGATGATCGGACAACATAAGTGGCACAAATCAAACAATGACTCACCATATTTAGTCAAAAGTCCAAAATGAACAGCATAGCATTTTTTGAACACGAAACGTAAACGTGCAAGTTTGAAACCTTGCTCATGTAACTTTCTAACAAGTGTTTTAGTTCGTGAAACAAAATCAATTGCTGACATACAACATCTTCCGTATCTAATTATTTGAGACGAAAAAACTCCATAGCTCTGTTTCTCAGGAATATTTCCAGACAAGTCAGGGTAGTTGACAATTTCAAAACCAAAAGCATCGCGTTTATCGTACAACTTTGTGTGAATCTTGCCATCACGAATTTCTAAATCCAGATCTAGATATGGAGCGCGATAGATAGCTCCATCACTAGTGAGCGAAAGCTCGGGGGGATAAATTTCCGTCATGACATCGTCCATCAACTGATCGTTGTTGAGACATAAAA
>JAGYKS010000039.1:0-375000 GCA_018401565.1 Acidimicrobiales bacterium | reverse complement strand
TGACTGAGTACACCCGGGTTCCGGCGTCGGAACCGGCAACCTCATCGGTGTCGACGATGTCGGTCACTTCCACCACGTGGGCCACCCGGCGGGCGAAGAAGATGGCCGACAGGATCACTCCGGCCAGCACGCCCAATGCCAGGTTGTGGGTGACGACCACCACGGCCACGGTCACCACCATGACGGCGGTCTCACTGCGCGGTGAGCGCTTGAGGGTGGACAGCTTGATGCTGTTCCACTGGAAGGTGCTGATGGCCACCACGATCATCACTGCCACCAGTGCTGCCATGGGGATGGCACTGACCACCGAACCGGCCACCAGGATCAGGATCAGCAGGCCGATGCCGGCGGTCAGGGTGGACAGCCGGGTACGGCCTCCGCTGCGCAGGTTGATCATGGATTGGCCGATCATGGCGCACCCGGCCATGCCGCCCAAGAAACCGGTGGCCACGTTGGCGATGCCCTGGCCGCGCGACTCGCGGTCGCCATCGGAGTTCTCGTCGGTGATGTCGTCCATGAGCTGGGCCGTCATGAGCGACTCGAGCAGGCCGATGATGGCCAGGGTGAGCGCAACGGGCCCGATGATGGTCAGCGTCTGCCAGGCAAACGGCACGTCGGGCAGGGCCAGTGAGGGGAGCGCGGAGGGCAGTTCGCCCATGTCGCCCACGGTGGGCACCACCAGCTTGAAAATGGCAGCGGCCCCTCCCACCACCACGATGGCCACCAGCGGTGACGGCACCACGGTGGTGACCTTGGGCAGCAGGTAGATGATGGCGATGCCCACGGCCACCATGGCGTACACGATCATGCCGCCACCCACGAAGTGGTCGAGCTGGGCGGTGAAGATCAAGATGGCCAGGGCGTTGACAAACCCGGTCATCACCGACCGGGGGATGAACCGCATCAGCTTGGCCACCCCCAACAACCCGAATGCCAGCTGGATCAGCCCGGCCAGGATGGTGGCGGCGAACAGGTACTGCACGCCGTGGTCGCGCACCAAAGGCACCATGACCAGAGCCATGGCCCCGGTGGCTGCAGAGATCATGGCCCGGCGTCCACCGGCGAAGGCGATGATGATGGCGATCGAGAACGAGGCGTACAGACCCACTTTGGGGTCCACCCCGGCGATGATGGAAAACGAGATGGCCTCGGGGATCAGGGCCAGCGCCACCACGATGCCGGCCAGGATGTCGGCCCGGGGATTGGAAAACCACTCAGCCCGAATCGAGCGTGCCGGCGCAGGGGCGGGGACATACGACAACGACATTGCTGGGCTCCAGGGGGTTTGGGAAAGAAGGGAGCCCCGATGGGGGTGCCGCATGTTCCGGTTCGTCCAAACCCTACCGTGACGTAAGGGTAGGGTCGCAATCCCTCTGGTTGCAGGCCTGCGACCTGCGACCTGCAGGCCTGCGACCTGTGGCTGCTGACCTGCGGCTAAAGGTCTGCGTCAGTGGCGGGCTTGAGCACCACTCGCACGCCCTGGGCCGACAGCACCAGGCGCTTGTGGTCACGGAACACGTCAACGCCGGAGTTGAGCCAGCCCGACAGCCAGGTGTCCTGCAGGGCGATGGCCGGCAGGCATCCCACCTCGGTGGAGGCTTCCTCGCTCCAAAACAGCTTGGAGCCGATGATGGCGACGCTGCCGCCCATGTTGTTGCCGCCGGCGAACACGTGCATCTGGTCATCAAGGAAGGTGAATCGAAGCTTGGTCCCGTCAGCCAGCTCACGGCCTTCGACCTCGTCTGACGCGTAGGTCCCCGAGGTGGGAATCACTGAACTGCGCGACGTGACCTGACGCCACACCACTACTCCGGCGATGGCGGCCACCACGGCCCCACCGGCGATGAACCACGGCCACCGGCGGTGACGGTTGACCAGGGCAAGGGCGGTTTCGAGATTGGTGTCCATGGTGCGGGAGTCCTTCATGATCGTCTGTCGCTGCCCTGACGCTACCGCTGCGGGACGGCCAGCAACGCCCTGATCTGATCGAGCCGTTGCGGAACCAGCCGGTACCACGCCCATCGGCCTCGCTTTTCGCGGGTCAGCAGCCCGGCATCAACGAGGATGGCCAGATGGTGCGACACCGTTGGCTGGGCCCGGTCGAGTGGGCCGGTGAGGTCGCAGGCGCACAGCTCGCCAGCGGTGGCGTTGGCCACCAGCGACAGCGACCCGGATACGGGCGGGGTCGGCCAAGGCCCGAAACAACTCGGCCAGTTCGTCGGCCTGGGACTCGTCGATGCCGGCGTCAGTCACCGAGCCGCAACATGGCGTGGCATCGACGCTGGTTGCCGTCACGGGTTGACTGGTTGCCGTCGTCGGTCGAGAAGCCATGTCCACAGTGTATTGACAATCGTCGATGTATTGCTAGGGTGACCATATCGATAAACATCGATGCAGTTTCCGGGGGTCCGTTTTCCCAGCGTCCCATTCTCCCGGCGCCGCTCGCCCGTCACGATTCTGGAGTTCCCATGTCACGTGTTCAACTTGCCCTCGACGTGTCTGACATCGACGAGGCCGTCACCTTCTACTCCAAGCTGTTTGGCACCGAACCGGCCAAGCGCAAGCCGGGATACGCCAACTTCGAGATCGCCGACCCGCCGCTGAAGCTGGTGCTCATCGAGGGCGTCGCCGGTGGCACGCTCAACCACCTGGGCGTTGAGACCGACAGCAGCAACGAGGTGGTCGCCGCCGAGGCCCGCCTGAGCGCCGACGGCATGGAGACCACCGGGGTGGACGACACGGTGTGCTGCTACGCCGAAAAGACCGAGACCTGGGTGACCGACCCCGACGGCGCCAAGTGGGAGTGGTACGTCAAGACCGGCGACGCCGAGCAGATGAGCAACCAGGTGCTCACCGTCACCGACGGCGGGTCGTGCTGCTCGCCCAGCCGCTCGTGACCACCAGCGACACCCGCAACGCCGAGCAGCCCCCGTCGAAGGACTCGTCCACCGGCGGACTCGGCATCTTCGGCCGGTACCTCACCATCTGGGTGGCGGCCGGAATCGTTGCCGGTGTGGCGTTGGGGCAGGTGTTCCCCGGGGTCCCCGAAACGCTGTCCCGGTTTGAATATGCCTCGGTATCGATCCCGGTGGCGTTGCTCATCTGGGCGATGATTTTTCCCATGATGCTCCAGATCGACTTTGGAGCGGTGATGGCAGTTCGCCGCGAACCCACCGGGTTGGTGGTGACGTCGGGGGTGAACTGGCTGCTCAAGCCGTTCAGCATGTTCGCCATCTCGTGGTTCTTTTTGCTGGTGGTGTTCGCCCCGTTCATCGACGAGGCGTTGGGCCGCGAGTACCTGGCCGGCACGATCCTGCTGGGGGCAGCCCCGTGCACGGCCATGGTGTTCGTGTGGAGCTACCTCACCCGGGGTGACGCCGCCTACACGCTGGTGCAGGTGGCCATCAACGACCTCATCATGCTGGTGGCCTTCGCCCCCATCGTGATGCTGCTGCTGGGCATTTCGAACATCAGCGTGCCGTGGAACACCATGTTGTTGTCGGTGGTGCTGTACATCGTGATCCCGCTGGCCGCCGGTTACGCCACCCGCACCCTGCTCATCAGGCGTCGGGGTCGGGTGTGGTTCGACGAGGTGTTCCTTCGCCGACTTGGTCCGGTCACCCCGGCCGCGCTCATCGTCACCCTGGTGGTGCTGTTCGCCTTCCAGGGCGACGTGATCCTCGACAACCCGTTCCACATCGCGCTCATCGCCGTACCCCTGGTGATCCAGACGTTCTTCATCTTCTTCGTCGCCTACCGCATCTTCCGGCGCCTTGGCATCCGTCACTCCATCTCGGCGCCCGGTTCACTCATCGGTGCCAGCAACTTCTTCGAGCTGGCCGTGGCCACCGCCATCGCCCTGTTCGGCCTGCAGTCGGGGGCGGCGCTGGCCACGGTGGTGGGGGTGCTGGTGGAAGTGCCGTTGATGCTGGCGCTGGTGCGGTATTCCAACGCCACCGCCGACCAGTTCCCTGGTGACGCAGCGGTGGCAGCGGCGGGTCGTGACCTGACCGTTGGCGAGGCTGGTGTCGGCCTAGGGTTTGGGGGACGAACCTTTTCGCGGAGGTGGTCATGGCCCCCAACAACGATGGACGTCACGAGCCCGGGTCCGGTGACGCTGTCTACTCCGACACCACACCCAACCGCCCGGCGTCGGACGTCATCGGCGGCCATGGTGGCTGCGGTGGCCGTTGCCATGGTGGTGGCCATTGTGGGGGCGGTGGCTCTGGTGCGGATGTCATCAACCGGCGATGACCTGCCGATGTTGCGCGCGGGTAGTGCCCAGCAGCGCACCATGGGTGAGATGGGTGCGGCCGACATGATGTGGGATTCGACGAGTTTTGCGTTGGCCGACGGCGTCGACATCGAAGCCGGCACGGCGTCGGCGTGGCGTTGGACAACACCAACTGATGCCGATGTTGCCGATTTGGCCCAACGGCTGGGGCTGACAGGTACGCCTGAGCGGGTGGCGGCCGACCAGGGCGGCGGTTGGACACTCGATGGCCTCACGGTCGCCCCATCGGGCGACTGGTATTTCGGTCCGACCACGGTGCTGTCGGAGTGTGCCGACCCAGATGTCGCCGCTGTGGGAAGGTGGAGATGGCGTCACGGCGCAGTGCGATCCGATCGTTGCCCCCTCGCCGGTGCCCACGCAGGACGAGGCGCTGGCCACTGCCGAGCGGGTCATTGGGGAGCGAACTGCGGCCGGGTTTGAGGTGGTGGCGACGGACCCGTCGTGGGTTGCCATTGAGGTCACCTACCTGGTTGACGGCGAGCCTTCTGGCCACATTGGCACGTTGGGGTTCGGCCCCGAAGGCCTGTCGGGATCCGGACGGTTGGGAAGTGCCGAACCCGTGGGCGACTACCCCACCATCTCGGCTTCCGACGCCGTGCAGCGCCTCAGCCAGCCGATGGGACTGGCTGTGATTGGCAACGCCATGTCGCTGTATCAGGGCATCGCCACCAACGACCCCGTTGCGAGCATGCCCGCAGCAGAGCCTGCAGCGCCGGCTGAGCCTGCGCTGCGCCCACCAGGCCGGTTGCGCCCACGCGAGACCGTGGTGAACCTGGTTGGGGTTCGCCCGGTGCTGGTGCCCTTTTTCGATGCCGACGGTGTGGTGTGGTCGTTGCCTGGGTACGTCTACGAGGATGCCGGTGGTCAGTCGTGGATGGTGATTGCCGTGTCGGATGACTACATCGATCAGACCGGCGATCAGCCCGTGGATTCTCCGGGGTCAGGCGGTGAGCCGGGGTCCACCACCACCTGGGGCGACGGCGGATCAGGTGGAGTGGTTGAGCCCTACCCCGGTGATTCTGGTGACGGGATCGATCCCGGGATTGACGATGGGCAGCTGCCCCCGGTGCCCGACGTGGTGGGTCTCACCGAAGCCGCAGCGACGGTGATGGTGGAACAGTTGGGTTTCACCCTGCGGGTGGTGGCCCGTGACGGCGAGACGTTCATGGTCACCGAGGACTTCCGGTCTGACCGGGTGAATGTGGTGGTGGTCGCTGGCGTGGTCACCGACGCCTACATCGGCTGACCGACACGACAAACGTCACACCGGTATTTCTTCGGTTGGACGCAGGGGCAATGGTAGAAACAGGACGGCTGAAGCAGGTGTGTGGTTCCACATCCCCTGCGTCAGCTCCCTTCCCCCTCCCCCGGAGTCACGATGTATCGAGCCCTCGCCCGCTGGTGTTTCCGTCATGCGTGGGTTGTGGTGGCCATGTGGGTGGTGGCCCTGCTCGGCGTCAACGCCCTTGCTGCGGGGCTGGGCCCGGCCTTCAGTAGCGAGCTCAACACGCCGGCATCGGAAAGCCGAACCGGCCTGGACGTGCTCGAAGCGTCGTTCCCGGCAGCGGCGGGCGCCTTCGGTGGGACGATCGTGTTTGCCAGCGATGACGGGGTGCTCCGCCCCGAGGTGACCGGCCCGGCTACCGAACTGTTGGCCGAGGTTGACCAGCTCGACGGCCTCACCGTCACCAGCCCGTTTGACCCGGCCGGAGCGTCGCAGGTGTCGGCCGACGGCACGGTGGCGTACGCACGTTTGAGCCTGGACAGCTCGGTGGACCCCGCCGGGGCCGTGGAACTCGGTGCCGAGATCACCACGCTGCTTCCCGACATCGACGACACCCGCATCGAGATCGGTGGGTCGGTGTTTCAGGAGGTGGAACCCCCCGAGACCGAGATCATCGGCCTGGCTTTTGCCGTGGTGATCCTGATTGTGGCCTTCGGGTCGGTGTTGGCCATGGGCCTGCCCATCGGGGTGGCCCTGGCCGGGGTGGGCACCGGCGGGCTTGGCGTGGTGAGCCTGCTGAGCCACGTCACCAGCATCCCCGAGGCCGCCCCCATCATCGGGATCATGATCGGCCTGGGCGTGGGTATCGATTACGCCTTGTTCATCGTCACCCGGTACCGGGAACTGACCCGCTCGGGATTGCCGGCCGAACGTGCCATGACCGGGGCGCTCGACACCGCCGGCCGGGCCGTGGTGTTCGCCGGCATCACCGTGGTGCTGTCGCTGCTGGGCATGTTGCTGATCGGGCTGGACTTCGTGTCCGGCATGGGGATCTCGGCTGCCGCCACCGTGACCGTCACGCTGGTGGCGTCCATCACGCTGTTGCCGGCGTTGATCGGGCTCACCCACACCCGCATCGAGCGCACCCGCCTGCGTGGTGTGATCGCTGCCGGGTTTGTTGCGCTGGCCCTGCTCGGAGTTGGTTTGGGCATCGGGGCGCTGGCCGCCACGGGTGCCATCGCTGCGTTTGTCACCATCGTGGCCAGCTTCGCCGTTGCCCCCTTGCGCCACGAACTGCCCGAGCGTCGACACCGGCCCCTGCGTGAAACCCTGGCTTACCGCTGGAGTCGCGTCATTCAGGCCCGTCCGGCACTGTTCGTGCTTCTCGCCGGCGGGCTGCTGCTGGTGCTCACCGTTCCGGTGTTCAGCCTGCAGTTGGGGTTCTCCGACGAGGGCAACAACGTTCCGGGCACCACCACCCGCGAGGCCTACGACCTCATCTCCGACGGGTTCGGCCCCGGCGCCAACGGCCCCATCCTGGTGGTGGTCGAGACCGACGGGCCCGACGCCGTTGCCGCCGCACAGGCCCTCCCGGCGGCGCTTGGTGCTGACGACGGTGTGGCCCAGGTGTCGCCGGCCATCGGGTCGAACCTGGCCGATCCGGCAGCGTCGGACGTGTTTGTCATCCAGGTCATCCCCACCACGTCTCCCCAGGACGTCGCCACCGCCGACACCGTGCAGCGGTTGCGGTCCGAGGTGGTGCCCGACGTGGTGGCCGACTCCGGGGCGGTGGCCAGCGTCACCGGGTCGGTGGCGGTGCAGGTGGACTTCGTGGACTATCTCTCCGGCCGCCTGCTGGTGTTCTTCGCCGCCGTGCTGGGGGTGTCGTTCGTGCTGCTGACCATGGTGTTCCGTTCGCTGTTGGTGCCGCTCAAGGCCGTGGTGATGAACGTGCTGTCGATCGCTGCTGCCTACGGCGTGGTGGTGGCCATCTTCCAGTGGGGGTGGCTGGGATCAATCTTCGGGGTGCAGCCCGCCCCCATCGAGCCCTTCGTGCCCATCATGTTGTTCGCCATCGTGTTCGGCTTGTCCATGGATTACGAGGTCTTCCTGCTCAGCCGCATCAAGGAGGAGTTCGTGCGCACCGGCGACGCCGTGAACTCGGTGGCCGACGGCCTGGCCGCCACCGCCCGGGTCATCACCGCAGCTGCCGCCATCATGGTGGTGGTGTTCGGAGCGTTCCTGCTCGAAGACGACCGCATCATCAAGGTGTTCGGTGTGGGCCTGGCCGTGGCGGTGTTTCTCGACGCCACGCTGGTGCGCATGGTGCTGGTGCCGGCCACCATGGAACTGCTCGGTGCCCGCAACTGGTGGATCCCGAAGTGGCTGGACCGGATACTGCCCCAGCTCAACGTGGAAGGGCCCGATGCCGCCCACGCCGGCGCCATGGCCGGGGGCATCGGCGAGGTGGACGAAGCCGACATCGACGCTCTGGGGCCCGACCGTCCCGAACCGCCCGAGTCTGCCGGTGACCGCCCCCGGTGGGTGTGGGCTGAGTCTGCGTTGGGCAGCGTTGGGGCCGCTAGGTTGCGGTCATGGCTGACACCAAACCAGACGTAACCGTTCCCGCTGGCGAACCGCCCGCCGACCTGGTCGTTGAGGACCTCGAGGTGGGTGACGGCACCGAGGCGGTGGCCGGTGCCACAGTGACGGTGCACTACGTGGGCGTGGCCTGGAGCGACGGCAACCAGTTCGACGCCTCGTGGGATCGCAACGACACCTTTGCCTTTCGTCTCGGTGCCGGACAGGTCATTACCGGCTGGGATGAAGGTGTGGCCGGCATGCGCATCGGTGGCCGGCGTCGCATCACCATCCCGCCGCACAAGGGCTACGGCGCCGCCGGAGCCGGTGGGGTGATCAAGGGTGGCGAGACCCTGGTGTTCGTGGTCGACCTGCTGAACGTGTGGCCGTTGACTGCAACGTGGGCTGACGCTTGCGCTGTTGGAGCGGGCCTCGGTATCAAGTACCCCTAGGGGTATAGTGCCTTTGTGACTTCTGCACCCGATCACCCACGCCCCGGCGAGGGTGGTCCCGGTGGTGCGGACATGCCACCGGCGTCGCCCGCCACCACGATGCCGCCAGCCACAACGCCGCCAGCCACAACGCCGCTGGCCACGATGACGCTGGCGTCCCGGGGCGTGGGTCGCTTCGTGCCCATCACCCACTGGCTGCGCCACTATCCGCGCCCGGCGCTGCGGGGCGACGTGGTTGCCGGACTCACCGTGGCGGTGATGCTGGTGCCCCAGGGCATGGCCTACGCCAATCTGGCTGGCATGCCCCCGGTGACCGGCCTGTACGCCGCCATCGTGGGCATCGTGGCCTACGCCGTGTTCGGCACCAGCGGTGCGCTTGCGGTGGGGCCGGTGGCCATCACGTCGCTGCTCACGTTGTCGGGCCTGTCGGCCATCGTGTCGCCCGACGATCCCAGCTATCCGGCGGTGGCAGCGTTGCTGGCGTTGTCGGTGGGCGTGATCCTGCTGGTGGCGGGCATCGCCCGGCTGGGATTTCTGGTCAATTTCCTGTCCCATCCGGTGATCAGCGGGTTCACGTCGGCCGCCGCCATCACCATCGCGCTGTCGCAGGTGAAGGACCTGTTGGGTGTGGACATCGGCCGACCCGACGGGGTGGTGGCCACGGTGCGCGACACCGTGGCCGAGATCGGGTCGGCCAACGGGTGGACCGTGGGCATCGCTGCGGTGTCGGTGGTGGCGCTGGCCGTGGGTCGCAAGGTGGCACCGCGCTTTCCCACTGCGCTGGTGGTGCTGGCCGTGGCCACCGCTGTCACATGGGCGGCGGGGCTGACCGAGCGGGGCGTGGCGGTGTTGGGGTCGGTGCCCACCGGGCTGCCCACCCCCCAGATGCCCGAGGTCACCGGGTCGCTGGTGGGCGAGTTGGCCCCGGTGGCGCTGGCCATCGCCGTGATCGCCTACGCCGAGGGTGTGAGCGTGGCCAAGGCCATCGCCCGGCGCGAGCGTGCGCCCATCGACGCCAACCAGGAACTGGTGGCCACCGGCGTGGCCAACGCCGCGTCGGGCTTGTTCGGCGGGTTCCCCATCGCCGGCGGGTTCTCACGCACGGCGGTGAACCACCAGGCCGGGTCGCGCACACCGCTGGCCAGCATCATCACCGCCGTTGTGCTGGCTGTGGCCGTGGTGTGGCTCACCCCGGCGCTGTTCTATTTGCCCAAGGCGGTGCTGGCCGCCGTGGTGATCGTGGCGGTGTCGGGTCTGGTGGACATCGCCGACGCCCGCGAAACCTGGCGCACGCGCAAGTCGGACTTCGTGGTGTTGGCGGTCACGTTCTGGGCCACGTTGCTCATTGGCGTGGAGCCCGGTCTGGCCGTGGGTGTGGTGTTCAGTCTGGGGCAGTTCATCTACCGCTCGGCCAACCCCCACACCACCGAGTTGGGCCGGGTGACCGGTACCACCGAGTACCGCAACGTGAACCGGTGGCAGACCCGCATCGACGGGCAGATCGCCGTGCTGCGGGTGGATGGGCCGTTGTTTTTTGCCAACAGCAAGTTCTTCACCGACCGGGTGGCGGCACTGGTTGCCGAGCGGCCCGAGGTGCAGTGGGTGGTGCTCGATGCCGCCGGCATCGGTGACCTCGACGCCAGCGGGTCCCACACCCTGGTCGAGGTGGACCAGGACCTGGCTGCCAGCGGCGTGACCCTGCTGCTGGCCACGGTGCGCGGCCCGGTGCGTGACGTGATGGCCGATGCCGGGCTGTGGCACGCCATGGCGGACCGCATCTTCCCATCGGTGGTTGCGGCCGTGGGGTCGGTGGATCCACAAAGCCCCCTGGTGCAGCGTGACTCTGATGAGGCCCCCACCGACGTCGTGTGACGGCCGATAGTTGCGTGGCTATGCATGTCCAAGCAATTGGTGGCCGGTAGGTTGGGGACAACTGCGGGGATAGGTTGGGGAAAGCGTTGCGGCTGACAAGGCGACGGCTGGCGGGTTGCCTCGGTGGGGCTCCCAGTTGGAGACCACATCCAACATGGAGGGCAGGCCATGCTCAGTGAGTCCGAGGCCATGGAACTTGCCAGAGGCTGGTTCAGGGCCGAACTGGAGGACTGGATCCGGACTGGAACGGACCGACTTCGGGTGGATGGCCCGGGTGGAAGAACCCCCCATCGGCCCCGGTGACATCATCGGCCATCCCGTGCTGGCCGTGGGGCCCGGTCCAGACGATGTGCGGTCCTATCCGCCCATGCCAGCGGCGCAGCTGCGTCAACAGCACACGGCGTGGATCGAGACCAGGGACAGGGTGCCCCTCATCGTCGATGGGCCCGCCTCGTTCACCTGACGGGCGCGTGGTTCACCTACGGGCGCGTGGTTCACCCGACCGGCGCGTCGCCGTCGGCGCCTACAAGAAGCGCTTGATGATCTTCTTTTTGAGTGACGTGAACGGCGGGTAGGCAACCGGTGGGTCCACCCACGTGGGCTTGGTGAGCACGCTGCGCCGATGGGAGAACACCTCAAACCCGGCTCGGCCGTGATACGCCCCCATGCCGCTGGGTCCAACGCCGCCGAACGGCAGCTGGGGTGCCGCCACGTGGTACACGACATGGTTCACGCACGCCCCACCCGAACTCGTTGACGACAGCACCCGGTCTGCGGTGGGTCGTGACCGGGTGAACACGTACAGCGCCAGGGGCTTGTCGTTGGCGTTCACCCGGGCGATGGCGTCGCCTACCCCGTTCACGGCCACGATGGGCAGCACCGGGCCGAAGATCTCGTCGTTCATCACCGCCGAGTCAGGGTCCACCGAGCGCAGCACGGTGGGGGCCACGTACAGGTCGTCGGCGTCAACCTGCCCGCCGGTGACCACCTCGCCGTCGCCGATGTACTTCTCGATGCGACGCAGGTGCCCGGCGTTCACGATGCGGGCGTAGTCGGGGCTGGCCTGGGGGTCGGTGCCGTAGAAGGTGCCGATGGCGTCAACCAGGGCGTCGGTGAACTCGGCTTCCACGCTGGCGTCGACCAGCACGTGGTCGGGGGCGATGCAGGTCTGGCCGGCGTTGAGGAACTTGCCCCAGGCGATGCGCTTGGCGGCCAGAGCCACGTCGGCGTCGGCAGCCACGATGGCCGGTGACTTGCCGCCCAGCTCAAGGTGACCGGCGTGAGGTGCTGGGCGGCAGCGGCCATCACCACACGTGCCACACGACCGTTGCCGGTGTAGAGGATGTGGTCGAAGCGCTGTTGCAGCAACACGGTGGTCTCGTCCACGCCGCCTTGCACGATGCCCACCGAGTCGTCGGCCAGGTAGCGGTCGATGAGCCGGGCGGCGGCAGTGGCCACGTTGGGGGCCAGCTCGCTGGGCTTGCCCACCACGGTGTTGCCCGCCGACATGGCTGCGGCCATGGGACCGAACAGCAGCTGCACCGGGTAGTTCCACGGGGCGATGATCAGGGCCACGCCCAGAGGTTCACGCACGATGCGGCCGGTGCCGGGCTGCGATGCCAGCGGCAGGCGCACCCGCTCGGGTCGCATCCACCGGCGCAGGTGCGCCAGCGTGTGGTCGATCTCGCCGATGGTGACGGCGATGTCGGTGGCCCACCCCTCGATGTTGGGCTTGCGCAGGTCGGCGTACAACGCCTCGAGCAGCTCGGCTTCACCGTCGACGAGCACCTGACGCAGGGCCCGCAGGCGCTCGATGCGCCACGACATGGGTCGGGTCACCCCGGAGTCGAACACGGCCCGGGCGCGTTCCACCACGCCAGCGATGTCGGCCACCGGTGTGGCCACCACCTCATGGATGGGGCCGGCCACCGATGCGGTGCTGCGGGGTGTGACTGGAGGCCGTTGTGGAGATCGTGTAGTTGGAGGTCATCGCTGCCAAGTCTGCCCGACCGATGCCCTGATTGCCCGTTTGCCTGATTGCCCGTTTGCCTGATTGCCCGTCCAGGTCAGTGGACCGGTCGGTGTTGGTTGTGGGTGATGGTTGCGATGGCCCCTTTGTGTTTCGTGCCTGTCAACGGGCTGTTGCGTTTGGCGAACGACCCCCCATTCCCAGCCCAGATGGCCAGGCGCGACCTGCTAGCTTGCGGCGATGCCTCCCGATCTGCTGGCTGGTCGCAACGCCGATTCCCGCCTGCTGGGCTCGTATGCCCACGACGGATTTTTCGATGAGATGTTCGACGCCTCGGGACGCGTGCGGCCCCACTACGCCGCAGTGGCCGATGCGGTTGACGCCCTGGGGTCGGGCGAACTCGACCGCCTTGCCCGCATGCGCGACGCCGTGTTTCGCACCAACGGCATCACCTTCACCGTCTATGGCGACGACGGGGGCGACGGCACCGAACGCACTTTCCCGCTGGATCTGTTGCCCCGGGTGATCCCGGCGGTGGAATGGCGTCGCATCGAGGTTGGCCTGGTGCAGCGGGTGACTGCCCTCAACCGGTTCCTCGATGACCTGTATGTGGGCGACCAGGCGGTGCTGCACGACGGGGTCATCCCCAGATGGCTGGTCATGAGCTCCGAGGGTTACCGCCGCGAGGCCATGGGCATTGCCGCTGGCGGTGGGGCCCGGTGTCTCATCGCCGGCATCGACCTCGTGCGTGACGACCAGGGCCGGTACCTGGTGCTGGAAGACAACGTGCGCAATCCCAGTGGGGTGTCGTACGTGCTGGAAAACCGCGGCCACGATGACGCGGCTGATGCCCGAGTCATTCGCCGCCCAGCGGGTTCGCCCGGTGGACCACTATCCGCTGGTGCTGCTGGGTGCGTTGCGCAACGCCAGCCTGGCCACGACCAGCGACCCCACCATCGTGGTGCTCACCCCCGGGGTGTACAACTCGGCGTACTTCGAGCACGCCTTTTTGGCCCGGCAGATGGGCGTGGAACTTGTGGAGGGCCGGGACCTGGAAGTGGACGACCACGTTGTGTACATGCGCACCACCCGCGGCCGTCGCCGGGTGGACGTGATCTACCGACGCATCGACGACGACTACCTCGACCCGGTGGTGTTTCGCAACGACTCCAGCCTGGGGGTCCCCGGTCTGCTGGCGGCGGCGCGCTCGGGCAACGTGACGGTGGTCAACGCCATCGGCAACGGGGTGGCCGACGACAAGTCGGTCTATCCCTACGTGGGCAATCTCATTCGTTACTACCTCGGTGAAGAGCCGCTGCTCGACCAGGTCCCCACCTATTTGTTGTGGGATGACGACCAGTGCCATGAGGCGTTGGGTCGCCTCTGACGAACTGGTGGTCAAGCCGGTGGATGGTGCCGGGGCTACGGCCTTTTGGTGGGTCCGCACGCCACCGCCGCCGAACTGGACGATTTCCGCAAGCGCATCCTGGCCAACCGTCGGGGATTCATCGCCCAGCAGACCGTGGACCTGAGTCGTCACCCCACCTACATCGACGGCACGGTGGTGCCCCGGCATGTGGACTTCCGGCCGTTCGTGGTCACTGGCGAGCGCACCGAGGTGCTGCCGGGCGGACTCACCCGGGTGGCACTGCGTGAGGGGTCACTGGTGGTGAACTCGTCGCAGGGGGGTGGATCCAAAGACACCTGGGTGCTCGAGCCCGACCCGGCCGACCTCGGTGAGGTGGGCGACCCCTGAGGTCACCCGGAGCGGGAAGGCTGTTAGCGAGCACCAGTGTCGAGCTGCCTGCGAGCACCAGTGTCGAGCTGCCTGCGAGCACCAGTGTCGAGCGTGCTGCCGCCACTGATGAGATGGCGGGCTGATGCTGGCCCGACTGGCTGAGAACATGTACTGGGCGGGGCGGTACGTGGAGCGGGCCGAGAACACCGCCCGCCTGCTCGACACCACCTATCACGGCCTGTTGGAGTCGCCACCGGCCGAGGAGGCCACCGCCTGGCGTGACCTGCTGGACGTGCTCACCCTGGGCGGCGACTACGACAAGTCCGACCGACGGTTCACGGCGGTGCCGGTGGCCCGGTTTTTGGTGCTGGACCCCGACAACCCGGGGTCGGTGCGCTCGGCGGTGCACCAGGCCCGGGAAAACGTCCGCAGCCTGCGCGAGGAGGTGTCCACCGAGCTATGGGAGGCGGTCAACAGCTTCTACCTCGAGCTCGAGGGCCGTGACCTCGAACGGGACGTCACCCACCAGCCCTATGTGCTGTACGGACTGGTGCGTCGGCACTGCCAGGCCATTTCGGGGGTGGCCGATGAGACCATGCCCCGGCGTGACGGGTGGCGGTTTTTGGTGCTGGGGCGTCAGCTGGAGCGGGTCACCATGACCGCCCGGCTGCTGGCGGTGTACTTCCGCCAGCCCGTGCTGGTGGACACCCCCCTGGCCTTTCACGACTGGGTGGTGGTGCTCAAGGCGGCCGCCGCCCTCGAGGCGTTCCGCAAGGCCGAGAACGTGTCGGTGGATCCGGTGGGGGCAGTGGAGTACCTGCTGACCGACGTGGACTTCCCCCGCAGCGTGCAGTTCTGTCTCACCGAGGCCGAGGAGCTGGTTGCCGACCTGGGCACCGAACGCATCGGAGCCGACACCCGACGTCTGCTGGGCCGATTGCGGTCGTCGGTGGAGTTCTGTGACCTGGAGGCACTGTTCAACGGCGGGCTGCAGCCGTTTTGGACCGGTTGCTCACCGGGTTCGCCCGTCTGCACGACGCCATCGGCCAGGAGTACTTCCGGCCCGCCAACCAGCGTGAACTTCGGCCGTTGGGCAGGGTGTGACCATGCGATTCGATCTCGCCTACCGCACCACCTTTCGCTACTCCGAGTCGGTGACCGAGAGCCAAAATGAGGTGCGTGCGTCGCCGGCCACCGACATCCACCAGCAGGTGCACTCGTACCGAATCGACACCACCCCACGGGCGGGGATCCTGCGCTACACCGATGCCTGGGGCACCCACGTGGACACCTTCGGGGTTCGAGACGCCCACGATCACCTGGTGGTGGCGGTGCAGGCCAGCGTGGAGACCCGACCCCGCCCGCAGTGGACGGCCACTGCGACGCTGGCCGATCTCAGCGACCCGGCCTTCGTGGGTGGGCACTGGGAGTACCTGCAACCCACCCGCCACACCACCGCCGGCGACGCCGTGTCGACAATCGGACAGCGGTGCATGGCCGGCAGCTAGTGATGTGCGTGATGCCGTGTCGTGCATGGTGCGGTGGGTGGGCGACGAGCTGCACTACGAGGCCGGTGCCACCGCCATCGGGGTCACCACCGACGAGGTGCTGGCACGCCGTACCGGCGTGTGCCAGGACTATTCGCATCTGCTGGTGGCGCTGTGTCGGGCCAGCGGCATACCGGCGCGGTACGTATCGGGCTACTTTTGCCGCCGGTGACGACGCCGTTGCTGCCGGCGACGATGTGGCCCTGCACACCGTGCTGGTGCAGACCCACGCCTGGGTGGAAGTAGCCGTGCCCGGTGCCGGGTGGTGGGCCGTTGATCCCACCAACCAGCAACCGGTGGGTGAGCGCCACATCACCATCGGCCGGGGCCGCGAGTACGACGACGTGCCGCCGTTTCGCGGGGTGTACACCGGCGAGGCTGAGGCCGAGGTGACGGCCACGGTGAGCATCAGGCGCCACGACGGCAGCGGGGCGCGGGTGGAAGTCACCAGCGATGAGGTGCTGCAGCCGTTTCCTGTGGGTGTGACCCATGAGGTCGATCAGTCGGCAGTTGACCAGCGACCAGTAACGCAGAGTGGGGCGGCGTTGGTTGGCGGGCGTTGGGATGCGGGCGCCTGTGGCCTTCAGTTGCGTTCGGTTGCATCCAGCTGTGCCGAGGCGAACGTGGGGAATCCGGTCATCCACGACGGTGGCGTACCCCGGCGGCCGGCGATCAGCGTTTCCCCATCAGTCGGTATCGACACCTTGTGTCGTGCCATCACGGTGGTTTCGCCGGTGGTCAGGTTGATCGCCACCACCTCGGCAGTCCGCGCCCGGGCGGGAACGGTGACGACCAGCTCAAAGCCTGCGTCCACGGGTGCGCCGGGGTAGGCGTCGGGTACGTCGGGGCGGATCACCGATGAGGTGGTCACCGGCTGGATACCCGACAGGCCGCCCACCGGGCCTCGCCACCTGATGGCCACCACCAGGCTTGCATCGGGGTCATCGGGGTCGAACAGCCACCCCGAGATGCGCAGGGTGCGGTCGGCTGATGCGATGGTGGACTGTCCACCTTGCTGATCGGTGGCAGATCGATCGGTCACAGCCCCGGGTTCGGCGCAGGCCGGACCGTCGTTGGTCATGGCGGTCCACTGCGGCACCGTGGCCCACTGGCCTCCGCCTCTGCGCCGAGGGGTAGGTGATGCGGTTGCCATCTGCGCACGCCAGCAAGGGGCCGGGATCCACCGACACACCCCCGCTGGTCACCTCGAAGTGCAGGTGGTTGAACGTGCACGGACTGGACCATCCGGTGTTGCCCACCGTGCCGATCGCCGTGTCAGGCCCGACCCAGTCCCCGTCGGCCACGGTGACCGACTGCAAATGGGTGTAGATGCTGCGCACCCCATTGCCGTGGTCGACCTCCACGGTGTTGCCCTGCGCACCCCCGGATGCGTCGCAGCCATTGCCGCGGCTGGTGACACTGGCCTGCCCGGCCCCGGCGGCGTACACCGGTGCTCCGGCGCCCGAGCCGAACCGGTCGGTGGCCCAGTCGATGGCGGGACGGCCGTGATGGCCGTTGCAGCCGTTGGCCCAGGTGCAGCCCACCAGCCAGGTGCCACGCAGGGGAAACCACACCGGAGGGCTGGTGACGCCTGGCCCGGGCGACCGGAACGTCGGGGGAGGTGGGGGCGGGCACAATCCACGCAGCGGGCGGTTCACCAGTGGGCGCCTCCAAAGCGGTCACCCCTGCGGCCGATGACGGCGCGCTGGTGAGGGTGATCGCAGCCAGCACGATGACGGCGCCTGTCAGGCGGCGCAGCGCGGTGGCACGGGCAGATCGGAGGAGAGTCGTGGGGTTCACGTGGTGGAGGGTGACCGGTCGGTCGTGGGAGATGATGATGTGGCCGTCGGACCGGTGACCAGATGAAGCTAGACGATCCCCACCATACGTTTACCAATCGGGGTGAACGTCGCTGGAGTGTGACCAGTGGGCTGTGACCAGCGGGGCTGTGACCAGTGGGGCTGTGTCTGGTGGGGCTGTGTCTGGTGGGGCTGTGTCAGCGACTGTCGCGCTTGGCCTGTGATCGTTTGCCGCCGGCCTTGGTGGAGGCAGCGATCTTGGTCTGGATGGGCGGTCGCTTGGCTCGGGTAGTGGTGGTACGGGCGGCTGATCCGCCTGCGGCGACCGATGATGGCGCCTTTGGTTTGGCAGCCTTGCCTGTGGTGCGCACGGCCCGGGCTGCGGCCAGACGCTCACTGCGCAGTCGGGCGGCTTCTTGTCGGGCGGCGCTGGCCAGCCGACGACTGATGCGACCCAGTGCATCCTCAAACACCTCAGCCTTGATGGCAGTGCCGGTGTTGGCGTTGGTGGTGGCGGCGCGGGCTTTGGCCTTCTTGACGGTTGCTGATCCCTGTCGTCGGTACAGCATCACGTATTTGTCGCGCAGTCGGCGGACCCGTGCCAAAAGGTCCAGGAGTGCATCCTCGTCCAGCTCGGCCAGACGTGAGGTGGTGGTGCCCAGCACGAGCTTTTTTCAGCAGCGGTGAGGGTGTCGAGGTGAGCGATTCGTGTGCCTGTCGGGTTCGAAGCCATTTGCCCATAGTGGCAGAGTCCCGGTAGAGGGATGCGATGGTGCATTGCACTGGCGGTTGGTGTTGCTGGGTCGGGGCCGAACTGGACCCGATCACTAGGCTCGCCACGTGGGGATCGGTCGTGTGCAGCGCTGGGGTGTGGATGTTGTGCCTGGGTGCGTGGGGTACCCGTGACCATCACCACCCTGATTGGGGTGGCCGCAATGGTGGCGTTGGTGTCGGAGTTGATGCCGCAGTCGGTGCGACTGTTGCGCACCCGGTCGGTGTCAGGTCTGTCGAGTATCGGTACCGGCATCTACTTCGTGACCGAGTTGGGTTGGATCGCCTACGGCATCACTAGTGGGATCATGGTGGTGCTGGTCTCATCGCTGGTGGTTGGCGTGCTGAGTGCGGTGCAACTGGTTCTGGTGTGGCCCCACAGGTCCTCCACCGACCTGTGGTGGATGCTGCTGTGGGCTTCGGCGCTGGGGGCGGCATTGGTCATGGGTGCCATTGGGTCGATGCTGGTGATCGGTCTCATCATTGGTCTGGGACCCCAGGCCTGGGCAGCCTGGCGGGCCCCGGTGGTGCACGGCGTGTCGATATGGCGGTGGGTGTTGACGGGAGCGTCGGGGGTGTTGTGGTTCACCTACGGCATGTTGTTGGGCGAGATTCCGCTGATCACGACGGGAACAGTGGGCATGGTGTGCGCGTCGATGGCGTTGTCCCGGGCAGTTACCGACTCCCTCGGACGAATGGCGGCACGCAGGGCCTAGTTGCCCTTAATACCCCATGGGGTATAAAATGACGAGATGTCAGCATCTTCGGCTCTTCGTCCCATGTTGCTTCGAGACCGCCTGCGAACCCGGATCGCCGCCGTGGGTGTTGTGGCCCTGCTGGGCCTCGCCCCCATGACCATGGCGGCGTGTTCGTCAGCCGACAGCGCTGCAGGATCGTCTGCCGAGGCGGTTGCTTCGGGGGCGGTGTTGCTGGATGTGCGCACACCAGCGGAGTTCGCATCGGGACACCTTGAGGGCGCCATCAACATCGATGTGCAATCCCCCGACTTCGACCAGCAGGTTGCCCAGCTGGACCCGTCAGCCACGTACCTCGTCTACTGCCGCAGCGGTAACCGGTCTGGTGCCGCCATCGACCGCATGCAGGGGCTCGGGTTCACCGACCTGACCAACCTCGGCAGCGTTGCCGAGGCCAACAGCGCAACCGGCGTTGCGGTGGTCTCCTGACCCTGTAGGTCGGCAGTTTGCGGGTGCAGTGGTTGGGCGATGCGCTGTGGGTCGGCACTGTGCCAGGGGTGGCGGTTCGTGGCACCCACAGTTGCGTCCCACAAGGTTTCTGACGACACGTCAGGTTTGGGGCAACTAGCGTGGACTTCGTGGAAAACGTGGACCTTGCATCTGTGAACCTGTTTGATTCCGACGTGTACGCCGAACGTGTGCCCCACGAGTGGTTCGCCGAGTTGCGGCGATCGGCACCGGTGTGGCGTCAGGAACTTCCTGACGGGCGGGTGTTTTGGAACGTGACCCGACATGAGGACCTCACGGCGGTCAATCGGGACGCCTCCAACTACTCGTCGTGGCTGGCGTCGTCGTTGACCATGCCCGGCATGGAAGACATTCTCGACCAGCAGCGCCTGATGATGGTGAACATGGATCCGCCCGAGCACACCAAGCTGCGCAAGGTGGTGAACAAGGGCTTCACCCCGGCCATGATCCGCCAGCTCCAGGAGCATCTGGCCGAGGAGGCCCGGACGATTGTGGCCGAGGCCGTGGAGACCGGTGACGTGGAGTTCGTGGAGCAGGTGGCCTGTGAACTGCCGCTGATCGCCATCGCCGAGTTCCTGGGTGTGCCCCGTGAGGACCGGCGCCGGATCTTCGACCTGTCCAACCGCATGGTGGGTGCCGAGGACCCCGACTACCAGGTGGACGAGGAAGAGGCCATGGCGGCCATGATCGAGATGTACGCCTACGCCCAGGAACTGGCTGACGAGCGCAAGGCCAACCCCCGCGACGACATCGTGTCCAAGCTGCTGAGTGCCGAGGTGGACGGCGAGCACCTCACCGTCGAGGAGTTCAACGTGTTCTTTTTGTTGCTGGCCGTGGCCGGCAACGAGACCACCCGCAACGCCATCAGTCACGGGATGCTGGCCTTGCTGGAAAACCCCGACCAGCAGCAGAAGCTGCGTGACGACCCCAGCCTCATCGACGGTGCCATCGAGGAGATCCTGCGGTGGGGGTCACCGGTGATGCACTTTCGTCGCCAGACCACCCGAGACGTCACCCTGGCCGGCGTGGACATCCCCGACAACTCCGGTGTGGTGTTCTGGCATATCTCGGCCAACCGTGACGAGACGGTGTTCGAGGATCCGTACACGTTCAACGTGGAGCGCGACGCCAGCCAGCACATCGCCTTCGGCGGCGGCGGCCCCCACTTCTGCCTTGGCGCCAACCTGGCCCGGGCCGAGATGAAGGTGGTGTTCACCGAGCTGTTGCGTCAGGCCACCTGGGAGCAGCGTGCGCCGGCTCGTCGTCTGCGGTCGAACTTCATCAACGGCATCAAGGATCTGCAGGTCACGCTCACCCCGAAGTGACAGGCAGCACGGCGAGTTCGGCAGATCGGCGAGTTCGGCAGACGGCGAGTTTGGCAGTGCGGCGAGTTTGGCAGTGCGGCGAGTTTGGCAGTGCGGTGAGCCAGGCGATGGCGCATCGCTGCTGCGGGGCGGGCGTCAGGCTGGTGGCGCCCAGGACGGCCGAGGCCCCAGGAATCCCCGATCGCCGGAGATCCGGGCCGCTTCGTTGGCCATCACGTCTGCGGGGCTGACGAGCCAGCGGTACCGGTAGTACAGCTCGCGCCGGATCAGCGCCAGCCACGCATCGTGCGTCATCGCAGCCATGCGTCCTGCGGCTCGCAGCTGGGTCAGCGGGACGCGCACCACGCGCTGGAAGTCGAGGTACCAGTCGACGTCGTCGTCCTGGTCAGGCGTTGGCGGCATCCAGAAGGTGTTGGCATGCGCCACGCGCAGTACCCCGCCGGCTTCGGACCATCCCACCCGAACCGGCGGCCGCTGTCTGGCGCTGATCGACGTCACGGGGTTGATGCGCCCAACCACCACCTCGGTGTGATCGGCGGACTTGGCGCCGAGTTCGCAGCTGGGGTGCAGGACCATCACCCTCGCCCAGTGCTTTCCGTCGGCAGTGACGCACCCGCTCGGGTTTGGTGTTGCGCACACGTCTCCGTAGCGCAGCGGGTAGTGGCCCGCTTCGCTCTCTGGTACCCAGTACCCGTCGGCAGCCGGGTACCAGCTGTCGCCTGCCACCTCAGTCGTCGAGGAGCTCAAGCTCCTCATCCAGGTCGTCAACGTACGGCATGGCCCGGAGTGTGGCGCGGGCGATCGGGGACCCCTCAGGGTCCTGCGCCAACCGGACCGGCAGTAGGCGCTGGATCTCGTTGAGCGTCTGCCAGGTGTCGTCATTCAGTTCGAGCCCGAGCTGTTCGAGCGTCTCTGACGGGAGTACGGCTCCGGTGGAGATCGCCGCGGCAAGGAGTGGGACGAAGGCGCGGAGCTGCTCGACGGTCTCGTGATCCCGCGACATCTCATCGAACGTCTCGGGGGACACCACGACAGCGACTGGGCGATCGCGGTAACGGCCAACGCGCACCACGGGGTGTTCAGCCAGCAGGTGGCTGAGCTTGGGCTCACTCACGTCCTGGCGGAACTCGGCGGTTCCCATCGAGACAGTGTTGTACGACATGTTGTACATGATACCTGCTGTGCAGGCGTGACCGACAGCTCGGCGACGTCGGCCCGGTCGGCATGAGCCCGGCGTGGCGCGGCCAGTCAGGCAAGCCTGCGCAGGGCCAGCTTGCGCAATGCCAGCCTGCGTAATGCCAGCTTGCGCACTTCCTCGATCCACAACACCGACGAGGCCACGGCGATGCACACCGCCCATTGGGTGGCGGTGATCGAGGTGGTGTCGAACAGGTTCTGGAACCAACCCACGTGCACCACCGCAACCTGTAGGGCAACGACCGCAGCCAGCGACATCCACAGGCGATTGTTGGTCAGCGTGGCCGCTGAGAACACCGTGGCGGTGTCGCTTGCGGGCGTTGAGGATGTTGAAGAACTGGAACAGCACGAAGGTGGTGAACGCCATGGTGCCGGCCACCGTGGCGGCGCCTGCCGACGGTTCGGGTCCCGGTGCCAGGGTGAGCACCGCCAGGGTGCCAGCGGCCATGACCACCGCAGCGATGCCGATGGTGACCCATCGCTGGGGGGTGAGGATGCGCTCGGCCAGTGGACGGGGCTGGCGCTGCATCACGTCGGGGGCGGCAGGGTCCAGACCCAGCGACAGCGCCGGGGGGCCGTCCATGATGATGTTCACCCACAAGATGGCGATGGCGGTGAACGGCTTGCCGCCGGCGATGCCCAGCACCGCTGCCAGCAGGAACAGGGCGGCGAACCCCAGGGTGGTGCTGAGCTGGAAACGCACGAACTTCACGATGTTGTCGTAGATGGCCCGACCCTCACCCACCGCTGCCACGATGGTGGCGAAGTTGTCGTCGGCCAGCACCATGGTGGCGGCCTCCTTGGACACTTCGGTGCCGGTGATGCCCATGGCCACGCCGATGTCGGCCTGCTTGAGCGCAGGGGCGTCGTTGACGCCGTCGCCGGTCATCGCCACCACCTGACCGGTGCGCTGCAGCGACGTCACCAGGCGCAGCTTGTGCTCGGGTGACACCCGGGCGTACACGTCGATGCTGCCCACCCGTCGGTCCAGCTCGGCGTCGTCCATGGCGTCGAGGTCGGCCCCGGTCACCACCTCCACGGTTGCCCCGCCGACGTCGCATTGCCGACGTTCGCGTTGCCGGCAACGTCAGTGTGCGGTGGTGCCCAAGCCCAGTTGTGTGGCGATGGCAGTGGCAGTGACGGCGTGGTCGCCGGTGATCATGCGCACGCGCATCCCGGCCTGGTGGGCCTCGGCGATGGCGGTGGCGGCCTCGGGCCGGGCCGGGTCCACGATGCCGACCATGGCCTCGATGGTGAGGTGTGCCACCAGGCTGGCGGGATCGGGGTTGTGCGGCCATGGCGGCGTCGAAGGCCTCGTCGGTGAAGGTGCGCGACGCCAGCGCCAACACCCGCATCCCCGCCGACGCCATGCGCTGGTTGTGCGCCTCCAGTGACGCCCGGGCCGCACCGATGGGCTGACGGGAGCCATCGGGGCCCATGGCGTCGACGGCCCGGTCCATCAGCACGTCGATGGCGCCCTTGACGTAGAGCACGACGTCGCCGCCGGGTGCGGTTGTGCGGTGCGCGGTGGCCATGAACTTGTTGGTGGAGTCGAACGGCACCTCGGCCAGCCGGGGCGTCGCCGCCCGTTGGCTGACGGCGTCCACGCCGCCTTTTGCCGCCAGCACCACCACCGCACCCTCGGTGGGGTCACCCACCACCGACCAGGCGCCGTTGTCGTCGTGTTCGGTCACGGCGTCGCTGCACAGCGCCAGTCCAAGCAGCACATCGGTGGTGCGGGGCCCCGGAGGTGGATCGATGGTGCCCACCGGGTCGTAGCCGTGCCCGTCCACGCTGTGGGACACATCGCCCACCACCAGTGCATGAACCGTCATCTGGTTGAGGGTGAGCGTGCCGGTCTTGTCGGTGCACACCACGTCGGTGCATCCCAGCGTCTCGACGCTGGCCATGCGCTTGATGATGGCGTTGCGCCGGGCCATGCGCGACACCCCCAGGGCGAGGGTGACGGCGGTGACCGCCGGCAGACCTTCGGGGATGGTGGCCACGGCCAGGGCCACCGCCGTGAGCAGCACGTCGCTCACCGACTCGCCCCGCAACAGGCCGATGGCCGCAACCACGGTGACGATGCCGCCCGACAGCCAGGCCAGATTGCGTGCCAGCCCATCGAGCTGGCGCTGCAGGGGGGTGGTGCCGGTGCCGGCGGTGGTGAGCAGCCCGGCGATGTGACCCAGCTGGGTGTCCATGCCGGTGGCGGTCACCAGCATTTCCCCGCGTCCGCGGGTGACGGTGGTGTTGGCGTGGACCATGGTGGTGCGGTCGGCCAACGCAACGTCGACACCGTGGGCGGTGGGCATCACGGTGGCCGACTTGCCCACCGGCTGGCTCTCGCCGGTGAGGGTGGACTCGTCCACTTCCAGGTTTGTTGCCGTTGCCAGACGGCCGTCGGCGGGAACCCGGTCGCCGGCGTCGAGCAGCACGACATCGCCGGGCACCACGCTGGTGGACGCCAGCTCGGTGACGGCCCCGTTGCGGCGGACCCGGGCGGTGGGCACCATGAGGTTGCGCAGGGCGTCGAGGGCGGCCTCTGCCTTTCGTTCCTGGATGAAACCCACGGTGGCATTGATGATCACCACCACCAGCACCACTGCCGGTGTCTTGACCTCGCGTGACACCACCAGGGCCACCGCTGCGGCCACCAGCAGGATGATGATCAGGCGGTCGGCGAACTGGGCGGCGAAGCGTCGCCATGCCGGCACCCGGGCCACCGCAGCCAGTTCGTTGGGGCCGATCTCGGCCAGACGCCGGGCTGCCTCGGCATCGGTGAGGCCGGTGGCGGGGTCGACGTCAAGGTCGGCGGCGACTGCACCCGCATCCGTGGTCCACGGGGTGATGGTGTGCAGCGCCGTCATGGGGTCCACTCTCGCACCCCGGGTGGGTTTCTCAAACCAGCGGGTGATACCCCGGCACCCGGGTGTGGGGGGTGTCGAGGTACACCTTGGCTTCGGGTGACCCCATGAACCGGCCATGGCTCCACCGCACCTCGACATGGCCGAGCACCTCGTGCTCGGTGCCGTCGTGGCGCCCGGCGATCACGGCCTGCCACCCCACTTCGGGCTGCCCGGCGGGACGTGCCGACACGGTGAGGCTGCGCAGTTCGTAGGCCTGGGACCAGTCCCACGCCGAATCCACCCGCAGTCGCAGCACCGACGGCGGCCGCTGGCGGCGCGTTGGCTGGGTGCCGAGCACGAAGTAGGTGACCGATGCGATGCGCAGCAGACGCCACAGCATCCGCAGCTGGTCACGGGGCGAGGCCAGGGCACTGGCCCATCGTGCGGCGGACTCGTGGGCCACCGCCTGGCACAGGTCGGCCCAGGGTCCGATGAGTGCCGGGGGCAGGGTGCGGTCGGGCAGAGAGTCCTTGAGGGTGCGTTGCTGGTCCCGGGTGAGGTCGTCGACATGGTCGGGCATCGCCGGCAGATTGAGTTCGTCGACCGCAGCCCGGTACAACGCCTGGAACGGTTGCGGCGCCGTGGTGGAAAACCAGTTGCGTCCCGATCGTTCGTCGCCCACCAGCAACCGGTCGAACAACCGGGGAGGCCCGGCGTTGAGCAGCACCCTGGACAGGTACTTGCAGCTCACCAGGTACACGTGGTCGATGCGCAGGTCGGCGGGAACGGTGTCGTCACCCGGGGTGCGTTGGGGTCCACGCCACTCAACACGTTGGGGTGGTCTGTTGCGCAGGCCGTCGGCGGCGGTGGCAAGGGCGGCCCCGTTGGCATGGGCGGCCAAAAACGCTCCCAGGTGGCGCCCGGCCCGCCAGGCGTCGGTAAGCCGGTGCCAGGTCTCGGGGTCCACGTTCGCCAGCTCGACGGGCGGCACCGCAGCGGTGAGGTGGGTGGCCAGGTCGCCGGGCAGGGTGCCGATGGCGGTGGCCAGCTCGGTGACCTCGGTGAGTTCACCAGGCATGGATCAGGTCACCAGACATGGGTTGGGTCACCAGACATGGATCAGGTGGTGGCGGTGAGGTCAGTGTCGGTCCAGAATCCTGCGGCGGGCGCAGCGGGGGCGGCGGGGGCGGCGGGGGCAGCGGGCTTGGCGGGCGCAGCGGGCTTGGCGGTTCGTGGTGCGGATCCTTTCTGGTCCGACTTTTCGCCCCGGCGGCATAGTGGGCCAGGCGCTGGCGGGCGTCGGCATCAAGCATGTCGATCACATCGTGGATCAACGCTGGGCCTGCCGAGCGCAGCGCGGTGTCGCCTTCGCTGCGCCGCTTGGGCAACCGGGTGGTGAGCAGCACCAACGGCACACCGGGTTGGCGGCCGGCGACCGCAGCGGCCCGCCCCAGGTGCCGCCAGGCGGTGTCGGTGCGTGACAGACCGCCGCGCTGGGAGGTGAAGGCACCGGCGACGTCAAACAACCACGGGTTGCCGGCGCCGTCGGTGGCGGCCAGATCCACGGTGACCCCGGCACCGGGTACCTTGTGGGGCTGGGCGGTGACGGTGAAGCCGGCGTCGGTGACCACCCGTTCGGCCAGCTTGCGGGCGGCCAGGTCGTCGGCACCGGGCAGGTCGGCACCGGGCGTGGTGAGTGGTGGTGCGCCCTCGGTGGCCACCCGGGTGCGGGCGATGTCGACGTAGCTGGGGTCCAGGTCGTAGCCCACGTAGCGCCGGCCCAGCCGGGCGGCGGCCACCATCGACGACCCGCTGCCCATGAAGGGATCCAGGATCAGGTCGTCGGCGTAGGTGTAGAGGCGAATCAGTTGCTCGGGCAGTTCCACCGGGAACGGGGCGGGATGGCCCACCCGCTTGGCGCTTTCGGGCGGGATGGACCACACATCGAGAGTGAGGTTGAGGAAGTCTTCGGGCAGCAGTGTGCTGTCGTGGGGCAGACCCTCGGTGGCGCGCTGCTTTGCGGTGCGGGCCCGGTCGAAGCGGCCCTTGCTGGCCACGATCACTCGCTCGGTGAGATCGCGCAGCACCGGGTTGGCCGGGCTGCGCCACGACCCCCACGCACACGACCCGCCCGCCCCCTCACCTTTTTGCCACACCAGCTCACCGCGCAGCAGCAGGCCGAGGTCGTGCTCGAGGATGCGGATGACGTCGGCCGACAGGCTGCGGTAGGGCTTGCGTCCCAGATTGGCCACGTTCACGGCGATGCGTCCGCCGGGCTCGAGGGTGCGCACGCATTCGGCGAACACGTCGGTGAGCATCTGCAGGTACTCAAGGTACGACGACGGCACGCCGTCACGCTCGAGTTCCTCCTCGTATTGTTTGCCGGCGAAGTACGGCGGTGACGTGACCACCAGGGCCACCGAGTTGTCGGCGACTGCCGCCATGGACCGGGCATCGCCGCACACGAACGGCTCGGCAACCGGTGTCGGTGGGGCCACGGTGTCGTCGGTGCTCAGTTCCGGGGGGCGGAACCGGTCGTAGAACCCCGAGGCGTCGTGGCCCTCACGGCGACCGACGCCGAAGTTCGACGTCGAGGTGGTTCGTCGTGGTGCCATGCGGGTCAAAGCGTACCGACCCCCACTGACAGGGTCGAACATACGCGCGATCAGCCCGGCGGGAGCTGCTCGCCCCGCGGGACGGGGAAGAACCGGTGGTGGTGGGCGCCGGTGACCTCGTAGATGCCCACACCGGTGCGTCCGTCGTCGGCGGTGATGCGCAACAGGTACTGGCCACCGCCGCGTTCGCCGTAGGGGGCGGCCCGTTCGCCCTCGCCGTCGATGGTCACGCTGCGTCCGTCGGCGAACCGCATCACCACCCGACCGGCCAACCCAGACGCGTCGAGGCCGTCACGGCCGTAGTCCACGGCGTTGCCGGCGGCGTCGGTGAAGTGGAGGTCGTGGGTGAAACCCACCAGCGGTACCGGTTCGCCACCGCCCGACCCCACCGCACCACCATTGGTTGCCAGGGCTGGGGCGGCGCAGCCGTCGGTGTACACCGGTGCGCCGTTGGCGTACTCCCAGTGCCAAACCCCCAGCATCTCGTCGTCGAACTGCAGGGCCAGCCACATCCACATCGGGCATCGCTGGTGGTTGCGGATACCCCACGAGTGGTCCCGCTGGCCGATCCAGTCGCGCACCTCGTGGGTGACGCCGTTTCGGGTGTAGCTGCCGTTGAACACCCCGGCCTGGAACATGTGGCTCTGGTCCCACACCACCTCGTCGCGCCACCGCATGGTGCCCCGCCGCAGGGCGTAGGGCTCGGTGCGGGCGGTGAAGGTGAGGTCCACCGCAGCCACGGCGGCGTCGGTGTCGTCAACCACCACCCGGGCGGTGCGGTAGGGCTCGGTGATGTCGATGTGGACCGGGCCGGCCGTCGCCGTGTGGGGGTCGTCGCCCCAGTCACGGGCATGCAGGGCGAACACGTGGCCACCGTCCATGCGACCCATCTGGTAGCTGTCCATGGTGCGGTGCTGGGGGTAGGTGGCCAGCGTCACGATCACCACGTCGTCGGTGGCCGCACCCCCGGGAGGATGGGCCACAAAGAAGTAGCTCTCGCGCCAGTACTCGTGATGCAGGGCCTTGCGGGTGAGCGGTTCGGGCAGCTGATGCACCAGCAGTTCGTCGGCGGCGGTGAGGTTGTCCATGTCATGCGCCTCGCAGCATGTCGATCACGTCCAGGTCGGCGACCTGGATGGCGTGACGTTCGGCCATGGCGCAGAACATGGCGTCGCTGCGTTCGCCGGGGCCCACCACCGTGGAGGCGAACACGGCCATCACCATGCCGGCGGCACACGTGCGGCGGTAGGTGTGCCAGGCGGCGTCGAAGGTGATGTCCACACCGGTGGCCGACAGCACCTCGACGTAGCGCGCCACCAGGTCTCGCTCGGTGGCCCGGCGGGCGTCGGGCAGCAGGCCAGCTCCCACGAAGTACGACACGTCGGCCACCCCGGGCCCCAGACCGATGGTCTGCCAGTCCACCACGGCGGCGTACGCCGACCCGTCGGTGGGGTTGGTGCCAAACAGCAGGTTGTCGAGCCGGTAGTCGTTGTGGGTGAGTGTCAACGGGTCGCCGGTGGGTTCCACCCACTGGGGCATCACGTCGGTGAAGCGTTCGGCGGTGGCGGCCGCCTCGGGGCTCAGCATGTCGCCGTAGCGGTCCAAAACCCCGGCAGCATCATGGCGTAGGCGTCGACGAGGGTGGGTCCTGCTCCCACCAGCCGGGGGCCGAGCCACTCGCCGTAGTCCAACAGCGTGGGGTCGCCCCACCGCGGAGCGTGCAGGCCCACCAGTTCGTCAACGGCGGCGGCGGCCTCGTCGGCGGTGCAGCCGGTGACCTGGTCGCCCACCTGGGCCGGGGCCAGATCGGCCATCAGCAGCACGAAGTCGCCGGTGGTTTCGTCCATGTCCACCAGGTGGCATCGGGGTGCGCGCACGGCCACGGTGGCCAGCAGATCCCGGTAGAACCGCACCTCGCGCTCGTAGTTGCCCAGCGCCACTCCGGCGGTGCGGCTCATGGGGTCAGCCGATGGGAACTTGCCCACGATGGTGGCCGGCCCCGAGCCGGGTGGCGACCACTGCATGGTGAACCGCACGTTGTCGCCCACCTTGCCGGCTCCGATGTGCTCGGCGGTCATGGACGTCACGTCGCCGGTGGCCTCGCCGGCGGCCTGCAGCGCGGCCGACAGCCAGGAGGCGGTGACCTCGTCGGGCTGGAACACAGGATCGAGCATGGTCTCCCCGTCGGCGATGGCTGGTGGCGACCCGAAAAAAGACCGCCCGATGTGAAGACCACCCGATGCGAAGACCATGTAGGGCGGCTGCTGCCGGGCCCGGACGAAACCGGTCCTGCCTGCAACCTCCCTGATCCCCCGGTGAGGTCCCCCCGGTGGGGTCTGTCTAGCCCACCAGCGGTAACGGCGCACGCCATCAGCGTGGGGTCACCGCGGCGACCGGCACCTCTGCCTACCATCGGGGCGGTGGACGATCACACGAAGTTGCGAGTCGCACCGCAGGGCACATCGCAGGGCACATCGCAGGGCACATCGCAGGGCGCGTCGCAGGGCGACTCTGCGGCCGCACCCCAGATGCTCCCTCGCCCCGAGCCGGTTCGCTATCCAACAGCGGCCACCTGTGCCCGATCACCGCTGGGCACGTTTGCTGAGTGCCCGTTGTGCGGCGGGACCATGGCACCCGAACACGCCCACGAGCGATGTACGTCGTGCGGTTGGCGTGATTCGTGTTGTGACTGACGACCACCCGCGAATCTCGGTCCTGCGTGGTGCTCGGTAGGCTTTGCCCGTGGGAATCGGTGGGTTTGAACGTCGACTGGAGAATCTGGTCGAGGGCATGTTTGCCCGTATGTTCCGTTCCGGGGTCCGACCCGTTGAATTGGGCCGACGTCTGGCTCGGGAGATGGACATCGCCCGTTCGGTGGACGTGCAGGGTCGACTTTGCGTTCCCAACGACTTTGCCGTCACCGTGTCGGCCACCGACGACGAGCACCTCGGCGGGATCCGGTCGCAACTCGAGGGCGAGCTCGCCGACGCCGCACGCGAGCATGCCCGCGACGAGGGCTACGTGTTTTGTGGGCCGGTCAGCGTGGCGCTGGGGTGTGATGACGCGCTGCGCACCGGCGAGTTCCGCATCGACGCCCGAATGCAGCAGGGGCCGGGCGGGGTGGGCCCGGGCACGCTGGTCCTGCCCGACGGACAACGGTTCGTGCTCGACGCCGACACGGTGCACGTAGGTCGGGCTCCGGACTGCGAGATGGTGCTGGTCGACGCCAAGGTGTCGCGCCATCACGCCGAGATCCGTCCCCGGGGCGACGAGTTCGTGCTCATGGACCTGGGGTCGACCAACGGAACACGGGTCAACGGGGTCACCATCACCGAACGGATCCTTCGTGACGGTGACGATCTGGGATTCGGTTCCACCCACCTGCGCTTCGAGGCGTCATGACGCCCTCGCTGTCACCCGGCCCCGTACAGAGGTCGGTGCCGGCGGACGACCGGTAAGGTTCGGATCTGTGTCCGAGCAACTGCTTGCGTTGCTGAAGTTCTCGATGCTTGGCCTGGTGTACCTGTTTTTGTTCCGTGTCGTGCGGGCGGTGTGGGCCGAGTTGGCTCCGCCGCGCCGACTCGACGATGCCGGTGCGGCGCCCGCCACCTCGGGTCGATCCCGGGGCCCGGCCATGTCATCGCCGGGCCGTGGTGGTTCCGGGGTGCCGTTGTCGTCGCCGCCCACCGGAGCGTCGGTCCCAGTGGTGCCACCGGTGACGGCACCGGCGGCGAGTGCGGGGGCGGGAACGCCGGGCTCCGAACTGGTGGTGGTGGCACCTGCGGAAACGGCAGGTACCCGGTATGCGCTGGCTGGCAGCGAGCTGACCGTGGGTCGCGGCGGGGGATGTTCGGTGGTGCTCGACGACTCGTTCGTGTCACAGGTCCACGCTCGTGTGTACCTGGCGGACGGACGCTGGTTCGTGGAGGATCTGGGCTCCACCAACGGCACCTGGGTCAATGCCGAACGGGTTGGCGGGGCCGAACGGGTTGGCGGGTCGCGTCGGTTGTCGGTCGGTGACCATCTCGCCATGGGCAGCATCGTGATGGAGCTGCGGTGACGATCCTGCGGTCGGCAACGGCCACCGACGTGGGGCAGGTCCGCCAGGTGAACCAGGACCGGGTGCTGTCCACCGACGACCTGTGGGTGGTGGCCGACGGCATGGGCGGTCACCAGGCAGGCGAGGTCGCTGCCGAGGTGGCGGTGGCGTCGATCAGGTCACACCTCAACGCCCACGGCGCAGCGTCGCTGCCCGAGGCCGTGGTGGACGCCAACACCGCCGTGATCGAACGGGCCGGCAGCTCACCGGACATGGCAGGCATGGGCACCACCGTCACCGCTTTGGCGCTGGCCCCGGGTTCCCAACCCGACGGCGCCGACGACATGCTGGTGCTGGCCAACGTGGGCGACTCGCGGACCTACCTGCTTGCTGCCGGCGGGTCGCAACTCCTGCAGATCAGCCAGGACCACAGCCTCGTGGCCACGTTGGAGCGTCAGGGCCAACTGACCGCCGCCGAGGCCGCCGTGCACCCGCAGCGCAACATCATCACCCGTGCCCTGGGGGTGGACCCGGTCGTGATGGTTGACAGCTGGGACCTCAAGCCGGTGACCGGTGACCGCTACCTGATGTGCTCGGACGGACTCACCAACGAGGTGGATGAGGACGTCATTGCTGCGGTGCTGCTGCAGTTCGACGACCCGGCGCTGGCTGCCGACGAACTGGTCCGGTTGGCCAATGAAGGTGGCGGACGCGACAACATCACCGTGGCCGTTGTGGATGTGGTGGAGGCGGCTGCGTCGGTGTCAGACCTCGGGGGGATGTCCGCCGACGGTCGGTCCAGGGTGTTGGCCACTGGTGGTGGAGTGGCCGATGAGCCTGTGGTGGCCCTCAACGCGACAGATGGCGGCGGGGCGGGAATGCCGGGCGGGCAGGCGCGCCGCGATGGCGCCCGCCGTGATGCCCGCGATGGCGCCGCCGTGATGGGCCCCGCCGTGGTGAGGTCCGCCCCCACCGGTGGTGCCTCCGGGCCCGGGTCGTCGGGTGTGGCCACGGTCGACGGTGCCCGTCGCACCCGCTTCACCTGGCGGGTTGGTGTGTTCCTGCTGGCACTGTTGGTGCTGGTCGGTGGCACGTTCGCCGTGATTGGCTTCGCCGCCCGCAACACCTATTTCGTGGGCACCGACCCCGCCGGCACCACGGTGGTGGTGTTCCAGGGTCAGCCCGGAGGGTTGCTGTGGTTCAACCCGACGGTGGTGGCCGAGACCGATTTGCGCGTGGACGACTTGCCCGCCGTGGCCCGTCGGTCGGTTACCGAGGGCCACCCCGAACCATCGCTCACTGATGCCCTGACCTACGTGGAGAACCTGCGAGAGCAGACCACCCCGACCACCACGACCCCCCCGACCACCACGACCTCCCCGACCACCTCAACAACGTCGTCCACGTCGACCACCACCGTCACGATCCCCATCATCACGACGCCCGGCGGCTGAGGGGCCACTGTGGCGAGACGCAACACCGAACTCGGGCTGCTGCTGCTGGTGGTTGTTGTCGTCGCCGTCGCCTACGTCCTGGCCAGCCTCGGTCTCGACAGCCGGCTACCGGCCAACGTGCTGCCGTTTTTGGGGGCCATGCTGGCGTTGCTGGTGTCCACCAACCTCATCACCCGGTGGCTGGCGCCCCAGGCCGACCCCACCTTCGTGCCGCTGGCAGCGGCGCTCAACGGCCTGGGCTACGTGGTGATCGCCCGCATCAATCCAGACCTCGCCGCCTTGCAGGCGCTGTGGACCCTGCTCGGCGTGGGGGTGTTGACCGTGGTGCTGGCGGTGGTGCGCCACAGTCGGGACCTGTCCACCTACCGCTGGACCATCGGACTGTTGGGTCTGGTGCTCATCGCCCTGCCGTTCACGCCGTTGGGCACCTCGGTGGGTGGCGCCCGCATCTGGGTCAATTTCGGTCCGGTCACCTTCCAGCCCGGGGAGTTCGCCAAGGTGGCGCTGGCCATTTTCTTCGCTGGCTACCTTGTGGAAAAGCGCGAACTGCTGTCGCTGGGATCGTGGGGGGTGGGACGCCTGCGCATCCCCGACCCCAAGCACCTCGGCCCGGTGCTGGTGGCCTGGGGGGTGTCGCTGCTGGTGATGATGTACCAGACCGACCTGGGGTCGTCGCTGCTGTTTTTTGCCCTGTTCATCGTGATGCTGTGGGTGGCCACCCAGCGGGTGTCGTATCTGGTGGTGGGCAGCGGGCTGTTCGCACTCGGATCGGTTGTGGCGTGGAGCATGTTCGGCCATGTGCAGCGCCGGGTGCGGGTGTGGCTCGACCCATGGGCCGATGTGTCCGGCGAGGGGTACCAGATCGCCCAGTCGATTTTCGCCATGGCCGACGGGGGACTGGCTGGCACCGGTCTGGGTCTTTCGGGAACCGTCAGCATCCCGGTGGCTGAGACCGACTTCATCTTCGCCGTGTTCGCCCAGGAGCTGGGCCTGGTGGGCGGCACAGCGATACTCATCGCATTCCTGCTGCTGGTGGGTGCCGGACTGCGCACCGCCGTATGGGCCGACAACCCGTTCGACAAGCTGCTGGCCACCGGCCTGTCGGCGCTGTTGGGGGTTCAGGCGTTCATCATCATCGCCGGGGTGACCCGGGTGCTCCCGTTGACCGGCATCACCCTGCCGTTTGTGTCCTACGGCGGATCCAGCCTGTTGGGCAGCTGGCTGCTGGTGGCGCTGTTGGTGCGGATCTCTGACGGCAACAACCGTCGGGCAGCCGAGCGCAGCGCCACCGCCACCAACACCGCCACCACCACCACCGCCACCACGACTGGCAGGTCGACAGCGTGAACCGGCAGATCCGCCGGCTGGGTGTGGTGCTCATCGCCGCCTATCTGGTGTTGTTCGCCCAGTTGAACCTCGTCCAGGTGTTTCGGGCCGACGACTACCTCGACAATCCCGCCAACACCCGTCAGGTGCAGCGGGCCTTCAACCGTGACCGGGGCTTCATCGTGTCGGCCGACGACCAGGTGGTGGCCGAGTCGGTGGTGCTCACCGCCGACGAGGCCCCCGACGAACGGTTCCAGCGCGAACGGCGCTATCCGTTGGGCGACCTCATGGCACCGGTCACCGGCTACTTCTCGTTCGAGTTCGGGGCGACGGGGGTGGAGGACACCTACAACGCCGAACTGGAGGGCACCACGTTCGGCCAGCAGCTGTCGGGTTGGCGTGACGCACTGGTGGATCGCTCGCCGGTGGGCGACGTGCAACTGTCGGTGGACGCCGGGCTGCAACGCGTGGCAGCCGACGCGCTGGGTGACCGTGACGGCTCGGTGGTGGTGGTCGATCCACGCACCGGCGAAGTGCTGGCGTTGTGGTCGTCACCCAGCTACGACCCCAACGCGCTGTCCACCACGGACCTGCAGGCGGCCCGGGATGCACGGGCGCAACTGCTGGCAGACCCAGGGAACCCGTTGCTCAACCACAGCTACCAGGAGCGCTACTTCCCGGGCTCGACGTTCAAGGTGGTGACCGCCGCCAGCGGGCTGCGTCAGGGCACGGTCACTGCCGACGCCCCGGTGTACCCGGTGGAGACCCAGTGGGTGCCACCGCAGACCACCCGGCCCATCACCAACTTCGACGGCCTCGCCTGTGGTGGGGCGCTGGTGGAGGTCCTGCGGGTGTCGTGCAATACATCGTTTTCGCGCATGGGGGTCGAGACCGTGGGACCCGCCGGCATGATCGACGGGGCCGAGGCGTTCGGCTTCAACGACACCGTGCCCATCGACCTGCCCGGCCCGGCCGAGTCGCTGTTCCCCACCGAGTTCACCCAGGACCTCCCCGCCTGGCCCAGGCGTCCATCGGCCAAAACGACGTGCTGGCCACACCGTTGCAGATGGCGCTGGTGGCAGCTGCGATCGGCAACGGCGGCACCATGATGGCCCCCACGGTGGTGCGTGAAGTGACCGACCGCAGTGGGCGGGTGGTGCAGCGCACCGAGCCGCAGGGTGTGGCGCACGCCGTCTGGAGCCGGCCGCCAACCAGGTGTTGCGTGACGCCATGGTGACCGTCGTCGAGCAGGGGACCGCCTCGTCGCTGGTCACCGCCGGGGTGCAGGTGGGGGGCAAGACCGGCACGGCCCAGCTCGGCACCGAGCCCCCCCGGCAGCACACCTGGATCATGGCGTTTGCCGGACCACCCGGCGAGGCCCACGTGGCGTTGGCGGTGGTGGTGTTGAACCAGACCGGTGGCGGAGCCACCGGGTCGTCGATCGCCGGGCCGGTGGCCCGCACCGTGCTCGATGCCGCCCTCGCGCTGCCGCCCCGGCAGGGTCGTTAGGCTGGCATTGATGTCGACCCAACCAGGCGGACCGGGGGATGGGGGCGACGGCGACGAACCGCTGTCTCCCACGGTGTTCAACGGCCGGTACGAACTTCAGCGCCATCTGGCCCGAGGCGGCATGGCTGATGTGTACCTGGCCAGCGACAAACTGCTGAACCGCGCCGTGGCCGTCAAGGTGCTGTTTCCCGAGTACGCCCGTGACGACACCTTCGTGGAGCGGTTCCGTCGTGAGGCCCAGGCTGCCGCCCGGCTGACCCACGGCAACATCGTGGCCATCTACGACTGGGGCGAGGAGTTCGGCACCTACTTCATCGTCATGGAGTACGTGGAGGGCCAGAGCCTGTCGGAACTGGTGCGGGCCGACGGGCCGCTCGAGCCCCGGCTGGCGGCCGAGATCACCGCCAAGGTGGCAGGCGCCCTGGACTTCGCCCATCGCAATGGCGTGGTCCACCGGGACGTGAAGCCCGGCAACATCATGATCTCGTCGGTCGGCGAGGTGAAGGTGGCCGACTTCGGCATCGCCCAGGCTCTCAGTGCCGGTGAGCGGTTCCAGCCTCACCCAGACCGGTGCGGTGATGGGAACGGCCACGTACTTCTCTCCCGAGCAGGCTCAGGGCCGGGCCGTGGACCCTCGCAGCGACCTGTACTCGCTGGGGTGTGTGCTGTTTGAGATCCTCACCGGAACGCCGCCGTTCAGTGGTGACTCCCCGGTGGCCATCGCCTACAAGCACGTGCAGGAAGTGGTTCCGTCGATGGCGTCTCGAGGCGCCACGGTGCCCGCCGACCTCGAAGCCATCGACGCCACGTTGCTCAACAAGGACCCCGACCACCGCTACGACACCGCTGCCGACCTCGAACGTGACCTCCAGCGCTTTCTCGACGGCCAGAAGGTGCGAGACACCATGGTGGGTGCTGGCGCAGCGGCAGCGGCAGCGGCGGCGGGTGGTGCGGCGGTCATGGGTAGCGGGTTGCCGCCGGGTCCCGGCATGGCGGCTCCCCAGCGCGGCCGCAGCAGCCGGGGATGGGCGGTGGCGCTGATGGTGTTGGGCCTGGTGGTGGTGGGTCTGGGACTGTTTTTGGTGGGAAGCAACCTGTCGAGGGATCAGACCGATCAGGTGTCGGTCCCCAGGGTGTTGGGTTTGCCAGTGGCCGAGGCCGAAGTCGTGTTGCTCGATGCCGACCTGCTGGTCGAGGTGGTCCGTGAGGTGAACCAGTCGGTGCCCGAGGGTGTGGTCTTTGACCAGGATCCCGCTGATGGCGCCCCGGTGGCGCTGCGCAGCACGGTGCGGCTCATTGTCAGTGCCGGTCTTGGTGATGCCGAGGTTCCCGACGTGGTGGGTCGCACCGAGGCCGAGGCAGTACGGCTTTTGGTGGCGGCCGGATTTGAGTCCCGCACCGAGGCACGCCCCGACGACGATGTGCGCGAGGGAAGGGTGATCATCACCAACCCGCCGGCTGGAGCCAGCCAACCCAAGGGTTCCGAGGTGGTGCTGGTGGTGTCCAGCGGAAGTGACGGCGTGACCGTGCCCAACCTGGTCGGCCAGACCGAATTGGCAGCGTCCAACCAGCTGGGTCGCCTCGAGTTGCAGACCGGCATCGAGCGCGTCTTCAGCCCCGACCAGCCCGAGGGTGTCGTGGTGGCCACCCGTCCCGAGCCCGGCGCCCGGGTGGCCATCGGTGACACGGTGGTGCTGGTGGTGTCGCAGGGCCCTGAGCCGGTGCCGACCACGGCGTCGCCGCCACCCACCACAGCGCCCACGCCGACCACGGCGTCGCCCACAACCACGACGACCACCACGTCTCCCTGATCCCGGCGACCCCGTGAGCGCCCCAGGACGTGGGGCGTCGCCGGTGGGGGCTGCGGGCCGGTACCGTGGCGTGGCTATGGGTCCCCGTGTGCTGGTCATCGACAACTACGACTCGTTCGTCTACAACCTCGTGCAGTATCTGGGGGAGTTGGGCGCCGAACCGCTGGTGTATCGCAGCGATGCCCTCGGCATTGACGAGTTGCGGGCGTTGGAGCCCGACGCCGTGCTGGTGTCACCGGGCCCGGGAACGCCAGCCGACGCCGGACTGTCCAACGACGTGATCCGGACCTTCGGTGCCGACGGCATCACGGTGATGGGGGTGTGTCTGGGACACCAGTGCATCGGCGAGGTGTTCGGTGCCACGGTGGTGCGCGCCGACCAGGTGATGCACGGCAAGACGTCGGTGGTCCATCACGATGGATCAGGGCTGTTTGCCGGCCTGCCCGATCCGCTGACGGTCACCCGCTACCACTCGCTGGTGGTGGACCCTGCCACCGTCGCACCCGATGGCGACCTGGTGGTGACCGCCCGAACCGACGACGGCGTGATCATGGGCCTGGCCCACCGCACACTGCCGGTGCATGGCGTGCAGTTCCATCCCGAATCCATCCTGACCGAGGCTGGTCACGACCTCGTGGGAACTTCTTGTCGCTGGCGGCCAGCTCGCGCCGCTGAAATCCAGCGGCGGGATACAAGCCGGTGCCTGCGGCGGGCTAACATGCCGGCGTGGCCACCAGCAACGGAAAACCGTCGAAGAGACGCATCGAGCCCGGTGGCCGCGTGACTCCCAAGGGAGGACCGGCGGCCCGCAAGCGGCCGGCCGGTGAGGACACCGCCTCGTTTGCATCATCGCGGTACACCCCGCCAGTTCCCGGTGGCAGCCACCCTCCCAGCCCAACATGGGTTCCGGTCCTGATGTTCTCGCTGTTCGGGCTGGGCATGCTCACCCTGATCCTGAACTACGTGTCGCTGCTGCCCGGGGCGGTGTCCAACTGGTACCTGCTGGCCGGGCTTGGTTTCATCCTCGGTGGCATCGTGGCCGCCACCCAGTACCGCTGACGGCCCGAACGCTGCAACATGTCTGTCCGGTGACATCCCGGTTACGACTCCCAGCGTTGTCCACAGGCTGTGGGTAACCTCACCCGGTGTCAGTCGTCGTAGGGATTGCTCACCAGTCGCATCTCGTCGAGGCAATGGCGGGGTGGCTCGGGGTCCTCAGCGGGGGCTGCGGTCATGCGCACCTCGGCACCGCACACCGGGCACTGGTAGGTGAGGCGGACCTTGCGCAACTCGCCGTGGGCGGGAGGTTCGGGCACCGGAGAAGCCAGACTGCCCAGCATCGTGAGCCCGATGGCGATGATCAGGTACGCAGCCGCCGCTGCCACCAGAACCCCCCACACCGACGCCCCGCGCACCATCAGCAGCACGGCCACGGCCACGACGGCCACTGCGAGGTATCGATGCCGCAACATGAAGGCCCACCCTACCGGCGGTGCAGTGCAGGAATCTCCCTGCGGCGCCGCCAATCGGGTGGGCCCATCGATGTCATGAGGTGATGTCGACGCCATCTGGCGGTGTCGGCATCATGTGGCCACGCCGGGGACTGGCCCGGGCGTGGCACCTGGCGCTGGGTTCAGCTGGTTCAGCTTCAGCTGGGTTCAGCTCAGGCGTTCGATGATGGTGGCGTTGGCCAGACCGCCGCCCTCACACATGGTGAGAAGGCCGTAGCGGCCGTCGGTGCGCTCCAGCTCGTTGAGCAGGGTGCCCAGCAGCTTGGTGCCCGAGGCGCCCAGCGGGTGACCCAGGGCAATGGCGCCGCCGTTGGGGTTCACCTTGGACATGTCGGGGTTGTGCTCTTTGGCCCACGACAGCACCACCGAGGCGAACGCCTCGTTGATCTCGACGGCGTCGATGTCGTCCATGGTCAGGCCGGCACGCTCCAGCACCTTGGTGGTGGCGGGGATGGGACCGGTGAGCATGGTGATCGGGTCCACGCCGGCCAGGGCGAAGGTGTGGAAACGGGCCCGGGGGGTGAGCCCCAGTTCGGCGGCCTTCTCGGCGCTCATGATCAGCACGGCCGAGGCGCCGTCGGTGATCTGCGACGAGTTGGCGGCGGTCACCTTGCCGTCTTCCTTGAATGCGGGACGCAGGCGGGCGAGTGTCTCCATGTCGGTGTCGCGGATGCCCTCGTCGGCGGTGACCATGTTGTCGGTGACGATGATCTCGCCGGTTTCCTTGTCACGACGACGCTCGGCCACCGGGATGATCTCGTTGTCGAATCGGCCCTCGTCGCGGGCCGTGGCGGCACGCTGCTGGGACTGCAGGGCGAAGCCGTCGAGATCCTCGCGGCTGATGTCCCACTGGTCGGCGATCATTTCGGCGCCGATGCCCTGGGACTGCAGACCACCCTGGGGGGCGTAACGGTCGAACACCCGCTGGCCGAAGGGGTAGCCGTAGTCCTTGCCGACCGAGGCGCCCATGGGCACCAGGCTCATGACCTCAACGCCGGCGGCGATGACGATGTCGTAGGCACCCGACATGACGCCCTGGGCGGCGAAGTGGGCCGACTGCTGCGACGAACCGCACTGGCGGTCGATGGTGGTGGCCGGTACCGACTCGGGCCAGCCGGCAGCCAGCACGGCGTTGCGGCCCACGTTGAGCGACTGGGCACCGGCCTGCATGACGCAGCCCATGATCACGTCGTCAACCAGGGCGGGATCCAGGTTGTTGCGCTCGGCGAGGGCGGTGAGCACCTCGGCGGCCAGGTCGGCGGGATGCCAGCCGGAAAGCTGGCCATTGCGCTTGCCGCCAGGGGTACGTACTGCATCGACGATCACTGCTTCAGCCACTGGGGACTCCTCGTTCGTGGTGGGGGGCGCCCCAACGGGTGCCCGTGTTATTGGCCGTTGTGACGCTTCGACCCGACGCCTGACGGCTTCGGGACAAAACTAGACCGTGTGGTCAAGACCGACCGGCCGACATTCTCACCGGTGGGCCGTGCCAGCGCAACCGGGTGGCGCCGATGCGGCAGCGTCACGGCTTGGGTAGTGTTGGCCCACCACATCACCCGTGTGCACCGGTGCACGGGACCAGGCGAGAAGGGGAGCACCATGACGGTCACCAGCGACGAGATCATGAAGGTTGTCGAGGGCCAGACGATCGTTACTGAGTTTCTCAAGACTGTGGAGGCACACAGCGACTCGGTGGCCCTGCGATGGATGAACGCCGATGAGACGTGGGGCGAATGGACCTACGGCGACTACGGCCGACGTGCCGCCGAAGTTGCCGCCGGTCTGCGGGCCCACGGCGTGGAGCGTGGCGACCACGTCGTCATGATGATCCGCAACACTCCCGAGTTCCATGTGGTGGACATGGCCGTGTACATGATCGGCGCCACGCCCATCTCCATCTACAACTCCTCGTCGGCCGAGCAGGTCGAGTACCTGGTGAACCATTCCGACGCCGTGTTCGCCGTGGTGGAGGACCTGGGCTTTTTGGACCGGTTCCTCGAGGTGCGTGACCGCACCCCCGGCCTGCGGGGCATCGCCGTGCTCTCGGACCCCGACGGCGCAGCGCCCGACGGCGTGCTGGGCCACGACGACCTCCACGCCCACGGGTCGGTGGACCTGGCCGAGGCAGCCTCGCTGGCCCAGCCCGACGACCTGGCCACCATGATCTACACCTCGGGCACCACCGGGCCGCCCAAGGGCGTGATGCTCACCCATCGCAACATCTGCTGGACGGTGGAATGCCTGCGTCGTTCCCTGCCGTTCGACACCTACCTGGGCAAGCGGGTCATCAGCTACCTGCCCATGGCCCACATCGCCGAGCGCATGACCAGCCATTACGCCGGGGCGTTCATGGGCTACGAGGTCACCACCTGCCCCGACCCCACCGGGGTGCTGCCCTACCTCACCCACGTGCGGCCCGACTTCGTGTTCGGTGTGCCCCGTGTGTACGAAAAGGTCTACGCCGGTGTGAACGCCGTGCTGGCCGCCGACCCTGAAAAGGCCCAGAAGTTCTCCGAGGCACTCGAGGCCGCCAAGCCCATCGTGGAGGCCATGGACTGGGGCACCGCCACCCAGGAGCAGATCGACACCTACGCATTCCTCGACGCCGTGGCGTTCAAGCCGGTGCGTGAACTGCTGGGTCTGGACAACGTCGTCAGTGCCGTCACCGGTGCTGCCCCGCTGCCGGCCGACACCCTGACGTGGTTCCGCTGCATCGGCGTGCCGCTGTCGGAGATCTACGGCATGTCGGAGTCGTCGGGCCCGATGACGTGGACGGCAACCCGGGTCAAGGCCGGCTCGGTGGGTCCGGCGGTGCCGGGCTGTGAGGTGAAGCTGGCCGACGACGGCGAGATCATCTGCCGGGGCGGCAATGTGTTTGCCGGCTACTACAAGTCACCGGAAAAGACGGCCGAAGCCCTCGACGAGGACGGCTGGCTGCACTCGGGTGACATCGGCGAGGTGGACGACGACGGCTACTTCCGCATCGTGGACCGCAAGAAGGAACTCATCATCACCGCCGGCGGCAAGAACATCAGCCCGGCCAACCTCGAAGCCGCACTCAAGGGCATCCCGCTGGTGGGTCAGGCCTGCGCCATCGGCGACAACCGCCCGTTCGTGTCGGCGCTGGTGGTGCTGGACCCCGACGTGGCACCAGCGTGGGCCGCTTCCAACGGCATCGAGTTCTCGTCGCTGGCCGAGTTGGCCACCCATCCCGAGGTGGTGGCCGAGATCGACCGGGGCCTGGCCGAGGTCATGGCGCAGTTCAACAACGCCGAGCGGGTCAAGAAGGTTCGGGTGCTGGGTGAGGAATGGCTGCCCGACTCCGAGTTGCTGACCCCCACGTCCAAGCTCAAGCGTCGTGGCATCCACGCCACCTACGTCGACGAGATCGAGTCGCTCTACGGCGCCTGACCCGCTGGCGGGTGTGACCGGGCTGGTGCCCGGGACACAGGTGTACGTGCCCGACGGCGCGGCGGTGGCCGACGCCCTCGGTCGCACCACCGATCTTGGGGTCGTGGCTCATCCCGACGACGTCGAGTTGTCCATCGCCGGCCCGGTGCTGGCGTGTCGCAACGACCCCGCACGGTGGTTCACCGCCGTGGTGTGTACCGACGGCGCCGGATCGGTGCGGCCTGCCGACATGGCCCACCTCAACGACGCCGCATTCGCCGAAGTGCGCGCCGCCGAGCAACGCGCCGCCGCTGATGCCGGCGGATTGTCGGCCGTGGTGATGCTGGGTCTGTCCAGCGCCGCCGTGTGTGCCCCCGGGGGTGTCGATCGTGACCGGTTCGTGCAGGCGTTGGCGGGCATCGCATCTGCGGCCCGAGCCGAGGCGGTGCACACCCACAATCCTGCCGATGCCCACCGCACCCACGTGGCCGTGGTCACCGCTGTGGTGTCGGCGCTGCGCAGCCTGCCCACCGACGCCCGGCCCACCAGCCTGGCCGGATGGGAAGGATGGCGTGACCTGGACTGGTTGCCTCCCGACGCCAGGGTCACCGCCGACCTCACCGGCCTCGGCGATGAGGCCACGGCGCTGGCCCGCCACCACGCCAGCCAGATGGGACCCAAGCGCTACGACCTCGCCGCCCGGGGCCGCCGTCAGGCCAACGCCACGTTTGGTGATCCAACGACTGCCGACACCGCCACCGAGATGGCCGTGGCCATGGACCTCACCGCGCTGCTGGACGACGGCGTCGACCCCAGCGACCTGGTGCTGGCGGCCATCGACCGGTTCCGTTGCGACGTTGCCGGAATGTTGGGTCGTTGGTGGTGACACCATCGCCGGCTTTCGCTACAGTCAGGTGTACGACGTATCGCTCGCAGGGGGAACCGTGACCGACCAGAACACCGTGAGTGCCGATCCCAACGATCTCGACGCCATCTTGTCGGTGGAGAACCCGTACGTGGACGAGGCCGTCCACGCCGTGGCCGACAACTGCGACGCCATCTTCACGTGGGATTACGAAAAGGGTGCCCGGCCGGCGCTGAACAAGCTGTACGAAAAGGCCAAGCACTCCCAGTGGAACGGCGAGACCGACCTGCCGTGGGATACCGACGTGGACCCCGAGAAGCTCACCGCCCAGGTGTTTGGCACCGAGCCCATGTGGGAGGCCATCGGCATGAACGTGGCCGGCACCCCGCTGGCGTCGTGGGGGTCAGCCGAGTGGGTCAAGATGCACATGGAGATGCAGAACTGGAGTCTCAGCCAGTTCATGCACGGCGAGCAGGGTGCCCTCATCTGTACGGCCAAGATCGTCGAGACCGTGCCGTGGATCGACGCCAAGTACTACGCCGCCACCCAGGTGATGGATGAGGCCCGCCACGTGGAGGTGTTCGCCAAGTACCTCGACACCAAGCTCACCGGCCACTACCCCCTCAACGCCCATCTGGGCATGCTGCTCGACGACATCATCAGCGACAGCCGCTGGGACATGACGTACCTGGGCATGCAGGTGATGGTGGAGGGCCTGGCCCTGGCCGCCTTTGGCACCATGCACATGATCACCCCCGACCCGCTGCTCAAGCAGCTGCTGCGGTACGTGATGAGCGACGAGGCCCGCCACGTTGCCTTCGGGGTGCTGAGCCTCAAGGAGTACTACGCCGAGCTGAGCGACGCCGAACTGTTCGAGCGCCAGCAGTTCGCCTTCGAAGCCGCCATCCACATGCGTGACCGCCTGCTCAGCCAGGAGGTGTGGGACCGCATGGGCGTGAGCCCCAAGGTGGCCATCATGGCCAGCAAGCGCGGCGACAACGAGCGTCTGGAAGACCCGTTCCAGATGATGCTGTTTTCCAAGATCGTGCCCAACTGCAAAAAGCTGGGGCTGCTCGACGCCAACAACGGCTGGCTGCGCCAGAAGTTCGGTGAGATCGGCGTGATCCAGTTCGAGGACTGGGCCGACACGTCCGAGGAATTCCTGGACTTCGACGCCGTCAACGCCGACCGGGCCGCCGCCGCCGCCGAGTCGGCCTGAACCCGGTGATGCCGGCCGGCTTGGCGTCGGCGTTGGGCATCGATGTTGGCACCACCAATGTGAAGGTGGCGCTGGTGCGCGCCGACGGCACCGTGGCCGGCACCGCCACCCGGCCGCTGACCACGATCCACCACGGCGACGCCGTCACCCAGGATCCGGTGGCCCTGTTCGACGCCGTGGTGACGGCGGTGGGTGAGGTGTGTGCCGCCCACCGCGGCGACGCCGGTGCGGTGACGTCGGTGGGAGTGTGCAGCCAGTACTCCTCGATCGTGCCCGTTGATGCCGCCGGGCATCCGGTGGCCGACATGTTGCTGTACCTCGACCGCCGGGGCACCGAACTGTGCTGGGACATCATCACCGGCAACGACGACGCCTTCGGGTTGTGGGTCGAACGCCACGGCATCCCACCGGTGGGTGGGGGGCTGTCGCTGGGGCACATGTTGTGGTTCCAGCACCAGCGCCCCGACATCCACGCCGCTGCCGCCGCCTACCTCGAGCCGATGGACTACGTGGTGGCCCGGCTCACCGGACGCATCTGTGCCACCCAGGGCACGACGTTCACGTCGCAACTGTGCGACAACCGCACCCTGGGCACCACCACCTACGACCCCGAGCTGGTGGCCATGTCGGGTGTGGACCCCGACCGGTTGCCCGAGCTCGTCGCCGGCGATGCCGTGGTGGGCGAGGTGCTGGGGTCACTGGCTGAGGTGTGGGGCATCCCGGCGTCGGCCACCGTGGCCGCCGCCATGAACGACTCGCACGCCGGCGCCTTTGCCACCGGCGCCTACCGCGGCGGTGCGGGCGGACTGATGGTGGGAACCACTGCGGTACTGCTGGACAACCTCGACCACACCGCCGCCGACTTGAGCCACGAGATCGTGGCCATGCCCAGCCCGGTGCCCGACACCTGGCTGGTGTGGGCCGAGAACGGTCTGGCCGGCCGGGCCGTGGACCACGTGCTGGGAGGTCTGGTGCACACCTCCGACGTGCTCGGCCAGCACACCACCGCCAACCCGTTCGCCGCCCTCGACGCTGCGCTGGCGGCCGTGCCCGCCGGCAGCGACGGCGTGCTGTTTCTGCCGTGGCTGGCCGGGTCGATGGCCCCGGCGGCATCGTCGGGCATGCGGGGCGGGTTCATCAACCTCACCTTGAACACCGGTCGCACCCACCTGGTGCGCGCCGCCATCGAGGGCACGGCGCTCAACGCCGGATGGTTGCTGCCGGCGGTCGAGGCGCTCACCGGGCGGACCATGGCATCGGTGGTGCTGGGCGGGGGTGCGGCCAGGTCGCCGGGCTGGGCCCAGGTGTTCGCCGATGTGCTCAACCGACCGGTGCGCCCGTTGGTCGACCCCCACACCGCCGTGGCGCGCGCTGTGGCGCTGGCGGCGCTCATGGGCCCGGCCGCCGCTGCCGACGACGTTGACGATGTGATCGTGCGCACCTCGGGCATCCATCATCCCGACCCCGCCCACCGCGCCACCTACGACGCCGCCCAGCGCCGGTTCGTGGCCGCCTTCGAGGCGTTGCGCCCCCTGGCCGAAGAACTCGGCACCTGACGACCCAGCAGCAACGGTGCCAGCTGCAAAGATGAACGCATGACTACCGAACGCATGACCGGCGAACGCATCGAAGTGTCCCGCACCATCCCGGCCAGCGCCGGCGACATATTCTCCGTGCTGTGTGACCCCCACGGCCACGTGGCCATCGACAGTTCGGGGATGTTGATGGATGCCAGCGGGGACCCGGTGGCAGCGGTGGGCGACACCTTTGTGGTGCACATGGATCGTGAGTCGCTCAACGACTACCCGTTGGGCCAGTACGACGTGACGGTCACCATCACCGCCTTCACCCCCGACACCGAGATCGCCTGGACGATCGTGGGCGCCATCAAGCCCCAGATCGGGCATGTCTACGGGTACCGCCTCGAGCCCACCGACGGCGGCACCGTGGTCACGTCGTACTACGACTGGTCTGACATCGACCCGGTGTGGCGCGAGGCCAACATCTTCCCCATCATTTCCGAGGGCGCTTCGGGCCACGCTTGGGATCCTGGACCGCACCGTGCGCAGCACCGCCCGCTGACCCAGGCAATCGCGTTGGGCCGCAGCCCGAGCCGGGACCGATGTCACCGTGATACCATGGTGCCATGACGAAGAACCTGACCGTTCGCCTGCCCGATGATCTGGCCGCTGATGCTGAGGCGGTCGCGCGTGCGGAGGGAACCAGCCTCAACGAGACGATCAAGGATGCACTCGCCGAGGCTGTCGCGCTTCGGCGCAAGGACCCCGAGTTCAAAAAGCGCCTGCGGGAGATCGTTGAACAGGACCGGGAACTTCTCGAGCGACTGGCGAAGTGAACGTTGAGTACCTGGATCTCGCCGACTTCCTCATCATCGCCGAGAAACGGCTGATCGCACGCCGCTGACCCGTCAGGGTTGAAACCATTGCCACGTGGCTTCCTGCAGCTCTGAAGCTGACGCCGACCGGCCCGATGCGGCAGGATGGTCAAGTGAGCACCTTCCCCTACGCCCAGCGGTTTGATGTCAACCGCACCATGCCCGCCACCGGACGCCCGCGCGCCGAGATTCTCGACGAGTTGCGCACCATGTCCGCCGAGGAAGACACCACCTGGGAGACCGGCAAGGTGTCGGGCACCATGTACTGCGGCGACCACGACCACTACGACTTCCTCACTGAGGCGTTCGGTCTGTACGCCCATGTGAACGTGCTGCAGCGAGACATCTGCCCCAGCGCCACCCGCTTCGAAGGCGAGATCATCGCCATGACCCTCGACATGCTGCACGCCGACGCCGCAACCGGGCACACCCCCGACGCCGACCCGGTGGGTCTGGTCACCTCCGGCGGCAGCGGGTCCATCGCCCACGCCATGTTGTCGTACCGCGAGCAGGCCCGGGCCGCCGGTCGCAACGGACGGCTCAACATCATCAAGCCCGAGACCGCCCATCCCGCCTTCGACAAGGCCTGCCATCTGTTCGACCTCGAAATGCGGGTGGTGCCCGTCGACCCGGCCACCACCGTGGTGGACCCCGCCGACGTGGCCGCCGCCATGGACGACAACACCATCGTCATCATCGGTTCGGCGTGCAACTACGGGTACGGCACCGTGGACCCCATCGCCGAGCTGGGAGCGCTCGCCGTTGAGCGTGGCGTGGGGCTGCACGTGGACGGCTGCCTGGGTGGGTTCATCCTGCCGTGGGGCATCGAGCTGGGCTACGACATCCCGCTGTTCGACTTCCGGGTCCCCGGGGTCACCACCATCAGCGCCGACACCCACAAGTACGGCTACGCCTTCAAGGGCACGTCGGTGTTGGCGTTTCGTGACCGGTCGTTGCGCAACAGCCAGTACTTCTTCAACACGTCGTGGACCGGCGGCAAGTACTGCTCGCCGGGCATGGACGGGTCACGTTCGGGCGGCCTGCTGGCGGCCACGTGGGCGTCCATGGTGAGTCTGGGCCGCGAGGGCTACCTCGACTACGCCCGCAAGATCTTCTCCACCGCCGACGCCATGAAGGCAGCCGTGGCCAGCCACCCCGAGCTGCGCATTCTGGGCAATCCCACCTTCTGTTTCTCGTTCACCTCAACCGGTGAAGGCGACGGGGCGTTCGACATCTACCACATCAACGATTTCATGCGGCAGCGTGGATGGCGGTTCAACGGTCAGCAGTACCCCAACGCCATCCACATGGCCGTCACCCGGCCCCAGACCCAACACGGTGTGGCCGATGCCTTCGCTGTCGATCTGGCCGAGGCCGTTGCCTACGCCACCGAACACGCCGGCGACGCCCCCCACTCCAGTGCCATCTACGGCGGGGTGGCCGGCGGGCTCACCGACGAGGCCGACGAGTTCATCCGCTCGGTCATGGGCGACATGATGGACACCCAGCAGTCGCTCCCCCGAGCCTGACCTGCGGCTCCAAAACCGCCGGGCAGGTACGATTCGCTGATGCTCGTGGGCAGCGAGTCGAGACAGCCAACGGGCCACCGGCGTGCTCCGTTGCTGCTCCGGCACACGCCGGTGGTTGCTGTGGCGCTCGCCGTGACGCTGCTCGCCTCTGGATGCGGCGGGCCGGGAGATCCGACGGCGAGCAGCCCCGTAACGAGCGCCCAGGAGCCGGTCGCCACCACCTCGCAGGGCGCTGCGCCCTACCCGGTGGGCCTCACCACCCAACGCCTTGACGTCGACGGTGTTGAGCGTTCGTATCTGGTTCACGTCCCGCCCGACCTCGTTGTGCCGCGTGCCCTCGTGCTGGTCCTCCATGGTGGAGGGGGCGAGGGCGCCGAGGCGGCCGCTGATGGGAGCAAGCCACTGTCTGTGTTTCGTGACATTGCTGATCGCGAAGGCTTCGTGGTCGTCTACCCCGAGGGCTCCCCGTCGGCTGATGCACAGGAACGTTCGGGTTGGGTGGACTGTCGGGCCGACAGCGACGTGAGGAGTGACGCCGACGACGTCGGGTTCCTCGCCACGCTCATCGAACGGATCGGTGCCGACTACGGGCTCGGGAGTGACCGGGTGTTCATGGCCGGGAGCTCAAACGGGGCGATGATGTCCCAAGCCTTCGCCCTGCATCACCCCCGACCTGGTGGCCGCCGTGGCCTCGAGCGCCGGCAACCTCGCCGCTGACCCGTTCCCCGGTGTGTGCACCGACGGGCCGGACCGGCCGGTCCCGATCCTCCTGTCGCACGGCACCGCCGATGTGCTGATGCCCTTCGATGGCGGATGCGTCGCCGACATTGGCGGGACCTGTCGGCGCGAGTCGGGTCATCAGCGCCGATGCGACCGTCGAGCGCTGGCTTCAGATCAACGGGCTCACCGGCGTGCCCCGGTGTCGAGGAATGTGGAGGTGGACCCGGGCGACAGCGGGTCAGGCACAGAGTTCGTGTACGACGGGGAGACGCCGGTGCACTGGTGGCGATTCGACGGCGCAGGTCACGCTGCGCCCAGCACCCGGGTGCTCCTTGAGACCAACCGTCTCGCCGGTGCGCAGAACCGCGATGTGGAGTTCGCGGAGATCAGCTGGGCCTTCTTCGCCTCCCAGCTGCCTGACGGAGGGTGAGAGGTCGGTGTTGTCGGGATCACTAATTCCCGGGATCAGCGCGATGCCGCAGCGGTCACTACCGACGATGTCGGCGGCCCCAACAGTGGGGCGGTCACACACGGCTCTGGGTGGCCTGTGCTTTCTCATCGGGGCGGTGCTGCTGGTCCCCGAAGCCCGACGCGCCTCGCCTCAGGCGCCGGTGGCTGACCCGGTGCAGCCAGGTTGGTTGTGGGAGCGACCGTGCGGTAACCCGAGGTGCATTCGGCGTGCACCCTGTGGGCGTCACCGGTGACCCTGGCAAGCATGGAGTTGAGTGGGCGGTCAGCAACGTCTGAGGGCGCGGACACGAGGCTGCCGTCGGTGGCGGTCACGCTGGAAGTTGTACATGGCGTGGCAATGCCAAGCCCGGTGACCGGTGACAGGCCCGCTGGCTTGCAGAACCAGGAAAGGCGATGTAGTGGTCTGCGCGGCGTGGTTTCCTGTAGTACACCGTGTAGGCTGGCGGGAACCCACTATGTTGGTCCAGCTCACCCTCACCCGGTCAACACCTGGTTCCGGTAGCCCCGACCCCGGTGGGGCGGCGGGCAGTGATGCCGCTGCTGCTGCGGTTGGCAGCACGAGCGTGTGGATCCCGGCGGCAGCGGCCAGGGTTGCTGCCCCGGCGGCCAAGGCACCGGTGCTGATGAGGCGCCGCCGCGACATGCCGGGCGCAGCATCTTCCACGAGAACGCCTCGCTCGGCCAGAGCGGCCGCAGCGTCGGCGAGATGTGCCGGCGCAGGCGAAGCGGTTGCGGTTGCGGTGAGCACCTCGGCGGCGGGGCCAGATGCCCGCAACACCACAGCGGCATCGGGGTTGAGCACCAACCAGTCGTCGCCGACCTTCTCAAAGGTCAATTCAGGGTTGAAGTGCCATGCCGTCACGAGCTCACTCCCAGCGCGTTGGAATGCCGCAGGGATCTCCGAGCGACCGCAGCAGATTAGTTCCCTCCGGACGTCCTGATGGCCTGCATCGTGTGCGCAATAGCGCCTTCGCTGCAGTCGGCGACGGCGACGGCGACGGCGTCCGGGATGCGGGATGCGGGCTGTGGGAGCAGACCCCGTCAGCCGACGATCAACCAGTCGACTCCGGTCTCGGTGTCACGCACTTCGATGCCGGCTGCGGCGAGGTTGTCGCGGATCGCATCACTCACGGCGTAGGCCTTCTCCGTTCGGGCGGTGACGCGTGCGGCCAGCGCTGCCTCCACGATGGGGCCGAGGACGTCGCGGGCGTTGCGCACGCCACCCGTGGCTGCTGCGCCGAGACGCACGATCATGGAGCGCAGGGCAGCCCGGGCCCGGTCGAGGTCGTCGCCCTGCAGCGTGTCGCGTGACCACGACACGATGGCTGAGTCGAGGTCGAGGATGGCAGCAACGGCGCCGTCGGCGTCGCGGTTGGCAAGTGCGTTCTCGAAGGCAGTTTCGAAGCGAGTCGCATCGGCCGCAAGCGAGGGTACCGAAGCGTCGGTAGGGCTACCGGCCTGATCCGACGAGGTGACACTGGGTGCGAGTCGAGCCGGAGTCGCCACATCGACCGGTCCGGATGGGCCGTTTCGGAGTCGTGCCAGCGGGACCACCTCTCCGGCTTCGATCCGCGTCGACCTGGCGTCCTTGCGGAGCGTGATGCCGCCCTTGCCAACCACCTCGGCGATCTCTGTATCGAGATCGATGATGACGCCGGTGTGTTCGTCGATGCCGAGGATGAAGACGTCGTCGTCAAGCTCGGGTTCGAGCATCAGAAGACGGCGCTCGCCGAGGTAGCACTTGCTGGTGTCGTGGTGGCCGCCCTCCTTGTTGTCGTAGTGGGGGATCACGACCACGGGAAGGCCGATGGCAGTGAGCAGGTCCAGCCCGTCGGCCCAGTAAGGATCAAAGCCCGACTTGTAGATCTCGTACACGGGAATGGTCTTGCGTCCGAGCGTGAGCGCGGCGGCCGACGAGAACACGACGGCGCCGCCAGTCCGGAGCTTCTCGGCGATGGCGTTCGGTACCGGGGTGTTTTCCCACTGGCGCAGCACGAATGTGGGGCTTCCCGGCCCGGCGAACAACCAATCGGCCGACCGAATCCTGGCAATTGCCGACTCGATCGCCACCACGTCGCCATGGTCGGTTCGTGGCAGGCCGGCGATGTCGACCTGTCGACTGATGGCGTCACTGAAATATTCGGCGGTCTTGATGGCCAGGTCGTCGACGTTCTCCTGAAAGCCGAACGGCGTGTCGAGCAGCACTGCATCAACGTTGCCGCCCGTGGCCTCGTCGAGACGTTCGAACACCCGGCGGTGAGGCACCGTCATGGTTGGCGCTGTTTCGCCCGAACCCATGAGGACCAGTAACCGCGGGAGTCGTGGCGGGGCCGTTGGCAGTGGAGCGGTCATGTGGAGATCCAGTCGGGTTCGGTTGCGGCTCGGTGCAACAGCCCTGCGACGTCGCTCGGGTGCTGGGCGTGCACGTCGTGATGGGCGGGGCTGAACCACTCGATGCGACTGTGTGTGAGGGCGGCAGCGGCCGAGACGATGGCGTCCTGTTTCGAATGGGTCCACGTCACCTCACCAGTGTCGGCGGGGAGCCACAGCACCGGCGTGTCGATGGAGGCGTATCGCGTGGAGGGGGAATGTTCCCACAGGCCGTGAAGCACCTGTATGTGGCGCTCAAAGGTGAGCCACGGGGCAATGGTGCCGTCGGCGCGTACCTCGAAGTTGGCGAGTTGTCCCTGGCGGCCTTCCTCGGGCCAATCGGGGTAGGCGTCGGCCATCCACGCCTGGAACGTTGCGAACGGCGTGCCTATCAACTTCGGTGGCGCCATGATCTTGCGGGCATCGTCCCACTGCGGAAAGCGATGCTGGAGTTCGATGAAGCCGCCGTCGACGCAGGCGACGGCGGCAGGCGACGCCCGGGTGGCGGTGGACGAGTTCGATGACGACGTTGGCACCCCACGACTGACCCGCCACGAGCGGCTGGTCCCATTGCATGGCATCGATGAGCAGTGCGAGATCGTCGGCGACGGTGGCGATGTCGTAGCCGTCGTCGGGCTTGGACGAGTGACCATGGCCACGCTGATCGATCGCAACGACGGGATGGCCTGCCTGGGCGAGCCGCCACGCCACGCCGTCCCAGAGCCGGGCATTTGATGCCAGGCCGTGCACAAGGAGGCACGGCGGAAGGATGGTGCCGCCCGACTCCACGGGAGGGTCCCAGGTCACAGCTCGCAGCTCCACGCCCGACAGCAACGGGTAGCGCACGTCGCGGGGTTCGATTCGACGCTCGGTGTCCATCAGGTCACTCATCGGGCGGCGTCACGAATTCTGGTCATGAGCTCAAGCATTGCGATGCTTGATTCTACCGGGCGGGGCCAGGGTTGTATCCCGCGCACCGCCGCAGCGAAGGCGTCGATCATGCGGCGATACGGATCGTCCGGCTCCACGGAGATGTGGTGGACGCCCGCATCATCGAGGTGTCGGATCGTCGTGGCGCGCTGTCCGCCGGTGTGGGCGTCACCGTCGAGCGTGAGGACGCCGGATGTTCCGACGAGTTCGAGGCGCTGTTGTTCGGCATCGACGAACGAGCAGCGGGCCCGTGCGAGTTGGCCGCCCGGCCAGCTCAGCTCAACCTCGGTCGCAGCGTCGACCCCAGATGCGGCCAGTTGCACCCGGGCCTCAATCCCGGTGGGCTCCGCACCCCACAGCCGGACAGACGGCCCGAGGCAGTAGATCCCGACGTCCAGCAGCGCACCTCCGCCGTGCTCTGGACGCCACCGGTAGTTGTGCGCGGCGTCAGGTCCGATGGAAAATGTGAACGCAGTGGTGACCTCTGTGACCGTTCCGATCAAGCCGTCGGCCACGAGGTCGAATGTTCGCTCCCACCGCCGGTCAAACGGCGTCATCCAGGCTTCGGCCAGCAGCACACCGGCGCTGTCGCATCGGGTGCGCATCTGCTGCGCCGCCTCGACGCTGGCAGCGAGTGGCTTCTCACAGAGCACGTGTTTGCCGGCGTCGGCTGCGCGCAGCGCCCACGTCAGGTGCAGGTCGTTGGGCAGGGGGATGTACACCGCTTCCACATCGGGGTGCTCGATGACGGCGTCGTAGTCGGCGACCGTGTGGCGCGCCCACGGCGACGGAACCGGACCACCGAGCGCAGCGGCGGCTACCAGTCTGGCTCCCGGGCTGGCATCAATGGCAGGGAAAACCGCAAGCCGCGCCACCATCGAGCGCGCTCCGAGCACACCGATGCCGACCTGTCGATCGGCCGGTGGCACGTTCAGATCTCGACGAGGGTGCCGCCCTCGTTACCGGAACGATGCGCCGCCTCGAGTACCGCAACGACGTCGCGGGACTGCTCGGGCCGCACGGCGAGGTCTTCGCCCAGCAGCAGGTGATCGGCCAGGTTGCGGTGGAACGCCCAGCCCGGATCCGGAGCGGGTCGCACCGTCGAGGTGACCAGGCCGTGCGCTCCGTCGTAGCGGGCAACGGTGAGATCGACGGGTGCCTCGGCGTGATGACTCGTGTGCTCGACGTATCCACGTCCGGGAACGACCGACTCGTTGCGCATGGGCCGGTAGTGGCCTTGCAGCGTGGCATTGGTGCCTTCGATGTGGAACTTCGGGCGACGGATGGCGCAGATGTCGCTCTGGCGGAACGTCGCTTCGCGCCCATCGGGCCACTGCATCCACAGTGCCAGCTGATCCACGTTGGTTGTGTCGTGCCAGACACGGGTGTGGGTGGTGCACAGCACCCTGCTGGGGGCGCTGCCGTACAACTGGTTGATCCAGTCGACGTGATGAGATCCCCAGTCGAACACCGCCCCACCGGAGATCGAGTCTTCCGAGTGCCAGGCCCGGCAGGGGTGATCGAAGCCGCCGACGAACGTTTCAATGTTGAAGACCTCACCGAGGTCGCCGTTGGCGATCAGCCGTTTGACGGCGAGGAAGTCGGTGTCCCATCGTCGGCTCTGATGCACCGTGACCGTGCGGTCATACTCGGCTGCGGTGGCGATGACCCGTTCGGCATCGGCTCGCGTGAGCGCCATCGGCTTCTCCACCACGACGTGCTTGCCGGTGCGGAGCAATTCGATGGCCAGGTCGGCGTGGAAGCTCGGCGGCGTGGCGATGACGACCACATCGACGCTGTCGTCGGCGGCCAGTGACGTTGCCGAATCGTGACCGACGAGATCGGGGAAATCGGCGCGGGCGGCGTGGATGCGATCAGGCGAGTTGTCGGCTGCGGCAACGAAGGCCAGCCCTTCGGTTTCGGTTGCCGCCAGTCCGTGGAGGTAGCCCATGCCGCCGAATGGTCCGTAGCCGACGACGGCCAGGCCCAGCGTCGGCGTGGACACCGGGAACGACGGTCGCAGGAGACGGGCAACGTAGGGGCCGAGCACATCGTGGCGCACCAACGCAGCGAGGTCGGCGACGCCGCTCGACACGATCCGTCCGGACCCGACCGTGCGCACTGCCAGCGTCGGCCGATGTTCGAACCGAACGCTGGTGGTCGCTGCGATCGCCACGTCGGGGCCGATGACGTCGAGTGTGTTCAGCGCCGACGTGATCGGAACCTCGCCGGTTAGGCGTGCCGCCTCGGGTCGCTCGGCCAACGTGACGTACCACTCGGTGCGCGGCAGAGGCGAAGTGACGCGCACCCCGGCAATCTCCGACGCCACCGCATCGCCGGGTTCGGGCGCAAGCAGAACCGAACCGCCGGTGGTTGCAAAGTGCAACAGCTCCGCAGCCGACTCTTCGCTGATCCTGCCGACGACGACACGAGCGGGTCCGAATCGGGCATCGGGGGCTTGCCAGTCAGGGTCTTGCAGCAGGGTCATAGGAGTGCGAAGCGTACCGCCCTGGCCAAAGTTCCGCCCGACCGGGTCGGGTCTTTCGGGTGGGCAGAATTTTGCCAAACGTTCCACCGGTCGACAGGGCGTTGCGTCCAGTTCGCAACTAGCATGCGGTCCATGATTATTTCCCGTCACCTTCGGATCGCAGCGCTCGTTGCCGTTGCCGCTCTTGTTGTCACGTCGTGCGGCAGCGATGCATCCTCCAACGCCGCATCTGACGCCGCCGGAGACGAACTCGTGGTGGTCACCACCGTGGCGCCGATCACGTCGATCGCTGCGAACATCATCGGCGATCGCGCCCGGATCGTGGGCATCGTGCCGGAAGGGACCAACTCACACACGTTTGAGCCCCCGCCCTCGGCAGCCGAGCTGCTCAGTATCGCCGACGTGGTGTTCATCAACGGCCTCCAGTTGGAAGAACCGACCAAGAACCTCGCCGAGGCGAACCTCGGCGATGGGGTGCCGCTGGTCGAACTCGGTGACGAAACGATCAGCCCCGAGCAGTACAAGTACGACTTCTCGTTTCCGGTGTCCGAGGGAAAGCCCAACCCACACCTCTGGACCGATCCGACGCTGGTCAAGGTCTATGCCGGCCTGATTCGCGACACGATGATCGATGTGGACCCCGCCGGTGCATCGGAGTACGACGCCAATTTCGAGGCGTTCTCTGACCTCGTCGATGACTTCGACGCCACAGCCGCCGAGGCCTTCGCCACGATCCCAGCCGACCAACGCAAGCTCGTGACGTACCACGATGCCTACGCCTACTTTGCCGACACCTACGGCTTCACCGTTGTCGGTGCCGTCCAGCCCGCAGACTTCGGCGAGCCCACGGCGACGGACGTGATCACTCTCATCGAGCAGATTCGGGCAGAGAATGTTCCTGCGGTGTTCGGCTCTGAGGTGTTCCCGTCTCCGGTACTTGAACAGATCGCCAACGAGACCGGTGCGCAATACGTCGACGACCTCCGTGACGACGACCTGCCTGGTGCGCCGGGCGAACCCGATCACTCGTGGCTCGGCTTGATGAAGTTCAACTTCATCACCATGACCGATGCCCTGGGCGGCGATTCGTCGGCGCTCGCCAACTTCGACGTCCGCGACACAGCGGAGGATTCTGCGTCGTACCCCAGTGAGTGCCCCCTTCATCACGGCGACGAAGCTAACCGTCACCTACGGAGCAGAACCGGTGCTGGTCGACGTCGACGTCGCCGTCGCCGAAGGCGATCTGCTGGGAATCGTCGGTCCATCCGGGTCGGGCAAGTCGACGTTGCTGAAGGCTCTGCTGGGCAGTGTCCCGCTCCGCTCGGGACACGTCGAGCGTCGCGCCGGCATCACGGTTGGTCTCGTCCCGCAGGTGGAGCAGATCGACTGGAACTTTCCCGTGACCGTTGCCGAGTGCGTGGGCATGGCCCGGGCCCGCGGTTGGCGCACCCCCTGGATCACGAAATCTGAACGAGCCCAGATCGGTGAGATAGCCGAACGCCTCGGCCTCGGCGGGCTGGAGCGGCGTCACATCCGCGATCTTTCCGGCGGCCAACAGCAGCGGGTGTTCCTCGCCCGTGCATTGTTCACCAACGCCCAGGCGATCTTCCTCGATGAGCCCACATCCGGACTCGACGTGCGCACGCGCCACGAAGTCCTGCACCTGCTCGGTGAACTGAACGAGCAGGGTCTGACCATCGTGCTCACGACGCACGACCTCAACGGCATCGCCGCCCACCTCCCACGAATCGTGTGCCTGAACACGACGGTCATCGGAGAGGGTTCGCCCAGCGAGGTACTTGTCCCCGATGTTCTCGAGCGCACCTACGGATCGCCGATGCACGTGCTCGAACACGGCGGCATGCGCGTCGTGGTCGATTCGCCGTTGCTCCTGCACGACGAAAAGAGCGCCTGATGGCGTGGGGTGCAGTCCTGGCCGTTGACTTCGTGAGGCCGTTCGAGTTCGAGTTCTTCCGCAATGGGGTCATCGTGGCGACGCTGGCGGGCGCGTTGTGCGGAGTCGTCGGCACCTATGTGGTGTTGCGCAACATGAGCTACATCGGCCACGGACTGTCCCATGCGATCTTCGGGGGCTACGCCGTCGCAGGACTGCTTGGCATCAACCTGTTTCTCGGCGCAGGAGCGTGGGGTCTCCTCGCCGCCCTCGTGATCGGTGGCATCGTCCGTCGCCGGCCGATCGGATCAGATGCTGCGATCGGCGTGGTGACCACGGCTGCGTTCGCCTTCGGCCTGGCGATCGTGCAGATCTACGGCTCACCCGGTCCCAGTGCCGATGCCTTGTTGTTCGGCAATGTGCTGGGCGTGACCTGGGCCGACGTGTGGTTGATCGTCGGCGTGTCAGTGGGTGCGCTGGCCTTCATCTTCGTCGGCTACCGGCAACTGCTGTTCACCACGTTCGACGCCGAAGTGGCCCGGGCGACCGGAGTGAACACTGCCCTGGTCGACGGCTTGCTGATGGTGCTGCTGTCGGCCACGGTCATCTCAACGATGAACGTTTTGGGTGTGACCCTGATCGCCGCCTCGCTCGTCGTCCCGGCCGTCGTCGCCCGGATGCTCACCGACAGTTTCGCCCGCATGTTGGTGTTGGCTGGAGTGATCGGTGCGGTGAGCGGCTTCGTCGGCATGAACGCGAGCTACCACCTCGACATCGCATCCGGCCCCACCATCGTCCTCACTTCAGCAGCCTTCTTCATTGTTGTCTTCGTGGTCGGCGCACCGCTGCGTCGCCGCAGCAGTGCTGCCGGCATCGCACGCTGATGTAGCGAGCGATGCCCGGCAGCTGAGCCGGCTTGCTCCAAGGCGCAGGCCGTGCCCGTCGACCCCGGTGGCGTCCGGGTCGGGCGGAGGCGTGGCGGGTGGCGCTGGTACCGTTTGCTGATGCGATTGCAAGATGAGACGGCGGCACTGATCGGCGAGTACGACGTTGATGACGCTGAGGTGATGCTGCGAACCCACCACTGCAGGGCGACCGGCCCGCGCATAGCGGTGCTCCGAGCGTTGCTGCGCCACGGAGGTCCAATCGACATCGCCACGCTCACCACGCTCGCCCAGTCCGAAGCGCCCGACATTCACGAGGCGACCGTCTATCGCACCATCGGCGTCCTGTCCGATCGGGGAATCGTCACGCACGTCCATGCCGGGCACGGCCCATCACTCGTGCGGTTGGGAGCCGATCACGGGCTGATCGCGGTATGTCGGGACTGCCGCCGCATCACCGAGTTGCCGGCCGGGACGGTTGAACGGTTCATCGCCGAAGCCCACGATGCGATCGGGTTCACGCTCGAGCCGGGGCACTTCGCCCTGGAGGGTGTGTGTTCCCACTGCGCCTAGGTGTTGTGGCCTGGGCCGGGGCGCGGCTGATGCCAACACTCGACTTCACCGGTTGAGGCTGGTCACCACTGCCGCAATGCTGAAGCGCGATGGTCAGCCGGTGAACCTGGGGGTGACCACTGCCGGCGTGACCGGTGCTGCGGTGGAGGTGGTGGTGGTTGTCGGAGCGACGGTGGTGGTGGTTGTCGGCGCTGGTGCTTCCCCGACGGTCATGGTGAAGCTGCGGGTTTACCCCCACCTCAGCGGAGGCTTCCCGGTAACTCAGGGGAGGCTTCCCGTAGAAAATCGGCGATTCGGCCGGTTGCCCGCTTGTTTGCAGCCAGGGTCGCTGTGGACCCGCAGCGTGAACCTGTGACTACTGACCGCCAATCAGGGCGTGTCTTGTGGTGTGTAAACGTGGTTCACCACTGGCGAAGGCGTGCATACGGCAAGCGATGCCGTGCGGTTGTGCGCTGCGGGCTGGGTTGGCAGTTCGGCTACCTGCACAACAGCCAACTGCCTGGCATCACGGAGCCGGCGACGGGCTGTACATCACCCGGTTGGTGCCGCTCGTTGGCCACGGCAACGAACCTGCCGTTGCCGTACGCCACGGAGAACCATTCGTTTGCTTCTGTGGCGGCGGCAGCAGTCCAGCTGACACCGTCGTTGGTGCTGCGCATCACCTGGTTGGCGCCGTCGAAGGCGACTGCGACCCATACTCCGTTGCCGTACGCCACCGACACCCATCGGTTTGCTGCTACGCCAGCGTCTGTGCCGACCGCAGTCCAGTTGACACCGTTGTCGGTGCTGCGCATCACCTGGTTGGCGCCGTCGAAGGCGACTGCGACCCATACTCCGTTGCCGTACGCCACCGACATCCAGTTGTTTGCTGCTACGCCAGCGTCTGTGCCGACCGCAGTCCAGGTGACACCGTCGTCGATGCTGCGTATCACCGGGTTGCCGCCGTCGGCGGCGACCGCAACCCATACCCCGTTGCCGTACGCCACCGAGAACCATTCGTTTGCTTCGGAGACGCCTTCGACCGGTTCCACTACCGTCCATGATTCGCCGTTATCGGTGCTGCGCATCACCCGGTTGCCGATGCGGGCGACCGCGACCCATACCCCGTTGCCGTACGCCACCGACCACCAGGAGCTTGCTGCGGCGGCGACTGCAGTCCAGGTGACACCGTCGTTGGTGCTGCGCATCACCCGGTTGCCGCCATAGGGGGCGACTGCGACCCAGACCCCGTTGCCGTCGGTTGCCACCGAGGACCAGTTGTTTGCTTCTGCGGCGGCGACTGCAGTCCAGTTGAGACCGTCGTCGGTGCTGCGCATCACCCGGTTGGCGCCGTAGAAGGCGACCGCGACCCACACCCCGTTGCCGTACGCCACCGACCGCCAGTCGTTTGCTTGTGCGGCGGGGACGCCTTCGACCGCTTCCACTGCAGTCCAGGTGACACCGTCGTTGGTGCTGCGCATCACCTGGTTGGCGCCGTCGAAGGCGACCGCGACCCACACCCCGTTGTTGTTCGCATCAAGCCCGTACGCCACCGACACCCAGTCGTTTGCTGCTACGCCAGCGTCTGTGCCGACCGCAGTCCAGTTGACACCGTCGTCGGTGCTGCGCATCACCTGGTTGGCGCCGTCGATGGCGACTGCGACCCATACTCCGTTGCCGTACGCCACCGACACCCAGCTCGTTTGCTGCTACGCCAGCGTCTGTGCCGACCGCAGTCCAGGTGACACCGTCGTCGATGCTGCGCATCACCTGGTTGGCGCCGTCGATGGCGACCGCAACCCATACCCCGTTGCCGTACGCCACCGACAACCATTCGTTTGCTTCGGAGACGCCTTCGACCGCTTCCACTACCGTCCATGATTCGCCGTTATCGGTGCTGCGCATCACCCGGTTGGTGCCGATGCGGGCGACCGCGACCCATACCCCTTGTTGTTCGTCAAGCCGTACGCCACCGAGCACCCAGTCGTTTGCTTCGCTACGCCAGCGTCCGGCCGACTGCAGTCCAGGTGACACCGTTGTCGGTGCTGCGCATCACCCGGTTGCCGCCACTAGGGCGACTGCGACCCACACCCCGTTGCCGTACGCCACCGAGTACCAGCTGTTTGCTTCTGCGGCGGCGACAGCAGTCCAGTTGGCCCCGTCGTCGGTGCTGCGCATCACCCGGTTGGCGCCGCCGCAGGCGACCGCGACCCACACCCCGTTGCCGTACGCCACCGACGTACCCAGTCGGTTTGCTGCTGACGCCAGCGTCTGTGCCGACAGCAGTCCAGTTGAGACCGTCGTCGGTGCTGCGCATCACCCGGTTGCCGCCGCTCGGCGGCGACCGCGACCCAGACCCCGTTGCCGTACGCCACCGACGTCCAGTTGTTTGCTTCTGCGGCGGCGTCAACTGGAACCGAAGTCCAGGTGACACCCAGGTTCGCAATGGGGGTGGCACTGGGGGTGGTGGTGACGACGGCAGATTCGGTTGGTGGTGAGCTTCCGACAATCTGGACTTTGAAGCTGTAGTCGGTGTTGTTGGTGAGTCCGGTGACGGCGACGGGGCCGGCAGCGACTGACCCGCCAAAGTCGACGTAGTCCCCTGCGCCGATGGTGGGTTTGTAGACCACCTGGTAGGAGGTGCTGGCAGCAGCGTTCCAGTCGATGGTGACCTGATTGGAGTCTGGGGTTGCGGTCACCGTGCCGAACGGGCCCACGGAGCCGGCCATGGCGGCGGTGGGCAGGGTGAGGGTGACCATGCCGACGGCTGCGGCTGCGCCACCGGCGGCAAGCACCTTGCGGCGTGACCACCCGGTGGGGGCGGTGAGGATTCCGGTGTCGACCAGCGATGCGACAGCATCGTCGCATTCTGGTGGGACCGGTTGGCCGGTGGTGACACAGTCGATCACGGTGGCAGCAGGCCCGGTGAGGTTGTGCACCACACCGTCACGGTCACTCAGCACCAGCCAGCTGTCGCCAACCCGTTCGCACGAAACACCCGGACGCAGCCGAACCATCACCCGCACCTTCCGGCAATCCACAACACCGGGTGTGCGATGGCAACAACTCTCCGGCCACCGTAGTGGGACCGGGCGCACAGTGTCCCGGGTTGGTCCAGTGGTGCACACAACCGGCTCTGGGCGGCGGTGGTGACGTTCGGGTGTTGCTGGCCATCGGTGACGGGGCGCACCACCGGACCAGCAGGCGGACATTGAGACGGAAGCGTCTCCGTCGGGGCCGGTGGATCGCCACACAGGCCCGGGGCAGTTTCACTCCAGACTTGTGAACTGTTTTGGGGGAAACTTGTGAACACCCCAGAGCGGAGGGAGGGGGATTCGAACCCCCGGAGGGTTGCCCCTCAACGGTTTTCAAGACCGTCGCAATCGTCCACTCTGCCATCCCTCCGTGAACGCCTCCGAGGCTAGCGTGACCTCATGGAGCAGGTGACAAGGCTGGTGGGGGTGTACCACGCCGACGGCGATCTGCGCGGTGAGCTGACCTACTGGATCAAGGCCCGGTTCGGCGCCGCCCACTGCGCCCTGTGCGACATCACCCATGGCACGTTCCGTCGCAAGGGCGACTGGGTTGCGTGCGAACAGGGTCTTGGCGTCGAGTTCACCACCTTCCACCTCAATGACCGCCCGGGTGATGTTGCTGCGGCCAGCGAGGGTGCCACCCCGTGTGTATTGGCCGATACGGCTGCCGGCACGCTGGTGATGCTGGTGGGTCCCGCCGAACTCGAAGGGTGCGCCGGTGACCCCGAACGGCTGATGGACGCCATCAGCCAGGCCGCTGCCGCCGCCGGGCTCGTCGTGCCGATGGACCCGCGCCCCTCCGGAGACGCAAACGACTGAATCGTGTAGGGTGATAACAACCGTTATCGCGTCCGTCCGTCGCACCGCATACCTGGCGCGCCGTCCATGAGGAGTCCGCCGTGAAGGTCCATGTCGATCAGGAAAAGTGCCAGGGGCACAACCGGTGTTACGCACTGGCGCCGGAGCTGTTCGACGTTGACGACTACGGCACGGCCAAGGAAATCGGTGACGGCACCGTGGCTCCCGAGCTGGCCGACAAGGCCCGTCTGGCCGTGGCCAACTGTCCCGAGTTCGCCATCACGATCACCGAAGACTGAAAGCGCAGGATCAACGACATGGCCGGCAACCATCCCCCCGTCACCGACTGGACCACCGACTTCGACCACACCGACGAGGTGTGGGCGGCTGATCCCTACCCGATCTGGGCCGACATCAGGGCCAGCGAATGCCCGGTGGTTCACTCCGACCGCTACGGCGGGGTGTGGCTGCCCACCCGCCATGAGGACGTGTCGGCCATCGCCTACGACACCGAACACTTCAGCTCACAGAGCCCCATCGTGACCGAGGGCAGGCCCATGATGCCGGCCCCCCAGGGCGTTGCTCCTCCCATCTCGTCGGACCCGCCGTTTCACCACGACGCCCGCCGCCTGTTGCTGCCGGCGTTCTCGCCCAAGGCCGTTGAGGAACTCGAGCCGTTCACCCGTCAGTTCTGCAACGACCTGCTCGACCAACTCGAGGGCAAGGACGTGGTCGACGCCGCCGCTGACTACGCCCAGCACATCCCGGTGCAGGTGATCGCCAAGATGCTGGGCTTCCCGCCCGAGGACGCCGACATCTTCCGCACCATCATCCACAACGCCCTCGAAAGCGTGGACCTGCCGGTCGAAAAGCGCCTCGAGAACTTCGGGCTGCTGGACGGTTACCTGCGCAACCAGATCGAAGACCACATCGCCAACCCGCGTGACGACCTCACCAACTACCTGCTGAGCGCCGAGATGGGTGGGGAGCCGCTGAACGAGGAGCACGTGGGCGGCACCATGGCCCTGTTGCTCATCGCCGGCATCGACACCACCTGGAGCGGCATCGGGGCGTCGCTGTGGCATCTGGCCAAGACGCCGTCGGACCGTGACGGCTGGCCGCCGAGCCCGAGCTGCTGCCGCTGGCCATCGAGGAGTTCCTGCGGGCCTACGCCCCGGTGACCATGGCCCGTCTGGTCAAAGACGACTTCGAGTTCAACGGCTGCCCCATGAAGGCCAACGAGTGGTGCTGCCGCCGTTCCCGGCCGCCAACCGTGACCCCGAGGTGTTCGAGGATCCCGACGAGGTGGTCATCGACCGCGAGGTCAACCGCCACGCCGCCTTCGGCCTGGGCATCCACCGCTGTGCCGGGTCCAACCTGGCCCGCATGGAGATGCAGGTGGCCGTGGACGTGTGGATGCAGCGCTACGGCAGCGACTTCCGCTGGCCGACCCTGCCGCCGTCACGTGGTCGGGCGGTCAGGTGCGCGGTCCGCGCAGCTGCCGGTGCGGATCGGCTAGCAGCGACTCACGACGACGCCTTGCGTCGTGACCGAACCACCTGCACCACAGCAACCGTCGCCGCCCCGCCGATCACACCGGCGATGATGGCCACCCACGGTGCACCGGACGCTTCAGCCTCGGCATCCACGGCGGCGTCGCGGTCGGCCTCGGCCTCGTCTGCGGCAGTGACCGGTTCAGGCGGCTCTGCCACGGGCAGCGGATCGGCTGCGGGCGCCAGGGTTGGCTCAGGTGCTGGTGGTGCCGGAGGTTCAGCGGTGGTGGCAGCCAAAAACGGTGCCGACTGTGGGCTGGCCTGGTCGGGGTCGATCCACGCCTCTTCGCCCTGCTCACACAGCTGCACGGTGGGCACCAGGTGGTCCACGCTGGTGTCGTAGCCCCGGGCCACCACGGTGAAGGTTGCGAACTGGCCGTCGGGGATGGGTGGGCCGCTGATGCGGGCCACTTGTTGGCTGGTGGAGGCGCCGTCGCCAGTGGTTCCGTCGAACACCCAGCCCGACATGAGCTCGGTGGACACCACCTCGGCTGCCGCCGGCAGCTGCATCTCCAGGGCGATGGTGGGCGAGCTGCCACACCCGTGGTCGAACGAGAAGTTGATGGTGGTGATGGCGTCGGTGGTGGAGGCGCTGGCGATTCCCACGTGGGCGCTGGCCGGTGCTGCCCCCAAAAGCAGGGCCACGGTTGCCAGAACCAGCGCCGCAATGCCGCCTGGGAGCATGGTCCGCAGGCCAGAAGACATGGTCCGCAGGCCAGAAGATGTCGTGGTGGTGGGCATGTCAGGTACTCCCGGGGGGTGCGTTGTGCTGTGTCGCATGTCGTGTGTGCTGCAGGGAAGCGACTGAAATCCTACCGGTCGATGCGCGATTGCAGGTCGCCCATCCAGGTGGTGGCGGCGTGGTGGGCGGCATCGCTGGCCGCACGGCGGTCGGGCCCGGTGTCGCCGGCAGCGGGGTAGGACCCCAGAAACTTCACGTCGGCCTGCTTGGCCTTGAGCGAACGCAGGGCGTCGGCCACCACCTCGTCGTGGATGTGGCCCTCGAGGTCGACCAAAAAGCAGTAGTCGCCGAGACCCCGCCGGGTGGGCCGGCTTTCCAGCTTGGTCAGGTTCACGGCCCGCACGGCGAACTCCTGCAGGATGCCCAACAGGCTGCCGGGGGTGTCGGCGCGCTGGAACACCACCACCGACGTCTTGTCGTGCCCGGTGGGGGCGGGCACGCGGTGGCGTGCCACCAGCAAGAAGCGCGTGGCGTTGTCGGGGTGGTCCTCGATCTCGGGCGCCAGGGTTGCCAGGCCGTACAACTCAGCGGCACGGCTGGTGGCGATGGCGGCCACGGAGCGGTCGCCGGACTCGGCCACCATGCGTGCGGCGTCGGCGGTGGATTTGGTGGCTTCGAGGGCGGCGCCGGGGGTGTGGCTGTCGAGGAACGACCGGCACTGGCCCAGGGCATGGGGGTAGCTCACCACGGTGGTGATGTCGTGAATGCTGGCGCCGGGCACGGCCAGCAGATGGAGGCTGACCGGGATCACCACCTCGCGTTGCACCAACAGGTCGTGGGTGTGCACGAGGCCGTCCTGGGTGTCGGCGACGGTGCCTTCGATGGCGTTTTCGATGGGGACGAATCCGGCGTCGATGCTGCCGTCGGTGGCAGCGGCCAGCACCTCGGGGATCGACGCCATGGGCACCAGCTCGCCGGCGCACAGGTCGGCCTGGGTGAACAGGGCCTGCTCGGTGAAGGTGCCGGCCGGGCCCAGATAGCCGATGCGGCCGTGGGCCGTGGGTGGGGTGCCGTTGTGCGGGGTTGTCACGAACGTGAGGATAGGCGCACCGGGGCCCGGAGCCGGGCAAGGATTGAGCGCGACCCCACTAGTGTCTGGGTGATGGACGAGGTGGGACTGCGCCGGTTGCTCGACCAGGTGGCCGCCGGGACGATGGACGCTGACGCAGCCGTCGCTGCCCTGGCCCACCTTCCGTTTGCCTCCCTCGACGGGCTACGCATCGACCATCACCGTGCCGTACGCACCGGGATGGCCGAGTCGGTGTACGCCCCAGGCAAGGCCATCGACCATCTGGTGGCTGCTGCCACCGAACTGTTCACGGCCTCCAGCTCACCGGTGGTGATCAGCCGGGCCACAGCCCATTCAGGTTGAGGTGCTCGTTGCGTCGCTGGTCTGACGTGGCTGGTGAGCCAGTGGTGACGCCTGGTCCCATGCAGGGAGGCGGGCAATCGTTCACCGTGGTGTGGCGGCCGGCGGCGGTGCGAACTGCCCGGGTGGTGGTGGCTGCCGCCGGCACGTCGGACCTCGCCGTGGCCAACGAGTGTGCTGCGGTGCTGACCGCCCACGGCGTGGTGCCCACCCGAATCGACGACGTGGGTGTGGCCGGGGTGCACCGGCTGCTGGGTGAGACGGCCACGCTTCAGGCTGCCGACGCCGTTGTTGCTGTTGCCGGCATGGAAGGGGCACTGGCCAGTGTGATTGGCGGACTCACCGCTGCCCCGGTGGTGGCGGTGCCCACGTCGGTTGGATACGGGGCGTCGCTCGAGGGAGTGACGGCCATGCTGGCCATGTTGGCATCGTGTGCCCCGGGCGTGGGAGTGGTTGGGATCGACAACGGCTTCGGCGCCGCGTGTGTGGTGTTGCGCCACGTGACCGGCCTTGAGCGCACCGTTGCCCGATCGCTGGCCGTCGAGGGCATTGCGAATGTCGAGGGCATTGCGAATGTCGAGGGCATTGCGAACGTCGAGGGGATGGCGGCCGCCGAGTGATGGCACGTCGATCACTGATGGCACGTCGATCGCCGATGGCACCGATGGCACCGGTGGTTGTTTCATGACTGAAGCCAACCGCCCCGCCCAGCACCGACACCGAACGGCGACGCCGACGCCGACACCGTCGCCTGGTTCCACTGCTTTTCGGGCATCGCCGGGGACATGACCCTGGGGGCGCTCATCGATGCCGGTGCCGATGTTGGCGAGGTTCGGTCGCTGTGCGCCCGGTTGCCCGTCGGCGGCTGGGCGCTTGAGGTGGAGCCGGTGATGCGCAATGGCATCGGCGCCACCAAGGCCCACGTGGTGGCCGAACCCAGCACGGTGGTGCGCACCGCCTCGCACATCATCGGACTGGTGCACGAAGCCCGCCTGCCCGATCGGGTGGCCAAGCGGGCGTTGGCCACGTTCGGGTTGCTGGCCGCCGCCGAGGGCAAGCTGCACCGCCGTCCGCCCGAGCAGGTGCACTTTCACGAAGTGGGTGGCATCGACGCCCTCATCGACATCGTGGGCAGCTGTGTCGCTCTGGAGGTACTGGGCATCGATGCCGTGGCGTTCTCCCCGGTGGCCACCGGTCGGGGGATGGTGCGTTCTGCCCATGGGTTGATCCCAAACCCGTCGCCGGCGGCTGTCGAGTTGCTGCGGGGTGCGCCCACCTACGGCGTGGACACCGGAGTGGAGCTCACCACACCCACCGGGGCGGCGCTGGCCTCGTCACTGTCGTCGGCGTGGGGTCCGATGCCGGCCATGGAGATCGACGTGGTGGGCTACGGCGCCGGCGACGCCGAGTTGGACCTGCGCCCCAACCTGCTGCAGGTGGTGGTGGGTACCCGCACCGCCGCCATGCCGGGTGGGCAGGCCGTGGTGCAGTTCGAGGTCAACGTGGACGACGCCACCGGTGAGACGCTGGCCCACACCGTGACCGCCGTGTTGGCCGCCGGGGCCCACGATGCCTGGATCACCCCCATGGTGATGAAGAAGGGGCGTCCGGCCCACACCGTGCATGCCCTTGTGGACCCGTCGCTGGCCAGGCAGGTGGCCGGGGTGCTCACCGCCGAGACCGGATCGTTTGGCTTGCGGGCCCACACCCTTGAGCGGTGGCCGGCGGCACGGACCTTTGATGACGTCGAGGTGGACGGACTGGCCGTGCGCATCAAGGTGGGGCCGGGCCGGGCCAAGGCCGAGCACGACGACGCTGTGCGGGTGGCCCGGCGCACCGGCCGACCGCTACGCGAGGTGGTGTCGCTGGCTGAGGCGGCGTGGCGTCGGGATCATCCCGACAGCCCTGGTGGCAGCAGCGATGGCACCCGTGACCACGTTGGCAGCGACCACGACACGCGAGATCACGACACGGCTGATCGCTTCAGCGACGACCACACCCACTCCGACGACTACATGGCGCCGCTGGGGCACGTTCATGACGACGACGGCGGTCCCGACGGATCCAGGGACCCAAGTGAGCCTGACGACCCAGCAGGGCGTGGCGACGACGCCAGCTGATCTGTACCGGTGACCGGTGCGTGCTCGGTGGTGGCCGACGACAGCGCCTTCCACAGGGCCCGGTAGTTGGGGTACTCGACGTCGGGGACCACCCATCCGGCGGCCACCAGTTCATTGTGCAGTGCCGGCAGATGCTGAAACGGCACTCCAGCGTCCACGTGATGGGCCAGGTGCCAGCCGGTGTTGAACGGCACCATCCAGAATCGGGCCCACAGCGACTGGCGCACCACATGGCTGGTGAGGCGACGGTCGTGTGAGCGCATCAGCCCGCCGTGTTCGGCAATGCCGCGCAGTCGGTTGATGACCCGCCAAACCGTCATCCACGGGGCCAGCCACAGCAGCGGGTACAGCCACCAGCGCCCCCATCCCCCGATGGCCACCAGTGCAGCGAACACCATGACCTGACCGATGGCGATGCGGATGGCAAGTGGTCTGCCGGTGGCGCTGGTGAACGCCAGCAGCAATCCCCTGAGGCTTTTCCACCCCGATGACCCGAAGGCGTCGCGGCGCAGCTTGCGCCACAGCGACGCCCGGGTGATGGGGTACTTCTCATACAGGTTCAGGTCGGGTTCGGTGGGCCCAAACTCGTCACGGTGATGGGCCATGTGGCCCCGTCGGTAGGCGGTCAGCGGCACGAAGGCGGGGTAAGCCACCGCCCAGCCACCAACAAGGTCGTTGGCCCGCTTATTGGCGAACAACAACCGGTGGGCGGCTTCGTGGCCCAAGATGGCATAGAGGGCGAAGGCTCGTCCCATGAGCACGAACGCCACGGGCCACACCACCAGTGCCGACCACGGCGACACCGAGGTGACCCAGCACGCAAGCGCCAGCATGCCGAACGATTGCAGCCACACCGACACCACGTTGGCGGCGTTGCGCACCGCCGGCACCCGGCGGTACGACGCCCGAAGTTCGGCGGTGGGGCGACCGGTGGCGGTGAGTCGGTCGGTGGGCAAGACATTGGGCAGTGCGTCGGGGGCTGGCACCATGCCACCCTGACCTGGTGTGGGGTGGGCCGGATCCCGACCCTCAGTGCGGTCACCGCGTTGGGCGGCGGGCACGTCAAGCCACGCGCCAGGACCCGCAGCGATGGTGGGGGTGCTCATGGCGCCCATATTACACTTCACAACTACATGACCAACATCCGTAATGCCCCCGATGGTCGAGGTGGCGTCACCGAACCCGCTTCCCGGGACAGCTCTGTCACGGGCGTGGCGCCTCGGGCGTTGAGCGCCCGGTCGGTGGTGGCCAGCACCCTGCTGGGAGCATCGCCGCCCGAACTGCCGATCGCCACCATCGTGCGGTGCGGGGCGTTGTTCGATATCGGGCCCGGCACGGTGCGCACGGCGGTGTCTCGCATGTTGGCCGACGGCTCGCTGACCGTGGACCCCGACCACAGCGTGTACCGCATCGGTGGTGGGCTGTTGGCCCGGCACCGCCGGCAGGCCGAGAGCCGGTCTCCGGTGCGTGGCCGGTGGGATGGGTCGTGGACCCAGTGGGTGGTGACCGCCGCCACCCGCACCGCCGCCGATCGCTCGGCATTGCGGGCCTCAGCCCGTGCCCTGCACATGGCCGGGGTGCGTGAAGGGGTGTGGATGCGTCCTGACAACCTCGACAGCACCAGTCACGTTGCGGCCCGATCGGTGGTGGCGGCCCAATGCCTGCAACTCGACGCCCGACCCCACGACGACCCGGCGGCACTGGCTGCCACCCTGTGGGATCTCACCGGATGGTCTGACACCGCACGGGTGTTGCTGGACCGGTTGCGGTGGCATGCGCCGGTGCTCGACGCCAGCGGCGACGCCGCGCTGGCCGACGGGTTCTTGCTGTCGGCGTCGGTGCTGCGCCACTTGCTGGCTGATCCGCTACTCCCCGACGAGTTGCTGCCCGACGGCTGGCCCGGTGACGAGTTGCGCCGCACCTACGACACGTACGACGCCGACTACAAGGCCCACTGGCGGGACTGGTTCCGCCGGCAGCCCGGAGGCTGAGCCTGCCGTCAGGCGCAGCCGGGTGCGGTCGGGTGCGGCCAGGCCCGGCGAGGCGACGCAGACCAGGGGCGTCAGGCGCCGTCGACCTCGCGGCGCCCCTCGAGGGCCCGACCCAGCGTGAGCTCGTCGGCGTACTCCAGGTCCCCACCCACGGGCAGCCCCGAGGCGATGCGGGTGACGCTCAGACCCAGCGGCTTGAGGAGTCGACCCAGGTACATGGCCGTGGCCTCACCCTCGATGTTGGGATTGGTGCACAAGATCACCTCGGTGATCTGTTCGGGTTCGATGCGTGCCAGCAGCTCGGACACCCGCAACTGATCGGGACCGATGCCCTCGATGGGTGAGATGGCGCCTTGCAGCACGTGGTAGCGGCCGCGGAACTGGCCGGTCTTTTCCACCGCCACGATGTCGCGAGGTTCCTCCACCACACACAGCACGGTGGTGGTGCGCCGATCATCGGTGCATACCCCGCACAGCTCGCCCTCGGTCACGTTGAAGCACCGCTGGCAAAACGCCACCCGGCTCTTGGCCTCACTGATGGCGTGGGCAAGGCGCAATGCCTCTTCTGACGGGAGCATCAACAGATGAAAGGCGATGCGCTGGGCTGACTTGGGACCCACACCCGGCATCTTGCCCAGTTCGTCGATCAGGTCCTGTACCGGTGGGGAGTACGCACTCACGTGTCGTCGGCCTCCCCGAGGGCGCGGTTGTTGCCGGGTTCGCCCAGTCCGCCCAGTCCGCCCAGTCCGCCAAGTGCACCAAGCCCACCAAGCCCGTCGAGCAACTGGCCGACGTCGGGCATGTCGGCGCCCAAGCCAGCACTCTGCAGGGCGATCGCCTCGGCCACTGCATTGCGGAAGGCGGCCGCCACAAGGTCCGACAGCAGCTCGGTGTCTTCGGGGTCCACCACTGAGGGATCGATATGCACCGACCGCACGTCGAAGTCGCCGGTCATCACCACGCGCACCATCGACCCGCCGGCCTCGCCGGTCACTTCGGTGACCGCCAGCTGCTGCTGGGCTTCGAGCATCTGGCGTTGCATGGCCATGGCCTGTTCCAGCAGTCCACCCATGTCGGGGCCTTCGGGCATCATGGGCATGTCGGTCATGGTGTGGTCTCCTGGTCAGTGTCGACGAGTTCGCTGCCGGGGAATATGTCGGTGATGCGCTGCACGGCGTCGACGGTGTGGTCGGTGGCGTCTTCCAGCTGATGCACGTCGCCGATGTCCTCGTCGAGGTGGGGGGCGTCGTCGTCGCCAGACGGCGGCGACGATGGTGACGGGCCGACCGCCGGTGCGCGGCGGTTCGGGTTGGGCTGCTGCCGCCGAGTTCATCACCAGCTCGAGCTTGACGTCGGTGTCGAGGTGGGTTGTCAGCAATGCCTGCACCTGCAGACGAAGCGGGCTGCACCGCTGCATGACCCGGTCGTTGGGCAGCGCCACGGTCACGGTGGAACCCTGCACCGACATGACGCGGCCAGCACCGAATCGGGCTCGGACCTTCTGGTCGGGGGCATTGAGGATCTGACGCTCCCAGGCGGCATCGACCATGGCGCGATCGAACGGCACCGCTGATGGTGCGGAAGGCTGGTCGTCGGGTGCCTGGGCGGCCGGGGGAGGGTCGCCGGGCGCAGGATCGGACGCTGGTGCTGGCGCTGGCGCAGGTGCTGGCGCAGGTGCTGGCGCAGGTGGTGCTGCAGGTGCTGGCGCAGGTGCAGGTGCTGGTGGTGCATCGGCAATCGGGGCTGCAGGTCTCGCAGGGGTGCGCTTGGCCGGAGCGCCATCCTGTTTGCGCTTGGCAGCCAGTGCATTGCGCGCCGCAGCTGCGGGGTCATCCCCGGCGGACACCTCAGCGGCCGGCCGTGCCGGCGTGGCCTGGTCGGGGGCTTGCCCGGGATTGTCGGCGGGCCGGGTTGCGCTGGCGGGTGGGGCAACACCAGTGGAGGTCCCGGCGGGGTCGCCATTGACAGCCTCGCCAGGGCCGGTTCCTGGGCCGGTTCCAGCGCCAGCGACAGCGCCTGTGTCGGCAGCGGGCACAAATGTGCCGGCCGCTGGCGTGACCGCCGCCCCACCGGACAGCGCCTGCTCAAGTCGTTCGATGCGCCCCAGAAGTGCAGAGGTGGAGGAGTCCATCTGGGGCTGGGTGATGCGCACCACGGCCAGTTCCAGTGGGACCCTGGGGTCGGGCACGTTGGCGATGCCAGCCAGCGCCGTGCCCAACACCTCAAGGGCGTGGGTGGCGCCGCGGGCACCCAGAACGCCGGCTTGCGAGGTGATGTCGTCGACTATGTCGGAGGGAAGATCGGTCGGGGGTGCACCCATGGCGGTGAGAAAAACGTGGCGGAGTCGTTCGATCAGCTCGTTGCCCACGTCGTGGGGGTTGCGGCCGGCCTGGACGGCGGCGCCGACTGCGGTCAGGGCGGTTGCGGTGTCGCCGGCGCCGAAGGCGTCGATGATGGTGCCCACATCGGTCACTGCGTCGGGCACCCCGCCCAGAGCCACGGCGCGCTCCAGCGCCGACAACGTGTCACGTGCCGACCCGGCGCCAGTACGAACCGCCCAGCGCTTCACCTCATCGCTGGCATCCAGCCCGGCGTCGGCGACGACCTGGTCGACGAGTTCGGTGAGCTGGTTGGCGTCCAGCAGGTGCACCTCAAAGTGCTGGGTGCGGCTGCGGATGGTGGGCAGCAGCCTTTGCGGGTCGGTGGTGGCCAGCACGAACACGACGTGGTCGGGTGGTTCTTCCAGCGTCTTGAGCAGCGCGTTGGCCGCGTTCTTGCTCAGCATGTGGACCTCATCGAGGATGTACACCTTGCGGCTGCCGGGGGTGCCCACACTGGTGCGGTCGATCAACTCACGGATGGCGTCGACGCTGTTGTTGGAGGCGGCATCGAGCTCGAACACGTCGAACGACCCGCCCTCGGCGATGGCCACACACGACTCACACACCCCGCACGGTTCGCCGTCGCTGACGTCGTCGCAATTGAGGGCCTTGGCCAGGATGCGGGCGGTCGTGGTCTTGCCGGTGCCCCGGGGGCCGCTCAGCAGGTAGGCCTGTCCGACGCGGTCTTCGACGACGGCCCGTCGCAACGCACTGACGAGCTTGTCCTGACCGCGCACGTCGGCGAACCGCTGGGGTCGAAAGCGTCGGTAGAGCGACAGATGCGTCATCGTTGCCGAGCCTACCGGTCCACCGGCGGGCGGGCGGTGTGGTTGACGACCACCGCTGTCGAACGAGAAACGCCGGTGTGAGGCCGGACGCGACCGTGCCGACGGGAGATGGCCAGGCGACCTGCGGCACATCGGAGGTTCCGCTGAAGGCTGCTGCCTTCCGGCCCTGACCTGATTCACGGGCTCCAATTGCACAGGGCCCGGCCATCACCGGCCGGCACGAGTACGTCAACACGATAGCCTTGCGAGGTCCCCACCGACACCTGTCGGGAAGGATGACCTCTGGAGGGGTGCGAGAGCGGCCGAATCGGCACGCTTGGAAAGCGTGTGTGGGGCAACCCACCGTGGGTTCGAATCCCACTCCCTCCGCCAATGAGCACCAACGAGTCGCGCCCCCCGACCCCTTCGGGGGTGGATGCGCCCAGCGGCGACCGTGACCGGTGGGCCATGGGCCTGGCGCTTGAGCAGGCCCGCCTGGCCGGCGGTGCCGGCGAGGTGCCGATCGGGGCGGTGGTGCTGGTCGACGGCGAGGTGGTGGCCGCCGCCCACAACCAGCGCGAGGCGTCAGGCGACCCCACCGGACACGCAGAAATCCTGGCCCTGCGGGCCGCCGGTGAGGCGCTGGGAACGTGGCGTCTGACCGGGGCCACGCTGGTGGTGACACTCGAGCCCTGCCCCATGTGCGCCGGTGCCGCCGTGGCAGCCCGTCTGGGGCGCATTGTCTACGGCGCCGCCGATCCCAAGGCCGGGGCAGTGGGCTCGCTGTACAACCTGGCCGCCGACCCCCGGCTGAACCACGAGATCGACTGGCAACACGGGGTGCGGGCCGACGAGTGCGCCCGGGTGTTGACCGAATTCTTCTCCGACCGCCGCTGAACCCCGGCAATCGTTCGGTCGCAGGTGGGAGCCCACTGCGACGTGCGGTAATGTCGCAGGTGGAAGGTTGCCAGAGCGGACGAATGGGGCGGCCTCGAAAGCCGTTGTGGCCCTCGGGTCACCATGGGTTCAAATCCCATACCTTCCGCCACAGTGTTCTCACCGGTGGGATTCCGTCGGTGTGCACCGTTTCCGACGAGCCGGTCCTTCGGGGCCGGCTCGTCGGCGTGTCGGCCGTCAATCCTGGAAAATGCTGAACACCATGGAGTTGATGACCTCGGCCAGCTCGTCGCCGCTGGGGGCGTGGTCATCGAGGTCAGTAAGCACCAGACCGAACGAGTACGCCGCCACCATGGTGGCGATGGCCCGGGGGGCGAGGTCGGTGCGGACCAGACCTGCGGACTGGGCTTTGGTCATCACCAGGGAAAGCTCGTCGATGAGCGTGGTGTGCGCATGGCGCAGGTGTTCGGCGAGATCAGTGGCGTTGACCGAGTAGGCGATGACCCCGGCGCGGGCCAGTCGGGCCGGATTGCGGGCTGAGTCGAGCAGTCCGGCGGTGAGTGCCCTGACCAGCTGCTCAAGCTCGTCGCGCGTTTCGACGTTGTCCATGCCGGCAGCGGCGATGCTGACATCGTCAGCCATGGAGTCCCCGTAACGGCGCAGGTGCGCTTCGGTGACCAGTTGGGACCGCGTGCGGAAGTGGTAGGTGACCATCCCCTGGGTGACGCCGGCCATGGAGGCCACCTCCACCACCCTCAGCGCCTCCTCGCCCGACTCGTTGATGGTTGCCACCGCAGCCTCGAGGATCCGCTCACGCGTCGTTCGCTCTGAAGATGGCTGTCTGGGCAAAATTCCCGGTCGGGCGGTCTCGGCACCCGACCCGGGGCGGTTGAACGGTTCGGTATTCGCCATGCAATCGACAGTAGTTGCCATCGGCCAACGGGGGGCGCTTTCGCGACCGTGGCCGTTGATGCGTCGCTGATGCGTCGTTCAACACATTGCGGTGAGGGCGACACTGCCGGTGGGACCCGCACCCCGGGTCTGACGATCGCGGTGACGCCCCCCTAGCCTGACCCCATGCGCATGGGGCCCCACACGATGCTTGGTTCGGATCCGTCAGCGGTGAAGGGCGCTCCCCTGGGACGGGACGTGTTGCGTCGGGTGCTGAGCTTTTCGCGTCCCTACCGCACCATGCTCATCGGGTTCCTGGCCACCATCGTGCTGGCAGCGGTGATCCAGCTGGCCCCGCCGTTGCTGTTCCGCCAGATCATCGATGAGGCGATACCCAAGGACAACACCCGGCTGTTGCACCTGCTGGCCGGGCTGGTGATCGCTGCTGCGGTGGGTGAAGCGGTGCTGTCGTTTTTTGAGCGCTGGTGGTCGGCCCGCATTGGTGAGGGACTCATCTACGACATGCGGGTGATGCTGTTTGACCACGTGCAGCAGATGCCGATGGGCTTTTTCACCCGCTCGCAGACCGGTGCGCTGGTGTCCCGGCTGAACAACGACGTGATCGGCGCCCAGCGGGCCGTGACCGGCACGTTGGGGGCGGTGGTGTCCAACGTGATCGTGCTGGTCACCACGCTGGTCGCCATGCTGATCCTGGAATGGCGCCTGACGTTGATGGCGCTGGTCCTGCTGCCCATCTTTGTGATCCCGGCCAAGCGGGTGGGCCGCAAGCTGGCCGACATCACCCGCGAGGGCATGAACCTGAATGCCTCCATGAACTCCACCATGACCGAGCGCTTCGGGGTGGCGGGTGCATTGCTGGTGAAGCTGTTTGGCAGCTACCGCACCGAAACCGAGTCGTTTTCGGGTCGGGCGGCCAGAGTGCGTGACATCGGGGTGCGATCGGCGGTGTACAGCCGCACGTTCTTCATCGCCCTTGGGTTGGTGGCCGCCATCGGCACCGCCGTTGTGTACTGGGTGGGTGGCCAGTTGGTGATCGCCGACGTGATCACCCTGGGCACCCTGGTGGCGCTGGCTGCCTACGTGGTGCGCATCTACCAGCCCGCTCACCTCGCTGACCAACGCCCGGGTGGACGTGATGACGGCGCTGGTGTCGTTTGACCGTGTGTTCGAACTGCTCGACGCCCCCAACCCCATCACCGATCGCCCCGGGGCCATCGAACTGGTGGAGCCGCGCGGCCGCGTCGAGTTCGACCATGTGTGGTTCCGCTATCCCGTCGACGTGGGTTCCATCGCCTCGCTCGAAGGCGACGTGTTGCTGCCGGCCCCGCTGCCCGACCGCCCCGGAGCGTGGGTCCTCAGCGACATCTCGATCGATGTGACGCCCGGATCCACCGTGGCGCTGGTCGGTCCGTCGGGGGCGGGCAAGACCACGCTGGCGTCGCTGGTGCCGCGCCTGTGGGACGTGACCGACGGAACGGTGCGCGTGGACGGCAACGACGTGCGTGACCTCACCCAGGAGTCGTTGCGCCGGGCCATCGGCGTGGTGAGCCAGGACCCGCACCTGTTCCATGACACCGTGGCCGCCAACCTGGTGTACGCCCGTCCCACCGCCACCACCGACGAGATGATGGAAGCGTGCCGTTCAGCGCGCATCCACGACGTGATCGCCGCCCTGCCCCACGGGTACGACACCGTGGTGGGTGAGCGTGGCTATCGGCTGTCGGGAGGTGAGAAGCAGCGCCTGGCCATTGCCCGGATGCTGCTGGCCGATCCGGCGGTGGTGATCCTCGACGAGGCCACCAGCCATCTCGACAGCGAGAACGAGCAGGCGGTGCAGGAGGCTCTGGGTACGGCGCTGGCCGGACGCACGGCGCTGGTCATCGCCCACCGGTTGTCCACGGTGGTCAACGCCGACGAGATCCTGGTGCTCGACGCCGGGCGTCTGGCCGAACGTGGGCGCCACGACGACCTGGTTGGTGCCGGAGGGCTGTACGCATCGCTGTACGCCAACCTCGCCGCTGAGCCCCTGGTGGGCTGAGCGGCTGATGGTCCACCGGGTCGCCAGCCACGGCCGCCGGGCTGACTGGCTGACGGTCCGCCGGCTCAGTTGCCGAACGACACCGGCCGGGTGGTGCCGTCGAGGACGTCGCGGGGGTGGCGGACGTCGTCCACGTAGCCGAGGGCGTACGCCCCGAGCGTGTAGCCGATGAGGTCGCGCATCGGTTCGGGCAGGGTGCGGGCCACGTCCGGTGGCACCGACAGGTACTGGTTCTCCTCCTGGCGCAGCCACCCCAGCGTGTAGTCGGCGTTGAGTCCCAGACGAACCTCGTCGGACGTGTTGGCCCCACCGCCATGGATCGTGCGGCCGCTGTACAGCAGCACCGAGCCGGGCCGCATCTGGGCACGCACCGCCCGGTGCTCGTCGGCGAGGGCATCGTCACTTTCGCGGTGCGAACCGGGGAGCACCCGGGTGGCGCCGGTGGCGGTGGTGAAGTCGGTCAGCGCCCACATCGTGGACAACTCGACTTCCACGTCGTCGGGAAAGGCGAAGAAGTCGAAACACCACTGGTCGCGATGCAGCGGCTGGGCCGGTGAACCCGGGCCGATGGCAATCATCTGGGTGAGGTGCAGCTGAAAGGTGGACTTCCCCGGCCACAGGAATCCCTCGGCGACGTCGAGGTATCAGCTGATGCCCGATGAGGTCGTGTGACGCCACCGAGCGCGCCACCAGAGCGCCAGCGCGTCGGGTGGACTTGCCCGAGAAGTCGTCGGCGCCGGGTGTGATGGCGTCGAGGAACGGCGCCATCTCGTCGATCACCCGGGCCACCACGTCGGGGCCCACCAGATCCTCCACGATGACTCCGCCCACCTCGGTCAGCGCGTCGGTGACGTCGCCGGCGCTGGCGGTGGCACCGAACCGCGGGAGGTCGTCGGGCGCCGTCATCGGGGGTCACCCATCCTCACCTGATCGGTGAAGTGCAGCACCGTGGGAGGTGGATCCCAGAAATGGCCGAGCAGGCCACGCCACTGGCCGAATGCCTCGGAGTTGCGGAAGCCCTCCATGTGGTCGGCCAGGGTGTCCCACTCGACGAGCAGGAGGTACGTGGACGGCTGTTCCACGCACCGCCCCAGGCGCAGTGACCGGAATCCGGCGGCGGCGGCCGGGATGTGGCGGGCGGTGTCGAAGGCGTGTTCGAACTCCTCCTCCCGACCCGGCACCACCGACAGCTGGACCTGTTCGAGAATCATGGGAGGAACTTTGCCACGCGGACCGTGTCAGATGGAGACGGGTTCGGCAGTTGGACGGGATGAGTGGTGTGAGTGTGCAACTCAAACCCTCACTAACGAGGTGCCCACAGCGTTCAGGCCATGCTCCACCGAAGACCCCGTGTGGGAGTCGCTGGCGGGGGGCTTCGTGATCATGCGGACGAGTGGGCGGGCGTTGCCGCCCACCAAACTGCGTAGGTGGCACTTTGTTGCTTTAGTACCACCGCACTCATACAGTGTCACCCATGACGACCTACAAGCTCTCGATAAAGGACAAGGGAAGGACTGTGCTTCCCGCTGCGCTGCAAAGGGAGTGTGGTTTCGCTCCCGGGTCCGAACTCCTTGCGCGGCCCATCGGGAAGGGGCAGTTCATCGTCGAGTCGGCCGATGCCGTACTCGAGCGGATCTGGTCCCGCCTCCCGGACCGGGTGCAGCCATCCGGCGTCGAGAGCCTGCACGAGTGGCGCGAGGACTCCGATACCGGGCGCAGGGCTCGCTTGGAGAGTTCAGAGTCTGTCCCCACCGACGAATCACGACAGCGTGGTGCCGATCTTCTGACGACTCTGGGTCTGTGAATGGCCCACAAAGTCGTCCTCGACGCATCTGCGATCGTCGCACTCGTGCTGCGCGAGAACGGGATGGACGTGATCAGGAAGATCGTCACCTCGGGAGTTGCGGCGACGACGCCGACTGGACTTGCGGAGGCACTCATCACCTGCCGACGCAAGGGCTACCAGGGATCGCGGGACGATCTCGCCGCCAGCCTCGTTGACCTTGGGCTTGACGTCGTGCCGATGGTCGAAGCGGACGGCGTGGAGATGGCGTTCCTGCTGGAGCGCTCTGACGACATGGCCACCGACGGCGGAACACGCGCCGACAAGGTGGGAAGGCTAAGCCTTGGCGATGCCGCTTGCCTCGCAGTCGCTCACCGCCTGGATCTGACGGCAGTTGTGTCTGACGGGACCTGGGAGGTCCTCAACGTGCCGGGGCTGAGGATCCAGCCGTTCCGCTGAACCGAGCCAATCTTGCGGGCAGGAATGGCGGTAGTGGCGGTGGGTTCGGCAGCAAGGTGACATGGCGGCGAACTCCTGAGCCTCCGTTACCAGTACTCCGACATGATCTCCACAGCCCAGCTCGGCTCGGTGATGGGCGAGCGGGGATGGAACCCCGACATGTGTGGCTTGATGTCGAGGACCGGCGTACCGTCAATGGCGTCAAGGCCCCGGACGACGATGACGTCGTCGTCGACAGACTCGATCTCGCACGTTGAAACGCCGATCCGGTTCGGCCTCACCCGTCCCCGCTGGGCGAAGATGCCCACTTCTGGCCAGTCGGCGCGACCGCGGGGTCGCCGGGTGTCGGTCACCACGCTGTCCTCGTCGACGAGGTGGAACACGAACACCACATCAAGGTGTGAGAACCCGTCGAGTCCTGCCAGCGCCTGCCGATCGAACGGCAGAAACCAGCTCGATTCGGCAGGTCTCAGATGCCCATCGGTCGTCGGTCGGCTCCTGGCGACCGCCGCGCACGAAGGCAACTGGCCGAAGCGTCACGTCATCCACGTTGCCCATATTCGCACGGTCAGAGATGTCTGTCGGGTCCACCATCCATCTCACCTTGCTGGCGGAATCAGATGGAGGTGAGTTCGGTAGTCAGGTGGGATAGTGGCGCGGGCTCGACGACTCGTTGGTGCACTCGCTCGTCGGGTCAGGGCACGAGCGGCCCGGATCAGTGGAACGACGACGTTGGGGATGCTCGCTGCCCAGGGAATGACACCGACAACTCCGCAGCGAGAGTCACCAGAGCGAAGTCACGTGCTGCGAACCCCATGCCGCCAGGCATGTTGCGCATCATCTCCTCGAGGTCAACTTGACCACGCCAGCGACGTCGGGGGACGGAGGCGCTCACGGGACCAGCTCCGATTCCACCGTGGCGTTGACGACCACCCTCCAAACAGCATCGACGGGACCATCGCGGCGACGGGCAGGCCGCAACAGCACGGGTGCCTTGTTCGTGCCAATCAACCGCAGGAATGGTTCGGCGGCTACCGACCCGAAGAGCTGTTCGACAACGAACCCGACCCGTCGGGCCGCAGCTCGTGACCCGTGGTTGCGCGCTCCAGCACCATAGGCCCGCACCACTTTGGCCAGACGGTCAAGGAAGCTGCTGTCGGCAGACCTGGCACGGATCAGCGCGTCCGCTGCCTGGTTCAATGACACTCCGAAACGGGGATGGTTTAGCCCATCGATCACTGCACGTTCCGGACGTGCGAACAAGGGCCCCTGCTTGGTCGCCGCACCCCAGATGTTTGACGGATCGGTGACGAAGAATGTCGCCCGCTCCCCACGAAACGACAGGGGCGCTACCTCCGCTGGCACCAGTACGGCGACCCCGAAGTAGTGCTGGTCGGTCAACTCGAAGTGCTCCAACGCCCTCCCGCCGGTGATCAGGTACGGCCCCGGTGCAACGGCATCGATCAGGTCCTGCCAGCCCGACACGGGTCAGGCCGGTGGCTTCGGGCAGGACAAGCAGGTCCCGGCGCACTCGCACTACCCGACCGGCGCGCGTCAACCGGCGCACCGCCTCGGACACCCCAACACGATCGAGGCCGCCAGACGCGACCCTTTCGACATCGACCGACGGCACGGCAATGCCCCGGCGGCCAGCATCGATAGCTGCCCGGTGCAGTTCGATCAGCACGCGATCTTCAATCGTCATGCTTTACATACTACCGGTGATATCGGTTGATACAACCGTTTACCCAGTGAGTTTGTACCTCGACCGGTGTGTGCGCCCTGGGAACTGACCGGGCGCATTTTGGATCCGCTACCGTGGGTCGTCCCCATCAACGAACAAGCCTCAGGATGTGTACCCCTCTATCTCACCTTGCTGGCGGAATCAGATGGAGGTGAGTTTGCCGTGGCCGGTGGAGGTGTCCACCACCAGCGACCGTCGGGCGCTGCGCAGACGGCCCGGCGGGGAGGCGTCGAGCAGGTCGTCACACACCGGCGGCGATCCGGCCTGTGACTCGGCGTCGACTTCGCGGCCCACGGCGATGACCTCGTCGAGCAGGGCCCTCGACGTTGCGTTGAGCAGGGCCAGGTCGTCGGACACCAGGACCATGCCGCCACTGACCGCCACCGTCTCGGCCCAGGTGCGCACACCGGCGGGGTCGAGGTCGGTTTCGGTGGTGCGCAACATCACGCAGTCGGGGTCGTTGAGCCACAGGCTGCGATGCATGAATGACCGGGCCAGGGTGTTGCGGAAGGCATGCAGGGTTGCAGGCAGGGCGTCGGGGTAGGCCTCGTCGGCCCGGGCGGGATCCAGCGTCCAGCGGGGGTCCACATCCGAGCCGATGCGGTTGCCGTCCACGGCTCCCACCACGTGGCTGATGGGGGCGCCGCAACCCAGGATGAAGGCGTCATCGCCGGCGCCGGCGCGAATGGCGTCGTAGCCGGCACGCACCCGCTGGGCCGGGGTGCGGGTGGGGTCGCTGAACACGCCGTCGAAGCTGGGGGCGAAGGTGAAATCCAGCTTCAGGTAGTCGTAGCCAGCGTCTCGGAGCTGGCGAGCCACGCCGGTGAGATGGTCGAGCACCTCGGGGTTGGTGGTGTCGAGCGCAAGCATGATGCCGCCCATGCCACCGCCCCACGGGGGATTGAACATGCCCGGCAGGGGGCCGGCACCGTCGTGGGTGCGGGCCATCCAGTCGGGGTGTGCGGTGGCCAGTTGGGAGTCCGGGGCGGCGATGAATGGTGCCAGCCAGATGCCGGGGGTATGCCCCGACGCCGCGATGGCCGAGGCCAGCCCGGCGATGTCGCTGGGGAACTTGGCGTTGGTGTCGAGCCAGTCGCCGATGGCGGCCTGGTAGCCGTCGTCGAGCTGGAACACGTCGAATGGCCATGAGCCGCTGGCGGCCAGGTTGGATCGCAGGTGGGCCTCGGTGACGTCGTGGAAGTAGTGGTACCACGAGCACCACCCAACCTGGAACGCCGCTGCGGTGCGGGCGGCACCGGCGGTTCCCACCAGCGCTGCCCACGCCGTGAGCAGCTCAGCGACCGGGGCGTCGGTGGTGGCAGCAAACCCATGGAGGGTCAGTGACGTGCCCGGGTCCAGGCGTGCGCCGCCCAAAACGCCTCGGCCCACAGTTCGGCGGTGGCGGCGGCCGATGGGGCCGGACCGCCCGACGCGTTGCCGCCCGACGTTGCTGCCCGACGCGTTGCCGGGTCGCAGCCGGAACGTGCCGTCGTGGTCCACCCCGGCGTCGAAGCCAACAGCGATCGCCTTGCCGGCAGCGTCTGCGCCCATGGGTGTGTCGGCGTCGGCCAGCACGGTCACGAACTCACTGCGCAGCTCGTCGGGCCGGGCGGTGCGCTGGTCGGCGTGGTGCACGCCCTGCACCAGTTCGATCCCGGTGGGGTTGTCCAGCGACGGGTCGTGATGGACCCCCAACGTGGCCACGTCGCACGGTGACCACGACTGGTAGCCATGGCGGAACATCCGCAACGGCCCGCGGTGGGCCACGGTGAACACCACCGCCACCGACCACGGCCGCACCGCGGTGTCGCCCCGATTGGCCACCGACCACGACACCCGGGGCATGGCGCCGGTGGATGCCGCCGTGATGGTGATGGCGAGGTTCACCACCAGCGGGCCCAGATGGTGGGGTCCGTCGCCGTGGATGGGGCAGGTGCCGATCACCGAGCCGTCGGCGTCGGTGGCGACCAGGCGGTCAGGAATCAGCTGCATCGCAATACCCGGCCAACGCCTGAGCCACGGTGGTGTCGGCGACACCGCTGTGGTCGGCCACTGCCGCCAGCCATTCCGGGCGCACCCGGGTGCACACCGAGATGGGGTGCTCGAGCCCCGACCACTCCACAGCCTGACGCACGTAGTCCAGGGCGTAGTCCGGCGGGCGCACATCGCGGGCCAGTTCGTACATGGCCAGCGGGTCGGGAGTGGCCAGGTGGTGCTGGCTGATGTGGGGCAGTGCCGCCGAATGTGGTCGGATGCCGCCGCCCACCAGCCCCGGACCGTCGGTCAGGATCGCCCCGCGCACCATGTCGGGCCGGCCTCCGGCCGCCAGCAGGGCGACATACGAACCCAGACCCCGGCCCATGAGGGTGCACGGCCCGATCTCGGCCACCGCAGCGTCCACGTCGGCCATGAGCACCTCGGCGGTGTACCCACCACCGGCAGGCAGCGACGACAGGCCATGGCCGGTGAAGTCCAGACCGAACACCGGCCCCGGCCACGACTGGGCCTCGGGCCGGATCCCGTCGGTGGCTTCGCCCAGGCCATGCAGCATCAGCAATGGTCGGGTGTCGGGTGACGGGCTGTCGGCCGCTGATCGCAGCTCGTGCAACGCCGGACGGCTCCGGCCATGGACCAGGGTGCGCACTCGTGTTGGCGAGGCGGGCGTGTCGGGCGAGGCGTCGGCGTGTCGGGCGTGTGCGGGGATTGCGTGGCCGTGCTGCTGGTCGGTGGGGTCCCACTGGGGGCGGTCGGGGTCGGTGCGGTGCGGCCACCACCGGTGACCGGGGGATCTCCCAGAAAGTCCAGTACCAGTTCGGCGACGCGGTCGGGAGCCTCGATCTGCACGAAGTGGCCCACGCCGTCGAGTCCCTCGTAGCGACCCTTCGACGGCAGATTGTTGAGCACGTCGTCGGGTGTGGTGCCCCATCCCATCAGCTCGTATTCCAGGCCCAGGATGCCCAACACCGGTACCCCGATGCCGGGCAGGTGTTCCATGGCCCATTCCGGTCGCCACGGGCCGAACCCGCCGAACCGCAGGGACGGGTCGATGTTCCAGCGCCAGCCGTCGGGGTGTTCGGTGGCACCGATGGGCACCACGTACTCCAGCCACGCCGGGTCCAGCCGGGGGTTCATGCGGGCCCGCCGGGCGGCCAGATCGGCGATGGTGCCGGGGTGTCGTTGGGCGGTGGCGATGCGGCGACGATGGTCGAGCCATCCGGTGATCTCGCCGTGCAGCATGCGGGTGCGTTCGTGCTCGGCCACGTCGGGCCACGAGTTGCGACTGGGGAGGCCGTCAAGGTTCACCAGGTGACTGAGCCGGTGGGGCACGGCGTGGGCCATGTCCAGCATCATTCCCCCGCCCTTGGAATGGCCGAGGAACACCACCGGCTCGTCGGTGACGGTGTCGAGCACGGCCGCCGCATCGCGCTCGTCGGCGGTCCACGAGTACAGATGGGCGTGCTGGGAGCTGCCGTGTCCGCGGGCATCCCACGACACGCACCGCCAGCCGGCGTCGGCCAGACGCGGGGCCAGCTGGTCGAAGGTGGCGGCGAAGTCGAATCCCCCGTGGGCCATGAAGATCACCGGGGCGTCGGGATCGCCCCACTCGTAGGCAGCGATACGCAGACCGTTGGCGTTCACCCACCGGCTGCGGTCCGGTCGACGGGCCCCGGGGTAGCCCGGTGACGGAGCGGTGATGTCGGGCCGGGGCGGTACCGGGGTCTCGGGCGTCTCGGGCGTCTCGGGCGTAGTGGGCTGGGCCTCGTCGAGAGAAGTCACTCCGGTGAGCCTAATGGCGCCCTGTGCGGCGGTGGTTCGACGTCGGGGAGCATGTCGGTGCCTCCCACACGGGCCCCGGTGGGACCAACATTGGGACCAGCAGTGGCACCAACAGCGGCACCAGCAACGGCACCTATCGCCCCGGCGTTGAGGATCGCTAGCATGTCGTCGATGTCTTCGACCTCGGTAGACGCCAGTGACCTTCACGCCAATGTGGCCCTGCGTCTGCGTGACGACGACCAGCGGTACACGTCGGGCCGTCGGGAGCTGGTCGATCTGCTGGTGGGTGCCGACCGACCCCTGACGGTTGCCGAGGTGCTCGAACGGTCCGACGGGCTCACCCAGTCGTCGGCGTACCGAAACCTCAACCTTCTGGAACGGGCCGGGGTGGTCCTGCGGGTGGTGACCGACGACGAGTTCGGTCGTTTCGAACTGGCCGAGGATCTCACCGGCCACCACCATCACCACCTCATCTGCACCAGCTGTGGTCTGGTCGAGGATTTCAGCGTGCCTGATTCCATTGAGGACGCGGTCGACGCCGCCTTGCACCGGGTGGCCAGCAGGGCGGGCTTTTCCGTCGACCACCACCGCATGGACCTCATCGGCACCTGCCCGGCCTGCCGGAGTCGGTCCACGGCTTCGTGACCGACGGGTGCAGATCTGGCGGCGGCGTCGGTGGCCGTACCACTGCCGGAGAGCCTGTCTCTGGGTCATAATCAACGCATCGCAGGCCAGATCACGCAACACCCGCCATCACATCCAGTCCCACGCCATCCCACTCCATCCCACGTCATCTGACCCAACAGCATCCGACGCCACCCAGGGGGCCCCTCATGACCGACTCCACCGCCGAACCGCTCGCCACCTACGGCTGGACCGCCCCGGGGTTTGAGGGCGTGCGCGCTGCCTTCGACGCCAACTTCGCCAACGGGTCCGAAATCGGTGCGGCGTTTTCTGCCTACCACCGCGGCAACAAGGTGGCCGACCTGTGGGGCGGCGTGGCCGACGCCGACACCGGTGCGCCGTGGCAGGAGGACACCCTGATGCTGGTGTTCTCCACCACCAAGGGGGCCACGGCGGTGTGCGCCAACCGCCTCATCGAACAAGGCCTGCTGGACCCCGATGCACCGGTGTCCACCTACTGGCCGGCGTTTGCCCGCAACGGCAAGGAAGAAATCACGGTGGGCCACATCCTCAGCCATCAGGCCGGTCTGGCGTGGGTGGACGGCGAGATGACGGCGGCCGAGGCCCTGTCGTGGGAACCGGTGATCGAGGCGCTGGAAAACCAGCGTCCGGGGTGGGAACCCGGGACCAAGCACGGGTACCACGCCACCACCTTCGGTTGGTTGGTGGGAGAGGTGATTCGTCGGGTCGCAGGTCGCAGCGTGGGTTCGTACTTCGCCGACGAAGTAGCCGGACCCCTGGGGCTGGACTTCTGGATCGGACTCCCCGAGGAACAGGAGCCCCGAGTCGGATCGCTGGTGTCGTTCATCCCGCCGGGCGTCTCGCTTGAGTCCATGATGGCGGTGGCCTCCGGTGAACCCGACCCGGTGCTGGAGATGTTCAAGATGTTCCTTGGTCCCGAGACCCCATTGGGCAAGGCGCTGTTCGCCCCCGGGTTTGCCCTGGCCGATGCCGACATCTGGAACAGTCGGGCCATGCGCGCCGCAGAGGTCCCCGCCGCCAACGGCGTGACCGACGCCCGGTCGGTGGCCCGCATGTACGCCGCCTGCATCGGTGAGGTTGACGGTGTCCGACTGCTGAGCGCCGGCCAGGCCCGCGCTGCCGCCCAGCGCCGCACCGAGGGACCCAACTTCATCCTCATGGACATGGACGTGCAGTTCGGTCTGGGCTTCATGGTGCACTCGTCGGCCATCCCGCTGGGCGGAGAGAACTCGTTCGGCCATTTCGGCGCCGGCGGGTCTTTGGGTTGGGCCGATCCCGACGCCGAACTGTCGGTGGGGTACGTGATGAACCGCATGGACATCGGTCTCGCCGGCGACAACCGCAGCCTGGAGCTTGTGAAGGCGTGTTACGACGCCATCGGCTGACCCCTACGCTGGGGCGGTGAGCGACGACGGCCCGGCAACCATTTCAGGTAGCGCAGGCATTTCAGGTAGCGCAGGCGTTGCAGGTGACGCAGGCATTCCGGGTAGCGCAGGCGTTGCAGGTAATCCGGCTGGCGCCGGCAGTGACGTGGACCCGGTCATGGTCCGGACCGAGTCCGCCGCCGGCGCACGTTCGCCATCATTTCGCACCCCGATGCCGGCAAGACCACGCTGACGGAGAAGTTCCTCCTCTATGGCGGGGCTCTGGCCGCCGAGGCCGGTGCGGTCAAGGCCCGCAGCGGACGTCGTTCGGCCACGTCGGACTGGATGGAACTGGAGCAAAAGCGCGGGATCTCCATCACGTCGGCTGCCGTGCAGTTCACCTACCGGGACTGCGTGGTGAACCTGCTCGACACCCCCGGTCACCGTGACTTTTCTGAAGACACCTACCGGGTGCTGGCCGCCTGTGACGCCGCCGTGATGGTGCTCGACGCCGCCAAGGGCATCGAGCCCCAAACCCTCAAGCTGTTCGAGGTGTGCCGGCAGCGCAACCTCCCGCTGCTCACGTTCATCAACAAGTGGGATCGCCCCGGGCTCGATCCGCTGGAACTGATCGACGAAATCGAGTCGTCGCTCAAGATGCGGGTGGCACCGGTGACGTGGCCGGTGGGCATCGCCGGGGACTTCCGTGGTGTGATCGATCGACGCACCGGGGCCTACACCCGGTTCACCCGAACGGTGCGCGGTGCCACCGTGGCCCCCGAAGAGATCATCGACGCCGACCGTGCCGCCGCCGAGGAGGGCGACGTGTGGGAGGCAGCCCTGGAGGAGTCGGGCCTGCTCGACGATCTGGACACCGAAGCGTTTCTGGCTGCCGAGGCAACCCCGGCATTTTTCGGATCGGCGCTGACCAACTTTGGTGTGGGCATGTTGCTCGACGCCGTGGTGGACCTTGTGCCCCCACCCCCGCCGCGGCCCGACATCGACGGCGAGCGACGGCCGTTGGACGCCGGGTTCTCGGCGTTCGTGTTCAAGGTGCAGGCCAACATGGACCCCGCCCACCGGGACCGCATCGCCTTCATGCGGGTGTGTTCGGGCCGGTTCGACCGCGGCATGGTGGTGACGCTGGCGCGCACCGGCAAGCCGTTCGCCACCAAGTACGCCCATCAGATGTTCGGCGCCGAACGCCAGACCGTGGACGTGGCCTGGCCCGGTGACATCCTGGGGTTGGTCAACGCCACCGACGTGCGGGTGGGCGACACGCTGTTTTTGGGCGCACCTGTTGAGTTCCCGCCCATCCCCAGCTTCGCCCCCGAACACTTCGCCGTGGCCCGCACCACCGACACGTCCCGGTTCAAGCAGTTCCGCCGTGGCGTGCAGCAGCTCGACGAGGAGGGCGTGGTGCAGGTGCTGCGCGACCCCGACGGCAGCGACGCCGAGCCGGTGCTGGCGGCGGTGGGTCCCATGCAGTTCGAGGTGGCCGTGCACCGGTTGGAAAACGAGTTCGGGGCACCGGTGGAGCTGCGGCCCACGCCGTTTCGGGTGGCCCGGCGAACCGACGCCGAAAGTGCCGCCAAGTTGCGGGGCCAGCGCGGGGTGCGGGTGCTCGAGCGTGCCGACGGCTCCATGTTGGCGTTGTTCGAAAGCGCCCACTGGCTGTCGCGGCTGGAGTCGGACCAACCCGAACTGGTGCTCGAGCGGCTGGTGGCCGAGGGCGCCGCAGGCTGACCGGGTTGCGGTCACCCACTCCTGACCACGGTTGGCTGGTGGCAGCCCAGGTCATCGGAAGCCTGGGGGTCGGTATCCTCGCTTCGGGAACGTTCGCACCGGCATACGAACGCCCGGCAGGAACGCGGACCCGGCCGCAATCAAAGCCGAACGGGGCCCTCTGATCGGACCTGCGCAATCGAATGGTCCTCAGCCAAGCGAGGGGGCCATCTCCACGTCATGAACCTCCGGCCGGTGACCGGTCCCGGAGGTTCATGACGCCGAAGGGTTCGGTTCAGGCGGAGATTTCGTTGAAGATCTCGGCCCCATGCTCCTCGACGGGGTTCGGGAAGCCACCTTCCACCGGCTGCGCCGGCAACAGGACTTCCTGAACGAACCGGTCGCAGGACTCTTTCGAGTCCCAGATGGCCGTGATCAGGATCCCGGCACTGGTGAACCCGGCGAAGTGGTGGAGTCGCCCGGCCGGGAGCGTCGTGGGCGAGGGTTGGACGGCGGCGATCTCTGCGAGGTAGTTCTCCTCGGTGGCACCTGGCCAGAAGTGGCTGAGCATGTAGGTCATGGGTTCCCCCCTGTCACATTCCGCGTCAAACTGAAGCGGAAAACGTCAAGCTAGCCGGTGGGTATGGCGGTTGCTGTTGCGCCCTTCTGAGCAGCAACGCCCTGAAACCCGTATCGTTGTCCACGTGCCAGGGGAGGCACCGGCCGGATACCGGGCGATGTCGATCAACTGGCAGGCACTGGACGTCGTACTTCCAGGAGGTTGCCATGCTGGCCCCACTTGTCTACGAGCTCATCGGCTCCCCTTCGGGTCTCGGAATCGAGGCCTACGACGGATCCCGGGCCGGGCCCGACAACGGTGCCCCGGTGCTGGTGATTGCCAACTCCGACGCGGTGACCAGGGTGGTGACCCGACCCGGCGAGCTGGGTCTGGCACGGGCGTGGGTGGCCGGTGACCTGGACGTGCGTGGCGACCTGTACGACGCCATCGGTCAGCTGGAACACTTCGACGGCGGCAAGATTCCGCGGTCCACCGCGCTGCAGCTGCTGAAAGTCACTGGCCCCGGGGTGCTCAAGCGCCTGCCGCCGCCGCCTGAGGAATCGGCGCTGCGCGGCCGTCGTCATTCCAAGGGGCGCGACGCTGATTCCATTAGCCACCACTACGACGTATCCAACGAGTTCTACCGGCTGATTTTGGGTCCGTCGATGACGTACTCGTGCGCCGTGTTCGCCAGTGACACCACGTCGCTGGAAGACGCCCAGGCGGCCAAGTACGAACTCATCTGCAACAAGCTGGGCCTGCAGCCTGGCCAGCGTTTGCTCGATGTGGGTTGTGGGTGGGGAGGCATGGTGCTGCACGCCGCCGAGCACCACGGTGCGGTGGCCGTGGGCATCACCATCTCCAACGAGCAGGCGGCGCTGGCCCGTCAACGCGTTGCCGACGCCGGGCTGGACGGCAAGGTGGAGATCCGGGTGCAGGACTACCGGGAAGTGCATGACGGGCCCTTCGACGCCGTCAGCTCCATCGGCATGTTTGAACATGTGGGGCGGGCCGGGGTGGATACGTACACCGCCGCCCTGCATTCGCTGGTGCGGCCCGGCGGACGGGTACTCAATCACGCCATCAGCCGTCCACCCCAAAAGAAGTCCCTGCGCCGGTTCGGTGACCACACCGCCACCGCCTACCAGCTGGCCGAGGTGTTGGGGTCGTCACGTGCCACCCGCATCGACTCACCGTTCATGGACCGCTACGTGTTCCCCGACGCCGAGCTGTTCGAGGTCGGTTCGGTAGTCACCCACCTGCAGGCTGCTGACCTCGAGGTGCGCCACGTCGAGAGCCTGCGCCCGCACTATGCCCTGACCTTGCGTCGGTGGGTGGCCAACCTGGAAGCCAATTGGGACGAAGCCGTGGCCATGGTGGGTGAGCGGCGTGCCCGGGTGTGGCGGCTGTACATGGCACTATCTGCACGTGGATTCGAACGCGCCAACATCTCGGTGCATCAGGTGTTGGCGGCGCGTCCGCACGCCGACGGCGCCGACGACATGCCACTACGCCCAACGTGGTGACCCCACCGACCTGACATCGTTCGGCTTGTGAGCGGCGACGAGCGGGATCAGGTCAGTTTGCGGCGTCTGGTTGGGGACCCCGGGGTATTCAACGGTGCCACCATGCGCGGCGCCATCGCCGTACTCGGTCTGCTGGCGGTGCTGGTGGGTCCCAGAGAGAACTGGTTCGTGGCCGATGTGGTCGGGGCCGCCATGATCGTGGCCGGGGTGGTTGATCTGGTCTGGTCTGGCCGGCGGCAGGTTGTCATCGCCCGGATCAGGGGTCTGGCAACCATGGCCGTGGGTGGCCTGCTCATGGCATGGCCCGGACCCACAGCCAACCTCCTGGGGACGGTTGTGGGGGCTGTGTTGGTGGGGTTCGGTCTGCTGTCACTGGTGCGGGCTGTGCGGGCTGTGCGGGCTGTGCGGGCTGCCCCGTCCGTCCCGCCTGCCCCCACTGTCGGGTGGGGCGACAACGTTTCCCTGGATGTGGCCAGGGGGGTGTCGCTGGTGGTGGTTGGCGTGCTGATGCTGTTGCTTCCAGCGTCGGGTGCTGCCGCTGCGGTGGCCGCGGTGGCCGCGGCATGGGTGGTGGCGGCGGTGATTGCCCTTGTCTATGGCCTCCCCGGGCGGTGCGCAGCGAGCCGGTGGAGGTGGATCCGGCCGAGACCCTGCAGATCCTGGGGTCATGGCTCGGCGAGCGGGAACTCGACGATGCCGACCGTCAGCGCCTGGAGTCGAAGCTGTTTTTCGAGGGTGACGCCCGCAAGGCCCGGCTGAGTCGGTTCACCGTGCTGTTGGCGCTGTCGGTGCTCATCGCCACGTTCGGGATCCTGGCTGACTCCACCGCCGTGGTGATCGGCGCAATGCTGGTGGCCCCGTTGATGACCCCCATCATGGCCACGGCGGCAGCGTTGGTCTCAGGGTGGCCACGCCGGGCCATCGTGGCCGGAACCACGGTGGTGGCCGGTGCGGCCTTCTCGGTGGTGCTGGCTGGTTCGGTCAGCAGGTTCGTTCCGACATTTGCTGATCTGGTCAACAATTCCCAGATCACGTCGCGGGTGTCGCCCACCCTGCTTGACCTGCTCATCGCCCTGGCCGCCGGCGCCGCTGGCGCTTTCGCCCTGAGCCGGGAGGACGTGGCCGACTCGCTGCCCGGGGTGGCTGTGGCCGTGGCTCTGGTTCCACCCTTGGCCGTGGTGGGCGTGAGTCTCGAAGCGGGCTCTGTCGGTGACGCCGGCGGAGCCCTGTTGTTGTTTGCCACCAACCTGGTGGCCATCATCCTGGCCGGCGGCCTGGTCTTCGTGCTGGCGGGATTCACCCCACTGGGTCGTCTGCAGCACCAGCGTCGGCGCATCACCACCTACGCCATCACGGTGTTCACCGGCATGATCCTGATTGCCGTTCCCCTGGGGATCACCGGCAGCCAGATCACCACCGAGGCGCTGGAGACCGACGATGCCCGAACGGTGGTGGAGCAGTGGCTGACCGACCGACCCGACGCCCTGGTGGTGGCGATCAATCTGAGTGGCAACGAGGTGGGAGTGGTAGTCGTGGGCGAGGGTGAACCTCCCGACGGTGCGCCCCTGGTAGCGGCAATGAACGAGGCGTTGGGTCGTGCCATGACCGTTGATCTCAGGTGGGTGCCTGAAATCCGCCGGGTGTTGGAGTGAAGTACCAGGGCTGACGCGGCAGGGTGTGGGGGTCGAACCGGTCCACGAGCTGGGCTGCGGTCACGGCCTCGCCGGGGGTGGCCAGACCCAGGCTGGCAGCCATCATCGACACCACGGCATCGGGTGGCAACCCGGCGTCGGCCAGTTCACGCAACGTGGTGCCGGCCCCCCGTTTGGCCATGCGGCCACCCTCGGGGCTGATCACCAGAGGCACATGGGCGTACTGCGGCACAGACAGGCCCAACAGCGTGTGCAACAACACCTGGCGTGGCGTCGAGGCCAGCAGGTCGTCGCCGCGCACCACCTGGTCCACGCCCTGGTCGGCGTCGTCGACCACGACGGCCAGGTTGTACGCCGGCACGCCGTCGGCCCGGCGGATCACGAAGTCGTCCACGATGCCGTCCACCTCGCCGCACACCAGGTCGTGGATTGCCACCCGGGCCCACTGTGCCCGCAGCCGCAGGGCGGCGGGGCGGTTGGCGGTGTGCGCCCGCACCTCCCGGGCGTGGTCGTCGAGCGATGCACACGTGCCGGGGTAGGCCCCCTCGGGCAGGCCGGGCTCGTTGGGGGCGGTGGCGGCTTCGGCCACCTCGCGCCGACTGCACCAGCACGGGTAGGTGAGGCCCGCCGCCGTCAGCTGGTCGATGGCGTGGTGGTAGAGATCGAACCGCTCGCTCTGGCGCACCACCTCGCCGTCCCAGTCCACACCCAGGGCGGCCACGTCGGCGAGCTGGCGCGCAGCGATGTCGGGGCGGCGGGCGGCGGGGTCGAGGTCCTCCACCCGCATGATGAAGCCGCCGCGTCCGTCGTGGCTGTCGTGGCTGTCGGGGCTGCCGGGCTGCTGGGGGCTGACCCCGGACCGGCAACGCTTCGGGCGAACAGCCACGCCAGCAGGGCGGTGCGCAGATTGCCGATGTGCAGATCGGCGGTGGGGCTGGGGGCGAAGCGACCGGTGGTCACGGCGTGGGCGGGACCACCGGGTCGATGCCCACATCGCGGTAGGTGAGCAGGGGGCGTAGGTGACCCCGGCGTCGGCGAACGACACGGCGGCGGCGTCGCCACGGTCGACCAGGGCGGTGACCATGACCACCTCGGCGCCGGTGGCTCGCACCACCTCCAAGGCGGTGAGGGTGGAGCCCCGGTGGTGATGGTGTCTTCCACCATGAGCACCCGGCTTGTGGCGTCGAGCACACTGCCTTCAACCTGCTGGCGGGTGCCGCGATCCTTGGGGGCCTTGCGCACCACGAACCACCCGCAGTCGGCCAGCATGGCCACGCCATGGGCGAACATGTCGGCCCCCATGGTCATGCCGCCCACGGCGTCAAAGGTGATGCCTCGCTCGTCGGCAGCAGCGATGATGGCCCGGCACGCCACGGTGAGGTCGCTGCCTTTGGCCAGGGCCCGCTTGGCGTCGATGAAGTCCCGGCTCATGGCTCCCGACGCCAGGGTCACCGGCTCGTCGAAACTGGTGAGCCCCTTGTCGATCACGATGCGAACAAGGGCGTCGCGCTCGGGGCTGGACGGGGTGGGGGATTGGTCGGCCATGGGATTCCTTCGGTGGTTCGCCCAGCGTGATTCGCCCTGCGTGCGGCCCCGACCCTACCCAAGCGCCAGTGTCAGTTGGGCATCTCGGTGAGGACCCGGCCCACGGCCACCCCGAACTGCTGGCGCAGGTAGTCCTCGTCCAGGGCATCGCGGGTGGCGTCGGTGCCAAACGACCAACGAGCCTGGGCCACCACCAGGTGACGGATCAGCGACGTGGACAGCCCCGGCAGCACGTAGCCGTCGACACAACCGTCGTCACCCAGCCCGGCGAACACTGCCAGCAGCCCACCGAACTGGGCCAGGCCGCCCTGGATGCGGATGCGCGAGCAGATGTCGAGCACCGGGTTGTGCCCGCCCCGAGCGATCTCCACCAGTTGCTTGGGCGGGTTCAGCGCGGTCTCGTAGGCGGTGACGATGCCGGCGGTGGCGATCACCCGGTCCAGTTCGCCGGGCACCAGCAGTACCGGCACGTCCCGGCTGAGGTTTTGCAGGCGGGTGGCGTGACCGATGAGGGTTCGCACGTCGTCGCCCCGATCGCTGGCCAACAGGCCGGTGATGCTGCCGGCACCGGCGGAGTGGCCCTCGGCGGCAACCACCGAGGTGTCGATGGCCTGGTGGAAGTTGTCATCGGGGTTGAGGTTGCGGGCGTCGAGCATGTCCAGTGTCTTCACCAGTTCGGTGATCGAGGTGGAAGCGTCTGGCGGCTGCGGACCATCCAGAAAGCCGTTGCCGACGGTCTGCAGGTTGCGGCTGGGATGGCTGGGGGCGGCCACCACGTAGCCCCACGAGGCGATGTGGCTGAGGTGGTCGGCCACGTACCGGGGGTCACCGGAAAAGCCATGGCTGCTCAGCACCACGTTGAACGGCCCGGCGTCGGAAATGGGCGCCTTCGGGAAGTAGCGCACCGGGAGTTGCTGGATGAGCGCGGCGGCGTTGGACTCCACGAACCTGCGGAAGGCGCTCTCTGGCGGACCCAGGGCATTGGCCGAGCTGAGTCTGGTGGTCGGGGTGCGACCGGCAGCGTCGTCGGCGTCGACGGGGTAGTACACCTGCACGAAGGCACCCTCGACGGTGAAGTTGCGCAGGCCCACCTCGAAGGTGCCGCGCTGGGAGTAGTCGGAGCCGGCGATGTCGGTGGGCTGGTCGTCGTCAAAGCGGTTCAAAAAGGTGACGGCCTGGCCACGGGTGAGGGGGCCACTGCCGTTGAACCGCAGGGTGGTGCCGGCGGTGATGCCCCGGTTGGCGGCCCAGTTGGCGGCATCGGCAAAGAAGCCGGGGGCGGTGAGGTCGGTGAATCCGGCCGACCCGGCGATGACGGGTTGGCCACGCAGGCGCCACAGGATGGTGACGAACTGGGCTCGGGTCATGGGTCGGCTGCCACCGAACACCATGGTGGGTTGCTCAGCGGTGCCGTTGATCCCGAAGGTGATGCCCTGCTCGAATGCCCACTGCGCTGCCCGGGTGAAGTAGGCGCCGTCGGGAACGTCGGTGAAATGCCGGTCACCGTCAGTGTCGATGGTGGGGATGGGGCTACCGGCCAACCGCCACAGGAACATGATGGCCATGGCACGGTTTGTGATCTCACCGGGTGCGAACAGGCTGGCACTCGTGCCGGTGGTGACGCCGTTGAGCACCGCCCACGCCACAGCGTCGGCGAAATAGGCGTTGGGCGGAACGTCGGTGAAACTGGCTGCCGTCACCGCGGAGTCATTCGCGGCTGGCCCAGCTTGAGCTTGCTGAGCTCCCAGGGGTGCTGCGGCGACCGGTGCTGTGGCCACCGGTATGACGGTTGCGAGCATGGCAATGCCGAGCAACGTGGTTGCGATCCTGCTGGTCCGGGTCATCGATCCCCCCATGGCGGTGACGGGCGCTTGGGTTACGTGCGCTGGCGAAGAGTAGCGGAGACCGGAATGCGGCGGGGTGCGGCCACGATGCGGCCGACGACACGGCACCCACCGTGGTTCGCAGGTCGACGGGGTTTACAGGTCGTCGGGGTTTACAGGTCGACGCGGACTGGCCCGATGGCGTCGCCGAAGGTAGCGACGAGGAACGTCTGGTCCAGCGACGCCCGGCCGGGGTCCTGACCGAACGCCCACCGCACCTGGGCCACGGTGAGGTGACGGGTGACCGCATAGCCGGCTTCGGGTTCCAGGAATCCGTCGACGCAGCCGTCCTCACCCAACGCCAGCAGCCGCTCAATGTTGGGACCGAACGCCTGGACAAGGCCCCCGGCGGCGGCAGTGAGTCCACCCTGGGCGCGGATTGTGGCGCACACGTCGAGCACCGGGTTGTGGCCGGTGTTGGCCATCACCACCAGTTGCTTGGGGGTGGTCAGCCATTGGTAGTTGGCTTCCACGGTGGCCAGCGGGATCACGCCGTCACGCTCCCCGGCCACCAGCAGCACGGGAAGGTCCGGCGGGGTCTGGGCGCCGAGGGCCTCGTTGAGGGCGGCTTCGCGTTCCTCGTCGGTGGCGTCGGGGTCCACGAGCGTGGACAGCCTCACCGGCGGTGCCGGCGCCTGGCCGATGATGGTGGACAACCGGGTTCCGGCGACGTCACCGGCCATGGCCATCCGGCTGATGGCGCCCCCACCGGCGGAATGCCCGGCGGCGGCCAGCTGGGCGGTATCGATGCTCAGGTGCATGGGGTCATCAGGGTCGGCGTTGATGGCGTTGAGGGATTCGACGGTGTTGGTCAGGTCCTCCACGTCGGTGGTGGCGGCGTCGGCTCCACCGCCGGTGGCTGCTGCCGCCAGGTTGCGGCTGGGGTGGTTGGGGGCGGCCACCACGTAACCCCACGAGGCGGTGTGGGCCAGGGTGTTGATGTAGTAGCTGGGATGACCCGACGCTCCATGGCTGTAGAGCACCACGCCAAACGGTCCCTCGGCGGCGACTGGGGCGTCGCGGTAGACGTCAACGGGAAGTTCCTGAATGAGAAATGGCGCCGCCTCGGTGACCACGGCGCGCAACGACTCGGGGAACGCCAGTGCCGAGGAGATGGACTCCACCCGCTCGCCCTCGGCGGCGCGGTCGGTGTCGACCGGATACAGCACCTCAACCTCGACACCCTCCACCTCGATGGACCGCCAGCCCACACTGAAGGGCCCGAAGGCGCTGTAGTCGATGCCCACGCTGGCGTCGGCGGCGGTGTCGCTGGTTCCTGCTGCGGCATCGCCAGTTGCGTTGTCGTCACTGGAGCAGGCCGCTGCCAGCATGACCAGCGCCATCAGTGCCGCCACAGCGACGGCGGCGCGGCTTCGGTGATGCCGGCGCTCAGGTGTGTGGTGGTCGCGAACTTCGGTCATGGTCCCCCCCGGGTCATGGCGACACAGGCTTGGGCCCTGTGTCGGTCGCGCACCCAGTAGTTCAGGTGCGCCGGACGGACTCTAGGCGGAGGTTTGCCCGTCGTGCCCGTCGTGCCCGCCTTGTCCACGAGGTTCTTCGGCGCGTGCGGCGGCAGCGTTGGCGGCAGTGCCGAAGATGCCGCGTGCCATCAGCGACGTCTCCGCTGATCGGCGGGTCCGGTAGATGGTGGCAGCGGCTGCGGCGGCGGCGGCATCGTTGGGTGCCGCAGAACAGGCAGCGTCGATGAGATGGCAGGCCAACCGCAGGTTGGTGTCACCGCCGGCACCACACAGTTCCAGTGCCCGGTCCACCAGCACCGCGGCGCCACCGGTGAGCGACGCCAGTTCACGAGCCAGATCGGCATCGGCAGCCGGCTTGAGCCGTGACGGGTAGCCGTCGTACCACCCGCCGTACTGACGCCAGATGTTGCGGATCACGAACTCGGGCTCGTCGTACACCGGGGCCAGCCACGGGCGGTCGAGCAGGTCGGGATCGAGGTGGACCTCACCGAGCACGGCGTTGAGGCTCAGTCCGGCGTTCATGGCGGCGAGGGTCTGGCTGAGCAGCGATTCGAGCGCACCAGCCACGTCGCCCAGCACCAGGGCGATGCGGTCGGCACCGGCCACCGGCAGCCCGTGGGCCGGAAGCATCAGTTCGGGTCGCAACGACAGCATCTTGCGCAGGGCGGCGGCCCAGTCGGCCGGGAAGCGCTGCACCTTTTGGGGATTGCCGGCGTTGGGGAAGCACCAGATGAACAGGTCGCCCACCACGATGGCCTGCCGGTCGGGCATCCATGTCCAGGTGTGGTCGTCGGTTTCGCCCCGGCCGTGATGCAGCACCATGTCGATCCCACCGGGTGAGATGTTCAGGGTGTGCTCGTAGGTGACGGTGGGTTCCACGAACCGGCCCGGGAACACCGGTGTGCCGTCGGTGTCGCCGGTCAGTCCAGTACCGCCGAACTGCCGGGCGTTGATCCAGCCGTTGTAGCCCCGGGTCATGCGGTAGCGCGTGAAGCGGTCGGGGACGGCCTGGTGGGCGATGACCTCGGGGGCCGGGCGGCCGGCGGCGGCAGCCTCGGCCAGGACCGCAGCAGCACCACCCACATGGTCGACGTGGCCATGGGTGTACACGATGGTGCCCACCCGGTCGGCCGACCACCCCCGCAGTGACGCCAGCACCTTGTTGGCGAAGGAGGCCAGCGAAGTGTCGAACAGCACCAGGCCGTCGTCGGTGCCCACGGCAACCACATTGGAAAACGACTCCACCACGGCCACGCCGTCGGCCACCTCGGAGCATTCAAGCGTCACCCGGCTGGCGGGTTCGTCGGTTTGCCCATCAATGATTCTCGACGACAGTTCCAGCAGGTCGGTCATGACGGTCCTTGGGTGGTCACCGGCTGAACATGGCCAGCCACTCGGCCTCGGTCTTGGGCGCCAAAACGTAGTTCCACCGGCGGGTGTCGCCCATGGTGGCCGACGGTTCCGCCGAGTACAGATGGCCCGGGAACAGCACGGTGTCGTCGGGAATCCGGCCCAACCGGCCGGTGAGGCTGTGGTACATCTCCACCGGGTCGCCTCCGGGCAGGTCGGTTCGGCCGCACCCTTCCAAAAACAGCGTGTCGCCAGCCACCAGCTTGCCGTCGACAAAAAAGCACTGGCTGCCGGGGGTGTGGCCGGGGGTGTGGATGAGTTCGATGGCCACGCCGCCGGCCATGACCACGTCACCTGACCGGTGGGTCACCAGATCGGGTTCGCCCACACCGGTGGTGCGCTGCACCCACGGTGCCTCGTCGGCCTGCACGTGGATGGGGACCGACACCTGCTCGAGCAGGCGGGCGACGCCCTCGATGCCATGGCCCATCATGTCCCCACCGACGTGGTCGGGGTGGTAGTGGGTGGCCAGCACACCGGTGAGCCGCATGTCGTCGGCGGCCAGCACCTCGAGGATCCCGGCAGTGTCGTAGGCCGGGTCCACCACCACGGCGTCACCGGTTTCCCGGTCACCGATGAGGTACACGAAGTTCACCATCTGGCGGGCGATGGGGTCGTTGCGGGCGATGTCGCGGCCGGCCAGCAACTGCCGGAAGTACAGCCGGGAATCGTCAGGTGTGGTGTTGACGTTGCTCATGGTCGTCACACACTACGGTGCCACAGCGTGGATCGACACCCGCCAAAGCGTTCCTACACCGTGATCGGCGTCGGGGGAGTGGGCGGTTATTACGGTGCCCGTCTGGCCGCGGCCGGTCACCACGTGCACTGGGTGGGGCGCAGCGATGTCGACCACCTGCGGTCCCACGGCCTGAGAGTTGTCTCTCCTCGTGGCGACGTGCATCTCACCGACCTCAACGTCTCGGGACCCGACGACCCGTTGCCGATGACCGACGTGGTGGTGGTGGCCACCAAGACCATCGGCAACGACGAGCTGGCACTGTGGCTGGCTGACCGCCTGGCGGGGCGCACCACCGTGGTGGTGGTGCTGCAAAACGGCCTCGACGTGGAGCGGCCCTTCGCCCGCCAACTGGCCCGCACCGCTCCTGACGTTCAGGTGCTGGGGGCGATGAGTTTCATCTGCTCGGCCCGGCCCGAACCCGGCCGCATCGAGCACGTGGACTACGAACGGGTGACCGTGGCCGCCTTCACCGCTGATGGATCCGGTGTGCCGGTTGGCGACGTGGGGGTCCTGCCGCAGCTGCCCCATCGGCCGGAGCAGCAGTGTCTGGAGCAGCTGTGTCTGCTGTGGTGGACGATTTCATGGGCGCCGGGGTGCCATGTGAGGGCCTCGACGACCTGGTGACGGGGCGATGGCGCAAGCTGGTGTGGAACATCCCGTTTAATGGCCTGTCGGTGGTGCTGGACGCCACCACCGCCGAGATGGTCACCGATCCCGCCTGTCGGGACCTGGTCCGCAGCCTGATGGTCGAGGTGGTGGACGCCGCCGCTGGCACCGGTCATCCCCTCGACGCCGGAGTGATCGACGCCATGTTCGATTCCACCGAGCGCATGGTGCCCTACGCCCCCAGCATGAAGCTGGACTACCTGGCCCGCCGGCCCCTCGAGATCGAAGCCATCTACGCCGAACCGGTGCGCACCGCAGCGGCTGGCGGCGTGCCCATGGCGCGCACCGAGGCCCTGTGGCGGCAACTCGCCTTTTTGGACCAGCGCAACTGCGCCACGGACTGACGGTCATGCCGGCAAACGGTGCCGTTTCGGTCTGGGATCGGGCACCATGAAGGCATGGAGCCAACGCCCCGACCACCCATCAGGCCTGCGACCGTGGGAGTACCCCGCGAGATAAAGGATTCCGAGTACCGGGTCGCGCTCACCCCCGACGGCGTGGCCGAGCTCGCCCATCACGGGGTGGGCGTGCTCATCGAGGCTGGGGCCGGGGAGGGAGCGTCGCTGCACGACGACGAGTTCCGTCGGGCCGGCGCCGAGATCGTGGCCGACGCCGCCGAGCTGTGGGCCCGGGCCGACGTGGTGTGCAAGGTGAAAGAGCCCCAGGCCAGCGAGTTCGTCCATCTGCGTGACGATCTGGTGCTGTTCACCTATCTGCATCTGGCCGCCTACCCCGAGGTGGCCGACGCCCTGCTGGCGGCGGGCACCACCGGCATCGCCTACGAGACCGTGCAAACTGCCGACGGCGCCCTGCCCCTGCTGGCGCCCATGAGTGAGGTGGCCGGTCGCATGGCCGCCCAGGTGGGGGCCCGGTTCCTGGAGCGACCCGGCGGCGGACGTGGGGTGCTGATGGGGGGTGCCCCCGGGGTGCGCCCGGCACGTGTGGTGGTGCTGGGCGCCGGAAACGTGGGCTGGAACGCAGCGTGGATCGCCCAGGGCATGGAGGCCGAGGTCCTGCTGCTTGACCGCAACCTGGACCGGTTGCGGTGGGTGGACCAGATCCACCGGGGTCGCATCATGACGCTGGCATCCAACAAGGGGACCGTGGAACGAGCCGTCACTGATGCCGACCTGGTGATCGGCGCGGTGCTGGTGCCTGGTGGCCGGGCACCCCAGGTGGTGAGCGAGGAGCTGGTGGCGGCGATGCGGCCCGGCTCGGTGATCGTGGACACCGCCGTGGACCAGGGTGGCTGTGTCGCCACCACCCACGAGACCACCCACACCGACCCGGTGTACGAGCTCCACGGGGTCGTGCACTACGCCGTGGGCAACATGCCCGGGGCCGTGCCCCACACCTCAACCTACGCGCTGACCAACGCCACCCTGCCCTACGTCGTGGCCCTTGCCACCGCCGGGGTGGCCGGGGCCTGTGGCGCGGATCCTGCGCTGGCCGCAGGCGTGAACACCATGGGCGGCGTGGTGCCCAATGCCAGCGTCGCCGGGGCGCTGGGCCGCAACCACGTGAGCCTGGACGAGGTTCCCGGCCTCATGCCCGGTCAGTGAACAGGCATGAGGCCAGGTATCAGGCCGTGTTGATCAGGCCTTGTTGATCAGGCCTTGTTGATCAGACCTCGAGGAGGATGGCGTCGCCCTGACCGCCACCGCCGCACAGCGCAGCAGCGCCGAGGCCGCCACCGCGGCGACGCAGCTCGTTGGCCAGGGTGAGGGTGATGCGGGTGCCCGACATGCCCAGGGGGTGTCCCACGGCGATGGCCCCGCCGTTCACGTTCACCACGTCGGCGCTGATGCCGAGGTCGGCCATCGAGGCCAGGCCCACGGCGGCGAACGCCTCGTTGAGTTCGAACAGCGACACGTCGTCGACGGACTTCCCGGCCGACTCAAGGGCGGCCAAAATGGCCCGGGACGGCTGGGTCAGCAGCGAGGCGTCGGGGCCGGCCACCTGGCCGTAGCCCACGATGGAGGCCAGCGGTGTGGCCCCCATGCGCTCGGCCACCTCGGCCGACACAACAACAACGGCGGCGGCGCCGTCGGAGATCTGCGAGGCGTTGCCGGCGGTGATGTTGCCGGCCTTGTCGAAGGCCGGGCGCAGCTTGCCCAGCGACTCGGCGGTGGTGTCGCCGCGCACGCCCTCATCCACGGTCATCACGACCGGGTCACCCTTGCGCTGGGGGATCTCCACGGCGATGATCTCGTCGTCAAACAGCCCGTTGGCTGCCGCAGCAGCGGCACGCTGGTGGCTGGCGGCGGCCATGGCGTCCTGGGCATCACGGGCCAGGCCGGCCGAGGCGGCGTACTTCTCGGTGCCGGCACCCATGGCGCACTGGTCGAAGGCGCAGAACAGACCGTCGTACATCATCGAGTCCACCACCGACTGGTCGCCGATGCGGTAGCCCGAACGGGCGCCGGGAAGCAGGTAGGGGGCGTTGGTCATGGATTCCATGCCACCGGCCACCACGATGTCGGCATCGCCGGCCGCCACCATCAGGTGGGCCAGGTAGATGGCGTTGATGCCCGACAGGCAGACCTTGTTGATGGACGTGGCCGGGACGCTCATCGGAATGCCGGCGTTGTTGGCCGCCTGGCGGGCAGTGATCTGGCCGGCGCCGGCCTGCAGCACATGCCCCATCATCACGTAGTCGACCTTGTCAGCCGGGATGCCGGCACGCTGCAGGGCGCCGGTGATGGCGAACCCGCCCAGTTCGGCGGCCGAGAAACCCGACAGTGCGCCAGAGAGCTTGCCGATCGGGGTGCGTGCCCCTGCGAGAATGACCGAACGTGCCATGAGAGTGTTCCCCTGTCGTGGTGCGGATGACGGGTTGCACCCGGCCGTTCGGCCGGACCCGCCCGACCGGACCATGGGGTCCAGCCGACTTGGCCAGAGTGTAGGGAGCGCGCCCGGCCCGGGGCCAGCGAGCGGTGGGCGTCACCGGCAGAGGTGTGGGGGTGCACTGTGGGCTGCAGTGTGGCTGGGGTCGTGGAGCGGCTGGTTTGTGCCGCCATGAGCTCCACCGACGCCATCCTCGAAGCCATCACCTCGGGCGCCTCGGGCGACGACATCGCCAACCTCGAGTTGCCCGAGTCCTACCGCGCCGTGTTCGTCAAGGCCGACGAACAGGAAATGTGGGAGGGGGTCGAGTCTGCCGACAAGGATCCCCGCCAGTCGCTGCACATGGGCGACGTGCCGCTGCCGGAGCTGGCCCCCGATGAGGTGGTGCTGGCGGTCATGGCGTCGGCCATCAACTTCAACACCGTGTGGACCTCGATCTTTGAGCCGCTGTCCACCTTCGGGTTCCTGAAGCGTCTGGGTCGCGAATCGGTGTGGGGAGCGCGCCATGACCTGCCGTATCACATCGTCGGTTCGGACGCCTCGGGCGTCGTGCTGCGCACGGGCTCGGCGGTGCGCAACTGGAAGCCGGGCGACAAGGTCACCGTGCACTGCAACTACCTCGACGACCAGGACCCCAGCGCCCACGACGACTCCATGCTGGCGGCAAACCAGCGCATCTGGGGGTTCGAGACCAACTTCGGTGGTCTGGCCGATCTCACCGTGGTCAAGGCCAACCAGCTGATGCCCAAGCCCGCCCACCTCACGTGGGAAGAGGCAGCGTGCAACGCCCTGTGCAATTCCACGTCGTACCGCATGATCGTGTCGCACAACGCCGGGGCCATGCGTCAGGGTGAGGCCGTGCTGGTGTGGGGCGCCACCGGCGGCATCGGTGGCTACGCCGTGCAGTACGTGCTCAACGGTGGTGGCACTCCGGTGGGCGTGGTGTCCTCGCCCGAGCGGGCTGCCCTGCTCAACGCCATGGGCGTGGAGCACGTCATCGACCGTCGGGAAAAGGACTACAAGTTCTGGAGCGACGAGCACACCCAGGACGAGTCGGAGTGGCGGCGCCTGGGCAAGGACATCCGCGGCCTCATCGGCAAGGACGTGGAGATGGTGTTCGAGCATCCCGGCCGCCAGACCTTCGGCGCCTCGGTATTCGTCACCGCCCGCGCCGGTCGCATCATCACCTGTGCCGCCACCAGCGGCTACATGATCGAGTACGACAACCGTCACCTGTGGATGAAGCTGAAGCGCATCATCTCGTCGCATTTCGCCAACTACTCCGAGGCGTGGGCAGCAAACCAGGCCCTGTGCGACGGCAGCGTGGTGCCGTTGCTGAGCAAGGTCTACCCGCTGGCCGAGACCGGTGAAGCGGCGCTGAGCGTGCACCACAACAAGGCTGAGGGCAAGGTTGGTGTGCTGTGCATGGCACCGACCGAGGGCCTTGGCATCGACGATCCCGAGTTCCGTGAGCAGGTGGGCGAGGATCGCATCACCCTGTTCCGACGCATGGCCTGATTGCCCACCACACCGCAGTCCCTCAAGCTGGACCGACCATCCCAGGAGACCTTCCATGAGTGACCCCAGCCAGCCAACCCTGTTGCTGACCGAGATCGACCACGTGGCCATCGCCGTGAACGACCTCGAGGCCGCCATCGCCTATTACAGCGACACGTTCGGTGCCACCGTGGACCACCGCGAGGTGGTGGAGTCCGACGGGGTGGAAGAGGCCCTGCTGAAGGTGGCCGACTCGTATGTCCAGTTGCTCACCCCCACCCGCGACGACTCGCCGGTGGCCAAGTACCTCGAGCGCAAGGGCCAGGGTCTGCACCACATCGGTTACCGGGTAGCCGACTGTTCGGTGGCTCTCGAGGCGGTCAAGGCCCAGGGTCATCGCGTCATCGACGAATCCCCCCGTCCCGGCAGCCGTGGCACCACGGTGGCCTTCGTACATCCCAAGGACGCCTTCGGCACGCTCATCGAACTGGTCCAGGAGTAGCAGGGCCGTCGCCGGCCTTGCTGCGCCATGGCGACGGGATCGGGCCGATGATGAGTTCACCACCGTCACCACCGTCACCACCATCACCACTGGCCGCCCAGCGTGGGGGCGGTCGGCCGGTGGTCATGGCACTGGTGTTGGTCACAGCAGCGGCGCTGGTGGCGTTGGTGTGGCTGTGGTTGGTGGTCACCCCGTGGGACGAGCCCGTGCTGCCGCTGCTGGTGTTCGTTCCCGTACCCGCCGCTGTGTGGTGGCTGATGAGTCGTGGCGGGGTGGGTCGGGTTGTGATGGCCGGGGTGTGGGTGGTTGTGGTGGCCGTGATGCTGGCCACCGTGGCGCTCAGCGCATCGGGGACGGTGACCCGGGCCCGGTACGACCCCCAGCTCGACGCCATGACCGTGGCGTCGCAGAGGCTGCTGGAAGGGGCCGAGGTGCCGGCCGAGTCGTGCGGACTGGCTCCGGTGCTCGACTACGGGCCTCTTGGTGTGCCGGTGTTGGTGTGTGTGGTGACCTACGACATCGGACTGGCTGAAGTCCCCACGGGCGGGTTCAGCGGCGACGGCACGGCGTCGTCGCCAGTGGTAGCGGTCGACCCCGTCGTTGCCGAGCCGGTGGTTGCGGCCGGATCGTCGGACACCATCGCCGTGCGACAGGTCCGGTACACCTGGGGAGCGGAGCGAACCGACACCACCCGCGAGCTGGTGTTTGAGGCCGAGGTGGCCCAGCCACCGGCCGGCCGGTGTGTGCGGTCGGTGCGCAGTCAGTGGTGGGCATGGCTGGACAACGGTTCGGGCTGCCCACGGGGATTCGTGTCGTCCAGCCAGTGACCGGGTGGCAGTTGCCATGGCACGTCGCTGATGGCACGCACGCTGTCAGCCGGAGGTTGGCATCCCGGCGAGCAGATGTTGACCGCTCCCGGCGAGGAGTACTTCGAAGACGAGTCGTTCGTGGCGTTGAACCATCGCTGGCTGGCAGCGGTGGGGTGATGGCCGGGCCACAATGGCGTCATGCAGGTTCACCTCGTCGACGGCACCTACGAACTGTTTCGCCATCACTTCGCCCTTCCGTCGCACACCACCACCGATGGCCGGGAGGTGGCCGCATTACGCGGGGTAGCCACCAGCATGGTGGGGATGCTGGCCGACGGTGCCACCCACCTGGCCGTGGCCACCGACCACGTGGTGGAGTCATTTCGCAACCAGATGTATGCCGGCTACAAGACCGGCGAGGGAATCCCGGCTGATCTGCACGCCCAGTTCCATCCCCTCGAACGGGTTCTCGAAGCCATGGGGATTGTGGTGTTTCCCATGGTCGAGTTCGAAGCCGACGACGCCCTGGCCAGTGCTGCGGTGCTGGCCGCCGCTGACGATCGCGTGGACCAGGTCCTGATCTGCACCCCCGACAAGGACCTGGCCCAGTGTGTGCGGGGCTCGCGGGTGGTGCAGTTCGATCGACGCAAGGGTGTGGTGTTTGACCATGACGCCGTGGTGGCCAAGTACGGGGTACCACCGGAGTCGATCCCGGACTGGCTGGCGCTGGTTGGCGACACCGCCGATGGATTTCCCGGCCTGCCACGATGGGGTGCCAAGTCGGCGGCAGCCGTCCTGGCCCGCTACGGCCACGTCGATGCCATCCCTGATGATCCCGCCCAGTGGGATGTGGCGGTACGCGGGGCCATCACCCTGGCCGGGGTGTTGCAGGCCGGTAGAGCCGACGCCGCCCTGTTTCGTGACCTGGCCACGTTGCGCACCGACGCCCCCACCATTGGTGGCGTCGACGACCTGCAGTGGAATGGACCGGCCGACGACATGGAAGCGGTACTGGCCGACCATGATCTGGGTCGGATTGCCGCCCGGCTCCGTCAGCTCAGTGTGCAGGCCCCGTAGCCACCGAGGATGTCGGACACGTCGGTGAAGCCCCTGGACCTCAGCAGGCTGGCGGCGATCGACGACCGGTAGCCACCGGCGCAGTACACGACGGTGGGTCGTGTGGCGTCGAGCTCGTCGATGCGCCGGTTGAGTTCGGCCAGCGGAATGTGGACGGCCCCGTCGAGCATGCCGGCGGCGACCTCTCCGGGGTTGCGGATGTCCACCAGCTGGATGTCGCCCACCGCAGTGCCGCGTTCATCGAGTTCGGCCTTGCTCAGACGTGAGCCACGCACCACCAGATCGGGGCGCAGGGCGAGCACGTCGTCAGCGTCGGCGAGGTACCCCACGACCTTGTCGAATCCGATGCGGCTCAGGCGCATGGCACCCTCGGCGTCGGTGCCGGGGTACGACACCAGCACGATCGGCGTGCCGGGGGACACCACGCTCCCCACGTATTCGGCAAACCGGCCGTCGAGGCCCACGTTGATCGCCCCTCGCAGATGGCCGGTGGCAAAGGCCACCGAATCGCGGGTGTCGACGATGGCGGCGCCGTCGGCGGCAGCGGCCAACACCGCGTCGAGGTCCATGGCGGGCGGGCGGTGCTCGTTGACCAGACTGCGGTCGGCCCGGTTGAGCATGGCATTGAACACGAAGTACTCCGGTGCCGACGGCTGGCCCTCGGTCACCACCTCCACGAACTTCTCCCGGGACATGTCGGCAACGGCGTAGTTGGTGGCCCGCTGCACCCCGATGGTGGACACCGTCTCGGTCGACAGGTTCTTGCCGCACGCCGACCCGGCGCCGTGGGCGGGAAGCACCAGGGTGTCGTCGGGCAGGGTCATCAGCTTGTTGCGCAGCGAGTCGTACAGCATGTTGGCCAGTTCGTCGGCGGTCACACCCACCGAGGCCAACAGATCGGGGCGACCCACGTCGCCAATGAACAGCGTGTCGCCGGTGAGTACTGCCACCGGGTCGGGCCCAGCCGAGGTGTCGGTGATGACCAGGCTGACTGATTCGGGGGTGTGGCCGGGCGTTGCCCTGGCCTCGATCTTCACCACCCCGAGATCGATGATCTCGCCGTCGGTCACCCGGTAGGACTCGAACTCGGTCTCGGGGCCCTGGCCGTACACGATGGTGGCGCCGGTGGCCTCGGCCATCTCGAGGTGGCCGGACAGGAAGTCAGCATGGAAGTGGGTCTGGATGACCCACGTGATGGTGAGCCCCTCGGCCTCGGCGTCAGCCAGATACTCGGCGATGTCCCGGCGGGGATCCACGATCACGGCCGTACCCGTGCTGCGGTCGCCGACGAGGTAGGACAGCTGCGACAGACACCCCAGCTCGTACTGGTGCAGCACCAGCTGCCCGCTGCCCGCCACTGCGGGGGTTCGGGTGCGTTCCATGCTCGCCGTCATCGCAATCCTCCTACGTCATTCGGTGTCATCAGCATATACCCCCGGGGGTATAAGAGCAACCCGCGGCAGGTTGGTGCACTACCCCATGGGGTACCTGTGGTCGGGTACGGTGACGGTATGCGTTTCCCTGATGACGTTACTGACGACGTGCAAAAAAGGCTCCGACGGGTTGAGGGCCAGATCCGTGGCATCCAGCGCCTGATCGACGAGGGGGCGGAATGTCGTGACGTTGTGACCCAGTTGTCAGCCGCCCAGGCCGCCCTGCACAAGGTGGGCTACCGCCTGGTGGCTGCCGGCCTGCAGTACTGCGTCACCAGCCCTGATGCCGCTGCCGCCGACGGCATGACGGCCGAGGAGTTCGAAAAGCTGTTCCTGCGACTGGGCTGAGTGCGCCCCGCACCCACGAGCATTGGGGTCACGAGGCCCGTGAACGGTAGATTCTGCGGCCATGGCTGATCGTTCCATGTCCGACCATCTCGCCGACCTGGCCGAGCGCCGTGCTGCTGCCCTGCAGCCCGGTTCGCAGCGGTCGGTGGACCGCCAGCACGACAAGGGCAAGCTCACCGCCCGTGAGCGCATCGAGCACCTGCTCGACCCCGACTCGTTCCACGAACTGGACATGCTGGCCCGCCATCGTGCCGGTGAGGCGCTGGCCGATCGCCCCTACACCGATGGTGTGGTGACGGGCTGGGGCACCATCGATGGCCGCAAGGTGTTCGTGTTCTCTCAGGACTTCACCGTGTTCGGCGGGGCCCTTGGCGAGGTGTTCGCCGAAAAGATCCACAAGGTGATGGACCTGGCCCTGTCGGTGGGCGCACCGGTGATCGGCCTCAACGACGGTGCCGGGGCCCGCATCCAGGAGGGTGTGGTGTCGCTGGCGTCGTACGGCGGCATCTTCCACCGCAACGTGAAGGCCTCGGGCGTGACGCCCCAGATCAGCGTGATCCTCGGGCCGTGTGCCGGTGGAGCGGTGTACAGCCCGGCCATGACCGACTTCATCTTCATGGTGGACCAGACCTCGCACATGTTCATCACCGGTCCCGACGTGGTCAAGACCGTCACCGGTGAGGAAGTCACCCTCGAAGAACTCGGTGGCGCCCGCAGCCATGGCTCGAAGTCCGGTGTGGCCACGTTCGTGGGCCCCGACGAGCGCTCGGTGCTCGACGACGTGCGCTACCTGTTCAGTTTCCTGCCGTCGAACAACCTCGAGGAGCCCCCGTTCTTCGAGTCTGCCGACGACCCCGGGCGCCTGTGCCCCGAGGTGGGTGACCTCATCCCGGCATCACCCAACCAGCCCTACGACATGACCGAGGTCATCGCCGGCGTGGTCGACGACGGGGACTTCTTTGAGTACTTCCCCACCTGGGCCCCCAACATCGTGTGCGGGTTCGCCCGGCTCGGTGGTCACAGCGTTGGCATCGTGGGCAACCAGCCCAAGTTCATGGCCGGGGTGCTCGATATCGAAAGCTCGGAAAAGGCCGCCCGGTTCGTGCGCACCTGCGACGCCTTCAACATCCCGCTGGTCACGTTCGTGGACGTCCCCGGCTTCCTGCCCGGCGTGGACCAGGAGTACGGCGGGATCATCCGTCATGGGGCCAAGCTGCTGTACGCCTACTGCGAAGCCACCGTGCCGCGCATTCAGGTCATCACCCGCAAGGCCTACGGCGGTGCGTACGTGGTGATGAACTCCAAGTCCATCGGTGCCGACCTGGCCTTTGCGTGGCCGTCGGCCGAGCTGGCCGTGATGGGCTCGCAGGGCGCCGTGGAGATCGTCTACCGACGGGAACTGGCCGAAGCCGCCGATCCCGTCGCTCGCCGGGCTGAGCTCGTCGAGGAGTACACCGAGCGGTTTGCCAATCCCTACAACGCCGCCGAGCGTGGCTACATCGACGACGTGATCGACCCGGCCGAGACCCGGGTGAAGCTCATCGCCAGTCTGGAACTCCTGCGTTCCAAGCGTGAGGAACTCCCCAAGCGCAAGCACGGGAACATCCCGCTGTGAGCGGCGACGACGCCAGCGCAGCCCCAGTGTCGGTTGCCACCGTGTCCTCCGGTGCGGGCCCCAGGGCCGGCCATCGGGCACCGACCACGGCCGCCGAGGTTGCTGCGGTGGTGGCAGCGATGTCGGTGTTCACGTCCGGTGGTAGTGACGACATCGCCCGGGTGACGCCGCGCTGGCGGTTCTCGGGTCGGTGGTGGACCAAGCCGGTCCCCACCCGGCGCGACCGACCCTGACGCACTGGCTGCCTTGACGCACAGGCCCCTGACGCACAGGCCCTGGCGCACAGGCCCTCACAGACCGGCTGCCCTGACGGGCCGGTCGTAGACTCGCGGCCATGGATCTCACCACGGTGGCCGAGGACGAGGCGGTGGTCCACGACGACCTCGACGTGCGCACCTACAGCGACCTCGAGCCCGACCACCTGTACGAGTTCGACGGGTTCGTGTTCCGAACCCTGGCCCGTCCCCCCGGCGAACTGCTGTGCCGCTTTGCCACCGTCAACGACGTGCACTTCGGTGAGGTGGAGTGCGGCCTGGTCGACTGGGCACCCGAGGTGGGACCCACCTTCTCCGTTCCCGAGGGGGCCGAGCCCTACCCCGAGTTGATGAACCGTCACGTCATCACCGAGATGGAGGCCATCGAACCGGCCGCCGTGGTGGTCAAAGGCGACCTCACCTCCAACGGAACCGACGACGAATACCAGCGCTTTTGCGACTTCTACTCCCCGGTGTTCGGCGAACGCCTGCACCACATTCGCGGCAATCACGAGAGCTACCACCACCAACACGTTGGCGACGCCGCCCCCTTCACCGTGGAGTTGCCCGGGGTGACCCTGGCGATGATCGACACCAGCATCGACGGCAAACCCACTGGCGGCGTGGACGGTGACACCCTGGCCTGGCTGCGCGACACCGCCACCGACGCCGCCCGGGCTGAGGCCGGGGTGCCGATTCTGGTGTTTGGCCATCACCACTGCTGGAACCCCGAGTCGCACCAGCGACCCGACGACTACTTCGGCATCGATCCCGACGACTCCGAACGCCTGGTGGAGGTGGTGGCCGCCCATCCGAACATCCGGGGCTACTTTGCCGGACACACCCATCGCAACCGGGTGCGCCGGTTCAGCGCCACCCGCGACGTGCCGTGGGTGGAGGTGGCGTCGGTGAAGGAATTCCCGGGCATGTGGGCCGAGTACCGGGTGTACGAAGGCGGCGTCACCCAGGTGGGCCGACGCATCGCCCACCCCGAGGCGCTGGAATGGAGTGCCAAGACCCGAGCCATGTACTCGGGGTTGTTCTCCGACTACGCCTTCGGGTCGCTGGCCGACCGCTGCTTCGTGGTCACCTCAAGCTGATCGAATCAGGTGGGTGACGTCAGGCCAGCTGGGCGTCGTCAGGCCAGCTGGGCGTCGTCAGGTTGGTGACGTCAGCTGGTTGCGGCTGATCGACGTTCGCCCACCAGCCGGGCCAGGTCGCTCATGATGCGACCCAGCTCGAAGTCCTTGGGGGTGTAGACCGCAGCAACCCCGGCGGCCAGCAGGGGGTCACGGTCGTCTTCAGGGATGATGCCCCCGACAACCACCGGGGCATCCACCCCGGCGTCGGCCAGCAGGCGCATGACCTCGGGAACCAGTGACATGTGACTGCCCGACAGGATGGACAGACCGATCACCTCAGGGTCTTCGTCGCGTGCCACCGCAGCGATCTGTTCGGGGGTGAGCCGAATGCCCTGGTAAATCACCTCGAACCCGGCGTCGCGGGCGGCCACAGCGATCTGCTCGGCGCCACTGGAATGGCCGTCGAGGCCAGGCTTTGCCACCAGGAACCGTGGGGGGCCTCCGGGGAGGGCGGCCACCGCACGCGCCGCGTCGGCCAGGCCGTCGGGCAGCACTCCGGCGCCCAGGGCGGCGGCCACACCGGTGGGGGCGCGGTACTCGCCGAACACCTCGCGCAGGGTGCCAGCCCATTCACCGGTGGTGCCACCGGCGTGGGCCAGGTCGATGGTGGCCGGCATCACGTTGTCGCCCGATTCGGCGGCCCGGCGCAGCTCGTCGATGGCCCGCTTCACGGCGTCGGCGTCACGGTCGGCGCGCCACGCCTGCACCCCGGCGATGGTGGCGGCCTCCACGTTGGGATCCACCTTGAGGATGGACTCCTCGCCGCCCAGGGGCGACTCGGCGGTCTCGGTGTAGCTGTTGACCCCCACCACCGTCTGGTCGCCGCTCTCGATGCGACGCACCCGTTCGGCGTTGGAGCGCACCAGACGGCCCTTGAGTTCCTCGATGGCGGCAAATGCGCCGCCCATGGCCAGCACCTCGTCCAGCTCGGTCTGGGCCGACTCCACCAGCTCGGCGGTGAGGGCTTCCATCACGTGGCTGCCGGCGAACAGGTCGCCGTACTCAAGCAGGTCGGTTTCGAACGCCAGCACCTGCTGCATGCGCAGCGACCACTGCTGGTCCCACGGGCGGGGCAGGCCCATGGCCTCGTTCCACGCCGGCAACTGAATGGACCGGGCCCGCGAGTCGCGTGACATGGTGACGGCCAGCATCTCCAGCACGATGCGCTGCACGTTGTTTTCGGGCTGGGCCTCGGTGAGTCCCAGCGAGTTCACCTGCACGCCGTAGCGGAACCGACGCTGCTTGGCGTCGGTGACGCCGTAGCGCTCAAAGGTGATGCGGTCCCACAGTTCGGTGAACGCCCGAAGCTTGGCCGTCTCTTCCACGAACCGGATGCCGGCGTTGACGAAAAACGAGATGGACCCCACCACGGCGCCGAACTTCTCGGGGGTGACCTGGCCCGAGTCACGCACGGCATCTAGCACGTCGATGGCGGTGGCCAGGCTGAAGGCGATCTCCTGCACCGGCGTGGCCCCGGCCTCTTGCAGGTGGTACGAGCACACGTTCATCGGGTTCCACTTGGGGATCCACTCGGCACAGAACGCCACCATGTCCACGATCAGCCGGCGCGACGGCTCGGGCGGGAAGATGTAGGTGCCTCGTGACAGGTACTCCTTGACGATGTCGTTCTGGGTGGTGCCGCGCAGGGCGCTCGATGCCACCCCCTGTTCCTCGGCGTTGGCCACGTACAGGCCCAGCATCCACGCCGCCGGGGCGTTGATGGTCATGGACGTGTTCATGTCACCGACGGGAATGCCGTCGAGCAGGCTGCGCATGTGACCGATGTGCGACACCGGCACACCCACCTTGCCCACCTCACTGCGAGCCCGGATGTCGTCGGGGTCGTAGCCGCACTGGGTGGGAAGGTCGAAGGCGATGGACAACCCGGTCTGTCCCTTGGACAGATTGGTCCGGTACAGCGCGTTGGAGGCCTCGGCGGTGGAATGCCCCGAGTAGGTGCGCATCATCCACGGGCGGTCCCGCTCGCTCAGTCGCGGGTTGGTGTGCTGGTCGTTCGATTCGGCCATGTCCCTATCGTCCCGCGCGCAGCGGGTCCGTGTCATCTTGACCGCCATTGCGATGTGCCCGCCGGCCACCGCCACCGGGTGGTCAGCGTGGGGCGAAGGGGTCGACGGGCGCCGACACCGCCCCGGTCAGTCGCTGGAGGTACCGGTCCCGGGAGAGGTCGGTGGCACCCAGGGTGCGCAGGTGATCGGTGGTCCACTGCACGTCGAACAGGGTGGCGCCACCGGCGGCCAGCACGTCCACCAGGGCCCACACCGCCATCTTTGAGGCGTCGGTGACGAGGTGGAACATTGATTCTCCGGCAAAGAACCCGCCGATCCCCACCCCGTACAGGCCACCCACCAGGGCGCCGTCGGTGTCGAACACTTCGACGCTGTGGGCCCATCCCAGCTCGTGCAGTTGGCAGTAGGCGTCAACGATGGGCTCGGTGATCCACGCCCCGGGTCGGTCGAGTGCGCTGCAGGTGGTCACGACCTGGCGAAAACAGGTGTCGACGCGCACGTCGAACCTGCGTCGGGACCGCTGGAGCGAGCGACTGGCGTGAAACGCGTCCAGTTCGATGACCCCGCGCGGGTCCGGTGACCACCAGTGGATTTCGCCGGCGACGTCACCGGGCATGGGGAACAACCCACTTCGGTAGGCGGCCAGCAATGTCCCCGGTGCCAGGTCGCCACCGGCAGCCACCAGCCCACTGTGATGGGCGCGCTGAGCCGACGGGAAGGCCCACACGCTTGCTGGTGGCTCGATTGCCATGGGTGTGTTCTACCGGGTTCGACCGACCGACCGCGGACCCATGCCCACCCAGGCGAGCGCGTACCATGCTTGTATCCGTCCACCATCGAGATCCGGAGTACCACGCATGACACCGTCGACCACATCATCGAGCCGAACTTCTGGGACCACGTCGCTGGTCCGACGCATTGCCATTGTCGCCATGGCAGGTGGGCTGGCCCTCGGCGGGCTGGCGTGCTCAACCTCAGGAAACGACGACGAACCGAACGACCCGGCCGACGTGAATGTTGACGCCGACGACATCCTGCCGCCGGCCGAGGGATCGCCCAGCGGCCCGGGCGCGGAAATGGACGACTCAGACGACTCGAGTGGTTCGGGCAGTTCGGGCGGCTCGGGCTACTAGGGCACGTGACGCCGTGACGCCGTGACGCCGTGGCGGCTGGCGACGACCCCGGTGGGGCTCAGTAGCTGTAGAAGCCCTGACCGGACTTGCGACCCAGCTGCCCGGCGGCCACCTTGCGGCGCAGGACCGGCACGGCGGCGTAGTTGGCGTCGCGGAATTCGGCGTACAGGGCGTCGAGGATGGCCAGCGACGTGTCCAGGCCGACCAGGTCCAAAAGCGCCAGCGGACCCATGGGGAAGTTGCAGCCGCCCTTCATGGCGGAGTCGATGTCCTCGGCCGAGGCCACACCGTTTTCCAGCAGACGCACGGCGTTGTTGAGATACGGGAACAACAGGGCGTTCACGATGAACCCGGCCTGATCGGTCACGTGCACCGGAGACTTTCCGCACTCGCTGGCGAAGGCCAGGGCCTCGGCCATGGTCTCGTCGCTGGCGGTCAGCGGACGCACCAGTTCAACCAGGGCCATCATCGGGGCGGGGTTGAAAAAGTGGATGCCGCACACCCGGTCGGGGCGCTGGGTGGCCATGGCCATCTCCACCACCGGCAGGGTCGAGGTGTTGGTGGCCAGGATGGCCCCGGCCTTGACCACGGCGTCGAGCTGGGTGAACAGCTCGCGCTTGGTGTCAAGGTCCTCCACCACTGACTCGATCACCAGGTCACAGTCGGCCAGCGCAGCGAGGTCCTCGACGGCGGTGACCCGACCCAGCACCATCGCAGCGGCGTCGGCTTCCATGCGGCCCTTGTCGACCAGCTTGTTGAGCGACTTGCCCAGGGCTGCCAGCGTGGCGTCGGCGGTGGCCTGGCTGCGCGAACGCAGCACCACCTCGAAACCAGACTGCGCTGCAACCTGGGCGATACCCGAACCCATGATTCCTGAACCGACGACGCCTACCCGTGTGATGGTCATGGGGCGACACGCTACCGATGTGGCGCGTTGCGACGCCAGCGGCGCCCGATGACCGGCTGTGCGCTGGTGGCTGACCGGGGCGTGACGGTCGTGTGTCGGTGGGTGTGTTGGCGGTGGCGGCAAGGCGATGACCGGCCCCCCGGTAGGCTCGGTGATCGTGTCTGATCCGGCACGGCCACGCGCCGTCCCACCATCGTCGTCGCCGTCGGGTGATGCCAATCCCGTGACCGTGGCAGCGCGGCCCGATCTCCCTGCGCGCTGGCCGGCGGTGGTCAGGCTTGAGCTTGAGCGGCGCCACGCCGAGATGTTGGCCGATGTTGGCGGCGGCCGGTACGAGCGGGTGTTGGACCTGGGACGTGCCGACCACCGCAGCGTGCTGCGTCACGCCCTCGATCAGGGTCTCGATGTTGGTCAGGCCGGTAGCTACGACGCTGTGGTCACCGTGGCTGGCCTTGCCCGCTTCGCCGACCTCGGTACCGCGCTGGCCGTGGTCGCCAGCCTGCTGGCCCCCGATGGTGTGGTGATGGCGGTGGAACCGGGGTTCCGTCCCGGTGCCATGGGGGTGCTGTCTGCCTCGCTGGGGGCGTTGCTCGCTCCGGCGCGCGGGGTGCACCTCGCCCGGGATCTGCCCGCCACTGTCCGCCTGTCTGGTCTTACCGTCACTGATGTGGAGAGGTTCACCATGCCCACCCTGATCTGGCCCCTGCGGTCGTTTGTCCAGTTGCGAGCCGAGCGTTTCGCAACGGCGTTGCCCAAGGCCCCCCGATGAGCGCCGTGGACACCTCAGGTGCCGGTCCGTTGGCACTGGTGGGTGGCGGTGAGTGGACGCCCGGGTGCTCGTTCGACAGCGAACTGCTCACCGCTGTGGCCGCTGATGAGGTACTGGTCCTTCCCACCGGATCGGCCTACGAGTATCCCGAACTGCTGGTGGCCCAGGCAGAGGCGTGGTTCACCGGGCTGGGAGGTGCCGCCCGTGGGCTTGGGGTACTGACCCGCCGCGACGCCTACCTGCCCGAGCTGGTCGAGGAGGTGCGCAGCGCCCGCTTCATCTATCTGGCCGGCAGCTCGCCCATGCATCTGCGTTCGGTGCTCAAGGACACCCCGGTGTTCGATGCCATCGTCTCGGCGTGGCTGGCTGGTGCCGCTCTGGCTGGCACGTCGGCGGGGGCTGACGTGCTGTGTGATCCCATGGTTGACACCCGCGGTGGGGCGTTCACGGTTGGCCTGGGGTTGTGGAAGGCGTGTCGGTCATCCCGCGTTTTGAGCAGTGGTCGCACGACAAGGTCCACCGCACCGTGACGCTGGCGCCGAAGGGGTTGTATGTGGCGGGTATCGACTCGTCCACGGCGCTGTTGCGCTCCGCCGACGGCGTGTGGCGGGTTGAGGGTGCGGGCAATGTCGTGGTGTACCTGAACGGCGCCGTGGTGTCGCTCGACGACATGCAGCCCTGACCGGCGACGCGCAGGCCTGCCCTCCGGGTGCTGCAGGAATTGGAGGTGCTGCAGGCGCTGCAGGTGCTGCAGCTTGCCTGGGCACTGGAGCTGAAGCCGGGTTGCCGGCTCAGGCAGCCGGGACGTCGACCAGTTCCACCAGGAAGATGAGGGTTTCGTTGCCGGCAATCGAACCGGGACGGCCCACCGGGCCGTAGCCCAGGTCGGGCGGAATGACCAGCAGGCGCTGGCCGCCCACCTTCATGCCCGGGATGCCCAGCTGCCAGCCTTCGATCAGCCCGTCGAGGGGGAAGGTGGCCGGCTGACCACGCTCATAGGAGCTGTCGAAGATCTTGCCGGTGGAGCACGACACCCCGATGTAGTTGATGGTGACGGTGCCGTTGGCCACGGCCTCAGCCCCATCACCCACCACCAGGTCGTCGAGGACCAGGTCCGCCGACGGCGGGCCCAGTGGGATCTCAAACGGTGGGGTGCCCGGGGGCAGGGTGTCGTCGAGGGCCACACACGGAGTGCCCGCTGCCACCACCTCGGGTGCTGCAGTGGAGGGGGTGGTCGGCACGGGGGTGGTGGTCGACGTGGTGGCCACCTGCTCGGAGTCGTCTCCCGACTGCCACAGGTACACACCGATCAACAGGGCGGCTACGGCTGCGATGACGGCGAAGGTGGTGACGCGCTTGCGCATGGCCGCCTTGCGCTGCGCATCCCGGGCTGCCTCCGCCCGGGCAATCTTTCCGGCCTTTTGACGCTCACGCTTGTCGGTTCCCATGGCCGGGGACGTTACCAACTGTGGCGGCAGGGACAGGACGCGGCCCCATAAAGCGGCTTTTGCGGGGTGGTTCGGTCAGTCGACGACGTCCACGGTGATCCGCTCGATCAGCACCACAGCTGAGGGTTGACCGTCCTCACGCCCCGATCGCTGAATGGCGGCCAGGGTGGTGGTGCCATCGAGCAGCACGCCAAAAAACGTGGTGGGAATCGGCAGCGCCGCTGCCTGGTCGCCGAGCGCCACCAGCAGTCGGCCCGGACGTGACGAGCCGTCGGGGGTGGTGGCCATGGCCAGCATGCCCGGGGTGGACACCATGCCCTGCTCGGGCGATTCGCGCTCAACCAGCCAGCCCGGACCGGCCTGATCGCTGTAGGGGGCGTCGATGAAGTTGGCGCCGGCCTCGGCCCAGGCCAGCGGAATGATGATGTCAAACGGGGCACCGTCGAAGTACCCGTAGCGGGCCAGGAACACGAAGCTGTTCACGGTCTGCGGGGCCCGTTCGGTGCTGAGCAGGTAGGTGAGGTCTCCGACGGTGGTGCTCACCACGGCGGTGAGGTTCACCGAGGTGTCGATACTTCCGTCAGCGTTGGTGGGCAGGCAGTTCGGGGGAGGTCCGGCAAACGAGGTGGTGCGCGGTGACGACCCGTCGGCAGCCGGACACGGCACGTCGGCGGCGGCCGATGCCCCGATGGCGGGAAGGGGTACCACCACCGCATCGCCAGTCGGGGTGGTCGGCGGGGTGGGAACCGACGTCGTGGTCGCAGGGGTGGAACCCCCGCCCAGTGAGCCCAGGGCAACGGCCACGACCGCACCTCCGCTGGACAGGACCAGACCCGCCACCACGACCGCAGCCACCACCTTGCGGCGCCGCTGGGCGCGCTCGGCGGCGGTGTGGGCGCGTTGACGGCGCTGGTGGGACGCGGCCTGGCTGCGTTGGCGATTGCTGGTGGGTCGTGCCATGGACGTGGAACCGTACCGGAAACGATGCTGGACCACATGACGCCCGGCCATAGACTCAGCGGCTGTGAGCGACCCGGGACCCATCGTGGTGCAGAAGTTCGGCGGCACGTCGGTTGCCGACACCGAACGCATGCGCGCCGTGGCCGACCATGTGGCCCGCACCCAGCGTCACGGAGCCCGGCCGGTTGTGGTGGTGAGCGCCATGGGCAAAGAGACCGACGATCTGCTCCGTGCCGCCCGCGAGGTGTCGGCCTCGCCACCTGGGCGTGAGATGGACATGCTCATCACCGCCGGTGAGCGCAAGGCCATGGCCCTGTTGTGCATGGCACTCAACGAGATGGGTGTGGGCGCCGACTCGTTCACCGGGAGTCAGGCCGGGTTCGTCACCGACAGCACCCACACCGACGCCAAGATCCTCGATGTGCGTCCTGATCGCATCCGGGCCGCCATCGACGCCGGACGGGTCCCTGTTGTGGGCGGGGCCCAGGGGGTGTCGCACGACAACGACGTCACGTTTTTGGGTCGGGGAGGCTCCGACACCACCGCTGTGGCGTTGGCCCACGCCCTGGGAGCCCAGGTGTGTGAGCTGTACACCGATGTGAGCGGCGTGTTCACCAGCGATCCCCGGTTGGTGCCCGACGCCCGCAAGATGGAGCGCATCTCGTTTGACGAGTTGCTGGAGATGACCGCAAACGGCTGCCCCAAGCCGGCCATGCGGTCGGTGGAGTTCGCCCGTACCCACGGGGTGGACCTGCACGTGCGATCGGCATTCACCTGGGAGTTGGGGACACTGGTGACCACGACGGGCGATTCGACAGAGGAGCAGGACATGGAACAGGCAATCGTGTCGGCGGTAACCCATGACATCGACGAGGCCAAGGTCACCATCCTCGGCGTGCCCGACCGCCCGGGCATCGCTGCCAGCCTGTTTCGGGCCCTGGCCGACGCCGCCGTGAACGTGGACATGATCGTGCAGAACACGTCGGCTGATGGCTACACCGACATTTCGTTCACCGTGCCCCACGGCGAGCTCGAGCGGGCGGCTCCGGTGTGTGAGCGCATGGCCACCGAGGTTGGGGCCCGGCGGGTCAGCACCGACGACGGCATCGCCAGAGTCAGCGTGGTGGGAGCCGGCATGCGGTCGCACCCCGGGGTGGCAGCCACGGTGTTCGAGACCATGGCGGCCAACGACATCAACATCGAGATGATCTCCACGTCGGCCATCCGGATCTCGTGCGTGGTGCGCGAGTCCCAGGTGGAGGCGTCCGTGCAGGCCCTGCACGACGCCTTTTCGCTTGCCGACGGCCCCACCCTGGTGGACTGACCTGCGTACTGCTGTCGGCTGACTGTCGCCTGACTGCTCGGCGGCGGGCTGGCGGCGGGCCCAGCGGCGGGCTGGTAGCGGGCCCAGCGGCGGGCTGCGGCAACGCGTTGGACCCGGGCCCCACTGGTGCCGGTAGCCTCGGGATCCATGCGCATCGGAGTGGTTGGAGCAACGGGTCAGGTTGGCAGCGTGATGCTGTCGGTACTGGCTGAACGGCAGTTTCCGGTAAGTGAGCTTCGACTGTTTGCCTCGTCGCGTTCGGCCGGTCGGAGCATGCACTGGTCAGGCCAGGACCTGGTGGTGGCCGACGCCGCCATCGCCGACTACAGCGGGCTGGACATCGTGCTGATGTCGGCGGGGGGTTCCATCTCAAGGGAGCTGGCACCCAAGGTGGCCGATGCCGGGGCCATCGTGGTGGACAACTCGTCGGCCTGGCGCATGGACCCCGAGGTTCCGCTGGTGGTGTCGGAGGTCAATCCCCACGCCTTGGCCAACATGGCCAAGGGCATCGTGGCCAATCCCAACTGCACCACGATGGTGGCGATGCCGGTGCTCGAGCCGCTGCACCAGGCCGCCGGGCTGCGTTCGTTGGTGGTGACGTCCTACCAGGCCGTGTCGGGCGCCGGGCTTGCCGGAACGTCCGAACTCGACGACCAGGTTCGCAAGGTGGGCGACAACGCCACCTCGCTGACGGTGTCGGGCTCCGCAGTGGACTTCGGCGCGCCGTCGGTGTTCGCCGAGCCCATCGCCTACAACGTGGTGCCGCTGGCCGGGTCGTTGGTTGACGACGGGCTGCATGAGACCGACGAGGAGCAGAAGCTCCGCAACGAGAGTCGCAAGATCCTCGAACTTCCCGGGCTGGAAGTGTCGGCGCTGTGCGTTCGGGTACCGGTGTTCACCGGGCATTCGCTGGCGGTGAACGCCTCGTTCGAGCGACCTCTGGACGTGGAGGACGCCCGACGGCTTCTGGTCAAGGCCAAGGGTGTGGAACTGGCCGACGTGCCCACCCCGCTGCGGGCTGCCGGGGGTGACGTGTCCCTGGTGGGTCGCATCCGTCGTGACCCCACGGTGGACAACGGTCTGGCCCTGTTCCTGTCGGGCGACAACCTCCGCAAGGGCGCCGCCCTCAACGCCGTCCAGATCGCTGAACTCCTGCTGGACCGACTGGGCTGACGCAGGTTTCCCGGTTGGGGCGGGAGGCGCACCAGCCGCCGCCCTGTCGCCTTGCCGCCTGCGACGCCTGTGCGCTGCTCAGGCGTCCGACAGCGGTGGTGGATCGTCGACGAACCGCTGGACTGCGTCGTCAAGCGACAGATCCAGTTGGTTGGCGAGTGACGCCAGCCACGCCAGCACGTCGCCGAGTTCATGGCGCTGCTCGTCGACGGTCCCCTTGCGGACGGCCTGGGCCAACTCACCAAGTTCCTCGCACAACCAGGCCACGGTGGCGGCAATGCCCCGTTGTCGGTCGGCGTCGCCGTAGAGGTCGTCCATCAACTGTTGCAGGGCACTCAGTTCCATCCCGGGACGCTAGCTGTGGCACGCACGAGGAGTCCTGCGGGCCGGTCGGGTGCCACGGTGCACAGGGTCATGACGGTGGTGCTCGGGGAACACAGACGCCCGCTGCCGGTGACAGCGGGCGTGTGGTCGGGCTGGCGGGATTCGAACCCACGACCTCCTCGTCCCGAACGAGGCGCGCTACCAAGCTGCGCTACAGCCCGCGAATGAGTGCGACCCTAGCCCCTGACCCTGATGCCCGGAAACCGGGGTTGGTTGTCAGCTGGCGTCGGCGGTGGCGGACTCGGCTCCCGATGCATCAGGGTCGCCGACGTCTGACGCCGGGATGTCGCCACTGTCAGCAGTCTCTCCACTGTCATCGGTCCCGCCACCGTCGGCGGTCGGTTCGGCGGCAACCCCCTCAAACCAGTCGCCCCCGTTGAGCAGCGCCGTGGCACAGCGTCGCAGGCGGAAGGCGTCGATGGGCTTGACCAACCAGCCGTCGGTGTCGCTGCGTTGGGCCAGGAACATGTCGGGCGTGCGATCAAGCAGCATCATGATGGCAACGGTGTTGAGGCGGCCGGCCTCTTCTTCCTGGCGAACAGCCATGCAGGTGGCCATTCCACCCATGCTGCCGATCTGCATGTCGAGCACCAGCAGGTCTGGTTCGAGCTTTCGGCACGCCGGAACCACGTCAACCCCGGCACGCACCCGGTGCACCGTGGTGCCGTCGCCCCCAAGGGCGGCGTCAACCTCGTCGAAGATCCAGTCGGCGTCAGTTGCCAGCAGAACGGTCGTCACCCCGTGAGGGTACCCCTTGGGGATGCCAGGCCCCAAGGTCTGTGCATCGGGGTACGCTCGCTTGGTACTCGATTTCGGGAATTGTCCCGGACCTGTGGCCACCGGGGAGCATCCCGCAGGCCGCCGGACGGGAATGGACCGCAGGAGCCCACATGCTGGAGATCCAGATCCATGACCATTCCACCTACACCGTGTGTCGGCCAGTGGGTGAACTTGACGCCTACACCGTGCCGCAGTTCCGGGATGTGCTGGCCTCGGTGGGCCCGGCGCAGCGGTTGTTGATTGACCTGTCAGAGGTGCCGTTCATGGACTCGGCTGGTTTGGGTGCCCTGATCGGGGGGATCCGGCGGGTGCGCGAGGCCGACGGTGAGGTTGCCGTGGCCTGCAACCGACCCACGCTCATGCGCCTGCTGCACACCACGGGTTTCGACCGCATCGTGCCGGTCACCGAGACCGTCGACGAGGCCGTGGCTGCCCTCACCGCTCCGGCCGTTGACGACCTGGCGGCTGACGAAGGCGCCTGAGACCCGATCGGGATCCGGGCTCGCAACGGCATCTGGCAACTGCGTCTCGTAACGGCATCTTGCAACTTCGTCTCGCAACTGCGACTGGCGTCAGCATCTGGAATGCACAAGGGGCGGCCCCGGATGGGACCGCCCCCTGCATTGCTCTTTCCATTGCTCTTTACATTGCTCTTGCGAGTTGGCGACGACTGTCAGACAGTCGCAGCCTCCTCTTCGGGTTCGCCCTCCAGCTCGGCAGTCCGGGCCTTGGCAATGGCAAAAATGACCAGACCGTAGACCGGCCTGGCCACCAGGTCGGCGATTGAATAGCCCACCTGACGAACCGTGTCAGCCATGGTGTTGCCTTCTTCGAAGAAGACGGGGAACAGGTAGGCAATGGGGTAGACCAGCCAGGCAACGAGCAGCAGCACGATGGCCAACCTGATCGGCTTTGCCACCCGGGCCGATTCCCGCTTCGCTGCTGCCCCCATCTGCCCGGCGAGGGTGATGAGGATGTACAGGAACGGGATCATCGACAGGACCCAGAAGATCCACTTGGTGGAGTCGACGGTCGATATTTCACCCGGGTAGCCCAAGGCGATCATCAGCACTGCAGCTATGGCCAGCCGGATGGTGAGTGGTCGACGCACGGCCTTGGTCAGCCCAAGAACGATCAACAACTCGATGACCAGCAACGGCACGGTGAGGAGCCAGTCGGCGTACCGGTAGCCCTCATTGAATTCGAAGTCTGCCCACCCCGAGAAGATCCGGAAGTAGTGGTAACCGGCGATGCCGACCACGACGGCCGAAATCACCGCTGCGTTGCGATACTGCTTGGCCAGCTGGTTGGCGTTCATGAGGAAATACACGAACGAGCCCAGCATGGCTGCCACGACGAATGAGAACACGTTGTACACCAGCAGATATTGGTTGCCGGTGAGTGTGACGTCGTTAAGCAGCGGGTTATTACTGATGAGTATGTCTTCCATTGCTTTCCCCCTTGCTCAGTCGGTTGCACCAGACCCTACGAGAACGACACATTGTGGCCGCGCACGCCGCTGGTGGAAGCAACCCCGGTGATGTCCCGGATGGAACATCGTCATGATTTCGACTCTACGCTAGGTGTAAAGGTTTCGTCGTGCTTGATCGGGGCCCAAGCCGGTGTGAGGTTGGTGGTGAGCTACCGGTTTTTCAGGTGGCCTCGGGAGTGGGGATGAACAGCCAGCTACCGATTTGGGCCAGTCCATCGAGGTCGTGCACGTCACTGGACAAAAACGGCACCCGCACCACCGGAGCTGGTGCCACCCTGGCGGCGAGCCCGTCGAGGTGGCTCTGTTCTGTGTCGGCCATGGAGGCGAAGTCGGCCAGGTTGGTGAGCAGCCCTCCCATGTCGGTGCCGTCGAGTGCATCGGCGCGTCGGCGGAGCTGACCGGCGGCCTCGTCGGTGAAACGGGGGTGCACCCGGTTCACCACCAGGGCGCGCACCGCGATGCCACCTTCTCGGCTGCAGTCGGCGTGGCACGTGAGGCCTCAGCCACCACGTCGGGCCGCGGGGCGGTGACCAGAATGAATGCCGTGCTGTCCTGGGTGAGTAGTTCGACCACGCGGTCGGCTCGTCCCTTGGAACCTCCTTGCTCCATCCCGCTCGAGCTGCCTGAAGAACGTCACGGCGTCGGCCACCACCTCACCACCGACCACCTTGGACACCGTGCGCACAAAGGCCTGGGTGGCCACGCCCACGGCCCGAACCAGTCCCCGGGTGGGGGCCATCATCATCCGGTAGAGGCGGTGGTCGAGGAAGCGGGTGAGTCGCTGGGGGGCGTCGAGGAAGTCCAGGGCGTTGCGCGTCGGCGGGGTGTCGACCACCACCAGGTCAAAGTCGAAGTCCTCGTGAAGTTCGTAGAGCTTTTCCATGGCCATGTACTCCTGGGTGCCCGACAGGGCCCCGGAGATGTTTCGGTAGAAACGGTTCGTGAGGATGCGCTCGGCCTGACCGGGATCGGTGGCGTGCTTGGCCACCAGGTCGTCAAACGTGCCCTTGGTGTCGAGCATCAGGGCCCACAACTCACCCGACCAGTCCCCTTCGATCCGGCTGGGGGTGTTGGTCAGACCCTCCAGACCGAGGGCGTCAGCCAGTCGCTTGGCCGGGTCGATGGTCACAACCACGGCGCGCAGGCCCATACCGGCCGCCTGCACGGCGATCACGGCTGCGGTGGTGGTCTTGCCCACCCCTCCCGACCCGGTGCACACCACGATGCTGTGGTCCCGCACAAGCGCGCTGAGGTCGCCTCCCAGAGGTGGTGCGTTCATGGCAGTGATCCGGTCGTGATGGACGGCAGACCGGGGATCTGCGCCAACAGCGCCGACGCCAGATGATCGAGCTCGTTGGGCCCGAGATCGCTGGTGAACTGGTACGGCAGGTGGATCTGGGGCAGGGGGAGCTGGTGGGCGAGCCGTGACACCTGGGTGGCCTGGAGTTCTGTGCGAAGGGTCCTGAACCTTGCAGCGTCGGCCAGGGCATCGGTCATGGCAGCGTCGATGGTCATGCCAGCTGCAGCGGCGGCGTTCATCGGGTCGGTGTCCAGACCACGCACGTCGGGGTATAGCCCGTTGACCACCACCGGTGCGAGGCTGATGCCGACGTCCTCCTCGAGCGAGTAGGCGGTTTGCACCAGTTCGTTGACCGGTGTCTCCTCGGGCAGGGTCACCAGCATCACCTGACACCGCGCCGGATCGGTGAGCAGGGCAAGCACCTCGGCGGCCTGGGTGTGGATGGGCCCAACTGACACGGCGTCGAGCAGGCCGGCAGCCGACCGCAGAAAGCTGATGGCGTGACCGGCGGCCGGGGCATCGAGCACGATCAGGTCGTGGGCACCGGCAGCCTCGATCTGTTTCACCTTGCCCAGGATGAGGATGTCCCGGATACCCGGTGCCGCAGTGGCAACCAGATCGAGGGCCCCTGAACCCACCAGACGCCGTGACACCCGGTTGAGGCCGTGGTCGGCGAGGTAGTCCAGCAGGGCGTCGTCGGGGGTGAGGGCCCGGGCTCGCACGTCGGCGGCACCGTCAGGCCCGCCTCCCGCCGACAGCGTGGATTCGTCGTAGCTGATGGTGCTCTGGCCGAACAGTTTCGGCAGACCGCTCTTGCCCTCAACTTCAACGATGAGGGTGGTCAAACCGGTGCGTGCGGCCGCTCTGGCCAGGGTGGCAGCAACCGTGGTTTTGCCCACGCCGCCTTTCCCAGCAACGATGACCACACGTGATGCTGCGAAGAACTGCGCAGTATCCACTCGTTCCCTTTCGAAAGGACGTCGTGCGCAGACTACCGATCGTCGGTGTGGTGATGGCTATTTGTGGGCTGGCGCTTGCATTATCGGCGCCGTTGCTGGCCCCTCCCGCTTCGGCGGCAGCATCCGCAAAATGGGCAGGCCACCGAGTTGCAGGCCACCGGCGTGCAGGCCACCGAGTTGGAGGCAGGTGACCCGGGTGTGATTGACGTGGTGAAGGTGGACGGTCTGATCGACCCGGTGATGGCCGACTTCATCCTTCGCTCCATCGACGACGCCCAGGCGGTGGGTGCCGTTGGTCTGGTCCTGCAGGTCGACAGTGGCGGCTCGATACTGACTGACGACGACATGATGGAAATCATCGAGGCCATCACCACCTCCACGGTGCCGGTGTCGGTGTGGATCGGTCCCAGCGGGGGGTCCGCAACCGGGGTGAGCGCGATTCTGGCCGGTCATTCCGAGGGGTTCGGAATGGCCCCGGGCACGTCATGGGGACTCAACGGTGTTGACGTCGCCCCCTCCCTGCTCGTTGGCACGGTGCGCGACGTTCCCACCGGGATCATCGATGCCCAGCAGCTCGAGGACTCGACCCTGCCCGGTGTGATGTCGCCCACCATTGGCGACCTGATCGTTGAGCTGCCGGCCATGGTCACCCGCGAGGTGGAGATCGATGGTGAGACCCGCCTGGAGCCGGTCACCGCCGTGCGCTTTTCGCAGTTGCCGCTGCTCGAGACCCTCATGCATGCCGTTGCCAGCCCGGCGGTGGCCTACCTCCTGCTCGTGGTCGGCATGGCTCTTGTGATCTTCGAACTGTTCACCGCCGGGGTCGGAGTGGCCGGGGGAGTGGCGGCGGGGTCATTGGTGCTGGCCGCCTATGGGCTTGCGGTGTTGCCGCTGCATTGGTGGGCCCTGACCTTGCTGGTGGTCAGCATGCTTGCGTTCACCATCGACGTGCAGACCGGGGTGCCCCGGGTGTGGACGGCGGTGGGCATGGTGTTGTTCGTGGTGGGTTCGGTCTTTTTGTTCGACGGTGTCTCGATGTCGTGGATCACGCTGGCGGTGGCCTTCATCGGTGTGGGGCTCACCTTCTACACCGGCATCCCATCCATGGTGCGGACGCGCTTCTCCACACCCACCATCGGTCGGGACTGGATGATTGGCGAGATGGGCCGGGCCGTCACCGACGTGTCTCCCGACGGCGTGGTCCAGGTGCGTCAGGCGCTGTGGCGGGCCACCACCAACAGGGCCACGCCCATTGAGGAACTGGATCGGGTCCGGGTGGTTGGCATCGACGGGCTGGTGCTCGAAGTTGAGCCCGAGGAAGGTGCGGCGCGCGACTACCGCGAGCGTGCCCGGGGCTCGCATGATTCGGTCGCCCCACAGGCGCCTGAGACGGTGCCCGACGACGAGGCCGGGACGGGCCAGGACGCAGGGCAGGACGCAGGGCAGGACGCAGGGCAGGACGACCGTGCGCAGGGGCCTGACCGAAACTGACCGACGATGCCGCCTGATAGCCGGTTATTTCTCGGTAAATGACAGATCTGTTATTTGGCAAATGGCTGTCTCCTTTTCGTTCTCATTGCAGCCGAAAGTGCTCTTGACCTGCACAAAGTCGCGAGATTGTCGTCAAAATGCAATCGAAGTGACCCTTGATCACCCACCTTTCAGGCTTTATGGTCGGTGCCTCGGGAGGGAGTGGGGAATGAGTGTTCAGCGTCTTGAAGAGGCCTGGGAGTTGCGGGCCGCATGCAGGGGTCCACAGGCATCGGTGTTTTTTCCGCCGTCGCATTCAGAACGGCGTGACGAAAAGGCCGAGCGGGAGTTGCGAGCCAAGGCCATTTGTTCGGCCTGCGGGGTGCAACCCGATTGCCTGACGTACGCGCTTTCAATCCGGGAGCCTCACGGCATCTGGGGAGGGATGAACGAACACGAGCGCCGCAATCTGCTGGCGCAACGGGGGTTGTAGCGACCTACCGGAAGTGATTCGTTCGTCGTCGATGCGGGCCCTGGGGGGGGATCCCGCATCGAGGGGGAGCATGGGCGACGCCGTGGAGTCCACGCTGTCGCCCATGCGGTCCCCCGAGCACCTGACACCCCATCCCGGTAGCATGGGATGACCATGTCCCTCCTGCTTTTTGTGATCTTCCTCGTGGTGCCGATCCTCGAGCTCTTCGTGATCGTGGAGGTCGCCGGTTCGCTGGGCGTCGTTCCCACGCTGGCCTTGCTCATCGCCGTCAGTCTGTTTGGCACCTGGCTTGTGTGGCGTGAGGGTCTGGGCGTGGTGCGTCGGGCCCGCGAAGCTCTCGGCCGCGGCGATCTGCCAACCAACGAAATGCTCAACGGCCTGTTGATCCTGGTGGGTGGAGTCCTGTTGCTCACCCCGGGGTTTGTGACCGATGCCGTCGGGTTTGTGCTGCTGGTACCGCCCACTCGGGCGCTGGTCCGGGCGATCGCCGGTCCCAGGATCCTCGTGTTGTTGAAGTTGCCGTTCTCGGTTGTCAGCACCGCCGCCAGGGCCAGGGCATCGAGAGCCGGGTCGGGTCGGGTGCACGTGGGCAACGCCGTGATCGTCACGTCGGGAGCTGAGTTGCTGGACGTGCGTGAGCCTCATCGCAGCGACCCCGGTGGCAACGGCGGCAGCATCTCGGGATCGGTGGGCTGACCATGGCGTTCAGGCGGGCCTCGCAGACGGCCAACCCCGATGTCGACAGTGACGACGATGTCCCGCCGCCGCTGGAGGTGCTCGAACCCGGCGTGGCGCGGGCCCTCAGCCCCATGGTGCGCAGAATCATCGCACCCAATGCCGGCGTGATGACCGGCCCCGGCACCAACACCTACCTGATCGGAATCGATGAGGTGGCGGTGGTTGATCCCGGCCCCGCCGACGAAGGTCACCTTGACGCCATCCTGGGTTGTGGCGGCGATCGGATCCGTTGGGTTGCGCTGACCCACCATCACCTCGACCATGCCCCCGGGGCGATGGCGTTGTGCGAGCGCACCGGTGCCGAACTGATTGCCTTCGACCGTCGAGACGGTGTGCGACCCGACCGAAAGATGGCCGACGGCGACCGCATTGAGGCCACCGAGTTCCGCCTCAAGGCCATTCACACCCCCGGGCATTGCTCCGATCACCTGTGCTACCTGCTCGAAGAGGAGCGGATGCTGCTCACCGGTGACCACATCATGGAAGGGTCCACGGTCGTCATCCACCCGCCCGACGGCGACATGGCCGACTATCTGGCGTCGTTGGACAAGGTCCGCAAGCTTCGCCTGAAGACCATCGCTCCGGGCCATGGTCGACTGATCGAGAACCCGTTTGAGGTCATCGATTGGTACATCGCCCACCGGCTTGAGCGCGAAGCCAAGGTGATGGAAGCCATCACCGATGCCGGCACGCGCAAAGGTGGACCAGCTGGTGCCGGTGGTGTACGCCGATGTGTCGCCGGATTTGTACCCGGTTGCCCGCCACAGTCTTCACGCCCATCTGCTCAAGCTGGCCGGCGACGGCAGGGTCGAGGGGCGGACACTCACCGGTAAGTGGTCGGTGGTCGGGGTCTGAACGGGACACCCCCGTCTGCCACCCGCTACGGTTGTCGGACGGGTCATCGATGCCGATGGCTCCGTTGGCCGGCGTCGGTGTCGGCTTGCACTCCGAGGCCCTAGGGGGATGTCATGGCTGATTACAAGATGCTCATCGACGGTGAACTGTGCGACTCTGCGTCGGGCGAGACCTTCGCCACCTATAACCCTGCCACCGGCGAGAAGATCGCCGATGTGGCCAAGGGTGACCGCAAGGACGCCGAACGTGCCGTTGCCGCCGCCCGTAGAGCTTTCGATGAGGGTCCCTGGCCGAAGATGTCGGGGGCCGAGCGTGGCGCCAAGCTCCGTGAGATCGCCCAGCTGATCGCCGACAACTCCGCCGAGCTGTCTGAGATCGAGGCCCGTGACGGCGGTGGCACCATCCGCAAGGCCATGATGGCCGACATTCCCGGTGCCCAGAGCGCTTTTGAGTGGTTCGCCCAGATGGCCGAGACCCGTCCCGACCGCACCGACCTCGAGGGTTCGCCGTTCCCGGTGTCGTCCAACTACGTGCTGTTCGAGCCGCTTGGTGTGTGCACCGGCATCGTGCCGTGGAACTTTCCGTTCATCATGGCGTCGTGGAAGATCGCTCCGGCTCTGGCGGCCGGCAACACCTCGGTGCTCAAGCCGGCATCGTTCACGTCGCTCAGCGCCCTGCGTCTGGCCCAGCTCATCAACGACGCCGACATCCTGCCCCCCGGTGTGCTCAACGTGGTCGCCGGTCCCGGTGGCACCGTGGGCGAGGAACTGGCCGGCAACCCGATGGTTGACAAGACGGCGTTCACCGGTTCCACCGAGGTGGGTCGCCGCATCATGCAGCTGGCCTCGGGAACGGTGAAGCCGGTGACCCTGGAACTGGGTGGCAAGTCGGCCAACATCGTGCTCGACGATGCCGATCTGGACCAGGCCGCCGCCGGTGTGCTGTGGGGCACGTTCATGCATGGTGGCCAGGTGTGCGAGTCGGGCACCCGGGCGCTGGTGCACGCCTCCATCTACGACGAGTTCGTCAACCTGCTGGTCGAACGTTCCGCCAAGATCACCCTGGGCGACCCGCTGGACATGGCCTCGGACCTCGGCCCGCTGGTCGACCCCAGCCAGGTCGAGACCGTGGAGCGCTACGTGGCGCTCGGTCGTGAAGAGGTGGGCGAGCCGCTCATTGGGGGTCACAAGCCCACCGATCTCGCCGACGGGCTCAATCCCGACAGCTTCTACCGGCCCACCATCTTCGCCGGCGTGCCCAACACGGCCCGCATCGCCCAGGAGGAGATTTTCGGCCCGGTGCTGAGCGTGATCCCGTTCTCCACCGACGACGAGGCCATCGCCATCGCCAACGACTCGATCTACGGCCTGGCCGGCGGTGTGCAGTCGGGGAATCTGGAGCGTGCTGAGGCTGTCGCCGCCCGGATGCGCACCGGAACGGTGTGGATCAACGACTACCACCTGATCGACCCCAAGCGGCCGTTCGGGGGCTACAAGCAGTCCGGGATCGGCCGGGAGCTGGGGACGCAGGGCTACGACATCTACCGTCAGGCCAAGCACATCCATGTGAACCCCGAGACAGCTGGTCGTGACAACCACTTCCACTACGCCCTGCTCAGCGGCGAGATCTGACACCTCCCGTCTGGCGGGGTGGCGACCACGCCGCAGCCCGCACCCAAGGCTGCCGGTGGGTAGTGAGGCCGCCGGCATGTAGTGGGCCTGTGTGTAGTGGGGCTGGTGGGGCTGGTTGTCCCAAAGGGGTAGAATCAGCAAATGGCGGATACTGCCCAAGCGGCACCTCAACTCAGTGACTATCTGGCGATCGCTTGGCGGCGCCGGATCATCATCGTGATTGTGGTGCTGGTGGCTGGGGTGGCTGCGGGCGCAGTGTCGTTCCTGCAGACACCCATGTACCGGTCGTCCACCGAAGTGCTGTTGGTCAATCCGCCCACGCTGGCGTCGCCCACGGGTTCACCGATTGGCGGCACTGGTGCCGGTGGCGTGACGCTGGCCAACGAACAGGCGCTGGCCAACAGCAGCAATGTGGTGACGGCCGCCGACTGACGAGGTCGGCGAAGACGTCAACCTGTCGGTGGCCACGTCGGCGTCGGCCAGTGTCATGACCTTCATCGCCGAGTCCGATGACCCCCAACTGGCGGCCGCAGCCGCCGACATCTACGCCGAGACCTTCATCGAACTGAGGCAGCAGAACAGGCTTGACCAGTTCACCCAGAACCAGTGCGGTGCTCACCGATCGCATCAACGCTGTGAACCAGGAACTGACTGACCTGCGAGCTGGCGCGGTGACGGCCGGATCGTTGGAGGCAGCACGCATCAACGCCCTGGAGGATCAGCGTCAGAGCTATCTGGATCTGCGTGACTCGCTGGTGGTGTCAGGTGAGCTGAGTGCCGGTGCGGGCGCCGAGGTCATCCAGCCTGCGGCCATCCCGTCAAGGCCGTACGAGCCCACCACCGCCCGCAACATCGCTGTCGCCCTGCTGGTGGGTCTGGTGCTGGGTATCGCCGCCGCCTTTGTGGCCGAGAACCTCGATACCACGCTGCGCAGTGATCAGGACCTGCAGCTGGCCACGGGCGTGCCGTCGTTGGCCGTTGTGCCTGACCTGGATACCTGGAAGAACACCGGGGATGCCTATCTCGTCACCCGGGACAAGCCCCGTTCGCCTGCTGCCGAGTCCTATCGGGGGCTTCGGACGTCGTTGCAGTTCATGGCCATTGACCGTCCCCTGAGTGTGGTGCAGGTGACCAGCGCCCGCCCGGCGGAAGGCAAGAGCACCAGTGCAGCCAACCTCGCCGTTGTGTGTGCACGTGCCGGCCAGCGCGTGATTCTGGTGGATTGTGATTTGCGCAAGCCCCGGGCCCATTCCTTTTTCGGTCTGTCACCTGACGCAGGGTTCACTTCGCTGCTGATCGGCGACGCGTCGATCGATGATCTGGTGCAGCAGATTCCCGATGAGCCCGGCTTGTCGGTACTGCCTGCAGGGCGCATTCCGCCTGATCCGTCCGAGCTGTTGTCGGGTAATCGTGCCCGTCAGGTGATTGCCGAACTGCGCAAGATGGCCGATCTGGTGATTATCGATACGCCGCCGGTGCTGGCGGTGGCCGACCCGCTCATCGTGTCGGGTCTCGTTGACGGTGTGGTGTTGGTGGCCAGCGCCGGGTCCACACATCGCGGGGCGGTGGCGCGGGCTTCTGAGCAACTGCGTCAGGTTGATGCTCCCGTTCTCGGCACCGTGCTGAACCGGTTCAGCCAGCGCCGTCTGGGCGGCGGGTATGGCTATGGCTACGGGTACGGCTACGGCTACGGCTACGGCTACGGCTACGGAACCTATGGCCAGAGCCCCGCCGATGATCTGGCTGCGGCAAAGCGGGGTGGCACCATTGACGGCCCGACCGAAGGTGGGCTCGGGACACCCGACCCGTCTGAAACGGGCTCGTCGGGCCGGCCCTGACCAGTCAAGCCCCAGCGGTTCGACGGGCACTGTGAGCTGAGCTCAACGGGAGCAATCAGCGCTGTTGTGTGATGCCCGGGGTGGTGAACACGGTGTCGATCACACGGTCCAGTTCGGCGTCGGTCAGGCTCGATCCTGACGGCAGGCACAGGCCGGTGGCGAAGATCTCCTCAGCGACCTGACCGCCCCGCATCGGTGCATCGGCGAACACGGGCTGCAGGTGCATCGGCTTCCACGCTGGTCTGGCCTCGATGTTGTGGCGGTCGAGATGGGTGCGCACCGCGGAGGTGGATGCACCGAACTCATCGGGGTCGACGAGCACCACGGTGAGCCAGTTGGTGGATGAGCCGTAGGCCGCCTCGGGCATGAAGCTGATGCCTGGCACTCCTTCAAACGCTCGCCGATAGGCGGCGTTGATCGCCCGGCGTCGGGCCACCTTTTCCCCGAGATGCATGAGCTGGCCCCGACCGATGGCGGCAGGAACGTTGCCCAGCCGGTAGTTGTACCCGATGGTCGAATGCTCGTAGTGCGGGGCGGGGTCGCGGGCCTGGGTGGCCAGGTGGCGGGCGGCCTCCACCAGTTCTGCGTCGTCGCTGACCAGCATGCCGCCACCGCCGGTGGTGATGATCTTGTTGCCGTTGAACGAAAAGATGGCCGCCCGGCCGAACGATCCGGCTGGCCTGCCCTTGTAGGTGGCGCCGAGCCCTTCGGCAGCATCCTCCACCAGCGGCACACCGTGGCGCTCACACGCCTCCAGCAACGGGTCGTAGTCGGCGCATTGGCCGTAGAGGTCGACCGTCACCACCGCGGCCGGCAGGCGGCCGGTGCGTGCCCGGGTGTCGAGTTCGTCTGCCACCAGAGCCGGATCAACCGTCCACGAGTCGCGATGTGCGTCAACAAACACCGGTGAGGCCCCGGTGTAGGTCACGGCATTGGCGGTGGCGACGAATGTGAGGGTGGGTACGAGGACCTCGTCGTCGCGGCCGACACCAAGCAGTCGCAGGGCCAGATGCAGGGCTGCGGTGCCCGACGACACCGCCACGGCGTGGGCCACCCCGGCCACGTCGGCGAGCTCAGCTTCCAGGGCCCCGAGATGGGGACCGATGGGCGCCACCCAGTTCGAGTCGAAGGCGTCGAGCATCAGGCGACGTTCGTCAGGGCCCATGTCGGGCGGCGACAGGTAGATCCGGTCGGCGGCGTCCACTGTGGTCACCCTACCGATGGGGTGGAGGTTGCCTGCGGGGGTGGGGTCGGTGCCGGGACGAAGCCGTGGATGCGGTAGTGCGCCAGCTCGGCCACGCTCTCGCGAATGTCGTCGAGGGCCCGGTGGCCGTCGGCTTTGGTGGGGAGTCCTTCCAATGCCGCCGGGTTCCAACGCACCAGCAGTTCCCGGATCGTGGTGACGTCCACGCTGCGGTAATGCAGGAAGTTCTCGATCGACGGCATGTGGGCAGCCAGAAACCGTCGGTCGGTGCCGATGGTGTTGCCGCACAGTGGCACGCTTCGGGTGGTCCCGAGCTGCTCAGTCAGAAAGGCCAGGGTCTGGGCTTCGGCGTCGGCAAGGGTGACCGTCGATGTGGCGATGGCCTCAAGCAGACCCGACCTGGTGTGCATGTTGCGCACCAGATCGTTCATCTGGTCGAGGACCTCGGGCGGTTGGTGAATCACCAGATTTGGGCCCTCGGCCACGATGGTGAGGTCGTCGTCGGTGACCAGTGATGCGATCTCAACGATGGTGTGTGTTGCCGGGTCCAGCCCAGTCATTTCCAGATCAATCGGGCGAGCACCCGCCAAGCCTAGAGGAGGCTGAACCCGTCAGCATTGCGCATAGTCTCTTTCCTCAGCGCGTGGGCAACATCTTTCGCCAGTGGCCTCGACTGGCCACCATCGCCAAGCCGCCGATGGTCAGCAACACGATGCCCAGTCGAAGGACGACACCGCCGACTCCGCCGGTCACCGGGAGTGTCCGGCCGACTGCTGCAGGGGGAGCCCCGCCGCCGGTGCGCGCTGGTGTCACCACGGCTTGCTCGCCCGCAGCGGTGACCATGACTTGGGTCGTGGCGGAGTTGACGCCGTCGGTGGCAATGAGGGTGTAGGTGCCCGGTGAGTATCCGGCGGTATCCCACTGGAAGGAAAAGTTCCCATCCGAATCACTCATGGTGGTGCCCAACAAGATGCGCTCGGAACTGCCCTCCGGGCCGGAGGCAAGGTAGACCTCAATCAACGAATTGGGAAGGAAACCCGAGCCCGTCAAGGTGACGATGCCGCCCTCGGTGACGATTGGTTGATCAATCACCACAGAGGGTTGTGGCGGATAGTCCTGTGCGTGGACCACCGTTGGAGCCAACATCACCGCCATGACAGCGACAAGCGCTGCCATCCGGGTTAGCAATCGTGGAACAGGGAACCGGGATGAGGATGGGTGGGGGGAGGTCATGGAGCACGTCCTTGCCGTTCATGATGATTAGGGCAACCGTCAACAACTGGACGGCCTACCCCCTAAAAGAACGGTAGGAGTGCAGTGGAGCCGATGCCAACGCGCGGCGCGTATTGTCATGTTGGGCTGGAAAAATGCCAGCCCATCAGGCCGCAGCCGGGTGCGTCGCAGGGTGACGCACGTCGGGGCGATGCACGTCGGGGGGATGCGTGTTGGGGGTCTACGTGGTGGAGGGATACGTGTGCGGGAATGTCTTTGGGAACGTCGCCGGGAATAGGGTCTCGGGCGTGTTCGGGCAACGATGTGACACTGGCGGATGTGACGCGATGTGGTGGTCAACGTCGTGAGCGCCGACCCCGGCCCCGGCCCCGACACAGATCCCCTGTCCCGGGGGAATCAGTTGCGGATCCCGGTGGTGCGTCTCGACCCCGATCTGGAGTTGCCGTCGTATGCCCGCCAAGGAGATGCCGGACTGGATCTGCGGGCCCGTGAAGCAGTGGTGTTGGCGCCTGGAGGTGGCCGTGCCCTGGTGGCAACGGGGATCGCATTGGCCATCCCCGACGGATACGCGGGGTTTGTGCAGCCTCGCAGTGGCCTGGCGGTTCGACACGGTGTCACTTGCCTGAACACCCCGGGCCTTATCGATGCCGGCTACCGGGGCGAGATCAAGGTGCTGCTGGTCAACACCGATCCAACCGCCGAGGCCGTGATCGAACGCGGCGAGCGGATCGCCCAACTGGTGGTGCAGGCCGTCGCCAACTGTGTGTTGCACGTGGTTGACGAGTTGCCGGACTCACAGCGCGGTGCTGGAGGGTTCGGGCACACCGGGCGCTGATACCTGGTGCTCACGTGCCGGCGAATGCCGGGCCGGGGTGCTGGCGTGGGCGTACGTGGGCGTACGCCTGGATGGCCGCTCAGCTCTTGAGGGGTCGACCCACCGACAGGCGGACTGTGGCTGAACCGGCATCCACCGACCAATCGTCGACGGTGTCGGCGATGAGTTCACCGAATCTCTGCATGCCCGGTCCGTCGGGGTCGAGGTGGTGGCGCCCACCCCGGACGGTGACGCTCATGGTCAGACCGCCGTCGCCAACCGTGAATCCCAGATCCAGCGTCCCATCGGGGTCGGACCCGGCGTCGGTTGAACCCAACAGCAGCACCATGGTTTCGTCTACCGCCAATGCGAGCGAGGTCAGCGCCGGCCAGGCGAAGCCGGCCCGCAACCCGAGGGCCATGGCGGCGGTGCGGGCGATGCTGGCGTAGGCGACATCGCCGGGCAGACGCAGCGTCACCACATCGGGCTCACCCACATCATCCCCGGACATGGACCCATGGTGTCACAGCGCCACACCAGCCATCAGGCGAGGCCCGACCTTGAGGCTCGAGGACATTTGGCCCTAGTGGCGTGACCACCGGGTTCGGCACCATCGTGGGATGTCCAACGGTGGTCACAGCGCCCGCAACCTCGACAGGTCCCGCAACCTCGACAGCGCCCGCTACATCGACAGGTCCCGCAACCTCGACAGGTCGACCTGCCTGTCGTTGCTGTCGTCGGTGGGTCTGGGTCGGGTGGGACTGTCGGTAGACGCCCTGCCCGTCATCGTGCCGGTGGGGTTTCATGTCAGCGGCGATCGCATTGTGTTCGCCCTTTGCCCCAGCGACAGGGCGGCTGCGTCGGTCAATGGCGTTGTGGTGGTCTTTGAGGCCGACGACGTGGACCCGATGACGGGCGATGGTTGGACGGTGATGGTCCAGGGGCCCGCCCGGGTGCTTGCCGACCCTGTGGCCCATGGTGGCCGAGGGCACACGGTGCCGGAGTGCGTGGGTCCCGACGAGGCGTATGAACTGGTGGCGATGTCCACTGACGTGATCACCGGCCGGCTCAGCCGGCTCCCAGCCGGTCACCGCCGGCGCTGCACGGCGCCCAGCTACCTGCTGCGCCAACTCCTGTCTGACCACGCCGGCCCCGCCTGAGCACGCCGGCTCCACCTCGAGCAACATCGGCGTGCGGCGGCGTGCGGCGGCGTGCGGCGGCGTGCGGCGGCGTGGACGCTGTGTGCGCCGGCAAGCAGGACGACCACACACCCAGACGACGACCAGCCGGTCATCAGTCGGGTATGGGAACCCGCCACTGCACCGTGCAACCGGCACCCGGGGCGCCGTCAATGGCGAACATGCCTCCGAGGTCGTCGGCCCTGCTGGACATGTTCCCCACGCCATTGCCCATCCCGGCGGCGTCCCCCACCCCGTGACCGACAGCGCTGGAGTCCGGGCCGACGCCGTTGTCCCGCACCCGCAAGGTCACCCACGCGCTGTCGGCATCGACCTCCAGGACCACCTGGGTGGCCTGGCTGTGGCGAACCGTGTTGCTGAGTGCTTCTCGGGCCACCGCCACCAGGTGGTCGGCGACAGCGCCTCCCACGTTGGTGTCGATGGGACCGTTGAACCGCGTCCCCACGGCGAAGCCGAGGCTTCGGCCGGTCTCAGCGGCCAGGTCCAACAGCTCACGTCGGACCGACCGTGCGGTGGTGTCGGGTCGTTGCAGCTCAAAGATGGTGGTGCGAACGTGGCGCACGGTGTCGTCGAGGTCGTCGACGGCCCCCTGGATCCGCGCCGCCAATTCGGGGTCGTCGACACGTCCGGCGATTCCTGCCAACGACAGCCCGGTGGCGAACAGTCGCTGGATCACGGTGTCGTGGAGTTCCCGGGCGATCCGCTCCCGGTCTTCGACCACCTGCAGGTCGGCCAGCCTTCCCTGCAATCGGGTGGTCTCGATGGTGGCGGCAGCCGCCGCAGCAAGCGCCACGGCCAGTTCCTCGTCGGCCTCGGTGAACTCACTGCCGTTGCGCTTGTCGGTGAGGTAGAGATTGCCGAACACCGAGCCACGGATCCGGATGGGAACCCCCAGAAACGACGTCATGGGGGGGTGTCCGGGTGGGAACCCGTAGCTGTCGGGATGGCGGGCGAGGTCGGGAAGGCGCAGGGGTTTGGGTTCGACGATGAGCAGGCCGAGCACGCCATGGCCCGACGGAAGGTCACCGATGGTCCGGGTGGTGTCCTCGTCCAGGCCCACGACGATGAACTCGGCCAGCGCAGTGTTGTCCTCGTTGAGCACCCCGAGCGCTCCGTAGGTGGCACCGACGAGCTCGGTTGCGGCCTCGGTGATGCGGCGCAGCACGACCGGGAGGCTGAGTTCGGAGCCCACGGCGATGATGGCGTCAAGCAAGCCCCGAAGCTGAACCGACGAGGTGTGGGGCAGGTCAAGGGACTCCATCGCCGGCAGGCCAGAGAGCTCTTCGTCGGAGTGGGATGACTTCGTTGCGGGGGTGGCTTCGTCGTCGGGCGGTTGAGCCATACCTTGATGGTAGGGGCCGGAAACCCGCCTCACGACCTTGGTCGGCCGTCGCGGCCGGGAGCGGGAACTGGGTGGGAACTGGGTGGGAACCGGGCGGGCGCGCAATGGGTGGCGGTAGCATCAGCCACATGGCAACACGGGTGTTTCTGCTTGACGACCATGAGATCGTCCGCAGGGGCCTGCGGGAATTGCTTGAGTCGGCGGGCCTCGAGGTGGTGGGGGAGGCCGGAACAGCTGAGGAAGCGCTCCGGAGGATTCCTGCGGTGTCACCCGATGTTGCGGTGCTTGACGTGCGGTTGCCCGATGGCGACGGCGTCGAGGTGTGCCGTGAGCTGCGCAGCCGTGACCCTGAACTGCCGTGTTTGATGCTCACGTCGTTTTCCGATGACGAGGCGCTGTTCGACGCCATCATGGCGGGGGCGTCGGGCTACGTGCTCAAGCAGATTCGCGGTGACGATCTGGTCGATGCCATCTCTCGGGTGGCTGCCGGTGAGTCGCTGTTGGATCCCACCGCCACCACCCGGCTGCTCGAACGGCTGCGTCGGGGTGGGCCCGACGACGAGAAAATCTCCCAGCTCACCGACCAGGAGCGGCGCATCCTCGAGCTGTTGGCCGAGGGACTCACCAATCGCCAGATCGCCGAGCGGATGTATCTGGCGGAAAAGACGGTGAAGAACTACGTGTCCAACCTGCTCACCAAGATGGGGATGCACCGGCGAACCGAGGCAGCGGTGTACGCCGCCCGTCTGTCTGAACGGCACCGTCGCCGGGCCTAAACGCCTGCGGCTGGGCCTAAACGCCTGCGGCTGGGCACGAGCGCCTCAGGCCAGGAGCTGTTCGAACAACGCCATCACCGACAGCACGTCCACGTCGTGGTGGTGACGTCCCACCACCTGCAATCCCACCGGCATGCCATCGGCGGTGTGCCCGGAGACCACGGTGCCGGCTGGATGCCGGGTCATGTTGAACGGGTAGGTGAACCTCACCCATGAGGCCGACTCCACGCCATTGACCGTGCCGAACCTCCCGGCGAATGGTGTCTGGCCAGCCACAGTGGGAAGGACCAGGACGTCGGCATCGCCGAGGGCAGTGGTGACGTCGTTGTTGGCGTTCCAGCAGTCATCGAGTGCGCTGGTGACGTCGGCGGCGGTGACCCGATCGATCCCCCACGACACCATGGCCTGCACATCGGGCCACAGCAGATCCCACTGCGGGGTGTCACGGAGCTGCTGATGCCTGTTGGCCATGGCTGCAGTCCACAGTGCCCACCATGCCATGGTGCGATCCTGGGCAAAGAGCGTGTGGCGCTGCCTGACGTCCACACCGGCAGCGGCCAACGTGGCCACGGCGCGGGCGGTGACGTCGGCGATCTCATCGTCAACGTCAAGGGCGTCACTGATCACCCATGCCACCCGCAGTGGCCGTCGACTGCCGTCAGGGTTGCGCGAGGACACGAAGCTTTGGAGGTCTGCAGGTCGCAGGGCGACCAGGGCGTTGCCATCCACGGTGGGGGAGGCGAATGGGTCGATGCCGGCGTTGCCGTCGACGCACACCGACAGCGCCAGGGCAATGTCGACGGAAGTGAGCGCCATGGGCCCGCGGCTGCTCAGCAGGTTGGAACCAGGGGGCGCCGGACCGGCAGCCACCACCCCGTTGGTGGGTTTGAACCCGCTCATCCCGCACAGGGCCGCAGGGATGCGGATGGATCCACCGCCGTCACTCCCGGTGGCCAGCGGCACCATCCCGGCGGCAAGGGCGGCCGCCGAGCCTCCCGACGAACCCCCGGGGGATCGGGCGTGGTCGAGGGGATTGAGGGTGCGACCGGTCACCTTGTTGTCGGTGTCAGCGGTGTGGCCATCTTCGGGGGTGTTCGTCTTGCCCACCACGATGCACCCCGCCGCACGCAGGGCTGCCACCATCGAACTGTCGGCAGCAGCCGGTGGTGCGTCTGCGTGCAACGCCGATCCCATGGTGGTGGGAAAACCCTGTGCATCCTCGAGGTCCTTGACGGCCAACGGGATACCGGCCAGCGGCAGCGTTGTGGCGTCCAGACCGTTGGCCAGCGCCTCGTCGAGGGCGGCTGCAGCGGCCATGGCTGCCTCGGGATCGGTGCACACGAAAGCGTTGACGGTGCCATCGACGGCCTCAATGGTGGCCAGCGCGTGGCTGGTCAGCTCCCGGGCCGATAGTTCCCGTGTGCGCACCTGTGCTGCCAGTGCAGCCACTGACGTCGTAGTGAAATCCATGTCGCTTTCCCCCTGCATACCAGCCGATACAACCCCTGTGGCCGTTGCCGGGGCCCTGCAATAGATCTAGTTTACCTTGCGACGCTGGCGGCCCAGAGCATCGCCACCGACGCCGTCGAAGGCGGTGGGCATGGTCCACTTCGCGAGACGCAGCCCGAACTCCAGTGCCACGCACGCTGCACCGGCGAGGATCAGGGCCTCGACCAGGATGTCGAGCGGGGGGAGGGCGAGGTCGAAAAACGCCCGTCCTGCAGGTAGGGCGAGTGCCAGGATGAACAGCCCGGCCATGCCCCCGATCAATGATGTGCGCCAACCGTTGTAGGGGCGAGCCAGCATTCCGAGCACCCAAAACGCCACGATGAACAGCACGATCACCGCAGTGGTCTGCGACTGGGTGAGGTTTTCGGTCTGCCACGACGCAAGCAGGTAGCCGGCGAACGTCCCCCCGGCTGCCACCACGCCGGCGGGGATGGCGAAGCGAAGCACCCGGGGAAGGAACCCCGGCCGGGCCCGGGTCTCGTTGGGGGCAAGAGCCAGGAAGAAGCCGGGGATGCCGATGGTGAGCGACGAGATGAGGGTGAGGTGTCGGGGCACGAACGGGTAGGTCACGGTGGCGACACCGGTGGCCAGGGCGAGGATGAAGGCGTAGATGGTTTTGGTGAGGAACAAGTTGGCCACCCGTTCCACGTTGCCGATCACCCGACGCCCCTCGGCCATGACCGCAGGGAAGGTGGAGAAGTCGTTGGACAGCAGGACGAACCGGGCGACCGACCGTGCCGCCGGGCTGCCTGATCCCATGGCCACGCCGATGTCGGCGTCTTTGAGGGCGAGAGTGTCGTTGACCCCGTCGCCGGTCATGGCCACCTCGTGGCCACGCGATTGCAGGGCGTGCACCATGGCCCGCTTCTGATGGGGTGTGACCCGACCAAACACTGCGTGGGTCTCCATGATGGCGGCCAACTCCCCGGGCTCGTCGGTCAGCGTTCGGGCATCGATGGGATCGTCGGCACCGGGCACACCCACCCGCCGGGCCACGGCGGCCACAGTGACCGGGCTGTCGCCTGAGATCACCTTCACCGTCACACCCTGACGGCCAAACCAGGCGATGGTGTCGGGCGCCTCGGGACGGATGGTCTCGTCGAGCACGCACAGCGCTGACGGCACGAGGTGGGCGGGGAGTGTTTCCCCGGCGAGGCCATCGGGGCTGTGGGCCAGCAACAGCACTCGCCGGCCGTCGGCGGCGAAGCCGTCCACCCGGGCCAGGACCCCGTCAGGGTCGGACTGTTGCGACAGCAGCACGTCGGGTGCGCCGAGGTACCAGCTGCCGTGAGGTCCCAGGTCGGCAGCGCTCCACTTGCGTGACGACGAAAACGGCATGGACGCCACCACAGGCCACTGGGACGCTGGCAACGGGGAAGCTGGCAACGGGGACGCTGGCAAAGCGGGGACGTTATGTCGGTGGCGTCGGATCCTGTTGGTCGGTCGGTCGAGGACACGCCTTCGGCGATTGCGGTCAGACTCGGATTCGGGTTGGGCTCGCCTGCGGCCATTGCCGCCAGCACCGAGGCGGGGTCGGTTCCGTGGGGGGAACCCGGCAGCGTGTCGAGGGCACCCATGGTGAGGCGACCCTCGGTGAGCGTTCCGGTCTTGTCGATACACAGCACGTCGACCCTGGCCAGACCCTCGATGGCGGCCAGCTCCTGGGTCAGCACCTTGCGCCGACCCAGCCGGATGACCCCCAGAGCCAGTGCGGTGCTGGTCAAAAGCACCAATCCCTCGGGGATCATGGCCCCCAGCCCCGCCACCGACCCCTGCACCACCCGGACGACGCTGGCACCCGAGCGAACCTGACTCACCACCAGCAACACCGCCGTGGGGATCATCATCCACTGCACGATCCGCACCAGGGAGTTGATGCCGTCACGCAGTTCCGACCTCACCATGGTGAAGCGCCGGGCGTCAGAGCCGATGCGCTGGGCGTACGACTCCGACCCGACGGCGGTGGCCACAATGGTGCCCGAGCCGGCAGCAACGAAACTGCCCGACATCACCTCGTCGCCCGGATCCTTGGCCACGGCGTCGGCCTCACCGGTCAGGAGCGACTCGTCGATCTCGAGGCCGTCTGAGCCGGTCACTTCGCCGTCCACGGTGACCTGGTCGCCGGGTCGCAGCACCACAAGGTCATCGGCCACCACCGAAGCGTTGGGCACCGCAACATCCACCCCGTCACGTCGCACCATCACCTCAGGAGCACTGAGCAGAGTCAGTCGGTCGAGGGTGCGTTTGGACCGGCTCTCTTGGGTAATGCCGATGAGGGCATTCAGCACCAACACGATCCCGAACAGGGCGTCTCGCCACTGGCCCACCGCCAGGATCGCCACCAGAAGGCTGCCGAGCACGGCATTGAACCGGGTGAAGATGTTGGCGGCCAGAATCTGGCGGTAGGTGCGGCTGGTGGGTGACGCAACCTCATTGGTGCGACCCTCGGCGGTCCGCTGGGCAACCTGATCGGCAGTGAGACCCGTCCTCGGGTCGGTGCCGAGCGTGGCGCCGTTGCTGGTCATGGACGCGGGTGGGGGACGATCATCACAGGGCAGCGGGCGTGGGTCACGACCTGGTGGCTCACCGAGCCAAGCACCAGCCCGGCAAAACCACCGCGCCCGCGCGTCCCGACCACCACGAGGGTGGCCCGCTCGGCGGCGTCGAGCAGCGCCTCGGCGGCGTGGCCCGTCACCACTCTCGCCTCCACCGCGACGCCGTCGTCGGGTCCCAGCCCCTCGGCGGCGAGGGTCTCATCAAGGGCGGTGCGCAGTTCGTCAAGGCTTTGGGCTGCCGGGGAACCGACACCGAAGGCGGGGATCGATCCCATTGATGACGGGTGCCAGGCGCACACCACCTCGAGGACCGCTGCCCGCACTCTGGCCTCAGTTGCTGCCACCCGCAGGGCCGCCAGTGAACCTTCCGATCCGTCGATGCCGACCACGATGCGCTGGGATTCCACGGGTGCTCCTGAATGCCTCGTGGCCCCGTTGCTGCGGGGCCTCGGATGCGGTGGGGACTGAACCCCGGGTGAACGCCCCGGGGTACCAGCATCCTATGGGTCGGCAACTGACGGGGTGACTTTGGTCCCATCGCGGTACGACCACGTGCTCTGCCCGTGCAACTGGGCTGTCGTCATCATGAGCGGTGCCGGGTCACTGTGACCGATGGCCCTCGTGAGCATCAGGAGCAAAACATGAAGGTGCTGGTGATTGAACCCGTTGAAGGTGCCGGATCCGACAGTGAGGTAGCAGTTCTTGAGGCTGCTGGCCATGAGGTTGTGCGTTGCGTCGACGGCACGAGGCAGCATGAATGCAACGGGATGCCGGGCGGTTCGGGATGCCCGGTCAAGGGAGCCGGCGTGGACGTCGCCGTGGCCGTCGGGTCCTCGCCGCTGGCAGGTGGTGGCGTTCGTTGCGCCGTGCGCCACTTCGTGCCTCTGGTCACTGCGAACCCTGAACCTGAACCTGTGAACATCAGGCCCGCCACCGCCGATGCGACAAGCCAATCTGCCCGAGAGCAGTCGGCGTTGGAGTGGTTTGCCGGTGCCGTCCCGGTTGTTCATGCCGAGGGCTCCGGTGGTCTGCTGGCAGCGGTGACCGCCGCCGCCGGCTCACCACTGGCTCGTCACGGAGAACTTGCCACCGCCGAGTTGCATGCGGTGCTGGCCCACCACGACATCACCGCCCCGGGCGCCACAGCGGTGGTGCACCGGATCAGTGGGTGTCTGCGGGTGGAACTGTTTCCCTGCGTGCCGGTCAGCAAGCGGGTTGCCCATGCGGCCGCAGTGCGGGTGACTGCAGCGCTGCGGTCCTACGACACCACCACCCGTGGCATCGGTGTCGTGATGAGCAGCAGCTAGGTGTCCTCGGCCTAGACGGTTGCCGGCAGCAGGCCAGGCTGGCCACAACCACGTCGCCTGACTGCCGCTGGGGGGTGTGCGGGTCGTACACTCACCCCAAGTCCCCACATCCCCGACTGTCGTGCGTGACGGTTCCCAGCAGAGGTGGGTCAGGGTTCGGTGTGCGAAACAGTCGCCTCCGGGCATTGGTCCGGTCCTGCGGGGCCCGAAACCGGATGTCAGCCGGTGGTGGCCACCACCCGGTCGATCGACCCGGGGTGTAAGCGGGTCGTGCACCATGACTCATCCCTCCCCGTCCGACCAACCGCCCGCCAGCGACGCCGCAGGTCCGGTGGCGTCGGCGGTGACGCCGTCGCCGTTGTCGCCCCCGGTGGCCCCAGGGGCTCGGCCATCGTGGTGGGGTTGTTCGTTGCCTTTGTGGTGGTGCTGGGTGTGGGCCTGGTGATCCGATCGGCGGGAAGCAGTGACGACACCGCCAACGATGGGTCGGGCTTCAACGGCACCCTTCTGGACGAGCCGCGCCCCCGACCCGACTTCGAACTGGTCGACACCAACGGAGTGCCGTTCAACTTCATCGAGCGCACCGACGGCCAGCTCACGATCCTGTTCTTTGGCTATGCCAATTGCCCTGACATCTGTCCCATCACGCTGTCCACCCTCGGCGAAGTTGTGTCGACGGTGCGTGGGGTGAATCCCCAGGTGGTGTTCGTGTCTGTTGACCCTGAGCGCGACAGTCCCGCTGAGCTCCGCTCGTACCTCGACCGTTTCGGCAGTGACATCGTCGGGCTCACTGGAACCCCCGAGCAACTTGCGGCGGCCCAGGAGGCCGCCGGAGTCACCCCGGCATTCGAGGAGGGTCCCAACCAGCGAGGTGGCTACGACGTTGGGCATTCGTCCCAGGTCATCGTGTACACCCCCGACGGTGTGGCCCATCTGGTGTACGGATTCGGGGTTCGACAGGACCAATGGGTGGCCGACCTGCAACGGCTGCGCGACATGGATGCGTGGTGGCGCTGATGGCCGGTGACACAACCCGCGCTGCTGGGGCCCCGTGTCTGGGGATTGCAATGGCCGCCGGCACCGGCGCGCTTCCGCTGCACCGTCGTTGCGACCGATGGCGGATTGTGGCGGTGGTGTGGATGGTGGTGGCATTCGGGCTGTCGTCGTTGGTTGTGGCCTGCGGCGATGGGGGAACCAGCCAGAACGTGACGGCATCGGTTGTGTTGCCCGGAGGTTTGGCAGTGACCGACGCAGCCGTTGGCGAGGGCGACCGCATCGCTGCGGGCTATCTGGTCATGACCGCCTCGGGGGCAGGCGACCGGCTGATGGAGGCATCGTCACCGGCTGCGACGCGGGTCACCCTGCATTCGACTGCTGCTGGTGGGGCCATGAAGGCAGTGGACGGGCTCGAGCTCCCGGCCGGGGTGCCCGTAGCCCTGGTGCCAGGCGGTGACCACCTCATGCTCGAGGGATTGACCGCACCGCTTGCTCCCGGTGCCACCGTGACGCTGGATCTGACCTTTGAGACTGCCGGTGAGGTCCAGTTGACCGTGCCAGTCGTGGCTCTTGTGGACGTGCTCGACGTTTATGACCGAGGATGGTGACATGCGCTTTTGGTGCTCGGCAACGACTGACCCATGGTCATGGACACCCCAGCCCTATGTAGGCGTATGGGTGGCCATGTTGTCGCTGATTGCGGTGTACGTCTGGGCATGGCGCCGGCGTCGCCCTGACCGTCCGCTGACGGCCCTGGAACGCCGCCAGCCCTGGTGGTTTGGCATCGGCGTGGCGATGCTGTGGGTGGCCACCGACTGGCCCGTGGGTGCACTCGGCGCCGGCTACCTCGCCAGTGTCCACATGTTGCAGTACATGATCTACACCCTTGCGGCCGCCCCCTGTTGCTCATGGGCATCCCCGAGTGGTTCCTGGTCCGGGTGCGCGAACATCGCTGGTGGTCGGCCATTCAGGTGTTGTCCCGGCCGCTGCTGGCCGGCATCATTTTCAATGTGGTGCTGCTCAGCACCCACGCTCCGGCGGTGGTTGATGTACTTCGGGCGAGTCAGTTGGGGTCGTTCTTCATGGACGTGCTGTGGCTGGCATCGGGTCTCATCTTGTGGCTTCCGGTACTCAACCCCGACTCGTCGCTGCGACACCGGTCGGCGGCGGTGCGCGCCGTCTACCTGTTTTTGGCATCGGGGGCCCTGCCCATGCTGCCCGGGGCATTTTTGGTGTTTGCCGAGTCCCCGCTGTACAAGACGTTCGAACTTGCCCCTCCGGTGCTCGACCTCAAGCCCACCACTGACCAGCAGGTGGCCGGACTGCTGATGAAGGTTGGCAATATCCCGATCCTGTGGCCGATTCTCCTGGTGTTGTTCGTGCGCTGGAGTCGGGCCGATCAGGCGGTCACGCCGCCCCCACTCACCGAGGCACCGCCGGTGAAGGATCCTGCTGACGACCTGCCGATCCCCGTCGAGGTCAGTTCATGACCAGCCAGACCATCTTCACGTTTCTGGCACTGTTGGGGCTGTTCAGTCTGGCGTCGACGGCGCTCATCGCCATCGGGGCGGTCGTGCTGGCCATCACCGGTGGGCCGCCGTGGCTTGCGCAACTGCGCACCGACGTGGGTCGGGTGGCGCTGCCTCTGGCCGTGCTGGTGGCCGCCACTGCCACCCTGGGCAGTCTGTGGTTCTCGGAGTTCATGGGGTACCCGCCGTGCGTGCTGTGCTGGGGTCAGCGCATCTTCATGTACTCGCTGGCCGTGGTGCTCACCGTCGGGGCACTGCGCAACGATATGGGGGTGCGGGCCTACGGCATTGCCCTGGCGGTGCCAGGGGCAGCCATCGGCCTCTACCATTCGTGGCTGCAGGCCAATCCCCGGGTGACATCGTTTTGCACCGTCGACGCCCCGTGCGCAGAACGCTTTGTGTGGGAGTTTGGCTTTGTGTCCATCCCTCTCATGGCAATGAGTGGTTTCATGTTCATCATCGCCCTGCTGCTCATCGCCACACCGGCCACAGCAGACGGGCCGTCAGGTGACGGCAAGTCACCCCGCAGTTCTGACCAGGAGGTCCCCGCATGAGCAATCGCCCCAACCGAAAAGAGAGCCCTGGTTATAGCGCCAAGGCGACATCAGGGTCACGTACCCCACCGTGGCTGTGGATTGGTGTGGCGGCCATCGTGGTGGTGGCTCTGGGCACCGCCGTGTTGCTCAGCGGGTCCGACGAAAGCAGCGATCTCACCGTGGGGACGGTGTCGGCCTCGGGCAGCGTGCTCGCTCCCTACCAGGCGGGTGCGCCCGATCCGGCCGTCGGCAAATCGGCACCGTCGGTGACCGGGGTGAACTTTGCCAACGAACCGCTGTCCATCACCAACGACGGCACTCCCAGGGTGGTCATCTTTTTGGCCCATTGGTGTCCGGTGTGCGAGCGGGAGGTACCGGTACTGACCGACTGGTACGCCACCAATCCCGATCTGGGTGGCGTGGAGGTCGTTGCGGTGGCAACTGCCATCGAGCGGACCCGGTCCAACTGGCCGCCAGGGACGTGGTTGCGTGAAGAGGGTTGGCCGTTCCCCACCATGGTTGATGACGCTGACAGCACCGCTGGTGAGGTGTTCGGGCTCACCGGATTCCCCTACTTCGTGGCCATTGATGCCGAGGGCAAGGTGGTTGAGCGGGCCAGTGGGGAAGTCGGCGGTCCGGCCTTCGCCTCGCTGGTGGAAGCAGCCCGAACCGGCGTGGCATCCACGCCGCTGCCCACCGGCGACTCCACTCCCATTGAACTGGGTCAGTCCGGATAGGGACCTTCGGCCTGCTCGGGCGGGTGGGGGTTGCCCTACCATGTCGACATGTCAAAGATCGTCGTTGGAGTTGACGGGTCGGACGCGTCGCGGGCCGCTGTGCGGTGGGCGGCTGACGAAGCACGTCTGCGGGGCGTGGCCCTGACAGCAATTGAGGCGTGGGAGTTCTCGCCGTTGATCTTCGCAGCCGATGTTCCGGTGGCTCTCGACGAACTGCGCGCCAGTGTTGTCGAGCATCTGCGTGCGACGGTGGCTGACGAGGTCGGCGACGGTCTGGACGTCAATGAAATGGTGATTGAAAAGGCGCCGGTGCCGGCGCTGTTGGGTGAGTGCGATCCCGATGACATCCTGGTGGTCGGCTCTCGTGGCCGCGGCGGCTTCGCCGGGTTGCTGCTGGGGTCGGTGAGTCAGCAACTGGCCCAGCACAGCACCTGCCCCGTGGTCATCATCCGACCCCCGCAGGACTGACCAGCCACGGGCTCGGTCCCGACGGTCAGATCAGCCCGACGGTCAGATCAGCCCGCGGTGGGCGCCAGATCAGCCGAGCAGTCGAGCAGTCGATCAGCCGAGCACCGACCGGGCCACGTCGGGGACGTCGGTGATGATGCCGTCCACACCCCAGCTGGCGAGCTGCTCCATCCGGTCAGGGTCGTTGACCGTCCACGAGTTCACGGCCAGTCCCACGTCGTGGGCGGCCTCGACAAGTGCGACGGTGATGAGCGGATCCCACGGGTTGATGGCCTGGTGGCCTTGCGAGCGCACCCGGGACACCATCTCGTGCGGGTTGGTGGCATCAATGCTCAACCAGCCGGTGGCCAGGTCAGACGCAGCCCGGACCCGATCGATGGTGGTGGGCCAAAAGCAGGTGATCATGAGCGACTGGCGTCGGATCGGGTCATTGCCGTAGCGGGCGTCGAGCAGTGCCAGCACGGTGTCGGTGAGTTCCTCGGCGGTATCGGCGTCAGGATCGCCGGGTATGGCCTTGATCTCGACATTGATGCCCAGACCCGCTTCGTCGCACACCGTCAGGGCCTCGTCGAGCAGGCACACTCCGTCGGGGCGCTGGTCAGCCGGTGCGGAACGGACGAGCACGCCGTTGGCGTAGTGGGCGTCGTGGGTCACCACCACCTGCCCGTCGGCGCTGAGATGGGCGTCGAGTTCGATCCAGTCCGCCCCCAACACGGCGGCAAGCCGAAATGCCTCCAGGGAATTCTCCGGTGCAGCCGCTGAGGCGCCGCGATGGGCGATGACCAGGGGTTTTCCGGAGGTGGTGGATTCGGTGGTCACGGTGCTGCCTCGGTGCTGGGGAGAGTCGAAGGGGGATCTGGCGGACTGATATTGGGATTGGAAGATGTGTACATCACGACGCCGGCTACACGCCATCACCGATCGGTCAATCTTCGTTGCGCCACTGTCTTCGGCTCTTGGTTTCGGAGCGCTGGCGTTTTTCGGTGATTCGGCGTTCCACCGCCCCCGGCCCGGACGGGTGGGCCGACGGCGGGTGGGGGTGACCAGGGCGGCAGCGATCCTCTGGTGCAACAGCTCCCGAGCCATGTCGCGGTTGCGTCGCTGGGATCGGCTGGTTGAGCACACCACCCGGACCTGCGGTCCCAGGGCGGCCAGCAACCGCTGACGGGTGGTGTCGCTCAGGCTGGCACTGGCGGCAATGTCGAACACCAGTTCCACCCGCGTGTTGGAGGTATTGGCGTGTTGTCCGCCGGGTCCACCGGAACCGGTGAAGCGCCACTCAAGTTCGGATTCGGGGATATGCACCACAACGTCCCATCGGGTCAACCCTCCACGCTACGCAACCCGCCCACCGATGCGGAACCTGGGCGGGTCCCACCCTGCGCACGTTGGTGTCACCGGGTACCATGTCCAATGTTTCAGGTGCGTGCATGATCGAGTTGACGGGTGTTCCCGGTGGCCAGCGCCACTGACGAACGGTGCAGTGTCAGTCACCACAAACAAGCAACTGTCGGAGGCCACGACTGATGGGTGTCACAGAAGACGGTACTGCCGGCAACGATTCTGGTTTCGCCGCCCCCGAGATGCCTGCCCCCGATGTCACTGCCCCCGATGTTGCTGCCCCCGGAATGCCTTCCCGGAACGAGGTCCATCTCGACCTCTACAGCAGCAACGTGGGATGGTGTTTTCAATTGACTGGTGGCACCTATTTCACGGGATGGCGACCGAACCGGGCGTGGGCAAAACGTGCCGGACGCCGCCAGATGCGCGCATTCAAACGCCGGCGTTGATCCGGTCCCGGCGCCATCGGTCGACGGTCCAGGCTGCAGCAGCGGTGAGCCCGACGGCAGCAAGCAGGACCAGGACCGGTTCGGCCGAGAACCGGAACCGGGTGGACCCGTAGATCGCCATGGCGATGAGTGTGACGCCGATGGGCACCGCCACCAGTGCTGCAGCAGCCACGCGGTCCCTGCGGGCCAGCACCACCGCTCCGGCGATAGCCGCCAGCGCCAGCGGGTAATACATGGCAAACCCGGCGATGGTCACCTCGCGTACCCGCCCCTCCAACGTGTCGTAGTCGGCTTGCTGCGACACCCGGAACACTCCCCACACCCGGCCAACACGGGCGGCGACCACCGTTGGGAGCCGAGTCAAGGTTGTCGCTGGCAAAGGCCATGCCCCTGCGCCGGTATTCCGATGCCTGCTGGGACTCGTCACCGGCCGGAGTTTCGCCATAGCAACTGAAGAACCACAATCCCAGCAGTTCCCCGTCGTACACCTCGGCGCAGTTGGCCCCCACGAACACCGCATTGGAGTTGGTGGCGATGAGTACCGGTTCTTCAAACACGGTCAGGTTGCGCACCGTCCACGGAACGAGCATCAGTACGCACACTGCCGCCGTTGACCCCACCAGTGCTGCCCGCCAGCCAGGTGCCACCGGTGGCCACGCCGATGATGGTGAACATCAGCGCACCCAGCAGCAGCACCTCCCCGCGGGCCAGGGCCGCCAGACCCATGAGGGCTCCGCCGGCAGCGAACCACCAGGGTGTGGGGTGGTGGCGGGCGTGCATGGCCACCCAGAGCATCCCGGCCAGCAAAACCCCAAACAGCGTCTCGCTCATCAGGCTGCCATCGACCACCCACAAAATGGGTAGACGGCGGCCAATCCGGCAGCCGCCACACCGGTTGCCGGCCCCAGCCTGGGGCCTCCCGATCTCGCGGCCGGCGCCACCGAGAAGCACCGGGGTAAGGCTCCCAGCACGGCCACGGCCATCTTTTGGGCATACACCGAGGAAATCCCGATGACGTCGAGCATCCCCAGGAAGTACGAAAACAGCGGGGGCAGTTGGGCAGTGGGTACCGGGTTGGTGACTTCGGTGAGCATGATGGCGTGGTTGACGGTCACCATGCCGTTGCCGGCCCCGATGCTCTGGCCGTAGAGGTGGTACGCCAGGGCGTCTCCGATGATGGGCCGGTTCCCGGCCACCAGCACCACAAACCCGATGCGCACGGCCAGACCGAGCAGTCCCATGGCCAGAATCCACCACCAAAACGTCGCTGCTGTTGGAGCCAGGCGACGAAGAATGGACATCGGACCAGCCTATGCTGCCGGGGTCGGCGGTCTGCCGATAAGGGTCCGCCCGGGGCGGGGATCCGTCACAAGTCCAGCCGGGTCACGTCGCCGTCGGGCGACGGTGATGCCGGTCCCACCAGCGAGGGGTGAAGCCCGCTCATGAGCGCCACCGCAGCCGTGCCATCAGGAGAGGTGTCGGGCACGGCGACGCCCCCGTCGTCGAGCCCCGGGGCCATGGCGCACATTCCGTCGCTCGACGGTCTGCGGGGTCTGGCCGTCATCGGGGTGCTGCTGTTCCACGCCGGGTATCTCACCGGCGGATTCCTCGGGGTGGACCTGTTTTTCGCCCTGTCGGGGTTTTTGATCACACGGCTGCTGGTGCGCGAGGCCGACCGCACCCGCACCATCGACCTGATCGGTTTCTGGGGCCGTCGTTTCCGTCGCCTACTCCCGGCGGCACTGGTGTTTCTGGTGGTGGTGATGCTGTGGGCCCGATGGTCTGGCAGCCCCGACCAGTGGGCCACCACCCTCAACGACGGGCCCTGGGCCCAGTTCTACCTGGCCAACTGGCACCAGATCGGCTCCGACCGCAGCTACTGGGATTCGTTTTCTGACCCACCGCTGCTGGCCCATCTGTGGAGTCTGGCCATCGAGGAACAGTTCTACGTGGTGTGGCCCCTGGTGGCGGCGCTGGTGTGGCGGCTGACCCGTCAGCGTGCTGCACGAGCGTGCTGCTGGTGGTCTGGGCCGGGGGCGGCGCTGTCGTTCGCAACGATGCTGGCTGCTGTTCGACGGGGCGACCCCACCCGGGTGTACATGGGCACCGACACCCGGGCATCGTCGATTCTCATCGGGGCGGCTCTGGGGACCCGACCGGCGGTGGCGTGGGTCACCCGGGCCGTGCAGGCCCGGCCCCACATCGTGGACCTGGTGATGGTGGTGGCCATCGGGATCATCGCCGCCATGTGGATCACCATCGACGGGGCCTCGTCGTCGATGTTGTTCCGCGGTGGCCTGCTGGTGCATTCAGGACTGGCGGCAATCGTGGTGGCCTTTGCCGCCGTGCGGCTGGGCTGGGTGACCCGGTTGCTGGGCACCGGCGTACTGCAGTGGTTTGGGCGATTGTCGTACTCGTTGTACCTGTGGCATTGGCCGGTGTACGCCGTGCTCAACCAGCGGCGCACCGGTCTCGACGGCCTGGAGCTGCTGGCCGTGCGGGTGGCGGTGTCCATTGCCTTTGCCCTGGCTTCGTACCATCTGGTGGAGGTCCCCCTGCGGCGCAAGGCCGCCTGGACCCACGGGACCACCGGGCGGTGGGTGTTCGTGGGCGCCATGGGCGCGGTGGCCATGCTGTGGGTGATCACCCCGGCCCCGGTCACCGAGGTGGCGCGTTTCGATCCGGGGTCCATCACCGCCCCCAGTCTCCCGCCGGGCACCACCGGCCCCGAGACTCCCACTGCACCGGATCCACCAATCCCCCGGCCTCACTGCCGGTGGTGGGCACCGTGATGTGGGATGGCGACTCGCTTGCCTACGACCAGGCTCCGGCGGTGGTGGCAGCGCTGCAGGCTGCTGGCGTGGATGTGGTCGACACCAGCGACGTGGGCCAGCGTCTCACCCCCTACGACGACGGTCGTGACCCGCTGGCGCGCATCGTTGACGGGTTCGACAACGCGCCGGCCGACCAGCCGGTGGACCTGGTGGTCCATCAGCTCACCGTGTGGGACGCCGGGGCCGACCCCGCCGTCCAGCTCGCGGCGCTGGAGAATCTGGCCGCGCTGACAGCGGCGCGCGGGGCGCGACTGGTGCTGGTGACCGCCCCGGTGGTGATCCCGTCGCTGTCAGCTCCGGGCACCGACGATCTCGTGGCCAATGCCCAGCGTGTGGCCGCCGCATCGGATGGCCAGGTGGTGGTGCTGGACCAGTCGTCAGTGTTGGGTGACGAGTTCGTCGAGGACCTCGACGGCGACGGCGTGCCCGAACGCAAGCCCGACGGCGTGCATGTGTGCCCGTCGGGGGCAGCGAGGGTGGCGGCGTGGCTGATTCCTGAGCTGGCGTTGCGGTTCAGCGGTATCGAGGCGGTGGCGCCATCGACATGGGTGGAGGGCGCGTGGACACTGGACCCGCGCTTCGACGATCCGCCCGGTGCCTGCATGGCCCGATAGCGTCTGCGCAGTGCACGATCGAGATGCCGTCGCCGAACTGTCGGCGCTGTTCGAGTTCCTGGCCGACACCGACTTCCACGGCTACAGCCCCATGTACGAACGGCTGGCCCGTTCGGTGGCCGCAGACGGCGAGCTGCTGGGGTTCATCTCCGATGCCGTGTCGCCCAATGTCCGGCGCGGTCGGGTGCCGGTGTTGTTTCTGGCCGCCATCCACGACGCCGCACTCGCTGACCCTGGTAGTGATCTGGCTGCCATCTACGCCGGTCCTGCCGATGCCGATGCCGATGCCGATGCCGGATGCCATCACTAATGCTGGTGCCGGAGCCGACCCGTACCCGGCGTTGCTGCGCCTTGTCGCTGACCACCGCGAGGCAGTGGCTGCCACTTTGGCCACCCGTTCGGTGCAGACCAACGAGGTCGGCCGCAGCGCCGCTGTGGCGCCGGCCATCACCCATGCCATGGTGGGAGACGATCGGCCGGTGGCCCTGGTGGAGATTGGCCCCAGTGCCGGACTCAACTTGTTCTACGACCGTTACCGCGTTGACTACCTCGATGATGGTGGGCACGGACCGGCGGCAGTTCCGGCAGGCTCGCAGGGTTCGCCGGCAGGCCTGCAGGGTTCACCAGTTGTGCTGGGGTCGGTTGGCCCGGTCGATTCCGTGGTGCAGCTGACCTGCGGATTGCGCGGCCATCAGCTTGCCGCCAATGGGTCCGCCTCCAGTAGTGGCCGCGCGCACCGGGGTGGACCCGAGTCCGGTGGACATCACCGACCCGGTGCAGAGACGGTGGTTGCAGGCATGCATCTGGCCAGGGATGCCGCAACGCCGGGCGTTGCTCGACGCCGCCATGGACCTGGTGGCCCGCACGCCGCCATCGTTGGTGCGCGGTGATGCGGTGACCGACGTGGCGCCACTGGTGCGGGCCCAGCCTGACGAGGTGGTGCCGGTGGTGGTGTCCACGTGGGCCATGGCCTACATCTCCGCTGCGGGTCGCCAGTCCATCGTGGATGCCCTCGACGAAATCGGCGCCGACCGTGACCTGTCGCTGGTGACTCTGGAAGAGCCCCGCTTCACCCCGTGGCTGGGCGTCCCCGAGGCTGTGGTGGCTGGTAGCGGCGATGGCACCGTCACGGTGTTGGGCCTGCGCAGCTGGCGCAACGGGCAGTGCACGACCCGGGTACTGGCGAGGTGCCACCCCCATGGGCGGTGGATGCAGTGGCTGGCCGGACATGGCACCTCGACGTGATCAACCGCGTGACGCAGTTGCCCCGGGGGCAGACGTCATCTCAATCGGTGGTGCTGTCGGCACCGATGCCATCGCCGGCGGGGGCATCCGCTGCTGTTGTGGCGGTGTGGTTGCGCAGCGCCAGGATGGCGGCAGCGCCGGCGACAGCCACCGCTCCCACACCCATTGCGGTGGCAGCGTTCCGCTTGTTACCCGCGGTATCGATGGAACGGAACGCGGTTCCGACGTCGCTGGGATGCCCAGAACTTTGGTGGCACCGGCATCGGCCCAGCCATGTCGGGGGCCACCGTGGTGGTCGGCGCTGACACCGGTCGGGCACCCCGGAATGGCCCCGTCACCTCGTAGGTGACGCCACCAACGGTGTTTCCGAGGCCGGGGCCCCGCTGGCTGGAGAAGTACAGCCGGGTGCCGTCGGGGCTGAACGCCGGTCCCGTCACCTCAGAACGGTCCTGGCCGATCAATTGGGCGAAGGTGGAGATCTCGCCCTCGGCACTCAGCAGTACCAGTCGGTTCTCGCCGCCGTCCTCGGCAACGTAGATGTCGCCTGAGACCTCGTCGACGAGCAGGTTGTCCACCCTGTTCAGCGGCGGGTTGGCACCGAAGTCGGCGGCGTCGTAGATGACCTCGTAGGCGCCGGTGGCGCACTCCAGGGCGTGGACCCGGTTGTCGCCCTTGGTGGTGAAATACACGAAGCCCTGGTGGTACCACATGCCTTCGCCGCCGCGGAACCGGGTGACTTCGTCGGGGCCGAACTGGTCGGTGATGGGGGCGGTGGGTGCGGACGGGTCGGGCACGGTCACCCAAACCAGCCGGTTGTCTTCAAGGAGTGCGGCCTCCAGCAACCCCGTCGACAGGTCCGGATAGTTGGTGGGGGTGAACCGGTAGAACAGGCCGTCGCCCCGATCCTCGGTCATGTAGACCGTCTGGCCGACCGGGTCGACGGCGGCGGCCTCATGGTGGAACCGGCCCATGGCCTCGCGCACAACCCCCTGGCCGGGCTGGAACGGATCGCACTCCCACACCCGTCCGGCGATGGCGCCGGCCAGCACGGCCAAACCCGGATCCTGGCCGTACAGGGTGAACTCCTCGCACGACAGCCACGTGCCCCACGGGGTGAGCCCACCGGCACAGTTCGCTGTGGTGCCGCTCAGAATGCTGTAGGCGTCGACGATGGTCCCGTCGGCGGCGAACCGGATGGCTCCCCCCCCGCCGATTTTGGGCGCCTCCGAGTTCGACACGTAGATCCAGCCGCCGTCGTCGGTGGCGAATGTGGCCCCACCGTCAGGGAACACATGCCAACGGAAATCGGTGTCGCCCACTGGCTGCTGGTGGAGGGCAACCACCCGGGCAGAGAACCCGGCCGGCAGACGCAGTCCCAGGTTGGGGGCTTCAAGCGGCCCGTAGGGGCCGGGTCCCACCACCGGGTTGGCCACTGCCACTGTGGGGCGCAGGACGGTGGCGAGTGCCAGCGTGGCACCGCCCAGGGTGGCCCGGGTGAGGAAGCTTCGGCGGGAGACATTGGAATCCATCTGCATGTTGTAGCCGACTAGACAAACCGGTGCTGCAGCACAACCTGAATGGCCGATGAACCTTTGGTGTCTGGGTTTCAGCTCATTGCTTCGGGTTGCACGCCGTGGTGTTGGCAAGGTCGAACGCCCATAGCGAGGCGTCCTTTTTCGTGGCCGGGAGGGTGCGTCCTCCCGGTTGGTTGTCTGCGCCGCGCAGCGCCATGTCGATGAACAGCGTTGGTCCCACCAGCGAAAGCTCACCGGGACGGGCATTGGTGGTGCCGGCGATGGTGGTGGCCCAGGCCACCGATCCGTTGGCGCAGTAGCGGGCCAGCCATGCCGACCCGTCACCGGGATGTTCCAATGCCGCTGATGTGCCGTCGGGCTGACCGAACGCGATGCCTGGGCTGGTGACACCTCCGAACATGACGCCACCATCGCTGGTGCCAACAATCTCGGCCCCAGCGAGGTTGGTGTCAGCCGAGATGGATGTGGCCCACATCATGTTGCCGTCGGTGTCGTACTGCACCACGGCGAGGTCAGTGTTGTCGCCGGCGTCAAGTGTGCGGCCACCCACGTCCACTGTCCCGGAGAACGCACCCACAGCGATCAGCGACGTCCCGTGGTCGGCCACACCCTTGACCTGGCTTGTTCCGCTGCCGTCCCATGCGTTCCACCACAACAACTCGCCATCAGCCGACCACCGTGACAGCCATCCGCTGCGCTGCTCCCCCGACATGTCCAGCGTCGCTGACCCCGAACGCAACGGTCCGATGGTGTCGCCGCCAAAGGCGATCGAGCCGTCGGGGGCCACGGCGATGGCCTTGGCCCTTTGGGGACCGTCACCACCCACCCGTGCGGCCCACTGCACGTCGCCGTTGGGGTCGAGGCGCATCAACAGCGTGTCCCGCCACTGCAATGCCGGCAACGGTCCGGCCGGGGAGTTCCAGTCGCCAGTGGTGTCGAGCGAGGTGACCACTGATCCGTCGGCGGCGACGGTGACCTCGTTGCAGCCGTCATCGCCAGGTCCTCCCAATGCGGTGACCCATCGCACGGTGCCGTCGTAGCCGAAGGCAACCACCACACAGTCGGTGCCCCCGGCGCTGGTGACGGTGACGTCGTCGAACGTCACCGTCCCGGAAATGATCCCGGTGGCCACCACCGCCGTGGCATTGGCATCGATGTCGAAGAAGTTGTCTTCGCCAGGCCCGCCGAACCGCCGCACCCACATCACGGAGCCCGCAGCGTCGATACGGGCCAGTGGAATATCGGCTGCGCCCTCGCTGCGCAGAGTGGTGGTCCCGATGGTGGTGGTGGCGTCGAACTTGCCGGTGATGAATACCGATCCGTCGGCGCCACCGGCAACACCATCGATTTCGTCTTCGTTGCCAGGGCCCGACATGGTCACCGTCCACCGAGGCACCAGCGGGCCATCGGACGTGGGCGCGATGGCATCCCCAGCGTCAGGACCGGAGGCAGTTGTACAGGCGACGGATGTGAACAACCCGATTGTTGCCAGCAGGGTCGCCGTCACAAACCGCAAGGTTCCACCCCGCCGAGCCAGCGGAGATGACTGGCCTCGGCGTGGATATCGCATCGGTGGTGACTCAACCATGGCTTCCTTCCGTTGGACCAGCCACGGTGTGGCCTCTGGATGATCTGATCGCCCGTCCGGGTCGGGCCCAACCCGGTACCCGATGGATGGGGATGCGCGGGTGTCGTCGCTGGCCGGCTGGCGGCGGTTGTGAACTGCTGGAAGGTCTCACGGGAGATGGAGTCGAGGTAGTGGTGCGCCCCCTGGGGGTCGAACCCAGATCCCTCGGATTAAAAGTCCGGTACTCTGCCATTGAGCTAGAGGCGCGTGCGTCTAGTCTGCCAACTCCATCGTAGGTGGGTGTGCCAACGGGTCAGGCACGGGGGGCGCAGCAGGGCCATTCCCCATCGGGTGGATCCGCGTCCCAACCCCAGCGCAGGTCTAGGATGGCGCCATGATCAAAGGACTGCTTACCGCTCTTGTGCTCTTGCTGGTTGCCACCTTCCCGGCGACGTGGATGCTGATGCTCTTTTTGGGCAACATCATGGAAGCCGGACCGGGCTACTGGGGCACGCTGCCGCTGGGCATTCTCGTGTCGGCCCTGCTTGCCGGTGCCACGTCGGGTACGGCGGTCGTGCTCAACGACTGAGCACCGCGGCCCCATTGGCGGCCCATCGTCATATGGTGTCCGGATGTATTCCGAGCCCACGACGATGACCGGGTCCTCCTCAGTTGGGGTGGTGGTGGCCGTTCGCAATGGCGCAGCCTTCATCGGGTCAGCGTTATCCAGCGTGCTCAGCGGTGGCATCGTCCCCAATGAGGTGGTGGTGGTCGACGGTGGATCCACCGACAACACCGTGGCAATCGCCAGCGGCTTTGATGGCGTGAGGGTGCTGGCACAACGCAGTTCAGGTCTGGCTGGCGGGCGCAACGAGGGTGTGGCAGCGCTGAGATCGGACCTGGTGGCCTTTTGCGATGCCGACGACTGCTGGACCCCCACATCGCTGGCTGATCGCCTGAACCACCTTCGTGCCGATCCGGGGTGCGCAGCGGTGGTGGGCGCCATGGTCACGGTGGCCCTCGACGGTGAGTCGGTGCCTGCGGTCCACGCCGACCGATTGGGTCGCAGCACGGTGGGCCTGACTCCCGGGGCGCTGCTCGTTCGGGCCGATGTGGTCGCCGATGTGGGTGGCTTCGACACCGGTCTTCACATTGCGGCTGATTCCGACTGGTTCGCCCGACTCGGTCGTTCCCGGCGACGTCTGGACCGCATCGACGACGTGGTCCTGCACAAGGGGGTGCGTCCGGCGAGCCTTTCAGGTGAGGTGGTGACCTACCGACGTGAGTTGCTGTCGGTCACCCGAGACCATCTCCGTCATCGTCGCTGCATGATGAGTTCCTGACACGCGCTGCTGTTTGAGGGTGCGTCCACCGGGACCGTCGGGTTTGCCGGCAACGTTTGCCGGCAACGGTTGTCGTGTCGGCGCACCCCAGGTGGCCACCTACCGACCCCGGTACACCACGCCCGACGTGCAGGTTTCGCGAACCTCGACCGCACCCAGGCTCGGCAGGTCCACCTTCAGCCGTTGCCACAGCCAGATGGCCACGTTCTCACTGGTGGGGTTGGCGAGACCGTCGATCTCGTTGAGGTATCGGTGGTCGAGTTCGTCGATCACCGGGCGCACCACCGCCGACACGTCGGCGAAGTCCATCACCCACCCGGTGTCGTGTCCCACCGGGCCGTCCACGCTTACCCGCACCCGGAACGAATGGCCGTGCAGTCGGGCGCACTTGTGGCCGTCGGGCACGTTGGGCAGGTGGTGGGCGGCCTCAAAGCCGAATTCCTTGAACAGTTCCATCACCCACCAGTGTGCCCGCAACCGGCGACCCCCGGACGCAGGAGCCGGGTTGGCCAGCGGTTTGCCATTGCGGTGAGACCGTCATCACGGCACCATGGGGCCATGCGGCGTCGTGGAACGGGTGTTGTCGGTGCCGTCATTGCTGCAGCTGTGGCCGCGGGCATCGCTGCGGTAGCGGCCCGGCTCAGCTGGCAGCGCTTGCCTGATTCCCGACGCACCCGGCTGCGTCGCCAGGCTCGGGTGTGGCGACTTACCGCTCGGAGGGGAGTGCATTTCGCTGCCGTAAAGGTGAGCGGCGGGGCGGTGGGCGAGCGGCGTCGCGCCGCCATGGAGGAGCGCTTCGCCATCCGCACCGCTCAGGATGTGGCCGCCGAACTGGGCCAGATGAAGGGTGCGCTCATGAAGATCGGGCAGTTGGCCTCGGTGATCGCCGACGGCCTGCCCGACGAGGCCCGTGCCGCGTTGGCGTCGCTGCAGGCCGACGTGCCCCCGATGGCGCCATCGCTTGCTGCTGCGGTGGTGCGTGACGACCTGGGTGCCGATCCCGGTGACGTGTTCCTGGAGTTCGATGCCGAACCGGTGGCAGCGGCCTCCATTGGTCAGGTGCATCGGGCAGTGACCCGCGACGGTCACCGGGTGGCGGTCAAGGTGCAGTACCCGGGCGCAGCCGAAGCCATCACCGCCGACCTCGACAACGCCGAGATGCTGTACGCCATGGTGTCGGCGGTGGCTCTACCCGGGCTCGATGCCGCCTCGCTGGTCGACGAACTGCGGGCCCGCATGGGTGAGGAGCTGGACTACCGCCTCGAGGCCACCAACCAGGCGGTGTTCGCCGAACGCTTCGCCGGCCATCGGTGGATCCGGGTGCCCGGCGTGCTGCCCGAGCTGTCGGGCCAGCACGTGCTCACCACCGACTGGTGTGATGGCCGGTCGTTTGCCGACATCGAATCTGCGCCCGACGACGTCCGCCAGCACGTGGCCGAGGTCGTGTTTCGGTTCTCGCAGGCGAGTGTGCTGCGGTACCGGTCGTTCAACGGTGACCCCCATCCCGGCAACTACCGCTTCGCCGATGACGGCACGGTGGCGTTTTTGGACTTCGGGCTGGTCAAACACTGGCCCGCTGACGAGTTCGCCGGGCTGATGGCGGTGCTGGACCCGGTGCTCGACGGCGACCCCGAGCGTCTGTGCGCCCAGATGGAGGCGGCAGGATTTCTGGTACCCAACCACGGACTGGCACCCGAGCAGGTGTGGGACTGCGTGTCTGCACCGTACGAGCCCTACCTGCACGACGAGTTCACCTTCACCCCGTCGTTCGCGTCGGCAGCCATGCGAGCCGTCGGCGACCCTACCGGCCCTCACCGGGCCGTGACCCGGGCCCTCAGCCTGCCGGGATCGTTCGTGGTGCTGAACCGGGTGTTGTGGGGGATGAGCGGCCTGCTGGGGCGCCTTGGTGCCACCAACTGCTGGCGTGCGATCCTCGACGAATACCGGTTGGATGCTCCGGCGGCAACGCCCATGGGTGTCGACGAGGCCCGGTGGCTGGCGTCGAGGGTGGCATCAGGTGACACCGTCATCCAGCTGGTGCACCCACCCGAAAACCCTTAGCTGGGGTCAGAGTTGCTGGGGCAGGGTGGCCAGCTCGTCGTCGTCGACCAGAATCATCCGCTCGCCCAGGGTGATGCCCCGGTCGGGGCCGTGATGGGTGAGGTGGCGTCCGCCCAGATTGGGGATGCGCTCGAAGGCGTGGCCGTGGTGTTCTTCCAGCAGGTAAATGACCCCGCCATGACTCACCACCAGGATCTCGGCTCCGGCATGGACGTGGGCCAGATTGTCGAGTGCGGCGGTGATGCGCTCGGTGAACGGGTCGGTGGCCTCGAACCCCGGTGGTCGTCGGCGCTCGGCCAGCCAGCCGGGCCAGTCCTGTTCGATGTCGTCTTTGGTCAGGCCCTGCCATTCCCCGGCGTGACGCTCACGCAGGCCCTGCTCCACCACCACCGGACCCACTCCGAGATCGGCGGCGATGATCGATGCCGTTTCCACGGCGCGCTGCAAATCCGAGGCGACGACCAGATCGACGGTTCCGATCCGTCCGGCAGCAACCCGGGCCTGCATCCGGCCGAGGTCGGTCAGTGGGGGGTCTTCCTGGCCCTGCCACCGGCCAAGTGCGTTCCATTCCGACTGTCCATGACGGACCACAAGCATGCGTGTCACCCCGTGGACGCTACCAAGTTGGCGGTCGATGGCCGATAGTGTCGTACCGTGCCCACCCTGCGAATGTTTGCCGCTGCTCGCGAGGCGTCAGGCTGTGGTCACGACGAGTTCGACGGCACCTCTGTCGCCCACGTGCTCGACGCCGCCTGTGCCCGCTACGGCGACACGTTCGCCGCCGTGTTGGCTACCAGCCGGGTGTGGGTCAACGGCGAGCCGGCGGACCGGTCGGCCGGGGTGGGCGCCGACGACGAGGTGGCGGTGCTTCCCCCGGTATCGGGCGGCTGAGGATGTCTGACCGATGACCCGACCGATGGCGTCGACTCCGTCTGACCCGTTGGCCGAGCGGCTCATCGAGCCGGTGCGCTACGGGTTCGCCATGGGGTTTCGGTCGCTGTTGTGGGCAGTGGTGCTGGTTCCGGCCATTGCCCTGGGTGCGTCGGGTGTGGCGGTGATGTTCGCCCTGGTGGGTGGCGTGGCCGGCGCCCAGACGGCTCGGGCGTGGCGGGCATCGGGGCTTCGGCCCAGTCGGGCGGTGGCGGGGTGGGGGCCCTTGCTGCTCACGCTGGTGTCGGTGCTGGGCCTGAGTTGGGCTGGCGCCGGCATGGTGGTTTTGGTGCTGGCCTCACTGGTGGCCGCAGTCATGGCACCGGGCCCCGGCGGAGTGCTCGTCACCATGGGCGCCACGGTGCGCAGCGCACTCGGCCCGGCGATCGTTGGGGTGTCGATGGTGCAGCTGGCCGATCTGGGCTGGACCGTGGTGGGAATGCTCGCCTTGTTGGCCATCGGCTACGACCTGGCCTGTCATGTCTGGAGCAGCGACGGCGCCGGGCCGGTGGTGGGACGCGTGGTGGGAATGGTGACGGTGCTGGTGCTGACACTGGCAGTCTCAGCGGTGCACACACTGTTTGCGCTGGATCCATTCGGGCCGGCCGCATCGGTGTGGGTGTTTGGCGCCCTTGCCGCTGTGCTGTGCCCACTGGGGCCGATGGTGGGGTCGGCGCTGCTGCCTTCAGCCTCGGCCAGTGCTCCTGCGCTGCGCCGGTTGGACTCGCTCATTGTGGTCGCCCCGGTGTGGATGGCGGCCATGTGGGGATACCTGGGCTGAGTCAGTCGGTGCGGTCGGTGTCGTCGTCGGTGCTGCCCGACCTGAACGAGTCGTAGATGTGGACCAGCGTCCGCTTTTGGTCCTCGGTCAGCCAGCGGTCCCGTCGGATGTGGGCCACGAGGTCGTCGCCATCGGGCTGGTCGAGCATGCCGGCTCGCACGTACAGCGTCTCCGACGAGATCTCCAGTGCCTTGGCGATCCGCTGCAGGATGTCAGCCGATGGCCGACGCAATCCCCGTTCAACCTGACTGAGGTAGGGGTTGGAGATGCCGGCCAGCTCCGACAGCTTGCGCAGCGACAGTTGCCCGGAACGGCGCTGCTCACGGATGAATTCCCCGAGGTCGTTCCATCGTTGTTCCAGTTCGCTCACCGCCCCAGCGTACGACGGGTGGGCCAGTGAGCGACCCCCGGTAAGCTTGCGACGCCGTTGGCCTGCAGTCGCGGGCCTGCTGAGCGCTTGAGGAAGCTGCCCGTGACGTCAATCGCAATGTTGTCGCTGCATACCTCACCATTGGTCCAACCCGGGGTGGGTGACAGTGGCGGGATGAACGTCTACGTGCGCGAGCTTGCCGGTTCGCTGGCACGTGCCGGGGTGGACGTGACCGTGTTCGTCCGCCGTTGGCGACACGAGCTGCCCGACGTTGTCGAGCCCGAACCAGGCTTCCGGGTGGTGCACGTCGATGCCGGAGCGGTCGACCTCGCCAAAGAAGACCTGCCCGACGTGGTCGACACCTTCGCCGACGGCGTGCGCACCTACCTCGACGCCACTGCGCCCGTGTCGGCGATCCACGCCAACTACTGGTTGTCGGGAGTTGCCGGTCACCGCCTCAAGCACGAGTTGGGTCTTCCTCATTTCGACGTTCCACACCCTGGCCCGGGTCAAGGCCGAGACCGGCGACGACGGTGGCGATCCCGAGCGCCGGGCCGAGGCCGAGGCCACGGTGATCGGCTGCTCGGACCGCATGCTGGCATCGTGTCAGGCCGAGGCCGACCAGCTCGTGGAGTTGTACGGTGCCGACCCCGATCGCATCGAGCAGGTTCCCCCCGGCGTCGACCACGCCTTTTTCTCGCCCGGTGATCGCACCGGGGCGCGGGCGGCACTCAACCTCGGTCCCGAACCGGTGGTGCTGTTCGTGGGCCGCATCCAGCCCCTCAAACAGGCCGACCTGGCGGTGTCAGCGCTCGCCCACATGCGCCACAACAACGCCACCCTGGTGGTGGTCGGTGGTCCCAGCGGCACCGACGGACACACCGAGCTGGCCCGTGTCCACGCTGTGGCCGACCAGCTGGGCGTCACCGGAAGGGTCCGGTTCGTTCCACCCCAGCCCCACCATCTGTTGTCGAGCTGGTACCGGGCCGCCGACGTGGTGGTGGTGCCGAGTCGGTCGGAGTCGTTCGGGTTGGTGGCCCTGGAGGCAGCCGCATGTGGAACCCCGGTGGTGGCCGCAGCGGTGGGCGGTCTCACCTCCATCATCGACGACGGTCGCACCGGAATCCTGGTGGATGGCACCGACCCGATGGTTGGGGCCCGCCACGTTGACGCCCTGATCGACGACCCGCAGGCAGCCCGGGCCATGTCCGAGGCGGCAGTGGTGCGGGCCCGTGGCTACATCGTGGCCCACGGCCGCCGGCTGCCTGCGGCGCCTGTACACCGACCTGGCCCAGCGCACCCCGGTGGTGTGCTGATGGCTGACGTCGTGGCAACCCCCGAGCAGTTCGCTGCCGCCGAGGCACTGATGGACGGCTGGCTGGAAGTGCAACTGGCCGACAACCCTGCAGTGGCCGCCCTGGACCGGGGCGCCCCCGACGAGCACCGCTGGTACCTGAGGCTTCGTGGTGAGCAAAAGGAGGTGTTCACCATCTGGTGGACCCTCGGTCAGCGCACCCTGCATTACGAGACCTACATGATGCCTGCCCCGGAAGAGAACCCGGCCGCGGTGTACGAGCTGCTGTTGCGCCGCAATGCCGGAATTTTCGGGGCATCGTTCAACATCGGGGCCGAGGACGCCATCTACCTCGCCGGTCAGGTGCCGTTGGCCCAGCTCGACGAGGGCGAACTGGACCGGATCCTTGGCACATTGTGGGAGTGGGTGGAACGCACGTTCCGCCCGGCCATGCGTCTGGGTTACGCGTCGCGCTTCACCGGCTGATGACGAACCCATGACCGGGCACACCTGGCCGGTGCTGGCGTGGGGCACCGCTGGTGGTGGCCGTCGGCTCACCCACCATGGGGTTGGTGTGCAGCTTTGGTCGTCTGGGGTGGTGGCGCCCCGACCGATGCCTACGGTGGACCATTGTCCGGTGGCTGGCCCGGGCCGGCCTCTCGGGGAAGGGATCGGTCCGGCCGGCCCCGGCGCCAGCACTGAGCGGGCGCAGGTCCAGCGGTGAGTCCGAGTCGGGCGCTGCCGGCGTCGCAGATCCGGCGTCCTCCGCTGTTGGTGGTGTTTTCCATCACGGTGTCGGGGATTTTGGGCAACACCATCATCAACGCCCCACTTCCCGACATCCTGGCGGCGTTCAACCGGGGCGACGGTGACGCCGGGCTGATCGTGGCCGCCGCAACCCTTCCCGGCATCGTGGTGGCACCGGCCATCGGATTGCTGGCCGACCGCTTCGGTCGCCGCAAGGTGATCCTGCCCTGCCTGGTGATCTTCGGTTTGTCGGGCGTGGCCGCCGGCTTTGCCCCCACATTTGGCATCCTTTTGCTGCTTCGGTTCCTGCAGGGGTTCGGTTCGGCCGGGCTCATCAACCTGGCCGTGGTGCTCATCGCCGACTTCTGGGAGGGCACCGAGCGGGCCCGGCTCATCGGCATCAACGCCGCCGTGCTCACCGTGTCGGTGGCCGTCATGCCGCCACTGGGGGGCATCCTCGCCGAGCTGGGTGGCTGGCGGTGGTCGTTTGCCCCCTTCGGTTTGGCCCTGCTGAGTGCGGCGGCGGTGTTCCGCTACGTGCAGGAGTCGGCCACCGGTGGAGGTCACACCTTCGGTGAACAGATTCGCGGCGCGGCGGTGGTGGTTCGCCAGCCGGTGGTGCTGGGATCGATCCTGTTCGGGGCGGCGTTTTTCGTGCTCGCCTTCGGCCTCATGCTCACGGCCTTGCCCCTCATGCTTCAGCAGCGGTTCGGCCTCAGCGTGGGCGTGCGCGGTCTGGTGTTTGTGGCTCCGGCCATCGGTGCCACCATCGTGGCGCTGAACATGGGTCGCCTGCGCCAGCGGTTCGGGGCCCGTCTGCTGCTGGTTGCCGGCGCCACGCTGTTTGCCCTGGGTTACCTGGCCATGGGCTGGGGCCCGTTGTTGGCGGTGGTGGTGCTGGGAGCGTTCATCCACGGTCTGGGCGAGGGTGGAGTGATCCCCACGGTGCAGGAACTGGTGGCCAGCGCCTCACCCAACGAAAGCCGTGGCGCCGTGATGGCGGTGTGGGTGGGTTTCGCCCGACTGGGTCAGACCATCGGGCCACTGCTGGCCGGTGTGTCGGTGGCAGCGGTGGGTTTCACCACGACCTTCGGGTTTGGCGTGCTGGCGGCACTGGCGCTGGCTGCCGGCACCGCAGTGTTGGGTGCCCGGATGCGACCCACGGCCCCCGCCCCCTTGTGAGTGGTCCGACGGGTAGGTTCTGCTCATGACCGCGCACGATCCGTCTGCCACCAACCCGCTCGAGCCTGCGTCATCGAATCCAGCGGCATCGAATCCTGCAGCATCGGATCCCGCGTTGTTGCAGGTGGTGGGTGGTGGCCGCATGGGTGAGGCCCTTGTGTCGGGGCTGGTTGCCGCCGGCTGGGCGCAACCCCACCAGATCACGGTGGTGGAGGTGAACGCCGACAGGCGGGCGGCGCTGGGAGTGGCGCTGCCGGGCGTGGCGGTCACCGGTGAGGTGGGCCCGGCCCGCAGCGCCGTCATAGCGGTGAAGCCAGCCGACGCCGTGATGGCGTGTGAGTCGCTGGCCGCTCACGGGGTGACCCGGGTGTTGTCCATCGCTGCCGGCGTGCCAACGGCGCGCCTGGAGGCGGCCTTCGACGGCCCGGTGGCCGTGGTGCGGGCCATGCCCAACACCCCCGCACAGGTTGGCGTGGGGGCGTCGGCCATCGCTGCCGGTGCGCACGCGACTGATGACGACATGATGTGGGCCGAGACGATCCTGAACGCCGTGGGGGTGACGGTGCGCGTCGACGAGCCACTGCTCGATGCGGTCACCGGTCTGTCGGGTTCGGGACCGGCGTACGTGTTCTTGCTGGTGGAGGCGCTCATCGCCGCCGGAGTTGCCGAGGGTTTGCCGGCTGAGGTGGCCGGTCAGCTCGTGGTGCAAACCGTGGCCGGGGCGGCCCGCATTCTGGAGCAGTCGGGGGCAGCCGGTCTGGACGCCGCCGACCACCGTCAGGCGGTCACCTCGCCACAGGGGACCACCGCTGCCGGTGTGGCCGTGTTCGAACAACACGACCTGCGCCAGGTGGTGGCCCAAGCGGTGCAATCAGCCACCGAGCGTTCCCGCCAGCTCGGCTCGGCGTGACGGGGTTCCGGTAGCGTGCTTTCGATGCCCTTGCGTTACGACACCCTCACCTTTTTGTCCGACTACGGACGGGTCGACGAGTTCGTGGGGGTGGTGCACTCGGTGGTGCGGGCCATCTCACCCGGGATTGCCGTGGTGGACCTGACCCACGACATTGCGCCCCACGACACCAGGGCCGCCGGTCTGCTGCTGGCCCGTTCGGTGCAATACCTGTGCCCGGGTGTGGTGCTGGCCGTGGTGGACCCCGGTGTGGGCGGTGGCCGTCGGGGCGTGGCCGTCGAGGTGGGTGATGGGGCCTCGGTGCTGGTGGGTCCCGACAACGGACTGCTGGCGCCGGCGGTGGCCATGTGCGGTGGTGCCACCAGAGCCGTCGAACTCGACAACGCCGACTACCAGCTGGATTCCCCGGGTCCCACCTTCGCTGGTCGGGATGTGTTCGCCCCGGCGGCGGCGTACCTGTGCACCGGGGTGGCCCTGACCGATCTGGGCACCGAGGTTGACCCCGCCGGCCTGCTGCCGGGGGTGCTGCCGGTGTCGCACGTCGACGACAACGGGGATCTGGTGGCTGAGGTGTTGTGGGTCGACCGGTTCGGCAACGCCCAGCTCAACGTGGACCCGGTCGAAGTTGACGCCCTGGTGGGCGATGACGAGTCGGTGGAGCTGGCCTTCGCCGGCGGCACCCGGGTGGCATCACGCTCCATCACCTACGAGGCCGTGGGCGCCGGGGCGGTGGGACTGGTGGTGGACTCCTACGGTCTGGTGTCGGTGGTGGCCGATCGTGGTTCAGCTGCCGGTGATCTCGGCCTGGCCGCAGGTACCGAGGTGCGACTGCGGGTGGTGGACGACGAAGCAGCCAACGGCCGTGCCGCCGGGGTCAGCGTGAACATTGGTGAACCCAGGAGACGTCCATGAGACAGCCCACCACCATCGCCCTTGCCGTGTTGCTCATCGTGATCCTGGGTGCGGCGTTCATCCAGTTGGTGATCATCGCCGGGTAGGGTGCTCACGCAGTGGTCCCTGCCAGCAGCGCCCGCCAGCGATGCCCGGCAGCGGTCTCTGGCAGCGATGCCCGGCAGCGATGTCGGGGTGTTCAACCCACGGAGTACGTGACATGAACCTGGCCAGCATCATCGATTCCCACCCCGATGGGGCGTGCGCGCTGGTGAGTCGCGGTCGCCACACCACCTACGCCGAGTTGCGCGAGCAGGTGGCCTCGTTGCGCGGGGCGCTGATATCCATGGGTTTGCAGCCCGGTGATCGCCTGGCTCTGGCTTGTGGCAACAACTGGTACTTCGCCGTGTCGTGGCTGGCGGCCCTGGGGGCGGGACTGGTTGCGGTCCCAATGAACCCGGCTGCCCCTGCCCCCGAAATGCAGCGCCAGCTGGCACTGGTTGGCGCCCGGGCACTGCTGGTCACTCCGGCTGCGGCCCGTGCGGCCGGAGGCCTGGACCGGTCGGCGCTTCCCGAGCTGGAATTTTTCATCGAGACCGCAGGCCTCGACGTCGCATCGGCGGTGTGCCTCGATGACCTCATGACCCACCCGCCAGTGCCGGTCGTCGAGCGGGACACCGACGACCTTGCCGTGCTCATCTTCACCAGTGGCACCTCAGGCGAGGCCCGCGCCGCCATGTTGACGCACGGGAACCTGCTGGCGAACCTCGAGCAGATCCAGCAGTCCGAGGGCCGACGGCAGGACCCTGACGACGTGTCGCTCGGGGTATTGCCCATGTTCCACATTTTCGGGCTCAACGTGGTGCTGGGGCTGTCGCTGTTCGCCGGGAGCCGGGTGGTGCTGGTCGAGCGTTTTGATCCGTCGTCGGCAGCCGAGGCCATCGAGCGCCACGGCGTGACGGTTGTGGCCGGGGCGCCGCCCATGTGGGCGGCGTGGGCCAGCCTTCCCGGCCTGCGGCCCGATGCCTTCGCCACCGTCCGGATTGCATCGTCGGGGGCGGCCAAGCTCCCCGTCGAGACGGCCCAGCTGTTCGAGGACCGCTTCGCCGTGCGGATCACCGAGGGGTACGGGCTCACCGAGACGGCCCCGGTTGTCACCACCGCCACCGGCGCAACCGCCCCGTGGGGCTCCATCGGTGCACCATTGCCGGACATGGAAGTGCGGCTGGTCGACATCGACGGTCACGACGTACTGGTGGGCGACGCCGGTGAGCTGTGGGTGAGGGGTCCCAACGTGTTCCCCGGCTACTGGCAGGATCCGGTCGCCACCGCCGAGGTGTTCGCCGCCGACGGCTGGTTTCGCACCGGTGACGTGGGAGTGGTCGACGACGACGGCTACCTGTACCTGGTCGACCGCGTGAAAGACATCATCATCGTGTCGGGATTCAACGTGTACCCCGCCGAGGTCGAAGGGGTTCTGGCCGACCACCCGGCGGTGGCGTCGTGCGCAGTGGTGGGGGTGGCCCACCCCTACTCCGGCGAGGCGGTGAAGGCCTTCGTGGTGCTCGAGCCGGGGAGGTCCGCCGACGAAGACGAGGTGGTGGCGTGGTGTGCCGACCGTCTGGCCCGGTACAAATGCCCCGACAAGGTGATGTTCGTCGACGAGTTGCCGGTGGCGCCGTCGGGCAAGATGATGCGCCGGGCGCTGCGCTGACGGCGCTCTGGCATTGACGGCTTCGGCGGCGTTGTGCCCGACTTCGTGACTTTGTGAAAGCCCGCACGAGAGGGGTAGCCTGAGGGCACCATGGCACTCGCACGACGGATCCCTGAGGCCACTGTGGCCCGCCTTCCGGTGTACCTGAGGGCGTTGGCTGACGTGTCGGTGCAAGGCGTGGTGACCATCTCGTCGGAGCGACTGGCCGAACTGGCCGGGGTGAACGCCGCCAAGGTGCGCAAGGACCTGTCGCACCTGGGCAGTTATGGCACACGGGGCGTTGGTCTACGACGTTGCCTACCTCACCTTCCAGATGAACCGTGAGCTCGGCCTCACCGAGGACCGGTCGGTTGTGATCGTTGGGGCAGGCAACCTGGGTCAGGCCCTGGCCAACTACGGCGGCTTTTCCAGTCGGGGGTTCCCGGTGCTGGCCATGGTCGACAGCGACCCGGACAAGGTGGGGTCCAACATCGGGGGTGTGGTCGTGCGTCACGTTGACGACCTCCCCGCCATCGTGGGGTCCTCACCCACCACCATTGGCGTCATCGCCACTCCTGCCCCGGTGGCCCAGTCGGTTGCCGACCGGTTGGTCGACGCCGGTGTGCGATCGATCCTGAACTTCGCCCCAGTGGTGCTGTCGGTGCCTGACGACGTGCTGGTCCGCAAGGTGGACCTGGCACTGGAGTTGCAGGTGCTGTCGTTCTACCAGCAGCGCTCCACGACCATGCCCAGCCCTGTGCCCACCCGGGCGGGTGCGGCGTGACCATCGTCATGGCCATTGAGGGCCTCCGGGGTTGTCGTTGTTCCCCGAATGGGGGAATGCTGGTCACGGCGAACGCGGGACACGGTTTCTGCGGCCAGGTTTCCCGCCTGGGGTCGTCCCAAGCAGAGGAGCGCGAGTAGCGGTGTCTGTCGTCGTGATCGGACTCAACCACCGGAGTGTGGACCTCGACGTGCTCGAGTGCATGACGGTGGCCGAACGTGACCTGACCAAGGCGCTTCACGACCTGCACAGTCGCGACAATGTTGCTGAGGCCGTGGTGTTGTCCACCTGCAACCGGGTTGAGGTCTACGTGCTGGCCGAACGCTTCCACGGGGCCTATGACGACGTTCGCCAGTTCCTGTGTGACCTGTCGCACCTTCCCCCCGAGCGTTTCGCCGACTCGCTGTATGTCCATTACGACCTTGACTGTGCCCGCCACCTGTTCGAGGTGACCTCGGGCCTGGACTCAGCAGTGGTGGGCGAGGCTGAGGTCCTCGGTCAGGTCCGCAACTCGTGGGAGTCGGCCCGGGAGGCCGGCACCGCCGGTACGGCGCTGAACCTGCTGTTCCGTCATGCCCTCGAGGTGGGCAAGCGGGCCCGCACCGAGACGTCCATCGGCCGCCACGTGGCGTCGGTGTCATCAGCGGCGGTGGCCATGGCAGCCGGAGCGCTTGGGGACCACTCGGGTCGGTCAATTCTGGTGCTGGGCGCCGGGGAGATGGCTCACGGCATGGTTCGGTCACTGGCCGACAGCGGCGTGGCCGATGTGGTGGTTGCCAACCGCACCTGGGATCGTTCGGTGGAACTGGCCAGTCAGGTTGGCGGCCGGCCGTGCCGCTGTCCGATCTGGGCATGTCACTGGATTCGGTTGACCTGCTGCTCACCGGTACCGGCGCCACCGAGATGATGGTGGGTCAGGCTGACCTCGAACAGACCATGGATCGCCGTCAGGGTCGTCCCCTGCTGATCGTGGACGTCGCCGTCCCCGTGACGTGGATCCCGCCGCCGGGCAACTGGCCGGGGTCACGCTGTTGGACATGGACGACCTCCGGGCCTTCGCCGAGGCTGGCCTGACGGCGCGGCGCGGCGAGATCGCCATGGTGCGTGAGGTGGTGAACGCCGAGGTGGACCGGTACGGCTCGGTGAGTTCGGCACGCGAGGTGGCCCCGTTGGTGGGTGCGTTGCGGGCCCGGGCCGAACAGGTTCGGCGTGGCGAGCTGGAGCGTTTGGGCAACCGGTTGGCCGGCCTCGACGAGCGTCAGCGTGACGCAGTTGAGGCACTCACCCAGGGCATCGTGGCCAAGCTGCTGCACGAGCCCACCGTTGGGCTCAAGGAGGCGGCCGGCACCCCCCGTGGCGATCGCCTGGCCGAATCCCTGCGTCACCTGTTCGACCTCTGAGTCTGTCGGCGCCGTGACGCTGCGAATCGCCACCCGTGGCTCTGAACTGGCGCTGTGGCAGGCGAGGTATGTGGCCGGTCTTTTGGTGGAGGCCGACCCGTCGTTGACCGTGGAGCTCGAGGTGGTGCGCACCACCGGTGACATCCGCCTCGACGTTCCCATCTGGGAGATCGGGGGCAAGGGTGTGTTCGTGGCCGAGATCCGTACCGCCGTGCTCGACGGCACCGCCGATCTGGCTGTGCACTCGGCCAAGGATCTCCCGGCGCTGCCGCTGGACGGATTGGTGCTGGCGTGCGTGCCGCGCCGCGCCGACCCCCGTGATGCCATGGTCGGGTCCCGGCTTGACGATCTGGGGCCCGGTGCCATGGTCGCCACCGGCTCGGTTCGACGCCGCGCCCAGCTGGCCTGGGCCCGCCCTGACCTTCGCTTCACCGGTATCCGGGGCAACATCGCCACCCGCGTGGCCCACGCCGGGCGAAACGGCGTGGACGCCGTGGTGGTGGCCATGGCTGCGCTCGACCGTCTGGGGCAGTCGCACATGGCCGCTGAGGTGCTGGACCCGACGGTGATGTTGCCGCAGGTGGGCCAAGGGGCGCTGGCCGTGGAGTGTGGTCAGGACGCTCCGGCGCACCTGCGTGAGCTGCTTGCTGCGGTGGAGCACGCCGTCAGCCGTCGGGCAGTGGATGCCGAGCGGGGATTCCTGGCCGAACTGGGTGGGGATTGCGACCTGCCGGCTGGGGCCATGGCCACCGTGGCCGACGACGGGTCGGTGACCCTGACCGGCGTGTTGGCCTCACTCGACGGCCACGTGGTGCTTCGCCATAGCGACACCTCACCCGGATCGCCCGCCGGTGCCGGGCCCGCCACGGACACCCGCACTGGTACCGCCACACTGATGTCCGCCGCTGGTACCGCCACCGATCCCGGCGCACTGGGTCGGTCGGTGGCCCGTCACCTGCTCGACCATGGCGGTGGCGCCAGCCTGCTCAACGACCTGACGACCTGACGACCTGACCCGGCGACGAGAGCTGGTCCCACCGACAAGAGCTGGTCCCAACGACAAGAGGGCCCCGTCAGACGGGGCCCTCCTGGACAGCTCGCAGTCGGGGGGAGACCACAAGCAGTTGGTGTCGGTGGCCGGGCGTCTGCCCACGCCGCCGAACGTGCGCTCAGCTGGCTGAACGGGTGGCAGCGCCAGCCTTCGACGTTGCGCCAGCCTTCGACGTTGCGCCAGCCTTGGCCTTGGGGCCCTTGGCGGCAGCCCTGACCATGGCCTTGGCCACGGTGCGCTGGCGCTTGAGGAGTTCGATGGCGAAGGCGAACTGGTTGTCGATGACGTTGCCCACCGTGGGAACCACGCCGGAGCGGTTGGCGCTGAGATCGGGGGCGAAGCGGTCGGCCACGGTGACGACCCGTTCCACCATTCCAACCGCTGGGTTGCGGGCCTGATCGATGCCGTCGAGGACGGTGGCCTGTGCTTCAGTCAGCTTGTCGAGGACGCTTGTGCTCATGATTCTGGCTCCTGTGGGAAGGTCCGGGCATCCCCGGAACGTCGTTGGTGTCGTTGCTCTCTCCAGTAAACAGGGGAGTGCTTGCGGACACAACCAAAGTGCTTGCAAAAGTTAGCATGACATCGGTCACCCCCGTCCACCCCCGATGGCGTCGTGGTTGTCCGTGGGGTGGGATGCTGTGGTGGTGCGCTTGGGTGCTGTGATCGTCGTTGCCGGGTGGTTGGCCGGCTGGTGGCTTCTGGCCCGCATGCCCCGGTTGACGATGCCGCTGCCTGTCCCGGCGCGAGACCGGCCCGCCGTCACCGCTGACGTCACCGTTGTGATCCCGGCCCGCAACGAGGCTCGGAGCCTTCCGCACCTGTTGGGCAGTCTCGCCGCAAGTGACATCCAGCCCGCCGAAGTGGTGGTGGTTGACGACGGCTCCGACGACGGCACCGCTGACGTGGCCAGGAGCTTCGGCGCCACGGTGATGACCAGCGCGCCGTTGCCGGACGGATGGACCGGAAAGTCGTGGGCGTGCATGCAGGGGGCGGAGGCCGCCCGGGGATCCACGCTGGTGTTCCTTGATGCCGACGTACGGTTACAGCCCGGTGGGCTGGGTGCGGTGCTCGATGAGCACGCCCGACGCCGTGGCCTGTTGTCGGTCCAGCCCTACCACCGCATGGAGCGCCCCTACGAGCGACTGTCGGCGGTGTTCAATGCCATCGCCGTGATGGGGGTGGGTGTGGCCACCCCGGGCCGCAACGCCCGTGCCGACGGGGCCTTCGGCCCGTGCATGGCCTGTGACGTCGACGACTACCAGTCGGTCGGTGGCCATGGTGCAGTGCGCAGCGAGGTGCTCGAGGATCTGGCCATGGGGAAGGTTTTCGCCGCCGCCGGCATGCCCGTTCACGGTGTCGGTGGCCGAGGTGCCGTGGAGTTTCGGATGTATCCCGATGGGTTGGGCCAGTTGGTGGAGGGCTGGTCCAAGAACATGGCCTCGGGGTCGGCCAGCATCGGCGTGGGGCGCCTGCTGGCAACGGTGCTTTGGGTGTGTGCGGCGGTGAGCGCCGGTGCCGAGGTGGTGCAGTGGCTGATCGGGACCGGGTCGGCGTCGACGGCCGACGTGTGGGTCAGCTGGTTGGCCATGGCAGTGCAGTTCGGCGTGATGCTCCGCCAACTGGGGAATTTCGGCTGGTGGCCGGTTGTCGCCTTCCCCATCACGCTGGTGGCGTTCGTGGTGGTGTTCTTCGATTCGCTGTGGCTCACCGTGGTTCGTCGCCGGGTGCGATGGCGCGGACGTACCGTGCCATTGCCAAGCCGACGCGTCGGCGTGCGACGGGTGCGTGGCAGGTGACGTGCTGATCCCCTTGACCAACGGGTGGGCGGCACTGGTGGGGGGCACCGTGTGGGCTGTGCTCGGAACCCTCACCGGTTACGTGATGCACCGTCTGCCGGTCCGCCGGTTCGACCACGACAACGCGCTCACAAAACTGCGTCCGGCCGAGGTCGACGGCCGCGTCTACGAACGTCGCTTTGCCATCCGGAGATGGAAGCGCTGGCTCCCCGAGGGTGGCGACGTGTTCGAGGGGGGCTTCAACAAGCGCACTCTGGGTCGACGGGACTCGGCCAACCTCCAGCGCTTCGTGGCCGAGACCCGGCGGGCCGAGATGACCCACTGGGTCACCATGTTCTACGGGCCGTTGTTCTGGCTGTGGAGCTCATGGTGGATGGGCGGGGTGATGGTGGCCTTCGGGATCGTGGCCAATGTCCCGTGCCTGGTGACCCAGCGCTACAACCGTGCCCGCCTGTTGCGGGTGCTGCAACGTCGCAAACCATCGACGCCACCGGGCGACGTGTAAACAGTCGACGCCACCGGGCGGCGCGCAGACAGTCGACGCCCACACAGTGATCCGATGCAACTCACTTCGGGTGGCCTCACCAGTCACCTTGGGTGACCTCACCACACTGTGGGTCAACAATCACCCCGATGCTTGTGCAGCAAACTCCGACAGCGACTAGAACCATGTCCCGGTCGGTTGGTCCGCCCATGGCATGCCCGACCGGTTTGGCGGTGATCCGGTGCCTGCGGCTCCTGCTCCGCCAGACGGCGACACATGGGCCGACAGGTCGACCGGGGGTCGGGGCATGATCACAGCGGCTGTCTTTGCCACCGGCACCGCGGTGGTGGGGCTCGTCGTGGTCACGTCGTGTCTTGCAGCGCTCGATGCGGGTCCACGCCGCTGAGCTCGAACTCCTGGCATGCAGCGATGTGCTCACCGGGCTGTACAACCGCAGACTCCTCGACAATCTGCCTCCGGTGTTCGACGGCCGACCCACCGACGTGTGGGTCGCCTATGGCGACCTCGACAAGTTCAAGCGGGTCAACGACGATCTCGGCCATTGCGCCGGTGACGCAGTACTTGCCGGCATCGCCCGGACCATCGCCGAGACGATCAGGCCCGACGACCTGGTGTGCCGCATGGGCGGCGACGAGTTCGTGGTGCTGTTGCGGGCGTGTGATGAAGCCGGGGCCCGTCAGGTGCTGGAGCGCATCCAGACGCGGATGGCCGATCTCGACATGGACTGGGTGGGGGGTCCGGTCACCATCAGCTTCGGGTTGAGTGCGGTGGGACCCACCCTGGTCACCGCTGAGGCGATCAGTGAAGCCGACCGGGCATTGCTGGTGGCCAAGCGTTCCGGTGGCAACGCAGTGGTGCTGGCCCCCGTCCTGCGGTGGTGCTGACCGGCGGCAACGAAACACCGCTGCCCGGGCGAGCCCAGCTTGCCAACACCGGGTCGGAGTGCTCAGCCCAGCGGTCGGGTGGTGGGCAGTTCGTGACCACGGTCGATGATGAACGCCTCGGCGCGAGCGCACGCTGCCAGCACCGGGTTGTTCCACACGTCACCAACCCCGGCGAGGACCTCGGTCATGATGCCGGCAACGGTGGCTGCGGCAATCCCGGCGGCATCGGTGCCGGGTGCGGTGCCAGGTGCGGCACCGGGTGCGGTGCTGGCGTCTCCCCCCACCAGGCCCGACGACGTCACGGCACCAGCCAGGGCCACGAAGTCGGGAACCACGGTCACACCTTGCCGGGTCAGCACCGCCAGCGCCCGTGTCGTCACCGGGACCCACCCGGTGGGCACCAGCACTGCGGCCCTGATGGACGTGGCGGCATTGTGGTCCACCGCCGACATCTTCGACCCGATGGCCACGATGTCCACCTCGGCGGTGAGTACGGCGGCGGGGTCGGTGCCGTGATCGGGAGCAAGGGCAGCCAGACCGTCACCCCCGGTGTCGGCAAGTGCTGTCGCCAGGGCATCGGGGTCGAAGCCGGCGGGGTCGGCAATGGCGCTGCCGGCTCGGGCCACAGCCACCACGCCCACCGTAGGGCAACGGCCGACCGGGCGAACGCCAGCGACACGGCGTCGAGGGTCTCGATGGCGATGGTGGCGCCATCAAGGGGGCGCACGCAGCCGGCGGCGGCGGCCACTCCCACACCGGTGAGTTCGTCACGGTGGGCGTGGTAACCGGGGGGCCGACCGTCGATGGCATACAGGGGGCCAGGTCGGCGTCGGTGAGACCCCGACCAGCGTCGAGCACAAGCCCGGCGGCAACCGGGTCAGCCAGCGCTGCCACCGCTGCGGAAATGGCCTCGGCCCTGGTGTCGGCGGGGGCGTTGATGCCCACCGATGCGCCTCCCACCTCCCAACCCAGCGAGGCGAACTGGTAAGTGGCGCAACGGGCCAGCAGCCATGTGGAGTCGGCCAACACTTTCGGGGCGCAACGCGCCACCCCGGCATGAAGGTCAAGGCCGTCGAGGTCAGTCACCACGAAGCCGTCAGCGTTGTCGAGTCGTTTCATCCCCACGGCTGCATCATTGTCGCAGTGGTGGGGGTCGGTCCATACCCGGGGTGGCCGGTGGCAGATGTCGGCCGTACGCTTCGGCCATGAGCACAGCACCGCCACCCGCATCGACGGGCGTGATGTGGTTCCGTCGGGATCTGCGTCTCGACGACAATCCGGCATGGGCCCAGGCCACGTCATCACACGAGCAGGTGGTGGCACTGTTCGTGCTGGACCGCCGACTGGTGGATTCGGCTGGGCCGTTCCGCCGCCGCCAGTTGTTCGCCAATCTGATCGCCCTCGACGACGAACTGCGCGCTCGCAGCGACGGATCGCTGTGCGTCCGCTGGGGTGACCCGGCGGTGGTCGTGCCCGAGGTGATCGACGCCGTGGGGGCGTCGGCGCTCTATCTCAATGCCGACGTGTCGCCGTTCGCCACGGCGCGCGACCACAAGGTGATGGCGGCGATCGAACGCATGACGCCCGAGCACAGGGCGCCCGAGCACAGGGCGACCGGTCGCGTCACAGCCCGTGTGTCCCACGGAACCCTGGTGCATCCACCTGGCAGCGTGCTCACCCGTGCCAAGGGGGTATCAAAGGTGTTCACGCCGTTTTGGCGCACGTGGGCCGACACGCCTCTGGAACCGTGGCCCACCCCCGGAGGGGCATCAGTGCTTGCCCTTGGTGGTGACCCGTTGCCGGTCCCCGACGCTCCGCCACCCATGGCGCCCGGGGCGTCGGCGGCGTTGGAACGCCTTGAGCGCTTCGCCACCCGTGCCGATGCCTACGCAATCGAACGGGACCTGCCGGCAACAGCGGGAACCTCCGAGTTGTCGGCCGACCTCAAGTTCGGCACCGTGTCGCCGCGCACAGCACTGGATGTGGTCGGTCACGGATCGCCGGGGCGGGACGCGTGGTGTCGACAGTTGGCGTGGCGCGACTGGTACGCCCATCTGTTGGTGGTGCACCCACAGCTGGTCACCGAGCCGATGGCCGACAAATACCGTGACATCGCGTGGGCCGACGACCCGAGCGGCTTCGAGGCCTGGCGTGCCGGCCGCACCGGGTATCCACTGGTGGATGCCGGAATGCGCCAGCTGGCTGAAACCGGATGGATGCACAACCGGGTCCGGATGGTGACGGCGTCGTTTCTGGTCAAGGACCTGTTGATCGACTGGCGACTCGGGGAACGCCATTTCCGACACCTGCTGGTGGACGCCGACACCCCACAAAACGTGGGCAACTGGCAATGGTCGGCGGGCACCGGACCTGACGCTGCGCCGTATCACCGGATCATGAACCCGGTGACCCAGAGCCAGCGGTTCGATGCCGATGGCGGTTACATCCGTTGCTGGGTCCCCGAGCTTGCCGGCCTGTCCGCACAGGCCATCCACGCCCCGTGGCGAGCGCCGCCGCTGGAGGTGGCCGCCGCCGGGGTGTCACTGGGAGACAGCTACCCGTTGCCGATCGTTGACCACAGTGAAGCCCGCAAACGCTTCATGACCGTGTTCAGGCCATCACCGGACGCCTGATCATCGGGAGACAGCGTTGCGATTGTCAGCTGGCCTCGGCCCGCCGGATGGACGTTCCCTGGCTGGCTGCAGCCTGCACGCTGCGGCGGCTCACCGAGCGTGGGGGGAACCCGGCCATGGCCCGCTCCTCTTCACTCTCTCCACCCCAGAAACCACTCTCGCGGTTGAGTCGCGCTGCCTGCCGGCAGGGTTCCACCACCGGGCAGCCCTCGCACACCTTCTTGGCGGCGGCCTCCCGGCGCACGCGCCGTTCGGGCGTTCACCGGCGATGCCGAAGAAAAGCTCGAGACGCCCCTTGCACAAAGCCCGGTCCATCCATGAGCTGTCAATGGCGACCACCGACATCGACAGATCCAGCGACACCAGGGATCGCACGGGTTCGTCGAGCAGGGTTGTGTGGGAGCGGTCGAATTGGTCGGTCATGTCTGCCTCCACTGCGCCGTGCCGCACATGGTGCGGCTTGTGAGACCTCAGGGGTCCGTTGGAGGCAGGTTAGCCGAGGTTCAGACATTTACCACTAAAGATGTGCACCCAGAAATATTCCCCCTCTGGGCCGGCGGATTTGGCGCCCGGGGGCTGGGGTTTTCAGGGATCTGCTGCTCAGGCGGAGGGGGGTGCGCCGGCTGGTCGCAGCGCCGACTCAAAGCAGTCAATGGCGTCGTCGGTGCCGAAGGTCCGCCGAACCTGGCCGTTCATCCGTTCTCCCAGCGCCTCGATGGTCTCATCGTCAACGCCGTGACCGCCGAGCACCACCGGAACGCTGCTCACGAGTTCCAGCGCGTCGACGGCGTCCACGATGGCAGCGTCGTTGCTGGGTCGGGTGGCACACACGCCCACCGCCACCAGGTGGTCGACAGCCGCTGCAGCCCGGGCAAAGGCCTTGGCCGGGGTGTTGGCACCGAGGTCGATCACATCAAAGCCCCGCGACCGCAGCAGGTCACCCATCATGAGGGTGGGTATGCCGTGGTCGTCGCCGGCAGGAGCACCAATCACCACCGTCCCGCGCTTGCGTCCCCTGCGACTGAATCGGGGACCCAGTCGTCCGATGAGGCGCATGGCGATGCTGCTGGCGAGGTGCTCCTGCTCGATCTCGAGCTCGTCACGTGCCCACCGCTCGCCGATCGAAGCCATGGCCGGCGCCAGGACCGTGGTGTAGATCTCCTCAGGAGTGAGTGCCGACCCCATGGCATTGTCGATGACCGCCCACGCCCCGGCTTCGTCACCGTGGATCAGCCGATCCTCAAGACGGGTCGGGTAGGCAGCCTTGGCCGATCCCCGGCGCGGTGGCTCAGCGACCCCCTGCCTCGTGAACTCCTCCACATCAGCGACGCTCACCTGCCACAGGGAACCAACCTTGGCGGCTGGGAGTCGACCGGTGCGCACGTAGCGGTAGGCCGTCATGTAATGGACTCCCAATTGTTCGGCTACCTCGTGCAGCGTCATGAGGTTGTCCGTACTCATCGAGAAATCCCCAGTTGACCGGTGTTCGGTCATTGTCGATCCCCAGCGGGGGTTGTTGGCCGCCGGAGAACCCCCCGGTTCCGGCGCCTTTGCGAAGGCTACTGATGGTGGGGCTGATAGACGCAGTCGGGGACTGATGCCCGCTGTCACAGCCGGGTCCCGCTGGGCGGTGTGCGACGGTGCAGTCCGTCAGCTGGGGGTGGTGCCAATGGCCTTAGGATCGGGGGGTGGACGCCGATCGACCTGTCCCGACAGCCCAGCTCCTCGGTCGCACTGTGGTGGTCACGCGGGCTGCCGATCAGGCCCCCGATCTGGTCGCTCGGCTCGAACGACACGGGGCACATGTGGTGGTGGTGCCGGTCATCGAGACCATTGAGCCATCTGACGGCGGGCGTGCCCTGCGTGATGCGATCGCCCGGCTGGGGGCCGGTGACTACCGGTGGGTGATGGTGAGTTCGGCCAACGGAGCGGAGCGCCTCAGCGCCATGCTGCGTGGTCCTGACGACCTGGGCGGTGCCCGGGTGTGCGCCGTTGGCCCCGCCACCGCCGAGGTGCTCACCGCCGCTGGGCTGCAGGTGGATCTGGTGCCACCACACTTCGTGGCCGAGTCGGTGCTCGAGGTGATGGCCCCACCCGACCGGCACGACCCTGCCCCCCGGGTACTGATCCCGCGTGCCGCTGTGGCCCGCGATGTCCTGCCCGACGGGCTTGCGGCCATGGGATGGCAGGTCGATGTGGTCGAGGCCTACCGCACGGTCACAGCCACCGTGCATCCCGATGCCATCGATGCGGTGCAGGGCGCTGATGTGGTCACGTTCACCTCGTCGTCCACGGTGGACCGCTTTGTGGAAGCGCTGGGGATGGGCTCGGTCCCACCAGTGGTGGTGTGCATCGGGCCAGTCACTGCCGCCACGGCACTCGCACATGGCATGGCCGGGGTGGTGGTGGCCGATGACCACACCCTCGACGGTGTGGTCGAGGCCGTGGTTGGCGTTGTTGGCAGCCAGTTGTCTGCCCCGGCAGGTGAGCCGCTGGCTGGAGACCCGTAGACTCCGCTGCGTGAGCTTCCCTGAGCAACGCCTCCGTCGTCTGCGTCGCACCGCCGCCATGCGCGAGCTGGTGGCCGAGACCCGTCTGTCGTCGTCGGATCTGGTGGCACCGCTGTTTGTGCGAGAAGGCATCGACAGCCCGGTGCCGGTGCCCTCGCTGCCCGGTGTGATGCAGCACACGCTCACATCACTGCGAACCGAGGTTCGCCAGCTGGCGGCGTTGGGCGTGCGCGGGGTCATCGTGTTTGGGGTGCCGGCGACCAAGGACGCCGAGGGCTCGGGGGCCTGGGACCCTGACGGCATCGTGCAGCGGGCGCTGCGGGACCTGCGTGACGACATCGGTGACGAGATGGTGCTGATCAGCGACCTGTGCGTCGACGAGTACACCGACCACGGGCATTGCGGAATCGTGGGGGCTGATGGTGAGGTCGACAACGACGCCACCCTGGTGCTCTACCAGCGTGCCGCTGAGGCTCAGGCCGATGCCGGAGCAGATCTGGTCGCCCCCAGCGGAATGATGGACGGCCAGGTGGCAGCCATCCGTGCCCGGCTCGACGAGGCAGGGCACACCACCACCGGGATCCTGGCCTACGCCGCCAAGTACGCCTCGGCGCTGTACGGCCCATTTCGTGATGCCGTCGACGTGACCATCGCTGATGGGGGTCATCGCAAGGGCTACCAGCAGGATCCCCGCAATGCCCGTGAGGCGTTGGCCGAGGTTGCCCTGGATGTGGCCGAGGGTGCCGACGCCGTCATGGTCAAGCCGGCGCTGGCCTACCTCGACGTGCTGGCGGCGGTGCGCGCCGCGGTGGACGTGCCGGTGGCGGCGTATCACGTGTCGGGGAGTACGCCATGGTGCATGCCGCCGCCGAGCGGGGCTGGATCGACGGCGACGCCGTCATGGCCGAGCACGTGCTTGCCATCAAACGGGCCGGGGCCGACATGGTCCTCACCTATGCCGCCCGCCACCTCGCCGAGCAACTGGGCTGACCGGGAGATCTGATGACCGACCACGATCGCAGCAACGCCGACCTTTTCGATCGTGCCTGCCGGGTGATTCCCGGCGGGGTGAACTCACCGGTGCGGGCTTTTGGTGCCGTCGGGGGAACGCCCTACTTCGTGGAGCGCGGCGAAGGTGCCCATGTGTGGGACGTGGAGGGCACCCGATACATCGACATGGTGCAGTCCTACGGTGCGGTGATCCTCGGTCACGGCCACCCGGTGGTTGTTGATGCCGTGTCCACCGCCGCAGCCGACGGGACGTCGTTTGGCGCTCCGACCGAGCGGGAGGTCCTGCTGGCCGAGGCGGTGTGCGCCCGGGTGCCGAGCGTTGAAAAGCTGCGAATGGTGTCCAGCGGCACCGAGGCCACGATGAGCGCCATGCGCGTGGCTCGTGGATTCACGGGTCGTCGCAAGGTGGTGAAGTTCGCCGGCAACTATCACGGTCATAGCGACGCGCTGCTGGTTCAGGGTGGGACCGCCATGGCTTCACTGGGGATTCCCGGTTCGGCCGGAGTGACCGAACACGCCGTGGCCGACACCGTGGTGGCCCCCTACAACGTGGTGCCCGAACTCGACGAGGACGTTGCGTGCGTCATGGTTGAACCGGTGGCAGCCAACATGGGACTGGTGGCTCCCATCCCCGGGTTCCTCGAGGGGTTGCGGGCCGAGTGTGACCGGGTGGGCGCACTGTTGGTGTTCGACGAGGTGATCTCGGGATTTCGCGTTGGTTGGGCTGGTGCTGAGGGACTGCTGGGGGTCACCCCTGACCTGACGTGCTTTGGCAAGGTGATCGGTGGCGGGCTTCCTGTGGGTGCCTACGGTGGGCGCGCCGACGTCATGGACGTTGTGGCTCCGGTTGGGCCGGTGTACCAGGCCGGGACGCTGTCGGGGAATCCGCTCGCCACCGCCGCCGGCCTTGCCACGCTCGACATGCTCACGCCCACGTTCTACGAGCAGCTGTCTGGCCGGGTGGCGTGCTTCGCCGCCGGTCTCACCTCCGCATTTTCCGATGCCGGCCTCGGATGGCAGGTGCCGGTGGTTGGCACCCTCAGCGGGATCTTCACCGGTACGGAGGCTCCGACGGACTACGCCGGTGCCACCGCATGCGACGAGCAGGGTTACGCATCGTTCTTCCATGCAATGTTGCGCCGGGGGGTGGCCTTGGCACCCGGAGCGTACGAGGTGATGTTCTGTGGCCTCGCCCACACCGACGCAGTGCTGGATCGCGTCATCGAAACTGCAGCGCTGGCGGCAGCCGAGGTGGCTGCATAGCCGGCTTTGCATTCCGGCCGGGGCGGTCAGTTGCCGCCGTCGGTTGCCGAAACCTGACGGGTGTCAGGGACCAGCCATCGCCACGACGGGGCCCGATTCGGTCGGCCCCACGCCGGGGTTGATCAGGAAGCCCGTCTCGCCGAGCAGCAGCTCGCCGTTTTCATCGACGAGTTCGCCGGCATCGTTGATGTACGGCTCACCGTTGGAGTGGAGGAGTTCGCCGTCGGGGCCGATCTGTTCGGCAGGGATCACCTCTCCGCCGATCACTTCCCGTTCGTGGCGAATCACGCTCAGCAACTCGTCGGGGGTGAGGGTTCCCAGAAATGCCGGCATGTTGCCGTACGACCCACCCACGTGGCCCCCACCGGGGCGATCAGGGTCACCGTAGGGCTTGCCGGAGTACCCGGTGGTTCCCACGGCCACGTATTCGAGCTGGCCCTCGATGGTGGGGAAGGTGAGAAGTACCTCACCGTTGTTCAACTGGCGACCGGCACCACCGCCACCGGTGGCACCGTGGCAACCGGCGCACTGCTGGTACACGGTGGCCCCCAGGGCCAGCTGTCCCTCGAGTTCAACCTCGGGCTCCGACAGCGATCCGGCGTACAGGAACGCCCACAACGGGAGGAAGATGACCACCGGCAGGACCCACACGGGGATCTTCTTGCGGGATTGCGCAGCCTCGATGTACGCCGGGACAGGCTCGGGAGCAGGAGGCGGGGTGGGTTCCGCCGGGACTGCGGCAGCGGCACTGGCCGCAGGCGCAACCGCACTGCTCGACGACGCTTCGGCACTGGGCGCAGCCGTCTCGGGTGCCGCCTCAGCGGCGCCTCCGCTCAGGGCGGCCCGACGCTGGCGAGAGCGCTCGAGAAGATGTTCGGGAACCTCAGTCAACGCAAGCCTCCGTCGGCTGGACCTCGGTGGGTCGGTTCAGATGGGGGGATGGACTACACACTTCGTTCCTGGCCGGATGACCCCACAAGGTGGCGTCGTCCTGTGGGGACAACACTACGCCGTTTGGAGGTGTCCGGGCCAAGCCGCAGCGCCCGGCGGTGAACGGCACCGGGGTGCACCCGTCGTCGCAGCGGGCCCGGCGCAGTGCAGTGGGCACGGACCCACCGCGGTCGTCGCAACCTTGTCCGACGGCGTTGTCGACGGTGTCGACAACGATGTTCCCAACGATGTGCCCAACGCTCGCAGCGCGTGATAAACCATCAATCAGTCCAGTGGTCCGGTCGTTGGCACAGCCGGATGGCCGGGTATCATGTGAAGACGTTCACGAAAGGGGTGCCGAACCGTGGTTGCGTTCATAAGCACACTGCTGGTTTTGGTCCTTGGATTTGGGATCATGGCGTTTTTCGCCAACCGTCGGCCCATTGGGACACCGCTGTCCTGGGGCGAGGCCATGGCCGCCGGCACCTTCGTGTTCTTCCTCATGTTCTGGGCCTACGGCGTCGTACCCCACTACCTGCTGATGTGGGCCGACAACGAGTTGAACTGGCGGCCCGACGTGGCCCTGTCTGACTACTCGTGGGCTGGCGGCATCACGTTCGGGTTCTTCGAGTCCCAGGAGGCCGGGGGCTGGTTCCCGGTCAGCATCAACATGAAGCACGTTCGGGACCTTCTTGTGGTGCTTCTCTACGTCGTGTTGCTGGGCATCAACATCTACCTGTTCGCCTGGTGGCAGAAGCGTGGAACCGCCGCTGCCAAGGCCACTGAACTGGTGACCTCGGACTTCGGACGCCCGCTGGTGAGGAAGAGCTGAGGCGATGGGCAAGACCGACGCCAACCCCCCGATGCCCGAGTTCCGGGCCGACTACGTCCTGCAGGAGGTCGACGCCGCGTGGCTGTCGGCTGCGGTCAAGCCCAAGCAGTTCATCCATATCGACCAGTCCGAGTGCATCATGTGCGAGGGATGCGTCGATATCTGCCCGTGGAAGTGCATTCATCTGGTGTCGACCAGCGCCATTGCCGAATCCACCAACACCGAGTTGCCTGGCGCCGATCCCAAGGATCATGCTGCCTTCATCATCGACGACGACGTGTGCACCCGGTGTGCGCTGTGTGTCGACCGCTGTCCGACCGGTGTCATCATCATGGGCAAGGTGGGCGCAGCCCCCGGCACCGGTGATGCCCACCAAAGGACCAGCACCCACGGTTACGGCTACGGAATGAGGCTGGCATGACCCGTCCTTTCCCCGCAGTGACCATTTCGTCCACCCCCAACGTCCCCACCCAGTCCAGGGAGTAGAGCGCGTGGCCAAGACCATGGAGCCGAAGAGCAGCATCGGCCAAAAGATGAGTGAACTGACCGAGAAGGTCCAGGCCTCACAGGCGTGGAACTCCATTTTCCGGCCGGGTTCGGTGTTCCGCAAGGGCTACACCGACAGCCCCAGGAACCGTTCGTACGTCGTCATGAACAGCGTCCTGTACCACCTGCACCCGGTGAAGGTGAAGCGTCATGCGGTGAAGGTGAGCTACACCCTCTGCCTTGGTGGCCTGAGCTTCTTTTTGTTCATTCTTCTGACCGTGACCGGCATCTTCCTGATGTTCTTCTACCGCCCCACTGCCGCTCAGGCATGGGACGACATGTACGCCCTGCAGGCTTCGGTCACCTTCGGCCTGCTGGTGCGAAACATGCACAGATGGGCGGCCCACCTCATGGTGTTGGCCGTGTTCTTGCACATGGCCCGGGTCTTCTACCACGGGGCCTACAAGCCCCCACGTGAATTCAACTGGGTGATCGGCGTGATCCTGCTGACCCTCACCCTGCTGCTGTCGTTCACCGGCTACCTGCTGCCGTGGGATCAGCTGGCCCTGTGGGCGGTGACCGTGGGCACCAACATGATGGGCTTCACTCCTGTATTCGGCGACCAAGTGCGCTTCGTGCTGCTGGGCGGTCAGGAGATCGGCACCGACACGCTATTGAGATGGTACGTACTGCACGTGTTGTTCGTGCCGTTCGTGACCGTCATCTTCCTTGCCATCCACTTCTGGCGGGTGCGCAAGGACGGTGGGATCTCTGGTCCGCTGTAGGCCGGTGGACTCCCCACACCATTCCACACGTCAACCACACCCGACACGACGCAGCAACCGAACGACCGAGCGACAAGTAGCCAGGACCCGAGTCACCCAAGACATACGAGGCAGAGATGGCTGAAATCCCAGAGCACCTCAGGAAAAGGGCCGAGGAGGCCCGCAAGAAGGCAGAGGCCAAAAAGGCCGCCGAGGCCGGCGAGGTCGCCGCTTCGGCTGCCCCGCGGCCGAAGCCGGAGGCTCCGACGCCGCCGCAGATGCTGGCGACAGCCGGATCCCGGCCCATCTGCTCGAGCGCAGCAAGGCGGCCAAGGCGGCCAAGGCCGCCAAGGAACCCGTCGGCGCATCAGCGGAGCTGGTGGGTGCGTCGGTAGGCGGAGCCGCAGCCGCAGTAGCCGCAGCTGCCCCGCCCCCAGCCGCCACCGGACCCTCGGGCCATACCCAGCGCTTGCTGACGGTGGTGAAGTCAGGGTCCATCCAGGATGTCAAGGCAGTCCCGGTGGACAAGGTGCACGTGTGGCCGCATTTGCTGGCCGTGGAGTTTGTCGCTGCCCTGGCGGTGACCGCCTTCACCCTGATCTTCTCGTTCTTTGTCAACGCCCCGCTGCTGGCTGTTGCCAACGTGAACCAGACCCCGAACCCGTCCAAGGCCCCGTGGTACTTCCTGGGTCTGCAGGAATTGCTGACCATGTTCCATCCCATGGTGGCCGGTGTGACCATTCCGGGGATGGGCATCTTCTTGCTCATCCTCGCCCCCTACGTCGACCGCAACCCATCCAACAAGCCCGAGGACAGGAAATTCGCCATTGCCCTGTTCACCGTGCAGATGATGTTCTGGGCCGTGCTCACCATCATCAGCTCGTTCTTCCGGGGTCCTGGCTACAACTTCGTCCTTCCCTGGAATGACGGACTGTTCTTCGAACTGTGATCTGAGGAGACCATCGTGAACCCACTCGTGATCCTCGTACCCGTCCTGGTGGTACTCGCCATCGTGGTCGTCGTGGCCTCGGCCCGACGCCGCGACAGTGGCGACGCCATCGGAGCGTTGGCCCGTGAGACCGTCAACAAAGACCGGGGTGAGCCGTCGGTGCTCGGCCAGATCCGACGCGCCCGCAGCCGGCAAGGAGATCGAGATGGCCGCTGTGGCCGCTCGGACCGGTAGCGCTGAGGTGGCCACCCGGGACTCGGTGGCCGATCTCGCCCCGTTCGTTCCGCCCGACCCCGAGCAGGTTGGCGTGTCCCGCCGCCAGTTCTTCAACCGCGGCATCGTGGCCTTTTTCATCCTCGGCCTGTCAGGGTTCGGCGCTGCGGTGCTGGCCATGCTGTGGCCGCGACCCACCGAGGGCTTCGGTGCCGCCATCCAGATCGGCAGCCTCGCCGAGGTCAAGGACCAGATCGCCAACAACAACGGCTTCCTGTACTTCGCCGAAGGGCGCATGTGGCTGACCGAGTACCCGTCCAGCGCCATCAAGAACGCCAAGACCTCGTACCCGCCGACGCAGCTGACGGGCATGGAAGCCGGCGTCATCGCCTTGTGGCAGACCTGTCCGCACCTCGGGTGCCGGGTGCCCGAATGTGTCAGCTCCCAGTGGTTCGAGTGCCCGTGCCATGGATCGCAGTACAACCAGGTCGGCGAGAAGCAGGGTGGCCCGGCCCCTCGTGGCATGGACGGGTTCGCCATGGACGTCACCGGTGGACAGCTCACCGTTGATACCGGAACCATCATCGAGGGTCGTCCCATCGGCGTCGACACCATCGGTCAGGAGCCCCAGGGTCCCCACTGCGTGACGGGCGGGGCACATTGAGCGCCATCGCCACCTCTCTGTCTTTGCCGGTCGTCGGCCAGGCAGAAGCGACCTCAACATCCAGCACCGCCATCGGTTGGGTGCTGTTCGCTGTCGTCATCATCGGATTTGCCATCGCCGTGTTTCTCAACATGCGGCGTGGGCGAAAGGAGGTGGGCGCCGAACTCGAACTGGCCGCCAACCGGCGCCCCTACCTGTCTGACGAGGAACTCGAAGGTCGCAAGCTGGACCGAACCCTCGGTTTCGGGCTGGTGTTGCTGGCCATTGTCGGGGTGGCCCTGCCCCTGTACTGGTTGGGTGAGCCCAGCCGTCAGGAAAACGCCGCCGCAGGCTTCGAGGAGCAGTTCGTCGGACGCGGCGAGGAGCTGTACAACGTGGGCGCCCAGTGCGCCAACTGCCACGGACCCAACGGCGTGGGTGGCGTGGCCCAGACCTCGTTGCTCAACGACCGCGGCGAATTCGTGTCGCTCATCAACTGGCAGGCTCCGGCGCTCAACACGGTGCTCTACCGCTACTCCGAACAAGAGGTGTTCGACGTCCTGCAGTACGGCCGGGCCCAAAGCCCGATGGCGGCATGGGGCAGCAAGGGTGGCGGACCTCTCACCGACCAGCAGCTGTGGAACATCATCGACTACCTCCAGTCCATCCAGCTTCCCGCTGACGAGGTTCGCGAGTCGGTGGCCAAGGAACTCGCCGACACCTGTGCGCCTGACGACGCCGGCTTGTGCACCCTTCCCGACGCCGAGTTCGCCACGGTGGGCGAGGCCATGTTCAACATGGGGCTCAACACCGGTTTTGCCGGGGGAGCGTTCTCGTGCGGTCGGTGCCACACCGCCGGTTGGTCGTGGGGTGACCCCGGTGTCGCTGGTGGCGGAGCGCTGGGCCCGAACCTGACCAACGGGGCCACGCTGCGCCAGTTCCCCACGGTGCAGTCCCAGATCGACTTCATCACCGAGGGTGCCGAGATCGGCAAGGCCTACGGCGCCAACGGCCAGGCCGGCGACGGCACGATGCCCGGCTACGGCCTGAACCCCAACGCCGGTGAACCCGGAAGCCTCATGTCACCGGACCAGACCATGTATACCCCCGACCAGATCCGGGCGGTCGTCGACTACGAGCGGGGGATGTGACGTGGAGTCACTGATGACTGTTGCCCAGGGAATCGCCTGGGATCCACAGATCAGGGGCATTCTCGCCGTTTTGGTGGGTGTGGTCGTGCTGTGTGGTTCGGTGTTCCTGCTGCTGTCCACCAACATGGGAGCTCGTCTCGGCATGCTGATGGCGCTGGCTGGCGTCTTCGGGTGGATGACGATTCTCACCCTGTTCTGGTGGGTCAATCCACCGGCCATCGGGCCGACGGGCGCGCCTCCGTTCTGGCAGGTGACCGAAGTGCACGTCACCGGCGGAGACCAACCACCGGTGCAGCGTGAGACCCAGTTCCTGCCTGCCCCCGGGGATCGCATCACTCCCCAGCAGCTTGTTGCGGAATCTCCCGAACTGAGCGCCGAACTCCCAGCCGAGCCGGAGTTGTCCGACATCGCCGGGGTCGACCCTGACCTGCTTCCCGAGGACCTGTTCGGCGGATGGTTCGTCGTGCCAACTGCCGACGCCGGTGAGGCCCAGGCGGCTGCCGACGCCGCACTGGTGGAAGAAGGCATTTTCGAGTCGCCCGCCGACTACGCCCACACCAGTGTGTTCACCATCGGGGGCAAGACACCGGTCACCCGGGCATGTGACTTTGACGACCCCTGGGTCGTACTCAACGCCTGCAAGGCGTGGCACCGGGTCAAGGAGCCATTCCTGAGCCACCCGTCGCAGTACTCGGTGGTTGAAATCCAGCCGGTGATCCCCCAGGAGACCCTGCCCGGCCAGCCGCCACCCCGGCCGGTGATTGACGAGTCCCAGCCCGCCATCTGGATCGTGATGGACCGTCAGCTCGGAACCACCCGGCTGCTTCCGTTCACCTACTTCATGATTTCGCTCATCGGGTTCGTCATCTTTGCCCTGATCCTGCATTACCGGGACAAGACCCTCAAGCGGAACCTCGAAGAGGCCGCCACCGCTCCGGCGGGGGCATAACCCATGGGCCAGTACCTCCCGATCTTCGCACTTCTGGTTCTGGCCATGCTTTTTGGGGCAGGGAGTTTTGTGGCGTCAAAGCTGCTGGCCCCCCGTCTTCCCACCAGCACCAAGCTGGGTCCCTACGAGTGCGGCATCGTGCCCGGGCGCGAACCACCCCAGCGGTTCTCGGTCCGCTTCTACCTGGTGGCGATGATCTTCATCGTGTTCGACATCGAGGTCATTTTCCTGTTCCCGTATGCCACCGTGGTCAACCAGGTCGGGGTGTTCGGGTTCGTGGCCGTGTTGGTGTTCTCGGTGGCGCTGTTTGAGTCGTTCCTCTACCTCATCGGAAGTGGCGCCCTGGACTGGGGTCCCGTGGCTCGTCGTGTGGCCCCCGGACTGGTGACGCCCGAGCGGACCACCGCCACCACCGTGCGTCGGGTCGGTGCAGAGGGCCGGACCCCTGTGGGTGCGTCAGCCGCTGCTGGTGTGGCCGGCGACCATGGGGCGGCTGCCTGATGGCCAGCGACATCAAGCCCCAGGACGTCGACATGGGCCGCACCGGCATTGAGAACCTGCCGCACAACTTCATCACCGGAACCCTTGAGGAAGTGGTGAAGTGGGCCCGGGTGCGCAGCCTCATGCCGGCCACGTTCGGTCTGGCGTGTTGTGCCCTTGAAATGATGGCCACCGGTGGACCGCACTACGACATCGCCCGATTGGGCATGGAAACCTTTCGGGCTTCGCCTCGTCAGGCCGACCTCATGATCGTGGCCGGGCGGGTGTCGCAGAAGATGGCTCCGGTGCTGCGCCAGATTTACGACCAGATGGTGGAACCCAAGTGGGTCATCTCCATGGGCGTATGCGCGTCCAGCGGCGGGATGTTCAACAATTACGCCATCGTCCAGGGCGTGGACCAGGTCGTTCCCGTGGACGTGTACGCACCCGGGTGCCCGCCCGGCCCGGAAACGCTGTTGCACGCCATCTTGACGCTGCACGACAAGATCCGAAACGGGGAACTCACCCGCCGTCCGGGCGAAGGCGCCAATCTGGTGATCGAACAGCGTGACGGTCAGGCCTTCACCCCGGTCACGCTGGGGAAGCGCTGAGCCATGTCGGTAGCCGAGGGGGACGCCGTCGACGGCGACGAGATGCCGGCATCGCCGGGACCGGTGTTGCGTCACGGCGTGCCGGTGTCGATGTCGAGGGGGCAGGAGGTCCTGCATCCCGATCGTGAGCACTGGGTTCCGGTGGCCACCGCCCTGTTCGACGAGGGCTACCTCGTTGCCGTGGACCTCACGGCGGTGGACTACCTCACCCACCCCGGCCGGCCGCTTCCCGACGGCGTGACGCCCCAACGATTTGAGGTCGTGGCCAACCTGCTGTCACACAGCAGCCGTAGTCGCGTTCGTCTCAGGGTTCAGGTTCCCGCCGATGACGCTGTGCTGGCCACGCTCACCGCCATCTTCCCCGGGGTTGATGCCGCTGAACGTGAGGTGTTCGACCTCTTTGGCGTCACCTTCGAAGGCCACCCCGACATGACCCGCATCGTCATGCCTGAGGACTGGGTCGGTCACCCGCTTCGCAAGGACTACGACTCGGGTCGTATCCCCGTGCAGTTCAAGGGCCCGGCTCCGTCGCGATGAGGACCCCACCATGACCACCACCGACCATCCCACCCCCACCTCGGCCACCGCCGCGTTCACCAGCGAGGGGGCCCAGGAGCTCGACGGCGCCGCCGTCACCTCGGCGGCCGAACTGCTGCATCAGCGCGGTGCCGTGCTGCGCATGTCGGAGGCTGAAGCTGCCGCCATCGCCGTGCACGTCGACGAGGGTGACGAGTTCCCGTCGGTGCCCGTCGACGAAACCATGATCATCAACATGGGGCCCCAGCACCCAAGCACCCACGGCGTGCTGCGGCTCATGATGGAACTCGACGGTGAGACGGTGCTGCGCACCAAGTCCATCATCGGGTACCTGCACACCGGCATGGAGTGGACCGGCGAAGAGCTGACCTACCTGCAGGGTCCCACCAATGTCACCCGCATGGACTACGCCGCCCCGCTGTTCACCGAGCTGGCGTTCTCGCTGGCGGTGGAAAAGCTCATCGGTGTCGAGGTTCCGGCGCGGGCCACGTGGATCCGCATGCTCATGACCGAGATGAACCGGGTGTCGTCGCACCTGTTGTTCCTGGCCACCAACGGCATGGACCTCGGGGCGGTGTCGATGATGTTGTACGGCTGGCGCGAGCGCGAGCAGGTGCTGCGGTTCTTCGAAAAGGTCACCGGCCTGCGAATGAACCACAACTACATCCGCCCCGGTGGAGTTGCCGCCGACCTTCCGCCGGGATGGCGTGACGACGTGCTCGAGCTGCTCGAGACCATTCCGCCTCGTCTGGACGAATACGACATCCTGCTCACCGGCCAGCCGGTGTTCCGCAAGCGCCTGCAGGGGGTGGGACACATCACCGCCGCCGAGTGTCTGGCCCTGGGCGTCACCGGCCCGTTGCTGCGTTCCACCGGATACGCATGGGACCTGCGGCGTGACGACCCCTACCTGGCTTACGACGAGCTCGACTTCGACGTCATCGTTGGCAGCTACGGCGACTGCTTTGACCGCTACGCCATTCGCCTCAACGAGATTCGGGAGTCGTTCAACATCATCCGGCAGATCCTCGACGCCATGCCGGCCGGCGACTACCGGGTGCAGGACAAAAAGGTGACCCCACCACCGCGGGCCCGCATCGACGAGTCCATGGAGGCCCTCATCCACCACTTCAAGATCTTCACCGAGGGGTACAAGGTGCCCGAAGGCGAGGTCTACGTGCCGGTGGAGTCACCACGAGGTGAGTTGGGTTGCTACATCGTGTCCGACGGCTCGTCGAACCCGTATCGCATGCACGTGCGGGCCCCCAGTTTCGTGAACCTGCAGGCCCTGCCGCACATGATGCACAACGGGTTGCTGGCCGATGCGGTGGCGGTGATCTCGTCAGTGGACCCGATCATGGGCGAGGTGGACCGCTGATGGCCCGCCTCACACCCGAAAACGAGGCGTTGGCCGGCAGGATCATCGCCCGGTACCCCCGCCCCAAGTCCGCACTCATTCCGCTGTTGCATCTGGCCCAGGAGCAGGACGGCTACGTCAGCGACGACGCCATGACCCACCTGGCCGAGCTGGTGGGCATCACGCCGGCAGAGGTGCTGGGCACATGCTCGTTCTACGAGATGTTCAAGCGCGAGCCGGTGGGCAAGTTCCTGGTCAACATCTGCACCAACATCTCGTGCGTGTTGCTTGGTGCCGACGATCTGCTGGCCCATGCCGAACAACGCCTGGGGGTGACCGCCGGAGAGACCACCGCCGACGGAACCTTCACCCTCGAGGGCGTGGAGTGCATCGCCGCCTGCACCGAGGCTCCGTGCCTTCAGGTGAACTACCGCTACCGCTGCTCGGTCACCGCCGACAGCTTCGACGGACTGATCGACGATCTCGCCTCCGGCCAGCTCGACGGGGAGATTCCACCCCATGGCACCGTGGCCCGCATCCGCCAGGTGATCCCCGCCAGATCGCGCCGCCGGCGCCGTCTCGCCCGAGCACGGTGCTGCACCAGTGTGGATGGACACCGCCAACGACGCCAGTGGAGGCACCTGATGGCCGTGAGTGACGCCGCCCCGATCATCACCGCCCGGTTCGGTGATCCCGAAGCCCACACGCTGGACCGCTACCGCCAGACCGGTGGGTACGAGGGATTGCGCAAGGCGTTGTCGATGACGCCGGCTGCGGTGGCCGCCGAGGTCAAAGACGCCAGCCTGCTGGGTCGCGGTGGAGCAGGCTTCCCAGCCGGCGTGAAGTGGGGTTTTTGCCCCGAGGGTGTGTGGCCGCGCTACCTGGTGGTCAACGGCGACGAGTCCGAACCCGGCACCTACAAGGATCGCATGCTCATGGAGCGCGATCCCCACCAGCTCATCGAAGGTGTGCTCATCGCTGCGTACGCCGTGGGCTGCGCCCAGGCGTTTTTGTACGTGCGCGGCGAGATGGCGCTGGCCCAGGAGCGCATCGCCGCTGCCCTCAACGAGGCCTACGCCGCCGGCCTGGTGGGTCGAAACATCATGGGTACCGACTTCTCGGTCGACGTGGTGCTGCACTGGGGTGCCGGCGCCTACATCGTGGGCGAGGAGACGGCACTGATCGAAAGCCTCGAGGGCGAGCGGGGCATGCCCCGGCTCAAGCCTCCGTTCTTCCCGGCGGCAAAGGGGCTGTACATGCAGCCCACCATCGTGAACAACGTCGAGACGCTGTCCAACGTGCCGTGGATCATCACCAACGGCTCGGCCGCCTACACCGCCCTGGGCGCCGAGGGTTCGCGCGGCACCCGGATGTTTGCCGTCTCGGGCCACGTGAAGCGGCCCGGGGTGTACGAAGTCGAGTTCGGCACCACCACGTTCCGCGACATCATCTTCGCCCCCGTCTACGGTGGCGGCATCAGCGGGGATCGTCAGCTCAAGGCCTTCATCCCCGGCGGGGCGTCGGCACCGTGGTTCTTCGAAGAGCACCTCGACCTGCCCTTGGAGAAAACGGCGGTGGACAAGGCCGGGTCGATGCTGGGTTCGGGCGCCATCGTGGTGATGGACGAGACCACCGACGTGGTGCGTGCCTGCCTCAGCCTCGTGCGGTTCTTTTCCCACGAGTCGTGTGGCAAGTGCACCCCGTGCCGTGAAGGAACGACGTGGCTGGAGCGCATCCTGTCGAGAATCATGGCCGGCCAGGGGCGGGCCAGCGACGTGGACCTGCTCATGGACATCTCCGACAACATCTCACCCGGAATCGCCTGGCCACCCAAGCAGACCACCATCTGCCCGCTCGGCCCGTCGGCGGTGTCGCCCATCGCCTCGGCGGTGCGTCGATTCCCCGAGGAGTTCGCCGCCCTCATCGACGCTGCCGTTGCGGCCCGCACCAGCACTCCGGTTTCCATCACGGTGGGTTCACATGGCTGACGACGTCACCACCGCCGACGACGAGATCGTTGACGAAGCCCCCGAACCCGTGGTGACCCGCAAGGAGATCACGCTCACCATCAACGGCGTGGAGGTCGACGCCGACAAGGGTGAACTGCTGATTGCTGCTGCCGAGCGACACGGCGTGTACATCCCGCATTTTTGTTACCACCCGCGCATGGAACCGGTGGGCATGTGCCGCATGTGCATCGTGGAGGTGGACACCGGTCGGGGTCCGGCACTCCAGCCGTCGTGCATGCTCGAGTGCACTGAGGGCATGGTGGTCGACACCACATCGGACGTCACCACCAAGGCCCAGGACGGCATCCTGGAGTTTCTGCTCATCAATCACCCGCTGGACTGCCCGGTGTGCGACAAGGGCGGCGAATGCCCGCTGCAGGACCAGACCATGGCCTACGGTCCCGGCGAGAGCCGGTTCGTGGAGTCCAAGCGCCACAACGAAAAGCCCATCGAGATCAGCGAGCTGGTGCTGCTGGACCGTGAGCGTTGCATCCTGTGCGACCGGTGCACCCGGTTCGCCAAGGACGTGGCCGGTGACCCGCTCATCCATTTCATCAACCGGGGCAACCACACCGAGGTCAACACCTTCCCCGACGAGCCCTTCGCCTCGTACTTCAGCGGCAACACCGTGCAGATCTGCCCGGTGGGCGCGCTCACGGCGGTGCCCTACCGCTTCAAGGCCCGCCCGTGGGACCTGTCCAAGGCCGAGTCCACCTGCCAGACCTGTTCGGTGGGTTGCCGGGTGTCGGTGGAGTCGTCGCGCAACGAGGTGTTGCGCTACCAGGGCGTGGACATCGACCCGGTCAACTGGGGCTGGCTGTGCGACAAGGGGCGTTTCGCCTTCGAGTCGGTGAACGCCGAGGCCCGACTCGGTGAGCCCTTGATGCGATCGGGCGCCGACCTGGTCCCGGTGCGCTGGTCGGACGCCCTTCGGGCCGCGGCTGACGCTCTGGCGTCCACCGTCGAGACCCATGGCCCCGACGCTCTGGCCGTGATCGGTGGGGCCCGCCTGACCAACGAAGACGCCTACGCCTGGGCCAAGCTGGCCAAGGGTGTGCTGGGCACCGACAACGTGGACGCCCAGATGGGTGACGGCCTGCCCGCTGAACTGGTCCTCGGCCTGCCGGCGGCCACCATCGACGAGGTGTGCGCACCCGGCGGCACGGTGGTGCTCATGGGTGCCGACATCAAAGAAGAACTCCCGGTGCTGTACCTGCGCCTGCGTCACGCCGCCGTCAACGACGGGGTGAAGCTGATCGAGATCACCCCGGCATCGACCGGGCTGAGCCGGTACGCGTCGCTCACTCTGGTTCACCGCCCCGGCGAGGTTGCCGAGGCCGCCCGGGCGCTCATGGGCGTTGCCGGCCCGTCGTCGGACTTCGGCGGCGTGGACTCCGACACGCTGGCTGCTGCCCAGGCCATGCTGGACCGGGCCGAGGGCCCCGTTCGTGTGGTTGTGGGTCGGTCGTCGCTGGCCGAGTCGGCGGTGTTCACCACTGACGCCACCGGCGTGCTGCACTCGCATCTCGACGACGCCCGGTTCCTGGTGGCGCTACGGCGCGGCAACGTGCGCGGGGCGCTGGACATGGTCTTGCCCCGGGCATGCTCCCCGGGCGGGTCTCCCTCGACGCCGGTCGGTCGCACTTCGCCGCAGCCTGGCCAACGCTGCCCGCCTCCACCGGGCTCGACACCGCCGGGATCCTGCAGGCCGCCGTCGAGGGTCGCATCCGCACCCTGGTGCTCATCGGTGCCGACCCCCTCGGCGACTTCTGTGACCGTGACCTGGCCCGCCGGGCCCTCGAAGCCGTCGACACCGTGATCGCCACCGACACCGTGCTCAACGCCTCGTCGGCCATGGCCCACGTCGTGCTCCCGGCAGCCGGGTTCAGCGAGGTGTCGGGGACCACAACCAACCTTGAGGGCCGCGTCAGCGTGGTCACCCAGAAGGTCACCCCGCCGGGGACCTCACGCAGTGACTGGATCATCGCCGCCGAGCTGGCCATGACCATGGGCATCGATCTGGGGCTCGAATCCTCCGACGACATCTGGGCCGAGGTGGCACGGCTGGCACCGTCACACGCCGGCATCACCGGCGAGATGCTGGCGTCTGAGGCGGCCGGTGACGGTGTGGTGGTCCCGTTGACGGGTGTGACCCCAGTGGTGCCCACCGTGGTGTTCACCCCGCCGCCATCACAGCCGCTGGCACCTGGCGATTCCTACTCCCTGCGTCTGGTGGCGTCGCGCAAGCTGTACGACCAGGGCGTGGCCGTGTCCACGTCACCGGCCATGGCGGCGCTCCCTGTCGGCAGCGTCCTGCGGATCAATCGTTACGACTTCGACCGCCTGGGCGTGGCCGAGGGTGACACCGTCCGGCTGACGTCACCGCGATCGTCGGTCGTTGTCGAGGTGGCTCTGGACTCCACGCTGCCGCGGGGTTCGGTGGGGGTGTGGTTCAACCAGCCCGGACTCTGTGCCGCTGACCTGGTGGACGCCACCGCCCCGGTGACAACCGTGCAGATCGACACCCTGGGTTCCAGCGGAGCTGCGTTGTGAGCGCCGTGCTGTCCAGCGTGGCAACGCTGCCGTTGGGGCAAGCTGGCGATCCGCTGTTGTTTGATGTTGACGCCGTAGCCGTCGGCATCGTCATCGGCAAGGTCCTGATCATTTTCGCCATGCTGTTGGTGGGCACGATGCTCATGGTGTGGTTCGAGCGCAAGCTCATCAGCGACATGCAGAACCGGATCGGGCCCAACCTGGCCGGACCGTTCGGCATCCTGCAGACGCTCGCCGACGGTATCAAGTTCTTCTTCAAAGAAGACGTCATCCCCGACAAGGCCCACCGCCGGATCTTCATCCTGGCCCCCTATCTGGCCTTCGTCCCTGCGTTCCTGCTGTTCGCCGTGGTGCCGTTCGGCGGAGACTTCAACAACGGCAACGACGGCGTGGTCACGATCTTTGGACGCCAGACGTTCCTGCAGATCGCCGACCCCCCCATCGGCATCCTGTTCGTTTTGGCCATGTCGTCGCTGGCGGTCTACGGCGCCATGCTGGCGGGCTGGTCGTCGGGGTCGAAGTACCCGCTTTTGGGATCGGTGCGGGCCTCGGCCCAGATGGTGTCCTACGAGGCGGCCCTGGGCCTTTCGGCCGCCGCTGTCGTGCTGGTCACCGGCACGTTGTCGACCCATGAGATGGTGGTCGTCCAGGCCGGTGCGGGCATCGGGGGCATCCTGCCCAACTGGGGCGCGCTGCTCACCCTGGGCGTGCCGTTCATCATCTTCGTCATCGCCGGGACCGCCGAGCTGAACCGTCCCCCGTTCGACCTCGTCGAGGCCGAGCAGGAACTGGTGGGTGGTTTTCACACCGAGTACTCCTCGATCAGGTTCGCACTGTTCTTTCTGGCCGAGTTCATGAACACCATCACCATGTCGGCGATTTTCGTCACCCTGTTTCTGGGCGGTCCGTCGGGTCCCGCTCCGGTGGGGCCAGGCTGGGCATGGGGCGTGTTCTGGTTCCTGGCCAAGGTCTTCATCTTCCTGTTCATGTTCGTGTGGTTCCGGGCCACACTTCCCCGCATGCGTTACGACCAGCTCATGGACCTGGGGTGGAAGCTGCTCATCCCGCTTGCGCTGGGTTGGTTGCTGTTTCTCACCGCCCTCGAGTTGGCAGACTTCCGCGGCTGGAACAAGGCGGCGGTGGTTCTTGTGGCCATCGCCGTGTTCATGGTGGCGTGGGGTTTGCTGCGGTCAGCTGTTCGTTCAGGGCGCAAACTGCGCGAGTCGGGAGTTGTTGACTGATGGGGTACCTGCGCGGCTTCGCCGTCACGTTCAAGCAGATCTTCCAAAAGCCTGTCACCACGGCGTACGTCATCGGCACTGGTCCCAAGGCACCCAAGCCCGAGCGGCTGCACGGGCGCCATGTGCTGAACCGGTACGAAGACGGCATGGAAAAGTGCATCGGGTGCGAGCTGTGCGCCGGGGTGTGCCCGGCCCGGTGCATCTACGTGCGCGGCGCCGACAACCCGCCGGCCGACCCGGTGTCGCCGGGTGAGCGTTTCGGGTACGTGTACGAGATCAACTACCTGCGGTGCATCCACTGCGACCTGTGCGTGGAGGCCTGCCCAACCGAGGCCATCACCGAGACCAAGCTGTTTGAGTTCTCCTTCACCAACCGGGCCGACGCCATCTACACCAAGGACGAACTCCTGGTTGATGACGCCGGCCTGCCCCAGCACATGCCGTGGGAAGATTGGCGTCCGGGTGAAGACGAGTACACCTCGGGCTGGATGCGCGCCACGTCGCCGTCAGGAGACGCCAGCTACGAAGACAAGGTGGCGTGGTCGGGCGAGCTTGGGTACGGAATCCGTTCGGCCGAGGGTGATCAGGCCACTCGTGACGCCGTGCGCACGCACAGTCACGACGATCACGGTCACGACGACCACGGTCACGACGAGCACGGTCACGACGAGCACGGCGGGGGGCACTGATGGGCACCGACACCGTTGAGGCCGTCGTATTTGTGGCCTGTGCCCTGATCGTTCTGGGTGGCGCCTTCGGTGTCATCTGGTTCCGCAACCCGGTGCAGTCGGCGTTGAGTCTGGTGGCAACGCTGTTTGGTGTCGCCGTGCTGTTTTTGAACATGAACGCCCAGTTCCTGGCGGCGGTGCAGGTGATCGTTTACACCGGCGCCATCGTGGTGCTCATCTTGTTCGTGATCATGCTGTTGGGTGTCGACACCGCCGACGACATTGACGCCGAGCCGCTGGTGGGTCAGAGGGTCATCGCCCTGGTCATCGCCGCTGGTGTGGCCGGTCTGGTCATTGCCGGGGTCACCATTGTGGGCGGCGACCTTGTTAGCGGTGCCCGTGCCGCCACTGCTGCCATCACCGACGACGTGCCCAACATCGAGCAGATCGGCCGGGTGCTGTTCACCGACTACGTCTACGCACTCGAGATCACTGCCGTGCTATTGACCATCGCCGTGGTGGCGGCTGTGGTCATGGCCCGCAAGCCCACCGAGGTTGAACCGTTGCCCCAGGAAAGCTCGTCGATGGAACCCCCCGAACCGGTCGAACCCGAGGCCGAGGAGGTGTTCGACTGATGCGCGGCATCGACGCCGGTTACCTGGTGCTGTCGGCCATCCTGTTTTCCATTGGCGCCTTCGGGCTGCTGGTGCGACGCAACCCGCTGGTGATGCTGATGTGCGTGGAGCTGATGCTCAACGCCGTCAACCTCACCTTCGTGGCGTTCGGCATGATGCTTGGTGACATCGCCGGACAGGTGATCGTCATGTTTGTTCTGGTCGTGGCGGCAGCCGAGGTCGTGGTTGGCCTGGGAATCGTGGTGGCGGTGTCACGGCGCAAGCCCGGTGCCACCGCGGATGACATCAGGGTCCTTCGGGGCTAAGGGAAACCGGCGATGGTTGAACTTGTCTGGCTTATCCCTGCCCTGCCACTGCTGGGTTTCGTGATCCTGGTGTTCGCCGGGCGACGCCTGGGTGAACCGGTGGCCGGCTGGCTGGCGACGGCCGTGGTGGCGGCGTCGTTCGTGGTGTCGGTCATTGTGTTCCTGGGTCTTGTGGGGCTCGACGACCGCGTGTTCGTGCAAACCCTGTTCACCTGGATCCCCGCCGGCGACTTCGTGGTCGACATCGGGTTGTATCTGGATCCCCTGTCGGCAGCCATGATCCTGTTCATCACCGGGATCTCGGCGTTGATCCACATGTATTCCATCGGGTACATGCACGGCGACGAGAACTTCTCGAAGTTCTTCGTCTACCTCAACCTGTTCGTGTTCTCGATGCTGGTGCTGGTTCTGGGTGACAACCTGCTCCTCACCTTCCTGGGTTGGGAGGGCGTGGGCGCCTGCTCCTACCTGCTCATCTCGTTCTGGTTCGGCAAGCCGGCCAACGCCACCGCCGGCAAGAAGGCCTTCGTCACCAACCGCATCGGTGACTGGGGATTTCTGGTCGGCATCTTCATGGTGTTTTTCACCTTCGGCTCGCTGAGCTACTCCGACATCCTGCCGGCGTCTGACGGACTGGCCCAGACCACCGCCACGTTCATCGCCGTGATGCTGTTCATCGGTGCCATCGGCAAGTCGGCCCAGCTCCCGCTGTCGGTGTGGCTGCCCGACGCCATGGCCGGACCCACTCCGGTGTCGGCGCTCATCCACGCCGCCACCATGGTCACCGCCGGCGTCTACCTGCTCAGCCGCATCAACCCCATCATCGCCGTGTCGGCCGACTGGGTGCCGATGCTCATCGCCTGGACCGGTGCCATCACCGCCCTGCTGGCGGCAACGGTCGCTCTGGCCCAGACCGACATCAAAAAGGTGTTGGCTTATTCCACGGTGGAAATGCTGGGGTTCATGTTCCTGGCCGTGGGCATCGGTGCCTACTGGACGGCCATCTTCCTCATGATCGTGCACGCCTTTTTCAAGGCGCTGCTGTTCCTGTGCGCCGGATCGGTGATCCACGGCATGCACGAGAACCAGGACATGCGGGTCATGGGCGGGCTTCGGGTGCTCATGCCGATCACGTTCATCGCCTACCTGGCGGGGTGGTTCTCCCTGGCCGGTATCCCGCCATTCAGTGGGTTCTTCGGCAAGGACGAGATCCTCACCTACGTCTGGCAGGAGAACAAGGCGTTGTGGGTGGTGGGCATGATCGCCGCCTTCCTCACTGCGATCTACATCGGACGCCAGGCGTTCATGGTGTTCTTCGGCGAGCAGCGCTGGCCGGCGTACCTGGCCAAGCTGGCCGTTGTCCCTCCGGCCGTTGAGGCCGCCAACGAGGCCGCCGCCGTTGGCGCATCGGTCGATGAGCCCGCTGGCCCCCTCACCGACGCCCAGGACGAGGCGGCATTGGCCGCCGCCACGGCGCTCGCCGTCAGTGACACCCCTGGCGACGGACTCGACGACGACGTCGAGCTCCACGAACTGCCCGACGGGTTCACCCCCCACGAGTCCCCGTGGCTCATGACCATCCCGTTGCTGGTGTTGGCGGTGGCGTCGCTGGTGGGCGGTCTGCTCAACCTTCCGTTCCCCAGGAGTGCCCACTACCTGGACAACTGGCTGGAGCCGGTGTTCGAGGGTTCGGCAGTGAAGCTGAAACTCAGCACCGGGACGATCGTGGGCCTGCTCACCTTCTCCACCGTTGTGGCGTTGCTTGGCACCGCGTTCGCCGCCGCCGCATTCCTGTACAAGCGCATCAACGCCCGTCGGCTGGAGTCGAAGTTGTTCGCAAACGCCTGGTACTACGACACGGCGTTGGCCAAGGTGGTGGGTGGTCCCGGCACTGGCGCCTTTGAGGCCACCGCCTCGTTCGACCGCACCGTGATCGACGGGGCGGTCAACGGCGTGGGTGGCAGCGTGCCCCGCATGGGCCAGGCCCTGCGCCAGTTCCAAAACGGCTACGTGCGACGCTACGCACTGGCCATCGGGGTTGGCTCGCTGTTGATGCTGGCCTTCATGTTCTCGAGGGTGGTGGGCTGATGTCGTCCTCGCTGTTCACAACCGTGTTGGCCGCCAGCGGACCGTCCATCAGTTTCCCGATCCTGCCTGCCCTGGTGTTCGTGTACGTGATCGGGGCCGCAGTGGTGGCCATCATCCCGGCGGCCCGGGCCGAACTCCACCGGTTCACGGCCATCTTCACCGCCATGCTGGGCGCGGCACTGTCGCTGTGGCTGTTGGCGGCGTTCAACACTTCCGACGCCGGCTTCCAGTTCGTGTCCAGCACCACCTGGGTGCAGTCACTGGACATCAAGTTCATCCTGGCCGTCGACGGTATCTCGCTGTTTTTGGTCGTGCTCACCGGAATCCTGTTCCCCATCGCACTGTTCGCCGCCAAGCCCGAGCATTCAGAAAAGGGCTATTACTTCTGGCTCACCCTGCTGGGTGCGGGCTGCATGGGCGTGTTCCTGTCGGGCGACCTGTTCCTGTTCTTCCTCGCCTTCGAACTGACCCTGGTGCCGCTGTACTTCCTCATCGGCAAGTGGGGACACGGCCGCCGGGTGTACGCCGCCAACAAGTTCTTCCTGTTCACCATGGCCGGGTCGGCGCTGATGCTGGTGTGCATCGTGGCCCTGGCGGTGCTGGCCGGTGCCGGTGAGAACGGAGGCGTCACCTTCGACCTGATCCGCATCGCCGAGGGGCATGTGCTCAGCGAGACCACTGCCCGGGTCCTGTTCCTCGGGTTCGTCGTGGCGTTCGCCGTGAAGGTGCCCGTGTTCCCGCTGCACACCTGGCTGCCCGATGCCCACACCGAGGCCCCCACCGCCGGGTCGGTGGACCTTGCCGGTGTGCTGCTGAAGCTCGGCACCTACGGATTCATCCGCTACGGGCTTTACCTGTTCCCCGAGGCCGCCGTGTGGTTCGCCCCCGCCCTGATCTCTTTGGGGGTCATCGGCATCATCTACGGCGCCATCGTGGCCGCCATGCAAAAGAACCTGAAGCGACTGGTGGCGTACTCGTCGGTGTCGCACATGGGCTTCGCCGTCATGGGCATCTTCGCCCTCAATGTCGAGGGTCTGCAGGGTTCGATCATGCAGATGATCAACCACGGCATCATCACCGGGGCCCTGTTCATCCTGCTGGGTTATCTCTACAAGCGTCGCCACACCTACGAGATCTCGGAGCTCTCGGGTCTGCAGAAGGTGGCGCCGGTGTTCGCCGGGCTGTTCACCCTGTTCATGCTGGCGTCGATCGGTGTTCCCGGCCTGGCCGGCTTCGTCGGCGAGTTCCTGGTGCTGCTCGGTACGTTCCTGGCCCATCGCTGGTGGGCGGTGGTCGCTGCCGTTGGGGTCATCCTGGCCGCCATCTACATGCTGTGGGCCTACCAGCGGGTATTTCACGGAGAGCCCAGTGAGGCCAACCGCAGCTTCCGCGATCTCAAGGTGGGCGAGGTGCTGCCGCTGGTGCCGCTGGTGGCCCTGGTGGTGTTCATCGGCATCTACCCCAAGCCCATCCTCGAACGCATCGAGCCGTCGGTGCGGGTGCTGGTGGAACACATCGAGTCCAAGGTGCCCGGCTTTGAGTCGCCCGGAACCCAAAACGGTTCGCAGCTCGAACCCGTGGCCGGCGGTGAAGGCGAGCCCGACACCCCATCAGGCGAGGCCAAGGCGCCCGGGGAGGCGATCGGGACCGGTGGCGTGAGCGGTGCCTCTTCAGATGCGTCGAGCGGCTCAGAGGGTGCCACTGCACCGGTGGGGGTTGGGTCATGAGCGCGCTGATGCTGGGCCAGATCGACGGCGGCGGCCAGCTCCCCGCCGAGCTCGAGCAGTTGCTGCAGTCGGTGGACGCCACCGGCGGTGCCGCCGGCGTGGCTGAGATCGCCGCCCCGGTGGTGGCATGGTCGGCTCTGGTGCCGATCATCGTGCTGGCACTCGGTGCCTTGCTGTTGTTGACGCTGGCCTCGCTTCTTCGGGGTCGGATTGGCCCGGGGTTCTTCACCGGTTGGACCATTGGCGTCGGACTGGTGTCGTTCGTGACCGCCATTCCGGTGTGGGCTCAGGTCCAGGGCTGGGAACAGTCGTTTTTGTGGTGGGATCCCGCCGACTCTGCCTCCGGGCCGTTCTCCACCCTGGGCGGGGCCATGGGCGTGGACGGATTCAGCGTCCTGCTCACCATGCTGATTGCGCTGGCCGTGGTGGTGTGTGCCCTGGTGCTGTCGGGGTTTGCGCGCCGCGAGGGCGACCGTCACGTTGAGGCCAATGTGCTGCTGCTGCTGTCGGCAGTGGGTGGCGTGGTCATGGTGGGAGCCAACGACCTGATCGTGTTGTTCCTGGGTCTGGAGACCCTGTCCATGGCGGTCTACGTGCTGGCGGCAATGAACCTGCGCCGGGTGGAGTCGCAGGAGGCGGGCCTCAAGTACTTCGTGCTGGGGGCGTTCTCGTCGGCGTTCTTCCTGTACGGCATCGCCATGGTCTACGGCGGCACCGGCTCCACCTCACTGGTGGACATCACCGACTTCCTGTCCACCAACCTCCTGTTGGGTGGTTCGTCGGTGCTGGTATTGCTGGGTATCGCCCTCATGGTGGCCGGCTTCGCCTTCAAGATCGCAGCGGTGCCGTTCCACGCCTGGAGCCCCGACGTCTACGACGGCGCCCCCACGGCGTCGGTGGCGTTCATGGCCAGCGTGGTCAAGGTGGCTGCCTTTGCCGGCATGGTCCGGGTACTGGTGGTTGGCTTCGACACCTTCGCCGCCGACTGGCGCCCCATCCTGCAGGTGCTGGCCGTGCTGTCGCTGGTGGGCGGTGCGCTACTGGCGGTGGTGCAAACCAACGTCAAGCGGCTGTTGGCGTACTCGTCGATCAGTCATGCCGGTTTCATCCTGCTGGGGGTCGAAGCCGCCAGTGAGCAGGGCAACCGCGCCGTGCTGGTGTATCTGGTGGCCTACACCTTCATGGTGATCGGTTCGTTTGCGGTGGTGTCCATCGTGGGACGCACCGGCGATGCCATGCACAGCGTTGACGCCTACCGGGGTCTGGGCAAGGTGTCCCCGGCGCTGGCGGCCACGTTCACCTTCTTGTTGCTGTCGCAGGCCGGCATACCGTTCACCTCGGGGTTCTACGCCAAGTTCTACGCCGTGGTGGCAGCGGTGGACGCCCAGTCGGCGTGGTTGGCGGTGGTGGCCATGCTGTCGGCAGTGGTGGCGGCCTACCTCTACCTGCGCCTGGTGGTGACCATGTGGTTTGTGGCCCCCGGTGACCAGACGCCGTCTCGTGGCCTGGTGATTCCGGTGTCAACCGGTATCGCACTGGTGGCCTGTGTGGCCGTCACGCTGTTCATCGGCATCACTCCTGATCCGCTCACCAAGGTGGTGGACAAGGCACAACCCGTCGTCGTGCAGCCGCCTGCCCCGGTCGCCAACGGAACTGGCGATCTCAACGTTGACCAGTTGCTCGGCCTGCTTGGCGAGGGTGGTGCCGGTGGTGCCGGTGGTGCGCAAACCCCCGCCACCGGGGGTCGGTAGATGGCGTCGCACACTGCCTCGGGCACCGAGTCAGGCACGCTGATGGCCGCTTTGGGCAGGTCGGGCATGACGATTTCGCCGGTCCCGTCGTCAGTCACTAGATTCGACGTCCGATGCTGACGGACACCCCGCTCCTGCTGTCGGCGACCACTGCCGGCGAGTCCTACTCGGACTTTCTGCGCCAGTATCTCACCGTCGGAATCTTCGCCCTGCTGGCGCTGGCCATGGTTGCCGCCATCCTCGGGGCCGGTGCGCTCATTCGTCCCAACCGTCCCCAGCCGGGCAAGTACATCACCTACGAGTCGGGTGTCGACCCGGTGGGCGAGGGCTGGCCACAGACGCAGATCCGGTACTACATCTTCGCCCTGCTGTTCGTGATCTTCGACGTCGAGGCCGTGTTCATCTTCCCGTGGGCCACACGTCTGGCTGGCGAAACCAACCTGGTCGACAGCACCGGTGGGGTCCTCGCCGTGTTGAGCCCCTACGGTTCCTACGGCCTGGTGAAGATGCTGTTGTTCATCTTCGTGCTGGCCCTGGGCCTGGTGTACGCCTGGCGCAAGAAGGTGCTCCGATGGATGTGACCGTGATTGTCGCTGGAAGGTTGTTCTGATGGGACTCGTTGAGAGCGGCAAGATGCCCAAGCCCCTGACCACGCTGCTGAGCCTCAGTCGCAAGTACTCGCTGTGGGTGTACCAGTGGGGTCTGGCGTGTTGCGCCATCGAGATGGGCTCGGCGTTCGCCTCACCGCGCTACGACGTGATGCGTCTGGGCGTCATTCCGTTCCCGGCCAGCCCCCGCCAGGCCGATCTGGTCGTCATCTCGGGCACCGTGACCGACAAGATGGCCCCGGCCGTCAAGCGCCTGTACGACCAGATGCCCGACCCCAAGTACGTGATTTCCATGGGTTCGTGCGCCAACTGCGGCGGTCCCTACTGGGATTCGTACTCGGTGACCAAGGGCGTCGACCAGATCATCCCCGTCGATGTGTACGTGCCGGGCTGTCCGCCGCGTCCCGAAGCCCTGCTCGAAGGCATCATCTTGCTGCAGGAGCGCATCGGTACCGAAGACATGTCCAAGCGGTGGAGGGGTGAACCCATTGTCGTCAGCTGACACCACCGACGAGACAGCCGAGGCCCCCGCTGATGAGGCCGTCGAGACCGTAGAGGTCGACGAGCGTCGTCAGGCCGTGGTTGACCAGTTCACCGAGCTGCTCGGCGATGCCGTTGTGCAGTCCCACATTCGCCCCGGAGACGATGTGTGGATCCGGGTCACCCGTGATGCGTGGGCCACCACTGCCGACGTGGCCCGCAACCGGCTGGGGTTCACCTTCTTTGATTTCCTGTCGGCCATGGACTGGCTGCCGTCGCCGTTCGGTCGGGACATGGACGCCCAGGAAGACACCTCGGGGGCCGTTGCGGTCGACGACGCCGACGCCTCACCAGGCGAGGCCGACGCCGACGCAGGCCCGGTCGCTCTGGAGACCGGGTACGCCGGGGGCGACACCCGCTTCCAGCTGCTGGCCCGTGTGTACGACGTGCGCAACCACATCGGGGTGACGTTTCGGGCCGACCTGCCTGACGACGACCTTGCTGCCCCCACGTGGAGCACGACCTACCTCGGCGCTGACTGGCACGAGCGCGAGGTCCGGGAAATGTTCGGCATCAACTTCATCGGCCATCCCCACATGGTGAATCTCTACCTGCCCGGTGAATTCGAGGGCTACCCGCTGCGCAAGGACTTCCCCCTGCTGGCCCGTCGGGTGAAGCCGTGGCCAGGCATCGTGGACGTGGAGCAGATGCCCACCGATGGTGACGAAGACGCAGGCGATCTGCGCTGCCGCAGGCGATGCCGCAGGCAGTGAAGGAGGCGACCAGTGACGGTGACCGACTCCCAGAAGATGGCCTACGTGGCCGCCCAGGCCGCTGACGCCAGGGTGAACATGCAGTTCGAAACCGAAGAGGGCATGACCCTCAACATGGGCCCCAGCACCCCGCCACCCACGGCACCCTCCGTATCGTGGCCAAGCTGGACGGCGAGCAGGTGGTGCGGTGTGAACCCATCCCCGGGTACATGCATCGTGGCTACGAAAAGCTTTGCGAGGTGCGCACCTATCCCCAGGTCACGACCCTGGTGAACCGCATCGACTGGCTCGGCAGCTTCGCCAACGAAGTGCCGTTCATCCTGGCGGCCGAAAAGCTCATGGACGTGGAGGCACCGCCCCGTGCCCAGGTGATCCGAACGATTCTGTTCGAGCTGTCCCGACTGGGGAACATCTCGTTGTTCCTGGGTGACCTCGGGATCCAGCTTGGTGGCCTCACCATCGGCTTCTACGCCTTCCGTGACCGCGAGTTCGTGCTGAACCAGATCGAGTCCGCCACCGGTGGACGGTTCCACCCCAACTTCGATCGCATCGGCGGCATCAAGGACGACCTGCCCAAGGGGTGGATCGCCGAGACCAAGCGGGCCATGGACCGGATTCGGCGCCTGTGCGACGAGTTCGAGGAACTGGTGCTGGGCAACGAGATCTTCGCCGCCCGGACCCGTGGCGTCGGTGTGATCCCGTCTGACGTCGCCCTCAGCTACGGCATGTCGGGGGCCAACCTCCGGGCCACCGGCGTGGACTGGGACCTTCGGCGCGATGCGTGTCCCCCGGGCCTCAGCTACGACCTGGCCGACTGGAAAGTGTGGACCCACCCCGACGGCGACTCGTACGCCCGTACCTGGGTCCGCCTGCAAGAGGTGCGTGAATCCACCCACATCGTGGACCAGCTGCTGGACTCCATCCCGTCAGGGCCGATCATGGCCAAGGTGCCGCGCATCATCAAGGTGCCCGCTGGCGAGGCCTACGTGGCCACCGAGAACCCCCTGGGTGAGATGGGCTACTACGTCGTGTCCAAGGGTGATCTGGTGCCGTTCCGGGTCAAGATCAGGTCGGCGTCGTTCAACAACATCTCGGTCGTGCCCTGGGTCAGCCGCGGCGTGATCATTCCCGACCTCATCACCATCATGGCGTCGCTGTACTTCATCCTTGGAGACATCGACCGGTGAACGAACTCGTCCTGGCCATCGAGTTGGCCTTTTGGCAGCAGACCCTCATCAAGGTCCTGGTGGCTGCGGTTCTGGTTCCCACCACCGCGCTCATTTTTGGCATTGTGTTCCTGTTCAAGGTGATGTCGTGGATGCAAAGCCGCATGGGCCCGCAGGAGGCCGGACCACGCGGCTTGCTGCAGTTGCTGGCTGACGGCGCCAAGTTCCTCCAAAAAGAGGACATCATCCCCGACAAGGCCGACCGTTTCGTGTTCAAGGCCGCTCCGGTGGTGGTGCTGGCCAGCACGTTCCTCATCTACGTCATCTTGCCGGCCGGTCCTGATCTGATCATCTCCGACCTGCCCACCGGCATCTTCTTCGCCATGGCGGTGTCGTCGCTGTCGGTGATCGGCGTGCTGATGGCCGGTTGGTCGTCGTCGAACAAGTACGCACTCATGGGCGGTCTGCGCGCCGGAGGCCAGCTCATCGCCTACGAGCTTCCTCTCATCCTGGCTGTGGTCGGTGTGGTCATCCAGGCCGGTTCGCTGTCGATGCAAGACATCGTGCTGGCCCAGGCCAACGGCTCCATGCTCGGTTTTTCCGGGGTGGGTCTGCCATTTCTGATCACCCAGATCCTGGGCTTCGGCATCTTCATGGTTGCCATCCAGGCCGAGCTCACCCAGCCCCCGTTCGACATGCCGGTGGCCGAGTCCGAGGTGGTCGGTGGCTTCCACGTGGAGTACACCGGCTTCCGCTTCCTGTTTTTCTTCCTGGCCGAGTTCGCCACCGCCTTCGCCTTCGCCGCCATCGCCGCCACCTTGTTCCTGGGCGGCTGGTACGTGCCGGGTATCGACCCCGACTCGATGCTGGCCAACGTGGTCGGCCCCATCGCCTTGTTCGTCAAGATCATGGTGGTGGCCTTCCTGATCTTCTGGTTCCGCTTCACCTACCCTCGGTTCCGCGAGGACCAGTTGCAGCGGTTCGCCTGGAAGTACCTCATTCCCCTGGCGCTGGTGAACATCACCATCACCGGCGCACTGGTGGTGGCACTGTGATGCACGTCATCGTCGTCGCCGGACAATCGAGCACACGGGAGGCCAGCTGATGCCAAAAGTTCCCGGAATGGTCAAGGGCCTCGGCGTCACGTTCCGCACCATGGTCGAGACGCTCAAGCCCTCGGGTGGGCCGGCCACGGTGCAGTACCCGCACGAAAAGGAAGAGCCGGCGGCCCGCGCCCGCGGAGTCATCGCCCTGCACGAGGAGAACTGCACCTCGTGCATGCTGTGCTCGCGTGAATGCCCCGACTGGTGCATCTACATCGAGGCCCACAAGACCCTTGCGCCGCCGCGCCGCGCCGGGGGCAAGCCCCGACAGGTGAACAAGCTCGACCGTTTCGCCATCGACTACTCGCTGTGCATGTACTGCGGAATCTGTGTCGAGGTGTGTCCGTTCGACGCCTTGTTCTGGAGTCCCGAGTACGAGTTTTCTGAGGTGTCCATCGCCGACCTGCTCCATGAAAAGCAGCGTCTGGGTGAATGGATGGACACCGTCCCCGAGTTCGAGCCCTACGAGGCCGGCTCCGAAGCCAAGGGTCGAAAGGTGCCGCGGTGAGTGTCTTCGCTGCCACCGAGGTGCTCGTGGCCCAGAACATCGCCTTCGGCATCATCGCCATCGCCATTGTGGTGGCCGCCGTTCGCGTCGTGACGACCAACAACGTGGTGCACGCCGCCCTGTGGCTGGTGGTGGTGCTCGGCGGGATCGCCGCCCAGTACATCCTGCTGGCAGCAGAGTTCACCGCCATCGTGCAGGTTCTGGTCTACATCGGTGCCATCGTGGTGCTGTTTTTGTTCGGCATCATGCTCACCCGTGCCCGCCTCGGCGGTGAAAACATGGTGAACAAGAAGATGCGCCCGGCCGCCATGGTCATCGCTGTTGCCATGTTCGGGCTCATGGCGTACTCGCTGTGGGACTTTTTTGGTGACACCGAACTCGAGGTGATGGGCCGCAGCACCGCCGAGCTGGGCCAGACCACCGCCCAGGTCAGCGACTCGTTGTTCCTGACCTACCTGGTGCCGTTCGAGGTGGTGTCGGTGCTGCTGCTGGCGGCGCTGACCGGGGCCATCGTGCTGGCGAGGAGGGACTGATGTTTCTCAACCAGTTCCTGCTTCTGGCCGCCGTGCTGTTCGCCATTGGCGTGTACGGCGTGCTCACCCGCCGCAATGGCGTGATGGTGCTCATGTCCATCGAGCTCATTTTGAACGCCGTGAACATCAACCTGATTGCGTTCGGCACCCACCTGTCTGACCCCACCGGTCAGGCCTTCGCCCTGTTCGTCATCGCCGTTGCTGCCGCTGAGGTTGGCGTGGGGCTGGCCATCGTGCTGATGCTCTATCGATCCCGCCGCAGTATCGACATCGACTCCGTCGACCAGCTGAAGGGCTGACCCGGACACCGCCATGGACTTCGCCACCGAGATGCTCACCCGTGCCTGGATCCTGCCGGCCGTCATGGCTTCGTCATTCCTGGTCATCCTGCTGATCGGCAAGCGCCTGCCCGAATCGGCCCGGTCGGCCATCGGGATCGCCGCCGTCGCCATCTGTTTCGTCCTGTCGCTGGTCATGGTGCTGGGCTGGGTGGACCGCGTCGAGGGCCCGAGCGGTTCCGAGGTCGTGGCGTGTGGCAACGAGGACTACCGGCCCAACCCCGTGGAGGGCGAGAAGCCCAGCGACGATGGATTTGCCGGCGAACCCGACGGCCAGGCCATCGGACCGGTGGCCATTCCCACCGGTGAGAGCGCCGCCGCCGGTGCGGTGACCGCCGCCGAGGAGGGCGAGGTCAAGTCGACGGTGCCGGTGGTGTGTGCCGTCACGTGGTTCTCGGTCGGCGACGTGAACTTCGAGTTCGGGTTCCTGGTCGACGGCCTGTCGGTGATGATGCTGTTCGTGGTCACCGGCATCTCCCTGCTGGTCCACATCTACTCCCGTGAGTACGTGCGCAACGACGTCCGCTACACCCACTACTACGCCTTCTTGAGCCTGTTCACGGCCTCGATGCTGTTCTACGTGCTGTCGTCGAACACCCTGCAGATGCTCATGGGCTGGGAGCTGGTGGGGTTGTGTTCGTTTGGCCTGATTGGGCATTGGTGGGAGGAAAAGAAGAACTCCGACGCCGCCCTCAAGGCGTTCATCACCAACCGCGTCGGTGACGTTGGCCTGCTGCTGGGCATCATCGTGGTGTTCTTCGCCGCCGGTGCCACCAGCTTCAACGTGTTCCACCTCAACGAGTACGCCCTGTCGGGAGCAGCCAACACCACCCTGCTGCTCGTCGGTGCGCTGCTGCTGTTCGGTGGCGTCACGTCCAAGTCGGGCCAGTTCCCGCTGCATACGTGGTTGCCCGACGCCATGGCCGGACCGACGCCGGTGTCGGCGCTCATCCACGCCGCCACCATGGTGGTTGCCGGGGTGTACCTCATCGCCCGGCTGTACGCCGTGTTCTGGGGCGGTCTCGAGATCAGCGGGTCCACGTTCCACTACGTGGCCTTCATCGGTGGCCTCACCACCGTGGTCGGCGCCGTGCTGGCCTTCGTGCAAAACGACATCAAGAAGGTGCTGGCGTACTCCACCATCAGCCAGCTGGGCTTCATGGTCATGGCTCTGGGCGTGGGCGCCTGGACCGCCGGGGTGTTCCACCTGTTCACCCACGCCTTTTTCAAGGCGGCTCTGTTCCTTGGCGCCGGCTCGGTCAGCCACGCCGCCCACCACACCTTTGACATGCGCGAGATGGGTGGGTTGCGCAAGTACATGCCCACCACCCACAAGACGTTCCTGGTCTGCACCCTGGCGCTGGCCGGCATCTTCCCGTTCGCCGGTTTCTGGTCCAAAGACGAGATCCTGACCGGCGCCAATGCCGGAGCAGGGGGCTGGGGCGTACTACATCATGCTGGGCATGGGCATGCTCACCGCCCTGCTCACCGCCGCCTACATGGGTCGGGCCTACCTCATGACCTTCTGGGGCGAGTACCGCGGCCACGGCACCCCGCACGAGTCGCCGCGGTCGATGACGGTGCCGCTGGTGATCTCTCTCGGTGTTTGCCGTGTTTGCCGGGCTCATCAACTTCCCGTTCAGTCTTGGGTTCATCCCGGCCCACTGGTTTGAAGACATCGTGCAGCCCACGTTCGCCTTCCCCAGTGAACTCGAGGTTGCCAGCTTCAACCCGATCATCGCCGTCATCTCACTTGGTCTCGCCGTCTCCGGCCTGGCCATCGCATGGCTCTACTACCAGCGCAAGATCGGCCTGCACGGCCTCACCTCCCGCAACCGGGCGGCGGCCGCCGGCTACAAGCTGCTGGACAACAAGCTCTATCTCGATGTGCTGTACACCGACACCATCGTCGGTGGGGTCAAGGGCCCGGTGGCCCGGGCCGCCAGCTGGTTCAACGGCGCCGTCATCGACCGTGTGGTCAATGGCGCCGGGGTGGGTGCACGACTGGTGGGCGACAATGCCTACAAGTACGTGGATCAGGGTGTGGTGGACACCGTGGTGAATGCCACGGGGACCGCCTCAGATGAGTCCGGCCAGCTATTGCGTCGGATCCAGACCGGCAAGGTGCAGCAGTATGGCGCCTTCCTGTTCGGCGGGGCCGTGGCCCTGGGAATCATTTTCGTCATTGTCAGTTCGTTCATCAACGCCTGAGGCTTACACGACATGGACATGCAACAGCTCCTAGAGGTCTCGAACCAGGGCAGCTTCTGGAACCCGCTTACCTACCTGGTGTTCGCACCACTGGTGGGGGCGCTGGTTCTACTGCTGATCCCCAAGGGCAACGAGATGGTCCTCAAGGTGGTGGCCCTGGCCACCACCCTGATCACGGCCGGCATCGGCGTCTACATCCTGACCCAGTTCAACTTCGACAACGCCGGGGAGAAGCAGCTCACGGCCAACCTCAGCTGGATCGAGGTGATCAACTCCCGGTACATCATCGGCATCGACGGCATTTCGCTGCCGCTCATCATGCTGACGCTGCTGATCATGCCGCTGTGCATTGTGTACTCGTGGAACCACCTGCCGTCGCCGGGTAACCCCAAGGCGTTCTTCACCCTGCTGATGGTCCTCATGACCGGCATGCTGGGGTCGTTCGTGGCGCTTGACCTCATCTTGTTCTTCGTGTTCTTCGAGGTTGTGCTGCTGCCCATGTACTTCCTCATCGGGGTGTGGGGCGGCGAGCAGCGCCAGTACGCCTCCATCAAGTTCTTCCTGTACACCCTGTTTGGCTCGGCGCTCATGCTGGTGGCCTTTTTGGCCCTGTACTTCCTGTCCGACGAGGTGCTCACCCCATCGGGTGACCTGATGCACAGCTTCGACATGACGCTGCTGCCCACGCTGGCCGGAGGCATCGCCACAGGCGCCGCCCTGTGGATCTTTGCCGGCATGTTCATCGGGTTCGGCGTCAAGGTCCCGATGTTCCCGTTCCATACCTGGCTTCCCGACGCCCACACCCAGGCCCCCACGGTGGGTTCGGTGATTCTGGCGGCGGTGCTGCTGAAGCTGGGAACCTACGGGTTCATCCGCATCGCCATCCCCATCCTGCCGGACGCCGCCCAGACGTGGGCTCCGGTGATCGGCATCCTGGCGGTGATCGGCATCATCTACGGCGCCCTGTGCTGTCTGGCCCAGACCGACATGAAGCGACTCATCGCCTTCTCGTCGGTTGCCCACATGGGCTTCACCATGCTGGCCATCTCCACGCTGACCGACTTCGGCTTCAACGCCGCCATCTACGGCATGGTGGCCCACGGCCTCATCACCGGCCTGCTGTTCTTTTTGGCCGGCTCCACCAAGGAGCGCTACCACACCCTGGAGATCAGCCGTCTGGGTGGACTGCTCAAGCAGGCTCCCCACATGGGCTGGATCATGGGTCTGGCCGTGATGGCCTCGCTGGGCCTGCCCGGCCTGGCCGGTTTCTGGGGCGAGTTCCCCGCCATCCTGTCGGCCTACAACCCGGCCGAGGGGTTGAACGTGGCGCTGTTCCGCACCCTGATGGTGATCGCCGCCATCGGCACGGTGCTGGCGGCGGGCTACCTGCTGTGGCTGTACCAGCGGGTGGCCTTCGGGACACCCAGCGACGAGTTCGCCGATGACCCCAACATCACCGACGTCAACACCACCGAATGGATCGCATGGCTGCCGCTGGTGATCCTGATCGTGGTGCTCGGCATGATTCCGGGAATCCTGTTCAACGTGACCAACCCGGCCGTGGTGACGACACTGGGCATGGCAGGGGTGTGACCTGATGCTGGACACCGCCGCAGTGGTCGGGATCGAAAACCCGGCGATCGACTGGCACGCCTTCAGCCCCGAACTGGTGCTGGTGGGTTTGCTTGCCGTGCTGCTGCTTGTCGACGCCTTCGGCGGGGAGCGCAGCAAGTGGGCGATGCCGTCGCTGACCGGCATCGGCCTGCTCGTGGCACTGGTTCCGGTGGCCACCCTTGCCTACGACGGCAACGTCCGGTCGATGTTCGACGGCGCCTTCGTGGTCGACAACTACGCCCTGATGTTCAAGGCCCTGTTCCTCATCGCCGGGTACGTGGTGGTGCTGTTGAGTACCAACTACATCGCCGAGGGTGACTACTGGGAAGGCGAGTACTACCAGCTGCTGGTGGCGTCGCTGTTGGGCATGGTGGTCATGGCGTCAGCCCGTGACCTCATCTCGATCTTCGTGGCCCTCGAACTGTTGAGCATCCCCGCCTACATGATGGCGGCGTGGCGCAAGCGTGACCTCGGCAGCGAGGAAGCGGGCATGAAGTACTACCTCATGGGTGTGTTCGCCTCGGCGCTGCTGCTGTACGGCATGAGCCTGTTGTACGGCATGGCCGGAAGCACCCTGCTGGTCGACATCGCCGAGTCCATCAGCGGCACCGAGGTGCCGGCGCTGGTGGCGTTGGCGGTGGTGCTGGTCATCGTCGGTTTTGCCTTCAAGGTGTCGGCGGTGCCGTTCCACACCTGGGCACCCGACACCTACGAGGGCGCCCCCACCCCGGTCACGGCATTTCTGGCCGTGGGGTCCAAAGCCGCCGGGTTCGTGGCCCTCATGACCGTGGTGCTGGTGGGCTTCGGGTCACAGCCCCAGTTGTTCGAACCGCTCATCTGGGCGTTGGCCGCAGTCACCATGGTGGTGGGCAACCTGATTGCGCTGCGCCAGACCAACCTGGTGCGGATGCTGGCCTACTCGGGCGTTGCCCAGGCCGGCTACATGCTGGCCCCGCTGGCGGTGGCCGGTTTCGCCGGCAGTGGGGCGTCGTCGGCCGTCGAGGCCATCTCCACCTACCTGGTGATCTACGCCGCCATGAACCTCGGAGCGTTTGCCGTGGTCATCGCCGTGGCCCGCAAGACCGGCTCAGCCGAGATCAGCTCAATGGGCGGACTGTTTTCCTACTCGCCGGTGCTGGCGGTGTGCATGACCATCTTCATGTTCTCGCTGGCCGGGATCCCGCCACTGGCGGGCTGGTACGGCAAGCTGGCCATCTTCCTGGCCCTGATCGAACCCGGCAGCATCTCCGGCTACGTGCTGGCCGTGATCGTGGGTGTCAGCTCGGTGATCGCCCTGTTCTATTACGCCCGGGTGACCCGGGTGATGTGGGTTGACGAGGTGCCCGACGGTGATACCACCGCCATCAAGGTTCCGGTGTCGATCAGTGCCGCTCTGGTCATCACCGTGGCCGTCACCGTGGTGGTTGGCGTCGTGCCACAGATCCTCGCTGCGGTCACCGGCTCCGAGTCGTTCCTCACCCTGGGCGGCTGAGCCCGAGCGTGGCCGTGGACACTCCCGGCCCCGACACCCCGACGCCGCTGGCAACCGAGATCGCCACCGGTATCGCCACCCACGGTCCGATGCGGTTCGACGCCTACATGGACGTCGTGCTGTACCACCCGACTGGTGGCTTCTACGCCGCAGGAGGACGCGCCGGTGCCCGGGCCGGCGACTTCCTCACCAGTCCCGAGGTGGGCCCGCTCTTTGGCGCCGTACTGGCTGCGGCGGTCGACCAATGGTGGGATGCCGCCGGACAGCCGTCAGCGTTCACCGTGGCCGAGGTGGGGGCAGGTCCTGGCACCCTGGCCGCAGCGGTCCGGTTGGCGGCTCCACGCTGTGCGGGGGTCCTGCAGTGGCTGATGGTGGAGCGCACCGCCGCCCAGCGTGCCGGCCATGTCGACAGGCTGGGTGCGGCCACCGGGCTGCCTGGCCACGGCGAGCACCCTCACCGCACCCCCACCCGCACCCGAACCGGGGCCAGTGCCAGTGCCGGGCCGTCAGACGGGGGCGGGTCCAGCTGGTGTCGCTCCCCGACCTTGCCTGACGATGTGCCCATCGACGTCGTGGTGGCCAACGAACTGCTCGACAATCTGGCGGTGCGGGTGTTGGAACGCACCTCCACTGGCTGGGCCGAGGTATGGGTGGACGTATCCGACGGTGCCCACGGGCTGGTTCTGGTGGAAACCCTGGTGGACCTCCGATGATTCGGCTCCGGAGATGGCGATGGTGACGGAGCTTGCCAGCAGGGCTGCGGTTGGCCAGCGCATCGCGTGGCAGGACCAGGCCATGGACTGGCTGCGGCGGATGCTGTCGGTGGTCGGGCCGACGGGTCGGGTGGTGGTGTTCGACTATGCCGACACCACCAGTTCGATGGCGACCCGTGGCCAGCAGCAATGGATGCGCACCTATGCCGCCCACGGCCGGGGAGGGGCCGTTGTTGGCCTGCGGCGCCCAGGACCTCACCTGCGACGTGGCCGTGGATCAGTTGGCACTGGTGCAGCCCCCCACCACCGAGCGCACCCAGGCCGCCTTTCTGGCCGCCCATGGCATCGGGGCGCTGGTGGACGAGGGTCGACGGGTGTGGGCCGAGCGTGTCGGGGTGGGGGACCTGGCCGCGGTACGGGCCCGCAGCCGGATCACCGAAGCTGAAGCGCTCACCGACCTCAACGGTCTCGGGGCCCACCGGGTGCTGGAGTGGGACCTGCGGGTAGGCTCCGCCACCGTGCCCGCAGGGGACGCCCAGACGGCTGCCACGCAAGCCGTCACCACAGAACCCGTCACCACAGAACCCATCGCCACAGAACCCATCGCCACAGAACCCATCGCCACCCAAGCCAATGTCACCCTGCCTGGCAGGGCCAAGGAGTCAGGCCATGAATGAACCCACCATCGAGGACTACTTCACCGAGGACCGCACCTTCGTGCCGCCGGCGGAGTTCACCGCCAGTGCGGTGATGTCGGACCCCGGGGTGTACGACAGGGCCGAGGCCGACCCCGAGGCCTTCTGGGCCGCCGCCGCCCGTGAGCAGCTGTCGTGGTTCACCGACTTCCACACCACCCTGGAGTGGGAACTGCCCGACGCCCGGTGGTTCGTCGGCGGCCAACTCAACGTGAGCTACAACTGCCTCGACCGCCACGTGGACGCCGGTCGTGGCGACAAGGTGGCGTTCCACTGGGAAGGTGAGCCGGGCGACACCCGAACCATCACCTATGCCGACCTGCTCGACGAGGTGGCCCGGTTCGCCAACGTGCTGCGTGGCCTTGGTGTGCAGCGCGGCGACCGGGTGGCCATCTACATGCCCATGATCCCCGAGCTGCCGGTGGCCATGCTGGCGTGCACCCGCATCGGTGCCGTGCACTCGGTGATCTTCGGCGGGTTCTCGCCCGACTCCATCATCGACCGGGTCAACGATGCCGCCGCCGTCGCCGTGATCACCGCCGACGGTGGGTACCGCCGTGGCGCCCCGGCTGCCCTGAAGCCGGCGGTGGACACCGCCATGGGCTCGTGCCCGACGGTGGCCAATGTCGTGGTGGTGCGGCGTACCGGCGAGCCCGTGGACATGGTCGACGGTCGCGACCACTGGTGGCACGAGGTCACCCCTGCGGCATCAAACGTGTGCGAGCCCGAGGCCATGGACAGCGAGGACCTGCTGTTCTTGCTGTACACGTCGGGCACCACGGCCAGCCCCAAGGGCATCATGCACACCACCGGGGGATACCTGACCCAGGCGTCGCTGACCCATTCGTGGGTGTTCGACCTGCGTCCCGACACCGACGTGTACTGGTGCGGTGCCGACATCGGGTGGGTCACCGGGCACAGCTACATCGTCTACGGACCGCTGGCCAACGGGGCCACGTCGGTGCTGTACGAGGGAACCCCCGACACGCCCGACAAGGACCGCATGTGGCAGATCATCGAGCGGTACGGCGTGACCCAGCTGTACACCGCTCCCACCGCCATCCGCATGTTCATGAAGTGGGGCGAGCAGTACCCGCAGCGCTGCGATCTGTCGAGCCTCAGGGTCATCGGCACGGTGGGCGAGCCCATCAACCCCGAGGCATGGATGTGGTACCGCGAGCACATCGGTGGCAACCGTTGTCCGGTGGTCGACACCTGGTGGCAGACCGAGACCGGTGGCCACATGATCACGCCGTTGCCCGGCCTCACCACGCTCAAGCCCGGGTCGGCCACCCGGCCATTCCCTGGCGTCGGGGTGGAAGTTGTCGACGACCACGGTGACGTCGTCACCGAGGGCGGGGGCTATCTCACCCTGACCCGTCCGTGGCCGGGAATGCTGCGCGGCATCTGGGGAGATCCCCAGCGCTACCGCGACACCTACTGGAGCACCTACGAGGGCCGGTACTTCGCTGGCGACGGGGCCAAGGTGGATGCCGACGGCTACCTGTGGCTGCTGGGCCGGGTCGACGACGTGATGAACGTGTCGGGCCATCGGGTGTCGACCACCGAGGTGGAGTCGGCACTGGTCGACCATCCGGCGGTGGCCGAGGCCGCCGTGGTCGGCGCCACCGACTCGCTGACCGGCCAGGCCATCGTGGGGTACGTGATCCTGCGCGCTGGCTTCGAACCCGACGACGCCATGGTGGAGGAAATCCGCCAGCACGTGGCCGAAAAGATTGGCCCCACTGCCCGGCCCCGGGCGGTGATGGTGGTCGACGACCTGCCCAAGACCCGGTCGGGCAAGATCATGCGCCGGCTGTTGCGTGACGTGGCCGAGGGACGCATCCTGGGCGACACCACCACGCTGGCCGACGCCGGGGTGGTTGACGAGATCCGTCGCCGGGCCCTCGAAGCCGACGGCATGGGCACCAACGACTCCACTGCGGCTGACGACGGCCCGAGCACCGGGTGGTGCCAACTGAGCCCGCTGGCCCACACCCCGTCCAACTGGCAATGGCGTGACGGCGTGGTGCCGGTAGGACCGGCCGTGGTGTTCGACATGGACGGCGTGTTGTCTGACGCTGCAGGCCGCCAGCACTACCTCGACTGGCCTCGACGTGACTGGGACGCCTTTTTCGAGGCCTGCGGCGAGGACCGGGTGATTGACGAGGTGGCCCGGTTGCTGGACCTGCTGGACCCTGCGCTGCGGGTGGTGCTGCTCACCGCCCGACCGCTGCGGGTGCGACCCCAGACCCTCGGATGGTTGGAGCGGTACCGGCTGCGCTGGGATCTGCTGGTGATGCGGTCGATGGGGGATTACTCGGCGGCACGGCAGTACAAGCGTGACGTGGTCGACGACCTGCGATCGATGGGCTTCGACCTCCGGCTGGCCTTCGAAGACGACCAGCGCAACGTGGACATGTTCCACGCCGCAGGCGTCCCGTGCGTCTACATCCACTCCGGGTACTACGACTGACGCTGCGGGGCGGGTGGTGGTCAGTCCCGGAAGTTCTCGAACTGCAGCGGGATGCCGAGGTCCTTTTCCTTGAGGGCGGCGATGACCTCCTGAAGGTCGTCGCGCTTTTTCCCGGTCACCCGAACCTGTTCGCCCTGGGTCTGTGACGTGATGCCCTTGAGGCCAAGTTCCTTGATCGTTCGGTTGATCTGCTTGGCCTTGTCGCTGGAGATGCCAGCCTGCATGGCCGCCACCTGACGCACGGTCCCACCAGCGGCGTCGATCACCTTGCCCCAGTCCAGGGACTTGAGCGACACCTTGCGCTTCACCAGCTTCTCCTCCAGCACCTGGCGGGCGGCGTTGCACCGGTCCTCGGCCACGGTGGTGATGGTGATGGTGTTGTCCTTTTCGTTCAGGTCCACCAGCGTGTTGGTGGCCTTGAAATCGAAACGGTTGGTGATCTCCCGGCTGGCCTGGTCGACCGCGTTGCGGATTTCCTGCAGTTCAAGTTCGGACACGATGTCGAAAGTCGGCATGACCCCGACGCTACCGTGCCCCACAGGTTGGGTGCATGAGTTGCGGACCTGACCCAATCCGGCGGTGGGTAGTCCGGCTCGAGCAGTCCGGCTTCGCGATGGGCCCGACATGAAACCGGCGGGCCTGCCGAAGCAGACCCGCCGGATCCAGATGTGGGCCGGGTTGGATTCGAACCAACGTAGGCGAAACCGGCGGGTTTACAGCCCGCTCCCTTTGGCCACTCGGGCACCGACCCAGTTCACCCCGCAGGGCGGGGGCCACCCTACCGGTTCAGGCCCTGATCGGGCCAAGCCTGCCGGTCGGTGGGGTCACTCCCCGAGAACCGGGGGCCGCGATCGCGGGCTGGCACCGGGTTCGGGAGGCCCGTCAAGGAGCAACTGCATCACGACCACGTCGAGCCATCGACCGAACTTGCGTCCCACCTCAACCTCGGTGCCCACCATGGCGAACCCCAACGATCCGTGCAGGCCGATCGATGCCTCGTGTCCGCCCACGATGCGACCCAGCACGGTGTGGAATCCCCGGGCCCGGGCGGTGTCCACGAGCTCGGCCAGCACCAGCTTCCCCACGCCCCGACCGCGGTGGTCGCGATGGACGTACACCGAATCCTCCACCGTCGTGTTGTAGGCCGGTCGATCCCGGTACGACGACAGGGATCCGAAGCCCACCACGGTGGGACCGTCGGTGGCCACCACTGCTGCGTGGGTCCCCGAGCGGCGTTCCAGCCACTCGATCTGGTCGGCCAGCGTGCGCGGCACCATGTCGAACGTCACCGTGGACGTGGTGACCTCCAGGTTGTAGATGTCGCGGATGGCCTCGGCATCGCCAGCGGTGGCTGCTCGTACGTCCATGGTGTCCAAACGCTACCCGCAGTGACCCACCGGGTTGTCCACGGGTTGTCCATCGGCCGGGCAGGTTCAGGTTGGGAGGTGGGCCCCGGACGTGGCATGATTGACAGTCGTTGCCGGAGCCTCTCGGGGCCGAGGTTGACAAGCCCCCTTAGCTCAGTCGGCAGAGCGTTTCCATGGTAAGGAAAAGGTCGTCAGTTCGATTCTGACAGGGGGCTCGCCGCAGTGGGGTGCAACACACCCGCCGCTGCGCCCGGCGGCGTAGCTCAGGTGGTTAGAGCACTCGGCTCATAATCGAGTGGTCGTCGGTTCGAATCCGACCGCCGCCACCACATCGTCGGTTCTCCGACCGGCACCAACATCAACGAACCTGGCGGCCACCGGCCGCCACCGAGAAAGGCCGCAAGCGATCATGGCACGTGAGAAGTTTGAGCGGAACAAGCCCCATGCGAATGTGGGCACGATGGGTCATATTGATCATGGGAAGACGACGCTTACTGCGGCGGTGACCAAGGTGTTGGCTGATGCTGATCCTTCGTCGACGTCGTTTACGCAGTTTGCGGATATTGATAAGGCTCCTGAGGAGCGTGAGCGTGGTATCACGATCAATATTTCGCATGTTGAGTATGAGACTGCGGATCGTCATTACGCCCATGTGGATATGCCGGGGCATGCGGATTACATCAAGAACATGATTACGGGTGCGGCTCAGGTGGATGGCGCCATTTTGGTGGTGTCGGCTGCTGATGGTCCGATGCCGCAGACTCGTGAGCATGTGTTGTTGGCCCGCCAGGTGGGTGTGCCTGCGATTGTGGTGGCGTTGAACAAGGTTGACATGGTTGATGATGAGGAGTTGTTGGACCTTGTTGAGCTTGAGGTTCGTGAGCTGTTGAGTGAGTACGACTTCCCGGGTGATGACATTCCGGTGGTGAAGGTGTCGGCGTTGAAGGCTCTTGAGGGTGATGCGGCGGCCACGGCGCAGATCATGGAGTTGATGGCTGCTGTTGATGCGTCGATTCCTCAGCCTGAGCGTGATCTGGACAAGCCGTTTTTGATGCCGATTGAGGATGTGTTCACGATTACGGGTCGTGGCACGGTGGTGACGGGTCGTATCGAGCAGGGTGTGGTGAACACTTCTGACGAAATTGAGATCATTGGTCTCAAAGACACGCAAAAGACGACGTGTACTGGTGTGGAGATGTTCCGCAAGTTGTTGGATCAGGGTGAGGCTGGTGACAACGTGGGTGTGTTGTTGCGTGGCACCAAGCGTGAAGATGTTGAGCGTGGTCAGGTGTTGGCCAAGCCGGGCAGCATTACGCCGCACACCAAGTTTGAGGCTCAGGTGTATGTGTTGAACAAGGAAGAAGGCGGCCGTCACAAGCCGTTTTTTGACGGGTACCGCCCCCAGTTTTACTTCCGGACCACTGATGTGACGGGTTCGGTGACGTTGCCTGACGGTACTGAGATGTGTATGCCGGGTGACAACACGGCCATGACGGTGGAGTTGATTGCTCCGATCGCCATGGACGAGGGTCTGCGTTTCGCCATCCGTGAGGGTGGCCGCACCGTGGGCGCCGGCCGCGTCACCAAGATCATCGACTGACCTGACCCACCGCGGGTACGTGAACGGGAGTTAATGCAATGGCCAAGTCCAGTGACAAGCGGATCCAGGTAACCCTGGAATGCACCGAGTGCAAGCGTCGTAACTACATCACCAAGAAGAACAAGGTGAACGACCGCGAGCGCATCGAACTCAAGAAGTACTGTCGGTGGGAGCGGCGCCACACGCTGCACAAGGAGACCCGCTGACCGTTGTGTTGGTCTCCTGGCCCTGCGGGGCCAGGAGGGTCGCGTAACCCCAACCCCCTTGCGGAGGTCCGACAAACGATGCCGAGCGACGTAGCTGCACTTGTGAGCGCAGCGAAGACAGGCGACCGGCAGGCGTTTGACGAACTGGTCCGCCAGACATATGCCGAGACCTACACCTTGGCCTATCGCCTGACGGGGAACGAGGAGGATGCACGCGACGTGACCCAAGATGCCTATCTCCGTGCCTTCAAGGGGCTGAAGCGCTTCCGTGGTGACGCGCAGTTCAGCACCTGGATGTACCGCATCACGGCGAACTGTTCCGCCACCCATCTGGGGCGACGTCGCCGACACCGTCACGACCAGTTGTTCGATGACGCCCCCGTTGCCGATGACGCGCCGGGAACCAGTCCGGAACTGCGGGCCGAGGCCGGCGACCTGCGTGCCCGCCTGACGGCCGCAGTGGACAGGTTGCCACCCAAGCTGAGGGCCGTGGTGATGCTCCGCGACGTCTACGACCTTCCCCACGAGGCCATCGCAGCCGAACTCAACATCTCCGAGTCGGCGGCCAAGGTGCGTCTGCACCGGGCCCGACGGCAACTGCGTGAGGACCTGTTCCCGTTGCCTGCCGAGGAGGCAGCGCGTGCGGTGTGACCAGGTGGCTCCCCACCTGGGTGACGCAGCCTCGGGGCGGTCGCTGCTCGACGGCGATGAGCGTCACCACGTGGAGCACTGCCTGCGTTGTCAGGCCGAGCTGGTTCAGTACCGCAAGCTGCTGAGGGCGTTGCGCACCCTGCGTACCGAGGTGATCGAGCCGGCCCCTGGCCTGCTCGCTGAGGTGTTGGCCGCCGTGGAGTCGGCTGCCGAACACGGTGCGGTGGTCGGCATTTTGCGGGGCCGCAAAGTGGTGTACGTGGGCGGTCTTGCCGCTGCTGCGACGGCGGCTGCGGCCGGCGGAGCACTGGTTATTGTCAACCGATCGCGTCGCCGAATCCGCATCGCCAGCTGATGCTGGCGCGGTGCTGGCAAATCTCGCCTGTGGGCCCAGCGGGTCCGTTTGCTATCGTGTCCCCTCCGGTCCAGATTGTGGACCGCTAAGGGCAGTAGCTCAATTGGAAGAGCACCGGTCTCCAAAACCGAAGGTTGGGGGTTCAAGTCCCCCCTGCCCTGCTCGTCGATGCTCGCAAGGAAGTCGTCATGGCAATGAACAGGGAACAAAAGCGCCTGCTGCGCAAGCAGGGTGACATCAACGACGAGGGCGACCCTACGCGCCAGCGTCGTGCACCCAAGCCTGCAGCCCCGTCCGATTCGAAGGTCGGGGCCCGTCAGTTCGTGCGAGAGGTCCGCGGGGAACTGCGCAAGGTTGCGTGGCCGACGCGGTCCGAAACGCTCAACTACTCGTTGGTCGTTCTGGTCACCCTGATTATCGTGATGGCCTTCGTGTTCGGCGTTGACTGGATCTTCAGCAACCTGATACTCAAACTCTTCGAGGTGTGATGAGCTTTCCAGACGATGAAACGACCGACGTGGTCGATTCCTCCGACACCACCGTCGACACCGGTTCAGTGGATGCGGCCGAGGCCGCTGACACCGCCGTTGCCGAGATCCCCGACGCGCCCGACGCAATCGTCGCGCCCGCTGACGATCTTGTGCTCGACGAGGACGCCATGCTGGCTGAGTCGGCAGCTGAGGCCGAACCCGTCGAGAGCCCCTACGACCGTCCGGGACGGTGGTTCGTGGTTCACACCCAGTCGGGCTACGAGAAGAAGGTCAAGCAGAACCTCGAGGCCCGCATCTCGTCGATGAACATGGACGACCGCATCTACGAGGTGGTCATCCCCATGGAAGACGTGGTGGAGTTCCGCAGCGGCAAGAAGGTCGTTGTGCAAAAGAAGATGTTCCCCGGCTATCTGCTGGTCCGCTGCGGGCTCGACGACGATTCGTGGTTCGTGATCCGCAACACTCCCGGAGTCACCGGCTTCGTGGGCCAGGGCCCCCGCCCGTCACCGCTTCCGCGACGTGACGTGGAGCTGTTCCTGCAGGTTCCCACCGCTGACGACGAGGCCACCATCAAGCGCACCCGTCCCCGTTTCGAGTACGAAGCAGGGGAAACCGTTCGGGTCAAGGAAGGCCCGTTTGCGGACTTCTCCGGCGAGGTGGTCGAGATCAACGAGGACCAGCTCAAGCTCAAGGTGCTGGTCAACATCTTCGGTCGTGAGACCCCGGTGGAACTCGAGTTCAGCCAGGTCGCCAAGCTCTGATTACCCCGGCCAGCCGGTGCATCCGGCGGTGGTTCCCAGCGTCAACTGGCGGTGGCACCCCGTGTACTGCAACGATGGTCAGTCCCGTCCCCTGAGTTCGTGAGGCATGCAGCAATGGCCAAGAAGAAGGTTTCGGCCCTGGTGAAGATCCAGATTCCGGCTGGTGGCGCCACTCCGGCGCCCCCGGTGGGCACCGCGTTGGGCCCGCACGGCATCGCCATCATGGACTTCTGCAAGGAGTACAACGCCGCCACCGAAGCCCAAAAGGGCATCATCGTGCCGGTGGACATCACGATCTTCGAAGATCGCTCGTTCACGTTCAAGCTGAAGACTCCGCCGACGTCGGTGCTGCTGGCCAAGGCCGCCGGCCTCGAGGGCGGGTCCAACGAGCCCGGCCGCAAGGAGGTGGGCTCCATCACTGATGCGCAGCTCACCGAGATCGCCGAGACCAAGCTGCCTGACCTCAACGCCAACGACCTCGGCGCCGCCAAGCTGCAGGTCGCCGGCACCGCCCGGTCGATGGGCATCGTCGTCGTGTGATGACGTCGGGCGCTGCCCGACACCAGTGAGACAACTGATCCAGTAGCAATTCCATCCGAAAACTCTGTGGCCGGGAACACCTCACCCGGGCGGAGTCGCCCGCAAGGGGCGAAACACGAGGGAGCCAGACATGGCGAAAAAGGGCAAGAAGTACACCGACACGCTCAAGCGCTTCGACGTTGAGGCCTTCCACGGCCCGGCCGAGGCCATCGAACTGGTGCGCACGCTGGCGACGGCCAAGTTCGACGAGACCGTCGAACTGGTGGTGCGGCTGGGCGTGGACCCCCGCAAGGCCGATCAGGTGGTGCGTGGCACCGTGGGTCTGCCCTCGGGCACCGGCACCGACGTGCGGGTGGCCGTGTTTGCCGCCGGCGAGGCAGCCAACGAGGCCCGGGCCGCTGGCGCCGACCTGGTGGGCGCCGACGACCTGTTGGCCGAGGTTGAGGGTGGGCGTCTTGACTTCGACGTCGCCATCTCGACGCCGGACCTCATGCCCCAGGTGGGCAAGCTGGGTCGGGTTCTGGGACCGCGTGGCCTGATGCCCAACCCCAAGACCGGCACCGTCACCACCGACGTGGGCAAGGCAGTGGCCGACTTCAAGGGCGGCAAGGTCGAATACCGCACCGATCGCTACGGCAACGTTCATGTGCCCATCGGCAAGGCCAGCTTCGACACTGTGGCGCTGACGGCCAACTACCGGGCCGTGGTCGAAGAGATCGAGCGGGCCAAGCCGGCATCGGCCAAGGGTCGCTACATCCGCAAGGTCGGGCTGTCATCGACCATGGGGCCCAACATCCGCATCGACATCGGCAATGTCAACACCTTCGAGGGTGACGACGTCGCCTGACCGCTGACCTGCGGTCGCCAGTCGAAGACGCCCACCGGTGGTCGTCAACTGCCTACCGGTGGTTGTCAACTGCCTACCGGTGGTTGTCAACTGGTGGTCTGGCCGGTCACCGGCTACATTCGTCAATCTGCCGGGTTCGTCCCGGCCACAACCTATCTTCGGTCGCCGAAGACATCAGGTGCCCCCAGGGGCGTAACGGGGAAACCCTCCTGACGAGGCGGACTCCTCTTTTTCGGGGCGTTCGCTGTGGCGGACGCCCTGTGTCGTTCATCGGCTGGGGTGGCCACCTGCCTCACGGCGGGAACCACAGGCGACCGGGCAACCAACACGTACGACACGACCGACACGAGGGGAGGTGGCATGGACCAGCCAAGGCCGGAGAAGGTGGCTGTGGTCGACGAGGTGCGAGAGCGTCTCAGTTCGTCCAAGGCGGTACTGCTCACCGAATACCGAGGCATCAACGTCAGCGGCATGGCCACATTGCGCCGTGCGCTGCGCGAAGCCGGCGGTGACTACAAGGTGTACAAGAACACGCTGGTGCGCATTGCGTCGCGTGAACTCGGGCACGAGATCGACGAGATGCTCACCGGGCCGACAGCAATCGCTTTCGTCCCCGATGAAGAGGGCGTGGATCCTGCTGTCGTAGCCAAGGCGCTGAAGGCGTTTGGCAAGGACAACCCCGCCCTGGTCATGAAGGGTGGACTGCTGGGCGATCGGGTGCTGAGTGCCGACGACATCAAGGCACTGGCCGACGTGGCCCCTCGAGAGGAACTGCTGGCCCGTCTGGCCGGTGGCCTTGCCGCCCCCATGCAGCAGTTCGCTTCGGCGCTGCAGGCCCTGCCCCGCAATCTGGCCTACGGCCTGGCTGCGCTCATCGAAAAGGGCGGCGCCCCTGGTGCACCTGCACCCGTGGCAGAGGCACCCGCCGACGAGGCACCCGCCGACGAGGCACCCGTGGCAGAGGCACCGGCCGACGAGGCTCCCGCCACTGACGCACCCGCCACCGACGAATCTCCCGCTGATGAGGCATCTGCCGCTGACGCATCCGCCGACGAGGCACCCGCTGAAGAGGCTTCTGCCGCTGACGCATCCGCCGACGAGGCACCCGCTGAAGAGGCACCCGCCGCTGACGCATCGACTGAAACAACCCCGGAGTCCGCAGTAGCGGGCGACGAGACCGAAACACCCTCGGCTTCCGCCGAGTCGACCGAGCCAGAACAGGAGAGCTGACATGGCAAACACTGAAGAGATCCTTGACGCCATTTCCGGAATGACCGTCCTCGAGCTGAGCGAACTGCTCAAGGAATTCGAAGAGCGCTTCGGCGTCACCGCCGCCGCCCCCGTGGCCGTGGCCGGTGCCGCTGCCCCCGCTGGGGGTGCTGAGGCTGCTGAGGAGCAGGACGAGTTTGACGTCGTGCTGACCTCGGCCGGTGACAAGAAGATCCAGGTCATCAAGGAGGTGCGTTCGCTGACCAACCTGGGCCTCAAGGAGGCCAAGGATCTGGTGGACAACGCCCCCAAGGCCGTCCTCGAGAAGGTTTCCAAGGACGACGCCAACAAGGCCAAGGAGGCCCTCGAGGCCGCCGGCGGTTCCGTCGAACTGAAGTAGTGGGTGCCCGGGTCCGGCCGCATGTCGGTCGGGCCCGGGAACTGACGTCGTGAGGTTGCAACGCTGATGACCAACCGTGCCACTGGGTCTCGGTCAGTTGCCGGCAACGATCTTGTGGACGTGTCGGTGTCCTTCGGGGACCGATGGTACGACCCGGCCGTGGGGCTCCTGTGGAACCCGGCCGGGTCGTTCGCGCCCGTGGTGCGCGACGCCACGGTGCACATGCTCCCGCAGTCGGCGTGGTACGCCTTCGGCCTGCTCGAGCGCGGTGCCCCCGGGGACCGTGAGCGGGCGCTGGTGGTGATCGATGCCGTGCTGCGGCTTCAATACGACCGGCCCGGGACCCCGTGGAACGGCACCTTCGCCCAGGTCGCCGAGATGCCCGAGCCCGCCGACGGGGCGCGTGAATGGGTCGACTACGACCCCAACTGGCGGCAGTTCATCGGGACCACCCTGCTGCTGGTGCTGCGCCACCACGGGGACGGCCTCGACCAGGTACTGCGGGCCCGCATCGACCAGGCCATCGATCTGGCCATTCGGGGTGAGCCCGCCGGGCGGGTGACCCCCGGCTACACCAACATCGCCATCATGAAGGCGGTGCTGGAGGTGGAGTACGGCGGTTCCATCGGGGATGCGGACCTGGTGGAGTCCGGGGAGGACCTGGCCGCAGCCGTGGTCGCCCGTTTCGATCGGCACGGCACGTTCGACGAGTTCAACGCACCCACCTACTACGGCATCGACCTGCTGGGTCTCGCCCTGTGGCGCACCTGTTCGGCCTCGCCGCGGCTGCAGGCGTGGGGCACTCGCCTTGAGGCCGCCCTGTGGGAGGACATCGCCATGTTCTTCCATGCCGGGCTGGGGAATCTGGTCGGCCCCTACTCCCGTACCTACGGAATCGACATGGGCCGCTATCTGGCCGCAGTGGGCCTGTGGTGGTGGCCGACGTTCGGCCGCAGCGCCTCCCCACTGCCCGATCTGGATGCCGACAGCATCAACCACGGTCACGACCTGCTGCTGGGGCCCCTGGTGTCGCGCCTGGCGGGGCGCATCCCTGCCGGCATGGCCGAGTTCCTCACCTCCTACGACGGTGTGCGGCAGGTCGAACGGCGCATCAGCGACGACCCCGAGCGTGTGGCTACGGCATGGTTGGAGCCCGGCCTGGCCTTTGGTGGCGAGGGAGGGGACCACCGTCACGCCGCCACGGGCCAGTTCGCACCGGCCACCATCCACTGGCGGGTCGCAACCGGTGACGATCACGATTCCGGCCCGCCTGCACCCACGGTGGTGGGGACGGCCCGGGTGCTGTGCGACGACCCCACCGAGGCCCGCGCCACCGACGGCGTATTGCGTGTCACCACCCTGGCCACCGACGAGGACGAGCCGGCTGACCTGATCGTCGTGATCTCAGCCGGACCTGGCGGCCTGCTGGTGCCGTCCATGGTGGAACCGGGTCGCTGGAACCTCCCCGGGCTGACCGTGCGGGTGCAGTCCAGTGGGTCACTGTCGGGTGCGGAACTGGTTGGTGGTGACCTTTGGGTGACCTACCGGGCGCTGTCGGCCGGTCACCGCCTGATCGTGCGCACCGTGGGGGATGCTTGACCTTGCCCCCCCGGGGGCCTATGGTCCGCGCCAACGCAAATGCTGTCCGGTGGGTCCCTAACCCCAACCGGATGTGCCCATAGCCCGCCCAGCGGGTGTTTGCAGGCCTGGTGCCCGGTCCACGTCGTTGCTCGGCAGCGGTGTGGTGGACCTTGTGGCGCCCGGGTTGTGCTCGGCGGCTGTGCCGCCTAGTCTGACGTGTTGCAGTGGTTGCTTGTCGCGTGAACCCGAACCCCAGTGGTGGGGAATCACGCGCCCTGTTTGCCACATCGTCCAGTCCGCGCCCAATCCAGGAGTGATCCTTGCCTGCACGTCCGACCGTCCGGGAACGCTACTCCTTTGCCAATCTGGACGAGGTTCTGGAGCTTCCTGACCTCATCGCTGTCCAGCGCTCGTCATTTGAGTGGTTCGTGAATCGGGGTCTCGCCGAGACCTTCCGTGACATCAGCCCCATCAAGGACTTCACCGAGACCCTCCAGCTCGAGCTGGAGTTCGATCCCGACGACGAGGACCTGCGCCCGCCGCCGAAGTTCACGGTGGAGGAATGCAAGGAAAACGACATGACCTACGCCGCGCCGATCTTTGTGCGCGCCCGGTTCATGAACGCCACCACCGGCGAAATCAAGGAACAGACGGTGTTCATGGGCGACTTCCCCATGATGACCGACAAGGGAACCTTCATCGTCAACGGCACCGAGCGTGTCGTGGTGTCGCAGCTGGTGCGTAGCCCCGGCGTGATCTTCCAGCCCGGTGAGCGCTACCGCCTGCGAAACCTGGCCAAGCACCAGGAAGTCACCGGCACCATCCACCCCTACCGCGGGGAATGGCTGGAGATGGACGTCGAGCAAAAGCCCGGCAAGGACGTCACCGCCGGTGCCCGCGTGGCCCGCAAGCGCCGCATCAGCCTGTTCACCCTCATGCGTGCCCTGGGCTACGACGAAGAGAACTACCCCGGATTCCTCGACCGTTTCGTGGCCCACTTCGACTTCCTCGAGGGCCAGTGGGAAAAGGACCGCGAACTCGCCACCACCCAGGACGAGGCACTGCTGGAGATCTACAAGCGTGCCCGCCCCGGTGAGCCGCCGTCAGTGGAGTCGGCCCGCGCCTACTTCAAGAACGCCTTTTTCGAGTCACGTCGCTACGACCTCAGCCGGGTCGGCCGGTACAAGCTGAACCGCAAGCTGGGGCCGGAACTGGGTCGCATCGAAGAGGTCTTCGGCATCACGCTGGAGCGCCCCGAGCCCGACCAGTCGGTGCTGTCGCCGTCAGAGGTGTTGGCTGCGGCCACCTACATGCTGCACCTGGTCAAGCGTGACCCGGGCTACCGCCTTGACGACCAGGACCACTTCGCCAACCGTCGCATCCGCTCGGTGGGCGAGCTGATCCAGAACCAGGTTCGCATCGGCCTGTCCCGCATGGAGCGGGTTGTGCGTGAGCGCATGACCACCCAGGACGTGGAAGCCATCACCCCGCAGTCCCTGATCAACATCCGTCCGGTGGTCGCGGCCATCAAGGAGTTCTTCGGGACCAGCCAGCTGAGCCAGTTCATGGACCAGGTCAACCCCATGTCGGGCCTCACCCACCGCCGCCGGTTGTCGGCACTCGGGCCAGGTGGCCTGTCGCGTGAGCGCGCCGGCTTCGAGGTCCGGGACGTCCATTTCAGCCATTACGGCCGGATGTGTCCCATCGAAACGCCCGAAGGCCCGAACATTGGGCTCATCGGCGCGCTGTCCACCTACGCCAGGGTCAACGAGTTCGGCTTCATCGAATCGCCGTACCGCGTGGTGACAGACGGCAAGGTCACCAACGAGATCCTCTACCTCACTGCTGATGAGGAAGAGGACTACGTCGTCGCCCAGGCCAACGCCCCGCTGAATCCCGACGGGTCGTTCCAGGATGCCCGCGTTCTGGTGCGTCGTTCGCCTCAGGCCGCCACCCTTGGTGACCTCAAGCTGATGCTGGAGCGCGACGTCTACTTCGCCGCCACCACCGAGATTTCCTACGTGCCGCCGGTCGAGGTCCAGCTCATGGACGTCTCGCCCAAGCAGATCGTGTCGGTGGCCACCGCACTCATCCCGTTCCTCGAGCATGACGACGCCAACCGTGCCCTGATGGGTGCCAACATGCAGCGTCAGGCCGTACCGCTGGTGCGCCCCGAGGCGCCCTACATCGGTACCGGCATCGAGGCCCGAGCCGCCCGCGACGCCGCCGACATGGTGGTGGCCGCCGACAACGGCACGCTGGTGGAAGTCGACGGTCGCACCATGACCGTGGAGTACACCAAGCTGGGTCGCCGCACCTACAAGCTGGCCAAGTTCGAGCGCTCCAACCAGGACACGTCGATCAACCAGAAGCCCGTGGTTCGCACCGCTGGCGCCAAGTTCCGCAAGGGCGACGTGCTGGCCGACGGGCCGTCCACCGACGCCGGCGAGCTGGCACTGGGCAAGAACCTGGTCGTGGCCTTCATGACCTGGGAGGGCTACAACTTCGAGGACGCCATCATCTTGTCGGAGCGTCTGGTGCGCGACGACGTGCTCACGTCGATCCATATCCACGAGCACGACATCGACGCCCGTGACACCAAGCTGGGCCCCGAAGAAATCACCCGGGACATCCCCAACCTGTCCGACGAGATCCTCGCCGACCTCGACGAGCGCGGCATCATCCGTGTTGGCGCCGAGGTCACCCCCGGCGACGTGCTGGTGGGCAAGGTCACCCCCAAGGGAGAGACCGAGCTCACCCCTGAAGAGCGCCTGTTGCGGGCCATCTTCGGTGAAAAGGCCCGTGAGGTGCGCGACACCTCGCTGAAGGTGCCGCACGGCGAGTCCGGCAAGGTCATCGACGTCAAGGTGTTCAGCCGTGACGAGAGCCACGAGCTTCCCCCCGGCGTCAACCAGCTGGTGCGGGTGTACGTGGCCCAAAAGCGCAAGATCAGCGTGGGCGACAAGCTGGCCGGCCGTCACGGCAACAAGGGCGTCATCTCCAAGATCCTCCCGGTTGAGGACATGCCGTTCATGGCCGATGGCAACACCGTCGACATCGTGCTCAACCCGCTGGGTGTGCCGTCGCGCATGAACGTGGGCCAGGTACTCGAAGCCCACCTGGGTTACGCCGCCCGCTGGGGTTGGGACGTCGATGGCAAGGGCGTGGGCGATGCCCCCACCCTGCCGACGCAGTCCACCACCCGGCCCACCACGCCTCCGGCCCAGCTTGTGGCCACTCCGGTGTTCGACGGCGCCCACTGGGACGAGGTCGAAGACGCCGGTCGTCATCCCACGATCCAGCAGATCCTCACCAACCTGCGGCCCGAAGCGGTCACCGAGTTGTGGGAGGGCACTGACGAAGACGGCAACAAGCTGAGCATGCAGTACGGCAACGCCGGCCGGCTCATCGGGCCCGACGGCAAGATGCAGCTGTACAACGGCCGCACCGGCGAGGCCTACGACAACACCGTCACCGTCGGTGTGGTCTACATCCTCAAGCTGGCCCACCTCGTGGACGACAAGATCCACGCACGGTCCACCGGTCCGTACTCGATGATCACGCAGCAGCCCCTGGGCGGCAAGGCCCAGTTCGGCGGCCAGCGGTTCGGCGAGATGGAGGTGTGGGCACTCGAGGCCTACGGCGCCGCCTACTGCCTGCAGGAACTCCTGACCATCAAGTCCGACGACGTGTTGGGCCGGGTGAAGGTGTACGAGGCCATCGTCAAGGGGGAGAACATCCCCGAGCCGGGCATCCCCGAGAGCTTCAAGGTGCTCATCAAGGAGATGCAGGCACTGTGCCTGAACGTGGAGGTCATCTCCACCACGGGTCACCAGATCGAGATGAGTGAACTCGACGAGGACGTCTACGAGGCCAGCGAAAAGCTGGGTATCGACCTGTCGAGGCCCGAACGGGGCAGCGATGAAGAGGACGCACGTCGCCAGGCCGAGCGGGCCGAACGGAGCTGAGGGAAAACATCATGAGCACACTCGACGTCAACGACTTTTCCCAGCTTCGCATCGGTCTGGCCACGGCCGACTCGATCCGCACGTGGTCAAACGGTGAGGTGAAGAAGCCCGAGACCATCAACTACCGCACGCTCAAGCCCGAAAAGGACGGCCTGTTCTGCGAGAAGATCTTCGGTCCCACCAAGGACTGGGAGTGCTACTGCGGCAAGTACAAGCGCGTGCGTTTCAAGGGCATCATCTGTGAGCGCTGTGGCGTGGAGGTGACCCGTTCCAAGGTGCGGCGTGACCGCATGGGCCACATCGAACTGGCGGCCCCGGTGGTGCACATCTGGTACCTGCGTGGCACCCGCTCGTGGCTGGCGTACCTGCTCATGGGCACCCTGCCCCGTGAGGAGCTGAAGGCCAAGCAGCTGGAAAAGGTCATCTACTTCGCCGCCAACCTGGTGGTGTCGGTTGACGAAGAGGCCCGCCACGAGGCCATCCCGTCGCTCGAGGCCGAGATGCTGGCCGAGATCGACGAGATCGTCAAAGAGCGCGAGCTCGAGCTTGCCGGGGTTGCCGAAGAGCTCGAGGCCGAGCTGGCCCAGCTCGAGGCTGACGGCGCCAAAGAGGCGGACCTGCGGGCCCGTCAGCGTGCCTCCGACAAGCGTCGTGAAGAGGTGCGTGAGCGTTTTGAGGAAGAAGAGGACATGGTTCGCCGTGCCTTCGACGAATTCCGTGACATCTTCCCCCGCAAGATCATCGAAGACGAGATGTTGTGGCGTGAACTCACCGACCGTTACGGCGAGTACTTCACCGGTGGCATGGGCGCAGACGCCATCGCCAAGCTGATCGAGGCGTTGGACCTTGACGAAGAAGAGGTGAAGCTGCGCGCTGCCATCGATCCGCCGGCGGGCACCAAGCCCCTGTCGGCCCAGCGTCGCCAGAAGGCCATCAAGCGCCTGAAGATCGTGTCGGCGTTCAACCGTCGTGACGACCACGGCCGCCGGGTCAACGACCCGCGCGCCATGATCCTCGACGTCGTCCCGGTGATCCCGCCGGAACTGCGCCCGATGGTGCAGCTCGACGGTGGCCGTTTCGCCACCTCTGACCTCAACGACCTTTACCGTCGTGTGATCAACCGGAACAACCGGCTCAAGCGTCTGCTCGACCTGGGTGCCCCCGAGATCATCGTCAACAACGAAAAGCGCATGCTGCAGGAGGCCGTCGACGCATTGTTCGACAATGGCCGCCGCGGCCGCCCGGTGACCGGGCCGGGCAACCGTCCCCTCAAGAGCCTGTCGGACATGCTCAAGGGCAAGCAGGGCCGGTTCCGTCAGAACCTGCTCGGCAAGCGCGTCGACTACTCGGGCCGTTCGGTCATCGTGGCTGGCCCCACCCTGAAGCTGCAGCAGTGTGGCCTCCCCAAGCTCATGGCCCTGGAGCTGTTCAAGCCCTTCGTCATGAAGAAGCTGGTTGACGCCGAGCTGGCCCAGAACATCAAGAGCGCCAAGCGCATGGTGGAACGCCGTCGCCCCCAGGTGTGGGATGTCCTCGAAGAGGTCATCAAGGAACACCCGGTGCTGCTGAACCGTGCCCCCACCCTGCATCGTCTGGGCATCCAGGCCTTCGAGCCGATCCTGGTCGAGGGCAAGGCCATCCAGATTCATCCCCTCGTGTGTCAGGCCTTCAACGCCGACTTCGACGGCGACCAGATGGCCGTCCATTTGCCACTGTCGGCTGAGGCCCAGGCCGAGAGCCGGGTGCTCATGCTGAGTGCCCACAACATGCTCAGCCCCGCTGATGGTCGTCCGCTGGTGTCACCTACCCAGGACATGGTCATCGGTGCGTACTACCTCACCGAGATGGTGGAAGACGCCGATGGCGCCGGGATGGTGTTCCGTCGCATGGATCAGGTGGAGCGGGCGTTCGACTGCGGTGACCTGAACCTGCACGCCCCCATCACCTTCCGCTCGGCCGAACTGGTCGACACCCCTGCCAATGGCAAGGCGGCGACGTATCACGTCACCACCGCCGGCCGGTTGTTCTTCAACCGTGCCTTGCCCGAGGGCTTTGGGTACATCAACGAAAAGGTGGACAAAAAGGTCATGGGTCGCGCCGTCGACCGTCTGGCCCGCACCTACGACAAGGCCGTGGCGGCTGCGTCGCTCGACGCCATCAAGGACCTGTGCTTCACGTTCGCGTCACGCTCGGGTCTGACCATTTCCATCGATGACGTCAAGACCCCGGCCGACAAGAAGTCCATCCTGGACGGTCACGAGGCCGAGGCCGACAAGGTCGAAAAGCAGTTCCGTCGGGGCATCATCACCGACGGTGAGCGTCGCCAGAAGGAAGTGGAGATCTGGACGACCGCCACCAGCGAGGTCCAGCGCTCCATGGAAAAGGAGCTCAAGGCCGACAAGTTCAACCCCATCGACATGATGGTGGGCTCCGGTGCCCGCGGCAACATGATGCAGGTGCGTCAGATCGCCGGCATGCGTGGCCTGGTGGCCAACCCCCGTGGCGACATGATCCCCCGGCCCATCAAGGCCAACTTCCGTGAGGGTCTGTCGATGCTGGAGTACTTCATCGCCACTCCCGGTGCCCGTAAGGGTCTGGTGGACACCGCCCTGCGGACCGCCGACTCGGGGTACCTCACCCGGCGTCTGGTCGACGTGGCCCAGGAACTCATCGTCAACGATGAGGATCCGTTTGGCCCCGATGCCCTGGGCAACCGCCGGCCGGTGCGTGGCATCTGGATCGAGGACGTTGTTCCCGACCAGCCCGGCAAGCGCAGCTGGCTCGAGACCCGCCTGTACAGCCGGGTGATCGCCGACGCCGTTGAGGTCACCACCACCACCGAGCAGCTCGAGCACGAGGGTCGTGCCTATGGCACCACCGTTGTGGCCTGGGATGCCGAGGCCGGTGCGTGGGAAGACCAGTGGGTCAAGGCCAAGGCATCAGCCGACGGCTCGGCCACGCTCACCCTTCCTGCGGGCACGGTGTTGCGCGATCCCGAGGTTGCGCTGTTGCGTGACGACACCAGCATCACCCGGGTTCGGGTGTTGTCACCGCTGACCGACGACAGCACCCGCGGCATCTCGGCCGCCAGCTACGGACTGTCGCTGGCCACCGGCCGGATGATCGAGATGGGTGAGGCCGTTGGCGTCATCGCCGCCCAGTCCATCGGTGAGCCCGGTACCCAGCTCACCATGCGTACCTTCCATACCGGCGGCATCGCCGGTACCGACATCGCCGGCGGTCTGCCCCGAGTGGTCGAGCTGTTCGAAGCCCGCAGCCCCAAGGGCAAGGCGTTGTTGAGTCGTACCACTGGTGTGGTTCGGGTCGGCGACGACGAGGGCAAGGGACGGATCGTGACCGTGGTCGCCGACGATGGCACCGAGACCGACTACCAGGTCGCAGGCCTGGCTCGCCTCGAGGTCGCCGACGGCGACGAGATCGCCGCTGGTGATCCCGATCATCGACGGTCCCCGTGACCCCAAGGAACTGCTCGAGATCAAGGGCGTCCGCGAGACCCAGCAGTACCTGGTGCAGGAAGTGCAGCGGGTCTACCAGGACCAGGGCGTGCCTATCCACGACAAGCACGTGGAACTCATCGTCCGCCAGATGACCCGGCGCATCGCCGTGCAGGAGCCCGGTGACTCGGTGTTCCTGCCTGGTGAACGGATCGACCAGCGTGCCTACACCGACGTGAACCGCTCGCTGGTGACCGAGGGCAAGATCCCGGCTGAGGGTCGTCCCGAGATCATGGGTATCACCAAGGCATCGCTGGCCACCGATTCGTGGCTGTCGGCGGCGTCGTTCCAGGAGACCACCCGGGTGCTCACCGAGGCGGCCATCGAGTCACGCAGTGATTCGCTGGTGGGTCTCAAGGAGAACATCATCATCGGCAAGCTCATCCCTGCCGGCACTGGCATGGAGCGCTACCGCGACATCACCGTCGACGCCCCCGACTACCAGCCGTTGCCGTTCTACTCCAGCGACGGCGACGGTGAAACCGACTACGCCGAGCAGATGCGTGAGCGTTCGGACATCCTGCTGCCGCAGGCTCCGGTGGTCGAGGAAACGCTGGCCGACGTGATTCCGTTCCACGCCGACACCAGCGGGTCTGATGACGCAGCCGCCGATGGGGATGAGACCCCCGGAGACGACGCCACCTGATCCCCGTCCACATCACGGCTTGCCACCGTCACCCCCGCACCGTTAGCCTCAGAAGCCGGTCACGTGTCCGCCCGCATGGGTGGTATCGGTCCGGCATCCGGTGAGGTAGCGGTGCAACCGCCCTCCAGGAGTCGGGTGCACCGGGTGACACACCCGGTCGGTACCGGCCGGTGACGGCCATACCGAGCACCACTACAGCAACAACGCAAAGGACATCGCGTGCCCACCATCCAGCAGCTGGTCCGCAAGGGCCGTCAGACAAAGCCGAAGAAGGCCAAGACGCCGGCGCTCAAGGGATCGCCCCAGCGTCGGGGGTGTGTACCCGCGTGTACACCAACACCCCCAAGAAGCCGAACTCGGCGCTGCGCAAGGTGGCCCGTGTGCGTCTCACCAGTGGCGTCGAGGTGACCGCCTACATTCCCGGTGAGGGTCACAACCTGCAGGAGCACTCCATCGTGCTGGTCCGTGGTGGCCGTGTGAAGGACCTCCCTGGTGTCCGATACAAGATCGTCCGTGGTGCGCTCGACACCTCCGGTGTCCGTGACCGCAAGCAGGCCCGTAGCCGCTACGGCGCCAAGAAAGAAGGCTGAACGTGCCTCGCAAGGGTCCAGCACCCCGCCGTGAACTCGCCCCCGATCCGATTTATCGGTCGGTGCTTGTCACCCAGATCGTCAACAAGGTCCTTCAGCGCGGCAAGCGCTCCACCGCCGAGAAGATCGTGTACGACGCCCTGGCGCTGGTCGAGACCCGCACCGGGTCGGAGCCCGTCGCCACGCTGAAAAAGGCCATCGAGAACGTGAAGCCCCAGCTCGAGGTGCGCAGCCGTCGAGTCGGTGGCGCCACCTACCAGGTGCCCGTTGAGGTTCGTCCCCGTCGGTCCAGCACTCTGGCCGTCCGCTGGATCGTGGGTTTCTCCCGCCAGCGTCGGGAAAAGAGCATGGCCGAGCGTCTGGCCAACGAGATCCTTGATGCCTCCAACAGTGTTGGTGCCTCGGTGAAGCGTCGTGAAGACCTCCACAAGATGGCCGAGTCCAACAAGGCCTTCGCCCACTACCGCTGGTGAGCCCGGCGGCCTCGTGCCGACGTACTCCCATTTCCATCCGCTAGCCCCCCACCACACGGAAGACAAAGACGATGGCCAGGCACTCACTCGCCAAGACCCGCAATATCGGCATCATGGCCCATATCGACGCGGGCAAGACCACCACCACCGAGCGAATCCTCTACTACACCGGCAAGAGCTACAAGATCGGTGAGGTTCACGAGGGCGCGGCCACCATGGACTGGATGGCGCAGGAGCAGGAACGCGGCATCACCATCACGTCGGCCGCCACCACGTGCGAGTGGGACGATCACCGCATCAACATCATCGACACCCCGGGCCACGTGGACTTCACCGTGGAGGTCGAGCGGTCCCTGCGTGTGCTCGACGGTGCCGTGGCGGTGTTCGACGGTGTGGCCGGCGTGGAGCCGCAGTCCGAGACCGTGTGGCGACAGGCCAACAAGTACGGCGTGCCCCGCATCTGCTTCATCAACAAGATGGACCGCATGGGAGCCGACTTCTACGGCGCCGTGGACTCCATCGTGGATCGGCTGGGTGCAGTCCCGGCAGTGTTGCAGTTGCCCATCGGCTCCGAGAGCGAGTTCGCCGGTGTGGTCGACCTGGTCACCATGAAGGCGCTGGTCTGGCGCAACGAGGATCTCGGCGCCGAGTGGGACGTGGTGGACATTCCCGCCGAACTCGCTGACAAGGCCGAGACGTACCGCAATGCCCTGCTCGAGACGGTGGCGTCGTCCGACGAGACGCTGCTGGTGAAGTTCCTCGAAGAAGAAGAAATCACCGAAGACGAACTGCGGGCGGCGCTGCGGGCCGGCACGCTGGCCGGCGAGTTCGTGCCGGTGCTGACCGGGTCGGCATTCAAGAACAAGGGCGTCCAGCCCCTGCTCGACGCCGTGGTGTCCTACCTGCCGTCGCCTCTCGACGTGGGAGCCGTTGTTGGCGAGAACACCCGCTCGGGCGAGCCCCTTGAGCGCGAGCCCGCCGACGACGCCCCGTTCGCCGCCCTTGCCTTCAAGATCATGAGCGCCCCTCACGTGGGCAAGCTCACGTACTTCCGGGTGTACTCGGGGTCACTGGCCCAGGGTGAGCAGGTGCTCAACGTGCGTTCGGGTGACAAGGAACGCATGGGTCGCCTGCTTGAGATGCACGCCAACGCCCAGCAGGACGTGGATCGGGTCTACGCCGGCGACATCGTGGCCGCCATCGGACTCAAGAACACCCGTACCGGTGACACCCTGTGCGACCCGGCCCACCCCATCGTGCTCGAACAGCTCGTGTTCCCCGAGCCCGTCATCCACGTGGCCGTGGAGCCCAAGACCAAGGCCGACCAGGACAAGATGTCCAAGGCCCTGATGTCGCTGTCCGAAGAGGACCCCACCTTCCGGATCCGCAGCGACGAAGAGACCGGCCAGACCGTGATCTCGGGCATGGGCGAGCTCCACCTCGAGGTGCTGGTCGACCGCATGCTGCGCGAGTTCAAGGTGGACGCCACCGTCGGCAAGCCGCAGGTTGCCTACCGTGAGACGGTGACCAAGGCCGCCGAGTCGGTGACCTACACCCACAAAAAGCAGACCGGTGGTTCGGGCCAGTACGCCGAGGTCACCGTGACCATCGAGTCCACCGGGCCCGGTGGGGGCTACGAGTTCGTGGACAAGATCACCGGCGGCCGCATCCCCAAGGAGTACATCCCCTCCATCGATGCCGGCATCCAGGAGGCCATGACCTCGGGCGTTCTGGCCGGCTATCCCACCGTGGACATCCGGGCCACCCTGCACGACGGCAAGTACCACGACGTGGACTCCTCGGAAATGGCGTTCAAGATCGCCGGCTCCATGGTGTTCAAGGAGGCTGCCCGCAAGGCCAAGCCGGTGCTTCTGGAGCCGATCATGCAGGTTGAGGTTGTGACCCCCGACGATTACCTCGGCGACGTCATGGGTGACCTGTCGTCACGCCGGGGCAAGCTGGAGGGAACCGAGCAGCGGGGCAACGCCCAGGTTGTGCGGGCGCAGGTTCCGCTGGACCGCATGTTCGGTTACGCTACCGATCTTCGGTCGAAGACCCAGGGCCGGGCGAACTACACCATGCAGTTCGACTCGTACCAGGCGGCTCCGTCCAACGTCCAGGAAGAGATCGTCACCCGGGTCCGTGGGGAATAGTTTCGCAGTGCCCGGCGGGACCCGCCGTCGTCCAGTAGTCAGTCCAACACCATCCAGCCAGTACGTCATCATCAGGAATAAAGAGGAGCGCCTCCCATGGCACGTGAGAAGTTTGAGCGGAACAAGCCCCATGCGAATGTTGGGCACGATGGGTCATATTGATCATGGGAAGACGACGTTGACGGCGGCGATGACCAAGGTGTTGGCTGATGCTGATCCTTCGTCGACGTCGTTTACGCAGTTTGCGGATATTGATAAGGCGCCTGAGGAGCGTGAGCGTGGTATCACGATCAATATTGCTCATATTGAGTATGAGACGGAGAATCGTCATTATGCGCATGTTGATATGCCGGGTCATGCGGATTACATCAAGAACATGATTACGGGTGCGGCTCAGGTGGATGGGGCGATTTTGGTGGTGGCGGCTACTGATGGTCCGATGCCGCAGACGCGTGAGCATGTGTTGTTGGCTCGTCAGGTGGGTGTTCCTTACATTGTGGTGGCTTTGAATAAGTCGGACATGGTGGATGATGAGGAGTTGTTGGATTTGGTGGAGCTTGAGGTTCGCGAGTTGTTGAGCGAGTATGAGTTCCCTGGTGATGACATTCCGGTGGTGAAGGTGTCGGCGTTGAAGGCGCTTGAGGGGGATGCGGCGTGCGCACGGCGCAGATCATGGAGTTGATGGCGGCGTGTGATGCGTCGGTTCCTGAGCCTGAGCGTGATTTGGATAAGCCGTTTTTGATGCCGATTGAGGATGTGTTCACGATTACTGGTCGTGGGACGGTGGTGACGAGGTCGTATCGAGCAGGTGTGGTGAACACTTCTGACGAGATTGAGATCATTGGTCTCAAAGACACGCAAAAGACGACGTGTACGGGTGTGGAGATGTTCCGTAAGTTGTTGGATCAGGGTCAGGCGGGTGACAACGTGGGTGCGTTGTTGCGTGGCACCAAGCAGTGAAGATGTTGAGCGTGGTCAGGTGTTGTGTAAGCCGGGTTCGATTACGCCGCATACCCAGTTTGAGGGTCAGGTGTATGTGTTGACGAAGGAGGAGGGCGGCCGTCACAAGCCGTTCTTCGACGGGTACCGCCCGCAGTTTTACTTCCGGACCACTGATGTGACGGGTTCGGTTGACGTTGCCTGACGGTACTGGAGATGTGTATGCCGGGTGACAACACGGCCATGACGGTGGAGTTGATTGCTCCGATCGCCATGGACGAGGGTCTGCGTTTCGCCATCCGTGAGGGTGGCCGCACCGTGGGCGCCGGCCGCGTCACCAAGATCATCGACTGACCACCGCAAACAACCGAATCCCTGTCGGCATCCGTCGGCATCATCCCCAGCGGGGATGCGAACATTGACAACCCAGTGGATCCCGGGTCACCACGACAGTGTTGGCCCGGCACCAGGAAGCGACGATTATGGCTGAGAAGCAGAAGATCCGAATCCGGCTCAAGGCGTACGACCACGAGCTGATCGATCAGTCGACGAAGAAGATCGTCGAGACCGTGGTGCGAACCAACGCAACCATTCGCGGGCCGGTCCCTTGCCCACTGAGCGTCACCGTTACACGGTGGTTCGCTCACCCCACAAGGACAAGGACTCCCGGGAGCATTTCGAGATGCGGATCCACAAGCGGTTGATCGACATCCTCGAGCCGTCAGCCAAGACGGTGGACTCGCTGCAGCGCCTTGACCTCCCCGCTGGCGTGGACGTTGAGATCAAGCTCCAGCAGGCCTAGTGGCCGCTGTTGGCCGGCATGCGTGCCGGGCTGACACCAAGCGAAGTACTGACACTGAATTGATGGCTCGGACCCGGTCCTTGGGGATCGGGTTCCTGTCGTTGTCGGCACAAGCTGCGGTCGTTGTCGGCACAAGCTGGGGTCGTTGTCGGCACAAGCTGGTCGTGACCAGCGCCGTGCCTCAGCGCCCGATGAGCGACACCAGCTTTGTCACCACCCGGTCTGCCACCAGTGCAAACAGCCAGAAGTAGGTGGCGGCGGTGGGGTTCACCGAGGCCACGGCGATGGACAGCACGAACACCATGGGTGTGCTGCACAGCCCGATGAGGCGGGCCTCAATCCACTGGCGGTCAACCGACGATGCCATGAGCCCCTGGCGCCATGCCGTCCACGTGACCAGTGCTGCACTAAACCCGGTGAGCGCCAGCGTGGCGGCGTAGAACGACACTCCGGCGAAGCTGTCGGCGTATTCGGCCAGCACCAGGGTGGGGAAGGGAAGGAACACGATGGTGGCGAGGTGGAGCAGATTCACCACGGTCAGCGAGCCACTGCAGTGCTCTATCCGGCGGAACAAGGTGTTGTGCCCGGCCCAGTACACCCCGATCACGGCGAAACTCAGGGCAGCCGACAGAAGTTGGGGCGCCTGATCGGTGATCGCCGGCCACACCTGGTCGTCAGTCAGGTCGGTGGCGATGGCAAAGTTGAGGACCAGCAAGGTGATGGCGATGGCATAGACCCCATCGCTGAACGCCTCAACGCGTTCGGTTCCAACTCCGGCAGTGCCAGAAAATGGGCCCCGGTGGCGCGGGGTCGGGGACGGCGGCGGGGAAGGGGACCCCGCTGACTTCTGCCGATCCGACGGATCGTGTTGGGGGTCCGACGCCATGCCGGAGATCCTAGGGTCCCCGCCATGAATCGCCGTGGGTGCCTGCGTGGCGGGCGCAGGGGGTGATCATGTGGGAGCCCGGTGGTGGGGCCGGAACCCATTGTTGGAGGCGTTGGCACCCCACGCCCAGGGCGAGTTGGACTGTCGGGCCGGGTCCCGCTAGGGTGATCTCTCCGTGCGCCGGACTCATCCGGCCGCTAACCGATGTCCGTGACGGCCTTGGCATGTCCACAGGTACCCCACGGCGAAACCAACCGAGCGCTCCGGCGGGCCTGTCCCGTGCGGAGCGTTGGTGTGAACGGCCTCGGCTGCTCACCCAGGAAACAGGAAGAACGCTTCAGAGATGGCGAACACAGCTCTTGTGGCCGTAAAGGTCGGAATGACCCAGATGTGGCAGGACGACAAGGTCGTCCCCGTCACCGTGCTGCGCGTTCCTGCGGTGCGTGTGGTGCAGATCAAGACCGTCGAGCGTGACGGTTACGGCGCCCTGCAGGTCACCTATGGAACCCGCGACCCCCGCAAGGTGAACCGCCCCACGGCCGGTCACTACGACGCCGCCGGTGTGGATCCCGGGGTGAAGCTCGTGGAGCTGCGCCTCGACGACATCTCGGGTTACGAGGTCGGCCAGCACATCGAGGCTGATGTCTTCGCCGAGGGGCAGCTTGTCGACGTCACTTCGGTGAGTCGTGGCAAGGGCTTCGCCGGCACGATGAAGCGTCACAACTTCTCGGGCCAGAAGGCGTCGCACGGTACCCACCGGGTCCACCGCAAGCCCGGCTCCGTCGGTGCGTGCGCCACGCCCGCTCGGGTGTTCCGTGGAAAGAAGATGGCTGGGCGCATGGGTGGCGGCAAGGTCACCACCATGAACCTGAAGGTCGTCGAGGTTGATGCCGAAGCTGGCCTTCTGCTGGTGCGTGGATCGGTTCCCGGCCCCCGTGGCGGCCGGGTTGTGGTCCGCAACGCCATCAAGGGCGCAGTCGTCGTGGCAGCGGGGGAGGCTGACTGATGACAAGCATCGATGTTCGTACCCCGGCCGGCAAGAAGTCCGGCTCTGTTGAACTCAACGACGAGTGGTTCGGGATCGAGCCCAACGTTGCCGTGATGCACCAGGTGGTGACGGCCCAGCTGGCCGCACGCCGTTCGGGCACGCAGTCCACCAAGACCCGGGCCGAGGTCCGCGGTGGTGGTGCCAAGCCGTGGCGTCAGAAGGGCACCGGCCGTGCCCGACAGGGTTCGATCCGCTCGCCGCAGTGGCGTGGTGGTGGTGTGGCCCTTGGACCGAAGCCCCGTTCCTACGCCCAGCGCACCCCCAAGAAGATGGTGCGCCTCGCCCTGCGATCGGCGCTGTCAGACCGTGCCGCTGATGGCAAGGTCGTCGTGATCGACAACTGGGGATTTGAAGCACCCAGCACCAAGTCGGGCCGTGAAGCCCTCGCCGCCCTGGGCGTCGGTGGTCGGGTGCTGATGGTGCTGCGTCGGGATGATGCCGTGTCGGCGCTCAGCTTCCGCAACCTTCCCGAGGTGCACCTGCTGGAGTCGGATCAGCTCAACGCCTACGACGTGTTGGTGAGCGACTGGGTCGTGTTCACCTCTGACGCACTGCCCGGTGCCGAGGTGGTTTCGTCGGCCGCTCCTGCTGCCACCGAGCCCGCTCCTGCTGCCACCGAGCCCGAGCCCGCTGTCGACGTTGCCGACGTTGCCGACACCGGCGACACCGAAGCTGACGATGCTGCCACCCCTGCGGAGGACGACGCATGAAGTACCCACACGACGTGGTCATCGCCCCCGAGGTGAGTGAGAAGACCTACGCACTGCAGGACACCGGGGTGTACACGTTCCGTGTTCATCCCGATGCCAGCAAGCCCGAGATCCGCAGCGCGGTACGAGACCCTGTTCAAGGTGAAGGTGCTCTCGGTCAACACCCTGAACAAAAAGGGCAAGCGCAAGCGGAACCGGCGTTCCCCCACATTCGGCAAGCGGCCCGACGTCAAGCGGGCCTACGTGACTCTCGCCCCCGGCGAGACCATCGACATGTTCGAGGCCTGACTGACATGGCAGTACGCAAGCGCAAACCCACAAGCCCCGGCCGTCGGTTCCAGACCGTCTCCGACTTCGCCGAGATCACCAAGACCACACCGGAAAAGAGCCTGCTGGCACCGCGGCCCCGCACCGGTGGTCGCAACGCCCACGGCCGCAAGACGTCCCGGCATCGTGGTGGTGGCCACAAGCGCCAGTACCGCATCGTCGACTTCCGTCGGGTCAAGGACGACTTTGAGGCCAAGGTCGCTGCCATCGAGTACGACCCCAACCGCAACGCCCGCATCGCCCTGCTCCATTACCTCGACGGCGAAAAGGCCTACATCCTGGCTGCCGAGGGCATGAACGTCGGTGACCGGGTCCGGTCGGGTCGTGACGCTGACATCCGTCCGGGCTGTGCGCTGCCAATGCGCTACATCCCGGTGGGTACCACCATTCACAACGTTGAGTTGCGTCCCGGTGGCGGGGGCAAGATGGCCCGCTCCGCTGGTTCGTCGATCCAGCTCGTGGCCAAGGAGGGCGACTACGCCACCGTGCGCCTGCCCAGCAGCGAGATGCGTCGTGTACCCATCGATTGTCGAGCCACGGTGGGCACGGTGGGCAACGCCCAGGCCGAGCTGATCAAGATCGGCAAGGCGGGGCGTAACCGCTGGAAGGGCGTTCGCCCGCAGTCCCGTGGTGTCGTGATGAACCCGGTCGACCATCCTCATGGTGGTGGCGAGGGCAAGACCTCAGGTGGCCGCCATCCGGTGTCGCCGTGGGGCAAGCCCGAGGGCCGTACCCGCAACAAGAAGAAGTCGTCCCAGAAGATGATCGTCCGCCGTCGCAAAGCGCGCCGGTAGGAAGTAGGAATCGATGCCTCGCAGTCTCAAAAAAGGCCCCTTCGTTGACGACCACCTGTTGGCCAAGGTGGACGCCCAGAACGAGTCGGGTGAAAAGCGCGTGATCAAGACCTGGTCGCGCCGATCCACCATCATCCCCGACATGGTCGGTCACACCATGGCGGTGCACGATGGGCGCAAGCACGTACCGGTGTACATCACCGAATCCATGGTGGGACACAAGCTCGGTGAGTTCGCACCCACCCGGACGTTCAAGTTCCACGCTGGCCAGGAGCGCAAGGGACGCCGATGACTGCTGCAAAGACAAACGAGCGACCCGGCACCCGTGCCCAGGTCCGCTACGCCCGTGTGTCGGCCTCCAAGGCCCGCATGGTGCTGAACCTGATCCGCAACGAGTCCGTGGCCGACGCCCTGGAGATCCTCGACGGCACCGAGCGCGACGTGGCCACCACCATTCGCAAGGTGCTGGACTCCGCCGTTGCCAACGCCGAGCACAATGACTCTCTCGCCGCCGACGAACTGGCCGTTGTGGCCTGTTACGCCGATGAGGGCCCAACGCTCAAGCGCTTCCGTCCCCGTGCCCGGGGCCGTGCCAGCCGCATCAACAAGCGAACCTGTCACATCACGGTGATCGTGGCCCGCATGGACGAGGCCGAGCTCGAAAAGATCCGGGCTCGTGAAGAAGCCGGTGGCCGCGCTGGCACCGCCTCGGCTGCTGCCGCCGCCCGTCGTGAGCGCGTCTCGCGCAGCCGTGCGGCCAAGGCCGAGCGCACCGCCGAGCGTGAAGAACACGATCATGACCACGAGCACGAAGGTGACGAGGTCGTGACTGACGAGGTCGTGACCGATGAGGTCGTGACTGATGAGGTCGTGACTGATGAGGTCGTGACTGATGAGGTCGTGACTGACGAGGCTTCCAGCGACGAGGCAGTCGCTGAGGCGGAACCCGCCGACGACAGTGCTGCCGACGAGAGCCCTGCCGACGACACCGATAAGAAGGGCGACGCCTGATGGGCCAGAAAGTCAACCCCTACGGCTTCCGCCTGGGTATCACCACCGATTGGAAGTCCCGTTGGTTCGCCGATCGCGGCGAGTACCGGCGCTTCATCATCGAGGACTGGAAGATCCGCGACTACATCATGGAGCAGCTCCCCAATGCGGCCATCAGCCGTATCGAGGTCGAGCGCACCCGTGACCGTCTGCGGGTTGATGTTCACACTGCCCGCCCCGGCATCGTCATCGGTCGCCGCGGCGCCGAAGCCGACAAGCTGCGTGCCGGACTGACTGCCATCACCGGCAACAACAAGGTGCAGCTCAACATCCAGGAGATCAAGCAGCCGGAACTCGACGCTGCTCTGATCGCCCAGGGTGTGGCCGACCAGCTCGCCGGCCGGGTTGCGTTCCGCCGGGCCATGAAGCGCGCCGTGCAGAACGCCCAGAAGGCCGGTGCCCTGGGCATCCGGGTGCAGTGCTCGGGTCGCCTCGGTGGGTCGGAGATGGCTCGTACCGAGTGGTACCGCGAGGGTCGCGTGCCGCTGCACACGCTGCGCGCCGACATTGACTACGGCTTCCGCGAGGCCCGCACCACCGCCGGTCGTATCGGCGTGAAGGTGTGGATCTACAAGGGTGAGATCCTGCCCTACAAGAGCGTGATGGCCGACAAGGTCACCGCTGAGGCCGCCATGGCCGTGGGGGAGACCTCCGGGCAGGTCAGGCCCCGTCAGGTTGTGTCGTCCTCGGCCCGCCGGCCGCAGGTCGCCGAAGAGCCCGTGACGGCGGTGCTCGCCACCGATGCCACGCTCGATACCGAGGAGCCCGCCCCGCTGGTCAAGGAAGCCGATCCCGAACTCGAGCGACTTCTCGCCGAGGAAGAGGAAATCGAGCGCTCCACCCGCGAGACGACCGAAACGCCCCACTTCCGTTCGGGAGATGAGTGACATGTTGATGCCGCGCAAGGTAAAGCACCGCAAGCACCATCGCGGTCGCCTCCGGGGACAGGCCAAGGGTGGTACCGAGGTCAACTTCGGCGACTGGGGTATCCAGGCCATGGAGCCGGGTTGGATCACCGCCCGTCAGATCGAGGCCGCCCGTGTGGCCATGACCCGTCACGTCAAGCGTGGTGGCAAGGTGTGGATCAACATCTTCCCCGACAAGCCCGTGACCCAGAAGCCCGCTGAGACCCGGATGGGTTCAGGCAAGGGCAACCCGGAGCGCTGGGTGGCCGTGGTCAAGCCCGGCCGGATCATGTTCGAGATGGCGTACCCAGACCCGGTGCTGGCCAAGGCCGCCCTTGAGCGTGCCATCCAGAAGCTCCCCATCAAGGCTCGCATTGTGGCCCGTGAGGAGGGTTTCTGATGGCAAAGCGCGACGAGTACCGGGACCTCGGTGACGCCGAACTTTTCGAACGGCTCAACGACGGCAAGCAGGAACTGTTCAATCTGCGGTTCCAGCACGTCACTGGTCAGCTCGACAACTACTCCCGGCTCAACGAGGCCAAGCGCCAGGTTGCCCGTTTGTTCACCGAAATTCGTTCCCGTGAGATTGCCGCCGCTGAGGCGCTCGTTTCCGCCGAGGAGGGCAGCTGATGGCTGACAACATCGAGACCACTGGCGACGCTGAGCGCCCCAACGAGCGCAAGGTCCGCGAGGGCACCGTGGTGTCCGCAGGGATGGACAAGACCGCTGTGGTCACCGTCGTGGAGCGCAAGCGTCACCCCCGTTACAACAAGACCGTGCAGCACACCACTCGCCTGTACGTCCACGACGAGGCCAACGACCTCAACGTGGGCGATCGGGTTCGGGTGGTTGAGACCCGACCGCTGTCGAAGAAGAAGCGCTGGCGTCTGGTTGATGTTTTGGAGCGTGCCCGATGATCCAGCAGGAGAGCCGCCTCAAGGTGGCCGACAACAGTGGGGCCAAGCAGGTCCTGTGCATCCGGGTTCTTGGTGGCACCAAGCGCCGGTATGCCTCCATCGGCGACGTGTTCATCGCCACCGTCAAAGACGCCATCCCTGGCGCGGCGGTGAAGAAGGGTGACGTCGTTCGCTGTGTGGTGGTTCGCACCAAAAAGGAGAAGCGTCGTCCAGACGGCTCCTACATTCGTTTCGACGAGAACGCAGCCGTGCTCATCAAGGACGACTTGTCCCCCCGTGGCACCCGTATCTTCGGCCCCGTTGGTCGTGAGCTGCGTGACAAGCGCTTCATGCGCATCGTCTCGCTGGCACCGGAGGTGCTGTGACATGGCAGGCATGAAGATTCGCAAGGGTGACCGCGTGCGCATCCTGACCGGCAAGGACCGGGGTCGTGAGGGTGAAGTCACCTTCGCTTTCCCGGCCACCGGCAAGGTGATCGTGAACGGCACCAATGTGGCCAAGCGTCACCAGAAGCCCACCCAGTCGACCAAGCAGGGAGGCATCATCGACAAGGAGATGCCGATGCGGGTCGACAACGTGGCCATCATCTGTGATGCGTGCAGCAAGCCGACACGGGTTGGGTATCGCTTCGATGCCGACGGCACCAAGCAACGCATCTGCCGCAAGTGTGGAGGTGACCTGTGACCGCCTCGACTGCAACCCTGCCCCGCCTCAAGGCCCGGTACGTCAGCGAGCTGCGCCCCCAGTTGGTGGAGCAGCTCGGACTGCCCAACGTCATGATGGCGCCTGGGCTCGAGAAGATCGTTCTCAACAGCGGTGTCGGTGCCGCCACCGGTCAGCAGTCGCTGATCGAGGGTGCGCTTGCCGACCTGCAGGTGATCACCGGGCAGCGTCCCATCGTCACCAAGGCCAAGAACTCCATCGCCGGCTTCAAGCTGCGTGAAGGCAACGCCATTGGCGTCAAGGTCACCCTGCGCGGTGACCGGATGTGGGAGTTCCTGGACCGGCTGATCAGCCTGTCCATCCCCCGTATCCGGGACTTCCGGGGTCTCAACCCCCGGTCGTTCGATGGCCACGGCAACTACACCTTTGGTGTCACCGAACAGCTGATCTTCCCCGAGATCAACTACGACACCATCGACACCACCCGCGGCATGGACATCACCATCGTGACCAGTGCCGCCACCGATGACCAGGGGCGTGCACTGCTCACCGCCCTCGGATTCCCGTTCAAGCGTGAAGGGCGATAGCTCATGGCTAAGAAGGCGTTGATCGAAAAGAGCAACAAGAAGCCCAAGTTCAAGGTTCGGGCGTACACGCGTTGCCAACGGTGCGGCCGTCCGCGGTCGGTGTACCGCCGATTCGGATTGTGCCGTATCTGTCTGCGACAGATGGCGCACAACGGTGAGATTCCAGGTCTCAAGAAGGCGAGCTGGTGAGGTGCTGAACCCATGACAATGACTGATCCGATCGCCGACATGCTGACCCGCATCCGCAACGCCAACGTCGTGATGCACGACGAGGTGCGTATGCCGTCGTCCAAGCAGAAAGAGGCACTGGCCGCTGTTCTCAAGAGCGAGGGATACATCGACAACTTCGATGTGGCCGAGCAGGAGAACCGTCCCGGCCGTGTGCTCACGTTGCACATGCGTTACTCCACCGACCGCCAGCGTGTGATCTCTGGTATTCGCCGCATCTCCAAGCCGGGCCTTCGGGTGTACACCGGCGCCGAGGGCGTGCCGCGGGTCCAAGGTGGCCTTGGTGTTGCTGTCCTGTCCACGAGCCAGGGGCTCATCACCGACCGCGAGGCGCGCAAGCGTCGCGTGGGTGGTGAAGTGCTCTGTTACGTCTGGTAGGGGGCCGCAATGTCACGCATTGGTCAAGCTCCCATCCCGGTGCCTTCGGGTGTTGACGTCGCCATCGCCGGCGATGTCGTCACCGTGAAGGGCTCCAAGGGAACCCTCGAGCGCAGGCTCCCCGACCCCATCACCATTCGTGAAGACGGTGGCGTACTGCTGGTGGAGCGTCCTGACGACCTCCGCAAGAGCCGTGCACTGCACGGTCTCACCCGCTCGCTGGTGGCCAACATGGTGCTCGGCGTGAGCGAGGGGTTCGCCAAGAACCTCGACATCGTGGGCGTGGGCTACCGGGCCAACGCCAAGAGCCCTCGCCGGCTCGAGTTGGCGCTGGGCTTCAGCCACCCGGTGGTTGTGGAGGCTCCCGAGGGCATCACCTTCGAGTGCCCCACCCCCACCAACATCGTGGTCAGCGGTATCGACAAGGAGATCGTCGGCCAGGTGGCCGCCGACATCCGCAAGTGGCGTCCGCCAGAGCCCTACAAGGGCAAGGGCATCCGCTACCGCGACGAACACGTGATCCGCAAGGCCGGCAAGGCAGGCAAGTAGTGATGCAGCAGGGAAGGCAGCCATGAGTTCCAAGGCCAGTCAGCGCCGAACCAGTCGGATTCGCCGGCATACCCGGGTGCGCAAGCGCGTCCAGGGAACCGCCGAGCGTCCGCGCCTGGCAGTGTTCCGGTCCAACCGGCACATCAGCGCCCAGGTGATCGATGACACCACCGGGCGCACCATCGCGGCAGCCGCCACGGTGGAACCCGGTCTGCGAGACAAGACCACCGGCAACGTGGAGGCAGCCCGCGCCGTGGGTTGGCTGGTCGCCGACCGTGCCCAGGCCGCCGGTGTGACCACCGTGGTGTTCGACCGTGGGGGTTTTCAGTACCACGGCCGGGTCGCCGCCGTCGCCGATGCCGCCCGTGAAGCTGGACTGGAGTTCTGATGCTGAACGTCGATGAGATTCCCCTGCGCGAGTCCCGCGTGATCAACATCAACCGTGTGGCCAAGGTGGTCAAGGGCGGACGCCGCTTCTCGTTCACCGCACTGGTGGTCGTCGGAGACGGTGCCGGTCACGTTGGCCTCGGCTACGGCAAGGCCAAAGAGGTGCCCCTGGCCATCCAAAAGGGCACCGAGGAAGCCAAAAAGAACCTGTTCGCCGTGCCGCTGACCGGCACCACCATCGTGCACCCGGTCATCGGGCGCATGGGTGCCGGACGCGTCATGCTCAAGCCTGCCGCTCCCGGTACCGGCGTGATCGCCGGCGGCGCCGCCCGTGCCATCCTCGAAGAGGCCGGCATCAGCGACGTGCTGTGCAAGTCACTGGGTTCGGCCAACCACATCAACGTGGCCCGCGCCACCATTGCCGGCCTGGCTGCACTTCGTCGTCCCGACGAGATCGCACGCCTGCGTGGCCTGGACCCCACCGACATCATGCCGCCGGCCCTTTGGCGTGCATGGCAGGCGAGCCAGCAGAAGCCTGCCGGCTCCAGTGGTGGTGCGTGATGGGAGCGCTCAAGGTCACCCAGATCAAGTCCTCCATCGGCAGCAAGCCCAAGCACCGTGGCACCCTTCGTGCCCTCGGACTCGGTCGCATCGGTCGCAGCAACCTTCTGCCTGACCGGCCCGAGATCCACGGCATGATTGCCCGGGTTCCGCATCTCATCACCGTGGAGAACGTTGACGAGGAGTACGTCCGTGGCGTCAAGGCGTCCAGCAGCACAACGAGCGGGGAGGCCTCATCGTGAAGGTGCATGATCTCAAGCCGCCGAGCGGCTCCAATACCCGCCGCAAGCGGGTCGGCCGCGGTATCGGCGGCAAGGGCGGCAAGACCGCCGGTCGCGGTACCAAGGGCCAGAAGGCACGCAACAAGGTGCCCGTCGGTTTTGAGGGTGGTCAGCTTCCCCTCGCCCAGCGGATCCCCAAAAAGCGTGGCTTCACCAACCCGTTCCGGGTTGAGTACCAGGCCGTCAACCTCGACACCATCGATCAGTGCGGGCTCGACGTGGTCGATCCCGCAGCGCTGCTCGAACGTGGTCTGGTGGGCAAGGGTTCGCTGGTCAAGGTTTTGGCCCGCGGCACCGTGAGCCGACCTGTCACCGTGCGTGCCCATGGGTTCTCCACCGCCGCCACCGAAGCCATCACGGCTGCAGGCGGTACTGTCGAGATCCTTGACCTGCCGTGGGGAGATCGTCGCCCGCCGGCCAAGGGCAACCAGCACACGAACCGCTGATTCCGGCGGGAGGCTCCAGTGCTTTCCAACATCGCAAACATCTTCAGGATCCCGGACCTTCGCAACAAGGTCCTGTTTGTCATCGCCATGTTGGCGTTGTACCGCTTCGGCGCCTACGTGCCGACTCCGGGCATCGACTTCTCGGCCGTGCAGGAGTTTCAGGCCCAGGCCGAGGCCACCGGTGGCGTCTTCGCCTTTCTGGCGTTGTTCTCGGGCGGAGCGCTCACCCAGTTCGCCGTGTTTGCGCTGGGGATCATGCCGTACATCACGGCGTCGATCATCATGCAGATCCTGTCGGTGGTGATCCCCAAGCTGGAGGAATGGCGCGACCAGGGTGCGGTCGGCCAGCGCAAGATCACCCAGTGGACCCGCTACCTGGCCATCGCCATCGCCGTGTTGCAGGCCACCGGTCTGGCCTTCGTGTTCCACTCCGGCGGCGGAGGGTTCGCGGTGGCCAACCCCCTCGGCGACGTGGACCTCATCCCCAACTTCGGGGTGGGCAAGGTCCTGTTGATCGTGCTCACCCTCACCACCGGCACCGCCGTGCTGATGTGGATGGGCGAGCTCATCACCCAGCGGGGCATCGGCAACGGCATGTCGCTTCTTATCTTTGCGTCGGTGGTCTCGAGCATGCCGGCACTGTTCTCCCGGGTGCTGGCCGAACGTGGCCTCGGGGCTCTGATCGTGGTGCTGGCAGCCTTCATCGGCCTGCTGGTGGCCATCGTGTTCGTGGAACAGGGCCAGCGGCGTATCCCGGTGCAGTTCGCCAAACGTGTGGTGGGACGTCGCATGTACGGCGGCCAATCCACCTACATCCCCCTGAAGGTGAACCAGTCCGGCGTGATCCCGATCATCTTCGCCTCTTCGGTGCTGTACCTGCCGCAGCTGCTGGTCGTTCTGTTGCCGTCGGATCAGGCATGGGCCCAGAGCATCCAGCGCTGGATCGACACCAACCTCGCCAACCCGCTGTCGCCGTGGTACATCGTGATCTTCGGTCTCATGATCGTGGGCTTCGCCTACTTCTACACCGCCATCACCTTTGACCCCGCCCAGCAGGCTGACACGCTGCGCAAGCAGGGTGGTTTCATCCCCGGCTACCGCCCCGGTCCTGCCACCGAGCGCTATCTGGCCAAGGTCCTCAGCCGGATCACCCTTCCCGGAGCGCTGTTCATCGCCGCCGTGGCACTGGTGCCCACGATCATGCTGGGCATCTTCGTGCCCGGTAGCCAGAACGCATTCGGCGGCACCACCGTGCTGATCGCTGTGGGTGTGGCCCTGGAGACCATGAAGCAGATCGACAGCCAGCTCATGATGCGCAACTACGAGGGGTTCTTGAAGTAGTGGCCCCCCGACTGGTCATTTTCGGCAGGCAGGGAGCGGGCAAGGGGACGCAGTGCGCCTTTTTGACCGACCACTACGGTGCCGTGCACATCTCGACGGGTGACATGCTGCGCGAGGCTGTGGCCGCCGGCACCGAGTTCGGCGCCCTGGCCAAGCCGTTCATGGATTCCGGCCAGTTGCTGCCCGACGACGTGATGGTCGGCGTGGTGCGTGAACGTCTCAGCGAGTCCGACGTGTCCGAGCGGGGCTTCCTGCTCGACGGGTTCCCCCGCACCGTGCCCCAGGCCGAGGCGCTGTGCGCCGAGGTCGAGGTGGACCTGGGCGTGAACCTGGACGTGTCCGAGGAGGTGTCCCGGGCCCGGATGCTCGACCGCGGGCGCAACGACGACACTCCCGAGGCCATCGACAAGCGTCTGGCCGCCTACGCCGATCAGACGGTGCCCACCATCGAGTGGTTCGCCGCCCAGGACCGCATGGTGACCGTCGACGGAGTCGGTGAGCAAGCTGAAGTGTCGGCACGGCTGGTGGCTGCCATCAATGAACGGCTGGGTTCATGACCAGGTCAGCGGCCAACGGGTCCCACATGGTGAGTTGGTGCCCGGGCCGCCGGCATCCTATACTCGCCAATCGCGCCAAAACGGGACCATCCGGGTACCGTGCGACCCTGTTCGGTTCGCACTGACAGGACGTCCACCCCAAGCGGGTGCGTCAAAGAAACAACGAGATGTCCGGGCCATTGTGTCCGGACCCGCCGGAGAACTGCTCCGGTGTTCCTGAAGGAAACAGGTGACAGGTGAAGGTACGACCCAGCGTGAAGACGATCTGTGAGAAGTGCAAGGTCATCCGCCGACGCGGACGGGTCATGGTGATCTGCTCCAACCCCCGTCACAAGCAGCGGCAGGGCTGATCCATGGCACGTATCTCAGGAGTCGACATTCCCCGCGAGAAGCAACTCGAGATCTCGCTGACCTACATTTTCGGCATCGGGCGGTCGACGGCCCGCAAGATCTGCTCTGCGGTTGACGTGGACGCCACCACCAGAGTGCGCGACCTCACCGACGAAGAAGTTGGTCGCATCCGTCAGTGGATTGATGCCAATGCCAAGGTCGAGGGCGACTTGCGCCGCGAGGTGTCACAGGACATCAAGCGCAAGATGGAGATCGGTTGCTACCAGGGCCTGCGCCATCGTCGCGGCCTTCCGGTGCACGGTCAGCGAACCCAGACCAATGCCCGAACGCGTAAGGGGCCACGCAAGACCGTGGCCGGAAAGAAGAAGTGATGGCCAAGCCTGGCGCAGCAGGGCGCAAGCCCCGCAAGAAGGAACGCAAGAACGTCGCCTACGGGGTGGCCCACATCAAGAGCTCGTTCAACAACACCATCGTCACCTTCACCGATCAGGGTGGCAACGTGCTGGCGTGGGCGTCGTCGGGCAATGTCGGCTTCAAGGGGTCCCGCAAGAGCACCCCGTTCGCCGCCCAGCTGGCGGCCGAAACGGCAGCCAAGCGAGCCATGGAGCACGGCGTTCGCAAGGTGGACATCCTGGTGAAGGGCCCGGGTTCGGGCCGTGAGACCGCAATCCGGTCCATCCAGAACGCTGGCATCGAGGTGACCGGCATCAAGGACGTGACCCCGGTGCCGCACAACGGCTGCCGCCCGCCCAAGCGACGGAGGGTCTGACATGGCTCGTTACACAGGTCCCAAGGCACGTGTCTCACGTCGTCTCGGAACAAACATCTGGGGAACCCGCGGCGAGACCATCGCCCTGGAAAAGCGTCCCTACCCACCTGGTGAGCACGGGCGTGGCCGCCGACGCGGCAATCCCAGCGAGTACCTCCTTCAGCTGCAGGAAAAGCAGAAGGCCCGGTTCTCTTACGGGTTGTCCGAGCGCCAGTTCCGCAACCTGTACGAAGAAGCCCAGCGCCGTCCCGGCGTGACCGGTGAGAACATGCTGCGGTTCCTCGAGCTCCGGCTCGACAACGTGGTGTACCGCGCCGGTTGGGCCGCCACCCGCCCCCAGGCCCGGCAGTTCGTCAGCCATGGCCATCTCAGCGTGAACGGCAAGCGGGTCACCATCCCCAGCTACCGCCTTCGCAAGGGTGACGTCGTGACCGTGGGTGTCAAGGCCCGCGAGATGATCGTGTTCGTCCAGAACCGTGACGTGCTCGACCGTCGTGCCCCGGGCTGGATCAGCCTGGATGCCGAGGGCTGGACGACCACCGTCGACGAACTGCCCAACCGTGACCAGATCGATATCCCGGTGCGCGAACAGCTCATCGTGGAGTTGTACAGCAAGTAATCCCGCAGGCGCTGCCGTCCGGCAGCACCGGCAATCAATTCGAACAACACCGAGGGAGAACCCACATGCTCGTGATGCAGCGACCAAAGGTCGAGGCGCTGGGCGACGCCGATGGAAGCCGTGGCATCTTCGCCATTGCTCCTCTGGAGCCCGGCTTTGGCCACACTCTCGGCAACTCTCTGCGCCGGACCCTGCTCTCATCCATTCCCGGAGCAGCCGTGACCCAGGTTCGTTTCGACGAATCCTTGCACGAGTTCGACACCATCAAGGGCGTTGTCGAGGATGTCACCGACATCATCTTGAACCTCAAGGATCTGGTGCTGCGCTCGCACAGCGACGAGATGGTGACCTTGCGTCTGGACGCAAAGGGCCCCGGTGTCGTGACCGCCGGTGACATCGAGATCAACCCCGAGATCGAGGTGCTGAACCCCGAACTCGAGATTGCCACCCTCAACGGCAACGGCCGTCTTGCCATCGACATCACCGTGGAGCGCGGCAAGGGCTACGTCGGCGTGGACCGCAAGGGCGAGCGCACCGAGCCCATCGGTGTGATCCCGGTGGACGCCATCTACTCCCCGGTGCGCCGGGTGACCTACCAGGTGGAGTCGACCCGTGTCGACCAGTCCACCGACTTCGACCGTCTGCTTCTCGACGTCGAGACCGATGGCTCCATCTCGGCCCGTGACGCCATGGCGTCGGCCGGCGCCACCTTGCGCCAGCTGGTGCAGCTGGTCGAAGAGATGACCGACGAGCCCGAGGGCCTGGAGCTCGGCGAGGTCGGGGTCGTGGCCGCAGGGTCACCCGACCTGGAACTGCCCATCGAGGACCTGGACCTGTCCGAGCGTCCCCGCAACTGTCTCAAGCGGGCTCAGGTGAACACTGTCAGGGAACTTCTCGACAAGACCTACGACGACCTTCTGGCCATCACCAACTTCGGCCAGAAGTCGCTCGACGAGGTTATCGAGAAGCTCGACGAGCGCGGCTTGTCGCTGCGAATCAGGGACTGATCTCATGCCAGCAACACCAAAGAAGGGGCGTCGCTTCGGCGGCAGTGCCTCCCACCAGCGTCTGATGATGGCCAACCTGGCGGCATCGCTGTTTGCCGCCGAAGGCATCGTCACCACCGAAGCCAAGGCCAAGGCCTTGCGTCCGGTGGCCGAGAAGCTCATCACCAAGGCCCGCAAGGGTGGCCTCCACAATCACCGTCAGGTGGTGGCCTTCCTCGGGGACAAGGAAATGGCAGCCAAGCTGTTCGACGAGCTCGGACCTCGGTACGCCGAGCGTCACGGTGGCTACATCCGGATCCTCAAGCTCGGCACCCGCCACGGCGACAACGCGCCGATGGCCCGCGTCGAACTGGTCTGACACTGTGGTCGGTGGCCCGATGGGCAACCGACACCTGGTCGGGAACGCGACTCAGGCTGGCGTCGACTCAGGCTCGCGTCGAGTCAGGCGCATTGCGTGTCAGGCTCATTGCTCGGGTGGGCGGGGTGATCGACCATGACGTTGTTCGACACCGTTGAGCTGACCCCTGTGGATGTGGTGCCCGTTGGCCCGCAGCCCGACCCGGCCGCTGCGCCGGCCAACGACCCCACCATCACCGCCACCGATGACGTCCGTCGGATCCGCATGGTGGTGGCCTACGACGGCACCGACTTCCACGGATTCGCCGCCCAGCACGACGTGGTCACGGTGGGGGGCACCCTGGCGGCGGCCGTCGAGCAGGTCGTTGGCCAACCCATCGTCATGACGTGTGCCGGTCGCACCGACGCCGGCGTGCACGCCTGGGGTCAGGTGGTGTCGTTCGATCTCCCCGCCGCCAGCGCCGACGTTGCGTCCCTGGCCCGTGTGCAACTGTCGGTGAACCGCCTGTGTGCTCCGTCCATCGTGGTGCGAGAGGTGGCGGCCGTCGCCGACGACTTCGACGCCCGCTTCTCGGCAGTGGCCCGCACCTACCGCTACACCGTGTTGCAGACTCCGGTGCCCGACCCGTTCCGGGCGCGCACGGTGTGGCACGTGCCCGAGCCGCTCGACCTGCGGGCGATGCAGCTTGCCTGCGACCCGTTCATCGGGGAGCACGACTTCAGTTCGTTCTGCCGGGCCGCCCAGCGGTCGGACGGTTCGCCCGCACCGCTCACCCGGCGGGTCACCAGTGCCACGTGGGTGGACTGTGGTGACGGCACCGTGCAGTTCCGGATCACGGCGTCGGCGTTTTGCCACCAGATGGTGCGGGCGTTGGTCGGAACACTGGTGGAGGTTGGCCGGGGGAAACGCCGCGCCGGAGAGATGATGGGGATTCTGTTGGCGTGTGACCGCCAGGCCGCCGGGCAGCTGGCGCCCCCCATCGGGCTGTGCCTGTGGCACGTCGACTACCCCGACACCGGCCACCGATCCACCCGCCAATGACCCGTCGATGGTAGGGCGAGTTGCCGAACCCGTGGTCGGGGTCGTATCGTCTACCCCCTGGCCCGGAACCGGTTTACCGGTCCGGTCACTGTCCTCAGTCCAATGTTGTCCCGAGAGGTGCCGCGCGTGCGCACGTACAGTCCCAAAAAGAGCGAGATCACGCGTGAGTGGTACGTCGTTGACGCCGAGGGCCTGGTGCTCGGGCGGATGTCCACCGAGGTGGCCCGCATCCTGCGCGGCAAGCACAAGCCCACCTTTGCCCAGCACATGGACACCGGTGACCACGTGATCATCATCAACGCCGACAAGGTCGTGCTGACCTCGGGCAAGGCTGAGCGCAAGATCGCCTATCGCCACTCCGGTTACCCCGGCGGCATCAAGTCCCGCACCTACGCCGACTGGCTGTCAGCCAAGCCGGCCGAGGCCGTGCGCCGCACGGTGCGTGGCATGCTTCCCCGCAACCGCCTGGGCCGTCAGCAGCTGACCAAGCTGCAGGTGTACGCCGGCCCCACCCATCCCCACACTGCCCAGAAGCCGGTGGAACTGAAGATCGAGCACGCCCGTGCCCGTGAGGGCACCCGGGCCAGCTGAGCCTGGACCCGCTGCCATCTGCTGCCGACCGACCATCCGACCGCTGAACAACACATCGCTGATGAACCCCTCGCCGATGAACACTGAGCACGAGCCGAGGAACACCACGCCATGACCAAGCCCCTGAACCAGAGCACCGGACGCCGCAAGCGGGCCGTTGCCCGAGTGCGGTTCCGTCCCGGCACCGGCCAGATCACCGTCAACGGTCGCACCATCGAGGCCTACTTCCCCTCGGACACCCAGCGCATGGTCATCACCGACCCGCTGCGTCTGACCAGCACCACGGAGTCCTACGACATCGATGCCACCATCGATGGCGGCGGCTTCACCGGTCAGGCCGGCGCCCTGCGTCACGGCATCGCCCGTGGACTCATCGCCCTGGACCCCGAGCTTCGGCCCGAACTCAAGCGCAACGGGTTCCTGACCCGTGACTCCCGCAAGAAGGAGTCCAAGAAGTACGGCCTGAAGAAGGCCCGCAAGGCCCCGCAGTACTCCAAGCGCTGACCCCGATGGCGGCGTCGTGATGCTGGAGTTCGGCACCGACGGCGTCAGGGGCCCAGTGGGGTCGTTCACCCGCCCGTGGGTCGTGGCCCTGGGGTGGGCCGCTGCCGACGTGGTGGGACCAGGCACGTTCATCATCGGTCGTGACACCCGCGCCTCTGGTCCCGACATCGCCACGTGGCTGTCCGAGGGCTTGCGCTCGGGAGGTTGCGACGTTGTCGATCTGGGGGTCGCTCCCACCCCGGCGGTGGCGTGGGCTGCTGCCCGTGCGGGCGCCCCGGCGGCCATGGTGTCGGCGTCGCACAATCCGTGGACCGACAACGGGGTGAAGGTGTTCGCCCCGGGCGGACTCAAGCTCGACGATCTCACCGAGCAGCGTGTGTCGCAACGGCTTGCCGAACGACTGGCGGTGCGCCTGACTGCCTCTCCGGTGCGCCGATGTGCCACCTCCGGTGCGAGGTCCCGACGATGCCTCCACCGCTGGCCTGGGCGCAGGCGCCGACGATGCCGGGGCGTTGCGGGAATCGACGTTGGCCGACTACGTCGACCATGTTGTGGGTTCGCTCGATGGCCGGAACCTGTCGGGGTTGTCGGTGGTGCTGGACTGTGCCAACGGGGCAGCCACCGATCTGGCCCCGGCGGTGTTCGAACGTCTCGGTGCGTCGGTCACCGTGATGCACGCCGCACCTGACGGTCGCAACATCAATGCCGGATGCGGATCAACCCACATGGACGACGTGCGGGCTGCGGTGGTTGCCAGTGGGGCCGATCTGGGCCTTGCCCTCGACGGCGACGCTGACCGGGTGCTGGCCGTTGACGCCACCGGGGCGATCGTCGATGGCGACCAGATCATCGCCATGCTGGCCCTCGACAGGTTTTCCCGGGGTGCGTTGCCGGGCGACACCGTGGTTGTCACGGTGATGTCCAACCTGGGCCTGCGACTGGCCATGGCCGACGCCGGGATCGCCGTGGTGGAAACCCCGGTGGGCGATCGCCACTGTCTGGCGGCGCTGGAATTGCACGGACTGGTGCTCGGCGGTGAACAGTCGGGCCATGTGATCCTGCGGGATCTGGCCACCACCGGAGACGGCACCCTCAGCGGTGTGCACCTCGCCGACGTGATGGCGCGCACCGGCACTTCCCTGGCCGACCTGGCCCGCAACGCCATGACTCGCCTTCCCCAGGTGCTGCTCAACGTTGAGGTTCATGCCGAGCGGTCGGTGGTCATGGACGCCATCGCCGACGAGGTGGCCGTCCAGCAGGCGATCCTGGGCAACACCGGCCGGATCCTGGTGCGACCCAGTGGCACCGAACCGCTGGTTCGGGTCATGGTCGAAGCCCCCGACGCCGATGTTGCGTCCAGCGTTGCGGCCCACCTGGCCGAGGTCATCGTGACGGTGGCCAGCGGCGGGAACTGACCGGACCCACCTAGACTGACCAGTCAAACCCCCGACGTTCACTACCGACGTCACCGACGACGTCACCCCCGACGCTCGAACGACCTACCAGGAGGCCTGGGCTCGATATGTGCGGGATTATCGCCGTTGTCCGACGTCGCACGCTGCCGCAGCAGCGTGACGCTGGTGAGTTCTGGCCGGCATCGATGCTGCTGGCGACCTGCTGGACCCGTCGGTGTTTGCGTTGGCCTCGGTGCGCGATGCTGCCGCCAGGCTCCGGGCCGCCGACGGCCTGTTGCGCGGTGTGGATGGGGTGTCGCTGCTTCTGGTCGACGGGGATTTGAGTTCAGGTGTTGCCCGACGCGTGGATGCAGTCACCGGGGTGGTGCACGGGATCGAACAACGGCTCGACGCCGGAGAGCGACTGGTCCCCGAGGTTGAACTCGAACAGCTCAACGCCGCTTTGATCGAGGTGAAGGACCTGCTGTGGGCCCTGGGGCGCGACCGGTTGCGTACCGCCGCCGCAGTGGATGCGGCTGGTTGGCGATCCGGGCCCCGACAGTGTGCTGTCGCATCGTCAGGCGGTGGCGGCCTACCTGTCCATCCAGGAGTCGTTGTCGGCGCTCGACCGCCTTGAGGTTCGGGGCCGGGATTCGGCGGGCCTGCATGTGTTGGTCCGCCACCATCACCTCGACGTCACTGATGCCCAGTGGGCCGCAGAGGTCAGCCGGCGCAGTGGCGATCCGCTGTACTGCGATGGATCGGTGCGGGTGAGCGGTCCGGTGCTGTCGTTCGCCTACAAGGCGGCGGCGGAGATCGGTGAACTGGGTGACAACACCGCCCACCTGCGCCGGGCCATCACCGACGATGCCCTGCTGCGGGCGGCGGTTTCAGGTGACGACGCCGAGGTCGTGGTGTTGGGTCATACCCGATGGGCCAGCATCGGCATCATCTCGGAGTTCAACGCCCATCCGCTCAACTCCGAGGAGCTCGGTGCCGGCGGCACCGTCGACGGCGATGAGCGGGGGTCAGACCGGTACACCGTGGCCGTGCTCAACGGTGACGTCGACAACTTCGCCGACCTCAAGGCCGCTGACGGGCTGTCCATCGCTCCGGAGATCACCACCGACGCCAAGGTGATTCCGGTGCTGACGTCTCGTCGTCTGGCCGCCGGTTACGAACTCGACGAGGCCTTCCGCTCCACGGTCAATCGGCTCGAGGGGTCGGTGGCCATCGGGCTGTGTGCGGCCGTGAAGCCCGACGAGCTGCTGCTGGCGCTTCGTGGCAGCGGTCAGGCGTTGTACGTGGGGTTGGCCGAGGATTCGTTCATCGTGGCCAGTGAGCCCTACGGCGTGGTCGAGGTGACCGACACCTACCTGCGTCTCGATGGCGAAACGCCCGCCGACCCCGCCAGCCCGTTGGCCACCCGGGGCCAGATGGTGTCGCTGCGCTCGGATGCCGCCGGCACCGTGGGTGGCATCGTGCGGCGCAGCTACGACGGCAGCCTGCTGCCGGTGGCCGACCACGAACTCACCGTCGCCCAGGTCACCACCCGCGACATCGATCGGGGTGCGTACCCGCACTACCTGTTCAAGGAGATCTCGGAGTCGCCGTCGTCGTTTCGCAAGACCCTGCGCGGCAAGCTGGTTGAGCGTGATGGGGCGTTGGCCGTCGAACTCGGCGACGACGTCCTGCCGGAGTCGGTGCGCCAGCGGCTGGGCGATGGGTCCATCCGTCGGGTGGTGGTGATCGGTCAGGGCACCGCCGCCGTTGCCGGCCAGAGCCTGGCCACCGCGCTGCGCAGCATCGTCCCACCCCGGCTGTTGCACGCCGAGGCGGTGCTGGCCACCGAACTGTCGGGTTTCGCCATGGATGCGGACATGTCCGACGCCCTGGTGGTGGCCATCAGCCAGTCGGGGACCACCACCGACACCAACCGCACCGTGGACCTGGTGCGGTCGCGCGGGGCGGCGGTGGTGGCCATCGTGAACCGCCGCAACTCGGACCTCACCGACAAGTCCGACGGGGTGCTCTACACCTCCGACGGTCGTGACGTGGAAATGAGTGTGGCGTCCACCAAGGCCTTCTACGCCCAGATCGGTGCCGGGTTCCTGCTGGCGCTGGCCATCTCGGAATGCCTGCCGGGCGCACCGGGCTACGCCGCACACCAACAGCTCCTGACGGCGTTGCGCGAACTGCCCGACCTCATGGAACGCACGTTGCTCGAGCATCCGTCGGTGACCGACGCGGCACGGCGCTTCGCCCCGCAGCGTCGCTACTGGGCGCTGGTCGGCAACGGCCCCAACCGCATCGCCGCCAACGAAGTTCGGATCAAGCTGTCCGAGCTGTGTTACAAGTCCATCGCCTGCGACGGCACCGAGGACAAAAAGCACATCGACCTGTCGTCGGAGCCCATGATCCTGGTGTGTGCCGCCGGCCTCAGCGGGTCCAACGCCGACGATGTGGCCAAGGAGGTGGCCATCTACCGGTCGCACAAGGCGGCTCCGGTGGTGATCGCCAGTCAGGGCGAGGAGCGGTTCAGCTCGGCAGTGGCGGCCATCTTCGTCCCGGTCACCCACCCGGCGCTGGCCTTTGTGCTGTCGGCCATGGCCGGTCACCTGTTCAGCTACGAAGCGGCGCTGGCCATCGACGCCCAGGCCAGGCCACTTCGGGAGGTTCGTGCTGCGGTGGAGACGGTGGTGGCGGAGGCTGAGCACGCCGCCCACGGCACCGACGGCGCCGTGGGCCCACCCGACGGACTTCTCGAGCGTCTGGCGCCAGCGGTGCAGGCTCCGGCAGCGCGCTTTTTCGACGGTTTGCGGGCCGGCGAGTACAACGGCCACCTCGAGGCCAGCACAGCAGTGCGTCTGGCCTCCATGCTGCGGTTTGCCATGCGCATCGTGGCGCTCGAGGGCTACCAGGTGGAGCACGGCAAGGTGGGCACGCCGTCGACGGTGGTGGAGGACCTCATCGTGGCCCTCACCGACGCCATCGAGGAGCTCACCCGTCCCGTCGATGCCATCAAGCATCAGGCCAAGACCGTCACCGTGGGCATCTCCCGGTCCGACGAGTCGCTGCTCGATACGTTGCTTGTGCGCAGGGTGCTCGACGCCGGCGCCGCCCGGGACCGACTCACCTACGACACACTGCGCACCCTTGCCGTGCTCGAGGCCCTGGTGGTCGAGGTGCTGGGGTACACCCGCTATCGCATCGACGGTCGTCTTGACGGCGGCGATGACCCAACCATCGCCGTGGTCGATGCCGACGGCATCGGACGCGAACTCCGCAGCCGCACCACCGACAACCCGGTGCTGCGTGGCACCAAGCGACGGGTGGCCGCAGAGCAACGGGTTTTGGTGGCGCGTGGGGCTGCAGACGGTCGCACGGTGCTCATCGTCCCCGAGGTCAAGGACAAGCAGACCACCGGACTGTCGTTGCTGCACCTCACCTTGCGTGACGACCTTGCCGTGCCGGCCCTGCGGTCGGTGCTCGAGGGTTACCGGGAGCGCTACACCGCCCTGCGTGACGCCGTGCTGGAAACTGAGCCGGCTTTCCGTGACGACGTGCTCACCACCGTGGGCATCGGCGAGTTGATGACCGACCCCATCAACGACCTGGCCCGTCATTGGCGGTCGGGTGACTGACCGATCGACCTTCGGTGTCGGGTGCCGCCTCGGCGGGACCCGGGGTTGGGCATGAGGCTGCACGTGTCGCAGGGCCTGTGGTGGGTGTGGGCATGGACCTGGTGGACGTGGACCGCATGCGCGCCGCCGTGGCGCGTACCCCCGGGCTGATTGATCGTGTGTTCACCGCTGCCGAGGCGGAGTGGGCCGCCGCCGCCCGAGACCCCGCCCAGCGGCTGGCGGCGCGTTTCGCCGCCAAGGAGGCCGTGCTCAAGGCGTTGGGCGTTGGCCTGGGAGCAGCGCCGCTCCGCTGTATCGAGGTGGTGCGGGCGAGTTCGGGTCAGCCATCGGTGGCGTTGCACGGCCAGGCCGATGAACTGGCCACCCGGCACGGTGTCCACGCCTGGCACCTGAGCCTGACCCACACCCCGGGCACCGCCGGGGCGGTAGCCGTCGCCGTGGGTCCCCCTGCGGTCACCTTGCGGGTGACCTTGCGGGTCACCTTGCGGACGTGGTGGCTCCCGAGGGTGTCGATGGCTGATCGGCCGGGTCTGGCGGTGGTCACCCCACCGAGATGGCGGCCATCGACGCCGCCGCCCCCGAGTCCACCGCCGAACTCATCGAGCGGGCCGGTGCGGCGGTGGCCCGGGCCGCATTGCGTCTGCTGGGTGGGGCGTACGGCCGTCGGGTGGTGGTGGTGGCCGGCGCCGGCAACAACGGCAACGACGGTCGTGCCGCGGCGACGCGACTGCGTCGTGCCGGGGTGCGCGTCGAGGTGGTGGACGCTCTGGCGGCCCCAGCGGTGCTGCCCCGGTGTGACCTGGTGATCGACGCTGCCTTCGGCACCGGCTTTCGGGGCACGTGGTGTGCACCGGCGTTCGCCGACGGCCCCACCCCGCTGGTCCTGGCGGTGGACATCGCCTCGGGCGTCGACGGGCTCACCGGGGTGCGGGGTGACGGCACCGCAGTGATGACCGCTGATGCCACCGTCACCTTTGCGGCGTTGAAGCCGGGGCTGGTGATGGCCGACGGACCCGGGCTGTCGGGTCGGGTGTCTGTGGCCGACATCGGTCTGGACACCTCGGGTGCGTCCATCACCCTGCTCGACGACGCCGGAGTGGCAGCCCGGTGGCCGGTGGCTGCGGTCGACACCCACAAGTGGCGCTCGGCGGTGTGGGTGGTGGCTGGCAGCCCCGGCATGGTGGGGGCCGCTGCGCTGGTGTGTGCCGGGGCCCAACGTTGTGGTGCCGGCTACGTGCGACTGTCCATTCCCGGCAGTGGGCCCGACCCCACCCCGGTCGTTCCCGTCGAGGTGGTGCGCACGGCGCTGCCCGACCGAGGCTGGGCCGGCTCGGTCATCGCCGGTCTGGACCGATTCGGCGCCGTGGTGGTGGGCAACGGTCTGGGTCGTGATCCCGGTGCCGTCGATGATGTGGCTGCGCTGGTGGGCGCACCGCGGCCGGACTGGACCCGCAGCGGGCCTCGCAGCCGGACCCGCAGCGGGACTCGCCAACCGTGCCGGTGGTCGTCGACGCCGACGGGCTGAACCTTCTGGCCATGGCGTCGCTGTCCGCCCCGTTGGGCGATCACGTGGTGCTCACGCCGCACGACGGCGAGTTTGCCGCGCTCACCGGGAGCCCACCCGGAACCGACCGCATCGCCGCCGCCCGACATCTGGCCGCCGACGTCGGGGCGGTGGTGCTCCTCAAGGGCCCCACCACCGTGGTGGCCCACCCCGACGGGCGGGTGCTGCTCAGCGACACCGGTGACGCCCGACTGGCCACCGCAGGCACCGGTGACGTGCTGGCCGGTGTGGTGGGGGCGTTGTGCGCCATGGGCGTGGAACCGTTCCTGGCCGCCGGCATGGCGGCGTTCTGCCATAGCCGGGCCGCCGACCTGGGCTGGCGGCAGGGCTTGGTGGCAGGTGACCTGCCGGGGCTTCTCCCAGAGGTGATCTCCACGCTGACAGAGGCATCCAACCCCAGTGCTGCGGGTATCCGCACCCGACGTGTCGACAGGAGCCAACCATGCTGAGTCAGGTACCCGTCTCGCAGGTCATGACCACCGATGTCATCGCCTTCACCCCCGACGAGAACGTGGAGGCGGCCATGCGCCGTCTGGTGGACCGCGGCGTGGACGCCGGCCCGGTGGTCGACGCCGAACGACGGGTGGTCGGCATTTTGTCCACCGGCGATCTGGTGGTGGAAGAAGCCCGACTCCACTTTCCCACCATCGTGAACTTCCTGGGCGTGAACATCACGCTCCCGTTCGACAAGAAGGCACTCGACGAGTCGGTGGGCAAGGCGCTGGGAGCCACAGTGGGCGAGGTCATGACCGCCGACCCGTTCTGCCTGCTGCCGACGGCCACCGTCGAAGATGCCGCCACCTTGATGCACGACCACAACGTGTCGCGCCTCCCGGTGATCGATGGTGACCACCGGCTGGTGGGCATCGTGGCCCGGGGGGACATCGTCCGGGCCATCATCTCTGATGGTGATCGCCGGGCCACGGGCGGGGACCAGGGCACGGGCGGTTAGGGCGTGCGGCCGACCAGGGCTCACATCGCCCTCGACGCCATCGGGCACAACGTCGAGGCGCTGGCCGCCCGCGTCGATCCGGCTGGGATCTGCGCCGTCGTGAAGGCTGACGGCTACGGCCACGGATCCATTGCCGTGAGTCAGGCCGCTCTCGACGCCGGCGCCAGCTGGCTTGCGGTTGCGTTGGTCGAGGAGGGGGCCGTGCTGCGCAAGTCCGGCATCGACGCCCCCATCATGCTGCTCGGTCAGCCCCGAGGCGCCGACCTGGCCGCCGCAGTGGATTGGGACCTGCGGGTTGCGGCCTACACCCCAGACGCCGTCGAGCAGCTTGCCGCTGCTGCGGCCGGAAGCCGACGTCGACCCCGTGTCCACCTGAAGGTGAACACCGGGATGAACCGTCTGGGCATCAAGCCCCCCGGGGTGCTGCCGCTGGCCCGTGCCCTGCAGGCCCATCCCGACGTGGACTTCGAGGGGGTGTGGACCCATTGCGCGGTGGCCGATGACCCATCGCACCCGTCCACCAACGCCCAGTTGGATCTGTTCGACTCCGTGTTGGCCGAGCTCGATGCCGAGGGGTTGCGACCACCGATCGTGCATGCTGCCAACTCGGCGGCTGGCATCGACCATCCACGGGGCCGATTCGACCTTGTCCGAATCGGCATCTCGCTGTACGGGATTGCCGCCTCACCGGCCATGGCCGACGCCGTGCACCTGAGACCGGCGCTGCGGTTGAGTACCGAGGTCTCCCACCGCATGGAGTTGGTCGCCGGTGAGGGCGTGTCCTACGGCCTGCGGTACCGGCTCGAGCGCGACAGCGTGGTGGTGACCATCCCCATCGGCTACGCCGACGGGGTGCCCAGGTCGCTGGCGGCAGCCGGCGGCGAGGTGCTCATCGGTGGACGCCGTTACCCCATGGCCGGCACGGTGACCATGGATCAGCTCATGGTGGACTGTGGCCCCGGATCAGACATCAGGCCCGGTGACGAGGTGGTGCTGCTGGGCACCCAGGGTGACGAGTCGATCGGACCGTGGGACTGGGCGCAGCTGACCGGCACCATCCCCAACGAGATCATCTGCGGCATCGGTCCCCGGGTGGGACGCCAGTACCACCGCTGACCAGCGCAACCTCCCACCAGCGCGACCTCTCGCCAGGGCGGCGTCTCGCCAGCACGACCTCCCACCGGCACGACCGCGGACCAGACGCCGGATTCAACCCCGCAGAATGCCGCCCAGCGACCCCGTGGGTGCCTTCGGGCCGCTGCGAGGCACGAAGTGCACCTCGGCGCCGGTTGCGTAGGCGGCCCACAGCGCCACGTCGATGAGCCGTCCTTCGGTCGGGTCAAGGCCCAGCTCGCGCAGCGGTGCAGCCTCGAGGGCCACCTGTCGACTGGTTCGGTCGAACATGGCCCGACGTTCGTCATCGGGGTCGTCGTTCACCAGCAGCTCGGCCACCCGGCCCTGCGACAGCATGGCCAGGGTCCGCTCGGGCCCGTCGGCCACACCCTCGGTCTGGCCGGCGGCGGCGAACCGCTCCAGCACGCCGACCCGGTCGGCGGCAACGATGCTGGCCTCCAGCCGGTGGACCTCATCGGCCACTTCGGCAAACGGGTGCTGGTCTGACCGTCCGGCACCGTCGATGTGGTGCAGAACGCCCTTGAGTCGTTCGGATGCGTGCTCAATGAGGAATCCGACGGCCCGGGGGTCACCGGTCACCACCACCAGACGGGCATGGATCTGTTCGCGCAGGGCGTCCACCTCGTCGGCCACGCCCTTGGCATTGCGTTCCCAGGTGTTTTCCGCCCGTTGCTGGAATCGGCGTTGCGACCATCCGCCGGGATGGCTGCGATGGATGTGGAGGGTTTCGCCGTCCACGGTCTCGGTGCCGGCCTCGCCGTGGTCCACCACTTCGATGTCGGCGCCGGCGCGGTCTGCCACCACCACCAGGTGGGGCACGGTCTGCTGCCTGGCGTTCATCACCGGCCCCATGCGGGGCAACGAGTCGAGCCATGCCCGACTGGTGTCGGGATGGTCGGGCAGGTGCACCCCGGCGACGGCGCCAGACGGGTCAGCGAACAACAGCAGGCTGCTGTTGTCCTGATGGGCCCGCTCGCTTGCGAGCAGGTCGTCAATGGCGGTCAGCGCTGCAGCGGGAGCGCCCTCAATCTGGTCCCGGGCATGTCGCCATTCGAGCCGGAGGCGGTTGGCGGGGTCCTCGGTGGCATTGAGCGCCGGCAACCAACAACTGACGAACGGTCCCTCGGTGTTGAACCAGGTCGTGGGATTCGGTGCTGGAATCTGCATGCGTGCTCCTGATCGTCTGTGGTGCCGGCGGCACCCCACTCATCGGCACCCGGCCCGCCAGAAGGGCCCTGACGGGAAAACGGGTGCGTCACTGGTGGTGTCATGGTGACAGAACATGTCGGGCGGCGCCTCGGCCCTTGGTCACAACTTTGTGGGATCACGACCCAAGTTGTGTCGGAGGGTCATGACCACCCGCACGATCGGGGTGTAGTGATGGAACCGCCCGCCCCGTGCGGCGGTAGGTTGTTGAGGTGCACACCCCCCTTGCTGCCGCCTCTGCCAGTGCCGCAGGGACGCGAGACCTCGCCGCAGCGCTGGCCGAGCTGGTTCGTCCCGGCGACATCGTGCTGCTGGCTGGCGACCTGGGGGCGGGCAAGACGGCCTTCGCCCAGGGGTTCGGCAGGGCACTGGGCGTGGACGAGACCATCACCAGCCCCACCTTCACCCTGGTGAACCGCTACGACGGACGACTTCCCTTCTACCACCTCGACGTTTACCGGCTCGATCGTCTCGACGAGGTTGCCGACCTGGGCCTGGCCGAGTTCCTCGACGAGGGCGGCGTCATGCTCATCGAATGGGGCGACACCATCACCCCGGTGTTGCCGGCTGATTTCCTCGAAGTGCGCATCGAACTCGGTGACGGCGACGACGACCGCCACTTCGAGTTCCGCACCGTGGGGACGCGGTGGGCAGCCCGACAACGTGCGCTGGCAGCGGCGCTGGCGTCGTGGCGGGTCAACCCGACACCGACGGCCCGACACCAACGGCCGACCCCAACGGCCCGACACCAACGGCCAACGGGAGTACCGCATGCTGATCCTGGGCATTGACACCGCAACGGCCCAGGTGTCGTGTGCCGTGGGCGGACACGAGGGTGTGCTCGCATCCACCCATTCCATCCGGGCCCGTCAGCACGCCGAGACCCTCGCCCCGTCCATTGCCTTCACCTGTCAGCAGGCCCGCATCGAACTTGCCGAGGTGAGTGTGGTGGCTGTGGACCTGGGTCCTGGGCTGTTCACCGGCCTGCGGGTGGGGGTGGCGTCGGCCAAGGCCATGGCCCACGCCCTGCGGGTCCCCATGATCGGGGTCACCAGCCTGGACCTGTTGGCATTCGCCGTTCGGTTCACCCCCCGCCTCATCGGGGCGGTGGTCGACGCCCGTCGCGGTGAGGTCTTCCACGCCTTCTACCGGCAGGTGCCCGGCGGCATCCAGCGCGTGTCGGGTCCGGCGGTGGGTCCCCCCGACGACGTGGCATCCGAGGTGCTGGCCGGCGGGGAGGATTGCCTGCTGGTGGGCGACGGTGCCCTGCGTCACCGGGAAGTGTTTGACGGCCTGCACCAGGTTGAGATCGCCGATGCCGAACTGGCCTACCCGTCGGCGTCGTCGTTGGTGATGCTGGCCCACGCCCGGGCATTGCGCGAGCAGTGGGTGAAGCCGTGGGAGATCGAGCCGCTCTACCTGCGCAAGCCCGACGCCGAGATCGGGTGGACCACCCGGGAGCAGCCATGACCGACACGACGGTTGCGGCAGGTCAGGTAGTGCCGCCGGGTAGTCGCCGGTCAGGTTGCCGGTCAGGTTGCCGCCGGTCGCGGCGGTCAGGTGGACGTGGTTCCCATGCGACGCCGCCACCTGCGCCAGGTGGTGCGCATCGATGCCCAGGCCACAGGTGATCGCTGGTCACCGGGGTTGTTTCTGGCTGAATTGCGACGGGGCGACGGCAGCCGGCTGCTACCGGGTGGCCATCGAGGGTTCCCGGGTGGTGGGGTTCGCCGGCCTGCTGTATGCCGCTGATGACGGCCATGTCACCACCGTCGCCGTGGACAACACCTGTCGTCGTCGTGGCATCGCCACCGCCCTGCTTGTGGCGCTGGCCGCAGACGCCCGTGCACGAGGCTGCTCAGCGCTGACCCTTGAGGTGCGGGCCGGCAACACCGCCGCTCTGGCCCTGTACCGCCAGTTCGGCTTTGCCCCGGCGGGTGTGCGCAAGGGGTACTACACCGACAACGGCGAGGACGCCCTGGTGCTGTGGGCCACCGATATCGACACTGCGGCCTACGCCACGCGTCTCGAGACATTGTCAGCTGGCGGCGCACCATGAGGAGCGAGTTGTGAGGATTCTGGGTATCGAGACGTCGTGTGACGAGACGGCGGCAGCAGTTGTGGCCGACGCCCACGAGGTGCTGTCGTCGGTGGTGTCGTCCCAGGTGGACCTGCATGCCCGCTACGGCGGTGTGGTGCCCGAGGTGGCCAGCCGGGCCCATGTCGAACTGCTGACTCCGGTGGTGGCCCAGGCTCTGGTTGAAGCCGGCCTCGATGACGGCCATGTGGATGCTGTGGGTGCCACGGTGGGTCCCGGACTCATCGGTGCGTTGCTGGTTGGCGTGAGTGCGGCCAAGGCCCTGGCGCTGGTGTGGGACGTTCCGTTCGTGGCAGTGAACCACCTTGAGGCCCATCTGTACGCCGCCTTTTTGGAAGAACCCGAACTGGATCTGCCGGTGGTGGTGCTGTTGGTGTCGGGCGGCCACACCATGTTGGTGCTCATGGAAGGTCACGGCCGCTACCGGATGCTCGGCTCCACGCTCGACGACGCTGCCGGTGAGGCTTTCGACAAGGTGGCCCGGTATCTGGGGCTTGGGTACCCCGGTGGGCCGGCCATTGACGCCGAAGCCATGGGCGGCGACCCCACCGCCATCGCCTTCCCCCGGGCGATGATGGCCGAGGGATACGACTTTTCGTTCTCGGGGCTCAAGACGTCGGTGGTCAACCACGTGCGACGCAACCCCCAGGTGTCCACCGCCGATGTGTCGGCTTCGTTCCAGCAGGCGGTGGTCGATGTGCTGGTCACCAAGGCCCGTCGGGCTGCTGCCGAGCATGGCGCCAAGGGTCTGGTGCTTGCCGGGGGAGTGGCGGCCAACTCCCAGCTGCGGGAGTCGGTGCTCGACGCCTGCATGGCCGATGGGCTGCATCCGATGCTGCCCAGCAGGTCGATGTGTACCGACAACGCCGCCATGGTGGCGGCGGCAGCATGGTGGCGTCTGAAGCAGGATGGGCCGTCTCCGCTCGACACCGGCGCCAACGCCAGTCTCCGTCTGCCGGTGATGTAGGCCGTCAACCAGTGCGATGCCGCATCAGCGTTCAGACCCATCGGCCGACACGCCCCCAATGGGTCCTTTGACGGTTGCGATCGCCGGTCATGGGCCGTATCGTTAGCAGTCGCCACGAGTGACTGCTAGCACTCGTGGGTTGGGACTGCTAACGTTCCCACCACGTTGCCCACGGGTAACGGACATTTCCCTAACCAACGAACACTCCCTGGAGGGCGTGCGCCATGAATCTTCAGCCCCTCGATGACCGTATTGTCGTCAAGGCCAGCGAGGCCGAGGAGACCACTGCCTCGGGTCTCGTCATCCCCGATACCGCCAAGGAAAAGCCCCAGCAGGGTGAAGTCCTGGCCGTTGGCCCCGGTCGCCGTTCCGAGCAGACCGGCGACATCATCCCGCTCGACGTCAAGGTCGGCGACAAGGTCGTCTACTCGAAGTACGGCGGAACCGAAATCACTGTCGAGGGTCAGGATCTGCTGATCCTGAACGCCCGCGACGTGCTCGCTGTCCTCAAGTAAGACCCGCCGAAGCATCAAGCCTTTCGCAGCCGCATGGTTGCAGCCAGACGTAGGAGAAACACATGGCAAAGATTCTGAAGTTTGACGACCAGGCCCGACGGGCTCTGGAGGCGGGCGTGAATGCGCTGGCCGACGCCGTCAAGGTCACGCTGGGGCCAAAGGGCCGCAACGTGGTGCTGGACAAGAAGTTCGGTGCTCCCACCATCACCAACGATGGCGTGTCCATCGCCCGTGAGATTGAGCTGGAGGATCCCTTCGAAAACATGGGCGCCCAGCTCGTCAAGGAGGTCGCCACCAAGACCAACGACATCGCCGGTGACGGCACCACCACCGCAACGGTGCTGGCCCAGGCCATGGTCCACGAGGGCCTGCGCAACGTGGCCGCCGGTGCCAACCCGATGGGTGTCAAGCGCGGCATCGAAAAGGCCGTCAAGGCCGCCGTGCAGTCCATCGCCGACCAGTCCCAGGAGATCGACGACAAGTCCGAGATCGCCCAGGTCGCTGCCATCTCGGCCGCTGATCCCGGTGTGGGCGAGGTCATCGCCGACGCCATCGACCGGGTGGGCAAGGACGGCGTGGTCACCGTTGAGGAGTCGCAGACCTTCGGCATGGAACTCGAGTTCACCGAGGGCATGCAGTTCGACAAGGGCTACGTGTCGCCCTACTTCGTCACCGACGCCGAGCGTCAGGAGACGGTGGTGGAGAACCCCTACATCCTGTTCGTGAACGGCAAGATCACCGCCGTGTCGGACATGGTGCCGGTGCTCGAAAAGGTCATGCAGTCGGGCCGTCCGCTGGTCATCATCGCCGAGGATGTCGAGGGCGAGGCCCTGGCCACCCTGGTGGTGAACAAGATCCGTGGCACCTTCGCCTCGGTGGCCGTCAAGGCCCCCGGCTTCGGCGAGCGTCGCAAGGCCATGCTGGCCGACATGGCCATCCTTGTCGGGTGGTCAGGTCATCAGCGAAGAGGTGGGCCTCAAGCTCGAGAACACCACCCTGGACCTGCTCGGCTCAGCCCGCAAGGTGGTGGTCACCAAGGACGAGACCACCATCATCGAGGGCGCTGGCGCCGAAGACGACGTGAAGGGCCGCATCGCCCAGATCAAGCGTGAGATCGAAGACACCGATTCCGATTGGGATCGCGAGAAGCTGCAGGAACGTCTGGCCAAGCTGGCCGGCGGTGTTGCTGTGATCCGTGTGGGCGCCGCCACCGAGGTGGAGCTCAAGGAAAAGAAGCACCGCATCGAAGACGCCCTGTCGGCCACCCGCGCCGCCATCGAGGAGGGTGTGGTCGCCGGTGGCGGCACCGCCCTGCTGCGGGCCCGTCCCGCCGTGGCCAAGGTTGTCGAGGAGCTCACCGGTGACGAGTCCACCGGTGCCGGCATCGTGTACCGCTCGCTGCAGGCTCCGGCCCGCCTCATCGCCGACAACGCCGGCCTTGAGGGTGCAGTGATCGTGCGTCAGGTGGAAGAGGAGACCGGCTCCGTCGGCTTCAACGCCGCCACCGGCGAGTTCACCGACCTCATCAAGGACGGCGTCATCGACCCGGCCAAGGTGACCCGGGCCGCGCTGCAGAATGCAGCCTCCATCGCAGCGCTGCTGCTGACCACCGAGTGCCTCGTGGCTGATGAGCCCGACGAGGGCGGCGCTGCTGGCGCTGCTGCCGGCGGCATGGGCGGCATGGGCGGCATGATGTGATCCTGCGGTGATCACGTGGTGATCGCCGCATCGAAGTTGTGGGAGCCCGCCCTTGTGGCGGGCTCCTGCGCGTCGGGGAGCGCGCTCCTGGGCGTCGGGAACGCGCTCCTGGGCGTCGGGGAGCTCGCCCGGGCCCATCCACGGTTGTGTGCGCGGGTACCGGGCTCGCCAACGGGCACCCCACCGACGGCGGCCCCCGGTATCGTGGGGTCATGCACACTGCGTCGTTCCCGTCTGGCCATCTGGCCGGCGTCGGCGTGGTGTGACACGGGTTGGCGCCGATGACGGCGGAGTGACCCGCGGTGGCGACCAGGTCATACCGCGGCCTCCGGGTGCGCAGGATGGCGGTCCTCCACCCTGGCATCACCTCGACCACGACGCCCGTCAGGTCACGCTTGCGCAGGTGCGCGCCGCCATGGCTGCTGCTCCCGAGCCCCGACGGTCGCCGCTTGACGGGACCGGGGTGCGGGCATCTGCGGTGCTGGCGGTGATGTTTGACGATGCAGACGGCCTGGCCACTGTGGTGCTCACCCGCAGGGCCCAACACCTGCGGAGCCACCGGGGTGAGGTGAGCTTTCCTGGAGGCGGTCACGAGTCCCATGACGCCGATCTGTGGGCCACGGCGTTGCGCGAGAGCCATGAGGAGGTCGGTCTGGACCCGACCACGGTGGAGTTTCTCGGCGGGATAGACCACCTGCGCACCGTGTCGGGTCGGTCCTACATCGTGCCCTACGTGGCGTGCGTGGACGGCCCTCCCCACCTCACCGCCGACCCCGACGAGGTGGAGCGAATCCTGCTGGTGCCACTGGCCGAGCTGCTGGCCGAAGGGGTTTATCGCGAGGAGCACTGGGGCCTGCCGGGCATGGAGCGCCCCATCATGTTCTTTGAGATCGAGGGTGACACCGTGTGGGGCGCCACCGCCGCCATGCTGCGCAATCTGCTCGAACTGGTGCTCGGCCTGCAGTTTGCTGACGACCCGCAACCGCCCGACCGCCGGTGAGGCCAGCTAGGTTGGTGGCATGCCTCAGGTGACTTTCGAAGCCGATACCCACGCTGAGATCGTGGCTCAGGTGCGCCGGTGGCTGGCCAGCCTCGACGCTGACGACAATGGCCTGATCGACCTGCAGACCGCCATCAACCAGGGCGCAGACATCACCAAAGACGCCCTGCGGATCGTGGCATCGGTGGCTCCAGCCCCCATCGCCCAGTCCGACGTGGTCAAGGCCCTGACCGACATGGGATACAAGGCCACCGACGCCACCCGGGACCGCCTGCGTGACGGACTGGCCAACGTGGAGGCCGTCACCGGTGGCAGCGTGGTTCGGCGCGTCGGCGAGCGTGGCCGGGAGGCCGTGTTCGAGATGAACGCCACCATCGCCAAGCAGCTCCTGAGGGCATTGTCGGGCTAACCGCCCCGCTAGCCGGCGATCCTGCGGCCAACGGGCCTGCGCCTGCGGCACGGGCCTGCGCCTGCGGCCAACGGGCCTGCGCCTGCGGCTGGCAGGGCCTGCGCCGGTACAGGACTACACTTTGCCGTTTCCGCTAACGGAGGCTCGTAGGGACATGGCTGAGTTGGACATCGGCAAGGGCAAGTCGGCCAGGCGTGCCTGGGGGCTCGACGAGATCGCCATCGTGCCCAGCCGCCGTACCCGTGATCCCGAGCAGGTCGACCTGTCGTGGGAGATCGACGCCTTCCGCTTCGACCTGCCGTTCATGTCGGCTGCCACCGACAGTGTGACCAGCCCGGCCACCGCCATCGAGATGGGTCGACTGGGTGGGGTCGGGGTGTTGAACCTCGAGGGTCTGTGGACCCGCCATGACGACCCTGACGCCTGCCTCGAACGCATTGCCTCGCTCGACGACAGCGAAGTGTCGGCCGCTTTTGCCGAGTTGTACGCCGCACCCATCAGGCCTGAGTTGGTGGTGGCACGGATCGCCGAGATCAATGCTGCCGGTGTGGTGTCGTGCGCGGCGGTCAGCCCGCAGCGCACCGAGATGCTGGCGCCCTACGTGGTCGAGGCCGAACTCGACCTGCTGGTGATCCAGGGCACGGTGGTGTCGGCCGAGCATGTGTCGCGTGGTGGCGAGCCGCTCAACCTGAAGCAGTTCATCCGATCACTGGACATGCCGGTGATCGTGGGGGGTTGTGCCAGCTACCCGGCTGCCCGCCACCTCATGCAGACCGGTGCTGCCGGGGTGCTGGTGGGCGTGGGGCCGGGCCAGACCAGCTCCACCAAGCAGGTGCTGGGCGTTGGTGTGCCCCAGGCCACCGCCATCGCCGACGCCCGGGCGGCCCGCATGCGCCACCTCGACGAGACCGGCGTGTACGTGCATGTGATCGCCGCCGGCGGCATGCCCACGGGCGGCGACGTGGCCAAAGCCGTGGTGTGCGGGGCCGACGCCGTGATGCTGGGGTCGCCACTCGCCGCAGCCACCAATGCCCCTGGCCGCGGTTGGCACTGGGGCATGTCGGCGGCTCACGCCACCCTGCCTCGGGGCGTTCGGGTGCCGGTCACCCCTCGCGGCACGCTTGAACAGCTGGTGACGGGTCCGGCCCGTGACCACGACGGTCGGGTGAACCTGGCCGGAGCCCTGGCCACGTCGATGGCGGCGTGTGGCTACGACTCGGTCAAGGATTTCCAGACTGCCGACCTGGTGGTGACGTTGTCGTCCGACGGTGGCGCCGACGGCGGAGCCGGCGATGCATTGGGGCTGTTGTGACCACCCCACCGGCCACCTCGGGCTTCGACCCGGACCTGTTCGACCGCATCCTGGTGGTGGACTTTGGCGCCCAGTACGCCCAGCTCATTGCCCGCCGGGTGCGTGAAGCCCACGTCTACTCCGAGATCGTGCCCCACACCATCACCGCCGCCGAGGTGGCCGAGCGGTCACCGGCCGGCATCATCTTGTCGGGTGGGCCGAAGTCGGTGCACGTGGATGGCGCACCCCAGCTCGACCCGGCCATCTACGACCTGGGTGTGCCGGTGCTGGGCATCTGTTACGGGGCCCAGCTGGTGGCCAGTCAGCTCGGTGGCGAGGTGTCGCGCACCGGTCGCGGCGAGTACGGCCGCACCGAACTGCGCACCGTGGGCACCGGTGGCGTGCTGCTGGGCGACGGCCTGCCCGAGGTGCGGCCGGTGTGGATGAGCCACTTCGACTCCATCGTCACCCCGCCCGACGGCTTCGTGGTCACCGCCACCACCGACGACGCCCCGGTGGCCGCCCTCGAAGATCCGCAGCGTCGGATCATGGGCGTGCAGTTCCATCCCGAGGTGGTGCACACCGCCAACGGTCAGGACGTATTCACGCGATTCCTCTACAAGGTGTGCGGGTGTCGTCCCAACTGGACCATGACGTCGATCATCGAAACGGCGGTGGACGCCGTGCGGGCCCAGGTGGGCACCGGTCGGGTCATCTGCGGATTGTCGGGCGGCGTGGACTCGGCGGTGGCAGCCGCTCTGGTGCACAAGGCCATCGGCAGTCAGCTCACGTGTGTGTTCGTGGACACCGGCCTGTTGCGCAAGGGTGAGGCCGAGCAGGTGGTGGAGACGTTCCGTCGCAGCCAGGGCATCGAGTTGATCCACGTGCAGGCGTCGGACCGGTTCTTTCAAAAGCTTGCCGGGATCACCGAGCCCGAAACCAAGCGCAAGGCCATCGGCGAGCAGTTCATCCGGGTGTTCGAAGAGGCGTCGGGCGGCATCACCGACGCCAGGTTCCTGGTGCAGGGCACGCTGTACCCCGACGTGATCGAGTCCGGCACCAGTGAGGCAGCCCGCATCAAAAGCCACCACAACGTGGGTGGCCTGCCCGACGACATGGAGTTCGAGCTCATCGAGCCGCTGCGGGCGCTGTTCAAAGACGAGGTCCGCCGGGTGGGTGAGGAGCTGGGTCTGCCGCCCGACATCGTGTGGCGCCAGCCGTTCCCCGGGCCCGGTCTGGGCGTGCGCATCATCGGCGAGGTCACACCCGACAAGGTGGCCACCTTGCAGGAAGCCGACGCCATCGTGCGTGAGGAGATCCGCCGGGCCGGACTGGAGCGCGAGATCTGGCAGGCGTTTGCCGTACTGCCCGACATCCGCACCGTGGGCGTCATGGGCGACGAGCGCACCTACGCCTACCCCATCGTGATCCGGGCCGTCACCAGCGAAGACGCCATGACCGCCGACTGGGCCCGGTTGCCGTACGACCTGCTCGAGCGCATGTCCAACCGCATCATCAACGAGGTGCCGGGCGTGAACCGGATCGCCTACGACATCACGTCCAAGCCACCCGGCACGATCGAGTGGGAGTAGCCGGCTAACGATCCTGTGGGGCCAGCCGGCTACGTGCCGGCCAGCGCCGCCACCACCGGTGCCATGTCGTCGATGGCCTCAGATGGCACCGTGACATAGGAAATGCCGAACTGGTCCCGACGCTGCTGGCACGTTTCGATGAGTTGGCCCAGTGGCCCCACCAGGGCGTGGGGGCTGGCCAGCGCCTCGTCGGCGCTCAGGCCGAACGCCGGACCCAGAGCCTCGGCCAGGGCCATGGGATCGTCAGTCACCATGGCCAGCTGCACCCGAACCTGCAGTTCGATGTCGGCAAAGCGATCGCCGGCACCGTCGGCGATCCACACAAGTTTGGCTTCGGTCGCCGACGTCGTGGCACTCGGCCCCGACTCGGTGCCGATGCGACCCGACCGCATGTCGATGTTCAGGCCCACGATGTCGGCTTCGGCACCTGCCAGCGTGAGCATGCGGCGGCCTCCGCCACCCAAAAACAGCGGCACGTGTGGTTGCTGCACGGGGCAGGGAGAGCCCACCAGGCCGTCGATGCGGTAGTGGTCGCCGGCAAAGGTGACCGGTTCACCCGACAACAGGCCCTTGACCACGGTCACGGCTTCGGCGAGCCGGTCGATGCGAACGCCGGGCGAATCCATGGCGATGCCGGCCTGGGCGTAATCCTCGGGCATCCAGCCGGCGCCCATGCCCAGCTCCAGGCGCCCGCCGGACAACACGTCGAGGGTGGCGGCCTCCTTGGCCAGCATGGCGGGATGGTGAAAGTCGTTGCACCACACCACCGACGCGATGCGCAACGTGGTGGTGGCATCGGCGGCCGCCATCATGGCCGGAGTGGTGGCGAACTGGTCGCGCAGGTGGTCGGCGACCGACAGCGTTGCGAACCCCAGGTCCTCGGCTTTGCGGGCCAGTGCCACCCACGCATCGCGGTCGGTGGCAGCAGAGGCCTGCAGGCCGAACCGGAAGCGATGGCGGGGGAGTTCCATGGGCGGCGACGGTACCGCACTGCGGGCACCGTCGGCGATGTGGTCGGGGCGCCGGCGTCCACGCCCGCGTACACTCTGCGGGCATATGGCTCCCACCCGCGACGACGTTCTGGCCGACTTCGCCCGGCGCACCTTCACCCACGACGGCAAGGAGCGGCGGGTGTTCACCGCCGGCGAGGGGCCGGCGGTGGTGATCATGGCCGAGATGCCCGGCATCACCCCGTCAGCGGTGGACTTCGCCCGCCGGGTGGTGGCCCTGGGCTGTTCGGTGTGGATGCCCGACCTGTTCGGTGTGGCCGGTGAGCCCCCCGGACCGATGGCCTATGCCCGTGCTCTCCCACCGGCGTGCGTGGCCCGTGACTTCGCCGCCTTTGCCTCCGGCACCACATCGCCGGTGGTGGGGTGGCTGCGGGCACTTGCCGCCGAGGCCCACGCCGAATGTGGCGGACCCGGGGTGGGGGCGGTGGGGATGTGCTTCACCGGGGGTTTTGCCCTGGGGATGATGGTGGACGATCGCATGCTGGCTCCGGTGCTGAGCCAGCCGTCGCTGCCGCTGGTACCTCCGTGGCGCAAGTCCAACGCTGCCGACGTGGGGTTGTCACCCGACGACCTGGCCGTGGTGCGCGACCGGGTGGCCCAGGGCGCCTGCGTGTTGGGCCTGCGGTTCACCGGCGACCGGCTGGTGCCCGCCGAGCGCTTTGCGTCGTTGGCCGAGCAGCTCGGCGACGGGTTCATCGCCGTGGACATCGACTCGTCGCCGGGAAACCCCCACGGCATCGGACCCCGGGCCCACTCGGTGCTCACCGAGGAGTTGGTCGACGAGCCCGGTCACCCCACCCGCCACGCCCTTGACCAGGTTCTGGAGTTTCTGCGCACCCGTCTGCTCGACGTCTGACCGGGCACCGGTACAGTCGTCATCTCATGGATGACTCCGCCAACAGTGCCCACCCCGACGCCTTCGACAGTGACGACGGGTCTTCCCACGTGGACGGCGGCGTGGCCCAGCGCAACACCGTCGCCGCCCTGCTGGAGGGGATGAACCCGGCCCAGCGCGAGGCGGTGCTGCACACCGACGGACCCCTGCTGGTGGTGGCTGGGGCCGGGTCGGGCAAGACCAGGGTGCTCACCCACCGCATCGCCCACCTGATCCGCAACGAGGGTGTGTCGCCCTACGCCATTTTGGCCATCACGTTCACCAACAAGGCCGCCGACGAGATGCGCCACCGGGTGGCCAAGCTGGTGGGTCCGGTGGCCGACGGCATGTGGGTGTCCACCTTCCACTCGGCGTGCGTGCGCATCTTGCGGCGCGAGGCCCACCACCTCGGCTACCCGTCGTCGTTCACCATCTACGACCAGTCCGATGCCCAGCGCCTGTGCGGATACGTGATCCGGGACATGGGCCTCGACGCCAAGAAGTTCCCGGCCAAGTCGGTGTCGTCGATGATCTCGTCGCGCAAGAACGACGGGGTGAGCCCGTCGGACCTCGAGAGCGCAGCCACCATGTCCTACGAGCGCAAGCTGGCCGAGGTGTACCGCACCTACCAGGATCGCCTGCGCGCCGCCGGCGCCATGGACTTCGACGACCTGCTGGGCAACGTGGTGGCACTGTTTCGTCAGTTCCCCGACGTGCTGGAGAGTTATCAGCGTCGCTTCTCGCACGTACTGGTCGACGAGTACCAGGACACCAACACCGTGCAGAACGAGCTGGTCATGGCCCTGGCCGACCAGCACCGCAACGTGTGCGTGGTGGGCGACAGCGACCAGTCGATCTACCGGTTCCGGGGTGCCGACGTGCGCAACATCCTGGGATTCGAGCAGTCCTACCCCGACGCCACCGTGGTGGTGCTGGCCCAGAACTACCGCTCCACCCAGACCATCCTCGACGCCGCCAACGCCGTGATCAGCCAGAACGCCTCGCGGCGGCCCAAGGAGTTGTGGACCGACCAGGGCGCCGGTGAGGCCATCGTGCGCTACCGGGCCGAGGACGAGCTCGACGAGGCCCAGTGGCTGTGTCACCAGTTGTTGCACCTGCACGACGGCGGCACCTACCGATGGGGTGACCTGGCGGTGTTCTACCGCACCAACGCCCAGAGCCGGGTGGTGGAAGACCAGCTCAACCGCATGGGGGTGCCCTACAAGGTCATCGGCGGCACCAGGTTCTACGACCGCCGGGAGGTGCGCGACGCACTCGCCTACCTGCGCGCCGTGGTGAACCCGGCTGACGAGGTCAGCATCAAGCGGGTGCTCAACGTGCCGCGCCGCGGGGTGGGGGAGTCGTCGGTGGGTAGGCTGGACGCCTGGGCCAACGCCCATCAGGTGTCGTTCGCCGATGCCATGCGCAGCGCCGCCGAGGCCGGGGTGACCGGCAAGGCCCTCAAGGGGATCACCGCCTTCCTGACGCTGGTGGAGGGATGCACCGACCTGCTGGCCGACGGCCCCGGTCCCGCCCTGTCCGCCCTGCTGGACCGTTCGGGCTATCTGGCCGAACTCGAAGCCGAGCACACCGTGGAGGCCGACGGCCGTATCGAGAACCTGTCGGAACTGGTGGGCGCAGCCAATCAGGTGGGCAACGTCGAGGAGTTTCTCGAGCAGGTGTCGCTGGTGGCCGACGTGGACGCCCTGGACCCCGATGACACCTCCACAGTGGTGCTCATGACCCTGCATTCGGCCAAGGGGCTCGAGTTCCCGGTGGTGTTCATGGTCGGTCTTGAAGAAGGCGTGTTCCCCCATCAGCGGGCATTCGACGCCCCCGACGAGCTCGAAGAGGAGCGGCGGCTGGCGTACGTGGGCATCACCCGGGCCCAGGGCAAGCTGCACCTGTCGCACGCATGGGCCCGCAACCTGTACGGCGGCACCCAGTACAACCCGCCCAGTCGGTTCCTCGACGAGATCCCGGCCGAGCTGGTGACTGAGTCGGGCAGTCGTCGTGAGCGGGCCGGCTCGGGCTGGTCGTCGGGTTCGGGCGGGTCATCGGGCAGGCAGTGGTCATCAGGTGGGATGGGAGGCAGTGGAGCCCGCTACGGGCGACGGTCGCCAGACGCTGACGGTCGCACCACCCGACGCCCCGCCGAGCCTGCCCGCCGGCCAACGGTGAGCTCGTTTGACCCCGATGAGGACGACGCCGTGGCCAACCCGTCCTACGGTCACCGCGACCATCTGGCCCAGGGCCGCATCACGCCTGCTGGACGTGCCTCTGGTGGCCCTTCCTCTGGTGGGCTGCCTCTGGTGGGGCTGCCTCTGGTGGGACAAAGCCCACGCTCGACCCCGACACGGTGGCCGTCGGCGACCGGGTGCGGCATCTGGTGTTCGGCGACGGCGTGGTGGCCGCCGTGGAGGGCGAGGGATCCAAGGCCGAAGTGGTGGTGCGCTTCACTCGGGAGGGCGAACGCCGCCTGCTGCTGTCATTCGCCCCGCTCGAGCGCCTGCCTGCCTGAGTACGGGCCTGCCTGAGTACGGGCCTGCCTGAGCACGGGCCTGCCTGAGTACGGGCCTGCGCCCGTCAGTTCCCGCTTCTGATGATGGGCACCGTGGTGGTGGTCGGGTCGGGCCGCATCACCAGGTCCACCACCACGTCGCCATCGTCGTTGACGGAGACGTCGTAGGCGTTCAGGCCGGTTCCATCGGCGGGCACCACCGTGCCGTCACACGGGTCGGTGAACTGGCCATCGCCCCACACCAGGGTGCAGTCACGGCCCGCACCCGGCCTGCGGGCGTCGAACACCAGCCATCCGGTGGCGGGGTCGTCGCCGATGTGTTGCAGGTACACGTCACGGTCACCGCTGGCCACGTCGGCCAGCAGGATGGGGCCGTCGGCAGCGATGGCGTCGGAGCGGCTGACGGCGCTGCCGGCCACGAACACGTCGTCACCCAGTCGCACCTCGATGCGGTTGTCCTCGGTCAACGACGGGATGGCCAGCACGAACAGGGCAATCACCAGCACGATGCCCAACGCCAGACCAGCCACCCCCACGACGATGGCGCGGGTGGAACGTGTTTTGTTGGGACGGACCGGCATACCGGGGTCGATGATACGCCCAGCGGCCTAGGATCCCCCACGTGAAGCGCACCTACCGGGTACTGCTGGCCAAATCCGGTCTCGACGGCCACGACCGGGGGGTCAAGGTCATCGCCCGGGCGCTGCGTGACGCCGGGTTCGAGGTGATCTACACCGGCCTGTTCCAGACGCCGGCACAGGTGGCCGAGGCCGCCGTGCAAGAAGACGCCGACGCCGTTGGGCTGTCGGTGCTGTCAGGCGCCCACCGCACCCTGTTCCCGCGCCTTGCCGACGAGTTGCGCACCCGTGGCCTCGACGACGTCGTGTTGTTCGGCGGGGGCATCATCCCCGCCGCCGACATCGCCGAGCTGTCGGCCGCCGGGGTGGCGCGGGTGTTCACCCCGGGTGCGCCTCTCGACGACATCACCGCGTGGCTGGCCGACACCCTCGATGAACGTGACGGCGCCGAAGGCAGGGGCGCAACCGCCAGCTGACCGCTTGGGGCCACGCGACGCAGATGTGTAGGGTCTTGCCCCGTGGACCTTCTCGAATATCAAGGCAAACAGTTCTTCGCTTCGTTCGGCATCCCCACCTCTGACGGCCAGGCCGTCTCCGACGTGGACGCCGCTGTGGCCGCAGCCGACGCCGTGGGGTACCCCGTGGTCGTCAAGGCCCAGGTGCACGTGGGCGGACGTGGCAAGGCCGGGGGTGTGAAGCTGGCCAACAACGCCGACGAGGCCCGCACCCACGCCACCGACATCCTCGGGCTCGACATCAAGGGCCACATCGTGCGCACGGTGTGGATCGAGCACGCCTCGGACATCGCCACCGAGTACTACGTGAGCTTCACTCTTGATCGCTCGGCCAAAAAGCACCTCGGGATGCTGTCGGCCGAGGGCGGTGTCGAGATCGAGACCGTGGCGGTGGAAAACCCTGACGCCATCGCCAAGATCTGGGTCGACCCCGTCGACGGGCTGACCGACGAGCAGTGCCGTGCATGGGTGGCCGCCGCCAACCTGGACCCCGATGCCACCGAGGGCCTGGTGGACCTGCTGACCAAGCTCTACACCGCCTACAGCGACGGCGACGCCGACCTGGCCGAGGTGAACCCGCTCATCATCACCACCGACGGTCGGGTGCACGCCCTCGACGCCAAGGTGACCCTGGACGCCAACGCCCAGTATCGCCACGACGGCTGGGAGGTCTACGACGCCACCCAGGTCCGTGACGAGCGTGAGGAAGCCGCCCACGCCAAGGGACCTGCAGTACGTGGGTCTCGAGGGTTCGGTCGGCATCATCGCCAACGGCGCCGGCCTGGCCATGAGCACGCTGGACGTGGTCAACCAGGTGGGCGGCTCGGCGGCCAACTTCCTCGACATCGGCGGCGGCGCCAACGCCGACGTGATGGCCGGGGCGCTCGAGATCATCAACCACGACCCCCGGGTCAAGTCCATCTTCATCAACATCTTCGGTGGCATCACCCGGGGTGAGGAAGTGGCCAAGGGCATCCTCGAGGCGCTGGAGCGGGTGGAGATCAGCTCGCCCATCGTGATCCGCCTCGATGGCACCAACGCCGCCGAGGGTCGGGCCCTGCTCGAACCCCATCTGTCGGACATGCTGCAGTCGCAGCCCACCATGCTTGACGCCGCCCGCCGGGCCGTCGAACTCGCCGGAGGCAACTCGTGAGCATCTTTGTCGACGAGAACACAAAGGTCGTCTACCAGGGGCTGACCGGCAGCCAGGGTCGTTTCTACGGCCTGCGCAACCGGGACTACGGCACCCAGGTGGTGGCCGGCACCAACCCCAAAAAGGCTGGCACCGACGTCGAGGGCATCCCGATCTTTGCCAGCGTGGGTGACGCCGTGGACGCCACCGGCGCCAACGCCTCGTGCATCTTCATTCCGGCACCCGGGGTGCGCGCTGCGGTGATGGAGGCTGCCGAAGGCGGCGTCGAGTTCATCGTCTGCATCACCGAGGGTGTTCCCGCCCATGACGAGGCGTGGTTCTACAACAAGCTCAAGCGTGACTTCCCCGGGGTGCAGCTGCTGGGCCCCAACTGCCCGGGCATCATCTCTCCCGGCAAGTGCAACATCGGCATCACCGCCGGCGAGATCGCCAAGGAAGGCGGCCCGGTGGGCATCGTGAGCCGGTCGGGCACCCTCACCTATCAGGCCCTGTACGAGCTCAAGACCCAGGGCGTCGGTGTCACCACGTGTGTGGGCATCGGTGGCGACCCGGTGCCGGGCACGTCGTTCATCGACTGCCTCGAGGCATTCGAGGCCGACCCCGAGACCAAGGCCGTGATGATGTTCGGTGAGATCGGTGGCTCGGCCGAAGAAGAGGCTGCCGCCTTCATCGCCTCGTCGATGACCAAGCCGGTGGTGTCGTACATCGCCGGCATGACCGCTCCTCCCGGGCGCAAGATGGGCCATGCCGGCGCCATCGTGTCGGGGGGCAAGGGCACGGCTGCGGCCAAGATGGAAGCGCTGACCGAGGCGGGCGTCAAGGTAGGCAACAATCCCACTGAAGCCGGAGAGCTCATGGTCGGCGTGGTGCGCGAGCACGGCTGGATCTGATCCCCTGAGTCGTTGGGCACCGCCCACCGTCGGGCGCCTAGCCTGCGGGAATGCCAGCGTCCACGCCTGACCCGTCCACGCCTGACTCGTCCACACCTGACCCGTCCACACCTGGTTCTTCTGCCCCTGATTCGTCTGCGCGCCCGGCCGGCGCCTCCAGCGGGGGTGCCCCAATGTCTCGTCCTCCCATCCCGGCGATGGCGGACCAGCTCGTTGGCGAGCTCACCGTGGCCGAGGCGGCACTGGTGGTGGCCGGGTTCGGCATGTGGCACAACCACCGCATTACCCGGCTGGGCATTGGGGCCATCAAGGTCACCGACGGGCCGGTGGGGGCCCGTGGTGCCGGCGAGATCGGGTCGGGCACTCCGTCGCTGGTGCTGCCGTGTCCCACATCCATGGCCGCCACCTGGGATCCCGACTTGTTGCAGCGTGCCGGTGCCGCCCTGGCCGACGAGGTGCGTGACCGTTCAGCCAGCGTTCTGCTCGCCCCCACGGTGAACCTGCACCGCACGCCGCTGGCCGGGCGCAACTTCGAATGCTTCGGTGAGGACCCCCACCTCACTGCCCGCATGGCCGTGGGGTACATCACCGGCGTGCAGTCGGCGGGGGTGTCGGCGTGCGTGAAGCACTTCGTGGCCAACGACCAGGAACACGAGCGCCACTCGATTTCTGCTGAGGTGTCTGAGCGGGCGTTGCGCGAGCTGTACCTGGTGCCGTTTGAGGCGGCAGTGACCGAGGCCGGCGTGTGGATGGTCATGAGCGCCTACAACCGCCTCAACGGCACCTACTGCGGCGAGCACCCCTGGCTGCTGACCGACGTGCTGCGCGGCGAATGGGGCTTCGATGGCGCCGTGGTGTCGGACTGGCTGGGCACCCACAGCACTGCCGAGGCGGCACTGGCGGGCCTGGACTGGGAGATGCCCGGGCCCGTCCAGCATTTCGGTGTCCGGCTGGTCCACGCCGTGGACGCCGGTGACGTTCCCGCCGACGTGGTGTTGTCCATGGCCCGCAACGTGCTGGGTGTGGCCGCTCGCACCGGAATGCTGGACAACCTGACCGCCGGTGTGGTGCCCACCGAGGCACCCGAGCGCAGCGTGGACCGACCCCAGGCCCGTGCGCTGGCCCGGGAGCTGTCGGCGGCCGGCATCGTGGTGCTGGCCAACGCCGTGCCCGCTGGTGGCGACACGCCGATGTTGCCGCTGGATCCGGCTCCGGGCACCATGGCCGTCATCGGGCCCAACGCCGATGGGGCCTGGATCCAGGGTGGCGGAAGTGCCCAACTCAAGGCCCACCATGTGGTCACGCCCCTTGATGGGCTGCTGGACCGGTTTGCGTCGGTGGGCACCGAGGTCGTGTTCGAGCCGGGGTGCCTGTCGGTGCGGTCGATGCCGTTGCTCGACGGTCGCAGCCTTGCCGCCCTGCCTGATGCCACCCCCGGGATCGCCGAGGCATCCACCGGTCCCGACGACAGCTTTTGTGTGCTGGCTGAGTACTTCGACAACCCCGACTACGACGGTGACCCGGTGTCGGTGGTGCCGATGCGGGCGGCCACCGGCATGTGGGCCGGGGTCATGCCCCCGGGCATCACCGGCACGTACTGGGCCCGCTGGCACGCCACCATGGAGGTGCCGGCCGGTGCCACCGTGCGCTTTGGCATCACCTCGGCAGGGCCGTCACGCCTGCTGGTCGATGGCGTTGTGGTGTGCGACCTCACCGGCGATCGCCAGCCCGGTGAGTCGTTTTTCGGGCTGGGAAGCGCCGAGGTCACCGGCGACGCAGCGCCCCCAGCAACTGGTCCAGGCCGCCGGCGAGACGGAAACTGGTACCCGCTCGCTCAAGCTGACCTACGAGCTGTCCAACACCGGCAGTGAGTTCCTCAGCGCCGGGCAGGTGGGTGCGGCCGTGGTGCCGGCCCCCGACGCCGTTGACCGGGCCGTGGCCGCCGCCCGTGCCGCCGAGGTGGCCGTGGTGGTGGTGGGACTGAATCACGACACCGAGACCGAAGGCCGCGACCGCACCACTTTGGATCTGCCGCCCGAACAAAACGACCTGGTGGCGGCCGTGGCAGCAGCAAATGCCCGCACCGTGGTGGTGGTCAACGCCGGTGCTCCGGTGCACATGCCGTGGCGGGGCGACGTGGCCGCCGTGGTGCAGCTGTGGTACCCGGGGCAGGAGGGTGGCCATGCGCTGGCCGACGTGCTCAGTGGTGACGTGAACCCGTCGGGGCGCCTGCCCACCACGTTCCCGGCCAGCCTGGCCGACAATCCGTCGCACGGGAACTACCCCGGGGAAAACGGCAAGGTGCACTACGCCGAGGAACTGCTCATCGGGTACCGCTGGTACGACGAACACAACATCGAGCCCGAATGGTGCTTCGGCCACGGGCTGTCGTACACCACCTTCGACCATGGCCCGCCCACCATCGAACGGGCTGGGAGAGCTGGTTGGGGGTCCGTTGGCAGCAGGCGAACGACCCGGAAGCGATGCCGTGGTGCTGTGCACCATCGACGTCACCAACTCCGGCGGGCGTGACGGCCACGAGGTGGTGCAGTGCTACGTGGAACCGCCGGCGGGCACGGTGGGCCGGCCCCAACGTGAGTTGCGGGGCTTCGTGCGGGTGCCGGTGCCAGCCGGCGCCACCCGACAGGTCACGGTGGGGTTGAACCGTCGGGCGTTCGCCGGCTGGGACGACGCCGTCGCCGGCTGGGTGGTGCCTGCCGGGGAGCACCAGGTGCACGTGGGGGCGTCGTCACGCCACATCACCGGGTCGGTCACCGTGGTCGTCGGCGACGCCTGATGGCACCCACGGGGCTGAAACGGGGTCCGGTCACAGGCTGGTAGCGTCCGGGAAATGCGGGTTGCGGTGTTGGCGTCGGGATCAGGGACCATCCTCGATGCCATGTGCGACGCCGGCGTTCCGGTTGCCGTGGTGGTGGTGGACCGCCCCTGCGGTGCCATCGAGGTGGCCAAACGGCATGGGATTGCGTGCGAGATGGTTGAACGCACCAGCTTCGGGGATGACTTCGACCGCCACGCCTATTCACGCACCATGGTCACGGTGCTCGAGGCGGCCGGCACCGACCTGGTGGTGATGGCCGGTTTCGGCACCATCCTGGCCACCCCGGTGTTCGACGCCTTCGGCGGTTGCATCCTCAACACCCATCCGGCGCTCCTGCCCTCGTTCAAGGGATGGCACGCCGTCGATGCGGCCCTGGCCGCCGGGGTGAAGGTGACGGGCTGCACCGTGCACGTGGCCACCGAGGCCGTCGACGACGGCCCGATCCTGGCCCAGCAGGCCGTGGAGGTGCTCGACGGAGACACCGTCGAGAGCCTGCACGAGCGGATCAAGGTTGTGGAGCGCCAGCTGTACGTGCAGTCGGTGCTCGATGTTGTCGCCCGGGGCCGGGTGTGACCGTGCGGTCACCGGTTCGGGCATCGCTGGTCATGACGAAGGGAACCCCATGAGGGCATTGCTGTCGGTGTACGACAAGACCGGAATCACCGAGCTGGCCGGGGTGCTGGCCGGTGCCGGGTGGGACCTGCTCAGCAGCGGCGGTACGGCCCGGGTCATCGCCGACGCCGGTCTGGCCGTCACCGACGTGGCCGACATCACCGGGTTCGAGCCCATCCTGGGTCACAGGGTGGTGACCCTGCACCCGCGGGTGCACGGCGGCATCCTGGCCGACACCGATGATCCCGCCCACGTGGCCGACATGGCCGCCCATGACATCGAGGCCATCCATCTGGTGGTGGTGAACCTGTACCCGTTCAGTTCGGACCCGTCGGTGGAACTCATCGACATCGGCGGCCCGGCCATGGTGCGCGCCGCAGCCAAAAACCACGCCCACGTCACCGTGGTGGTGGACCCCGCCGACTACGACGTGGTGGCGGCCGAGATCGCCGCCAACGGTGTGGTCACCGAGGCCACCCGCATGCGTCTGGCGGCCAAGGCCTTTGCCGTCACGGCTGCCTACGACGCCGACGTCACCGCCTGGCTGTCAGAGCGCCGCCGACACTGCCTCATCGCGACGCTGGCGACCGGCCCAGCCGACACGGGCACCGATGTAGCGCCAACGCTGCTCCGGCCGATGCCACCGACCACTTGCCCGCCCGCCTCGATGTGCGGCTGGTACGTGACCAGGTGCTGCGCTACGGCGAAAATCCGCACCAGCACGGCGCCAGGTACGTGGCCATCGACGCCGCCGGCACACCGGTGGGTGGCTGGTGGGACACCGCCGTGCAGCACGGCGGCAAGCCCATGAGCTACCTCAACGTGTGGGATGCCGAGGCGGCATGGCGACTGGTGAACGAACTGGGCGACGACCCCGCCGCCGTGGTCATCAAGCACGCCAACCCCTGTGGTGTGGCCGTGGGCACCGATGTCACCGTGGCGTGGCGCAAGGCCCACGAGTGCGACCCGGTGAGCGCCTTCGGCGGCATCGTGGCGGTGAACCGCCCGGTGACCATGGGCATGGCCGAGGGACTGTCGGGGATCTTCACCGAGGTGGTCATCGCCCCCGGGTTCGATCCCGGCGCCCTCGACGTGTTGCTGGCCAAGCGCAACCTGCGGGTGCTTGAGGCCACACCACCGCGACCCACCGGGCTGTCGGTGCGGCTCATCGACGGCGGTGCCCTGGTGCAGACGCCCTGACGTGGTGGGGGCCGACCCGTCGACGTGGCAGGTGGTCACCGCCCGTCAGCCGACCGCAACCGAGTTGGCCGATGCCGCTTTGGCGGTGCGGGTGGTGGCCCGGGTGGGGTCCAACGCCATCGTGCTGGTGCGTGACGGCGCTGCCGTGGGCATCGGTGCCGGTCAGCAGAACCGTCGTGACGCCGGACGCATCGCCTGTGACAAGGCCGATGGCCGCGCCGCAGGGGGCGTGTACGCCTCCGACGCGTTCTTCCCGTTCGCTGACGGCCTCGACGGTGCCGTGGAAGCCGGTGCCGGCCTGGTGGTGCAGCCCGGCGGGTCGGTGCGGGACGAAGAAGTGATCGCCCGGGCCGACGCCGAGGGCCTGGCCATGGTGTTCACCGGCGAACGCCACTTCCGGCACTGACACGTTGGCGGACCCGGTCGTCACGCCATGACGGCGCACCGTTAGGCTCTGCGGCGTGACCGCTCAGGTGCTTGATGGGGAAGTGGTGGCCGCCACCGTGCGCGCCGAGGTGGCTGAGCGTGCCTCTGCGCTGGCACAGCGCGGGGTCACCCCCGGCCTGGGCACGTTGCTGGTGGGCGACGACGGCCCGTCGGCACGGTATGTCGCCATGAAACAGCAGGACTGCGCCGCCGTGGGCATCGCCTCACACCATGTGCAGTTGCCAGCCGACGCCAGCCAGGCCGACGTGCTCGATGTCGTTGCCCGATTCAACGCCGACCCCGCCGTCGACGCCTACATCATGCAGTACCCGTTTCCCGCCCATCTCGACTACGAGGCGGCCCTGCTGGCCATGGATCCGGCCAAGGACGCCGACGGCCTGCACCCGGTGAACCTGGGCCGGCTGGTGCAGGGCGTGCCCACCGTGCTGCCGTGCACACCGGCTGGCATCCTGCGGTTGCTGGCCGACCACGGCGTGACCCTGGCCGGCACGCACGTGGTGATCATCGGCCGGGGCCTCACCATCGGGCGGCCGTTGGCCAACCTGGTCACCCTCAAGCGTCCCGACGCCAACGCCGCCGTCACCGTGGTGCACACCGGGGTGGCCGACATCGCCCCGCTGGTGCGCACCGCCGACGTGATCGTGGCCGCCGCCGGGTCGCCGGGCCTGGTCACCGCCGACATGGTGGCCCCCGGTGCCGTGGTGGTGGCAGCCGGTGTGAGCTTCGCCGACGGCAAGGTGGTGTCGGACGTGGACGATGGTGTGGCCGAGGTCGCGTCGTGGCTGTCGCCACGCGTCGGTGGGGTGGGTCCGATGACCAGGGCCATGTTGCTGGTCAATACCGTGGCTGCCGCCGAGGCGGCACTGGAGCGCTCAGCATGACCCGTATCGATGCCCTGCTGGCGGCCGGGCCCACGTTCTCGTTCGAGGTGTTCCCGCCCAAGACCGACGACGGCCGTCAACAGCTTGACGCTGCCCTCGACGAGCTGTCGGTCATTTCACCGTCGTTCGTGTCGGTCACCTACGGCGCCGGCGGCAGCACCCGTGACCTCACCCGTGATCTGGTGATCGACATCCAGTCGGGCACCGGCATCCCCACCATGGCCCACCTCACGTGTGTGGCCCACACCCGCAGTGACCTGCTGGCGTTGGTGGGGCAGTACCGCGATGCCGGCATCGAAAACCTGCTGGCACTCGGTGGCGACCCGCCCGCTGACGGTGGCGACATCGACGGCGAGCTCACCCACGCCAGCGACCTGGTGGACCTGGTGGCTGGGGTCGGCGGCTTTTGCGTGGCGGTGGCCGCCCAGCCCGAGATGCACCCCCGGTCACCGGATCGGGCCAGCGACCGCAAGTACCTGGCCGCCAAGCTGGCCGCCGCCGACTTTGCCATCACGCAGTTCTTCTTCGAGGTGGAGCCGTACCTGGTGATGATGGATGAGCTGGCCGCCGCCGGTGTGCACAAGCCGGTGATCCCCGGGATCATGCCGGTCGCCAATCTGGGGGCGGTGGACCGCATGGCGGCCATGAGTGGGGCGGCCTTCCCCGACCATGTGCGCCAGCGCTTCGAGCCGGTGGCCGATGATCCCGACGCCGTGCGCGCCCTCGGCATCGAGCTGGCCACCGAGTTGTCGGCCGATCTGCTGGCGGCGGGGGCCCCGGGACTGCACGTGTACGCGCTGAACCGGTCGGCCACCACGCTGGCCATCCACGCCAATCTGGGCCTGGGCGCCTGAGGTTGCCGCCCGGTGGCGTGACGCCGGATCCGGGTCCACGCCGTCGGACGCATTCGGTGGGGTGCCTGTCGGGTGGGTAACCTCGCTGCCATGGCAGACAAGATCACCCAGAACGCAGACGGCTCCCTCAACGTCACCGACACCCCCATCATCCCGTTCATCGAGGGCGATGGCACCGGGATCGACATCTGGCCGGCGGCCCGCAGTGTGCTCGACGCCGCCGCCGCCAAGTACGGCCGGACCGTTGAATGGAAAGAGGTCCTGGCCGGGCAGAAGGCGTTCGACAACACCGGCGACTGGCTCCCCAACGAGACCGTCGAGGTGTTTCGGGACTACCTGATCGGCATCAAGGGCCCGCTCACCACCCCCATCGGTGGGGGCTTCCGCTCGCTCAACGTGGCCCTGCGCCAGATCCTGGACCTGTACGTGTGCCTGCGCCCGGTGCGCTGGTTCCAGGGCGTGCCGTCACCGGTCAAGCACCCCGAGGCCGTGGACATGGTGATCTTCCGTGAGAACACCGAGGACATCTACGCCGGGCTGGAGGTCGAGGCCGGGACCCCCGAGGCCGCCCGCATGCGCGAGCTGCTGGCCGACGCCTTCGGCTGGGAGATCCGTGCCGACGCCGGCATCGGCATCAAGCCCATCTCCGAGATGGGCTCCAAGCGCCTCATCCGGGCCGCCATCCAGTACGCCATCGACCGCAACCGGCCCAGTGTCACCCTGGTGCACAAGGGCAACATCATGAAGTTCACCGAGGGTGCCTTCCGCAACTGGGGCTACGAGCTCACCCGTGAGGAGTTCGACGCCGTGGCCGTGGGCTGGGACGACTGCGACGGCAAGCCCGGTGACCGGGTGCTGGTCAAAGACGCCATCGCCGACATCGCCCTGCAGCAGGTGCTGACCCGTCCCGACGAGTTCGACGTCATCGCCACCATGAACCTCAACGGCGACTACCTGTCCGACGCCTTGGCCGCACAGGTGGGTGGCATCGGCATCGCCCCGGGCGGCAACATCAACTACGTCACCGGGCACGGCATCTTCGAGGCCACCCACGGCACCGCCCCCAAGTACGCCGGCCAGGACAAGGTCAACCCCGGGTCGGTACTGCTCAGCGGCGTGATGATGTACGAGCATCTGGGCTGGACCGACGCCGCCAACGACATCGTCACCGCCATGGAGGCCACCATCTCCGAAGGCATCGTCACCTACGACTTCGCCCGACTGATGGACAACGCCACCGAGGTGAAGTGCTCGGAGTTCGCCAGCGCCATCGTCGACAGGATCTGAATCTGGCCGCCGGGCCCCGGGGCCTGGCGTTTGCAACCACGCCGGTGGCGGCGCCACCGCACACCTACAACCGCACATGCACAAACCGCACATGTACAGGGGAGTCGTCATGATCGACAGGGACCAGTTCTTCATTGGTGGCACGTGGGTGGATCCCGTCGGTGACGCCGGCACCATCGACGTGGTGGATCCGTCCACCGAGCAGGTCTGCGGCCGCATTCGCTCCGGCAGCGCCGCCGATGTTGACGCCGCCGTGGCCGCCGCCCGACGGGCCTTCGACGGCGACGGAACACCCGGCAGCGGCTGGGCCGCCACGCCGCTCGACGATCGCCTCGCCCTGCTGGGGGCACTGGCCGACGCCCTGGACGAACGGGCCGACGAACTGGGCACGCTCATCGCCACCGAGCTCGGCATGCCGGCGATGCTGGCGCGCATGATCCAGGCCGGCATGCCGATCGCCAACGTGCGGGCCCAGATCGACCTGGCCCGTCAGGTGCAGTGGGAGACCACGGTGGGCAACTCGCTGGTGGTGCGCGAGCCGGTGGGCGTGGTGGCTGCCATCACCCCGTGGAACTACCCGCTGCATCAGGTGATGTGCAAGGTTGCCCCGGCATTGGCCGCCGGGTGCACCGTGGTGCTCAAGCCGTCGGAGGTGGCCCCGCTCAGCGCCTGGGTGCTGGCCGAGGCCATCGAGGCCGCCGGGTTCCCCGCCGGCGTGTTCAACCTGGTCGGCGGCACCGGGCCGGTGGTGGGTGAGGCCATGGCCGTGCACCCCGATGTGGACATGGTGTCGTTCACCGGGTCCACCCGCGCCGGCACCCGTGTGGCCGAGCTGGCCGCGGCCACGGTGAAGCGGGTGGCGCTGGAACTGGGTGGCAAGAGCGCCAACATCATCCTCGACGACGCCGACCTGGACCGGTGCGTGCCGCCGGGCGTGACCATGGGGTGTTACCTCAACTCGGGTCAGACCTGTACGGCTCTCACCCGCATGCTGGTTCCCCGCCATCTGCAGGACCGGGTGGTGGAACTGGCAGCGGCTGCCGCCGACGGGGTGCAGGTTGGCCCGGCGCTCGAGCCCGGCACCCAGCTCGGACCGCTGGTGTCAGCCGCCCAGCGTGACCGGGTGCGCGGCTACATCAACGCCGGCATCGACGCCGGTGCCCGCCTGGTGGCTGGTGGCCCCGACGCCCCCGACGGCCTCGATACCGGCTTTTTCGTGCGTCCCACGGTGTTCGCCGACGTGACGACCGACATGACCATCGCCAACGAAGAGATCTTCGGGCCGGTGCTGGTGATCATGCCGTACGACACCGTGGACGAGGCCGTGGCCATCGCCAACTCAACCCCTACGGCCTGTCGGGTGGGGTGCAGTCGGCTGATCCCGAACGGGCCATGGCCGTGGCCCGACGCCTGCGCACCGGCAGCGTGGACGTCAACGGCGGCCGCTTCAACCTCATCGCTCCGTTCGGCGGCTACAAGCAGTCCGGCATCGGTCGCGAGAATGGCGTGTGGGGCATCGAGGAGTTCTGCGAGGTCAAGTCCCTGCAGCTGCCCGGCCTGAGCGCAGGCGGGCCCACTGTGGGCAGGCCCACTGCGCGGGGTCCACGGGTCAGGTTGATCGGTTGGGGAGGTAGACGATCGCCAGCACCACGCCGATCAACGCCGCCGCTGCCGCCACCAGCACACTGACGTGCAGGCCATCCATGAACGCCGTTCGGGCCGCTTCGATGATCAGTTCCCGACCCTGCTCCGGTGCCTGCTCGGCAACGGCGAGTGCGGCCCCGATCGACCCCTGGGCGGCTTCCAGCGCTTCGGTCGGGATGGGAAGGCCCGCCAGTGCGTCGGTGATGCGGGGGCGGAACACCGAGATGAACACCGATCCCAGGACAGCAACCCCGAACGTGCCCCCGATTTCGCGGGTGGTGTCATTGACCGCCGACCCCACACCGGCCTTGCCCCGGGGGAGTTCTCCCATGATGGCCTCGGTGGACGGGGCGGTGGTCATGGTGAGGCCGGCACCCATGAGGATCATCGACACCACCAGGGGACCCCAGTAGGCGGTGTCGGGACCGATGCGCGAAATGATGAGGAATCCCACCGTCATGGAACCCAGACCGGTGGCGACCACCCGTTTGGTGCCAAAACGCAGGGCGGCTCGTGCACTCAGCGGCGCACTGATGCCCGCCCCCAGGGCAAACGGGAGCGTTGCCACCCCGGCGTTCAGCGTGCTGTACCCCCGCACCAGCTGGAAGTACTGGGTGATGAGGAAGATGAACCCGAACAGGGCGAAAAATGCGATCGACACCGACACCGCTGCGGCGCTGAAGCGGGGGTTGGAGAACATGCGCACGTCCAGCATGGGGTCGGTGCGGTGCAGTTCCCAACGCACGAACACCACCACCAACACCACTCCGGCGGCCAGCGCACCCAGCACTGCCGGGGAGCTCCACCCCAGCGAGGGTCCCTCAATGAGACCCCACACGATGGCGCCGATGCCCCCGATGGACAGCAGAACCCCGACCGGGTCGAACCGGCCGGCGGCGCGATCCCGGCTCGACGGCAGCAAGATGGCGCCGGCCACCAGGGCGATGACGACAATGGGGATGTTGACGAAAAAGATTGAACCCCAGGCGAAGCGTTCGAGCAGGGCTCCTCCGGTGAGGGGCCCCAGCGCAACCGCCAGCCCCGACACCGCCGACCACACACCGATGGCCTTGGCCCTTTCGGTGGGTTGGGTGAACACGTTGATGAGGATGGCCAGCGTGGCCGGAAACACCAGGGCAGCGCCCACGCCCATGGCCGCCCGTGAGGCGATGAGCTGGGCCGAGGTGGACGACAAACCCGCCATCACCGACGTGGCAGCAAACAGCACCAGTCCGATCTGGAGCATGCCCTTGCGTCCGAAGCGGTCACCGAGGCTTCCTCCGAACAGCAGCAGGCTGGCAAACACCAGGGCATAGGCGTCCACGATCCATTGCAGCGCAGTGGTGTTGGCGCCGAGTTCCCGACCGAGGGTGGGAAGCGCCACGTTCACGATGGTGTTGTCCACCACCACCATGAACACGCTCATGCACAACACGGTCAGGATGAGCCACTGGCGCCGCTGCGATCTGCTGGGGACCGCCGGATCCGAGCCCGCACCTGTGGTGCGGGGCGGCGGTGGCCTCGGGGTCGCTGGGCACGGGGTTGGTGGGCACGGGTGAACGCTCGGGCACGGGGCTGGTGGGAGTGATGGCCATGGGACATTTATAGCATGCTGTTCCATAGTTATGGAATTACATTCCATAGTCGGGTGGCAAGTAACGTGGTGGCGACGTCTGCTTGAGGTGCTCCGCCCATGAATCCGCCGACCCCAACGCCACCGGGTTCCCCTGGGACCCGCACCCCCAGCGCCGACCTCGAACGGGCAGTGCTCGACGCCGCCCACCAGGTGCTTGTCGACCACGGAACCGAAGGGTTGTCGGTGCGCGAGATCTGCCGGGTTGCGGGCGTGGCCCCCATGGGCCTGTATTCACGCTTCGGCAACAAGCACGGCGTGGTGGACGCCCTGTTCGCCGACGGCTTCGTGTTGTTGCGCAGCCGACTGGCCGCCACCGCCGACGAACCCATCGCCGGTCGACTGCGCCTGGGATGTCAGGCCTACCGCCAGTTCGCCATCGAACAACCCACGCTCTATTCGGTCATGTTCGACCGTGCCATTGCCGAGTTCGAACCCAGTGCCGGATCCATTGAGATCGCCTTCGCCGCCTTCGGCGAGCTGTTGGGCCGGGTCCGTGCGGCCATGGATGCGGGGCTGCTCACCCCGGCAGACCCCACCGACGTTGCCCACCAGATCTGGGCGTCGATGCACGGCGCCGTGTCACTGGAATTGCGCGGCATCGGATTCATCGACGATCCCGCTGCAACCTTCGACCGGATGGTCGATGCACTGCTGGCGGGACTCGGCAACTGACCCACGAGGCCAGTCCTGGTTGGCGATGGCCCCGGCCACTGACCGACGTGGCTAGCCCTGGTTGGCGATGGCCTCGGCCACGGCCAGAACCCGCTTGGCGTTGTCCACGTGCAGGTTCTCGATCATGCGGCCATCCACGGTGACCACGCCCTTGCCCTCGGCCCGGGCGGTGTCCCACGCCTCGATCACCTTGCGTGACTGCTCCACCTCGTCGTCGCTGGGGGCGTAGATGCGGTTGCACGGCTCCAGCTGGCTGGGATGGATGAGGGTCTTGCCGTCGAAACCCATCTGGGCACCCTGGACACACTCGGCCTCGAAGCCCTCGGCGTTTTTGATGTCGTTGTAGACACCATCAAGGATCACCTTGCCCGCCGCCCGCGCCGCCATGAGGCAGTGCGACAGCGAGTACAGCAGTGGGGCCCGGCCAGGCACATGCACGGCGTGCAGTTCCTTGGTGATGTCGTTGGTGCCCATCACCAGCACCGTCAACCGCGGCGAGCTGGCGCAGATGGCGGCGGCATCCAGGATTCCGTCAGGCGTTTCGAGCATGGCCCAGATGCGCGTCGTGTCGGGGGCGCCGCCCTCTTCGAGGAGTCGCTCGATGGTGGCGATGTCGGCCACCGACCCCACCTTGGGCACCAGCACGGCATCGGGGCCTGCCGCGGCGGCAGCCCGGATGTCGTCGGGACCCCACTGGGTGTCGAGCCCGTTGGCCCTGATGGCGATCTCGCGATGGCCGTAGGCGCCCGAGGCGGCCGCCTCGCACACCCGGTCACGGGCCTCCAGCTTGGCGTCGGGGGCCACGGCATCCTCAAGATCCAGGATGAGGGCGTCGGCGTCCAGCGTCTGGGCCTTTCCAGCGCCCGGGCGTTGGCGCCGGGCATGTACAGCACGGAGCGGCGGGGCCGCAGGTCCTCAGCGGTGGTGCTGGTGGTGGTGCTCACAGTGGTTGCTCCCGGTGTTGGTGGGCCTGTAAATCGGTGAAGCTGGAAATCGGTGAAGCCGCCGTCAGAATCCGTACGAGGCGGCCAGGTCGGCGTCACGCTCGGCCAGGCTGTGGGCGAGGTCGACCAGCACCTTGCACTGCTTGACGGTGGCGTCATCCTGCATCTTGCCGTCCAGCATCACCGCACCGGTGCCGTCGCCCATGGCGTCGATCACCCGCACGGCCCACGCCACGTCGGCGGGATCGGGGGAGAACACCCGACGGGCGATGTCCACCTGCACCGGGTGCAGCGTCCAGGTGCCCACACAGCCCAGCAGATACGCGTTGCGGAACTGGTCCTCGCACGCCAGGGTGTCGGCGATGTCGCCGAACGGGCCGTAGTACGGCAGGATCCCCGACGCCCGGCAGGCGTCCACCATGCGGGCGATCGTGTAGTGCCACAGGTCCTGCTGGGCGGTGGTGCGAGGGCCGTCCACGTCGCCGTCGACGGGGTCGGTGCGCACCAGGTAGCCGGGATGGCCGCCACCCACCCGGGTCGTCTTCATGCGACGGTCGGCGGCCAGGTCGGCTGGTCCCAGGCTCAGGCCCTGCATGCGCGGGCTGGCGGTGCAGATGTCTTCAACGCTGGCCACGCCACGGGCGGTCTCCAAAATGGCGTGCACCATGATCGGGGTGGTCAGCCCGGCGCGGGCCTCGAGCTGGGCCAGCAGCCGATCCACGTAGTGGATGTCTTCGGGGCCCTCCACCTTGGGCACCATGATCACGTCGAGCTTGTCGCCCACCTCGGTCACCAGGGTGATGAGGTCGTCAAGCGCCCATGGTGAGTCCAGGCTGTTCACCCGGGTCCACAGCTGGGTGTCGCCCAGGTCCACGGTGCGGGCCACGTCAACAAGCCCGGCCCGGGCCGCTTCCTTGCGGTCGGCGGCAATGGCGTCTTCGAGATTCCCCAGCAGCACGTCGGCGGTGCCGGCCATGGCCGGCAGCTTGGCCACCATCTTGGGGTTGGACGGGTCAAAGAAGTGGATCATCCGCGACGGGCGCTGTGGCACCTCACGGCAGGGTTCGGGGGCACCCACCGCAAGCGGCTTGAAGAAGTCCTTTGCACTGCGCATGCTCGCCTCCTGGGGCTGTGATGAACCGATGCCGGCGAAGCGAACCCTACCGACCAGCGGCACCCCACGGCGAAATGTGTCCCGGCATCGGATTGGTGGCCCCACCACGCCGCGCGGGACGATGGGGCATGGCTGTCGGCACCCCACCTCCCACCGCGCCGGTGCCGCCGCCATCTGCGGGGTCTTCCCCAGCCCCCGGTGCGCCCACGTCAGCAGCGCCCCCGCCCCAGCAGCGCTCCCCACGTCAGCAGGGGCGGTGTTTGTGGCCGGCATCCGGATCGTGTCCCGCTACGTGCGACGCCAACCCGGCCGTTTCGCCCTGGCCATGGTGGGGGCAACCGGATACGCCGCCGGCGTGGTGGCCACGGCATGGATCCTGGGGTGGGTGACCGACCGTTTGGTCATTCCGGCGTTCAGCGAGGGTGTTGGCACCGGCGCTGCGGTGGCCGGGGCTGTCGCCGTGCTCGGTGTGGGCCTGTTTCGGGCCGGGTCGATCATGCTGCGCCGTTACAACGGCGGGATCACCGGGTTTCGCACCCGGGCCGACCTGCGCACCCGGGTGACCGACACCCTGCTCGCCGCCCCGCTCGAGCACCACCGCCAACACCCCACCGGTGAGTTGCTGGCCCATGCCGACGCCGACGTGCAGGCCTCCACCGAGGTGCTGGACCCGGTGCCGTTCAGCGTTGGCGTGCTCATCCTGGCCGTGTTCTCGCTGATCGCCCTGGTGCTGGTGGATCCCTGGATTGCCGGTGTGGCCCTGGTGCTGTTTCCGTCGCTGGCGTTGCTGAACCGGGCGTACACCAACCGCATCCGGCTGTTGGTGGCCGAGGTGCAGGCCCGCATCGCCGAGGTGTCGGGGGTGGCCCACGAGAGCTTCGACGGCGCCCTGGTGGTCAAGACGCTGGGCCTGGCAGATGCCGAGACCGAACGCATGGAGGTGGCCGCCGGGCACCTGCGGGACGCCCGCATCCGGGTGGGTCGGGTGCGGGCCACGTTCGAGCCGGCCATCGACGCCCTGCCCAGTCTGGGCATCATCGCCGTGGCGTTGGTGGGGGCGGTTCGCATCGGTAGCGGCGACATGGAGCCCGGCGGCCTGGTCGAAGCCGCCGCCCTGTTCGGGCTGTTGGCCTTCCCGGTGCGCATCGTGGGGTTCTTTTTGCAGGAATTGCCCCGCTCGGTGGTGGCCACCGCCCGCATCGACGCCGTGCTGGCCACTCCGCCGGGACCTGCCGCCGGAGTGGGGCCGCCGTGCCCGACGGTCCGTTGTCGCTGGAGTTCGACCACGTCGGCTTCACCTGGCCAGATGGCACTGCCGTGCTCGACGACGTCACGTTCACCGTCGCCCCCGGTGAGGTGGTGGCGCTGGTGGGGGCCACCGGTGCGGGCAAGACCACCCTGTGCGAGCTGGCGGTTCGCCTCATGGATGTGTCCGACGGCTCCGTGCGTGTGGGGGGTGTCGACGTGAACGACCTGGATCCCGGTGAGCTGCGTCGGTCGGTGGCGATGGTGTTCCAGGAGACGTTCCTGTTTGTCGACGCCCTGGGCGCCAACATCGACCTCGACGGCGCCCTGAGTGCCGACGAGGTGGCCGAGGTGGCCCGGGTGGCCCACGCCCACGACTTCGTGTCGGCCACACCGCAGGGGTACGACACGCTGGTGGGTGAGCGGGGCGTGAGCCTGTCGGGCGGCCAGCGTCAGCGCATCGCCCTGGCCCGGGCACTGGCCCGCCGACCCCGGTTGTTGCTGCTCGACGACGCCACCAGCGCCGTGGACCCGGTGGTCGAGGCCCAGGTGCTGGCCGACCTTCGCGCCAGCCTGTCGGCCACCACGTTGCTGGTGGCGCATCGCCTGGCCACCATTCGCCTGGCCGACCGGGTGGTGTTCCTTGAGGATGGTCGGGTGATCGCCCAGGGTCGGCACACCGAGTTGCTTGGGGTTCCCGCCTACGAACAACTGGTGCGGGCCTACGAGGGTGACGGGAGCGGATCGTGACCACGTTCGACGACCGCGACGCGCCGCCCGACGCTGCCGCCCGACGCCCGTCTCGACACTCCTCACGACGCGCCTCGTGCCGTGACCCCCGACGGCCCTGATCCGGCGCGTGGCGAGCTGGCATCGGTGAACCATCCCGGGTCGGCCGACGACGTCACCGCCCTCATCGACGAGGACCACGACGCCCAGCTGGACACCACCACCGCCGGCGGGGGGCGGGCCGACAGCGAGGGTGGAGCGATGTCGGTGCTGCGCCGGGCCATCCACACCAGCCCGGGCCTGTTGCGGGGCTTGCGCACCACGGTGATCCTGGCGATGTTCAGTGCCGGCGGTCGGGTGGTGGTGCCGGTGATGGTCCAGCAGGTTCTCGACCGTGGCGTGCTCGGTCCCGACGGCGTCCAGATGCAGGTGGTGCTGGTGGCCACGGCGATATCGGCGTTGATCGTGCTCGGGGTGATGGTGTTGTCGCGCATCACCTATCTGCGGGTGGTCACCATCGCCGAGGAGAACCTGGCCGAGCTGCGGGTGCGCACGTTCGCCCACATCCACCGCCTCAGCGTGGCCGAACTCGACGAGAGCCGTCGCGGGGTACTCACCGCCCGGGTCACCAGCGACATCGACACCATCGCCCGCTTCGCCCAGTGGGGCGCCATCGCCTGGGTGGTCAACCCGGTGGTGATCGTGGTGCTGCTGGTGGTGTTGGCGGTGTACTCGTGGCAGATGGCGTTGGTGGTGATCGTGGCCCTGGCTCCGCTGTTGCCGCTGCTGCGGTTCCTGCAGCGCCGGCAACTCAAGGCCTACGACCGGGTGCGCACCCGGGTGGGCCAGACCCTCACGGCGTTGTCCGAAGTGGTCATGGGGGCGCCGGTGGTGCGCGCCTACGGGCTGGAGGGTCGCAGCCGACGTCGACTGGGCGACGCCATCGGCGAGCAGTACAACGCCGAGCGTCGGGCTCTGTGGTTCGTCACCGGGAGCTTCACTGCCAGCGACCTGGCCGGTTCGGTGGTGATGTCGGTGGTGGTGCTGGTGGGGGTGCTGGCCGGGCCGTCGTGGGGCATGGATACCGGCTCGCTGGTGGCGGCGCTGTTTTTGGTCACGCTCATCGTGGGGCCGGTCACCGAACTCAACGAGATCCTGGATCAGACCCAGACGGCGGTGGCCGGCTTCCGCAAGGTGCTCGACGTGCTCGACACCCCTGCCGACGTGGTGGAGCCCACCGATGGCTCGTCCCTGCCCGACGGCCCCATCTCGGTGCGCACCGAGAACCTGTCGTTCGCCTACCGCACCGGACCACCGGTGCTGCACGGGGTGAACCTGGTGATTGCGCCGGGGGCCAACGTGGCGGTGGTGGGTGAGACCGGTTCGGGCAAGAGCACCCTGGTGCGACTGCTGTGCCGACTGGCCGACCCCACCGGTGGGCGGGTGCTGGTGGCCGGCATCGACCTCACCCGGGTGACGCCTGCCGAACGCCACCATCGCATCCGCATGGTGCCCCAGGACGGCTTTTGTTCGACACCACGGTGGAAGCCAACGTGGCGTTCGGGCGCCCGGGTGCCACCGCCGAGCAGGTGCGTACGTCCTTCAGCGAGCTTGGCCTGGACTGGTGGGTGGAGCAGCTGCCCCGGGGGCTTGCTACCGAGGTGGGCGAGCGTGGTGAACAGCTGTCGGTGGGTGAGCGGCAGTTGGTGGCACTGGCCCGGGCCCAGCTGGCCGACCCCGGACTGCTGATTCTCGACGAGGCCACCAGTGCGGTGGACTCCACCACCGAGCGGGCCCTCACCTCGGCACTGGCGCGGTTGTCGGCCGGGCGGACCACGGTGTCGGTGGCCCACCGGTTGTCCACCGCCGAGGCCGCCGACTCGGTGCTGGTGTTCGACGCCGGGCATCTGGTCGAGCAGGGAACCCACCACGATCTGGTGGCCGCCGGTGGGCGGTATGCAGCGCTGTTCAGCAGTTGGCTGGGTGGCACCCGCGAGCCAGCTGACCCATCCGGGTCGCCGGTCGCCGACGCCGGTTGACCCCGATGGCCGGTTCGTGGCCGACGTCGGTTGACCCCGATGGCCGGTTCGTGGCCGGTTCGTGGCCGACGTGGGGCGCCCGCTAGATTCCTCGTTGTCGGCGCTGTGTCGGCACCAACGGTTCCACCTGGAGGCACTGCCGTGAGCACCAGTCCTGTACGAGTTGCCGTCACCGGGGCCGCCGGCCAGATTGGCTACAGCCTGCTGTTTCGCATCGCCTCGGGAGCCATGCTTGGCCCCGACACTCCGGTGCGTCTGCAGATGCTGGAAATTGCCCCGGCCATGGACGCCCTGCGCGGCGTCCAGATGGAACTCGAGGACTGCGCCTTTGGGCTGCTGGAGTCAGTGACCACCAGCGCCGACCCCAACGAGGCCTTCGACGGCGCCGACGTGGCCTTGCTGGTGGGGTCCCGACCGCGCACCAAGGGCATGGAGCGTGCCGAACTGCTCGAGGCCAACGGGGCCATCTTCACGGTGCAGGGCAGGGCGCTTGCCGCCAACGCCGCCAGCGGAGTGAAGGTGCTGGTGGTTGGCAATCCGGCCAACACCAACTGCCTCATCGCCATGAACAACGCCCCCGGCATCCCCACTGAGCAGTTCTCGGCCATGACACGCCTGGACCACAACCGGGCCATGGCCCAGCTGGCTGGTCACACTGGCGTGCCCGTGTCCGAGGTGTCCCGCATGACCATCTGGGGCAACCACTCGGCCACCCAGTACCCCGACGTGTTCCACGCCACGGTGGGTGGCCGTCCGGCCACCGAAGCCATCGGCGGCGACATGGACTGGCTGGCTGCCGACTTCATCCCCACGGTGCAAAAGCGTGGTGCCGCCATCATCGAGGCCCGCGGACTGTCCAGTGCCGCATCGGCGGCCAACGCCGCCATCGACCACGTGCACGACTGGGTGTTGGGTACTCCAGCCGGTGACTGGGTGTCCATGGCCGTGCGCTCTGATGGTTCCTATGGGGTGCCCGAGGGACTCATCAGCTCGTTCCCGGTCACCTGTGCCAACGGGCAGTGGGACATCGTGCAGGGCCTCGACATCGACGACTTCTCCGCTCCGCTCATCGAGGCCACCGTGGCCGAACTGGGCGAAGAGCGCGACGCCGTGGAGTCCCTGGGCCTGCTGGGCTGAGGTCGCACCCCTCGACGCTCAGTCGTCGACCTGCCCGACGCTCAGTCGTCGACCTGCCCGACGCTCAGTCGTCGACCTGCCCGACGCTCAGTCGTCGACCTGCCCGACGCTCAGTCGTCGATTGGCACGGCGGCGAACACGTCACCCAGCCCGGCCAGCACCTCGTGGTGCTCGATCAGCACGCCGGTGTCACCCCCGACCCGCAGAGTTCCCCCCATGAACGCACTTTGGGCGGTGGCGGCCCCGGTGCTGATGGCACGGGCCGTGGCCGCATCGGTGGTGAAGCGCACCGTGGGGTCGGTGGCCGGCCCAGCCACAAAACGCACGCTCCCGTGGTCCACCACCACATGCCATCGCACCGCACCGCCCTGGGCCGAAACGGCGTCAGGCGCTGTGGCCTCAATCGGTGCGGCATCAGTCGGTGCGACATCGGGTGGTGCGTCGTTGGCCTTACCGATGCCCTGCCCGCCTGGATTGGCCCTGCCCGCCGGATTGGCCCTGCCCGCCGGGCTGCTCAACCACCTGTTCGATCACAAAGGCCACCGACTCGGTGGCTTCGGCAAGGCCGCGGTGCGCTCGGGCCGCCTCGTCGAGGGCTTCGATCCACTGGTCTGACAGGTAGCGGGGCACGCCCACAGCCTACGGGGCGGCCATGCGGGCGTTGGTCGCTCCACTTGCGTCACCCCCTGATTGCGTGGTGAGGTGGTCCATGGCCACAAAATCTGACGATGTCCCCACCCTGCTGGCGCGTGCGGCGAGATCTCACCGGACACTGTCGGCGAGTCTTTTGGCGCCGCTCGGCCTGCACCCCGGGCAGGACGCGCTGTTGCGCTGCCTGTGGACCACCGATGGCCAGACCCAGAGCGATCTGGTCGAGCAACTGGGGGTGGAAGCGCCCACGGTGACCAAAATGGTGCACCGGCTTGAGGCCGGGGGCTTTGTGCGCCGCCGTCCCCACCCAACTGACCGTCGGGCAACCCAGGTATGGCTGACGGCGTCGGGCCGGGCCATCCGCTCGGATGTGCAAAAGGTGCGGACCCGGATCAACCGCCGGTTGCTGGGCGGCCTGTCACCTCGTCAGCAGGCCACGCTGGTGTCGCTGCTGGGCAAGGTTGACGCCAACCTCGGCGACGACTGAGTTTCCATGACAGGTGGCGGTGGGGCCGACGGCACCCGTCGGGACCCTCCAGGCGCAGCACCCCCCCGGCCCGACACCGCCGAACAGTGGACATTTGACGCGGTGGCTGCCGACGGGAGTCTGGCGGTGTCGGTGGGTGTGGGTCGACGTCGTGGCAGTGGTCGGGGCTGGTACTGGCTGACGGTGGTGGGAGCGGACCGTGAGTGTGTGGTCGTGGTGGACCCCGACGTGGCCCTCACGGCGGGATCGGCGTCGCTGGAGTATCGGGCTCCAGGGCTGTGGGCCGATCACAACTGCTCGGCGGGGTCGGGTCACTGGTCGGTTGCCGCCGAGGCCTTCGGCGTGTCGTTGACCGATCCGTGGCAGATCTGGGGCCGAGCCTTTGGCGACCCCACGGCGGTGGGCGCCGACCTTGAGTGGGACCCGGTTGAACAACCGGTGGAAGCCCCCGGGGCAGGGGGTGAAACCGGCAATCCCGGCAATCCCAGCAACCCTGACATCCCCGGCAACCCCGACATCCCCGGTGTTGCCGGGGCGTGGACGGTCGGTTGCACGGTCCACGGCGAGCTACTCGTCGGCGCTGAGCGCCATGAACTGGACTGTGACGGCGTGCGTGGCCACCAGTGGGGGACTGGGGTGCTGGGACCGACGGGCTGGTTGGCGGCCTCGTGGCGAACTCCCACTGGCGAATGGCGACATTACAGCGCTCCCGATGGCGCCCCGGATGGCGCCCCTGATGGCGCCCCGGATGGCGCCCATGATGGGACCGGCAAGGGTCACAACTCCACCGTTGCGGCACCGGTGCTGTCCATTGACCTCGACGGCACCTCGACCCACGTGGAGGTTGTGGCGTGGTCCCCGGTGCTTGATGACGCTGCCAACTCCGGCAGGCTGGTCATGGGGTTGGCCCGCTTCACCGGGCACGATGCCGACGGCGTTGACCACGGCGGTCTTGGCTGGTTCCGGTACCGACCGCGCTGACGGACTCACCCCGGTTGGGGGTGGTCAGTCCGACCCGAGTTCGGCAGCCAGCTCGGCATCGGTGCGATGGACGAGTCGCTCACCCACCACGCTGACGCCAACCACCACGGCGAATCCCACCACGGCGATGATGATGGGGACCAACACGTCGCCGGCTGGTGCGGCAATGGTGGTGGTGTCGGTGCCGTCGGGCCACGGCCACAGCACCCGCAGCGACCCCAACATCAGGCCGATGAGCCCGGCCAGCAGGGTGAACTCGTGGTGGACCAGACCCCAGTGCAACGCCCGAGAGAACAACGCCAGGCCCACCACGCACCCCACCATGAACACCGCCAGCACCACGAGGTCCCGATCGGTGACCGCCCGCAACACGTTGTCGTACATCCCCATCATCAGCAGCAGGAACGAACCTGATATCCCGGGCAGGATCATGGCGCAGATGGCGATGGAACCGGCAACGAGGTACAGCAGCAGTGACGGGTCCTCCACCGGTCCCGACCGCTGGCCGAGCACGAAAAACGCCACCACCGCCGTCACCGCCGTGATCCCCACCCTGCTGGCGTCCCAGCCCTGCACCAGCCGGGCGGCAACGACCACCGAACCGCCCACCAGCCCAAAAAACAGCGCTGCCATGCGCACCGGTTGGGTTTCAAGCAGGTGGTCGATCACCCCGGCCATGCTCACCACGGCCACCCCGATGCCGACCAGCAACGGGATCAGGAACGCCCAGTCCAGGGTGCGGAGCCGGGCGATGAATCCCCGGATATCGAAGCGCACGAGGCTGCCGAGGGCGTGCGATCCGTCACTGATGACGGCGATGAGCCTGGGGTAGATCCCCACCACCAGAGCCACGGTGCCGCCCGACACACCCGGGACCACGTCGGCGGCCCCCATCAACAGGCCACGCGCCATCTGGGCCAACGAACGCTTCAGCATGACTGCAAACCGTACCCGGTTGCCGGTGGGCCCCCGGTCACGCCTGGCCCCGGGCTACGCCGGTCACACCTGGCCCCCGGTCACATCGGTCAGGGGAAGACCTGGCCGGCCAGCTTGCGGTTTTTCATCTTGCTCTTGAGGTAGTCGCGGTTCATCAAGGCGATGAAGTCCAGCGGCACCTCCTTGGGGCACGCCTCGTGACATTCACCATGGTTGGTGCACGAACCGAAGAACTGCTCCATGGTCTCCACCATGTCCTCGGTGCGCCTGAAGCGCTGGGCCTGACCCTGGGGAAGCAGGTTGAGGTGGGCAAGCTTGGCCGAGGTGAACAACTGGGCCGCCGAGTTGGGGCAGGCGGCCACACACGCACCGCACCCGATGCAGGCGGCAGCGTCCATGGCCGAGTCGGCCACCGGCTTGGGGATGGGGATCTCGTTGCCGTCGGGCGCAGAGCCGGTGTCAGCCGAGATGAAGCCACCCGACGCCACGATGCGGTCGAAGGCCGAGCGGTCCACCATCAGGTCCTTGACGATGGGGAAGCCTGCCGACTGCCACGGCTCGATCACGATGGTGTCGCCGTCACGGAACGCCCGCATGTGGAGCTGGCAGGTGGTAGCGCCCTTCCACGGACCGTGGGCCTGGCCGTCGATCATCACCCCGCACGTGCCGCAGATGCCCTCGCGGCAGTCGCTGTCGAACGTGACGGGATCACGTCCTGACTCCACCAGCCGAACGTTCACCACGTCCAGCATCTCCAGAAACGACATGTCGGGCTTGATGTCCACGGCGTCGTAGGTCTCGAAACGCCCCGTGGACTCCGGGCCGTCCTGTCGCCACACCTTCAGTTTCAGCTGCATCACTTGTAGCTCCGCTGGGTCAGCTTCACGTATTCGAACTCGAGGGGTTCCACGTGCTTGGAGGGCTCGCCGGGCTGGCCGGTCCATCCCCACGCCGTCACGTTGCAGAAGTCGTCGTCGTTGCGCAGGGCCTCGCCCTCGTCGGTCTGGTACTCCTCACGGAAGTGGCCGCCACACGACTCTTCGCGGTCGAGGGCGTCACGACACATCAGCTCGGCCAGGTCGAAGAAGTCGGCCACCCGCTGCACCTTTTCGAGTTCCTGGTTCACCGAGGTGTCACCGGGGATGCGCACGTTGGTCACGAATTCGCTGCGCAACGCCGGGATCTCCGACAGGGCCTTTTCCAGACCGGTCCGGTTGCGGGCCATGCCGCAGTAGTCCCACACGATCTTGCCCAGTTCGCGGTGGTAGTGCTCAGCCGAGCGGGTCCCACCCACCGACAGCCACTTTTGGACCTCGTCGCTCACTCCGGCCTCGGCGCTGGCGAACTCGGGGTCGGTGGTGGGAACCACCGGATCGCCGAGCAGGTCGGCCAGGTAGTCGCTGATGGTGGACGGAATGACGAAGTACCCGTCGGACAGTCCCTGCATGAGCGCCGAGGCGCCCAGTCGGTTGGCGCCATGGTCAGAGAAGTTGGCCTCGCCCAGGGCGTACAGGCCGGGCACCGTGGTCATGAGGTTGTAGTCCACCCACAGTCCGCCCATGGTGTAGTGCGGGGCGGGGTAGATGCGCATCGGCATGTTGTAGGGGTTCTCGTCGGTGATGCGCTGGTACATGTCGAACAGGTTCCCGTAGCGGTCACGCACCACGGCCTCACCGAGCCGGTTGATGGCTTCGGAGAAATCCAGGAACACGCCGTTGTGCAGCGGGCCGATGCCGTGGCCCGAATCCACCAACCGCTTGGCCGCTCTCGACGACACGTCGCGCGGGGCGAGGTTGCCGTACGAGGGGTAGATGCGCTCGAGGTAGTAGTCGCGTTCGTCCTCGGGGATCTGGTCGGCAGGACGGTTGTCGTCGATGCCCTTGGGGACCCAGATGCGGCCGTCGTTGCGCAGTGACTCGCTCATGAGGGTGAGCTTGGACTGGAACTCGTCAGACGCCGGGATGCAGGTGGGGTGGATCTGGGTGTAGCAGGGGTTGGCGAAGGCGGCACCCTTTTTGTGGGCCCGCCATGCGGCCGTGGCGTTGCTGTTCATGGCGTTGGTGGACAGGTAAAAGGCGTTGGAGTACCCGCCGGTGGCCAGCAGAACGGCGTGTCCGGAGTGCGACTGCACCTCACCGGTGGTGAGGTCGCGGGTCACGATGCCGCACGCCCGGCCGTCTTTGACCACCACGTCGAGCATCTCGACTTTGGTGTGCAACTCGCACGTGCCCTGCCCAACCTGCTCCATGAGGGCCTGGTAGGCACCCAGCAGCAGCTGCTGGCCGGTCTGGCCCTTGGCGTAGAACGTTCGGCTCACCTGGGCGCCGCCAAACGACCGGTTGTCCAGCATGCCGCCGTACTCGCGGGCGAAGGGAACACCCTGGGCGACGCACTGGTCGATGATGTTGACGCTCACCTCGGCCAGACGGTGCACGTTGGCTTCGCGTGAGCGGAAGTCGCCGCCCTTGACGGTGTCGTAGAACAGGCGGTGGATACTGTCGCCGTCGTTCTTGTAGTTCTTGGCTCCGTTGATGCCACCCTGGGCGGCAATGGAGTGCGCCCGCCGCGGGGAGTCGTGGTAGGTGAAGACCTTCACGTTGTAGCCAAGCTGCGCCAGGCTGGCGGCGGCAGCGGCACCAGCGAGGCCGGTGCCAACCACAAGCACGGTGAACTTCCGCTTGTTGTTGGGGTTCACCAGCTTGACCGAGAACTTGTGGTTGTTCCAGCGGTCAGCGATGGGCCCGGTAGGGACCTTGGAGTCGAGTGAGATGGTTTGGGTCATTGGGTGCCTCCCAGCGGATGGCTCAGGTGCTGACGATGCCGAACTGCACGGCGAGGGGGAACGTGATGTTGGCGCCGATCACAACGATGACGAACGCCGCTGCCACACCCCGACGGATCGGGTTGTTGCGGGGGTTGAAACGGGGATTCATTGATCCCACGGTCTGAAAGATGCTCCAGATGCCGTGGTACAGGTGCATGCCCAACGCCAGGTTGGCCACGATGTAAAACGCCGCCACCACCGGGTTGGACAGGCTGGCCACCACGTTGTTGTAGACCTCGCCGTAGACGTAGTCGGGGTTGGCCCAACCCCAGGTGAGGTCGGCCAGGTGGTACAGCAGGAACAGCGCCACGATGGTGCCTGTCCAGCGCATGGTGCGGCTGGCGAAGTTGGCGGCGATGTAGTCCCGGCGGGAGTAGTTGGTGGGGCGGGCCCGCTGGTTCATGCGGGTCAGCGAGTACGCCGAATGGATGTGCAGAACGAACGCCGCCAGCAGCGTGACCCGAAGCAGCCACATGGCGCCGGTCTTGGGCAGTAGCGGGTAGCCGATGGTCTTGAGCCACTGGGCGTAGCTGTCGAGATCGGCGGGACCGACGTACATCTTGAGATTGCCGACCATGTGGACGAGCACGAAGCCCATGAGGACAAGGCCGGTGATGGCCATCACCCACTTCTTGCCCACCGCTGTCTGGTAGAGATCGAGCAGCGGAATGGAACGACGTCGAACCGGCTTGTTGATGGGCTGGGCGCCCGACGGCCGACCTGCACCGGCGGTCGGCTTGTCCCTGGTTGCGGTCACTGTGTGCTGCCTCCCATTAACGACAGTCGTGGCTGGCCACGGGCGATTGCCCGGCCACTGCGTTCGGGCTAGACGGTAGCGTCCGGTGCCACCAGCGGCCCAACCGCAGCGCTCAGCGCGCCCGAATCATGTGACCGCCACCGGACGCTGGTGTTAGGAATGGTCCGTGGCAACCAATCCACCACCGCCGTCTCGCCGTCAGATCAATGACGAGCGTCTGCGTGACGCAGCGCTTGCCGAGGTGGTCGACCATGGTGCCGACTCACTCGGTCCTACCGCAGTGGCCCGCCGCGCCGGGCTGTCGACCGGAGCCGTGTACAACCGGTTTGAAGACACCACTGAGCTGCTGGTCGACCTGTGGACGAGTCGTTGTCAGCAGGCCGGGACCGACCTGATGAACATCGCCATGGAGGCGCTGCTCGGCAATGACGGCGACGCCAAAGGCGATGTGGCGCGGCGTCAACTGGTGGAGGCCCTGGCCAACCCGTCACCGGCGGTGTCCGCCCTCATCGAACTGATCGTCATCGCCCACCGTGACGAGGCGCTCGCTGAGGTGGTGATCCCGGGGGGGACAGCGATGATCGCCGGGCACGGAGTGACCCGGTCGGCCGATCCCGACCAAAGGGCGAAGGCAGCCCTGGTCGTGAGTTTGCTGCTCGGGATGTTGCTGCTGGATGCGTCGGGGGTCGAGGTGGAACCCGACTGGGCCGAGGTTGAACCCGACTGGGCCGAGGTTGAACCCGACTGGGAAAGGACGTTCGGTGGCATGGCGGTGCGGCTCAGACAACGCATCGAGCCCGCCGGCGAACCCGAAATGTTGACCCTCCCCGAGCTGCCGTCGGGTGACGAGATCGACGACGACCCCACCCGGGCGGCATTGATGCTGGCCTGCATGGAGGTCATAGGCAGAGTTGGCCTGCAGCGGGCCACAGTCACCCGCATCGCCCGCCGCGCCGGCCTGACCCACGGTGCCATCTACGGCCTGTTCGGGTCCAAGGAGGAACTGGTGGCCACCGCAGTTGCCGAACTGACCGACAAGATCCTCGGCCTCGACCGGGATTTCAACCGGGTCCAGTATGAGCGCTTCGGGGATTACCCGGCCACGGTGTCGGCGGTGCTGGCCGGGTTCACCGACGGTCGGCGTCGGTCGTGGCAGCTCTTTCGTCTGGAGTGCCATCTGGCCCAGCGTCACGACCCGGCGGTGGCCGGCGCACTCGACGCCGTGTACTCGCGCACCATGGCCCACGACGCAGTGACGTTCACGCAGTTGCTCGGCCTGGATGTGGGGATGGCCAAGAGTCGTGCCCGCATGCAGATGGCGGTGCCGTTGGGTCGCATCATGCTGCAGGCCCTCATCCCCGGGGCCATGGATGAGGTGGACTGGCGGCGCTCAGCAGGATTGCTCGGCTGACCGCAGGCCCGACCCAAGCGCTACCGTGACCTGCCATGGCAGAGCATGCGGGCACGTTGGGGGAGTTGCGGGCGTCGGGGTGGGTCTCCCGACCGGTCAAAGAGGAGGTTCGGCGCAACGCCATCGAGCGCATCCGCGCCGGTGAGCAGCTGTTCCCGGGGGTGGAGGGCTACGACGACACCGTGCTGCCGCAGCTGGAAAACGCCCTGCTGGCCGGCCACGACGTGATCTTCCTCGGTGAGCGGGGCCAGGCCAAGACCCGCATGATCAGGTCCATCGTGGGGCTGCTCGACGAATGGTTGCCCATCGTGGCCGGGTCGGAGATCAACGACGACCCCTACAATCCGGTGTCGCGTCATGCCCGGGATCTGGTGGCGGCGTCGGGCGACGACACCCCGATCGACTGGGTCCACCGCGACACCCGCTTCGGCGAAAAGCTGGCCACCCCCGACACCTCCATCGCCGACCTCATCGGTGAGGTCGACCCCATCAAGGTGGCCGAGGGCCGGTACCTGTCCGACGAACTCACCCTGCACTACGGGTTGGTGCCGCGCACCAATCGGGGCATCTTCGCCATCAACGAGTTGCCCGACCTCGCCGAGCGCATTCAGGTGGGTCTGCTCAACGTCCTCGAGGAACGTGACGTGCAGGTCCGCGGTTACAAGGTGCGCCTGCCGCTCGACGTGATGCTGGTGGCCTCTGCCAACCCGGAGGACTACACCAACCGCGGCCGCATCATCACGCCGCTCAAGGACCGTTTCGGTGCCCAGATCCGAACGCACTACCCACTCGAGGTGGACACCGAAGTGGCCATCGCCCTGTCCGAGGCCCGACCCCTCGAGGCCGACGGATTGAATGTGGCCGTGCCGCCGTACATGGCTGAGGTGGTGGCAACGCTGTCGCACCTGGCCCGCGAGTCGCCCCAGGTGAACCAGCGTTCGGGGGTGTCGGTCCGGCTCACGGTGTCCAACATGGAGACCCTGGTGGCCAACGCTGCCCGTCGCTCGTTGATCCTGGGCGAGGCCGATGTGGTGCCGCGGGTCAGCGACCTCGATGCCCTGACGTCGTCGACGGCCGGAAAGGTCGAGATCGAGGCCATCGAGGAGGGTCGTGAGGGCCAGATCGTTGACCACCTCCTGCGTGCCGCCGTGCTGACGGTGTTCCGCCGGCACATGGCGGTGGAAACCCTTGGCGACCTCGTTGACGGGTTCGGTGAGGGCCGGGTGGTGCATGCCGGTGAGGACGTGGGTGCCACCGATTACCAGGCGCTCCTCGACGAAATCCCGGCCCTGGCAGCACCGGTCGCCTCGCTGCGTGGGGACGACAACAGTCCGGCAGCCACCGCTGCTGCGGTCGAGTTCGTGCTCGAGGGTCTGCACCTGTCCAAGCGACTCAACAAGGATTCCGCCGGCAGTCGGGCCACGTACCGCAGTCGCTGACCGCAGTCGCTAAGCGCTGGCGCCTGCGTCCAGTGCGCGTCCAGTGCGTGCGCGTTAAGTGTGTGCGCGTTCAATGCGTGCGCGTTCAGTGTGTGCGTTCGGTGACGGTGCCGTCGCTGTGGGCCACCACCACCCGCTCCACCATGTCGCCGGTGAAGATGCCGTGCTCCACGAGACCGGGCACCGCCGACAACCTCGCCGCCAGATCCACCGGATCGGCGATGTCGCCGAACTGGGCATCCATGACCAGATTGCCGTTGTCGCTGCGGTCGGGCCTGGTGGTCACCGACGTGGCGCCGAGCCGCTGCACCGACGCAGCCACCACCGCCGGGGCGAAGTCGAGGACTTCCAGCGGGATCCCGAACGGACCCAGGTGTTCCACCAGCTTGGAAGCATCGACCACCACGATGAACCGGTCGGCCATGGCCGCCACAATCTTCTCGCGGGTGTGGGCGGCGCCTCCGCCCTTGGTGAGGTTCAGCGCCGGGTCCACCTCATCGGCGCCATCGATGGCGATGTCGAGGTGACCCACCTCGTCGGGTGACACCACGGTGAGGCCCAGGGAGGTGGCCAGTTCGTGGGTGCGCAGTGAGGTGGCGGTGCACACGATGTCGGGGCGACGTTCCCCCAGGGCGACGATGGTGTGATGCACCGTGGAGCCCGTCCCCAGGCCCACGCGCATTCCGTCGACGACGTACTCGGCGGCATTGCGCCCGGCGATCTGTTTGGCGGCTTCGACTGCAGTCATGTCACCCACCACCCAAGCATCGCGGCGGGCCGCCGGTGCCGGCATGGATTGCGGGCCGCCGGTGCTGGCATGGATTGCGGGCCGCCGGAGCTGGCATGGGCTGCGGGCCGCCGGAGCTGGCCCCGGTCAGGTGTCAGGTGTCCCACTGTGGCTTGCTGGCGATGATCCGGTGGCCCACCTGCGGGCCACCTCGGCGCTGGGTCGCAGGTTGCGTTTGGCGTCGGCCAGACCGAAGTGCACGTCAAACCCCCGGTCCCATTCCCACGAGTCCACGCCGGTGTGGTGGAACACCCCGCGCACGTCGATGCCGTCAGCCACGGCGTCGGCGATCTGGGTGAGGTTGCCTTCCATCACCTCACAGCGCAGGTCGTCGTTGTCTGAACCCACTCCGCACTCGGTCACCATGAGCGGTCGGCCGGGGAGTTCGTCGGCCAGTCGACGCAGCGTGATCCCCATGCCCTCGGGCCACATGGACCGACCGAAGTCGTCGGTGGGCATGTCAGGCGGGTAGGTGTCGGTGGTGCCGTCGGCGAACACGCTGATGGCGGAGAAATAGCTGAATCCGATGATGTCGAACGAGCCCGCCATGTCAGGGATTTCCACCACCGGTCGACCCGGCACGTCGATCACGCCGTCGGTGAGCGCCCGTATCCACGACCCCCACATCGCCTGGTCGTAGCCGGCTGCCATGGCCCTGGCGGCGTCAGCGGCATCGGCGGCGCCGGCTCGGCCTTCGGGTGCGATGGGAAACAACGGTGACAGGTTCATCACCGTGGCCACCGGGCGATCTCCTCCGCTGAGCAGCCTCCATGCGTCGTGGTTGGCCAGCAGCAGCGATTCCAGTGCCTTGGTGAAGCCGGCAACACTTGCCTCGCCCGGGGGCATGTCACCTGACATCCAGCCGGCATTGGCCAGGTTCACGGGCTGGTGGATGCCGGTCCAGCCGAACACCTGATCCCCGAACGTCTCGGCCATCCAGTCCACGTGGCGGGGCCAGTGGTAGGTGCGTGCCCGATCGTTGGCGAATCCGCCGAGGTCATCGGCGAACCAACCTGGTGACGTTCGCTGGTGCAGCCCGACCCACACCTGAACACCGGCGTCGGCGGCGGCGGCCAGCATCTGCTGGTAGTGCTCCACGGTTTCGGGGTCGTGGTAGCCGTCGAGCGGTTCCAACCGGGCCCAGTCCAGTGTGAGCCGGTGGTGGGTCAGTCCCAGGCCGGCGAACAGGGCAAAGTCCTCGGCGTAGCGTCGGGCAAAGCCGTTGCCGTCGCCCGACGGGGGACCCGACCCTCAGCCTCCCACCGGCCCATGTCGCTGGTCGGTGCGGCTCCCTCAGTCTGGGTGGAGCATGCGCTGGTACCCCACCAGAAGTCAGGACCAAAAGGGTCATTGCGTGGAACCGCAGCGTCGCTGTCGGTGGAGGGCATCAGCATGATGATGTCACAGCCACCGCAGGGTCAGGCTTCGTCAACCTGGAATTTCGCAATTTTCTTACGTCTCGGGGTTCGTCCACGGGGCGAGCTGCGCACGCCGGGTGGCCGACCGGTACCCTCGGCTCCGTGCCCCGTCAACCGTCTCGACACACCTACTCGCGCTGGGATGGCACCCAGACCGGGTTTTCCCTTGACGCCAGCGACATCATGGCCGAGATCACCGACGATCTGCTCTATCACGGGGATCTGGCGTCGGCCTTGCGTCGCATGATGCAAACCGGGTTCGACGACGCCAACGGCGAGCGCATCCAGGGCCTGCGTGAGATCCTCGAACGCCTCCGTGAACAGCGTCGCGAACGTCTCGACAACCACGACCTCGGCGGCGTGTACGACGACATCGCCCAACGCCTGCGCAACGTGGTCGACACCGAGCGGTCGGCGCTCGACGAGCTCGAAGGTGATGCCCAGCGGTCGGGCGACCAGCGCCGCGCCGAGGTCACCAGCGAGGCCACCACCGAGCGCCGCATGGAACTGGACTTGCTGCCCCCGGACCTGGCCGGGATGGTGCGGTCGCTGCAGAACTACGAGTTCACCTCCACCGAGGCCCGCGAGAACTTCGAGGAATTGCTCGAGGAACTGCGCACCGAACTGCTCAACCAGCAGGTCAGTCAGATGGCCGGCGCCATGGAAAACATCGGGCCCGAAGAACTGGCCCGCATGAAGGACATGATGAGCGAGCTGAACCGCATGCTCGAACAGCGGGCCGCTGGCGAAACTCCGGATTTCGATGGGTTCATGGAGCGCTACGGCGACTTCTTCCCCGAAAACCCCCAGACCCTGGACGAGCTGCTGGAGGTGATGGCCCGACGCATGGCTGCCATGCAGTCGATGCTCAACTCCATGACCCCCGAGCAGCGGGCGCAGCTGCAGCAGTTGTCCGACCAGCTGATGGAAGACATGGACCTGCGCTGGCAGGTCGAGCAGCTCGGGTCGGCGTTGCGCAACGAGTTCCCCCAGATGGGCTGGGATTCGTCGCAGAACTTCGGGGGCCAGGACCCGCTGGGGTTCGCCCAGGCGGCCGAGATGCTGGCCGAACTCGGCGACCTCGACCAGCTCGAACAGCTGTTGCAGGGTGCGGCCAACCCCGGCGCCCTCGCCGAGGTGGACCTCGATCGTGCCCGTGAGCTGCTCGGCCCCGACGCTGCCGAGAGCCTGGAGAAGTTGGCCGAACTGAACCGCAAGCTGGCCGAGGCCGGTCTCATCGAACAGCGTGACGGCCGCCCCCAGCTCACGGCGTCGGGCATGCGCCGCATCGGCCAGAACGCGCTGCGTGACCTGTTCCGCAAGCTCGACGGGTCGGCGCTGGGCGGTCACCAGGTGCACCGTCTGGGCACCGGCCACGAGCGTGAGATGGACACCAAGCCCTACGAGTTCGGTGACCCGTTCAACCTGCACATCGAGCGCACCGTGCGCAACGCCGTGCGGCGAACCGGTGGGGGCACCCCGGTGCAGCTCACCCCCGAGGACTTCGAAGTCGAACGCACCGAGCACGTGGTGCGGTCTGCCACCGTGCTGATGCTGGACCTGTCGCTGTCGATGCCGATGCGTGACAACTTCCTGCCGGCCAAGAAGGTGGCCATGGCGCTGCATTCGCTCATTTCCACGCAGTTCCCCCGTGACTGGCTGGGGCTGGTGGGGTTCAGCGAGACGGCCCGCGAGATCAAGGCCCAGGACCTGCCCGAGGTGTCGTGGGATTTCGTCTACGGCACCAACATGCAGCACGGCTTCGCCATCAGTCGAAGGCTGCTGTCACGTCAGCACGGCACCAAGCAGATCATCATGATCACCGACGGCGAGCCCACCGCCCACATCCAGGCCAACGGCGAGCCGTTCTTCAGCTACCCGCCGGTGCGCGAAACCGTGGACGCCACGCTGCGCGAGGTGGTCCGCTGCACCGCCGACGGCATCCGCATCAACACGTTCATGCTCGACCCCACACCGCACCTCAAAACGTTCTGTGGAGCGGCTCACCGAACTGAACCGCGGTCGGGCCTTTTTCACCACTCCCGACACCCTCGGCGACTACGTGCTGGTGGACTTCCTCGAGCAGCGGCGCAGCATGCTCCGCGGCCGTCGGGCGGGCTGACTGCCGCCAGGCGGTGACTCAGTTGCGGGCCTGACGCCTGGCGGGGTCCTGGCGGTACCAGTCGGCCAGCACGGCGTAGAGATCGGGCTCGTGCTTGACCAGCGGACCGGGGGTGTCGAAGAACACCTCGGTGGCCACGGCGAAGAACTCGGCGGTGTTCACTCCGGCGTAGCTTCGCAACACCTTGCTGCGACCGTCCACCACCCGCTCGTAGGCCGCCGTGCAGGCCGACACCCACGCCGTTTCGAACTCCAGTGACTCCATCGGCGGCGTGCCGTTGGCGGTACCGGTCAGCATGTCCAGCTTGTGGGCAAATTCGTGGAACACCACGTTGTTGCCCTCCTCGGGGTGACGGGCCTGGAACCGGGCGGCGTCCCACGCCACCATGACCGGTCCGTTGTGGTTGGCCTGCCCGATGATGGGCATCGGATCGTCACTCACGACTCCCTGCACCTGCGAGTGCTGGCCGCGCATGACCATGGTGGTGGGATGCACGATGATCGTGTCGACTCCCCGATAGGCGTCGTCGGCCAACTCCAGGGTGATGAGCGAGGCCTCGGCGGAGATGAGCATGGTGACCTCGTCGGACATGTCGAACCCGTTGGCCGCCTCCCAGCGTTTGGAGGCGAGAAAGTCCACCGCCCGCTCGCCGAGACGATGGCGTTCGTCGTCGTCGAGCAGTTCCCAGTGCGCCATGGTGGTGGCGAGCAGGGTGCGCCAGGCGTCGGTGAATCCCGCCTCATGGACCTCGCGGCGATGACGGTGACGCTGGGTTTCGAACAGCACGGGTAGCTCCGGGGGGTCAGCGGGCGGTGGACCGGGCGAACTTCCGTGACGCCAGCACGGCAAACACCACGGTGATGCCCACAGCCCAGGCGATGGCCTGCCACAGGTCGCTCCCGGGGTCCTGTCCGTTGTAGAGGGCCCTGGCGGCGTTGGTGAGCTTGGTGAACGGATTGGCGTTGGCGATGGCGGCCAGCCACGACGGCATGGTGTCGGTGGACACGAACGCCGAGGACACGAACGTGAGCGGGAACATCCAGATGAATCCGGCCGAGTTGGCCGCCTCCACCGAACTCACCGACAGCCCGATGAGGGCCTGGATCCAGCTGAAGGCGTAGCCGAACCCCAACAGAAGCACCGTTGCACCCAGGGCGCCGGCCATCGACCCCTCGATGCGGAAGCCGACGAGGTAGGCCACCACCATCATCACCACGAAGGCGGCGACGTTGCGGGCCAGGTCCGACACGGTGCGACCGATGATCACCGCTGGTTGGTACATCGGCAGTGACCGCAGCCGGTCGATCATGCCCTTGCTCAGGTCGTCGGCCAGCCCCACGCCGGTGAAGGCGGTCCCAAACAGCACCGTCTGGGCGATGATCCCGGGAATGAGGTACTGCTCGTAGCTGGAGTAGCCCGGCACCTCGATCGAGCCACCGAACACGAACACGAACAGCAGGATGAACATCACCGGCTGGATGGTGGAGAAGATGAGCAGCTCGGGATTGCGGGGAACGGCGCGCAGGTGCCGCATGGCCTCGGTCCAGCTGTCGCGCCAAATCCAGATCGGTCCCGACGGCAGGGGGGCCCTGGTGGTCCCGGCGGCGCTGTTGGTCTCGTCGGCGTGTTGGTCTCGTCGGCGCTGTTGGTTCGGCGGCGTGTCGGTCCGGCAGCGCTGTTGGTCGCGGCGCTGTTGGTCTCGGTGGAGTTGCCGTTTGTGCGGCGGACGTCGGTCATGGCCGACCCCCGTTGGCTTGTCCTGACGGTTCCCGGCCCGGGTCTCCCGACGGCGCAAGGAAGCCATCGTCAGCTTCATCGCCTCGCGGGCCGGGGTCGTCGGCGGGACGGCCGGTGAGGTCGAGGAACACGTCGTCGAGGCTGGGCCGGGCCACCACCACGTCACGCACGTCGATTCCCCGTGCATCCATGAGGCGCACGGTTGCCGGCACGGCGCCATCGGGCGACGACACACTGATCGACACCGACGTTGTGGCGGGATCACGGTGCACGACCCCAACAGACATGTCCAACAGGGGAAGAGCCTCGGCGATCTCGTCCAGTGCGTCGGCGACCCGACCCGGTGACGGTGAGACGGGCACCGCCGAGCTGGCTCTTGAGCTCGGCCGCAGTGCCGCTGGCGATCACGCCGCCATGGTCGATGACCATGATCTGGTCGGCGAGACGCTCGGCCTCGTCGAGGTATTGCGTGGTGAGCACTGTGGTGGTGCCTTCGCGCACCAGGGATTCGATGAGGTCCCACATGCCCAGACGGCTGCGGGGATCGAGCCCCGTGGTGGGCTCATCCAAAAACAGCACCGACGGACGGGAGATGAGACTCATGGCGATGTCGAGGCGTCGGCGCATGCCTCCGGAGTACCCCTTGACCACCCTGTCGGCGGCATCGGTCAGGTCGAACTGCTCGAGAAGTTCGACACTGCGCCGCTTCGACTCGTCGTTGCCCAGCCGAAACAGCCGGCCAACATGCTGCAGGTTCTCAGAGCCGGTGAGTCGTTCGTCGACAGCGGCGTACTGACCGGTGACGCCAATGCGGGTGCGTACCGAGCGGGGATCGGCGACGACGTCGATGCCGTCAATGAATGCCTGGCCCTGGTCAGGTCGCAGCAGCGTGGTCAGGATGCGCACCGTGGTGGTCTTGCCCGCCCCATTGGGGCCGAGCAGGCCGAGCACGGTGGCGCGAGGGACCTGCAGGTCAACGCCGCGCAAGGCACGGGTCTCGCCGAAGCTTTTGGTGAGGCCGATTGCCTCGACAGCGATGTTCACCGACGGGACGCTATCGGGGTCGGTGGCGGACTGCTCACTGCACGTGCGGGCGGATCTCCAGCAGTGTTCGCCGGTGGACATCGCCCGGGCTCACCGCGCAGATAACGGCGTATTTGTTGATCTTCCCTTGCATTGACAGGGTAATTGGGGTCATGATCACAGTGTTGTAATTACACCGACGAGTGTGGCACCGGCCCCGGCAGGGAGTCTCCGGTCCCGACGTTGGGGAAGTCACCACTTTCCCGGCCCGGCGACAGGCGACATTTAGGCGGGCGGGGCAGCGGTCACACAGGAGGAAGCTGGCATGCGAACCGCATCCATAGAGGTTGCCGTAGAGAGTTCGTGGCAGGACTTGGCCAACTGCCTTGGAGTTGACCCCGATCTGTTCTTTCCCGAGCGGGGGGCGTCTACCCGTGAGGCCAAGGAGGTGTGCCGGGGTTGCGTCGTACGCAGCGACTGCCTTGAGTACGCCCTGGCCAACGGCGAGAAGTTTGGTATCTGGGGTGGCATGAGCGAGCGTGAACGACGGCGTATCCGCCGTCAGCGTGCCCTGGCTCGTGCCGCAGAGGCCACGGCCTGAGCCCTCAGGCACCAACGGGTGCAACAACGAGTGCAGGCAGGTGCTGCAACGTGCTGCCTGCCTGCCTGCGTTGCCTGCGTGATGCGCTGAGGTCATGCCTGCACGCCGCTCGGTTCGGCCGCTCGCCGTTGGGGGCGAATCAGCCTCTGGCGGCCTGGTTGATCCGGAATTCGATCGTCTTGTCGGCCCCCAGACCCAGTTCAGCCCAGCGATGGGGATCGATCCGGTCGAGCACTGATGCCGGCAGCAAACCGACCAGCTCAGCGCCGTCGGTGGTGGCTCCGGCCTGAGCGGCCATGGCGGAGACCTTGTCGAAGGCCGCTGCCGGGCCGACCACGTCGGGGGCGATGAGATTCATCGACACCTGGACCCGGTCGCCGACGGTCAGACCCAGCGCACGCACGTGTTCGCTGCGCATCGATCGTGCGATGCGGCGTGCCACTTCGATCTGGTCGCCGGGAAGCCACACGTTGTAGGCCACCAGCAGATCGCGCACCCCAACCGCGCACGCCCCGGCAGTGGGGTGGGGGAGTTCTGGGCCGTGGTCGGGCATCAGGTCCACAAAGGCGCGCCGGCGCACCTCGGGAAGCGGACGTTGCTCGTCGTAGGTAAAGCAGGGCAGTGCAAGTTCATCGCCGGCCCACCGGGCGAAATCGTCACGTGCGGCGCGTGCGCCGGACCTGGGTTCGTCAATGGCGACGAACGGCACCACGTCCACGGCCCCGAGCCGGGGGTGGACGCCCTCATGGGCGGTGAGGTCGATGGACTCAACGGCAGCCTGGGCCAGACGACGCGGGGCGTCGGTTCCGACAAGGGTGAACACCGAACGGTTGTGGTCGCTGTCGGTGTGTATGTCGAGCAGTGCGGTGCCGCACGCATCGGCCAGTTTGGCGAGCACGTCGTGGTCCCGGCCCTCGCTCACGTTCACCACGCACTCGATCACTTGCTGACGCCGCCATGTGCAGAACCCATCGGTGCCACTACACTGTTTTTCATGACCCCTGCTATCGCACTCGGCGGCCCGGAACTCCTCATCGTTCTTGTCATCGCCCTCCTGTTGTTCGGCGGCACCCAGCTGCCGAAGCTGGCCCGGTCTCTTGGCCAGGCCCAAAAGGAATTCAAAAAGGGCATTGATGGCGAGGCAGAGGTGGAGTCCGGCGACTCCAAGAGTTCTTCCTGACGCCGGTTCCCAATCTGCCGGAACCCAATCCGCCGGTTCTCAATCTGCCGGTTCTCAATCTGCCGGAACCCCAATCTGCCGGTGCCGACCCATGTGGCATCCGCGCCCGCAGCCGCTCGCCGCGTGGATTGCACAGCAGTCGTGAAGCCCGCCTGAGGGCATGACATCGGTTGGCCGTTGCAGCGTCGTTGAGAGTTTGGGGGCCAAACCGGGGCTCAGAGGCCCATGGGTGGCACCGACGACACGGTTTCGTCGCTCCCCCGCTTGCGCAGGATCCGACGGCGCTGTCGTTCGGAGGTCCCGCCCCACACGCCGTGGTCGATCCGGAAGTCGAGGGCGTATTCCAGGCAAGGTTCTTTCACCGGGCAGGTGGCACAGATGCGTTTGGCCACTTCAACCCCGACGCCGTCGCTGGGGAAGAAGGTTGCGGGCGGTTCGAACCGGCAGTTGCCCTCGGCCATCCATTCCTGCTCCATGGGCACACCTCCCTCCCGCTTTCGCGTCGGGAGTCCCGTACAGGCACGAGCCTGAGCACCCGATCAGCAGTGGACAAATGCTAGCCGCCGCGTACCGTCTTCGTGCCACTAACCGGTACGATCATGTGAGCACAGCCTGTGTGGCCGGACCCTCTGACGTGGTGGCAGTTCGTCACACCTGAGGGACCGATGGCTCCTCAGGTGGCACGGGAATTTTCGGCGAACAGTGGCAGCAGCTTTAGAGGGTTGATCCTCTCGGGTGACCAAGGGAGACACAGTGGTTGATGATCCGACTGACCCCAGTGATGGAACCCGTGATGGAACCCGTGATGGAACCCGTGATGCGACACGAGATGTGTCCCGGAGCGCATCCACTGGCGGACGTACCGCAGATGTCTCAGCTGGTTACACGCTCTTTGGTGACAGCGAGGTGGTGCCCGCAGGCGCGGCTCCGTCATGGTTGCTCAGTACTCCGGCACCCGGCCAGCAAGCGGCAACGTCAGCGCCGACGCCTCGACCCACACCCTCGGTGGCCGCTCCATGGTTCGACACCCCCGGCTCAGGCCCCACCGGTCCGCCGACGGCACCCTCGCTCACTCCGCCAGCGTTCCCTGCCCAACCAGGCGTGCGTGCTGCCACCCCGGTTGCGGTGGCCACCCGGGCGCCACGCCGAAGCGGGTTTGGTTCGTTGCTTCTTGCTGCTGTGGTTGGTGCGCTTGTGGCCAGCATCGTCAGCGTCGCTGCGCTGACGTACTTCGACGACGATGTAACGACGCAGGCAACCTCAGCACCGCTTGTGCTGAGTGGAGGCGAACTCGACATCGGCGGATTGCTCAACAAGGCGCAACCGTCAGTGGTGTCGATCCGCACCGGTTCACCGACCGGCCAGGGTGTGTTCGGGGTGCAGGTTCGGGGGTGATTATCTCCGAGGACGGTCTGGTGCTCACCAACGCCCATGTGTTGGGCAATGCGACCACCGCCGAGGTGACCCTGTTTGACGGTGACACCCGGCAGGCGGTTCTGGTCGGCAGTGCACCCGAAGATGACGTGGCGCTCATGGCCTTGGTGGACCCGCCCCCGGTGGTTCCGGCCGAACTCGGTAATTCGGCCGATGTTCGCGTCGGTGACAGCGTGGTGGCCATCGGCAACGCCCTGGATCTGGGCGGAACGCCGAGTGTGACCCAGGGGATCGTGTCGGCCAAGGACCGGATCATTCAGGCGCCGGGCGGCCTGGTTCTCGAGAACCTGATCCAGACCGACGCAGCCATCAATCCCGGCAATTCCGGTGGGCCACTGCTCAACGCCCTGGGTCAGGTGGTGGGGATCAACACCGCCATCATTTCTGACGCCCAGAACATCGGTTTCGCCATTGCCATCGACGCCGTCAAGCCCCTCATCGAGGAGATCAAGGCCGGCGGGGGCACCATTCGCGCCGACCAGGCCTTTTTGGGTGTGTCGATGGTGGCGGTCGAGGACCTGCTTGATGCCACCCGGTCGCAGTACGGCGTCACCGTCGAACGCGGGGTGTTCGTCACTGAACTCGTGCCCGGTTCGGCTGCTGAGCAGGCGGGGCTGGAACTCGGTGACGTGATCCTCGAAGTGGACGGTGAGCCGGTGCGCACTCCGAGCGACGTTGCCACCATCATCCGGGCCATGGCCCCCGGTGACACCATCACCTTGCTGGTCGACCGTGGCGGTGAGGTTCAGGAAATTGACGCCGTTCTCACCGAGCGGGCCGGTACCGGAGGCTGACGCCCACCCCGTCGTCACCACCACCTCGCCGGGACCCGGCCCCCGGCGGTAGGCTCTGGTCACTCGTTGGGGACGTAACGTCCCAAGCGAGGAGATCCAGCGTGCACGACCACGTCGTGCGCATCACTTTGAGCACACCCCGTCGTGGGCGGCCTCGTCGCCCACGACCCACAATGAGCTGAGCACACCCATGACTGACCTGCAGACCCAAGAGACCCAGCCCCCTCGTGGTGCGGTGAGGATGATCTACACCGGGCCGGTTGCCCCCCACTGGGAAATGCGCTCCAGCTTTGGTGATCCCACGGTGATCGAGGAGTTTCGGGCCCGGGTCATGGCCCGCCTTTTGTTGTTGCCCAAGCACGACCCCCAGTTCCGCCGCAACAAGGAGCGCGTGGCCCGCGACGCCGAGCGCGAACTCCTCACCCTGGAGTGGGACCTCGGCTACGGCGACAGTGGCGACGAGTCCTGATTCCCACCCCGGTCACCGGCGGGCCTGAGGCAACGACCGCTACGATCGACCGCTGATGGGCAAGAAGAACCGAACCGACGCCGCTCCGGCACTGCTCGTGGATTGGGCGCCGGTGGTGGGCGCGCCCGGAACTTCGGTGCGTCAGGCGGCGCCCGCAGGCGCTGACGCCGGTGAGGCCGTCACCGGCACTGCAGGCAGTGGCATCAGCGACGTGGGGGCAGTGGCCCGTGACGGTGGTGCGTCGGGACACCAAGGCAATCCGTCTGCCGGCTCGCCCTCTGCCGGCTCGCCTCGCGCAGGCGGTCACGACCGACGTGGCGAGTCGATGGCGGATTCACCCGACCGGTTCATCAACCGGGAGCTGTCGTGGCTCGACTTCAACGCCCGGGTCCTCGAACTGGCCGACGACCCGCGCGTACCGCTCCTTGAGCGGGTGAAGTTCGTCGCCATCTTCGGGTCCAACCTCGACGAGTTCTTCCAGGTGCGGGTGGCAGGTCTCAAAGACCAGGTGGCGGCCAGGGTCACGTCGCTGAGTTCGGATGGGCGGACCGCCGCCGAGCAGCTTGACCTGATCCACAGTCGGGTGGTCGGCCTGCTGGACCAGGCCGAGCGGGTGCTGGCCGACAAGCTGATGCCGGCACTGACCGAGGCCGGTGTGGTGCTGTGCACCTGGAACGACCTTGGTGACGTCGACCGCAAACACCTCGCCGAGGTTTTCAACCATCGGATCTTCCCGGTCCTCACCCCGCTGGCGGTGGATCCCGGGCATCCATTCCCCTACATCTCGGACCTGTCGCTGAATCTGGCCGTCATGGTGCTCGACGAGCACACCGGCCATCGTCGGTTCGCCCGGGTGAAGGTGCCGAGCTTGCTGCCGCGTTATGTGCCGCTGCCCGACGGCCAGCGGCTGGTGCCGCTCGAGCAGGTCATCGCCGCCCACCTTGACGTGCTGTTTCCCGGCATGGCCATCACCGGATGCAGTGCCTTTCGGGTCACACGAAACGCCGACCTCACCCTTGAAGAAGAAGAGGCTGACGACCTGCTGGCGGCCGTGGAGATGGAGGTTCGGCGTCGTCGCTTCGGTCGGGCGGTGCGACTTGAACTGGCTGCCGACACCAACGACGAGGTGCGCCAACTGCTGCAGCGTGAACTCGACCTCGACGACGACGACGTGTACGACACGTGGGCGCCCGTCGGGCTCAGTGGGTTGTTTGCCGTGGGCGAGATCGACCGGCCCGATCTGAAGGACCCCACCTGGGTGCCGGTGACCCAGCACCGCCTGGCTGCCGGTGACGACGGAGCCCGTCCGTTCTTCCGTGAGATCGCAGCCGGGGACGTGCTGGTGCACCATCCCTACGATTCGTTTGCCACCTCGGTGGAAGAGTTCATCCGCCAGGCGTCCAACGACCCCCGGGTGCTGGCCATCAAGCTCACGCTGTACCGCACCTCGGGCGACTCGTCGATCATCCACTCACTGATCAGAGCCGCCGAACGGGGCAAGCAGGTGGTGGCCCTGGTGGAACTCAAGGCCCGCTTCGACGAGGAAGCCAACATCGAATGGGCCCGCGAGCTGGAAAAGGCCGGCGTGCACGTTGTCTACGGTCTGGTGGGCCTGAAAACCCACACCAAGACCACCCTGGTGGTGCGCAACGAGCCTGAGGGCATCCGTTGCTACTGCCACATCGGCACCGGGAACTACAACCCCAAGACGGCCCGCACCTACGAGGATCTGGGCTTGCTCACCTGTGACCCCGACATCGGCGCCGATCTCACCCAGTTGTTCAACTATCTGACCGGGTACGGCCGCGACCTTGCAGTACCGCAAACTGCTGGTGGCCCCCGACGACCTGCGGTCGGGCATCGCCGGGCTGATCCGCAACGAGATCACCGCTCCGGGTCGCAAGCGGCGCATCGTGATGAAGATGAACAGCCTGGTCGATGCCGCCATGATCGACCTGTTGTATGAGGCGTCGGCAGCCGGGGTGAAAGTGGATCTGGTGATCCGTGGCATCTGCCGGCTGCGTCCCGGGGTGCCGGGCCTGTCTGACAACATCCGGGTGCGATCGGTGATCGGTCGGTACCTCGAGCATTCGCGGGTGTACCACTTCGCCCATGGCCGTGTCGGTGAGGGGGCCTGGTACATCGGGTCAGCCGACCTCATGCCCCGCAATCTGGATCGCCGGGTGGAGGCCCTCACCCCGGTGGAGGATCCCGAGCTCACGGCGCGGCTCGCCGCCCAGCTCGATGTGCTGATGGCCGATGACTCACTGGCCTGGGAGTTGGGGTCAGACGGCAGGTGGTCGCACGTGCCGGTGGTGGGGACCCTCGACACCCATCAGCACCTGCAGGCTGAGGCGTTGGGCCGCAGACGCCGGTGAGCGGCGCCAGCGACCCTGATTCATCGGGCCGGGCCCCAATCGACCTGAATCAGTTCGACGTTCATGCCGCCGGCGGCATCCCGTGGCGTCGCGCCGCCGACGGTTCGGTTGAGGTGGTGGTGGTGCATCGACCCCGCTACGACGACTGGAGCTTCCCCAAGGGCAAGCTTGACCCCGGTGAGACGTTCGAACAGGCGGCAGTGCGCGAATTGGCCGAAGAGACGGGCTACGCCGTGGATCTGGGTGTGGAGTTGCCGGCGGTGACCTACGTGGACCGCAATGGTCGCTCCAAGGTGGTGCGCTGGTGGGCCATGACCGTGCTCGGCGGTGATTTTGTCGCCAACGACGAAGTTGATGAGCTGGCGTGGATGTCTGCCGCCGCTGCCGTCGACATCCTCACCTATCCCACCGATCGGGACCTGTTGGCCCCGTTGGTGGCGGCCGTGGGTCGGTCCTGAGCAACCAGCAGAGTGGGTTCAGTCAGTTTTCGGTTCCCGTTCACCTCGTTGTTCACCCGATGACTGTCTGCGAGTCATGCGGCCCACCTAATTTCGGACTCGGTAGGCGGAGCGTCGGTGAACCTCACTGAAGTTTCGCGGTCGGAGATTCCGGCGGATAGCAGCACATCAGCCAATAGATGGGGAGATTCTCTTGATGAAGCAAATCACCTTGAGTCGGTCCAAAGCCATGCGATTCACTGCGGCGTTGTTCGCAGTGGCTCTTGTCGCATCGGCCTGTGGCAGCGACAGCGAGCTCGGAGGAAAGTAGCGACACCACAGCGGCCGGTGGCAGCCTGAGCGGCTCGGTGCGCATCGATGGTTCGAGCACTGTGGGGCCACTGAGCGAAGTTGCAGCCGAGTTGTTCATGAACGAATACCCCGACGTGAGGGTCACCGTTGCCATCTCGGGCACCAGCGGCGGTTTCCAGAAGTTCTGTCAGGGTGAGACCGACGGCAACAACGCTTCTCGGGTCATCAAGGATACCGAAATCGAAGAGTGCCGAGAAGAACAACGTGGCCTACGAGGCGGTCCAGGTTGCCAATGACGCACTGTCGATCGTGGTGAACAAGGACAACCCGGTCACCTGCATGACCGTCGAGCAGATCAGCGCCATCTGGGACCAGGACGCCACCACGGCAGTGTGGGGTGACGTTGAGGGGTTGGACATTCCCGCCGACTTCGCCAGCACCAGACTTGCCCTTTATGGGCCGGGTACCGACTCGGGCACCTTCGACTACTTCACCGAAGAGATCAACGGTGAAGAGGGACGGATTCGCAAAGCAGCAGCGCCTGTGCATCGCAAGGTGCATCGCCGTGGAACCAGATGTGATCTTGATGGATGAGCCCTGTTCCGCTCTCGACCCCGTTTCCACGGCCAGGATTGAGGACCTCATGATCGAACTCAAGGAGACCTATTCGATCGTGATCGTCACCCACAACATGCAGCAGGCAGCCCGCGTGGCCGACCGGACGGCCTTTTTCACCGTGCTGGCTGATGATGCCACCAGTAGTCGGACCGGGATTCTGGTGGAGTACGACACCACCGAGAAGATCTTCGCCAATCCCAGCGACGAAAGAACCGAGCGCTATGTCACCGGCCGCTTCGGCTGAGACGCCTCCAGCGCGTCTGGCCTATGCCGGGGAGCTTGAACAACTCCGGCTGCAGGTGGAGCTCATGGGTGTGCGCGTCGACGAGAACCTGGAACGCATGGCCGCCGTGTTGTCGTCGGGCGATGCGTCGGTGGTGCAGTCTGCCTACGCCACCGACGACGAGATCGACGCCATGAACGTGTCGCTCACCGAGCGTTGCTACTCGCTGCTGGGCCTGGAGGCTCCGGTGGCCGGCGATCTGCGGCTGGTGGTGTCGGTGTTGCGGGTGATCGGCGAACTTGAGCGTATCGGTGACCTGGCTCTGCGGGTGGTGAATCTGGCGCCGCGCTTTGAGCTGTTTGCTGTGGATTCGACCAGCCACGACATCGTGTGCGTGATGGCAGCCGAGGCCGTGGACCGCTACCGCATGGCGTTGCAGGCATGGGCCACGCTGGATCTGGGTGTGGCCACCGCCCTCACCCGGCCCTCGCCGGGGTGGAGCTGGCCATGGAACACCTCACCCGCCGGGTGCGGGCCCTGACTGGTCCCGACGCCGTGGAGGTTGCCCTGGTGCTGACCACCGCTGCCCGGGCCCTGGACCGCATCGCTGACCACACCGTGGTCATGGGGGCCCGGATGCGGTACCTCATCACTGGGGATCCCGCCCATCTGGCCGTGGAGGTCCGATGAGCAGGGCGAACGCGGTGCCCAACCGGCACAATGGATCCATGCCCGAACGCCACTCCCCATTTCATCAGGAGCTCGACCTGGTCCAGGCTGAGGTTGTCCGCCTGGCTGCGCTGGTCACCGAGCTGATTCCGCGAGCCACTGAGGTGCTGCTCACCGGTGACCTGGCTGCCGCCCAGGCCGTGATCGAAGACGACGACCACCTTGACGTGCTCACACTCGAAATCGAGGAGCGGTGCTACAACCTGCTTGCCCTGCAACAGCCGATGGCCACCGACCTGCGCAGCATCATCACGGCCCTGCGTCTGAGTTCTGAGATCGAGCGGTCGGGTGACCTCATGGTCAACGTGGCCAAGGCGTCCCGTCGGATCTACGGCGCCACGTTGGACCCCCGCCTGCGCGGCCTCATCGAGAAGATGGGCGAGGAGGCGGTGCGGCTGTTCAAGTGCTGTGTGGATGCCTACGCCGAGCGCAACGCGGCGTTGGCTGCCGCTCTCGACGACATGGATGACCGTCTCGACGAACTGCACGCCGACTTCATCCAGGCCATCTTCGAATCCCATCAGGGCAACACCATGGATCTGCAGCCGGCAGTGCAGCTGGCACTGATCGGTCGGTACTACGAACGGGTGGGTGACCACGCCGTGAACATCGGTGACCGGGTGCAGTACATGGTCACGGGCTGGTTGCCCGAGCATGCCGGCGCTGCCCGCCTCGAGGCCCGTACCCGCCGCAGCCCATCGCCGAACAACGACGAGGGCGACCCGGGATGATCGTGGCGGCGGCGTTGCTGGGTGTGGTGGCAGGAGCCGTCGTGGCCACGGTGGTGGTCCGGGCCCTGACCGCACGCCGCCATGCGTCGCTGGCATCGTCGTTGCTTGCGCTGTCGGTTGAGGGCGGGTTGGATCCCGCTAGCCACCCCGGCGCCGACCGGGACCTGGACCGTGCCGTGGAGGCCGTTCGGGCCATGTCAGCAGTGACCGCCGGGCGCCAGCGCACCATGGTCGAGGTGTGTGACCGGCTTGCCGGGGCGCTCGACGCCGTGCCCGGCGGGGTGCTGGTGGCCGACGAAGCCGGTGAAGTGGTGTTCCGCAACCGTCCGGCCGAGGAGTACCACGGAGCCCGTCACGGCGAGGCCCTGGTGGAGGCGGCGTTGGCCGAGCTTCTTGACGAGGCGGTTGCCGGTCGTGGCGGCGAGCGCACCCTGGAGTTGTTCGGGCCCCCACGCCGGATTCTGGTGGTCACCGCCTCGCCATTGCTCGACGGCCACCGGCTCGTGGGAGCAATGGCGTTGGTCGAGGACATGAGCGAGCGGCGTCGACTCGAGGAAGTACGGCGGGATTTCGTGGCCAACATCAGCCACGAGCTCAAGACCCCTGTGGGTGCTCTGAGCCTGCTGGCCGAGACCCTGCTCGACGAGGACGATGTCGAGGTGAGTCGCCGTATGGCCGGGCGCATGGTGGTGGAGGCGTCCCGGGTGGCCGACACCATCGACGACCTGCTGGTGCTGACCCGGATCGAAAGTGGTGCGCTCCCGTCGCATGGCCCGGTGTGGGTGGCCGAGGTGGTGGCTGAGGCCCTCGACCGCCTGCAGCCTGCGGTGGAGCGCAGCGGCATCCAGGTCGATGCCGTGGCCGTGGACCACCACCTCGAAATCGTGGCCGATCGTCGGCAGCTGGTGTCGGCGCTGTACAACCTGCTCGACAACGCCGTGAAGTATTCCGACGAGGGTTCGGCGGTGAGCGTGCGGGCCACCGTCAGTGGGTCGTGGCTGGAAATCGCTGTGTCCGACACCGGGATGGGTATCCCGGCTCGCGACGTCGAGCGGGTGTTCGAGCGTTTTTACCGGGTGGACCACGCCCGCTCCCGCCAGACCGGAGGCACCGGTCTGGGTCTGGCCATCGTGCGCCACGTCGCCGCCAACCACAGCGGTGTCGTGCACGTGGAGTCTCGCCTGGGCGAGGGCTCCACGTTCGTGTTGCGTCTGCCTGTCGATGCGTCGGGCGGCGCTTCAGACCCAACCGACGCCACCGCTACAGCTTCTTCAGTTACCTCAACAACCACGACAACCCCAAGCGATCGGACCCCTTCATGACCTCCACTTCGGTCAAGATTCTTCTCGTCGAGGACGAAGCCTCCTTCGTCGAGGCGCTGACCGTCGGATTGCGGCGGGAAGGATTCGAGGTGGCCGTAGCCACCGACGGCGCCGAAGCGCTGGCCATATTCGACGATGTGCAGCCCGATCTGGTCCTGCTCGACGTGATGCTGCCCAAGGTCACCGGCATTGACGTGTGCCGTGAGCTGCGCTCCCGATCCAACGTGCCCATCATCATGGTGACGGCCAAGGGATCCGAGATAGACACCGTGGTCGGTCTGGAAGTGGGGGCCGACGACTACGTGACCAAGCCCTACCGGCTGCGTGAGCTGGTGGCCCGGATGCGGGCCGTGCTGCGCCGGCGGGCGGTCGAGCCGGTGCCGGTCCCGGTGCCGGTGCCGGTGGGGGCGGTGTCTGATGGGGCGGTGGTGGAGGTGGGCGACGTGCGTGTCGACCATCAGCGCCACGAGGTGGTGGTGCGCGGCGAACAGGTGCGGCTTCCGCTCAAGGAGTTCGAGTTGTTGGCGCTGCTGCTGGAAAACGCCGGCTGGGTGCTGACGCGCGACACCCTCATCGACCGGGTGTGGGGTTCTGACTACGTGGGCGACACCAAGACCCTGGACGTCCATGTGAAGCGGTTGCGGTCCAAGGTCGAAACCGACCCGACATCACCAACCCGCATCGTCACCATTCGGGGGCTTGGCTACAAGTACCAGGCCGTGGACTGACTGACCACGCCACAGTGACACCCCGTGCGACCGGGTCTGCTGCCCCTACGATGGGCAAGGTGACCAGCCGGGCCGCCACCTCGACGCCGCCCCGTGATCCCGGTCGGCCGTGGGTCCCCACACCGTTCACGCGCCTTGCCCGCACCCACGCCCTGTCGGTTGCCGGCGACACCCTGTTCACCGCCGCCATGGCTGGCACCGTGTTTTTTTCGGTTGCCGACTTCGACGCCGCCCGCAGCCGGGTGGCACTCCTGCTCATCTTCACCATCGCCCCGTTCGCCGTGGCGGCACCGCTGTTGGGGCCGCTGCTGGACCGTGCCCGCGGTGGACGCCGCTGGATGATCCTGGGTATCGCCGTTGCCCGGGCCGTGCTGTGCGTGCTCATCATCCGTCACCGGGACTCGTGGCTGTTTTTCGTTGAGGCCCTGACGTTTCTGGTGCTGTCCAAGGGTTACCTCATTGCCCGCGGGGCCCTGGTGCCCACCACGGTGCGCAACGACGCCGAACTGGTCAAGGCCAACTCCAAGCTGGCGTTGCTCAGCGGCATCACCGCTGCGGTCACTGCCGGGCCGGCGGTGCTGCTGTTGTGGCTCGGCGGAGCGTCGTGGGTGCTGGCACTCGGTGCCCTGGCGTTCGTGGGGTGCGCCGTGGCCGCGGTGCAGCTCCCTGCGGCCCGGGTGGCCCCCACCCCGCCCGATGCGGTGGAGATCGCCGAGCTGCGCAGTGTGGGCATTTTGGTGGCGGCGTCGTCCATGGGGGCGGTGCGGCTCATTGTGGGTTTCCTGGTGTTTCAGGTCGGTTTCTACGCCAAGGACTACGGCCAGGGCCTGCTCATCGTGGCCGCCGCTGTGGGAGCGCAACTGGGCTTCCTGGGCGGTTCGTTGGCGTCGCCGGCATTGCGGCGAACCTTCAGCGAGGAGCGCATCCTGGCCATCGTGCTGGCCTTCACCATCGCCGCCGGGCTGGTGGCGTCGGTGGTGGGCATGTTGGCAGAGGGAAGTGCCATCGTCGTGGGCATGGCGGCGACGTTGCTTTGTGCCGCCGTGGGAGCCACGTCCAATGTTGGAAAGCAGGCCTTTGACGCCATCGTGCAGCGCGATGCACCTGACGCCAACCGTGGGCGGTCATTTGCCCGCTTCGAAACCCGCTTCCAGTTGGTGTGGGTGCTCGGGGCGCTGATTTCAACCGTGAGGGTGTTCCCGCTCGAAGTCAGTTTCGTTTTGGTGTCGGTGGTGTCGGCCTTCGCCCTGTTGTCGTATCTGGTGGGTCGTCGTCGAGCCGCCGCCGGGGTGGACCACCGCCTGGTGCGCATGCCGAGCCGATTCACGGCGGCCGATCCGGGGTCCCTGCGTGCCAGGTTGGGATTCCGGACAGATCGCCGGCGCACTGCTGGTGAGGGTGCAGGTGCAGGTACTGGTACGGGTGCAGGTACTGGTGCGGGTGCGGGTGCGGGCCCACGGTCAGGTGCGCGTGCCCCTCGACGGGCTCAGCGACCGGGAACCACGCTGCCATCGACGCGCCAATCGGGAACATCGCGGCATGATCGCACGCCGCCCTCCGGTGCCGACGACCCCACCATGGAGGTGTGGCCGACAGACGATCCCACCATGGTCGGTCCGACCCTCATTGGCCCCGTGCCCGAGATGGCGTCGTTGCCGGACATGCCACCAATGACGCCGTCTCCGGCGGTCACCGGCGAACTGGGCCTTGATGACGCCGATGACACCGGTGGTGCGGGAAGTGGCGCTGGTGTCGGTGGGGGTGACCACGATGACCGGGGCGGACTGTTCGATGTTGACGATGCCACGGGGCCGGTGGCTGGCCGCAGTCTGGATCCCCGTCGGGTGCTCGACCCCACGGTGTCGTTGGCCGAGTCGGGGGTCCGGCCTGCCCGATATCTGGGATTCCTGGGCGACACGGTGGCCGACCAGACCGACGACACCCGGCGCGGTAATGCCCAGGGCAAGGGAGCCAGAGGCAGTGCGCATGGTGGTCGCAGCGAAGGGTCGCGACGTCGGAGACGACGCCGGAGGCGGCGGGGCAACGATCAGCCGTTGCCCGGCTTCGACGACAAGTAGGAGCGACATTGGCCGGCGCCCCTGGTTTCGACGGAGCGCTGACCCGCTGACCCGCTGACGAAGTGCTGACCGCTGACGAGGTGCTGACGACGCTGGTCGTCGGGTGCGCAGGTCAGGTGGCGGGAAGGTCGATCCGGGCCAGCCACAGGCCGGGGGCATCGGTTTCGGCCGGGGTGGGGAGGTTTCGCTCGTCGTCCCACAGCCGTGCGAGCGCCGATCTGTCGGTCCGCTCCACCACGCCGTCGACGAACCGTCGCCCCCGGTCGTACTGGGCCTGGGTCAACTCGAGGCCAAGCAGGCGTTCCACGAAGCGGTCGGCGTCGCCTGCCTCCACCCGCCGCCGGCGCAGGGCTTCGGTGAGCTGCCCGTAACCCCCAAGCAGCGTGGATCCGATGGCATCCATGATGTGGTCGACGTAGCCCACCACCACGGCGATCAGAGCTTCCAGCTCGGGCAGCAAGGCCTCCTGGGCGGGACTGCGCATGGCACCCAGCAGCACGTCGGGATTACCGAGCAGCCCGGCGAGAGCGTCGGGATCGCCCATGCGGGCGGGGTCGAGGTCATCGAAGCGGTCACCAAGTGACACCCCCTGGGGGTCGAAGCTGCCGACGTAGTCGCTCAACAGCGCATCGAGGCGTTGGCGCACGTGGGGCACACCGAGCACGGCGTGGTGGGTCAGCTCATGGATGCACACCCACAGCCGCACGTCGTCGGTGGGCAGGCTCCAGTCGGTGGCGAAACCGTCGATGTTGGACAGCACCAGCAACACCGACTGGTCGGCGGGTCGGGGGATGGGGAGGTCGTACTGCCCGAAGCTGCGCTGGGCCAGATGGCCCACCATGCTGCCGGTGGCCATGCCCACCATCATCGGACCCATCATTTTCATCAACGGCGCCAACATGGCCAACGGGTCCCCGGGGTCGATGTCGTCGTCATCGCCGGGATCCTGAGCCAGTGACTCGCTCAGCCGGGCCAGCAACGTGCGGTGGTCGACCAGGGTGCGCTCCACCCATTGGGTGCGGGTGACCGCCTCCACCACGGTGCTACCCGATGTGGGCACGGTGAGGCCGGTGACCTGGCCCACGTGGAGTTCGGCCACGCGGGCGAGTTCTTCGACGCGCATGCGCTGGACGGGATCCACATTGGGTTCGGTTCGCCCCCCGGTGGCAACGTTCACGGCAAACTGGCGGGCGGTATCGGCCCCGCCCCCGGCGCCCTGCCTGCCCATCTGCTGGTTGAGCATCCGGGCCAGATCCCCGAACAGCGGCATGCCGGCGAACGGGTTGGAGGCGTCGTCGCCGTGGTCGGGATCACCGTCGGCGAACGGATCCTCGGGCATGTCGGGCGGTTGGTTCACAGTTCCCAGCGTACGGGCCCGGATAGGGGTCCGTTCACCCGCACTGCGAGATCTCGTCGGTCCAGCACGGGGGCATGGTCAGCGACCACGCCACGTGGTCACGGAACGCTGGATTCCTCACCCAGCGTGGCGGTGAGTTCGGTCGGGACCCCAGAGCGAACCACCCTGATCTCCACCTCGTCGCCGGGTTCGTACCGCCTGAGTTCGGTTTGCTTGTCGTTGGTGTCGGCCACCGGCGCGCCGTTGATGGCCACGATCACGTCACCCTGCTGGATACCGGCGTCGACCATGTCGGCGTTGGTGGGCTCTGATCGCACCAGCACGCCACCGTCGGTGAGGTCCAGCTCGGTGGCGGCCTGCTGGTCGAGGTCCTCGACGTCCACGGGCAGGGCAGCCGGGGTGTAGATCCCCGACGAGGCGACTTCCTCGTACACCCGGCGGACATGGTCGTAGGGGGTGGCGTAGCGGGCGGCGTCGTCAACGGGCATGCCGGTCAGGTCCGACGGTGTCCGTGCGGTCACGATGCCCAACAGCGAACCGTTGGCGTCGAGCAGGATGGCGCCGCCATCGGGGCGCCCGTTGTCGTAGCGCCCGCTGTCGGGGCCCGTCTGGATCTCGATCAGGCCATACATGGGGTTGCTCCCCGATTCGGTCGACGCCAGCTGTGCACTGGGCGGCACCATCGTCGACGAGTGGGACACAAATCCACTGGTCACCGTGGGCGACGGCTGGCTGCTCGGGGTGGTGTCGACAACCACGACGTGATCACCAAAGCCGATGGCCTGGTCCACAGTGGCGTCGGGGAGTGATGCCACCGGTAGCCCGTTGGCTTCGATGTCGATCACCCCAACGTCGCTGCGTCGGTCCCGGCCCACCACGCTGGCTTGATAGGTGGCGCCATCGTCGAGGGTCACCGTGACGCTCTCGGCGCCGTCGAGGACGTCGGAGGTGGTGAGGATCAGACCGTCGTTTCGCACCACGACGGCGGTGGCAGCCCGGGTCCCGGCGGGGCCAGTGGCATCAACGCGGGCAACGGCGGGCAGGGCCTTGTCGGCAATGGCCAGCTCGCCACCACCAAGGGTGCGAGGGGCGGGACCGGCCACCTGCTCAACGGCGGTGGTCGGTGTGGAATCGTTGAGCAAACCGCTGGCCACCAGGGCTCCGACGCCCACCACAGTGCCGCCGATCAGGCCGAGGGCGGCGGCCACCAGCACCCGCCCGAACGACGGTCGCTTGTGCAAAATGACCCGTGGTCCGGCGGTGGCGTGAAGCCCCAGTTCGGACGGATGACGCCACAGGCGGTCGGCCATGGGCACGGGGGGTTCAAACCCGCGCCGCTGCTCATCGTCGGGATCCCTGGGCATCAGTGTGATCCTAGTCACGCGCACTCCCGCTGGGGGGTCGCCCCCAAAACGGGCGGGAAATGGCGCGTTGAGGGGTCGAGCGGCGCCATTGGGGCGTTGGCGTCGCTACCATTCCCGTCTGAACATCGGGTTGTGCACAACGGGGAGGAGACCATCAATGGACGCTGTCACCCCCGTGTGGGTCTCCACCGACCCCGACCAGCGGTGGACCGTCTCGCTGGATGTACACCCGCTGTCGGTCGCAGACGCAGCCCAGTGGGTGACGCAGGCGGGTTGTGGCGCCATTGTCACGTTCTCGGGGACCACCCGGGACCACAGCATCGCTCCCGATGGCTCGGGGCGTACCGGTGTGCAGCGGTTGGAGTACGAGGCCTACGAGCAGCCTGCGGTCGATCGCATGGCTCGCATCGCCGCTGCAGTGTGGGTCCGATGGCCCGACACCGGACGGGTCTGGATCGCCCACCGACTCGGTGGGGTGGACACCTCACAGACATCGGTGGTGGTGGCGGTGTCGGCCCCGCACCGTGGCGAGGCTTTTGCCGCCGCCCGGTTCGCCATCGACCAGGTCAAGGCCACCGTGCCCATCTGGAAGCGCGAGTACTGGCATGACGGACAGGCCTGGGCTTCCGACGCAACCGACATTGCCGAGATCGACAGTCCTGATCGACAGTGCTGGGATCGATCGCCGGGGTCACTGATGGGGGCGAGTCACCCGGACGTCGTGGCAATCTCGGTGTCGCAGCAGCTGCCTCCGGCCCGGCTGGAGCAGTCGGGTTCGATAGTTCGCCCGTGATGGCCGATACTGGAGTCCCGGGCAGAGCGACGTTTGTGCCGGACCCTTCGAGTAGTGAGGACAGCGGTTGGGCAATCTGATCTTTCTCGTGGGAGCCATCACCCTGTCGATCGTCGGATCGGTCCTGCTGTGGCTCCGCTACCGCAAACCCACCTCGTTCATGTCCAGCATCGACGACTTTCAGGCCGAGATGACGGCGTTGAGCGCTGATCGTCCGGCGTCGGGGCCGATGGCTGCTGAGCGGTTGCGCGACCAGCCCACCGCAGGAACCCAGGCCGCCAAGCCGTCAGACGCCACCGACCGCCTGCGCACGGTCCGTGACCTGGCCACGGGCCGATCCTCTGGCCGACCCACAGGCCTCACTGCCCCCAGTCCAGGGCGGGCCCGTCAGGGTTCCACCGTCAAGCCGACCACCGTGCCGCAAACAGGCCCGAGGTCCAACGCCACCCCGACACCCCGGTGGACCCCTGATGGCCCGCGACCTTGCCATCGACCTCGGAACTGCCAACACCCTGGTCTACGAGCGCGGCAGCGGCATCGTATTGAATGAGCCCTCGGTAATCGCACTCAACAGCAGGACCCAGGACGTGCTGGCCATGGGCCACGAGGCCTGGCAGATGATCGGGCGCACCCCCAGCTACATCGTGGCCGTGCGCCCGTTGCGCAAGGGTGCCATCACCGACTTCGAGGTCACCCAGCGCATGATCCGCCTGCTCATGCAGCGCGTGGGTGTGAGTCGTTTCAATCGCCCCCGGGTGGTGATCTGTGTGCCGTCGGCCATCACGGCGGTGGAGAAGCGGGCGGTCACCGAGGCCGCCCGTCGGGCCGGTGCCGCCGAGGCGTACCTGCTCGAGCAGCCCATGGCCGCGGCCATCGGTGCCGGCCTGCCGATCCACGAACCGCTGGGCAACCTGGTGGTGGATATCGGCGGTGGCACCAGCGAGGTGGCGCTCATCTCGCTGGGCGGCGTGGTGGCGCTGGAGGCGGTGCGGGTGGGCTCGTTCGACATCGACGCTGCCATCCAGACCTACGTACGCCGGGAGTACGGCATCGCCATCGGCGAGCGCACTGCCGAGGAGATCAAGGTGACCATCGGGTCGGCGTGGCCCACCGACGACGAGTTTGCCGCCGAGGTGCGCGGACGTGAACTCATGAGCGGGCTGCCCAAGACGGTGGTGCTCACCGCCGCAGAGGTGCGAGAGGCCATCGACGAACCGGTGTCGGCCATGGCCGACGCGCTGGTGACCTGTCTCGGCCGGGCCCCGGCTGAACTGGCCCAGGATCTCATTAGCCAGGGGCTCCACCTCGTTGGCGGTGGTGCGCTGTTGCGGGGACTCGACGCCCGACTGGCCCACGACTCATCGGTGCCGGTGCAGCTGGTGGACGCACCGCTCGAGTGCGTGGTGCTGGGGGCCGGTCACTGCATCGAGTCCTACGACCAGCTCAAGGTGATGTTCATGGACGCGCGGGGCTGACTCGCTCACGCTGGTGCCGGCCGTGTGGTTCGGGTGCCGGCGACATCGGTTGGGGTGCCGGGCGTGTGGTTCGGGTGCCGGCGATTCAGTCGCTCGTGTCCAGCAGCATGTCGGCGGCCTGGCGCACTTGCCAGTCCCTGTCGGCGGTGGCTCGTTGCAGCGCCTCGTCCACTCCGGGTTCGCCCAAAAAGCTGGCCAGTGCGATCACCGCCCGCCGTCGCACAGCGGGTTTGTCGGTGGTCGCTGTGAGCACGGCAGCCAACCCGGCCACATCGCCCACTGCGCCCAGGGCCGCCACTGCCGACTCGCGCACCAACTGGTCGGGGTGGTCGGTGGCAGTGCGAGACAGCGCATCGGTGACCCCAGCGGGTGCCGTCACATCGTTGGGCCTGTCGTCGTCGGGCCTGTCGTCGTCGGGCCTGTCGTCGTCGGTCTTGTCGTCGTCGTGGTCGGGGTCGGGTCCGGCCAGCTCGCCAACCGACCACGCCGCCGCCTCAGCGGCCATCGGGTCGGGGTCATCGAGAAGGTGCAGCGCCACCTGCAGGGCCTGCAATCGTCGACCCGGGTCAGCGGGACGCTGACGTCCCAACTCCTCAGCCAGCCTGCGCCGCACGTCGGGGTCGGGGTCGGCAACCGCCTGGCTGCACACGTCGGCGTCGATGGCGTCGCAACCTCGCCAGCGCCCCCAGCGCTACCACGCGAACACCGGCATCGGGGTCGGCCAGCAGGGCTGTGGCTGTGGCCAGGTCGCCGGCGTGTCCGGGCCAGCGCCGCTGAACGACGCCGCTGGGCAGCGTCCGCCACGACGGAGTCGGCACGAGCGGGTGGGTCGGCGGGGTTCATGGGGCGGCGGGGTTCATGGGGCGTCGGGTTTCATGGCGGTGATGGGGTTCATGGCAAGGTGGTGACCGGCGGTCGGTGCCTGACCGATGCTGACGAGGAGTTCCAGGTGAACCAGAGCGTACCGGTCGACCTCGCCGCTGGCGGGACCCCCGACGGCCCCACCGACGGCGGGCGCCGCCCGGTGCGTTTGTGGCGGTTCACCCTGGTGGTGGGGCTGGTGGTCAGTGTGCTGCTGGTTGGGCTGCTGTGGCGTCTGCCCTATTACACGCTGTCCCCGGGATCGATGCGTGACACCCAGCCGTTGGTGGAGGTGTCGGGCACGACCACCTATCCCGATGACTCCGGCGAGATCGGCTACCTCACCGTGACGTTCGGCCAGGCCACCCCGTTCGGGCTTTTTCGGGGTTGGTTGGACTCCGACATCGAGGTGCTCAATGAGCAGGACGCCCTCGGCGGTCGTGACCGTGACGAGAACCGCGAGATCAATCGCCAGCTCATGTCCAACGCCAAGGACGTCGCCGCTGCCGTGGCCCTCGACGCCCTGGGTTACGACGTGCAGCTGGTGGGTACTGGGGCGGTGGTGGTGAATGTGGAACCCGGCACACCCGCTGATGGCAAGCTCGAACCAGGCGACACCGTGGTCAGCCTCAATGGCAGCACCGTGACCACGTCCCGCCAGCTCACCGACGCCCTGGTGGCACTGACGCCCGGTGATGCAGTGGTGTTGGGTGTGCAGTCGCACGCCGGGGGCATGGTGGCACCGGCTGATCAGGCCGGGGAACCCACGCTTCCCACCAACGACGTGACCATCACGTTGGGGTCGTGGCCCGACGACCCCGCACTGGCCTACCTGGGGGTGCGCACCGGTACCCGCGACGGCACCTACAACCTTCCGTTCCCGGTCAGCATCGACTCGGGCAACGTGATCGGTCCGTCGGCGGGCCTGGCGTTCACCCTGGCCATCATCGACATGCTCACACCCGGCAATCTCACTGGTGGGCTCACGGTGGCGGTCACTGGCACCATCGCACCCAATGGCGACGTCGGTCGGGTGGGCGGGGTACCCCAAAAGGCGGCCGCCGCCATCGACGCCGGTGCCACCGTGTACCTGGTGCCCGTCGACGAGGCCGCCGAGGCCCAACAGCGTGCCGGCGATCGCATGCAGGTGTTCGCCGTGGCCAACCTGGCCGAGGCCCTCAACGTGTTGGCCGAGCTCAGCGGGGATGCCTCGGTGCGTGACCTGGCCGCCGCCAATGGCGTGGGCGTGTGACCGGCACGGTCGGCTGATCACGTGCCCATCGACCAGCGCTGCGGCATTCGGTGGCCCCTGTCGTAGAGTGCGGGGGTGCGATCTGCTGCTGACATGCCGGCCCGTGGCAAGACCCGAGGCTCGGGACGTGGCCGCATCATTCTCATCGTGGCCGCCGCCCTGGTGGTGCTGGCGTTTGCCTCGGCACGCGGGTTGGCGGACTTCTACACCAACTTCCTGTGGTTCGACTCGGTAGGCCGCACCGACATCTGGGGCGGCCTGCTCGGTGCCCGAATACTGCTGTCGGTGATGTTCACCGCCGTGTTCGCCGTCATCTTGTGGGTGAATCTCACCGTGGCCGACCGGCTCGCTCCCAGCCTGCCGCCGATGGGTCCCGACGACGAACTGCTTCGCCGCTATCAGGCCATGATGTCGCGACGTGCTGGTGTGGTGCGCGGCGGTGTGGCGTTGTTTACCGGGTTGCTGGCCGGAGTGTCGATGTCAGCGCAGTGGGAGAGCTGGCTGCTGTTTCTGAACGGCTCGCCAACCGGGATGACTGACCCGCAGTTCGGGATGGACATCAGCTTCTACCTGTTCAGGTTGCCGTTCGTCACCATGGCCATCGACTGGCTGTTTGCGTCGCTGATCATCATCACCTTCATCACCGCCATCGCCCACTACCTCAACGGTGGCATCCGTCTGCAGTCACCAACCGAGCGGGTCACCCCCCAGGTCAAGGCCCACCTGTCGTTCCTGGTGGGGATCATGGCTCTGGTCCGGGCCGCCGGCTACTGGTTCGACCGCTACGAGCTCGTGTACTCCACCCGCTCAGCGGTCACCGGGGCGTTGTACACCGCCGTCAACGCCGAGCTGCCGGCCCTCAACCTGCTGCTGATCATCGCCTTGTTGTCGGCGGTGTTGTTCATCGTGAACATCCGTCGCCGGGGCTGGGTGCTGCCGCTGGTGGCGGTGGGTCTGTGGGGATTCGTGGCCATCAGCGTGGGTGTGGCCTACCCGGCGTTCATTCAGCGCTTTCAGGTCACTCCCGACCTGTCGCAAAAAGAAGCGCCGTTCGTGGCCCGCAACATTGAGGCCACCCGTTTTGCCATGGGCATGGACGACGTGGAGATCCGTCGGTACGGGGATTTCACCGAAGACATCGACGAAGGCCGCGCTGCGGTGGTGAACAATCCGGCCACCATCCGCAACGTTCCGTTGCTGGACGCCTCTGCCGTGCTGCGCACCTTCCAGAGGCTGCAGCCGGGTCTGGGCTTCTACCGGTTCCTCGGGCTCGAAATGGACCGCTTATCAGGTGCGCGACCCCAGCGGAAACATCAGCCTCACCCCGGCGCTGGTGAGCACCCGCGAACTGGCCCTCGACGAGATTCCCGACACGTGGGAAAACAACCACATCGTGTACACCCACGGCTACGGCATGGCCCTGGCCCCGGCCAACGTCACCACCTCCAACGGCCAGCCCGACTTTTTGGTCCGCAATCTTCCCGTCGAGGTCAGTCCGGAACTGGTGGGAGTTGAACTGACCCGCCCCGAGCTGTACGTGGCCGAGGACTTTGGCGGCTTCGCCATCGTGGGCGCCACCCGTGACGAGGTGGCCTTCCTCGACGAGGACGGCGCCACCCAGGAGTTCCGCTACGACGGCAACGACGGGGTGGGCCTGGGCAGCGTGGGCCGGCGGGCGGCGTTCGCCCTGCGCTTCGCCGACTGGAACGTGCTGGTGTCGGACTTCATCACCGACGAATCCAAGGTGATTTTCCGCCGCGACGTGCGTGAGCGGGTCAACGAGGTGGCCCCGTTCCTGGCGCTGGATTCCGAGGTCTACCCGGTGATCGCCAACGGCCGGATCTACTACATCCTCGATGCCTACACCACGTCCACCCGTTGGCCCTACGGCCAGCAGGCCGACACCGTGGGCCTGGTGGGCAGTGGCCTGGACAGTGACTTCAACTACGTGCGCAACTCGGTCAAGGCAGTGGTGGACTCCTACGACGGCACCGTCTCGCTGTACGTCATGGACACCGAGGACCCCATCGTGGCCGCCTGGAGCAGCGCCTTTCCCGACCTGTTCGCCGACGTGTCCGAGATGAGCGAGGGCATCCGCCAGCACATCCGCTACCCGCGTGACCTGTTCACGGTGCAGACCACCATGTTCTCGCGTTACCACCTCGGCGAGCCCCAGGAGTTCCTGGAGCAGACCAACGCGTGGTCGGTGGCCCCAGCCCCGCCCCGGACCCTGGACCGCCAGCAGGTCCAGACCACCCTGCCGCCCAACATCGGGGGACCCACCCCGCCCCCGGCCATCGTGACCAACCCCACCGACGAGCGGATGCGGCCGTACTACCAGCTCATGCGGCTGCCCGGGGAGGTCACCCAGTCGTTCATCCAGATTCGGGCCTACACCCCGCGTTCGCGTGAGGACACGTCGCAGAAACTCACGGCCTTCATGGCCGCCAAGAGCGACCCCGACGGCGATTTCGGCAAGTTGGTGGTGTACGAGATGCCGTCCAACCTGCAGGTGGCCGGGCCCAAACTGGTCACCTCGCAGATCCTGGCCGACGACGTCATCGCCCAGCAGCTGAACCTGCTCGACAGCCGCGGTTCCACGGTCACCTTCGGTGACCTGATGCTGTTGCCGCTGGAGACCGGCACCGGGCAGAACACGATCTTCTACGTGTGGCCGGTGTACGTGGCCAGTTCGCAGACCAACGTGCCCGAGCTGAGAAATGTGGTGGGTGTGTTCGGTGAGCAGGTGATCATGCGCCCGACGTTGCGCGAGGTGATCCAGGAACTGTTCGACGTGGACATCACCACGTTCGAAGGTGTGGCCGGTGACCCCACCGACGGACCCACCGACGACGGCGCCCAACAGGAAATCATCGTGGACGACGGCGGCACTCCCACCACCACGATTCCGGTCCCCACCACGCTGCCACCTTCGGGCCTGCCCACCGACGCCGAGGTTGCCACCGAGGTGGCCGCCATTGAGGCCCTGCTCGACGAGGCCGACCGGGCCCTGCTCGAGCGGGGCGATCTCGGCGAGTACCAGCGGTTGGTGCGCGAGGCCACCGACCGCCTGCGGGCGCTGCAGTTCCGCCTCAACACCGCCTAGCGACCTGTGACTTCAGCAGCTGGAGTGGCAGGTTCACCTGTGGGCATGCCCGGCATGCTGCTGCACGACGTCGTGGCGTCGGCTGCAGCCGATGACCCCGCCGGTGTCGCACTGGTTACTCCCGACGGGGCGTCGGTGACGTGGGCCGACCTTCGTGCCGTGGTGGCAGCGGTCGCACGTCAGGTGACGGCCATGGTGCCTGTGGGTGGTCGGGTGGCGGCGGTGGGCAGCAACCATCTGGCCTGGGTTGGTCTGTATTACGGGGTGCCGGCTGCCGGGCGGGTGCTGGTCCTGCTCAACCATCGCCTGGCCCCTGCCGAACTCGCCGACCAGGTGGCCCGCTCGGGGGCCACGGTGGTGTTCGGTGCTCCCGATCAGCTCGAGCGCCTGGCTGATGCCGGGGTGGACCCGGCCACGCTGCACGACTGGCAGCAACTGTGTGATGTTGATGCTGCGCCTGTTGATGCGCCCGCCGACGGCTGTCGACCCAACGACCCGGCGTGGTTGCTGTTCACCAGTGGCACCACCGGGGCCCCCAAGGGTGCGGTGCTCACCCACACCAGCATCCTGGCCGCCGTGGCCGCCAGTGCCGGTGCCCGGCCCGTGGATCCCGACGACGTGTACCTGTTCGCTTTCCCGCTGTGTCACGTGGCCGGATACAACGTGGTGCACCGCCATGCCCACCGCCGCCCGGTGGTGCTCATGGAAGGGTTCGAGCCCGTTGGTTTTTGTCGCATGGCAGCCGACCACGGCGTCACGTCGTGTTCGCTGGCCGCCACCATGCTGGCGGCATTGTGCGACCATCTCGACGCCGTACCCACCGACGTGGCCAAGCTGGCCACGTTGCGGGTGATCGCCTACGGGGCTGCCCCCATGCCGGTCACGCTGCTGCGTCGGGCCCACGACCTGCTGGGGGTGGACTTCACCCAGGGGTACGGCATGACCGAGTTGTCGGGCAATGCCGTGTTCCTCGACGCTGCCGCCCACCGGCGTGGCCTGGCCGGTGACGATGCGCTGCTGTCGGCGGCCGGTCACCCCGCCCCCGGGGTGGAGCTGCGCATCGTCGACGGCGACACCGGCGTTGAGATGCCGGCGGGGTCGGTGGGGGAGATCACGGTGCGCGCCGACCAGGTGATGGCCGGGTACTGGAACGACCCCGCCACCACGGCGGCCACGGTGCGCGATGGCTGGCTGCACACCGGTGACGTCGGGATGGTGGATGACCACGGGCTGTTGCGGGTGGTGGACCGCAGCAAGGACGTGATCATCACCGGGGGCGAGAACGTGGCGTCACCCGAGGTGGAACAGGCCGTGAGCGCCGCCCCCGCCGTGGCAGCGGTGGCGGTGGTGGGCGTACCCGATCCCCGCTGGGGCGAAAACGTGTGCGCAGTGGTGGTGGCCCGGCCGGGCATGACCGTGGACGCCGACGAGGTGGTGGCCACCGTGCGCCAACGCCTGGCCGGGTTCAAGGTGCCCCGGCACGTGGTGGTGGTCGACGAACTGCCCACCAACGCGTCAGGCAAGGTGGTCAAAGCCGAGCTTCGGGCGTGGCTGGCCGACAATCCCGATGTGGTTGGCCCACGCCGCTAACCGGCAGTCGTCGGGTTGGGCTGTTGGCGGCCCGGCAGCCCGTCAGGTTGGAGCTGGGAGCCAATGGGCGTATGATCACTCTCACGCCGCGGGGTGGAGCAGTCTGGTAGCTCGTCGGGCTCATAACCCGAAGGTCGTAGGTTCAAATCCTACCCCCGCCACCAATTGCCAGTTTGGCTGCATCGGAGCCGGTCCCTCGGGGCCGGCTTTTTGCTTGGTGGGTGCGTGCCGTGCACTCATCCTGAGGTGGTTTTCCGTCAAGCTGACCTGACTCGGCCAGTTGGGGCGCAGCACGCGGGTGTGGGGCACCCGGCTGAGTCGGACGACTTGGGCCGCTGGCCAAAGGCGTCCGTTTTTGCTGTGGCCCGAGCCACAGCCTGTGTCCTTCGTCACTAAGATTCGTTCAGGACACGTTCATCAGGGGGAAAGTTTCACCATGCGCCGTTCCCGTCGGATTCGCCGGATCGCTGTCGCAGCGGCGGTTGCCCTCGTCGCAGCGGTGACCCCGGCGGCGGTCGCTTGCACCGGTCACCGCCGGTGATGTTGGTGGTGGGGTGCCGGCTGGCTGCCAGCGTCGGCTGGTGGGCCGGTTGGGTTCACTGATGTGCCTGCCGGCGCCGCGTTCGCCCAGGGTGTGCAGTGGCTGGTGTCTGAAGACATCACCGAGGAGCTTTGGGGGCCCGGGGCTGTATTCGCCCAGCGTGCAGGTGAACCGGGGTCAGATGGCGCTGTTCTTGTGGCGGATGATAGGGTGAACCGGCGCCTGACGCAGGCACTGATTGTGGTTTTGGGGATATGGGTACGGCCTCTGGGGACATGCAGTTGGCGGCGTGCTGGCTGAATCAGCAAGGGGTCACCACGGGGGTTCGTCCCGGCGAGTACAACCGGGTGGGAACGGTGCCCCGGGCGCAGATGGCGAGGTTCTTGTGGCGTCTGGCGGGTGAGCCTGATGCGGCGTTGTCGTGTGGGTTCACCGATGTGCGTGGTGATGTCGAGTTGCGGCAGGCGACGTGCTGGTTGAAGGAGTCGGGGATCACGACGGGCACGAACACGGCGGGGACCCTGTATTCGCAGGCTGTGAACGTGACCCGTGGGCAGATGGCAGCGTTTTTGTTCCGTCAGGCAGCGAACCCCGCAGCGTGGGTGCCTGAGGCGTTGACAACCGAGGTGTACGTGTGCGAGGTGCTGGACCCCCGGTCGTGTCTCCTGCCGTTCCCGTCGGACCAGTTCACCGTTGCTGACCAAACGACCGACACCGGGTTGCGTCTTGACCTTTCGTTGGCGGCGTCACCGGCGAACAAGGACGGCCGGCGGATCGACACCACCGAGCAGAACCGCAATGACGGGTTCAGTCCCGGCCAGCAACTGCTGGCGTACCTGCCCGATGTGGATCTTGTGGCGTCGGGTGCCGCCCCGATTACGAACAAGGCGTTGTCGGTCAGCCAGGACACCCCGGTGGTGATCATCAATGCTGAAACCGGGGAGCTGCATCCGCACTGGGTTGAGTATGACGAGCAGGCGTCCAGTGATGCTGACCGGTTGTTGATGGTGTTGCCGGCCCGGAACTTTGACGAGGGTGGGAGGTATCTGGTGGCGATCCGGAACCTGGTGGACACGTCTGGTGGCCCGGTGGAAGCCAATGAGGTGTTCGCTGCGTACCGTGACGGCACTCCGACCGGCATTGCGGTGGTGGAAGAGCGTCGTGACGCCATGGAGTTACTGCTCACAGAGTTCGACGGTTACGGGTTTGACCCCGATGAGTTTGTTGTGGCGTGGGACTTCACCGTTGCCAGTGAACGCAACCTTGCTGAGCGCATGCTGCACATCCGTGACGACGCCTTTGCCACTCTCGACGGCAACGCACCCACCCTCGTTGCTGCCCGGGAATTGGTGTCAGGTGTGGATGACGGCTTCCGCAGCAACGTCACGACGATCGATGGTGTGTTTGAAGTACCGAACTACCAACGCGGCCCGGCTCCTGCCCCGGTGCCCGGCGGCACTCCTGATGTCCCGGCACAGGCATTCAACTGGGGTCCCGATGGCCTGCCTGAACGCAACCCTGCGTGGCCCAGCGTCCAGGTGCCGTTCCGCTGTGTGGTGCCAACACAGGCCACAGCCCAAAATCCTGCCACCATGTCGATCTACGGCCACGGATTGTTGCGGGACTACACCCAGATCAGCAGTGTCAACATCCGCCGGTTTGCCAACGAACACAACGTCATGTTCTGCGGCACCAACTGGGCCGGGTTTTCATCAACCGACCTTGGAAACGCAGCCATTGCCCTTCAGGACGGGTCGCATTTCAATCTTGTTGCCGATGGCTCCCAGCAGGGCATCCTCAACGTGTTGATGCTGGGTCGCCTCATGATCCACCCTGAAGGCCTCGATGCCAACCTGTTGTTCCGTGATGGCGGTGCACCACTGATTGACCGGACCACGTTGGGGTATGACGGCAACTCCCAGGGCGGGATCATGGGTGGAGCACTCATGGCCGTTGCCCAGGACTTCACCCGTGGGGTGCTCGGGGTACCGGGCATGAACTATTCGGTGCTGCTGCGGCGCAGTTCGCAGTGGGTAGGGGTTTACGACACCGTGTTCAATTCCGCCTACCCCAATGAGATTGACCGGCCCCAGGCGCTGGGACTGATCCAGATTCTGTGGGACCGTGCCGAAGCCAACGGGTACGCCCACCATCTGACCGACAACCCACTTGATGTTGAGGGTTACGAACCCACCCCGCCAAAGCAGATCCTGTTGCACGCTGCCTACGCCGACTGGCAGGTTGCCAGCGTCACCACCGACATGTTGGCCCGCACCGCCGGGATCAAACTGTTTGACCCCCCGGCCCTCAACCCTGACCGCACGGCGAACATCGGGTTCACCGACCGCCTTGACGTCGAACCGTTCTGGGGCATCGAACGTCTCAACGCCCAGGAAATCGCCGACGGATACGGCGGCAGCGTGTACGTCATGTGGGACTCGGGCAGCCGCCCACCCCCCACCGGGAGCATCCCTCCCGGCCCGGACCTTGCTAACCCTGACCCTGTCGGTGATTCACACGGCAAACCCCGTGAACAGGCTTCAGCGCGCAGCCAAAAGGCTGCGTTCCTTGGGGGCACCTTCGTTGATGTGTGCAATGCCGCACCCTGCCTTGCGCCCGGCTGACCATTTCGAGGACGTGGAGCCCGATCCCGGCCGCGGCTATCTGACACTGCGGCTCGGCGATCACCAACGCCGACCTCCCCGCCCCGGATCCGCCGCGTCCTTCACGAGTCGAGAGGCTTCGGGCCGGCGGGACCACGGCAGCTCCCGGGTGACGTCGATGTCGTGGTACACCGCCACGATCTGCCCGGCGGCGGTGGCGACGAGCCGGGAGGCAATGTCGAGTTGCCAGCGGCGCGAGTCCTCAGGCGACTGCTGATCGTCGGCGCTCGTGCGGATGTACGCCGCGCACGCCAGCCGGGCCGTGCTCACCACCACACGCTCGTCCTCGATCACCTCTGTGGTCATCTCCTGCTCCATGCACGAGTACGCACCCATGAGCAGCGGCGAGCGTGACACCCCGATCTGGGTCTGCCGCCAGTGTGGTGGACGCCGACCGGAGAGAGGCGGCATGACCTTCATCGCCGACAGGCGAGACTCCGGTGTTCCTTTCAATTCAGCCAGGGCCTGTTGGGGCTGCACATGTTCGTTGTGAGTGGCGTCCTGGCCGAAGCAGCCTCAGCGCAGGTCGAGCCGCATGAGGACACGCGGGAAGCCGTCGAGCACCGAGTCGGTGTCGGCAACCTTCGTGAAGCCTGCCTTCTCGAACAGGGCCACAGTTCCGACGTAGGCCATGGTGGTATCGATCCTCGCCGTGTTGTTGTCGAGGGGGTAACCCTCGATCGCAACGGCGCCGTTGTCACGGGCGAACGCAACTGCGCCGGCAAGCAGGTGGTGTGAGATGCCGGTCTTGCGGTGCCCTGGGCGTACGCGGATGCACCACACTGACCAGACGTCGAGGTCGTCGACATGAGGGATCTTCCGGTTGCGGGCGAAGCTCGTGTCGGCGCGGGGGTGCACGGCTGCCCAGCCGACCACGTCACCGTTCTCGTACGCGAGCACACCAGGCGGCGGGGCCTGCTGCACGAGTTGTCGCACCCGCTCGCCGCGTGCCGGCCCTACGAGTTCCCGGTTCTCCCTCGAGGAGGTGAGTCGGTAGCTGAGGCACCAGCACACGTTGGCGTCAGGCCGTTGGGGGCCGAGCACGGCCTTGACGTCTTCGAACAATGTCGCTGGGCCTACCACGATTGCCATGCCGAGACTCTCCCAGCAGTCGTCGACGTCGTCAACGGCGATCGGCGGTTCCAAGTTGCGACCCAGCAGATCGAATCGTTCATCGGGAGCAAGATCGGGCGGCACTTACGGATAATCACCGGGACGGTGTGCACGATTCTCAGGCGTCGCTGGCCCGCGCAGCGTGCGACGATGGGCGGCATGAGCAGCGGTGGCTGATATGTGTACGGGCCCGGTCCGGTCCGGCGCCCGTGGTGGCTGCTCACGACAGGTCAGCGGCGGGTGAACTGCGTGCTCGGCGCCCTTGACGACGGATCGAAAGCTCAGCCTCCCCGCCGACCCTCCACCTCCGCTGAATCGGGAGCAAGTCCGGGAGTCCCACCGGGAGCAAGTTCGGGACCGGCGATCGGTAACGAGCGTTCCATACGATAATCACTGTTGTGCGATCATCGCATTGGTGCGATACTGCTCCTGTGGCTGAGATCAAGCTGCATGACGAAGTCGTCGAGTGGATGGACTCGCTCGGCGATGACGAGTGGGACCGGACGGTCGTGGCGATCGACCGGCTGGTCGTGCTCGGGTCGAGGGCTCGGATGCCGTTGTCGAGGAGTCTCGGCGACGGGCTGTTCGAAGTTGCGGTTTACGCTCGGCCCGACTGCTCGCCGGATCACCTACCGGTTCACCAAGGATGGCCGGATCGTGCTGCTGACCACGTTCCGCAAGCAACGCAACAACGAACGCACCGAGATCGCCCGGGCCCGCAGAGCCGCCGAGGACTGCGCCCGGACCAACCCGTGAAGGAGACCACGATGGCCAACTACTCCCGCTGGGACGACACGAAGAACAAGCGTCGGGCACCGAGCACCGAGGTGCGCGCCGAGGTCGAGCACGACCTCGCGCTCGGCCAGTTGATCTACGACCTGCGCACCGGCGCCGGGCTGAGCCAGCGTGAGCTGGCTGAGCGGATGGGCACCACCCAGTCGGTGATCTCTCGTCTCGAGGAGGGTGGCGGGGCCAAGAACCGGATCGACACTCTCGCCCGCGTCGCTGAGGCGCTCGGCCGGCACGCTGAGTCGTGTCGTTCCCCGAGAAGGTTCCCGCCAAGCTCAAGGACGCCGTCCAGGTCGCCTGATGAGGATCGTCACCGTCCCAGCCGCAGCGTTGCAGTCAACGCGCGGTTCGGGCCCCCACCACCACGGAGCTGATCGGGGGTGAGCAGCGCCGGTGCGTCGTGCTGGTGTTCCCAGGCCGTGATGGTGGCTGCGGCGGCGGCCCGTTCCGGATGGTTGAGCTGAACGTCGTCGGATGGTCGGCGCTCCTGGCGCCGCCTGCCCCGGCTGGCGGCGTTGCATCGCTCGTCGGTGGCGCCTGGGATCGGTGGCGTTGGTTGAACAGCGTGGCGTCGGTGTCGAGTGAAACCTCGTGGCGGTCAGGTCCGGCGGCGTGGGAGCACGATCGTGGCGATGTCTGGATCGAGACCTGAGAGATCGGGGATGCCTGTGACGAGCGGTAAGCGAAGCACCTTCGCCGCCGCCACCGCTGCAAGGTCGGTGACCAGCTCGTCGGGGTAGCGGACAGCGAGTTCGGCGATTGTGCCAGCGGTACGGTTGGCGCCAATCCACTCCGACACGGTCGGTCCGATCAGCGCAAGGTCACCGAGGATGTCTGACAACCTGCCCTCATGGAACGAGCGCAGCACTGCAATGCCCTCGACGAGGCTGGACTCGGGGGCGTACAGCTGTGCGACATCGGGTGGCTCGATTGGCAGGACGCCGACGATGGCGAGCAGCGCGCTGGTGTCAACGACGGCGCTGTCCAGTCTCATGCTGAGCGGACCGCTCGGCGGCGTACGCGGTTGAATTCCGCCATGGGCATCGGCTGTCGTTCAGCGCGTGCCTGGCGGGCAAGGTCGGCAAGCTCATCGGGCAGTGCCGGTCGTGCGGCCTCGCGGGCGATCAGCCGGCGAAGGAACTCCTGCGTCGACAGGCCCAGGTGTGCGGCTTGACGGGCCACGCCCTCAAGATCGCTGTCGTTGATGTCCTTGATCGTCACGTTCGCCATGGGGGCACGGTAACCATTTCGGAACCATTAATGCAACCAACAGGTGCGGGACTTGCCGCTCGCAGCACCCTGTCGTGCCAGACGGGCGTTTCATGTACATGGCCGTGAGCCATCACCACAAGGGGTCAATCGGCCCGGTACCCGCTGGTGTTGTGGGTCGTGACCAGCCGGTTGGGCCATCATGGTGAGGTGATGGGCGACGGTGAGGCCGTGACCGGGCAGCCACCTGACGAGCTTGTTGACCGGCTCGATGAGGTGACGGTCCGACGGCTAAGCTTGTGGATGGGTCGATGCGTGATGAGCGGACGGCTCGTGCAGTGCGGTTGGCGGCCGCGGGTCCCCAGCAGCGGCTGGCAGTGTTGCGGGCCGAGGTGGACTCGGGGCTGCGAACGCGCCGGCATCTGGGGTACTGGGAGTCGTCGCAGTGGGCGGTGGAGGCTCGTCCGGTGGTGGCAGGGTTGGCCGAGGCAGTGGAGGCCGGTTCGAGCCGTGAACTGATCGAGCTGTTGCAGAGGGCGGTGACCCATGTGGTGAAGGTGATCGGACGGGCCGATGACTCCAACGGCATGATCGGTGACCTGGCGAATGATTTGTTGGAGCTGCACGCAAAGGCGTGCCAGCCGGGGTTGGCGGATCCGGTGAAGCTGGCGAAATGGATGGTCAGGTTCAGCTTCGTGGATCAGGACTTCTTCGAACTCGACCCGGTCCGTTACGCCCCGGCACTCGGTGACAAGGGCCTGGCCGTCTACCGTCGGGAGGTTGCAGTCAGGTCCGAGACGTCTGATCGGTATGCGGCCGAGCGATTGGCGGTGTTGGACCGCGATGTCCCGGCGTTGGTGGTGATGCTGGGCGGTGACCTGACCGAGCCCTACCAGTATCAGCGGGTGGCCGACGCAATGCTTGAGCTCGACTTGACTGATGACGGGCTGCGCTGGGCGTTGGAGGGCATCGAGCGGACCTCGGGGTGGCAGGTGGCGGGGCTCTACGACCTGGCCGCCGATGTCCTCACTGTCCCGAGACGACGTGGCCGGGGCGCTGCGGTTGCGTCGCGAGCAGCACGAGCGGATGCCGAGCGCATCGACATACGGGCTGCTTCGGGCGGCGGCGGTCGCAGCCAGCCAGTGGGACGTGACCAGGCCGAGGCCCGGGCGGTGCTTGGCGCCGGTAACCCCGGCGCGCTCGTCGACGTGCTGCTCGCCGAAGGTGAGTCCGAGGCTGCGTGGGAGCTGGCTACCACCGACCCGGGTGGATGGGGATTCGGTGAGCGCCGGTGGAAGGGCCTGGCTGAGGCACGTGCGCGCACGCACCCAGCCGAGGCGATGGCGGTGTGGTTCCGCCTGGTTGACGACGTTTTGGTCACCGCTGACAAACGGTCGTACCAAGCGGCGGTGCGGTACCTGAAAGCGGCGGTGAAGTCTGCCCAGGCAGCCGATGCGATGCTGGAGTTCGAGGTGCGGGTGGCTGGTTTGCGCGAGACACACCGTCGGCGCCCGTCGTTCATGGCCATAATCGACAAGGCCGGATTCGTCTGACCCCTGCTGGCAACGCGAACGTCGGCCTGCTCGCAGAACAAGGCCCGGATCTGGGTCGGCCGGTGGTGGAACGACTGGTACGCGTCGGCGGTGCCGCTGGCCGATGACCGGTACTTCGTCGTGGCGAGGCGGTCAGCCAGGCCGTGCTCGCCGGCCGGCTCGACGTGACGCAGCCGGCGATCTCCAAGCTCGAACACTCCGAGGGCGTGCGCGTGCCGACACTGCGGCAGTACCTCGAAGCGCTCGGTGCCCGTCTGGAACTTGTGGTCGTGTTCGACGACGAGGGTCGCCGGGTGCCGATCCACCTCGGTCGCAACAACGCCACCTGACCGGCTGCTGTAAGCACCGTGTCAGCACGACTACGCCCACCAGTGCCCCCGACAGAGTGGCGCACGGGTCCCGATTCGCTCGTTCATCAGGGCGAACGCCGATGAATGCTGGCCAGCGCCTACAGGCGGCGGTGCACCCATAACCTGAAGGTCGCAGGTTCAAATCCTGTCCCCGCCACCAACATCACCGCCAGATGTTTCCTATGACGCGCGACACCTGTTTCCTATCTGGTGAGACACAACACTGTCCCCGCCACCAAGTACAGAACCAGTTCAGAGGCCCTTTCCGAGAAGTCGGGAAGGGTTCTGATGTTGTCGGAAGCGATCAGCGCGAACAGAACGCGAACAGCGTTGAGCTTCGGGATGGAAGCCGATGGTCCGAGATTGAAGGGCCGCCTCACGCAGGTCTGTTGCGGTTATTGCACTTGACACGTACTATCGGCGTCGTGTCAAGTGCTGTCGAGATCAGGCCTGGCTCGGTTCAGGCGCGTGAGTTGGAGGTCATCGATCGCGTTCTGGCTCGCGACGGTGGCGAGGGTGCCCGGCTGGTCGACTCCGCTGGTGACCTGGTGGAGATGCCCGAAGAACTGGTTAGCGCGCTGAAGACGATCGTGGAGCACCTTCGTGCCGGGCATGGTGTCAGCGTCGCGTCGTTGCAGGCTGAGCTGACGACGGTTGAGGCAGCCGAGCTTTGAACGTGAGCCGCCCGCATCTGATCAAGCTCCTCGATGATGGTGCGCTGCCGTTCCGGATGGTCGGAACACATCGGCGGCTGCGGTTGATCGATGTGCTCGCCTACCGCGACCGCCAGGACGCTGCCGCTGGTGAAGCGCTCGACGAGCTGACCCGCCAAGCCGAAGATCTCGGCCTGTACGACTGAACCTGTGGCGGTGCCTGGTCGGGTAGTGGTTGTGGACGCAAACGTCCTGTACTCGATCGAGTTGACCGATCTGCTGCTGACGTTCGCAGCACATCGACTCGTCCGCGTGCACTGGTCGTCGACGATCCTCGATGAAGTCCGACGCAATCTCGCCAAGCGCGCTGACCTCGCACTGGACGCGATCGCCTACCGCATCGATCGAATGAACCGCGCCGTACCGGGCGCACTCGACGAAGCGCCCGAGGCGCTCGTTGCTGCGATGCCGATCAACGAGCACGACCGGCATGTCCTTGCGCTCGCCGTGCATGTCGAGGCCCACAGCATCGTCACGTTCAACCTGCGCGACTTCCCAGCGAGCGCGTGCGAGCCCTCACGGCGTCCGAACCCGTCGACCCCGACAGCTTCGCGGTGGCCGTTGCCGAGAGCGACCCATCGCCGGCCTACGCCGCGTTGTCCGACATCGCTCGCCGGCGCACCCGTCCGCCAATGACCGTTCACGAACTCCTCGACCGGCTCGAGATTGTCCTGCCCAACTTCGTCGGTCAGGTGCGAGAAGGCTTGCCCGACCCTGCCTGAGTCGTCTCGTGCGCGAGCGCGCGGCGCACGGGTCCCGATTCGCTCGTTCATCAAGGCGAACGCCGATGAGTGCCGGCCAGCACCTATGGGCGTCGGTGCCCTCATAACCCGAAGGTCGCAGGTGTAATTCCTGCCCCCGCCACGCTGTCAGCGATGAACCTGACGGCTGTCGGCAATGAATTGGCACCTGACAGCTCGGCGGACGAACGGGGGCGTGGCGCAGACGTCGGCAAGCGGCATCGCTCCGCTCTGCTGATCGCTGGGTCGGGAGTACGCGCATTGGCTGGCTGAGTTCGGCTCGCTAGCCCGAGGACCTCACCCAGTGAACCGGGGGATGCTCACGGTGCCCGCTGCAGGCGCTGTCGTTGTGGAACCGACCGGGGAGTCACAGGCCAGTGCCGCCGGATCGAACGCCCGGAACTGCTGCGGGTCGTTGGGGTCGCCGTTGGGATCGGGGATGAGGCCACCGGCGATCGTCACCCCGGCGAGTACGGCACAGTCCGGAGGTGGCAGTTGTTCGTTCGGCCCCGGCCTCTCGGCGGGCGTCGGGGTCTTGTGGTGCCGGTACTTGCGGAGGTGTACCGGCTCGGCAACAGTTCCTCCCGTGCCGGCGGCGACGACCAGCGACAGCGACAGCGACAACGACATCACCGCGTTCCAGCGTGCGGTTGGCGCGATTCGGCAAGGTGCAGAACCCGACGCAGAGGCAGCCCGGCTCTACGCGATGTTGGGCGATGCCGAGCGCCTCGGGTTGCTCGACGGTGACACGCCGTTTTGGGAGCTCGCCCCCGAGGTGCTCGGTGGTGGCTACAACACCCGGCCCTATGTGCACGGTGAGGTTGCCCGCCTCGGGATCCCCGGCACCCGGTTCGTGGACGGGCCACGAGGCTGCGTGTCGGGCCACGGCACGGCGTTCCCGGTGTCGATGGCCCGGGGCGCCACCTGGGATGTTGCGCTCGAACAGGAGATCGGCGAAGCGATCGGACGGGAGGTCAGAGCCCAGGGCGGCAACTTCTTCGGCGGGGTGTGCATCAACCTGCCCCGGCATCCGGCGTGGGGACGCGTCCAGGAGACCTACGGCGACGACCCGCACCATCTGGGTGAGTTCGGCGCCGCCCTCACCCGTGGTGCCCAGCGCTACGTGATGACATGCGTGAAGCACTACGCCCTCAACAGCATGGAGAACGCCCGGTTCAGCGTCGACGTGATCGTCGACGACGAAACCTTGCACGACGTGTACCTCCCGCACTTCCGCCGGGTGGTGGACCAGGGCGCCAGCGCGGTCATGGGGGCCTACAACTCGGTCAACGGTGAGTGGGCCGGCCAGAACAAGGTGCTGTTGACCGACATCCTGCGGGACCAATGGGGGTTCGCCGGGATCACGGTCACCGACTTCATGCTCGGCATGCGCAACGGCGCCGCCGCACTCGAAGCGGGCATGGACATCGAAGAGCCCGCAGCCCAGCAGCGGGCCACCCACCTGGCCGGGCAGATCGAGGCGGGCGAAACCTCGTGGGCGGCGGTGCAGCGATCGGGCTGTCGGATCCTGTCCACCGTGCTGCGGCACTACGCCACCCGCACCGACGACGAGTTCGGTGACGAGGTGATGGCTTGTGCCGGCCACCGGGCGCTCGCTCGGCGTGCGGCGGCCAGCGGCATGGTGCTGCTCAAAAACGACCACGTCAGCGGCGCACCGGCGCTCCCGGTGGGTGACGACGTCACGTCCATCGCCGTGATCGGTCGACTCGCCACCGAACCCAACATGGGTGATCACGGGTCGTCCAACGTTCGACCGCCGACCTGCACCACACCCATCGACGGAATCCGTGAGGGGTTCCCGAACGCAAAGGTGGTGCTGGTGGCCGACACCGACCCCGCCGTGGTGGCCGCCGCCGCCAGCGCCGCCGACGTCGCCATCGTCATCGTCGGGTTCGGGCAAGTGACGAAGGCGAGTTCCTGTCGCCCGACGTGCTGCAACCAGAGCTGTTCGAGCTCCTGCCACCGATCCCTGACGGCTACGACCTGGGTCCCCTGCTGCAAGGAGCTGACCGATCGGCTGGGGGAGTGGGTGGCGACCGGGCCTCGTTGCGACTCCACGCTTCGGATGTGGAACTCATCGCCGCCGCCGCTGGTGCCAACCCCCGGACCGTGGTGGCGATCGTGGCCGGGGGAGCGGTGCTCACCGACGAGTGGCGGGATCAGGTCCCGGCAGTGTTGCTGGTCTGGTACGCCGGGATGGAGGGTGGGCGCGCCCTGGCCGACGTGTTGTCGGGGCGTCACAACCCCTCCGGTCGGTTGCCGTTCTCGATCCCGACGTCTGAGGACCATTTGCCGTTCTTTGACCGCGACGCCACGTCGATCACCTATGACCGGTTCCACGGTCAGCGACTTTTGGACCGCCTCAACGTCGACGCCGCCTTCCCCCACGGGTTCGGGCTCTCGTACACCACCTTTGCCATTCCGCAGGCGTCGCTCAGCCACCACGACGGTGGCCCCAGGGTGCAGGCGACGGTGACAAACCGGGGCGACCGAGACGGCCGCCATGTGGTGCAGGTCTACGGCCGGCGCACCACGGGGTCGTATGCCGGCGAATTGTTGCTGGTTGGCTTCGCTGCCGTTTCGGTGCCCGCTGGACGATCCGCTGAGGTGACCGTCGACGTTGCCTTGACCGCCCTGGCGCAATGGGATCCGGCCATCATGGGCCGGGTGCCGCCTTCGTGGGCCGAGGTGGTGCTCGAGGTGGGCGCACACGCCCACGACCCGGCCGCCATCATCTTGGACATGGGTGCACCGGCACCATCGGACCTTCGCCACGACTGAACCCCCTGCACGAGTTGCTGGGCGGCAACGCAGGCCTGACCTAAAGTGCCGGCCATGTCGACTGCGCAGGTTTCGTTCACCGCTGACGAACTGTTGGCTGACCGCCCGACAAGTGAACCGCTGGTGGTGCGGTCGGTGCGCTGCCACGGCGGGTTCGACGACGACGGCACCTACGTCTCGCCGCGCACCTTGCACCGGGGTCCGGCCATTGAGGCGTGGCAGGCCAGGCACTGCGCCGAGTTCGGCACCGACATCTTGTCCATCCCCCTTGACACCTGGCCTGAGCACTTTCCCAACGAGGCCCAGGCGCGGCTGCTCATCGAACGCGGTGTGCCCGAACCGCTCATCGCCAGCCTGACCCGTATCGGCACCGTTGAGGGTTTCGGGGCCAACATCCGCCATCTGCAACCCGGCAACCTGCAGCGACACTTCGACGACTCCATTGCTGACACCGCCACCGCCCACCTCGGCGGCGGACTGTTTGAAGCCCATGGCCGCGACGAGGCCGGATGGGAGGCCGAAGCCGGGCACATGGACATGTGGTTCGCCGCCCGTGACGTGGCGTTTGAAAACCCCACGTCCACGATCGACATCGACGCCATGCTGGCCCGCATGGGGTTCGGCCAGCCCGGTGGCGCTGGCATGGTCACGCAACGAATCCTCCCCGACGACATCGACCCCGGCCTCGAACTTGTGGCCAACTTGATGGTGCGGGTGCTGCTCATCGAAATCCAGGCGTTCCACACGTTCACGTGGGCCGAGTCGTGGCTGGGCGATCCGGATCTTGTGGCCGGTGACGGTGAGGCCGCCCGTTTGGTCAGCTACATCCGTGCCGACGAAACCCCGCACGTCGGCTACCTGCAAACGTCGCTGACCGAGATGCACGCCCGCACCTGGGTGGGGGCGTCAGGCAAGCGGTACGCCGGTGCCGACATGATCGGGGCCATCTGGGACGCCGGGCTGGAGCAGAGCCTGGGTGCCGGCCGGGCCCAGACCCGATCGGCGTTGCGGGCCGAGGTCGAGCACTGGGTGCTGCAACGACCCGGCGGCAGCGACCTCATGGCCGAATTCGACACCTTGGGCATGGCCTCCTGACCACCGGTTCGCCTGGTGATGGGCCGGCTGGTGATGGGCCGGCTGGATACGGGCCGGCTGGATACGGGCCGGCTCGGTGCGATGATGCTCCCGTGACTCTGGCGCTCGACATCGATTTGTTGGCCGACCCCTGGTGGGCGACGAGGTCCACGAGATGCTGGCCCAGGCTCGCACCGCTCCGGGACTTGCCACCGTGCGGGTACTGGGGGAGACGGGGTATCTGGTGACCCGAACCGAGGACCTTCGGGCCTTCCTCGGCGATGACGACAGCTTCCCCGGCGCCACCACCTATCGCCAGACCGTCGCCCACCAGGTGGGTGACACGTTCATTTCCATGGATCCCCCCGACCACGACACCTACCGTCAGCTCACCACCCCGGCGTTTCGGTCACGGTCGGTGACCCGGTTCGTCGACGGACCACTGGTCACGTTGGCCCACGACGTTGTGGATCGCTTCGCCGACCGGGGCCACGGCGACCTGGTGGGTGAACTGTGTCGGGTTCTGCCCTTTTGGGCCATCACCCGCAAGCTGGGCCTTCCCCGCGGCGACGACGAACGGATGCGGGAGCTGGCACTGGCCATGTTCGGTCAGCGGTTCGCCACCATGGACCCCGCAACCGCAGCCACCGAGATTGCTGCTGTCATCCAGCCTGAACTTGACCGGCGGCGGGCCAATCCCGGTGACGACGTGCTCAGCCGTCTGGTCACCGCCGAACGTGACGGCCGACGACTCACTGACGACGAGATCATCAACCATGTGCGTCTGCTGTTCGCCGTGGGGCCACCACCACGGCGGACTCGATGGCGAACCTGCTGTGGCTGGTGCTGACGGTCCCCAACATGGCCGACCTTGCCCGCCGCGATCCCGGAGTGCACAGCGCCATGGTGGCCGAGGCGTTGCGCATGGAACCGGCAGTGGTGGTGCTGCCGCGCCGGGCGGTTCACGGTGGTGAACTGGCGGGTACTGAGCTTCCCCGGTGCACTGGTGGCCGTGGGGCTGGCGGCGGCCAACCGCGACCCCGACCGGTTCGCCAATCCCGACCGGTTCGACCCCTTGCGCCCACTGGCTGATCTGTGGTCTTTCGGGTTCGGTCTGAAGTACTGCCCCGGCAGCCATCTCGCCCGTCAGCAACTCGCCGTTGCCCTCGCCGTGGCCGTGGACCGTCTCGGTGACCTGCAGCTGGTCAGTTCCGACGGCCCCCAGGGAGGCATCCTGCGCACCACCGCCCGGCTGGAGGCCACCTGGACCCCGTGTGCCCGCAGCTTCGGGGTCAGTGGTGCGTGAGCCTGGGCGGTGACCTCAGTCGCTCGGTCTGGGTATGGCCCGAAAGCGGCATGTGGGATTGGTGGCAGCGGATCGTGATCGGCCCGGCGTCGAGAACGAGGTTCGAAAGCGTCGTCGCCGTCAGTGCGATCACTCACGCTGATGGATCCGACGCCTGGCACATGTACCGACTCATGCCTTGCACATGTCCTGAACCATCCCCCTACCCCCGCCACCAATTGCCAGTTTGGCTGCAATGGAGCCGGTCCCACGGGGCCGGCTTCTGTGCTTGTCGGGTGTGCTTGTTCATGAAGCCCCATCCCGGGGTGGTTATCGGCAAGTTGACGGCATCCGGTGACGCGCTGAGTTGGCAGCGCCCAAACCGCCTTGGAGCGCCGCACTGCCTCGGCGCGCTGGTGGCCAGATTGATCCGGCGCTCGCTGATCAACGACGCAGCGAGACGGGCTCGGGACGTGATTGCCCTCGGCGATGCCCGGTTCCGCTGCGCTCGCGGCGATTTGGTGGCTAGAGGCAAAGCGTATGGAGCTGGGCGAGCTACGGATCGCGCACGACGTTCACCCTCGACGATTCGCTTGCCGACCAGGCCCGCCGTCTCGGTGTGAACATCTCCGCTGCAGCACGCGACGGCGTCGCTGCTGCCGTGCGATCCGCACTGGCACGATCCGATCGAGACGCCTACCAGCGCTCGCCCGAGAAGGTCGACGACTTCTGGACAGACGCCGAGACCTGGGGTGACGAGTGAAGCGCGGGGACGTCTGGCTGGCCGAGGTCGGACGCAAGCGCCGCCCGGTCCTGGTACTCACCCGCGACGAGGTCATCGACGTCCGATCTCTGGTCACCGTCGCCGAGATCTCCACCTCGGCCCGAGGCCTGGCAACGGAGGTCGAGTTCGACCACGTCCGGGTCGGACTCGAACACGAGTCGGTCATCAACTGCGATGGCCTGCACACCATTGCTCAGGTGACGCTCACGGCTTACGTCGGTGAGGTCGACGAGGACACTCTCGCCCGGGTGTGCGCAGCGGTGAGCTACGGCATCGGCTGCTGACACACACCACGCGCTAGTGCCGTGACCGATCGTGTGGATCTGCTCGCAGAACGAGGTCCGGAGCTCGGTCGTCCGGTGGTGGATCGATGCGCAGTTCAGTCATCAGTCGATGAAGGAACTGTGACCGGCCAAGGGCGGAGCGTTGCGGGGGACTGCTGCGCGGTGAGGTGTTCGCCGCCCATCACGGAGACGACCCCGCATCCACTCCCGGTGGCCCCGTCGATGCGCGCCGAGGACGGCCGGCACCTGACAAGCCGACACACGGCGAAACGGAGCGTCAGGCCAGCTCAGACCCCGAAAACGACGTCAACGTGTGCCCATCAACTGCGGAACGCGGGTGCAACGACTCGCAGGCCTGACCAGCAGGTCAGCTCAGACCGATACGCCCTGCGACATCGTCGAACTCCGCCGTCGACAATGCCTGTTGAGCCGCAGCACGAAACACGTCCCAGATCTCCGGTGGTGCCTGGCTCATGCCACTGAGCATGTCGACGCGCTCGGCAAGATTCATCGCAGGCAGCATCGACTGCATGAAACGCGCCATCTCGGGCGGTGGGATGGTCCCCCGGAGCTGGTCGGTGAGCTCGACCAGATCGGCGCGCGGGATTGCTGCAGCGAGGGCTGGCATTACATGGCGCTCTTCGAGATCGAGGTGCTCGAGGTACATCGCCGTCAATGATGCGAGCTCCAAATACAGCCGGTGCAGGATCGGATTGCGAACCTCGCTCGGAGCTGCGGTCAGTTCGGCCGCCAGCGCGCTCACGCGAGCCATCGCTGCATCAGCAAGACGGTGGCCCTCTTCGACCTGGTCGTGCAGTGTCGGCGCATGGCGGGCGACCAGCGCGTCGACGAAGTCTCGCTCGTGATCGTGGTGCCCATGGAGGACGAACGCCATCTCGGCGATCGTGCCCAGCAGCGCATCGATGTCGCTCGCCGCTGCGGCATCGGCCGCACCCGCCTCGGTCGTTGCACGAAACAGCACGAGCCGAGCCGCTTTGTGGACCTCGCGGTAGAGATCCCACTCTTCTTCGTCGATCGCGCCCACAGCTGCAGCCCCCGTCTCACTTCGTTGCGACGAGATTCCGCCGAATTCGACCTTGGCACACATGCGCTCCCGGTGCTTAATCCAAATGACCGACAACGTGCGCCGTCTGGCTCAGCCCCCTTCGGGCTCGCGGATTACGGCCCGGTCGGCCTCCCCCGGAACTCCGAGGGCAACACCATTCGGCAGCTCGACGTGCAGTTCGTCGCCGTCAGTGCGATAGCGCTCCAGCCACCTCGACACAGTGGACTCGGAAACCTCGTAGTCCCGGGCGACCTCGGCCTGGGTTCTGGCCTTCGAGGGTCACCGCCAAAATCACCGCTCGTCGCTTGCCCATCCACCCACGCTGATGGATCCGACGCCTTGCACATGTACCGACTCATGCCTTGCACATGTCCTGAACCGTCACACTACCCCCGCCACCAAATGAGGCGATATGCCTGCAATGGAGCCGGTCGCAAGGGGCGATCTCCAAGCTTGAGCACTCCGACGACGTGCGAGTGTCGACGCTGCGGCAGTATCTCGAAGCGCTCGGCGCCCGTCTGGAACTCGTCGCCGTGTTTGACGACGAGGATCGCCGGGTGCCGATCCGTCTAGGCCGCAACGCCGCAGTCTGACCGGCTGCGTCAGCCCGACGGCGGCCTTCACTGGTTGAGGACGATCTTCGGGTTCGCGTCGTCGTTTACGGGAATCCAGCGCTGTGGGCTCACTGTCCACGTATACGTGAACAGTGGACGTACGGGTAGAGTTCATGGTGTGACGCAGAGAACTCCCAACGACGTGCTCGAGCGGTCAGCGATCGAAGCGGTCGCCACGGCCCTCGCCTGCGCTGGCATCGCAACGGTCTCCGCAGGCTCAGGTGCCAATCTCGCTGTTCGCACGCCGAGCGGCAAGGTCCTCGAACTGGAGTTGAAGGCTGCGAGTCGTGTCGATCCGATGCAGGCTCGCCGCTTCGTCGAACAGATGGAGGGTTCCGGGCTGCTCGTCGTGGTCGCGGATGAGCTCACCAAGGCTGCGCAAGCGGAGTTGCGCCGAGCCGGCGTCGGGTTCCTCGATCGTCGCGGCCACCTCTTTCTGCGCGACGAGTCGCTTCACCTCGACCTCGACGTCGAGCCGGACCCCCGTTCGCCGTCGACGCGCTCGACACGCGATCCGATACGTGGCGGTGCCGGCATCACCGTGGCCTCGGCCTCCTGCTCTACGCCGGTGAGCCCATCGGTGTCCGGGAGCTGTCGCGCCGCACTGGGCTCCCGGTGAGCACCACGAGCAAGGCCCTGGCACCGATCCGAGACGCGGCGCTCCTCGACGGTGATGGCGCGTTGATCCCCGAACTGTTTTGGGCACTCGCCGAGGTATGGAACCCTGTCCGAGTCGCACTGGCCGAGACCCCGACCGAAGGCACCGGCGTGCTCAGCGGAACGGTCGCCGCCGCACAGTTCGGCGCGCCAGTAGCCATCGCAGCGGACAGCCCGCCCGATCTGTACGTCACCTCCGCGACGCAGGTCCGCGCCCTCGAGCGACGATTCGGAACCACGTCTGGGCCATCACGGCGGGCGAGCGTTGCCGTCGAACCGACACCCCTCGTCACCACCACCGCCGTCGACCGACGCGCCCACGTGGTATTCGTGGCCCTCGACCTCGCCCAGGACCGATCTCGCGGACGCGAGATCCTCAATGCGTGGCACCCCACCGAGGCCCGCCGTGTCTGGTGAACCCGTCCTGCTCGCAGCCGGATCCGCTCCGCTGGTCACCGCCGCCGGCCACACGTCACGGGTAGCCGGCGACAGCGCAGACGAGATCCTCGAGATCGCGACACCAGCCGCCCTCCTCGCCACCAAGGCCCACGCCCTCGAAGATCGCCACGAACCCCGTAAGCGCGCATCGGACACGACCGACATCATCGGCCTCCTCGACACCAGCGAAGACCAGATCGCTGCGACCGCACGACGTCTCTGCGACGAACTCGACTGACTGGTCGCTGATCCCAACGACCAGAACGACGACGGGCTCGGATGGTCCTCCCTCGCAGGCACAGCGACGCGTGAGCACATCCGCTCGGGCGCCATGTTGCCCGCCGGCAACTCCCAGGCTCACGCCATCGTGCGCGTTGTCGACGTCGACGATGACGGCTGTGGTAGCTTCGCAACCTGGCCGGATCGGTCGTCAAGAACCGCCACCTGCTCGATCGAACGGTGGCCTGACATGCCCGACCACCCGACCACCCGATCACCCGACCACCCGATGACCCGATCATCGACTTCCCTATGAGGGGTATGCAGGCTGCAGCGCGGTACCCCGACTCCAGCTCACATCGCTGATTCTGGCCAATCCCAACGCCTGCGCCTCGCGGTATGTGGTAGAGAAACGCCTCTCGAAGGATCGGCTGCGATGGAACGAGCTCGAGGAGCGGCGCGGTGCCGTCGAACCGGGTTCGCCGGCCGGGACGAGAACGACATCGACATGCTCGCTCCAAGTCTCGCCGGCGACGCCGACGTGCGGCGCTGACTCGTACCGCCTGCCGGTGGTGCCGGTCCGGCGCAGCTGCCGCGGATCTGGGACTCCGGCCCTCAGCCCCAACGTTCGGAGCACGCTGCCGATCCTCGCCACCCCGACCCTCGTGATCGTCACGGTCGACAACCGGTTCATCTACCCGGAATTTGGGGAGTGGATGGCCGACCACATCCCCGCGCCGAACTCTGTCGGATTCAGCCGTGGACCACCTCCTATGGGCGGTCCCGGACGACATCGTCGTCGACGAGATCGAGCGACATCTCACCGGTTCGATGACCTCTGGCAGTCACGCGCGCACGATGGCGTGTTTTGGCCATCTTCACGGACATCGTCGGTTCGACTGTGCAGAACACCGCCCGTGGCGACCGTGCCTGGCTCGAACTCCTCGCCAGATACGACGAACACGCCGGGGTCCACGTCTCCGAGGTGGCAGAAGTTGGCGACGACACCCTGGGTCTCGGCGTCACGATCGCTGCGAGAGCGCTCGGTGAGGCCTCCGGAGGCGAAGTGGTCACGACCCGCGCCGTCGCCGACACGGTCGCCGGATCCGCGTGCGTGAATCGCTTGCGGTTTTGACCGTTGGAGAGTCCGGCGAGTGGAGCCGCTGACCGCATCCACTCTCGTAGCCATCGAAATACTGACGCACAATCACCTTCCGAGAGTGTCCGGTTGACGACCCGTGACTGGGACGGGATCATCGGCTTCGAGGGCTGCTGGGAGCGTGGGCTGATGAACCAGGTCCCAGGTCTCATTCGATCCTTGAGCCCGGGCAGGAGTTCGGCGTGCACGATCAGGTGTTCCACTCTCTGACGTTCTGCATCACGGCGACGAGGTGTGCGGCGCCCAGTTGGCGGGCGGATGCATGGTCTGTGGGTCAGTTGCGCCGAGAGACGAAATCGCAGATCGCGCCGGCGACCAGCTTGGCTGCTCGGGAAGAGGACGGCGTGACCTGCGTTCGCAACATCGATCATCTGAACCCGGTCGGGCCACCGGGCCTTGAGCCGGTGGTCATCTGGGCGGCGAACTGGTCGTTGGCACCCCTGCACGACGAGCATCGGCGCCGACCCGCCGGCAAGCCAGTCGCCGGAAGACCCAGCGAGCGCTGCCGCCGCTGCGCCGATGCTGCAGCGGTGGTGCTACCGGGGATCGATGACGCTCGCGCCGACGTAATTCCCGGCGCGAAGTTAGCTGCCTTCAGCGGGCAGTCTGGAGCCGTTCTGGTCAGGCGTTGAGAGATTCATCGGCGTATTCAGCTATCGCACCCGGCGGGCGTCAGGCTCCGGGGCAACCCCACCACCGGCGCACACCAGAACCACCGCAGTCACCAGATCCGGTCGGCCAAAGGCGACGAACAGGGCCACTCGATTGCCGAATGCGTTGCCGATGACGATCGCCGGTGCACCCAGGCGCTCCATCACGGCGGCGACGTCGCCAGCGAGATCCTGCATCCGGAGATTCTCGAGCGAGCCGGCGCTGTTGCCCGCACCACGAGGGTTGACGGCCACAGGCTGAAGCCACCGGTGGCAAGACGCTTTCCGAGGTCGGCGAACTGCCGGATCCCTCCTCCGAGGCCGGGCAACATGCACACCAGACGCCCAGAGGTTGCATATCGGTGAACTTCGAGCGAGACGCCAACGAGGTCCAGATGCAACGTCTCCACCTCGACGACCGTAACAGCCGTCGAGTGATCGCCAGCCCGGCGGACTTCGTCAAGTGCCCCAAGCCGCCGGTTCATGGACACCAGAAGCGTGCGGTTGAGGACCGGCATCTGAGACGACTCGGCATCGCCGGCCTCGTTGCGGTCAGGACCCGAATCCCGTCCTTTGGGCGTCCGTCATCTGAGGCGGCTGACCTCGGCGATTATCGGGTGCGCTGCTTGGGCCGTACCCGAGTGGTCGTCGTCGAGCGGGTGGTGGGTTATCGAGCGACGTTATGTGGCGCCATCAACGTTGCTCGGACTCGTCCGGGTGGATACAGGTGGCTGGGTGCCGTGTCCGACCCTCGGTCAGGGGGGGGGCCAAGTCCGACGCCTTCGACGCCATCCGCGCCGCCCACGAAGCGTTGGGCCGCGACAAGCTCAACCAACCACGAGCCCACGACGGAATCCGTGAAGCCATCCGGGTTCACACCGTCGCTCGAGCTGCGGCCGTGCGGGCGCGAACCGCCGCGGTCAACGAACTGAAGGCGTTCATCGTGACCGCCAACGAACAACTCCGCGGCGAGCTGCGTGGGCTACGAACCAACACGGTCGTCTCACGCTGCTCACGGTTCCGTGACAGCGCTGCCCGCTCGCTCGATGCGCGCTGAACACGAAACACCATGCGAGCGCTCGCTCGACGTGTCCAGCATCTCGAGGCCGAAATCGCCGAGCACGACGCCGCCCTCAAAGTGCTCATCGACCGCGCCTCCGCTTCGATTGCTCGAGCTCTGCAAAGGACCGGTCTGTGCTGAAATCGGCAGCCTCGATGCCCCTGCTGGCGAGGATTCCGGTTGAGTTCGGTCGGTACCGATCCGGTGCCGACCGCTGAGTAGAGACTCCTCGCTCTCGCAAGGTAGGGTTTCCTGCGGTTTTACGAATGATGCGTATCGCCTACACCCATCGCCCACTTCTGCGGAGCCTGCCTTGCCTCGACCTCAAACCAACAACTCGGCGTGCGCAAAGTTGACCGAGCAGATCCGGACGGTCGATGGCTGGCTGCGCGATGCCCAGGCTGAGATGTTGTGGTCTGCCGCCGAACAGCTCGGTCCGGGATCGACCATCGTGGAGATCGGGAGCTTCCACGGCAAGTCCACCATCGTGCTCGCAACGGCTGCACCAACGGATGCGCATCTTCGCGATCGACCCACACGCGGGCAACGACCGCGATCCCGGCAATGGGAAGGAACCGCC
>JAGYKS010000038.1 GCA_018401565.1 Acidimicrobiales bacterium | reverse complement strand
GGTGAACAACTCGTTGACGGCGGCCACGTACAGTGCGATCGACGAGATGTTGATCGCCATGGTCCGCATCCCGAACAGGAAAAGGCGACGTCGGGTCGGTCGGAGTCGAGTCGGTCGGTGGGCCCGTTCCCCATGTGGAGGACAACGGCCACCACCACTCCCACAAGAGCGATCGCGCCAAGGACAACGTCGGAGGTGTCGACGGCAGCGTTGGGGACGCTTGTGCCCTGAATCAACGACCGCCCAGCGATGGCCGCACCCAGTCCGACCACAGCCAGGGTGGTCGCCAGTCCGCCGATGAACCTCCACGAGCGGGCACGTGCCATGTAGGGCGTGCTGAGCAGTTCGATGCTTCGCATCGTGGTGGGTGGGCTGGGCGGCAGCAACGACGGCAAGCACCAGGGCAATGACGATGTTCACCATGATCGACGCCGCACCTTCCCCTGCACCGTGCAGAAATTGCCCCGAACTGCCGCCAATCCCTGAACGGCGACAGTTGGCGAATCCTAGGGGATGGCGGCTCCACACGCATGGGGCCCGGACCACGAAGGCCCGGACCCGTGCACATGCAGTGGAGCTGATGGGAATCGAACCCACGACCTACGGCTTGCAAAGCCGGCGCTCTGCCAACTGAGCTACAGCCCCGGACCAGAAAGCCTACCGGAGGCGGGCCACCACCTCGGTCACGGGTTGTCGAATCCCAGTGAACGCATCCTGACGTTTTCTTGACGCCGATCGCCCCGATCGTGACACCCCTCTGACGCCAGGGCCGCTTTACTTATCTGTGACGCACCGACCCCCGGGTCTCACTGGAAAACCCTGCGCTGTGGGAGTTCCGGTGGGGCCCGGGTGGTGTGCTTTTCGGGGCCGGGTCGACCGCTGAGGGGCCTGCGTCAGTCGCCGGGGGCCTGCGTCAGTCGCCGGGGGCCTGCGTCAGCCGCTGAGGGCCTGTCTCAGGCGCCGAGGGCTTCGGGGTCAATCAGCCACCGGTACCCCACCCCTGGCTCGGTGGCGATGAAGCGGGGGCTGGCGGCGTCGTCACCCAGTTTCTTGCGGAGCTGGCCCACGTAGGTGCGCAGGTAGTTCCATTCGGTGGCGTACCCCGGTCCCCACACCTTGCGCAGCAAGAAGTCGTGGGTGAGCAGACGGCCCGGATTTCCCACCATCACCTCCAGCATCGACATCTCGGTGGGGGTGAGTGCGATCCGTTCGCCGTCACGGGTCACCAGACGGCGGGTGAGGTCCACCACCAGCCCGTCGCACTCCACGATGGCGGCCACGGACTGGTCGGTGTCGGGTCGTCGGCGCAACGCAGCCCGGATGCGGGCCAGCAGTTCCTCGGTGTCGAACGGCTTGGTGACGTAGTCGTCGGCGCCGGCGTCGAGCAGGGCCACCTTGTCGGACTGGGTGTGGCGGGCGGTGAGCACGATCACCGGGGTGTCGGAAAACCCCCGGATGCGCTGCAGTACTTCCAGCCCCTCGAGGTCGCCCAGGCCGAGGTCCAGCACCACCAGGTCGGCGCCACGGTCGGCCACCACCACCACCGCCTTCTCACCGCTGGACGCTTCCACCACCTCGAACCCACGTGCACGCAGGCTGGTGGTGAGGGCCCGTCGCAGTGGCGCTTCGTCGTCGACGATCAGGATGCGATTCACAGTGGGCCGACGCTATCGGGGGTGTTGCTGTTGTGCCCGTCAACGGGCTGTGGTTGCTGTGCGAGTGGGAACCGCACCACGAACGTGGCCCCGCCGCCGGGGGTGGCCTCGCACCAGGCCTGTCCGTTGTGGGCGGCCACCAGCGCGGCCACGATGGCCAGACCCAAACCGGTTCCCTCACCTTCGGTGCGTGACCCCGACCGGTGGAACTCGGTGAAGATCGCTTCGGTGTCGTCGGGTGTCACCCCGGGACCGTGGTCAATCACCCGCAGGTCCACATGGGATCCAGACTGCTCGGCTGCGACGGTGATGGTGGAACCGTCAGGGGCGAAACGCACGGCGTTTTCCAGCAGGTTGAGCAGAATCTGTTCGAGCATGGTGACGTCCAACCACAGCGGGCCCACGTCGGGCGGCAACTGGAGGTCGAAGCGCTTGGCGTTGGCGGTGGGGCCAAGCCGACCGATGGCCACCTGTGCCATCCCGCCCAGGTCCACGGGTTCGGGATCGGGCACGATGTCGGCACCGCGGATCAGGGTCTGCGACAGCACCTTGGCCACCATGCGTTCGAGGCGGGCGGTCTCGTCGCGAATGGTGCCCAGCAGCTGGGCCTGCTCGTCGTCGTCGAGGAGATCGCCGCTGTCGATCAGGGCTGATACCGATGCGCTCACCGAGGTGAGTGGGGTGCGCAGGTTGTGCCCGGCGGCGGCGAAAAAAGCGGCCCGGGCCCGGTTCACCTCGGCGTCCACCCGGGCCTCGTTGGCCGACCGTTCCAGATCGGCCCGCACGAACACCAGCCCCAGTGCCGAGGTGAGGGCGGCCAGCACATCTTCGGCATCTGCGGAAAGGGCTCGGCCGGTGCTTGTCACCGCCTCGACGCTGGTCTCTCGTCGCTGCGCACCAGCACGGTGCGGCCCGGGCGCAGGGGTCGGGACGCCACCGCCGTGGTTCCGGCGGTGGTGAGGGTGCACGAGGTCAGGTCGAAGATGGTGGCGATGGATTCGGCCGTGGACTGCACCACGGCGGTGGTCGGCTCGCCGAGAAGCAGCCGGTTGGTGGTGTCGATGCGCAGCTGGGCTTCGAGCTGGCCGAGTCGGGCCAGATGCCGCGAGGTGCGTTCGCGTGACACCAGGATTCCCACCAGTGATGCGATGACCAGGAACACCACCAGGCTCACGACGTCGTCGGATGTCTCGAAGCTCACCCCGGGTGCCGGCTCGCTAGAACACCAGGTTGAGGCTGAGGCCTCCCAGCACCGCCGCCACCAGCCCGGGCACGGTCCCGAGCATGGCGGCCATCACCACCGCCACCATCAGCAACAGCGCCGTGACCACGTCGTCGACCCCGAGAACCTGGGCCAGGACGGTGGCCACAACCACGGCGGTGACGGCAACAAGAAGGCGCACCCCTCCATTGTTCCCGTTCAGCGGTGAAGTCGTCGCGTTTATGCGCCGCGTCACCGTTGTGCGCATCGTTCCCCAGACGCGCAAGAGGCGGCAGCGCACCGCAGTGCACTGCCGCCCCCGTGAGCGATAGATGCCGATCAGCTGGCGCTGATCAGGTGGCGCCCATTGGGTGACGCCTATTGAGTCAGACGCCCGAGTCAGACGCCCGAGTCAGACGCCCGAGTCAGACGCCCTGGGCCGGTTCGCTGGCTTCGGCGGGCTGGGCGAAGTCGGCACCGCCGCTGCGCTTGGAGAACATGATGGCGCCCAGCAGCACCACCAGGGCCACGCCGGCCACCACCCACGCCAACGGCGATGACGACACGTCTTCGCCGGCGAGCTCCGACAGCACACTGTCGGGGTTCAAGGCGATCACGGCCGGCAGCACCAGCAGCGAGATGAGGTTCATCACCTTCATCAGCGGGTTGAGGGCCGGGCCGGAGGTGTCCTTGAACGGGTCACCCACGGTGTCGCCGATGACGGCGGCCTTGTGGGCCTCGGACCCCTTGCCACCCTCGGCGCCATCTTCGATGTACTTCTTGGCGTTGTCCCACGCCCCACCGGCGTTGGACTGGAAGTTGGCCATGAGGGCCGCAACCACGATGCCCGAGGCGAGGAACGCACCCAGGGCGATTGGCCCCAAAGCGAAGCCCACGATGACGGGCATGAGCACCGCCAGCAGTGCCGGGGTTGCCAGTTCACGCAGCGATGCCCGGGTGCAGATGTCGATGACGGGTCCGTAGTCGGGACGCTCGGTGCCTTCCATGATCCCGGGCTTTTCCCGGAACTGGCGCCGCACCTCTTCCACCACGATGCCGGCGGTACGACCCACCGCCAGGATGGCCAGCGACGAGAACAAAACGCCACCGTGCCGCCCAGGATCAGGCCGATGAACACCTTGGGGTCGGCCACGTTGATCTGCACGACCTGGTAGGCGTTTTGACGATGCCCGATTCCGACGCCACCGTCTCGACGAACGAGGCGAACAGGGCCACAGCGGCGATCACCGCTGAGCCGATGGCGAAGCCTTTGGTCACGGCCTTGGTGGTGTTGCCCACGGCGTCGAGGCCCACCATGATCCGCTCGGCTTCGCCTTCGAACTCGCCAGCCATTTCGGCGATGCCGGCGGCGTTGTCGGCCACCGGACCAAACGTGTCCTCGGCAACCACGATGCCGGTGGTGGCCAGCATGCCGATACCGGTCAGCGCCACCATGTAGAACGAGAACTCGGTGACGCCGCCACCCAGCAGGATGCCGGTGCCGATGGCGCCGGCGATGGCCACCAGGGCCCACACCGCAGACTCCATGCCTGACGACAGACCGCTGAGCACCACGGTGGCCGGACCGGTCCGGGCCGACTTGGCGATGTCACGCACCGGCTTGCCGTCGGTGGAGGTGAAGTTCTGGGTGATCTTGGACACCACGAACCCGAGCACCACACCAACCACGATGGCGCCGAACATGCGGGCACCCAGGTTGTCGATGGCCAGACCCTCGGGTTGCCCACGTACACGAACGCCAGCACGCCGGCGCCCACGATGGACAGCGCCTGGGCCACGTAGATGCCGCGGTTGATGGGCTTGGGGGCGTCGGTCTCACCAGCACGGGCCTTCACGAAGAAGATGCCGATCATGGAGGCGATGAGCCCGATGCCCATGACGGCCACCGGGAACACCAGGCCCTTGGCGGCGATCCCATCGGCCCCGATGGCGTTCAGCGACGACACGCCCAGGATGATCGAGGCGATGAGCACCACGGCGTAGGACTCGAACAGGTCCGAGGCCATGCCGGCGCAGTCGCCCACGTTGTCGCCCACGTTGTCGGCGATGGTGGCCGGGTTGCGGGGGTCGTCTTCGGGAATGCCCGCTTCGACCTTGCCGACCAGGTCGGCGCCCACGTCGGCGGCCTTGGTGAAGATGCCGCCACCCACACGCAAGAACAGCGCCAGCAGCGAGGCCGCCGAAGGCGAAGCCCACCAGCATGATCGACGCCGAGTTCTGGAACGCCATGATGATGATGGTGGCGCCCAACAGGCCGAGGCCGGCGGTGAACAGGCCGGCCACGCTGCCGGTGCGGAACGCCACCTGCAGCGCCCCGCCGAAGTCGTTGCGTCGGGCGGCAGCTGCCGTGCGCACGTTGCCGCGCACCGCCACCCACATGCCCAAGAAACCCGATGAAGCCCGAGGCCACACACCGAAGATGAAGGTGACGGTTCGGATCAGGCCCGACGACGTGAAGCTGAGGACCTCGTTGCCCGTGGTGTCAATGACCGCGGCAGAAGTGGCGAACACCACCACGGCCAGGATCACCACGATCACGGCGATGGTGCGGAACTGCCGGCTCAGGTAGGCGCTGGCGCCTTCCTGGATGGCCTCGGCAACCTCCACCATCTTGTCGGTGCCTTGTTCTTCGGCGAGCACCTTGCGGACCATTGCCAGGCCGAGGCCCAGTGCCACTACGCCGATGATGGCGGCGGCGGTGAGAAGCATCCACTCGGTATCCCCGAGCTCGAATGCCTGATAGCCGCCCTTACCGGCGGCCAGGATCGGTGTCATGGCTTCAGTCCCCCTCTGGGTTGATGTGCTCTGTCGTGTTGCTGTTGGTGTTGCTGTCCTGGATTGCTGTGCCTGACTGTGCGGAATCTGACTGTGCGGAAGCTGAACGTGTTGCGTCTGACTGTGCGGGTTCGATGTGGCGGACGTGGACGGCCCGGGCCACCCGTTCGCCCAGGGTGCGGTCGTGGTCGCCCACACGCACCACCAGCGGTCCGTCGAACGGGTGCTTTTCGCGCACCACCACCCGGGCCGACGGCACCACACCCAGTTCCTGCAAAAAGCGGATCACGTCGGGGTCGGTGGATCCGGGCACGGCCACCTCGGCGGCGTCTCCGGGCTCGAGGTCGTACAGCAGCGGAAGTTCAGGAAGTTCGGCCTGGCCCACCGCCGGGATGGGGAAGCCGTGCGGGCAGGTGTCGGGCCGGTTGAGGGCCACGAACAGTCGTTCCACCACGGCGTCGGGCAGGTCGTGTTCGAACGTCGGGGCCAGAGCGTCGGCCTCGTTCCATGCGTACCCCAGCATGTCGGACAAAAAGCGCTCCACGATGCGGTGGCGGCGGATGAGGGTGACGGCCATGGTGAGGCCATCGTGGGTGAGGCTGGCCCCGTGGTAGGGGCGGTGGGTGACCAGGTGGCGGTCGGCCAGGCGCTTGACGGTGGCGGTCACCGAGCCGGCGCTCAACCCCAACGCTTCGGCCAGCACCCCGGTGTGGGCCTCCACGCCGTCGCGGGTCTGGCGATAGATCGCCTTCAGGGCCTCGCGTTCGGATTTGGAGAGCTGGTCTGACACAGGTTTTGCCCCTACGAAAAACAGGTTGTGGTCACGGAAGTTCACTCGGTGGGCAAGGTGGGGTCAAGTTCATCGGCGGCAACTAACCTCACCGTCGGGCCCCGCTGGTGTCGGTGGGGTGCACAGGGGGAAGTGATGGCCCACGCAGACGACTGGCTCCCGGTGAAGTTCGGCCCGGTGTCCAACGGTGAGTTCCTGCCGCCGCCGTTCGACCCCACCTTGCGCGAGGCGGTGCGTCGCACCCACGACCTGGCCGGCCGCAACGCCCAACGGCTCGGCATCTCACGCCGCAGTTTCCTCACCGGGCTGACCGGCACCGCCGCCACGTTCTTCGTGCTCAACGCCTGCTCCACCGAACGCAGCGCCTCGGTGGGCCAGAGTCCCGGCGGCAGTTACGAGGTGCCACCCGACGCCACCATCGACCCCGACGCCGCCCGCGAGGCGCTGGCCGGTGACGAGTTCGTGTTCGACGTACAAACCCATTACGTGAACTACGACCCCGACGACCCCATCCCCGCCTTCACCGAGGGCTTCCCCCAGGCCCGCTGTGCGGTGGGTGCCGCCGCCAACGAAAGTCGTCTGTGCTTCACGGTGGACTCGTACTTCACCGAGGTGTTCACCCGGTCGGACACGTCCATGGCCATCTTGTCGGCGCTGCCGGTGGCGGGGCCGGCCAGCGGGCTGTCGCACGACGACATGGTGTACGCCATCGAGGTGGCCGACCGCATCGGTTGCGACGACCGCCTGCTCATGCACGGCGGCGCCTACCCGCACCTCGGGCCACTGGAACCGGCGCTGGCGGCCATGGACGACGCCCGGGCCCGCTACGACATTGCGGCGTGGAAGATCTACACCATGGTGCCCACCGCAGCGGCGTTCTACTTCGACGACCACGACCCGTCGCGGCCCCAGATCGGCCAGCGGTTCATCGACCACGTGCGCGCCGTTGGCCCGCCCATCATCTGCACCCACAAGGGCATCAGCTCCATTGTGGGGTCCACCCTCGAGCTCGCCGACCCGTCCGACATCGGCCCGGCACGCGGCCCGCAACCCCGACATTTCGTTTGTGGTGTACCACTCGGGGTTCGAGCCCGGGTCGGGGGTGTGGGCCTGTATGACCCCAACGACCCTGCCCCCAGGGTGTGGACCGGTTGGTCCGCACCGTGCTCGACAACGGCATCGCCCCCAACAGCAACGTGTACGCCGAGCTGGGTGGAACGTGGTGGTTTCTGATGCGCAATCCCACCGCCGCCGCCCACGTGCTGGGCAAGCTGCTCACCTACATCGGCACCGAACGGGTGTTGTGGGGTACCGACTCGATCTGGTTCGGCACCCCCCAGGACCAGATCCAGGCGTTGCGGTTGTTCTCCATTTCCGAGGAGTTCCAGGAGCGGTACGGGTATCCGGCGCTCACCGACGACATCAAGCGCGGCATTTTCGGGCTCAACGCCGCCCGGCTGTACGACGTGGACCCGGTGGCCGGGGCGTGTGAGGTGAATGCCGGCGAGCTGGAACTGGTGCGGGCGGCGTTGCCGCCGGCCAGGACGTACGGCCCCGAGACCGCTGCCGAGGCGGCCCGTTTGATCGTGGCCCACCAGGGCGGGTTGCTGTAGCGGCTTCGTCGGATGGTCGGGGGCTGCGGTAGGGTGAGCGGGTCAGTCAGCTAGTCACTGCGCGAGTGGCGGAATAGGCAGACGCGCTGGATTCAGGTTCCAGTGTCCGAAAGGACGTGGGGGTTCAACTCCCCCCTCGCGCACTTTGGGCTTGAGACATCTCAGGCCATTTCTGGAGACGGCCTTTTCTGGAGACATTTCGGGAGGACGCCGGCGTGGGCGCCCCGAAATCTTCGTGATGGGCGCCTCGGTGGCACTGACCCCCGGAGTTGCCTAGGGCACGAAGTGTGGTCGTGAGGTCTTGGTCTTGGTAGGTTTGCCCCCTTGCGGAAAACTGTCCTGGCTCTGGGAGCCGTGTGCGCACTGTTGCAGGTGGCGGGGTGCACCTCCGATGGCGAGCGCAACCCTGCGGTGATCCTGTCGATGGATCTGGCCATGGGCCTGACGTCGGGGAACGCCAACGGAACGATGTCCACGCCGTCGGACTACGACGACACGTGGACACTGCCGCTTCTGCGAGATACTCCCGATCTTGACTTGCTCGGCATCGTCGTGACGATGGGCAACGGCCCTCTTGCCCCGGAGATGGTCGTGGCGCGGGAGTCGCTGGACCGGCTGGAGCTGGACGTGCCGCTGATTCCGGGCGCAGCCACGTGGCTACCGATGGTCGCCACGCAGGACTTTGAGGGAGCCGATCTCTCACCGTCATGCGTCAACGACGGTGTGCGGTTCATGGCAGAGGCGCTCGGCGAGAACTCTGATGTCACCATCGTGGCCACGGGCCCGATGACCGACGTCGCCTGCCTCTTGCTGGCCTACCCCGCCGCAGCCTCGAACATCAAAGAAGTCATTGCGCTGATCGGTAGCAAGCCGGGCCCGGTCATCTACGCCGGCAAGCCAGCTCGTGACTTCAACTACTCAATGGACCCACGGGCGCTCTCCGTGATCCTTGACGAGTCGGAGGTGCCGTTCACCGCCGTGACGTTCGAAGCATCCTCGTCAGCGGCCCTGCCGACTGACATCGTCAGCGAACTCGCACAGAGCGATGATCCGACGGCCTCGTACTTCGGGAAGGCATCTCAGGCCTACACCGACTGGTGGGCCTCCATATTCGGGCCGACCAAGCCGATCTGGGACGCGGTTGCCGTGTGGCAGTACCTCCACCCCGAGGACTTCGACTGCGGCCCGGCCCGATACGAACTCCAACTGGGTCCGCCGAACCTTCCCTCCGACAGTACGCATGACTGGTTCATCCCGGATCCAGAGGCGGATCCCCGGGTCACGGCGTGCACGTCCTTTGTGGACAGGGCAGCCATCGACCGCATGAACGATGCAGTTCTCGCCTCGATCAGGGGTGACTGACCACACTCGCAGCGGCGATGGACAGCACCCTTGTTCCCGCCCAGACGGCGTCCACACAGCCCGTATGGCGATAGAGCCCCACTGAGTGATTGGTGCGCATCCCATCCGCCGTTGACCAAACGTGCTGGTTGTGAGCGAGCGGTCTGACGGTGATCGCTGCCGTAGCTCCGGAGCTATCGAAGGCGCGAGGTCGGTCTATCTGGCGGCTGGCGAGCGAACTCATGCGCAGGCACCCCGACGGCACCCGATCCACGTGTGTTCCTTGAACGGCTGGAGGCGGCAGCAGGCTGGCCCGCACCGAGCCAGATCCCAGAGCAACTGACCGCTGGCTCGCTGCGTCGACCACCCAGGGCGCCTCACCTCGAGCCGGGGAAGAAACCTGGAATCGTCTGGGAAGAAAACGATTCCCGCCGACAGACCCTCAACGGGCACTAGGGCTTCCTGTCCAGAGGTAGAGGTGACAGGTCCGCCGTGAGGTGGGCCCGGTGGTGGGTCCTGTGGTTCCTCCTACAGACCCACGAAGGAACCACCACCGTGACCTCAGATCAGATTGTGTACCAGCAACGCGTCCGCGTCTTGGATCACGCCCGCCAGACCGGCAATGTCGCCGCGACGTGTCGGACGTTCGGGATCTCCCGCAAGACGTTCTACAAGTGGCGCAACACGGCTGCAAGGTACGGGCTGGCGGCGTTGCGACCGAAGACGAAGCGACCACCAGCGATGCCGAACGCGACACCAACCCATGTGCTCGAGGTGCTGTTGACCTTGGCGATCACGACACCGACACTCGGGTGTCGTCAGTGCGCGGACCGTCTCGCCGACCAAGGCTTCCAGATCAGCAAATCAACCGTGCAGAACCTGCTCGTCGCTCACCGCCTCGGCCGCCGCCACCAGCGTCTCGCCCGGGCTGCGGCGATCGCGGCGCTCACCACGGGTCTGGTCACCGAGGTTGCCGTCGAGGACGAACCGTTCCGGGTTCTGCCACTGGGCCGGCAAACCCGGCGCCCTGGTGGCTGTGGACTCGTTCTACATCGGGAACCTGAAAGGCGTCGGCAAGGTCTACCAACTCACCGCGGTCGACACCTACACCCGCTGGGCAATGGTGTGGCTCGTGCACGGCGTCGTGAACAAAGACGTGTCGGTCGCGTTCTTCGAACGGATCTGGACCACCTGGAACAAGATGGGGTTCCCGATCAAGGCGATCGTCGCGGACAACGGACCTGAGTACAAGGCCATCGCGTTCGCTGACGCGCTCGCCGCGAAGAACGTCGAACGCATCAAGATCCCTGCTCGGTCACCGAACCACAACGCCGTGGTCGAACGCTTCCAAGGAACCATGCTCCAAGAATGCTGGCGCCCCGCGTTCCACCGGTTCTGCTTCACCAGCATCCGCCAGTTGCAACGCGAAGCCGACGCCTGGCTCACCACCTACAACCACAGGCGCCGCAATCACGGCGACTACATGGCCGGCCGACGACCCATCGACCTGCTCGAACTAACCTCATGACACCCCGAACCACAGACCACCACTGTCACCCCAAGTTCCGGACAGGAAGAGTGGGTCGACCAGGTGATGGGGTGCCACATGGCCAATCCAACCGAGGTGTTCCGGGCCATGGCCGATGGCGACCCGTACCCGATCAAGGCGTTCTTCGCGCTGGGCAACAACGCGCTGCTCTCGTACCCGAATCAGCACCAGGTCCACCGCGGGCTGATGAACCAGGATCTCATCGTCGCCCACGAGATTTTCATGACGCCCACGGCGATGTTGGCCGACTACGTGCTGCCCGGCGACGTGTTCACCGAGCGGCCGCACGTGGCCGACACCTGGGGCTGGGGCAACCGGCTGGTGTTGTCGGAAAAGGCGGTCGACGCTCCCGAGCAGGCCTCGTCCACGTTCCAGTTCTGGAGCGACCTCGGCCGCCGTATGGGCTTTGCCGAACACTTCCCGTGGGGTGACCTCGAACAGCTGCTCGACCACCGGCTCGAACCCGGTGGTCGCACCTACGCTTCGTTTGCCCGGTCGGTGGTGATGGAGCAGGCGCCGCCCGACTACCGCAAGTACCGCAAGGTGGGGTTCGCCACGCCGTCGGGCAAGGTGGAACTGGCGTCGTCGATCCTGAGCGAGCTCGGGTTCGACCCCCTGCCTTACCATCGCGAGGCACCGGCGCCGTCGGAGCAGTACCCGTACCGGGTGTTCACCGGGGTGCGCGAAGACCCGTTCTTCCAGACCGGTCAGCGCAACATCCCGGTGCTGCGCCGGCGGTCACCGTCCCCAAAGTTGTTCCTGCATCCCGACGACGCGGCAAAAGACGGGTTGCTGAACGGCCATTGGGCGCGGCTCGAGACGGCGACCGGATCGGTGGTGGCGAAAGTCTCGCTGCAGCCGAACATGCTGCGCGGGCACGTGCGCGTGCCGCACGGATGGTGGTATCCCGAGGCTCGCGGTGCCCTGCCACTGGCGGGTGCGTTCGTGTCGAGCGACGCCGTGCTGTGCGCCGACGCCGACGAGTTTCTCGACGCCGAGCAGGGCACACCCCACTTCAAGGGTTTTGCCGGCCGCGTGGTGCCGTGCGAAGCCCCCGACCACATGTCGCCCGAAACGCTCGAGGGCTGAGCTGCGATGACGAAGCGATCCGAGTTCGAGCACCGCAAGCGCGAGCTGCAGGCGATGGCGTTGGCGAAAGTTGCCAACCGGGCCTTGTCGCGCCGGACCACAGGCCTCGACCGGCGTGGCCAAGCGGGTGATCACCAGGCAGATGGGGTCTCCGAGCCCAGACCCCGAACTCGAGCACCCCGCGCCGTAGGCATCCCAGCTGACCGAACTGCTGCAAGCCGCCGGACACGGCCTGTGCGACCTCCTTGCGCCGCAGCCCCTTCGACTGCTTTGGTGACACACCAGCGACCTCCAACCACCGTGAGTGGCGGTCCTGACAGGAATTACCCGACCCCTGCGCTGGGCTGGAAAAATGATGCCGGTTGGCGTTCCGATTTGGCTGGTTGCAGACGGACTGGAGCTGACGTCGTTGTGAGGGCTTGGGCTCAGTCCGGCCTCATCGTTGCGTCGGGCACCCGACGGTAAGGCGGCCACCCGGGCCGGGCAGCGGGTGTAGATCGACTCCACCGGTGGAGCAACGCCTGAACCATCGTCGGGTTGAGCCCCGAGGCGGTCGACACCTCATGGCAGACCCTGATGGACCGGTTGGGTCGTGGGTTGTTGCTGGCAGACACTGCTGGCGAATACAACCCTGCAACCTGAGCGGTTAGGGCTCCACGATCACAGTGCCCCGCATCGAGGGGTGGGGAGAACACTGATACTGGTAGGTGCCCGGAGTGTTGAAGGTGATCGATGCCGACTGGCCCTGCGGCAGCAGCCCGGTGTTGAACCCATTCCCTGTAGCGGAGTGCTGCGCCGGATCCCTGTTGGTCCATGTCACCGTGCCTCCGACCCGCACTCGCACTTCTGCGGCGACAAAGGCGAATCCACTGATGTCCACCGCTACCGACAACGGCGCTGATGGAGGCGGTGGTGGCGGCGGCGGTGGCGGCGGCGGTGGCGGTGAAGTTGGTGGTGGTGGTGGCGGTGAAGTTGGCGAGGGCCGGGTCGTTACCGGGGGAGCAGGGCGACCAAACGTAACTGGGGGGGCGGGGTCCAACCCGGGGGCCTGAGGCTGATTCGGTTCAGTCTGGACCGTTCGCTGGTTGTTGGTGTTGGAGGAAGTTGGCGGGGTGGTCGACCCAATCTCAGAGGTCGTGGTTTGCTGTGGTTCGCTCAGCTCAACAGTGTCCGTGCTCGCAGTCGACTGGGTGGTCGTCGAGACCCCTGAGGTGGTTGAAGCCTCCGAGGCAACATCGCCATCTCCGGCGCCACAGGCCCCGAGGACAAGAGGAAACCCCAGGCAGGCTGCGATGAGGCAGCGGCTGAAACCCCGAAAACGCAGAGGGCGTGTTGTACAAGCCATGCAGAGAAATTAGGTCCGTTTTCAGGCAATGGACAAGGCGAAGACTTCATTTATTTGTCCGTCTCCCGCGCTCGTGACGTCGTAATTGAGACGAAAACCCCGAACCAGAAGGCAATGTCAGATGCCGATGATCGACACATACAAAGGTGATCAGGGACGTTGGACAGTTCTTTCGCCCGTCAACGAGAGGTTTGGTCATCTCCCAAGACCCACGTCAGTGCGGCAGCAAGGTGAGGTAGGAGTAGGTGAAGTGGTGGCACACGGGTGGGCGATCCAGCCATCAGCCAGCCGTGTGCGAACCGAGAACAAGGCGGCCGCAGTACCAGAGATCGCCGACCAGCAAATGACCTTGGATGCTGAGATCGCAGCCGCCAGCGATGACGCCGCCGTGGAAATCGCCCGCTTCGCTACCGAGGTCGGCCACGAGGTGGCGCCGTTCGCCGCTGTGTTGTTGCGATCGGAGTCTGCTGCGTCATCAAGGATTGAGAACCTCACTGCTTCAGCCCGGGCCATTGCCGAGGTGGAACTGTCGGGGCCTGGCGGTGGCGAGACCAACAGGTGTGGATCGGTGGCAGCGACCTTGGGCCGCACGGTGCCATGTTCGTTCCGCCGTCGCACCACCGGGTGCCCGTAGCGATCGACGACCTCATCACCTTCATGGGTCGCGATGACATCCCGACGTTGGCGCACGCCGCACTGGCGCACGCCCAGTTTGAGACCATTCACCCGTTCCCCGACGGCAACGGTCGTACCGGGCCGGTAACCCCAACCCCATCGTCGCAGCCTTCGCGTCTGCCGCCTTCGCCGCTACCGCCAACGGGCGAACCCTCGTCGGGGAACTTCACAGCATCGGCCAGAGCTGGCAAGACCGGGTGAAAGCCCGCCGTGATGCCACCGCCTGGCGCGTCGCCGAACTACTGCTGCGCCGCCCTGTGGTGAACGCGAGCCTCATCGCTGAAGCGACCGGTATCGCCCCGAGGAACGCCTACCGGGCTCTGCCGCCCCTCGAAACCACTCTGAAATAGGCAATGCGAAACCGCCACACCGCCTGCAAGCAGCGGATTTCGCATCTCGACTTCCGCTTTGCCTCCGGACTGTTCGCAATTGGGTTTCCAACCACGTCGCCAGTGAGGCCATTCCTTCAACCTGTTGGGCCTAGGACCTGTGGTGATCGCTGCTGTACCACAGGTGCGTGGTACGGTTCCTTCCGTGGATGACCTTGCGGCCCTTGACGAACTCAACCGGCTCCTCGACGCCGATGATGCGGAGACCGTGAACACCTCCATGCGACTGTCGGTGTCGTTGCGCGACGCCGCTGCGCTTGCTGTGGAGCACTTCAGCGCTGCTCCATCGGCGACCACGATGGCGGCCGCTGCGCTCCGCCAACACCTCGAGACTTTCGCCATGGCCACGGCGCTAGACCTGCACTACCGCGAGCACCCCGAAGCGCAGCCGAGCCTGGCCGAGGTCGCCCACGCCCTCGCCGTTCAGGACGGCTCTGCGCTCGCGCAGCGGCCCGACCTGCTCGCTGCCGCTGCGTCTGCGGTAGTCAAACGTCACCCTGATGCTGACGCTGATGACGTGCTGTTGTGGGCAGAAGCGCAGCTGGCGGTGTCTGCGTGAGGACGGTCGTGTTCGACAACGAGGCCGTGGAGGCTCTCACAGACCTGACACACGCGAAGCACCGCACCGTCGTCGCTCACCTCGCCGGCGCCGTAGCGCGACGCCGACGCGGAACCGTCGTGGACGCCGTCGTGCCGACCACCGTGCGCGTCGAGGCCGGCTGGGATCGCAGTACGCCGGGGGCAGCCGCCATCAACCGCTTCCGTGTGCGCGACCACGTCCTCGACGCACCGGCAGCGAACTGGGCTGCGAGTATCCACCGGCGCTGTGGCCTCGGCCCCGCTGACGCCCACATCGGTGCAGCGGTGAGGTCTGTGTCGTCTGGTGACGTCGTCGTGCTCACCAGCGATCCCACCGACATCGCTTTGGTGTGCGCACCGTCGACACCCCAGATCGTTCCCATCTGACGACAACGTCCCGGAACAGCACGCCGGGCTTCACCTCTCGAACGCAGACCGCCATTGCTCACCGGCGATCCGGTTTGGTTTCGGGTTTCGGGTTTCGGGTTTCGTGTGCCTGGCTCAGCAGGCATCGAAATTCGGTTGGGGCAAAACCCAGCTGGCTGCCGAAGACTGCGGGGCGACTGATGGTGGGTCACCCGATGGTGTGGCAGCCACCGATGGCGACCAGGTTGCCAACGTGGCAGCAATCAGTGCCCCGGCAACAACCCCTGCGACCCTTCGACGTTCAGGAGCGCTTGATGCGGCGTCGGCTGGACGCGTACATGGCGCGATCCGGCCGCGCACAAGACGCCAGCGAGCGTGATGAGTGCTCCGACTGTGGACCCGGTCCTCGGCAACTGACCATCGCTCGGAGTGCCAACGCGAGTCGCTTCGACGGTTGGCGCTGGTGGCGGGCCCGGTAGCGGCGCGGGTGTGGCGGTGACGCTCGCCGACGCAAGTCCGTCACCGATGGCGTTGGTGGCGACCACGGTGAACGTGTATTGCGTTTCGTTGGTCAGCCCGGTGATGACACATGAGGTCGCTCCGGTCGTGGTGCATGTTGCTGCCGGCGTGCCGGTCACGGTGTAGCTGGTGATGGCACTGCCGCCGTCGCTGTCTGGAGCGTTCCACGACACCGTCACCTGCTGGTCGCCGGAGGTGGCTGTGACGCCCGCAGGTGCGCCTGGTGGCGTCACCGGTGTGGCGGGTGTGGCGGTCACGCTCGCCGACGCCGGTCCGTCACCGATGGCGTTGGTGGCGACCACGGTGAATGTGTATTGCGTTTCGTTGGTGAGTCCGGTGATGACACATGAGGTTGCTCCGGTCGTGGTGCATGTTGCTGCCGGCGTGCCGGTCACGGTGTAGCTGGTGATGGCACTGCCGCCGTCGCTGTCTGGGGCGTTCCACGACACCGTCACCTGCTGGTCGCCGGAGGTGGCTGTGACGCCAGCAGGTGCACCTGGCTGTTGAGAAATGGTGGCGCTGGCCGACTGCACGTTGGCATTGTTGCCGTCGGAGCGCCTCCACACTGCGGTTGCTTTGGTGCCATCGGCTGACAACGCCACCTGCGGGTTGGAAGCCTCCTCGCCGGGTGCAGACATGTTTGCGGCAGTGGACCAGGTGGCCGTTGAGCCGGTGATGGTGGCGCTGACCGACTGCACGTTGGCATTGTTGCCGTCGGAGCGCGTCCATACGGCGGTGGCTTTGGTGCCATCGGCTGACAACGCCACCTCCGGGCCGAAGACGTCCTCGCCGGGTGCAGACATGTTTGCGACGGCGGACCAGGTGGCCGTTGAGCCGGTGATGGTGGCGCTGGCCGACTGCCCGATGCCAATGATGAAGTCGAAGCTCGTCCATACGGCGGTGGCTTTGGTGCCATCGGCTGACAACACCACCTGCAGGGTGGCGGCACCCGGGCCGGGTGCGGACAGGTCTGTGACGGCGGACCAGGTGGCCGTTGAGCCGGTGATGGTGGCGCTGGCCGACTGCACGACGCCAGTGAAGTCTTCGAAGAGATTCGCCCATACAGCGGTGGCTTTGGTGCCATCGGCTGACAACGCCACCTGCGCGTTGCCGGCGTTCTGGCCGGGTGCGGACAGGTTTGTGACGGCGGACCATGTGGCCGTTGAGCCGGTGATGGTGGCGCTGGCCGACTGCACCATGGCATTGCTGCCGTCGGGTCGGGTCCATATGGCGGTGGCTTTGGTGCCATCGGCTGACAACGCCACCTGCGGGATGGAGGCGTCCTCGCCGGGTGCGGACAGGTCTGTGACGGTGGACCATGTGGCCGTTGAGCCGGTGATGGTGGCGCTGGCCGACTGCACGATGCGATCGCTGCCGTCGGAGCGCCTCCATATGGCGGTGGCTTTGGTGCCATCGGCTGACAACGCCACCTGCGGGTTGGAGGCGTTCTGGCCGGGTGCGGACAGGTCTGTGACGGTGGACCAGGTGGCCGTTGAGCCGGTGATGGTGGCGCTGGCCGACTGCACGATGCGATTGCTGCCGTCGGAACGCCTCCACGTGGCGGTGGCTTTGGTGCCATCGGCTGACAACGCCACCTGCGGGTTGGAGGCGTTCTGGCCGGGTGCGGACAGGTCTGTGACGGTGGACCATGTGGCCGTTGAGCCGGTGATGGTGGCGCTGGCCGACTGCACGATGTCATTGCTGCCGTCGGAGCGCCACCATATGGCGGTTGCTTTGGTGCCATCGGCTGACAACGCCACCTGCGGCTCAGCGGTGGGCTGCCCGGGTGCCGACAGGTCTGTGACGGGAGACCATGTGGCGGTCTGCATCGCAGCAGCGGGGGAGGTGATAGCACCCACCCACACCGTCGAAGCCAACAACAATCCTGACAGTGCCATGGCCCACAAACGCTTGTACGTACCCATTCGTCTGGACGTAACCATTTACGGCTCCCAAGGGTGGAGTTGAAGTGGCCTAGACATCAGCAATCTGAGACTGCGTAATGAGTGTCTGACCTTCAGGCTCCACCGGGTCAATGGTGAGCGAGTAGCCGGGGACATCCAAGAAGCTGCGGCGGCGACGTTGCTTCGCGGAGCATTGAGCACAGGTATCAGCTAGTGCATTGCTATCACCTCCCGGCGGTGATGTCGCTCCCATGACCCCTGCCGACCCCCCGAGGGCGGCCGGGCAGCTTCTGGACGACCGCACCCAGATGCTGGTGGGGAGCGGTGTGCTGCATTCATCACGCACGGCGGTGGCACCTGATTCCTGGGTAATGCCGCGAAGTTGGTTGCACGTTGCGCCAACAGTCGGCTGTTGCCGAGGTGACGCCGACAGGTCAGGGGCTGGTCATCACCCGGTTGAAGTTACCGGTGGACGCGACGGCGACGAACTGGCTGTTGCCGTAGGTGACACTGTTCCACACGAGGTTGGCGGCGGAGGTGCGGCTGGTCCAGGTGATGCCGTCGGGGCTGGTCATCACCCGGTTGCCGGTGCCGGTGTTGGCGACGGCCACGAACCCTGAAACGAGTGTGCCGCTCGCAGTGGACGTCACGCTTGAGTCGATCATGCCGTAGGTGACACTGCTCCAGCTGATGTTGGCACTCTCGGGGGTGGTTTGGATGGTCCAGGTGGTGCCGTCGGGACTGGTCATCACCCGGTTGCCGGTGCCGGTGTTGGCGACGGCGACGAACAGCGGGTCAACACCTGTGCTGGCCGGCCTGAAGGTGACACTGGTCCAGTCGTTGTCGGCGGCGGCGTTGCGGCTGGTCCAGGTGGTGCCGTCGGGGCTTGTCATCACCCGGTTGCCGGTGCCGCTACTGGCGACGGCGACGAACAGCGGTTCAACACCTGTGCTGGCCGGCCTGACAGTCACGCTGTTCCAGCTGTTGTTCGCCGAGGGGGTTTGGCGAGTCCAGGTGATGCCGTCGGGGCTGGTCATCACTCGGAAGTTGTCGACGGCGTTGGCGACGGTCACGAACAGGCTGTTGCCGAAGGTGACACTGCTCCAGTCTTTGTTGGTACCGGGACCGGTGGTGCGAATGGTCCAGGTGGAGCCTGGTGGCACCGCCGCAGTGGCGGTTGCGAGGGGGGTCGACGGTGCGGACGTGGTGGTGGCGTTGGCGGCTACGACGTAGAACTCGTAGGTGGTGGTGTTGGTGAGTCCGGTGACGGTGACAGGTCCGGTGGTTATCGGGGTGCTCGGCGGAACGAATTCCGTGTACGGATCTGAGGACCCGAATGTTCGGTAGAACACCTTGTAACTGGTGGCGGCGCCAACGTTGGTCCAGGTGACGATGACCTGCTGGGACTCGCCCGGGGTGGCGGTGACTGCGGTGGGGGCGGCCAGAGTGGCTGACGGGGATGCGGCTGATGCTGCGGTGGGCAGAACGAGGGTGTGGATCCCGACGGTGGTGGCCAACGTGGCTGCTCCGGCAGCGAGCGCCCCGGTACTGATGAGACGCCGCCGGGTTATGCCGGTGGTGGCGCCGTTGATGTCGGTGGGGTGCGCGGCGGTGCCGGTGCCAGTGTTGGTGCTGGTGTTGGCGACGATCACGCCTCGTTCGGCCAGTGCGGCCACGGTGTCATCGAGGTGTGCTGACAGCAGGTCGGCATCGTGCGGTCGGTGTGGTGCGGCATGGGTGCGGTGCGGTGCCGGGTGCTGCGAGGGCGGTGAGCACGTGTGCGGCAGGACCTGATGCCCGCAGCACCACCCCGGCGTCGGCATCAAGCACGATCCAGTCAGATCCGGCCTGCTCAAACGTCAACTCAGGGTTGAATTCCCATGCCGTCACGACTGATCCCCCGGGTCGTTGCGACCCAGCGAGGACTTCCCACTGGCAGCGCCGAAGACAATTTAGTTCATGGATGAAAGAAAGATTCCAGCCGAACCTGGAATCGCCCAGATCGCCGGGCGCTGACACGCTGGTGCTGTCACACCACCCAGGTAACGTCTTTCCCATGACCCCTACCGACCCCTCTGGGGCCGGGTGGGACTCTGGTGTAAAGGTGGGAGACGACCCTTGTGAAAAGGACGAACTCCCCCCTCGCGCACTTCGGGCTTGAGACATCTCGGGCCTTTTCTGGAGACATTTCGGGAGGTCGCCGGCGTGGCGCCCCGAAATCCTCGTGAGAGGCTCCACGGTGCCCTCTACCTGGGGACGACCTGCTTGTGGGGCAGTTTCGGTGGCTCCAGATCGCTTGCCGTGGTTGCGGGCGTCACGCTCGGTGAACCCTCATGTGCCGATCAGCTACGGAGAGCGGGAGCCGGCGTCGGTGAAGCAGCACCTATGTAGTTTGAGTGACTCATGCCAGGCGCCTGGACACCGGAGCCCTTCGAGGCCGACGACGGGACGATTCCTTTCGAACGGTTCGTCGGCAATCTCTCCGACTTCAAGTTCGTGGCCCTCGACACCGCCATCGATCGGGTGCTCTCGGTTAGAGGTATCGACCTCATCCGCACTGAGTGGCTGAAGGCGCTCGGCGAGGGACTTCACGAGTTCCGAGTGCGCCACGATGCCGACGAGATAGCCCGTATGTTCGGAGGCGAGTCGCCTGAGGTCGACGGCCAGCCTGAGAAGGTGCTCCTCCGGGTGTTCGTGCACTTCTGCGGGCAGAAGGTCGTTTTGCTCCTGGGTGGCTACGACAAGGGCGCCCGAGGAAGGGCCGTGGCCGGGGTTGACGTTCTATGGGTAATTCCCCATACTTGGTTGAAGGAGGTGTCCCCATGGCCCGCAACTATCAGGATGTGACGGCTTCTCGTCGCGAGCGTCTGTCGCCCGAGGCCAAGGCGCATCGAGAGGTGTTCGAGCAGGCCTACGACATCGCCGTGCAGATCATCGGACTGCGGGAGCGCCATGGTCTCACTCAGGGTGAGCTCGCCGAGCGGTGCGGTATCGACCAGGGCGACATCAGCCGTATCGAGCGCGGCTCGACGAGCCCGACTGCTCGCACCCTGCAGCGCATCGCCGAGGCTCTCGACTCAGACGTTCGGCTCGTGGCGCAGCCCGGTAGCAGCCGCTCGACGGAGGGTCGTGACCATCTGCATCTTGTGGAACGGCCGAGGTCCGCCCCAAGACCTCTCTTCTGGCTTCGGCCTCACGCCGTCCGTCTCGGCCGGGAAGACTCTCGGGCCTTTTCTGGAGACATGTTCGGCGTGGATGAGGGTGTGGGCCGTGCAGTTTGGTTTCTGCAGTGCCCCGATTGGATCTTGAGGGCCATCCCGTTGTGCTCAGGCTTGCGCGAAGCGTCGATGGTTCGACGCGTGGACGCGCTGAAGCAGCCCCGCAAGGCTCACACCCGCCGCCTGACCAACCACTGTCACCTCACCGCGCAGCAATTCCGCCGGCTCCTCTCGGGAGCGCTCATCGAGGATCGCGAGGATGCGGCGGGCGAACATGCCGGTCGACTGTCCGGTCATAGCGGGTCATGGTACCACTATCTGGCGGGCAGATCGCAAGCCAGCTGGCGGGCAGATCGCAAGCCAGTTGGCGGGCGTTACACCTCCGCCTGGGGGCGATTGCCAGCTGTGCTGTCAGATCCCAGTCAAGTCGATGGCAGCGGTAGCGCGCCGTGACTGGACCCGGCCCCGGGCTGGGCGACGGGGCGACAACCTGCTTCAACGTGCCTGGGCCGATCATCGCCATGCCCGCCTTGGACATTGAAGCCACAGAAATGCCTGTGCGAACGGGTTCCAGAGCCCTGAGTTTCGGGGAAGCCTTCGCCAAGGTGGGGGTGAACCCGCAGGTCAACCCAACTTGTGAACGCCCCACTGGTTCATCTCTGACGGTGGCAAGGTGGAAAGTCCGGACCTCCCGGTGTTGTGGCTCCAGATCGGGTCCGGTTGGGAGCGTCCACTCCTTGTGGTGGGAATGCATAGCTGCGATTACCTAATGCGAGGCCGCGAAATGTTGGGGGTGCGCCACCGAGGTGGTGTTAAGGCGCCGGGCTCGAGCACTGCCCATCGGGCAACTACTCCGCCAACGCCGCCTGGCTTGCTTGCACGGTGCCCGTCCACAACCCTGCGCGCTGGATCAGCGTTCTCGGAACAGACGGACCTGCGATGAACACGAGAACCGTTCGAGCACGATTCATCGCCATCGCCGCCACCCTCGTCAACCGGTGACGAACAACTCGCACCACAGCCAACCCCAACCAGCCCGGAACCAACCCGACCTCACTAACCAATCGATGCTTTGAGGCTCAGACGTGCTGGCGTAGGTCCCGCCATCGCCACTGGGACCCGTCCAGGAGCAATTCGGGGTCGCCAGTCCAGAGTGTCGCATCCTCGGCGACAGCGAGCGCAGCGCCGAACGCATCGGCGTACGCCATCGGATGATCTGCTTTCAGGCGGGCCGCATCAAGGACGAGGCGACTGTCTGGCAGGCGGACGTCGATCAGGTCGCGGAGGTCGCGCACGGTCTCAATGGCGTCGTCCTCGCCGTGCGCTCGGCGCAGGACGTAGTGCACTTCCCCCAGGTTGATCCAGGACATCAGGGGCCGGTCGTCATCGAGCAGGTCAGCGACGAGGGTGGCTGCCGGATCGGTGTTCTCGAGGTACCTGAGCACGGCCCAGGAATCGAGGACGACGGTCATCGTGCAGCTTCCCGGCGGCGATCGGCTCCGCGTTCCGCAGTCAGCGCATCAACGAGGGGCGATCCTTCGAACCGACCCCGGAGAGGACGGCGCTGGCTCGCAGGGCGAACCGCGACATGATCATCGTGCCGCCAGAAGCTGACCTCGTCGCCCGGCTCGATCCCGAGCTCGTCTCGCAGCTCCTTTGGGATGACAACTTGACCCTTGGGGCCGACACGGTGAGTCATACCTATGAGTATAACCTCGCTACTCGCTCGTTGCTCCCTGCCTCTAAACGCCGGATCGAGGCTAAATGACCTCGCTGAGTCGCATCTCACCACCTGTCATTGACCAGATGCTGGACCGGCCGGCTGGCCGTTGAGGTCGTCGAGCGCCCGGACCCCCGATGAAAGGATCCAGTGCATTGCCGGATGAAGTTGTGGCAGACTGATTAGCATAACTTTCGTCAGCCCCACCGATGCGGGCCTCAGCCGGGAAAGGCCAGTGCCATGGACATCGAGATCAACAGGAGCGACCTCGCCGAGAGCCGGATCGTCGACCTCGCTCCCGCCGAACTCGCCGAGGGCCAGAGCCGACTTCGAGTCGATGCCTTCGCACTCACCACCAACAACGTCACCTACGGGGTGTTCGGCGACATGCTGCGCTACTGGGCAGTGTTCCCAGCCTCCGAAGCGCCTGAGGTGTGGGGGCGCATCCCGACCTGGGGCTACGCCGACTGCGTTGAAAGCCGTTCGGCGGATCTCGCCGTGGGCGAACGCATCTACGGATTCATGCCGATGTCCGAGGAGTTCGTCGTCACTCCGGGCCGCGCCACCGAACGCAACTTCTTCGACGTCGCCGAACATCGCCATGGTCTCGCCGGCGCCTACAACAGCTATCAGCGCGTCGCCAGCGATTCCCTCTACCGGGCTGATCGCGAAGCCCATCAGATGCTGCTCTTCCCGTTGTTCCTCACCAGTTTCATCATCGACGATTTCAGCATCGACAACGAAGACTTCGGCGCACAACAGGTCGTCATCTCCAGCGCCTCGGCCAAGACCTCCATCGGTGCCGCTCTGCTGTTCAACCGCCGCGGCGTGAGGGCGATCGGGCTCACCTCCGCCGGCAACGTCGAGTTCGTCGAGTCGCTCGGCGTCTACGACCAGGTCCTTACCTACGGCGATGTCGCATCCATCGAGCAGATTCCCTCGTTGTATATCGACATCGCCGGCAATCAGGACGTGCTGTTCGATGTGCATACGCACCTCAGCGGCGTGCTGAAGCATTCGATGGTCGTGGGCAACACCAACTGGAGTGCCGAGACCACCGCCAACGCCGCTGAGCTTCCGGCGCCGGTCCCCGAGTTCCTGTTCGCCCCTTCCCAGATCTCCAAACGCACCAAGCAATGGGGTCGTGACCGGTTCGACGCCAAGCTGGGCGAGGCATGGAGCGCCTATGCCGACTGGGCCGATGACTGGATCACCTTCGAGAAGTTCACCGGCGCCGAGGACGTTCTCGATGCGTGGGAGAAGGTCCGCAGCGGCAGCCTTGACCCGGCCGCTGGCTATATCTGCAGCATGAACACACACTGAGCAAAGGAAACCACCATGGCTGACGCAGTTGAACACACCTACGGCATCATCAACTTCGACCTCATCAAGAGCTGGTTCACCATGGAACCGGGCACCGACGCCGCGTTCTGGGCGCTGAACCTCATGAAGTACCACGAGGTTGCCCAGTATGCCGATGGCCGCACAGGCATCTCCGGCCGCGAGGCCGACGACGCCTACGCACCGCTCGGCCCGTTGGCCGCTGTCGGGGCCATGGTCGCCTATTTCGGCAACGTGAAGCAGCAGCCGGTGGGCGACCCGGTGTGGGACCGCGTCGGCATCATCCGCTACCCCAGCCGTTCGGCGTTCCTTGCGATGCAGGAACGTGACGACTTCAAGGCCCAGCATGAACACAAGAAGGCCGGTATGCAGTTCACGGTCATCTTGTCGTGCACCCCCGAATCGCATGACCCGAGCATCCAGCCCAGCGGCGACCTCGTGCTGCTCATCAGCCGGGGCGACACCGACCCCTTCGCCGGGCTCGCCGGGCTCACCCAGGTGGCCAACTTCGACTCCGAGGGTTGCATCATCGGCGATGGCCGTCACTACGACCGGGCCCGGTTCGTGCGCGTCGATGACGATTCCGCACTTGCCGGCGTGGTTGCCGCTGCCAACACGTCCGAGGGCGCACAGGTGCTGGTGATGCGCTCGACCATCGACAACCTCGTCGAATCCGTCGTCACGGCCTGAACTGCCACAACCTGAACTGCCACGACCTGAACAGGGAGAACCACACCATGACCACAGAAACCCCGCAGAAGCTTGTTCCCGATATGCGCGGCGTGCGGTACGGCGAGGTGCTCGCTGTGTACCTGCGCGACAACGGCCTCGAAGCTGAGGTGTTCGGCACCCAGCTCATCAACGACTGCCCCCAGGAACAGTGGGACACGCTCGTGGCGGAGACGGTCGCCCAAGAGATGGGGGCCGTCATGGTGAAGCTCAACGGCCCGCGTTACTGGACCCTCGACGGGTTCGGCACGAAGCTCCAGCCGATGGAACCGATCATGCGCGAGTTCAACGGCATCATGATGCGCCGCATCGCCGTGGTGGAGCTGGGCCCCGAGCCCAAGGTGGGTCCGTACAACGAGATGAAGGTCAACCGTCAGGTGATCTTCTTCTTCGACGCCGGTCAGACCGTGCATGAACTGGTGAACCCCCAAGGAGAGGCGTATGTGATGCAGGCCCTGTGCGTCGTCGTCGACCCCACCATGTCGGCCGAGTCGCTCGACACGCTGGGCGAGCGACTCTCGATGCCCGAGGGCTGGAGCTACAGAAGCCGGGTGCTCACCGAGGATCTCGTTATCGACACCACCACCACGACAGCCACGGTGCTGCAGGACGAGTTCGAGAACTCGTACACCCTGCCCTACTGACGTTCGGCCCCGCTGCCCGGACCGGGAATGTGCCGACCGTCGGGGCCACCGTCGCTGCCCGAGGGCTGGATGTACAGTTCGCGCATCCTTGACACCTCGTTGAAGGTCCAGACCGCCACCACCGGAGCACACTGATGAGCGAAGCCACGTCTGAACCACTGCACGGCGCCCAGGCGCTCACCACCTCGGCGAAGCGGCGCAAGAGCAAGGAGATTGCGCCGGGCGTGCATTTCCTCGCTGGATTCGGCAACACCACGTTTCTCGTTGGGTCCCAATGTGTAGCGGTGGTGGATCCCGGACTGCTCACCAGCGGCCCGCGGGTTGTGCGTGAACTTCGGGCCATCACTGATCTGCCGGTTCGCTATGTGATCTACACGCACGGCCATTACGACCACGCGTTCGGCACACCGTCGATCCTCGACGATGCGCGCCAGCGCGGTCATGCCGCCCCCGACATCGTGGGTCATGTCAACGTGGCCAAAAGGTTTGAGCGCTATCAGAAGACCGCCGGGCACATAGCGAAGACCTTCGACTTCCAGTTCGCCATCTGGGCGGGCGACGGTGGTGATGTTGTTCGTCATGCCGAGTACCACCCGCCCACCATCGAGTTCACCGACTCCATCACGCTCGACGACCTCGGTGGCCTTGCACTCGAGTGTCATCACGGTCTCGGCGAGACCGACGATCACATCTGGGTGTGGGCGCCGCAGTCGCGCACCATCGTTGGCGGCGATTTCATCGTGTCGTCACTGCCCAATGCCGGCACGCCGTTTCGAGTGCAGCGCTACGTACTTGAATGGGCCCAGGCCCTCGAAGCGATGGCAGCCGTTGAGCCGCAGTTCGTCATCAGCGGCCACGGTGGCGTGTACACCGACAAGGCCGCCGAGATGCTGGATGTCACCGCCCGCGCCCTGCGTTGGATAGACACCGAGGTCGTGCGGCGCATCAACGAGGGCCAGTGGCAGGAACAGATCCTCAACGAGGTCGAGTTGCCCCCCGAGTTCGACGAGAGCGAGCACCTGCAGCCGCTCTATGGCTGCACACCGTTCGCCGTGCGCGACGTGTTGCGCCGCTACATGGGTTGGTACGACGGAAATCCGTCGATGGTGTTTCCCTCCACCCGCGCTCAGATCGCCACGGAGGTGGTTGGACTCATCGGCGGAGTTGATGCGCTGCTGGCCCGGGCCGACGCCCTTGCCACCGGCGATGCCACCGATCAGCAACTTGCCCTTGCATCTTGTGGACTATGTGATCTTCAACGAGGGCGAGGGTGTGGCCGAAGCACGTCGCCGCAAGGCCGATCTGCTGGAGTTGCGTGCTGCTGGCGAGCGTTCGTTCGTGGCCCACAACGTGCTGAAGTCAGCGGCTGCCATCGAACGCGAAGCCCTCAGCGAGTAGGCGCTTGGTGCCATTGGGTGCGGTGCCGGGTGCTGCGATGGCGTCGAGCACGTGAGCGGCTGGGGCCTGATGCCCGCAGCACCACCCCGGCGTTGGCATCGAGCACGATCCAGTCGCCGCTGGCCTGTTCGAACGTCAATTCAGGGTTGAGCTGCCATGCGGTCACGGTGGTGTTGTCACCCAACGGCAGCTCCCCATCCTGGACGACGGGTCAGCGGCGGGTCGGGGTGTTCCACTTGGTGAGTGACGGGGGCGGGCTGCCGAAGGCGGCCATCACGGCGTCGATGGCCAGCGTGTTCCACTCGGTGGAGTCGGCCAGGTCGGGGTCGATCTCGATGAACAACCGTCCGGTCACCATGCCAAGCACCCACACGGCACAGATTTCGGGGTCGACGTTCGACCTCATGAAGCCTTTTTCCTGGGCAAACCGCAAGGCGTCACCCAGGGCGCGGCTGGACTGACGCTGCTGCTCGGCGAGATGGGTCAACAGTTCGGGCCTGGACTGGGCGCTACCGAGCACGTTGATGCGGGTGAATCGCCTGCCGGCAACGGCCGGCTGGAAATTGGTGGTGAGGACCGAGCGAACCAGGTTGAGGAACTCGGTCTTGGTCCGGCACTGGCGGATGCCGTCGACGAACGCCGCCATGGCCTCAGCTTGCCCCAGACCGAACCGGACGGCGTGGGCTTCTTCGATGAGCCCGTTGCGGCTACCGAAGAAATGGTAGATCGACGGCTCGGTGACCTCGGCCTTGGCGGCGATATCGCGCACCTTGACGGCTTGCTCGCCGTGGGTTTCGATCACCTCGATGGCGGCGTCGAGGAGCCGCTGACGGGTTGTATTACGCACCTCACCGACCATAGTCCCCGAGCTTGGGGTGGTTCAGTGGTGGTTCAGTGGTGGTTCAGTGGTGGTTCAGTGGTGGTTCAGTGGCGGCTCGAGGGGTGGGTCGAGGGGTGGGCGCAGGAGTTGAGGACCTACGGCAGTTGGTGCAACGCCAGGGGGTAGACGGCGCTCGGCACCGGCATCACGCAGGATGACTGCGCCTCGCACCGTCCAGCCGGTGCGGTAGGTGTCGTCGACCAGCAGCACCTGCCCGCCGGGAAGCGGGGTGCCGTTGTGGGCCAGACCCTGCAGCAATGCGGCAACCCGGGCCTGGGAGGTGGCATTGGTGGGGGGAGGCGGGCCCGAGGCGCTCAGGGCGTCGACCACCGGCAGTTTGCCGGCCGCCCCGATGGCGTCGGCCAGGGCACGGATGCGTCCGGGGTGCGACCGTGACGGCATCGGCACCACACACACCGGGCGCTCGCCCCACACCCTGGACCAGCGGCCCAGCATGGCGATCACGCCTTCCACCAATTCACCGGGCATCGCTTCGCCGGCAAAGGACCCGCTGGCAACCTGTTCGGTGGCAACCTGTTCGCTGGCAACCAGTTCGCCGGCTGCGGGAGCGTCGGGCTGGCGCAACCCTGCCAGCGGCCCGGCCCATGCCGGGTCGTCGGCGAAGGCCAGGGCCCGGCCCGCAGACGGTCCAACGATGCGCCCGGTGCGCCCCACTCCCGCCGGCCATCGCTTGCGGGGATCGAGGGTGACGTCACGGCCGCCGCAGTAGCCAGGAGCGCGGCGGCGGCCACGCTGGCGGCGGCCGGCTGCGCCCTGGTGCGGGAAGTGTCCCGGTGCACACCGAGCAGTGTCCGCACGGCCCGGCGGTGGGGTCGTCGAGGGCCAGCTGCAGGAACTCCATGAGGCAACCCGTTCCGGCGGCGTAGGAGCGCATCACGTTGGCTTCATTGTGGCGCTGGGCCACAAGTGCGGCGCGTCGGCTGTGGTCGGTCAGTCCGAGGCGCCCACCCGGTGCGCAGGTGGGACGTCCGGCGGCGTCGGGTACCGCGCACCCCACCGCGCCGATCCCTGGCCCCATCACCTTGAGCAGCGCCTCAAGCCGTCCGCGTCGGATGCCGGTTGTGGCCTCCAGGGCCACCACCGATGCCGGGCCGGTGTCGAGGGCGGCCAGCACGGCGGCGGCATGGTCGGGGTCGGGCACCGACGCTGTGGCGATGCCATGGTCCCACGGGGCCGGCTAGTCGCTCGTCGGCCGGAAGAAGCACCACGGTGGCGTCGTCGCGATGGCACAGGCCCGCGCTGCCACACCTGCGTGGTGAAGGTACGCCACCGGCGGGCGGGAGCCACGCCGCGGATGACGAAGGCGAGCGATGGGTGGTCGTACCCCATGCCGAGGGCTGACGTGGCCACCAGCGCCGTGAGCCGACCGGCTTTGAGGTCGTCTTCTGCGGCCAGCCGTTCGTCGGCACCCACGCACGATAGTATTTGCGGCCCGGTACGTTGTGCGTGACCCGCGAGGGACCCGAGAAAGCCCGGCACGGGCGGTCGGCTTCGGCCACGGTCAGGAGTGCGCGGACGGTCACCGCGAGGTGCCCCAGCGAGAGCTGAGCTGAGGCCGCCTCGTCCGCCAGGCGTATCGCTCCAGTGCGTCGAGCCCAGCCACCACGTGCAGGCGCAGTGACGGACGGGCCAAAGAACCGCGAAAGGTGACGGCACCGGCGCCCAGCTGGGCGGACACGTCGGCACACACCCGGGCATTGGCGGTGGCGGTGGTGGCCAGGACCCGGGCGTCGCTGCGCGCCAGCACGGTGGCGATACGTCGGTAGTCGGGCCGAAAGTCGTGCCCCCAGTCCGAGATGCAGTGGGCTTCGTCGACCACCACCAGCGCCACCCGGTCGAGCAGGGTGGGGACGCGGTCGGCGAACGACACCGCTGCCAGACGCTCGGGACTGACAAACAGGATGTCCACGTTGTCGGCCATCAGGGCGCTGAACACTCCCTCCCACTCGTCGAGGTTGGCCGAGTTGATGGTGGCGGCCGACAACCCGGCCCGGGTGGCGGCGTCAACCTGGTCGCGCATCAGTGCCAGCAGCGGCGACACCACCAGCGTGGGTCCGAGCCCGGCGTGGCGCAGGGCCAAAGCGGCGGCGAAGTACACGGTGGACTTCCCCCACCCGGTGGCCTGCACGCACAGCACCCGCGACCCGTCCAGCAGCGCCGCCAGCGGCTCAGCCTGATTGGGTCGGGGTGCGGCCCCGGGTGCCACCAGACGGTCGAGAACCTCGGCCAGTGCGCTGTCGGCGTCGGGCAGGGAGTGCGTGGTCAGCGGTGCATCCCCTTTGATGTGGCGTCGATGGTCATCGTGCCCCCTGGAATTGAGGGGTCACCGGGCAGCTGGTTGGCGTGGCTTTCCCGCCTTGACCCTAACTGCCTGCTTCCGGATGCTTGCGCCCGCTGCTTACCGCCGTGGTGGTGGTTATGTTGGCGGATCGGTCCAGATGTGGTCTCATGCAGGGCATGAACTCCACCGATCATGTCCAGTCCGTCACGCGATCCTGTGTCCCAGTGAACGACGCACCCGTCTCCGCCGAGCAGATCTTCTGTGCGCCGTTTTGCCAGGCGGGCCGCAGTGGCGGCAGTACTGGGTGGCGCCCTGATCCTGGGTGCGTGCAGCAGCGGCGATGACGACACCCGGACCCTGGTCATCGAGCAGGACGCCCCGGCGTTGGCATCGTATGGCGGTCCAGCTGGCACTGACCCAACCGTTGGCGATGGTGTGGACAGCTTGAAGGTCCTGGCCTTCGACGCCCGCATTACCGACCCCGACGGTACCGAGGGGGTGCTCTTCGGCTATCTGCTCACCGCCGACCTCCCCGACGCCAGTGGTGAAGGCCAGACCGAGGAGCGCATCGGCACGCTGGTGTACACGTTTGGGACCAGCGACCTGATTGTGTCGGGCGGGACGAGTTACCCGGCTGCCGGAGCCGAGATGCAGGCCGATGAGCCCCAGCGGCGGGCCGTGGTGGGCGGTACCGGCGACTACCTCGGTGCCCGTGGCGAGGTGGTGACCGTCCGCAACGCCGACGGCACCTACACCCACACGTTCACACTGGTGGACTGAACCGCTGGTGGGCATGCGCATGCGCCTGGGTGCCGCCGTGGTGGCGGCGGTGATGGTGCTGTCGTTGGTGGCGTGCGGGAACGGGTCGCAACAGGATGCATCGTCTGTGGGTCGTGGTGGCGCCGCCGCCAACATCAGCGTGGCCGCAGCCAGCGACCTTCGCCCGGCATTCGAGGAACTGGGCACGGCGTTCACGGCGGCCACCGGCATCTCCAGTGACGTTCACGTTCGGTTCGTCGGGACAGCTGCGCCAGCAGATCGTCAACGGTGCACCGTTCGACCTGTTTGCCTCGGCCAACGTGGCTTTTGTCGATGATGTTGTGGCCAGCGGTGGCGGGGATGCGTCGACGGTGACTGACTACGCCGTGGGGCGCATCGTGCTGTGGAGTCCTGACGGGGTGGACCTGCCGGCGAACGTGACCGACCTGACCGACCCCACCTACCGCCGCATCGCCATCGCCAACCCTCGTCACGCTCCCTACGGCATGGCCGCCGAGCAGGCGCTGGTGTCGGCCGGTGTGTACGACGCCGTGGCCGACCGGCTGGTGTTGGGAGAGAACATCTCCGACACGTTCGAGATCGTGAGGTCGGGCAATGCCGATGTGGGCATCGTGGCGCTGTCGGTGGCCATCGCCAACGGCGGCAACTACGTGCTGGTCCCCGATGCGTTGCACGACCCGTTGCGCCAGGCCCTGGTGGTGACCGCCACCGGTGCTGCCGGCGAGGCGGCAGGGGCATTCGCCGGGTTCGTGGCCAGTTCCTGAGGGCCGCGAGGTGATGGGTCGCTTCGGATTCGTGCTGCCGGGTGATGGATGATGGTGTCGTGATCGGCGACTGGTTCCCGCTGTGGCTCACGCTTCGGGTGGCCACCGCCGCCACGCTGGTGGCGGCGCCGTCGGGCATCGCCCTGGCGTACCTGTTGGCCAAGGGGAGGTTCAGGGGTCGGGCTCTCATCGAGGCCATCGTGACCATTCCCATCGTGTTGCCGCCCACGGTGCTGGGGTATTTCCTGCTCACCAATCTGGGGGTGAACAGCTGGTTTGGCCAGGCGTGGGAGAGCGTGTTCGGTGGTCCGTTGGTGTTTACGCCAACGGTTGCTGTGGTCACCGGCACCCTGGCCGCCTTTCCGTTCATCGTGCGCACCAGCCGTGCCGCCATCGAAGACGTTGACCCCCGCCTGGAGGCGGCAGCCCGTGTGGCAGGCCATCGCGAGTGGCGGGTGGCGTTGCTGGTCACCCTGCCGGTGGCCAGCCGGGGTGTGGGCGCTGGTGTGGGTCTGGGGTTTGCCCGGGCCCTGGGGGAGTTCGGTGCCACGGTGATGGTTGCCGGCAACATTCCTGGCCGCACACAGACTCTGCCCATCGCGGTGTACGACGCCGTGCAGGCCGGTGACGACAGCTCGGCTCGGGTCGGGTCACTGGTGCTGGTTGCCATCGCCGTGGTGGTGCTTTTGGTGGTGACGCGCCTGTCGTCGAGGAGGGTCACATGAGCGCGTCACCGGGGGCGACCCAGTGAGCGTGTCGCCAGGGGGCGACCCAGTGAGCGTGTCGCCTGGGGGCGACCCAGTGAGCATCGTGCGCATTGCCGCCACCACCAGCGTGGGCGGGTTCACCGTGTCGGCCGATTTCACTGCTGACGCCGGGATCACGGCGCTGTTCGGCCCGTCGGGGGCGGGCAAGAGCGTCACCCTGGCCACCATCGCCGGGTTGCTGCGGCCCGACGTGGGCACGGTGGAGCTCGACGGTGAGGTGGTGGCTGACGCCGGCACCGGGTTGCACGTGCCGACCCAGCGGCGAGGCATCGGGATGGTGTTCCAGCAGCCGGCGTTGCTGGCGTATCGGTCGCCGGTGGACAACGTGGCGCTCGCTGTTGCTGGTCCCGGTCCCGGTGCTGGTGCTGGGTGCTGGTGCTGGTGCCGGCGTTCGGGCCGGTCGTCGGGAACGGCGGGCGGTGGCCAGGCAATGGCTGGACCGGGTCGACGCAGGTCACCTCGGCGATGCCGCCACCGCAACCATGTCGGGCGGGGAACAGCAGCGGGTGGCCCTGGCCCGGGCACTGGCCGGATCGCCGCGGGTGCTACTGCTTGACGAGCCGTTCAGCGCCCTGGACCTGGCGTCGCGCACCGCGTTGCGGGCCCTGGTGCGTGGACTGGTGGACGACCACGGCATCGCTGCGGTGCTCGTCACCCACGACCTCGACGACATCACCCATCTCGCCGACCGGGTCGTGCTGTTCGAACCGGGTTTCACCACCGGTTCCCACGACCTCCCGGTGGACACCCCCGGAGGCATCGCCGGGCTGCTGGGACTCACTGACTAACAGGCGAATCCGACCAGCGGTCGCCGGAGGTTCAGCACCAGGAACGTTCCGACTTGGCGATGAGGTCGTTGCGGTCGGTGGCGCTGTACAGGCGCAACAGCGTGGCCACCTCGGCTTTGACCGTTGCGACCGAGAAGCCGAGTTCGGTGGCGATGTTGGCCGACCGGGACCCACAGCGAGGTTGCTGCCACCAAACTGTCGAGTGCTGAGCGCAACTGCCAGTCCAGGGTTACTGATGTGGTGAACGCGATGATGGCCGTGCCGATGGGCATGCCGTTGCTGCGCAGTGGAAGGTTGGAAACCATTCCCTCGGTGCCGACGACAGTGTCATTTGCGTCGGAGGGTGTTCGCCTGGATGCGTCTCCCATTGGGAATTGGTGGTGGGCCTCTACGAGGGTCCATCAGTCGTGGCTGGCTGCCACCGACCGACACGATGCCTACTACGACGGGCCTATGCCGTCCGTGTCGCCCGAAGGTTCTTTTGCAGCACGGCGAACACGGCGCGGCGGGCGGCGGCGTCGTCGTAGATGAGGTTGTCCCCGTGGATCCTGCGGTGGGTCCACATCTGGCTGCAGGTGATGACCTCAACCCCGTGGTACCTGAGCCGGTAGACGAAGTCGACGTCCTCGCCGATGCGCAGGGCCTCATCGAAGCCGCCCACCGAATCAAAAACGGCCCGAGACGTCATCAGGCTCATGAAGTAAAGGTCTGCACCGCCTTCGGTGAGGGCTTCGGTGATCGAGGAGGTGGGTCCACGCCGGGTGCGACCTCGATGGTCCTGTTCGCCGATGACGATGGCGGGTTGCTCGGCGGGAGCGATGGCGTCGAGCTGGTTGGCGAGCCGGTCGGTGGGCATGGTGTCGTCGGAGTCCAAAAACGTGATCCACGGGCCGTTGCTGGCCGCCACTGCGGTGTTGCGGGCGGCGGCGGGGCCCCGGTTTGGCTGGTGGATGGCGGTGATGTGGGGGTGTTGTTGGGCGAGGTCGTCGATGACCTGGCCGGTGGCGTCGGTGGATCCGTCGTTCACGATGACGATCTCAAAGCGGGCGCCGTCGTTGGGCCAGCACGCTGGCGACGGCGTCGCCAATGAGGTGGGCCCGGTTGAACACCGGGATGATCACACTCACCAGGTCGTCACTCATCAGGTCGTCACTCATCAGGTCGTCGCCAACGATGCCGGTCATGAAGAACGAACCTCCAGTTCCGTGTCGCCGGGGCGTGGCCGATTGGCGTGGATGGCACGAAACAGCGCCCGCCGGGAGCCCTCGACGTCGAAGCTCAGGTTGTCACCCAGGATCCGGCGGTGGGTCCACACCTGATCGGAAACGATGATGTTGACACCGAGTCTCCTCATGCGGAAGAGAAGCTCGAGGTCCTCGCCCGGTTCGAACTGCTTGTCGAAGACGCCGACGGCGTCGAGGGTGCTGCGACGGGTCATCATGCTCATGATGTAGTGGCTGGAATCGGTCCCCCTCAGCCCAAGCAGCGTGTGGGGGGGTGGGTCCACGCCGGGTGCGACGTCGATGGTTTGTTTGCCGATGACGATGGCGGGTTGCTCGGCGGGAGCGATGGCGTCGAGCTGGTTGGCGAGCCGGTCGGTGGGCATGGTGTCGTCGGAGTCCAAAAACGTGATCCACGGGCCGTTGCTGGCGGCCACTGCGGTGTTGCGGGCGGCGGCGGGGCCCCGGTTTGGCTGGTGGATGGCGGTGATGTGGGGGTGTTGTTGGGCGAGGTCGTCGATGACCTGGCCGGTGGCGTCGGTGGATCCGTCGTTCACGATGACGATCTCGAAGTTGGCGCCGTGTTGGGCCAGCACGCTGGCGACGGCGTCGCCAATGAGGTGGGCCCGGTTGAACACCGGGATGATCACACTCACCAGGTCGTCACTCATCAGGTCGTCGTCAACGATGCCGGTCACGACGGGTTGTTGCGTCGTTGCAGGAGGTGGGCGTGAAGCGCCGCCGGCCACATCCCGGTGGCCGGTGCGGTTTCGAGTGACTGGTTTCGGTCGTGCAGACGTCGCCGCACAAGGACCTCGTCGGCGTACCCGATGGTGGCCGATGAGTCGATAAGCCTGACGCACCAGCTGAACCACAGTCCGTCGTCGGCCTCGGTCTGGAACGGTCCCACGGCATCGAGTGCCGCCCGCGTGGCCAGCAGTGCCGACGAAATCTGTGCCCGTGCGATGTGGTCCATCGGCTGGCGGGTCCGCAGAGACTCGGGGGTGAGTTCGGGACTGAGGAATTCGGTGGCGGCACAGAACACTGCCGTCGGCTGGTCCGATCTCCGATCATGGGCACCTGTCGGGCGAGCTTGTCGGCCATCCACAGGTCGTCGGCATCACACAGCGCCACCAGGTTGCCGGTGGCCTGGGCAACGCCGAGGTCCCGGGCAGCTCCGCCCCCGACGGGCCGGGATGCAATGACCCGGACCGGGCCACCAAATGATCGGGCGATGGCGGCGCTCGTATCCTGGGAGCCGTCGTCGACCACGATCACCTCGTGGGGTTCGAGCGTTTGGCCCACGATGGAGTCGAGGGTCTCGGCCAGATACCGCTCGCCATCACGGACAGGGACAACGACGGAAATTCGTGCGTCGATGGCGGTGCCGGTCATCTGTCCAACCGTGCGACTGCGCTACAGGTCTGCAAAGTCAGTGGCGGGTTTGAGCACCACCCGCACGCCCTGGGCCGACAGCACCAGACGCTTGTGGTCACGAAACACGTCAACGCCCGAGTTCAGCCAACCCGACAGCCAGGTGTCCTGAATGGCGATGGCCGGCAGGCATCCCACCTCGGTGGAGGCTTCCCTCGCTCCAAAACAGCTTGGAGCCGATGATGGCCGACGCTGCCGCCCATGCTCGCTGCCGCCGGCGAACACGTGCATCTGGTCATCAAGGAAGGTGAAGCGCAGCTTGGTCCCGTCGGCCAGCTCCCGGCCTTCGACCTCGTCTGACGCGTAGGTCCCCGAGGTGGGAATCACCGAACTGCGCGACGTGACCTGACGCCACACCACAACTCCGGCGACGGCGGCCACCACGGCCCCACCGGCGATGAACCACGGCCACCGGCGGTGACGGTTGACCAGGGCAAGGGCGGTTTCGAGATTGGGGTCCATGGTGCGGGAGTCCTTCTTGATCGTCTGTCGCTGCCCTGACGCTACCGCTGCGGGACGGCCAGCAACGCTCTGATCTGATCGAGCCGTTGCGGCACCAGCCGGTACCACGCCCATCGGCCTCGCTTTTCGCGGGTCAGCAGCCCGGCATCAACGAGGATGGCCAGATGGTGCGACACCGTTGGCTGGGCCCGGTCGAGTGGGCCGGTGAGGTCGCAGGCGCACAGCTCGCCAGCGGTGGCGTTGGCCACCAGCGACAGCACCCGGATGCGGGCGGGGTCGGCCAGAGCCCGAAACAGCTCGGCCAGTTCGTCGGCCTGGGACTCGTCGATGCCGGCGTCGGTCACCGAGCCGCAACACGGCGTGGCATCGACGCTGGTTGCCGTCGCGGGTTGACTGGTTGCCGTCGTCGGTCGAGAAGCCATGTCCACAGTGTATTGACAAGCGTCGATGTATTGCTAGGGTGACCATATCGATAAACATCGATGCAGTTTCCGGGGGTCCGTTTTCCCAGCGTCCCATTCTCCCGGCGCCGCTCGCCCGTCACGATTCTGGAGTTCCCATGTCACGTGTTCAACTTGCCCTCGACGTGTCTGACATCGACGAGGCCGTCACCTTCTACTCCAAGCTGTTTGGCACCGAACCGGCCAAGCGCAAGCCGGGATACGCCAACTTCGAGATCGCCGACCCGCCGCTGAAGCTGGTGCTCATCGAGGGCGTTGCCGGTGGCACGCTCAACCACCTGGGCGTTGAGACCGACAGCAGCAACGAGGTGGTCGCCGCCGAGGCCCGCCTGAGCGCCGACGGCATGGAGACCACCGGGGTGGACGACACGGTGTGCTGCTACGCCGAAAAGACCGAGACCTGGGTGACCGACCCCGACGGCGCCAAGTGGGAGTGGTACGTGAAGACCGGCGACGCCGAGCAGATGAGCAACCAGGTGCTCACCGTCACCGACGGCGGGTCGTGCTGCTCGCCCAGCCGCTCGTGACCACCAGCGACACCCGCAACGCCGAGCAGCCCCGTCGAAGGACTCGTCCACCGGCGGACTCGGCATCTTCGGCCGGTACCTCACCATCTGGGTGGCGGCCGGGATCGTGGCCGGTGTGGCGTTGGGGCAGGTGTTCCCCGGGGTCCCCGAAACGCTGTCCCGCTTTGAATACGCCTCGGTTTCGATCCCGGTGGCAGTGCTCATCTGGGCGATGATTTTTCCCATGATGCTCCAGATCGACTTTGGAGCGGTGATGGCAGTTCGCCGCGAACCCACCGGGTTGGTGGTGACGTCGGGGGTGAACTGGCTGCTCAAGCCGTTCAGCATGTTCGCCATCTCGTGGTTCTTTTTGCTGGTGGTGTTCGCCCCGTTCATCGACGAGGCGTTGGGCCTCGAGTACCTGGCCGGCACGATCCTGCTGGGGGCGGCCCGCACTGCGCGCGCCATGGTGTTCGTGTGGAGCTACCTCACCCGGGGTGACGCCGCCTACACGCTGGTGCAGGTGGCCATCAACGACTCTCATCATGCTGGTGGCCTTCGCCCCCATCGTGATGCTGCTGCTGGGCATTTCGAACATCAGCGTGCCGTGGAACACCATGTTGTTGTCGGTGGTGCTGTACATCGTGATCCCGCTGGTCGCCGGGTACGCCACCCGCACCCTGCTCATCAGGCGTCGGGGTCAGGTGTGGTTCGACGAGGTGTTCCTTCGCCGACTTCGGTCCGGGTCACCCCGGCCGCGCTCATCGTCACCCTGGTGGTGCTGTTCGCCTTCCAGGGCGACGTGATCCCTCGACAAGCCCGTTCCACATCGCGCTCATCGCCGTACCCCGTGGTGATCCAGACGTTCTTCATCTTCTTCGTCGCCTACTGCATCTTCCGGCGCCTCGGCATCCGCGTCACTCCATCTCGGCGCCCGGTTCACTCATCGGTGCCAGCAACTTCTTCGAGCTGGCCGTGGCCGGCCGCCATCGCCCTGTTCGGCCTGCAGTCGAGGGGCGGCGCTGGCCGCGGTGGTGGGGGTGCTGGTGGAAGTGCCGACCCGATGCTGGCGTGCTGCGCGGTATTCCGGGAACGCCACCGCCGACCCACACGGTTCCCCGGTGACGCTTCGCGGTGGCAGCGGCAGGGGGTCGTGACCTGAAGCCGTTGGCCAGGCTACGGTGTCCGGCCTGGGGCCTCCCCTGTCCGGAACTTCGGGGTGACTAGTGGTGGTCTGTGGTTCGGGGTGTCATGGGGTTAGTTCCTGAGCGGGTCGATGGGTGCGAACGGCCCGCGCCGTATGTAGTCGCCGTGGTTGCCGCGCTCTCGCGACGGTTGCCAGGTACGGTGAGCCAGGGGCGTCGGCTCTGGCGCTACGCAACTGGCGGATGCTGGTGAAGCAGAACCAGGCGGTGGGACGCGGAGACGCGGCGCGGCTAACCTGGAAGGCATGTGTTCGCCCCACGGAAGCGTTCGACCACCTGGCGCGTTACGTGGTTCAGTGACCGAGCAGGGGATCGTCGATGCGTTCGGACGTTCTTCGCGGCGAAGCGCGCCAGCGGCACGCATGGCCTTGTACACTCCCCACAGGTCCGTTGTCCGCGACCGATCGCCTGTGATCACGGGAACCCCATCTTGTTCCAGGTGGTCCAGATCCGTTCCGAAGGGGAAACTGCGACCGACACCGTGCGTCTTTGTTCACGACGCCGTGCACGGAAGCCCACACCCATTGCCCAAGCGGGTTGAGGTGTCGACCTGCAGGTAGCTGGTATACGAACCTTACGCCGACGCCTTTCAGATTCCCGATGTAGAACGAAGGTCCACAGCCAATTTTTCGAGGGCGCCGGGTTTGCCGGCCCAGTGGCAGAACCCACGGGACTGGTTCGTCCTCGACGGCAACCTCGGTGACCAGAACCCGTGGTGAGGCTGCCGCGATCGTGCCGCGGCCCGGGCGAGACGCGCTGGTGGCGGCGACGCCGGGGCGGTGAGCGACGAGCGGAGGGTTCTGCACGGTTGATTTGCTGATCTGGAAGCCTTATTCTGGTCGGCGGACAGTCCGCAGCCTTGGCGACGCTGGTGATTGTCGGTGTGTGATCATAGGGTCAACGGCACCTCAGAAGGCACATGGGTTACGGTGTCGCGTTCCGGCATCGCTGGTGGTCGCTTCGTCTTCGGTCACCAACGCCGCCAGCCCGTCACCTTGCAGCCGTGTTGCGCCGCGTAGAACACGTCTTGCGGGAGTCAGGGAAGACGTGCGGCATTGCCAGTCTGGCGGGCGTGATCAAGACGGGCGCGTTGCTGGTACACAATCTGATCTGAGGTCCTGCGGTGGTGGTTCCTTCGTGGGTCTATGCAGGAGGAACCACAGGATCCCCTGTTTCAGGCCCACCTCGGCGGACCTGTCACCTCTACCTCT
>JAGYKS010000037.1 GCA_018401565.1 Acidimicrobiales bacterium | reverse complement strand
GGCGCCGAGATGGCAGAGCACCGAGCGTTCAGCACCGCCGCCGACATGGACGTCTACTTCTGCGACCCGGCGTCGCCATGGCGCGGCAGCAGCGAGGAACGCAACGGACTTCTCCGCCGAAGTACTTCCCCAAGGGCACCGATCTCTCCCTCCACGACAGAGGTGCGCTACCGCGTCACAGCCGAGCTCAACAACCGGCCACGCAAAGCCCTCGACTGGGACACGCCAACCGAACGGATCTCTGCTCTACTAACCCCTGCTTACAGACCCTCCCGTTGCGACGACTGGACACCCAGCCGCCGAAGGTCGGATCTTTTGCTGTGCTGTGTTGGACGCCTGGTCACGACGGATCGTCGGGTGGTCAGTCGACACCCGTGCCACGACAGCGATGGTGAACTCGGCGCTGATCCATGGCGATCGAGGCTCGGGGGACGCCGAACTGATTCACACCGATCACGGTCCCCAGCAATTCACCTCATGGACGTTCAGTCAAAAGGTGCGTTCCGCTGGTCTGGTCCAATCGATCGGGACCGTTGGTGACGCGTTCGATAACGCCGTCATCGAATCCTTCTGGGGGTCGATGCAGATCGAGCTACTGAACCGCAAACGGTGGACGACACGCCTGGAGTTGTCCATGGCCATGGTCGATTGGATCGAAGGGTTCTACAACCGGCGCCGCCGGCACTCATCAATCGGTAACGTCTCACCCATCGAGTTCGAACGACGACAATCGCTAAACGCTGCCTGACTCCCACAACTCGGGTCCACAAACACGGGTACACGCCAACTGGACCACTCAATGGGGACACCTCACAGCCCCATGAGGCGCTGTCATAACGGCCCCTCGCCGTCCAGTTTGAGTGGAGCCGACCCAGTAGACCTAACTTCCCCGAGCCGCAAACCCTGCCACCTCACCTGGGACACGGGACACGGGCCACAGGTGACGCAACGCACAAGTCCTTACTGTTTTGATACTTTGAAATAATTAATAATCACCAATAACATTTCGAAGTCATCGAACGGCGCTCGGGATGCGATACTGCAAGAGTAGTTATTTTGTCGACAAGTAAAGTTTTAAATTATCTGAGTATTTCACTGAGATCACCGCTCTACCTTTACCGCAGTTCTCATCGGACCATCTTGACCAGTCAGGTGTCGGAGATCCCCCAGAGTGCTTTAGTAAATTTCGATCTCTTGGTTTCGCTGTCTGCAAACATGCTCGGACCAAATTGTCATTAGTCCGTATTTGGATTGAAATGGTCCCAGCAGGGATGGCACTAGAGGTGTCGGATGAGGTCATGTTTCCTATCTTGACCCACTACGTGACCATCTAAGAAACTATGTTTCCGCAGATCCAGAGGCCTTAAATTTTCGTGGAATCTTGAGCAGATTTGTTCCCAGCAACGGAGGGCAGCGGACGTAAGCTGTGCTAGGTGGGGGCATTGAACTCAGTAGCGGTCACTGGCCAGCCCTGAAATAAACTTGTTCACATACACCGTCCGGGACTTGAGCGAACACGAAATGTCGTGCAAGTCGCCGCCGCAACAGGAGGCTTAACCGTTGTTCCTATCTCAACTCTTCCATTCAGTCACTTCTTACGGGCCTGGAGCAAAGCCCATTCGGTAGAGCCTTCAATTATGGGTTCTATCTTCATGCATTGGATGCCCTCAATCTTCCCGTGGGACACGGGTGGCCAGCGGCGGGCTCAATATGTTGGACGTGGGCTTCGCCAATGAAGGGAACCGTTGGCAAAATCTTCGACGCCAGTTCTATTCGGGAGGAGCCCTTCATCCAGTTGTGGGATGGTCCTCCCGCACTTTGGCAGGTTGGTCGGTGCCACTTCAGGAATCTAGTCCCCAGAAATCGGATCTCTCGACATCCTTGAAGACAAGTCAAACAGATTGCTTTACGAGTTGGCGAACGGATGGGTTTAGCCCAATTTCCAGATCCCAACATATCGATTGTCTCGGGAACCGAGTCGAATTCATCCATGCGCTTGATGAACGTCTCAACACCCCCTTTTCCCTCATTTTGATTCTCGCAACCCAGTGGACCGGATGTTGCTGGAATTACCGTTGGAGTTCTTGGCAGCACCACCTGCCAGGATTGATTGAAACATCTCCCGAACCCGGGACCTGGCGGGGTGTGCCAATGAATGGATTATCGGTTCTAGAAGCAACTCTTGATCTTTACCGCTCTGAATATCCGATGATACCGGGGAAGCGTGGTATACTTGAGGAAATTATCGCGGATGAATGGCTGGCGTTGAGCGATGTCGCCCTTACGCCAAAACTTCCTCAGGGATAGCGAAGAGGTCAGAGCATCAGGGGCACGCCCCCTTTAGCGGGTGACCTGCTGATGAGGGCTTCTGGACTCTTTGACATTCTTGGAGAAACAGTTATCTAGGAGAAATGGTCCTTGGGTTTAAACAGCAGAGAATGCAGGAGATATTGATAGTCAAGCAGTCGCCACCTGATTGGCCCGGCGCCATAGAGAAGCACTAGGTGTGTTCGTTGGGGAGGTCGGGGTCTGGGCATTATGTGCCAGTTAATCGCGCCGTGTGGTCGGTGAGTGATTGTAGAAGTGGATCCAGCTGTCATGGCCCCGGAGCCTGTTGCCTCATCTCAGAGTATCCGAGAGAGGCTGGTTCGTTGCCTCTGTCGCCTGTTTTGCGGCTTCTGGCAGGTCCAGTTGGCAGAGGATGAACTGGCCTGATTGGGAGTAGCTGGCAGATCTCCGCCGCAGGTGGCGCCGGAGACGAGGAGCAGGATCAGGTTGGCGGTAATTACAGAAGTCATCAGTGGCAGATGCTACCCGCGCCGAAGGGTGTCAGAGGCGTCACATCCATCGGTAGTGAAGGGACCCTCGTTCAGCCAGCTGGCGTTAAGCGCTCATCAGTTGGAACGTTTGGTGTGAGATAGAAATAGTCCATGCGGCAGGGATGCCGACCTCAAGGTTCCTGGAGGGTTGCCATCGCAGGACGTACTCACCGTCGCTGCCAACAGCGATCCCAGGAGGGTCACGACCGGCGAAGGGGACGTGGCCAGCACCGGTGCAGGCAGCTCATCGTGACGTGATCTTCGTTCTGGAGGGCCGCGGGCGACGTTGTCGCTGGTGGCCCCTCTGTAGTGGTCCATGGCGTAGGTCAGTTTCCCAACATGGGGCAGGAGGACCCAACCTTGCGACAGCGTCGTCGACGCCACACCCGATCGGTCATCCGCAAACTTGCTGCGGGCAACAGCTGCTCGCCCGGCGGGTCAGGCTCGATGAGGTCTGCCATCTGCAGATCGCCAGTCCACACATCAGTGGGTCACCCAGTACGGCATGAAAGCCGACGCCAAACGGCTAAAGGAACTCGAAGGAGAACGCCCGGCTGAAGAAGCTCCTCGGCAAGGCAGGTTGGATGAGGCGATGCTCAGAAGTGTGGGAAACTTCTGACCCCGAACCGCAGGCGTGCAGCAGTCACGGATGCTGCACGGTCAGAAGTTCGGGGTTTCACGCAGCGTCACGCTGTGCCGGGTGGTTGGTCGGCACCGTCAGCCCAGCAGCCCGAACCGCCAGTACCCTCCGACGGCGAAATCAGTTGCATTGCCTTCCTGCGTGACTTCTCTCGGGAATACGGTGGGGTGTCGTACGCGGGCTGCCGCCGGGCAGGCTGTGAGTCAACATTGACGGATCAACGCCTGTGGCGCCAGAACCTGCAGTCCCCTATCGCAAACGTAAAAAGCCCCACCGTGGCGTCCGGATCTGCCACGTCGGGCGATGGCGCGATCGCTCCGAACGCCCTGGGCACTCGACCTTCCAGTTCGACACCACCATCGATGGTCGCACCATCCAGCTGCCTCCAACATCGTTGACGATACCGCAGATGCGCATTATTTGTGGACCGGTCATGACGCCGTGGTGACCCCTCGGTGATGGTCCATGGCGTGTGCGAGTCCGATGCCGCAGCAGGGCGAGGAAGGACAGCAACCCTGACCAAACTGAAGGTAGCATGTCCGAGCCCGAATCATCCCTGCAAATTCGCTGAGGGCATCGGGTCTTGTCGTGGATTGCTGCGTTGTCGAGGGTTCAGGTCCGCTTCCCGGTTTGTAGAGTTTCGCTGGGTGTCAGCGAGGAGAGATCCGGAGCCTTGCTATCGTTGCCATACTGGCTTCAGCCAGTGGATGATCACGGTGGCACCAGACGGAGGCGTCAAGTGACTTGTGAAGCGCTTCTCGTGGCGGGTGCCCGGCCGAATTTCGTCAAAGTTGCTCCTGTGCTCCAGTGCTCTCGAAGCTCTGGGGGTGGCGTGTGGTCTGAGGTGCACTGCAGGCCAGCACTACGACGCCTGCCATGAGCGACTTTGTGTTCTGCTCAGCGATCTGGGCATTCGGCATCCCGACAGCCCCACGCCCGGGGTCGGCTCCGGATCCCACGCCGCCCAGACGGCGGCGATCATGGTTCGCTTTGAGGAATGTGCCATTGCAGGAGAATCCTGCCGTGGTGGTGGTGTTCAGGCGATGTCAACTCCACAGTGGCGTTGTGCACTCCGTGGCGGCCAGGTGGGGATTCGTGTCGTCCACGTTGAAGCGGGTCTGCGCAGCGGGGACTGAGTCGATGCCAGGAGATCCGTCGGGTGGTCACGGACCGGATCAGTGATCTCCTGCTCGCTCCGTCTACCGATGCTGCTGACAGCCTCCGTGATGAGGTGTCGACCAAAGAGCGTGTTCAGAGTGGTCGGGAACGCTATGGTCGATGCCCTTTTCTCCCAGTTGGGAGGGCTCGTGCCAGATCCGGCCATCATGTCGGAGGGCGGGGCCTGTCTAGCTGCACGCCAGTGCACCGACCGTCCAACGTCGGCGATCCCGATGCGCTCCAGCGGATTGTCGCTGCAGTTCCGGGGATTTCGACGGTTCATGCCAATCCTCTGGCCGATGCATCCCCGAACCAGGGCAGGCCACTGGCTGGCGAATTTGTCATGCCCGATGCGGTCTCGATTGACCAGATCCGCTTGGATCCACCTCGACTTCATTGCCACGCAATCTCGGGCGCAGTTCGTGCTCACAGACAGTGGGGGAGTACAAGAAACCACGGCGCTCGATCCGTGCCTGACGCTGCGCGACAATACAGAGCGGCCAATCACGGTCACTGAGGGCACGAATCGCCTCGTCGGTAGCGACCGCTTCTACAATCATCGCTGCAGCCCGCGACTGGTGATCAATCCGCCAGAGCTCGGTGCCCCAAGTCTCTGGGACGGCCGCGCAGCAGACCGCTGCGCAGAGGCCATTGAGGAACTTCTCCACTCATCGAACTGGCCCAACCCAACCGATCTCTACTGACCCGAAGGACCACATATGCGCATCTTGATCACGGGTAGCAACGGCACCGTTGGGACTTGGCTCAGCTCGTTGCTGCGGGGCTCGGACACGATGTGTTTGGCATTGACATCGTGCGCTGGCACAGGCGAGGTCGGGTGGGAACAGCCCATGGCGGATACGGTCTTCGACTACCGCGCTGCGATGTTGGCGAATTTCGGCAGCTGGAGCGTGTGGTCAGCGGTGCTGGGCCTTTCGACCTCGTCTACCACACAGCGGCGGAGTTCGGCCGCTGGAACGGTGAGACTATTACGGGCAAGTGTGGCGCACCAACGCCATCGGTACGAAAAATCATCCGCCTCCAAAGGCAGCACGGATTTCGGCTCGTGCATTTTTCTTCGTCAAGGGGTGTACGGCGATTACTGATGTCATGTCCGAAGATGTGATGGATACCACCCGAAATCAAGCAATTGAATGACTACGCGTTGTCGAAGTGGGTGAATGAGCAGCAAATCGCCAACTCCCGGGCCAGCATGGAACTAAATCAGTGGTGGTTCGGCTTTTCAACACCTACGGCCCAGGCGAGTGGTATCACCCCTATCGCAGTGTCAACTGCAAGTTCGTCTACCACGCACTCAAGGGGTTACCTGTTGTCGTGTCAGGGGCATACCCGTACGTCAACATCGTATCTGGAGGACAGCTGTCGGACCATTGCGAACATCGCCGAGAACTTCATCGATGGGAGACCTACAACATTGGCGGACGGGACCACCATGACATCGAGACCCTTGCTGATCTTGTTTGGGAATGCGCCAATGCCGACCGGGATTTGATTAGCTATCAGGACTCGGAATCCTGACAACCAAGAGATAAGACCGTCGACATCCACCCAGTCGGGCGCGATCTCGGTCACAAAAACACCGATGTCACTGGATGAGGGCTTGCACGCGCCAACGGTTGACTGGATGGCCAGAGCGCCTCACGTGATCACCGGGAAAGCGATTCGGGTCCTCTCAGTGGTGCAGGCATGAAGATCCTGGGCTTCTCGCAGTGGTGAAACCTGAGCCTGCCTTGTTGGTGTCAAGTCTTTTGGAGGGCCTTGCCGCACGTGGTCACGAGCTGGATGTTGTGACGGGGTTCCCCAACTACCCCCAAGGTGAACTTTACGAGGGTTACCGCCAGCGACTGCGCCAGGTGCAGCGTGACAACGGCATTCGCGTGGTGCGGACACCGTTGTACCCAAGCCACGACAACTCGCGGGGATGAGGCGAGTGGCCAACTATTTGTCGCTTGCCTGTCCTCGACTGCGATTGGGCTGCCGAGCGTTGCCCGGCCGGATGTGGCCTACGTGTATCACCCCGGTGACCGCAGCGTGGGGGACGCGGCTGCTCCGACGCCTGCAGGGCGTGCCGTACGTCTTGCACGTGCAGGATCTCTGGCCTGAGGCGGTTCTGGCCTCGGGGATGATCGGCGATGGGGCATCCCCAGGTTTCGCTGCCCGGCGACTGGAGAACATGGTGGCCCGCACCTACGCATCAGCGGCCCACATCGTGGCCATTTCCGAGGGTTTCAGACGGCGGCTGCTGGACCGCGGTGTGCCGACACAAAGTGACCGTCATCCCCAACTGGTCGCCCATGGATATCAACCCACACGCTGGTGATGAATCGGATGTGCGGGCCCGGCTGGGAACGCCGCAATCTCGGATTGTGCTGTTGCCGGGAACATCGGACCGTTCCAGAACCTTGATGTGATCATCCGACAGGTTGCGTCACTGAAGGCCAGCAGCCGTGGTGCACCTCGCCATCATGGGTGATGGCATTTCCCGGTCGAACTTGAGCGTCTTGTGCAGGATCTCGGCACCCAACGGGTGACGTTCCTTCCGCAGTGTGAACCCTCAGAGGCCGTCGGGTACCAGCTGGCATCGGACCTCCTGCTTGTCCCGCCCGGTGGTGAAAGCTTTCTTCAGGCCACCATCCCGAGCAAGCTGGCCACCGCTTTGGCGCCCGGGAAGCCCGTCCTGCTGGCTGCGGACGGTGATGTGGTGAATCTGCTGGAGTCGGCGGGTGCGGGCCTCGCCTGCTCGCCGGGCAGGCATCCATCAAGGCAGCGCTTGGCAGGGTTGACTCGCTGAGTGACGAGGAACTGCGAGCCTTTGGTGAATCGGGTCGGGGCTACTACCGCAGGCATCTTGATCTTTCAAATGCACTCAGCGCTTTTGAGTCAATTTTCGCACAGGTGGCAAACCGATGACCGGTGGCGGCTCCATCAGGATTCTGGTGAATGCAGTTGCCGCCCGTCAGGCAGAACGGTGGCGCTCACCACCTCAGCCCCTTCGTTACCGGTCACGTGCCGACGAGGTGCTTCCGCGCCTCATGTGGAGGTTGCTGGCCACCCCAGACGCCCCGTCGCCGGCATTGCACCCCCCGGGTGCGGTGGACCGTCGTGGACGTGCCGTCGGGGATTACACCCTCAAGCAGTCTGTGGTGGGACAACGTGTCGGTGCCCAGCGACCCCGTCATCATGACGTCCTCATCTCGCCGCTCAGCTTTGGCCACTGCTTAGTTTGCCCGCGCCCGCATCTGCTTTTCCAGCGCAACGCCTTGTACTTCGACCCCGCTACACCCGCACGCTGCCACCGAAGCAGCGGCTGAAACTAACCGGGTACCGACTGCTGGCCATCATGCGGTCAACACCACCAACAACGGTGCTCATTACCCAACCAGGCCATGGCCGACATGCTCGGCCGGTATTATCTCACATGCGCCCCAGCAAGATCGTTTGTTTCACTGCATCAGGTTGACGTCGGTCGCTATCGCACATTGGCCGGTCAGCCAGTTGTGATGGAGGCCTCCCCAATGGGCATCGCAGGAGGTCCGACTGCTGCACGTGGGAACGCCGAGCCCCACAAAGGGCTTGCGACACACTGGCTTCAACGTTTGTGTCAGTAGCCCAGTCGTTGCCCGGCGCGGATGTGGGCCTTGCCGTCACCTTCACCAGTGATGACTCTCGGTTGGTCCGCCGATTTGTCTCCTGTCGACCGTGCCGGTGTGCTCGATCAGGTGGCTTTCCTCGGAACCGTTGCCCACGATGATGTCTTCGCTCTACGGTCAGGCAAAGAGTGTCCTGCTTTTTGCCTTCTGAGGTTGAGTCATTCGGGTTCCCGGTACTCCAGGCGCTGGCCGTCGGTTGCCCGGTTGTGGCCTCGGACCTGCCTGCGCTTCGGGAGGTAGGCCTGGGCACAATAAACATCACCCATCACCCAAAGGAGACTGAAGACTGCGGCTGGCACAGTGCTCGTGTTTGCATCTTCGGCCCGGTTTTGGGCGACCTGAGGATGCTGGCAGCATCGATGCCGAGTGCAGCACCACCCCAGACCGCTGTTGTGGGACGCCGTTGGGTCAGGTATGGTGGTCTGTTGCTGCTTGCGTGGCGCGTCCTGACGAATCGGCATCAGGTCGAGGGGAGGCAACCATGTACGTCCAGCACCAAAAACCCACGGCGGCTATTCGCACCAGTCGCATCCATCAGTACTGATCGTCGTCATGGTGTTGAGCGCTTTCTCCCTTATTTGGGTCTCGCTCGACATTCGTTACAGGCATCTCGTGTTTTACCCGGTCATGCTCCTGGTGCTTTTGAGATTTTGCAGGCCGGCGTCTTGGGGCCACTCGAGACCTGGTGGCCTGCTCACCTGCTGGCTCACCCTCCAGACCGTGGTCACGCTCAACACCGCAGGCCAGGGCGGCCGGTGGCGCCTTCCGCTCTGGACCCTTTGTCTGTCATTAGTTCGTTTCTGCTTCCGGTCGCTATCTTTCTAGCCTGCTTTACCGATGGGACGGTCATCAACTCAACCGGTTGGGCATTTGCTGCGGGTGGCGGCTTGGACCGTCGTGACCGCGTTGTGCCTCAACAGCATCCTCATCCTGGTTTTGACCCGGAAAACATTGGCAACTTCCTGCGCATTCTGGTCGAATCCGACGGTGGCAGGAACCACGGTTGCTGAACAGGCACTCCTCGGGGATCGTTACGGCGGGATCTTCAATCAGCCGTTTGATGGCGGAGTGGGCTACGCCGTCGGTGTTATTGCGTGGATCTACCTTTTCTCGGAGCACAGCCTCGGCCGTGGACTTAGGTCATTAAAGTTGCTGGCCCTGGCGCTCATCATCAGCGGCGGAGTGTCTACCCAGTCGAAGGTGTTTGTGTACGGGGCGTTGTTGAACTGTGGCGGTCACCGTCGTGATGCGGGGGGGCACGGTCCATCGGCCGACTTGGACGCAGGATGCGCCAGATTTCCGCTGCCTTCCTTGCCATTCTGCTGGCAAGCTGGCTCGGCTTCGTGGACTCCTTTGACCGCACACTCAGGTTCATCACCTCATTGCGTCAAGATCCCGACAAAAGAGTATTCCGGTCTCCATGGGATCACCGGTGGACGACAGGATTCCGCTGGTGGTTGGTTTGAGGACTTCTTCGAAAGCCTGTCTCTTACGGGAGGGACTCTCTGGGGCTCAGGATGACGCTTATCTCTCTCCTACCTGAGGGGTGGTGGGTTTTCGGGCTAATGCTCTTCACTTGGTGTCCGTGCTCGCCCTGTTCACCATTGTCGGCGACAGCCAAAGGGTTCACAGAGCGCACCCTCGGATTCAGCCTTGTCTTGCTTATAGTTTCGCTTCAACAGGGCTCTGGCGCTCCAGACAAATCCAGGGGGTTCACCCTGTTTTGGGTGTTCATCAGGTTACTTTGCCGCCAAATCCGCTGTACCGCAGGCAACCGATGAAGTTGCCACGTGACGCAAGCCCCGGGAATCAGTCGGTGTCCAGGAGACTCTGGCATCTCGATGGGTGGAACACGACCGTAGCCAGCTCGTGCCAATAGAACCGACCAAGTTGATGAGTCGGACGCTGCGGCAGTTGAATGCCCCTTCGCCTTGTTGGTGAGCACCAGGCCCAACGGTGCGACAAGACCGCCCAACCAGTGCCCATGATGGTCATACACCAAGCATCTGGGTGCATTAAGCTTGTTCTTCTGCAATGTGGTTTGGCCGCCCGGGGGTTGGCGGCCACGACATGTGGGGGTGGCGACGGTGGTGTACCGACTCCGTGGTGGGCTCGTGGTGTGGCAGCTTGACGACGATGTGCTGTCCTTGACCAGCTGGGCGATTACGATCCATCGCTACGGCCGAGATGATGGCCAAACACGGTCAATCAGCGTTACCTCAAGCCAGTGGCCCCAGGCGATGACCGGAAACATTGATGGTGGGGTCTTCGGCAGTCGTGCTTCAGGCACTGGTAGCTGATAGGTGCTCGAACCGATTAACGGCGGCAGCTCAGTGCTGGGTTTGGCGCCTGTAGCTGCAGTAGGAACGTTGGGCACCTCAGCGCTGGTCTCGCTGCTGTTGCCAACCGCTGCCGCCGCAGCTTCACGTGGCTCTTTGAAGCCATGGAGGCGACACGACGTTGGCTGGTGGTGGCGGGTCAGCCCCGGCTCCAGATGGGCCGCCGGTTGTCACCGGAGGGCATCGTGAACACGGTGGGCGGTCGACGGATTCACACCTTCAACGGCAACGGCCAATTTCAGTTGAGAGAAGGTGGAGCCGGTCTTGTTGACGTTGAGGTGCTGGTTGTGGAATTGCAGGGGCGGTGGAGGTGGCGGTTTCAGGGATTTCCGGTATGTAGGTGGTGGAGGCGGTGGGGTGGCGGAATGGTGACACGGTTGTTGGCATCACTGGCGTTAGTACCTACGAGGTGGCGGTGGGCGTAAGCGGGGCCGGCGGGCGAACACCAGCGAGTACATCGACTTCCATCAGGGTGCACCGGGCGGGCCGTCGCAGTTCGGCGATGTGACGGCGGCGGGTGGTGGTGGCGGTGGTGGCTACCGGATATCTGGTGGGGACAGGGGCAGCGGGGAGGTGGGGAGAAGGTTGACACTCCGGCGGTTCAGCACTTTCAGTCAGGAAACAACGGCGGGGCAACCATGGCGGAAGTTGGATCAGTCCGACTGCGGCTGCTGGTGGCGGAGGAGAGGGGCATTCGCTGCCGGCGAGGGCAAAACCACTGCACCTGGGTTGAGCAACAGGCTGGCAGTGCAGGTGGCGCCGGACGTCCAAGCTCGGTGAGTGGGGTGGCACGGTGGTCACCGCGCCGGTGGAGGAGGTGGTGGGGTAGCCCAGTCGGTATTATCGGGGGTGACGGCGGTGGAGGGACGGGGTTCACAAAATGAAGGAATTGCGAATGGCGTTGACGGCACACCCGGACTGGGGGGTGGAGGCGGTGGCGTGCGTGGGTCGGACTCGCCACCGGTGGCACCGGTGAGCGGTGGGGTGGTGATTGTCTCGTTTATCGTCACTGATGGCTGTGGCGACATCGTTGTTGCCCGTTCGCCGGGCCAGGTCACAAGGATCGGCAGGAGCGACGACCCGGGAATGCGGGCGGCGGGCAGATTGGCACACTTGGCGCCGTGTGGCCGAACCGCCGTCGGCCGACCGATCACGAGCCACTGGGAAGTCGGTATGGACCACCCGTGCCGTCGACGACGTGTCGTGGTTTCAAGCCTCCCCGGCGATGTCGCTGGAACTGATCGCATCGATTGGCGACCGGGTCGGGCTCGGTGGCTGGACGTTTCGTCGGCGGTGGACGTGGGTGGTGGCGCGTCGTCGTTGGTTGACGCCCTGCTCGACGACGGTGTGGCCAAGGTGGCGGTGCTTGATGTGTCGGCCGCTGCGTTGGCCACCAGTCGACAACGGCTGGGCGAACGGGCAGATGACGTGGACTGGATCGTGAGCGACGTGTTGGCCTGGCGACCCGAGTCCCGCTTCGAGATCTGGCACGACCGGGCGGTACTGCACTTTCTGACCGATCCAGCCGACCAGGCGCGCTATGCCGAGGTGGTGGATGCAGCACTCGAGCCCGGCGGTCACGTGGTGATCGGCACGTTCGCACCCGATGGACCTGAGGCGTGTTCGGGTTTGCCCGTGCAACGCCACGACGCCGCCTCAGTGCTGGCGCTGCTGGGGTTGTCGGGACGCAGGTTCGAACGTGTTGATGCGCGCAGCGAAGATCATGTGACCCCGGCCGGGGCGGTGCAGAAGTTCAGCTGGGTGGTGGCCCGTGGATGACGGCGCAGCGTTGGAGGGCGGGGCGCGTGATGGCGGGGTGCCTGACGAGGGGCGAAGCCTGTTGCTGGCGAGCCCCAGACGGGCGTGCTGTCGGATGGTCGCACGGTGTGGGGTCGCGCCGATGACGGTTCGCTGGCTGAGGTAGAGCTCGGCCCCGACGCGGCAGACGCTGACGTGTCGGTGTGGTGGCCCCCGATGGGGCTGGAGCTCGTGGATCCACCGTCGCAGCCACCCGACAGCGCCTCGGTGACCACCTTTCGGGTGGTGAGCGACACGCCAGCGGCGTGGGACCGGTTGGAAAGCGACATCGGTCTGTTCGTTGCCGAGCGGCTGGAGGCGTTGGTGGCAGTGCACGCAGCGGTGATCCGTGCCGACGACGTGGTGCTGGTGATCCCGGGGCCGTCGTATGCCGGCAAGACGTCGCTGTGTGTGGCAGCACTCGACTGCGGCTTTGAGGTGTTGAGCGATGAGTACGCCCTGGTGGATCCCACCACGGGCATGGTGGTTGGCTGGCCGCGCCAGTTGCGTGTGCGAACCCCGGGTGGTGGAGCCGAGCGCGCGTTGACGATGGTGGGGCAGGCGCAAGGCTGCTGAGGCCCTCGGTGACTGTGGATTTGGTGGCGGCGGTGACGTACTCATCGGAGGTCGATGAGCTCACCGTCGAGACGGTTTCAGCTGCTGAGGCCACCTTGACGTTGCTGGCCAACACGGTGTGTGCCTCAAGCAGGCCCGAGTTCGCATTCTCCGGGGTGTTGGCGTTGGGTCGGGATGTGGCGGCGGTGACCGGCCAGCGTGGTGAGGCACCGCAGGCGCTGGCGGCGTTGGTGGACCTTGCCCGCAGCCACAATCATCAGGATTGACGATGGCCATCGGCACGGGTGCACCTGCAGGCCCGACGACGCACACGGAGTTGGTGCGAGTGTTCGTGTACGGCACGCTGCGGCCCGGAGGCGTGTTCTGGACCCAGGCGTTGGCGGGACGTGTGACCAACGTGTCGGCCACGGTGCGCATCGACGGCCTGCACCTCATTGATGGGCCCGGTTATCCGCTGGCGGTGCGCGGCGATGACGATGCCGATGCCGATGCCGATGCCGATGCCGATGCCGGTGTCGCTGGTGACATCGCTGGTGGGCGGGCGTCGGGGGTGGTGGGTGAGGTGGTGGACGTGCCGTTGTCGCTGGCGACTGGCGGTGCTGGCTGACCTCGATCGCATCGAGGGCGTGCCGGCACTGTTCGAACGCATCGATATTGATGGGGTGTGGGTGTACGTGGCCAGCACTGGTACCGCGCAGGTAACCCGACCGGGTATGCCCACCGCCGGCACGTTGGTGACCTCGGGTGACTGGTTCGACGTGGCCCCCACCGCCCGTGCGGCCTGGGAACGCGAGATGGGCAGGGGTTACGTGGGCGCCTGATCAGAGTCTGGTGGCCCATCGAGCGGCGCAGCAGCCATGGTGCGTGGGGCCGCCGGTGGGGGCCGCCGGTGTGGGGGTCGCACGGGCGGTTGTGGCAACCAGTCCGGCGGCATCCAGATAGATGCCAGCCAGCGTGGTGAACGACAGGGCGTGGCGGGCGGCATCGAAGCCGGCGTCAAAGTTGGACCCTTGCTGCTGCTGGGGTCACTTGTTTGCGTGCGGGGTCACCTGCGGTGGGCAGTGCCTGCAGGGCTGCTGCCAGTGCGGTTGCGTCCCCGGCGGGGAACGTGGCGCCGATGGCGAAGCGTTCCACGGTGCCGGCGGCCAGCGACGGGGTGGACACCACCACCGGCAGGCCCACGGCGATGGCGTCGGCCAGGGTGCCCGAGTCGTAGCGATGCCCGGGGATGAAACTCAAGATGGCGGCGTCGGCCAGATGATGGGCCAGCAGTCGGGTGTGCTCGGTGGCCGGGCCCGGCAACAAGGTGACATTGGCCGGCGCCGACATGCCGGCGCTGGCAAGCCAGTCTGCGATCCAGTCGGCACTGCGTCCCGCCACCAGCAGGTGCCAGCTGTCGAGGCCTTCGAATGCCTGCACGGCGGTGGCGAGGTCCTTGGCGGCATGGGGTTCGCCGAACACCAGTGCCAGGCGGGGGCCGTCGGGCACCCCCAGGCTGGCCCGGTCGCCGGCGGGACGTGGCATGTCAGCTACTCCGGCCACTTCAACGGCGGCCACATCCACCCACGGCACGGTCTGTTGCCACAACGGGATCTGCGACGCCGGGTACACGCCCACCACGGTGCGACCACCCCGGCGACGCCGGCGGGCCTCGGCCCGTTTGGCGAGCGCCCCCACCCACCAGCTGCGGGGGTCGGGGTCACGACCAAATGGGTGGGTCATCCAGATGCCGTCTCCGGCAATCGGCGACATCAACCGGGGGTCGAAGCGCTTGTTGAGCAACAGCACCGCACCGGGGCGATCAGGTCGGCCGGCACGCCGACCATCGCCACCACGGCGACTGCGATCGGCACCGGCCTGGCGCAACAGTCTGCGGGCAGCGCCGATGGCAGCCAGGTTGTAGGCCACGTCGGCCAACGCCAGCACGCTGCGTCGCAGGCGTGCAGGGACCTTTGGGGCTGCGGCCACCAGCGCTCCGCCGGCATCTGCCAGCTTGCGGTGGCGCCAGCCCATGGTGCGCACCGTGAACGGGGCATCGGGGTAATCGGCGGCCCGGGACCAGCCCCGGGCGGTCAGCGCATCAACGGTGCAGCCCAGCTCAGCGAATCCGGTGGCAAACCCGGCAAACGTGACCTGAAAATGCCCGTGGGGTTCGTGGGCCCGGTACTCCACCACCACCACATGGGGCTGACCTGAGGTGGCAGGCGGTGCGCCGTTGTGCCCGGCGCCCGGTGATGGGGCTCATGAGCCCCGGCCGGCCACCAGGGTGTCGGCGATGGGTTGCAGCAGATTGTCCACGATGGACACGTTCAGTACACCGATCACCAGCAGGCCCACAGCCAGCACGGCGATGGGCAGCACCACCAGCGCCGGGGACTCACACACGGGGGCGTCGTCGCCGTCGGGGTCGGGTTTGAACCAGATGGCTTCGAGAACCGGCAAAAAGTACGTGAGGGTGAGCAGGCTGGACGCCACCACCACCGCAGCCACCACCCATCCCCAGGCGCTGGCAGCGTCGCCGGCACCCAGCACCAGGTAGAACTTGGAAAAGAACCCGGCGGTGGGGGGCAGCCCGACCATCGACACCGGCCGCCACGGTGAACCCGACCATGGTCCACGGCATGCGCCTGCCCAGGCCGGCAAAGGCCTCGATGGACTTGCGGCCAGTGGCTGAGTACACGCTGCCGGCCACAAAGAACATGGTGCCCTTCATGAAGGCGTGGTTGAGCACCAGCAGCAGCGCCCCCACCAGTGCCAGTGGTGTGTCCAGACCGATGCCGATGCCGATGTAGCCGAGTTGGGCCACGGTGGAATACGCCAGCATGCGCTTGAAGTCGGTCTGGCGGATGGCCATGAACGACCCGAACATCACCCCGGCCAGACCGAACACGGTGAGGATGGTGAGCAGGGGGAACTCGTCGAGCAGTTCGGGCGGCACCACTTCGAACGTGATGCGGATGAGGGCGTAGGCGGCCACCTTGACCTGCACCGACGCCAGCAGGGCGGCACCGGCAGGTGGGGCGTGGCTGTGGGCATCGGGAAGCCACACATGCAGCGGGAACAACGCCATCTTGGTGGCGATGCCCACCACCATGAGCACCACCGCTGCGATCACGGTGGGCGAGTCGGCCACCTCGGCCAGTCGGTCGGCGGCCTGGGCCATCGACAGCGTGCCGGTGGTGAAGTACACGAACCCCACACCCAGCAGGTAGAGGCTCGACCCGATGGTGCCGATGATGAGGTAGCGAAACGCCGCCAGGGCGGCCAGTGGGCCACCCAGGGCGATGAGCGAGTAGGCGGCGATCGAGTAGATCTCGAGGAACACGAACAGGTTGAACAGGTCGGCGGTCATGGTGACGCCGAGCAACCCGGTGAGCAGCAACAGCACCAGAGCATGGATCGGCATGCCCCGGTCGTTGGACAACCCGAAGCCCACCTTGGGTGGGTACAGCACCACCAGCAGGCCCATGAAGCACACCAGCGTGGCGATGAACCCCGACAGGGCGTCGAAGCGGTAGCCGATGCCGATGGGTGCGGCCCACCCGCCGATGGTGGCGGTGAGTGTCTGCCCGTCGATGACCTGGGCCAGTCCGATGCCACACGCCACCGTGCCCACGGCGGTGGCCACCACCGCCACCCACCGGGCGACCGCCGGGCGCCATGCCCCGGTGGCCACGGCCACGATGGCAGCGATCATCATTCCCGCCGGCAGCAGCACCGGAAGCTGTGAGGTGGATTCGGTGATCATGAGGCGCGCTTGCGTTCGGTGAGTTCGTCATCGTCGAGGGTGCCAAAGGCCTTGTGGATCACCACGGCCAGCGACAGCGCCACCCCCAGCACGGCCACGGCCACCACCAGGCCGGTGAGCATCAGCACGTGGGGAAGGGGATTGACGTACAGCGCCGGGTCTGACCCGGCTGCCTTGTCGATGACCGGCACGTCGGCACCGGTCTTGACCGAACCTTCGATGAAGAACATGAAGATGGCGGTCTGGAAGATGGTGAGGCCCACGAGCTTTTTGATGAGGTGGCGTTCCACCAGAACCGCCCACAGGCCGATGCCGAGCAGGGCGACCACGAACAGGTACACGTACCGCGTCTCCACGAAGCTGAACAGGTCGCTCATGAGTCGCGCTCCAGGCTGGCCAGCAGGTCGAAGATGAACACCATCGACCCCGACACCGCCGCCCCCACGCCGAACTCGACGAGCAGGATGGACAGGTACCGGCGGCGCGAGTCGTCACCGGGTAGCGGGAGCGAGGCGTAGTCCAAAACGTCGCCTCCCCACGCCACCGCCAGCACCCCAATCCCGACGAACAGGCCCATTCCACCCACCATCAGCCACAGGGGCAGCCCGGGTGGGAAGAATCGCTCCGAGAGGTTCCGGGGGGCGATCATCCGCACGATGATCACGGCCACGGCCACAATCACCCCGCCGGCAAACCCACCGCCGGGTCCGTAATGGCCGTGGGCGATCACGTACACCCCGAACATGAGCACGAACGGCACCACCAGGATGCCGATGACCCGCATGTTGGGGCTGGAGTGCGGCCCGATCATGGTGCTGCCCTGTCGGAGTCGTGGTCGGAGTTGTGGTTGCGGTCGGTGTCGGGGTCGGGCCCGGGGTTGGGCCCGGGGTCGGGACGGCGGCGTCGGACGAGCCCCTGGCGAAGCACCAGCGCCACAGCCAGCGCGGCGGTGAACACCACGGTGGACTCACCCAGGGTGTCGAAGCTGCGGTAGTCGGCCAGGATGCTGGTGACCACATTGGGGGTGTCGGTGTCGGCCAGGGAGTTCTCCACGTATTCGGTGGCCACGCCCTCGGCAGCCGGCGAGTTGGGGATGCCGCGGTCGGGCAGATCAGCCGACGCCCACAACATGAGCCCCACCATGGCCAGCACGGCCGGGATGGCGACCCACTCGGCCTTGCGGCTGCGTTTGGTCTGCACGTTGTCGGTGACCAGCACGGCGATGAGCATCAGCACACCCGACAGTGCCGACCCCAGCACCGCTTCCACGAACGCCACGTCGACGGCGCCCATGTTGGCGAACAGCAGAGCCGCCAGCAGCGAGTAGATCGACAGCACGGCCACGGTGGCCACCAGCTGACGCACCCGGATGGCCACCACCGCCGATGCGATGAGCAGGGCAAACAGCAGCAGGTCGAATTCCCAGATCATGTGGGGTCACCCCGCTTCCACGGCGCCAGGCCCCGCCGCAGCGCCACTCGTGCCAGGGCGTGGGTGGCGGTGGGATTGACCAAAAAGGCAAAGACGGCGATCAGCACCAGTTGGGCGGTGCCGGCCTGGAGGCGCAGGTGGATCAGCAGGCCTCCAAACACCAGCAACATGCCCAGCGTTTCGGCTTTGGCTACAGCGTGGGTGCGGCTGTAGTAGTCAGGGAAGCGCAGCACGCCCAGCACCCCGATACCCAAAAATCCCACCCCGGCCACGATCAGCACCCCGGCGATGATGTCAACGATCATGACGGTGCCTGACCTTCGTCGGGGGCGCTGCCTGATTCGGGGCTGCCCGATTCGGCGCTGCCAGATTCACGCGCCCGGTTCCAGTGCCTTCTGCGGTGCTGGGTTGTGTGGGTAGCAGACGAGCGGCGTTCGTTTTCCAGGTATTTGGCGAACGCCAGCGGGAACAGGAACGCCAGCAGGGCGTAGGCCAGACCGATGTCGCCAAAGAAGCTGGGATCGCCGAACACGAAGCCGATGAGCACCAGCAGCACCAGGGCGTTGGCGGCAGCCAGGGCGGTGTTGAGCAATCGGTCCAGCACGGTGTCGGCCCGGGCGATCTGCACCAGGGTGATGAGGATGAGCACCCCGATGGCCAGGGTGGCGCCGGTGAGAAGGACGTTCACGGCCGGTCCTCCCACGAGTCGAGGTCGTCGGCCACCGGGTCGGCGTGGGGTCCGCCCAGCGATGAGTCGGTGGGGTCGGGTGCAGACCGGTCCAGGCCCGGCGAGGTGATCCAGGTGGCCTCCACCGGCGGTTGTGGCGGCTCATCGAACAGCCGGGCGACCCGGTTTTGCAGTTCACCCGAGATGAGGTCGTCGGCGGCCGACGGGAACAGGGCGTGCACCACCACCATGTCGCCGTCGAGGTCCACGGTGAGGGTGCCGGGCACCAGGGTGATGGAGTTGGTGAACACGGTGCGGGCCATGGGGCTGGCCAGTTCGGTGCGAAAGCGCAGTTCGACGGGGTCGATGGGGGGCGTGCGGGAGGTGATGATGCGTGCCATCTGGAACCCGGCGGTCACGATGCGGCCCAGGATCCACATCGTGTAGGCGAAAAAGCGCCATGCCAGCAACGGGATGCGGGTGAGCGGCGGGGAGACGCGGTCGTCGTGGACGATGGTGGACGTGATGCGCTGGGTGGCCAGGGTGATCACCAGCGCAGCGGTACCGCCCATGGCCAGGTACAGCGGGTCGAGTCGCCAGCTCAGCGCCATCCAGAAGCCGAACAGGGCCACGAACTGCAGCGCCGCCAGCCTGGGGTGGCGCACCAACGGCCCGTTCATGACGTGACTCCGATGGCCAGCACCACCACGAACGTCACAATGACCACGGCACCAGACACCCACAGGGTGGACGCCCACACTGGGGTGCCCGGGGCGGTGGGTAGCTTCATGTGCACCTCGGGCATGCGCAGGCGGCCGACGGCCGGGGCGAGATGGCGGGGGAGGTCCCGGTACACCCAGTCGGTGTCGACCACCCGCACCGGGCGCCCGGCCAGCCACCTGCGCACCAGCCAGAAGGCCACGGCGGCACCGGCGGCCAGCGCCACGGCGTTGACCACCCGGTAGGTCTTGAACGGGGAGTAGTCCACGGCGAACGGCAACACGTCGTACACCAGGTTGGGTGCGATGCCGATGGCGATGTTCACCACTGCCAGCGCTCCCATGGCCACGTACATGCTGGGGGTCACCTTACGGGTGAGCACGGCAGCGCCGGTTGCGATGCCGTGGTGCTGGTGCTGGTGCTGGCGCTGGTGCTGGCGTCTGCAGCCGGCTTGGCGAACCAGGTGAACCACGGCAGGCGGAACGCCACCACGAACAACGTCCCCACACTGGCCAGCTTGAGAAGCCAGTAGGCGGTGTGGAACCCGGCCTCCTCGATGCCCAGGGTGGCCATCTCCTTGGTGACGTAGCCGCTGAACAGGGGATCGGACCCGATCGACGCCGCCCCCACTAGGTACAGCCCAGCCACCCACGGCATGGCGCGGCCCAAACCACCGAGCTGGGTGAGGCGGCTGTGGCCGGTGGACCACAGCACCGCACCGGCGGCCATGAGCAACAGACCCTTGTACACAATGTGGGCGAACGCATGGGCCACCGCACCATTGAGTGCCATCTCGGTGCCCACCCCGATGGCGGCCAGCATGAAGCCACCTTGCGACACCGATGAATACACCAGCACCCGGCGGATGTCGTTGACGCTGAGGGCGAACACCACGCCGTACAGCGCCATGACCACACCCACCCAGATCAGCTACCGACGTGCCGGGAAACCCGCGGGCCAGGGCGTACACGGCGGCCTTGGACGTGAAGGCGGCCAAAAACACCGTGCCGGCGATGGTGCTGGCCGGGTAGGCGTCGGGCATCCAGGCGTGCAGCGGCACGGCGGCTGCGGCCACACAGAAGCCGATGAGGATGAGGATGGTGGCGCCACCGTTGAGACCGAAGTTGCCAAACGCCACCGAGCCGGTGTCGATGACCCACCACACGATGCCGGCCAGCAGCACGATGCCGCCGGCCAGGTTCACGAACAGGTAGCGCAGCGCGGCGGCACTCGACGCTGCGGTGCGCCGGGCGAACACCAGCAGGGTGGAGGCGCTCACCTTGAGTTCCCAGAAGAAAAACAGCGTGACCACGTCACCGGCGAACACCACCCCGAAGGCGCTGGCGGCGTACACCAGGGCGCTGGTGCGTTCCAGGGTGCCCATGGTGGCCATGCCGAAGATCCCGCCGGCCAGCAGGGCGATGGCGAACACATAGGCAAACGCCAGTGACAGTCCGTCGACGCGCAGGGGAGTGAGGTCGAAGCCGTAGAAGTCGTAGTGCCAGGTGGTGCCGTCGACCAGCCCCAACGTGGCCAGCCCGGCCAGCGCCGACACGACCACGAACAGCCACGGGCCAAATTTTCGGGGCAGGGCGGCCACGGCGATGGCGCCCAGCACCAGCACGATGGCGGGATGCACCTGCGGCAGGCCGTCAAGCATGGTGGCCTGCTCGGGCGTGCCAGCGTCGCTGTCAGGGGTGTCGCCGTCAGGAGTGTCGCCGTCGTTGATGTCGCCGTCGTTGATGTCAGCTCGTGTTTCAGGGATCGACAGCAGGCGACCAGGAATCAGCACGGCCACGGCCGTGAGGACGACACCGCCGAAGAACCCGAGGGCCAGCAGCGTCACGGCATGCCCCCGACCACCAGTGCCGACACCGCCGAGGTGAGCACGTCGAGGCGGAACACGTCGCCGAGGCCGAGGGCCAACGCGGCGGTGGCGGTGGCCACGATGGGAAGCAGCATCATGGGTTTGGCTTCGCCCATGGTGGTGAACTCCGGCGATGTGCGAAAAAACGCCCGGTACACGATGGGCAGCAGGTACCCGGCGGTGAGCAGACCCGACCCCAGCACGACGACGGCAAGCACCGGCTGGTCGGCGCCCACGGTGCCCATGCCCAAAAACCACTTCGACACCCAGCCGCCCACCGGGGGCACTCCGGCCAGACCCAAAGCGGCCACCCCGAACGCCGCCATGGTGATGGGCATGCGCCGGCCGATGCCGTCGAGTTCGCTGACCTTGGTCTTGTGGGTGGTGACGTAGATGGCACCGGCACAGAAAAACAGGGTGATCTTGAGCACGGCGTGGTTGGCGATGTAGAGCAGTGCCCCGTTCCACGACTCGGCGCTGAGCAGGCTGACGCCCAGGATGATGAAACTCAGGTGGGCGATGGTGGAGTACGCCAGTCGCTTTTTGAGGTTGTCCTGTCGGAAGGCGATCACCGACGCCACCACGATGGTGATGCCGGCCAGGGTGGCCACCACCACGCCCATGCCCACCTCGGCCAGCAGCTCGGGCCCGATCACGAAGCCGAACAGTCGCACGAACCCGAACACGCCAGCTTTCACCACGGCCACGGCGTGCAGCAGCGAACTCACCGGTGTGGGGGCCACCATGGCACCGGGGAGCCACTTGTGCAGCGGCATGATGGCGGCTTTGGTGCCGAACCCCAGGGTGATCAGCACCACGATGGCGATCACGCCGTTGTTGGAGATCAGCCCGTCGAGGTATCCGCCGATCACGAAGTCCTGCCCCGGTGCCACCACCTGGGTGATGACCAGCGCCAGCAGCAGGGCGGCACCGCCACCGAGCAGGTAGCGCAGGTAGCGGCGCCCGGCGGCCAGGGCCTCGGGGGTTTGCTTGTGCACCACCAGTGGCCACGTGGCGGCGGTGAGCAGCTCGTAGAAGATGAAGAAGGTGAAGAAGTTGGCACTGAATGCCAGGCCCATGGTGGCGGCCACGCACAGGGCGAAAGCGGTGAAGTACCGGGTCTGATGGGTTTCGTCGGTGCCTCGCACGTACCCGATGGAGTACACCGAGGTGGCCAGCCACAACGCCGATGCCGACACGGCAAACAACATGCCCACGTCGTCGACCCGCAGGCGCAATTCCAGCCCTGGGGCCAGCTCCACCAGATTCCAGGTGGGCGCCGAGCCGTTGTTGAGCAGATCCACGAACAACGTGACCACCAGCGCCAGCGTGGTGGCCGCTGCGATCAGCGTCCACGCCTCACGCACGTTGGGTCGCCGACCCGACACTGCGATGAGCAGCGCAGCAACGAGCGGAGTGGCGACGACAGCGAGGAGCATGGGGCGATTGGGAGTCTAGATCGGCCCGCTCAGGTCACTGGCCAACGGCAGGGGCGTTCATCAGCCGTTCACAGTCGCCCCCCGCCAGTGGACTGGGGCGCTCAGCTTGGCGGGGACATTGGGCTTGGCGGGGACATTGGGCCGTCTGACCCAACGTCGGCGGCATCGGCCTTGCCGTAGCCGTACCCGTAGCCGTACCCGTAGCCGTAGCCGTACCCGTAGTAGCTGTCGCGAGCGTCCACGCCGTTGGCCACGGTGCCCAGCACCGAGGCGTTCACCTTGGTCAGCAACTCGACTGCCGATCGCACCTCGCCTTTTTGGTGGAACCCGAGCGCACCACGAGGATGGTGGCGTCAGCGATGGACGACACCACCAGTGGGTCGCTCACCCCCAAAATGGGCGAGCAGTCCAACAGCACCATGTCGTAGTCGTTGGCCAGATCCACAATGAGCGAACGGGCCCGGGTGCTGTCGAGGAGTTCCGACGGGTCGCTCGGCCTTGGGCCAGAGGTGAGCACGCTGAGCCCGGGATGCGCTCGCTCACCGCAATGGTGTCGGCACGGGAATCGGGATCCAGCAGCAGGGTAGTGAAACCGGTGCTGTTGGGCAGTCCGAAGAACAGGTGCTGGCGTGGACGGCGCAAGTCGAGGTCGATGAGCAGCACCTTCTGGCCGGCTCTCGACAGCGTGACGCCGAGGTTGGCCGATGTGGTGCTCTTGCCCTCGCCGGCCTTGGCGCTGGTGACCTGCAGGATCCGGGCCGGGTCATCGATCCGGGCGAACTGCAGGGAGGTCCGCAGGGTGCGAAACGACTCGGCCATCGCCGACGTTGGGGCCTCCACCGACGCAAGGTGCGTCTCACCCACGGTCTGCCAGTTCTTGTCGGCCGGCACCACACCTAGCATTGGCAACCCGTTGCTGGCCTGGGCGAGATCCTCGGTGGACTTGATGGCGTCGTCGAACTGCTCACGCAGGACCACGATCCCGATCCCAACCACCAGGCCCACCAGCAGCGCCACCAGCACATTGCGGCTGGTGACGGGGGCATAGGCCGACGTGGGGGTTCGGGCCGGGTCAGAGGACTTCGACGCGACCACGTTCGATGAAACGGGCCTGGTCACTCAGGCTGGCGAGCTGCTGCTGGTAGGTGCGCTGCTGGGTGCGCAGTTCCGATGCGGCCACCCCGCCTGCACCGGTGGATGGGGTGTTGCCGGTGGGGTCTTCTCCCAGGGCCACCAGCTGGGCGTCGGCCTCGTCGAGCAGTTCCTGGATCACGGCGGCGGCGTCGTTGTTGCGCTGCAGGTCCTGGTCACGACGCAGTTCGGCGTACACCTCGGCATAGGTGTTGGCGATGAGGGCGGCCCGTTCGGGATTGCTGGACACGCCGGTGATGGCGATATTGGGCGTTTCCACCGACGCCCGGGCGGCGCTGGCCTGCGCTGGTGAGCCGATGCGTTCGACCACGATGTCGGCGGTGGACCCTGCTGCGATGAGGTCGAGCTGCGACTGCACGGCACCGGCTGACACGGTGGCGCCTGACACCGAGTCCATTCCCACCACCGGATTGAGCGACACCACCGCGGTCGAGCGGTACATGGGGGTCTGCAGCAGCGACCAGGCAAGCGCAACCACGGTGGCCACCCCGGCCACCAGGACAATGACCATCCATCCCTTGCGCAGGAGCGTAACGACCTGCCGGGTGTCAATCGGAGCTGGGGCGTTTTCGTTCATAGTTCCCCGACTCTAGTGACCCACAGGAGGTTGCTGTCGGCAGGGGGTGATGCACAACCGTCTAATCCATCCCCTTGGCTGAGCGACCCATGGCCTTGCGGACCTCGGCGTTGGCGTCCCGCTCGGCGATGGCGGCACGTTTGTCGCCTTTGGTTCGGGCCCGAACCAGGGCAAGTTCCATCTTTGCCCGGCCATTGGAGAAGTACAGCTTCAACGGGACCAGAGTGAGGCGATCCTGAGCCACACGGTCACCCAGCCGGGCGATCTCGGTGCGATGGGCCAGGAGCTTCCGGGGCCGATCGGGCTCGGGTCGGTCGTGGGCACCGGTGGACAGCCACACCGGCACGTGCATGCCGTAGAGCCACAGTTCGCCATCGCGCACCCGAGCGTGGGCATCGGCGATCTGCACGGTGCCCTGACGCAGCGACTTCACCTCGCTGCCCTTGAGGACCAGACCCACCTCGAGGGTTTCGAGGACGTCGAAGTCGTGGCGCGCCGAACGATTGGACGCCACCACCTTGTTGTCGGCATCAGCGCCCGACGCAGCACCCTTTGGCCCCATGGCCCCCGACCCTACCGGTGGTAACGTCCACGCCCGTGCTCCACCTGCCTGCCGACGCCCACGCTGCCATGCTGGCCCACGCCTTTGCCTGCTATCCGCTCGAGGCATGTGGGCTGATTGCCGGTGCTCCCGGCCTCGGCACTCCCGGCACGTCAGGTGCTTTGAGCACGTCGGGCGCCCAGAGCGGCTCTGCCAGCGTCGCCTGGTTTGAGGCCTGTGACAATGTGGCGGCGTCGTCCAGGGTGTACACCCTCGACCCTCGCCAGCATCTGGCTGCCGACCGCCGGGCCGAGGACGAGGGTCTCGAAATCATCGGGGTGGTGCATTCGCACACCCATACCGAGCCCTATCCGTCGCCCACCGACGTGGCCACCGCCATCGACCCGGCGTGGCACTACCTCATCATTTCCCTGCGTGATGACGAGCCCATGCTGCGCAGCTGGCGCATCGTGGACGGGGAAGTGACCGAAGAGCCCATCGTGGTCGTTTCGCGCACCTGAACCGGGTACATTACTAATCCGGTCAGGTTTTCCGGGAAAGGCCCACCATGGCGCGTTACAACTCGATACTCGACATCATCGGCGACACGCCGATGATCGATGTGAGCGAACTCAGCCCCAACCCGAACGTCACCCTGCTGGCCAAGATGGAGAGCCAGAATCCGGCCGGGTCGGTGAAGGATCGCATCGCGCTGAACATGATCCTCGAGGCCGAGGCTGACGGCACGCTCACCCCCGGCAAGACGATCATCGAGCCGTCGTCGGGCAACACCGGCATCGCTCTGGCCATGATCGCCCAGATCCGGGGTTATCCCATCAAGATCGTGATGCCCGAGAATGTGAGCATCGAGCGGCGCCAGTTGCTGGAGATTTTTGGCGCTGAGATCATCCTGTCGCCGGGTAATGAGGGATCCAACGGTGCGGTGCGCCGGGCCCAGGACATCGCTGCCGAACACCCCGAGTGGGCGTTTTTGTACCAGTACGCAAACGAGGCCAACCCCCGGGCCCACTACGACAACACTGGCCCCGAGATTCTGCGTGATGCTCCCGAGATCACCCATTTCGTGGCTGGGCTGGGCACCTCGGGCACGCTCATGGGGGTGGGGACGTACCTGCGTGAGCACAAGCCCGAGGTGAAGATCTACGCCGTGGAGCCGCCCGTTGGCGAGCAGGTTGAGGGTCTGCGCAACCTCGACGAGGGGTACATCCCGCCGGTGTACGAAAAGTGGGGCGGCCAGCAACTGCTCGACGGCAAGCGCATCGTGCGTCCTCGTGAATCCATCGAATGGACCCGAAAGCTCACCGAGACGTGCGGCATCTTCGCCGGCATCTCCGCTGGGGCGTCGCTGGCTGGGGCGGTGCGGGTCGCCGAGCAGATCGAGTCGGGCACCATCGTGTTCATCGTGTGCGACGGAGGATGGAAGTACCTGTCCACCGGGGCCTGGACCGAAGACATCGACGACGTCGTGTCCAAGGCCGAAAAGATCATCTACTTCTGACGCGGTTCCTCCGCCACGATCGCTTTCGTCCACGATCATTCGGCCACGCTCACTCGGCCACGATCATCCGGCCGAACGGCCACAGCGCCAGCACGCTCAGCTTGAAGCTCTGGATGCCGAACGGGATGCCGATGATGGTGATGCACAGCACCACACCCGACACGATGTGGATGGTGAAGATCCCCCAGCCGAACAGCACCAGCCAGATGAGGTTGAACACCACCTCGAGCAGGCCGGTCTGCTGCGAGCGCACCACCACAGCCCGGCCGAACGGCCACAGCACGAACCCGGCCAGCTTGAACGCCTGAATGCCAAACGGGATGCCGATGATGGTGATGCACAGCAGCAATCCCGCCACGGCGTAGCTGAGCGCCAGCCACACCCCGGCGAACACGAACCACAGAACGTTTCCGATCGTACGCATGGGCTCACCGTAGCGGAGCCGTAGCCTTGTCCATGTGGAACTCACCGTGCTCGGATGCAGTGGTTCATGGCCCGGGCCCGGCCGGGCGTGCTCGGGGTATCTGGTGCGCACCGCCACCACCACGATCGTGCTCGACATGGGGTCGGGAACTCTGGCCAACCTGCAACGCCATGTGGCCCCCGCCGACCTGCCCGACATCGACGCTGTGGTGCTCAGCCATGCCCACCCCGACCACTGGACCGACGTGTCGGGCTTGGCGGTGGGTCTTCGCTACTACCTGGGTGCCGCCGGCGTGCCGCTGTACGCCGGTGCCGGCACGGTCTCCGCCGCCCGCCACCTCATGGGTGAGCTCACCCCACCCTTCGACGTGTTCACCGTGCATGACGCCGACATCGTCACCGTGGGCGATGTCCGGCTCACCTTTGCTGCCACCGACCACAACGTGCCCACGTTGGCTGTGCGCCTCGACGGCCCCGACGCCACGCTGGCGTACTCGGCCGACACCGGTCCGGGCTGGTCGCTCACCGCGTTGGGCGCCGACATTGATGTGGCGTTGTGCGAGGCAACGTTCACCGATGCCAACGCCAACCATGGTTCGGCCCACCTCACCGCCCGCCAGGCTGGGGCCATGGCCCGAGATGCCGGGGTGGGGGAGTTGGTCATCACCCATCTGGCACCCTGGTACCGATCCGGCAGTGGCTGCAGCAGAGGCGTCTGAGGCGTTTGGGGCTGGTGTGGTGGTGGCCACTGACGGTCTGGTGGTGCCGGTGGCTAGGATCGGCGGCCGTGCCAAGACCTGACGGCCGCAGTGCCGACGAACTCCGTCCCATCAGCTTCGAACGAGACTTCACCGCCGCCGCCCTCGGCTCGGTGCTGGCCCGCTTCGGCGACACCGTGGTGCTGTGCACCGCCTCGGTCGATGACGATGTTCCCCGATGGATGCGGGGCTCGGGCAAGGGGTGGGTGACCGCCGAGTACGGGATGCTCCCGGGATCGTCGGGCGACAGGGTGAACCGTGAGGCGGCCAAGGGCAAGCAGTCGGGCCGCACCCAGGAGATCCAGCGACTCATCGGTCGCAGCCTGCGGGCGGTGTGCGACATGGTGGTGTTGGGCGAACGCCAGGTCACCATCGACTGCGACGTGCTGCAGGCCGATGGCGGCACCCGCACGGCGTCAATCACCGCCGGTTGGCTGGCACTGCACGACGCCTGCAGTCGTCTGGTGGCTGGCGGCGCCATGGCCGCCAACCCGCTCACCGACCATTGCGCCGCCATCTCGGTGGGCGTGGTTGGCGGAGTGCCGCTGCTGGATCTGCCGTATGTGGAAGACGCCGGCGCTGAGGTGGACATGAACGTGGTCATGACCGGAGCCGGCCGGTTCGTGGAGGTGCAGGGCACCGCCGAGGGCCTGGCCTTCAGTCGTGGCGAGCTCGACAGCCTGCTGGATCTGGCTGCCGCCGGCATCGGAGAGCTGGTGGACCTGCAACGCCGTTACATCGCCGACGCTCCGCCGCGACGCTGACAACCGATGCCTGCGGCGGTCAACGAACCTGCGGTGGTCATGGAACTGGTGAGTGCCACCGCCAATCCCCACAAGTTGGCTGAAATCACCGAACTCCTGGCCGGATTGGCGCTGGTGCGCCCCCGACCAGCTGGCCTTGCCGATGTCATCGAGGATGCCGACACGTTGGCCGGCAACGCCGAGTTGAAGGTGGCGGCGGTGGTGGCAGCCACCGGAGCGGCGGCTGTGGCTGACGACACCGGCGCTGGAGGTGGATGCCCTTGCGGGTGCCCCCGGGGTGCGATCGGCCCGCTTCGCCGGAGAGCCCGCCGACGACGCCGCCAACGTGGCCAAGTTGCTGCGTGAGCTTGACGCTGCCGGTGCCCACACGCCGCAGGCCCGTACGGCACGGTTTCGCACGGTGGCGGTGGTGGGATGGCCCGACGGCACGAGGCTGGTGGCCGAAGGTGTCGTTGACGGCGTGATCACTGACGCCCCTCGAGGCGAGGCCGGTTTCGGGTACGACCCGGTGTTTGCGCCCAACGGTGGTGATGGCCGCACGTTCGCCGAGATGGATGCCGCCGAAAAGCACGCCGTAAGCCACCGGGGTCGTGCGTTCGCCACCCTGGTTCGTGAACTACGCGATGCCGATGCCGATACCGATACTGATGCTGGAGGGGCTGCCTGATGGGTGCGTCAACGGGTTCGCCGGTGATCGTGGTGGGTGCGGGTGGCCACGGCCGGGAGTTGGTGGACGTGGCCCGCGCCGCCGGGTTTGAGGTGGTCGGTGTGGTGTCGCTCGATGCGCCCGAGCCCGACCTGCTGGAACGACTGGGTGTCACCTGGCTTGGTGGCGACGACAAGCTCGACGGCTCTTGGTGTGCCCCATGTGCTGGGGCTGGGCTACCCCGAGGCGCGGGCTCGTGTGGATGCTGCCCTGACGGCCCGGGGCCTGCAGGCGGCCACGCTGGTGCACCCGCAGTCATCCATCGGCTCGGATGTGCATTTGGGCGATGGGGTGGTGGTTACTGCCGGGGCCAGAATCACCACCAACGTGGTTTTGGGCCGGCATACCCACATTGGGGTGGGATCGGTCGTGAGCTCACGATTGTCGACTCGGTGATCACGTCACGCTCGCACCCGGTGTGTTGATGAGTGGGGATGTGACGGTGGGGAACCGGGTGTTCATCGGCGTGGGTGCCGTGGTGGTCCCCGGCTGTGTGATCGGTGACGATGCGGTGATCGCCGCCGGGGCTGTGGTTGTTGGCGATGTGCCTGCTGGGGTCACGGCCAAGGGCGTGCCCGCCCGCTGGTGACAACACGGCCAGCCGGGTGGCGATCCAGTCGGGATCTCACGCAGGCCGGCTCTGCGTTCGGCCGGCTCAGTCTTCAGCAGGTACCACGGCGCCGGCGCCCAAGCGCCGCAGCACGGCGGTGAGGGCGTCGTCGCTCACTCCGATGGTGGCGTCGGCCACCTCGGCGAAGCTCACCGGGGGCACATCGACCCGCGAGATGGCGGGATGCCCCGATGGCCTGGCCACCTCACAGGCGCCAAACAGCGACTCGTGCAACTTCTCGCCGGGACGAAGACCGGTGTACTCAATGGTGACCGGTCGGGGCGTGCGCCCGGACGCAGCCGCCTCGGCAATGAGACGGCGGGCGACGTCGTCGATGCGCACCGGCTCGCCCATGTCGAGCACCAGCGCCTCGCCGTCGGCGCCAACGGCACCGGCCTGGATCAGCAACTGCACCGCCTCCTCCACCGTCATGAAGAACCGGGTGACCTCGGGGTCAGTGACGGTGACGGGACCACCTTCATCGATCTGCGCCCTGAACGCCGTCAGCACCGAGCCCCGGCTGCCCAGCACATTGCCGAACCTCACGCTGAGGTAGGTGTTGCCGTCGGTTTCGGCGGCGGCTGCGGTGAGCCGTTCGGCAACCCGTTTGGTGAACCCGAGCACGCTGGTGGGGTCGGCGGCCTTGTCGGTGGATACGTTCACGAACCGTTCCACGCCTGAGGCGATGGCAGCGTCGATCACGTTTTGGGTGCCCACCACGTTGGTCTTGAGCGCCTCGGACGGAAAGCGCTCGACGAGCGTGAGGTGTTTGAGGGCGGCTGCGTGAAACACCACCTGGGGTCGGTAGGTGGCAAACAGTTCCGCCACGCGGTCGCGGTCACGGATGTCGGCCACCACCAGAGAGTCGTCGTCGAGCATGGCCCGGCCGGTGATGCTGAGCTGCACGGCGTGCAGGGCCGACTCGTCACGGTCGAGCATCACCAGGTGCGACGGTTCGAACGTGGAGATCTGGCGGCACAACTCACTGCCGATGGATCCACCGGCTCCGGTCACCAGTACCCGGCGGCCCTGCAGGTAGCCGGCAATGGAATCAACGTCGGTGTCGATCTGGCTTCGGCCCAGCAGGTCGGTCTCGGTGATGGGACGAACCTGATCGGAATCCACGGTGCCGTCGAACAGCTGGTCGACGGGAGGCAGGGTGCACACGGTGAGCCCGGCGCGCAGGCCGGCATTGGCGATGCGGCGAAGGGTGGCTGGCGGTGCCGACGGTATGGCCACCACCACGGTGGACACGTCCAGTTCTTTGGCCCAGGCCGCCATGTCGGCGGTGGTGCCCACCACCTGAATGCTCCGGATCGACAGCCGGGACTTGGCGGGATCGTCATCAAGCAGTGCCACGGGCACGTAGCGGGATGTGGGATTGCGCAGCATCGAGGTGAGGAGCTGCTCGCCGCCCTCGCCGGCGCCGATCACCAGCACCGGTTCGGCCAGCTGCGTGTCGGGTCGCATGGCCAGATCAGTGATCACCCGCCAGAAGTAACGCACTCCGGTCATGATCATCAGCGCAGCGATGCCGCCGCCGATGGGCACGCTGACGGGAACCGGCCGAAATCCCGTGGCGAGCCCAACGGTGGTCAACACAATGGCCACCGCAGCCACCGACGCCACAAGGTGGCCCATCTCGTCGATCGAGCCGTATCGCCAGTGATTGCGGTACAGACCCACCCACAACCCCGCCACCATCTGCAGGAGAGCGGCCATCGCAGCAGTGCCCACCATGTCGCCGAGGGTGAAGGCCGTTTCGGCGTTGGTGAAGGTGAAGTCGAAACGGACGAACTGGAAGGCGGCGATGCCGATGAACCACGCAAGTGCGTCAACCCCAGCCTGCACGGGTGTACGCACCGACACCAGCACGGGGGCCAGACGCCGCACAACCCACGACGACCGCTGCGGGTCGGTGCCCACGGTGCTGGTTTGGTGATTAGGGGACAACTGTGGCCTTCTGGCTATCGGGCTTTGGGGGACGCACGATGTTACATCCATCTGCTTGTTGTTGCAGATGTACGGCTAGTAACCAGTGTATCCAGTGTTGCGTCGCAATCTGGGGCGCGAACATGGCCGCAAGCATGGACGGATATGGCGAAGCAGCTGTGGGCCGCAGGGATGTTTCCAAGGGCAAGAACATGCCGCTACCGGGTGGGGGCACGCAGCGACCGGCCCAGACCCTCCTGGGCCACGGTGGCCACATGGGTGCCGTCGATGGTGTGCACCCGGGCCACAGCCAACCCCGGGCATTGGCCATGCCGTGGCCGGTGAGGGAAAACAGCAGCCATTCGTCGGCCCGCACCGGACGGTGGAACCACACGGCATGGTCCAGGCTGGCGGCCATCATGGATTCCCATGTGCCGGCCATGGGGTGATCGGCCACAGCCACTCCCAAAGGGTCCTCGTCGCTGAGGTAGGCCAGTGCGCAGGCGTGCACCGCCGGGTCGTCGCCGAGGTCGCCCAGTGCCCGCAACCACACCAGCGCCCCATGGCCGCCGGGGACACTGCGACGCACGATGCGGTGATCCATGAGCAAGTCGGTGGGTTCGCTGGGCAGGCCATCGGGTGCGGGTACGTCGTCGGGCATCGGCCACGACGGCGAGTCGCCGCCGTCGGACTCGTCATCGTGAAAGCTGGCGATGAGGTTCAAGATGACCCCAGATGACTGGTACGCCACCACCTGTCGGGTGCTGAACGACCTGCCGTCACGCAGGCGTTCCACTTCGAACAACACCGCCTGCCGCTCGTGTCCGGGGCGGATGAAGTAGGCGTGGAGCGAGTGCACCCGACGACCGTCGGGCACCGTGAGGCTTGCGGCCCGCAGCGCCTGGGCCACGATCTGGCCGCCGTAGATGCGCCCCCATCCGAGGTCGGGCCCTGTGCCCAGCCAGGCGTCAGGTTTGAGCGGATCGAGCTCCAGCAGCGTGGCGAGGCCGTTGACCCCGCGGTGAGTACCTGTCATCGCTCCAGACTAGAGGTGGCGGATCGGGCCTCGTGGCCGCCGCCAGGGCGGTGGCCGTAGGATCGTCAGGTGCCCGAACCGACCTCCCCCGCATCGCTTGCCGATCTGCTCCGGCTCGAACCCCACGGCCCCGGACACCTTTGTGGCGTCCAACGTTCACACCCCGTGGGGACGGGTGTTTGGTGGTCAGGTGTTTGCCCAGGGGCTGCGGGCCGCTGCCCTCACCGTGGACGACGCCTTTGAGGTGCATTCGGTGCGGGCGTACTTCATTCGGGGTGGGGAGCTGGACGAGCCCATCCGTTTCGAAGTGGACCGCATCCGCAATGGGCGCTCGTTTGTGACCCGTCGGGTGGTGGCCCGCCAATCCGCTGGTGCCATCTTCAACCTCGACGCCAGCTTCCAGCTGCCCGAGCAGCGTGCCGACGTGCAGGTCATGACCGCCCCGGTTGTGCCCCCGCCTGACGAGTGCGACTCCATCAGCTGGGGTGGGCTTCACGAACGTCGCATGGCCCTCATGGACCGTGACGCCGGCCGGTTTGCCGCCTGGCAGCGTGTGGGTGGGCCCGTCCTCGACGAGGCTGCCTTTGGCGCCTGCGCCCTGGCGTTCGTGTCCGACGACGTGCCCATGGCGGCTGCCCGCACCATCCACCCTGTCCCCCAGGCCCACCGCCCAACCCGCTGATTTCCATGAGTGCCAGCCTTGACCACGCCCTGTGGCTGCATCGGCGGGTGCCGGTGGGGGAATGGCTGCTGTTTGACCTGCACGCCCAGGGATGGCACGGCGGTCGGGGTCTTGCTTTCGGTCATGTGTTCACCGCCGGCGGCATGCATGTGGCGTCGGTGGCCCAGGAGGTGTTGGTGCGCGAGATCCCGTCGGTGCTCGACGAATCGGCAGCGGGAGATTGATGGTGACCTCCTACGACGCCGACATTCGCTGGACCACCCACGGCGTGGCCCACATCACCGCCGGGGACTGGGGCAGCCTGGGATTCGGGCAGGGCTACGCCTGCGCCCGTGACCGCATGCCCACCATCGCCGACCACCTGCTCAAGGTGCGCTCGCAACGTTCGGCATTTTTGGGTGCTGGCCCCAACGACCGCCACGTGCATTCCGACCTCGGCTACCTGGCGCTGGGCATCCGCCAACGCGCTGAGGCCATGGCCGCCACCCAGAGCGAGCAGGTCACGGCCATGGTGTCGGGGTATGTGGCCGGCTACAACGCCGCCGTGGTGGAGCTGGGCACCGACCACCTGCCGGCGTGGTGTGCCGGGGCACCGTGGATTCGGCCTGTTGACGAGATCGACTTCTACATGCTGTTCGTGGATCTGTGCCTGATGGGGTCGGGTCGCAACCTTGCCGGCTACGTCGGGTCGGCGCTGCCGCCCACCGACGGCATGACCACGCCGCCGCCACCACCTCCCGACGACGGCGACGTGGTGGGTGAGGCCCACATGGGGTCCAACGGGTGGGCGCTGGGATCCGACGCCACCGGTGGCCCCGGCATGGTCATGGCCAACCCCCACTTCCCCTGGTACGGCGAAGGCAAGATGTGGGAATGCCACCTGCGCATCCCCGGTGAGATCGACGTGTACGGCGCCACCATCACCGGCAGCCCCGGCATCCAGATCGGTTTCAACCGCACACTGGCGTTCACCCACACCTTTTCCGCCGGCAACCGGTTCACCGTCTACAAGCTGGACCTCGACGCCAACGACCCGTGCGCCTACCGGTTCGGCGACCGCACGGTTGCCATGACTGCGGCCACCCACACCATCGAGGTGCTCGGCGACGACGGTGCCACCACCCCGCTCGAACGCACCCTGTGGTCGAGCCAGCACGGACCCATGGTGAACCTGCCGTTCGTGGGCTGGTCACCCGCCACCGGGTTTGCCTACCGGGACGCCAACATCGACAACGACCGCTTTTTGGCCCAGGTACTGGCGCTGGATACCGCCACCGACATCCCGTCGCTGCAGTCGGCGTATGCCACCCACGGCGGGCTGCCGTGGGTGAACACCATGGCCGCCGACGCCCACGGTCGCTGCTGGTACATCGACTCCAGCCCCACCCCGGCACTGAGCGAGGCTGCCGCCACCGGATTTGTTGCCGACGTGGGTGGTGCCGACCCCATCGCTGCGCTGATGTACACGCTGCGCGTCGCCATGCTCGACGGCAGCAACCCCGACACCACCTGGCAGGAGGTGCCCGGCGCCGTGGGACCCGGACTGGTGGCGTTCGACGACCTTCCCCAGCTTGAGCGCACCGACCATGTGGCCAACGCCAACGACCCGTACTGGCGGATCAACGCCGGGGTGTCCCTGCCACCGCATTCGCCGCTTGCCGGTCTGCACCACGCCCCGCTGAGTGCGCGCACCCGCATGAACCTTCGGTTGGTGTCGGGGGCGGGTCCGGTCACCGCATCGGGACCCGGAGGCACCGTCACCCTCGACGACCTTGCCGCCATGGCATTGTCGGGCCATTCACTCACCGCCATCGAACTGCGAGACGCCGTGGTGCAACGGTTGCGTGATGCAGGCAGTGCCGGCGTCGAGCCTGACGCCGGGCCTGACGCCGATTGAGTTGGCCATGGCCGCCGACGTGCTGGCGGCGTGGGACACCACCGTGGGGGTGGACGCCCGAGGTGCGGTGCTGTGGCGCGAGATCATGGCCGGGTTCACCGACGCCGAGTATCGCAACGCCGGCAACCTGTGGGCTGAGCCGTTCGATCCGCAGCGCCCGCTGGACACGCCGTCGGGTCTGGCTCCGGCCCCGGCTCCGGGCACTGGGCCCGACCCGGTGGTGACGGCTACCCGCGCAGCGTTGGCTGGGCTGGCTGCTGCCGGGATCGCCGCCGACGTCCGACTGGGTGATGTGCAGTGGGTGCAGCGCGGCGACCAGCGAATGGAGATCCCCGGTGGCGGAGAATCCGAGGGAGTGGCCGACGTGTCCACACCGGCCGGCGCCCTGGGCCGCGCCGACATCGATCCGTCGCCGGTGATGCCAGCGGCGGTGCCGGGCCGGTTTGAACGTACCGGCCTCACCGTGGACGGGTACCCGGTGACCTACGGGGTGAGCTTTTTCATGACCGTGGCTCTCGGCCGCCCCGACGACCCCGATGGCCAACCCGAGGGGCGTGGCCTGCTGGTGTACGGCCAGTCCGACCTTCCCGACTCACCCCATCACGCCGACCAGGTTGCCGACTACGCCGCCCGCAGGCTGCGGCCGTTGGCCTTTGGCGACGACGCCATCGCTGCAGCCACCATCGAGCACCGTCGCGTAGGCGGCTGACGTACCCGTGGTCGGCCCGCCCAACCCCATCCCCGGTCTGGGGCCCGGGCCCGACGTGCCCGAACCGTCGCGTCATCACGCCCTGGACGTGATGCTGCTGGCGTTGCGCATCGGTGAGGTGATGGTGGCCAACGCCGAGTCGGTGGCCGACAGCGAGTCGGGCATGCGCTCGGGTGTTGGTGGCCATGGGAGTGCCCACCTGTGCGGTGGTGGTGGAGATGAACTCGCTGACCCTGTCGTGGATTCCCCACACCGGTGAGCCCATCACCGTGGCCCAGGTGGTTGACGCCGACGACCCCCACCTCCATCGCCTGGTGGCGGTGGAAAAGCTCATCGGTCGCATCGAACGTGGCGAGGTGGGCACGGCCGGGGCCAAGGCGGCGCTGGAGCGCGCCGCCGTGCTGCCCGACCCGTATCCGGCGTGGCTGGTGATGTTGGCCCGTCTGGCGTCGGTGGCCGGATGGGTGGTGTTTTCCGGAGGCGGCCCCAGGCCGCCGCCGTGGGCGTGGCCGCAACCGCATTGCTGTTGCCGCTGCTGGCGTTGGTGGCGCGCAGTCGGGTGCCCGACGTGTTCGTGGTGCTGGTCGGAGCCGCCGGGGTGGTGCTGGTGCCCTACGGGGTGGTGTGGGCCGGGCTGGAGTTTGCCGTGGGGCCGGCGGTGATCGGTGGCATCTACCAGTTCCTGCCCGGGCGGGCGCTGGTGTCGAGCGTCAGTGACGGCCTGTCGGGTGCACCGGTGTCGGCCCTGGCCCGTGGGCTGCAGGCCATCGTGGTGGCCGTGGGTGTGGCCGTGGGTGTGCTGGCCGCGCTGGGCATCGTGGACGCCCTCGACATCGACCTGCCCGCCATCACCATCACGCCGTGGCCGGCGGTGGTCACCATGGTCGCTGCCGGAGTGGCCGTTGGGTCACTTGCGATTGCCCGTCAGGTGCCGGTGGTGGCGGTGGCCCCGGTGGTGGGGTTGGGCATGGTGCTGTGGCTGGTGGCCAACGATCTGGGCACCTCGGGCAACTGGCAGCGCGAGACCGCCGTGGGCCTGGCGGCGTTGATTCTGGGGTTCGCCGGCCAGCTGTTGGCGCGGCTGCAACGCACCATCCCGGCGCTGTACACCGGGGTGGCGGTGCTGGTGCTGGTGCCCGGGACGATCCTGTACTCCGCCATGTTGCAGTTCGCCATCGGCGAGAACCAGGCCGGTGCCGAGCAAACCCTGCAGGCCATCACCGTGGCCGTGGCCATCGCAGCGGGCACCACGCTCGGTGTGGCCATGGGGCGTGCAGTGCCGGGGTTGTCCATGGGGTCGCGGCCCACCATCAGTGTGCGCCGACCACCCCCGGCCCGCTGACGGGCTGCCGGGCTGCCGGGCTGCCGAGCTGAGCTGTGGCTGTCGGGACCGTCACGCTTTTGCCCATAGGTGCGCCAGTAGGGTCTGACCCATGACAGATACTGCTGTGGCATCCCGTTCCACCAGGCCTGCGGGCCGTCTGCGCCGCACCGCTGTGGTGGTGCTGCTGGTGCTGTCGATGTTGCTGTTGGCGCTCGGGTCGGTTGGGGTTTGGGCGGCGCGCACTGCGTTCAACAACGACGTGTTCACGTCCCGGGTGGGCGAGCTGGGATCGGACCCCGCCGTGCAGGCGGCGCTGGCCACGTTCCTCACCGATCAGGTGATCGAGGCGCTCGACGTGGAGGGATTTCTGGCCGAACAGTTGCCTCCGCCGGCCGACCTGCTGGCGGCGCCACTGACGGGGGCGGTGAGCACGTTCGTGGAGGATCAGGTGGAAAAGGTGCTGGGCACCGACGCCTTCGCCAACGCCTGGCGCACCGCGGTGGACAAGGCCCATGAGGCCTTCGTGTTCGTCACCACCAGCGACAAGACCCTGGCCGACACCTCCACCGGTGAGATCGTGGTGAACCTCATCCCGATCATCGGTCTGGTACTCGAGGACCTCGCTGATGTGTCGCCCGAACTGGTCGACAACGTGACGTCAACCCTCGAATCGCTGGCCAACGACCCGCCGGCCGAGGCCATCGCCACCCTGCAACAGGCCACCGGAATCACCCTGCCCGAGGGCTTCGGGGTGATCACCATTGACGACGGTGGTGCGTTGGGCACCGTGCGCAGCCTCATCGACTTTTCCCGGACTGCGGTGGTGGCGTTGGTGGTGTTGTTTGTGGTCTGCGCCGCCGGGGCTGTCGCTTTGAGCCAGCGTCGCCAGCGCACGCTGGTGCAGCTGTTGGGTGCGTCGGCGGTGGTGTTGGCCGTGCTGCGGCAGGCGGCGTTCGTGCTGGATCGGGGGCTGGTGGACACCGTGACCGATCCGGTCAACCGCGAGGCTGCCGACGCCATCGTGTTCGCCGTGCTCGAGGGCCTGCTGGTGTTGTTGGGATGGCTGCTGTTTGTCGTGGTGAGCGGGGCGATCGCCGTATGGGTTGTGAACCGCCGCCAGAGCGTGCGGGCGATGTTCACCCAGCGACGGGTGCCGTCTGGCAACTGGTGGCGTACCCCGGCTCCGGCCTCGTCGCAGATCATCGCTGTGATCGTCGCTGTGGCGGCGTTGTGGTGGTTGCCGGCGTCGCTGTGGCTGATGGGCCTGGTGGTGGTGGCCCTGGTGGTGACACTGGTGGTGCTGTCCCGGACGGGATCGAGTGCAGGTCGTCAGGCGTCTGACGCAGTGTCGTCTGACGCAGGCATCAGCTGACCGGCTGTCCTACGCTGGGTCCCGTGACCATTACCTCAGCTACCGCCACCGAACTCGCCGATCTGGTCGACGCCCGGGTAACCGAGCTGCTGGAGACCCACGACCCCACCACCACCGACCTCGCCACCTTCCGTGGTGCCCAGTACGACCTTGGTCTTGCGTGGGTGCATTTCCCTGAGGGATGGGGTGGCCTCGATGCACCGCCCAAGCTGCAGGCGGGGTTGAAAGGCGACTGCGGGATGCCGGGGCGCGCACCCCCGATGCCCGGGTGTTCTTTGGGCTCACCATGGCCGGGCCCACCATGGTCACCCACGGCGACGACGCCATCCGACACAGGATGTTGCGGCGGATGTTCACTGGTGAAGACGCCTGGTGTCAGCTGTTCAGCGAGCCCGGTGCCGGGTCTGACCTTGCCGGGCTGGCGTGCAAGGCCGAGCGTGACGGTGACGAATGGGTGATCACCGGCCAGAAGGTGTGGAACACCCTGGCCCACATCGCCGACCGGGGGATGCTGGTGGCCCGCACCGACCCCACCGCCCCCAAGCACAAGGGGATCACCTACTTCGCCCTCGACATGCACGCTCCCGGGGTGGAGGTGCGCCCGCTGATCCAGATGACCGGTGAGGCCGAGTTCAACGAGGTGTACCTCACCGAGGTGCGGGTGCCCGACACCGACCGCATCGGCGCAGTGGGGGAGGGCTGGCGGGTGGCCATGACCACCCTCATGAACGAGCGGGTCACCATCGGTGGCGGTTCAGGGCCACCCCAGCCCGGCAGTGGCGCCATCGCCGAAGCGGTGCGCATCTGGAACGACGAACCCCACGTGGAGCGATCGCCGGCGATGCGGGACCGCCTGATGAAGCTGTGGATCGAGTCCGAGGTCCTGCGACTGACCAACATCCGCGCCGGCCAGAAGCGGCGTGTGGGCATGCCGGGGCCGGAGGGTTCCATCGCCAAGTTGATGTTCGCCGAGGTGAACAAGAAGGTGTACGAACTGTGCGTCGATTTGCTCGGCGCCCAGGCGTTGGTGGGGTACGAGTACCAGCACGTGCGCACCGAGTCGCTGGGGTTGGTTGGCCCGCCCGGCAGTGCCCGCAAGATGTTCATGCGTAGTCGGGCCAACTCCATTGAGGGCGGCACGTCTGAGATCCAGCGCAACATCCTGGGTGAACGGGTGCTGGGCCTTCCCGGCGAACCTCGCAACGACAAAGACCAGCCCTGGGTGAACGTGCCGCGCAACTAGCGCCGTGCAGGTCGCTCGCAACTAGCGCGCTGAGCGCACCAGCCCCTCGATGAAGTCGGCGTGGGCCGCCACCACCACGGCCTGGTCGAAGTTGCTGCGCACGAACGCCTGGCCGGCGGCGCCGAGTTGTTGGCGCAGGCCGGGGTCGTTGACGAGACGTTCGACGGCATCAGTGAGCGCCTGGCGGTCACCCACCGGTACCAGCACCCCGCCAGTGTTGTGTTCCACAGCGTCCACAGTGCCGGTGGCGGCGTAGCCCACCACGGGGATGCCTGATGCCTGCGCCTCCAGCGGGGCGTTGGGCAGGCCTTCTCGGTAGGACGGAAACACGAGCACGTCCATGCGGGCCAGCCACGGGACGACGTTGTCCACTTCGCCGGCCAGTTCAATGCCGGGCCGTGCTGCCAGGCGCAGCCTCAGGGGCTAGTGAGCCGGGATCGGTGGGGTCGGCCCCGCCCACCACCACCATGCGCAGGTGTGGGTACCTGGGCGACAGCTCATCCCACAGGGCGATCAGGTCGGCCACACCCTTGTCGGTGTGGATTCGACCCACGAACCCCAGGGTGACCGTGTCCGCGTCGGCTGTCGTGTCCGGCGAGTCGCCGGCGTCGGCGTCAGCGTCGAGGCTGGTCACCTCGTTGCTGCGGATATCCGCAAACCGGTCGCAGTCCACCCCGATGCTGGACCCGCGGCCGATCACCCGGGCGGTTGCCGGCACACGCAAGCCCGACGCCACCGCCGTGCGGCCCATGCTGGCGCTGTTGAGAACCACGGTGTGGGCAAGGGTCAGCGATAGCTGTTCAGTGAGTCGTTGTATGCGGCCCGACCATCCGGTGGCACCTTCGGAACGCAGGCCCCGAACCTGAAACACCACCTGAGGCACCCTCACGGCCCGGCCCGCCAGCACGCCAAGCAGCCCGGCTTTGGGAGTTGACGCGTGCACCACGGTGGGCCGGGCCCGACGAAGCAGTCGGGCCATGCGTGCCAGGTCGATCACGTCGTGCACCGGGCTCGGAGCCCGGCGCATGGGCAGGTCGGCATGCCAGCTCAGTGACGCCGCAATGGCTGGCGGTGGTGGCTGGCCGTGGAGATTGGTGATCAGCCCAACACGCACCCCTCGGCGCTGCAGCTCGGCGGCGATCGGGACGAGGAACATGGTGGACACCCGGTCGGTGACGGTGAACACAATGTCAACTGGCTGGGCGTCCACGGTGATCACTTTGCCGTGGGTCGACGGTGACCGGGTCAATGCAGGTCCGTTGACCCGGTTGGGTCGGCTGCTCGGGCACTTTGCATCCAGGCGATGGTGTCGGCCAGGGCTTCGGGCAGCGGCACCGGGGTGATATGCCCGAACAACGACTCGAAGCGGGTCTGGTCGGCCTGGGAGTGCGGCACGTCGCCTGCCCGTGGTGGTCGGTGCTCACGCTCAAGGGGTCGGCCCAGCTGACGCTCGAGCTCGCCGATGAGTTCCAGCAGCGTGGTGCGGGTGCCAAACGCCAGGTTCACCGGGGCGGGATGACCCACCCTGCGCACCACGGCGTCAGTGAGGGTGGCGGCCACGGTGTGCACCGAGGTGAAGTCCCGGCTCTGGCTTCCGTCGCCATTGATGGGCAACGGTCGGCCGTCGAGTGCTGCGGCCACGAACGCCGGCACCACTGCGGCGTACACATGGTCGGCGGGCTGCAGGGGACCAAACACGTTGAAGAACCGGAAGGCCAGGGTGTCCATGCCATAGCTCGACGCCCACGCCACGGTGTAGGTCTCGGTGGCCAGCTTGGACGCGGCATACGGGCTCATGGGCCGCAGGGTCATGTCTTCGGTTTTGGGCAGAGTGGGGTTGGACCCGTACACCGACGACGAACTGGCCACCACCACATGCCCAACGTCGTGGCGGCGGGCCGCTTCGAGCACCATCACGGTGCCGGTGGCATTGACCGTGTGGGCAGTGACCGGGTCGGCGATGGATCGGGGCACCGACGGCCGGGCGGCCAGATGGATGACGGAGTCGGCACCGGCGAAGCTGGCGTCGAGGGCGTCATCGTCGAGGATCGAGCCTTCCACCATGGTCACGTCCAGCCCCGACAGATTGGACATGCGTCCCGACGACAGGTCGTCGAGCACCGTCACCTCAATGGGCGTTGCGCCGGTGGGATTGCCGTGGGGTCCGTCACCGGATCCAGCCCGCAGCAGCGCTGCACACGTGTTGGCCCCGATGAATCCGGCGCCGCCGGTGATCACGACCTTCATGCCGTCAGTCCCACGATGCCAACAATGATGCCCATGGGCCGAGCCTAGGTGGTGACGTCACCGCCATCGCCGCCGACCATGGAAGCCGGGTCGGATCAGCGTTCGCCAGTGGCCTGCTCGGTGTCGGTGCCGTCACCCACCTGGGAGACCCCGTAACGGCCCGGGCGTGGGGTCGTAACGGTCGCGCACACTGCTGCCGGCGCACCCGCCACCGTCGGTGCCCGATGTTTCAGGCAGAGCCTTGTCCAGCATGGGGTTGGCGCCACTGAACAGGCCCCACGGGCTTTCACAGCCCGGCACCACCCAGGCGTGGCTCATCCAGCCCGCTGAACCGCCGCTCTTGTTGCCGCCCCGGGCGGTGCAGTCCTCGGCGCTCAGCGTGGTGTCGCCAACCACCAGGCCGCCACGGATGCACAGGCCCACATGGCGGTGGTAGTGGTCGTTGGTTCCGGTGAAGCCCTGGGTGGGTTCAGCGTCGCCGGCCAGCATCACGTAGTAGCTGAGTCCAACGATGGAGGCATTGGCCTCGTTGCCGTCGTACAGCAACATCTCGGGCTCGGTGATCTCAAACGTCCCATCCACATTCCCAAAGTTCATGTAATGGGCGGCAATGCCGGGCAGATAGTTGGTGACCTTGAAGTACCCGGCGGCCGTTGCGTCGGCAGCGGTGGGGTAGGCCATGGCCACTTCCCGGGCGACGTCGATTTCGGCTGCCAACTCGTCACACTGCTGTTGGTCGAGCATGGCCGTCCACGCCTGCGGGCCGAGGTGGGCGCCGTGGCCGCCGTTGTCGCCAGGGGCGGCGGCATCGTGGCCACCATGCGACGCGTTCTGGGTCTTGAGCCACTGCTGCCATGCGGCGTACTCCGGCTCGGTGGCATCGCCGAGGGCGGCCACCACGGCACCGGCGGCAGACTCGCTGTTGGCCTGGCTCGACAGGCTCACCAGGGTGTCGAGGTGGGCGCTGCCACGTCCGCCCAGCGGATCGGCCACAGCCAGCGTGTCGGTAAGGGAACCGTGGTCATCGTGGCCGATGTCCATCGTGCCGCCGGCATAGGTGTCCACGCCCAGCAGCTCGGTTTCCACGTAGTACCCAACGGTGTTGAAACTGGTGTCGCAGCGGGCAGCATCGATGGCGGCCATGTCGGCCACCATGTCGGTGCCACCGTGGCCATCGGAGTGCCCGGCTGCCGACTCGCTGTGGCCGTGGTTGGCGGCATCAGGAGACACCACCGCTGCGGTGGCTGCACCCATGAGGGCAAACGCAGCCAGCCCCGCCACCATCGGGCTGAGGCGGATGCCACGGGGTGCCAGCATCAACGCGAAGCGGTGATCACGGCACCAACCTGCAGCACCACGGTGAGCAGATCGATGCCTCCCACTGCCTCAGACTCAAAGGCGTGAGCGCCAACGGGCAGACCCACGGTGCGACTCATCAGCCACAGACCGATCAGCGCCACGTTGCCCACGACGGCCACCGTCCAGGTCGTGCGATTGGCTCGCTTGGCCAGAATCACGGCGGCGATGCCGAGCTGGAACCAGCCGGCGACGGCGAACCCCAATGGCTCAAGCAGGCCGCCCTCGCTGTGGCTGGGGGCCAGGGCGAAGTGGATGGCACCAGCAGCGGCCATCAGGCCCGCCAGCAGCCAGGCCAACCCCGAAATCTGGTTGCCGGGCCCGCTCGGATCGGACTCGCGGTCAATCACCGGTGTTGATGCGTGGTCACTCATGAATCCCCCATGGGTTCGTTCGAACGTTTGCAAGGTTAGCGGAGTGTGACCAATGACCTATGCCTCGGGAGGGATCGGTCCCCGCTGGCGAGGGGAGTACAGTCAGAGGCGTGAGGACTTCACCCTGCTTCAGCCTGCACCGTTGTCTCCTCGCTCTGCCTCGGGTGACGGCCGTCACGCTGATCGCGTCATGAAGGAACTGGGCCGCCAGGTTCGGCGGGTCATCGACCGTCGCCTCGCCATCAGGTTCGTGATTCTGGCGGTGGTGTCGGTGATTGTGGCCGGGCTTGACGTTGCCGGCATCGCCCTGCTGGTGCCGCTGGTGGAGTCGTTGTCGGCTGCAGGTGGAGATGAGTCGGCGGCTGCGGTGAGCGTGATCTCCATCCCATTCGTGAGCGACCTCTCAACCGAGGCATTGCTGGGATTGGTGGTGGGATTCTTCGTGGCCAAGTCCATTGCCATGGCTGCCATGCGGTGGTGGAGCGTGGGGGTGGTGCAGGACAGCTCAGCGGTGACGGCAACCCGCTTGTTTGCCGCCTACATGGCTGCCCCCATGTCGTTTCACGATGAACGCAACTCGTCGGAACCAGCGCAACGGGTAAGTGGGTCAGTGATCACCCTCTACAACCAAGGGTTCACCGCTATCGCCGGGGCCATAGCGGAGTCGGCCACGCTGGTGGTGCTCGGGGTTCTGGTGCTGGTGGTGGCCCCGTTGCCGGCACTCATCGGGGCCCTCTACCTCGCCGTGGCGGGTTGGCTGTTCCTTCGGGTGGTGCAGCCCCGCAATCAGCGTTATGCCCTGCAGTCGCAGCTGTTGGGCGCCCAGCTACGTGCGGCTGCTGAATGAGGGTCTGGGTGGCCTGCGTGAGCATCGGGTGCGCCATAGCGAAGCGGGACTGGTCACCGAGTTTGACGGTCAACGGCGCAAACTATTCGCCACCGCCCATCGGTTCAATGTGTTTGCTGCCGAGCTGAGCCGGTACTACCTGGAAATCCTGGTGCTCGGCGGGTTCGGCGTGGTGGCTGGCATCGTGCTGGCCACGTCCACTGGCCCGCAGGCGCTGGCCACACTGGCCGTGCTGTTGGCCGTGGTGTTTCGGTTGGTGCCGTCCATCTCCCGGTTGCTGGCTTCTGCCACCAACGTGCGCGTTGGTCGGGCATCGCTGGATCTGATCCTCGACGACATGGACGGCATGGGCATCGAGCGCCTGGCCACGGTGCGGCTGCCCGAGCCGTTTGGCGCCGCCGTCACCGCAGGCGTCTGCGCCCGCAGCCTGGAACTGCGTGACGTGTCGTTCAGCTACGCCCGCTCCGATGAGCACGCCTTGCGGCAGGTGTCGCTGATGGTGGAGCCGGGCAGGTCGCTGGGGGTGGTGGGGCCGTCGGGTGCCGGCAAGTCCACACTCATCGACGTGATGTGCGGATTGCGGACGGTGTCTGGGGGTGACGTGCTCATTGGCGGCCAGCCCCTCGACGACAACATCGTGGCCTGGCGCCGCAGCATCGGGCTGGTTCCCCAGGATGTGTACCTGGTGGACGGCACCGTGCGCCGCAACGTGAGCTTTGGGCTCACCGAAGACGACGACATGGTGTGGGAGGCCCTGCACCGGGCCCAGATGGACTCGTTCGTGCGTTCCATGCCCGATGGGTTGGACACCGTGGTGGGCGAGCGCGGCACCCGACTGTCGGGTGGGCAGCGGCAACGACTGGGCATCGCCCGGGCGTTGTACGGGCATCCATCGGTGTTGGTGCTCGACGAGGCCACTGCCGCCCTGGACATGGAGACCGAGGCCGCCGTGGTGGAGGCGGTGAACGCCCTGGCCGGTGAGCTGTCGCTGGTGGTGGTGGCCCATCGCCTGTCCACCATCCGGCGTTGCGACACCGTGGCCTACCTCGACAACGGCCACGTGCGGGCCGTGGGCACGTTTGCCGACGTGGCCGCTGAGGTGCCCGAGTTTGCCCGTGCCGTGCAACTCGCCGGCATGTCCACGCCTGACGCCTGACGCCTGACCGCCTGCTGGCTTCAGCTGGCAGGTGGCTTCAGCAGGCGGGTGGCTACAGCAGGCGGGTGACCACTCCGGTCTCCACCGAATACAGAAACCCGCCGTATTCGATGCCCAGCGAGGCGGGGAGAAGGGCACAGTCCCCGATGCGGGCCAGGTCGGTGCGCAGCGCCGACATCGGATCGGGAAACGACCCGAGCTCGATGGGGCAGGGCACCCCGTTGGCCGACGCACTCACCTGTGCTGCCAGAGCTTCGGGGTCGGGGTTGTGCATGGCGCACTGGGTGTGGTGCACCACGGCGATCCGGCGCACCCCCAGCAGATGCACCGCCATCACCAGCGACCGAAGGGCGTCGTCGTACACCCGTGCCCCGGCATTGCGGATGATCTTGGCGTCGCCGGGCTCGAGGCCGAACATGCCCAACGGGTCAATGCGTGAATCCATGCAGGTGAGTATCGCCAGCTTGCGGGCCGCCCCGGGGGGCACACCGGCCAAGCTGCGAACGTCTGGACGTACTGCATGTTTGCTGCCAGCAGATCGTCGAAACCCAGGGCCATGTCATGTTGCTAGCAGGTACCTTGAGCTGATGACCACCTCGCAGCAACCCGCAACCCTCTCGGCCGCCCAGGCGGTGGCCGATGTGCGCAGTGGTGAGCGGGTGTTCATCGGGTCGGGGGCCGCCTCACCCGACGAACTGGTGACCGCCCTCACCGCCCGCAGCGCCGAGCTGCGCGACGTGGGGATCTTCCACATCTTCACGCTCGGCCCGGCGCCGTACGTGGCACCCGAGCACGCCGGGTCGTTTCGCCATGTGGCCCTGTTCGTGGGGCCGAACGTGCGGGCTGCGGTGTGGGACGGCCGGGCCGACGTGATCCCGGTGCATCTGCATCAGGCCCCCGGACTGTTCACCGGTCCCTACCCGCTGGACTGGGCCTTCGTGCAGGTGAGCCCCCCCGACCGGCACGGCTGGTGTTCGATGGGCGTGTCGGTGGACGTGGTTGGTGAGGCGGTGCGCTCGGCCCGTCACGTGGTGGCCGAGGTGAACCCCAACATGCCCCGCACCTTCGGGCGCACACAGATCCATGTGAGTTCGCTGCACAGCATCGTGCACGTGGATCGGTCCATCATCGAGTTGGAGTCTCCTGCAACCAACGAGGTGTCTGAACGCATCGGGGCCCACGTGGCGTCCATGGTGCGAGACGGCGACTGTTTGCAGCTCGGCATCGGGGCGACCCCCAACGCCTGTCTGGCCGCCCTGCACTCCCATCGGCATCTGGGCATCCACACCGAGGCGCTCACCGACGGCATCGTGGCGCTCATGGAAGCCGGGGCGGTGGACAACTCGCGCAAGGAGATGAAGCGGGGCAAGACGGTGTGCAGCTTCGTCATGGGGAGCCGGGCGCTGTACGACTTCGTGGACGACAACCCGTCGGTTGAGGTCCACGGCGCCGAGTACGTCAACGACCCCACCCGCATCGCCAAACTGTCCAACATGGTGGCGGTCAACGGCGCCCTGCAGGTCGACCTCACCGGTCAGGTCGATGCCGACTCCATCGGGGTCAACATCTTTTCGGGGTTCGGCGGCCAGGCCGACTTCATTCGTGGTTCGGCGGCCAGCCCCGGGGGTCGGCCCATCATCGTGCTGCCGTCAACGGCCAAGGGCGGCACCGTGAGCCGCATCGTCCCTGCCCTGGCGGTGGGGTCCGGGTGGTCACCACCCGCGCCGACGTGCATTACGTGGTGACTGAGTGGGGGATCGCCGACCTGTTCGGCCGTCCCATCGCCGAGCGCATCCAGCGACTTCTCGGCCGTCGCCCACCCCGACCACCGTGACGAACTCGCCGCCGGCGCCGCCGAGCTCGGTCTGCTGCGCTGACTGGGCCCTGCGATAAATGGGCCCTGCGCTCAGATCGAGGGTCGCGGCTCGATGATTCCGAACCACAGGTTGAAGCTGTCGCACACTCCCAGCAGACGTTCCACCGCTGATCGGTCACCGGTCACCACGGTGGTGCCTTCGGCCTCGAGGGTGCTGAGGGTGTCGATGGTGGGAGTCAGCACCAGTCGCGCCAGTGACGCCCGGGGCAGCTGAACGGTGGCATCGGGGTTGGGTGCAGGCCGACCCGGGGTGGCGTACAACGCTGCGTTGCTGAGGCCCACGTCCCACATGGGTGATGGTTCGTCGGTGACGTGCACGGTGAGGCTGAGGTTGCCGACCTCGACGGCTGCGGGTCCGTCGATGTGCACGCCCAGCCAGGTGAACAGCGTGCCGGTGGACATGGCCGCCACCGAATCAGCATTGGCCGACCCGGCACTCCTGCCTGATGGGGTGCCGTTGCGCAGCTCCTGGGCCCCGGTGAGGTAAAAGTCCCGCCATGGGCCCGACTCGGCCTGATAGCCGAGTTGTTCGAGGGCGGCGGCCTGCAACAGTCGGGCCTGGCGGTTGGCGGGATCGGCGAACACCACGTGGTTCACCACTTCGGCCACCCACCGGTAGTCGCCGGCGTCGAAGCTGGCCCGGGCCTGGTCCAGCACCTCGTCGGCTCCACCCATCCACGCCACATACCGCTTGGCCCGTTCTGTGCGCGGGTACGGGTTCAGGGTTGCCGGGTTGCCGTCGAAATAGCCGAGGTACCGCTGGTACACCGCCTTGGCGTTGTGTCGCACCGTGCCGTAGTAGCCCCGCACATGGAACTGGGCCTCCAGGGTGGGGGGCATCTCCGAGTTCCTCGGCGATCTCGTCAGCCACCAGACCGTGGTTGGCCAGGCGCATCGTCTGGTCGTGCAGGTAGCGGTAGGTGTCACGCTGCACGGTGAGGTAGTCGATCCACTCGTCGGCTCCCCAACGGGGCCAATGATGGGTGGCGAACACCACGTCGGCCCGACCCCGATACAGCTCGATGGCCTCGTCGATGTAGGTGCTCCACGTGAGGGCGTCACGCACCACCGCGCCGCGCGGGGTGTACACGTTGTGCATGGTGGCGGTGCAGTTTTCGGCCATGCACAGCGCCCGCAACCCCGGGAACAGGAAGTTCATCTCGGCGGGGGCCTCGGTGCCCGGCGTGAGGTGGAATTCGATCTCCACCCCGTCGATGGTGTGGGTCTCACCGGTGACCGTCACTTCGTGGGTGGGGGCCAGCAAACCACTCGACCCCAAAATCGGTGTGCCCCGGCCCAGCCCGGAGTCCACATGGCCGCGGTCGGTGCGCGGCAGCAGCATCCCGTACATGTACAACGCCCGGCGGTTCATGGCGGTGCCGGCGATCACGTTCTCGCTGGCGGCCGCCTCCAAAAACCCGCCGGGGCCAGGACCGGCACCTTGCCCGAGCGACACGTCGTCGGGATCCACCACGCCCCGGATCCCACCGAAGTGGTCGATGTGGCTGTGGGTGATGATCACGGCCACCACCGGTCGGGGCCCGAGGTGCTCGTTGATCAGCGCCATGGCTGCCGCCGAGGTTTCGGCCGACGTGAGCGTGTCGATGACGATCCAGCCGGTGTCGCCGGCCACCACGGTGAGGTTGGACAGGTCCAGACCCCGCACCTGCCAGATGCGGTCGCTGACTTCGAACAACCCCGACACGGCGTTGAGGCGGGCCTGACGCCACAGGCTGGGATTCACCGTGGATGGTGCCTGGCCGCTGGTGTCGGCGAACGACGCCGGATCCCACACCGGCCATCCCGAGTCGTTGGTGACGGCCCCGTCGGCCAACGGCGCCACCCGGCCCCGAGTGGCCAGGGCGACAGTCGTCAGTGGATCGTCGAGATGCGAGGTGGGTCGGCAACGGCGGCGTTGGCTGCGGCGGTGACGTCGGTGGCCGCAGCCGGCTGCTCGGGCAGGGGGCGACCGGAAAGTGGCTGGTCGGGCAACTGGCGGAGTCACCGGGGATCGTCATGGAAGGCGATACTACGCTCGGCTCATCATGGATCGTCCCGCTCCCGACCCGTCCGACCCGCCAGCCTCGCCCGACCAGCCCGACCAGCCCGCCACCACTGACCCGCTGCGACCCAGCCGACCCGCCGGCCATCACCCCCGACCGGTTCGATGCCGTGCTGTTCGACCTCGACGGCGTGCTCACCCGCACCGCCTCGCTGCACGCCACCGCCTGGGCCGAACTGTTTGACGGCTACCTGCGTTCGGTTGATCCCGACTGCTGGGCCGTTCACCCCGGCCGACTACGACACGTTTGTGGACGGCAAACCCCGGTACGACGGCGTGCGTGACTTTTTGGCGTCACGCAGCATTGTGCTGCCCGACGGATCGCCAGCCGACCCGCCCGATGCGGCGACGGTGTGTGGCCTCGGCAACGCCAAGCAGGCCATGTTCGATTCCCTGCTGGCCACCCAGGGGGTGCAGACGTTTGCCGGGTCCATCGACTTGCTCGACGCCGTGCGGGCCGCCGGTTTGCGCACGGCGGTGGTGTCGTCGTCGAAGAACTGCCTGGCCGTGATCACCGCCGCTGGCATCGCCGACCGGTTCGACGTGCGCGTTGACGGTCACGATGTGGAAGACGGCGGTCTGGCCGGCAAACCCGACCCTGCCACCTTTTTGGCCGCCGCCCAGCGGCTGGGCGTGGCACCGGCCAGGGCCGTGGTGTGTGAAGACGCCCTGTCGGGGGTGGCTGCCGGGCGGGCCGGTGGATTCGGCCTGGTGGTGGGCGTCGACCGGGCCGGTCAGGCGGCGGCGTTGGTCGAGCACGGTGCCGACGTGGTGGTGGACGACCTTGCCGAGTTGGTCTCGATAGTTCATGGTCTGGCGCATCACCCGGTTGCCGACGCTCGTGCAGTCCGGAAGCGCCGGTACTGTTGCCTTCATGACTCCCCGTGTTCTTGGTATCTGGCTTGATGGCTTTGAGATGAAGCTGGCCGACGAGTGGGGTCTTCCTCACCTTGCGGCACTTGCTGGGCGGTCGGCCGTCGCCACACTCGACAATGGAACCGCCTATCTGACCGGACTCACCGGTGAGCACTTGTCCACAGGCCTTGATCCCGACGCAGCCGGTCGGGCCAGCGCAGTGCGCTTTGACGTCGCCTCCTACCAATGCGTTCAGGAAGGGGCATTGCATGCCCCGTGATTGGTGGCGTCCCAACCGTGGTGTTCGACATGTGTTATTTCGATCTTGATCGAACCGGTCCCGAGGTGCTCGGAATCACCGACTGGGGTGCCCATGATCCGGGCGGGCCGCCCGCTTCCCGACCCGCCTCACTGCATCACGAAGTTGAGCAGCCGCTTTGGTGCCTATCCCGCCCGGCCGTGGGTGTACGGCACCCCGTGGCCATCGCCGGAGGACTGCACCCAGATGGGCCTCAGTCTCACCGCAGCAGTTGAGGTCCGAACCCGCATTGCCACCTGGTTGCTTGGGGATCGCTGTCCTGACTGGCAGCTCGCCATGATCGGTGTCTCAGAGGCGCACAGCGCCAGCGAAGGGCTCTTTCACGGAGTTGACCCTGGCCACCCGTTGGCCCATCAACCCTCAGCTCCCGCAGCGGCCGACGCCATGCGATCGGTCTACACCGCAATCGACCGCCTGGTGGGAGAGCTGGTGGAGGCCTTCCCCGACGCAATCGTGGTCGCCTTCACCATGCACGCAATGGGTCCCAATCACACTGATGTGCCCAGCATGGCGCTCATCGGCGAGCTGATGGCCCGGTGGAACGGCATGCCCACCCCCGACGCTGCGTTCCCCCTTGACGCCGATCTCGTTCCCCGGATGGACCCTGGTGTGTCATGGACCGACAGCGTGCTCAAGGCAGTCCAACCCACTGCGGATCCAGCGGTCGGCACGGCCAGTGTGAGGCACCGTGCCGTTGCGGTTGCCCGAAAGGCAACCCGGCAGCTCCCCGCACCAGTGCTCAACGGTCTGCGGCGTGGTCGGGATCTGGTGACCAGTTCGGGTTCCGAAACGCCGTCGGACCTGTCATGGATGCCACTGATGCGCCACCAACCCATGTGGCCGGCGATGAAGGCATTCGCCGTGCCTTCGTATTACGACGGAAGAATTCGCGTCAATCTGAAGGGACGCGAGTCCGAGGGCCTCGTTGACCCCGCTGATTACGTTTCGCTCCTTGATGAGCTCGAATCGATCCTCCGGGCGTGTCGTGAGCCGCGAACCGGGGCCGCGGCGGTGAGCGCTGTGCACCGCCATCACGGCGATCCGCTCCTGCTCGATGCCACCGACGCCGACCTGCTCGTCGACTGGACTGATGGGGTGCTCGGTCTTGAGCATCCCGAGTTCGGCACGATTGGGCCATTGCCGCAGCGCCGCTCCGGCGGGCACACCGGTCCCATCGGCCGCTGCCTGGTGGCTGGACCAGGGGTGGTGGGTGGCGACCTCGGCATGAACAGCTCGTTCGACGTTCTTCCCACGCTGATGCAACTGGTTGGTGCTGAACCTGCGTGGCCGATAGCAGGAAAGCCCCTGGACGTCGTGACATCGTCGCCCTCACCCTGACTGTCGAGTTAGGGACTCGTCGTCTGCCGGGGCCAGCGCTGGTGATACGACAAGGGCAGTCTGCCGGCCAGTTGACCGCTGCGGTAGGCGACCGTGCGCCACTTTGCACCCTGACCGCTCCCATGGTGGCCGCGCCCGCAGCGCTTCGCGCAGGCTGCCCAACACCGACTTTGCGGCGATGGTGACAGTGGGGAGCGGAAGGGCCACTGGGTGAGCCCGGCTGAAGCGCACGGAGGAGACCCCCTGGCGGAATCCCTTGCTGGCGTTGACCAGAACCCCGGGCTGCACGCGGTAGTCCACCACGGCGTCGTGAACCCATGTGAATGGCACATTGGCATCCCGGGCCCGGGCAAGGAACTCGAGCTCATCGAATCCGTAGGGATGGGACTCGTCAAAGCCACCGAGATTGACCCACACCTCGCGGTGCAAGGCCAGATTCGCTCCCCACCCGCAGAGGAGTCCTCCTCCGAGCCGGTGCGGCTCAGCCAATGGGACACCCCAGGCGGCCCAGCGCGGGTTGTTCACCTTGCTCACGTCCAGGGGTCCTGCGGCAGTTGACGGTGGGCCATTGAGTACGGAAGCGGCGTAGGCCGACAACCAGCCGGGTCGCACCAGATCATCGGCATCGCAAAGCACGATCAGTCGTCCGCGCGCTGATGCGATGGCCGTGTTTCGGGCGGTGTTGATTCCGACTGTCCGGGATGTCTGAATAACCCTCATCGGCACCCGGCTGCCGAGCGGGTGAGCCTCAACGATCTCTGCTGTGCCATCGGTTGAGGCGTTGTCTGCCACCACCACTTCCCATTGCACTCCAGGGTCCCGAAGGCGACCGAGGGCATCAAGCTGTTTGCCGATGGTGCGGGCGCCGTTTCGAACCGGTATCGCAATGGTGATGGCGATCTCGCCCTCGTGTCGTACGTCGCTGGTCGTCACGGGGTCACTGAGTCCATCACTGTTGGTGCTGCGGGTCATGCACCCGATGGCAATACGAATCGTTTGGGGTCAGCAGCATGTTCACGCAGAGTCCGATACCGACTGTGGTGCCTCCAGGGCAGTCGGGAGAAGCCACCGTTGGACCCTAACCCGGCGGTGCAGTGGCTCCTCTCCCGATATCCGCCCAATGCCTTTGCCTGCACAGTCCGAAGCGGCATGCATCGGTATCAACGCGTGCAGTGCTGCGCACTGCAGGCGCTCCCACACTGGCGCGGTAACGTTCGCCATGCGCGTATTTCCGGGTGTTGAGACCCTGACTGTCACCAATGCCCGGCCCGGTTCACACCTCACCGTTGAAGCTGTTGCCGTCGGTGAAGCAGGCGGGGCCAACCGTGACGTGGTCACCGTGGTGGCCGACGTCGCCGGCAACGGCCATGTGGCCTTCGTTCCCGAGACACACCAGGTCATCACCGACGTGGCCGACCTGGCCTCGGCGGTGGCCACCGGTCTCACCCTGGCGCCGGGCAGCTACCGGGTCCGGGCCGACGACGGCACCGTCAGCGAGCCCGTGCAGGTCACGGCCGTGGGCGACCTCCCCGACCCGTCGCTGTACGACCAGGAACTGGCCGAGGGCTTCGGCTACCTCACCGTGCGTGACGGCGTGAAGCTGTCGGTGATGGTGCGATTCCCCGACGTCAACCTCCACGGCGAGGGGCCATGGCCCACGGTGGTGGAGTACTCCGGTTACGGACCGTCAGACCCCGACAGCCCCCAGCCCGGCACCATGATCGCCAACATCATGGGATTCGCCGTGGTGGGCGTGAACATGCGCGGCTCGGGGTGCTCGGGTGGCGTGTTCGACATTTTCAGCCCGGCCCAGTCCGCCGACGGGTACGACATCATCGAGACCGTGGCCCGTCAGCCGTGGGTGCTGCACGGCCGACCCGGCATGGTGGGGTTGAGCTACCCCGGCATCTCCCAGCTGTTCGTGGCCGCCACCTGTCCGCCCAGCCTTGCTGCCATCACCCCGCTGTCAGTGATCGACGACCTGTGGCGCCAGCAATGGCCCGGCGGCACGTACAACTCGGGGTTCACCCGGGCGTGGCTGGCCATGCGTGACGCCCAGGTGAAGGCCGGTGGCATGGCGTGGGATCAGGCCCGCATCGATGCCGGCGACGAGACCGCCGCTGCCAACCAGGCCATCCGCAGCCTCAACATGGACTTCGAGGCCTTCGGCCGGGCCACGTCGGACTTCCGACCCGCCCTCGAGGCCCGCCGCACCGCCAACCTGGTGGGCAACATCACCGTGCCGGTGTTCCTCACCGGTGCCTGGCAGGACGAGCAGACCGGCAGTCGCTTCGCTCTCATGCTCGAACAGTTCGACCGTTCACCCCACGTGGTGTTCACCCTGTTCAACGGCCATCACCCCGACGGCTACAGCCCGATGATGATCCATCGCTGGTTCGAGTTCCTCACCTTCCACGTGGCCCGACGGGTCCCGGTGCTGCACCCCATGGTGCGTGAGCTTTCCCACCGTTGTTCGAGCAGTACTTCGGCTATAGCGCCCAAATCGAAGACGACCGCTTCGTGGACCTCATCGACGACTACGACGCTGCCCTGGCCCGCTACCTGTCCGAGCCGCCGGTGCGCATCCTGTTCGAGTCCGGCGCCGGCGGAGACGTGGCCGGTGCCCCGGGCCCCGGTTTGAGGTCACCGCTGCGTCGTTCCCGCCCCCGGGCACGCGTGTGCAGGAATGGTGGCTGTCTGACGATGGGGTGCTGGCAAATCACACCCCCGACAACGACGGCGCCCACCGCTACCTCGACGACGTCGACGCCGGGGCCATAACCTACGCCCTCACCGACGTGTTCGACGACTTCGTCCGCCCCACGGTGCCCATCGACTGGACCCAGTTCAACGACGTCAACTGCGTGCGCTTTGAGACCACCCCGCTGGTGGGAGCAGTACCGGTGGTGGGTCAGGGACACGTGGATCTGTGGCTGCGCCCGGGCACCGTGGACACGTCGGTACAGGTCACAATCACCGAGGTGCGTCCCGACGGGGTCGAAGTTCGGGTGCAGTCCGGCTGGCACCGCCCGGTGCACCGTCAGGAAGACCCCGAACGCTCCGACGACACCCGGGTGGACTACACCTTCCACGCCGACCACCGTGAGCCGCTGGTGCCAGGGGAGTGGTTGCGGTTCCGTGTGCCGCTGATGCCGGTGGCCCATGTGTTCCGCCCCGGCACCCGGCTTCGCCTCACCATCTCCACCCCCGGGCGCGACTGCCCGTTTTGGTGTTTCGACAATCCCGTTGAACCTGGCGCCGGCCACGACATCGGCCACGGCCCCGCCATGCCCTCACGCCTGGTGTTGCCGGTGTGGGACGCCGTCACCGCCCCGCCCGACCTGCCACCGGCCGACGCCCTGCGCGGTCAGCCCAGCCGTCACGCCCTGCCATTGGCCAACACGCCCGTCGAGGTCTGAGTCGCCCAACCGCCGCAGGCGCAGTCTACCGCAGGCAACCGTCACCGCAGGCGACCGTCACCGCAGGCGACCGTCACCGCAGGCGAAACGACTGGTCGTCACCGGGAGCGGGGATCTCCACCATGGGTTCGTCACGGTCGTCGAACTCGGTGCGCAGCGCCCTGCTCATCACCCCGTGCATGTCGTACAGGCACGTGATGTAGGTCAACTCCAGGATCTGCACGTCGTCGAGTTCGGCCCGCAATGCCTCGAACACCCCGTCGGCCACCCGCCCGCCATCAAACGCCAGGGCGTCGGTGTAGGCCAACACCGCCCGTTCGATGGGGCTGAAGCAGTCGGCCACCTGCCAGTGGGGGATGGCGACGATCTTGTCTTCGGAAATGCCGAACTCCCGGCACGACTTGCAGTGCTGGGAGTACACGAACAGGCTCTGGCGGTTCCAGCCCACGCGGGTCTGGGCCAGCTCGCGCAGCTGTGGGTCCAGCGTGCGGTTGGGGTCGCGGTACAGCGCAAACCCCATGCCGCAATGGTCGAGGATGTCGGGACTGTTGGCGAACACCGGCCACCAGTCTCCGGTGGTGCCGGTGGCGGTGCCGGGTTCGGCCACCGGGTCCCGGTCGCCGAACACCAGGTCGTACCAGACCCGTGCTCGTGGGTCGGCCTCGTCTCTGGGGATCTGTCGCAGTCTGGGCATGACCCCAGTGTGGCCTCAACCGTGCTCGGCTGCCGGGAGAGACCGGGGAACACCCGCCACGCCATCACTGCACCGGCCGCCACCACCACCGCCGCTGCCATCATCGCCAGCCCCATGCCGGTGGTGAATGCCACCCCGGCGGTCTGGGTGATCACCTCAGCGGCATCCCTTCCCGCCTGTGGAGCTGCCAGCGATGCCGACCCCAGCGACTCGCGCACCGGCGTCGAGTACCCCGGCCGGCAGGTCGTCCACCGCCGACCCGGCGTCGGTCACCGCCTGGGCGATCGAACTCCGGTAGCGGGTGGTGAGCACCGCCCCCAGCACCGCTACCCCCAACGATCCGCCCAGCTCGCTCACGGCGTCGTTCACCGCCGAGGCAATGCCGGACTTCTGCTGTGGCACCGACCCCACGATGGCGTTGGTGGCCTGCGGGAGCGTGAGGCCCAACCCCACGCCCACCACTCCCAGACCTGTGGCCAACACCCATTCCGGGGTGGTGGGACCCACCATCGATGCTCCCGCCAACCCGACGGCCACCGACGCCATGCCCACGGCCACCGTGGTGCGAACGCCGATGCGGGTCGCCACCGGGGTGCTGGCCAGTGACGCCACCAGCAGACCCGCTGCCAGTGCGATCATGCCCACACCCGACGCCAACGGGGTGTTGCCCAGCACCAGTTGCAGGTACTGCGGCACCAGGAACATGGCCCCCATGAGGGCGAAGTACACCAACGCCACCGTGGCCACCGCACCGCTGAACACCCGGTTGGCAAAGAACTCCAGCGGGAGCATGGGGTGGTCGCAGGCCCGTTCCCACATGATGAACGCCGCCAGCAACACCGCACCGGCCAGTGCCGGCACCACCACGCCCGTCGACAGTCCACCGTCGGGGCTTCCACCACGGCGTACACCACCAACACCAAACCCAGCGTGGACAACACCGCCCCCACCGGGTCCAGCCGGGGCTTGGCCGGGTCCCGGCTGTCGGGCACCAGCCACGCCACCAGCCCCAGCAACACCACGATGAGCGGTGGGTTCACCATGAAGATGGCGTGCCAGTCGAAGCGCTCGAGCAGCAGTCCACCGGCGATGGGTCCGATGCCCACGGCTGCCCCCGCCACCGCCGCCCAGATGCCGATGGCTCTGGCCCGCTCGGCGGGGTCGGGGAACACCTGGGTGAGCAGCGACAGCGTGGACGGCATGATGCAGGCCCCACCGATGCCCATGAGCCCCCGCCATGCGGTGAGGGTGGTGGCGTCACCGGCAGTGGCGGCCATGGCCGAGGCGAACCCGAAAATGCCCAGACCCACCAGCAGGATGCGCTGGCGACCGAACCGGTCACCCAGGCTTCCGGCGGTGAGCAACGCCCCGGCAAACAGCAGCGAATAGGCGTCCACCACCCACTGCAACTGCGATGTGGATGCCGCCAGATCCTCCTGCAGCCGGGGCAGGGCCACGTTCACGATGGTGTTGTCCACCGCGATCACACCCACGCACGCCGCCAGCACGGCCAATACCACCCACCGTCCGCCTGATCGCGTGGTTGCGGCCCGGGCCGACGTCGTGGCGTACATTGCCCCCATTGTGTACACCCCGCCGCTGGCATCTGAGGACCATGTCGACATCGCCGTGGTTGGAGGTGGTGCCAGTGCCGTGCTGCTGGTGGCAGCCCTGCGGCGTGAGGCCGGCGACGCCATGCCGTCGGTTGCCGTCATCGATCCTGCCGACACCGTCGGTCTCGGGGTGGCCTACAGCACCACCGATCCGCACCACCGGATGAACGTTCGGGCCTCGGGGCTGTCGGCGTTGGCCGACGACCCCGACCACTTCGTCAACTGGCTCGCAGTCGCCGACCCTTCGGTGGCACCCCACCAATTCGCCCACCGGTATCACTACGGCCAGTACCTGGCGGAGATGTTCGAACGATGCGCCGGCGACGAGGTCACCCACATCCGGGCCACCGTGGCAGATGTCAGGCCCTGCGAACCTCACCCGATGCCTCGCGATGCCCGCAGCGATGCCCGCCGCGATGCCGTGGTGCTGCATCTCGACAACGGCAAGTCGCTGACCGCCCGCCGGGTGGTGCTGGCCATCGGCGTGCCACCGACCGCCAGCGCACGTTTCACCGTCGACGTCGCTTCGGGCACCGGTGTCTACGTGCCCGACCCGTGGGCGCCGGGGCCATCGCCGGTCTCATTGATGCTCCTGCTCCCACCGATGGCGTCGTGGCGCTGGTGGGTACCGGCCTCACCAGTGTGGACCTTGCCCTCAGCCTGTCCGACGCCGGGTGGGACCTTGTGGCCGTGTCGCCGCACGGCCAGCTGCCCGAGCGCCACGAGGTGGTCCCGTCACCAGCGGTGAACCCTCCCACCGAACCACCCAACGACGTCACGGCAGCATCGTTCATCCATTGGGTGCGCACCACGTGCGTGAACGAGCCCAGCGGATGGCGCGCCGCCATGGACCAGCTGCGGTTTCGTGTTGCGCCGGTATGGCAGCGCACCCCACCGGAGCACCGACGGCGGCTGATGCGACGTGTTGGTTCGGTGTGGCAACGCCACCGTCACCGCATCGCCCCCGACGTGGCCGACACCATCGACGCCCTGGTCTCGACTGGCCGCCTGCGCCTCGAACACGGTCGTGTGGTCGGAGTCGTAGCGCACCGCGACCAGCGTCACGTGGTGGTGCAGCGGGTTGGGGACGACGGCCAGCGCGGTGACGACATCATCGTGGACGCCGTGGTGAACTGCGCCGGTGCCCCGGGCATCGCTGCCACCACCTCGGTGCTCACCCGCCGGTTGCTCGACGACGGCGTGCTCGTGCCCGACGACCTTGGATTGGGCGTGGAGGTCGCACCCGACGGCCAGGTCGTGGGCGCTGGCGGCAACGTCTCAGCGGTGGTGACCGTGCTGGGGGCGTTGCGGCGAGGCGTGGAAGTTGAAGCCATCGCCATCCCCGAACTGCGCGTGCAGGCATCCACCGCCGCCCGACGCCTTGCGGCGGACATGGCGACGCCACCAGCTGCCTGACCGGTCAGCTCGCCTGCCAGACGATCAGGTGGCGCACTCCGCCTCGCCGATTTCGGCGCTGAACGGGCCGGTCTCGTCGAAGTCCACGTAGAACGATGGGTCGTCCTCGGGACTGGGGATGAAGTCCAGGTCCTTGAGGTCCTCGCCCACCTTGGCAGCGCCACCGGACCGCTCCAGCCAGGTCACGAATGGCTCACCGGCCTGACGCTCGGCGGCAAACCGCCGCACGACCCGGGCCACACCCTCGGGGGTGTTCACCGCTGGCAGGCGCAGGGCCTTGGACCCGAAGTGGATCTGCTCGTCACCGACGTGTCCGCCAAGCAACAGTTGGTAGCCGGGTACCGACTGGCCGTGGGCCCGACGCTCGGCGCCGAACAGCCCGATGTCGGCGGCGTGGTGCTGGCCGCAGCTGTTGGTGCAACCCGAGATGTTGATGCGGATCCCACCCACCTCGGCAAGACCCTCGTCTTCAAGGCGTTCACCGATGGCCTTGGCCAGTCCACGTGACTGGGTGATGGCGATGTTGCAGGTGTCGGCACCGGGGCAGGCAACGACGTCTCGGGCCAGTTCGGCACCGGGCCGGGCCATGCCGATGTCGGCCAGTCGCTGGTACAGCACCGGCAGCTGCTGTTCGGTGAGTGCCCGGAACACCACGTTCTGTCGGTTGGACAGGCGCACGTCGGCGCCAAGGTCGCGCTGGATGGCAGCCAGCTGCCGGAACTGGTCGGCGGTGATGTCACCCAGGGCGGCGTAGGCCACGGCACTCACCGACCCGTTGGCGTTGCCCCGAATCACGCTGGTCTGTTCCCAGCGGGTGTAGCTGTCCGACGTCATCAGGTCCACCCGCACACCCTGGCCAACGGCAGTCACCTCGCCGGAGTCGGCCCGGCCGGCGGGGGCGTCGCCAGCTTCGGTCACCTCCGGCGGGATGCCACCGGGCCACGTCGACGACGCCGGCAGGGTGTGACGACTCTTGAACACACGCCTGCGCACCTCGTCGATGCCGAGCGTGTCCACCAGCCACTTCATGCGGGCCCGCAACTTGTTGTCCCGGTTGCCTTCCTGTTCGAACACCCGCAACGTCGCCTCGATGGTGGGCAGCAGGTCCTCGCGGCTGGTGAAGTCCTCCAGGGCAAGTGCCGGATGGGGGTTGGAGCCCAGACCGCCGGCGATGTAGATCCGAAAACCCGCCTCGGCGGTGCCGTCGTCGTTGGTGCGGTCCACGGCCACCACGCCCACGTCGTTGAACATGGCCTGGCCGCAATCGGTGGAGCACCCCGAGAAGTTCACCTTGAACTTGCGGGGAAGACGCTGGCCCAGCGGGTTGCGCACGAAATGCCGGAAGGTGGCCTCGGCCCACGGCGTGACGTCGAGCTTCTCGTGCGGGCAGGCGCCAGCCAGATGGCAGGCCATCACGTTGCGCACCGTGTCGCCACAGGCCTCGCGGCTGGTGAGCCCGACATCGGCCAGCTTGTGCATGAGGTCGGGCATGCGGGTCAGCTCCACGAAGTGGAACTGGATGTTCTGTCGGGTGGTGATGTGGCCCCACCCGCGGGAGAAGTCGTCGGCCAGCTCGCCCATGAGTTCGAACTGTTCGGGGGTGATGGACCCGGCCGGGAGCTTGATGCGCACCATCTGGTTGGTACCGCCCTGGCGCTGGCCGTACACGCCGTTGTTGAGCCGCATGACCCGGAACACGTCTTCTTCGATCTCGCCGGCCAGGTACTGGGCGATGGCCAGTCGGAACCGTTCGATGTCGGCGAGTTGTTCGGCCAGCAGGTCGCGTGGCTGGGGGGCCGGGGCGATGGTGACGGGGGTGGACGTGGGCGTGGGCGTGGGCGTCGGCGTGGGCGTGGGCGTGACGGTCATGATGTTTCTCCTGGCTCACCGATTTCTCGGAGGGCGTCGAACAGGGCGGCACGGAGCCGGCGGGTGTGGTCGGGGGTCATATGGGCGAGCAGGCCGGTGCCGGGGCGACCGATCTCCTCAACGGTGAGCACCACGCGGGGTTGGGCGTCGTCGTAGTCGTCGCTGATGGCCACAGCCCACGACACCGCAGTGGCGTCTTCGTCACCGGGCGGAAGTTCGTCGACGGTGATCGGATAGTCATCGATGGATCGGCGCACGTCAGCCCCGAGCTCCGGGAATGTCAACGGTGTCCTGCAGCAGCGAGGGCGACACAAAGTCAAAGGCGGCCACCGCCCCGATCACGATGGTCGACGGTGGTTCGATCATTGCGTCGGCCAGGCCGGCCAGCGTGGTGCGCACCGTGTGCTGGTTGGGACAGGTTCCCCACCGCACCGCCGCCACCGGGGTGTCAGCCGGCAGGCCTCCCGCCATGAGGCGGCGAGCGATCGCAGCCCGTTCAGACACGCCCATGAGGATCACGATGGTGCCGCCCACCTGGGCCAGAGCCTCCCACGCCACGCCAGACGACCCACCCTGCACCCGATGGCCGGTCACCACCGTGAACGCCGCCGACACGTTTCGATGGGTGACCGGGATGCCGGCTGCCGACGGGGCCCCGATGGCCGAGGTGATGCCGGGCACCACGTCAAAGGCGATCCCGGCGCTGGTGAGGGCTTCGGCTTCCTCGCCGCCACGTCCGAACACGAACGGATCACCACCCTTGAGTCGGACCACCTCGAGTCCCTGGCTGCCCAGATGCACCAGCAGGGCGTTGATGAGCTCCTGGGGTGTGGTGCGGCCGGGCTGTTTGCCCACGTCGATCAGTTCGGCGGTAGCCGGGGCAAGCGCCAGGATGTCGGGGTGGGCCAGCCGGTCGTGCACCACCACATCGGCCGACGCCATGAGGCGCGCTGCCTTCACCGTCAGCAGGTCGGGGTCGCCGGGTCCGGCACCCACCAGATGGACAGTCATCGGGTCACTCCGCTCTGTGGCTCGTGGCGCTCCTGCGCTGGCTGCGTGTCCTGCGCTGGCTGGGTCCGTGCCTGGCTGCGCTGGCTGGCAGGCGCCGGTGGTGACGCACGGGGGCCGGTCCGGCGATGCGAGGCAGGCCGAGCCACCATGTGACCTGATGGCCTGCTCCACGATCGGGGCCCAGTCCACGTCCTCGGTGCTGGCGCCGGTGGCGTGGACCCGGGCACGTTCGTCGGCAAGCTCAGCGGCGATGGCCTCAAACTCGGGCCCGACCAGGTCAGTGAGTCGCCCCCGCAACCACGACGACAGTGCCGGGCTCACACCGGCGGTTGAGGTGGTGATCATCACCGGACCCCGGCGCACCACAGCGGGAAGGGTGAAGGTGCACCGCTCGGGGTCATCGGCCGAGTTCACCCAGATGCCCAGCGCATCGGCCTCGTCGTGAATCTGCTGGTCCACGACGGCATTGCCGGTTGCGGTGATGACCAGGCGGAAGTCGCTCACGTCACCGCTTTGGTAGGGACGGCGGTGGATCGACCCTGCGATCCTGTCGAATCCGTCGACCACGTCGGGCGCGATCACGGTGATGTCGGCGTCACAGGCAGCGAGCTGACCGGCCTTGCGCATGGCGATCCGCCCGCCACCCACCACGAGACACCGTTTGCCTTCGAGGTTCAGGTTGACAGGGAATTGCATGTGAGGCTCCGAGGTTCGGGGTATTCCTGACAAATCTAATCATGTTTAGCGGGTATCGGGTCATATGGCCTGTGCCGACGGGGGTTTCGGGCCGGTATCGATGCCGACGTCAGGGGCCGGAGCCGATGGATGATGTGACGCTCGGTGACGGTGGTGGGCAGAAATTTCAACATTCCGTCACCGACAGTGGGATTTACGACCAGGGCGGTAGCGGATGTCTGACCCATCCGCCATGGTGGAGCCATGACAGCAACCGACCTCCTCGATGCCTCCCAGCAACCCGAGCAGCCCGAGCAATCCGCTCGGCCCGAGCCGACGCCCCCAAGCCAGGCAATCCGCTCGGCCCGAGAGCCCCGAGCGGCCTCGGCAGGCCGCCTCGACTCACCATCGCCGGTCGTCACCCGACTCCTCACACGGCGGGTCGGCTCCTTCGGGATGTGCCACCAGGCAGCGCCACAGGCAGCGTCAGTCGGGCGGCCAGCACGGGCAGCGCCAGTCGAGCGGCACGTCCCGGGACGCAGCGTGTGGAATGAGCATCGACGAGAGCCCCAGTGCGTTGGCCCAACGATTCCACGATCTCGACCTGCAGCGACGGAAGGCCGAGGCCTCTCTGGTGGCCCTTGTCGATGAGGTTGACCGCTCAGGCGCCTACCGGGCTGACGGACACCTCTCGGTGTCGGGCTGGTGCAAGGCCCTGGGGAAGTACTCACACGCCGAGGCAAACGATCGGGTGCGCACGGCTCGGCTGGCTCGACACCTCGCCCAGGTGAGTGTGGCTTTGGCCGACGGCACCCTGGGTGTCGCCCAGTCCCACGAGCTGGCCCGGGTGTTCGCCAATCCTCGCTGCGGCGACCGGCTCGTCGAGGTGATCGACATCTTCCTCGACGTGGCCCCCGAGCTGTCGCACAAGGAGTTCTGCATCCTCGTGCGTCGCTGGGAGAACCTGGCTGATGTGGACGGTGCCCACGGGGCTGCAGGGCGGGCCCATGATCGGCGCCGGGCCTCGGTGGTCAACACCATGGGCGGCGTCCACGTGGATGCACACGGTCCAGCCTTGGCCGGGTCGGCGATGGCCGAAGTGTTCGAGCGGTTCTGCCAGGCTGAGTTTGACGCCGACTGGGCTGCAGCTCGCGCCGAGTTCGGCGACGAGGTCACCGAAGGCAAGCTGGCCCGAACCAGGTCCCAGCGTCAGTTCGACGCCTTCCAGAAGATCTTCGAGCAAGCCGCTGCCACCGCCCCGGGCTCCCGGCCCGCCGAGCCATTGGTGAACATTCACATCGACGAGAAGACCCTCAACAACGCCATCCATGCCGACGACCCCGAGTGGGAGGGGCATCTCGACCCCATCGACCCGCTCCGCCGCCGCTGTGAGACCGCCGATGGGATTCCATTGGCGCCCGGCGAGGTGCTCGCTGCCGCACTGGCTGGCCGGGTGCGACGGGTCGTCACCCGGGCTGACGGCGTGATCCTGGACATGGGCCGCCGGCAGAGGCTGTTCACCGGAGCCGTCCGGGAAGCAGCCCTGCTCGGTGCCCACACCTGCGTGTGGCCCGGGTGTGACATCCCCGCCAGCCGGTGTCAGGCCGATCACGTGGTGGACTGGAGACACGCCGGTGAGACAAGCGCCGGGAACGGCGCTCCGATGTGCGGCTATCACAACCGGTTCAAAAACAACGGCCACACACCGCACCGCGATGCACAAGGCCTGTGGCACGTCCTTCGGCCAGACGGTTCCGAAATCCGCTGACCAGCCCGATTTCGTCGAGCCAGCCGAATCAGTCCGGTGCGCCGGTGCCGACGCGCACCGGCAACAGGCGCGGTCCGCGCACCTGTCCGCCTGACCACGTGACCGCAGCCGGGTCGGCCAACTCGAAGTCGGCGCCCAAGCGCTCCATCCACACTTCGATCGCCACCTGCATCTCCATGCGAGCCAGGTTCGAACCGACACAACGGTGAATGCCGAGCCCGAAGGCGCTGTGACGGTTTGCTTCCCGGTCGATCACCACATCGTCGGGATTGTCGAATGCCTCGGGATCGCGATTGGCCGCTGGGAACGACAGCAGGATCCAGTCGTCGGCCTTCATGGGGCAGCCGTTGAAGTCGAAGTCTTCCCTGACGAGTCGGGCCATGGTCACCGGGGCGTACGCCCGAAGGAACTCCTCCACTGCCGACGGCAGCAGCTCGGGTTCGGCGGCGAGACGGTGGCGGTCGGTCGGGGTCTTGGCCAGATGCCACAGCGAGGCACCGATGGCGCTCCATGTGGTGTCGATACCCGCCACCAGCAACAGCCCGATGGAACCCAGGATGTGGAACACATCGAGGGGTTCGCCATCCACGGTGGCGTTCATCAGGTAGTTGGTCAGGTCGTCACGGGGATTGAGCTTGTGGTCTTCCACCTGGGCGATCAGGTACTCCAGCAGTGGCCCCATGCTTGTCAGCCGTTCCTCGAACGGCAGGTCCACGCCCTCGAGAACGACGTGGATGAACTCCCGGAACTTCTCGGAGTCCTCGGCCGGGAAACCCAGCATCTCGGCGATCACGCTCACCGGGATGTGCTGGGCGTAGTCCACGGCGGCGTCCACGGTGACAGCGCCACCCGTGTTGTCGGCGAGCGTGCCGTCGGCGAGCATGCTGTCAATGAGTTGGTGGCAGTAGGTGCGGGTGAACTCCTCGAGCGGGGCGATGGCCTTGGGGGCGAACGCCGGCAGCAGCAGGCGCCGGGCCTCATGGTGGAACGGCGGATCCGACGTGATGGGCGGGGCGAAGCCACCCTCCTGCAACCCCAGTGGGCGACCGTTGTTGACGAGCACGCTGCGGGAGGTGAAGTGCTCGGTGTCGTAGGCGATGGCGGCGACATCGTCGTGCCGGGTTGGCAGCCACACGCCGCCGTAGCGCTCGGACCTGCCCACCGGGCACCCGCTGTTGCGGATGTCGCTCCAGATCGGGAACGGATCGGCTGCCCAGCCGGCGTCGGTGTGGTCGAAGTCGTTGACCCAGTCGGTCACTGGGGGGTGATTGCCGCTCATGTACGTGGCTCCTGAAGTGTCTGATTCGTGCGCTGAACCCCGAAAGCGAATAATTCACCCCGCCGATTCACGCCCCTATGCTGAAGCTATGAACATGCCTTTTCGAGTTGACGAGAGTGTGGCGCAGGCCTTGCGTGACGAGCAAACGGTCACCCGGTCGGGCGAGTCGGTGCGGCCAGCCATTGATGGAGTGCAGACCTTCGCTCCCGTCAATCATGTGGATCACCGGGGGAGGGTGTTTGAGATCTTCCCAGGAGAGTCGGACTTCTGGGTGGATCCCGTGGTGTACTGCTACGCCTTCACCATTCGGCCCATGCAGACCAAGGGTTGGGGCCTGCATCTGGAAAAGGACGACCGGTACACCCTCATTGACGGCGAGATGCTGACGCTGTTGTTCGACGCCCGCCTTGACTCGCCCACCCACGGCGTGGTGCAAAAGGTGATGCTCACCGGGCAGGGCCTTCGACAGATGCTCATTCCGGCTGGCGTGTGGCACATGAACGTGAACGTCAGCGACCGAGAGGCCATTCTCATCAACCATCCGACCAAGGCGTACGTGTATGGCCAGCCCGACCGGGTGACGCTGCCGTGGGATACGTCGGCTCTGCCGGTCGACGTTGCCGGGGTGTTCCCGGTGCAACGACAGTTCGACGTGTCGTGCGACTGCTCGTAGTCGTCGAATGATTGTTCCCCTGGACCAGCGGCCAGATGTCGTCGCCATCGTGCCCACGCTGGGGCTGGACGAACGCAGGCTTCGGGCCTGCGTGGCCAGCCTGGGCTCGTCGACCGGCAGTCGTGCGGTCGGTGTGGCTGTTGTGTGGAACAGCCCACATCTGGCGCCAGCGGCAATGGACGACGTGCTCGTGCTGGTGCCGGGCCTGAATCTGGGGTTCGCCGGGTCGCTGAACCACGGTCGGTCGCGGGTTGACGCTGACTATCTGTGGGTTATCCAGGACGACCTGACCGTGCGAACGGGATGTCTGGAGGCGCTGCTGGTGAGACTGGGATGCGACGACCGCCTGGCGGTGGTGGCACCGATAACGGTGGATGAGGCGGGGTGTATTCCACACTCGCGTGGAGCAATCCTGCTTGAGGATCGGATGTGGTCCAGCTATCCGCCAATCGGTGCTGCTGTGGCTGACTTTGATCCCACTGTCGAGTTGGACTGCGTCGTCTCCAGCGGGTCTCTGACTAGGATTGATGCCTGGGATGAGGTCGGAGGGTACGACGCCCGGTTCTTCCCCCTGTACTGGTCCGATTTGGACTTCTGCCATCGCCTGCGGCAGCTGGGATGGCAGATGGCCCTGGTTCCCGAGGCCGTCATTGACCATGTGTTGCACGGATCGTCCAACACATTGCTCTACGACCATTTCGTCGCTGTCAACCAGAAGCGTTTACACGACAAGCACTTCCCGCAGCCGGGGGCGATTCCTGCGCCGCCGGTGGATGTGGACCCGGCGCTGCTGGCCGATGTGGCCGTGGCGGCAAGCACCCAGCTGGTCGAGTTCAGCCGGTTCGCCAATGCCCGTCTGGAACGGGAACGGATCGGATGGAAACTGCGACATCCAACGTCGTGGCTGCGGCCGCTGGCCGGCAGGGTGCTGCGGGCACTGCGATTGAGGTGAACTGCAGGGCAGTTCCCGGTGGTGGGCGATGGGGGACTCGAACCCTCGACCTCTGCCGTGTGAAGGCAGCGCTCTAACCAGCTGAGCTAATCGCCCGGGAACAGATGAGCCTAATCCGGTGACGCGTCCCGGCTTCGAACCCGGTGGTACCCGGTCCCAGTTGCCGTCGTCACCGAGCTGGCGGACCACCTTGGCCGGAACGCCAACGGCCACCGAGTAGTCGGGCAGGTCGTGGGTCACCACGCTGCCGGCGCCCACGGTGACGTGTCGGCCGATGGTGACTCCGGGCAGAACGACCACGTGATGACCCAGCCAGGTGCCGTCGCCGATGCGGATGGGGTCCTCGGGCTGCCACTGTCCGGAGATGGGCTGGGTGGTGTCCTCGTAGCCGTGGTTCATGTCGGCGATGCGCACGTCGTAGCCCGTCCACACGTCGTTGCCGATCTCGATGAGCTTGTGCCCGATCACGCTGGAGCCACGGCCGATGAGGCAGCGGTCGCCGATGCGCACCACGACATCGGGCAGGTTGGGATGACCGGGGCCCCAGCCCGCCGACAGGGTGGCACCGGGGCCGATCATGGTGCCGGCGCCGATGTGGATGTGGCGTTCATTCACATGGCCGCCGTAGGGGAAGCAGATCGCCGAACCCTCGCCGAACGAGCCGAAGCGTCGGGCCCTGGGTGAGGTTGGTCCGATGGCTCCCCATTTGGCGGCCAGGTCCCAGACGCCGCGGACCACGGCGCCGCCAACGGTTTGGGTGATGTGAGCCAACCGGGTGCGCGGGGACGAAGGCAGCGGCGGACGGTTGATCACTCTGGAGCCTCCGGTGTGAGTTTGCTGGCAGCAGCCTCGATGGCGCCGCCGATGGCGGTGGGTGCGTCGGCGCCGGGGCGCAATTCCACCACGCTAAGCCATGGGCGACGCGACGGTGCCAGTGCGACGGTGCGTGCCAGTTGGTCGACCTTGGTGATCCACGTCGTGAGTTCCGCCGACGGGGTTCGGTGCACCGGGGTTGTTCCCATGGTCACCACCGACACCTGGGCGCCGCGGCGGCGAAGGTCATCAAAGACGGTGGCGTACTCGTGTTGGATGTTGAAGCCGGCGAATAGTTGAGTGGGGTCGAGAAACGCCGGGAAGTCTCCGTAGGGCCGTTGCTCGGCGGTCTCCCAGTCGCCAGGGGCGACCAGCACCAGATGGGGGTCGAAGCGGTCGAGGGTCGCAGACAGCTCGGCACGGTCCTGGCATGACTGGTCGGGGGTCGTGGTGCCCGACTCGTCGCGACGTTCCACGACGCGGGTGATGCCGCAGTTGGGTGGTGCCACCGTCTCGAACACCACCGGCAAGGTGGCGGTGGCCTGCCAAGCGGTGATGGCGGCGGTGACTTCGGGGTGCGGGCGTCGGACCACAGCACTACCCGCAGCGGCTCGCCCGGAGCCAGCGGCGTGAGTTCGGGCCAGGTGTTCCACCGGGCAAGGGCCGCAGCGGTGATGGCGCGGGCTGGGCCGGCGGTCCAGGCAGT
>JAGYKS010000036.1 GCA_018401565.1 Acidimicrobiales bacterium | reverse complement strand
GAATCGGCGGGTCTCAAGTCGTGGCGGCTCATGGCCGGTTGGCCCCAAAAGCCATTATTGGTACCACAGAAGTGGCCAAGATTGCCAAGACAGTTGCGGCCATGCGAAATGCACCGCAGAACATCGCCTTCGGCGACCCTCCTTTGCCGTCTGCGTCGCGTTTTTCGGCGAGCCTCGCCAGAGTGGGACCTCGCACGCCGTGTTCGGTACGCCGTGGCCGGGAGACCCGAGGGTGAACATCCAGCGGTCGTCTGGCGGCAAGGCGAAGGCGTATCAGGTGCGTCAGGTACTGAAGGCCATTGACAAGTTGCAGGAGGAGCGGGAGTGACTGACATCGAGCATTACGCCTACCGGGTGGTGTGGTCCGCCGAAGATGGCGAGTTCGTCGCCACCGTGGCCGAGTTTCCGTCGTTGTCGTGGCTGCACGCTGACCAGACCGAAGCGCTGCGTGGCCTCGTCGACCTCGTCGCCGACGTCGTCGCTGATCTGGAGGCGAACGGCGAACCCGTTCCCGAGCCGATTGCCGAGCGGCGTTTCTCCGGCCGGTTCAACGTCCGGGTCCCCGAGTCTCTCCACCGTGAGCTGGCGCTGTCCGCCGCTCAGGAGGGTGTGAGCCTGAACCGACTCATCAGCGATCGCCTCGCCCGCAGCTGATCCTGCCCCCGCCGCGCGTTGCAGGAGTTGGTCGGTTCGCAGCTGGGAGGTGTGGGGCGATCAGGCGTCGAGGTCGATGTTGCCGTCGGGATTGAAGATCAGGACCTCACCGGTGGCGGATCGACACTCGTCGGCGATGTCCACGGTGACCATGGGCGACGCCACATCATGCGATCCGCCACCGCCGCGTACCGTCTGCCCGACGGTCACCTGATCCCCAGAACGCAGTCGCATTGTGAGGGGGTCGTCGTCGACGATGGATGTGCCACTCGGCCACACCACGGGGTACGCAGCACCGTTGCCGAAGCCGAGCAGCACGCACCCGTTGCGTGTCACCACGGTCCCCTGGATCAGCGCATCGTCGCCACCTCGAGGGAGGAGCGAATCGCCGTGAATGTAGATCGTGTAGGGGCCCCGACTGACCTCGGTCTGGTCGCTGGCCCCACACCCGGCCAGCACAAGCACGCCAGTGGCGAGGAGTGCCCCCCAGACCCGTGCCCGTTTCAAGATGGTGTTCGTCATGGAGCCCCAACAGTACGAAGCGTGAAACCTGAAGTCGATCGCGTTGGCTGTTGGTGGGTGCCAGTGTGCTGGCCGCGCATCCCACCGTCGTGTCTCACCAACTGGCTGGACTGACCCGGATTCACCGAACTGGTGGGACGCACGAACCGCACAAAACCGCTCTATTCCGCACCGGACGGACTGTCCGGACACCCCTCAACGCACTCATAATCGCTCGGTCGGTGGTTCGATCCCACCCTGGCCCACCACGACCAGCAGATCAGGCGTCGAGGTCGATGTTGCCGTCGGGATTGAAGATCAGGACCTCGCCGGTGACCGAGCGACACTCGTCGGCGATGTCGACGGTGACCATCGGCGAATCCACATTGTGCGAGCCGCCGCCACCACTCACCTCCGACCCAACGATCACTTGCTCGCCCGACCGCAGTGTGAGTGTGAGAGGGTCGTCATCGGCGATCACCGTCCCGCTCGGCCAGATCACCGGGTACGCAGCACCGCCGCCGAAGCCGAGCAGCACGCACCCGTTGCGTGTCACCACGGTCCCCTGGATCAGCACATCGTCGCCAGCGCACCGAACACCACGATCACCACGATCACCCCTGCTGTATCAGTGCCTTCCGGCGTGATTCGACCTGGCACGCACGCGCCGCACCTCGGGCCCAACGCCAGAGGTTTTCGGGTAGCCGCCCGGTCTTCTGGTGGACGTCGAGGAGTTCGTCGACCATCGATGAGATCCCGTCGGGTGTGATGGTCGCCGACGCGTTGGGGTCGAGGAGCGCAGCGTGGTGGATCGCGATGTCGCCGACGTCCCTCGAACTGACGGCCCGCGCGGCTGAGGTCGCGGACTGCCAGAGGCACCGGGCGGCTGATGGTCGCTGGCACTCGTGGCGGGATTACTCGGCGACCTGGGGGTGCACGCCGCCGCGCGTCGGCGTGGTCGCCGGAACCTCCACCACCGCCCAGTCCGGTAAGTTTCTGCGCCCAACCTGGCCCCTCGTCAGGCGTCCGGCTGGGGACGTTGGCGGAGATGGGCCGGCTCGGCGGTCGACGCCGAGCGCACGACCTGTGGGGCGTACTCATTGGAGGGGAGGACCTCCGGGTGGGGAACTGGTCCTGGTGCCGCTCGGCGACCTTCTCGGCATACGCGAACCAGTTCTCGTTGTCGGCCCGACGCGACTCCCACGGGTTCACCGGTAGATCGAAGCGCTCGACCTGGTCGTCCCACGGCAGGTACCACGGCACGTATTCGCTGTTGTGTTTCGACGACTCGGTCACGAAGTACCCGGTGCGCCGCAGCAGGTCGGCGCGCACGGTGGCGGCGAACTCGCTGTCGGTTTCAGCCAGTTGCCGCAGTTGCGGGTAGACGTCGACGCCGTGGTGCTCGAGACGGCTCAGAAACACCTGGTGGTTCACCCCCGCCCCGGCGTACTCGAGCTCACCCACCGGGATGCCAAGGTGTCCGGCGACGGTTTCAGCCGTCATCCACGTCGAGTGGCATAGCCCGATGGTGGTGATGGCGGGAACCATCCGCTCGAGGGCCATGCAGCACATGGTCATCGGGTTGGTGACGTTGAGCAGCAGCGCGTCCGGACACCGTTCCACCATGTCGGTGGCGATGTCGGCGAGCACCGGTGCGGTGCGCAGAATCCGGATGACGGCACCGATCCCCAGCGTGTCGGCCACCGTCTGACGCAGGCCATAGCGGGCAGGAATCTCGAAGTCGGCCCGGATGGAGTCCTGCATCCCGACCCCGATGGAGGTGACCACGACGTCGGCTCCGTCGAGCGCGGCGTGGCGGTTGGCGTGGGCGCTCACGGTGACCGGTGTGCCAGTGGCGTCAGCAACCACCCGACCCAGACGTTCCACCACGCTGAGCCGGTGGGGGTCGGTGTCGACCATGGCCACCTCGTAGGGGCCGATGCCGTCGAGCGCGCAGAAGTCGGCGAGCTCGATGAGGAACTGGGCGCTGCCGGCGCCGACAACGGCGACTTTCACGGGGCGCCCGGCTGGTGGGGTCGGGGGACTAGGTTGTGGATGCTCGCCCCGTTGGTGGTGAGGCGGTACCCGGTGAGTCGGGCGTCGGCGTGCTGCATGCGGGCATCGAGCATGCGTTGGGCGTAGCGGAGCACCGTCGACGTGTACGCCGGATCCTCGCACCGGTTCACCAGTTCGCCGGGGTCAGCGTCAAGGTCGAAATACAGCGATGGGAAGTAGCCCCCGAAATGCACGTACTTGCCGTGGAGGTCGCGCACCACGCAGATGCCGCACTGGTCGTGGCGCAGACCGTAGGCGTCGGTGATCCACGAGGAGGTGGGGTCCCGGAAGTCGTATTCGGTGACCACGAACTCCCGCCAGCGATCCGGTGCGTCGGGGCCGGCGAGGTCCCCTTCGAGGAACGGTCGCAGCGAGAAGCCGTCACAGAAGTCCGGAACCTCGCCGCCGAGCAGGTCGATCAGGGTGGGGAGGACGTCGACACTCTCGGTGAACGCCTCGACGACCCGACCGGGGGTGGGGGTGTGTTGGGGCCAGCGCACGATGAGGGGAATCCTGTACGACGGGTCGGCGTACCCCACCTTCTCGACCAACCAGTGATCCCCGAGTTGTTCGCCGTGGTCGGAGGTCACGACCACCACCGTGTCGTTGAGCACGCCCCGTGCGATCAGCCCGTCGACGGCCCGGCCGAACTGGGCGTCCACCTCGGTGACCATGCCGTAGTACGTGGCCTGCAACTGGGCTTGGTCGGCATCGTCGAGCGGCGAGGGGAGGACCGCCATGGCTCCGGCGAGGAACGGGTGCACCGCCGCCTGGTCGTCACGGTCTGCACAACGGGTGGGGGCGGGCACCAACGCCGGGTCGTAGAGGTCGTTGTACGGCTCGGGCGCGATGTAGGGAGGGTGTGGTCGAAAGTACGACACGTGCGCACACCACGGTTCGATTCTCGTCGGTGGTGTCGAGCCAGTCGAGAAAACGGTTGGTGATGAACGCCGACTCGGTGATGGTCGGCGTCGTAGAGCGCCGGTTGCCACGTGGCGCCCCGGCCGTGTGGAACCGGGACGTCCTTGGGGACGTACACGGTGTCGATGGGTCGCTCCCCGAGGTCGTAACCCTCGTCGGTCAACCAGTCCGTCCACGCCGTGAACTCGCCGTCGAAAATGACTTCCACGTCGAAACCTGCCATCGCCCCCCACCACTCAGACAACGCCGGGTCGTCGGCGGGACGGTGCCGGGGGTCGGTGGCGGTGTCGGTGTTGCCGAACAGGGCGGGGCGGTAGCCCAACGTGCGCAGCAACTGGGGAAGCATGGGCAGGTCGGGCGAGTGGCGCACTGTTTTCGAGTACCCGATGGTTCATCTGCCACAACCCCGTCAGCAGCGACGCCCTGCCCGGCGCGCACGGGGCACAGTTGGGCGAAGTGGTTGGCGAACCGGACCCCTTCGGCGGCGAGACGATCCAGGGTGGGGGTGCGCACCACCTCGTGCCCGGCGCAGCTGAGAGCGTCGGCTCGCAACTGGTCCATGGTCACGAGCAGGACGTTGGGTCGATCCACCAGTCAGTCCCCGATGCGCAGGCCGGTGGCGATGTCGAAGGCGTGGAGGCGGTCGCTGCGCACCGCCAGCTCCACCCGGTCCCCGGCAGCCACCCGGTACCGGTCGGGCAGTTCCGCTGTCCACACGGTGCGGCTGTCGAGCAGGAACGCCTCGGCCTCTTCCTCTTCCGACCCGATATCGGTGGCCACCCGGGGTGCGTTGATGCCGAACGACACGTGCACGTGCGCCCCGAGGTCCTCCACGGCGTCGACCCCGACGCTGATGGTGGGGAACTCGGGGGCGGTGACGGGGGCCACGAGGTCGCTGGGACGGATCCCGAGGATGGCGCGGTCCAACGAACGCAGCGGCGAATCGGCGGGCAACGGGATGACCATGCCAGCGAAGCGGGCCTCATCGTCGGAGATGGTGGCCTCCACGAGATTCATCTGGGGTGACCCGATGAAGGCGGCGCAGAACAGGTTGACGGGGCGGTGGAACAGCTCGGTCGGTGAGGCCACCTGTTGGAGGGTGCCGTTGCGGAGGGTCGCCACCCGCTGGCCGAGCGTCATGGCCTGATCTGGTCGTGGGTGACGTAGATGGTGGTGGTCCCCACCTCGGCGTGCAGCCGGGACAGTTCGGCGCGCATGGTGACCCGCAGTTTGGCGTCGAGGTTCGACAACGGTTCGTCCATGAGGAATCCGACGGGCTGACGCACCAGTGCCCGGCCCATGGCCACGCGTTGACGTTGCCCACCGGAGAGTTGGCCGGGCTTGCGTTCCAACAGTTCGTCAAGGCCCAACATGGTGGCCACCTCGGTCACCTTGGCGTGGATGTCGGACTTGGGCATGCGGCGCAACTTCAAGCCGAACCCGAGGTTCTTGCGCACCGTCATGTGCGGATAGAGGGCGTAGTTCTGGAACACCATGGCCAGGTCCCGGTCCTTGGACGGGGCGTAGGTGACGTCCCGTCCGTCGATGAGCACCCCACCGTGGGTGACCGACTCCAGGCCGGCGATCATGCGCAGCAGCGTCGATTTCCCACACCCCGACGGGCCAACGAGCACCATGAACTCGCCGTCGGCCACCTCGAGCGACACGTTGTCCACGGCGGTGACGCCCTTGTCGAACACCTTGGATACCCCGTCAACGGTGATCACCGCCATGTCACAACCCTCCCAGCGTGCCGGCCATCGATGCCGCCACCACCTCAGCGCCACCTGGCCGGTAACGATCGTTCCACAACTGCAGGTACCGGACGGCCAATTCGCCGTGGCGGTCCCGCAACTCGTCAACATCTGACACTGGGTCCCAGCCGAGCCGGACCCGGCCCGCAGCGACCCCCAGGTCAGTGCGTCGCACACCCAGCGCAGCTCGGCGCGCAACAGCTCGCCGTCGGGGGCGTCGGCGGTGGCCCCGGCAATGAGTGAAGACGCAGCGGCCAGAGTGGCCTCAACCCCAGCAAGGTCGTCGGGGGTCATGCCCAACAGGGCGAGACCCACCGCCGCCATCCCCCCCGAGGTGAACACCGCAGAGAGGCTTCCTGTTCGGGGATGGGGGCACGAGGTCGTGGACGGTGCCGAGCAGGACCCACGCCTCACCCAGACCGGTGCCGTGAGCCACCGCGGTGTCGAGGGCGGCGGCGAGATCGGCAGGTCGTCGGCGGTTCCACGCCAGTGACGCCCCGAAGGCGAAGCCCGGCCAGTCAGACACCGGGGGGAGCGATTCCCATCGGGTGATGAGGACGCCCTGGCCACCGTGGTCGGCCACGGCATCGACTGCGGCGGTGACGTTGGTGGTCATGTTCGTCACCCGACCCGAGATCGACGACCAACCCGACGTCCCGGGCGCCGCCCGGAACAGGACACCGGCCGCCGCGATCCGTTGACATCGGTGTCGAAGGCGTGGTTGGCCTCGTACCCCCACTCGACGAGCGTGACCCGTCGAGTCACCTCGGCGAGCAGTTCAGGATGGGGGCGAACACGTCGGCCCACACCAGCATCTGGCGACCGTCGAGGGCGGGAGGGAACGCAGGCGTTGCAACCACTCCATGTACTGGGTGCGTCGGCTGCGGCGGGAGGGGCACACAGAACGCCTCCGTTGTCCACCCCCGCCCACGGTGGCGGACCGTCGGTCACGTCGAAGATGGCGTCCCACAGGGCCGTGTCGAGATCGAGTGGTTCGTCGAGGCCGACGTGGACGAGGGGCGAGTCGAACGCCTCGGCCACGTTGGTGACCAGTTCGCTGGCCAGGGCCCACGCTTCGGTGGAGGTGGGTTCCAGACAGGCGGGGGTTCGTGCCCGCCAGTCGGGTGAGGTGTACCCGCCGGGCAGGGCGGCGAGGTGGGCGTGACGGGGGTTGGCCAGCCAGTGTTCGAGGTGACCGAGGGAGGCCTGCACCGGAACCAGCTGCACGTGGTGTGCGGCAGCGAAGGTGCGTAGCCGGGTCACATCCCCGGCGGTGAAGGGGTGGCGGCCCGAGGTGGTGTCCTCGTGTCCGGGGTGGTCGAAGGTGGCCTCGAGGTACAACAGCACGTGGTTGATGCCCATCGCTGCGCACCGCGCCATGAGCCACTCGACGGTCTCGAGATGGGGAATACAGTTGCGCGACACGTCAAGCATCACCCCGCGCACGTCGATGTCAGGCCAGTTGACGATCTCGAGATCAGGGATGCCCGAGGGGAAACGGCGCTGCAACTGCTCGACGGTGCACTGCGCCCGGAACGCCCCCACCGCTGTGGAGGCCTCAACGTTCACCGCTCCACCACGCACCCGGACACGGTGCGCCTCAGGGTGGTCGGGGACGGGGGTGGTGCGCCGTCGTCGAGTAGCGAACACCACCGCGGTTGGGGGCACAACCCCGCCAGGGCCGCAGCGCCGGTCACGACGCCGCCCCGGTGGTTACGGCGCGGGTCACCGTGTCGTGCAGACCGTGCGCGTCCACACCGGCCGACTCGATGGCCAACAGCACCGCACCGGCCACCGGCGGAGCCACGAGTGTGCGCAGTTGTGCCTCGGCGGCGACGGCGTGGACCTCCCGGGCGAACGCTTGAGAACACGGGGTTTGCGGCGGTGTGGACCCCGCCGGCGAGCACCACGTCGAACGTGTCGTCGGCCATCCCGAGTCGCCGCACCACCCCGGCCAGGTCCCGGCCGTGCTGGGCGCCGCACGCTCCGGCGATTGTGCGGGCCACCTCGTCCCCGTCGTTCGCCGCCGCGAACACCTCGGTGGCGAAGCCGGCGTCGACGTGCACCTCACCGCGAGACAACCCTTCGAAGTACGCATCGACGTCGCTGCCACCCGCACCTGGCACCAACCGCTCGGTCAGTGCGGTGGGTGGACCTGATGTGTGGTGGGCGGCGGCGACGGCGTCGAGGGCGCCGCGCACCAGACCCCACGCTCCGGACGCCTCCCCGATGGCGATCGCCATGGTGCGGGCGGTCTCCCCGGCGGTTCTTGCCAGCGCACACCCCGCCGGTGCCCGCCACCGACACGCATCCGAACGGGTCGGGGGTGCCGGCGCGCAGGGCGGCGAACGAATCGTTGGTGAGGGTCACGGTGCCCCCCAGCCCAAGGTCGGCGAGCACGGGTTCAAGCCGCCCGGCATCTGACGAGCCAGTCCATGCCGAGCCAGACAGAACGCGCTGGCCGTCACGTCGTGGCGTGCAACCCCGGCCGCACTGAGTGCGGCGTCGAGGGCGGCGGCGAGTTCGCCGGCCACGCCGTCGAGGCCGGCGGACTCCCAGTTGGCGCACCCGCCGGTGGTGAACCCAAGCACCTCTCCGGCGGTGGTGGCCACACACATGGGTCTTGGTACCGCCCCCGTCGACGCCGACGACGATGCTGCGTTCAGTCATCGAGCCGCCCGAACCAGCCGGCGTTGAGTTCTTTCATGCGGTTCCACACGGCGCGCACCTGGTGGGCGTCGGGCCCGAGCGGGTGGGCGAGCAACGCCTGGAGCGCAGCGTCCTCATCACCTTCGACGGCGGCCTGCACGCACAACAACTCGACGTCCTTGATGGTGCGCATCAACGCGTCCACGTCGGGCCGCAACGCATCGGTGGGTCGTGGGACGGCGCCGCTGCGGTTGATGGTGGCAGCCACCTCCACCACAACGTCGTCAGGGAACCCGGGGATCGACCCGGCGTTGGGGACATTCACGACGTGCACGGTGCCGGCGTCACTGGCGAGATCAGCCATGAGGGGCGGCGGCCGCCTCGGAGTAGTAGGCGCCGCCGCGTTGTTCGAGTTCGGCGGGTTTGTGGTCGAGGTCGGGATCCCGGTACTGCTCGAGCAGAGCTTCCTCGATCTCCATGACCTCCGAAGCCTGCGTGGGGCGTGACGCCTGGTGGGCCAGCCACGCCTCAGTCTCGTAGTAGTACAGGAGGGTAGTAGTTCCGGATGGCCTCGAGCACCTCGATGGCCTCGGGCGACCAGCCCGGTTCCCCGTCGTGGGTGACCTGTTTGCCCACGAGCGCTCGCAGCCCGGTGAGGACCTCGGCGGTACGGTCCTCCCCACCAATGGTGACCCGCCGCATCCACGACAGGTGGTTCAACCCCACGTAGTCCAGGTCGACGGACTCAGGGGTCACGCCGAACACCGAGGCCACCTCGGCTTTTGTGGACCACGGCACATTGCACAGCCCGATGGTGGGCACGTCGGTATGACGGCACAACGCCTCGGTGACGAGACCGGACGGGTTGGTGAAGTTGAACAGGGTGGCGCCGGGGCTTCGGCGGCGACGATGGCGGCGAGGTCAAGGGGCGACGGGAATGGTGCGCAGGGCGTTGGCCATGCCGCCCACCCCCACGGTCCTCCTGCCCGATGAGACCGAACTCGCGTCCGAGGCGTTCGTCGCGGTCGCGTGCCGCCATGCCGCCAACGCGGATCTGACTCACCACCCACGACGACCCACGGATGCCTTCCACCGGGTCGGTGGTCCAGTGCACGTCGACGCCGCCGGTGCCGGTGCCGGTGGTGCGCTCGGCCATGCGGCGGGCGAGTGGGCCCGAGCACCTCGAGGCGGGCGGCGTCGTTGTCGACGAGGACGACCTCGGAAGGTCGAGTTCGGCCCGCCGGCGCAGCAGGCCGTCAACGAGTTCGGGGGTGTAGGTGGAACCCCCACCGATCACACATACCCGACTCATCGGGCACCTCCAGTCGCTGGTCCGTTCGACGACACGTCGACCTCGGCGGCCGAGGCGTACGCCGCTTCCACGATGCGCAGCGCTTCGAGACCCACCGCCGCTGACGCCACCGGGGTGGCACCAGTGCCACAGCACGTCACGAAGTCGGCCATCTGGGCGGTGTACATCGGCAGGGCGCAGTGTTCGTAGTCCTCGGGCGGCGGGGTAGCGGACGTGAACTCGGGCCAGATGCGGGCGTGACCGCCGGTGGCGTACACCTCGGTGTCGGCCTCCACCCCGTCGAGCACCGGCTGCCACCAGCCGCTCTCCACCACCGAACGCACCCCGTTGGCCCAGTCGATGAGCACCACGCCGTCGTCGTCGATGTCGTCGTGATAGTCGCCGTGGGCGTGACCGATGGAGGCCACGACCCGGCGTGCCGGTGGATCGCCGAGGAGGAACCGTGCGGTGTCGATGGCGTGGATGCCCATGTCGATGAGCGCTCCACCACCTGACAGCGCCGGGTCCACGAACCACCCTGACGGCCCCCACGAGGCGTGGATGCCGTACCCGCAGGTGCGCACCACCCGGCCGAGGTCACCCGCTGCGATGCGGTCCCGAAGTTCGATGACCTCGTCGCGGTAGCGCCACATGTGGCCCACGCACAGCACCACACCGGCCGCTGTGGCCGCTGCGGCCATCTCGGTGCCTTCGCGCACGTTGAGCGCCATGGGCTTGTCGACCAGCACGTGCTTGCCGGCGGCGATCGCCGCCATGGCCTGGGGGTGGTGCAGGGCGTTGGGTGTGCCGATGACCACGGCGTCGACGTCGTCGGCCACCACCGTTGACTCCCAGTCGGTGCTGACCCGCTCGATGCCGTGGCGGGACGCGAACGCCGACGCCCGCTCAGGTCACGGCCGCACACCTCGACGACGACGGCGCCGACTTCGTGGGCGGCGGGTGTGCAGATCACTGATGAAGCCGTGACCCAACACGGCAAGTCGAACGGTCATGAGAGTTCCTCGTCGAAGGAGGGGGCGGGGGTAATGGTGAACGACCAGCGGTTGGTGCCGAGCACCTCACCGGTGGCGGTGGCGATACGGGACTCAACGGCGTACGAACCGGGTGGCAGGTCGAAGGGGCCAGCCTGGAGCACCCGGCGGGCGGCGTCGGCGAAGCACCTGCACGACCGCCGGCTCTCGAGAGTCGAGTTCGTTCTCCGAAGCGTCGACAAGGCGCCACGACAGTTCGGCGTCACGAAAACTGCGGTGCAGGTCGTTGATCCACCAGATGCCGAACACGGCGGGTTCGGGGGCGAGTGGGTTGGGTCCGGGGAACGTGTCGTCGGCGGCTTGATGCTCGGCAGCACCGGCTGCATGGCCCTGGCGATGGCGTGGTAGCCGGCCTTGGGGGTGCGGAGGTGGTCGACCACCGACCAACTGGTGCACGGCCACGGGTCGACGAGCATGAACGGCATGATGCCCTGCACCCGTTCGCGCTTGCGGCGCCGGTAGTGCTCGGTGGCGAACTGCAACAGGCGGGCCTGGTAGTGCTGGGTGGCGGCGATGATCTCCTCCAGCGAATGGGTCAGCAGCGTCACCCCGACGTGGGTGCTGATCTCGTGGTGCTGGAACCCGTGGTACGACCAGTCCTCGGCGGTGGCACCCTCGGGGAGGTACGTCCGCACCGTCTCGATGTTGGGGACCGCCTCCGCCCCGTACTCGGTGACGAACGCCCCACCGGGGATTTCGGCCGCCACCTTCCAGTGGCCCCAGTACCAGCCCGGGTAGGTGTGGCCGTCGCCGGCACCGGAGTTGGCCAGCGCCGGCCGGGACGGGTCGAACTGGCGGAACAGGGCGGCGAGTTCGTGGTCGAGGCGCTGGTTCTGGTCGGGGACGTACCGTCCTGCCTCCTCGGCCATCCACGGTTCGTTCCACGGCGCTTCGTTGTGGGCACACCAAAACGCCACCGACGGTCGCCAGCCGTGCAGGTCGACGACCTCGCGCACCATCTGGCGGGTCACCCGGTACGTTTCGGCGGTGTCGGCGTACCCCCACTGCATCGGGAGGTCCTGGCCGGATCGAGCACCCCGGCGGCGTCACAGGCGTCGTAGAACGCCGGGGAACTCACGTGGGCGTGCACCCGCAAGGCGTTGAGGTTGGCGCCGGTGGCGAGTCCGACGTCGACGGTGGCGAGTTCGTCATCGAGCGCGCTCAACCACTGGTGGCCGATGTAGTTCATGCCGCGGATGAACACGGGTCGACCGTTGAGGTGCCACACCCAGTCGTCGCCCACCTCGATGCTGCGCACCCCGACGGCACGTTCGTCGGTGGCGTGCACGGTGCCGTCGATCTCGACGGTGGTGGTGAGGGTGTACCGGAACGGTCCACCCTGGTCCCAGGTCCACCACAACCGCGGCGCAGCCAGTGGTCCGTGTACCCGCACGTCGTTGACTCCCGGGGTCAGCCACGTCTCGGTCCACAGTTCGTAGTCCGCCTCAGTGCTGTCGGGGGCGGTGAGTGTCGCCCGCAGCGTCGCCCACACCGCCTCGTCGCCTTCGGACGTCGACCACGGCCACGATCTCGGCGTCGGCGTCAGCGCCTCGCAACGGCGGTGGTAAACCGCACCGTGTCGAGCGCGCACGTGTCGTGCACCGTGAGGGTCACCGGACCCCAGATGCCTCCGGTGGAACGCTCCTGGCCGCGTGCCGTCCAGTTGCCGGGCCGGGCGTCGTGGTGGCCCATGACGCCGCGGATGGTGGTTTTGGTGTGGGGCCACACCTCGCCGAACGGGTCGGTGGGGCACGCCACCTCGATGACCAGCTCGTGGCGGCCGGCGGTGGCGGGCACGGCCACGGTGAACGGTCGCGAACCCCTCCGGTGTGCTCCCCGATCGGCGCCCCGTCCCACCGCACGGTGGCGTGGTAGTCGGCCGCACCGACCCCAGCCGCACCTGACGGCCAGCCCATTGTTCGGGGAGGTCGACGCTGTGGCGGTACCACAGACCGTCTCAGGTCCGTCGACGCCATCGAGCCACCAGTTCCCCGGGACCGTTGCAGCACGCCACGGTCCGTCAGGGTTGGCGGCCAGTTCCCAGCTGTCACTGAGATCGATGCGGTTGTTGGACCCGTCAGTCATGGTGTCAGGACTCCCCGAGGCGGATGTCGTTCATGCGGGCCGCAATTGTTGTGAGTGAAGCCAGGAGCTGCCGATCCTCGTCGGTGGCGGTGCCTGCGACCAGACTGCTGCGGATGCGCCGGATGCGGTCGGTGACCTCGTGGACGCTCACCCCGAGGGCGTTCGCGTCCTGCTCGGCTCGGGTCAGGGTGGTCACGAAGTAGTCGTTGACGGCGCCGGCAACGGCGTCGGCGGCCCCCTGGTCACCGATCACGTACCGGTCGGTTTGTCCGGCGTCGTCGTTGGCCACGAACCGGAACCGGCCGTCGGGACCCACCGTGCCGGCGTTGAGCACCTTGCCCGACAAGGTGACCCGCCACAGTGGTTCGCCTGCGGCGTCAGCGATCCCAACCCAGGCGCGTTCCTGGCTCACCACGTGCCACGCCGCCGCGTCACCGCTGCCGAGCAGCGCCACGGCGCACTGACCCGCGAGCAGGTGATCGGCCCGGCGGCGGCGTCGTCGCCGTGCACCATGGCGGCCACCACCGCACCGCCGGTGTCTACGGCCATCCACGTCACCGACGCCGCACCAGCGGTGACCGTGTGGTCGGCGACGGTGCCCACCCACGGCTGGTGGGTGCTGGCGATGGTGACGTAGCGCCGACCGCTTGGGCCTGACCCGCATCCGCCCGTCGACACCGGGGTGTCGATGGCGTCGGCGGTTGGGGGCGTACCGGCGAGGGGGTCCGAGAGCACGGCGTCAACGCTGATCGTCAGCGGGTTGAGGTCCTCGTCGAGGGTGGGAACCAACCCGACCCAGCGAACGTCCGCTGTGGTGGAGGTGAGGGCGGCCGTCGCGGTGCGACTCATGATCGGCATGGGGGGAACCAGCACCACCTCGTAGTGATCGAGTTCGCAGCGTGTGACGTCCACGACGTCGAACACGACGCCGGCATCGACGAGTTGGCGGGCGACGACCTGTCCGGCCGCCGACGAGTTCGCCGCCGCGCACAGTTCCCCAACCGCCGAGCCGTCGGGGAAACCGGCACCGTCGATCACGCCCGCCCACCGGGCGGCGCGCTCCCCGGCGTGGTCGTAGGCGATGGCCACCCGTGCATCGAGGGGGCGGCGACGAGATCCGCGCCACCCGCCTCAAGACAGACGAACAGCGTGCGGAGATTCCACCACCATCCGAACACGTTCCCGTCGGGGAGGACCGGTGCTTCCTCCGCCCAACGTTCAAACGCCCCGATGCCGTCGGGTTCGGGTTCGGAACTGTGGAGCATGTAGATGCACGGGGCGTCCATGCCGCCAATCAGGGAGCACTGCAGGTAGAAGGCCTGGCGGGCGGAGATCTCCGGTACGAGGTTGGGCATGCCCGCCGGGGAAAGCGTGTGGCACAGCCGGGTGCGCCACCAGGCGTGGTGCACGTACTCGTCGTCGTTCATCCGGTACCAGTTGGTGCCGGCGATCATGTCGGTGGGGTCCACCCCTTCGGCGTAGACGTTCTGACCCACCCAGCCGCAGGTGTCGGCGAGGACTCCAGGTTCGACGAGCATCCCGGCCAACGGCCACGGCATGCACAACCAGTCGTGGAACAGCGGAACGCGGTCCTCCAGCACACTCGTGATGGCGGCGGCGTACGCCCCCAGGCCCGACGCCATCTGGCTGTCGGCGAACCGGTCGAGGTCCAGCCACCTCCGCATCCCGGCCAGCGTGTCGGGCGGTTCCCACTTCGTGGGCAGCGCTACCTCGTCGAACGACGGGTGGTCGCTCTCCCACGCCTCGTTCAGCGCGGCGACGGTGCCGTAGCGCTCCGAGAGAAACGCCTGCCAGCGATGCGGGGAGGCCATGTCGGCGCGGATGGGGGAGGGGGCGAGGCCGTCCTCGTGGATCCACATGCCGTCGCCGGGGGTTTCGTTGTCGATCTGAACCGCCCACAGGTTCTTCCCGGCGAAGGGTTCGAGCGCGGTGGCGACACTGCGGAGCCATCCGGCAGCGGCGGCCTGCGCCTCGGGGTGGTCGTAGCTGAGGCGGGGGTCGTTCGAGTCGCTGCGACGGTACGGCTCGCCGTCGTGTCGGCGCGTTCCACCAGTCGGGGTGGGCATCGATCAGCCAGGTGGGGACCCCGCCGCCGAGCATTTCCGAGTCGCAGAACGGACCCGGCTTGGCGATGAAACCGAGACCCGCCGACGCACACACTCCACGAACCCGACGAGGTCCCGTTCGGCGAGGGAGCCCCGGTGAGGTCGACGTTGCCGGGGGACGGCGCGTGGTGGATCCACGGGATGTAACTCGATACGGCGTTGGCCCCCGACTGGCGGGCACGCAACACCATCAGTTCCCAGCGGTGGCGCGGAACCCTGAAGTAGTGGATCTCGACGACCCGCAAGGTGTCATTGGGCAGCGCGACGTGACCGGACATGGCAGGAGGCCTCAACCCTTTGAGCCGGTGAGGGTCACACCCTCACGAAGATGCGCTGGGCGAAGAAGAACACGATGATGAGCGGGATCACGAAGATGACCGATGCGGCCATCGTCAGGTTCGACTCGCCGAGGCGGGCAGCCCGGCGTTGAGTCGCACCAGACCCACCGCCAACGTCAGGTTGCGCTCGTCGGACAGGTAGATGTTTGCGCCGAAGAAGTCGGACCAGCTGAACAGGAACTGGAAGATGGCCACCGCCATGATCCCGGGTTTGGCCATGGGCGCCACGACCCGCCACAACACCTTCCACTCACCTGCGCCGTCCACCCGTGCGGCGTCGAGGGTCTCTTCGGGCAGGGTCAGGAAGAACTGGCGCAACAAGAAGATGGAAAAGGCGTCGGCGAAGAACGTCGGCACCGTGAGCGGCAGGATGGTGTTGAGCCAACCGAGGTTTGAAAAGATCTGATACTGGCTCACGAACAGCACCTGGAACGGCAGCATCATGGTGGACAGGATGAGGATGAACACGACGCCCCGGCCTTTCCAGCGCATGTGGCTGAATGCGTAGGCCACCGGCACGCATGACACGACCGTGCCGATCACGGCGAGGACGCAGACCATCACCGTGTTGCGGACGTAGGTGGCCAACGGAACCCGCCGGAACACTTCGGTGTAGTTGTCCCACTCGAAGTAGCGGGGCCACAGACTGGTCGTCTTGGCCTGGTCCAGTGGCATGACCGATTGCAACAGCATGAAAAAGAACGGCAGGGAGAACATCAACGCCAGGGCCACGAGCACGGCGTGCCGCCCGACGAACGTTCCGATGTGCCGCATCGTCATATCAGGCCGTCATTCGCCGTGTGGACCCAGCGTCGCCGCGTCGTGATCATCACGATGGTGATCGCCAGGGTGATGAGGAACATGATCCACGCCATGGCCGAGGCGAACCCGATGCGGCCATCCTGGAACTGGCGCAACTGCAACATGGCGTAGGTGAGCAGCGCCCCCTGCGGTTCACCGGTGAGGCGACCGGAACGCACTCCTTGACTGAACACGTAGGCCTGATCGAACGATTGCAGCACCCCGATCATGCCGGTGAGCAGAGCGAAGAACGTGACCGGGGAGATCATGGGGAGGGTGACGTGACGGAACTTCGCCCACCGGCCCGCCCCATCGAGTTCGGCCGCCCCTACAGCGACCGCGGGATATCGACGAGGCCGGCGAGGAAGATGAGCATCAGGTCGCCGATGGCCCAGGTGCCCACCATGATGAGCGCCGGTTTGGCCCACGCCGGGTCGCCGAACCACAACGGTGCCTGCGCCCCGAACAGTCCGAACAGGCTCGACATCGGCCCGCCTTCACGCAACAGGAAAAAGAACAGCGCTCCGGACGCCACGGCAGGAACCACGGCGGGACGTAGAACATCAACCGGTAGATGCCGTTGCCGCGACGTGGACGGGCCAGCAGGGCGGCGCACAGCATGGCGACCCCGATGCGGATGGGGAGTCCAATGAGGGCGAGGTACGCCGTGTTCTGCAGGGCCTTGATCAGATCGTCGTTGCCCAACAGCAACTGGTAGTTGTCTAGGCCCACCCATCTCGCCGGTGATCCATACCGCTTCACGGTGAACGACCAGTAGAACGAGTTGATGATGGGGTAGGCGGTGAACACCACAAACCCGACCAGCCACGGCGACAACATGGCGAGGACGGTGAGGCGCCGCTTGCGGTTGGCCCGACGGCGCCGCTTCCCGTTCGGGGTGGACCGGCCCGGGAGGCGGCGTCGACCCGTTGGCACCGTCAAGGGTGCCTGGGGTGCGGCGCCGCCTCGAAACGGGACGTGTCGTGACGCCCGCGATCGGCGTTGCGGACGTCACCTCCACTCAGCTACCCAGCTCGAGAGCCAGCTCATCCTCAAGTCGGGCCTGCAGGTCAGCGAGCCGCTGGGGCAGGTCAGCCTTCAGAGAAGTCGCCACGCCGGTAGGCGAGGGCGAGGGCGGTCATTCGGTCGTACGCCGTCTCAATGATGACTGCGCTGTTGGGTACCACCGCGTTCGACGACCTGGCCAGATCGATGAAGGTCTTGTACGCCGGGATACGGGCGACTTCGACCGTCTCGAAAATGTCGAGCGCCGCCTTGTTGGCCGGGATGTTGCCCACCACGACTTCGAAGTCGGCGATCTGTTGGACGGCGGTGGCCATGCACGACGCCGCTATCCACGAGGCTTCGGGATCGGTGGCCTTGGCCGGCACCCAGAAGGCGTTCCCCGACCCGATGATGGCGATTTCGTTGGCGCTGGCGACACCATCGGGGCCCGGGAACGGTGCCACACCCCAGTCGGCCGGCTGGCCGTTACCGAAACGCTCCGGCCAGGTGGTGAAGTAGGAGGCCTCAAGGTAAAGCGGCACCTGGCCGGTGATGAAGAAGTTCTGCGACGAGTCATACGACCCGAAACCGCTCACGAACCGGGCGAAGTTCTCGTAGTCGCCGAACGGCTCGTAGAACGACCGTTGCCAGTTCAGGGTATCAATCCATTCCTGCGTGTCGACGGTGACCTGCGTGCCGTCCTCGCTGAACAACTTGGCGCCGAAGAGCAGCCCGGACGGCACGGCGTAGCTGCCGTCCCCGACGTCGGGCACCCAACCGATCCGTTCGATCGACCCGTCGGGGTTCTGCACCAGCAACGCCTCAGCGGCGGCGGAGAGTTCCTCGAAACTGGTGGGTACCGAGAGGCCCGCCTCGTCGAGTGCGTCCTGGTTGAAAAACAGTCCGGCGGTGTCGACTGACAGCGGGATGCCCCACTTCTTGCCGTTGAAGGTCACGAGCTCCACCGAACCGGGAACGAACTGATTCCAGTCGAAGTTGTCCCGGCTGGCGAACCTCGTCAATGGGGTACACCGCCCCGGCAGCCTCCAACTTGGCGAGACCGCCACTGAAGTCCGCCTGGATGATGTCGGGCACGTTACCCGCCTCGGCAGCAGCGGCGAACGCTGTGGCCATCCCGTCCTTGGCGACGTAGTCGATGGTCAACCATGGGTTGTCCGCCTCGCACTTGTCGATGATCGGCTGGTATGCCTCAACCAACTCGGTGTCACCGAATGATGACCAAAAGGTCAGGGTGGCCGGCTGGCGCTGCTCAGCAGGGATGGTGGTCTGGGCGATCGTCGTTGACGACGACTCGCCTCCCCCTCCACCACACGCCGCGCCCACGACGGCCAGTGCGGCCGCAATGGCCGCGAGTCGGATGGTCTTGGTCTTCATGGTTCCCCCCATTTGTTTGGTTCGCTGTGTGTAGGACGCCTCAGGTCACGAGCCTGTCTGGGCCTCGACGATCTGGTGGGCGTGGAGTTGGATCTTGGCGGCGGCTTGCGCCACGTCAAGGACCGTCGTCGCGTTCGGCCAACAGGATCCGGTGCTGCAACCACACCGTCGACCGCGAGGCGTGCTCTGCCACGGGGAGTCGCACGGCCGAGTAGTCGATTCTTGGTGCCATCGTGCGCATACGGGGGGCAAAGTTGGCGGTGCGGAACACGGCGAGTTCGTTGAGGCTGGGGTACGACACCCCCATGGGCACGCCCTCGGCGCCGAGCGCTCGTTCGAACACGTGCAACGGCATGCCGGCGAAGGCGTCGGCGTCGTAGTGGAACACGAAGCAGTAGTTGCCCTGGGAGTCCATCCGTTCGTCGCGCTTTTGGGGTCGCAGACCTTCGATCTCACTCAACGCCTTGTTGAGGGCGACGGCGTTGGCGTTGCGGGTGGCGTTTTGCTCGGGGAACCTTTCGAGTTGGGCGGTGAGTACCGCTCCCTGGAACTCGGTCATGCGCATGTTCGAGCCGTAGGTGGGGTGGTGGTAGAACCACTCGTCTCGCGCCCGGCCGCAGTCGGCGTAATTCCACGCCTGGTCCCGCAGATCCTCGTCGTTGCAGATGAGCACCCCGCCCTCACCGGCCGTCATCAACTTGGACCGCTGCATGGAGAACGAGCCGAAGTCGCCCCATGAACCGACCCCACGTCCCCGCCAGAACGTCCCGTGGGCGTGGGCGCAGTCCTCGATGAGTCGCAGGTCGTGGCGGGCACACAGCTCCGTCAAGGCGTCAAGATCGGCGGCCGCTCCGGCCACGTGGACCGCCACAATGGCCCGGGTCCGGTCGGTCACCGCCGCTGCAGCCGCTTCCGGATCGATACACAGCGAGTCGGGGTCGACGTCGACGAGGACGGGTGTGGCGTTGACGGCGAGCACCGCCGATGCCGAGGCCACGAACGTCATGCCGGGCACGATGACCTCGTCACCCTCACCCACTCCGCAGGCGACGAGCGCCGCTTCGAGGGTATGGGTGCCGTTGGTGAAGGCCAGACCGAAGGTGGCGGAGTGATAGGCGGCGAAGGCGTTGGCGAAGTCCCGGGCCACCGATCCGTCCCCCTGCCACCAGCCCCCCGCCTCAAGCGATGCGGACAGCAGCGTGCGCTCCCGGTCGTTCCACACCGGCCATGACGGGTAGTCCGCTTGACGCAGGGCCTCTCCCCCGAGAATTGCTGGAGATTCCACTCCTGTCGCTGACGCTGACAACGCACCCTCCCCATTGGTGAAAAACTTAAGATACCTCAATTGGCGAAACGAATATGATAGGACATGTAATTGGCGCCTCGCCTGAGTCCAAAGCGAGCTTCGGCCCCAGTGACGTCGCCGGTGGTGGGACGTACCGACTCTGGGTTCGTGGACAAGTTCGTGGACAGGTTCGTGGACAAGGTTGAACGAGGGAAGGCACATGACAGCGAGCGGTTTTCTAGCCGGGGCCGACGCCCGATCGATCGGGCCGGACCTTGAGGGGGACACGGTGTTCCTCGCCGGGTTCGACCCCGACCGGCCGGCTACCTCAGTGCACGACGAACTCATGGTGCGCACCGTGGCGTTCGGCGGCGCCGTCGACGAACCGGTGGTGTTCAGCGTCTGTGACCTCGTGGGACTCACCCGGGTCCCATCAGACAAGGGCCGCCGGGTGGTGGCCTGCACCCACACCCATCACGGTCCCGATGGCCTGGGTTTCTGGGGGAAACCGTTCGAGGGGGTGAGCGGCATCGACCCCGCTTACCTCGCCCGGGTGCGGGCAGCGGTGGCGGCCTCCCAGGAGGCGGCGGTTGCCGCCTCGAACCTGCCGAACTCCTTGCCGGGTCGGTGTCGGTGCCCGAACTCGTGCGCAACCTCCGTGACCCCGGGATCATCGACGACGAACTGTCCGTGTTGCGGGCGGTGCGTCCTGACGGTTCGGTCATCGCCACGTTCTGCGTCTACCCCTGTCATCCCGAGGTACTCGACAAGGACAACACCGCAGTCACCGCCGACTACGCCGGACACCTGTGTCGTGACCTCGAGGCCAACGCTGGTGGGGTGGCGGTGTTCGCCGTCGGTGCGCTCGGGGGCATGATGTCGCCCAACACCGAGGTGACCACCCACGCCGAGGCGGCCCGCTTCGGTTCCGAACTCGCCGCTGCGGTGGGGACCGCCCTCGCCGGTGCCGCATCCCACGCCGATCCCGCCGTGGCCTTCGCTCGTGCGGAGGTGCTGCTGGCACTCGAGAACCCGCTGTACAGCCTCGGCATGGAGATGGGGTTGCTGCCGCCGGTGGAGCTTCGGGACGGTTCGGTCGTGACCGAGGTGTCGGTGGCCCGGATCGGTCCGGCCATGTTGGCGTCGGTGCCCGGCGAACTGCTGCCCAAACTCGGATTACACCTCAAGTCGGCGATGCGCGCCGCCGGTGCAACGCTGCCGATCGTGGTCGGTCTCGCCGACGACGAACTCGGCTACCTGCTCCCGGCCGAGGACTTCACCTTCCCGGAGGACTACCTGAACCCCGGATCGCAGTACGAGGAATCGTTCTCGGTGGGGCCGACCGGCGGACCACGGGTGGTCGAGGCGCTCGAAGCGCTGATACCCGCCGTGGCAACGTCGTCGCCGAACGGGAGTGGGTCGTCAGCGGCGCCATGATCACCAACATCGCCACCGGTGAGGGCCGTGTCGTGCTTGTCGTCGCCGCCCACGCCGACGACCCGACCTTGTTTTGCGGTGGCACAATCGCCCGGTTCGCCGCTGCAGGCTGGCGGGTGGTCGTGTGCCGGGTCACCGACGACCGTTGGGACTCGGTCGGGGTGGATGAGGCCACCACTATCGCCCGTTCGCTCGAGGAGTTCACCGCCGCCATGGACCGGCTCATGGTTGCCGCCACCGAAAACTGGAACTGGCCGACCGACGCACCCTTGGTGACGCCAGCGAAGTTGCTCTTCGCGAACAAGTCATCCGGGCCATCCGCTCTCACCGGCCGCACACGCTCCTTACCCACGACCCCCACTCCGGTGTGGGGGAGGACAACCAGGATCACTGGGTGGTCGCTTCGGCGGTGGCCGAGGCGCTGTGGTGTGCACAGTTCGACAAGCACCATCCCGAACACTTCGCCGAGGGGCTCGCCCCCCACGGCGTGTTTGAGGAGTGGTACTTCGGTCGGCCACCGGCGCGGGTCACCGACGTGGTCGACGTGTCGGTCCACCCTCGACGTCGCCGTCGACGCTGCGCTGTGCCACGACCTCCCACTGCGCAACCTCGTGCACCAGTTGCGTCTTCAGGCCCGCACCGGCGGGTGGCGCATCCTGGTCCTCGACGAGGCCCAGAACGGCGACCTCGCCCCGGTGGTCGGTCACCTGTTGCGCTCCCGGGCTGTCGAGTCGGGCGAACAGTACGGGCTTGGTGCCGCCGAGGTGTTCCGGGTGGTGCGGTTCGGGGGCATGGCACCCCTGCTCGAGGTGCTCGGCGAGCGCATCACCGAGACCGACGGTGGCTGAGCCGCATCCGGCACCGAGCTTCGACCCGGTAGTTGAGGTGCTCACCGACCCCGACGCCGTGGGGACGCCGGGCGGCGGCATTGATCGCCGGGGTGGTCGACGACCTGCCACGTGCCGTCCTCGGGTTCGCCACCGGGGCCACCCCCGGTCCCACCTACCGGGCGCTCGGAACGCTCGTGGCCGCCGGCGAGGTGGATTTCACCGGTGTGTCGGTGTTCCTCCTCGACGAGTACCTCGGTCTGGGCGCCACCGACCCGCGCTCCTACCGTGCCACCATCCGCCGTGAGGCGGCTGGTCCCCTCGGGGTGCCCGACGGGGCGGTGTTCGGTCCCGAGGCGGACGCCGCCGACCCCCAAGAGGCTTGTCAGCGCTACGAGGACCAGATCCACGCAGCGGGCGGCATCGACGTGTTGATGCTCGGTATTGGACGCAACGGACACGTCGGGTTCAACGAACCGGGCACGCCGTTCAACCTGCGTACCCACGTCACCACACTCTGCGACGCCACCCGGGTCGACAACGCCCGCTACTTCGGCTCGGTCGCCGACGTCCCCACGTATGCCATCACCCAAGGGCCGGCCACCATCTGTGATGCCCGGCGCATCCTGCTGGTGGCCACCGGCGCGGCCAAGGCGCCGGCCATTGCCCGGGCGTTGACCGGCGAGGTCGACGAGGACTGCCCGGCGTCGATCCTGCGGACGCACCCTGAGGTTCGGGTGCTCGTTGACCCCGACGCTGCGGTCGGCCTCGGTGAGCATGTTCGGCGCGTGGCGCGATTGGGCGAAGGATAAGGTCCGGCCATGACACTGGAGGGCGTGCGCGGATTCGACGTGCACTACGGACGAGGGAAACTCGCCGAGGTCGTCGCCGGTCTCGGACCGTGGGCGGTGGCGACCCAACCCGAGCCGTGGGCGGTGATGGCTCCCACGTTGCCGGGCACACCGGCGGTCGTGATCGAGGCCGGGGATCTCCGTCTCGCCCACCTCGACGCCGTCGCCGAGTCGCTGACTGGGGTTGAGGCCATCGTCGGCCTCGGTGGCGGGTCGGCGATGGACACAGCAAAGTGGTTGCACCACCGAACCGGTCTGCCGCTCTACCAGGTGCCGTCACTGCCGTCGGTCGACGCCTGCTTCACCCGAATGACGGCACTGCGAGACGGCGGTGGTGTGCGTTACGACGGGGATTCGGTCCCCGAGTTGGTCATGGTGGACTTCGATCTGATCGGTGCCGCACCGCGCAAGCTCGTGAGTGGTGGGATCGGTGACGTGCTGTCGTGCCACACCGGTCTGTTCGACTGGGAACTCGCTGCCCGTCACGGTCGCAACGCCCCGTGGGACGAGGCGGTTGCTGCCCGGGGGTTCGAGTACCTCGACGAACTCGAGGCCCTCGCCCCACTGCTCGCCGCCGGCAGCAACGACGGTGTGCAACGGCTCATGGAGTGCCACCGAGACATCGGATGGATGTGCCACGAGGTGGGGCACGCCCGCTTCGAGGAGGGCAGTGAACACTTCTTCGCCTACACGTTTGAGGAGGTGACGGGACGCACGATCATGCACGGCGAACTCGTCACCCTCGGCGTGCTCGTCATGTCAGCCGTGCAGGGCAACGACCCTGACCGCCCCCGCCGCATCGCCGACGCCGCCGGTGCTCGCACCGGCCTCGACGAACTCGGAGTGCGTTGGGAAGAGGTCGAGGCGACGCTGGAGCGTCTCCCGTCGTTCGTCGAGGAACAGGACCTGTGGTTCAGCGTGGCCAACGGGTTGGTGGTTGACGACGAGGTGTTCGCCACAGCACGTTCCGCCCTGCGGGTCTGAGCGGAATCCGCCTCGCAACGTGGGTGACGCCGCTGCACTCGTCGTCGGCACGACCGGTGTGGGCCTGTCGTGGGTGCTGGCAGGAGCAGTGGTGGCGGGCCTGACGGTCAGTGGCCGGCATCAGCGTCCTCACGTGGTCGGTGTTCCTCGCCCTCAACGGCACCTGGGCGGTCTACGGCCTCGGCGTCGGGAACCCGTACCTCGTCGCCAACGGCGTCGGTGCTGCGCTGTTCAACGTGGCGCTCCTGTGCGGTCAGAGCCCGCCGCCAGCGGGGACTGCTCGTCGTCGGGGTGTCGGCGGCGGGTCACGGCGGGGGCGGCGTGGGTCGGCACCGGGGTGAGTTGGCAGCCGGTGGCAGCGTGGTGTCTTGGCCTCGCCATCTTCCTGCGCTGGCCCCAGATTCTTCGCCTGGCGCGCTCACCTGACATTGCCGGGGTGTCGCTCGTGACATGGGTGGTGGCCGCCACCAACAATCTGGTGTGGGTCATCATCGCCGTGCAGCGCAACGACGCGTGGCTGGTCGGGGTGAACGTGATCCTGACGGTGTCCTCGCTGGTGCTGGTGGTGTTGTGCCTGTGGCGACGATCGACGATGGGTGAGGGTTCGCTGAGCCGATAGGGCGGGTGGGTGGCGCAGGTACCCGGCGCTATCGAACAACAACACGATGGGCCGGCGCCCCCAAGGAACGGTGAACGACATCTCACCGGCGACGGTCTCCGCCGACTCGCCGACTCGCCGGCTCGCCGGGTCCGATCCGGGCTGGTCCACGCCGGTCACCATGATCTGTATCGTTCCCGAGCGGCAGCGGGCGCCCCCACCTCAAACGCCCGGGGACGATGTTGCCCGGCAATGGCGGGGAAGGTTCGCCGATGGTGTCGTCCATCGCTTCGGGGGGCAGGGTCGGCACCGGGACCTCCACGGGTCAACGCGCAGGGGAGCGGTCGTTCCGGTGCCCGGAGTGTCGGTGACGGTCCCCGAGATGTGCGAGATTGTTGCCATGACAAACGAAATCCGGACACATGACAACTGAGATCTGGACACCATCGAGCGGACTGTTGCCCTGGCCCCACGAGCGGTTCACCGTTGCGGACCCCACCACGCCCACCGGGGTGCGCCTCGCCATTCCCGCTGAGGCCACCCCCCAGAACTCGGCGGGGATCCCCATCGACGTCACGGCGCAGAACGTCGCTGACGGCTTCTCGCCATCGAGTCGCATCCTCGTGCACGTGCCTGGGGTGGATCTCACTCGCAGCGGAGTGCCCGACAGCACCGACATCGGGGCGTCGATGGCTGCCGACGTTGCGGTGCGTCTCACCGACCTCACCACCGGGGAGCGTTGGCCGTACTGGGCGGAACTGAACTCCTATGACCCCGAGCGGCACCACCTGGTGATGATCCACCCGGCCAAGGCGCTCACCGAAGGCCACCGCTACCAGGTCGAGATCGACCCGTTGGTCACCGCCACCGGTGCACCGGTGCCCATGGAGCTGCCGCTCGTGTGGTCGTTCCCGGTGGCGTCGAGCACCTCGTTGTCGAGTCGGCTGCGGGCAATGGTCGCCGCAGCTGCGGGGTACATGCCTGAGTTCGAGGTCACCGACGTCGACGACTCGGGTGACCCGGTGTCGGTGCAGGGCACGTTCAGTGTGCCGAATTACCTCGACAACGACGGGTCGCCCGGCGGACGCATGGTGCTCGACACCGAGGGAACACCCACGATCAACCCCGAGCATCCGACGTGGCGCGCCCCGTTCACGTTTCTGTTCGCTTCGGACCCCGCCGCACGCGGCACGCTGGTGTTCGGCCACGGTCTGCTGTCGAGTCGCGACGAGGTGTACACGCTTGACGGCCTCTGCTCTTTGGGCAACCTCAACGTGTGCGGCACCGACTGGGTGGGGATGTGCACCGAGGACGTTCCCAACGTCGCCGATGTGCTCGGCGACCTGTCGCGTTTCGTGTCCATCCCGGACCGGCTCCAGCAGGCCCAGTTGGCGTTCATTCTGCTGGCCCGTCTCGCCAACCGGGCCGACGGGTTCGCCTCCCACCCCGTGTTCCAGGGGCCCGACGGTGCGTCCCGACTGGCCGTCGACGGATCGGTGTTCGTCGGCAACAGCCAGGGCGGCATCCTCGGTGGGGTGGCGAGCGCCGTGGCTGACGAGTGGCAGCGGGCGGTGTTGGGGGTACCGGGACTCGCTTACAACCTGCTGCTTCCCCGGTCGGTGAACTGGTTGGCCTTTGAAGACGTATTCCACGGCGCATACCCCGACCCCGTGGAGCGCATGGTGGCCCTTGAGCTCATCCAGTTGCTGTGGGATCGGGGGGAGAACGCCGGGTACGTCCAGCACCTCACCGCCGACCCCTACCCGGGGGTCAGCCCCAAGACGGTGCTGCTCATCGAGGCGTTCGGTGACCATCAGGTACCCAACGTCTCCACCGAGGTGCTGGCCCGCACCATTGGTGCCGCGGTGCGCCGACCGGCGTTGCGTGACGGTCGGTCCAGCGATGTCGAACCCATGTGGGGCATCGACGACGTGGGCGACATGCCCACCACCCGTTCGGTGCTGTCGGTGTGGGATTTCGGCACCCCGGCACCCCCCATCACGAATCTTCCGCCCACACCAGGACTCCACGGGCTCGATCCGCACGACGCAGGCAGTTCCGAACCTGGCGTCATGATCCAGGCGCTGAACTTCCTGTTCACCGGCGAGATCATCGATCCCAGCGGCGGCGAACCGAGCGTTGGCGCCCAACTGGTTTTCGGTGACGTCGATGAGGGTTCATCGTCGACCGAGCCGGCGCCGCACTGAGCCGGCTTGACACCAGTCGTCCGACTGCGGGCCCGTGATCCTCGCCGAACTCTACGAGGCACGCAATGACCCGCAGCGGTCAGATCAGCGTCGCACGGCGGTCACATCAGGGCAGTACCCATGAGTGCCCTCGGTCGCGCACGTCGTCGCCCCTCGGCTGCCGTGCGTCGCTACTTCTACCCGTGCTCCGAGCAAGACGAGGTGCTTCAAGGGCAGCACTTCGAGTGGTTGATCGGCCATTGCGACCCCAGCCGATGCTTTGCCGGCGCGGACGAAGAAGAGGTCCTTGCTCCTGCCGGTAGTGGCGTCGACCTAGCTGGTAGGGGTGGTCATCACGAAGTTCTCGTCCGAATCGGGTGGGAAGCCCTTGGCTGTCAGGTCTGCAGCAATGGATCATCGAGCTCTTGAATTCCACAGTGAGGCTCTCGCCTTGGGCGGCGAGTTCAGCAAAGGTGGGGCAACCCGGTCGGCGAAGAGCTGCGCGCACTTCGCCCACC
>JAGYKS010000035.1 GCA_018401565.1 Acidimicrobiales bacterium | reverse complement strand
TGCTCGGGGTGGTGAAACCAGGAAGGCGACAATATCACATCGAACTTTTCTATGACGTTGGATGCCACCGATTCATTCGGCCGAACGGCCCGTGCTGTAAAACCACCAGATCGCACGAAATCACGCCACGAAACGTGCCGACGAAGACGACGCGCCGTGGACGATCAGCATCACATTGCAGGCCGCCGCATCTTCACCTCATAGTTGCTAATTTAGTTACCGATCGGGAACATCGGCGGAAACCGGCGCAGTTGCGCATGCGCCGCTAATCGCTTGTCGACGATAACGGCGGGGCGACTGTTATCTGGGATCGGTGATTGCGGTTGATCCGTGGTACTCGCAGGCCGATGAAGGCACTGGCCTGAAACGCTGAGTGCGCACCGAAGGCGATGGACAGATCGTGACGCTTCAATAATCATCACCGGGTTACCAGTAGGCCGAGCAACGTCGGCAGCGACGTCGAACTACCGACGCGGCGGCAATACAGCGCCACGACACACGTTCAGACGGGCGATCGGGTGACTTCATCACAGGCCGCAGATAGCCCGCAAATGATGAGGTAAATATTGTTCTGTCACGACTGGCGATATGAACTGACCGGTCGCGCTGGCTGACGAAATGGCGCCTCGCGAGCAGCCTGCGAGCAGTGAATGCATTGCCGCCGATGGGAACAAATCGTTGCCTGCTGCAGCTTCAAGTCGGCGTTGCGGTGGAATACTCTGTCGCGCACAATCTTCGAAGTAGAATGAACTAGCGTCGCTGGTGTAGCTGGTGAGCGTGTGGGATTTCTTGGTCTCAGCGAGTGATAGGTGTCGTCAGCGACGGTCGCTGACCGCAGCCGGAGGATGAACACACGAAAATTTATACCGGGCTGAGGCCGCTACTCGTACGTAATTAGAAGCTGTTATTTGCCGGACATGACAAGGTGCGACCGATCAGAGTTGTCAGGTGATAGCTTCGTCCATTGTCTCGGGCCAACCGGTTCAGCATGATCACGCCGCACAGCTACTGGCGCCAGAATGAGAACGTGATCGGATGGCGTTACGGTTGCTCGCTCACCGGCGGGAGCGACGCCATCGCCACACCGACGTTGTCGACTCTCGAGGGGATGCACTGAGTAGGGATTCGGTTACGACTGGTTGATACCTGCGGCGGTGCCGACGTAACACTGCGCCCAGAGAGCAACGCCAGTTGCCGATGTCCGTCGCCGTGCCATTTGCGAGTTGCGTACTGTCACGTTTCGTCAGTCGCGCGAACCCAGTGTTTTTGTTCGTGTTGTGGTATTCTTCTCGAATAGGAGGCCGCCGGAGGCTGGTGACGAGGATCTGCCGCTGGCCGTTGCAGCCCGGCGCCGGCTGTGCGCGACGGAAGCGCCGGGCCGTTGCCCGCAGCGGCGCGGATCACGATGATGGGCGAGTCGTCGCGCATCACTGCCGCGTGGGGCGACCACTGCGTTGCAGCAGCGGAACCCGGCCGCAATGGAGTCGCCAATCATGCGCCTGTGGTGCTCACAATGTGAACTGGCGCTTGCCGAAGACGTGGCTTAACTTACGGCGCAGGTCATCGAGGCATCACAGCAGAGCTGGAAGATTCGACGGTCGTCGCCAAAGATCCACCAACGCCCGCAGGCACGCCGCCGTCATGGCGTCGCGAGCCGAGCTTGCCGACGCCAGCCGTTACGTAGCCGCCGCCGAGCTGGAGTGCCGGGCTGGGCTGAAACGCGCCACCAGCCCCACCGCCGCCTTCGCCGCCGTCGATGACCGCCGCTAGCGCTTGGGCGACCAGATCTGCCCGCCGTGGTTGTCGGTCAGCAGACGCATTTTTCGGCCGTTGAGGTCACCTTCGCCAAATGACGGGTGGTGCTCGAGTAGCCGCGGTGTACCTTCACTCTCGACTGCACCCGCCATTAAGTCACCCAAGCCGCCATGCACGCCCGCCGGGCCAGTCCGGACAGGTCGCTATGCCGGTGGAATATCGACCACGTCTCATGATACGATCTCCACATGTGCATCACCAGCAGTCCTCGATAACCGGTACGCCGGGTTAGTCACGATGCCCGACGGAATGGTAGGGCGATGGCTTGCGCCGCCCAACGCACCCACTGATCACGGCCATGTCAGCAATCTTTGCTGTCACCGAATAGGGCGGCTCACACAGGCCGTTGTGATCGGCACCGCCTTCATTACCAAACTGGTAACCACGTCAGCCGCGGCGGATACCGGTAGCGGTCGTCGCGTCATCATACCCACGACTCCGACAGATCGGGCCATTGCGGCCGCCATCGATGCCGGTGCCAAAGTCATTTTCGGCCGTCGTCACCACGCTGCAGCCGTCACCAGACGGTTCATCTGTCCACAAAGATGATGGCCGCTTCCGGCGTTGGCAACAGAACGCACACTCCTCTTAGGTCTCCAGAACTGAAGGACCACTACTCAGCCCGGGCGATCAGCTGCCAATGACCAGATGCCTGGGAGGTGGATGCTGACCCGGCAAACTTCGGGATGGCTGAGACCTTCCTGCCACCTCGACACGCAACAACAGATGCCGCCCAGCGGCCCGGACGATCAGCCATGATGAGCAGCACCGGCAGCTAATGGGATGGTGGTGAGCAGCGGGTTGGGTTCGGGTGCTTGACCCTCTTGTGTGTCGTCAATCCTGGAGGTCGGTGTCGCGGCAGGGGTGGCAGGAACTTCGCCGTTGCCGGCGAACTCGCCGACCGTTGTTCACGGCCATGTGGTATCGCCACTCGTCACAAGAATGTTCCAGGCGTTGTCATCCCCGCCGGTCCTACCGCCCTGTCGGGGATATCAGCCCAGGGAACGGCGAACGGTCCCGTCAGCACGCCGCAGCCAGCCGCGCGCCGAGCGCAGCGAATTGAGGCGGCTCCCGACAGTCAGCACATTCATCGGTGTTGTCGAGCGAGCGCCGCGTTGAAATGTAAATCGGTCAATGCGCAGGCGTACTGGGGTACGCCGTAGTCCATTGGCACAGCCCACGATTACGATTGCACAGTGTCGCAGACAATGCATTCATCACCACGTCGATGCAAAGGACGCTCAGTGAACCTCGCGAGATGTTCATCACGTTCAACGGAGTTTCAGTCGCACGAGGCGGCAAAGGTGGCGGTGGCCGCCATGGTCAGTTGTCACTGCTGGTGCCGGTACGATCGAACCTTTCGAGGAGCGTCGAATATCAGCCGATGTACCCGACGCCGGTGCCGTCGCAGATCGCCAGTGATGCCGATGGCGTAACGAGCTTGATACGGCTGCCGATGGCGATACGATGACGCCACCACCCGCGCCATATTGGGGCTGGGCCACGCTCGCTGCTGCGTTGCCATACGTGCGGTCACGTCGTTGCTACCTCAGCAGTGGTTGGTCGGTGTAAGCGCTGAAGCCAGAGCAGGGACGTCACCGCCAGAGTCGCTGCCCATCGGCAGGCTGCAGGCTGCCGTGGCTGTTCATTGGTGTGCCGGTACGCAGTGCCGCAGGGCACAGTCGACTGGCGCGGTGCGCACCATTTACCGCTACCTGCGATGGCATTACCGCCAGGCTGGTACGCCTGCCGTGCCGGCGGCAATAGATTCCGCGCCTGGTAAACAAATGGTCGTTGTTGCGCCGTTACAATGCGAGCACTGGTTGGCGATCGTACGGTCATAGCCCCGGGAATGTTGTTCGGCGGGGCACCATTCGCCGCTCACCAATTGTCGTTAAAGCGCAGTCGATCTGACTCTGCCAGCTTTCGAGCCCAATTACGATCACCAGCCGTTAAATTATCAGACGATTTGCTGATCAAGAGGAAGCGGCGGCGGAGCGACGAAATTATTGGTATCACGCAGCTGGATCGGCGGGTGTCCCAGCGCTGACACGTACATGCCCACGTATCGGCGCTCATGCGTCACACAACCTGCTCACGTAGGCCGGTCGCCAGTGCCGTTACTCATCGCCCGCTTCGTTGCGCTGGTGCTGTCGCGGCGGTTTCCCATCGCCGCCCGCGTTCGCCCAACTGCCGTGGGCGTCACGGCGGTTCGCGACGGTGCTCGCCTTTTTCCATGGCCCGCGCGTCGTTGCACAGCCGTAGCGGTGGTCTGGGGCTGCGCACCAAACGCCGCCGGCGGTGATACCATCGATCCGGAGCTGCCACGCGCCGCGCCACTACCGATGGCGGTGGGCACCGGGTCTCTCGGCGGCGCTGGCGTCTCGAAGGTGGTGACAGGCCGCCGCGCCGCTGACGAATCGCCGTTGCGGCTGGCTGGTTGGTACATTGCCGCCGTGTCGCGCTGGCGTGGCTGGCGGTTTTCTCCGCTGGCCCGCTGGTGCGTTCATCATGGGTGTCAAGTGGTGGCCGTTTCAGATGCAGCAAGCACTGGTCTAGGCTGGGACATGGTGGTTGTGGGGATCGCGCGATCGCGGCGAGACAGCCGGTGACTCACTGCGGGTGTGGTGGTCGCCGGAGCCGTGGTGAATCGCCGGCTATGTGGCACTGGCGCCGTTGTCGGCCGCAGGTGCAGGGCATGTGGCTGTAACGGCCGAGCCTCACGCATTCGCCAGCTGGCAGGGCCGGAGTCATTGTTGCTTGCGGTCGTTCGGCATGCTGCGCCAGCACTTCTGCCAGCCCGGGGATCGTCGGGCAGGCTGGTCAACTGCCGCTCATCCGTTGTCGCAAACACCGCACCATGCCACCATGGGCTGCCGTCGGTGCCGACCAGGGGCAGGCGGCGCACATGTGGAGTAGATGAGCCGGGCCCGCCGTTAGGTTGCCAGCCGTTTTGACCGAATGGCCCGAGCGTTCGGGTACTTTCGAAGCACACGCCCTTACAATACTCCTCACATGCAGATGCAAATCAATTAATTCTCCCCGCGATTCTCTTCGACGCCATTATGACTCGCAGTTTTTGCAGAGGCCATTATATCACCTCACCGAGACGTTGCCCACAATCGAGTTACATCGGTGAGAATTTTGAAAAGTAGTCGACGGTCGTCGGCAGGGGACTTCAGAACGATGGTCATGGTGAGCCGTCTGGGCCAGATCTATTCGCAACCTGTGCCACGATTTACCTCACTGCGGCGCAGCGCATCTCTCGCTGATGTTCACTCGTGGGTCGACGGTAGCCGACGCCAGGGTCGCCGGATGCTGGCGAAGGCAAACGTATCGATGTAGCAGGAGCCGAGGTTGCGGCGGTCACACTGCAATAACAACGCCATGGTACCAGCCCGAGCCGCTAACAGACAGTGGCTCGTTGTGGCGGCGGTCGAAAACAGGTGATGGTGGTTACGTTGAATTTCCACTTCGCTGATGCCGCCGATCGCGCCAGAAGATCGATGTCGAGGCAGACACGACACACTCGCCACATCATCGCTCGCTTGTCAGTGTGGCGGTGGTGCCGTTGATTGGGGGCTGCGTGCACTACGACAACGTAGCCGGAGGTCGACGGCGACGTACCAGCGCGCTGCGCCGGCCAGCCTTTACTCGCACGGCGACGGCGAGCCAATGTCGACGCGCCGCCGGGGACCGATCGTGGTGGAGCCGACCGGCTGCTCGGGGCAGGGCGTCGGAGAGGCGGTCAGACTGGGCGCCAGATTCACAACACAGCCCAGCTGGCCGGTGCTCGATCGGGTGTGATGAGACACGTCGACATCATTACCACCTGCGGCTCGCGATACTGCGCATCAGTACTTCGCGAGCCGCTGATTTTTGCTACGATGCACATGTTTCGACGCCGAGGCGGCGGTGCCCAGCGCCGCGCCAGGCGGGTTACCGCCTCGATACTGGCGGACTGCGCCAATGGCGTACGGAGGTCGACCCGGCGGGCGAGGTGACGGCATCCAGACCCGATGCTCGTCTTGTCTGGATCGGTCAATATTGACGCCGGTCGCCATACTGCAGTGATCGGCCGGTCACACGCCTGTACAGAGACCACGTCAGCCGAGACAGCTCGTTCCTGCCGACGCCCCGAACGCCGGCGAAACGATTTATGGAACCCGTGACTCAGGGATTGGGACAGACTGCCGGATTGCGCCAGAACCTTTCCTCAGCGGCGATCGTAGACCGCTGGCGAGCGGCGGTACCGGGAGGTACCAGGCTCGACGCAAAGGCCATCCACGATCACGTAATAGAGTTATCGACAATCGCATGATTACTGACCAGCAAACGCCGAGGTGCATGTACGCTGTCCGGGACGCCCGATCTCTCCGTCATTCGAAGATCTGCTTTGCCGCTATTCGGACGGCGGGCGAGGCGTCTGAGCTCGACTGGTTTTTTGAAGGATTGATCGCCAGAACGCCGTAAATAGTCAAGGTCGCATCATCGCCGACCCCGGCGCTGGTCAGCGCAGCTTCATGCTCGTCGGGATACGCGCCGATTTAGTAGCAGAAAGCTTCGCATGGAAACGGTGGTTCAGTTGTCGCCTGCCGGATCGGCGGAATACGACGTCTGCTCGGGGCTGCCGGGCGCAGCCGGACGTTGCGCATCGGGCTGACCAAGCAGGCGTTGAGACGGTGATCGACCCGTCTCTCGTGGTGGACGTCTGTCGCTGATCATGACAGCTTGGGCACCGTGCGACCGACAGGAACAAGCAGGTGGTCACACCCGCCCGGCCGGTGTCGGATGAACTGACACGGCGGCGAGTGCGGTGAGCCGCACGACGGCTCTCTACGAACCGCAAATTCGGTGCCGGGTTGTGTCGCCAGTTTTCGGTCAATACCGCCACGCCAATAAGTGCAGACTACCGTTAGCGGTCGTCAGGAGGCCTGAGGGTCGGCAGCCAGCGGTGCCGCATGAACGGCCGGTTCGTCGCCGACCTACCATCACCGCCCAGGGAGCCATCAGCTGCCTGATTGCAGCCCGCGTCGTCCGCGGACCGCTCGATGCTCGCACCAGCACGACCATCGGCGGAACATCGATGGCAGAAACCATGCAGCAACACGCGCCGCAGAGAGGTTCACTCAGCAAAAAGGTTGCCGGCACCGATGCCTTCAGCCTGGTTGTGTTCACCAAAGCAACAGCGACACATAAACGCAATCGATAAGCCACCCGCTGCCGAACATTTCGATCCGGCAGACGCATCGTGTCGCCCGGGAACCGTAGTCAGTAGATATGCGCAGTCGCGAGAGGTGAACATGGATCACGAACGGAAAGTCATATCCGACGCCGGTGGTGACCAGATGACGATATCAAGCGCCTACGCGAAGCTGACCGAGTTGTCAGGCGAGCCGTCGCCGATGGCGAGACGTTACTGATTGACGGTTACGGTTTTCATGGACACCTGCGCGGTTAAACCACGTTCAGCAATCGATTGATCTCGGTATATTCGATGACGCATATCGAACGTGTTCGCACCTGACCGTGAACGTTGCGACGCGTTCGATAACGCCGTCATCGAGTCCTTCTGGGGGTCGATGCAGATTGAGTTGCTGAACCGCAAACGGTGGACAACCCGCCTGGAGTTGTCCATGGCCATGGTCGATTGGATCGAAGGGTTCTACAACCGGCGCCGCCGGCACTCGTCAATCGGTAACGTCTCACCCATCGAGTTCGAACGACGACAATCACTACAAGCCGCCTGACTCCCACAACTCGGGTCCACAAACACGGGTACACGCCATGGACCACACATGGGGTCTCCTCATCGCTACCGAACGTCCGGTACTACAAGGCGCTTGATGCCCTCGTCCGCCGAGGGGATTTCACCTACACCGACGTCGGGATACTTGATCGAACCCACCTTCGCTTTTTCACCCGTTCCACCATGATCGACATGTTCACCTCCACGGGTTACGAGGTGACGAGCTGCACACCAATTTCTGTGGCTGGTTCCCGGTGGGCGAGCCTGATCGCACGCCTGCCGTGGATGTCAAGGGATATTCTCGCCCAGCAGTTTGTCATCGTGGCAACCCCAGTGCAGCCAGGACCACCGGGCGTAGTGCGTCCTAGCTCGAGCTCCAGCTGGCTTTGGGCAGCGTGATCGGCGCAGACGCCACCACGATCGCTGATTGGTCCGACCCATGGCGCTGCACAACCGGGGCATGATCCCGGTGCCAGCGGCCTGATAGCCCGCCAAGCACGTCTGGTAGCGCCTCTGACGCCGACGACGACACCGTGGCGACTCCATGTCAAGCGCAATCAGGTGTTCAATCACGCTGGACCGTGCCTTTTTGCTCCAAGAAGGCACATCGGAGTCCGGTCCGGTTTCCTGGCGCCGGTACCAATGCCAGTCACCCGGACCGCCGCCGGGATGCACGATCAGGCCATTGGTGAAGCACGCTGAGCAGGGCGGTGATCGGCCTCAGGAGTCGGCGACGAACCGGCCGTCAACCAAACGCACCGAGCGCCGGCGCCACCGACAGCGAACTCTCAAACCGGTCTGATCTGCTTGCACTGGAACCACCCAACAAAAACAGTGGGTCTGCAGCCACGTATTGGCGACGGTGGCGGCGTGGCCAGCTCATGGCTGGCCCGTGGTTCCACAGCCCAACCGATCATGCATCCGGTGCGGGCAAGACCCGACCGCTGGCGGCCCCGAGGCAGCCAGGCACCGGGATTTACGGGTTTCGTAGAAGGCGAGCCGGTCGTTGCACATCAACCACACCCGGTCGGGATCGTCGCCGTCCATCTGCTGCACCGCACGCAGGCCCTCGGCGTAGCCGCCGATGTCCAGTTCCTCGTTGGATCCGGCCACCACCGTGGCGCCCGGCAGGTCTGGAACCTCCTGCCCGGGGTTGTTCCACACCACCATCACCCGGTCCAGGGTCACTGCGGTTCGCTTCGCCCAAGCCGTCACCAGGTCAAGCGATTCGCGGGTCTGGACCGGATCCCACCCCACGAGAACCACGGAGACCCGAGGGTCGGTCACCTCAGGCAGGCGCCGCCTCACCCGTCTCAACGCCTGCGCGGTCAGCACCCGATGCGCAACGCGTCCAGCGGCGATCCTCATGGCGCCAAGCACCTACCCAACCTCCAGACGAGGCTGATGCCGGCATCGATCCGTGGGCATTGGCTGAACCACCGGACACCATCTGGTGCGAGGCACCTCATGCCGCCTCATCGGGCGCTTCGACCGCATCCCCGGTGAGGCGATCAAGGGATGGGAAGTGCGTTGGTATCGGGGGTCGGGCGTGGTCATGACCCGGCGCCGACCTGGCTGGCGCAGCGGCGGAAGGTGTCAACAATCGAATGCCCCAGAACCGAGTCGGGCTCAAGGATGTTGCCCTCCGCCCACTCGTTCCAGCTTCTTGACAAAGCAGATCTTCGGATGACCGGAGGATCGAACGTCCCGGACGTAGGCCAGGACATCATTCACATGCACCTCGAATGACGACTGGTCGAAACCAGTCAGCACGTTGCCCAGTCGGCCCGAACGCGGCGTGTTGTCCCAGCCAGTGAGGATCGTGGGATGGCGCGCCACGGCACTTGCCTCATCCTGAGCCTGAAGAACCTCCCGGTACCGGTTCGCCGCTCGCCGAAACGACGATCGCGCTGGTCCCACGCGATCGCTGCTGAGGAAGGTTCTGGCAATCCGGCGGGTCACGGTCCCAACCGATCGGTAGGGAGTGAGCTGGGGCTGGCTGCTTCCAGCGTCGAACCCGCGGAGCGCGGGTGGGGTCAGACCATTACCTACGAGATACAGACCGGCAAGCCCCTCCCTGTCCGCAAGTTCCCTCATCGTTTCGCACCAGCGTTCAGGATCTGGAATCTCTGCTGGGGCGAACACGTAGATCAGGGGCATGCCGGCCACACGGAAATACCGCCGGTCGCTCACGATGGGCAGCAGTCGCTGGAAATGCGCCTCGATGTCGGCGGGTCCCGGGTAGGTCTGCTTGATCAGGATCCGGTCCGCAGCGCCGTACCAGACACCCGACCACGACTGATTGGCCCATCCCACACAGAACGGAAAGTCGGGCTCACCGCTGGAGACGACCTCGTCGAGGGGCCGCTGAAGCACCATCCTCCCGTCGCCAAACCAGTAGTGCCAGTAGACGAACGCATCGATGCCCGCTGATCGGGCCATGTCGGCCTGAGGCATGGCGGGTCTCAGGGACGCGAAGGTCATAGAACCCGAGATCGGCTGGCAGTCTCGGCTGACGATGGTTGCGAAAAAGGGGCGAGCCTTTGCCACGTTGGTCCACTCGGTGAAGCCGGTCCCCCACCATGCGTCATTCTCGGCAATCGGGTGGTACTGAGGCAGGTAAAACGCAAGCTTGTGTATCGCGTCCATAGCCGTGACTCACCAGCCGCTTGGCGTGGCCACACCACCCACGAACCACAACCAACTGACCGGCCGATCACGACCCCACGGTAATAGCCGACCACGTGTCAACCAGATGACCGATCCGAGAACCAAAATGCAGACGCGGGCATCGGGTCACAGGATGCCGTCCACCTCGCCCACCGGGTCGACCTCGTACACACCGGTGGCCGCCCACGTGCGGATGCGGAACAGGTCCCGCACCAAACGGGCGGCATCGCGAACAACCCGCACGCTCGAGCGCTGGGTGTTCACCACCTGCACCGGCACCTCGGCGAGTGACAACCCGTACCGCTCGACCAGATGGAACACCTCAACATCAAACGCGAAGCCATCGATGTGCGCATGACCAAAAATCAGCTTGGCAGCATCACTGCGGAACCCCTTGATGCCGCACTGGGTGTCGCGGTGGTCGCCCAGCAGCACCGCCCGGGTGAGGGCGTTGATGGCCCGACCGCCGAGTTCACGGATGCGACGTGCCCGCACCAGCGTGGTGGTGTCGGTGTGCCGGCGGCTGCCCACCACCACGTCCCACCCCGACTCCACGGCGTCGAGCACCACAGCCAACTGCGCTGGCGGGTACGACAAGTCGGCGTCGGTGAACGCCACGGTGCGGCCCCGTGCCGCCAACATCCCGGTGCGCACCGCCGCGCCCTTGCCCCGGTTGACCGCCAGGCGCAGCACCCGGTCGGCACCGGCGTTGTGGGCCCGCAGGTCGGTGCCGTCGTGTGACCCGTCGTCCACCACGATCACCTCGAGTTCCCCGGCGGCATCAATGTCGGCCAGCGCCGAGCGAATTGCGGCCACCGTGTCGCCGATGCGGGTCTCACGAAACGCCGGCACGACCACGCTGAACCGCACGTCGCCGTCGGCCACCGGCAGGTTGCGGCGGGCCCCGAGCGTGGCGGCCACACGGTCGTAGTTGCGCCGTCGCACCACCACCCTTGACCCCAGCGCAATCGCACCGGCAGCCACCGCCAGCACACTGACCACAAGCCCGAAGCGATGGTCACCAGGCCGGCGGGGTCGCCCGGTGGTCATGTGTCGTCCTGCCAGAACGCCTCGGCGAGTTCGACGTCGTCTGGCGGCGCGTCGGCGGCCGGCACCCGGGGGTCAACGGGATCGGGGTGCAACCGGGTGGGCCACAACCACCACATGTCACCTACCTGGCGCATCCGACCCCACCGCCACAGGCCCACGAGCCCGGCCACACCCAGTGCGGTCAGACCCCAACCGGCGAACTCGGGGCCTGAGGTGCCGTAGGTGAGCCGCACGTTGTTGTCGGTGGGTACCACCACCATGAGATTGGGTGTGACCCGCCACGGGCCGTCGGCACCGTCCACATCCCAGTTGGGGAAGTACGACACCTTCACCAGCACCGGCACGCCAATTTCATCCACGGTGAACGACACCGAGTTGGCATCGGTGACCACATCGGTGACCGCCACTGGTGCGAGCGGCACCTCGTCGGCCCACGGGGTGCGAGGCGACATCAACGACACCACGGCGTCGGTCATGGGGACGCGCTGCCATTGGTCGGGGCCGTCGGCGGCAGCGAACAGGTTGCGGGCGTCGTCGTTGACGAACCAGTCCACGGCCAGATCCAGCCATGCCTCGCCACCGGCATCGGCACCCTCGACCACCACGGGCTGGAACTCGAGCCCCTGCACCAACGGTGCGTCGGCTACCTCAAAGATCGTCCACGGACCCGACGAGGTGAGCTCGGTGAGTGACGGGTGTTCCTGGGCCAGCGCAATCATCTCCGGGGAGGTGGCCATGTAGTAGCGCACACCCAAAAGCTGCAGGTCACCGATGCCGGCGTCGAAGTCGGCCGACGACGGTGGGCCGGGACTGTAGGGGAGGCCCCGCTGGGCGTTGGACGGCGTTTGCGACAACCGGTCCTGCATGAGGAAGTGGTAGGGCGTGGTGGCTGACGTCTCGAAGTACAGGCCTTCCATCGACCCGATGCAGCCTTCGGTCCAAAACGGCAGCAGCATGAGGGCCATGGGGGTGCCGTAGCGGTCGAGGCCCGGCTCGTACTCCCACATGGCACGCCCGCACCCCTGGTCGGCACCGACAGCGGCCATGGTGGCCATGAGGTCGCGGTATTCCGGCCATGCCGGTTTGCCTTCGTACCCGGTGAAGTTCCACCGGGCCCAACCCCGGATGAACGACGAGTCGGTGGTGGCCAGCGGACCCCACCGGTACTCGTTGCCCGACAGCGTCCCGAACGGCAGGGTGCGCAACGGCAGCGCCAGCATGACCAGCACCACCACGGTGCCCACCGCAGCGGTGGCCCATCGCACCGACCGCACCGGTCGGTTGATGTCGGGTGCCACCAGACTCGACAGCAAACGGCCGAACTCCGACACCCCGATCGCAGCCAGCAGATACAACGACAGGTAGTAAAACGGCGTGAGCCGGGCGTTCCACAACCGGCCCTGGGGCATGCCCCACACCCCGAGTGCGGCCACGATCGCCACCAGCACCAGTGCCACACCCAGCCGGCGACGGTTCACCAGCGACAGCACGGCACCCACCACGGCCAGGCCCACCACCCACTGCAGCGGTGGGGAGTCCACCAGCCCGCTGTCGAGTGCCCGACCGGCCACCGTGGTGCTGCGATCCCACAGCAGCGTGGCGATGTTTTCCTTGCGTTCCCAGCCCATGTCGTTGAGGTAGGCACGCTGCATCCAAAACGGCAGCAACCACCACGCCGCCAGCAGCCCACCAACCACACCCATGGTGGACACCCACAACCAGCGGGCCAGCCCAGGAGCGAGCACCAGCCACGCCAGCGCCGACACGGCGGCAATGGCCGCCAACACCACCAGCACCGAACCGCCAAGCAACGGGCCCGACGTTTCGCCGGAGCCTGAGTTGACCAGTCGGGGCAGCACGGCGGCCACCACGATCACCACCGCCGCAATCAGGCCGGGGATGGCAGCCGCCCGAGCCCAGCGCCGCCACGGGTTGGTGGACCCGGTGTACACCGCCATCAGCAGCACGGTGGCGGCGATGGCGAAGATGCCCGGGATCACGTGGGTGAGCATCACCAGCGCCAACAGCCCGGCGGCCAGAGCACGGTGACCCCCGGTGCGCAACCCCCGGGCCACCACGCCCAGGTACACCAACGACAGCGACAGCGACATGGAAAAGGCGAACTCGCCGGCCAGCGTGGAGGCGAGGTTGCCGCCGTAGATGCTGAAGCCGCGATCGAACAAAAACGCCGTGACGCCCACGGCCATGAGGGCTGGGCCGGGGAACGGCAGGCGGGCCAGACGGCCGAACGCCCAGGCGGCGATCGGCATGGTGACCACGCCACTGACGGCCACCAGCTTGAACGCCATGCCGTAGGGCAGGACGTAGCTGAGCAGGGCGATGGCGAGCATGGGGGAACCATGTAGAAGTGGAATGCCGGCAGCCCGGCGTACCAGTCCGGTGACCACCCGGTGAGGCGGAACTGGCCCAGCAGCTCGTCACGCATGAACGCCGGTCCCCACACGTGGGCGCCCATGTCGCCGCCGGCGGGGGTGGTGTCGGTGAGCAGTTGCACGTGGCCGAGCTGGAACAGGACGAACGCCACGCAGGTGCCCACCACCCCCACGCCGATCCAGCTTTCGATGCTGCGTGATGCCAGCCAGGCGCCGAGGCGACCGAACCGTCCGCCGCCAACGGTGGGAACCAGCCCGGTGGAGGAGTCCTCAGCCCAGAAGTCGTCGTGCTGCGATGAGACGTCCGGCGGCTGGTGGGAGGTCATGGTGGGCTCAGGAGTACGGCAGGGTCAGGTCGAACAAGAACACCACAGCGGTGGTGAGGTTGAACCCGACGTGGGCGAAGATGGACAACCCCAGCCGGCCGCTGCGCCACGCCAGGATCCCGAACACCACACCGACCACAACCAACGCCGGGAACTGCAGCGACTGCATGTGGGCGAAGGCGAAGAACATGGCCGACAACACGATCGCCCACGCCGGACGACCCAGCCGGTTGAGCAGCGAGCGCTGCACCAGACCCCGGTAGAACAACTCCTCGGCGAACGGCGCACCGACGCCCACAATGAGCAACAACAACAGCACCCCGACCGGACTGACCGCACTGGACACCAACTGCTGGGCAGGTTCGGACACGTCCTGGGTGCTGCCGCCGAGCAGACGGAACGGCACGTACACCAACGGCACCAGCACCAGCTGGCAGGCAATGCCGATCACCAGGCCGATGGGGATGTCGGTGCGCACCACACTGAGACCGAAGTCCTTGCGCAGGCTGGTGCCCTTGCGACGCGCTGCGTACACCGGCGCACCGATGAGACCCAGCCACAGCGGCACCTGCAACAGCACCTGCCATTCGATGGGCAGCTGACCCCACACGCTGAGAATCTCAACGGTGACGTCCACCCGGGTCTGGCCAGCGGCCTGGCCCACGGCGGCACCGACGCCAACCACCTTGGGGTAACCCAGCGACGTGACCACGGCGGCAATGGCAAGCACCGAGGCAACCTGGGCGATGGCCCAGCCCCCGATGGCGTCGCCCAAGCCCCACCGGCGGGTGGGGGTGGCGTCATCGACATCGCCGGCATCAGCGCCTGGGCATCAGCGTCGCTGTCGTTGCCATCGGCATCACTGGCGATCGCAACGATGTCGGTACCGGCACCGGTACCGGTGGCGTCAAGGCCCACATCGGCATCGGCGGTGTGCCCAGTGGCCGGTTCGACGCTCGCATCAGAAGGTTCGGTGCCGGCGGGGTCGTCGGGCACGGTGCCCGGCACCGGGGCAATGGCACGAGTGAACAGACCCTGAGCCCTGGCCATCAGCCCGACCGCAGGAGCCGACGCGGCCACCGCCACAGCATCGCCGTGCGCACCAACTCCCTCGTCACGATCGTCGCCTGAGGAGACTCCGTTGGACGTGGTGGACGATGCACGCTCAGCGGGACCACGCCGGGCGGCCCGCTTGCGTCGACGTGAGCTCTTGCTGGCCATTGGATGCAGGCTAACCGCGCCGGTGCTGTGGTCCTGTCGTGGGGCATCACCATGACGTGGGAACGACCTTGGTAGTTTGCGAAATGTGTCCCGAACCTGCAGCCGACCCGCCTGCGCCAGCCCGGCAGTGGCCACCTTCGATTACGACTACGACACCAGCACGGTATGGCTCGACAACCTCACCGATGAGCCCCATCCGTCCACCTATGACCTGTGTCAGGGCCACGCCTCCAGGCTCGCTGCGCCTCGTGGTTGGCAGCTCGAAGACATGCGCAACGGCGGCGGTCACGGCATGCAGGCACTCGCCGGCTGACGCGGGGACCGATTCGCACGCCATTCCCCTAGGCTGTGAGCCATGAGTCCAGACGCATCTTCACCCTCCCCCGGCAAGGAATCGTCGGGCGGCAAGGACAAAGACCAGCAGGGTTGGCCACGATGGACCCTGTGGATCCTGGTGGCCGTGGTTGCTTCGGTGTTCATCCTCCCCACCTTCTTGCGTTCCGACGACTCGACGTCCACCGCTTACGGCGCCTTTTTGGAACGGCTTCGCGCTGACGAAGTGGCCGAGGCCACCTACGACAACGTGAACAACAGGATCTCCGGCGAGTTCGTTGGCGGCGAGAGGTTCACCACCACCACCCCCGCTCCCCCGCCCGACACCGACCTGGAGTTGATGACCGCAAAGGGTGTGGAGTTCGAAACACCCGAACCCAACCCGCTGCTCACCCTCATCCCGTTCTTTTTGCCGGTGCTGCTCATCATCGGCTTTTTCGTGTGGATGCAGCGCCGGGCATCGGGCCAAATGGGCGGCATCATGTCGGTGGGCAAGAGCAAGGCCAAGACCTACACCACCGAACGCCCCGGCACCCTGTTTGACGACGTGGCCGGGTACGAGGGTGTGAAGCAGGAGATCACCGAGGTGGTGGACTTCCTCAAGCATCCCGAGAAGTTCGCCGAGATCGGCGCCCGCATCCCCAAGGGCATCTTGTTGGTGGGTCCCCCCGGCACCGGCAAGACCCTGATCGCCCGGGCGGTGGCCGGCGAGGCCGGCGTGCCGTTCATGAGCGTGACGGGTTCGGATTTCATGGAGATGTTCGTGGGAGTTGGCGCCAGCCGGGTGCGCGACCTGTTCGCCAACGCCCGCAAGCTGGGCCGGGCCATCATCTTCGTGGACGAGATCGACTCCATCGGCCGCAAGCGTGGGGCCGGTCTGGGTGGCGGGCACGACGAGCGTGAGCAGACCCTGAACCAGATGCTGGCCGAGATGGACGGCTTTGAGGTGACCACCGGCATCGTGATGATGGCGGCCACCAACCGACCCGACATCCTCGACCCCGCCCTGTTGCGTCCGGGTCGGTTTGATCGTCAGGTGGTGGTGCCGCTGCCCGAACTCGACGACCGCCGCAAGATCCTCGAGGTGCACATCCGCCACAAGCAGGTCAGCGACGACGTGGACCTGGACGTTGTGGCCCGGGGCACTCCCGGCATGAGCGGTGCCGATCTGGCCAACCTGGTGAACGAGGCCGCCCTGTTCGCGGTGCGTGCCGGTGACAACAAGATCCACATGGCCCACTTCGACATGGCCCGTGACCGCGTGATGATGGGCCAAAAGCGCGAGTCGATGGCGTTGAGCGACGCCGAGAAGGAAGCCATCGCCTACCACGAGGCCGGCCACGCCATCTGCGCTGCGGTGCTGCCGAATGCCGACCCGCTGCACAAGGTGACCATCATTCCGTCGGGCATGGCGCTGGGCATGACCCAGCAGCTGCCGGCTGAGGATCGCCACCTGTACCGACAGGACTACATCGAGGACTCGCTGGTGGTGCGCATGGGTGGGCGTATCGCCGAGGACATTGTGTTCGAGGTGGTGTCCACCGGCGCCAACAACGACCTGGTGGGTGCCACCGGGCTGGCCCGCAAGATGGTGCGCGAATGGGGCATGAGCGAACGGGTCGGCCCCATGGCGTGGGGCAGCCAGGGTGAGGTGTTTTTGGGTGAAGACCTCATGCACACCCGTGACTACTCCGACGACACCGCCCGGGTGATCGACGAAGAGGTGGAGCGCATCTTGCGTGAAGCCGAAAATCGCTGTCGCATCCTGCTGACCGACAACCGCAACGGGTTGGATCTGGTAGCCCAAGCGCTGCTCGAACACGAGACCATCGACGGCAACGAGGTGGTGCGCCTGGTGGAACTCGGTGGCAACGGCACGTCCCCGGGACGAGCCCGGGCCACACTGCCCGACGGCACTCCGGTGTCAGCTGCGGCGGCAGCTCGCGTGGCAGCGGCAACAGCGTCGGCAGAAGCGTCGGCGGCTGCGGCCATGGCCCCATCGACCATGTCGGACACCAACGGCAACAGCTGAGCGTCAGCGCCTGCGACGGCGGACGTTGGTTCCAGCGGGATGGGTTCCAGCGGCGTGGGCCGTCAGATCCGTTTCCAGCAATTGTCGCAGCTGCTCTGACACCGCCTCGGTGGTGTACTGCCTGCGCCATAGCGCGTGTCCCCGGGTCGCCACGTCTTCGGCAAACGCCCTGTATTTGACGAGTTCGACCACACGATCAGCGAACTCCTGGGCGGAGTCAGCGATCAAGACGGTGTCACGATCCACGGCGCCCAGCCCCTCGACCCCTTTGGTTGTTGACACCACAGGCACATGATTGGCCCAGGCCTCCAGTGCCTTGATTCGGGTTCCGCTGCCGCAACGCAGCGGGATCACCGCCGCCCACGCATCGCTGTAGTGCGGCCGCAGGTCGGCGACTTCGCCCATCATCGTGATCCCGCTTGCCGCTGCGGGCAGCAGCCCCGAGTAACCCCTTCCGATCACGCGCAGCTCGGCGTCGGGCACCTGCAAGCGAACCAACGGCCAGATCTCGGTCACCAGCCACTCAACGGCATCCTGGTTCGGGAGGTACCACAACGTTCCCACGAACAAAAACACTGGTACCGGCGCGACGACGCTGCGGTCGAGAGCCGGTACGAACTGACCGATGGGCGTTGGGTACCACCTCCAGGCCGGCCGCACCCAAAGCCTCACCATCGCTGTCACTGCAAATGAAGCAACGTGTGGACTGTCCAACAACGATCCGGGTTGCCCGTCGCAGGGCTGGGATGTTGCGTCGGCGCAGAAATCGCCTCAGACCAGCCAACCGGTGCTTGGCCAGGTCCACCATCTCGAGGTCGCGATGTCCCTCGAAGTCGACAACGTCGGTGTAGACGATGGCGTCACGCTTCATCGCCGCTGGCACCACCGAGTAGGCAGGACAACCCGTAACACCAGATCACATCCGGTCGGTTTGCTATCGCAGCGTTGATCCGACGCCGGGTACCCATTGCGGCCACGATGTCCACGTTGTGGGGAACAAGGCCTGCAAAGGCGAGGAACTCGCCGAGAAGTCGCGACACCAGACCGGTTGGCTGAGGATGAACAGACGAAACTGGGTGTCCAGCATCACATGCAACAAGCTCCTGATCGGTCACCACGATCATGTGCACATCACCAAATGCTCCAAGCACCTGAAGTTGTATGTCCATACGGGTGCTTGTGCCGCAGGCAACGCCGGGGTCCTGCCCGGTGACATAAAGGATTTTCATTGTGTGTTCGTATCGCTCCCGGCCTGCGGTCAGCGTCAGGGCGAGCCACCTGACCGTCACGCCAGCAACGCTGACCGAACCTACTCTCCCGCGCTGTCCAGCGACGTGGCCCACTCTCACACCCCGAGTCCACAACCAGGGGGACACGCCACATGCTCCACTACCGAGGGGGCACCTCGCTGGCACCGAGCACGCCAGCGACGTCGGACACGGCCCGACCGTTGCGACCCGATCAGCGCTCAGATTCGATCAACAAGATCTCACCGTAGAAGTAAGTTCATTCTACTTCGAGATAGGAGTGTGCGCTGATCGAGAGTGTCTCCGGGAATTCCCACCGCAGCTCTTGAACGCCCGACGGAAGCTGCGAGGGCGAACGGTTCGTTGTCCCCATCGAGCGGCCAATGCCATATTCGGCTTTGCGCTCCTTAGGAACACTCCATACGTGTGGTACTCGCTGAGGGCACTCGTTTCTGAGAAGTCAGCCGAGCGAACCCATACCTCGAGGGCTCGATCCAAGTCGAGTTCGATATCGGAGTCGCCACTCGGTGAATCACGGAGATGAGGACACAATATTTGCCTCATCATTTCGCGGACTATCTGCGGCTGCATGAGCTGGTGATGAGTCACCCATGATAAGCCCTCGTCACGAGCAGTTGCACCGAGTACACGCTCGGTATGGTTGACATAGGGCGCGTGGTATTCGTGAGCAACTGAAAGTATTTGCCGCCCGTCTCTCAGCCAGACGCGGGGCTTCAGCAACATGGTGTCTGCGTCTAGCACCAACACGCCCTCTGCCTCAGAGGATGCGACGAAGCCGAGCTTCAGCACCTGTTGCTTCACCCAATTGCGCCGACCAGGTGGGACCAATTCGGCGATCGCTGCCGACGTGCGTGGCAACACGAGGTGCTCATCGGTGACTACTGATGCCCGATCACCTAGTAACCCGGTGATACGGAGTTGTGCACTTGAGGGCGTCACGATCACCACCCGTTGGACCGGGTTCGCCACGCCGAGCGCAACTGAGTCCATCACGAGTTCCAGTTGCGCAACGTCCTTCTCTGCGCACGGAACCATGACCTCGATCGCTGGCAAGCTGTCATCACTCGAGCCGGCGAGCGGATCAACCGGGAGTGCCCGCTCGAAAAGGACTCGGAGCAACCGATGCCTTCGCAACCGTCCCGGTCGGGAAACCCTGCGGATCATGCCGGTCCGACGGATCAACCCGCAATCGCCGATCCGGATGGCAAGCAGTCGCCCCGCCCGTTTCACATGGAGTCGACAAAGCCTCGTTACCGAGCGGGCGGCATGCCCAACTGCGCCGGGGACCAGTCGGGACCGCCGACTGTTTGCCCGTCGGAGTAGCCGAGCCAGCGCCCTTCGCCGAATTAGGTGCTTGTGCACCTTCGAATGAAGATGCAGCCCGTGTATCCGAAGCGACCTGCCGTCCGGGTAAGTGATCACTGGAAGGAAATCGTCCCACGTGAACCGAGCACGTCTGAGCATCTCGGCATCAGGCACGTTTTCGTTAACGAAGTGATTTCGGTGCAACTGCAGAATCCTGAGATGCATGGGATCTACCCCTGACACATACTGCCCGAGCGAAGCCGCATCAACCATGCATCCCATCGCCAGCGGGTCAATCATCCTGAGACCCGAAGCAAAAGCGTTGCGGCGCCTGCAGAACCTCAAGCGTGGGCAGCCCCACAACGGCTTCAGGTTGTTCCTGGGCAAAACGTGCGAGGAGTTCCATCTCGTTGCGGTAATGCACGCCGGCCGACCAGGTTACGAAATGGGACAGGGCAGCCCTGTTGTTTACGAATACCAGCGAGGCGACCGCGCGATCCGGGCGATCAAATGGGAGAAACATTCCGCTGAGTTCAGTCGCCTCCAGTGCCACCCGTAACACAGCGAGGCGGAATGGAATGCAGTCAAGTTCCGCATGGAAAAAGGTCCGAAGGCCTGCCCACTCAGCATATGAGTTCAAAACAACGAACCGTTCGGCCGAATGGACCCAAAGATCGAGGTGCTGTGAAGAAGACGGCCGCAATCCACTCAGCATGTCCGACGCAGTACTTTTGTCATAGAAAAGTTCGGTCTTGATGTGATCGCAACCTAACGGGACCGCTGACGAAAATGCTGCCGGTGCCACCACCTTTACGGGCACGTTCGAAAATTGCCGCGCCAAGGTCAGTGCCGCCCGCATGTACTTCGGTGGCATATCGCCCAGGTAGACGAAGACCAGCGGCGCTTCACTCTGAGACACGACAAATTCCGATCTCGTCAAACCACCGAGGCATTAGGCACGCCCCCGACTCAGATGCAGTCCTGTACGACACGTAGAGGGCCTCCAACTCTGCACGAGACAAGTCGAGGACGTCGCCCCACTCGTCAACTGCGAGTATCGGCGCTCGCTTGAGCAGCGACGGCGCGTGAATGACGGGCGCAGGAGCACCAATCGGGTGCCCCTCACGCCCACCGCCGGTCCCGAGCATAAAAGCTCCTTTTGGGATCAGACCAATTTTTCAGGATGTGACTGCCGGAAGAAAGGTCGAAACCGCAGTAGCCCAGGGTTCAAGCCGAAGTGAGTCACCGCTCACGGCAGGAAACCAAGGTTGGGGGGCCACCACAGATTGATCCAGACCACCTTGTTCCGCAAGGACTTCTCCCACGGCTACGGCCCACCAGGCGAAGGTCGAGTTCGACATCACCACACAGGGTGCAAGGGCCACTGACCAGAAGTCCGTCATCACCGGACAAGAGGAGAGAAAAGGTCTCTGCCTGATCACGTAACCGTGCTGCCGCAGGTAGTCCTCAACCTGTTTGATCGAGGCACCATCATCCCCGACAACGATCACACCCTCAGACAGCAGCGAAGGCTCTAGACGATCCAGTGCATTCTTGTAATAGGAAAGTCCAAGAGCCCAACCCAGCGGAAGATAATCAGTTCGGCGCACATGGACAACAGTCGGTACAACATGTTCTCCACTGACCAATCGATAACCGGTGTTCATGACGAGCTTGGCGATTGAACGATAGGACTCGGAAAACCATCCATCTGACTGGAAATAACCCCGCAGAAAAACGCTCCTACTATCGAATGATTCAGGAAAGTCGCTATCTGTCACTTCAAGCCGACCGCCCAAGGCGGTCACGGTTGGGCGAGCGATCGATGCCAAAGCCCGGCGGAAACCATGATACGGGAAATCAGGATGAGGAACCCTGACGCGATCACGCATCCCAGCCCTGCAGAGCCGAAGTCCGGTCACATTTTCGAGATTTGGAGAATAATCAGACTTCGCTAGATTGAGAAAGCGAACAGAATTGGTTCCTGCTACCGCCCCTAGAGCCGTTGCAGCAGACAGCTGAAAGAGCTGATTGCCGAGACCCCCTTGAAGGTGAACCACTGCACTTGGTCGCATTCACTCAACCAGACGTTGCAACAAAAATGTCGTGTTCAATGAGCCAACTCAGTCCGTTGCTCTCAGCCCAGTTGACAAGCGATCCAAGTGGTGGATAGTCGGTGGAATCGTGATCAGATGAAACAAAGAGTCGAACATCATCGATAAAAATGGTGACCTTTTCGAATCTGTGAAGGCTACCGGCAACCGCTGAAAGCTCAGCCAAAATTGGAGTCATGGTTGGTCCCTTGTAGGTGCCTCCCGCAGAGAAGTGACCATCTAGCCAGAGCGCCACCTCCCCATTTAGTGTGGCAAGCAGTGTAGGGAGCACCTGTTCAGAGAGGCCCTCACAAACGGTCACCTTTGCCGAAGAGTCAAAGCGTTCCTTGGCTGCCGCCGCCAAAGTTGGCTCGGGTTCAATCGTGAAGACAGTAGCTCCCCAGGATTCCAGCACAGCAGTGGTTGAGCCCTGAAATGTGCCACTCTCGATCCACTGCGGAGAGTCGTAGGCATAACGCTTCAGAACGGACATCTTCACGCTCTGAGGTGCTGGCATCGAAAATCCAGCCTGACGCCATCGAAACTCGCTCGCGGCCAATATCGCTTTGGGTCTCCACTTTCGTGGAAGGTACTGAATCACTCTTCACATTCCCCTCTGTTGCAATCCGGCCCGATGGATCTCTTCCCACCTCCGGATCACTTTCCCAGACCTTACGCGATCAGCCAGCCACTTCTCGACGCCTGCTATCCCCTCCTCGAGATCAATTGTCGACTTCCACCCGAGAGCATTGATCTTTGAGACATCAAGCGCCTTCCTGGGGGTTCCATCTGGCTTGTCGCTGACGAATACCAGGTGAGAATCAGGATTGACAATCCTTTGCATTGTCTCGGCGAGCTCTCGGATTGAAAGATCCTGCCCGGTTCCAACATTGATCGGGTCGGCTCCCTCATAATGTTCAATCAGGTGGACACACGCTTCAGCGAGATCATCGACATGCAAAAACTCGCGACGGGGAGTGCCAGTACCCCATATTTCGACAACAGAACCGGGCACACTTCGAGCCTCGTGGAATTTGCGCATGGGCGCCGGAAGAGCATGACCTGCTGAAAGATCAACGTTGTCCTCCCGACCGTAACGGTTGGTCGGCAGGGTGGAACTGAGGTTGGAGCCGTACTGCTGACGGTTGGACCGACAAAGCTTTATCCCTGAGGTCTTCGCCATTGCGTGCCGCTCGTTCGTGGACTCGAGTTGCCCAGTGAGTAGCGACGACTCGGAGATGGACTGGGGAGCATCCCTCGGGTAGACACAAGACGTCCCCCGATAGAGAAGCCTCCCCACCCCCGACCGATGCGCTGCGGGCAGAACATTCATGTGCACGGCCATGTTGTCGTGGAGGAAGTCAACAGGGACCGCTCTGTTCGCTTGAATTTCCCCAATCCGACCAGCCACCAGGAAGACAACTTCTGAGAGATTCTTCTGGTACCCACCTTCCACCAAGGCCCGAGATGGGAAAACCCTGGCCAAGTACACCACTACTGGGTAGCGCCACTCTGGATCGTGATTCAGTGCCAGCTCAGACGGTCAGGCGTACATCGTAGCACCTTCTCGGCCGTTCAAGACCCTGACTGACAACCGCCGGGGGGCAGGGTGCCGGGTTCACGAAGTTCGGCCACAGCCGCCCACAAGTCGGTGGCGGTCAGCGGGCCCAGAAACGACCGCTGCACCACACCATCGGCGTCGGCCACCACGGTGGTGGGTACGGCGTCGATCCCGTAGCGCTTGTGGATGTCGCCGGCGGCTCCAACCTCAACTTCGGCGACGGCCACCACGTCACTGTCGAGCGGGGTCGCTTTGGCCACCACCGATTCGCACGTGCCGCAACTCGCTGAGGTGAACACTGCCACCAGCCAGGGCGCGTCGGGCCGGGCAAAGTCGTTGCGGTCGAGTTGGCTGGGGATGGTGTAGCCACCCCCGCTGGTGGGCACGTCGGGCTTGCGACGCTGCATGACGATTGCCACGACGGCCACAACCGCCACGACCACCAGTGCGATCACGACCCGTTCCATGTGTGCCCTCCTGCGATCTCGACGCTACGACGTCCGGTCAGCGTTGCCATGTCAGCCGGTGATCCCTGTGGTCGGCGGCGGCGGCGTCGGCTCGGGTTCCGCCGTGCCTGGCGGCGCAGTGGTGGTTGTGGTGAGGCCGTCGAGCACCACGGTGGGGCTGGTGGAGGTATCGGGAACTGCAGACTGTGGACGCGACAACGTGCCGCCGATGGCGATGGCGGTGGCCAGGGCAAAGCCCCTTCGCCCGCTGAACACGAGGCCACGCTCAACGGCGACGGGCTGGGTGGACTCGATGAGCAGGCTTGCGCTGCCGGGGTCTGCGATGTCGGCAAAGTTGAGTTCCACACGAGTCCCGGCGGCCACGGTGAGCCCATCGGCCTCAGCCAGCACCTGTCGCGAACCGCCGGACACCACGCTGACGGTCACCTCGGCGTCACGCAGGCCGAGGTTGGAGATCCCAACTCGTGCCCCGTCGCCGTTGCGCATCCCGCCCAGCGGCACCACCCACCCGGTGGCCAGCACCGGCGTGCCAATGGAAATGGAGGCGCCTGATCCGGTGGGGTCACTGTTGCGGATCACCCGGGCGGCAACCACCGGAACCCCATTGCGGGTCTCCACGTAGGCGGCGAAGCCCACGCCGGCAGGCACCCTGGGTTCGTCGACGAGGTCCACCACGGCGAACTGCCCGGGCCGCACCGTGATTTCAAACGGCTCGATGAAACCGTTGGTGGCCGGGTCGTCAACGAGCAGTTGCACGTCCACTTCAGCGATCTCGGCCGTGGGGTTGAACACCACGTACTGCTGGTTGGTGGTCTGGGTGCTGTCGTCAGGGTCCACCGGGGCCGGCAGCGGGAAATGCCACGACGGCTGGGCTGAGGGGGCCCCGAGGGTGGTGACCAGCGAGCCCGGCAAGTCGCTGTCGGGTCCGCTGGCCTCGATCTGTTCGGCTACCACCAGACCCGACCGGGTGGTGACGGTGACCACCACGTGGTCACGCACCGTGACCAGTGCGGCAACGTCCACCATCCGCACGCTTTTGGCCGGCACCACGATCCCGGAGAACTCCGGAGGGGTGCGACGGCCGTCGGTGGTCTCGACGGCAACGTCCACCACGGCCAGGTCGGGGAACGGGTTGAACAACACCACCAGGTGGCGCACGCCCAGCACGGTGGCTGCTGCTGGCAGGAACCACACCCCCGACACCGACGACGCACACGGCCCTGCCGTTGCCCCGGTGGGCCCGGCCGGGTAGTGGTCCACGGCCACTCCCCCGCCGTTGGCCTCCACCAGCACTCCCGCCCACACGGCAGTGACCAAATCGGCGACACGCACCGGGGTGCGGGTGTTGGCAGCGAGATCGACCTCGACTGACGCCGTGTCGCCCGTCTCGGTGTAGGCCGTGACCGTGGCGCTGCGGGCAGTGTCGGTGAGGTTGGTGATGACCACGGTCTGCTCGGCCAGACCGTCGGGGGTACCCGTGGCCGTGCCCGCAGCGCAGTACCAGGTGGATGCCCCGGCATCAGCGGGTGCAGCCGTGGGAGCAAGCCGCGACAACGTGGACTGCGAATCCGATGCAGACGGCGAGGTGGTGGCATCACCCGACAGGTCCACGGCCACCACCACCGCCACCATGGCGGCCACCAACAGCACGATCAGCAGACGCCGCGGATTCATGATTCACCGCCGATGGATGTGCGGGTGGCAACAGCGAACCGGCCGATTGCGGATCAACAACCACAACGCCAGCAGCCACAGCAACGGCGTGGCCACGATGAGCAGTCGCAGCAGTGGCGGTTCGGTCCAGCCCACAGCAGCAGGACCGTCGTTGACGTCGTCGAAACGCATGGCCCAGCCCAACACCTCGGTGGGAGCCAGGTTGCGGCTGGAGTCACCCACCGCGGTGGTGAACGTCCAGCCGTCGTCGAACTGCTGAGCGACGTACACCGACCCGGACTCACTGAGAACTCCGGCAGCGCCCACCTCGCCGTTGGGCAACACGCCGATACCTTCGGACAGTTCGGCGACAGCCCGGGGGCCGTCGTTGGGCAGCGAGGCGAGCTGGTCGTCGGTGAACAGGGCCCGCGACGGCACCCACGCGGTGTTGGCCCACACCCGGATGTCACCCCCACCGGAAGCACCGACAAATCCAGCTGACGACTGAACAGGTCCACCACCGCCGGCAACCCCGACGTTGCGGCCGGGTCGCCGGCGCCCGTGGCCGATCCCGCCGTTGTGGTGCCGGGAGTGCCGTTGGAAGTGCCGGTGCCGGCATCGGTGGTGGCGCCATCGGGCATCGACGGATCGGGTATCGACGGATCAGGATGTCGACGGATCAGGCGACCCCGGTGCCAATCGCTGGGGCACCACCACGTACCGGATCCCCATCGGGCCCAGCAGTGAACCGAGCCGGTCGGTGTCGCCTGATGCAGCCAGTGTCAACGCTTCAGCCAGCTGCCGGGTGCCGCTCAGCGGAGCGACGGTGAACAAGTTGTCGGGCCCGGGCAGGCCGTTGTCGGTGGTTCCCCACACCAGCAGCGGAGTGTCAGAAGATGCGCCGCCGGATCCCAGCGACAGGGTGTCCAATGGTGGGGTGCCCAGCGATGGAGCGTCCAGCGGCCATCCGGCCAGCGGGAGCAGGTCGGCTTCAGACACCCACAGCACCCGGAACGGCTCGGCGTTGCGCTCCTCGGTCATGAAGGCAAGCTTGTCGTCGAAGTCACGTTGGGGCAGGTCCCAGCGACCGCCAAACGCTGAACCGAGCACGGGCAGCAACGCCACCACCACCGCCACGGTGGCCACAAACGACGCCACCTGGCGCCAACCGAATCGATAGCCCGACAGGTCCCGTTCGAACGCTGCCATCCCGGCACCGGCGGCCAGCGCAAGTGCTGCCACCGACGGGGCCAGCAGCAGATCCGGTACCGGCACGATGGGTCCCAACCATCCCTGGCCGGCTGCGGCCACCGCTGCCCAACCCACCAACACCACCGTCCACGCCCGAGCCGCCCACACCAGCCGCCACCTGCGACCGAACAGAAGCGCCGGGGTGGCGGTCACCACCAGCGCCCACCCCAGCGCCGACGATCCAACCGGACCGGTCTGAAAGCGCAGGATCTCACCGCCTGTCGGCGCCATGCCACCACCAAGCGACGAGCCCAGCCAGACCGACCATCCGGCGGCGTCAGTGGAACCGGTGGCGATGCCGGCCAGCCACGGGGCGCACAGCACCACAGCCACCACCACCGCCCCCGCACCGACCCCCAGCAACCCGCCGGTGCCCCGCAGCGAACCCACCAGCAGGCCACCAACCACCAACGCCACCACCACGACCGCCACCAACACCGGGGCCGCCGGTAGCCACAGTGTGGCCACAGCCACCAACACCCCGGCCGACACGATGTGGAACCACCTGCTGCGACGACTGCCAAAGGGCTCGAGGCGTGCGCCACGGGCGATGTGCACCATGACCCACGGCATGACCGCCAGCACCACCAGCGACGACCACCGGCCGGTGGCGATGGCGTCGTAGGTGAGCGGGTTGGCAACCGCCACCAACAGCGCAACGATGCGCACCCGAGGCGACCCCAGCGGGGTGGCCAGTCGCCACACGCCGATGGCGGCCACGGGCAGTGCCCCCAGGATCAACACGGTGCGAGCCAGGGCGGTGGCTCCCAATGACAGCACCGACGCCAGCCAGAACACCCCAGCAACGGCGGCGACACTTCGGGGGCACCCAAACCCACTGGGCGCCAGCCGCTCCACCACGAACTCAACAGGTCGCCGGCAGACGACGGGAACAGCACGAAGTCGCCCACTGCTGGCACCCGGCCGGTGACGAGGGTGCGGCTTCCCACCACCAGCACCACGGCAACGGCCACCCACACGCCAACGCCCCACCAGCCCATGGGCTGGGCGGCAACCATGCCCGTGCCGTCACCGTCAATGGGCGCGCCTGCGGCCTGACGGGCTCGCATCAGCGAGCGGGCCCGAGCCAGACCCCGCACCTGCGTGGCACGGATGTCACGGTCACTGACGGCCCGCACCGCTGCCATGCGCTCACGACGCTGCTTGAGGCTCCTGCGGTGCGACATGTTCCATGTCCACGCTGCGGCCAGATCGGCCACGTGGCGCCCACGCCCCATGACGACGGCCACCATGCCCTCGACCAAGGCCACCACGGCCGCAGCAGGCACCAGCCACCACCGGCTGGACGCCGTTGAGCACACCCGCAACGTGCGCAGGCGGTGACGCAGCTGCAACCGGCGACGGTCGTCGGCGTCTCGCCGCTGACCGAGGGCCTCGAGGTGGGCCACAACCGCAGCCGGGGCCACCACCACCGATGCCCCAGCCGCCCGGGCCCGCCAGCACAGGTCCAGGTCCTCACCGTGCAGGTCGATGTCGGGGTCGAAACCGTCGAGGGCGGTGAACAGGTCGGCGCGCACCAACGTGGCCGCCCCGGGTACGAAGAACACATCGCGGGTGGCGTCGTGCTGGCCCTGATCAAGCTCGCCACGCTCCACCAGCGCGGCGGGCTGACCCAAACGGTCACAGCCCATGCCCAACGCCAGCAACCGACGGGGATCGTCGTACTGCACGAGCTTCGGGCCCACCACACCGGCGTTGGCCCGAAAGGCCTCGGCCACCATCAACGTGACAACGTCGGGGGCAAGGACCACATCGTCGTGACAGAACAGGTAGAACGCCGCTGCCGGGGCGCTGTGGCGCACCTGGTTGCAGGCCGGACCGAACCCGGGGTTGGTGTTGAGACGGGTGACGGTGGCGTCGGGCACGACGGCGGTGACCCGGTCGGCAACAGCCAGCGTGCTGGCGGCGTCCACCACCGTGAGCGACACGTTGTCGTAGGTCTGGGCGGCGATCGACGACAGCGTGGCCTCGAACCAGTCACCGGGGTTGTGGGCGACCACCACCACGACCACTGACGGCTGCAGCGAGTCGGCGGGGTCGGCGGAGACGCCGTCGGAAGGCGGGGAAACCGCAGAACTGACGATGGCCGAAGGGTACCTGCCTCATGGGTGAGGCCCTGACATCCCGGTCGATGGCATCGCCACCATTGACACCCCGATGGCCGCACCTCCCCGCTACGGTGAGGACATGGATGCGATTGACAACGCCTCGCGCCTGGCCGCCGATGCGGTGTACTTCACCGTGGGTATGGGACTGCTGGGTGTGAACCGGGTTCAGGTGCGCCGACGTGAAATTGAACGGGACCTCCGACGCACTGCCCGGGGCGTTCATCACGAGGCCACCCAGCTGCTGGCCGACACCCCATTGGCTGAACCCCTGCGCCTGTTGGGAAAGCCGCTGCGACGCCAGTCCTGACGTTGTGCTCACTTTTGCTGTGTGGGTGCTGGGTGCTGGGTGCTGGGTGTTGGGCGCTGGGTGTTGGGCGCTGGGTGCTCGCACTGACGTATCTCTGACTGCAGCAACCCCGGCCCGGGTTTGCGGCGTGCGATACTCCGATGGTGCGCCTGGCCTATGACTGCACCTACGCCCTGAGTCCCCCCACCGGCGTGGGCACCTTTGCTGCAGCCGTGCTCGAGCGATTGGTGGCACGACCCGACATCGACGTCACCGGGTACGCCGTGGCGTGGCGGGAATCACAGGCCGTGGCCGCAGCGGTCGGGCCGTCGGTGCCCATTGCCTCGCGCTGTGACGTGCTGTCGCCCCGGTACACCCGGGCATTGTGGCGCCGCGGCAACCGGCCACCCATCGAATGGATCACCGGACGGGTGGATGTGGTCCACTCCCCCAACTTCATCGTGCCACCGGCCCGCAGGGCGGCCATGGTGGCCACCGTGCACGACCTCACCTTCGTGCACCATCCCGAACTGTGCACCCCCGACACCCGCGACTGGTACCCGGCACTCATCGCCAAGGCCATCGAGCGCGGCGCCTGGCTGCATGCGGTGTCGGGGTTTGTGCGTGACGAACTGGTGGAGTTCATGGGGGCCCACCCTGACCGGGTGGTGGTGGTGCCCAACGCCACCGACCCACTGCCTGATGCCGACGCCTGCCGACGGTCGGGTTCTGGCCGGGGCCGAGCGCTTCGTGCTGGCGTTGGGCACCGTGGAACCCCGCAAGAACCTGCCGCGACTCGTTGCGGCATGGGACCGTGTGGCCGACACCGACCACGACCTGCATCTGGTCATCGCCGGTGCGCCCGGATGGGGGTCAGCGGCTCTCGACGCTGCGGTGGTGACTGCCCGTCATGGTGACCGCATCCACGTGCTCGGCTGGGTGGACGCCCCGGGCCGGTCGGCGTTGCTGCGGGCCGCCGAGGTGCTGGCGTACCCGTCGCTGTACGAAGGTTTTGGCATCCCGCCGCTGGAGGCCATGAGCGTGGGCACCCCGGTGCTGGCCGGACGGGTGGGGGCGCTGGTGGAAACGTGCGGCGACGCCGCCGTGTTTGTGGACCCCGGCGACACCGACGACATCGCTGCCGGTCTGGTGCGCCTGACCACCGACGACGCCGAACGGGCCCGGGTGACCGCTGCCGGACACGTTCGGGTGGGCGAGTTCTCCTGGGATCGCACCACCGACGGCATCGTGGACCTGTACCGCCGTGCCATCGCCAACGCCTGACATGCCCGCATCGCAGCCTGACATGGCCCGCCTCGCCCATGTTGGCTAGGCCCCGCTTGCGGGTGGCGCTCGACGTGGCCCCGCTCATTGGGGACCGCACCGGCATCGGGGTGTTCACCGAAGCCCTGGCACGCGGTCTGGCCGCCGATCCCAGCATCGAACTGGTGGCGTATGCCGCCAGTTGGCGTGGCCGCCACCAGGTGGCCGCTGCCACCCCCACCCCGTGTCGGGTGGTGACCCGGCCCATGGCCGCCCGGCCGTTGCGCGAGGCGTGGCGCCGGGTGGGCTGGCCACCGGTGGAATGGTGGACCGGGCCGGTGGACGTGGTGCACGGGCCCAACTACGTGGTGCCACCCACCCGCAATGCTGCCGCCGTGGTGTCGGTGCACGACCTCACCATGGTGCACTTTCCCGCCATGTGCACCGCCGACACGCTGGCCTACCCGGCACTGGTGCGAGCGGCGGTGCGTCGTGGGGCATGGGTGCATACCGACACCGAGGCCGTGGCCGCCGAGGTGATCGACATGTTCGCTGTGGATCCGGCCCGGGTGCGCTGTGTGCCGCTGGCACCGTCACCGGTACCCGACGCCGACGTGGCCGTGGGCCACCGGTTGGCCGGATCAGAGCGCTTTGTCCTGGCGTTGGGCACCGTGGAACCGCGCAAGGACCTCCCCGGCCTGGTGAACGCCTTTGAGGCCGTCGCTGATGACGACCCCACCATCGTGCTGGTGGTGGCCGGGCCTGACGGCTGGGGAGCGAACGAACTCGCCACCGCCATCGCCGCCTCGCGCCACCGCTCCCGCATCGTGCGGCTGGGATGGGTGGATGCGCTGCAGCGTGCGGCGTTGCTGCGCGCTGCCACCGTGCTGGCGTACCCGTCGCGCTACGAAGGCTTCGGGTTGCCGCCGCTGGAAGCCATGAGTGTGGGCACCCCGGTGGTGGCCACCAATGTGGCCGCAGTGGCCGAAGTGTGCGGGGATGCCGCCGTGCTGGTGCCGGTGGGCGACACCGACGCCCTGGCCGGTGCGCTGGCCGAGGTGACCGGCGACGACGCCACCGCCACCCGCCTGCGAGCCGCCGGCCCACTCCAGGCCGCCCGGTACTCGTGGGATCGCACCGTGGCCGCCATGACGTCGCTGTATCGCGACGCTGCTGCGGCTCACGGCGGGTCAACCCCTGACGTTGGCGGCCGACCGCCTAGAGTTTGACCGTGCGCGCACTCATCACCGGATCGGCCGGGTTCGTCGGTCAGCACCTCACCACCTACCTGCAGTCCATGGGTGACGACGTGGTCGGCATCGACCGCACCACCGGGGTGGACCTGCTCGACGCCGACGCCGTGCGCCGGGCCATTGCCGACGCCGCCCCCGACGCCGTGTACCACCTGGGCGGATGGAGTGACGTGGGAGGTTCGTGGCAGGCACCGCTGGCCACACTGCGGGTGAACTCCGAAGGCACGCTCAACGTGCTGCAGGCGTGTCGGGACACCGTGGGCCGGGTGCTGGTGGTGTCGTCGGCTGACATTTACGGCAAGGTGACCCTGGCCGAGTTGCCGCTCACCGAAGACAGCCCGATGCGACCGGTCAGCCCCTATGCCGCCTCCAAGGTGGCCGCCGACATGATCGCTTTGCAGGCGTGGCTTGGGTACGGCCTCGAGGTGATGCGGGTGCGGGCGTTCAACCATCTGGGGCCCGGTCAGGCCAACCAGTTCGTCGCCCCGGCGCTGGCCGAACGCATCGCTGTGTGTGAGCTGGAGGGGCGCGAAGAGGTGACGGTGGGCAACCTCACCCCACGGCGTGACTTCACCGACGTGCGTGACGTGGTGCGGTCGTACCGCATGATCATCACCGATGGTGAGCCCGGTGAGGCCTACAACGTGTGTTCGGGTCACGACATCGCCATCGCCGAACTGGGCGAACGCCTTGTGGCGTTGGCCCGCCGCCCGGTGCGCCTGCAGGGAGATCCCAGCCTGCAGCGACCCGTGGACGTGCCGGTGCTGTGTGGCGACCACACCAAGGTGACAAAGGCCACCGGCTGGGAGCCGGAAATCCCGCTCGACACCACCCTGGGCGACATCATGAACGAGTGGCGTGCCCGAGTCGGGCCCTGACGTAGGATGCCAACCATGGCCAAGCGCGCACTGATCACTGGCGTCACCGGGCAAGACGGGTCGTATCTGGCCGAACTGCTGCTGGAAAAGGGCTACGAGGTGATCGGCATGGTCCGGCGCTCGTCCACGCTCAACTTCGAGCGCATCGCCCACATTCAGGACCACATCACGCTGGCGCCGGCCGACCTGCTCGACGAGGCGTCCATGATCGGGGTGCTGCGCGAGCACCGGCCAGAAGAGATCTACAACCTGGCGGCGCAGTCATTCGTGCAGACCAGCTTCAGCCAGCCGGTGCTGACTGGTGAAACCACTGCCATCGGGGTCACCCGCCTGCTCGACGCCATCCGGTTGGTGGATCCGTCGGTGCGCATGTACCAGGCGTCGTCGTCAGAGATGTTCGGCAAGGTGCGCGAGGTACCCCAAACCGAGGACACCCCGTTCTACCCCCGCAGCCCCTACGGCGTGGCCAAGGTGTACGGCCATTGGATCACGGTGAACTACCGCGAGTCGTATGATCTGCACGCCTCGTCGGGCATCTTGTTCAACCACGAGTCGCCGCGCCGTGGCCTTGAGTTCGTGACCCGCAAGATCACCCACGGGGTGGCCGCCATCGCCGCCGGGCACGCCACCGAGCTGCGCCTGGGCAATCTGGATGCCCAGCGGGACTGGGGATTTGCCGGCGACTACGTGGAAGCCATGTGGCTGATGCTGCAACAAGACGTCCCCGACGACTACGTGGTGTCCACCGGTGAGACCCACTCGGTGCGCGAGTTCTGCCAGCTGGCGTTTGGCCGCGCCGGGCTGAACTGGGAAGACCACGTGGTGATCGACGAGCGCTTCTTCCGTCCCGCCGAGGTGGACCTGCTGGTTGGTGACGCCTCCAAGGCCAACGCCGCCTTGGGCTGGAAGCCCAACACGTCGTTTGAGTCGCTGGTGCACATGATGGTGGATGCCGACATCGAAGCCACAGAACGCAACGCCCACCTGCGGCCCAACGGCACCAGGTGACCACAGCGGTTCTGGCCGGCGGCGTGGGTGCCGCCCGCCTGCTGGCGGGTCTGGTGCGGGTGACCGACCCGGCCACGGTGACTGCCATCGTGAACGTGGGCGACGACATGGTGCTGCACGGCCTGCACATCTCGCCTGATCTGGACACCGTCACCTACACGCTGGCCGGGGCCATCAACCTCGACACCGGGTGGGGTCTGACCGGTGAGACGTGGCAGGCCATGGACCAGCTGAAGCGATACGGCGGTGCGGCGTGGTTCGCACTGGGCGACCGGGACCTTGCCACCCACATGTTTCGCACCCAACGCATGGCTGAGGGCGCCACGCTGGGTGAGGTGACCGCCGAGATCACCCGGGCGTGGGGTCTGGGCTGCACGTTGTTGCCGGTCACCAACGACGCCCTTCGCACCCGGGTGACCCTGATGGGCGACGGCCAGGTGGGGTTTCAGGAGTGGTTCGTGGGCATGCAGCACGCCCCTGCAGTGTCGGCGGTGCGTTTCGAAGGTGCCGACAGCGCCACGCCGGCCCCCGGGGTGATCGAGGCCATCGGCAATGCCACGATGGTGATCGTGGCCCCGTCCAACCCCATCGTGAGCATCGACCCGGTGCTGGCGGTACCCGGGGTGCGTGACGCCGTGACGGCCCGCCGAGACACCGTGGTGGCGGTGTCTCCCATTGTGGCCGGCAAGGCCCTCAAGGGCCCGGCCGCCGACTTGTTGCGCACCATGGGTCACGAGGTGAGTGTGGTGGGAGTGGCTCGCCTGTATGCCCCGTTCGCCGGCACCCTGGTGATCGATACCGCCGACGCCGATCTTGCCCCCGCTGTTGCCGACGCCGGCATGCGGTGTGTGGTGGCACCCACGGTGATGACCGGCCCCACCGAGGCGGCAGCACTGGCCACCACGGTGCTGGGGGCGTTGTCGTGACCAGCAGCAGCAGCCCGTCGCCACGGCGCATCGAGGTGTTCGGGGTGGTGGGCATGGGTGAGATCGCCCCGGGATCGGATCTGGCCGGTCTGATTGTTGACGCCATCGCCGCCGGTCCCGACGACCTGGCTGCCGGTGACGTGGTGGTGGTGACGCAAAAGGTGGTGTCCAAGGCGGAAAACCAGCTGGTGGCCATCGACCCCGACGACCCCGACGGGCACCGGCCGTTGGTGGAACGTGAGTCGGTACGCATCCTGCGGCGTCGGGGGATGCTGGTGATCAGCGAGACCAAGCACGGGTTTGTGTGCGCCAACGCCGGCATTGACCTGTCCAACGTGGAGCGCGGCACCGCCGCCCTGCTGCCCGAGGATTCCGATCGTTCGGCCCGTCGGATCCGTGATGCCCTGGTGCACCGGTTCGGGGTGGACGTGGCCGTGGTGGTGTCGGACACGTTCGGCCGTCCGTGGCGACGGGGCGTGACCGATGTGGCCATCGGGTCAGCCGGACTGCGGCCGGTGGTGGACTTGCGGGGCACCACCGATGCGCTGGGTCGTGAGCTCATGGTGACCGAGGTGGCCGTGGCCGACGAGATCGCGTCGGCAGCCGAGATGGTGATGGGCAAGGCCGACGGGGTGCCGGTGGCCGTGGTGCGTGGTGTGCCCGCCGACTGGCTCGGCACCGGCAGCATCGCCGACGACATGATCCGCCCTGCCGCCGACGACCTGTTTCGGTAACGGCCCAGATAGTGGCCTGATAGTGGCCCAGATAGTGGCCCTGATTGTCCCCGCTGAGCTTTGGACCGCAACCATCTTTCGAAGTGCTTGCCTGGTCCGTTGTGGGACCACAACGGTGTCACTAGTGTCCCTCCAGTCATGTCAACGGGCCAGACTGATGTATCCGCCCGGAAGTTCAGGCCGCCGCCACCAGCTTTCGGTCGTTCCGCTGGCTCTGAACGAGCCCCTCATGGCGTGAACTCTCCAAAACAGGCGTTGGTCGCACCAGTTATCACTCGCCTGAGCTGGTTGCCGGTGCTGCCGCTGCCTACGGGTTGCGGGTAACGGGCTGGGCAGCGTGGAAGGGCCACGAGATGGTTGGTGGAATCATGCTGCTGGCATCACCTGTTGGACATCCCGGGCCCTTGCCAGTGGTCGCCTTCAACGGACCGGTGATACGCCCATCAACATCAAGGCATCGGTCGGTGTGTGACCGACACACCTCACGGATTGTCAGTGCTCTCATCGGTCAGGTGGCAGCGACCTGCCCGGCAGCCACGATTCGCATTCACCCCGAGATCGGTGATGTCCGGGCCGTGTTGGAGTCAGGCTGGTCGGCTCGCCCCACCTTCACCTATGAGATGGATATCGCCTGCCTCGACGGGCGTGGAATGCCATGGAACGCAACCGTCGACGACTGATTCGGCGAGCCGAGCAACACGGCTACTTGGTGGAAACAATCGCTGAGCCCAGCCACTGCCCCGACTCGCTGGTTGAGCATTTGGTGCGGCTCAAATGCTGCAGCTCGGAACGTATGGTCCACCGATTGGGCCGACTCTGCCACCTGGCGGCAGCTCATCGGCTCGCTACTCGCCGGCGGCAACCGGGCGGCTGTTCGTGGCATATTCACCACCGGTACCCCCGTAGCCTTTCAGTTGACCGTCGTGTGGGAGACCGAGCCGGCAATATGTTCACGGGCTCAGACCCGTCACATGCCGATCTGGGGGCAAATTCGCTGCTGCGGTGGAGGGCCGCCCAGGACCTCCATATCGCGGTGTAGAAGGGTCGACCTCAACGGTGCTCGTCCAGGCCCAGCTGGAAGATTCAAGGCGTCTTTGGGTGCCGTCGTGACCGAGCGATGGGACTTGTGGCGACCCGACGGTCATCCTCCTTCCCCCTCCGATCCGACGAGTCGCCCGTCGACTGCGTGCGAAGCCAGCCGGCTTCGCACTGCGCGTGCGACGCCGATTGGCTGGCGCGGTGATGGACCCGGCCGAGAAGGTTGCCGTCAATGTGATCATTCCAGCCCGCAACGCTGGCCTCGTCCTTGCCGACCAGCTCACCGCTCTCAATAACCAAATCGATGCCCCGGTTTTGATGTGACCGTGGTGACCAACAGATGCACCGACGACACCAAAGCAGTGGCATTGCGGATGGGAGGCGCTGGCCTCTCCATCAGGGTCGTTGACGCTCCGTTGCGTTCCAGCGCCGGATATGCGAAACGTGGGGCAGCCAACACCGATGCCGACTACATCCTTTTCTGTGATGCCGACGATGTGGTGGGGAGCACCTGGGTGGCAGAGATGTATCGGCGTTGTGCCCTGGATGGATTTGATGTGGTGGGCGGTCAAATAACCGTGGACACCAGCGCACTGGCCAGATGGCTGGCTGACACCGTTCGACCCTCATTCGATGGGGACTGCAGCCTGCCTATGGCGACCACCGGTACGCCATTACGGCATCAATGGGCTGTCGGCACGATGCCTTCAAGGCGTTGGGGGGCTTTGACGAAGCCCTGGAGGGGGCAGGCAGTGAAGACGCCGATTTTGGCATCAGGGCCTCACTGGAGGGATTTTCCTTCGGCGAGGCCCCGGAGCGCCACCGTCCGCTACCGGCTTCCGTCCACTGTTCGCGGCCTGATTGCCCGCACCTACCGAGTACTCCTACAACGGTGAAGCTCTGGCATTCGCGTGCTATGGGCCATACCAAGCTGTTTCGGCACTGTCGCTTGTCACTCTTCCTGTGAAGATGGCGGGCCATGCACTGGTGGTGGAGCGACAGCAGGATCCCCAGTGAGTGGGATTCCGTCTGGTCAATGGCTTCGCTGCGACCCTCGGCCGATGGAGGTACCAGCGCCAGCATCGACACGCCGCCATCAGGGCTCGCCACCGCCAGACCACGCCACCCATCAGAACGGCTGCCACCATGACCCCTGAGGGGGTTGAGGTGGTGATCGTGGTCCGTGACCACTATTCGTCAACCCTGCGTACCTTGCAGGCAGTCATCGCAACCGTTGATCGCTGCCGTGAGCATCCACGCTTGTCCCCTGGCGCCACACCTCCCAAAGTGATCTCCCGGTTGCATGCGTTAGCTCCGGGCCGACTGGAGCTCATCGGTCCACGCCACCATCTGATTCCCAACGAAGCCCGTCAGCTAGCCCTGGAGCAGGCGTCAGCGCCCTACGTGGCGTTCGTGGACAATGACGTGGTTCCCGAGCACTGGCTGGCTTGAGCTGCTGGTGCGCACCGCAGCCGACCACAACGCCACTGCCGCCCGGCCCCTCGTACTGCAGCGTTTTGGCACCGACGTTCACCTCACTATCCACGAAAGCGGAGGGGACTGGAAATCGTCGTGGGTCCCCGTGGCCGATCACTGATTGAGCGGCACCGACACATGAATGAGCCTCTGGATGCGGCCAAAGACTTGCAGAGAGTGAAACGGTGGCATTAGCTTGAGTTCCACTGTGTTTTGTTCGACCGAACAAAGCTGCTTGCCATCGGAGGGTTCGGCGGCACGATCAGGAGATCGCAGGGTGAGCACCTTGACGTTTCGTTACGCATCGCTGAACACGCAGGGTCGATCTGGCTGGTCCCCGAGGCCACGGCCACAGTTGAGTTCTGCCATGGACTGCGGGCAATGGACACAGCCTTAGCCATCTGGGTCGGTGGTCCTCCCGACTCAATCGCCGCTCCACAGGCGGCCTTCAACTCGAAATGGGGCATCGCCCAGCCCACGACTCACCGTCTACCGTGGGCATACGCCGAGCACGCCCGCTCACTCGCATGGATGCCTCTGGCACCGAGCCGCTCACTGCGTCATCCGGCGGTCCAGCCCGTCGGGTCTCGCACATCGTTTTGACCGGGTCATTGGCCGGTACCTCGCCGATGCCATCATCGCCACCGGGCCCGGCTGGAAGTCATGGCGCAGATCACAACGCCAACTTGATCGGGAGAGAAAACTCCTCCGTCTAAAGGGACCCGGTCAGTGAGGCGTTGTCGTTTCCGCAACGACATGTGGACGACCAACTGGCAGCTGCAAGCGCCTCAGTGGCACAACCAGCTTGACCGCCCATGACGCGGTGGTCCAACTCGGTGACGAAGCGCGCCAGCCACCATTCGTAACGGGCCCGCACGGCAACCGCCTGCTCTGCCGGTGGCGGCATTGCGCTGGGCCACCGAGTTGCGCAACCCCAAACAGCCCCGCCAGGCCTCGTCGGCCAGCCGACGGGTACGGGCATCGGCCTCCCACCCGGGAATATCCATGGTGGTGACGTAACCGGCCACCGTCATGGCCAGGGCGATATTGGGTTCAGTGCGAGTCATCGTCACCACCTCAGCGGGATCACACACATCCGCCATGCGCACAACGTCCACCACATGACGCAGGGTGGCCCAGGCGTCCTTGCGGGCATGCTGGGCCACATGGCGCAGCGCATCAGACGGACACATCGTGCGCACCGAATCATCAAGCGGCGGCACCTGCACCGAGCGGGCATAGGCGGTGTCGAAGTTGGGGATGTGCTCACCGGTCCACGGTGTGACGCGCCAATGCAGGTCCACATGACTCACCCCGGCACCCAGTTGAGGCAGTTCGTTGCCAACAGAAAGCATCAGTCGCCACCGCCAGCCGTCAGCGGGTTGCGGCAGCGTCGGATTCTGCCGACCCCAACCATTGGCATGCAGCACCTGTTCGGTGCGTTCCACGTCAGCAGGGCGAACCCACACGTCCACGTCGCCGGCACCACGGCCCGACGGGGCCAGGCCCATCAGCGCCGCCAGCGCCACACCCTTGACGATGAGATGGTCGATACGCCGGCAGACTGCAGCAATCCCGACACGGCATTGGTGTCCAGTTCCAGCTTCAGCCCGGCTGCCACCAGCTGATGGCGCATGCCGTACATGACGGCCACCGAATCACCATCCATACCCAATGCCTTGGCGTGGGGAACACCACCTCCACCACCCGATGCATGGCCATGGCGTCAAGCACATCAGCCCACGTGGTCGCCCCGCTGGGAGCCGGCAGGGGCTCGATGGGGATGGCGGTGCGGTCGAAGGCCATCACCCGTGCCACCGCTTCGGCCACCCACGGTGACCCCGGGTGGGGCTGGTAGCTCGCCATCAACTGGCCTTGACGGTGGCGAACCAGTCCAGCACCCGACGTGAGCCGTCGGTGAGCGCCACCTGCGGGGTCCAGCCCAGCTCAGCGGCCGCCAGACCCACCGCCAGGGCCGAGCGGGCCAGTTCGCCGTGACGGGCTGGGGCGTGCACCGCAGGCGCATTCACCCCGGCGGCAGCGGCCATGGTGGCGTACAGCTCATTGACCGACGTCTCCACCCCGGTGCCGATGTTCACCACCAGGCTGCTGGCGATGCCCGGTGCCGACGCCCGAACAAAGGCGTCGACCACGTCGGCGACCTCGACGAAGTCCCGGGTCTGGGCGCCGTCACCAAACACGGTGCATGGCTCACCCGACAGCAACCGCCCGGCGAAGATGGCCACCACCCCAGCCTCACCGTGGGGATCCTGACGTGGGCCGTACACATTGGCCAGCGCCAGTGACGTGCCTTCAAGCCCAGAACAGCACGCCATAGGCGAACAGGTAGTCGCCGCCCACTTTCTTGGCCACGCCATACGGCGACACTGGGCGCTGGGGGTGCGACTCGTCGACCGGCAGCGTCGACGGGTCGGGCTCGCCGTAGATCGTGCCGCCCGACGACGTGAACACCACCTTGCGGGCACCACCAACCCGGGCACCCTCAAACACCCGCAGGCTGCCGATCACGTTGACCTCAGCGTCGAACACCGGGTCGGCCACACTCACAGCGCACGTCTGCCTGGGCGGCAAGATGAAACACCACCTCGGGCTCTGCTGCGGCGATGAGATCGGTGACCGCAGAATCACGCACGTCCCAGTCGTGCACTACGAGCCGGCCGCCACCGGCTGCGAGTGGCAGCGTCCAGATTGGATCGCTTCCCCGATGAGAAATTGTCGACGACGGCCACATCGTGACCTTCGGCGATGAGCCGGTCAACAAGATGGGACCCGATGAATCCGGCTCCGCCGGTGACCACTGCACGCATCCACCGACTCTACCCCTGAGGTGCACATGCTGAAGCCGGCATGGGAACTGGGTGCGAGCAGGTAACCCTCGCAACGGCTGTTGCCCCGTTGTAACCGGGGCTACTCGTGGCTTTTGGCCAGCAGCCTTTGCCGAACCGGAACTGCGTTTGTTCACCGATCCAGCACCCAAGATCCCTGCGGATCAATGCGGTGCCACCGCTGCACACGACATGGTGAGTGTGGTTATCGCCGTGTACAACGCTGAGGACACCCTGGGCCGCCAGCTGCAGGCCCTGGCCGACCAGACCGGTGCCGGCGACTTTGAGGTGGTGGTGGCGTTGAATCGCTGCACCGATCGCAGTCGGCAGGTGGCCGAAGGCTTCGCTGAGAGGCTAGCTCTGGTCATTGTCGATGCGCAGCCCGAACCTTTGGGCTTCATGCGGCGGTTACGCACGAAACGTGGGCGTGGCCAACTCCCGTGGTGACACGCTGTTGTTCTGCGACGCTGATGACGTCGTTGACCACCGATGGGTCGCCGAGATGACTGACGCCATGGCTGCACAGAACGTCGATGTGGTGGGCGGGAAACTCGTGGTGGACCGCTCACAGATTCCCATGTGGATCTACCGCACCAGCTACCAGTGGGTCGATGGCAAGTGTCTGGCCATGTTCGGACAGATCCCGTACGCCGGTGGTGGTGCCATGGGAATACGCCGGGCTGCGTTTGAGGCCGTGGGTGGGCTCACACCGAAGCTTCCAGGCACGGCCGGGGGTGGAGAGGACACCGACTTCGGGATTCGACTTTGGCAGGCCGGCTGCTCGGTGCAGCGCCCACACGTCCCGTTGCTCCACTACTCCCCAAGAACCACCGCCAGGGCGTTCATCCGACGCCAGCGCAATCCGAAACCACGGCTTTCACGGCCCTGGCCATCCGGGAGCACGGCGGGGTGCGGTCAAGCCTGTGGAAAATGATCAGCCGCCCGATCGCCGTGGGCGTCTGTGCAGTCTTCGTGGGGCGTGAGTGGCGCCTGCGGTTGGTGGCCATGGCGATGGCAAAGAACTTCTGGGCCCATCGCACCCGAAGGCGGCTCATCGCTCCGACCGCAGCGACAGGATCGCTCAGCACCGAGTGATCCCGTCGCTCAGCCCCTCCACCGACTTGTAGAATCCCGGCGGGCGCAAGACTCATCTGACGCACACCTTGGAATACTTCTGTGACGAAACCCCTGCTACCCAATGATCCCAACACTGAGGTGCCCGAGAACCCTGCTGATCGCGCCACCGCCGCAGGATTGGCGAGTGTGGTCATCGCCGTCCACAACGCTGAGGACACTCTGGGCCACCAGCTCCAGGCCCTGGCCAACCAGACCGACGCCGGGGAATTCGAAGTGGTGGTGGCGCTCAATCGCTGCACCGATCGCAGTGGCGAGATTGCCAAACAGTTCACCGGCCAGCTGGACCTGATCATCGTGGACGCGCCCGATGAGGCATCGGCGGGGTATGCCCGCAACGTGGCTGTGGCCCACACCCACGGTGACACGTTGTTGTTCTGCGACGCCGACGACGTTGTCGACCACCGATGGGTCGCCGAAATGACCGATGCCATGGCTGCACAAAACCTCGACGTGGCGGGAGGGACGATCATGGTCGACCGCTCACACGTGCCCACCTGGATATATCGCTCGGCCTACCGATCCATGGACGGCAGGTGCCTGCTGCCCTTCGGCCCGATCCCCTATGCCATCACCGCCACCATGGGTTGTCGTCGGGCTGCGTTTGACGCCGTGGGTGGGTTCGAACCGAACCTGCCGGGCACGGCCGGGGGTGAGGACACCGACTTGGGGGTGCGGCTATGGCGAGCCGGTTTCTCGATCGGTGAGGCCCCCAAGGCGTTGATGACCTACACCCCGAGAGTTACCACCGCTGCATTCATCCGACGCCAGCGTGCCCACATCGACACCACCACCGCGCTGCAGATCAGGGAACAGCGACTCGAGCGACCGAGCAGGTGGAGGATGTTCTCCCGTCCGATCATTGTGGGCGGGTATGTCGTGCTGATACGCCACGAGTGGCGGCCACGCGTGGTGGCCGTGGCCGTGGCTGAGAGCTTCTACAGCCATCAGGCCCGTCGGCGGATGATCCCGCCGATTGCCCGGGATCGCTCAGCTGCCGTCGGGTAGGCGCACGCCGTCGAGGGTGGATCCCGCCGGCACCTCGGCATCGTCACCGACCACGCTGAGACCGGTCACCACTGCCCCGGGGCCCACAACGGCTCCCGCTCCCAGCACCGAGCCCTCGACGCGGCTCCGGCTGCCACCGACGACCCCGGCAGCAGCACGCTGTCACGCACCACTGCACCGGCAGCCACCACCACCCGGCTCATCAGCACGCTGTGGTCCACGGTGGCCGAAGCGTCGATTTTGGCGTCGGGGGCCACCGGATCCTCGGGGTTGCCCCGGCGGCCGTCGACGATGTCGAGCTGGGCCGACAGGTACGTGCCCGGGGTGCCAGCATCGACCCAGTAGGCCGCCGACTGACGGGCGTAGAGCACACCATCGGCGACCATGGCCGGGAACACCTCGCGCTCGATCGACACCGGACGACCGGGCGGAATCCGGTCGAGCATGGCGGACTCGCACACGTAGGTGCCGGCGTTGATCCAGTTGGTGGGCGCCTCGCCAACCGGAGGCTTTTCCACAAAGGCCTCCACCCGGCCCGCATCGTCGATGGGCACCACGCCGAACCTGGACGGGTCATCAACGGCGGTCAGTGAGATGGTGGCTTCGGCACCGGTGGCTCGGTGACCTGCGATCAGGTCGGTCAGGTCCATGTCGGTGAGCACGTCACCATTGACAACCACAAACGTGCCCCGCACACCTGCCTCGGCGGCGGCAAAGGCGATGGCCCCAGCGGTGTCGAGCGGCTCGGGCTCGACGGCGTACAACATGCGCACACCGGCGCACTGGTCGTCGGGGTAACGGTCCAGGAACGCGTCGGGGCGGTAGCCCAGCGACAGCACCACCTCATCGATGCCGTGGACGGCCAGTGACTCGATGACGCGCTCGATCATGGGACGGTGCACCACCGCAAGCATCTGCTTGGGGGTGGACAGCGTGAGGGGACGCAGGCGGGTACCGAACCCGCCAACCAGGATGATTGCCCGCACGGTTCAGGGGGCCGTGGTGGCCGTGGGCTCGTCGGCGGGCGCATCACCAGCAGGCGGGTCCACTGCTGATCCCAGCGAGATGGTGGTCTCGGGGGTGGCGGCCGGCTGCGGGATGGTGGTTCCGGCCGGGGCCACGGCGAAGGTGAACAGCTCACCGGTTTCGTTGAATCGCACGATGTCGAAGCTCGAGGTGCGGGTCAGGCCAGCATCGGCGGCTGCGCCCGGCGCCCAGGTGGTGACAGACACCTCGCCCGGGGTGCCGTTGCAGTCGAAGCCGTTGGACAGCACGGTGCCGTCGGGGAGGGTGATGGTGTCGGTGGTGAACCCGAAGTCGGCGGTGGCGCCCCAGGTGCCGAGTGAAGAACGCCCGTCGGGGCCGTCCTCGTTGAGTGGGGATGTGCTGAGCTCGCCACCCAGCCCGGGGGCGAAGCCGTCACACAGGTAGATGCCGTAGGTGGCAGTCCAGACGTCACTGCCATCGGGACCGGCTGGTCCGGTGTCACGTGACGCACGCGACCACCCCACCAAAAGCACACCCAGCAGCATTACCGCAATGATGACGGCCGAGAATCCGAGTTTGATCCGGTCACGCCCGCCGCCGCCGCTCATCGAACTGGAGCGAGCGACGCGAGCCACCTTTTTTGCTGACGATGCCTTGCCCATAGGAAACCGAGAGCCTACCCGCAGCGGGGACGGCGACACCATTGCCCGGGGCCGCTTGCCCGCAACCCCCTGCGGTTCGAGGACATTGCCGGAGGGCGGCTGCCCGCAGCCGGGGCGACGACCCGGTGCCGGGCTCCAGGCCGGCGGGTGCCCACCGGGTACCGGGAACGCTCGGCGATGAGCCTGTCAAACAGCTGCTCATAGGCCAACGCCACCGCCTCGAGTGACGCCCACCTCTCACGAAGCTCCGCCCGGCAGCGCCCATGGCACGTCGACAGTCAGGATCGTCCACCAGCGACTCGACGGCCGCTGTGAACACCTCGGGGCCGTCGGGGGTACGGCCACACCGGCCCCGGCAGCCTCCACGGTGCGCTGCACCTCGGTGCCCGGGATCCGCTGTCCTGAGCTTTCCCGCCATTGGAACCTGACCCGCTCACCTTGAACCACGAGACAAATTCACGCACGGGCACTGCAGTGCGGACCTGTTCACGAACCATTGGTCGGTGCTTCGTCGACGGAGGCGAAGGCGGCCAGCGACCTGGACGAGTACACCTTCACGCCGCACGTGCACGACCGCAAGATGGATCAACTGGACCTGTCAACGCACACTCCTCTTTCCCGCTTGGCAGTCTTCGTAGAGCTTGAGCAGCGCCTGAGCGATCTGGCGCTGGTCATGCCGTTCGATGATGCGCTGTCGGCCATTCGATCCCAGTCGATCCCTCAGTGAGGCATCGGTGATGAGCGACTCGATCGCTTGGGTCAACGCTGAAGCATCTCGAGCGGGAACGAGCAGCAACTCCGTGCCGTGGTGGCCGAGGTCTCGAGAGCCCGGGATGTCAGTGAGAACGAGGGGGAGGCCCGTGGCTGCCGCCTCCATCGCTGACCGGGGCACGCCCTCCATGTACGACGCCAGCACGAACACGTCCATCGCCGCGTATACCTGCGGCATGTTGGTTTGCTCGCCGAGGTAGATGACCCCACCATCGGGTGGCTCCGAAGCTGTTGCCTTGTCGGGTTCCTCGAGGACCAACCCATACAAAGTCAGCTTGTCCGGACAGCCGGTTAGCAGCCAGAGCGAATTCTCGGACCCCTTTGTGCTCGATGAGTCGGCCAACGGACCCAACGATCAAAGCATCCTCGCTGAGGCCAAGGTCCTGCCTCGCCTGCTGCTTGTCCACAGCCTCAGGCAGGAATTTGGAGGGGTCGATGCCGTTTCCGATGTATGTGTGATCTCGCCAAGGAGCCCACCGATGCATGCTGGCAAGATCATCATGATTTTGGAACAGGTTGTGATGGGCGAATGACTCGCTGAGCCACTCGACCACCATCGCAATGAATCGCCCCATGCGACTCGACGGTTGCCGTGCGTAGAGTCCGTGGCAGGTGTTGACCACGCAGGGCACCCCGGCAACACGACCAACAATCCGTCCGATCCAACCCGTTTTGGGCATATGGGTGTGCAGAACATCAGGACGTATCCTGCGAAGGCAGGCAAATAGCTGCCGTGAAGCATGCAAGTCGCTTACTAGATCCATCCGGCGTGTGAGTGCCGGAATAACGACCACCTCAACTTCAGGGTGGGCATTGACCAGTTGGTCCATCCTGTGGCCTGGTCCGGTGATGACGCTGACTCGATGCCCCTTGGACACCAAATAGTCCAGCTCAACCCCCAATAGCAGGTGGGCGCTTACTGGAACGGTTACCAGATGGGCTAGGTGCAACTTGGTCCCTCGTGGTCTCTGGGGAGTTCAGAATTCGACTGTCCGGCAATAAGTTTGGATCGATCAAGTGGAGCTGAATACGGCCCCAATCCGAGGGTGGATCATCGACGAACTCTCGTGGAAAAGGTATACGAGTGGAGCAAGCATGTGAACCGTACGCACAGTCAGCCCCTGCTGACCCTTTGTGAGATGGACCCCGACGTCAGGCGTTGGCCACCCAGTCAAGTTGCCTGCTGAGACCGGTTCGCAGGTCAATCCTCGGCTGCCATCCCAGCAGAGTTTGAGCAAGACTCGTATCACCTCCGGTGCGCTCGACATCACCGTCTGCGTCGGGAGCTTGGTCAATCACGGGACGGCCGCCAGCCAGATCAGCGACTATTTCAATCAGTTCAGCCATGGAGCATCCTGATCCACCAGCAATGTTCATGACGACGCCTGGAGTCACATCAGCCATTGCGGCACAGAGGTTGGCCGCAACCACATCGGAAACGTAGGTGAAGTCCCTCACCTTCGAACCATCGCCATACAAGTTGAACGGCGTGCCTTGGAGCACCGATTTGAACAGTCGGTGCATGGCCATGTCAGGGCGTTGACGAGGTCCAAATACCGTGAAGTAGCGAAGCGATACCGTTGGGACGCCAAAATTGGCTGCATACAAACCGCACAGATGCTCAGCTGCAAGTTTGCTCACGCCATAAGGACTACGTGGTTTGGGCAGTGCAGTCTCCGCCGTGGGCCAACCCTCCGCATTGCCGTATACCGAGGACGAGGACGCATATACGAATTTGAGCAACGGTCGCTCACGAAAGTGTTCCAGTAACCGCTGGGTCGCATGAATGTTGTCGCTTAGATAGGGATCAAATCCTGACCCCCAGGACGCCCGCACGCCCGGCTGGCCAGCCTGATGAAAAACAATATCGGCGCCTTCAAGCACCGCCTCCAGCGAATCGGTGGCCAAGTTTGTTCTGTGGAACTCAAAGTTTTTGATTCGAGCGAAGGGTCCAGATTTCGTCGTTTTTCACTCTCGGAGTAGTAGTCAGTAAGGCAATCGATTCCAACCACCTCGTGCCCATCAGCGATGCACCGTTCAGACAGATGGGAACCAATAAACCCCGCAGCACCGGTTACGACAACCTTCATGACGGAGATCCTAGCTAATACGGCGGAGCTTGAAGGCAGCCCGGCATTGCGGAAAACGGACCTTAGGGTACTACGCCCTCGCCGAACCCTTCAGGGCTGTTTGGACGAACATCTGTGTGAGGATCCTTTGCGTTTCCCCCTTGCTGGGAACATGCGGCATGAGGGTGGTCTTAGCGGGAGAGTATCTCAAGCCGGAGACTTACCTACCCGGGCGAGTTTCAGGGGCAGGCGGTCTTCGGCGCGGTGGTCCAGACGGGGTTGTTCACAGGTAGCTGTAGCGGTCGTTACCTGGAATGCCACTATCTCCATGATTGGGTTCGTGATTACATGTGCCCCATATTCATGCGACTGCGACTGCGAGTGCATCCGGGTCTGCCGGAGATTCAGCTGATGCTTTGAAATCGGCAGCTTAAAAGGCACGACGTCCTCGACCAACTGTGCGTCCGTAGCTCAGCGCCTGCCGCTGGATGATCTGGGCCGCCGGATGCCCACCGGATAGCGGGAACGCTCGGCGATGAGGCGGTCGAACAGCTGCTCGTAGGCCAGTGCCACCGCCTCGGGTGAGGCCCATCCCTCCACAAAACTCCGGCCGGCGGCGCCCATGGCACGGCGACGGACTGGGTCGTCGACCAATGCCCCGACGGCGCCGGTGAAGGCCTCGGGGTCGTCGGGCGGCACGGCCAGGCCGGCGCCGGCGGCTTCCACGGTGCGTTGCACCTCGGTGCCAGGATCGACGCTGGCCACGATGGGCCGGCCGGCAGCAGGATGGAATACAGCTTGGACGGCACGCTGGATGCCGCAAGCCCGGTGCGCAGCGGCACCACGTGGACGTCGCCGGCCGCCAGCACCTCGGGCAGTCGGTGGCGGGGCTGCATGTCCACGAACACCACGTTGTCGAGCCCGGCGGCCGACGCCATCAGCGACTGGCGAGCCGACCCGCCACCGTTGATGACGAACACCACGTCGGTGCGGTGAGCCATGGTGCGGGCGGCGTGGAGCACCAGGTCCAGCGACTGGCTGAGACCCACGTTGCCGGCGTACATCACCACGGTGCGATCCCCCAGGCCGTACTGCGACCGGTACCGGGCCCCACCGGGTGCCGGCTGGGGCGAGATCGCTGAGGTGTCGACAAAGTTGGGGATCACATGGACGCGATCCACAGCCTCGGTGAGACGGTGGGCGGGCACGACCCCGGCCAGCTTGGCTCGCACGTTGGCGGCGAGTTCGTCGCTGAGCACGGTGACCAGCATCGGCGTGCCGGTAGGTGGTGACCTCCAGACGGCGGGCAGCGGCGATGGCCCGCTTGTTGGTGAGCAGGCCGAGGTCCACGGCCACATCGGGGAACACGTCCTGGATGTTGAACACAAACGGCGCCCGCCGCGACCGGGCCACGGCCCACCCGGCGGCCCCAAGGGTGATGGGTGGGGACATGGCCAGCACCACGTCGGGTCGTGCCGAGGTGAGGACTCCCTCGATGACCGACAGCAGGGTGAAGCCCCCAAAGGCCAGGGCCCGGGCCGGGATGTTGGTCTTGTCGGTGGGGAACGGGTGCACCCGGGTGATGCGGCCCCAATTGGTGTCCTCGTGACGCACCAACTGGCCGTCCCAGCCCGGTTCGGTGGCGTGATGGCGGTACCACGGCAACGAGGTGACCACATGCAGGCGGTGACCGCGGGCGGCCAGACGCAACGTGATGGCACTGATCACCTCACCGGTGGGGGCCATGTCGGGGGCGAAATGAGGGCACAACACCACGATGTTCATGACGTGAGCCCGCTCATCGTGTGGCCCTGCTCATGACGTGACCCTGCTCATGACGTGAGCCCTGTGGTGGTCGTGCTTCGCTGACCGCCTGCGATCGCCTGCGCCAGCTGCCACGCCGACTGCAGGGCGTCGACCGAGCGATCCCATGTGTACCCGGCGGCCCGCTCCACACCGGTGGCCGCCATGGTGCGCCGCAGGCCGTCGTCGTCACACACCCGGGCCATGGCCACTGACCACCCGGCCACGTCGTCGGGGTCAACGGCCAAACCGGCGTCACCGGCGAGGTCGGCAACCGCAGTGGTGGATGACACCACCACCGGACACCCCAGTCGCATTGCTTCCAAAACAGGCAACCCGAACCCCTCAAAACGTGACGGGAACACCAGTGCAGTGGCGCCACGGTACAGCGCCACCAGTTCGGCCGACGTCACCCGACCGGGCCGCACGATGCGGTCGGCACACCCACTGGCGGCGATCACTGCTGCCACCGCCTCCTCGGCACCCCCAGTGCCGCCGGTGAGCACAAGACGCACCTCGGGATGCGACTGGCGCAACCCGGCCAGAGCACGGATGGCGGTGATGTGATTTTTGTGGGGGTAGGTGATGGCTGGGTACAGCAGGTACTGCACCCCGGTGAGACCCAGACGATCGAGCACGCCGGTGGCGTCAGGCAGTTCGGGTTCAGGGCCGCTCGTGCGTCGGGCCGTGTGCAGGTGTTGACTCGCCGGGGCGGCGGGCCCCGGGGGGCACCACGGCGCATTGGTTGTCGGGGATTGCGAACCGGGCCCGCACACTGCGGGCAACGTGGTCGTTGAGGGTGGACACCACGTCGGCACGGCCCACCGACCACGGCACCGCAACCCGCTCGAACCACCTCTTGACCAACGAAAAATTGTGCGGGAGTTCAAGCGGCTGCAGGTCGTGCACGGTGAGCACCCGGGCACCATCACGACCCAACCCGGCATCCACAAATGGCACCAGACCGCCCATGTGGTGCACCACGGTGATGCGCTGGCGTCGCAACGCCCACGCAAGCCAGGTGTTGTCGGCCAGCACCCGCACGGCTTTGGACCGTCCTGACACCGGGGCCACCACGGTGTGCAAGCGGGCGCACAGGTCGGTGTGAACGGCGGCAAACGACCGATTCACGAACAACGTGACCGGCACCGGCGACCCGCGATCGGCCAGTTCGTGCAACAGCCCCAGGGTGTAGTCCTCGCTCCCGCCCACCACACCGGGCACCAGCCACAGCAGGTTGATGCCGACATGCATGTCACCGGCGGCGCGGGTCACTGCGCGCCACCGGCGGCGTCAGCGACCGCTCGCCGCCATCCCCTCAGCGGTGCGCTGGGGAGAAAAGCCCGCTGCCCGGGTGATCGCCGCTGCCGACATGGCCGCCCGCACGTCGGCGTGCGAGGTGATGCGATCCAGGGCGGTGGCGATGGATGAGATGTCGTCGGGTTCAACCAGTACCGCAGCGGTGCCGTCGTCACCGGCCACCTCGGCGGTGGCGGTGCCCACCGACGTGACCACCGGGGTGCCCTGGGCCATGGCTTCGAGCACCGGCAGGCCAAACCCCTCGGCCAGGCTCGGGTAACACAGCACCTCGGCACCGCGGTAGATGGCGGCGAGCTCGTCACCGCTGACGAACCCCAGCACGTGCACCCCGGCGCGGTCAGCACCCAGCAGCCGGTCGAGATCCTCAGACCATCCACGCGGCCCCACCAGCACCAGTTCGGCCCGGGACCCGGCGTCGTGCAGGCGCCGCCACGCACGCACCACCGCCGGCAGGTTCTTGCGTGGCTCCACCGTGCCCACCCACAGCACATACGGCTCGGTGAGGCCGTGGCGGCGGCGGACCGCCGCGACGGCATCGTCATCGGCCACCGGGGTGGACACCGACCACGGCACCACCCGAAGCCGGTGGGGCGAGATGCCATGGACCACACAGGCATCGGCTGTGGCCTGCGACGGACACACCACCACGGCGGCGTCACGAATGGTGAGCGCCAGTGACCGCCGGAACAGGCGAAGCCCCCGGCGGGTGAAAGCCCCGGGATTGTCGATCCAGTCCAGGTCGTGGACGGTGACCACCAGCGGTGATGTGGCCGGGGGCACCACCATGCCGCTGGCCCAGGTGACATCCACCGGCCCGGTGGCCCACGTTCCCGACGGGCGGCGCAGCCAGTGCCACGCCTCGTACAGCACGGGCCGCGGCAGCGGCATCATCGCCACCGGGATGGCAGGGACAAAAGGCGCCGGGGCCGGTCGCAGGTGGGCGGCAGCCAACCCGATGAGGTTCACGTCGGTGTGGGCCACCATGGCGTCGATGGTGGTGAGCACCGAGGTGGCCGTCCCCCGGGCACCCGATGCCAGCACTGCTCCACGGTGACAGCCACTCGGGGACCGGCACGCAGGGCGCTCATGCGCGGACCCCCATCAGCGGTGGCCCCATTCATCACTGGCGGGGCTCACACGGCGCGGGCTTCGGCGGCGGCCCGGTTGGCCAGGTACCAGTCCAGGGTGGACTTGAGCCCCACGCTGAAGTCGGTGGCCGGCACGAACCCGAAGCGTTCGCGGGCCCGTGAGCCGTCGCACGCCACGACGGGGCTGACCGTCGGGCTTGGACGTATCCCAGCGCACCTCACCGGTGAATCCCACCAGATCCACGATGATGCCCACCAGGTCCCTGATGGCCAGTTCGCGGTCGGCACCCAGGTTGACCGGGTCGGGGTCGTTGTAGCGCTCGGCGGCAAGCAGGATGCCTTCGGCGGCGTCGTCGACGTACAAGAACTCGCGTGACGCCGAACCGGTGCCCCACACGTCGATGTGGTCGGCACCCGACTCGGCGGCCTCGACCGTCTTTTTGATCAGCGCCGGGATGACGTGCGACACCGCCGGGTGGAACTTGTCTCGGGGGCCGTACGAGGTTGGTGGGCAACAGGTACACGCCGTTTTGCCCGTACTGCTCACGGTTGGCCTGCAACTGGGTGAGCTGGGCCAGCTTGGCCACGCCGTAGGGGGCGTTGGTCTCTTCGGGGTATCCCTGCCACAGGCTGGATTCGGCGAACGGCACCGGGGTGAACTTGGGGTACGAACAGATGGTGCCCACCACCACGGTCTTGTCGGTGCCGTGGCGACGGGCGGCGTCGATGACGTAGGTGCCCATGAGCAGGTTGTCGAGGTAGAGGTCCGACGGCCGGGCCATGTTGGCCCCGATGCCACCCACCCGGGCAGCCAGATGAATCACCACGTCGGGCGCATGGGTGGCGAACAGGGCGTCCACCTCGTCGACACGTCGCAGGTCACAATCGGTGCTGGTGGGGGTGACCACGGTGGTGGACGATCCGCCTGTGCCCACAGCCGCCGTCGTGCACGCCGACACCTCGCCGGGCCAGGCCGTCGAGCACGGCGGCCCCCAAAAACCCCGGGCTCCCGTGATGAGCACGGTGCGGTCGGTCCAGAATGCGGGGTCGGGAGAACTCACAGCCCCGAGCCTACCGGTCGTCGGCGAGCCGCTGGCGGAAGTAGTCGGCGGTGATGGCCAGACCCTCGGCCAGTTGCACGGTGGGTTCCCAGCCCAGCACGGTGCGGGCCAGGGTGATGTCGGGGCGGCGCTGGCGGGGGTCGTCGACGGGCAGGTCCATGTGGGTGACGGCCACGTCGGTGCCGAGCACCTCACCGACCTTGGTGGCCAGTTCGGCCACGGTGAACTCCACCGGGTTGCCGATGTTCATGGGGCCTTCGTGGTCGCTGTCGAGCAGGGCCAGCAACCCGGCCACCAGGTCGGTGACGAAGCAGAACGAACGGGTCTGCGACCCATCGCCGTAGATGGTGAGCGGGATGCCCGAGATGGCCTGCACCAGCATGTTGGACACCACCCGGCCGTCGTCGGGACGCATGAACGGGCCGTAGGTGTTGAAGATGCGGGCGATGCGCACCGGCACTGCGTGCACCTGGGCGTAGGCGGTGGCCATGGACTCGGCGAACCGCTTGGACTCGTCGTAGACCCCGCGTGGGCCGACCGGGTTGACGTGCCCCCAGTAGGTTTCGGGCTGGGGGTGCACCTCGGGATCGCCGTACACCTCACTGGTGGACGCCAGCAGGTACCGGGCCCCCTTGGCCACGGCCAAACCCAGCGAATTGTGGGTGCCGAGGCTGCCACTTTTAAGTGTCTGAATGGGTCGGTTGAGATAGTCAATGGGCGACGCCAGGCTGGCGAAGTGCAACACGGCCTCCACGGGCCCGTCCACCTCAATGGGGTTGCTGACGTCGTGCTCGACGAAGGCGAAGCCGGGATCGTCGAGCAGGTCGGCGATGTTGGCTACCCGGCCGGTGGCCAGGTTGTCCACCACCAGTACCTGCTGACCCCGGGCCAGCAACTCCCGGCACAAGGTGGCACCCAAAACCCGGCGCCACCGGTGATCACCACCCGACCCATCAGCGCCGCCCGATGTTGTCGCTGATGAACCTGTGACGCACCAGCTGGTTGCGGTCGAGCACGTTGCGGGTGTCGACCACCCGACGCTCGGCCAGCGTGGTGGCCACCTTGGCCAGGTCCAGATGGCGGAACTCGTCCCATTCGGTGAGCACGGTGAGCACGGTGGCTCCCTCACAGGCGGCGTAGGGATCGTCGACCACCTCGATGGACAGCCCCAACGGCTCCATGCGGGCGGCGTTGATGACCGGGTCGTAGGCCCGCACGGTGGCCCCGGCGGCAACCACACGCCGCAGCACCTCGAGCGCCGGGGAGTCACGCAGGTCGTCGGTGTCGGCTTTGAACGTGAGGCCCCATGCGGCGATGGTCACCCCGGTGGCGTCGCCGCCCGGTGCCACCCCGGCGAGTTTCAGCACCTTGGATGCGGTGCGGTCGAACTGCTCGTCGTTGGCGTCGAGCACGGCCTGCAGCAGGCCGAACTCGTAGCCGGCGTCGTTGGCCATGTGCAGCAGGGCCCGGGTGTCTTTGGGGAAGCACGACCCGCCCCAGCCCGGCCCGGGACGCAGGAACTCACGACCCACCCGGCGGTCGTACCCCACTCCCAGCAGCACGTCGTCGGCGTCGGCGCCCACCGACTCGCACACCGCCGCAAGGGCGTTGACGAACGACAGCTTGGTGGCCAAAAAGGCGTTGGCGGCGTACTTGATGGTCTCGGCCGACACGGGGTCGGTGACCACCACCGCCCCGGGCACGTCGGCGAACAGTTCGGCCACGCGGATGGCGGTGGCGGAGTCGTCGGCGCCGATGACCACCCGGTCGGGATGCATGAAGTCGTTCACCGCTGCGCCCTCACGCAGGAACTCGGGGTTGGACACCACGGCCACGTCGCCACGACCCAGATGGGCGGCCACCAGGCGAGTGGCACCCACCGGCACGGTGGACTTGTTGACCACGATGGCGTTGGGGGCCAGGTGGGGCCCGACCTCGTCGGCCACGTCCACCAGACGCCGACAGGTTGGGTCGGCCATCGCCCAACATGGGGGTGGGAAGGCACAGGTAGATGAACTCGGCACCGTCCACAGCGGCGGTGGCACCGAGCACGAAACGCAGGCGGCCCGAGGCGAGGCCTTCGGTGAGCAGGTCACCCAGACCGGGCTCGAAGTGGGTGAGTTCGCCGCGAGACAGTGCTGCGATCTTGTCGGGCTCGATGTCGGCGCACACCACGTGATGGCCAAGATGGGCGAAACACACCGCCGTGGTGATGCCGACGTACCCGGCGCCGATGACGGCGACGCGCTTGCCGGGTGTGGGGGTTCTCATGGGACTGGCCATGGACGCAAGCCTAGATCAGCCGCACACCACTCCCTCAGGAGGAGCGGGGACGAAACGCTCGGGGGTGATGGTGGTGGTGGTGACCGACGGGACCGCCACCGGAGTGTCGTCGGCAAGGTTGTCGATGGTGAGGCCACTGACGGTGGTGGGGGTGCCGCCGGCGGCGTCGGCGGCGTCGGCGGCCACCTCGGCGGCGTACTGGTCGAGATAGGTCTGGAAGTTGTCGGCCTCGACCGGCTCGGCCAGCAGGCCCGTCCAGTCGTCACCGGTGATGAGCACCACGCCGGTGTCGCCGGTGATCTCCCCGTCGGCGGCCTGCTCGATGGGCACGTCCAGTCCCAGGTAGCGCGCCAGCAACACGGCCTGCAGCAGGCCGCCCCGGACGTACCGGATCACGGTGGGGCCGCTGTAACCGGGGGCGTCGCCGGTTCCCACCACCGTGAATCCCTCGGCGGTGAGGTCTGCTGCCACCTGCGAGGCCTGACCAGCGGCCCCGGTGCCGTTGCGCACATCAACGCGCACCAGGGCATTGGGCGTGCCGAACAGGTTCTGGCCCCGGAACACCGCCAGCAGCGGCTGGGCCTCCACTTCGCGCAGGTAGGCCACCGAGGCCGCACCAGCGAAGCCGTCGTCGGTGGGCAACGACACCACCTCGAACGCCTCCACGTTGAAGTCCTTGAAGCGCTCACCCAACCCGAGCAGGGTGTCGAGACTGAGGTTGTCGTCGAGCACCACCTCGCCCTGGGTGGCGGTGATGAGGCGCTGCATCTCGAACGGGTTGCGGGCCCCCTGGTTGACGGCCCGGTTCAGCGCCGCCCGGATGAACGCCTGCTGGCGGGCGATGCGGCCACGGTCGGAGGTGGGGTCGCTGATCCACTCGCCATCGATGAGCACCTCGTAATACCTGGATCGGACGAAAGCCAGCGCCTGTTCACCCTCAAGGTTCACGCACCCCGGCGATTCCACCGCCAGCCCCGAGTTCTGGTCACGGGCCGGGTACTCAAACCACACCGGCACCCCCCCGATGACCTCAACCAGATTGCGGAAGCCGGCGAAGTTCACCTGCACGTAGTGGTTGATGGGGATGTCCAGCTCGGTTTGCAGCGTGTCGATGAGCATCTCGGGTCCGCCCAGCGACAACGCCGAGTTGATCTTTCCCTCGGTGCCGGTGCCGGCGATGGTGACCCACAGGTCTCGCGGGATCGACAGCAACCACGCCCGGTTGGCGGCAGGATCGATGCGCACCACCATGATTGTGTCGCTCAGCAGAGACGCCTCGAAGCGTCCCCGCAGCACGGGGTCGTCGGGGTCGAGGCCTTCGGCGTTGTCCACCCCCACCACCAGGATGTTGATGGGTTCGTCCGACGTGGTCACCTGCGTGAGCGTGCCCTGGCCAGCGATGCGGTTGATCTGGCCGACCTGGTCGTTGTAGCGCAGCAACGCCACTGCCGAGGTGAGCAGGCCCAGCACCAGCAGCACGTTGAGACTCAGCACGAGGCGCTGTGTCCAGGAGCGATGCGGGCGCGATGACATGGCGATGAACGTACCAGTCACCAACGCCGAGGAGTCGTCAGCGCACGGGCAGGCCGAGGGCCCGCGAGATGACCAGCCGCTGCACCTCGCTGGTGCCCTCGCCGATCTCCAGCACCTTGGCGTCGCGGTAGTGGCGGGCCACAGGCGTCTCGTCCATGTACCCGGAACCGCCGAACACCTGGGTGGCGGTGCGGGTGGCGGTGACGGCCGCCTCGGTGGCGTACAGCTTGGCCATGGCCGCTTCGGTCTTGTACGGCTTTCCGGCGTCGGCCAGTTCGGCGGCCTGGTAGGTGATCAGCCGGGCGGTGTGGGCGGCGACGGCCAGGTCGGCGATGGCAAAGGCCACGGCCTGGTTGGACCCGATGGGCCTGCCGAACGTGTGGCGCTCGTTGGCGTAGCGCTGGCATTCGTCGAGACATCCCTGGATCACGCCCACGGCCATGGCCGCCAACGCCACGCGACCCTCGTCGAGGATGGACAAGAAGTTGGCAAACCCCCGACCCTCGTCACCGAGCAAATGGTCGGCGGGTACGGCACAGTCGGTGAACGTGAGGCCGTGGGTGTCCGAGGCATGCCAGCCCATCTTGCGGTACGACGGCTGCACGGTGAACCCGGGGGTGCCCGACGGCACCACGATGGTGGAGATGTTGGGGCGGCCAGACGCCTCGTCGGTGCTGGTGACGGCGGTGACCGTGACCAGCGACGTGATGTCGGTGCCCGAGTTGGTGATGAAGGCCTTTTCTCCGTTGATCACCCAGTGGTCGCCGTCGAGCACGGCCTTGGTGCGGGTGGCTCCGGCGTCGCTGCCGGCATCGGGTTCGGTGAGCCCGAACCCGGCCAGGGCCCGACCCGCCACGAGGTCCGGCAACCAGCGCTGGCGCTGTTCGTCGGTGCCGAAGCGGTAGATGGGGTTGGCCCCCAGCCCCACACCTGCTTCCAGGGTGATGGCCACCGACTGGTCGACACGGGCCAGTTCTTCGATGGCCACGCACAACAGCGTGAGGTTTCCGCCGCCACCGCCGTGTTCGGTAGGGAACGGAATGCCGAACAATCCCAGCTCGCCCATGGCCAGCACGGTGTCGGTGGGAAAGCTGTGGTCACGGTCCCACTCGGCGGCATGGGGGGCCACCTCAGCGGTGGCGAAGTCACGCACCACGGTGCGCAGGGCTTCGGCGTCGTCGCTCAGTTCGAAGGTCACGACCCGGGATCGTACGCTGGCGTGGTGTCCGGTGCGTACCCCACCACGAGTACTGAGGCGATGCCGCTGGCCGTGGTGGGTGGCCGACTCCTGACCGGACTGGCCGACGTCACCAGCGATCTCACCGCGTTGGAACGCCCCGGGTACTGGGCGGTGGTGGCACCGTTCGACGCTCCGGCGGTGTGCGCCCGGTTCACCACCTCCCGCCCGGCCCGCCCGTGGCCCGGCCCGCCATGGCAGGGACCCGACCCGCGATCGTGGACGTCCAGCCTCGACCGGGCAGCGTACGAGGCCGGAGTCGACGCCGTGCGAGCCGCCATCGCCGCCGGCGAGGTGTACCAGGTGAACCTCACCCGGCGCCTCAGCGCACCGTTGCCGGCGGCTATCGCAGGGCGGTCGGTGGATGTGGCGGCGTTGGGCGCAGCCCTGGCCGCCGGCAACCCGGCCCCCTATGCCGCCGTGGTGCGCCTGCCAGCTGAGGGTGTGCACGTGGCCTCGGCGTCACCGGAGCGCTTTTTGGCCCGTGACGGTGACGCGGTGTGGTCGTCGCCCATCAAGGGCACAGCAGCGGCGGCCGACGGCTTCACGGTGAAAGACACCGCCGAGAACATCATGATTGTGGATCTGGTGCGCAACGACCTGGGTCGGGTGTGCGAGTTCGGGTCGGTGCAGGTGCCGTCGCTGCTGGCCACCGAGCAACACCCGGGGTTGGTGCACCTGGTGAGCACCGTGTCGGGACGACTGCGGCCCGGGGCCGGGTGGGCGGAGCTGTTCGACGCCACCTTCCCGCCCGGCTCGGTGACCGGGGCGCCCAAGCTGGCGGCGCTTGAACACATCGCCCGGCTCGAACCGGTGGACCGTGGCGTGTACTGCGGGGCGGTCGGCTGGGTGGACGGCCACACCCAGCGAGGCGAGTTGAACGTGGCCATCCGAACGTTCTGGATCGAGGACGATCACCTTCATCTGGGCACCGGCGGGGCGGTGACGTGGGATTCCACTCCCGCTGGGGAATGGGCCGAAACCGAACTCAAGGCCCGCCGACTGCTGAAGGTGGCGTCGCATGCCGGAGTCTGACCGGCACACTGTGCCCATGGGCACTGACGTCGACGACCCCGATTGCCTGGTGTGGCTCGATGGCCAGGTGGTGGCCGGAGCCGACGCCACGGTGTCGGTGCTCTGACCACGGCTTCACCGTGGGTGACGGAGTGTTCGAAACCCTCAAGGTGGTCGATGGCACGCCATTTGCCATGCAGCGCCATCTGGACCGGTTGCGTTTGTCAGCTGTGGCGTTGGGGCTCGACGCACCCGCCGACAGCATTGTGCGATCTGCATGCGACGAACTGGTCACGGCGTGGGTCACCGGCGGCGGAGGCGACGCCCGGTTGCGCATCACGGTGACCAGTGGCGTCGGGCCACCGGGATCAGGCTCGCAGTGCGCACCGAACCGACGCTGGTGCTGATGGTGGTGCCGCTGGGCATCACCGAGGCAACCACCCCGGTGGTGACGGTGCCATGGCGGCGCAACGAGATGGGTGCCACTGCCGGCATCAAGACCACCTCGTATGCCGACAATGTGATGGCGTTGGCGGTGGCACGCCAAGCCGGCGCATCCGAAGCGCTGATGGCCAATGTGGCCGGCGATCTGTGCGAGGGCACGGGGTCGAACGTGTTCGTGGTGATCGACGACCAACTGCTCACTCCCCCGCTGTCGTCGGGTTGCCTGGCAGGGGTGACCCGGGCGCTGGTGCTGGAATCGGGCTGTGGCGCAATCGAACGGGACGTGCGTTTGGTGCGTTGGCCGAGGCCACCGAGGTGTTCTTGACGTCCACCACCCGTGACGTGCAGGCCGTGGTTGCCATTGACGGGCGATCGCCTTGCCGACGCCCCGGGGCCTCACACCCTGCGAGCCATCGAAAGCTTTGAGGCGATCGCCCGCTTGGCATGACACTGCCGGAACTGCTCAGCGGTGACGTGGCCTGCCAGCACTGGACCACGGGCGTCAAGAAGCTCGACGAGCACTTTCTGGAACCATTCAGGGCGCCGCTAGGGTGACACCGAAAGCATCTTTTCAAAGCTGCATTCGGAGCAGGTCTGCGAGCAGGAGCGGGTTTCGTGCCAGAACAGCAGAGCGGACGACCGACAGGGCATGAATCTGTCGCAGTTGCCCGCCACCGTGACCGCGACGAACGACTGCTCGATGGTTCCTTGGCCGATCGGGATCTGGTCGTCCTCGGGTGCCCGCTTGGGCGAGCCCGGTCAGGTGGTTGACGCTTCAGCCCAACCGCAAACCCGGCGGCCGACGTGCGTGGTGATGACTGCGGAAGGCACCGGCGTTGAATTACAGCGGGGGCAAAGTCCGGCTGACGGCCACGATTGAAGCGCTGTCGGTTGACCATGACGTCACGGTCGTGCTGCGCTGGCCGGAGCACGCTGGGCCAGACCTGCTGGCTGCTGCCAGGCAGTTCTGCTCCGAACGCGACATTCACGCTCGTCTACTGGCCGTCCGGTGGTGTCGCCGAACGTCGCCGGTGGCTCCGGCGAATCAAGGGCGGGTTCGGCGCACTTCACCCCATCACGGACCGCTTGCTCCAGCGTCGCCTGCCCGATTCCATCGAGACCTTGGTGACCAACGCCGACCTGCTGTGGGTGGTGCGACCGGGGGTGTTGACCGGTACTGCCCCACCCGACCATCCGGCCATGGTGTTGGACGTTGACGATCTCATCGAGGATGTCCATGTCACGCCGAGCGTTGTTGAGCGCTTCGCTACCCGGCGACACATCCTGGTGCGGTTCAATCTCGCCAGCACTGCCCGATTCTCGCTCGTGTGCTCGGAACAGGATCGCCGAATTGCCCGTATTCCTCGCGAGATCCGCATTCTTCCCAATACTGCTTCCAGCCCCGGCGAGGTGTTGGCGCACGGACTGTTGGGTCAGGACCCATCTCTGGCTGGCGAAAGTGACACGGCGACGCCGGTGGTCCTGCTGGTTGGATCCATGAACTACGGCCCCAACAGCGAGGGGGCCAAGTGGATGGGTGAGCTGGTGTGGCCGCTGGTGACCGCCGTCCGGCCCGATGCGGTCCTGCGCATCGTGGGGCGTCACAGCGAATGTCTTGAATCACTTGGAGCGATCCCCGGAGTGGAGATTGTTGGCGCCGTCGACGACATGGCCCCCTACCTCGACGAGGCCATGGTGAGCGTGGCTCCGATCCATCGGGGGTCGGGAACCAGAGTGAAGGTGCTCGAGGCATTCGCAGCCGGCGTACCGGTGGTGGCCACCACAATCGGCGCCTACGGCATCGACGTCCGTGTCGGGACTGATCTCCACGTCACCGACGATCCGGTCGAGTTCGCTGCCGCCATCGTGGCGTTGCTCGATGACGAAGCAGCCCGCACGGCCATGGGCCACGCCGGCAGGGCGGTGTACGAACGAAACCACTCGGCAAGTGTGTTCACCGAACATGTGCGCGCCATTGCCAGAGATGCCATCGCCGACGGGTGCTGAACAGTGACTGACGCGCTGCTGCACATCGGGCTGCACAAGACCGGCACCACCGCGTTCCAGCAATGGGCCAGCCACAACGCCGACACCCTGCGGTCCGCCAACGGCATCCGGTACTACGACGGGATGTTCGGGTCATACCACTACGAACTGGGACTGCTGGCCGTTGAACCAGGACGGACCATCACCGGCATGAGCCTCCAGCCGGAATGGCCCCTGACCGAGTGGCAAGAAAACGCAACCCGGCACGTGCGAGCCCAGGCTGCACCTGACGACACCACCTTGCTGATCAGCAGCGAGTGTCTCTCCCTTTTGCGTGATGAACGCGAGGTGCGCAGGGTGCAGGAGCTGCTCGCACCGCGCCAGCTGCGCGTGGCAGTGTGCCTGCGCTCGCCCGAGTTCTGGTTGGAGTCGTATCGCCAGCAACACGTCCGGCACCACTACCTGAGCCAGTTCCGCAGTTCCCATGTCTACGTTGGTCCCGACACGTGGCTGACCGACTGGGATCAGATGCTGCGGGTGTGGCGAAACGTCCTGGGCGACGAAAACGTGGTGACCTGCGACTACGACGACAGCGTGGCACGTTATGGATCGTCCATTCCCGCCGTGCTCACCGCACTCGGCATTGACCCCGACGAGGTGCCGCCGTGGCAGGGGTTCGTGGCCAACGTCACCCCGGGACACACCGGAACCTTTGCGCCTGCGGCGCCAACCACCACAGAACGCGTTCGTCATGCCAGAAGTCGTCTGCGACAGATTCGTCAGGAGAACCCGATCGGCTGGCCGCTACAGCTGGTGGAAGCCGTCCTGCGTCGGATCCGACTGCGCCTCACCGATACGGCCTGACGCAGTCCTGCTCACACCTGCTCACACCACCGGGCGCAGGTGGATGACGTCACCCACCGCCACCACCAGCGCAATTCCGTCGTCGTCGGTGACCACCAGGTGGCCGTCGTCGTCAATGGCGGTGGCCGTGCCCTCGGTGGTCATGTCGGCCATCTCGACGCGCACGCGGGCACCGATGGTGACGCACCGGCGGCGGTACTCATCGAGCAAGCGGGAGCGCCCCTGGGGGCTGTCGAGCAGGTCAACGAGGGAATCGAGTTCGATGAGCACGGCCGCCAACAGCCCGACGCGGTCGATGTCGGCGCCATTGGCGACATGGGCGTTGAGCGAGGTGGCCACCCCAACCAGATCGGCGGGCAGGTCCGCCGGCCAGTTCACGTTGAGGCCGATGCCCACCACCACCGCCGCCACCTCGCCGTCGACCAGCAGCGACTCGCTGAGCACCCCGCCCACCTTGCGGGTGGCGTCTGCTGATCCGATGACCAGATCGTTGGGCCATTTGCAGGCCGGGTGCCACGCCGGTCACCGATGCGCAGGCGTGCTCGGCGGCCAGCGCCACCGCCACGCCCGACAGGTGGGCAGCAGTCGGTGGAAGCGACGGCCGCAGCAGCACCGACATGAGCAACGACGAACCCTCAGGGGCAACCCACGTGCGGTCCAACCGGCCCCGCCCGGCCCCTTGATGCTCGGCTATGAGCACCGCCCCGGCTGGCTCTGCGGCGCCGGCTGCAGCCAGCAGGTCGGCGTTGGTTGACCCGGTGGTGGACACCCAGTTCACCGACCACCGGGTGCCGGTGATGGCCTGTCGGGTGCGCTCGGCAAGTTCCTCAACGTCCATGACGCCTCCTTGGGCTCAAGGGTATCGGTGCCACCGTGGCGCTCAGGCTGGCGCCGACACCGCCTCACGCCGTAAACATAGGGCTGTGCTGACAAAGGTCCTCATTGCAAACCGGGGCGAGATCGCCGTGCGGGTCATCCGTGCGTGCGCCGAACTCGGTATCCCGTCCGTCGCTGTGTACTCCGACCTCGACCGGGACGCACTGCATGTGCGCCTGGCCGACGAGGCCTACGCCCTGGGTGGCACCACCGCCGCCGAGTCGTACCTCAACACCGAGCGCATCCTCGAGATCATCGAGCAGTCGGGCGCCGACGCCGTGCACCCCGGGTACGGATTCTTTTCCGAAAACACCGACTTCGCCCGGGCCATCGCCCAGCGGGGCGTGGCGTTCATCGGGCCGCCGCCCGAAGCCATCGAGGTGATGGGCGACAAGGTGTCGAGCCGCATCGCCGCTCAGGCCGCCGGGGTGCAGGGCGTGCCCGGCACCACCGAGTTTCTCAACAACGGCGACGAGGTGGTGGCGTTCGGAGAGGCCAACGGCTGGCCGGTGGCCATCAAGGCCGCCTACGGCGGTGGTGGCCGCGGCATGCGGGTGGTGCATTCGGCCGACGAGGCCCACGAGGCCCTGGCCAGTGCCCAGTCCGAGGCTCTCAAGGGCTTCGGCCGTGACGAGTGCTACGTGGAGCGTTACCTCACGTGGCCGCGCCACATCGAGATGCAGATCATCGCCGACACCCACGGCAACTGCGTGTGGGTGGGCGAGCGTGACTGCTCGGCCCAGCGGCGTCACCAGAAGCTGGTGGAAGAGAGCCCGGCGGCGAACTTCCCCGACGAGGTGCGTCAGGCCATGGGGGCTGCGGCGGTGAAGGTGGCCAAGGCGTGCGGGTACGTGAACGCCGGCACGGTGGAGTTTTTGTACCAGGACGGCGAGTTCTACTTCCTGGAAATGAACACCCGCCTGCAGGTGGAACACCCGGTGACCGAGATGGCCACCGGCATCGACCTGGTGGCTGAGCAGCTGCGGGTGGCCGCCGGCGAACCCCTCACCATCACCCAGGACGGCATCGAGCGCCGCGGCCATGCCGTGGAGATCCGCATCAACGCCGAGGATCCCGCCGGTGGCGCCTTTTTGCCTGCTCCGGGCACCATCACCACGCTGGTACCGCCGCAGGGCTTCGGCACCCGCTGGGACGGTGGCTACGAGTCAGGCGACGAGGTCAGCCAGTACTACGACAACCTGGTGGGCAAGCTGATTTGCTGGGGCATTGACCGCCCCACCGCCATCGCCCGCACCCTGCGGGCGCTGCGCGAGTTCCGCATCGAAGGCATCGCCACCACCATCCCGGCCGACATCGCCATCCTTGAGCATCCCGACTTCAAAGCCGGAGTGCACTCCACCAAATGGGTGGAGGAAGTCCTGGACCTCACCGGGGTGTCGTCGGCGCCTTCTGGCGCACCCGCTGGCGAAGGCGACGAGACCGAGCGTGGGAGCGCAACGCCGACGTTGAAGTTGACGGTCGTGCAGCCACCGCGGAACTGTAGGGCGACATGTTGGTGCATTCCAAAACGACCGCCCCGACATCGGGATTGGCAAGGGTCAGATCTATTGCGGCTGCAACGACCTCTGCACAGGCCTGCGCTGGGTCGAGAACGGGTTTTTCTGCTTTGATGATGGTGCGAAAAAATTCCGTTTCCTGTCCCGTCCCTGAGATGGGCGTGTCGCGTGGAACGCCGATACCATCGAGGTGGGCTGAAGAAAGGCCCGCAAGATTGATAGTCACAATACCGGGTCGCTTACCCTGAGGCAGTAGCGCCTGTACCCGCTGGCACCTATCATCGAAGAGGTAGCCACCGGCACGCCAACCGCATTTGCTAGTGCCGTCTGATATATTGACAGAAAGCCGCAGTTGGTCGTGATGGCTTCTGCCCCCAGATCGACCAGATCGCGCGCCGCCTCAATGAAATCGTCCAGCAGACCTTGAGCACCGTGGCACACGACGAGATCCGGGCTTGCGCCCGCACTGACTCTGTAGAGGACTGGGAATGGCCACGTCAAAGCATTGCCCATATCGCCCTGGATCCGGGGAAAACGCGCTTCGAGTGTCAGAATTCCCAGCGGGGCGCCATAGACGGCCTTGCCACCCAGTACGACATGCGTGCCAGGCTTTCCGAAAGGGCGGATCGGGTCACGCACAATCAAAAGCGCGCAGCACTGAAGGGGGCAAGGTCGATCTCGGGTTTCTCTCCAATGATAAGCTGCGCATTAAGGCGCCCGCTGCGGGCTGAACTGACAAGTCCGACATGACCGTGCCCAAAGGAATGGTACACACCAGACACACCTGACGCCGGCCCGATAACCGGCAAACCGTCCGGCGTGCTGGGACGCGACCCCATCCAGACGCGCCCTTCGCTGGTGTCGAGACTGGGAAAGGCTGCCGACAGGTGCTGGCGCATGATCTCGGCGCGGCGCCAGTCTGCCTTGGTATCCGGACTGGCGATTTCGACCTGCCCGGCACAGCGCACACCCTGCTCAAGTCGGCTGATGACAACCTTGCGGTCACCGATCATTACCGCCGTCGACGGACCAGGAAGGTTCGACCCACCCTCCACCATGAAATGATAGCCACGCTCGCTTTCCAGGGGGACGCGGTCACCTGCCTGGGCGGACAAGGCACCGGAGCGCGCACCTGTGGCAATGACCGCAGCACCGCATGTGATCTCTCCCTGTGTCGTCAGCACCGCCTGCAGCTTTCCACCCCGCTTGCTAAAGCCCACAGCACCAGCGCTAATGCGTCGCGCTCCGTGTTTTTCTGCGTGAGCGACCAGCCCAGCGCAATAAGCGCCGGGGTTGAGGCACTGGCCCGCCTCGGGCACATACACGCCAAAGCTGTAGTCACGCGTGAGATTCGGCTGAAGCCGCGCCAGTTCGTCCGCCTCGACCTCTTCACACGCGATCCCCAGATCGCGACGAATATCCCAGCCAAGCGAATCCGCCTCATACGCGGCTCTGTCGCGGTAGACATGCATCAGGCCGCTTTTTTCGTCGATGAGATGTGAAAGACCGGTGCGCCTGGCAATCTCGGCGTGCAGTGCGGGCGCATCTACTAGCAGCGCGCGAAGGTGACCCGCGATGGTGCGCAACTTCTCATCGGTGTTAGCAGAGGTCAAATAGCGCAGAAGCCAGGGCAAGGCGCGGGGTAGGTGAGACACCCGAACGCTAAGCGGCCCGAGCGGGTCTATCAGCCATTTTGGCACCTGTTTCCAGACACCGGGCGAGGCCGGAGGAAGCACGGAATGCGATGAAATCCACGCAGCATTGCCATAGCTCGCTGCCTGTTCGCCACCCGGAGACGCAGGGTCTACAAGCATGACTCTGAGCCCTTTTTCGACAAGCTGCACGGCCGTATGGGCTCCGATCAATCCCGCACCGATGACTACGACGTCCGCTTTCATGAAAGTTCCTTTTCCCAACTGGCCCGCGCCGTACGAATGGTTTGCAGACCGAACCTTGCCTTGACGGGTCAAGTACCCTTTTGCCTGTTTTCGAATTGCTGTAGGCGATTCGTATTCGAATTTGTAGACAATAACAACTTAGAACCTCGGGTCGGCAGCTCGACTTTTGCGGCCCATCCTAAAGGCGTCCCGCCTGAAACCTGAATCGCGGGG
>JAGYKS010000034.1 GCA_018401565.1 Acidimicrobiales bacterium | reverse complement strand
GGAACGGTACAACGGGTGAAGCCGAATAATCTCCGTTAAAGGGTTGGTGTATCGTTTACCATCACCACCCGTGTACGAGATATGGTTGTTTGGGGTGGCATCGACTGGCGAGTTGTCGTTACCAGCGCCACCGACTACGGTTACGGATGTGGCTGCGCCACCGCAAGGAACAGTAATCGTATCGCTACCGCGTTACCCGTAACAGTGACAGTCGTTGTTGTACCACCTGTAAAATCAAAGATATCAGCACCTGCACCACCGGTAGCTGTAGCCATAGCGCCAAGCGGTTGCGTTTAGAACACCCGTCATATCAGAGCCGTCAGCTGGCAAGGCAGTTACGCCTGTCCTGCAAGCGTAATGTCGCCATCGCCAGATGGCTACAGGTTATTAGCGCACTCGAGTGGGACAGGCTGCAGTGGTGGTATCTTCATCCAGCGGACAGCTTCCGCAGTCCGATAATTCGCAAAAGTTAAAGTTTGTTAGCGCCGAGGTGCCCCAATGGCAGAGCCTTGTGTACGAGAGTGGCAGCCGGAAGCCGGTTGGCCTACAGCACCGAGGGCCTGCCCGCAGCTGACGTCGACCGTGTGCAGGCTGCGCTGGCCACCTATCTGGAGGCGGTGACGGTGAGCGAGTGGCCGGCGCTTGGGCGCAACGAGCCCGGTTCGCCCGAGGCGGCCGCGGCACTCAACGACCTCCAGCGTCTGGTGTTCGTCACCGGATCTCAGGACGGAGTGAACCGGTCGTCGGTGGATGCCATGAAAGGCGCTGTGGGCGACATCACTGGCATACGACGCGGGCGGCTCGCCGTGGCATCCCAGGTCATCCCCGCCCCACTGCTGATTCTCAGCCTGTTTGCCGGCTTCGCCCTGATCGTCAATGCCCTGGCGGTGACCCTGCGCGCCGGCCGGGCCTACGCACTGCTGGCTGGCGGGATCATGGTGGTGGTGGCGCTGGAATTGGGTGCCATCATCGGGATCGCGGCGCCGTTCAGTGGGCCCTTCATCGCGGATCCCGAGCCCATCGAGCAACTCACCGAGGAGATCCGCAGGGGCGACTACCGCAGCGGGTGACATGAGCCCGCCCGGTGGCGGGCATGCTGGGTGAATGGATGCCCAGCAGTGGAACGACCGATACGCCACCAGTGAGTTCGTGTGGACCACCACCGCCAACCAGTTCCTGCCTCCTGAGGTTGAGGGTTTGACCACTGGCAAGGCGCTCGATCTGGCCTGTGGTGAGGGACGCAACGCCGTGTGGCTGGCAACCCAGGGATGGGAAGCGACCGGTGTCGACTTTTCGTCCTCCGGGCTCGCCAAGGCAGCAGCGTTGGCCGAGGCCTCCGGGGTGTCTGACACCACCCGGTGGGTGTGCGCCGACGCCACCACCTGGGATCCCGACGACGAGTTTGATCTGGTGGCGGTGTTCTACCTGCAGCTCCCCGCAGCGCAACGACGGTCGGCGATGGCAGTTGCCGCTCGCGCCCTGGCTCCGGCCGGGACCCTTGTGGTCGTGGGTCACGACCTGACCAACCTCACCGACGGCGTGGGCGGTCCACCCGACCCGGCGGTGTTGTACACCCCCGATGACGTGGTGGCGGATCTTCTGGCATCGGGTGTGGACGGCCTGGAGATCGAGCAGGCCACTCGGGTGTTGCGGCCGGTTGCGCCCCCGGCTGCATCCCCGGCTGCGTCTCCGGTTGCGTCTCCGGTTGCCGACTCGACCACCGGCGCTGACCACGAGCGGCACGCCATCGACTGTCTGGTGAGGGCGAAACGGGCCTGACCGGCGGTGGGTGGCTAGCGGTGAGCGGCGAGCAGGCTGCGGTCGGCGGTCAGCGGTCGGCGGTCGGCGGTCAGCGGTCGGCGGGAATCGCGTGGTGACGCTGGCGTCGGCCACCAGGGCATCGTGCGTTCCGCCAGTGATGCGCACGTGGCTGACGGCCAGTCGGCGACCCAGCTTGAGCAGCTCAGCGGTGGCAGCCAGACGCTCGGGTTCGGGTTTACGCAGGAAATTGATGGACAGGCTCGATGTCACGGCGAGTGGTACCCATCCGATGTGGGCCAGGACCACCACCCAGGCGGCGGCGTCGGCCAGAGCCATGACGGTGGGTCCCGACACCGTGCCGCCGGGACGAATGGTGACCGACTCGGCCGGGACCTCCATGCGGGCATGGTCGGGCCACACGTCGGTCACGACATAGGGCCGACTCTCGGCGAAGGTTTCGAACAGGTGGGCGTTGATCTCGTCGGCGGTCATCACCGGGGTTCTTGGCGGGGTCACGATTCGGGGATCACGATTACGGGGTCACCGGATTGAAGTTCGACCAGGCCACCAGTTTCCACCCGGCGTCACTGCGCAGGAATACCCCCAGCCGGTTGGCTTCGCTTACCCGTAGTTCGGTTCCGTCGATGGTCTCGGTGATGGCGACGCTGAAGCGCACCGTGAGCACGGGACCGTCCTGGTAGGCGCGGAAGTTGTCGTCGAGAATCTCGAAACGTGACACCGAGGCTGGTTGTTCGAGGTACTCGTCCCGGTTGGCGAACGTGCCGTTGGAGCGCTGCAGCTGGAATGCCGGAGACAGAAACTCTTCGAGCTGGGCGGTCGGGTTGGGGTTGCTGAGTAGGTCGAAGAACCGCTGGGCCAACTCCCTGCCGGTGGCTTCGGGATTCTCCAACGGGCTCGAGGGGTCGCCGGTGCCGATGGCGTCGATGGTGGTGGACGGCCCGGCGGTGGTGTCGGCTGGGGCGGCTTCGGTGGTGGTGGTCTCAGCGCCGGGGGGTTCGTTGGCGGTGTCGTCTGCTTGCCCGGAACCACATGCCGACAGCGTCATCGTCAGCACCAGCGCCGCTCCGACGCACGCCGTGATGAGGTGTCGTCGGGGTGACCGGGTCGGGCCGGAGGTTCCTGGTTGTGGGGCGATGAGGTGCATCAGCGCCCGAGCATAATGGCCTTCGGTGCTGCGCTGTCAGTGGATCGGCCTGTCAGGGTATGGGCACGCCGGCGTCGAGTTCGTCGGCCACCTCGCGGGCGGCGCGGGCCAGGTCGTCGGGGAGTTCGTCGATCCGTGAGAGCTCGTCGCCGAACCGGACACGCCCGGCGTCGGCGGCGGGCACCGCCTGGCGCATCCACGCCGAGTGGAGCACAAACGGCACCGTCATGGCACCGTCGGCCAGGGTGGCCACCGGGCCGGCACCCACGTCGGCGGCGTCGAACACTTCCACCCGGAACCCGGCGTCGTTCATCACCGGCAGCACCACCCATCCATCGTGACCGCCGGGGTCCGAGCCGCTGGTGGACGACCCTGCACGTGGGGCGCCGGGGTCTCGGGGAACGAAGATGGGTGACGACGGGAAGTCGTCCAGCCCCAACTCCCAGTGCGACACCAGGCGCAGGTCCCCCAGTTCGGTGGTGGCCATCACCGGGGGGGTTGGCTCAGCCGGCAACAGTGAGCGGTCCACCCGGTCGCCGTACAGAGCCAGCATCTTTTGGGTGACCGCCTCGGGGTGCCATCCCTGGTGCACGGTGTGGTGCAGGGTGGGATTGGCCCGCCCCTCGGGGCTCCAGTCCAGCGCGTTGAGTTGCCGGCTCCACAACAGTTCGGGCTCGCGCTGCTCGGCGCGGTGCACCACCCGTGTGGTTTGGGGATCCATCACCATCATGGTCATGCGGTCGGGACTCATGGGGAAGCCGTACAGGCCGGCCAGTGCCGGGTCGCACGGTCGGCCCAGGGAGTCGAGGTCACCGGCGGACTGGGTCATGGCGATGTCGGCGTTCTCGGTGTGTTCGAACACGATGGTGATGCCGTCGGTGTCGTCGTAGTTGGCGTAGTAGTGGTTGATTTCGGGGGCGACGGTGAAGTGGCGGCAGGCCACCGGTTCACCTGGCGGGGTGGCCTCGAGCTCGTCTTTTCTGATGAGGAACACCGGTGCGGTGCTGTTGGCCGGTTCAGTCCGGTCACCGCCGGCGAGCACCTGTGACTCGAACTTGTAGGCGCAGTCGCCCACCACCAGCCAGTCACGGGTCTGGGTGATGGTGTGGACCGACTGGGGAATCACCGCCCCGTCTATCGGCCACATCTGCAGGTCGCCGTGACCGTCCCATCGGACGATGTGCAGCTGACCCCAGAAGGTGTTGACCGTCCACATCACGTTGCGGTCGGGGTCGACCACCGGGTGGGCGGTGGTCATGACCATGGGCAGCACCGGTTGCGGCGCCATCGCTTCAAACACCTTCCACTGGTCGCGATGGCCGACGTCGCCGAGCCAGTTGAGGTTCATCGGGTCGATCTCGCTGGGTCGTCCCACGTCCCAGGTCATGAACAGCCGGTCGCCCCACACCAGTGGCGCCGTGTTGGCGGCGTTGCTGTGGCCGAATGGTGACTGGCTGCCGATCATGGTGGCGGTGAACACGTCGGGTCGCTTGGCCCGCAGCCGGGCCGAGGGTGAATCGATGCGGCGCTGACGCCACGCAAAGCTGTCGGCGGGTGCCCCGTTGGTGCCGGCTTGCAGTGACAGGCGGTACGTCATCCCATCGCCGAAGAAGGCATGCGGTCCCCCGAAGGTGTCGGGGTGGGGTGCGCTCAGCACCAACTCGCCGGACAACTGCTGTGGCCAGGTCCCCGCCACCACCCGCAGGTCGTGGTCGGCCGGGTCGTCGTCGCAGAACAAAGAGCGTGGAATCGGCATGAGGCCCCCCTCGTCGATCTGGGGGAACCCTATCCAGCTGGGCTGGCGGGTGCTGGCGGCTGCCGGTTGGTGCTGCCGGGTGCTGGCAGTGATCTTGCTGGCGGGTGCCGCTCAGCTGAAGACCTGCGGGGGCGGGGGTGAGCCGCCGCAGCGAGCGCGACGAGAACTGGGTGTTCCAGCGGGTGAGGATCATGACGGCCCACAGCACCCGGCTGTGGTCGGCAGCACCGGAGCGGTGGGCGTCGAGCATTCCGACCACGGCCGTCGGGTCGATCACGCCACCGAGGTCGGCCGACCCGAGTTCGTCGCGCAGTTGCGCACCCCACGGCCCCCTCATCCAGTTGCGCACCGGAACCGGGAACCCCAGCTTGGGCAGGGCGCACACGTCGGGGGGCAGCACGTCGCCGGCCGCCGCCCGCAGCACCTTTTTGGTGGTGTGGGCGTCGAGTTGCATGTCCACGGGGATGCGAGAGGCCGCATCCCACACGACCCGGTCCAGGAACGGAACCCGCAACTCCAGCGAGTGGGCCATGGACAGCCGGTCGGCCTTGGTGAGGATGTCGCCGGGCAACCACAGGTGGAGGTCCAGGTGTTGCATGCGGCGCACGTCGTCCATGCCCACCGACTCGGCGTACACGGCGTCGGACGCGGCGTAGGGCTCGGCCAGTGCGTCGGGTGTGGACCAGGCCGGAGTGAGCACCGATGCCCGGGTGTCGGCGCTGCCCACCCTCCCGTTGCCGATGTAGCGGCGTTCGAGAGGGGTGGAGCCCCGCAGGACCCAGTCCCGTCCGCGGATGTCGGGCGACCGGCGGGCAGCGGCGGCGGCCAACCGCTGAGGCCGTTGCCGGCAGCCGCTGGAATGGGGCGAGGGCCCGTGGTTCGTCGTATAGGCGGTAACCCAGGAACAACTCGTCGGCGCCCTCGCCCGACAGCACGGTGGTGACCTTGGTGGCGGCGAGCTGCGACACGTAGAACAGGCCGAGGGCGGCGGGGTCGGCCAGTGGTTCACCCAGATGGGCGATCATCGGGTCGATGCCGTCAAAGGCCATCTGGTCGGTGATGCGCAGTGCGTGGTGCTCGGTACCCAGCGCCTCGGCAGCCCGCTGGGCGTTGGCGAGCTCGTCGATGCCGTGGGCGAAGCCGACCGAGAAGGTGGGGGTGGGGCTGGTGCGGTTGGCCAGTGCTGACGTGAGGCTGGAGTCGATGCCACCCGACAGGAATGCGCCCTGTTCCACTTCGGTGGAGCGGTGGACATGCACCGAGTCGACGATGGCGGCCCGAACCTCGTCGACGTAGTCGTCGAACGAACGGTGGGTCGGTTCAAACCGGGGCGTCCACCACCGGTGGAGTGACGTGCCGCCGTTGGCGTCGACACGCACGTAGTGGCCGGCGGGAAGCTTCGACACCCAGCCACGGCGGTGTCGGGCTCGGGGACGTACTGGAAGGTGAGGAAGCGCAGGACGGCCTCGGGTCGAAGCGCTGGCATCGACGGCATGGACTCGGCCAACGCCGGGAGCTCCGAGGCGAAGCGGAAGGCACCAGCGTCGGACTGGTAGTACAGCGGCTTGATGCCGAACGGGTCCCGGCAGCACACCAGCTCGCCGGTGGCGTTGTCCCAGATGGCGAAGGCGTACATGCCCCTTAGCAGGTCGAAGCTGGCTGGTCCCTGTTCGATGTACAGGTGCAGGGCGACCTCAAGGTCGCTGTGGGTCTGCAGGCGGTGGCCCCGGGACTCCAGCCCAGCCCTCAGCTCGAGATGGTTGTAGATCTCACCGTTGCCAGCCAGCACGTAGCGACCGGTCTGGTCGACCAACGGCTGGCGGCCGTCGTGCACACCCACAATGGCCAGGCGGCGGAAGGCCAGCGCCATCCGGTCGTCGTGCCATTCGTTGGCGTCATCGGGGCCCCGGGTGGCCATGACGGCGCTGGCGGCGGCGGCTGCACCCACATGGTCCACGGCGCGGTCGAAACGTCGGACTCCCGCGATGCCGCACATGGGGCGAGCTTACTGCCGCGGGCGCGCCGGTCTGACAGGGCGGGAGCCCTGTCAGACGGGGTTGGAGCTTGCGGATTGCAGGTCAGGGGGTGCCGCAACGCAGTGCTTCGGCAGTGAAGCTTCAACGGGGAGGTGGCAACCGGGGACCGTTGGCCGAGGTTCAGCTCGTGTCGCCGATTTCGCTGCCATCGGGTCGCAAGGCGTGCCACCCTCCGTGGTCATCTCGCCACACGGTGAAGCCATGGACCTTGAACCGGTTGTGCCGGGTGCACAGCGGGGCTGCGTTGGATACGTCGGTGGGGCCGTCGTGAGCCCAGGGCATGAGGTGGTCGGCTTCACACGCTGACGACGGGACCCTGCAGCCAGGCCACACGCAGTGGTGGGCGGCCAGCAGGACCGCCTCGCGGGCGGCGCCGGTGAACAGGCGTTGTTTGCGACCCATGGCCAGGATGGCACCGGTGGAATCGACCACGATGCGCCGGACCTGCCCGGCGATGGCGGCGGCGAGCGCCTCAGCGGGGTGATGGGGACTCCACGGTCGGTCTCACAACGTCGACGCAGGAGATCACCGGCCTGGGGGGCAACATGCTCGTGATCAGCAGCTCGGCTGGGTCCGCAGGATCCTCTGGCCCCCGGACCGTGGGCCCCTGCGGGCCAGATGTCCATCGGGCGGGCGTCCATGGGGCGGGGATCCATGGGGCGGGCGTCCATGGGGCGGGTGTCCATCGGGTGGGTGTCCATCGGCTGGGGATGTAGCGGATAGTCGTCCAGCGGTCGGGCGTTTCCGGGGTAGCGATGTTGGCCTGCGCCTGCGCCTGCGCCTGCGCCTGCGCCTGCGTGGCGGACAGGACGGGCGGTGTTCCAGGGATAGGTGGGGCGGGCGGCGTCGGCCAGCGTCTCGGCATCCACCACGATGTTCACCAGTGGATCGGGGAGCCGGGACCCAGGCGGAGTTGCTGCGGCCTGACGGAAGATCGCCTCCATGGCGTCAAAGCGTCGTTGGGCCTCGGTGCGGGGCATGAGGTCGGGGCAGGCCTCGTCGCCATGGTCGGTTCGGGTGGAGGCCCAGTCTGCCTTCCATTCGGCGGCGCAAAAGCGCCGGAAGATCTCATCCATGGCGGCACCAGCGACCCCGGACCCATGGGCGGCAATGTGGACACCGCCCATGGTGTGCACAACCGATGCGTCGCGTCGCTGGTGGGCACGATCTGCTGCCTTGTGGGCCCCGTCGGTATCGGCGAGGGTCTCCCACCGGCGCACGAGGGTGGCGAAGTCGTCGAAGGAAAACCGCTGGGCGGCGTCGATCAGTTTGTCGGCTACCAGTTCCAGCAGTTCGCCACAACGTGGATTGGCGAACGCCCGTGCCAACTCACGTGCCTGGGCGATGCCAAGATCCCCGCTCACCAGGGCCGTGGCCACGGCGGGCACACCGGTGGCGAGTTTGGCGGTGCGGACCCGGTCTCGGGCTTCGGGTGCCGACCAGCGACCCACCGCCCGGCACCAGGCCGAGGCGCTGGAGTGACCGTCGGATCGGTAGGACTTTGTCTTCACCACGGTCTCGACCAGGGCCACCATGCGGGTCTCGGCCAGTCGGCAGGAGCGCTCGAGCTTGGCGAATTCCCGGGCCAGGTCCTGCATGTCGAGGCCTTCGAGTGTGGCGGCGTCGGGCATGTCGTCGAGGTGATCTGCGAGCATGGGTCCACTTTCGCCGATACCTGCGACAACTGGGTCCGCAGGTCCCATTTCCACCACCCAGGGTGGCGACGAGGCCGACATATCCTCAGCTTGACCACGGTCGGTGGTGCCTGCAGTGAGGGCAGCCCGCCTGGCCCTGACTACCCGCCCTATCCTGGACGCCCGCCTGGCCCTGAATGCCCGGTCGTGGGGGACGGCTTGTTTGTGCAGGAGAAGCGTGCAGGGGAAGCGTGCAGGAGAAGCATTGCCGGGTGGACTTCCCGAAAAGTTCTTTCCAGAGGGGTGTTTGTTGTCGGGGGTTAGGGTTGCCATATGGCAGTTCTTCGTCTCGACGGTTCTTCGCTGCGGGTGGAACTGACCAGGGTTGAGCATGTGTTGGGGCTGCTTGGCGACCTTGAGGTGCCGATTGATTCCGTCACCAGTGCCGAGGTGGTGCCTGCAACTCGGGGCCCGCTGACGGGTGCCATGGCGGCGGACGGTAGGCGCGCCATTCGGGGCTGGCGGGCCCCGGGCCTGTCCGTTCCTGGCCGAAGCAAGGTGGGGATCTGGCGCGACCGGGGCGACAAATGGTTCGTGGCCGTCCACCGGGAGGAGCCTGCGGTGCGTGTGGTCCTTGAGGGTCAGCGATGGGCCGGACTTGTCGTGTCCACCCCTGAGGCGGCCGCAGTGGTGTCGAGGCTCAACAACTCCACTGCGGGGTGATCGGACCGCACTGCGTCCGGGACATCAGGGGCCAGTGAGTGGGTCGACGAACACCGCCAACGCATCGGGCGGAAGAATCCTGGATCACTTGGGGTTGCAGTTCGTGTGCCCCAAACCCGCGACGCCAGTTCCTCCGGTCCAGCCAGCGCCACCAGTTCGGTCGACTTCTTCTTTGATCCGGTGTGCCCCTTTGCCTGGATGACGTCACGGTGGGTGGTGCAGGTTGCCGGATTGCGGGACGTCGACGTCCAATGGCGTTTCATTTCGCTGCGGATGATCAATGCTGCCAAGGACTACGACACCGATTTTCCCGAGGGTTACCGCAAGGCGCACGGGGCCGGACTGCGGATGCTGAGGGTGGCCGCCGAGGCGCGGCAGTCGCTGGGCAACGACGCCGTGGGATCGCTGTATACGTCATTTGGAGCATCGATTTGGGATCATGCACCCACACCCGGCTCGCTGATGCGACCCGACGCCGGCGAGCTGGATCATCTTTTGGCGGCGCTGCAGGACGCAGGCCTGCCAGCAGAGTTGGCCAACGCCGCTGACGACGAAACCCACGACGAGTTGATTGCCGCCGAGACGGAAATGGCCCTGACCAGGACGGGGCGGGACGTGGGCACCCCATCATCACCTTCGGTGCACCCGATGGTCCGTCGTTCTTCGGCCCGGTGATTAGCCGGCTTCCCAGTGACGACGATGCTGTGCGCCTGTGGGTTGCAGTCGAGACCATCGCAGGGTTCGACAGCTTCTCCGAACTCAAGCGCTCATTGCGAGAACTTCCCAACCTGCCGGCGCTGGCAGGGTTCGGCAGCTGACCCGCGGGCCGTCCCATCGGCCGGGTTATCGTCGATCAGCCAGCGCACACTGCGTCAGCACAACCTGCCAACAAGCACGAGGGAGGCAGTCAGTGGACGACATCGATCTCGCACGCCTTGTCTGCTTTGACGACTTCCACGATGCCGCCCGCACCGCGCTGACCCCGGACGCCTACGACTACTACCGCTCGGGCGCTTTGAGGGAATGGACCCTGGCTGAGAACCAGCGGGCCTACGAGCGGTGGACGTTCGTTCGCCGGAGCATGGTTGATGTGTCCGACATCGACACCACCACGTCGGTGCTGGGTTCGGACATCTCGTTCCCGGTGCTGATCGCCCCGACGGCGTTCCACAAGCTGGCCACACCAGCCGGCGAGGTGGCCACGGCCCTGGCGGCAAAGGCCATGGGCACCGTGATGGTGAACTCCACCCTGTCCACGGTGCCGCTGGAGGACGTGGCCGCCACCGGGGCCATGCGCTGGTTCCAGCTGTATGTGTTCACCGACCGGGGGCTCACCCGTGAGCTGGTGGACCGGGCCATGGCATCGGGGTTCACCGCCCTGGTGCCCACGGTGGATGCCCCCACCATCGGCATTCGCTACGCCGACCAGCGCAACCGGTTCGTGCTGCCTGATGGGATGGAGCTGGCCAACGTGTCGGCGTCGCTGTCGGGAGCCGATGGTGCGTCGGGGTTGCGGGCGTTCAGCCAGCAGTTCGACCAGTCCCTGACCTGGCGTGACATCGAGATGGCTGTGTGGTCTGGTGGATGTGCCCGTGGTTCCCAAGGGCGTGGTCACTGCCGCCGACGCCCGCATGGCCCTCGAGGCGGGCGCCGCCGGTGTGGTGGTGTCCAACCACGGCGGTCGACAGCTCGACGGCGACCCGGCCACGCTGGATGTGCTGGCAGAGGTGGTGCAGGAGGTGGCTGGCGCTGGTCAGGTGCTTATGGACGGCGGGATTCGTAGCGGTACCGACGTGGTGAAGGCGGTGGCGCTGGGCGCCAATGCCGTGCTGGTGGGAGCGAGCCGTGTTGTGGGCACTGGCCGCCGGCGGGCAGTTGGGGGTGGAGCGCATGCTGACCCTGTTGCGAGACGAGGTGGCCGACACCCTCCGACAGCTGGGTGTGCCACATTTGACCGACATTGATGACCGGGTGGTGCGCGCCGTTGCGGGTCGCAGACCCGTAGTGTGAGGGACCACCGCATGGCCGGATGATCGTGACTGCGTCGGGCAGCCCCGGATTCGCTGGTCGGTGAAGCTTCACGACCCATGTCACCACCGGCAACCACCTCCAACAGCGCCGCCAACCGTGGTCGCGCCCGTAGTGACCCCGGTACCGCGGTTGCCGACGGCTCAGCGTCGAAACCGGTGATCTCGGGTCCGTCGGGTCCATCAGATCCGTCGGGTCCCTGGACCACGGATCGCGGGCCGCGCCTGCGGTATCTGCCCGGGCTCGATGGTTTGCGGGCTCTTGCCGTGCTGGCAGTGCTCGGGTACCACGGCGGCATCGTGGGACTCCCCGGTGGCTTCCTCGGCGTTGAGGTGTTCCTGGTGATCAGTGGTTATCTCATCACCGCACTGTTGGTGGCTGAGCGCAACGCCACCGGTCGACTGAACCTCAAGGATTTCTTCATTCGCCGGGCCCGGCGACTGCTGCCGGCGGTGGGCCTGTTGCTGGTGGTGGTGTCGGTGGTGTCGGTGGTGTTTTTGCCCGACGAGGTGGCCGGCCTGCGCGGCGACGTGCTGTCGGCGTTGTTCTACGTGCAGAACTGGCACCAGATTTTCGCCGACCAGTCGTACTTCGCTGCTGTGGCACGCCCGCCGCTGCTTCGTCACCTGTGGTCACTGGCCGTGGAGGAGCAGTTCTACCTGGTGTGGCCGATCGTGTTCGCCGTGGGCATCCGTGTGCTGGGCCGCCGCAGTCTGCTGGTTGGCGTGGTGGCTGGCGCTGTGGCGTCGGCGGTGTGGATGGCGGTGCTGTTCAGCCCGTTGGTGGACCCCACCCGGGTGTATTACGGCACCGACACCCGGGCATCGGGTCTGTTGCTGGGTGTGGCGCTGGCCATGGTGTGGCCGCCATGGCGACTGCGCACCGACGTGACCATTGGTGGTCGGGCCCTGCTCGACGGCATCGGCGTGGCGGCGCTGCTGGGGCTGGTTGGGCTGATGGCCACTCTCGGGGAGTTCAGCACGGTGCTGTACCGCGGGGGGTTCTTTGTCACCGGTGTGTTGTCGGTGGTGGTGATTGCCGTGCTGGTCCATCCCGCTGCCCGTTTGGGGACGGTGCTGGGCATTGCACCGCTCCGCTGGATTGGGTTGCGGTCCTACGGCATCTATCTGTGGCATTGGCCGGTGTTCATGCTCACCCGGCCCGGCCTGGATGTGGCGTGGCCCGGTTGGGTTGTGGTGGTGGTGCGGTTGGGCCTCACGCTTGGCATCGCCGAACTGTCGTTCCGCTTCGTGGAGATGCCCGTTCGTCGGGGGGCTCTGGGTCGGGGTTGGGCGCGGTTGAAGGCAGCCCGGTCGACGGCGGACATCGCCGAGCGCAACCGGGTGCTGGTGGGAGGATCGGTGGCGATGGCTGCGCTGCTGGTGCTGGGCGCCGTCATGGTGCGCGCCGACGAGCCCGGGCCACCGCCGTGGTTCGTGGCCACCAGTGGCGGCTCGGGCCCGGCGGTGGACGCAACCCGGAGCACTGGCGTTTCTTCCCTCGCCGTTGGCGGGAGCCATCCTGGACCGGCAAGCCGCCCAGCAAGCCGCCCAGCAGGCCGTTCAGCAAGCCGCTGACCAGGCCGCTGGCCCCACCACGACCACCATGCCGCCGCTGGTGGCCGGGCGGGTCACGCTGGTGGGCGACTCGGTGATGCTGGGTGCCATCGACCAACTCGGGGCCACGCTGCCCGGCGAGGTCATCACCGATGCTGCCGTCAGTCGTCAGGTGGCCGACGGGTTGTCGTTGCTGCGGCTTTGGCGTGACATCGGGTACCTGGGAGACACCGTGGTGGTGAATCTCGGCAACAACGGCGTGTTCACCGACCAGCAGTTCGACGAGATGATGGAGATCCTCGACGGTGTGCCCAACGTGGTGGTGGTGAACACCCGCAACACGTTTGCCTGGCAGGAGGGCGTGAACGCCACCCTGGCCAGGGGTGCCGCCCGCTACCCAAACGTTGAGCTGGTGGACTGGCATGCCGCCAGCGGCCCCAACGGGGTGTGGTTCTGGAACGACGGCATGCATCTGCGGCCCGAGGGGGCCCAGGCCTACGCCGACCTGCTGGCGCCGAAGATTCCGCCACCCCCGCCGCCAACCACCACAACCACAACCAGCACCAGCACGATCCCGGTGCCACAGTCCTCGGAGTGATCGGGCTGCACCGGGTGACAATTCCCTGCCCTGCGTAGGATTTCCCGGGCGGCAGGGGATCGCAGGCGCGGTTGCGCCGTGAGTTGGGGGTTCGATCATGGCAGCAGACGGTTCAGCGCAGTCGGAAGTGCCGGCGCAGGCGAACACCACGGTGCTGTGGGAGTCGGGCGTGCACGTGGTGGGTGCCGCCGGGACGCCCCGGCTGGTGACAGCACATGACTTCGAGGCCATCTCGGGCTGGGATCTGCGTCCTGAGGGGTTGTGCAACGGTGACGCCTGTGTGCCGGTTCGTGACCGTCCGGCGCTTGAACCTGCAACCGGAGTGATCGACGTGGCGGTTGCCGCCGGGTTGTTGGACCGGCCCGTGGTGGTCGACGACGACGCCGGGATCGTGGCCGTCGGTTCATCCCGCGACAGCCGCCGTCGGGCTCTTGCCGATCGGGAGGCACCCGGATTCACCCTCCCCGATCTCCACGGTCAGCCGCGCACACTGGCCGAGCTGCAGGGGCGGGCCACCGTGCTGGTCACGTTCTCGTCGTGGTGTGGATGCCGGTACGACCTGCCGGGATGGCAGGCGCTGGCTGACGAACTGGCCGACGACGGCCTGGCGGTGGTGGCGGTGGCGTTCGACCAGCATGCCGACGACGTGCGGGAGTTCGCCGACGGCATTGACATTCCGGTGTTGCTGGATGCGTCACACCTGCTCAGTGAGTTGTACGCCATTTCCAACGTGCCCACCGTTGTGTGGATCGACGCTGACGGCAAGGTGGCCCGGCCCAACACTCCGGCGTTTGGTACCGACATGTTTGTGGACTTCCACGGCGTGCCCGCCGGTCCGCATCTCGATGCCATCCGTTCGTGGGTGCGCACCGGCGACGTGCCCGTCGCAGGCGCAGGCAGTCCGGACCGGGATACGGGCGCAGGCAGTGCTGTCGGGGACCCTGACGCTGTCGGGGACGCTGACGGAGGCGAGCTGCCGGCGGTGGCCGACCTGTCCGACGACGAGATCACCGCCCGGTTGCTGTTCAGGATTGGGGCACACCTGGTGCGCGACGGCCGGCCCGACGAAGGTGCCATCCGGTTGGCCCGGGCCACCGCGTTGGCCCCGCTGGACTTCACCGTGGCACGCGCCGCCATGCCGCTCACCGGTCGTGACCCGTTCGGAGCGGACTTCCTCAAGCTGTACGACGACTGGGTCGCTGCCGGCAGCCCGTACCACGGGCTCGATCCCGACGCAGGCCGTTACCGCGCTGGGTAGTCAGGCCCGCCCGCAGTTGATCACGCCTTGTTGGCAGGGCGTCGGGGAAGCACCATGGGCACCTCGTCCATGTAGACCCGGAACTCCGGGCGACGCTCGAGGCTGCGCTTTTCCATCATGGGGATGCTGGCGGCCAGGAACATGCCGGCCATGGCCAGCGGGCCGATCACCGTCCACCACCACGCGAGGTCGGCAGCCAGAGCGAACAGCCACAGTGATACCCAAAAGGCCATCTCACCCAGGTAATTGGGATGCCGGCTCCAGTTCCACAGGCCACGCCGGCACACCTCACCGGGTGCCTTGGTCTTGTTGAACCTGTGCAGTTGCTCGTCGGCCACAAGCTCCAGCACCACAGCACCCACGCCAATCACAAACGCCACCCAGTCCAGCGGTCCCACGGCGTTGGTGCCGGTGGCCAGCGCCGGGTAGAGCGCCAGACAACCCAGATACACCTGCACGGTGGGGAAGATGTGGAATCCCAGCAAGCTGTAGATCCAGTAGTTCACCTTGCCGCCACGGGCGTCGGTGTAGCGCCAGTCTTCGTGGTCCAGACCCGACCACGTGCGGGCCCAGTTGCCGGTGAGGCGCACGGCCCACAGCCACACCACGGTGAGGACCAGCACCTGACGCAATGCCGGCACTCCGGCGTCGGCCTGCAACAGGAAGTACACGGCGATCACGGGCGGGACAACACTCCAGTAGATGTCGTACATCGACGAGTTGTTGACCACCCGACTCCAGATGAAGATCACGATGGTGGCAACCAAGTCGGCCACCGCCACGGTGAGCAACGGCTTGGCCGACCCCATGACTGCACCCACGGCAACGGCCGCCCCCAGCGAGGTGATGTAGGCCAGCAGCACAATCCCAAGCGACGCCCCCCGGCCCAGCGGCTTGGCCGGACCGATATGGATCGCAGCGGAGTCGGTCGTCATGGTGGTGTCCCCCTCTGTGCCCGGACCCCCCGTCCGGTGCAACCGACCTGTTTCTAGTTCATCGGCTGGCGGCTTGCCGATGCAAGTTGCGCAGGGCCCGACGGGCCGCCTGATGGCCGCACATGCCATGCACCCCGGCCCCGGGCGGGCTTGCCGCCGAGCACAGGTAGGTGCCGTCGATGCCGGTGGCATACGGATCGATGGCGATTCGGGGCCGCAACAGCAGCTGCCGCAGGTCGTTGGCCCCGGTGGCGATATCGCCGCCCACGTAGTTGGCGTTGTAGGCCTCGAGCGCCACCGGCCCGGTGACGTGCATGCCCACGATGCGGTCACGGGTGGCGGGGGCAAAGCGCTCGATCTGATCGAGCAGCACGTCGGTGGCGTCGCCGGTGTAGCCGTGGGGGACATGGGCATACGCCCACACCGGGTGCACGTCACCCACCGACCGGCCGGAGTCGGCCAGGTACTGCTGGGCCACCAGCACGAATGGCCGGGCCGGCATCCGACCGGAGGCCACGTCGGCTTCGGCGGCCACGATCTGTTCGAGCGTGCCACCAACGTGCACCGTGCCCGCCCGACGGCACGCCTCGGCAGTCCACGGAACACCGCCTTCCACAGCCAGGTCCACCTTGTACGCCGAAGGGCCGTACTTCCAGCGTGTACGCCCGGCGGGTGCGGGCGGGGAGTTGGTCGCCGGCGATGGTGGCCAGCGCCGTTGGGGAAGTGTCGAACATGGCCAGCCGGTGCGGTGGAAGGTCGGCCAGCGACTCCACCCGCACCCCGGTGTGGATGGTGCCGCCCAGTGAGGTGAGCAGCGACGCCAGCGCTGTGGTGATGGCCGACGACCCGCCAGCGGCAACCGGCCACCCCACGGCATGGCCGGCAGTGGTGAGCGTGACACCCACCGCCGCCGACGCCAGCCGGTCGAGGGGCTGCACCAGATGGGCGGCCGAGCCGGCGAACAACGCCCGGGCGGCGTCGGTGGAAAAGCGTCGGGCGAACGTGGTGGCCGGGCAGCCCGGCCCGAAGGCCGAAACGGGCCATGGCCACCGGATGGCGCGGGATGCGAAGCAACGGGCCCAGCGCATCGGCGGTGATGGCGTCGAAGTTGTCCACCAGCGGGCCGAAACTGCGACGCCAGGCCGGGCCATCGGCACCCAGGCCAGCCACGGTGTCGTCGAGCGATCGCCACAACACTGCAGCCGTGCCGTCGTCGAGGGGATGGGCGAGGTCGACCTCGGGCCAGCACCACGTGAGGCCATGGTCGGCCAGCGGCAGCGACGACAGGTACGGCGATCCCACCCCCAGCGGATGGACCGCCGAACAGATGTCGTGGGCCAGGCCCGGCACGGTGAGCTCGGCGGTGCGGGTGCCACCACCGATCTCGTCGGCGGCCTCCAGCACGGTGACCGACAGCCCGGCGGTGGCCAGGGTGACGGCGGCGGCCAGGCCGTTGGGTCCGGCGCCAATCACCACGGCGTCGCAGGCATCCCGTCCGGAGGAGGATGCGGGTCCGGAGGAGGATGCGGGTCCGGCGGGGCTCATCATCCGTCAGTCTTGCCCACGTTGCTGTCCCCGGCACCACCGGCACCACCGGCACCACCGGTGACCTGCACCCGTGACGGGTCCTGTTCCCACGGTTGGGCATCGAGCAGGTCGGCGGCACGCACCGTGCCCGACACCACCGGGCCCGAGGCGGCGTCCACCACCCGCCACGCCAGCGACGGCGACCCCATGGGCTGTGACTCCAGCATCAGGCACCGCACGTCACCGGGGCTGAAGTTGCACGCCCGTTGCACGGCGGCCAGCAGCTGCTCGTTGTGGAGGTGCCCGTCACCGAAGTTCCAGCCCAGCACCATCCCGGCCACCAGTTCCCCGTCCACAATCTCGTAGTCGTCGAGGCTGACGCCAGCGCCAGCGCCAGCGCCAGCCAGATCGCCAGCGCCAGCGCCAGCCAGATCGCCAACCGCCAATGGCAGCGCAGCGTTGAGGGCCCGGCCGTGCAGATGCATGGACCGAAACGCCTGCGTGCGTCCAAGAACACCCTCGAACACGCCTGGGCCATACAGCCGCTCCACCTGTCGGCGCGGCGTGCGTGCCGAGGTGACCATGGTGTCGTCGATGCGCTCCAGCATCCCGGGCCGCAGCAGCCACAGCCCGGTGGCCCAGTTGCCGGCGTAGTACCGCATCGACGGCAGGAACGACACCTTGTCGGGCCGCAGATTGCCCACCACCGGCAGCACCACCAGCGACACCACCAGCAACACCATGAGCAACGGCGAGGTGATGGCCGTGACCGGTACGTCGGCGTGGACACCGAACAGCACCAGGCCGGAATAGATGAAGAACACGTTCCATTCCAGCGGCACCCCCAGCGGGAAGCTGGTGAGGATGGCCAAGTGGAACGCCACCATCACCACCAGGGCCACCGTGGTGGTGATCCCACCGCTGCTGAACAGCAGCACCAGCGGGAACGTGTACTCCACCACCGTGGCGCCGTGGGCCAGCGACGCTGCCGCCCGTGACGGGCGCAGGTCGTCGGGGAAGCTGCGGTAGAGCCGGTGGCGGATGCGGGGCGATGCCCAACAAGTGGATTGTTGGACAACATCACGGCAACCACGCCGGGGAAATGGTGGTTCAGCTTGGACGTGGCCGCCCCCAGCCACAACGCCACCATCACCACCTTCTGCCCGGCCCAGAACTGGTCGGTACCAGCGCCGGTGTCGTCGATGCCGGCACCCCCGGTGGCGAACAGCAGGATTGCCGTGGCCAGCAGGTAGTGCTCGGGCCGGCCAGACAGAAACACCGTCTTGTCTCGCAGTCCGAGCACGGCGAACACCACGATGATGGGGGCCACCACGCCCACGGTGAGGTTGGAGGCCAGCAGGGCCCGGATCACCAGCACCACAAAGGCGGCGTACAGGGCAACGTCGACCACCGAACGGCGGTCGCCACCGGTGAACGGCACCCAGCGCCACGGGGGCATCCGGGTGGTGCCGGGGCGCAGCCAGTGCAGGGCACCGGCCACTGGCGGCAGGTACCGACCGGTAAGGGGGCCACTGCCGCAGCCCAGGCCCAGGCTCTCCCACAGCAGCGTCCACAGGACTGCCTTGCCGAACACCACGGGCAGGGCCCACCAGTCACCGATGGCCTCGAGGCCGCCGAGCCCCGGGGTCGTGGCGGCAAACGCCACAAAGCCGCCAACGTAGGCAACGAGCTTCACCACGTAGAACAGGTAGGCGGCAACAGGTGCACCGAACCCCTGGGTGGCCCACGTGACGCACATCATGTGAAGCCGCTCGGCGTAGGGCCGCTGGGACCAGTGGTCCACGTCGAACTCGGGTGCCTTCGGTGTCGTGAACCCCATGGTCGCCCCTCCCGGTGGTGGCTACCGTAGATCGCTGGCTCGTGACTGGT
>JAGYKS010000033.1 GCA_018401565.1 Acidimicrobiales bacterium | reverse complement strand
TGGATGCTGCCGCTGGGCCGCCTCAGCCGGATGACCGGCGTCTGAGGTCGTGCCAGCGCTGCACCAGTTGGGCGACGCCCTCGGCATCGGGGATCTGGCCGGGATGGAGTTCAGGGGGCAACACGTCGCCGTCGATCATGAATCGAAGGTAGGTCTCGTTGTCGTCAACGACCTCGACCACATCCACCACGCTGTCGCCGACATGATGTCTTTCCACGATGCGATCCATGGAGGCATGGTCGTCGCCGAGATGGAGCCCGCCAACCGACCAAGGTCACATTCGGCGTGGTTGTCGGGTCCTCGCCTCACGCGCCGAAGGCCGTGTGCCGTCAATGGCATCTAGACCGACGGCGAACGACGCCATGGCCACCACCTTGTTGCGCAGGACGGGGTCGGTGGTGGAGCTCCAGGGATCAGGTCGGTGGCCCAGATGTAGGCGAAGTTGCCGGCAGCGATGGGCACCAGGTACACCACGTCGAACGCCCCGACAGGCCGTAAGCCACCAGGCCGCCGACGAGAAGGTGGCGCCCGGACGCCACGTTGTACAGCAGGGCCTGGCGCGCCCCCAGCCGCTGTTCACCAGAATCCCGAAGTCCCCCAGTTCCTGAGGTACCTCGTGGGCGGCGGCCGCAAGCCAGGCCACGACCCCCAGACGATGGTCGATGAAGAACACACTGGTGACGGTGAGGCCTCCGATGAAGTTGTGCATGCCGTCGGCCACCAGGATCAGGTGGCCCATGGGGCGATGGTGCGACATCGATCGGTGGCAGTGATGCCAGTGCAGGAACTGCTCGAGCACGAAGAGCCCGTGAAACCGCCAAGGAACCCCACCCATACCGCCGGGGTGTTTCCCAGTTGCTTGATGGCCTCGGGCAGCATGAGCAAAAAGGCGCCACCGAGCAGTGAACCCGCCGCCAGCGCAACCATCGGCACCAGCAACCGGTCGAACCGGTCCTCGGGGAGCACCAGCGTGATGCTGCCCACCATGGCGATGGCGCTCATGGCCACCCCCGACACCACCACCCAGGCCAGCGTCGACATGGTGTGATCGCCGGTGGGCCGGAAAGGTCAGCTGGCCGGGGTCACCAGTCGGCCGCCGTGGCGCTGAAGTGCCGCTTCTACGGTGCCGGCATCGCCGTGCGAGCGGGCCACCACCAGCATCTCCCCCGGTTCGAGCACCACCCTGCGAATTCGCTCATGTTCGGCAACCTTCCTCGGTGGCGGCACCGATGCCGAGGTAGGCACCCAGCATCGAACCCCCGAATCCGCCGGCCACTCGGCAGCGGCCAGTCCGCCCACCCCGAGCAGGCCCAGCCCGGGGACGGCCAGACTGAACAGCAAGACTCCTCCCACCGCCCCGGCAACCGCCCCGGCGCCGGTACCCCATCGCAGATCCCGGGCCATGTCGACTTCCTCGTTGCGTTCGAAGGCCACGGTCTGGCCCGTGAGCAAGGCGATGCCGAGGTGGGTGTCGTCGAGCCCGAGGTCCCGCAGCTCCCGGATGGCCGCCTCAGCCTTGGTCCGGTCGGTGAACACGGCGGCACAGTGCTCGGTCACCGTGAACGGTGTGGGCGGGGCATCGTGGATGACCCTGCGCTGCATGGAGGTGAGCACGGCGGCCTCGTCGGCCGAGGCATTGGGGCCATAGGGCGAGGTGAACACGCCAATGGGTTCGCCGTCGGCACCGCCCACGGCCACCACGATGGCCTCGTCGTCGGGGTCCGACGTCCCCTCAAAACGGGTGATCGCCGCAGCGTGCACCCGTGATGGATCGATGATCTTGCCGGTGGCGGCATTGACAAGTTGGCCGTCGGTGGCGATGAGGTTGTCCACGTAGCCGAGGCTGGCCAGTCGCTGATGGACATTGGGAAGCGATTCGTCGGCCATGGGGTCACCGTAGCGAGGCCAACTGGCGGCACCAACGGCCAACCGGGCCCTGCCGCCCACCCGGGGGGTGGCAGGCGGCGGGCCCGATGGCTGATGCACTGAAGATGAAACCCGATTGCCGGGTCGGGCAGGCTGAGTCAGCACAGGCCTGGTCAGCACAGGCCTGGTCAGCACAGGCCTGGTCAGCACAGGCCTGGTCAGGGCTGGGTCGGTCAGGGTTGGGGCTTGGTGGAGAAGTACCAATCCACGGTGTTGAGGCCCTCGTCCATGCGGGCGGCGGCACCCTCGGTGGTGGTGGGGGCCGGGACGATAACGTCGTCACCGGGCCGCCAGTTGGCCGGAGTGGCCACGCCGGCGGTGGTGTTGAGCTGCAGGGCGTCAACGAGACGGAGGATCTCATCCATGTTCCGGCCGGCACTCAGCGGGTAGTACACCATGGCCCGCAGCATGCCGTCGGGGTCGATGATGAACACGGCCCGTACCGCTGCGGTGGTGGAGGCGCCCGGCTGAATCATTCCGTAGGCCTTGGCCACCTTCATGTCGAGGTCGGCCAACACGGGGAAGTCCACGGTCACCCCGAAGTGCTGCTCGATGCTGCGCAGCCAGGCGATGTGGGAGTAGATCGAGTCGATGGACAGGCCGATGAGCTGCACGCCACGTTGTTTGAACTCGTCGCCGAGTTTTGCGAACCCCACGAACTCGGTGGTGCATACCGGGGTGAAGTCGGCCGGATGGCTGAACAGCACGACCCACTTGCCGCGGTGGTCCGAGAGTGTCAGCGGACCGGCGGTGCTTTCCTGGGTGAAGTCGGGTGCGAGCTCGTTGAGCCTGGGCATGGATGGCTGGGCGACGTTTTCGGTGTGGGGCATTTCAGTCTGAGGCATGGCGACTCTCCCTGGTTGCGACAGTCGGTCGACTGTCGGTTATCCAGGTCCAACATATACCCCCGGGGGTATATTCCCAGCATCGTCCGGGATCGTGCAGGGGTCGTGCCGACGGCCTGCAGCGGGGGTCACCCGAAGGGGTGTCCCAGTTC
>JAGYKS010000032.1 GCA_018401565.1 Acidimicrobiales bacterium | reverse complement strand
GGAACTTGGGGTGACAGTGGTGGTCTGTGGTTCGGGGTGTCATGAGGTTAGTTCGAGCAGGTCGATGGGTCGTCGGCCGGCCATGTAGTCGCCGTGATTGCGGCGCCTGTGGTTGTAGGTGGTGAGCCAGGCGTCGGCTTCTGCGTTGCAACTGGCGGATGCTGGTGAAGCAGAACCGGTGGAACGCGGGCGCCAGCATTCTTGGAGCATGGTTCCTTGGAAGCGTTCGACCACGGCGTTGTGGTTCGGTGACCGAGCAGGGATCTTGATGCGTTCGACGTTCTTCGCGGCGAGCGCGTCAGCGAACGCGATGGCCTTGTACTCAGGTCCGTTGTCCGCGACGATCGCCTTGATCGGGAACCCCATCTTGTTCCAGGTGGTCCAGATCCGTTCGAAGAACGCGACCGACACGTCTTTGTTCACGACGCCGTGCACGAGCCACACCATTGCCCAGCGGGTGTAGGTGTCGACCGCGGTGAGTTGGTAGACCTTGCCGACGCCTTTCAGGTTCCCGATGTAGAACGAGTCCACAGCCACCAGGGCGCCGGGTTTGCCGGCCCAGTGGCAGAACCCGAACGGTTCGTCCTCGACGGCAACCTCGGTGACCAGACCCGTGGTGAGCGCCGCGATCGCCGCAGCCCGGGCGAGACGCTGGTGGCGGCGGCCGAGGCGGTGAGCGACGAGCAGGTTCTGCACGGTTGATTTGCTGATCTGGAAGCCTTGGTCGGCGAGACGGTCCGCGCACTGACGACACCCGAGTGTCGGTGTCGTGATCGCCAAGGTCAACAGCACCTCGAGCACATGGGTTGGTGTCGCGTTCGGCATCGCTGGTGGTCGCTTCGTCTTCGGTCGCAACGCCGCCAGCCCGTACCTTGCAGCCGTGTTGCGCCACTTGTAGAACGTCTTGCGGGAGATCCCGAACGTCCGACACGTCGCGGCGACATTGCCGGTCTGGCGGGCGTGATCCAAGACGCGGACGCGTTGCTGGTACACAATCTGATCTGAGGTCACGGTGGTGGTTCCTTCGTGGGTCTGTAGGAGGAACCACAGGATCCACCACCGGGCCCACCTCACGGCGGACCTGTCACCTCTACCTCTGGACAGGAAGCCCTAGTGCCCGTTGAGGGTCTGTCGGCGGGAATCGTTTTCTTCCCAGACGATTCCAGGTTTCTTCCCCGGCTCGAGGTGAGGCGCCCTGGGCGGTCGACGCAGCGAGCCAGCGGTCAGTTGCTCTGGGATCTGGCTCGGTGCGGGCCAGCCTGCTGCCGCCCCTCCAGCCGTCCAAGGAACACACGTGGGATCGGGTGCCGTCGGGGTGCCTGCGCATGAGTTCGCTCGCCAGCCGCCAGATAGACCGACCTGCGCCTTCGATGGCTCCGGAGCTACGGCAGCGATCACCGTCAGACCGCTCGCTCACAACCAGCACGTTTGGTCAACGGCGGATGGGATGCGCACCCAATCACTCAGTGGGGCTCTATCGCCATACGGGCTGTGTGGACGCCGTCTGGGCGGGAACGAGGGTGCTGTCCATCGCCGCTGCGAGTGTGGTCAGTCGCCCCTGATCGAGGCGAGAACTGCATCGTTCATGCGGTCGATGGCTGCCCTGTCCACAAAGGACGTGCACGCCGTGACCCGGGGATCCGCCCTCTGGATCCGGGATGAACCAGTCATGCGTACTGTCGGAGGGAAGGTCTGGCGGACCCAGTTGGAGTTCGTATCGGGCCGGGCTGCAGTCGAAGTCCTCGGGGTGGAGGTACTGCCACACGGCAACCGCGTCCCAGATCGGCTTGGTCGGCCCGAATATGGAGGCCCACCAGTCGGTGTAGGCCTGAGATGCCTTCCCGAAGTACGAGGCCGTCGGATCATCGCTCTGTGCGAGTTCGCTGACGATGTCAGTCGGCAGGGCCGCTGACGAGGATGCTTCGAACGTCACGGCGGTGAACGGCACCTCCGACTCGTCAAGGATCACGGAGAGCGCCCGTGGGTCCATTGAGTGGTTGAAGTCACGAGCTGGCTTGCCGGCGTAGATGACCGGGCCCGGCTTGCTACCGATCAGCGCAATGACTTCTTTGATGTTCGAGGCTGCGGCGGGGTAGGCCAGCAAGAGGCAGGCGACGTCGGTCATCGGGCCCGTGGCCACGATGGTGGCGATCAGAGTCCTCCGCCGAGCGCCTCTGCCATGAACCGCACACCGTCGTTGACGCATGACGGTGAGAGATCGGCTCCTCAAAGTCCTGCGTGGCGACCATCGGTAGCCACGTGGCTGCGCCCGGAATCAGCGGCACGTCCAGCTCCAGCCGGTCCAGCGACTCCGCGCCCACGACCATCTCCGGGGCAAGAGGGCCGTTGCCCATCGTCACGACGATGCCGAGCAAGTCAAGATCGGGAGTATCTCGCAGAAGCGGCAGTGTCCACGTGTCGTCGTAGTCCGACGGCGTGGACATCGTTCCGTTGGCGTTCCCCGACGTCAGGCCCATGGCCAGATCCATCGACAGGATCACCGCAGGGTTGCGCTCGCCATCGGAGGTGCACCCCGCCACCTGCAACAGTGCGCACACGGCTCCCAGAGCCAGGACAGTTTTCCGCAAGGGGCAAACCTACCAAGACCAAGACCTCACGACCACACTTCGTGCCCTAGGCAACTCCGGGGTCAGTGCCACCGAGGCGCCCATCACGACGATTTCAGGGCGCCCACGCCGGCGTCCTCCCGAAATGTCTCCAGAAAAGGCGCTGAGGATGTCTCAAGCCCAGACGTGCGAGGGGGAGTTGAACCCCCACGTCCTTTCGGACACTGGAACCTGAATCCAGCGCGTCTGCCTATTCCGCCACTCGCGCAGTGACTAGCTGACTGACCCGCTCACCCTACCGCAGCCCCCGACCATCCGACGAAGCCGCTACAGCAACCCGCCCTGGTGGGCCACGATCAAACGGGCCGCCTCGGCGGCGGTCTCGGGGCCGTACGTCCTGGCCGGCGGCAACGCCGCCCGCACCAGTTCCAGCTCGCCGGCATTCACCTCACACGCCCCGGCCACCGGGTCCACGTCGTACAGCCGGGCGGCGTTGAGCCCGAAAATGCCGCGCTTGATCTCGTCGGTGAGCGCCGGATACCCATACCGCTCCTGGAACTCCGAGGAAATGGAGAACAGCCGCAACGCCTGGATCTGGTCCTGGGGGGTGCCGAACCAGATCGAGTCGGTACCCCACAACACCCGTTCGGTGCCGATGTAGGTGAGCAGCTTGCCCAGCACGTGGGCGGCGGCGGTGGGATTGCGCATCAGAAACCACCACGTTCCACCCAGCTCGGCGTACACGTTGCTGTTGGGGGCGATGCCGTTGTCGAGCACGGTGCGGACCAACCGGTCCACACCCTGGGGGGCAGGGTCGTTGGGGTCATACGGGCCCACACCCCCCGACCCGGGCTCGAACCCCGAGTGGTAGACCACAAACGAAATGTCGGGGTTGCGGGCCGCGGCCGGGCCGATGTCGGACGGGTCGGCGAGCTCGGGGGTGGACCCCACAATGGAGCTGATGCCCTTGTGGGTGCAGATGATGGGCGGGCCAACGGCGCGCACGTGGTCGATGAACCGCTGGCCGATCTGGGGCCGCGACGGGTCGTGGTCGTCGAAGTAGAACGCCGCTGCGGTGGGCACCATGGTGTAGATCTTCCACGCCGCAATGTCGTAGCGGGCCCGGGCGTCGTCCATGGCCGCCAACGCCGGTTCCAGTGGCCCGAGGTGCGGGTAGGCGCCGCCGTGCATGAGCAGGCGGTCGTCGCAACCGATGCGGTCGGCCACCTCGATGGCGTACACCATGTCGTCGTGCGACAGCCCGCTGGCCGGCCCCGCCACCGGCAGCGCCGACAAGATGGCCATGGACGTGTCCGACCGGGTGAACACCTCGGTGAAGTACGAGTCCACCGTGAAGCACAGACGACTTTCGTTGGCGGCGGCACCCACCGCACAGCGGGCCTGGGGAAGCCCTCGGTGAAGGCGGGGATGGGGTCGTCGGGGTCGTAGTTCACGTAATGGGTTTGTACGTCGAACACGAACTCGTCACCGGCCAGCGCCTCGCGGGCGGCGTCGGGGTCGATGGTGGCGTCGGGTGGCACCTCGTAGCTGCCGCCGGGACTCTGGCCCACCGAGGCGCTGCGTTCGGTGGAACAGGCGTTGAGCACGAAGAACGTGGCGGCGGTGCCGGTCAGCCCGGTGAGGAAACTGCGGCGTGAGATGCCGAGCCGTTGGGCGTTGCGGCCGGCCAGGTCGTGGGTGCGACGCACCGCCTCGCGCAAGGTGGGGTCGAACGGCGGCGGCAGGAACTCACCGTTGGACACCGGGCCGAACTTCACCGGGAGCCAGTCGTCTGCGTGGGCCATCAGTTCCCCTGTGCACCCCACCGACACCAGCGGGGCCCGACGGTGAGGTTAGTTGCCGCCGATGAACTTGACCCCACCTTGCCCACCGAGTGAACTTCCGTGACCACAACCTGTATTTCGTAGGGGCAAAACCTGTGTCAGACCAGCTCTCCAAATCCGAGCGCGAGGCCCTGAAGGCGATCTATCGCCAGACCCGCGACGGCGTGGAGGCCCACACCGGGGTGCTGGCCGAAGCGTTGGGGTTGAGCGCCGGCTCGGTGACCGCCACCGTCAAGCGCCTGGCCGACCGCCACCTGGTCACCCACCGCCCCTACCACGGGGCCAGCCTCACCCACGATGGCCTCACCATGGCCGTCACCCTCATCCGCCGCCACCGCATCGTGGAACGCTTTTTGTCCGACATGCTCGGGTACGCATGGAACGAGGCCGACGCCTTGGCCCCGACGTTCGAACACGACCTGCCCGACGCCGTGGTGGAGCGGCTGTTCGTGGCCCTCAACCGGCCCGACACCTGCCCGCACGGCTTCCCCATCCCGGCGGTGGGCCAGGCCGAACTTCCTGAACTTCCGCTGCTGTACGACCTCGAGCCCGGAGACGCCGCCGAGGTGGCCGTGCCCGGATCCACCGACCCCGACGTGATCCGCTTTTTGCAGGAACTGGGCGTGGTGCCGTCGGCCCGGGTGGTGGTGCGCGAAAAGCACCCGTTCGACGGACCGCTGGTGGTGCGTGTGGGCGACCACGACCGCACCCTGGGCGAACGGGTGGCCCGGGCCGTCCACGTCCGCCACATCGAACCCGCACAGTCAGACGCAACACGTTCAGCTTCCGCACAGTCAGATTCCGCACAGTCAGGCACAGCAATCCAGGACAGCAACACCAACAGCAACACGACAGAGCACATCAACCCAGAGGGGGACTGAAGCCATGACACCGATCCTGGCCGCCGGTAAGGGCGGCTATCAGGCATTCGAGCTCGGGGATACCGAGTGGATGCTTCTCACCGCCGCCGCCATCATCGGCGTCGTGGCACTGGGCCTCGGCCTGGCAATGGTCCGCAAGGTGCTCGCCGAAGAACAAGGCACCGACAAGATGGTGGAGGTTGCCGAGGCCATCCAGGAAGGCGCCAGCGCCTACCTGAGCCGGCAGTTCCGCACCATCGCCGTGATCGTGGTGATCCTGGCCGTGGTGGTGTTCGCCACTTCTGCCGCGGTGATTGACACCACGGGCAACGAGGTCCTCAGCTTCACGTCGTCGGGCCTCATCCGAACCGTCACCTTCATCTTCGGGTGTGTGGCCTCGGGCTTCATCGGGTTTTTGGGCATGTGGGTGGCGGTGCGCGGCAACGTGCGCACGGCAGCTGCCGCCCGACGCAACGACTTCGGCGGGGCGCTGCAGGTGGCGTTCCGCACCGGCAGCGTGGCCGGCCTGTTCACCGCCGGCCTCGGCCTGTTGGGCGCCACCATCATCATCATGGCGTTCCAGAACTCGGCCTCGATCATGCTGGTGGGCTTCGCCTTCGGCGGCTCGCTGCTGGCACTGTTCTTGCGTGTGGGTGGCGGCATCTTCACCAAGGCCGCCGACGTGGGCGCCGACCTGGTCGGCAAGGTCGAAGCGGGCATTCCCGAAGACGACCCCCGCAACCCGGCCACCATCGCCGACAACGTGGGCGACAACGTGGGCGACTGCGCCGGCATGGCCTCGGACCTGTTCGAGTCCTACGCCGTGGTGCTCATCGCCTCGATCATCCTGGGCGTGTCGTCGCTGAACGCCATCGGGGCCGATGGCATCGCCGCCAAGGGCCTGGTGTTCCCGGTGGCCGTCATGGGCATCGGGCTCATCGCCTCCATGATCGGCATCTTCTTCGTGAAGGCCCGTGCTGGTGAGACCGACGCCCTCAAGCCCATCAACCGCGGCATCTACGTGGCCCAGGCGCTGTCCATCGTGGGCGCCGGCGTGCTGGCGTTCGTGTACGTGGGCAACCCCGAGGGTCTGGCCATCGACAACCTGGGTGCCCGCATGTTCGGCGCCATCGTGGTTGGTGTGGTGCTCGGGTTCGTGGTGTCCAAGATCACCCAGAACTTCACCTCCACCGACGGCAAGCCGGTGCGTGACATCGCCAAGTCGGCCCGGACCGGTCCGGCCACCGTGGTGCTCAGCGGTCTGTCGTCAGGCATGGAGTCTGCGGTGTGGGCCCTGGTGGCCATCGCCGGCGCCATCGGCACCGGCATCCTGCTGGGTGGCGGCGTCACCGAGTTCTCGTTCTACATGGTGGCGCTGACCGGTATCGGCATGCTGGCCACCACCGGCATCGTGGTTGCCGAGGACACGTTTGGACCGGTGGCCGACAACGCCGCCGGCATCGCCGAAATGGCTGGCGAGTTCGAAGGCGAAGCCGAGCGGATCATGGTGGGCCTCGACGCCGTGGGCAACACCACCAAGGCCGTGACCAAGGGCTTCGCCATCGGCTCAGCGGTGATCGCCGCTGTGGCCCTGTTCGCCTCGTTCGTCGAGACGGTGGCCTCGGAATCGGGCATCCTCAAAGACGCCTACAAGGAGGTGCAGATCAACGTGGCCGACCCCAAGGTGTTCATCGGCCTGATCCTGGGCGGCACGGTGGCGTTTTTGTTCTCGTCGCTGGCCATCCTGGCGGTGGGTCGCACCGCCGGCATCGTGGTGGAAGAGGTGCGGCGCCAGTTCCGGGAGAAGCCCGGGATCATGGAAGGCACCGAGCGTCCCGACTACGGACCCGTCATCGACATCTGCACCCGGGCATCGCTGCGTGAACTGGCAACCCCGGCGCTGCTGGCGGTGCTCATGCCCGTCATCGTGGGCTTCGCTTTGGGGCCAATCGCCCTGGGTGCGTTCCTCGCCTCGGGCATCGTGGTTGCGGCCCTCATGGCCAACTTCCAGTCCAACGCCGGTGGGGCGTGGGACAACGCCAAGAAGTACATCGAAGACGGCGCCGAGGGCGGCAAGGGGTCCGAGGCCCACAAGGCCGCCGTCATCGGCGACACCGTGGGTGACCCGTTCAAGGACACCTCGGGCCCGGCCCTCAACCCGCTGATGAAGGTGATGAACCTCATCTCGCTGCTGGTGCTGCCGGCCGTGATCGCCTTGAACCCCGACAGCGTGCTGTCACCCGGCGAGGAGTCGTCCCCGCTGGCGTGGGTGGTGGCCGGCGTGGCCCTGGTGGTGCTGTTGGGCGCCATCATGTTCTCCAAGCGCAGCGGCGCCGCCGACTTCTCCCAGCCCGCCGAAGCCAGCGAACCGGCCCAGGGCGTCTGACCCGGGTGTCTGACTCGAGTGTCTGACTCGGGCGTCTGACTCAAGGCGTCACCCAATGGGCGTCACCTGATCAGCGCCAGCTGATCGGCATCTATCGCTCACGGGGGCGGCAGTGCACTGCGGTGCGCTGCCGCCTCTTGCGCGTCTGGGGAACGATGCGCACAACGGTGACGCGGCGTATAAACGCGACGACTTCACCGCTGAACGGGAACAATGGTGTGGTGCGCCTTCTTGTTGCCGTCACCGCCGTGGTTGTGGCCACCGTCCTGGCCCAGGTTCTGGGGGTCGACGACGTGGTCACGGCGCTGTTGCTGATGGTGGCGGTGGTGATGGCCGCCATGCTCGGGACCGTGCCCGGGTTGGTGGCGGCGGTGCTGGGAGGCCTCAGCCTCAACCTGGTGTTCAGCGAGCCGGCACCCGGGGTGAGCTTCGAGACATCCGACGACGTCGTGAGCCTGGTGGTGTTCCTGGTCATCGCATCGCTGGTGGGAATCCTGGTGTCACGCGAACGCACCTCGCGGCATCTGGCCCGACTCGGCCAGCTCGAAGCCCAGCTGCGCATCGACACCACCAACCGGCTGCTTCTCGGCGAGCCGACCACCGCCGTGGTGCAGTCCACGGCCGAATCCATCGCCACCATCTTCGACCTGGCCTCGTGCACCCTCACCACCGCCGGAACCACGGCGGTGGCGTCCCGACCCCTGCGCCCGGGCCGCACCGTGCTGGTGCGCAGCGACGAGGCCAGCGTCGAGGCGGTGACAAGCACCGGCCGAGCCCTTTCCCCAGATGCCGAAGATGTGCTTGCCGCCCTCACCTCGGCACTGGGGCTGGTATTCGTGCGGGCCGATCTGGAACGGTCGGCCAACGAGGCCCGGGTGGACGCCGAGGTGAACCGGGCCCGGGCCGCTTTTTCGCCGCCGCCGGGCACAACCTGCGCACCCCACTCACCTCGGTGAGCGCATCGGTATCAGCCCTGATCGACAGCGGCGATCTCCTCGACGACGACGAGCAGGCCCAGCTGCTGGGCACCATTCGCGACGAGACCGCCCGCCTCGAACGCATGGTGGCCAAGGTGCTGTCGCAGACCCTGATCCGCGGTGCCGACATCGTGCCCGATCCCGAACCCGTGGACCTGGGCGGGATGGCACAGGTGGCCATCGGTCGGCTTGGCCCCACCGCCAACGCCAAGCACTTCGACCTCCAGTTGCCACCCGACGTGGGCCCGCTGTGGTTGGACGTCACCATGCTCGAACAGATTCTGCTCAACCTGCTGGAAAACGCCGTGCGTTTCGCCCCTGACGGATCCACCATCACCGTCGCAGCCGAGCAGTCTGGATCCCATGTGGACCTGCGGGTGGTTGACCACGGTCCCGGGGTGACACCCGACGACACCGAAGCGATCTTCACCGAGTTCTTTCGGTCGGGGTCACGCACCGAAGGTGAGGGAACCGGTTTGGGTCTGGCCATCGTGGCCGCGCTGGTGGCCGCCCACAACGGACAGGCCTGGTGCGAGGCCACCCCCGGCGGCGGGGCCACGTTCGTGGTGCGGTTCCCACTCGCACAGCAACCACAGCCCGATGACAGGCACGGCGGCAACACCCCCGATAGCGTCGGCCCATTGTGAATCGCATCCTGATCGTCGACGACGAAGCGCCACTGCGACGGGCCCTCACCACCAGCCTGCGTGCACGTGGGTTCGAGGTGGTGGAAGCGTCCAGCGGTGAGAAGGCGGTGGTGGTGGTGGCTGACCGTGGCGCCGACCTGGTGGTGCTGGACCTCGGCCTGGGCGACCTCGAGGGGCTGGAAGTACTGCAGCGCATCCGGGGTTTTCCGACACCCCGGTGATCGTGCTCACCGCCCGCCACACCCAGTCCGACAAGGTGGCCCTGCTCGACGCCGGGGCCGACGACTACGTCACCAAGCCGTTCGACACCGAGGAACTGCTGGCCCGCATCCGGGCTGCGTTGCGCCGACGACCCGACACCGACCAGTCCGTGGCCGCCATCGTGGAGTGCGACGGGCTGGTGGTGGACCTCACCCGCCGTCTGGTGACCCGTGACGGCGAACGGATCGCACTCACCCCCACCGAAATGTCGATGCTGGAGGTGATGGTGGGAAATCCGGGCCGTCTGCTCACCCACGACTTCTTGCTGCGCAAGGTGTGGGGACCAGGGTACGCCACCGAATGGAACTACCTGCGCACCTACGTGGGCCAGCTCCGCAAGAAACTGGGTGACGACGCCGCCAGCCCCCGCTTCATCGCCACCGAGCCAGGGGTGGGGTACCGGTGGCTGGTTGACCCCGAAGCCCCCGGCGACTGAGACAGGCCCCTCAGCGGCTGACGCAGGCCCCCGGCGACTGACGCAGGCCCCCGGCGACTGACGCAGGCCCCTCAGCGGTCGACCCGGCCCGAAAGCACACCACCCGGGCCCCACCGGAACTCCCACAGCGCAGGGTTTTCCAGTGAGACCCGGGGGTCGGTGCGTCACAGATAAGTAAAGCGGCCCTGGCGTCAGAGGGGTGTCACGATCGGGGCGATCTGCGTCAAGAAAACGTCAGGATGCGTTCACTGGGATTCGACAACCCGTGACCGAGGTGGTGGCCTGCCTCCGGTAGGCTTTCTGGTCCGGGGGCTGTAGCTCAGTTGGCAGAGCGCCGGCTTTGCAAGCCGTAGGTCGTGGGTTCGATTCCCATCAGCTCCACTGCATGTGCACGGGTCCGGGCCTTTCGTGGTCCGGGCCCCTGCGTGTGGGCCGCCATCCCCTAGGATTCGCCAACTGTGGCCGTTCAGGGATTGGCGGCAGTTCGGGGCAATTTCTGCACGGTGCAGGGGGAAGGTGCGGCGTCGATCATGGTGAACATCGTCATTGCCCTGATGCTTGCCGTCGTTGCTGCCGCCCAGCCCACCACCACGATGCGAAGCATCGAACTGCTCAGCACGCCCTACATGGCACGTGCCCGCTCGTGGAGGTTCATCGGCGGACTGGCGACCACCCTGGGTGTGGTCGGACTGGGTGCGGCCATCGCTGTGCGGTCGTTGATTCAGGGCATAAGCGTCCCCAACGATGCCGTCGACACCTCCGACGTGGTCCTTGGCGCGATCGCTCTTGTGGGAGTGGTGGTGGCCGTTGTCCTCCACATGGGGAACCGGCCCACCGACTGGCTCGACTCCGACCGATCCGACATCGCCTTTTTCCTGTTCGGGATGCGAACCATGGCGATCAACATCTCGTCGATCGCGCTGTACGTGGCCGCCGTCAACGAGTTGTTCACCAGCGGTGGGTCGTGGATCACCATCGAGATCCTGCTGATCGTGATCACCGTCATGATCCTGCTGCCCGGGGTGCTGCCGCTGCTCATCGAGTCGTTGTCCCCGGCCACTGCCGACCACACCATCGGCCGGCTGAGACGGGTGTGTGAAACCAACGGCCCTGCACTTGCCATGTCGGCATGGGCCATCGCCGGCGCGGCGCTCGTCGTGCGCGGACTGCTGGGCTGATCAGCCCGACTGCGTGCTGCATGCTGGCCCATCACTGGCCTGCACGGCAACGCCACGCGATTGGCTAGCATCACAGGACACCTGGAGAGGTGCCAGAGCGGCCGAATGGGCTTCCCTGCTAAGGAAGTGAGGGGTGTTCCCCCTCCGAGGGTTCAAATCCCTCCCTCTCCGCCATCAGGGAAGCACCGAAATGGTCGCTTCCGAGTACCGAAGTCCCGGTTCTGAGAGATCAGCCCGGGACTTCGGGCGTTTCGGGACTCCTCGGATGTCTTTGGGTTCGCGTGTGTCGGTGTGAACTTCGCCCGTGACCCGGCGACTGGGGCTGACGCATCGACTCGTACGGGTCTGATTGGCCCAGGCGTCCCCAGTAACCGTCACTCGATACCAGTCATAGTACCGGTTAGGTACTAACCGGCATTATGGTGGTTCGAGAAGGAGCATGTGATGGCCCGCTACGAGGACCTCATCTGGGAGGGAAACCTGACGGCACGCACCCGCCGCGAGCGGCGTGCGTGCACCTACCGCGCCTACGTGCCCGATCCGCTGGTGGGCCGCCAACTGGCACTCCCGGCGGACCTGGTCGCCGACCTGGCCGACGCCGAACGCGCCGTTGCCGCCCTCCAGAACCGCAACACCGGCCTGGCCAGCATCGAGTCCGTCGCCCGGCTGCTGCTGCGAGCCGAAGCTGTCGGCTCGTCGTACATCGAAGGCCTCCAGATAAACGCCCGGCGACTGGCAAAGGAGGCCTTCGCCGAACAGGCGGGTCTCGACACCAGCGACGACACCGCCCGGGCCATACTCGCCAACATCAGCGCCATGCGCGACGCCATCGAGCTCGCCGATACTGACCGACCGATCACCGTCGACGACGTCTGCCAGCTCCACGCCCGCCTGCTCGCCGGGACCAGCGACGCCCACTGGGGTGGGGTGGTGCGCCAGGAACAGAACTGGGTCGGAGGGATCGACCCATGCCGGGCCGCCTACGTTCCGCCACCGCACGATTTCATCCCCGAACTCCTCAGCGACCTTTGCGCCTACATGTCGCGCAACGACCACTCTGCGCTCGTGCAGGCCGCAGTCGCCCACGCCCAGTTCGAGACGATCCACCCCTTTGTCGACGGCAACGGCAGGGTTGGACGGGCTCTCATCCACCTCGTGCTGCGCCGCCGCGGCCTGGCCCCCAACTTCGTGCCCCCTGTCAGCCTCGTTCTCGCCACGAACGCAGGCGCCTACATCGCCGGTTTGGTCGGGTTCCGCTACGACGCCCCCCCTACCGACCCGACCGCGTCGGCCGCCGCAGTCCAGTGGATCGACCGGTTCACCAACGAGCTCATGCGCGCCTGCGACGACGCCGCCGCCTTCGCCGTCAGCCTCGCCGAACTTGAAGTGCAGTGGCGGACACAGGTCGGCCGCGTACGCGCCAACTCCGCGGTCGATGCGCTGCTGTCCGCACTTCCGGGCCTGCCGGTACTCACCGTGGAAACAGCTGCCACGGCAATCGGGCGTTCGCGGGCTCGGACAAACGACGCCGTCAACACGCTGCTCGAGCGCGGGGTGCTCACCCAGGGCACACTCGGGCGCCGCAACCGAGTCTTCGAAGTGAACGGGCTGCTTGATGCCATCACCGGCCTCGAGCGGCGTCTCGCATCACCAGCAGCCGACACCGCTATCGCCGACCCCACTCGGGTCGTCCCCTCCCGACGTGTCGACACAGACGCAGGACCCTGAGGCAATGTGAGCCTCTGAACAGTGGTTCCTCCGTTTGGAGACGACTCGAATTTCGCCTGGACATGCCCGCCGGTCAAAGTGGCGATCGGCGTCAGGGTCGGCTTCTCAACTCCGATGCACACCCCGCCGAGTCGGAACCCCGCTGTGTGCGGGGTTCCGTCGCGTCATGGCCGGGCCTTTGGGCAAGCCGTGGCGCCTCGCCTAGGATGAGGTTCCTGCGCTCGTAGCTCAATTGGATAGAGCATCTGACTACGGATCAGAAGGTTGGGGGTTCGAGTCCCTCCGAGCGCGCTAGATAGGTCCAGCTCAGGGCCTATTTTTGCCAGATCGGTCGGCTCACCGTCCGGGGACTGTCCTCAAGTTGTCCTCAAAAGGTGAACGCCACAATGACTGACCGCAGCGTTCGGTGCCGATTGTCCGGTGTGACTGACACGCCCGACACCCCATCCTCCCGTCCCGACGAGCCGGCAGGCAGCACCCCTGCCAGGAGCATCGAGCCCACCAAGCGCCCCTACGGCACCGGCACCCTGCGCCAGCGCGGACCCGACCGCTGGCAGCTCCGCGTCCGGCTGGCCGACCCAGACGGTGGCCCCAGCCGGCAGGTCACCAAGACGGTGGTCGGCACACGTGACGAAGCCGAGCGAGCATTGGCTCGATTCATCATTTCAGCCGAAGTCGACGACGTGCGGCAGCGCCACAGCGGCGCCACCCTGGCCGAGGTCGTCGATGGGTACCTCGAGCGCTGCGAAGCCCAGGGCCGAGCGCCAATGACCATCTACGGCTACCGCCGTGAGTGGCTCAAGGTCGCCGACGACCTCGGAACCTGGCGTCCAGACAAGGTGGGCCCCAAGAAGGCCACCAAATACTTCGGGAAGCGTCACCGGGCGGGAATGCCAAGCACCACGGTCAATGCAATCGTGCGGGGCCGGTGAGGGCGGGGGTCGGCTATGAGCACTCGGCCGGCCGTCATCCGAACCAGGTCAGCAGGGCGATGCGGAAATCCCTGCGGTACCCAAGGCCGCAAGCACGCGATCCCTCTCGGCGGGGAATCCTGTCTCGATCGTCCAGTTTTCCCCGCACACGTAGGGATACCCACTCAACGGGCGTGAATCTCCAGTGCTGGCGAAGTAGGAGAGCAAACGGCTGAGCGACTCATCCCGATCAGACCGGGAGGCAAAGATGTTCAGCCCGACGCTCTCAGTACCGGTGAAACACGTCCATGACTCGGCCAACGGGCGAGTGGCGGCACCGACAGCCCGGGCTGGTTGGTCACTGCAGATGACCGACGCGAGATCCACGATATCGGCGGTCTGGGGTGCCTCAACCGTGGTTGTGGACGCTGGAGCCGCCGTTGATGTCGGAGTCAACGACGTCGTGGTGGTCGTCGGGACGCTTGTGACAACTGAGGTGGTTGTGCCAGCCCCCTCCCCATCGGGTTCATCACCACCCGAACATCCAAACGCAGCCAACGCCAGGGCAACGGCACATAGAAACCCAGCACGCACGGTCATGCAAGCCCCCCAAAGGTTCGTCAACCTGTCGATTCAGCGCCGCTGTCCGATCCATGGCCGTGGGCCGGATAACCGCTGTCCGAACAGTACTAAGGCAGCGCCAAGGCTGCAGGATTCGACCCCGGCGATGGGCAGTGAAGATGAGGGGGAACGCGCACGAGCGGCTCGGGCGGTGTCCCGAGAATCACAGTTGTGGGCTGGAGACATCTCGGGATTCGTAGTGCCCATTGAGGGTCTGGCAGCAAGAACCGGGCTCTCCCCGGACGATTCCGGGTTTCTTCCCAGACCCGAAGCGTGCGACCTGGTTGGAGAGAATGCGGGAATGGAATCGCCCCTCGCCGAGTATGCGCTACCTCATGAAGGTCAGGCACACACCTTCACCCGAACCGCCGGCGGGTTCGTCGACACCCTGACCGGTTCACGCTGGGACATCTCTTGCACCGCCGTCGAAGGATCGCTGAGAGCCGCTCGACCAAAGGCGATCGAGCTCGTTCACACGTTCTGGTTTGGGTGGGCAGCGTCCGCATTCTCCACTGCCGTCCTACCCTGACACCACCAACCAAGAAGATCCCGATGCCGCTTGACGACCGCCAACAACAGCTTTGCCACGACAACCCGTTCGACTTCAGCGACCTGAGGGCGCTGTTCGTGAACTGCACGCTCAAGCCCTCACCCGAGCAGTCCCACACCGAGGGCCTCGCCACGATCGCCACGGCGGTCATGGAGGCCAATGGTGTGGCGGTCGACATGGTCCGCGCTGTCGACCTCGACCTCCCACCCGGCGTGCAGCCCGACATGACCGAACACGGTGCGGCGAGCGACGGCTGGCCGAGCTTCTACGAGCTAAAGGACAATCCGCACCGTGCCCACCCTCGACGGACTCCCGCCTGCGCGGGGCAGTACTTGTGACTAACCGGACGGTGGCCCCGGATGCTTGATGATGACAACGGTCTCGAGACACCCGAGGAACAGCCGCCATTACTTGACCTAACCCAGTTCCGAGACGTGGCCGAAGCCCTGGAGCAGCTCGCCGACGCCCGAATCTACGAGCGCAAGTTCGCCGAGGCGGCGAGGCTTGGTCCGCCGTGGAGCCCCTTGATGCTCTTCGCTCAGTCTGCTTGCACTCGGCTCCGTGCTTTTCATGAGGCCTCGCTCCGAGAGATCGCCGAATCCAATCCGCACGCGGCGTTCACCCTGAATCGAGCACTTGCCGAGACGGTCCTGACGCTCGCTTACGCCATTGACCATCCGGACTACGTGGAAAGAATCATGCTCCCGCGCGGCGAACAGCCGAAGGGCAAGGGTCGACTCCAGATTGCGACCCTGATGGCACATATTGAGCCACAGGCGCCCGGCTTCTCCGCCGTGTACGACGAGCTTTGCGAGATCACTCACTTCGGGTCTCTTGCCCTGTGGCATCCGCACGAGCACCTAGGCGCGGGTTCGATCCGAGGGACAAGTGCGCCACGCTGGCGACGCGAGAAGGAGCCCCTTATCGCTTGCGGTCAGCTTGCAGAACTGAGCCAAGCAGGGCTCGTCCTGCTTCAGAACTTTCTCGGCGCTCACGTGATCAACAGGCCCGAGTAAGGCGTCTCTCGTTGTCGCCTCAGCACAAGCTCAGCACAAGCAGGCGAGCAAACAGCGCTCTCAGGTTCCATCGCACTACACCAAAAACCCTTCTATTTCGGTAAGATCAGGCAAACCCCAACAACCGCAAGGACTCCAGATGTCTGCGAAAGCGACTACGGATCAGAAGGTTGGGGGTTCGAGTCCCTCCGAGCGCGCTAAGCGGGGTGATGCCACTGGCCCAGCGACCACTTTCCGAGCGTCTGGGCGCCGAGCCGCTGGATCTCTGTCCACAGTTCGGGTCCAGCGACGTGCGAGCCAGGTAACTCGATCCTGAGCTCGTCGAGGTCGCCAGCCATGGCATCGATTGCCTTGCGGGCATGGACCGCCCGGGTGCGGCTGGTAGAGGTGACACTGGCGGCTTCGAGGTCCACAAGCTGACCTGCAACATTCAGCATGGCGGCCCAGTTCGGTCGGTATGCCGGACATCGTGCCGACGAACGCCTCGAGTTCGGCCCTCTTGGCCAGCGAGTAATAGAAGCGGTTGCCGACTGTCCGGACACGGAGCACGCCGGCTTGCTCGAGGGTCTCGCACTCCTCGGCGACGTTGCGCTTGGTGTAGCTGGTGGCGGCGCTGATGGCAGCGATACTGGACTGGTCGTCGTCGTGCACGAGAACGTGACGCAAGATCTCGGCGCGTGCACCCAGCCCGAACATCGCCCGAAGGCGCAACCAGACCATCGAGGGCTGATCGAGCTGCGGGGCTACTGATCGTCCCGTCACGGTGAAACGACGAGGCTCGGTGGCGTACGGCCACTTCACGGGGATGTGCTCACCGACGGTGGCAGCGAACTCGCCGTACGCCTCGCGCACATTCGGCGACTGGTCACGAACGAGGTTCCGCAGTCTGGTCTTGGAAACTGATCGCCAGTTGCGGATGCACCAGTCGGTGGCCTCGTCTCGCAATCGCCGGTCTGCATCTTGAACAAGCGCGGTGAGGATGATCAGCGGCTCAGGGTCGATGGCCCACTGGCGGTGGGTGGCGGACCAACCCGACACACCGAGCTCAACCCAGGCACCCCAGGCCATGGCGACCGCCTGATCGGCGAACACCCCTGCATGACGCTGACGGGATCGATTAGAGGTCGCCATCGTCAACCTCCACACCAAAGTGGGCGAGGGCGCTGCGTAGCTCGGCGAGGAACCCCACCGAAGTGTCATGGGTGCGCGTCCATCGAGCGGCGGCCACCAGCTCATCGGAAGAGGGCCCCAGCGCGTGGAGGTCATCCATGTGCTTGCTGCGCGGACCCTGGTCGACGGCTGCGTACAACTTGAAGCAGATCAGGTCTTCTCGTGCCGGCAGATGAACGTCGAGGGCGCCGAACCGGCGGACAGCCACCCGGCGTTCGAGCCCTTCAGGTAACCCGAAGTCAATCAGCCCCGCCGGCCCCACGTTCAGCCAGCTCGGACCGAGAGCAAGGGCCCCACCCACGTCGCCAACGGCTTCGGCAAGGAACGCAGGGAGCGACTCCGCTTTGCGATAGCCGCCCGGCTCGGCGAAGCCGACCATATCGAGAGGATAACCTACTCGAAACGGGAACTCCACCTGCTTGAAATCCGAGATCGAGATCGACTGGAAACGGGTAGACCGCATCCATGGCAGTCACCCACAAGGTGGCCATCGCGCATCGCCCATAGCCATGCACAGCGGCAGAGCCGCTGGGGCTACGAGCACGGACGAGGCCGGACCGCATGGATCCCTGATCGACTTCCAGACCTCCCGACCAGGGAGGCCGTTCGCACCCTTGCGTTGCCGCTCCACCTCCACTGGTCCCGACCGGGACGAACCGTACGTCTGGGCGACCGGCGAGAGCGCGCTCGGGCCTATGAGATCGTCCTTCGGGAAGGGGTGCCGGCGGACATTGAGTCGATCGTCGACGGTGCACTGCTCATCGACGTGTGGGATGAGATCGTTGTCCCCAGGGTGATCCGCTCCGAGTGGCAGCCGCTCATCGACCAGGTCCTCGGTTCAGATGGCTGACAACACACTCACCGAGCAGACAAGCACAACGACGATCCCGTATCCCTCGCCATCCGGCTCGCCGGCACGCCTTGCAGCCTGCTCTACAAGCGCAACTCCTTCCCGGACAAGGAGCTGGTGGCGCTCGTCGCCACGCACCTACCCGAGTGAGTAGATCAGTACGCCGGACCGGCTTCCTCGGGACTGCCGTTCCCTGCGTGCACACTGGCAAGAGCGGGTAGCGAGGTGGTGTAGTGCGAGACAGTCTTTCTGTATGACAATGCTCAGTTTTCGTGACGCCGACCGTTGGACGGCCACACCGCTCGACGAGAGCGAGCGGGCGTTGGGCGAGATCGCCGACTGGGGACCAGCTGAAGACTGGTCGGACTGGGCTATCGATGCAGAACGGTGAGATCAGGCCGGCGGATCCACGCCAGCACCGACGACCCGGCTATCGACCGCTCAGCTGCGGGTGCGGCGGCGCGCCAGCAGGGCAGCTCCCGCACCAGAGCCAATCAGCGCGAGACCTGTCGCCAACAGCGGCGCAACACCCGACACTCCTGTGGCGGGCAGGCTGCCCGATGTCCCACCGGCTCCCGATGCGGCCGTCGAGGTGGTGGTGCTGGACTCCGCCGTCGTGGTGGTGGTGGTTGCCTCCGTCGTCGTGGTTGCGCCACCTGCCACCTCAAGGGTCAACGCCACGACGCTGCGGGCACGAACATTATCGGCGCCGTCGAGCACGCTGGCGGCAAGAATCACCTCGGCCGTACCGGAAGCCGATGGCGTCCCGGTGATCGAACCCGCTGGGTCGAGCGTCAGCCCAGCCGGTAGCGGGTCCGACCCGTCGGCCACCGACCACGTGACGGCCTCACCGTTGGCGGGCGCCACCGCCGACAAAAAGACCCCGGGTGCGTCAATCTGCTCCACGAAACTGGCATCGAGGGTTGCCGAGTACGACGTGCCCGACGTGCCCGAGGGCAGCGACGACGTTGCGATCTCCACCTCACGCACCGCCACCGAACCACTCCCACGCTCCCCTTCGGCGAACCGGGAGCGGCCACACCAGCCGGCGCATCGGGAGCACCACTCAGCCCGGCTGCACCGGTACCGTTTCCGCTGCCAAACAGGGAGAACTGGCCAGCACCGCCACCGCCACCGGAAAGTCCAGCACCGCCACCACCACCACCCGGACCCCCGAAGCGGCCCTCGCCACCGGTGCCACCCTTTCCTGCAGGCGAGTCGGTGGCGCTGTTTCCAGCCGTCCCGGGCGGCGGGTGGCCGAGCCAGCATTGCCGAGGCCCGCGGTGCCACCGACGTCAGCAGTGATGCCACCCCGGCGGTGGGGACTGTCCCAAAGCCCGCCTGACCCTCGGGCGTACTGCTAGCACAGCCGGAACCGCCACCGGTGAACGCGGTGCCACCGCCACCGCCAGCGGCGACGACCTGCTCGTCACTGTTCAGGCTTAGCGAGCTCGCACCACCGCCACCGGCTCCTGGCGTCGCTGAGCCAGAGATCTCCAGGATGGCTCCACCGACACCCCCCGGCCGGGCACCGGCGCCACCGCTGCCTCCGGGCTCGTTCGTTGTGCCCGACGACGTATCCCCACCGGGGAACCCGTGTAGCCAGGACAGCTCGTCGCCGGCTTCGACGGTGAGCGACACCGTAACCCGACACCCTGCACCACCCTGCTGGAAGACCTCCGAACCGGCATTCCCACCCCGGGCACCAAGCACCACCACCTCGATGACCTCAACGCCGGTGGCCACCACGTACGAAGGTGCAACGCCCGCCGATGCAGGAAGCGTGGACCCTGCGACGAGTGCTGCGGCCGACGCCGCAACGAACAAGGGACCCTTGATGAATGAACGACGCACAGCGGTCTCCAACGTTGCGGAATGAGCTACCCAAAAATTTACACCATCACGGCATGGGGAAGGTGCCGAAATAGCCCTCGATATGTTTGGCCCACTGGTTGGCATCGGGATGCGTCGTGGGTTCCTTGTTCGGGAGTGCGAACATGAACAATTTCTTCCTACGGAAACACACCCCTTGAAAATATTGTGGGAGAAAACAGCACACTCTCGAGCAGAAACCATCCGCCAGCACAGTGCAGTATCCACCAACTGGCAGCGACGGAATCCAAGGGGACTGCCGTTCTCTGCGTGCGCACTGGCAAGAGCGGGTGGCGAGGTGGTGTAGTACGAGATAGTCTTGATGTATGACAATGCTCAGTTTTCGTGTCGCCGACCATGAAGCCAACGAGGCCCAACAGTGGGCAGAGACGCTCGGCATCGACCGCTCCGAACTGTTGCGTGAGGCACTCCGGCGCTACCTGAACCAGTTGGCATCGGCGGGTGACGCAGACCGTTGGACGGCCACACCGCTCGACGAGGGCGAGCGAGCGTTGCGCCAGATCGCCGACTGGGGACCAGCTGAAGACTGGTCGGACTGGGCTATCGATGCAGCGCGGTGAGATCTGGTTCGTGGCCACGCCCGGCGGCGACCGACCGGTTCTCGTGCTGACCCGTGACCCGGTTGCAGATCGAATCGGCTCGGTCGTGGTCGCCGCGCTGACCCGAACACGTCGCGGACTCGTGTCTGAAATGGCACTGACGGAGACCGACGGCGTTCCGACCGACAGCGTGGTCAACTTCGACAATCTCCACACGATTCCTCGGGAGACCTTCCGCCGGAGAGTTGCGACGCTGCCGCCGGGGCGCATGGCCGAGGTGTGCCGCACCCTCAGGCGGCCACTGGGTGCTGACCCGTGGGCGCCCGACTTTCAGTTCGTCACCACCATCGACGGTCGCACCAGCGTTCGTGCGGTTCGACAACGGCCCCGGATTGATCGCCCACGTCGTCTTGCGCAGGCCTGCCACATCCGCTCGGCTCGCGCTGCCGGCTCCGATCAGGCTCGACCCAACTCGTCCCGCAATGACTCGAGGTAGGGCAGGTCCCGTTGATCCTTGAGGCGATCAAGATTCTCAGCTGTCGGTCAGCTTCCTCGCCTGCTGGGCACATTCCTGCATGGAAATCATGCGGTTGGCGGCGTCAACCATCACCGCTACCCGCTCGCTCACCGACAGCCGCAACTGCTGCTGGATCTGCCCGACGTCAACGCCGCGCCAGTCCTCCAGCGGTGATGTGTTCGCCATAACCCAAGTGTACGACAAGGGGGTCTCCACCAGACCGGCGCCACCAGCACCACCAGCACCTACCACCGCCAGCGTCACCAGCACCTGCCCCCGCCAGCCAGTACTCAGAGCACTTCGGCTTCGGCTTCCTGCACCAGTGCGATCGCCTCCTCAGGCGACGACGCCACCAGATGGTGGCGGCTGTGGAACCAGTAATAGCCGAACATCAGCCCGATGAAACCGGCGGTGGCAAGTACCCCGGGGCGGTTCTGCTCCAGGGCAACCGTCGCCGCCAATGCCACCAGCGACAGCGCCAGCCCAACCCAACCCCCCACAATCCCCAGCGGGGATCGGTACGGGCGTTGCATGCCCGGGCGACGTCGCCGCCACATGATGTAGGTCCACATGACCAGTGCGTAGGAGATGGTTGCTCCAAACACCGCCATGGTGAGTAGCGCCTCACCAACCGCACTGCCGCCGTACCGGTCGAGCAGCACCGTGAGGGCAAGGCCGACCACACCGCCCAGGATCAGTGCCCGTGCCGGGGTGTGTCGTGACGACAGGCGGGAGATGCGGCGCGGGATGTACCCCGACCTCGAGGCGGCGAACAGCACCCGGCCGTAGGCGTAGATGATCGAGTGGAAGCTCGCCACCAGGCCGATGAGCGCACAGGCGGCGAGCACCTGGGCCCCGATGCCCGACCCGAACACGGCACGAAGGGCAACGAACAGGGGGGCGTCGACTGACCCCACCTCAGCGGCCCCGCCGCCAACTCCGGTGTTGAGCACCAGGGTCAAAATCGACAGGCCGAACAGCACGAACATGCCAACAACCAGTGCCTTGGGCATGTCGCGCTTCACGTCGTGGGATTCCTCGGCCGCCAGCGGCAGTTGTTCGATGGCCAGGTAGAACCACATGGCAAACGGCAGTGCTGCCCAGATGCCGTAGACGCCCTCGGGCAGGAACGCCGAGGCGCCGGAGCGCGCCTCGTTGACCGGCACGTTGGTCAGCAGGGCCGGGTCGAACGCCCCGGTGACGATCACACCCACATACATGACGCACAGCACCGTCAGCGACAGGCCGGCCACCACCAGCGCCACCCGGAACGTGGTGGCGGTTCCCCAGATGTTGATCCCCACGAACAGCACGTAGAACCCCACCCACCACATCCAGTTGGGAAGGTCCACGATCAAGTCGGCGTAGGCGGCCATCCCGCTGACGATCACCGCCGGGGTCACGACGTACTCCACCATGTCGGTCGTGGAGTTCAAAAAGGCGGTGCCCGGCCCGAACGTGCTGCGGGTGAACCCGTAGAACCCCCCGGCGTGGGGCATGGCCGCCGACATCTCGGCGATGGAGAACACCATGCAGAAATACATCACGGCGATGACCACGGTGGCCACCAGCAACCCGCCAAACCCGCCTGCGGTCAGCCCGTACTGCCATCCGAAGAAATCCCCGGAGATGACCGCCCCCACCCCCAACGCACACAGCAGCACCCAGCCGGCACTCTTGCGTAGCTGACGGGCTTCGAGGTACTGGCTGTCCACCTCGCTGTACGAGGCGGCACCTCGGCGCCGGGCTATGGCCAGGCGTGACTCATCAGACATGACAATCCCTTGTGCGCAACATCGGCCCCGTGGGCAAGATCGGACAACAGCACTGGCCTGGCGGCGTTCGGCCCGGGTGGCCCAGCGGACACGAGTGACTCAGCTGCCCGCAACGGCGGGTCAGGGAGCGCTACGACGCACGATCGGTGTGGTGGTGCACGATGCGCCAGCCGCCCGGTTCACGCCTGAAGATGTTCGTGAAGCGATGACGCAGCTCCATGGGCTGGCCATCGGGCCCGGTGTGGCCGGTGCCGTTCTCCACGCCGGTGGTGTACCCCACGTCGCCCAGATCCACGATGTGCAGGTCGGTGACCACAACCTGCCCGCCGAGGTTAAGGCCGGCCTCGCCACGGAACTGCTCACGCACTGCCCCGGCACCGTCGGTGCGCTCCACGAACGGGCCCAGGTTGGACACGTCATCGGCGTCAGACCAGACGGCCTCCATCGGTCCGGCGTCACCGGCAAGAAGCGCCGCCAGAGCTTCGTAGAAGGCGTCATTGGCGTCACTCAGCGTTGGATCCATGGTGCGAAGGTAACACCTCGCTGAAATTGTGTCACTGCCGTTGCTCAAACCGTCCATCACGAGACGACTTGTGACGAGTGACAGCCCCGGGGCACGCCCTTGGCGCCGAAACACCCGCTGCAATGCCATACTTATGATTGTTTGCTGATTTCGGCCACAACGTCCATCACCTGCCGACCATCACCTGCCGACCACCACCATGGAAGTCTCATGACCGCCCCACGCATCCTCACCGCATCCCGCATCATCACCATGAACGACGCCCACCCGCTGGCCACGGCGGTGGCCGTGGGTGCCGACGGGCGCATCGCCGCCGTCGGTGACCTCGACACATGCCGCACGGCGCTGCCCGATGCCGACGTGGTGGATCTCGGCTCCGACGTGCTGCTGCCCGGATTTGTCGAGTCGCACTCCCATCCGGTGCTGTCGGGGATTTCGACGCAGCCTCCCGCCTACTGGATCGCGCCCTATGTCGGGTACCCCACCTGGTCTGCGGTCACCGACCTGTTCACCACGGCCCACGCCAGCCAGCCACCCGACCAGCCGCTGGTGTTCAACGGCCTGGACCGCCTGCTGCACGGCACCGAGGCACCCACCAACACCGTGCTCGACGAGTACTTTCCCGGACGCGTCGTCATCGTGCTCGACAACTCCGGCCACGCTGTCTATTTCACCTCCGCCACCATCGAACGCCTCGGATGGAGCGCCGCCCCGCCCGCCGACCCGGTGGGCGGGTCCTATGGCCGCAACGCCGACGGCACCTCCAACGGCCAGGCGTTCGAGCTGCCCGGGGTCATGACCGTCGCCGGTCCGCTCCTTGGCGACATGGTGCCCCATCCCCTGGCGTCAGCGGCCCAGTGGTACACCCTGATGGCGGGCCATGGGATCACGTCCACCTCGGAAATGACCTACGACACCACCCAGAAGCCGGCATTCGAGGCACTCGCTGCGCTTCCCAACTGCCCGCTGCGCGTCTCGCTCTATCACGTGTCCACCGTGGCGGACTGCGCAGATGCGTGGGAGTCCGACGTGCCAGCCGAGATGCTCACCAAGCGCGGCATCAAGCTGTGGGCCGACGGATCCCCGTGGGTGGGCAACATCGCCCTCACCTTCCCCTACCTGGACACCCCCACCACCGAGGCTGCCGGGATCACCGCCGGAGTGCCTGGTCTGGACCAGATGAACTACACCCGCACCCAGCTCGACGCCATCATCGACAGCCACGCCACCCAGGGGTGGCAGCTGGCCGTGCACGTGAACGGCGACGCTGCCCTCGACGTGGTGCTCGACGCCTTCGAAGCCGGCCTGGCCCGCCACGGCCTAACCGGCACCGACCACCGCTGGCGGCTCGAACACCTCGGGGCCGCCCGATCCGATCAGCTCACGCGGGCAGCGGGGCTGGGCATCTACGCCTCGATGGGGCCGTTCCAGTTCCAGTACTGGGGTGACCTGCTCGACGGCGAGATGTTCGACCATGACCACGGCTCGCAGTGGTGCCGGGTCAAGGACGCAACCGACGCCGGTCTGCGCCCGTCGTATCACAATGACGGATCGGTGAGCCCGCCGTCGCCGCTGGACAACATCAAGACCGTGGTCACCCGCACCACGGCGTCGGGCACGCCGCGCGGCACCGACCAGCGGGTCACCATCGATCAGGCGCTGCGGGCCCAGACCATCGACGCCGCATTCATCCTGGGCCGCGAGCACGAGGTGGGATCCATCGAAGTCGGCAAGCTGGCCGACTTCGTGCAGCTCGACGTGGACCCCCACGACGTGGACCCGATGGACATCAACACCGCCATCAGCGTGCAGGCGACGTGGCTGAGCGGCAACAAGCTCGACCTGGCGGCGTTCGAGGCTGCGGCCGGTGTCACTGACCCCACTCCCCACACACACCTGGTCACCGCCCACAGCCGCTGCTGCTGATCACTGCGCTCGCCACGAGGTGTGGATCGCGCCAGGCGACCACCCATCCCGTGGCAGTGCCCACCCGCCGCCACGGGCCATGATCTGGGTGATGGGGTTCCCGGTTCGGTGGGTCGCCCCTACCCAATGACACAGTGCCCCACCCCAAGGAGCATCCATGCACGTGGACTACGGCGACCAGTCCCGATGGCCATCGCAGGCCGGGCTCACCGACACCGACCTGACGGTGGTGCGCTCGGATCATCCCCGGTGGTTCACCCCCATCCCCACCATCGCCATGGACAACCTCGACGACTTCGCTCTGGTCGACGTCCCCGCCCCCAACGACCACGAGCCGCTGGTGGCCATCGACCACCCCCGCATCTCGTGCACGGCGTCGTACTGGGACAAGGGTCTGACCGGGGCGGTGGAGTCCACCCTTGTGCGCAGCGGGACGGCCGCATTGCTGTACGGCGTGGCCGACTCACTTCCCGACAGGTTCGGCATGACCGTGTTCGACGCCTGGCGACCACTGGCGTTGCAGACGTTGCTGTACGACACCGTGGCCGGTGCCACCGACGGCTACCTGTCGGTGCCGTCAACTGATCCGCGCACACCCCCACCACACACCACCGGGGGAACCGTGGACGTCACGCTGTCATTCGACGGACACCCCCTGAGCCTGGGAACGGCGTTCGACGACTTCACCAACCTCGCCCACCCCCACAGCCTCGAAGACGCCGACAATGTCAGCGGGTTGGGAGCCGAGGGTCCGCTGGCGCGAGAGCTGCGGCGGATGCTGTTCAACGTGATGACCGGCGCCGGTTTCGTGGTGTACCCGATGGAATGGTGGCACTTCGAATACGGAACCCGTCGGTGGTCGTTCCACACCGGCGAGGCGCCGAAGTACGGGCCCGCCACCACGATGTAGCGCGGCGGGCTGCCCCGTGCGACACGCCCCGTGCAAGTCGCCCTGTGCAAGTCGCCCTGTGCAAGTCGCCCCGTGCAAGTCGAGCGAGAGTCGGTACGTTGGAAAAAATGATGCGCAAAATCATGGCCGTGGCAATGGTGGTTGTGCTGTCAGCAGCTGTGGTGGCCTGCAGTTCGTCGGACACCGCCGACCCAGAGACCACCAACGACACCACCGACGTTGCTGCCGACGTTGCCATTGCCACCCAGACCCAGAACGAGTTCTTCGCCGCCATCTCCGCCGGAGACACCGCTGCGCTCGATGCCGTGCTGTCCGACGCGTTCCAGTTGGTGCGCGCCGATGGCTCGCACGCCACCAAGGACGAATACCTCGCCAACCCGGCGTCGATCGATGACTTCGCCCTGAGCGACTTCGACGTGACCCGAACCGGTGACACCATCGTCGCCCGGTTCACCGGGTCGGTGACCGAAACCATTGACGGCCAGGTCTACGACCGTGATCCGGCACCCCGCTTTGCCGTGATGGTTCGCAACGGAGACCGGTGGCAGATCGTGGCCCAGGTCAACTTGAGTACGCCTGCGCCACAGGACTGAGTAGCGCCCCGACGCGCAGGCACGCAGGCACGCAGGCACGCAGGCACGCAGGCACGCAGGCACGCAGGCACGCAGGCAAACCGATCACAGGCACGCCGGCCAAAATGGGTGTGCGACAATAAATGACGCGGCCGTTCGACATGGACCGGCAGCCGGCGTGCAGGGCACCCACGAACCCGCCAGCAGGGGGGATCACCATGCCCAAGATTGTCGACCATGACGAACGCCGTCAGGAGTACGTTTCCGCACTATGGCGACTGGTGGAACGTGACGGTGCGTCTGCGGTCTCGGTGCGATCGGTCGCAGACGAAGCCGGGGTCTCCAAGACCAACATCTCGTATTACTTCCCCTCCATCGTCGACCTGCTGGCCGCCGCCGTCGACGAGTTGGTTGACGCCACCCAGCGACGCCTAAGGACCATGGATCTGACCACGGTGGATCTCGAACAGGCGGTGAAGTTGATCATGCTCACCATTCCCGATAGCCCGACGCGGCGTCGGCAATCCGAGGTGTGGCTGACCCTGGTGGCCGGGCGAGGCAGCGACCCCCGCACCGATGACGCTGCTGGGCTGATCTCAACCGGCGGGTGCGCTCAGGGGTCGTTCAGGGGATGAAGCTGCTCGATGCCAATGGGCTGGTGGGCCAGGGCAGGGACCTTGACGTGGAGGCGACCCGACTCCACGCCCTTATCGACGGCCTGTCGTTGCAGACCATGAACGACATGAAGATGATGCCGCCCTCGCGCATCCGCTCGGTGGTGACCCATCACCTCACCGAACTGGCTCGCCCAACCACGTGACGCCAAGCGCACGGTCCCGGGCGCCAGTCAACTGACATCTGGTTGCGGGCTCCCGCCTCAGCTCCG
>JAGYKS010000031.1 GCA_018401565.1 Acidimicrobiales bacterium | reverse complement strand
GGAGTCGCTGGCCCGGGCGTCGCTGTGGCGCACGTTCTCGGCCACCGACCACGTCTTGGCCCGGCGTATGCGGCGGGAAGCGCACCGGGGCCGACCCGGCCGAACTTCACGCTCGCCACCCCGGTCGGCCTCCTGCTCGATGCAACTGGACCGGCACCTCCAGAGCAGCACCCGCCGGCAACCAGCGCACGCTGTTCACCGCCCGGGTCCACTGCTGGCCGCTCGCGCAGCACCCGCGCTCGGCGGTGAGTGTCGGCAATCCGGCGTGTGCTGGTGATCACCAGGGTGGGCACGTTGGCGTTGGGCGCTTCGGTGACGGTGAGCGTGCCGGTGTCGGCAACTCGACGGCGGGGGGGTTGTCGCCGTGCAGGTACACCGGGATCAACGAGATGCCGGCCCGGGTGAGGTGCGCCAACCGAGGCGCTGTCGAGGGTGGGGATGAGTACCGAGCAATGTCAGTTACCTCCGATGTAGGTGTTGCGGCGGACCCGGCTGATGACCCAGCCGACGTCAGGTCGTCGTCGTCAGGCCACTGGCAGAACTGCCTGTCGGCCGGCGACGGTTGTTATGGGGTGGCGTTCTGGCTTCGCAGCCACCAGTCGATGGCGTCCTCGGCGTACAGCACCGCCTGTCGGACAGCGACGGCAGATAGCGTCGGGGCCACGACAGAGGGTCCAGCCCAAGGCACACAGGATGGCGAAGCCCATGGACGGGCCACGGTTGATGCCCATGTGGCAATGCACCAGCACGGTGGCGTCGGGCTCGGCGTGTGCAGCCAGCGCCGCCTTCACCCCGGCGGAAGACCAGGTGTCGTCCTGACGGCCGCCGTTGTCGTGGGCGCCAAGCCAGTGGTAGTGGACCTGGGGTTGGTGAACGGCGACGAGGGACTGGTCGCACGCCTCTTCACGAACGTCGATGATGTGGGTGACCCCGAGTGCCACCCAGGTGGCGAGTTGCTCCTCGGCACGCTGCAGGTTTTCTGGCGGAGTCCGCCGGTGAGGATGAGTCCAGGGGTCACCACACACGGGTGGCGGTGCCAGCCGGCTGGGCCCAGATCGCTGGGCGGGGGTGTGGGGAGGTCGATGGTGATGGGCACCGGCAAGGTCGCTGGATGCGTCGCCGTCCGGTCGGTCAGGCTGACGAGGTCCTTCACGGGGTACATCGCTGCCGGTTTCCAATTCAGTGCTGGGTTCAGCAGATTCTTCCCAGACGGCCGCAACCGAACGTGACCGGCGGGTCCCGTACCTGTGGGTCGCGTAGCGTCATCGGTGATGCCCGCGCAGGTCTGCGAATGCAGGCGTGGGTGTGATCGCCTGGTGCGTTCGCCAAGAGAGTGAGTAGATCGGATGGCGTGGCGAACGTCATCATTGGGCGAATTAAGCGCGCGGGCAGCCAGCGCCTGCCAAATCGTCGGACGCCTGTGCAGTTGCAGCAGGCCGTCTTCCCTCACTGCCGCCTGTATCGAAGCGAGGCATCAGCGGCGACTGCTACCAGCCATGCTCTTCTGTTGGCAATGTTTGGATATCCAACCAACACCAACGATATTAGTTAACTAGCCGCCAGCAGTTGCTGAAGTAACATTTACCAGTAGGCCAATGAACTACAACACTGACGTTTGCGTGAAGCGATCAGGCATTAACGCCACTACCAGATAAATCATAGCTATGGCAGTTCGGCGCCAAGAAGGTTACGAACGGCGCGTAAAACTGATGGCACTGAGGCGCAGTGTTTTTGCAGGCAAATCGAAGGTTATGGAGCTCTATCGTAGCGCCTGAGCGCTATGCGCATATCACCTGGCGATTGGCGGCGGCAACCGTCGGCTGGCGGGATGCGTCCGGACATGCTCATTTCCATCCCCGGCGACAAGGTGCTGGTCATTGACGCCAAGGCGCCCACCCTGACCCTCGACGGGGACGAACCATCCGACGAGACCGACGGCGCCTATGCAGGCCGCCTGCGAGACCACATTAAGGCGTTGGCCCGAAAGGACTATGTGGATGGTGTGGCCAACGCCGTGGGCGCTGCGTGTTCTGTTCCTGCGCTGGGCGCTATCAGGGCGCTGAGGGTGACGCCCGATCTGTTGTTGTTCGCCATGGACCGAAATGTGGCTGTGGTCTCTCCGTCCACGCTGTTGAGTTCGCTGACCGTGGTCGAGAGCCTGTGGCGACTGTGATAGCCAGCACCTCGATGAGGCCGTAAAGGCGAAGTGAGCTTCAGCCGGTTGCAGACCTTTGCCGGTTATTTCAACAAGGTGGGGGACCGGCTGGGTGCCGCAGTGGCGGACTACAACAGCGCCGTGGGTTCACTCAAACGCTCGGTGATTCCGGCGGCGCGACGCATGGAGAGCAGCCGACTCGCACCAGCCCGTTCGACGTTGGCTTTGTCGTCCTGATACCGAGGTACGGCACCTTGTTGCCGCCGATGAAGCCGGCAGCCGATGGTGCTCCCGGGCTGGCGGGTCCCGACGGCACGGTGCGGTCGGGTTCCGACTGAGACCGTCGACGCAGGGGTCCTGCGATCGATTCGTGATGGCCCGAATTCTCTTGCCTGCAGTCCACTCATCAGGCTCCTATCGTGCCCATCGATGGCACTATCGGCCGCCGATCACCTCTGACATTGTGTAAGCAGCGGGGAGATGCTGATGGCCAGACTGGTTCCAGAGGACTACCCACTTGACGAGATAGCCAGCGACACCGAGCGCGCCGTGGTGGAGGCGCTACTTGATCTTGCCGATTCCTGGTTCATCATTCCCACTGTGGTGGACTACGGCGTGGACCGAGAACTCGACATCGTGCTGTTGCATCCGGCCATGGGTGTGGTGCTGGTGGAGATCAGAGTGATTCCCGTTGTTCGCGCCAAGACCTGGCGCGGCGACGATTGTTTACGGTCGCCATTCGAAACATTGCACCAATTCCTATGCACTACGCAAACGGTTGCGTTCGATCATTAAGGGAGTCAGCGGGCATCGATCGAATTCACCCATCAGTGGCGTTTCCGCGCGCTGGTGAGTTCACCGGAATCCTTCCCGACGACCACGAAGGGTTCAACGTCCTGCTTGGTCCCGACCTGTCGAGTCGTGACCTGCTGGCGGGAAAATTGATCTGCTGGCGACCAGCGCCTACCTCATCAACGGTTTCGGGGTCGATGCCGTAAACGCCATCATTTGCGAACTGGCGCCAGACGCGCACTTCCACTGGGATGCTGAGCGTGAGCATCGCCGGGCGCGAACCATGCTCCGCACCATGAGTCGGCAACAGGTCGAGGGCTTTGCCACCCTCGACGCAAATCGCCGGGTGTTCTGTTCTGTTGGTCGGTCACGGAACGGGCAAGACCACGCTGGCCCAGTCGTGGGTGCGACGCGTGCCGCAGCCGATCGGGGCGAGCGGGTTCTACTGACCTGTTACAACGACCCTCTGGGCAGGAGTTTCGCCCTGGATTTCGATGGCTTTGAGGGTGTGGCTGCGGGACCCTTTCTGCGCCTGCTGCTCAATACCCCGGAATCCCCGAACTCGGGCAACCGGGCACTGGTGCGTCCAAAACCGAGGTCACCAAATGGTGGAACGAAACGGTGCCCGAGCATTTCGCCACCCATCTGCCTTCTGATGGGGCGGTGTTCGACACCATTGTCATCGACGAGGTCCAGGACTTCTCGCCCCGTTGGCTCGAGGTGGCCGAGTTGTTGCTGGACCCGGCGGGTTCCCGCCGGATGCTGCTGCTGGGCGACGACGCCCAGAACATCTACAGGCGGGGTTTGCTCCGCCAGCACCGGATGATGGTTGGGTGCTGGCCGATATGCCCCGCAATTGCCGCAATGCCGATGCCATCGCCACCCTGCTGCGTCGTCGGCTTGACGGGGCCAAGCCGTCACCGGCAGCACCACCGGGATGGCCATGCCGGTTCATTGAGGCCGCGGATCTTGATTCGGCTGCAGCCATCACCGGCAAGCTGTTGGCCAATTACGCCGATGCTGGGCGCCAGCCGGGTTCCATAGGTGTGGTCGTGTCAGGTACTGCCTTGCGTGACCACCTGGCCAATGCCTTCAGGCTCAGGATCGAACCCGACGACGTCAACACCTGTGTGGGGACCTCCCATCGACTCAAGGGTCTGGAGTTCGACACGGTCATCATGGCCATTGACGAGACCCGACGGCATTGGCGACGACTGCGGCTGTACATCGGCGTCAGTCGGGCGGTCAGTGAACTGGTGGTGGTGGGTCCGGCCTCGGTCGCCGAGCGACTGGCTTTGCAGCACAGCAAGATCTGATGGGTGGGCCACTTCGGGTCATTTGAGCGTTGGGTTCTTGGATCGTCGTGCACCATTTGGGTCTCCCGTGGCGATGTACCAGTGAGATGTTGACAGCCTGTTGGTACGGCCATCGAACGATCTCGGCCCAACCGATGGGTCAGCAACCCCCAAAGACACTGGAGCGTCATGAGTGAACTCACTGCATCACAAATCCATCGGGCGGCCGGCGTGCTGCTGGGCATGGCGTGCGGTGACGCACTGGGCGCCGGCTACGAGTTCGGGCCGCCGATCCCGGAGTTCACCCCGGTGATGATGGGCGGTGGATCGGGACCGTGGGGTGAGGGCCAGTGGACCGACGACACCGACATGGCCGTGGTCATCGCCCAGGCCGCAGCGGCGGGGCTCGACCTGCGCAGCCCCGAAGCCCACGACCGGTTGGCGGCGCAGTGGTACGGGTGGTCGGTGCAGTCCATGGACGTGGGCACCCAGACCCGCACCGTGCTCGACGACGCCCACGACCAGACCGGCGGTGTGATCACCGGCGCAGCGTTGCTGGCGGCGTCGTCGCAACTGCACGCCGACACCGGCCACACCGCCGGCAACGGGTCGTTGATGCGCACGGCCCCGGTGGCCCTGGCGTACCTGCACGACGTGGACGGTCTCATCGAGGCGGCCACGCAGGTGAGTCAACTCACGCACTTTGACCCCGACGCCGGCGAGGCGTGCGTGCTGTGGTGCCTGGCCATCCGGCACGCCGTGCTCACCGGCGAACTCGACATCACGGTGGGCCTTGACGCCCTCAAGCCGCCATCGCAACGCAGGTGGGAGCGGCACATCGCCACCGCCGAGCACAGCCGCCCGGATGAGTTCACCCGAAACGGGTGGGTGGTGGAGGCGTTTCAGGGGGCGTGGTCGGCGATCAACCTCACCCGTGGCGCCGGGGAGTTCCACGCCGACCACCTGCGCCTGGGCGTCGAGGCGGCCGTGCGGGGCGGGCGTGACGCCGACACCGTGGCCGCCATCGCCGGGTCGTTGCTGGGGGCGGCCTACGGGGCGTCGGCGGTGCCGTCGTACTGGAGCCGGCTGCTGTACGGCTGGCCCGGCTTGCGTGCCCGAGACCTGGTGCACCTGTCGGTGCTGGTGGCCACCGACGGTGCCGGCGACGGTGCCCGGTGGCCGACCATGGACGTGTTCGACTACTCGCACTGGGGCGACGTCACCCGCATTCTCGAACAACACCCGCACGACCCCGGAGTGATGTTGGGCGGGGTGGACAGCGTGCGTGCGCTCCCCGACGGGGTCGACGCCGTGGTGTCACTGTGCCGCCTCGGCATCGACGAAGCCCCGGCGGCCGGCGTCGAGCCCGGCAACCACATCGAGGTGTGGCTGGTGGACGATGCGTCTCGTGAGGCCAACCCGCACCTGGAGTTCGTGCTGGCCGACGTGGCGGGCATCATCGCCCAGTTGCGGGCCGAGGGGCGCACCGTGCTGGTGCACTGCGTGGGGTCGAAATCGCGCACACCCACGGCGTCGATCCTGCATTCGATGGCCGTCACCGGCATGGGGTTCGACGACGCCCTGGCCGAGTTGCGTGTGGCGGTGCCCACCGCCCAGCCCAACGCCGGGTTCGAAGCGGCGTTGCGGGCTGGGATCCTCCTGCCGGGCGGGGCGCCGATCGCCAACGACGACAACGGAGATGCCGATGTCTGATCAGGGCGCGTCTGACCAGCCGGCGTCTGATCGGTTCGCCATCGATCGGGCCACGCTTGAGGCGTTTTCGTCCACCGTGGTTCGCCTCAGTCGACCGTGATTGCTGGTGGCAGGTGACCCCGGCCGCCGACGGTGTCGGCAAGTCCTGGTTGAACGACGGACCGGTGCACGTGATCTCGGCGGTGTACTCCCACGACGTCACCGGGGCGCTGGGCGCCGGCAGCGGCGACCTCATTGCCACCGACGCCAACTTCGTGCTGCGTCAGGCATCTGGACCTCGCCGCCCGGTTGGAGCACGCCGCCAGCCGGGTCGGGCCCGCCGTCGGGTTCGCCCCCGATCTGTCGTACGGCGAGCAGTGCTTTGCCGTGTGGGGTCTCGAGCGGGCCGCAGCGGTGGCGATCGGTCGGGAGTTTCACCAGCTGGCGATCTTTGAGATCGACGCCGACGGGGTGCGGGTGGTGGGGTGCGCCGACGGTGCCGTGCTCAACGAAAGCCGGTACCACCTGCACAATGTGGATACGCGGCCGTGTGCGATGGGGGATCTCCACACCCCGGAGCATCGGGTGGCGTGCGCACCACCCGAGCCCACCGACGAACCCGACCGGCAGCGTGAGCTCGCCGAGTGGGTGACGACCTGGCAACAGCGTTACGGCCTGCTGGGTTGTGACGTGTGCAAGGGGAACATGGGAGGACCCACATGCTGAGCAGCGAAGACAAGAACAAGATCCGCCGGATGTTCCTGCTCGAGGTCAACGACGGCCTCAAGCGCAGTCGCATCATGCGCGTGGCGGCCTTCCTGAGCGAGGGCGAGTCCGAGCAGGAGGCCGACGACATCTACTACTCGGTGATGTATCACCTCTCGCAGCCCGAGAACGCCGAGGAGCTCGAGGAGATGTACGCCATGACCGCAGGCTGGGTCCCCGACGTGGAAGAAGGTCGGCCCAGGTGATCGGTCTCTTGAAACCCAATGTCATTGGAGGAAGTCACGATGAGTGACCAGGTACAACCCACCCGCCAGCCTGATGCGCTGCCCGACGCCCTGGCGGCGGCGCTCCCTGTTCTGGCTGCTGCGATAGCGGGCCTTCCCGAGGGCGAATACATCATTCTCGGTGTGCGGGAGACCGGTCGGTACGTTCAGCTCATTACTTACGATGGGGGTATTCGCTGCGAGACGGTCGGAAACTTCTACCTGCCTGACGATGGGCAACTCAGTGAGGCTGAACTTGGGTGGCTCGCCCATCACGGATGGCGTGACCCTGACGAGTGCGGTAACCACTGGCACGAGTGGGAACCGGCGAACCCGCTGGCTACAGCCACCGTTGCGGTGGTGACGCTCCATCTCCACCACGGGGTTGAACATCCCAACGAGCTTGAGATCGATTCAGAAGACGATCGAACGCTTGAGGCTCTGGCGGCGCTGTCGGAGCTGTCGACGTGACCTGAGCGCCAGCGCGGTAATCGCCGCAGCCCACTTGATGTGGCTCCGTTGGATTCGGTCCGTACGGTCAACCCTGGTCGGTACCGAGTGCAGGGTCGGGACCTGCGGTAGCAGCGGCAGCTCCGCCGTCGTCGTCGTCATCGACCAGAAAAGCAGCGATGCGTGCGATCACCGCAGCGAAGATGGACAGGCCCACCACCATGGTGAACCCCGCGATGAGTTTGCCGGCCAGAGTTTCGGGTTCGTTGGTGTACGTCTCGCCCGACACCATGGTGGTGAATGACCACCACAGCGCATCGGCATAGGCGCTGACCCCGTTGTCCACACTGCCACCTTCGGCCAGCATGTAGGCAGCGGCGCTGGTGAGCCACACCAGAAATCCAGCCATGAGTGCCGACCGCACCATCTTGCGGCGCATGAAGCGTTTGGCGTCGCGCACCGCCAGCCCACCGACGGTGACAACCCGAAGCACACCGCTGATGGGCCGAAGCAGGCGCACGAGGCGCAACGCTCCCACTGCGCCGGCAGCCGGGATGAGGGCCACCCCCGAGGTGAGCACCACCAACGCCATGAGCCACTCGCCGGATGAGGTAGGCCCGGCGATCCTCTGCCTTGACGAGTTCCACCACGTAGTCGACGGCGAAGACCACAAAGATCGCAACGCTGACCACTGCGACGAACGTCTGGTCGGCGGGCGACAGCCTGTCGCGCTGCAGTTCCAGCAGTAGCAGCGGGATGCTGGCGGCGGCGAACAGGAACAATGCGCCGTCGGTCTTACGACGCCACGTCTCGAGACGCTCGCCCACGTAGGCGGGGGTGGGCGGCCTGTCCGGGCTTGTAGCTGGAGGTTCGGTCAAGACGCACAGTCCTGGGGTTGCAGCTCTGCGGGTGGGATTGGACTGTGCAGGAGCGTAGATCACTGATACCCGGTGTGATCGGACGGCCAGACCGCTGCCATTGCCCGCACTGGGTTGCATTGTCACAGCTGTTGCGTACCAACAGATGTGAACGAAGCGGCGCACCAGACAGCAGCCAGACGGGCCTCACGCTCCCGGCTGCTTTTGTCTTCTGATCCTTCTTCTTCTCGTATCAGCAATCTGTGTGTCATGTCGTGTGGATGGGGGCTTGCGGTGGGACGTGTGCGATACCTGAGCGGGGGCTGGCAATAGCCCCATGACCTTTCTTGACTCGTACACATCGAGCGATCCCGCTGATGGTGAATTGGCGGAGTTCGACGTCTCCAGCTCGCCGGTGTGGCTGCTTGCAATCGCTGCGTTCGCCGTCGTGGCCGGCTTCATCACCTGGACGTTCTGGGGGTTTTCCGGCGCAGTGGCGGGGTACGCCTGCGCACTGGTGGCGTTTGCTTCGATCCTGATGTTCCGCCGTCGCGACACCGTGCTTCGCCAGACGTCGTACGTGGTTGCCATGCCGGGGGTTCGGGTGCTGTTGCCGGTGCTGCTGCGGTGCCACCATCGCCGTGATGGTGGTGTCGGTGATCCGCATCGCCACTGAGTTGTCCCGGGGTGTGGGATGACCGCCGGTGGTCGAGGTGGCTGGCTGCGATGGCCGCCGGATTGATGGTGTTCGCGGTTGCTCCCGTGGTGGCCTCAGGCCAGCAGCAGCAGGCGCAATCGCCGGTCATTGCGTCCGAGGGCCAGGGGCTCGAAACCCTGGCGGCGTGTGTGAACCGCAATCCGAGGCTGTTGGTCGAGGTACTGGTCGACGTGTCGAACAGTCTCAATCGAACCGATCAGGACAACCGGCGTGTTCCGGCGTTGAACGCAGCGTTGGGGGCGCTTCTGTCGTTGACCCGCCCGACCGCAGGGGGCAGCGGTGCGTCCGTTGACGTACAACTCAGCAGTTTCGGGGCTGATTACCAGGTGGAGAGCCCGTGGATGCCGCTGACGTCGGACTCGCTGCCCGGTCTGCTCGACAGCGTGCAGCTTTTTGAACGTCGCAATGTTGCTGACCAGACCGATTACGTCAATGCCCTGCAAGGCGCCCTCAACAGCCTCGCAGCGCAGGCCGCTGCACAGACCGCTGCCGGCGGCGCGGTGTGCCGGGCCATCGTGTGGTTCACCGACGGGGAGTACGCCATTGGCAATGGTGCAGTGGGCTCGAAAACCTACGCACCGGGTCTCGACATGGAAGCGGCAGGGGCTGCGGGCTATGACGCCCTGTGCGACCGGGACGGGATTGCCGACCAGCTCCGTGTCGCTGGAGTGGTGAACATCGCCGTTGGGCTGACCGACATGACGTCGCCTGTAGAGGCAGCGAAGACCTTGTCGCTTATCAGAGACATCGCCATTGGGACCGGTCGATGTGGCGAAGTTCCTTCACCCGAGCGGTTCGGGGTCCTGCTTGACGTGTCCGATGTGGACCGGTTGACCTCGCTGATGCTCACCGCCGTCAGTGGCACCTCAGGTCAACGTCTTGACGACGCCGTGGTGTGCGGCCAGGACCCGTGTGCCACCAAAGCCGACATTGAGATCCCCCCGGGAGTTGGGTCGTTTTATGTGGTGAGCACCACCGGAGATGGGGTGCAGCGTTGGCTGGACACCCCCACCGGAGAGTCCGGTGCAGTTGGCGTCGGGTCCCGGGCCGGTAGAGCTCGGTTCATCGCGTGCCGAGGCGATCGCTTCTGTCGCCCACCGTGGCGATGGTGGATGTCACCCTCGACGCCGACCAGCCCCGCCATCGGCACGTGGTCGCTCAGCTTCATCGACCCCGACGCAGCGGCGCCAACGTTGGCGAGCTGGCCGAGGTTGAGCTCTACCTGTTCAGTGCCCTGCGACCGCAGTTCGCCACCGACCAGTCGTTTGAGCGGGCGGAGCCAACGACCATCGAGATTCAGGTGGTTGGTGCCGACGGGCGCCCGGTGGGCGGCGACCTGGCCGCCGATACGCGGTTGTCGGTGTCCATCGCCGACCCGGTGGCGGGATTGCTCACCGGTGCAACAGTGACCGGGCCAGACAGCGACGGCATCTACCGGTTTGAGTACGTCACGCCGTCGGACACCACAGCTGCAGCGCTGAACGTCACCGCTGCGCTCACCCTCACCGTTGACGGTGTGGCGTTGCGGCCGGTGGTGGTGGAACAGGCGATCGACGTGGCGGTGCCAGTGAAGCTGCCGTCGCTGGTCACCAAGCAGCTCAGCCTGGGCAGCCTCGAAGGTGTGGGCAAGGCAACCGGTGAGCTCGAGGTGCGCGGCCCACAAAGCGGCGAGGGCCGGGTGTGCCTGAAGGGTTTCACTCCCCGCAACCTGCCACCGGGGGTGGACAGCCTCAGCCTGGAAAGCCAGGGCAGCTGTTTCAATGTTGCCGAAGGAAGCACCCGCTCGATTGATGTTGCGCTGTCGGCGGCAGAGTCGGGCACCGGTGTGGCCACCGGATTCCTTGAAGTGGAGCTCTTCGCCAGCGATGGCAGCGAACCGTTGACCCAGAGCGTGCCGGTGTCGTTCCAGATGCTGCGGGCTCCCAACCGCCCGGCCCAGATCGGGCTGTTCATCGCCCTGTTGGCCGCCGGCATCGGCCTGCCACTGCTCGGGTTCTGGCTGGTGTCTCGGGCGCTCACCACCTTCGGGTCGCTGGATCGCACCCAATGGGCCGACGTGCGGGCCACGCTTGGGGCCAACGGGCTCACCCGGGCCGAAGCTGGCAACGGCCCGCCAGGTGCGCCGTTTGTGTTTGAACAACGTGACTGGGAATACGTGGGCGGCAGTCGGGCCCGCAAGCTGTCGGTGGGACGTCACGGTCCGGTGGACACCCGGGTGCTGCACCGCACGTTCTCGCTCAGTGACGCCACGGTGCGCGTGCCCGGCGCCGATGTTGTCGGGTCGCAGGGCACGATGATGCGGCGATCGTCGACCACAGCCGTGATCCCGCTGGAGTTGTCGCCGTCGTGGGCGTTCGTGGTCGACGACGTGCATTTCCCCTCGGGGGTTGACGTGGCTGTGGCCGATGCCGACCAGCCACCGGGCGACGCCGAGGTGACCGGCCGGGTGATTGCCTTCCTCGACGATCGCCACGAGTGGATGCAGCGGGCCGAGCAGTTGTCGTACGAGGTGGCGGGCTCACTCAGCGAACGCCTGGGTGACGTGATCGCCAGGCACTGGCGACTGGCCGTGGCCAACGCCGACGCGCTGGGAGTGCCCGACCCGGTTGGCGCCGCAGCACCGTTCAGCACCGGTTCGTCGTCGGCATCGTCGGCGTCGGATCTGCCCCCTTGGGGAGGACCCCCCGCCGGGAGCGACAAGGCCCCGTGGGAGTAGTTCCACAGTTGGTTCGATCACACACAACGCGTACGTCAGATCCCCTGACGAGATGGAGTAGATCATGAGGAAATTCCTGTTCATCGGTGTCGGCGGTTCCGGTGGTGCCACCCTGCGTTTTTGCGGCGGTCCATCGCCGACCGTCTGGCCATCGCCGGGTACGACGGGCCATTTCCCGAGGCATGGCAGTTCATCCAGCTGGACTTGCCGCCCAACGACGACAAGCTCGGCGGGCGCATCCCCGAGACCCTGGGGGCCGCCTACCGCGGCGTGGCCCCTGTGGGTGTGGAGTTCGACCAGCATCGCCGCACCCTGGCGGTGCGCGGTGGTGGCGCACCCATGGAGAACCTCAGCACGTGGTGGCCCGACCCCAACAGCGCCCCCCGGCACGTGTGGTTCGGAGCCGGCCAGTACCGGGCGGTGGGTCGTGTGGTGGCGCTCAACCAGATCGAGCAGGTTCACAATGCCATCAGTGCATCGCTCAATGCCATGAGCCTCGATGCGTCGGTGACCCAGTTGCGTGAGGCGGCCGGGGCACTGGGGTTTGAAACCGGCCGTGAAGAAGACGAGCCCATCGCCCTGGTCATGGGGTCGATGGCCGGGGGCACCGGTGCCGGGGCCATTTTGGATGTGTGCGACACGTTGCGGATCATGGGAAAGCAGGGCGCAACGTTCCTGCGGGTCCCGTTCGCCGTGCTGTACACCGCGGCGGTGTTCGGGAATCTGGACACGGCAGTGGTGCCGGGTGTGGAGCCCAACACGCTGGCGTTCATCTCCGAGATGAGCGCCATGCTGAAAAACCGCGACCCGGTGATGCCGGTGTACCACGCGTCGGCTGGCTACACCGCCGAGCTGACCGAGCGGGGACCGGCGCTGGCGTTTCTCATCGGTGCCGGCAACGACGACGTCACCCTGCCCGACGAGGTGGCCGTGTTCGAGTCCACCGCCCAGGCCATCACGGCATGGGTGGTTGACCCCGGGTGCAGTCCACGCTGCAGGCGTCGCCGCTTGGCAACCTCGACCAGTTGCGCAAGACCAAGTCGTACCTGCCCATCCATCAGCACGAACCCGCCGACGACCAGCCGTGCTCGTCGTTCGGGTACGCCCGCCTTGAGATCAGCCGACGCCGGTTCCACCGCTATGCCGCCGAGCGCATGGCCCGCCACGCCGTGTCCCATCTGGTGCGTGCCCACCTCGACCGGGCCCGCGAGGGCACTCCGGCCGACGTTGCGGTGGCCGAGCGGGCCACCCCGCAGCGGGCCACCGAATTTTTGCGGGCCTGCGGGCTCAGCGAGCGGGACCGCACCGAGAACCAGATCATCGACGCCGTCCTCGAGGCGGCCGAGTCGTTGTCCAGCGGATCGCAATCCCAGCAGGGCATCACGCTGGAAGCAGCGTGCCAGTCCGAGGCCAACGACCTGGCCATGCGCATCCTCGACGCTTCCGGTGCCGCCGAGAAGAACTTCAATCCCGCCCAGGCCCAACAGCAGCTCCAGCGCCAGACCGAGGCCAAGGTGCCCGAGTTCATGGAGCGGTGGGGGTCGTTGCTGGCCGCCGGGGTGGCCCGGTGGTGCGAACAGATCCAGGGTCAGGTTGTGACTGCGGTGACCACCACCGTTGCCGCCGAAGGTCTGGCGGTGACGCGTGAACTGTTGGCCCGAGCCGACGAGGACCTGCAGTCGGCCATGAGCGAGTTGCAGGCCGAGACCGTGGAGATCACCCACTTTGGGGCCAACGCCTTTGGGCGCATGGCCGTGCCCCCGGCGGGCAAGAAGCAAAGATCTCGCAGTCGCTCAAGCCGTCGTTCGTCAAGGCGGCATCAGACCGCCTGCGCAGTGAAGTTGAGGTGCTGCGGCGTCGGTTGACCATCGACGCCATTCGGGACCTGCGCAGCGGATTCCTCGACCCGTTGCGCCAGTCGCTTCTGGTCGCCGAGCGCAAGCTGCTCGACCAGTGGCCGGCGGTGCAGGAATGGGTGGAAGGCGTCGGCGTTCCCGGCCGTTTCGCCCCGGCTCCCAACGTGGTGGTCCTCACCGACATTGAGGACTACCCCGCCGAGTTCGACCGGCTCATGTCGGCCACCACCGGCCAGGCGCGCACGGCCGCACTGGCCACGCCGTCACCGCCGTACTCACCGTCAACGATGACGAGGAGTCGGGTGTGCTCGTTGGTGGGCAGGGGATTGGTGCGCTCATCACCATGAGCCCGTGGATCCGCTCCGATGACCGGCGGGCGTCGTTTGACGTGGAGGTCAGTGCCGAGGCACTGCGCGACCGCTGCCACCAGTGGCTGGTGGCCGACACGTCAGTTGGGGTGGGGGCGTACCTGACCGAACCGCTGCAGCAGACGCTGTCGGCGGCGTCGTCAACGGCCATCAAGCACTTCGTGTCGAGGTTCCGCATCGCTCTTGAGCGGTCGGCACCACTGATCGACATCAACGTGGCCACCCTCAACGAGGTCCACAAGCTGGCCAAGCCCCAGTACCAACGGGTGATGTCGGCCATTCCGCTGGCGGTCAATCCCGGTGACGAGGCGTTTGAAAAGGTCAAGGACCTGTTGTTGACGCTCGGGGTGGAGTCCGCCGAGGTGCCCAGCTACTTCCATTCCGACGGTGACGAGGCCGCAGCCGGCGGCGACATCGAGATCTCCACGTTCCTGCGGGCGTATCACCCCACGGTGTTCGCCTCGCTGGTGAACCCCATCGCCGCTGCCGCCCAGGGATCCAGCGGCAAGGGCGACGCCGGATTCTGGGACATGCGACGCACCCGGCCACTGCCCGAGTTCGTCCCGGTGTCGCGGGTCACGCTGCGGTTCATGATCCGGGGATGGTTGGTCGGCTCACTGCTCGGCCAGATCACCTTCGACAACCTCAACCAGTTCGGCCATCCCTACGTTGCTCCGGCCATGGCCATGCCCAACGGGGGAACGGTCACGTTCCCGCGTCCCGGGCTGGGCCGGTTGCCGTCGGCGCCGCGTGACGCCCTGGCAGCGATTTTAGAGGCCTATCCGCTGGCCGAGGTGATGTTTGCCACCGGGCAGCCCAACGCCCTGGCCGGGTACGAGCGGCTGCTGGCGTTGGGGGTGGGGTCGGCGTTGGCGAACTGGGTGGCCGAAGGCACCGTGGATGCGGCAACTCCGCCTGCCGGGGACACCCCCGATGAGCGCTGCGAGTACGCCACCGCCCAGTACCGGGCGGCGCTCGACGCCATCGATGCCTACGCCGACGAGTTCACTCCCGACGCTGACCGGTGGGAGCTTCCGCCAAGGTCATGGGAGTTGCGACACCTTTTGGCCGAGGTGCTCCACGAACTGATCGACACCGCCGACGCAGCCCGGGTTCCTGGTGGCTCGGGTAGCGGCGTGGTGCACATCTGACATGACGTCGGACGCCCTCACCATCGTTGTCCCAGTTGGGACCGGTCCGCTGGGCGACGCCGTGGCCCAGGCCTACCGACACCTGGTGTCGTGCGACCTGGTGGCGCCGTGCGTGTGGGTGCTGGACTCGGCGACCGAGGTGCCGATGGCCACGGTCATTGGCGACGGCGCCAACGGCGACGCGGGCCCAGGTCCGGGCGCCGACAATGGTGACAACAGGACCAGCGGGCCCAGCGGGTCCAGTGGCCAGTGGGCCCGGCACGTCGCTGGACTCGCTGCTCGAGGTGATCGCCAGTTGGGCACCGTCACGCTTGCGGGTGGTTGCCCTGGTGCTTGCCGGTGACCCTCCGTCGGCGTCGCTCGACGACGACCTCGCCGAACGGGTGCTGCGGGCCATCCGGGACAACAAGGCCGCCGTGCAGGAGGTCACCCACTACACCCTGCTGGTTCCCACCCTCGACAGCCCCCTGGCCAGCCCACCCGACCGAGTCTGGACCCCGGTGGGTTGCGCGGTGCGCCGTGGATCAACGTGGTGGTGGCACCCGAAGACCGCGCCGACGACGGCGGGCTGGCCGTACCGGTGACGTGCGGGCCGTCGATGCCGTTCCACGCTGCTGCTGCCCTGGCGTCGCTGACCGCCACATGGGTGGGCATGGACGAAGGACCCATCGACCAGTGGCGGCGCGAGGCTCCCGACGCCGTGCGCACCCCAGGTGCCGACCGCATCGTCATCATGCGGTCCAGGTCGCGTTCGTTGACGGTGCCCACCACCGCCGACACCGTGCCCGCAGCCGTGCTGGCACGCCGGCGCACCTGGCCGGTGCCTGATGGCACCTCACCGGCCCGACTTGCCGACGACATCATCGGTGACGTGAGCCAGTTGTTCCTCGCCGGGCCGGGACGGCCGCTCACGTACTCGCCACCGCCTGCGTTGGTGGCGCCCGTTCCCACCCCGATCACGCTTCGCACCCTGTTCCGCATGATCGGGCGATGGCTACGACGACGCCTGCCCGCTTGGCTGCAGCCGAGGTGCGCAGCCGGATCATCAGCGCTGGCGACGGCATCGAGGACTGGGTATCGGCCAAGGTGCTCGGTCCTGACAGCGCCTTTCGTGTCGACCGGCGCAACCGCACAGCTGCTGAGGCTGAGGCGATGGCCGCCGGTGAGTACCTCGATCATCTCGGGTCGGTGGCCGGCTCAGAACTGTTGCGCCGCACCCCACCAGCCGAACCCGACGTGTGGCGGGCGTTGCGGTCGTGGTCGTTTGGGCTGGTCGACGGTGGGCCGTTGCCCGACGCTGCCACTCAGGTGCTGCGTGACGGCGGGAACCGGGTGGTGGTCAACGAAGCCCACGGCATCGCACCACCAGCCGACGACTGGGGTTGGTGGTCACCAACCGAACGCGTGGCTGGCGTGCTCGGTGTGGCGGCCACAGCCCTGCGGCCGTGCGATGCGTGGACGGCCCGCCGGCTCGACGAGCGGCTGTACCAACTCGCCGAGCAGTCATCAGCTGCCGAACAGCATCTGGCGGGCCTGCCTGCGCCACCGCCGCAGCACTCGCCCGCACCAGACCTGCATACGCCAGGGCCGCTCGCGTCAGGCCCGCTTGCGCAGGACCAGTTGGCGCCCGTCGCCGACGGCGACCCGACGATGTCAGCCGAGGACTACTAACGACGGCCGCCGCACTCTGGCTGCTGCGGTGGGAGAACGCCGGCGGTCGCTGCTGTGGCGCATCGGGTCGGGCATGGCCGACGCCATGGACACCGCACAGGCCGAGTTCGACCGGCTGGTTGAGATCATCGGCAATCCGCCCGGCGATGGCGCCCTGCAGGACCTCGACCGCCGATTGCGCCGCAGGTTCATTTTCATGGTCATCGGCCTGATCATCTCGGTGGCGGTGCCAGCGGTACTGATATACCAGACGCTGTTTGGCGGGGTCTCCACGTCCACGGCCCAGACCCTGTGGACCGTGGCGATGATGTGGTTGCTGATCGGAACCCTGCTGAGCGTGGTCGGGTACCTCCGCCGCCGGTTCCAGCTCGACCATCTGCGGGCACTGGCCATCAGTACCTACGAACACGCCTGCGATTCGGTGGGACCGGTACTCATCGAGGTGTCCCGGTTGCACCAGTGCTACCAGCAGTTTCTGGACTGGTCTGAAGCCATCGGCACCATGGTGCACCGGCCGTTTGGGCCACCGCTGGCCTTTCGGGGTCGCAACCACGGCTCGTGGGTGGGAGGACTGCATGCCCATCGGGTGGGGGAGGGCACCGTCGGGGCCGACACCATGACCGGGCTCACCAACGCCCAGGCCGCCGAGGTGTTCACCCGTTCGTGGATGACCGATGCGTTCGGATCTGCGGAGTCGCAGGTCAATGCCCGCTACGCCAAGCTCACCGCCAGCACGCGTGACGCCAGTGATCCCGACCGTGACACCACCACCGGCATGGTCATGGACGCCGTGGTGCAGCGATCACCGCGGGTGTTTTTGCGCGAGCAACTCACCGACGGCGCACCGTTGCAACAGCTGCGGGCCGGGATCATGCACGACGTGCTCGCACGCCTGGCTCATGAAGCCCCCGGCCAACTGAGTGACGAGGTGGACGGTACCGACCCGGAAAAGTGGCTGGTAGCTGCGGTGCCGCGCCGAGCCGGCACCGTTCACCGCAGCGTTGTGGACCAGCGACGGCTTGAATGAGCTTCACGGTGACCGCATCGCCCGCAGGTCGGTGTGGGTGGCAGCCGGACTCAAGGGTCCCGCCGCTGATGCCATCGCCGAAGGAGTCGAGGTGCACGGCCTGCACGCCAACGCTTCAGCGCTGGTGTCCACCATCGTGTGTGTCGACCTGTCGAATCTCCTCCAGTCGTCACACCTGGCCGTGTTTGGCCCCGACGCCTCGGCCCCCATCGATCGTGTGCCGGTTCTTCGCGCTGCGGGCAGTCGCTCGTCGCGCCAACTGGTGGGGTTCGACGCCAGCGGCCCGACCGCAGCCACCCTGCCATCGCATGGCTCACTGATCACGCCGACGGCGCTGCCATCGCCGCCGGCACAGCAGGGGTCGTACGCCTTCAACAGCCTGGTCGACGGTCGGCCATGCCGCTTCGCCGACAGCGGGCCGATCGGATGGCACTTGCGCACCGGGGTGGGGCCACACGACGGAGCCGAGATGGTGGCCACGGCGCTGCAGGTGCTGGCCGATGCCTCGGGGTTGACGTTCCGGTTCGACGGCGGATTCGAGGAGTTGTCGCAGATCGAGGAAGTTGCCGGCGGCATCTGGGTGGCGTTCGTCGAGCCCGACGAGGCGCAACACCACACCGGCATGGCCGTTGGCGGCGACACACTGGGACACGCCCGGGTGGTGTTCAGCGGTGACCAGATCCTTGGCAGTCGTGCGCTGATCGGCAACGATCCCGACGCCGTGCCGGGGTTCGGGCCGGGCCACACGCTGGGGTCGGTGCTGTTGCACGAGCTTGGGCACGCCCTGAACCTGGGCCACGTGGATGTTGCCACCGAGCAGATGTACCCGTTCGCCAGCCCGCAGTCGCCGTTGTGGTTCGGGCCCGGCGACCGCATGGGGTTGTGGCTGCTGGGCACCGGGCGAGGTGCCCGTTGAGCGGTCCATGGGAGTGGGACTGCGCCCGGGTTCGTCACCACCGGCAACTCCTGGTCGGCCCGGGGCACCGCCACCAGCGCCACCCGGTCCGCCCCCGCCGCCACCACCACCGCCCGGTCCGCCGCCGCCAGGATCGCCAGCATCGGCCGCGGGGTTCGGGCGCGCCGCGTCAATGCCGCAGCAGGCGGCCCCGTCGCCCTGGGATTACAGCGCTGACCCAGCAGGTGATGGGTTGGCCCAGCCGCAGCGATGGTTCGAAAACACGGCGCTGGTCGTGGTCTCACTGCTGCTGTGCGGTGTGGTGGGGCTGGTTCTGGTGTGGCTGAAACGGCAGTGGACCACAACCACCAAGGTGGTCGTGACTGTCGTGGTGGTCGCACTAACGATGATCGGGGTGGTGGGCGCAGTCACCGACAGCACCGACAGCACGTCGACTCGGGCTGGGACTGGGGCTGGCGTCGATCCCGACCCCACCGTGAGTTCCACGCTGGCGCCGCCGGCTACATCCCCGCCGGGCACACAGCCCGATGATGACCCCGGGATCGAACTCACTTACGACGACATGCAGCGGTATGGGTTCCCCATCGTGTTCAACGCAACCCGGCAGGACATCATCGACGCCGTGGAAGATGACGGACTCATCGTGAGTGTGGACACCCTTGCCTACGACCCCGACAACGCAACGGTGACGATCGACCTCACCCCGGCCTACGACTTTGATTCCGGAGTGCGTGACGACGCCTGGCTGCTCATGCGGGCGTTCGCCATCTTTTTCGACGATGGGAACTGGTACGACCCCGACACCGGGTTCGCCCCCTCGTTCGACATGACCATCACCACCGCCCGCTACCGGTGTGATCCACAGACCATGCAAGACATCGCCACGGGTGCCGTCACCCGCGATCAGTGGGAGTTGGCCTGCCGGGTGCGGTGACTGGCACCGCCGTTACCCCGGGGGTTGCGGGTGCAATGGTGGCCGGGTGACTCGCCCGGCCGGCCAGATGCGATGGGGGCCATGTCAGCAGCGCCGCCGATTCCGTTCCGCTCGCCACCGCTGTTTCCCGTGTTGGGCAGAGCGATCACGGTGCGGTTCGCAGCGGCGGCAGCCTCCGAGCTGCAGGGCGTGGCAGCGGATGGGGGAGTGGTTACGCGTTGGATGTCAGCGCCGGTTCACTGATCGGCGGTGAGCCCGGTGAACCGTTTGGCGACGGCATATCCGGCCAACAGCAGCACCACGGTTGCGCCAGCGAGCACGGCAGCGCTGAACACGTAGGTGAGGGTGGTGACCGCCACTGCGGTGGCGGCGATGAGCAGGTTGCGGGCGGCATTCATCGCCCCTGACAGCGACCCTCGGATGGCCTCGGGCACCTGTTGCTGCAACAGCGCCACGGGGAGATTCTGGGAGAACGCCAGCAGTGCACTGGCGATGAACACCGCCACCGCCGTGAGCACCCGTCGGTCGATGATCCACCCGCCGATGAGCGCTGGGGTGCCGGCGACGGCCACGGCGGTGAAGGCGAGGTACGAAGACCTGAGCCGACGGGTGAGATTGCCGGTCAGCCCGGTGGCGACCAGGACCAGCCGTCCGGTCACCACGCCGAACAACGACGCCGTGAACGCCAGCGTGGTGATGGCGGTGGTGTCCTGGTCGGTGATGACCAGGGCGATGAACTGGGTGGGCAGCACCACGGCGAGCACCAGGTCGATGGTGACGGTGCGGCGCAGCGCCGGCAGGGAACGCACCGTGCGCACCAGCTCGGCGGTGCGCTGGGCGGGCACGGTCAGTCGGGGCACGACGATGGGCCACACCACCACCGTGACCATCACCGCAGCCAACACCGTGATCCCGGCTGAGAGGACAAGGGTCACCACCGGGTCGTCGACAACTCCGGCGATCACGATGCCCACGGCCGCCCCCAGCCCGGTCCGCAGGATGTTCACCGTTTCGGCGGTGCCCCGGGCGCTGGGGGGAACGACGGCGGCCTGGATTTTCACCAGACCCGTCGTGCCCACCCCGAACGTGACCGCCTCGATGGCAACCGACGGGATCAGCCAGCCCATGGGCATCTGCCCGCGGGTGAGTAGCCAGGCGTTGATGATGGTGACCACGAAGCTGGCGACCAGCGATCCCACCAGGTACGGGCGGGGGTCGTGGGTGTCGACGAGGCGGCCGGCGACCACGCTCGATACCGCCAGGGTGAGGGCAAACACCACCGCCACCGTCCCGATGCCGAACTCGCTGCCGAAGGCGTCGCTGACATACCTCAGCCGGGTCACTTCGCGTGCCCCCACCGAGATGGCGCTGAACAGCAACGCCACCATGAGCCAGGCAAACCGCGGTGACGATCGCAACTGGGCAAGCGCCGAGCGGTGACTGATGGGGGCCGGCGATGCGGTTGGGGTGTGGCCGGTCAACGGATCACCCACCGAGGTGGTGACAGCGGTGCCCGATCAGCCATCGGGTAACAGTACAGCGTCCTTCAATACCGGATCCGGTGATGCTCAGACCAGTAATGCCGGCGCCAGTGACGCGGCGCTGGTGGCAGCGGCACCACGGGCAATGGACAGGCCGGATCAGGGATCATGGGCGGGAATGGCGGATCGGGCGAGATTTTCCCGTACTTCGGCTACTCGTCGGGTGCAGTTTGGTAGCTGATTCAGACCCGTTCGAACTCCGAAACTTCGGACGGTGAAGGTTTCGAGCATCTCAGGCGTGATGGACGCGCTGGTGCGCGTGGCGGCGGCCGTGAGGTCGTCGATGGTGACCATGGCCTGCGACTCCTGGGTGCGCGCCCGGGCGAATGCTTCTGCGGCAGCACGTTGGGCCGCCAGGTCCACGTCGCCGGGAGTGAATCCCGTGCATTGGGCGGCCAGGGCGGCCGGGTCCACGCCGGGTTCAAGGTTCATGGTGGCCAGCGCCTGTTCCCACAACGCCGTCAGCGCCGTTTGGTCGGGTGGGCCGATGCCGATGAGCAGGTCGAATCGTCCCGGGCGCATCACTGCGGGGTCGATGGCGTCGACGAAGTTGGTGGCACAGATCAACAACCGGCCCGGCCGACGGCGGAAGTCCGGAATGGACTTCAACAGTTCGTTGACCACTCCTGCTGATGCCGGTCGGTGCTCGCGCGCCGGTGCGATCTCGTCGAACTCGTCGATGAAGATCACCACATGGTCGAGCTGGCCCAGTTCGGTGAGGGCCTCACGCAGTTCGTTGGCCAGGGTGCCTTCACCGCTGGACAACTTCGACGGCAACAACTCCACGAACGGCCACCCCAGACGTCCGGCCGTCGCTCGGGCGAAGGTGGTCTTGCCGGTGCCGGGCGGCCCGAACATCAACGCCGTGGCCGGTGGGCGCAGCCCGATCTGCGCCGCCAGGGCCGGGTCCGACAGCGGCGCCACGATGCGCTGGTCGATCAACGCCTTTTCGCGTTCCATCCCGGCGGCCTTGTCCCACAGGTCGCCGTCGAGGATCTGCCCGCCCCACTTGTCGATGATGCGAACCTCACCGGGTTCGAGCGACAGGGACTTTTCGTACAGGACCATGCCGGTGGTGGCGGTGAACCCCCGGTTCAGCAGCGCCTGTTCGCCCACTTCGCCGGGCCCCAACAACGCCGAGATCCTGCGCACACCCTGATGCAGCAACCGGTCCTCAAGCCCCTTGGCCAACGCCGACCCGATACCCCGACCCCGCCACTGCGGTGCGATCGCCACCAGCTGGGTCCAGGCGCGATCACTGGCCACGCGGGCACTGGCCAACCCCACCATCACTCCGTTGGCCAACGCCACCACCACCACGGCACCGTCGTTCACGTCGGCGATGAACTGGGCGATCTCCATCGGCGAACTGTCGGGCAATGCCCGCAACTCTTCGAGCAGGTGCACTGCGGCGCCGAGATCCGATGGTGCGAGGTCGCAGACCTGATAGTCCATGCCCAAGCCTACGTCGGGGCCGGCAGATCCGCTCGGTGACTGCGGGTGCGGGTGCGTGTGCGTGTGCGTGTGGGTGCGGGTGCGGGTGCGGGTGCGGTTGCGGGTGTGGGTGCGCGTCGACCCGGCGGGCAGTGCGCCGGCTAACCGTCGGATGCGGCGATGATGGGTGCCGACTGGCCGCAGCTGGTGGGGGCGGGTTCGCCGGCGAAACGTCCCTCGAGCCACGTGGTGGCAATGGCGCCACCCACAACACCCTCGTACACATGGGTGAGCACGCTCGAGCTGTCAGTCGACCCTCGCAGCGGCCCCAGCCACACGGTGTTGATGACCGACCCGGCGGCACACCACTGGGTGGTCATGCGGGCGATGCTGGCCGACGCGATCACGCCGTCGTTCACGCTCTGGGTCACCAGCACCGGGATGTCAGCGGGTACCGGTGGTGCGCTTTGGTCGTTGAGGACCTGCGCCCACGCCGGCACGTCCATCGGGTTGCGGACGTAGAACTGCTGTTTGAACGCACTGCGGATCTCGGACTCTGCTCCGCCGGTGCCCAGGCAGTCCTCGGCCAGGTTGGCGTACGACCCCAAGGCGGCGTCGGTGAGCACGTCGGTGAGGTCGAGGCCGGGGTAGTTGGCGGGGTAGGAGACGCTCACTTCGGCGCCGATCAGCCACGCCAGGTCGGTGTCCCACAGCTCGCTGACCAGGTCGGCAAGTGGCGCTGCCGGGGCGGCACCGGCCACGCCGACCAGGTCCAGCTCCGGTGCGTACTGCGGTGCCAGCGTGCCGGCCCACAGTGAGGCGTGACCGCCCTGGGAATGGCCGAACACGGCGTAGGTCGACGACGCGTTGGCATCGGGGAAGTTGCGCGTGGCGCGCACGGCGTTGACCACGTCTCGAACTTCGGACTCGGCGATCAGGTACGACTCCACCCCGTCGGTGCCCAGACCGGCGTAGTCGGTGGCCACGACCACCCAGCCCAGGTCGAGCATGGCCGGCAGCCAGTCCATCAGGTCGGTGGGCTTGGGGGTGCGTGACGGGGCGCAGGCGTCGCCCATCCCGGTGGTGGGGTGGGCCCACGACACCACCGGGCGCCCTCCCGGCGGGGCGGGGCCGTCAGGGATGAACAGGCGACCTCCGGCGCACCCGGGGGGCGCCGTTGGGGTCCTCGGTGAGGTACAGGATGCGGTGGGCGGCGGCGTTGGGGAGGTTGACGCCCTCGGTGAGCGGTTCGTGGCGCACCAGCGCGCCGGCCGGTCCGTCGGGCAGGGGGTCGGGCGTGGCGTAGAACGGCTCGAGCTCGTCCTGGCGGCGGTCGGACTGCACGCGGTCGACGGCCGGGTACCCGACCACCGCCACCACCACCAGCACGACTGCGGCCAGCACCCCGCCGATCATCCAACCCAGCTTGTTCATGGCCGGATCCTAGGGCTGGCAATCAGGTGGGCGCGGGCTGGTGCCGGTAGATGAACGCCGACATCTGGGCCCGAGTGACGGGCTCGGTGGGGTTGAAGATGGTGGTGCTGCCACCGCACCCGATGGTGATGTTGCGCAATGCCAGCATGGCGGTGGGCTGGGCGACGTACGTGCCGTCGGGAACGTCGAGGGACGGAGGTGGCAGCGTGGTGACGATCAGCCATACTCATGACCACGGCCACGGTGTGTCAGTCCCCACCCGGTGTCCGACATGGTCGGGTTCCGGACTTCTCAACCACAAGGAATCATCGTGCCAAACGGTCAACCGAACATTCTTGTTATCTGGGGTGACGACATTGGGATCTCCAACCTGAGCTGCTATTCCGACGGGCTCATGGGATACCGCACCCCCAACATCGATCGCATCGCCAACGAGGGGGTGCGGTTTACCGACTACTACGGCGAGCAGAGTTGCACTGCCGGCCGGGCGGCGTTCATCTGCGGCCAGAACCCGATGCGCACAGGTCTGACCAAGGTGGGCATGCCGGGTGCCGACATCGGTCTGCGCCCCGAGGATCCAACCATCGCCACGGCGTTGAAGGCCCAGGGTTACGCCACCGGCCAGTTCGGCAAGAACCACCTCGGCGACAAAGACGAGTTCCTGCCCACCGCCCACGGCTTCGACGAGTTTTTCGGCAACCTCTACCACCTCAATGCCGAAGAAGAGCCCGAGCTCGACGACTACCCAAAGCCCGAGGACTTCCCGAACTTCGCCGAACGCTTTGGGCCCCGTGGCGTGATCCACTCGTGGGCCAACGGCGACGGCACCCAGCGCATCGAAGACACCGGCCCGCTCACCAAACACCGCATGCAGACCGTTGACGAGGAGTTCCTGGCCGCCGCCAGCACGTTCATCACCGACAAGGCCGAAACCGACCAGCCGTTTTTCGTGTGGTTCAACTCGACCCACATGCATTTCCGCACCCACACCAAGCCCGAGAGCAAGGGCCGTTCCGGTCGGTGGCAGTCGCAGTACCACGACACGATGATGGACCACGACGACCTGGTGGGCGACCTGTTGAACCTGCTCGACGAGCTTGGTCTGGCCGATGACACCATCGTGGTGTACTCAACCGACAACGGCCCGCACACCAACTCGTGGCCCGACGCCGGCACGACGCCGTTTCGTGGTGAGAAGAACACCAACTGGGAGGGCGCCTACCGGGTGCCGTGTGTGATGCGGTGGCCCGGGCACATCGATGCCGGGGTCGTGCACAACGGGATGATGAGCCACAACGACTGGTTCCCGACCCTGCTGGCCGCCGCTGGCGTGGACGACATCGCACCGCAGCTCAAGGCTGGGACCGAGCTGGACGGCAGGTCGTACAAGGTTCATCTCGACGGTCACAACCAGTTGCCGTGGCTCACCGGCGACGCCGACCACAGCGCCCGCAACTTCTTTTTCTACGTCACTGACGACGGCGACCTGTGCGCCGTGCGTTACGACAACTGGAAGATGGTGTTCCTCGAGCAGCGGTGTGAAGGCACGTTGCGCATCTGGGCCGAGCCGTTCACCGAACTGCGGGTGCCGCTGATGTTCAACCTGCGCACCGATCCCTATGAGCGGGCACCGCTCACGTCCAACACCTATTACGACTGGCTGCTCGACCACGCCTTTTTGGCCATCCCGTGCCAGGCGTTCGTGTTCCAGATGATCCAGACGCTGGTCGAGTTCCCGCAGCGGCAGAAGCCGGCCAGCTTCAGCCTCGAACAGGTGCTCGAAAAGCTGCAGTCGGGCATGCCCAGCGCGTGAGCGTGGTGTGCAGATGAGTGAGGTGCGCTCGTGAGCGTGGTGCGCCCGTGAGCGTGGTGTGCTCGTAAGCGTGGTGCGCTGGTGAGCGAGGTACCGGCTCATGGTGCACCAGCCAACGATGCGAACGTCGCCGCCCGGGTGTGGATCCCGGGCGGCGAGTTCGTCATGGGGTCAGACCGTCACTACCCCGAAGAGGCCCCGGCGCGACGGGTGTCGGTGACGGCGTTTTCCATTGACCGGTACCCGGTCACCAACGACGATTTCGCACGATTCGTGGCCGCCACCGGGTACGTCACGGTGGCCGAACGTCCGCTTGATCCCGCCGAGTTCCCCGGTGCGCCGCCACAGAACCTCGTTGCCGGGTCAATGGTGTTCACCCCCACCTCCGGTCCGGTGGACCTCCGCCATCTCAGCTTGTGGTGGACCTGGACCCCGGGAGCGTCATGGCGTCATCCGCACGGGCCCGGCAGCGATCTTGCCGGTCTGGCCCGGCACCCCGTGGTGCACGTGGCCGCCGAGGACGCCGAGGCTTACGCGACGTGGGCCGGGCTGGCATTGCCCACCGAAGCCGAATGGGAACTGGCAGCACGCGGTGGGATCGAGGGCGCCGACTACACATGGGGCAACGAGCCCGAAGGCGCGGGGCCGCCACTGGCCAACCACTGGCGGGGTGACTTCCCCTACCGGTGTGAGCCCGGTTTCGGCACCACCACTGAGGTGGGGTCGTTTCCACCCAACGGGTTCGGTGCGTTCGACATGGCCGGCAACGTGTGGGAGTGGACCGCCGACTGGTATTAGCGAGGACCGCTTTGGCGACGTTGCGTCGTGCTGCATGCCGCGTGATCCACGGGGCGGCTCGCCCGAAGACAGCCTCGACCAGCGTCAGCCCCAGTTCCGCACCCCCCGACGCGTCGTGAAGGGCGGTTCGTTTTTGTGCGCTGATTCGTACTGCATGCGGTACCGGCCGGCAGCCCGACGGCCGCAGATGATCGACACCGGCATGAGCCACATCGGATTTCGCTGCGTGGATCGCGTCGCTGCCCTCAGCTAGCCGGGTTCGTTGTGCAGGATTGAGGATTCAGGATTCAGGATTCAGGATGCGCCGCTGTGGCGTGTGTCGGCCATGGCGGCGGTGGTGGGTTCCCACGTGGCGGCATTTCGTTGACGGATCACGTCCCAATCAAACGGGACTCGTTCGAGCTCCCAGAACCGCTCAGGGAAGTTGGGCATGCGGCCCACACCGAGTTCGTCGGGCCCACGGCGCTGCGTGGGCCGGAACCAGGTGCCGAACACCCGGTCCCACACCGACGTCACCGCTCCGTAGTTGCTGTCGCCCTCGTCGTAGACCGTGGAGTGGTGCCACCGGTGCAGGTCGGGTGTGGACAGCACGTGGTCGAGGACCCCGCTGCGCATCTCAATGTTGCTGTGCTGGAGCTGGCCGTACATGGAGCGCACCGCCTGATAAGGCGATGTGTTGGTCACGGTTGAGGCCAAGCACGGCCAGCACGACGGCTTCCATGGTCATGTCGACCGCCATCTCGGCAATGTGGAAACGCGTGGCGTTGAACCAGTACAGCCGGGTGGGGCTGTGGTGGACCGAATGCACACGCCACGCCGGGCCCCAGCGATGGCTCAGCTGGTGCAGGCGTGAGTGGCCGAGGTCGAAAGCAACAACGGCCATGATCACGCCCACGGGCAGCGGGAGCCGCCCGACTCCCAGATTGGGGCCGATGCGGTTGGCCAAGGGTGCGGCCATGGCGGTGGTGGCGGCCTGGGTAGCCAGCACCGACGCCAAAAAAGCTGCGTCGGTCCGAACTTCAGCGCCCACCGGACGCCACTGTTGGCGGTGGGGTCGGCGGGACTCAACGGCCCACAAGACGCCGTAGAACGCTGCAGTGACAATGGGCGTCGCTATTTCGGCTCGCACTCTGGTGGATCGACGCAGCTTGCGGTCGATGGCCACTGCGCCGGCGGCTCCGGCGACCACGAGCCCGTGCAGGGCCCAGCTCAACGCTGTGTCGCCCCGACGGGTGGGTGGCTGATCGGGGAGCGCGTTGTTCGGCTCAACGACAGGTGCGGCGGTGGTTGATTTGGCTGATCGGAACGTTGCAGCGCGCACGTTGCGACTGTAGTTGCCGGAGTTTCAATCAGGCCGGGTTGGAGCGCTCCGGCGGCCAGCAAAGGGGGTCCCGGCTGGGGGAGCGGCAGGCCTAATCGTTGTTGCCCAAGCTGGCGGCACCACTTTTGGCATCCACGCGTTCTGTGGCAGGGACGCAAACATTTATTGGGTGAGTAGCAAGATTCACTTGCATGGCGTGACCAGTAGCCCTATCGTCTCGACATGGTCACGACCCTAAACACAGCGCTACGTTTCGAACTGGTTGGACAAGAAGCACTGGTGCATGACCCGGCAGGCGGGTTTGTGGTGCGTCTTACCGGTGTCGAGCACTCGGTGATTGTTCGTCTCACGAACGGTGAGCAGATCGTTGATCCCACCGAAAGCGAACAAGCTGCCATCGACCGTTTGGTTGAGGCCGGGATCGTGCTGAAAGACGATTCGTCGTCGTCAAGGTTCTCTCGTCGGCGGGTCATGCAGCTCAGCGCTGCGGGCGTTGCCGCCGCCGGGCTCACCTACCTGGTCCTCCCCAGCGCCGCAGCAGCCGCAAGCACTCCCACCACCACCACCGCACGGTTCCTCCCGCCGTCGCCGCCCGCCTCCAGCTCTAACGGCGATCCGGATCCATCTGATGCTGGCGCCTCATTCTTCGGAAGGTCGGTCTCGGTGATCTGGCAGGCGACTTCCCCGACGTCCTTCAATTACGCAGGTGCGTTTGGCAGGCGCACTCGTTGCTGCGGAACTCTTGCAGCAGTTACCGTCCCAGACACCACCTTTCTCCCAGTGTCTACACAAAGCCTTTGGCTTCGGACGTTGTGTCGGTGACGCTCGCTGCCCGTAACCAGGCGAATGCAATAGTGGCAAGCGTCTCGTTCTCTGGGTAACCACCGGTTTCCGAGCGTGCCGGATCCGCCCAGTGAGGGTGACTGGTGGTCAGCTACCGGCAGTGGGAGTTAGCGGAGCAGCGAAAGCCTGATCAGCAAGTGCTCTTACCCCTCGGGGGACCCTTGCTGAATCACCGACCACGGATTGATCATCGTCAGTGGTGATTGCGACCAGTTCCCACAAGCCTTGACCACCTGACCTGGCATACGCCGTGAGCCTCGACTGTTGGTCTCCACCGGCAGTCAAGCTCACCGACAGCCAGTTGGTGCTGCAAAGCACGCCAACGACTTGTGCTTCGGGAAGGGCGTCCTGAATGGCAGTAGTGATGTCTGGGTCACCGCACGCCACGATCCTGCCTTGGGTGGTTGTGGTGTCAAGCTCGACAGTTCCCTGTGGAACCTCAGCAGCTCTTTGTGCAACCTCGGAACGGCCCTGAACGGCGTTGAACGAGGACGTCGCTACCCGTCCCACATTCGGCAGTATCACGGCGGCACCAACCACAAGGATCACGACCCCCAGAGCCAGCAGGCCGTAACTCGTTCGCTGAGACAGCGATCTGTTGTTCCACTTCTTGCGAACTGGACGGAGCCACACCCGAAGTACACGGCGCACTGGCCGGGTCAGATGGCGCAACAACTGCGAGAGCTTGACAGTCCATCTGCTTTCCGGAGAGGCGAGCCGTTTCTGGCGTCTGCGACGCAGCGGCCGTGTGAGGTTGTAGGTAAGCAACTCCAGTCGCGCGGCCCAGCCGCTTCCCGGAGAGGCGAGCCGTTTCTGGCGTCTGCGACGTAGCGGCCGTGTGAGGTTGTAGGAAAGCAACTCCAGTCGCTCGAACCAGGTTTGTCGCGGGGAGTTGCGCCGTTTCCGGCGTCTGTGGCGCAGCGGCCGGGTGAGGTTGTGGGTGAAAAGTGAAACTCTTTCAGACCAACTCCTGCGTGGTGAATCACGCCGACGCCTGCGCCTGTGGCGCAGCTTCCTGCTCAGGTTGGTCATGAATTGCGGGCGGGTCATTTGGCCATCGGTTCCTGGGAGAGTGACCCTGCAGCTGGTGCCAACGCTGGCGGTCAGCAAAGCGAGGTGAAGCCTTGAGTGCTGACGTCGTTGGGGGCTCCACTGGGCAAAGGAGACGACACTGCGGATCGTTGAGAGGCTCCCCCATGGGATTGGAGGGAACAATGGTGGCCATACCCAAATTCTACTTCCCGGATCCACCGGTGCGCCGGTGCGACGAGCATGAAGATGGCGAACTTTGTTTACTGGGGTCGCCTGAGCGGCTCCAGCGCAGCAGTCCAGGTGAGCGGCCGGTCAGGTAGTCAGTGCGCTGGTGACGGCGATGCCGAGGTCCACCATGGCCGCCTGGGTGGCAACGGGATCGGCCTGATCGCGGGTGAGCGCCACGACTACCGCCCGGTGGGTGCCAGTGTCGAGGATCCCCACGTCATGTAGTACCCCGTCGAGTGATCCGGTCTTGTGGTGGAACCGGACCGGTGGCGCCACCATGGCCGACACCCGCTGGTTGAGCAGGCTCGACCCCATCCACCCGTACAGCGGGGCAAGCTCGTCGCGAGCGGCGATGGCCGTCAGCACGGCCACCTGCTCGTCGACGGTGGTGAGCTGGTGGTGCATGCCGTCGAAGTCGTCGTCGCCGTACCCGGCCGGCTTGGCCATCTGCGGGCAGCCCAGCGTGGTCACCGCCCGCTCCCATGCCCCGGCGGGCAGCCGTTCGAGAACGGCCTGGGCGGCGGGGTTGTCGCTGGTGACGATACTGAGCGCCACCAGCTCGCCCACGGTGAGGTCGCTGTGAAGGGCGCCCAGCACGCTCGGGTAGATCGTGGAACCCCACGCTGACGACGGCACCGGTGCGGACAGGTCGAGGGTGCCGTCGAGGCCGGCAAGCAGGGCTGCTGCGGCCAGCGGAACCTTGCTGAGCGATGCGGCGGGGTAGCCGACGTCGTCGCCGTGGCGGGCACGGGTGTCGGACCGACCCAGCACCTCGATGTGGGCCACACGGCCGGTGGCCCCGTTGGCGAAGGTTGCCGCTGCCCTGCCGAGTGCCGCATTGTCCATGCCTACCCCCACGTCGTCTGGCCGTGCCTTGGGTCCTGTGGTCGTGCAACCGGGGGACTTTGGACATCGGTCTACAATATGCCCGTGGCGGCACGTGGACAGGGGGGTTCGGTGGCGGGATCAGACCAGCGATCGCCCATTGACGGGCTCGACAGTCGTTTGGCCGCCACCACCCGAACCGGATGGCTTGGTCTTGCCGCCGTGGTGGCCGTGGTTGTTGCCGTGGTGGGATGGTCGGTGTTCGGCCAGGCACCCACCGTTGCGCGCGGTCAGGGTCTGGTCATCCCGCCCGACGGCCTGTACGAACTCGGCATCGCTTCAGAAGGCGTGGTCACCGAACTGTTCATCGATGTGGGCGACGAGGTGGCCGATGGCCAGACAGTGGCCCGCATAGTCACTGCCGACGGCGACATTGAAGACGTGACCAGCACCGTGGACGGAACGGTGCTGCAGGTGCTGGTGAAGGTGGGTGGATTCGACGTCGCCGGTGGGTCCATCGCCACCGTCGAGCCCTTCAGTGATGTGCTGGAGGTTGTTGTGTTCGTGCCTGAACCTGAAGGCAATCAAGTCGATGTGGGCATGCAGGCGTTCGTGGCGCCGTCGTCGGCGCCGGCAGCCGAGTACGGCTCCATCACCGGCACGGTTGCCTCGGTGTCGCCGGCATCTGTGGACCGGGCCCGGGTGGAGTTGCTTGTGGGTCGCAACGCAGCGCTGGTGGACCTGCTGGCCGGATCTGAGCCGGTGATCGAAGTCCGCGTGGTCATGGACCTTGACGACACCAACCCCAGCGGCCTGGCGTGGTCGGCGGGATCGGGGCCACCGTTTGCCATCACGGCTGGGTCGTTGGCGTCGGTCACGGTGATCCTCGACGACCAGCGTCCCATCGACCGGCTTTTGCCCTGACTGCTGATGACGTTGCGGTGACCCCGGCACACACCAGCGAACACCCCGAACGCCAGCCGATGGACAGTGTCGGTGGTGCGTCGCAGGCTGCTCACTCGCAGGCTGCCCACTCTCAGGCGGCTCGCGCCCAGGCGGTGGTGGGGTTGCTGGCCGCCAATGGCCGGGTGGTCGACAGCGCCGACATCGAGCGGATGATGGTGCCGCTCGACGCCCTCAACGACGCCGCCGCCATCACCTCGGTGGCGGTCGCCCATGGCCTTGAGACCCGCGACCGGGGTGCGTCAGTGGGCGAGCAAGTGCCACCGCTCACGCCGGGTCCGGTGTTTGTGGCCGATTCGGCTGACGTTCGCCGGGGCATCGTCGAGCAGTACCGGGGGGCCGCCGGGGCCTTGCTGTTCACCCTGGTGGTGGGGCTCACACTGGTGATCCCGGGACTTGCTGTGCCGGCTTTGGTTCGGTATTTCGTCGACACCGTGTTGGTGGCCGGGGACCGTGACCGTGACGGCGCCGTCGTGGTGTTGCTGGTGGGTGCCGCCGTGGTGCAGTTCGCCCTGGGGTGGTTGCTGTACGCCACCCATGCCCGGCTGGCCCAGCGGATCACGATCCGCAACAGCGCCAACTTCGTGTGGCATCTGCTGCGTCTGCCGGCCCGTGTTGTGGCCTCAGTGGGGGCGGGGACGCTGGCCATGCGGTCGGCGGTGAACCAGCGCACCGGGTTCATCGCCGGGATGCTGGCACCCGGTGCGGCCCTCAACGTGGTGTCGGTGGTGTTTTACCTCGGGGCCATGGTGGTGTTCGACCCGTTCCTCACCGCGGTCACGTTGGTGATCCTGGTGGTGAACGCGGTTGTGGTCCGGCAGGTGTTCCGCCGACGCGGACCCCACCAGAACGCGGTGCTCGACGCCTCGGTGGACCTCGACGCCATCACCGTTGCCGGCATCGAGGCGGCCGAGAGCATCAAGGCGACCGCCTCGAAGCACGAGTACTTCGTGGCGTGGTCAGCCCAGCGGCAACGGCTGGCGGTGGCCACCTCCCGGCTCGGCCTGGTGAGTCAGGTGCTTGCGGCCATCCCCACCATGGTGCAGGTGGTGGCACTGGCGGTGGTGGTGTCGGTGGGGGCGCTGCAGGTGATGAACGGTGACATCACGCTGGGCACCCTGGTGGCGTTCCAGGGGCTGCTGGCGGCGGTGCTGGTGCCGGTGAACCAACTCAGCTACTCCGGGGTGCTGATCCAGAACATGGCGGGCCAGGTGCAACAGCGCAACGAGGTGCTGTTCGAGCCGGTGGACATCGAGCTGGCAGTGGCGTCAGTGGTGCCGTCGTCGCAGCTGACGCCGCTGACGCCATCGCCGCTCACGCCGTCGCTCACGCCGTCGCCGCAGACGCCGCTGACGCCGTCGTTTGGGGCGGGTCGGCTCAGCGGGTCGGTGCAGGTCCGGGGCCTGACGTTCGGCTTCGATCCCGCCGGGCCCGCCCTCATCGAGGGCCTGGACCTCGACGTGTCTGCGGGCCGGCGTCTGGCGCTGGTGGGCCGGTCGGGCAGCGGCAAGTCCACGGTGGCCAGGCTGCTCACCGGCCAACTCGAACCGTGGGCCGGTTCGGTCAGCTTCGACGGCGTCAACCGGGCGTTGCTGCCCCGGGCGGTGTTGGCACGGTCGGTGGCCTACGTGGCTCAGGAGGTGACGCTGCTGGAGGGGTCGGTGGCCGACAACATCACCATGTTCGACCCGTCTATCTCCAGCGAACAGGTGGTGCGGGCGGCTGCCGATGCCGGGCTGCTCGACGAGATCGCCGCTCGCCCGGGCGGTCTGGCCAGCCCCGTCGACCCCGGCGGTCGCAACCTGTCGGGAGGGCAACGCCAGCGGCTGGCCATCGCCCGGGCCCTGGCCACCGATCCGGCCGTCAGTGGTGCTCGACGAGGCCACCAGCGCCCTGGACCCGTTGGTGGAAGCCGATGTTGAAGCCAACCTGCGGCGTCGGGGCTGCACGTGCATCGTGGTGGCCCACCGCCTGTCCACGGTGCGTGACGCCGACGAGATCGTGGTGCTCGACGGTGGTCGGGTCGCCGAGCGTGGCACCCACGATGCGCTGGTGGCCGCCCACGGCCTGTACCGGGAGCTGGTCGGTGGCTGAGCGACGCGCCCCCGACGGCCCCGACGGCCCCCGATGGCCCCGATGGCCTCAATGGCCGCGCTTCGACGGATCCGACGGGTGATTGCCTCGCTGTCGGCCACCATGTCACCGGTCGGTGCCCCCCGCCCCGCTGCGGGCACCCGTGGTCTGGCGGCAGTGGTGTCGGTGCTGGCGCGCTCGATGGGCCGTGAGTCGGTCAGTGAAGCACCGGCGACCGAGGCCCGCCTGCTCGACCCGCTGACCGCCATTGCCGAGGCGTCCCACCTTCGGGTGCGGCCGGTTGCTCTGCCCGACCGGTGGTGGCGTGCGGTTGGTGTGCCCATGGTGGCGTACGACTCTGATGGTCGGCCCGTGGCGGTGGTGCCCGGCAGGGGTGGTGTGTGGCCATGGCAGCGAACGGCCATGGTGGTGGACCCCGACGCCGGGACCACCCGACGGCTGACAGCGTCGGTGGGCCGTGCCTTGTCCACTGATGCCAGTGAGCTGGTGCCGGCGGCCGAACGCTGACAGCACCCCGGCGCTCACCCGGTGGTCGTTCAACGGGGTGGGCCCTGACGTGGTGACCGTGGCCGTGGCGGGCCTGCTGGGCGGGGTGCTGGGGCTTGTGCTGCCGGTGGTGACCGGCATCGTGTTCGGTGAGGTGGTGCCGTTGGCTGACCGTTCCCGGCTGGTGGGGCTGCTGGTGGCGATGGTGGCGGCAACGCTGGCTGCCGTGGCGGTGCAACTGTTGCGGGGGGTGTCGCTGGTGCGGGGCCGCGACCGGTTCGACGACCGGTTCCAGTCGGCGGTCATTGCCCGACTGCTCGACCTGCCCACCAGCTTCTTCTAGGTCGGTGGCCCCCGGCGAGGTTGGCTGAGGATGCCCTGGCCGCCACACGGGCCCGGTCCACCCTTGACGACGGGGTGATCACCACGCTGGTCACCGGGACGTTCGCTCTCAGCAACGCCGTGGTCATGATCGCCATCGATCCCGGCCTGGGTGTGGTGGTGACGGCGGTGGCACTCGTGGTGCTGGCGGCTGCGTCGAGCGCGAAAGGCCCAGTGGGCGAGCCTGCCGACGCTTCTGGCCACACGGGCGCGCGTCACCGGAATGGTGCTGCAACTCATGGACAACATTGTCTCCGATCAGGGTGTCCGACGCCGCCGGGCGCCTGTTCGCCCGATGGGCAACCGAGGTCCGCGGCTCGACGGAACTGGACTTCGATCGGCTGCAACGCTTCCGGTTCCTCGGCGCGCTTGACCGATCGTTTCCCACCATCGCCACCGTGGTGCTGGTGGCCGCCGCCGTGCGCCTGCCCACCGGTGACATCTCACCGGGCGCGTTCATGGCCTTTTATGTGGCGTTCTTGCAGTTGCTGACGGCCATGGTGGCCATCAGCGTGAGTGCCATCGCCGTGATCGAGTCACGGCCCGTGCTGGCGAGGGCGTCGGCCATCATGGCCGCCCCCACCGAACACGGCCCCGATCGTCACCATCCCGGAGCACTGAGCGGCCAGATGGCGCTGACCGACGTGGTGTTTCGGTACTCCGATGACGGACCCGCAGTGCTCGACGGGTTCGACCTGCGCATCGCCGCCGGAGAGTACGTGGCGGTGGTGGGTCCGTCGGGGTCGGGCAAGTCGACGTTGCTGCGCCTGCTGCTGGGGTTCGTGCAGCCCGAGTCGGGGTCGGTACGCCTCGACGGTCATGAACTCACCACCCTGGACCTCACCGCCGTGCGCCGGCAGTTCGGGGTGGTGCTCCAGGACGGACTGCTGTTTGACGGCACCATGTTCGACGCCGTGGCCGGAGCCAACGCCGTGGACCCCACCGCCGTGCGCCGGGCCGTCGAACGTGCCGGGCTGGGTCCCGACGTGGACCGCATGCCTGCCGGCCTCGACACCCCGGTGGGGCCCCGGGGTGCGTTGTTGTCGGGCGGGCAGCGTCAACGGTTGCTGATCGCCAGGGCGTTGGTCACCGACCCGGTGGCGCTGTTGTTCGACGAGGCCACCAGTGCGCTCGACAACACGTCGCAGTCGGTGGTGGCCGACAGCGTTGCCGACCTGGCCATTACCCGGGTGGTGGTTGCCCACCGCCTGAGCACGATCACCGCCGCCGACCGGGTGGTGGTGGTGGACCGGGGACGGGTGGTGGAAGACGGGTCGCCCGATGACCTCCTTGCCGCCGGTGGAATGTTTGCCCGACTCGCCGCCCGGCGGAGCCACTGTGACGGTGCCGGGCCGGCCACGGCAGCGTCCGCGTGGCCGCTGCGGTGGCAGCTGCTGGTGGGCTGATGGTGGCGGTGGCCTCGGCTGGTGGGGCGATCGGGTACGTGGCAGTGGACCGGACCGGCCGACGCCCCGGTGCCGGCTCGGCCGACGCCGTGGTGGTGCTGGGCGCCGAGGTGGTGGGCCAGCGACCGTGCGGTGAGCTGCGGGCCCGGCTCGATCGTGCCGCTGTGGTGTGGAGGCAGGGCCGGGCGCCGGTGGTGGTGTGCTGCGGTGGGGTGAGCCGGGGTGTGGACGAAAACGTGGTCATGGCCACTTACCTGGTGGACGCCGGTGTGGATGCCGACGCTGTGTCGTCACTCGATGGCGCCACCACCCGGCGCAGCATGGCGGCGGTCGCCGACGCCGGGTACTCCCGAATCCTGGTGGTGAGCTCGCCGTACCATCTGCCGGGCGGTGGCTGAGGCCCGCCGCCACGGACTGAACGCCGTCGGTTGCCCGGCCCCGGGCAGCCCCGAGCGGGCCGATCCCGCCATGCGTCGGCTTCGCACGGCCACTGAGGTGGTGGCGTCAGCGTGGTACGCGCTGCCTGTGGCCATCACCGATGTCTGTGGCCACCGACCCCTCCACGGTGCGTCACCGGGTGCCGTTGGCGGTGGCCGCCAGGCTGCGTCGTCGCCGATCGGGGTCAAGCCTCCGGAGGTGAGGCTTCGGAGGTAAGGGGGCCGGTGATGGGCACCACTGCACTGCCGCTTGCCGACGGCGTAACCGATCCAGCGGGGTGCCGTCGCCAGTTTCGCTCCTGGGTGGGGACGGGCCATTGTTGCCCGGGTGGGCGGGCAGTAGTGTCGAGGCGAAGCAACTATGGGACTCACACCACAACCAGACCGAATGCGGCGGTACCTGTGATGGGTGCGGCCCCGGTTGGCTGCGGCGTGGGCCTGACCGCCAACGGCACAGGCCTGATCTGCCAACGGCACAGGCTGGGTTGACGGGCCGGTTGTCATCGGGGTGGTCGCGTGACCCGGCGTGTTGTGACCGAGATGCTGGGGTGGGGTGCGCTGGGCACCGCAGGGCTGATGATGGTGGCGATTGCCGCCGGATCGTGGCCCGGTGACACGGTGCGGCTCGGACCGGGTCTGCCTGATGCGGTCACCGTGACGGGGTCGTCGGTGGTGACCGGCGTGGTGTTTGCCGGGGGATTGGCCCTGACCATCGCCGCCTGGTTCGGGATGGTGGGTGCGACCGGTCGGCAGGGTCCCGCTGATACTGCGTCGGATGGCACCGCTGTGACGGGTCGGGTGTTGCTCGCCATCGTGGTGGCGATGCTGGGGACATGGGCGTTGCCGATGCTGTTGTCTGACCCAGTGCTGTCTCGTGACGCCTACAGCTACGTGGCTCAGGGGGCGGTGTCGTCTCGGGGTCTTGACCCCACCGAGGTGGGGCCGTCGGCGTTGGGGTCGGGGCCGCTGCTCGAGGCGGTGGACCCCACGTGGCGTGACGCTCCAGCGCCGTATGGGCCGGTGGCCATCGGTCTGCAGGAGGCGGTGGTGGAAGCTGCCGACCTGGCCCCCGACACGTCGGTGGCCCTGATGCGGCTGCTGTCGATCGTCGGGGTGGTCATGACCGTGGTGGGGTGGTGATCATCGCCCGCCAGCACCAGATATCGCCGGCGTTGGCGGTGGCAGCGGCGGTGGCCAGTCCGCTGGTGGTGATCTACCTCATCGGGGGTAGCCACAACGACGCCGTGATGATGGGGTTGTTGACTTTGGGCATGGCCGCACTCGGAGCCGAGCGCAGGGTGCTGGCGCTGGCGGTGGTGATCGCCGCCACGGCGGTGAAGCTTCCTGCCGCGGTGGGGTTGGTGTTCATCGGATGGAACTGGATGGGCGTGCGCGATGTGCCGGTGCGCTCGCGCATCATCGGTGTCGCAGCGGTGGGTGCTGTGGCCCTGGGGTCACTGGCAATGTTGTCGAGGGCAGTGGGTATCGGTTTCGGGTGGCTCACGGCGTTGTCGGACACCGGGTCCAACGACTCCACCTTTTCGCTCACCACCAAGATCGGGCTGGTCGTTGGCGAGCTGGCTGGTCGGGTCGGACTGGGTGTGGATCCGTCGGTGTTCGTCGCCGGGTTCCGGGCCGTGGGGCTGGTGTGCGCAGCGGCGGTGGCCCTGGTGCTGCTGGTCAACAGCGACCGCATCGGTGTGGTCCGTGCGGTGGGCATCACCATGGTGGTGGCCGTGGTGCTCGGGCCGGTGGTGTTCCCGTGGTACCTGCCGGCCGGTCTGGTGCTGATCGCCGCCACCGGGTTGGGTCGCTGGCAGCCCACCTACCTGGTGTTCGTGGCTGCGGCCTCGGCGCTGGTGTGGCCAGCCAGCATGAACCCCGGAGCCCGTCCGGTGGGGTTGGTGGTGTATTTCGCCGAGCTGGCCGTGATCGTGGCTGTGGCCATGCTGTGCGTGGGGGTCGCCGGGGTGGGGCCCAATCGCAGCTGGCGACTGTGGGGTGGCGAGGTCACCGACCGCCCGGCTGTGGTTGGCGTCGGTGGTGACGGCGACGTGAGCGGGGCAGGCGGGTCGTGAGCGGAGCCAGTGAACCGTGAGCTGGGCTGGCCAGCCGTGAGCCGGGCAGGCGGGTCGTGAGTGCGCTCGGTGCACCCGGGCTCACCACCGCCCGGGTGCAGCCAGCCACCCGGGCCCGCCTCGGGGTGCCCGACGACGCCACCACCGTGATGGTGGTGACCGAGTCGAGCCATTGGGATCCCAACTGGATGTACACCAGCGAGCAGTACCTGCGCCGCAGCGTGGTGCGCACCCTGGACATGGTGCTCGACCAACTCGACGCTGACGGTCGTCGGGTGTGGAGCGCCGACTGCGTGTTCTTTTTGGCCCGGTACTGGCAGCTGCGACCAGCCAACCGGCAGCGACTGGTGGACCATCTCAATTCCGGCCAGTTGCGGTTGACCAACAGTGGCGTGACCACCCCCGACACCGTGATCACTCCCACCGAGTCGATCCTGCGTGACTTTTTGCTCGGCCAGCAGTGGCTGGAGTCGATCGGTGTCGACCAGCAGCCGTCGGTGCTGTACCTGCCCGACTGTTTCGGGCACTCGGGTGCGTTGCCCAGCCTGGCGCTCGCCGCCGGGTTCGACCGCGTGGCGATGGCCCGGATCGACGGCGGCCGGTTCCCCGGGTCGGACTGGGACCTGTGGCGCCGACAGCCCCGGGCCGGGTCGGGGGCCGAAGCGCTGGTCAACGCCGGCTCCAACGATTTCGTCTGGCGCGACGCCAGTGGCCAGCAGGTGCTGGCCCATTGGCATCCCTACACCTACAGCCAGGGCGACCGGTTCGACACCCGGGCGTTGCTCCGGGTCGGGCGAGCCCAGTTGCCGCTTGGTCGTCGGGGCGATGCGGCCATGTTCGACCAGCTCGACGGCCAGGCGGCCCGGTTGAAGACGTTGGCGCGCACGGCCTATGTGGTGTGTCCGATAGGGCACGACTTCACCCACCCCAAAGTGGGCCTGATGGACATGCTCGACGCCTACAACAACCAGCGCTATCCCCACACCGGCATGTGGGTGGTCAACGCCGGGCTCGACGACTATCTCGACCTGGTTGACGGCCACCGTGACGACCTGCCGGTGATCGACTTCGACCCCAATCCCTACTGGACGGGCTTTTACTCCAGCAGGCCCAACCTCAAGTTCGCCCATCGGCGGCTGGTCGACGAGCTGCTGGCGACCGAGGCGGAGTCGGTGGCCGACGAACTCACCGCACCGGCAGGTGCATCGGGCACCCGGCGGCTGGGGAGTGGCCCCGACAGTGCGTGGTGGGCGGCGGTGGTGGCCAACCACCACGACTTTGTCACCGGGACCAGCCCCGATCGCGTGGTGCACGACGAGCAGGAGCCGTGGCTGCGTGCGGCAACGGCGGCGGTGCTGGGGTTCACGCCGTCGGGGGCCCAACCGGCGGCGTCGGCGCAACACGGCCCGTCGGTGTCGGTGGATCACCGCGCAACGGTGGTGCGGGTCGACACCGGCCGGCTGGTGGCGGTGTTCGACCCCACGGTCGGGGGCTGCATCACCGAGCTGACGGTGGACGCAGTGCCGGTGTCGGCGGGGTTGATGGGTGACCTGGTGGCCCACCACGACTCGGGTGGGCTGTGGCGCATGGGGTGTGAGTACTGGGGTGGCCGGTTCCACGCCATCGACCGGGTGTCGCACCGCCCGGCAACCGTGGAGGTGGTCGACACCGCCGGTGGCGGGGTGGCCGTCACCGTCACCGCCGACCTCGACGGCCGCCCGACGTGGCGGTCGTTCATGTTCGCTCCGGGGTCGGCATCGGTGTCGGTGTGGGTGTCGTCGAGTGCGGGTGACCATCGCACCGTGACGTTGTCGTCGGCCATGGCGCAACCGGCACGGTCGCTGGTCATGGACACCCCCGGTGGCACGATCCACCGTCCCCTCATCCGGCACTACCAGCCCACCTTCTGGCCGGTGTCGTCGTGGTTGAAGGTGCTGGGTGGCAACCCGGGTGTGACGGTGGGTGTCGACATGGCCCGGGCCGTGAGTGTCAGCCCCCACGGCCAGCTCGACGTGGTGGTGGCCCGCAACGCCAACCGTGAAAAGGCGTGGGGGGTGCTCGGGTTTGGGGCGTTTCCGGCCACGGGTCACGACCCGTCGCCGACGGTGGCGGCGTTGGACCTGCAGTGGGGTGACCACGCCCAGCCAGGAAGCGGTGCGCCGGGCCTGCCGGTGGCTGCCCGCCAACGGTTTGACCGTGCCGCCGGGCGACTGTTCGCCATCGAGTCCATGGAAGCGCCGGTTGTGTCGGTGACGGCCATCAAGCCGGCGAGTCGGGGGCCCGGAGTGGTGGTGCGTCTGGGCGCACCGGGGGAGTCGGAGTCGGTGCGTGTCCGGCTTGCCTGCTCATTCGCGGTGGCCAGTGCCGCGTTGTGTGATGCCCGTGAGCGTGACCTGCAGCCGTTGGAGGTGACCACCACCGCCGATGGTGCCGTGGTTGCGATCGATGTGGTGTCGGGGATCACCAGTGTGCGACTGGTGCCACTGGCAATGGCAACGCAGATTCCATGGCAACGCAGGCGGCAACGCAGATTCCAGGGGCAGCGCAGGCGGCAACCTGACGGGGTTGGTGAGCGGCTACGTTCTCGCCATGAACAAACTTCGCACCCGTGTTGCCCATCGTGCGCGTTCGGTTGCCGTTGCCACAGTGGTGGTGGCGGTGGTGATGGCCGCCAGCGGATGCGGTGACTCGGGCGACTCGGGCGAGGCCGCTGAATCCGCCGAAGCCGGCACCATGACGGTGGAGCAGGCCAGGTCGTACTACCCCGGCGGTTGCAGCGTGTGGGACCCGAGACTGGTGTACCTGGAGACAACCAGGGGACCCGACGGCGAGACGGCCTTTTCGGGACCGGAAGGTGAGGCGGTGCCCGACGCCGTGCGCACCGCAGCAGTGGCCTACGCCGACGCTTCGGCTGGCGTGACCGGGTTGATCGCCGACCCACCGGCGGCGTGGCCCGAAGTGGTGGCCGACGACATGGTGGCGTTCATCGAGTTCCAGCGCGCCCTCGACGCCTACCTCGCCGGTGTGGCCGCACCCGGGTCGCAGTGGCCGGCACCCCTGAGCGATGAGGTGCGTGCCAGTGGCCGCACGGCATCTGAGGCGGTGCGCGCCGGGCTGGGCCTGCCGCCATTTGGCGAGGGCTGCGTCGGGTACTCGCCAGCCGACTACGTGGACACGATTTCCGGGGGTGCCGTGACCACGGTGGAGCTGGTGTTCGCCTACGAGACCGTGCCCAATGGCAACACCACGGTGACCATCAACGATGGCGGCGACCTGCAGTTCGGCAACATCAACTTTTCGGGGTCGGGCACCTGGGACGACGAGCCGGTGGACATCGGCCTGCAGGCCCATGTGCTGTTCCTCGACGGCACCGGCCCGTCGGGCGGGTACATGGACGTCACCACCGCCGACGGTGACGTGCTGGTACTCGAACTCACATCGAGGGCCACCAGAGTGGACGACGGCGCCACCGTGGACGGCACGTTTCGGGTTGTGGGCGGTTCCGGTCAGTTCGCCGGCGTGAGTGGCGGCGGCCTCGGTTCGGGCGTGCGCAACGCAGCGTTGGGCGCAGCCGTGCGGTGGACCGTGGAGCTCCAGCTCGAGGGCCTGTGATCGAACGGCCTGCGAACCATCTGGGTGCCGTCACACCCGTTCGGTGGGTGACATCCACACCCGCATCGGTATTCCTGCGAAGGTTGAGCGCGACCGTTGAGGGTGGTCGTGCGTGTGTGACTCGGAGGGATGATGGTCGACTTCGCCCAATTGGTGCAGGCAGAAAGCCGCGGGTTGGTGGCAGCGACGACGGCCATCGTCGGTGACGTGCATCGGGCTGAAGAGATCGTCCAGGGTGCCTTCGAGCGGTGTTTTCGGCGCTGGAACCGGGTGTCGAGGTTCGATCGTCCCGGGGCGTGGGTGCGCCGGGTGGCCATCAACGAGGCCATCTCGGTGGCCCGTCGGGCGTCCAGTGAGCGCCGTGCGGTGCAGACGCTGGGTTCGATGCAGGCGTCGTCGGGTGCCGTCGTGTCCGATCCGCTGGCCGCCCTCGACGGTGAGGGGGTGTGGGCGGCCGTGCGTGCGCTACCCGGCGACCAGGCCGCAGCCATCGCCTTGCGTTACGGCGCCGACCTTGGCATCGACGACATCGCCGACACCCTGCAGGTCACCCCTGCGGCGGTGAAGTCGTTGCTGCATCGGGGCCGTGCCTCGCTGCGCCACTCCCCAGTTGTTCAGGCGTACACCACATGAAACCAGTCGCACACCACATGAAAGACGTTGGATCATGAACGAACATGACGAAATCGACCCATCTGGCGACCACGACCCGGTGCTGTCGGCAGCCGGTGCCGAACTGCGTCGCGACGCCCGGCCAATCACTGCCGATGCGGTGGAGGCGGCGGTGTGGCGACGTCGCACCCGAAGCCTCGGCGTGGTGACAGCAGCAGCGCTTGCGGTGGTGGCCCTGCTGGGCGGGGTGCTGGTCATTGGCGACAACGACCGGTCGGGCGAACTTGCCGCCGACCGCGCCGGTGCCCCCACCTCAGGCGACGTCGAACAGCTGCTGGGCTCACTCGACGACCGTCCGGTGGACCCCACCACGGTGCAGCTGGTGGGCACGGTGTCCACGTTTGCGAGCTGTGACGCGCTGATGGGTGACCTGCGGCAGGTGGGTGCCGAGCATGTGGGTAGCCGGGGCTTCGGGGGGTACGGGTACGGAGGTGACGGCTTCGTCCCGATGTCTGCGTTCGACGAGTCAGCGGGCCCGAGGATGATGAGTGAGGATTCGGCGTCGGCACAGTCAGACAGTGGCGACAGCGGGGCGGCCCCCGACACGTCGGGCACCCTTGGCACCAACGTGCAGGTGGCCGGAGTGGACGAGCCTGACGTGGTCAAGGCCGAGGGGAACCTCATCTACGACCTCGACGGCCGGGGCAACCTGCGCATCACCGACGCCGGCGACCTGACGGTGCTGTCCACCCTCGACGTCACCGCAAGCCGGACGATGCAGGCGGGCGATGCAGGCGGGGGCGATGCAGGCGGGGGCGATTCGGCCGGTTCCGGTACCTCCGACTCCAGGTTCGGGTCGGGTGTGCAGTCGGCTGTCGACGAGTTGCTGGTGGCCAACGCCCGGGTGGCGATCTTTGGCTCCGAAGTGGAACTGTCGGCTCCGATCGACGGCGACCCGTCGGCCACGCAGGCATCGACGACGTTCATGACGGTGACGATGGTGGACGCCACCGACCCCCGGGCGCCGCAGGTGACCGACCGGGTGCGCATCGAGGGGTCGCTGGTGTCGGCCCGGCTGGTGGGTGACCAGATCCGGATGGTCACCACGTCGAACATGGCCGACCTGGGGTTCGTCATGCCCACCACACCCAACTCGGTGGCCAAGGCACTCGAGCAGAACCGGCGGTCGGTGGCCTCGTCCACGGCCGCCGACTGGATCCCCGACTGGCAGCGCGCCGGTGCCGAGCCCGAGCCGCTGGTGCCGTGCGAGCGGGTGTACGTGCCCGACACGTTTGCCGGGGTGGCCATGACGTCGATGGTGACCGTGGGTCTGGCCGGTGGCCGGTTCGATCCGGCCGGCACGTCGATCCTTGCTCCGGCAACCACCCTGTACGCCGGGGTGGACGTGGTGGCGGTGAGCTCGGAGGTGTGGGTCGACCCCATCGACCGGGACCGCCTCGAGTTCGACGACTGGCGCACCGCCATCCACGAGTTCCGCTTTGCCGACGCCACGGCACCGTCGTACGTGGGCTCGGGCATCGTGGAGGGCTCCACCATCGGTCAGTTCGCCTTTGGCGAGGTGGGCGGGTCGGTGGCGGTGGTGACCACCATCGGGTCGCCGTGGCGACAGGATCCCAGCACCGGCATCGACCTCACCGTCCTCACCCCCAACGGTGACGGCGGGCTCGACGCCACGGCCTCGGTCACCGACCTGGCCGACGGCAACGGCGTGGTGAGCGCCGTGCGGTTCGTTGGGGATCGGGTGCTGGTGTCGACGGGTGTGTTTCGACCAGCGGGTGGTGGTGATCGACGTCGCCGATCCCGCTGCCCCCCGACGGGCAGGCAGCGTGACGCTGGCCGGCACCGTGGGCTACCTCCACCCGCTGCCCGATGGTGAGGCCCTGGCCATCGGGTGCGCGCTACGACGAGGTGGGTGAGGGGTTCGACCGGCAATCACGCAGCTGGGTGGAGGTCCAGTTGCTCGATGTGAGTGACGCTGATGCCCCGGCGGTGGTGGGGACCTGGCAGCGGCCGTGGGTGAGCGACAGCCTGGGATGGGACCATCGGGCGTTCACCTGGTGGCCCGAGCGGCGACTGGCCATGTGGGGGCTTCGCTCAACTGGGCCCGGGTTCACCGATCTGGTCAACGAGGCCGCCGTGCTCAGTGTGGACGGCGCGGTGACCGAGGTGGCGCTGCCCCAGGCGAGTCGGCCGCCCGAGGTGCCGGCGCCGTGCCCGGTGGTGGACGTCACCGACCCCGAGGCGCAATCGCTGGTGGGCACCGGTGGGGTGGTGCTGCGCTGCCAGCCGGGCGCCGACGGCGTGCCCGAGTTGGACGGCCCAGGCGGCGGTGACATCGTCAGCGGCGAGGTCGTCGGCGGGATCGACTGGCCCGGGTACCAGTGCTACCCGGTGGACGAGTTCACCGTGTCCCGGTTCGTGCCCGACGACGACGGCGGTGGCGTGTACCTGGTGTGCTCACCGGCGCCGAACCCGGTGGTGGGGCGGGTGCTGGTGGTGGCCGGGGTGCCCATCTTGTACACCGACCAGACCCTTGAGGCGCTCGACCCGGTCTCGTTCGCTTCCACCGCCGTGGCCTACCACCCGTCGGGCGGCTGGTTCGGCTAGGAAGCCGGGCTGGGCCTCACTTGGTCCAGGCGTGGACGAGTTCGAGGAGCACACGACTGGGGGCGCCTTCGATCAATGGTTCGATGGCGTCCATGAAGGCGGCCATGAACACATCACTGTTCACCGCTGCAGCCTCGACGTGGTCGTCGTACACACCGATGCCACGCACCAGCCCACTGCCTTCATCGCCAACAACCAGAACGCTCACCAGCGCAGGGTTGATCTCGATGTACGCGTGGGCAAACTCGGAGTAGAGGCTCAGCACTTCGGCGTAATGCCCTTGCTTGACCTTCAGGTTGAATTCGACGACCTCAGCCATGACGCGCTCCTTGAGTGGGGTGAACGATCACGTTACATCAGGTCACCCACGGCACCCGTTGCTGGTGGGGCCGAGCCAGACCCGGTCTGGGATCTGTTGGCGGGACGTCATCGTGACGTGTCGCTGACCAGCAGTGTCAGGGTCTGAGCCGTCGGGCGGCGAGTTCGTCGTAGATGGGGCGTGCCCTCTCGATGGCAGCGATCAGGCGGGGATCATCAACGGTCGGTGGCTCGGGTTCGGGCGGCAGGAAACCGGTGCTTGTTGCGGTGGTGGCATGCCACTGCTGCCATCGCTCCCAACCCGGCTGCCATACCCTCATCCCACTGCAGGGCCCCGGGTTCAAAGTTCAATCCCACCGCCTCGCACCACGCCTCCACCAGCGCGTCGGGATCACGACGCAGGTCGGCGGTGTCGACCACCACGACGTCTGCCCCCGACTCATCCAGTCGGGCCGCCACCTCCGCCAGCGGTTCGAAACCGGCTTCGTCGGCGGTGAAGTCGGGCCATTGCCGGGCCATGGACGGCAGCGACCATGCCGGGTCGCGCACCAACAGGGTATGGGTGCAGGCGTTGATGAGGGTGTCGTCGAGGGCGGGCAGCACATGGCAGGCCATGTCCTTGACGAACACCGGCTCGGCCGCAGCCCGGTCGAGCACAAGTTGCCGCACCGACGAGAAGGTGGCCTCGGGGTCACTGCAGTCGAATCGCTGCGAGAGGGCCTCGGGGCCGTCGTAATAGGCGGCCGAGAACGGCTCGCTCATGACGGCCAGGTCACCGCGTTGGGCCACCATTTGCTCAAAAGCGGTTGACGCCGACCTCGGCACGGCCCACATCGCCATCACCTCATGCACACCACGACCCTAGCGCCGGGCCTCCTGCGGGTGTGGGCACCTGTGGGGTCTGGGCGGGGCGCCGGGTGAGGGCCTGGCAATCGTGGTTGCTGCCGGAATTTCTTCTGCCCGGGAGCACCTCGCCGCAAACCTTGCCATGAGTGGGGATCTGGCGGGTAGGGGACCGGAAATCCGGATCCATGGGGACCCCCGAAGTGGCCGGGGCGCAACATTGGTGCTCGCTGCTGGCCTAGTATCTATGCCTGAGTGGCGGATGCGGTCGTGCGGTCAACGCGACGAAATGGGCATTCCGGCCTCGCGGCGGTGCGAGATTTGTTCCCGCCAGAAGGGTGTCGTGCGTCAGTGGAAAAGACTTTCTCGAGCTGAAATCCCCCCGGGGGGTGTCCCCCGGTGAGTGGAATCAGAAGCTGGATGGATTTTGTCAGCAGTCGCTGGGGCGACGTGCTGTCCAACAGTGCCGACCACGCCATTCTGGTGGTGTCGGTGGTGATGGCGGCCACGGTGTTTGCCGTGTTGCTCGGTATCGCGGTGCGTGGACGCCAGGGCCCACGGGCGCTCGCCATCGGTGTGGTGGGGGTGGGGCTGACCATCCCGTCGTTGGCGTTGTTCACCCTGTTCATCCCGATCGTTGGCCTGGGGTTCGCTCCGGCCTTTTTGGCCCTGTTCATCTATGCGTTGCTGCCGATCCTGCGCAACACCGTCACTGGCCTCGAACAGGTGGACCCGGCGGTCATCGAGTCGGCCAAGGGCATGGGGATGAACCGTCGTCAGCGCCTGCTGCAGATACAGCTTCCGTTGGCCTGGCCGGTGATCATGGCCGGTGTGCGGGTCTCGGCCCTGCTCACCACCGGCATCGCCGCCATCGGTGTGCTGGTGGCCGGCCCGGGCCTCGGTGAGTTCATCAAGGACGGCCTGCGCCGCCTGGGACTGCCGAACTCAATGGAGGCGGTGTGGACCGGCACGGTATTCATCATCGTGCTTGCCCTGCTGTTCGACCTTGTGCTGTCGCTGATTCAGCGGATCACGACCTCCAAGGGGCTGCGCTGAGGCCGGTGTCGGCCTCTGGACCATGACCACCACCACAGGGAGAATCCCATGACCACGAGTGACCAGTTCGGTGCCGGACACCACGCTGCCAAGCCCCCAGGGGCGGGCAGGTGCCACCGATGGCGACCGCAATGTTGCGCTGACCCCAGACGGCTTCGAGGACGTCATGATCCGCCTCGACAGCGTCTCCAAGGTCTACCCCGGGTCCACCGAACCGGCGGTGGCGGAACTGAACCTGGGGGTTCCCCGCGGTGAAATCCTGGTGCTGGTGGGTCCGTCAGGCTGTGGGAAGAGCACCACGCTGCGGCTGATCAATCGCATGATCGAGCCCACCTCGGGGCGCATCTACTTCGACGGCGAGGACGTCACCGACGTCAATCCCGACCATCTTCGGCGACAGATTGGCTACGTCATCCAGCAGATCGGCCTGTTCCCGCATCTGACCATCGCCGAGAACATCGGCACGGTGCCGAAGATGCTGGGATGGAAAAAAGACGTGATTGCGGCTCGTGTTGATGAACTCCTGCACACCATGGGTCTTGAGCCCGGCGAGTACCGCCATCGCTACCCGCGCGAGTTGTCCGGCGGACAGGCCCAGCGGGTCGGTGTTGCCCGGGCGCTGGGCGCTGACCCGGACGTGCTGCTCATGGATGAGCCGTTCGGGGCCATCGACCCCATCACCCGGGATCGGCTGCAAAACGAGTTCCTTCGCCTGCAGGCAGACCTGCGCAAGACCATCGTGTTTGTCACCCATGACATCGACGAGGCCATCAAGATGGGTGACCGCATCGCCATATTGCGCGAGCAGTCCCAAATCGCCCAGTTCGACACGCCCGAGCGAATCCTGGCCCATCAGGTCGACGACTTCGTGGACGACTTCATTGGCAGTGGATCCACGCTCAAGGGGCTGAACTTCGAACGGGTGAGCGGCCTCAACCTGGGTGGTTACCCGGTGGTCCGCCACGACGTCGGGCATCGTGTCGCCCAGAACGTGCTGGCGGACTCATCCCAGCGGTGGCTGCTGGTGCTCGACGGCCAGGAACGTCCTGCCCGATGGGTCAACGAGGCCCACCTCGACCGCACCGACCGCTCGCTGCTGGCGGTGGGACATGTGGTGCGGGCAAAGGTGGAGCGCAACGCCACGCTGCACGACACCCTCGAGACGATGCTGGGCTCATCGACCGGGTGCGCCGTTGTGGTCGATGCCCAGGGGCGGTTTGAGGGAGTGGTGGAGATTGAGGCGCTCACCGGGGTGATCGCCCGCCTGCGTACCGAGGCCAAGGCCCACTACGAGGTCTACGCCGCCGACGGGACCGGCTGATGGCGTCGACGACCCATGATCCGGTGGCCACGGTGGGGCGGGCTGGCACCGTGCGGCCGGTGGGAACGGGATGGTTACGACGGGTCATGAGTACCGATGGCGCTCTGGTGGTGGTGCCCGTGGTCATCGTCATGGCTGGCGTGATGCTCTACGTCTACAACGTCCGCACCGACTTCGACTTTTCTGCCGCATCGGCCCTGCGGCGCGACAAGCTGCAGGTGCAGTTCATCGACCATCTCACGATCACGTTGTGGGCATCGTTGCTGGTGGTGTCCATTGCCGTCCCGCTGGGCATCGTGCTCACCCGCCCGCGATTTCGCCGAATGGCCGGCGGGGTGCTGGCCGTGGCCAACTCCGGCCAGGCCATGCCGGCCTACGGTCTGGTGGTGCTGTTTGCAGCCTGGATGGGAACCGGGATGCGCACGGTGATCATCGCCCTGGCCTTTTTTGCCCTGTTGCCGGTGTTGCGCAACACCATGGTGGGCCTCAACCAGGTGGACCCGTCGATGATCGAGGCCGGAAGGGGCATGGGCATGTCCCGCCTTGCCGTGCTGCGGCGCATTGAGCTTCCCCTGGCTGTCCCGGTGATCCTGGCCGGGGTCCGAACGGCGCTGGTGCTCACGGTGGGCATGGCCGCACTGGCGTTCCTCATTGGTGGTGGCGGGCTCGGTGAGACCATCAACTCAGGGCTGAAGCTGAGCCGAAACGAGGTGGTGATCACCGGAGCGGGCATCGTGGCCCTGCTAGCGCTCACCGTGGACTGGCTGGCGGCGGTGGCCGAACGCTTCCTGCGACCCAAGGGAACCTGATGCGAGGCGGGACCCGACGCATGGCGGACCCGACGCATGGCGGGACCTGACTGCATGGCGGGACCGGCGAAGGAGGCCGCAACCGGTGGCTGCGGCCCTCCTGTGCGATTGATCCCGGTCAGCCCGGGTTGGCAACCGGCGGTCAGGCGGAGATCAGACCCTGATCCACCAGGTACTGCCGGGCGACGTCGGTGACGCTGTTGCCCTCGATGTCGACCTCGAAGTTGAGGGCGGTCATCGTTTCGTTGTCCAGACCCGACAACAGCTTGTCGGCGATCTCCTCGAAGACATCGGGAGCCTGTGAGTACAGGCTGTCGGCCATGGTGATCGACACGTTGTACAGGATCATGATGCCCGGATCGTCGACCAGATTCAGGTCCAGGCCGGCGATGCGGCCGTCGGTGGTGAAGACCTCACCGAAGTCGCAATTGCCGGCTGCGGTCTCGGTGTAGATGATGCCGGTGTCGAGGATCTGCTGCTGGCTTCCCGGAATGGTGTACCCGGTGGCATTTTCGAACAGGATCAGTCCATCGGGTCGATCGGGGAACTCCGACTCCATGCACACCAGTGCATCAGGGTTGGCAGCCAGGTAGTCGGCCATGCCCTGCATGGTGAACGGCTCGCCGTTGTCGAGCAGGTCAGGCCGCGAGGCAAAGCCGTAGGTGTCGTTGAATGGTGACTGTCCCACCCAGCGGATTGCGTTGTCGGCCAGGTCCTGCTCGCGCACTGCGGCAGTGAGGGTGTCGGGATCGGTGCTGGCTTCGTCGTTGCCGAGATGGACCAGCCAGCCGGTGCCGTTGTATTCGGGGTACACGTTGATTTCCCCCGACAACAGCGCCGTGCGGTTCACTTCGGTGCCACCGAGGTCAACCCGGTTGGTCACATTGGCGCCGGCCTCCTGATAGGAGAGCACGAGCATTTCGCCAAGCACCAGCTGCTCAGTGAAGTCCTTTGACCCGACCGTGATGTCGATGCCGGCAAGATCCAGCTGGGCAAAGGCGGAATCACCGCCGCCCCCGGCTCCCTCTGAGTCGTTGCTGCTCCCGCAGGCAGCGGCAACAAGGCCGATCGCCGCGAGCACGATGAGTGCGCTGTAACGGATGTTTTTCTTTCTGGACATGATGATCTTTCTGATGGACGACATGGACTCCCGGGGTCACGCGGCCAATCCCGGTGGCGGCTCCGCTCCGTCACAACGGTTCTCGGACGCGCTCAAGCTGACGAGGGATGAGCGGCGACCGGACAAGATGATCGGGATCGAAAAACGACACCAGCGATCAGACGAATAGCACCGAGGACCTCAACAGTAGTTGGCGGGTTTGGGCGATTCAGGGAGGTCGGGTTTCTGCTGTGATGGCAGGCGATGACGGGGGTGTCGCCAACCCCATCACTGTTGTCGGCCACGTTGACGGGTGGTCGTCGGGTCATCGTCGGGTCATCGTCGGGTGATTGTGGGCCTGTCTTGTTATCGTCTCGCAATGGATGTGTCGGCGTTGCAGGTGGCGGCCTTGCTGGGGGTTGTTGCCTTTGGCGCTTCGGGGTGTTGGCGGTGGCCGACCGTCGTTTGGACCTGTTCGGGTTCGCCGTGGTGGGGGTGATCACGGCGTTGGGCGGAGGCACCATCCGCTCGGTGATTGTGGACCAGAACCCCCCGTGGATGGACGACTGGATCTACCTCACCATGGCGTTGTTGGGGTCGTGGGCCACCGTGGCGGTGGTGAAGCTGCTGTCGGTGCCCGCCGAACGCTTCGCCCCATGGGTGGCCTATGCCGATGCCGCCGGGCTGGGCCTGTTCACCGTCACCGGCACCGCTGTGGGGATCGACCTGGGCTACCGCGGCGTGGTGGCGGTTGTGCTCGGGGTCATCACTGCCGTGGGTGGCGGCATGTTGCGTGACCTGCTGGTGGGCAGGATCCCGTTCGTGCTGCAAAGCGACATCTACGCCACTGCGGTGGCCGCCGGATCCACGTTGTATGTGGTGCTGTACAACCTGGGAGTGGATGGTGTGGTCGCCGGGTTCGCTGCCGGGTTGACCACATTTGGGTTGCGCATGGCCGCCATCCGATACTCATGGAGTCTGCCGGCGTTTTCGGTGCTCGACCGTTCCCCGCGTTCGTGAGGAGATGCCAACGATGACCCGATGTGTGACCCGGATGATGGCAATGGCGCTGGCCGTGGCGCTGGCCGCAGCGACGATTGCCGTGGGTGCACCGGTGGGTGTCGACGCGCTGCCACCGCAGAGCCCGCCGGCTGATGCGGTGATGACACCGGTGGTGGGGCCGGTGGGCACCGAAGTGACGCTGTCGATCGCCTACGACGCTGGCATCACGGTGTGGTGCACCGAGGAGGTGGACGGTGCCGTGTCGCCCGAGGCGGGTGCGCTGGGGTGGTCAGTTGCGCTGTTGTTCACCGATGCGTCCGGCGGTCAGTTCGCCGTGCCGGCGGGGTGGTCCCGCACCGCAGGTGTCCCGGCATTGCCCATGGGGCCGTTGCCCGACGGCAACAGCGTGACGGTCACGTTCATGATTCCCGACATGTTCACTGTCGGCACCTACACCGGTGTGGGTGGCTGCGTGTCGCCCGATGGTGCTCAGCCCGGGCCCGGCATCGCCGACCTGGTGCTGGAGGTGGTTGAGGCCTCCGCATCTGGCGACGCCGAGGCGGTTGCGCCGTCGGTTGCTGCGGCCGTGCCCAGCTTCACCGGCTGACAGCAGCTGCAACCCGGGGGGCCCGCACGCTGGGCCGCTCGCAGCACGAGCCGCCCGCCCACCCGGGGCGGTCAGGTGCCGCAGTACGTGCGGTGGGGGCCGAAGTCTTCGGGGGCGCCGAGCTCGTAGGCCCCGAGCCCGTCACGACGGGTGAACGGGTCGGTGACAACCGCCAGCAGCTGTTCGAACGGGCCCAGGTCGCCGGTGGTGGCAGCGTCGAGCGCCTGCTCGACGAGGTGATTGCGGGGGATGTAGACGGGATTCATGGTGTCCATGGCATCGGCGATGGCATCTGCGGGCTGTTGGGCCAGCGGGAGTTGTGCCCGCCAGCGGGCCAGCCACGCATCGAGCTGCGAGTGGTCGTCGAACAGCGAGTGCACGATGGTGTCGTCACCGCGCACGGCATCAGCCAGTGAGCGGAAGAACCTGGTGATGTCGATGCTGTTTGAGCGCAGCAGCACCATCACATCGTCGAGCACCTCGGGGTCACTCAACGCGGTGACGGTTGCGTCGCTCGTGCCCCCATCAAGCGCGGTGTGAAGGCCCAGCTTGGGGCCCAGGCCCAGCTTGGAACGCAGTCCGGCGCGCCAGTGGTGGTCGTAGCGGTCGGTGAACGCCTGCAACGACCCGGTGGCCAGGGCAACGGCGGTGTCGGTGTCGTCGTCGATCAACACCAAAAGGGTCTCGGCCAGTCGGGCCAGGTTCCACTGGGTGATGGAGGGCTGGTTGCCATAGGCATAGCGCCCGCCGGTGTCGATGGAGCTGAACACGGTGGCCGGGTCGTAGGTGTCGGCAAACGCACACGGGCCGTAGTCGATGGTCTCACCGGAAATGGTGACGTTGTCGGTGTTGAGCACCCCATGGATGAACCCCACCAGCATCCAGCTGGCCACAAGGCGCGCCTGGGCGTTGATGACGGCGTCCAGCAATGCCAGGTAGGGGTTGCCGGCATCGGCAGCCTCGGGGTGGTGGCGGGCGATGGCGTGGTCGGCCAGCCGTCGCAGCACGGTGGGGTCGTCGGCCATGGCGGCGTACTGGAAGGTGCCCGACGCGCAGATGGCTTGCCGCCACCCGGGTCACCACCGCCCCTGGCAGCGGGATCTCGCGCTGCACCATCTCGCCGGTGGCCACCACCGCCAGCATGCGGGTGGTGGGAATGCCCAGTGCGTGCATGGCCTCGCCCATGAGGTACTCGCGCAGCATGGGACCGAGTGCGGCCCGGCCGTCGCCACTACGGGCGAAGCGGGTGCGGCCCGAACCCTTGAGGTGCAGGTCGTGGCGTCGGCCGTTGGGGTCGGTGACCTCACCAAGCAGCACGGCCCGGCCGTCGCCCAGACGGGGGGAGAAACCACCGAACTGGTGGCCGGCGTAGCCCTGAGCCACCGGGTTGGCGCCGGGAGGAACCACGTTGCCCACCAACACAGCGATGCCGTCAGGTGAGCGCAGCGCAGCGGGATCAGCCCCGAGTGCCGTGGCCAGGGTGTCGTTGCACACCAGCAGTTCGGGGTTGGCCACTGGCTGGGGCTGCCACGGCACGGTCAGCTCGGGCAGGTGGCGGGCGAACCAGTCGTCGAAGGTGAACAGTGCCGGGGCATCGGTGGTGATGGCGCCGTCGTCGTGCATGCTGCCAGGCTGGCGACTGTGGTCGGGGTCGTGGTTCACCCCCTGCAGGCTACCGATACCCCGCCCGTCGCCCTGCCTGGGGCGCACGCAGGGGCACGACCTGCAACGATGGTACTGGCTCTGGCCCCATCATCGGGCCACATGACGCAGTGGGGGGACCACATGACGACTCAGGGATTCACCACCGACAAGTTCGCCGCCGTGCGTGACGTGCTCGACGGGCAGTTGGCGTCGGGTGCCGACGTGGGGGCATCGGTGGCCGTGCACCACCGCGGTGAGGTGGTGGTCGACATCTGGGGCGGCTGGGCCGACGAGGCCAGGACAGTCCGTGGGAGTCCGACACGTTGGTCAACGTGTGGTCCACGACCAAAACCATGACATTTTTGGTGGCGCTGATGCTGGCCGACCGGGGCGAGCTGGACTTCGACGCTCCGGTGGCCCGGTACTGGCCGGAGTTTGCCGCCAACGGCAAGGAGGCCATCGAGGTGCGGCACATCATGAGCCACACCGCCGGGTTGTCGGGCTGGACCGAGCCGCTGCCGCCTGAGGGTCTGGCCGACTGGGAGCTGTGCACGTCGGCGCTGGCGGCTCAGGCCCCGTGGTGGGAACCCGGCACGGTGTCGGGCTACCACGCCGTCAGCCAGGGATTTCTCATCGGCGAGGTGGTGCGACGCATCACCGGCATCACCATCGGCGAGTTCTTCGCCACCGAGGTGGCCGCCCCACTGGGTGCCGACTTTTTCATCGGGGTGCCCGAATCGGCCGAACCTCGGGTGAGTCTGGTGATCACGCCGCCGGCCATGGACCTCACCGGCATCGACATTGACTCGATCATGGCCCGCACATACATCTCGTCGGGTCTGGACGCGTCGGCGCCGCACAACCGGTGGTGGCGAGGCGCGGAGATCCCGGCCGCCAACGGCCACGGCAACGCCCGGTCGGTGGCGCTCATCCAGTCGGTGATCTCCGGGCGGGGCGAGACCCACGGCGTGCGGTTGTTGTCTGAAGCCGGGGTGGACCGCATCTTCACCGAACAGGCCAGCGGCACTGATCTGGTGCTCGGCGTGCCGGTGCGGTTGGGCATGGGGTACGGGTTGGCCAGCGAGGTGATGCCGATGGGTCCGAGAGCGTGTTACTGGGGTGGGTTCGGAGGGTCGGTGATCATCATGGATCAGGATTCCGAACTCACCGTGGCGTACATGATGAACAAGATGGAGGCCGGGCTGGTGGGCGACACCCGGGGGCCACCATCGCCCTGACCGCTGCCATGGCAGCAGCCAGCTGATGGCCGCGCAGACTGTGTGGGGCGAAATCCAGGGCAGGACGATCACGTTCCCCATGGCCGTGCCCCACTCCAACATCGCCACGCTGCTGTTCACGGTGCCGTCGCAGCCCGCAGCGGCGCTGTTGCCCGGTGATGCCTTTGAGGTTGTGGAGACCGGCCCCGGGGTGACCCAGCTGGTGGTGGCGGCGTGTGACTACGTGGACAACCCATGGGGTGACTACGACGAGATCAACCTGGGGTTGCTGGCCCGACCGGTGGGCGCCAGCGCCGACGTCGTGGGGTCGTTTGTGTACCGCATGCCCGTGAACCAGGACTTCACCTGCGAAGCCGGCAACCGGGTGATGGGGTTCCCCAAGACCGTTGAGGGCATCGACACCACCTACACGCCCGACGAGGTGTCGTTCGCCCTCACGTTCGACGGCGAGTTCGCCCTGCGGGTCACCGTGCCCAGGGTGGCGGCCACCGCCGCACCGGTGTCCATCGCTGCACAGAGCTACTCGTACCTCGACGGCGTGGCCATGGCCACCACCCTGGAGATGGACATGGGCGAGATGGTGCCCGACCCCGCTGCGGTGCGCGTCGAGCTGGGCACCGGCGTGGTGGCCGACGAACTGCGCAGCCTGGGCCTGCCGGCCACCCCCGACTTCGCCTCGTGGGGCGAGCACCTCGCCGCCGTGTTCCATCTCGGTGAACCCGTGGCGGCTGGGTCAGGCTGACGTCCCCGGCATCGACGAGATGTCGAAGTGCAGCATGGACGCCGTCTGGCTGGCGGTGGCCAGCAGGTGTCCGGTTTCGCTCCAGATGTGAGCAGCGCCGTGCCCGTAGTCGCCCACGGCCATGTGCGGCCGCAGATCCACCAGCACCCATTCGGTGGGCTCGAACGACCCGATGCGGATGGTGTTGTCCAGGCTGATGCCGTCGGCCACTGCGCCGCAGGCATGGGCCACCGACAACGGCACCATGTCGGCGATGTAGGCCGCCATGGCCGGGGTCACCGCCTCGCCGTCGCGTCGGCGCACCCACACGCAGATCCGGCCCGGGCCGGGGTCGGGATGTTCGTGCACGGTGGGCTCACGAAACTCGAGCACGCTGGCGAAGCCCGTGGTCGACGGCATGGCGGGCAGTTCCACGTCCACACCGGCGTTGCGCAGCACGGCCATGAAGGGTGTGGCCCACGAAACCGAGTCGGCCGGGGCGCTCACCTCGGGCGGGTTTTCGAAGGTGCCGGTCAGGCCGTCGGGGCGGTGGTGCCCGGTGGCTCCCAGCGAAGCGAACATGACGTCGCCGGATTCGTCGGTGCCGGTGATGCGCACCTGGTTGGTGCGCCGCCCCGGTGCCAGCACCTCGGCCACCACCGAGATGGTGGCGTCAGCCGGTGCGGTGGACACGAACTGGGTGGTCATCCACAGCCCCGGACGACCCGACACCAGCTCGGCTGCGGTGATGGACACGGCAATGGCGGTGCCGCCGTACAGCTTGCCGTCGAGTCGGGCCAGGTGGTTGCTGACGGTGAACTGGTAGTGGCCATCGGGGCCAGCTGGGGTGAGTCCCAGGAAATCTGCGTCTGAAGGCATCTCGTACCGTACCTGTGACTGGGGTGGCACCGAGACGAACTGGCCCTGTCACGCCCGTCTCGCCTGTCCCGTCTCGCCTGTCCCGTCTCGCCTGTCCCGTCTCGCCTGTCAGGCATGCGGAGGCATACCTCGCGTCGAATCAGGTGGTGTTGGGGTGATCGCAGGAGCCCCATTTGGCTAGCAGGTCGATTGCGGTTCGGTAGGAAAGTGCGTACGTAAGGTACGTGACGTACTTGCGACACGCCCCGCGGCCGGTACAGTCAATGCCATGACCACCCGCCACTTCCCCACGTTCACCGCTGCGCGCTCGCACCTGCGTGACCTTCTCGACACCGCTCATTCCGGTCGTGTCACCACGGTTGACCGCGATCGCGAACGGTTCGCGGTGGTCGACGCCGAGGTGCTCCGGACACACCTGGCCTCGCTGCGGCCTTCTGGTGCCGTGGTGGTCGCCGAAGGCGGCGGATGGTCGGCATTTCTGCCCGGGCTGCCGATCGCCGGCGAGGCCGACGATCTCGACGGGGCGATCGACGACCTCATCGACGCGCTGCGGGAGTACGCAGCGGACTGGAATGATCGACTCCTTGATGCTCCCAACCACCAGGACAACTGGGCTCTGGTCACCCTCACCGAGCTGTCCACCGACGAGCAGCTGAAGGGGTGGCTCCTGCGTGACGAGATGTCGGGCGCCGGGTGAGTCGGCGCGCCGCCAGTCGGCGTGAGCACCAGCGGTTCTGCGGGATCGAAGGATGGACCGAGGTTCTCAACGCCAGGGGAAAGCCGACGGAACACCACATCACCTACGAACTGAGACTCGGTGACGGTCGGGTACTGCGCACGCGCGTCTCTCGCCCTGCCAACACCAACACGTACGGCACGAGCCTGTGGTCGCACATCCTCGATGACCAGCTTCAGGTGACCGAAGCCGAGTTCTGGGCTTGTGTCGACGACAAGCAGACGCCGGTACGCGCCCCCGTCGCATCTGCGCCCGAGGGCGTCGCCCTCCCGGCGAGCCTCGCCTACCAGCTTGTGAACACGCTCCATCTGTCGAATGCAGAGATTGCGTCGCTCACGCTCGAGCAGGCGGTTGCGAAGATGAACGAGCACTGGGCAAGGCACGGCCAGTAGCTGCTGAGGGGTCCCCGTGTCGTGGTCCGGTTCGCCTGCCTGAGCTAGCGGAACTTACTCACCACGCGTCTCACCCTGCTGCCGAACCGGGGTGGAGTCGAACTGGCTGAGCATGTCGAGCACGGCGGTGCTGCGGATGGCCCGACGGGTGGTGGTGCCCACCACCAGCTGGCCCGATACCCGCTGGCGCAGTGCGCCCTCCCGGAGCAGTTCGGCGATGGCGGCATCGACAGCGGCCGGGTCGGTGCCGGGCAGTTCGTCGGCGAGCTGGTCGCGGTCGAGCCCGCCGCGCTTCATCACCGTGGCCAGGACCCGGCGTTCGGTGGGGTTGGTCCGCAGCAGGCCGTTGGCGCCCGCCTCCCACACCGCCAGCCCGATGGTGCGCACCACCACCACGTCCACGGCCCGCTGCCGTCTCGGCCCGACGCTGGACGCCGGTCAGTCGCAGGTCGCCACAGGCGTTGCCGGGCCCCAGCAAGGCAAGCCGCCGCTCGTCGCGGGTGCCGGCACCGGCCACGATCTCAACCTGGCCCGACACGATGAACACCACCCGGTCAGCAGGCGCGCCCTCGCGGTAGATGAGGTCGCCGGCGGCGTAGCGCTCGGTGATCATGCGGCTGCGCAGCACTCTCACGTTCGAGTGGGCCGGCGTCGCTGAACACGCCGAGTTCGTCGATGTCGGCGGCGGGTCGGCCCCACCGCTCGACGTAGGCAGGCAGTTGCATCAGCAGGTCGTGGTGGGTGCCCATGTGCCAGCGCTCGCCATCGACGAACAGCACCACGTCGGCCTCCTGGGCCAGATCGGCGGTGTCGACCACGGTGACCACGGTTCTGCCCGCACTGCCCAACTGCGGCACGACGATGCGGGCCACGTCGGGGTCGGTGAGCGGCCGGATGCGGCCGGCCACCAGCACCTGTGGATCGGCGACCACGGCCATGGCCAACAGCAGGCGGTGGCGCTCGTCGATCGACAGCAAGGCACCGTGCACGCCCAGCGGGGCGTCGAGACCTCCGTCGGGCAGGTCGGCGAGTTGGATCACCCCCACACGCTCCAGCACCGCGAGTGCATCGCTGTGGGTGATGTCGGGGCGTATCGCCCGCAGGTGGTCCATGACCGAGGCATCAACGCACTGCGCGGTGGTGGGCACGCCGGCAAGATGCCCTGACCGGGCGGCGAGCTGCGCTGCCATGCCACCGATCGTCACCCGCCCGTGGGGAGGGGGCTCGGCGCCACACAGCCATGGCGATGGGTCGTCGTCGCCGCTGGTGACCACCGCCACCCAGCTGCCGGCCGGCGTCACCAGCGGTGGTCCATCGACAGGCAACAGAACGAGCCCGGTGGGGTCGGGGCCGATGGACGCATCAACGGACGAATCAACGGGTGAATCGACGGGTGCATCAACGGACAAGCCAACGCTGGCGGCACCGCCAGTGAGCAGAGGCTTGAGGCGGTGACCAGCTGGCCTCGCCTTGTTGCAGGGCCCGGGCAGCCACCGGCAGCGACTCCACACCGATGATGGCCAACTCCACGTACAGAAGGGCAGCCACCAGGTTGCCGGCGGTGCTGTTGTTGCGAACCCCGAACAGGGTCACCGCAGCCAGACCCAGCAGGGCGACCACCCGGGTGCCGAGGTGCAGCCGGGCCTCGAGGCGCAGCTGTTCGTACGACAGTTCGTCGAGATGGTGGGCCTGATGGGCGAAGCGCCGGCGGAACCACGTTCCCACCGGCAGTGACCGCACCGGTGGCCACCGCCGACACCGATTCGTCGACCAGGGTGCTGAGGTGCTCGGCACCGTTGTGGCGTGGGCCTGGTCGGCTGCCACCAGCCGACCGCTGAGTCGGGTCTCCACGATGAGAAACAGCGGCACAACGCAGGCCATGAGCAGGGCGCCGGGCACGCTCAGGCGCGACAGGAACCACAGCGCAGCAATGATGCGCAGCACCCCGGGAATGGCCCCGATGATGAGTTGCTCGAAGCCTTGCTCCACACGGTCCACGTCGGGACCGGTGCTGGCCTGGGCACCAGAACGCGTGGTGGGGTCGTTCACCAATGGGCTGTTGTTCTCCACCCCGGCAAAGACCCGGTTGCGCAGGTCGTACCCGGCGCCGAGGCTGAGGCGTGCGGCCCGCAGATGGGCCAGGTGGTTGATGACCGGATCGGCCGCCAGCAGGATCACAAACACCACCACCAGAGTGGTGTTGGGCTTGTAGAGCAATCCCTTGACCACCTGGGGGATGTAGGCACCGGCACCGACACCGATGACGACCAGCACCATGGTGGCGGCCATCGCTGCACGTGACGTGGCCAGAAACGGCCGCACGGCTTCGATGACGGCTGCCAGCGTTCCGAACCGGCGTCGGCCGTCGGTAATCCAACGGTGGCCTGTCGTCGTTCACCGCCGCAAGGCTAGTTGGCGCACCTCACCCGAGGGCCATGCGCAGATGCCCGCTGGTGTCACCGGTGAGGTCCACCAGCGAGTAGTCCCGCTCGGTGAACCGCCAGGCATCATCGATGTACCCGAAACGGTCGTGATACCGACCAACGACAATGGCGTGCAGCGGCCCATCACCCACCTGCTGCATCACGGTGTAGCTGGATCGGGCAGTGGCGGTACCTGAGGCCTCGTCGATATCGATGATGGGGTTGGTGACCACGTGGCGGGTGCGTGGTGTGCCGTCGGGATACACGATCACGATGTCGTTGAGCAGTGCCAGCATGCCGGTGGCGTCGGTGTGCACGCCGTCGGCCAGGGTGAGGCGGGCATGGGCGAACAGGTCGGTGGCGGCCACGAAGTCGCCGGCGTCCATGGCCTCGGCGTAGCGGTACAGCAGGTTGGTGATGGCAGTGGCGTCGTCCATGGCCCCAGTATTCACCCGCTGGATGAGGCGCTCAACGCCGCTGGGCCCCTGACCCCCGATCCGTTCCATGTCCGGGAGGTGGTTCCCACGATGTGGGTCCCGATGTGCAACAGACACTTCACCGGTTCGACGATGCCACAGCGTGCCGGCGACCACGCCAGTGTGATGTTGGGAGCGGTGGCCCAGCGTCATCGGGAGTCCGGCCGTGCCCGTCCTGGCGAACTCGGGTACGTTGCTGCCCATGTCCATTGCCATCACCGAAGACCACACCGCCCTCGCCGACACCGCAGCCGACTTCCTGGCCAGTCGCGGGTCGCTGGCCGCAGCCCGCGCCCTGCTGGAGGCCCCTGACGAGCCCATGCCAGCGCTGTGGGACGACCTGGCCTCGTTGGGTTGGCTGGGTCTGCACATTCCCGAGGCGAACGGGGGGTCGGGGTACGGCATCGCCGAACTGGTGGTGGTGGTCGAGGCCATGGGCCGGGCGCTGACCCCGGGGCCGTTTGTGCCCACGGTGATTGCCAGCGCCACGCTGGTGGCTGCCGGTGACGCCGACGTGGCGTCGCGTTATCTGCCTGGTCTGGCCGACGGCTCGGTCGTTGGGGCTGTGGGCCTGGGCGGCACCGTGGTGGTCACCGACGGTGTGGCGTCGGGGTCGGCAGGCACCGTGCTGGGTGGCGGGCTGGCATCGGTGATGCTGGTGGCTGTCGGCGACGACGTTGCCGTTGTGGACCTGGGTGGTCCGGGCGTGACCCTCACGACGCCGTCTAGCCTGGACCCCACCCGGCGGTCGGCTCGCGTCACCCTCGACGGTGCCCCGGTCACTGTTCGGTGTCGGGTGCCGCGGTGGCGTTGCGAAACATGTCACGGGTGGTTCTGTCGGCTGAGGCCGTGGGCATCGCCCGTGAGTGCACCGATCAGGCCGCCGCCTACGCCAAGGTGCGTGAGCAGTTCGGCCGGCCCATCGCCATGTTCCAGGCCGTGAAGCACCATTGCGCCAACATGCTGGTGGCCACCGAACTGGCCACCGCAGCAGTGTGGGACGCCGCCCGGGCTGCAGCCGGACGGCGGTGACCAGTTCACCTACGCTTCGGCGGTGGCCGCCACCATGGCCGGTCCGGCCGCCGACCTGTGCGCCAATTTGAACATTCAGGTGCATGGCGGCATCGGTTTCACCTGGGAGCACGACGCCCACATCTACCTGCGCCGGGCAACGACCCTGTTGGGTCTGCTCGACGCCGACGCCGCCGCCGTGGACATCACCGATCTGGCCCGCTCGGGTGTGACCCGGGCCCGTTCGGTGGACCTTCCGCCCGAGGCCGAGGTGATCCGTGACGAGGTGCGCGAGTTCGCCGCCGGGCTGGCTGGGCTCGACGCTGCCGCCCAGCGCGACCGGCTCATCGAGACCGGGTACGTGATGCCGCACTGGCCCACCCCGTGGGGTCGTGGTGCCGGCGCCATCGAGCAGCTGGTGATCGAGCAGGAGTTCGGGGCGGCGGGAGTGTCGAAGCCGTCGTATGGCATCACCGGCTGGGTGATCCTCACGCTCATCCAGTACGGCACCGACGACCAGGTGGCCCGGTGGGTGCCGTCGGCGCTGAGCCAGGAGGTGATCTGGTGCCAGCTGTTCAGCGAACCCGATGCCGGGTCTGATGCTGCCGGGGTCACCACCAAGGCCACCCGGGTGGACGGTGGCTGGCTCATCAACGGCCAGAAGGTGTGGACCAGCGGCGCCCATGTGGCCGGCAAGGGGTTCGCCACCGTGCGCACCAACCCCGACGTTCCCAAGCATCAGGGCATCACCACGGTGGTGCTGGACATGGACGCCGAGGGCATCGAGATCCGGCCGCTGCGCATGACCAACGGGCAGTCCGAGTTCAACGAGGTGTTCTTCACCGACGTGTTCGTCCCCGACGACGACGTGGTGGGCCCGGTCGACGCCGGCTGGACGGTGGCTCGGGCCACGCTGGGCAACGAGAGCGTGAGCATCGGTGGCGGTCAGGGTGCGCTGTCCATCCCGGGGTCGATGATCCTGGCCCCGTTCGACGTTCATCCCGAGCGTCTGGCCGGTGGCGCCGCCCGGGTGGGCACCTACATGGCCGGCCACGAGTCGATGACCCTGCTCAACATCCGCAGCGCCAACCGGGCCGTTGCCGGCGGTGCACCGGGTCCCGAAGGCAACATCACCAAGCTGGTGCTGTCGGAGATGGGTCACGAGGCCGCCGCCATCCTGACTGACCTCAACGGAACCGACGCTGCCTTCAACGACGGCCCCAGCGCCTTCGGGAACCTGATCGTGCTGATGCACCGGGCCATGTCGATCGCCGGTGGCACGTCTGAGATCAAGCGCAACCAGATCGCCGAGCGCATCCTGGGTCTGCCCCGCGACCCGCTGGTGAACTAAATCGCTGGTGAACTAAACCGCTGGTGAATTAGACCGCTGGTGCAGTACGTCTCCGGTGAGGTTGGTCACTGGTGAAGTGGGACCGGGATGGATCATCGAGGGGCCTGTTCGTCTGCAGCCGATCCCGGGCACACGTATCGGGAATGGCATGTCACGGCAAGGTCGTACTGGCCTTGTGACACCAGACCGCCCCACCGCCCAGACCGCCCCGACGCCCAGACCACCCCGAGGCCAGGAACTCCACATGGACGAGGAACCACCCACCGGTCGAGGTACCCAGGGTGACGATGTCGTGCACTACCTCCCGGGAGTGTCGCCGCCAGACGGTGCCGGAGGCACGACCACCCCCGACGGCGGCGCCGTGGCGCTGGCCTCAGGCTGTGTTCAGCTGGTGTGGCTGTTGATCAAGCTGGTGGTGTTGCTGGGGTTGCTGGCCTTCATCATCTGGTTTTTGGTGGTGCTGGTCACCACTGCGGTGTGAGCGCCTGAGCGCATCACCAGTGGGCGGATGCGTTCAGCGTGCGGGCCCGTTCAGCCTGCGGGCCCGTTCAGCCTGCGGGCCCGTCGTCGGTTGGCAGGGCGGCAAACAGCTGTTGGCGTCGGGCCTGACGGCGTCGCATCGCAGTGGCGGCATCACCGAGCTCGCGGGCCTGGGCCATGATCAGGTGGGCCAGGGTCTCAATGCTCGGGTCGCCGTAGACCCACGGGGAGTCGTCGATGTCGGGGTTGCGCACCCATTGCAGGACCAGGGCGTCACCCAGTTCCCCGAACGCCGGCAGCAGGGCGGCGAAGCCGAGGCGCAACGATCCCAGCCCCGCTCCCAGCGATGCCAGGGCCGGCTGGTTTGCCGGCAGGTACACCCGCACCATCTCGGCACCGGCGGTGCGCAGCTGCGAGTCCGTCGTCGACGACGTCGGCAAGGTCGTGGCCCACGGTGGTGACCTTGATGGCGCCAACCTGATTGAGCGAGTCGTACGACAACGACGACGTGGACGTGTCCGGGCATTGGGGAGTGCCGCGGGTCGACCCGATGTCGCGGGGCCAGTCGGCCCCATCGAGCAGGTGACGCACCAACGGCTCGTACAGCGCCGGGACCCACAACGTGGCCGGTTCCAGCGGCACGGCGGCGCAATGGGTGACCAGCAGCGAACTGCGGCGATCGAGCATGCCGTCGGTGAAGTCGACCTGCTGCAGCGGGCCCCGGACGTTCAGGTACAGCCCGGCGAGGCTGCTGGGGCCGGCCAGCGACATCTTTTGCGTGATGGCATGGGTGAGCACAGGCTCGCTGAGGTAAACCTTCGTTCCCGACGAACCGATCCACTGGTAGAACCTGCCGCCCAGCTCTGCCAGCAGACCGCGGCGGCGATAGCGGGGGTCGGTGATGCCGCCTCCGGCCATGACCACGCCGTCGGCCAGCACCACGGTGCCCATGTGGCACACCACCTCGCCGTCGGCGTCCACGGCCACGTTGCCCGCCCGGGTGCCATTGGCGATGGCTGCGGCCAGCTGGTCGGGGAAGTACATCTCGGCGTAGGGGTAGGTCCATCCGTAACAGCGGTACACGCACCGGGTGAGGGCGGCGGCGTCGTCGGGCTCCGAGGGCTCGGATGGTGACCGGTGCGTCGATGAGCGGGGCGTCGTCAGCGACGATCTCGAGGTCGGTGTCGTCCAACAGGCGACCATGGGACGGCAACGGCACCCTGGCCACCACCACGTTCCCCTTGCCGTCGGTGCCGCCGTCGGCACTGCTGGCCATGCCAAGGTCCACCAGCGCCAGCACGTCGGTGGGTGGGCCGCCCACCGGCTCACCGGTGTCACGGAGTTGCAGGGCCAGTTCGGTGCCGTCCACGGTGATGGTCAGGGTCACGGTGGCAGCATCGCCGTCAATGCCCGATCGCTTCCGGGCGTCCTCACCCAGCAGGCGCACCAGCAATGCCGCCACTTCGGCACCCCCTGCGTGCTGGGTCACCACCGAGCGCGCCGTGTCGGCCAGCAGCGTGATGCCGGCGTGGTCGGCCAGGGTGGTCGTGGTGACCAGCGGCGTGGGGTTGTTGGGTGACGAGGTGCTGTCCATGAAGGCCTCCGGTGCGCGGCGTGTGGGTCAACCTACTCACCCGGCACGCCGGGCAGTGCACACCACCAAGCGAGGGTGGGTTGTGCTCGCTAGCGTGAAGTTATGGCTCGTATCCAACTCCCCGGCAGTGACGGCAGCGATGAGCTCATCGGGTTTTGGTCGGTGAACCCCCTGCTGAGTGCAGCGGCAGCCGGGTTGAGTGCTGCGGTGTACGACAGCGAGGTGGTGGACCTGCGCACCAGGGAACTCATGCGCATGCGGATCGCAGCCATCAACCATTGCGAGGTATGCCTCGACACCCGGGTGGCTGACCCCGATGCTGTCGTGCCCACAGAAGACGATTACGCCAATGTGGCGGCGTGGTCCACCTGGCCGGGTTTCAGTGACGCCGAGCGGATGGCCGTGTCGTTTGCCGAGTTGTTCGCCTTGGACCACCTCGCTCTTGATGATGCGTGGTTCGCTCATGCCCGGCAGTACTTCACCGATGACCAGCTGCATGCCATGGGCATCATGGTGGGATCCTGGTTGGCGTTGGGACGTATGCAGACCGTGTTCGACGTGCACACGTCATGCCCACTTCGCATCTGACCCGCACGGTCAGGGTGCTTGGTACGATCCGCCAATGCCCCACGTCTTGTGCCCGGTCCGACCATGATCACCGCCACCGCCCCCGTCGACGCCGCTGGCATCGCCGTGCTGGCCAGCACGGCGGCGTCGGCAGCCACCCACCTCGGAGGTGGAGCAGAGGTGGCAGCCCTGGCCGTGCGGGTGCTGGCCACTGACGCCCAACGCCGGTCGTCGTTGCATGGCGACACTGCCGAGGTGACCCTCACCGTGGAAGTTGACGGCACCGAGTTGGTGATGCGGCTGCGTGACACCGGCGAGCCGGTCGCCGGGCCCCCCACCGAGGTGCTGGCGCTGGTCGACGCCGGCTTTGCCACCGGGGCCGACGGCGGCACCGATGGCAGTGGCAACGTGACCGTGGTGCGGGTGCCGCTTCCCGCCCACGTGCGTTTGCTCGACGACACCGACCTCGAGGTGGTGGCCGACGACGCTCCGGCGGTGGACGCACCGGTCACCGTCCGGGCGCTCGAACCCGGTGACGCCCCGGCGCTCACCCGCTGCATCTATCGCTGTTACGGCTGGACCTACCCCAACGCCGACATGTACTTCCCCGACCGGGTGACCGCTGCCATCGAGTCGGGCCGGCGCATCGGTGAAGTGGCCATGGCCGCCGACGGGGAGATGGCCGCTCACTGGGGTGCGGTGGTGGTGGCCGACGGGGTGGTGGAAACCGGGGTCACCGTCACCGACCCCCGCTACCGGGGTCGCGGCCTGGCTGCCCAACTCGGTGATCGGCTGCTTCAGCGGCTGATGGACAACGGGGTGCACGGCAGGTTGCGCGAACCGGTGCTGACCCATCCCGCCACCCAGCGCATCGCCTTGCGCGAAGGGGCGGCGCTGGTGGGCCTGATCCTGCACGCCGGCAAACCGCTGGAGCAGATCGGCATCACCGACGGCGTCGCTGAGCGAGCGGGTGTCGGTCACACTCATGTACAGCCCGCTGGTCCCGCTGGAACCAGCCACCATGTGGATCCCCGGGGTGTACGAATCCTTCGTCCGTGACGTGCTCGACCACGCCGACTGGCCCCGGGAGTTGGGGGCGGCCCGCGTGGCCACCGACCACCCGCCGGTGTCGGTGCTGGGCTCGTCGTACGACTCGGTGAACCGGGCCGGGTCGGTGCAGGTCACCACGGTCGGAACCGACCTGGTTGACGTGATCGACGACACCCTGGGGGCGCTGCGGCGCGCCGGGGCCGAGCAGATCGTGGTGTACCTGCCGGCCAACCAGCCGGCGTTGGCGTCACTGGGAGCAGGGGTTGGAGTCGTTGAGTCTGGGCTATGCCGCCGTCATCCCCGCTTACGGTCAGCTCGGCGATGCGCTGGTCCTGCAATGGCTGGCCGAACCCGATGTCGACGATTCGGCGTGGGTGTTTGGCGATCCGTGGGTTGAGGAACTTGCCGGTCGCGTTATCGGTCAGGCCCGTGACCTTGGTGATCAGGTGGTGCGGCTGCGTCGCCGTCAGGCCCAGCGCCAACAGCTGCTGTCGGCCCTGCCAACCGACTGAGGACGAACGACACCACCTCCGCCGACCACGAGCCCCGGCTGACGTGGCGCCGCTGGTGCGGTGATGGCGCGCTCATGGAGGTGACGCTAGCGGCGCTCAGGCGTCTGCCAGCAGGGCGGCAGCCTCGGCGGGGTCGATGCTGCGACGCAGGTCGGGCAGGGCGGCCAGGATGTGGCCCCTCCACCGGGCTGTGGCCAGCCGGGTGTCGAGCACTGCGACCACACCCCGGTCGGTTCCCGACCGGATCAGCCGGCCGACGCCCTGGGCGAGTTGTATGGCGGCAGCGGGCACGTCCACGGTGAGAAACGGGTCGTGGCCCCGGGCCTCGGCCGCACGCCGGCGCGCCGCCATGAGAGGGTCGTCGGGCCGGGGAAACGGGATGCGGTCGATGGCCACGACCACACAGGCGTCGCCGGGGATGTCGATGCCGGTCCAAAACGAGCGGGTGGCACACACCACCACCCGGCGGCGCTGGATCATGGCGTCCACCAGCCGTTGGCGCGGGGCGTCCCACTGGGTGAACACCTCGATGCCCGCCCCCACCCCGGCATCAGATCCTGAGAAATGGGCGCGCAGGGCGGCGGCGGCGGCCTCGGTGGCGGCCCGCGAGGTGAACAGCGCAAGGGTGCGACCCTGGGCGGCGGTGGCCAGCAGCGCCAGTTCACTGGCCACGCCGTCGGCCCAGCCGGGTTGGCGTGGCGACGCGATGCGACCCTTTGGCACGTACAACATGCCCTGGGTGCGATGGTCGAACGGGGAGTCCACGGCAAGGGTGCGGGTGCTCGCTGGCGCTCCCAGAGCTGCCATCACCGGGGCGAAACTCGGCCGGCCGGCGACGTCGGCGCCGCGCAAGGTGGCTGAGGTGCACACCACGGTGCGACCGGGCCACAACCGGCGCCGTCCCAGTTCGTCGGCCTCCACCGGTGCGCACTGCAGGTGACCGTCGCCGTCGGACCACACCACCCGTTCGAGGTCGTCACCTTCGAGCAACAAGGCGAGGTCGTCGGCAAGGTGGTTGGCGGCGCTGGCGGCCTGCAGGGCGGGATCTGCGCCGCCAGGATCACTGGTACCGCCGGATGGTTGCGCGCCTGCTTTACCCTTGGCGCCTGCTTTGCCCTTGGCGCCCGCTTTGGACCGTGAGGCGATGGCGGCTTTGGGCGGGGATGGGTCGGTGGTGGCGGCCCGGGCAATCTCACGCGCTGCGCCTCTGGCGTCGGCCAGATACACGGCCAGGTCACCGGTGGTGGGATCCAGTTCGCTCTCCCGGCCCTCGAGCACGGTGCGCAATCCGTCGGCGGCCCGCAACAGCCGATCGCCGGCGCCGTTGCCGCCCCAGGTGCGCGTGGTGCGCTCGATGGCGCGCAGTCGCCCGGCACTCACCCGCACCGAGGCGGCATCGATGAGGATGTCGGCCAGGGCGTGGGCCTCGTCGACCACGACGGCGTCGTGATCCACAAGTACCGCCCCCTCGCTCAGCAGGTGGGCGGCGTACAGCGCCGAATTGACCACCACCACGTCGGCTGCGGCACACCGGGTCCGGGCTGCCTCAGCCCAGCACTGCTCGCCGAAACTGCACGACCGGGCCCCGGGGCATTCTTCGGCACTGACCGACAGCATGCGCCAGTTGGCGTCGTCGGTGGCTGGCAGACGGGAGCGCTCACCGTCGTCGGCCCGGTCTGCGGCCGCCACCATGGCGGCGGCCAGGTCCCGGTCGTCGGCCAGCAATGCGCCTGTGGCTTCGGCGGCCCGGGACAGGCACAGGTAATTGCTCCGGCCCTTGAGCACGGCGAAGTTGAACCCCGCCCCCTGCTGCCGGCGGCGGCTGACACGGTGGGAAGATCGATATCCACCAGTTGGTCCTGCAGCGCCTTGGTGGCGGTGGCAATGACCACCCGCGGTGGTGAGGTGCTGTCGTCATCAGCTGCGTCGATGCCACCGGCCACAACCGTTGGGGAGTCGTGTCCGTCGTTCAGCGCTGGCCGACGTGCCGTCGTCGCGTCGGGCCACCAGCCAGTCGGCCACGGCCACAGCTATGGCGTAGCTCTTGCCGATACCGGTGGGTGCCTCCACGATGAGGTGGTGGCGACGGCGCAGCGCCGACGCCACGGCGGCGCACATGTCTTCTTGGCCGGGGCGATGCTCGCCGCCGGAGTCGGCCACCACCGCAGCCAGCAGCGTCCGGGCACCGAGCTCGTCGGTGGGGACGTCGGGAGGCGGGTTGGCCTCGCCAAGCGGCGGGCTGGCCTCGCCAGCGGCGGGTTGGCCTCGCCAAGCGGCTCTGCTGGCTCGTGGGAACTCACGCAGATGCCTCGGAGGCGTTCGTGGACCCTGCAGGTAAACCAGACCACCGGGGCATCCCGGTGTCGTGGTCGACGGTCAGGTCACTTCCAGCGGTAGACCAGACGGCCGCGGGTGAGGTCGTAGGGAGAGAGCTCCACCTGCACGCGGTCGCCGATGAGGACACGGATTCGGGCCCGTCGCATCTTTCCCGACAGATGGGCAAGAACCTCGTGGTCATTGTCGAGCTTCACCTTGAAGTGGCTCGAGCGCAGGGCCTCGGTAACGACCCCTTGGAAAACGATGACATCTGAGCTGGCTGTTGGCATGACTTCCTTGGGTAGCTGACTGTGAATCTTCAGTTTCTCACAACATGAGAGAAAGCGGGGTATTCCGTCACCACAAGTGGTGTGACGTGTGTCATGGAAGATGATAAATATTCAAAGCCGCTTCCACTCGTCGCTGGTGCCGGCCTAGGATCTGCCGCTGTTGAACGTGACCAATCCCATGGTTGCGAGTCCAGAGCCACAGGATGTTGTGGCGCTTCGTTCCCTCAGATTACTGGTGGTTGTGCGTGCGGGTGAGGTCGGTGCAGACAGATTCATCGGTGCAGACAGATTCATCGGTGCAGACAGGGTCATTGAATCGGCGTCCGGTGCTGCCGGGGCGCAAACGTCCCGTGATGGCGTCGTTTCGTGGGCCGGCCACCGTTGCTGCCCTGGTGTTGTTGGTCATCACCATGCTCGTGCCGGCGACCCCTTCGGGTGCCGAAGAGCAACTGCCGGCCAACGTCGACAGCGCCGGGTCGGCGCTCCCCAACGACCAGACCGACCCCGACACAGTCGGCGGTGCCGCCCATCGAGCAGGTACGTCCCTCCATCCGGTGGTGGGTGCGCATTCTGGATGCGGCGTCGGCTGACCTTCGTCGTCTTGTCGCCCATCACCAACGTCTCACCCGGGACATCACGGCATTGCAGGTGTCGCTGGCCGAGTTGCAGCAGGGAGGCCTGACCCAGGCGCAGCAACGTGTCGATCGACTGCAGGACGGGATCGTCGACGCCGAGCGTCTTCGTGATGTGGCCAACGCCCGGGCCGACGAACTCGAGCGTCAGCGCAAGCAGGTGGCGGTGGGGCTGTACCTCAGCGGCCCCGTCCAGCAACTTGATTACGCTGGGGCACTGGGTCATTCGAGTTCGCTGGACCGAACCCGGGCAATGGTGGCGGTGAACTCCGGAGTCGGGGCCGCAGCCGAGAAGCTCAAACAGCAACGCGCCGAAGTCGAGCGCTACCAGCGTGCGGCCGATCGCCGTCGCCAGGCCCTCGATGTCGAGCTGGCTGGCATGTCGGACATCCAGATGGAGTCAGACCGGATCGTGACCCGGATGTTCACCCTGCAGGCGGCGGCCGAACAGGCCGAGCGGGACATGCTGGCTCGGGCCGTGCAGGCGTCGCAGGCCCAGGAGCTCATCGTGTTCCTGTTGTTGTCGGCGGGGTCGCCCGCCCACCGTGCCATCGACCCGACCCTGTCGATTGTGGGACCGTCCACACTCACCGCCGACCAACTCACGGCGTGGTTCGTCACCCACAACGGCGGATCTGCGGATATCGAGCGGATAGCCGAACTGGCGGGCTTGTTCATTGAAGAGGGCACCGCCATTGGTGTTCGAGGTGACGTGGCATTCGTGCAGGCGGTGCTCGAAACAGGAGGCTTCCGCTTCACCGGAAGTCACAACTACGCCGGCATCGGGCATTGCGACAGTTGCCCGAGAGGATTTGGATTCGAGTCCGCCCGTCAGGGAGTGCGGGCCCAGGTGCAGTTGCTGCGGGCCTACGCCGACCGCGATGTCACCCCCGAGTTGCTGCCGGGCGGGACGGTCCCGGGTGTGGACGTGGCCAACCTCGGGGTGAAGGGGTGTTGCGTGACGTGGTGGGGTCTCACCGGGGTGTGGGCCACAGCGCTGCACTACGGAGGTTCCATTCTCAAGCTGTACGAGGCGGCCATCGACCACGCCGCTGCCAACGCCCCCGTGGTGCCCGACGCTGCCGTCCAGCCGCCCGCCTGATGCGGTCCTCTGTGGCAGATGGGCCCTGTGTGATGGGCCCTGTGTGATGGGCCCTGTGTCAATGGGTGGTGGCGTGCGAGGATACGGCCATGCGCACCGTGGGCATCGACCTCGCCGCCCAACCGGTCAACACCGGGGTATGTGTGGTGGATTGGTCCGACGGGTGTGTGGAGTCGGTGGCTCCGAACTCCACTGCAGGTGGTGATGACGAACTCGTCGATGTCATGTGCGCCACGGGGGTGGCCAAGGTCGGCATCGACACCCCGCTTGGATGGCCCGACGACTTTGTGGAGGCGGTCGTGGCCCACCACAGCGGCGCTCGGTGGCCGACCATCGACGATTCCGCCGACCACCGCCGCCGGCTGCGACTTCGGCTCACCGACACGGTGGTGGCTGCCACCACCGGGCGGACCCCCATGTCGGTGTCGGCTGATCGCATAGCGGTGGCGGCCATGCGCGGCGCCCTGGTGCAGCAGTTGCTGGTGGATCGCACCGGGGACCCCGCCGTTGTGGATCGCAGCGGTGTGTCGGGGTTGGTGGCCGAGGTGTACCCGGCAGCAGCGCTGGCGGTGTGGGGTTTGGACCCCACCGGCTACAAGGGCACTCCCGCTGTCGCCCATGACCGCAGGTCCGTGCTGCTCGCAGCGATTCTCGATCGCACCGGGCTCACAGCCACCGCCGACCAGTGCGCGGCCATGACCAACTCAGACCATCTCCTCGACGCTTTCATCTGCGCCGTTGTGGCCAAGGCGGTGTTCAATGGTGCCACGGCACCGCCGACGCCCGACGACCCAAACGGCAGTGCCGCCAACGGCAGTGCTGTCAACGACAGGGCTGCCAACGACAGGGCTGACGAATGCGGGGGACTGGTCCCGGGCTCGTCGTGAGGGGTGGATCCACGTTCCGTCTCCCACGTGGCCCAGTCACCCGGGATCGTCAGGGACCGGGTCGTGACCTGTGCCTCCGGGCCCGGATGCGTCAGGGCACGATGACTGCCCGACCGTGCACCTCGCCGGCGGCCAACCGGTCGTAGGGCGCCGGCGGCGTCAGCCAATGACACCTGTTCAATGTGGGCCCTGATGTGGCCGGCCTCAGCCAGTGCCAGCACCTCGGCCAATTCGGTGACGCTGCCCCAGTAGGTGGTGGCAAACGACACTTCGTAGGGCTGGCTGAAGAAGTTGAAGGTGTGGCTGCCGCCACCGATGCCCACCAGGGTGACATGGCCCAGGGTGCGCGATGAGGCCACTGCCAACGCCAACGTGGTGTCCACGCCAACGAAGTCGAGGACCAGTTCGGCTCCGCGACCCTTGGTGATCTCGCTGATCTCGGCAGCGGCATCGGGCCCGGCCAGCACCCCGTGGCCGGCCCCCACATTGGAAGCCAGCGCCAGACCCTCGGGTGCGGTGTCAACCGCCACGATCTCCGACGCAGTGGTGGCGGCCAGAATCTGCACCGCCATATGGCCCAGACCGCCTCCGGCACCGATGACCACGGCAGTCGAGCCCGGAGTGAGCAGGTGCCGGGAGCGGGCAATGGCGTGATACGGGGTGAGACCGGCGTCGGTGAGCGGGGCGGCCTGCACCGGACTCAGATCCCCCAACGGAACCAGCAGTCGGCTCGACGGCACCAGCATGTGCTCGGCCATGCCTCCGTGGGTGCCGAGGCCACCTCCCATGTACGGCAGTGAGGCGGCGTTGTCGCAGTAGTTCTCCATGCCCACTCGGCATCGCGGGCAGTACCCGCAACCCCACGCCCCGTACACCGCCACCGGCGTCCCGGTCTCAAGGCCTGCCACACCGGCACCCACCGACTCAACCCACCCGGCATTTTCGTGCCCCAGGGTGAACGGGAGATCAAACGGCATCATCCCTTCGTCGAAATCGTGCAGGAGGTGGAGGTCGGAATGGCACGCACCGGCGCCGCCAATGCGCACCACAACCTGGCCGGGCCCGGGTTCGGGCTCGTCCACCTGACGCAGCTCGGGGGCCTGCTTCCATCCGGTGATCTGCAGTGCCTTCATTGCACTCTCCTTACTCGGGGCCTCCCGGGCGCGGGCTGCCAGACTGGGTTTCGGACCGTTGGCGTTGTGGGTCCATGGTGGCCGGGTTGCTACGGGCACACTAGGGACCAACGTCACCGTGTGCTGTGGTTCACCCACCGTTGGCGCGATTTGGACAGCGAAGGTGGTGTCGGGCCAGCGCTACTGGCACAGTGGCAGTGCCCGGCAACCGTTCGCTCCCGGAGAAGATCATGACCGCACAATCGGGCAGCACCCACCCACCCTCACCCGCAGGCAGAGCCGTCGATGCCGGTGACCGGGAGCGGGTGTACGCCAAGGTCCGGGCTCTGCTGCGCAAGGCTGAATCCACCAGTTTCCCAGCTGAAGCCGACGCCCTCACCGCAAAGGCCCAGGACCTGCTGACCCGCTACGCCCTCGACGTGGCGCTGCTCGACGAAGGGGATCGGCGTCGTCGTCGACCGGGCCAGTGGTTCGACCGGTGCCGGTGGCCGGTGCCTACGCCACCGGCCGGGCCATGCTGCTGGGGGCAGTGGCGTCGGCCAACCGGTGTAGCGCGGTGTGGGATTCTCAGGCCACCACCGCCATGGTGGTGGGCTTTGCCGTGGATCTGGACGCAGTGGAGCTGTTGTGGCGGTCGCTGATGAGCCAGGCTGAACTGGCGGTGGCCGCCGCTGGTCCGCAGTTCGACCGTTCCGGACGGTCCCGCACCCGATCGTGGAGAGTCGGCGTTCTGGGTGTCGTTCAGCCAACGCATCGGTCAGCGACTGGTCGAGCAGACCGCTGCCACCGTCGAGCAGGTGGCGGACAGTCGCAACGACGCCGACGGGTTGATGCCGGTGCTGGCATCACGCCAGCGCGATGTGGACGCTGCTGTGCGCGAGCACTTTCCCCGTCTCACCAGTCGTCGCACCCGGGTGTCCAACGGCGACGGCTGGTCGGCGGGTCGGGTAGCTGCTGACCGGGCCAGACTGCATGCACGCACGTCGCTTGACGCCGGGCGCCGAACGGGTCGTTGGGTCCGGGAGGGTGAATCCCTGAGTGCCCGGGTCGGTCAGCTGACCGCTGTGGCGCCGGCGGGGCTTCAGCTCAACATGGCGATGACCAGCACGACGGCCAGCGCCACGGCCGCTGCCGGTGCCACCACCCTGATCACGCTCCTGGCCCGTTGACGCTGGGCCTCCAGCTCGGCGAGACGCTCGGTGCGCTCGTCGTTGCTGGGGTTGGCCAGACGACCCCGCTCGGCCATGGTTGATTGCACCCACCAGATGCCGACGATCCCGAGGACCATCACCAGAATCACAGCGATGAACACGAGGAATGCCGGGGTGCCGTTCATGGGGCGATCCTAGGGGCAGGCAGGGACTGCCGGGGACTGTCAGGGAACTGGTGGCCATCTCGCTGAGCAGTGCCGTGGTGCGCTCGAGGTTGGCGAACGGGGCGGCCACGAACTCGGTGGTGCCGTCGGCGAACAGGGCGGTGATCTGCTCACGCACCTCGTCTTCGGTTCCCACCACGGCCACATCGCCAGGGCCGTCGGCGCCTTCGCGGTCGAGCATGGCCCGGTAGCTGGGCAGCGTGCCGTAGATGGCAAACAGCTCGTTGGCTGTGGCCCGGGCACCAGCGGTGTCGTCGGTGACGGCCACTGGCAACGACACCACCACACGCGGCGCCGGACGGCCAGCGGCGGCTGCGGCGGCGTTGATGGTGGGAGCGACGTGCTCGGCGATGGTGCGCGCACCGGTCATCCACGTCATGGTGCCGTCGGTGGTGGCACCGGCCAACTCCAGCATCTTTTCGCCCAGGGCGGCCACCAGCACCGGCACCGGATCGCACGGCACGTCGAGGGCCACGTGGCCGGTGAGGGTTTCACCGGCAAACGAGGCCTGCTCGCCGTTGGCCAGCGGCACCAGGATCGACAGGTACTCACGCATGTGGCGCAGGGGCTTGTCGAAGCTCATGCCGAGCATGGATTCGATCACCACCTTGTGGCTCAGCCCGATGCCCAGATGCAGCCGTCCGCCACTGGCCTGCTGGGTGGTGCGGGCCTGGGCCGCCATCATCATGGGATGGCGCGGGTAGGTGGGAACCACCCCGGTGCCCAAGGCAATGTCGGGAACCTCTCGCCCGGCCACGGCCAGGGCGGTGAGGGCGTCGAGGCTGAAGATCTGCGACAGCCACACCGAGTCGAGCCCGGCGTCGGCCGCTGCCCGGGTGGCGTCAACCACCGCATCCACGGTGTTGCCCCCGATGGTTACTCCGATATGCATCTTGTTGGTTCCCATCACATGAACTTCGCTTGGGCGAACACGCCGCGGACCCGGTCAGCAAAATGCTCGAGGTCCGGGGTGGGGTAGTCGGGGTCGAAGCTGGTCTGGTCCCAGTCGTCAGCGAACTTCGCCGCCAGCTCAAACTGCTCGGCAGTGAGGCTGTCACGGTGGGTTTCGCGAGCTTCGGGGTTGCCACCGAAGTGGTGGTAGTAGTGCTGACCCTGAAAGTCCTGATGGACACGGATCATCTGGTACGTGTCGACGCTCACGTAGGGCTGCAGGATGGCGGCGGCGATGGCGGGATGGCCCGGGACGCTGATGGCCTTGCCGATGTCGTGGCAAAGCGCCGCCACCACGATCTCGTCGTCGGCTCCGTCGGCCTCAGCGCGCGCTGCGGTCTGCAGGCAATGGGTGAGCTGGTCGGTGCCGAAGCCGTCGGTGATGTCGGCCAGGTCGGTCAACAGCGACAGGATCTTTTCGGGCACCCGGGTCTGGTTGGCGGCCGTGGCCGCCCCGATTTTCATCCAGTCGTCGAGCGTGGACTCGTCCATGCGGGTGAAGGTGGCGTTGTCAGCCATGGTGGTCCTCCGGTGGGATGCCAGTGATGGGAACGCCCTCCAGCGTGCCACACCCGGTGGCCCCGGGCTCAGTCCCGCCACATGGCTCAGTCGCGCAACATGCGGCGCAGGATCTTGCCTGACGCCGACTTGGGGATCTCCTCGACGAACGCCACCTGCCGGATCTGCTTGTAGTGGGCGACGTTGGCGGCCACGAAGGCCTGCAGATCCTCGGCGGTGGCTGCCGCACCCGGCTTGAGCACGATGAACGCCTTGGGCAGCTCGCCGGCTTCTTCGTCGGGTACCCCGATGACGGCCACGTCGGCCACGTCGGGATGGGTGACCAGCAGGGCCTCCAGCTCGGCCGGCGGCACCTGGAACCCCTTGTACTTGATGAGCTCCTTGAGCCTGTCCACGATCGTGAAGTGGCCGTCGGCGTCGGCATGGCCGATATCGCCGGTGTGCAGCCAGCCGTCGGCGTCGATGGTCTCGGCGGTGGCGGTGGGGTTGTTGAGGTAGCCGGCCATCACCTGGGGTCCGCGGATCCACAGCTCGCCGTCCACCCCAACTTCACAGTCGGCCCCGGTCTCGGGGTCCACCACCCGGGCCTCGGTGTTGGGCACCAGGATGCCAATGGTGCCGGCTCGTCCCTGACCGTCGGGGGTGGCGTGGGTCACCGGGCTGAGCTCAGTCATCCCGTAGCCCTGCACCACCTCACAGCCCAAACGGGCGGCAGCCTCGGCGGCCAGTTCGGCCCCCAGCGGTGCGGCGCCACTGAACAGCTGGCGCAGTGAGGTCAGGTCGAAGCTGTCGACCATGGGGTGCTTGGCCATGGCCAGCACGATGGGCGGCACCACCACGGCCCGCCGGATGCGGTGCTGCGACGCCAGGGTGAGGAACTGCTCGAGGTCGAACCGGGGCATGGTCACCACCGTGCCGCCCGACGCCAGCGCACCATTCATCAGCACCTGCATGCCGTAGATGTGGAAGAACGGCAGCACGCTCAGCATCACCTCGCCCACCTCGAACGGCAGCACGGCGCCGACCTGTTCGAGGTTGGCCACCAGGTTGCGGTGGGTGAGCTCCACACCCTTGGACAACCCGGTGGTGCCGCTGGAATACGGCAGCGCCACCAGGTCGGTTTCGGGGTTCACCTCGACGTGGTCGACCAGCGGCTCGCCCATGAGGTCGGCCAGCGTGCCCACGCCGTCCAGATCCGATGGATCAATCGACACCACCTGCTGCACACCAGTGCCCTCGGCGGCCTCCACTGCCAGCGGCGCCAGCGGTGACACCGTCACCAGGATCTTTGCCCCCGAGTCGTTGAGCTGATGGCGCACCTCGCCGGCGGTGTAGGTGGGGTTGATGGTGGTGACCACTCCGCCGGCCCAGGCCGTGCCGTGGAACACCACGGCGTACATGGGGATGTTGGGCGCCATGATGCCCACCACGTCGCCCCGGGTGATTCCGGCGGCCTGCAACCCACCGGCCAGTCGCTTGATCATGTCGTCGAGCTGGCCGTAGGTGATGGTGTCACCGCTGGCTCCGTCGATGAGGGCATCGTGGCCGGCGAGTTCCTCGGCATGGCGCATCACATGGCGGGTGAGTGGCGCTGACGGGATCTCAAGGTCGGGGAGGGTGCTGGTGTACATGGTGGGCTCCTGGGTGCGTCGGTTGCCGGACCCGGGACTTCGCCGCCCCGGCGTGGCCATTTCCTAGCAGAGCACGATGCGGCGCACCGGAGTTGGTCCTGCGGGGTCGGTCCTGCGGGGTTGGTCCTGCGGGGTTGGTCCAGCGGGGGGCGGATCCACAGGCAGCGCTGCCATCGGGGCCCGTTTGCTGTGGGCGTTAGGCTCGCCACCTTCCGCTGTGCCACCAAACCCCGAGAGGAACGTCGTGACCTGGGACCTGCGCAACGACAGCCCATTGCTCGACGTGGCCGCCGACGCCGGCCGCATCCGGTTCTCGGTCACCCAGCCCACCGCCGGTGCTGAGTCCGGCGGTGTCGGCGGGCCCGCGGTCAGTGGGCAGGCAGGCACTGGGCCCGCGGCCGGTGGGCAGGCAGGCACTGCCCAGCTCGGCAGCGCGCTGCTGGCTGGCGCCGCCGAGGTGGACATCACTCCGCCGCCGGGGATGCCCAAGGCCGGCTACTCGGCCAACGCCACCGACGGCGAGGGTTTTCGCACCCGATTGCGGGCCCGTGTGCTGCACCTGCGCAGCGGCGAGGCATCCATGGTCATCGTGCAGTGCGACCTGTTGGGCGGGTCGGCGGTGCTGGCCCATCTGGTGGCACGCCAGTTGGCTGAGCGCACCGACGTTCCGCTGGCCGGAGTGATGATCGGGGCCACCCACACCCACGCCGGTCCCGGCCAGTTTCTGGGCACCGACTTCTACAACCGGTTCGCTTCCAACCGGGCCGGCTTCGACCCGGCGTGGGCACAGTTTCTGGCCGAGCGCATCGCCGACGCCGCTGAGCAGGCCGTCGCCACCCGCGGTCCGGCACGTCTGGCGGTGGGGTCAGCCGACGTGTGGGGATTCACCCGCAATCGGTCGCTCGACCCCCACGTGCGCAATCGCGAGGTCACCGACAAGCGCCTCGACCCCCAACGCAAGTGGGTGAACGTGGACTCGCAGCTGCACATGGTGCGTGTCGATGCCGACGCTGGCCACAGCGCTGGTGCCGGTCCGTTGGCGGCGCTGGTGGTGTTCGGGGTGCACGGCACCGGCATCTCCATGAAGGCCCCCGAGTACAACGCCGACCTGTGGGGTTATGTGGTTGGCGAACTCTCGCATCGCGTCGAGACCGCCGGTGGGCGGCGGGCAGTGGTTGGTGCCATTGAGGGCACCCATGCCGACATTGCCCCCGCTGTGCGGCCGGGCCGGGCCGGCCACCTCGAAGCCCAGCGCATCGGCCGGGGCATCGGTGCCGAGGCTGCAGCGCTGTGGGAACGACTGGCTGACGACCTATCCAGTGAAATTGCCCTTGGCGCCGGTCTGCACGAGATCGACCTGGACCGGGATCGAACCATCGACGGGGTGACTCTGCCGCGTCGGCCGGCGGTGGGAGCGGCGCTGGTGGCGGGGCCCATGAAAACACCACCCCGGTGCTGCACCGCTTGCCGCCGTTTCGGCCCGGATCACCCAAGCCGTGGCGCACCCGCCATCCCCAGGGTCCCAAGCGGGTGTTGGGGAGCCGGTGGCTGCAGCCGGCCCTGCTGCCACTGCGGGGGTTTCCGCGCATCGTGCCGGTGCAGGTGCTGCGCATCGCCGACACCGCCGTGGTCGGCCTGCCGTTTGAAGTCACCACGGCCTCGGGCCGGCGCATTGCTGCTGCGGTGTCGCACGCCACGGCTGACGCCGGGATCGACCGCGTGGTGGTGTCGTCGGTGGCCAATGAGTACGCCGGGTACGTGGCCACCGCCGAGGAGTACCAGCGTCAGCACTACGAGGGCGGGCACACCCTGTACGGCCCGTCCACCGAACCGTTCGTGTCGGCTCACGCCGCCCGTTTGGCGGCCGAAGTGGCATCGGGCGGTGGTCGACCGGTGGTATCGGTGCCGCCCACCCGAAGTTTCGACCTGAAGGTGACGCGTTACCTGCCCGATCACGTGCGGGTGGGCGTGGGAGCGGTGCCCAGGGCCTGGGACGGCGAGGTGGTGTTCGGTGATCCCGATGACGTCGACGACGCCACGTGGACCGCCCACTGGTTCGACGCTGCCCCGGCGGCGCTGGACTGGTCGGCACCGATGGTGGCCGTGGAGATGGCCGACGTGCCGGTCACCCAGGGGAGCATTGTGGGAGTGATCGACGTCGACGGTCTCGGGTGGAGTCGGGCCCGAACCCGTGACGGTCGGGCCGTCGACGACCAGGGATGGGACCTGGAGGTGATGCATGTGGGTGAGGTGGACGTGCGTCGCCATGCTGTGCCGCCGGGTACCCATCGGTACCGGGTGCGCTGGCACGACCCGATCCTGGCCGCCGGACTGCTCCACCGGTTCGTGCTCGCCCCCAACGCCGGGCGCCCCGGCGTTGACGGCCGCGCCCTTCGACGGCCTTGACGCCCTTGACCGCAGCGCCTGTCGACCGGCACGCGCCTCTCGAGCTGACGTGCTGTGCACCGGCTCCAGATCGCTGATTGCCCGCCGGTAGTATCGGGGTCCATGTCGCCCCGACCCGTCATCGCCCGCCCGGTACCCGCCCGCAATCACGCTCCTGATCACGCCGACATGGCCCGGTCGGCCGGTCGCCGACGGTCGCGTCTGGCCCGCACTGCCGTGGCGATTGCTGCTGTGGTGGCCATGCCGCTGGTGGCGGTGGCCTGTGGGTCAGATGGCGCCACCAGTTCGTCAACCACTGCCGGTGACACCTCCACCACCCAGGCCACGGCCCCGGCCCAGAACCCGGGCCAGGAAGTGGAGCGGTTCAATGACCCCACCGAGCCCGTCGAGGTGCCGGTGGGTCAGGTGTTCCAGATCACCCTTCAGGCTGACGCCGGCGAGTGCTTTTCGTGGAGTTTCACCACCACCGACACGGGCGTGGTGACGCTCACCACGTCGCGTCCGTCGGCCATCGCCACCCAGGACGACCCGCCGCTCACCGGTGCCAGCGACCTCGACGTGTTCGAGTTCACCGCCGACGAGGTCGGCACCGTGGACCTTGCCTTCCAGGAGATCTCACCGTGCGAGCCCGGCACCACCCGTGACACCCGCACCATCACGGTGGTTGTGACCCAGGGCTGAGTCCCGGGCCGCCGGGCGCCATCGTTCGGCGGCTGGTTGGGGCTCAGGGCAACTCCTGCCACGTGGCGGCTACCGTTGAGGCCCATGACCGGGGTTACCAGATCGACGGCCATCGCCAGGCGACGCAACGTGCTGGTGTCGGGGGTGTTTGCGCTCACGTTGCTGCTGGCAACGTGTGGGACCGACGGGCGCTCGTCACTCACCGCTGGCGGGCCCGGACGCAACGACGAACCGGTTGCCGCTGTGGTCGACACCACGACCACCACCGTGTTCACCCCCCGCCGGTTCGTGGTGGCAGCGTCGGGCGATCTTTTGCTGCACACCCGGGTGCTTCAGTTCGCCCAGGCCAACGCCGGTGGTGACGGCTACGACTTCGATCCCATGTTCGCCGAGATTGCCCCGTTGATCTCGGCTGCCGACCTGGCGTTGTGCCATCTCGAGGTCCCACTGTCGGCCGACAACAGCGTGATCTCCTGACTTACCCCATCTTTTCGGGGCCGCGTGAAATCGTGGGGGCGGCCAAGCGGGCCGGTTACGACGGCTGCTCCACGGCGTCGAACCATTCGCTGGACAAGGGCTTCACCGGGGTGAGCGACACGCTGTCGGTGTTCGACGACGAGGGTGTCGGTCAAAGCGGGATGGCCCGTTCACCCGAGGAGGCGGCCAACCCCCCGATCTACGACGCCAACGGCGTGTCGGTGGCCCACCTGTCGTACACCTACGGACTCAACGGCATGCCCATGCCCGAACCGTGGATGGCCAACCTCATCGACGTCGACCGCATCGTGGCCGACGCTGCCGCAGCCAAGGCTCGCGGTGCCGAGGTGGTGCTGGTGAGCATGCACTGGGGCAACGAGTACCAGCACGAGCCGTCACCGGTGCAACTCGAGCAGGCCGAAGCCCTGCTGGCGTCACCCGACATCGACGCCATTTTGGGCGACCACGTGCACGTGGTGCAGCCCATCGACCGCATCAACGGCAAGCCGGTGGTGTACGGGATGGGCAACTCGCTGTCGAACCAGATGGACCCGGTCAACCGCCGTGACGGGGTGATCGTGTACCTGACGATTGTGGAGACAGCACCGGGCGTGTTCGTCACCGAGCGCATCGCCTACACGCCCACATGGGTGCACTACCCCGGGACCATCATCCGCCCGGTGACCCCGGAATCGGTGCCCGAATCGTTCCAGCGGTCCACCGACAACCTGAACCTGCTGGGGACGTTCGACGGCCCGGTGGTCTACGACCCTGTCGAGTTGCGGTAACCCCACCGGTTGCGCACCAGTTTGTGGCCCTCGACGGCCACCAGGATGCTGGTGGCGATCACGGCGGTGCGCACCCACACCATGGCGCTGAGCGGCTCGATTTGCAGCACCGCCTGGGTGGGGGGGAGGTACATGGCCACCACATTGATGGCCAGTCCGCCGATGGCGGCCACAAACAAAAACGGGTTGGTCATGGGTGGGGTGGCCAGCGCCGGTCGGGTCTCGGAGCGCACCGTGATCAGGAAGTACGCCTGGAACACCACCATGGTGGTGAGGGCTGCGGTGCGCGCCGCGGTGAGTGAACCGGTGGCGTCGAGCACCCAGTTGAACTGCACAGGGGTGCCGGCGGCCATGACGATGGCCACCAGTGCGGTGCGCTCCCACAACAGTGGCGACATCACCCCTTCGTTGCGTCGCCGTGGCGCCCGGTCGAGCAATCCGGGCTCGGGTGGTTCGAACGCCAGGGCCACGTCCTGCAGGCCCTTGGTGACCAGGTTCAGCCACAGGATCTGAGCCGGCACCATGAGCAGTGGCCACCCCAGCACCAGGCCTCCCAGCAACGCCACGATCCCGGCCACGCCACTGGCCAGCAAAAAGAACGTGACCTTGCGCACGTTGTCGAACGCCGCCCGACCTTCCTCCACTGCTCCCGCGATGGTGACGTAGTTGTCGTCGGCCAGCACCATGTCGGCGGCATCACGGGCCACATCGGTGCCGTCTCGGCCCATGGCCACCCCGATGTCGGCAGCCTTGAGTGCGGGGGCATCGTTCACGCCGTCACCGGTCATGGCCACCACGTCGCCGTTGGCCTGCAGGGCCTTGACCACCCGCAGCTTGTGTTCGGGGGCGGCCCGGGCGATCACCGCCACCGTGCGCGTCGCTTCACGCAGCCCGTCATCATCAAGTGCGTCGATGTCATTGCCGGTCAGTACGGCGTCGTCGTCGTGGTCATTGGTGATGCCGAGGCGTCGGGCGATGGCCAGGGCGGTCACGGCGTGGTCCCCGGTGACCATCACCGTGCGGATACCGGCGCGCCGGCACGCAGCAATGGCGTCAGCCACCCCGGGCCGCGGTGGGTCGAGCATGGCGCTGAACCCCAGCAACGCCAGGCCCCGGGGTTCGTCGGGGGCGTGGGTGGGGTCGTGGCCGGGATCCAGGCGTCGCTCGGCGAACGCCAGCACCCGCAACCCCTGTGCCGCCAGATCACCGGCCTGTGCCAGCACGGCGTCGTGATCCAGATCGCTGCTGTCGCTGTGGGTGCTGTCGCTGTGGGTGCTGTTGCCGGTGTCGTGCGATGCCAGTGAGCTGCACATGGCCACCACCCGCTCGGGGGCGCCCTTGACGAACAAGACGCTGGCGCCGTCAACCTGGGCCACGGCTGCTGACCAGCCCCGGTCGGACTCAAACGGGATCTCGGCGGTGACCGGGTTGTCGTCGCGCAACTGTTCGGGCTCGGCTCCGGCGGCGTCGGCAGCCACCAGCAATGCCGCCTCGGTGGGGTCACCCTCGGTGTGCAGGCGACCGTCCACAAGGTACGCCTCAGCCTCATTGGCCAGCACCCCGGCGGCCAACAGGCGGTGCAGCACTGTGGCGCGATCGGCGGCGGCGTCGGCGGTATCGGCACCGTTGGGTTCCCACGACCGGGTGCCATCCCACAACACCTCCACGGTCATGCGGTTTTCGGTCAGGGTGCCGGTCTTGTCGGTGCCGATCACGGTGGTGGACCCCAACGTCTCGACGGCTGGCAATTGGCGGATCAGGGCGTTGCGCTCGGTCATGCGGTGCACTCCCAGCGCCAGGGTGATGGTGACCACCACCGGCAGACCCTCGGGAATGGCCATGACCGCCAACGCCACGGCGAACGAGAACATGTCACCAGGGTCTTCACCAATGGCCAGCCCCAGCCCGAACGCCGCCACCGCTGACACTCCCACGGTGGCCCCGATCAGCATCGCCAGGCGCTTCATGCGCTGCTGCAGCGGAGTGATGGGGGATACCCCGGTGCGAATCGAGTCAGCCACCGCCCCCAGCTCGGTGTCGGCGGCGATGTCCACCACCAGTCCGCGTCCGCGCCCGGTGGTCACCACCGACCCCGCCCACGCCATGTTGGTCCGTTCGGCCAGTGGGGCATCGGCGGCAACGGTGTCGATGCGCTTGTCAACGGGCACCGACTCGCCGGTGAGCAGCGACTCGTCGATGGCCAGAGACGTGGTGTGTGCCAGACGGATGTCGGCAGGTACCCGGGCGCCGGACTCCAGCAGCACCACGTCACCTACCACCACCTCGACACTGGGGACCTCACGCTCATGGCCAGAGCGCAACACCCGGGCGGTGGGTGATACCAAGGTGGCCAACGACCGTACCGACTGTTCAGCCCGGCGCTGCTGGGTGAACCCGATGGTGGCGTTGAGCGTGACCACCGCAGCAATCACGATGGTGTCGGTGTAGTCGCGCTTGAGCAGGGTGACTACCGCCGCCACCAGCAGGACCACCACCAACGGGTCGGTGAACTGGTGGACCATCGTGCGCCACATTGGCGTGGGTGGCTCACCTTCGAGTTCGTTGGGTCCGTGGTCGTGGTGACGTTGGGCAGCCTCGTCATCATCAAGCCCGTGCACCGACGACCCGCAGGCCTCGGCGACGGCGTTGGCTTTGAGGGTGTGCCACCCCGGGCGACCCGAGGTATCGCCGTCGGTGGTCTCGCCGTCGGTGATGTGGTGGCCTTCAACGTCAACTCCCGGCCTCACGTCCCCCATCAACCAAGTGTTGCGGCGGTTGGGCCCAATTCTTGCCGGCCGACGTCACCACCACAGGGGGCCAAAGTGCCCTGTTTGACCTCATCGGCCAACGAACCGGCTTTCCTCCAGGGGGTGAGTCGTTGGGGGCCAGCCGCCGCTACGGTGTGGTCCCCGGCAGGGGTGTGGTTGGCCGGGATGGGATTCACGAGGGGGAAGCGCCATGTCTGCCATTGCCACCACTGTCACCGGCCAGGTCGCCGGTTCGGACCACGACGGCGTGCTCCGCTTCGCCGGCATTCCCTTTGCCGCCCCACCGGTGGGCGATCTTCGATTTGCCGCCCCGGCGCCGGCGACGGCGTGGCAGGGGATTCGTGACGCCACTGCCTTTGGCCCGGTCGCACCCCAGTCGGCGGGCACCATCGAGATGCTGGCGGGGGCGGGGGCGCCGAACTGGGACGAGGATTGCCTCACGCTGAACGTGTTCACCCCCGCACTCGACGGCCAGCGTCCGGTGATGGTGTGGATCCACGGGGGTGGGTTCACCGGCGGTTCGGGATCCATCCCGTGGTACGACGGCAGCACCCTGGTGCGGCGCGGCGACGTTGTCGTGGTGACCATCAACTACCGGTTGGGTGCGTTCGGCTGGCTGTACCTCGGTGACGTGGACCCCGACCATGCCGGCAGCGGCAACGCCGGGCTGCTCGACCAGGTGGCGGCACTGCAGTGGGTGCGCAACAACATCGCCGGCTTCGGTGGTGACCCCAGCCGGGTGACCGTGTTCGGCGAGAGCGCTGGGGCCATGAGCGTGGCCACGCTCATGGGCACACCGGCGGCGGCCGGGTTGTTCAGCGGTGCCATCGCCCAGAGCGGAGCGGCGCACAACGTGTGGGACACCGCCGGTGCCCACGAACTCACCGAGCGCATCATGGCCGAGCTGGACGTGACCGATGTGGCCGGCCTGCGCGCCGTCGACGCCGCTGCGCTGCTGGCGGCACAGTCCAAGGCGGCCACCGAACTCACCAGCGAGCGGGTGCAGCGACCCGGGGCCGACGTGCTCGGCCTGCCGTTTGGGCCCGTGCTCGACGGTGTGGTCCTGCCGGTGCCGCCGCTGGAGGCCATCCGCCGCCGGCTCGGCGGCTGACGTGGCCCTGCTTACCGGCACGACCCGCGATGAATGGCGGCTGTTCGGCATGATGCTGCGCAGCGTGGACGACGAGGAGATGCTGCTGCGACGGCTGGGCCGCATGGTGGAAGACCCCCACCAGATGTCGTCGGTGTACCGACAGGCCCACGACGACGCCACCCACGACGCCTTGTGGAACCAGGTCATGACCGATCGGGTGTTTCGCATCCCGGCCATCCGTCTGGCCGAGGCGCAGGCCGCCCACCAGCCCGACGCCACGTTCATGTACCTGTTCGAGTGGCCGTCGACGGCCTTCGACGGACGGCTGGGGTCGTGTCATGCCCTGGAGATCCCGTTCGTGTTCGACAATCTCGACGGGCCCGGCGTGACCATGTTCACCGGGGATGACCCGCCCCCGGATCTGGCCGATGCGATGTCTGAGGCCTGGCTGGCGTTCACCCACCGACGCAGCCCCGACCACGGTGGCCTTCCCCAGTGGCCGGCCTACGACACCACCGATCGGGCCACCATGCATTTCGACGTCACGCAGCGGGTCGAGCATGACCCTGCCGCAGGGATCCGGCTGGCATGGGACGGCTCGATCTAAACCCCCAGGCGGACCCGTGGGGGCGTCGGGGGCCTGTCGGGGGCCCGTCGACGACAGGTTCGTCGCCGGCCTCACCGGGTTCGTCGTCGTTTCCCCATCTGCGGGCCCTCGACGGCCTGCGGGGGTGGCGGTGGCCGCCGTGGTGGTCTACCACCTCGACCCCGGCGTGCTCCCGGAGGCTTTTTGGGTGTGGACATGTTCTTTGTCCTGTCCGGGTTCCTCATCGCCTCGCTGGTCGTGCGGGAGCGCCAGGGCACCGGCCGGCTCGACCTGCGCAACTTCTACGTGCGGCGATTGCGCCGACTCACCCCGGCGCTGCTGCTGGTGATCGCGGCCATGGGCATCTACGGGCTGGTGGCAGCATCACCCGGCGAACTCGAGCGTCTGCGGGTGCAGGGCCTGTGGACGCTGGGCTGGATGGCCAACTGGCGGTTCATCATCGACGGCACCTCCTACACCGACTTCGTGGCCGGGGTGTCGCCGCTGCGACACATGTGGTCGCTGGCCATCGAGGAGCAGTTCTACCTGCTGTTCCCCCTGCTGGTGATGGTGCTGGCCGCCGCACGGCTGGGCGGGTCCACCGGGCTTCGCACCCGGCTGCTGGTGGTGGCGTCGGCTGGGGCGGTGGCAAGTGCGGTGTGGATGGCGGTGGTGCATCACGGGTCGGCCACCATCGAACGGGCCTACTTCGGCACCGACACCCGGGCCCATGGGCTGCTCATCGGGGTGGCGCTGGGTGCGCTGCTGGTGGGTCGACCACCGGTCGACGGGCGGGCGGCGGTGGTGTTGCGCGCTGTGGTGGTGCCGGCGGTGGCGGTGCTGGTGGTGCTGTTTGCCGTGGCCGCCGAGGGGGCGGCGTGGATGTACCGGGGCGGGTTCGTTGTCATGGCTGTGGCCACCGCCGTGATCATCGCCTCGGTGGGTGCATCGTCGTGGCTGGCGTCGGTATTGGGTGCCCGGCCGCTGGTGGGTCTGGGGATCATCTCGTACGGGGTGTACCTGTGGCACTGGCCCGTCATCACCATCCTGGACAGTCAGGCTCTGGGCCTCAGCGGTTTCGCTCTGGCCATGGCCCAGGTAGCGATCACCCTGGGGTGTGCGTTGGTGTCGTACGTGGTGGTGGAACGACCGGTGCGCAGCGGGGCACTGGGCAGGCTGTTGGGTCCGGTGTCGGTGGCGGCGGCCCCGCTGGGCATCGCCGCCGCTGCTGCCGTGCTGGTGTTCGGCACCCAGATGCCCACGGTGGCCAGCAGCACCTCGGACCAGCAACTGGCCACGGCGCCGGCGTCGTCAGCTGCAAACGGGGCCGCACTTGCAGGGCCGGCAGACTGCAGGGCAGGCAGGCGCAGGGCAGGCAGACGGCAGGGCAGGTTGCTCCGGTGCCGGTGGTCCTCACCGGAGACTCCGTGGCCCATTCGCTGGCCGGTGGATCGCTGGGGTCGGGTCAGGCTCCGTTCCCGTCGTGGGAGCCGTCATCGAGCCCCTTTGACCCCGGTCAGGTCCGGCTGCTCAGCATCGCCAGACCCCAGTGCTCCCACTTGCCGGGCCGGGTGATCAGTCGCAGCGGTGGTCAGGTGCGCGTGCTGGAGTCCGACATCGCATGTGGCGACTGGCGTGGCGACCTCACGTCGGCGCTCGATGCCCTCGATGCCAAGGCGTTGGTGGTGGTGACCACCAGCGATACCTACGACCGCCGCATCGACGGCACCGACGTGGTGGTGGGGTCTGCGCAATGGAACGAGATGTACACCGAGCACCTCACCTGGCTGTCCCGCACGGCTGCTGGTGCCGGGTCACGACTGGTGCTGGTCACTCCTGTGCCCCGGTCCAGTCGGTTTTATGTGGAGGCCGACAATGAGTCGGGCTGGCGTGAGCAGGCGGTGGTCGATGCCATGCGCAACTTTGCCGCTGGCAACCCCGCACGGTGGTGCTCGACTTGTGGGCGGTGCTGTGCCCCACCGGTGACTGCGACCAACTGGTTGAGGGCTTCGACCCGGCATGGCGCTACGACGGACTGCATTTCGACGCCTTCGGGGCCCGATGGTTCGCCGACTGGATCACCCCGAGTCTGGTGACGCTGGAAACCGGGCTGCAGCGCCGCTGAGCGCAGCCACGAGTTGAGTAGCCACAAGTCGATGCGCTTGCGTCGGGCGTGCCGACGTGCGAGACATTGCAGTGCGGGGCAGTGGTGCTGTCGGGTCACCAGAGCGTTGCGCCAGCCGCCAGGTGACTGACACCTGACATCAGACCGGACCTCAACAACGGGAGAGCCCATGCCCACCAACGCCGAGACCGCCCTTGAACTGTTCACCGCCGCACTGGGCCAGCCCGAGGGTACCGGTGAGTGGTTTGAGGTGACCCAGGAGCAGGTGAACCAGTTCGCTGATGTCACCTTTGACCACCAGTTCATCCACATCGACCCCGAGGCGGCCAAGGCCACCCCATTTGGCGGCACCATCGCCCACGGCTTTTTGACCCTGTCGATGCTCGTGCATCTCGGCGCGTCCATCCCCCAGGACCCGGCCCGGTTCGCCGGTGTGCTCATGGGCGTGAACTACGGCTTCGACAAGGTGCGTTTTGTGAGCCCGGTGCCGGTGGGCAGCCGCATCCGGGCCACCTCGGAGCTCGTGGACGTGCAACTCAAGGACGCCAACAACCTGCAGGTCACCCGACGGTTCGCCGTCGAAGTCGATGGCAGCGACCGTCCGGCACTGGTGGCCGACTGGATCACGCGCCTCACCTACGGCTGAGGCCGGTCCGGCGTCGGGTCGTTTGGCCCTGTTGATGGCGTGTTGTGGCCACCAGAGTGCAGGGCATGGCTGCGATTTCAGACTCCCTGCGCTGGTTCACCGACGTGGGACTTGGCGATGTGGGGTCGGTGGGCGGCAAGGGCGCCAACCTGGGTGAGTTGGTGGGTGCCGGGTTTCCGGTTCCCGATGGGTTTGTCGTCACCGCCCAGGCCTATCTGGCGGCCATGGACGCCGCCGGTGTGCGCAGCGACCTCCTGGAGCGGTTCTCGTCCATCGACACCGAAGACCCCACCGCCTTGCGCCAGGCGTCGTTGGCACTCACCGACACGGTGCTTGGTGCCCCAATGCCTGAGTCGCTGGCCGCACAGATCGCGCAGGCCTGTCGACAGCTGGGTGAGGGTCCTGTGGCCGTGCGGTCGTCGGCCACCTCGGAGGACTCTGCCGGCACCTCGTTTGCCGGGATGCACCTCACCATCACCGATGTTGTGGGCGCCGACGCCATCATCGACGCCGTACGGCGGTGCTGGGCGTCGCTGTTCGGCGAGCGGGTGGTGTCGTACCGGGCCCAGCGCAACATCGTCGAAGAGCCCGCCATCGCCGTGGTGGTGCAGGCCATGGTGGACCCCGCAGCCGCCGGGGTGCTGTTCACCGTTGCCCCCTCAGGCCAGCGGGACCGACTGGTGATCGAGGCCGCCTACGGTGCCGGCGAGTCCGTGGTCAGCGGACAGGTCGAGCCCGACACCTTCACCGTGTTGCGTGACGGCCCCCGGGTGCTGGAAGTTCGCATCGGTGCCAAGTCCACCCAGATGGTGCGTAACGGATCCGGTGCCCGCATCACCGAGCAGGTCGCAGTAGCCGACACTGCACGCCTGGCCATCGACCTCGACACCGTGGTGGACCTGGCCCGGCTGGGTCTTCGGGTCGAGGAGCACTACGGATCACCCCAGGACGTGGAGTGGGCCCTGGCCGATGGGCAGATGTGGCTGGTGCAGTCCCGCCCCATCACCACGCTGGTCGCCGGCGCCGGCGGCGGTGGCGATGCAACTTCTGCGGCCGGCAGGGCGGAGACCAACGGTGGTCCGCCACCGCAGGTGCTGGTGTCGGGTTTGGCGTCGTCGCCAGGGGTGGTTGCCGGGCGAGTGCGTCGGTCTGGCTTTGGCTGCCGACGGCGCCGACCTCGTCGACGGTGAGGTGCTGGTGGCCACCATGACCTCACCCGACTGGGTGCCGTCGTTGCGGCGGGCCGGAGCACTGGTCACCGACGGCGGTGGCATGACCTGTCATGCCGCCATCGTGAGCCGTGAAGCTGGGGATCCCCGGGGTGGTGGGCACCCGCAATGCCACCTCGGTGCTGCGAGATGGCGAGATGGTGACCGTGGACGGCTCCACGGGATCGATCTTTGATGGCGACGTCACGCAATGGCTGGCAGCGGGGTCGCGTGCATCGGGGTCGCGTGCATCGGGGCGCGCCTCTATCGGGGTCGCCGCCATCGCGCGGGCGCTCTATCGGGGTCGCGGGCCTCGTCCGGCACCGACACGTCGACTGGCACCATCGCCGAGCCCGAGGCGCTGGGCACCCGCCTGTACGTGAATCTGGCCATGGCCGAGCGGGCCACCGAGATTGCCGCCCTGCCCGTGGACGGCGTGGGTCTGTTGCGCGCCGAGTTCCTGCTGGCCGATGCGCTGGGTGGCGCCCACCCCCGTCAGGTGTTGGCCGAGGGTCGGCGTGACGATTTTGTGTCGTCCATGGGCGAGGCGCTGCTGCGCATCACCACCGCCTTCGCCCCCCGACCGGTGGTGTACCGCACCACCGACTTCCGCACCAACGAGTTCCGGGCCCTGACTGGTGGTGAGGCCTTTGAACCCGTCGAGGCCAACCCGATGATCGGGTTCCGGGGGGCGTTTCGGTACCTGAGCGAGCCCGAGGTGTTCACCATGGAGCTCGAGGTGTTGGCCCGGGTGCGCGAACAGACCCCCAACCTTGTGGTGATGCTGCCGTTCGTGCGCACCCTGTGGGAACTCGACGCCTGCCTGGACCTGATCAGGGCCAGCGACCTGGGTCACCAGCGGGACCTGAAGGTGTGGATCATGGCTGAGGTGCCCAGCGTGGTCCACTACCTCGACGACTACGCCGACCTGGGCATCGACGGGGTGTCCATCGGGTCCAACGACCTCACCCAGTTGGTGCTGGGGGTCGACCGGGACTCCGAGACCTGTGCCGAGCTGTTCGACGAGCGCGACCCGGCGGTGGTCGACGCCATCGGCCAGATCGTCGAGGGGTGCCGTCGCAACAACATCACGTCGTCATTGTGCGGTCAGGCCCCGTCCAACCATCCCGGGTTCGCCGAGTTGCTGGTGGGTATGGGTATCACGTCGGTGTCGGTGAATCCCGACGCCGTGCCGGCCCGCCCGTCGTGCGCTGGCCGCCGCCGAACGTCGACTGCTGCTCGACGCTTCACGGCACGACGGCACCGCCCACAGCGCTATCCGCTAGCGAACCGCGCCGGTCACGATGACGCCGTGAGCGGCCCGGTGACCAGCAACTGCACGGGCTGGCCACCGGCGGTGGTGCGCAGGGCCTCATGCAGGCCCAGGCCGCTGTGGGCGGCCAGATGCCGGTCGGCCACCAGCATGGCCACGCGCCATCCGGTGAATCGGGCCCGCATCACGTTGCCGAACGTGGCGTAGAGATCGCGCAGGTCACCGCCCGAAGCGATTCGTCCACCCCATGGCGGGTTGGTGACCACCCAGGCCGTGTCGTTGGGTCCAGGTGGCGGTCCCGGCGGGGGCTCGATGGCCGATACGGCTGAGTGGGTGGCTGCCACCAGGTGGCCCACCGCAGCGCGAGCGGCATTGGCGGTGGTGGCGGCGATGGCTCCGGCGTCACGGTCTGAGGCCATCACGGTGAGGTCGTTGCCGGCCGCATCGGCCAGTCGCTGGGTGGCCTCACCACGCACACTGGCCCACGTGCCCGGAGCGAAGTCGGCCCACGTTTCAAAGGCGAAGCTGCGGGTCGAACCCGGGGTGGCGCCCGTGCCCGGGGGGCGCCCCGAGGCGGCAAGCGCCGCTTCGATGGCCACGGTGCCCGACCCACAGAAGGGATCCACCAGCATGAGCCGACCCGAAGAGGATCCGCCCTGTGCTGGTTGGCCCTGTGCTGGTTGGCCCTGTGCTGGTTGGCCCTGTGCTGGTTGGCCCTGTGCTGGTTGGCCCTGTGCTGGCCAGCCCACTGCTGCCAGCATGGCGGCGGCCAGTGTGGGTCGCAGGGGAGCCTTGGCCACCTGACGGCGCCAACCGCGCTGGTACAGCGGTTCGCCGGAGCTGTCGGCGCTCAGGGTCAGGCGGTTGCGGTCGATGCGGGCCACGAACCGGGCGGCGGGTGGTCCCGCCGGTGGTGCGCCCTCGTCGTCATAGGAACTGCCGCCGTCGGCCCAGTCGGCGGAGCCGGTGGCCAGTGGTGCTCCGGCAGCTGCAGCCAGCCGCTCGGCGATGGCCCGGGTGTGGTCGAGCCGGGACCGGTGCGAACTGACCCGGAAGGTGACCTGCGCTCCTGCCGGCACCCACTGCCGCCAGTTCACGGTGGCGGCATTGCGTTCCAGGGTGGCGAAGTCGTGCACGTCGAACATGGCCACCCGCACCAGCACCCGGGTGGCGGTGCGCAACCACAAGTTGGCGGCATACAGCTGCCGGGGTCGCAGGTTCACCTCGACGCCGCCTCGCACCACGTTGCGCCGGGCGATGCCCATTGCCGCCAGCTCGGCGTCGAGCAGTGGCTCCACCCCGGGCGGGCACACGGCCATGCACGCCAGGGTGTCGCCGGCCCGGCGGCTCACGAGCTGGCCGGTTCGTCGCCGAGCACGATGGTGCCGCTGGCGGCAAACATGCCGCCCACTCCATGGGCCACCGAGATGTGCACACCATCAACTTGCGCCGGTGCGGTGCCGCGCACCTGACGCACGCTTTCTTGCAGGGCGAACATGCCGTACATCCCGGTATGGGTGTACGACAGCCCGCCGCCGTTGGTGTTCATGGGCAGGCGTCCGTGTGGGCCGGTGTGACCCTCGGCGATGAAGGCGGGGGCCTCGCCGGGATCGGTGAACCCCAGTGCCTCGAGCGCGTAACACGGGGTGTGGACAAAGGCGTCGTAGGCCATGAGGTGGTCGACGTCGGCGGTGGTGATGCCGGCTTCGGCCAGCGCCCGTCGACCAGCCAGCCGAAACGCCCGTGACGAGGTGAGGTCGGCCATCTGGCTCACCAGTGGCGTCTCCACGGCCTCGCCGGTGCCCAGCACGTGCACCGGCTTCCCGGCGGTGTCGCCGGCACGGTCGACGGTGGTGAGAACCAGCGCACCGCCACCGTCGGTCACCAGACAGCACATCAGTCGGCGAAATGGCCACGCCACCATGGGTGAGTCCAGCACGTCGTCCACCGTGATCGGGTCACGCTTGGCCGCCCGGGGGTTCATTGACGCCCACTGGCGCTGGGCCACCGCAACGCTGGCCAGTTGCTGTTCGGTGATGCCGTAGCGGTCCATCCACGCCAGCGCCGGCAGGGTGAACATGGTGGGTGGTCCGGCCACCCCGAACGGCCATTCGAACTGCTCGATGAGGGGTGACCGCCGACCCACCGGCATGCCGCCAACCCGGCTGCGACCGCTTTCGCCGTGGGTGATGAGCACGCACGTGGCCATGCCGGCTTCCAGCGCAGCGACGGCGTGGCGAACGTGCAACATGAACGACGAGCCGCCCACCATGGTGCCGTCCACCCAGGTGGGGGTGATACCGAGCCCGAACGAGATCTCAATCGGCGACACCCCGGCGCAGGCCACCCCGTCGATGTCGGCGGCGGTGAGACCGGCGTCAGCAAGGGCGTTGCGGGCGGCGTCGAGGTGCAGCTCCACCGGGGTGAGGTCGGCGATGGTGCCCAGTTCGGTGGTCTCAGCCGCCCCCACGATGGCCACGCCATGACGGCGGTGGCGAGGGGCCGGAACGTCGGTGGGATCGGGCCGGTCGAGGTCAGAAAAGCGGCTGGCGCCGGCCGGGGGTGGTGTCGACGCCGGTGGTGACCACTTCGGCGGTCGCCTCCTGCGCGCTGGTGGGAGCAAACACCGGGATCGTTGCGGTGGCGCGCCCGTCGGCGGTGGCGATGGGCAAAAACCGCACCTGCACCGCGGTGCCCACGGGCAGGCTGGTGGGGTCTGGTGCGCAGTCGACCAGATTGGTGAGCATGCGCGGACCTTCGTCGAGATCAACCAGGGCGATCACGTAGGGGGCCTCGAAACCGGGGCTTTCACGGTGGTTGATGACGTACGACGCCAACCGCCCCTGGCCCGACGCCGCCACGATGTCGATGTCGCTGCCCTGACATCGGGGGCAGTTGCGCTGGGCGGGGTACCAGGGCCGCTCGCACGACCGACAGTGCTGCAACAGCAACGCGCCGTCGGCACATCCATCCCAGAAGAAGGCCGTTTCGGGGGTTCGGCGAGGGACCATGGGGCGCACCGTGGCCGTCTGGTCGCTGGAGTCGGGCGCTGGTGATGGGGATTCGGACGCTGGCGATGGGGATTCGGACCCGGTGGGCACGGTGTGCTTCTCCCTGTGGGGGTGTGCGCCGGCGTGGCGCATCGGTGGCGGGCGGTGCGCGTGGCGGACAACTCGTGCAGTGATGTCTACCCCAAGCATGGCCGGTGACCATCGACCCCTGTGCGCCGTTGAGGTGCCCTGAGCCTTTGGTGGCGAATGGTGGGACGTTTGGCCCTCCCGATTTGGCTGGTTGGTACCTAGGGTTCAGTCAGGAAAGTGCTTTTTGGTCGTGATGTTCCGCAGTTCCGCAACAGGGCAGTTCCGCAACAGGGCAGTTCCGCAACAGGCCAGTCCGCAACAGGCCAGTGCCGCAACGAGGAGGTTCCGATGCCAACAGACGACCCGACCGAGGACCGCATCAGCGGCCTGGAGGCCAGGATCACCGAACTGCAAACCGAACTGTCGGAGACCCGTCGCCAACTCACCGACGCCCAGCTCGATCAGTGGAAGGGTCGCATCGACGAACTTGAGGTGCAGATGCATCTGGGGCGGCTTGACGCCGAGGAGCAAATGGCACCGGTCGTGGAGCAGTTGAGGAACTGGTGGCTGGACGCCCGAGAGCAGATCGGCAACGCCGGCAACACCGCCGGCGACGCGTTTTCGTCGCTCCGGTCAGGTGTCGAGCAAGCAATGGAACAATTACGGACTGGTGCACGCTCGGCCCGCAGCGGCACGTAGTGATGTAACCCAAGACCCCCCCTAATACAGAGCGAAACGGCCCCACTGGCTCACGCTGGTGGGGTCGTTTCGCGTCCCCGCACACGGTGAGGGATTCGTCACACTGCGTCTTTTTCTTTGCGGAAATGTTGCATTTGCGTGACGAACATGGCAATGCTTGTTGTTCACGACCCAAGCCCCACGCATAACGGACCGTCCCCACCCCGGGGTCCGTCCGGCGGAAAGGACCCCCCGTGTCGAACACAAGCAAACCCAATCCAGGTACCGCGTCGTCGTCCATCGATGATGATTCCCCGATCGCTGTTTCCCCCAAGGTCCCATCGCGGCGTCGCCGCCTCGGCCTTGTCGCTGTGGCGGTAGCCGCAGTGGTTGCCCTGGTGGGCACCCCGGTTGTCGCCGGCCTGTCTGGTGGTGATGACAACACCGAAACGTCAACGGCTGCTGCCGAAAAGACCGAACTGGCCTTTTCCGAACTGGTGACGGCCCTGCGGGCAACGTCCACGTCGACCTCGTCGACCTCAACGACCGCAGCCCCCACGACCACCACCACGGTGCCGCTCGACCCCATGGCGCTGTTTTTTGGCTGGTACAACAGCCTCGACGCCCAGGGCCTGGCCAACTGGGAGCAGTGGATGAACCCGCCGCCCCCGCCGCCGGCTCCTGCTCCCGCCCCAGCCCCAGCCCCTGAGCCGGTGTACGAGTCGGCTCCGGCTCCCGCAGTGTCGGGTGATTCGGTGTGGGACGCACTGGCTCAGTGTGAGTCAGGTGGCAACTGGTCGATCAACACTGGCAACGGCTTCTATGGCGGCATCCAGTTCATGCACCAGACGTGGGTGAACATGGGCGGCCGTCAGTATGCCGAGTACCCCCATCAGGCCAGCCGCGAACAGCAGATTGAGGTGGCTACCCGCCTGCAGGCCCAGTACGGCTGGGGCCAGTGGCCAGCGTGTACCTCCAAGCTCGGCCTGCGCTGAGCTCCCAGCGGCACCGCGATCTGGTGTCGCCCCCCGGCCCCTTTGGTGAGGTGTCGGTGAACTCGAGTTGACGTTCGGCCCGGCACGTGGTGCCGGGCCGAACCGCGACTAGCCTCAGGTCCACTGTTGTCCGAGCGTTACCAGGAGATGTTTGATGGCCTTTGAACTGCCCACACTGCCCTATGCGATCGACGCACTGGCACCCCACATCAGTGCCGAGACTCTCGAGTACCACCACGGCAAGCACCATCAGACCTACGTCACCAACCTCAACAAGATGGTTGAGGGCACCGATCACGCTGGCGCCTCACTCGAAGACGTGATCATGGCTGCCGATTCACCGTCGCCGCTGTTCAACAACGCCGCTCAGGTGTGGAACCACACCTTCTACTGGAGCTGCATGGCCCCCGGTGGCGGTGGTGAGCCCACCGGTGAGATGGCTGATCGCATCAACTCCGCTTTCGGTTCCTACGACGCCTTCCGCACCCAGTTCGCCGAGGCGGCCACCACCCAGTTCGGTTCGGGCTGGGCATGGCTGGTCGACGACGGCAGCACGCTGTCGGTGACAAAGACCGCCAACGCTGACCTCCCCATGCGTCACTCGGCCAAGGCCCTGCTGACCATCGATGTGTGGGAGCACGCCTATTACATCGACTACCGCAACGCCCGCCCCAACTACATCAACACCTTCATGGACAGCCTGGTGAACTGGGACTTCGTGGCCGCCAACATGGCCAGCTGAACCAACTCGTCGGCGCTGGCCCAGAGGTTCGGGCTGACGCAACGTTGTGACGCCGGGGGCGTCTCCGCTACTGCGGAGGCGTCCCCGCTGTCGTTTGCGGACCTGCGCCCACTTGAGCCGGCGTTCACCTGAGCCCGCGCTCACTCGGGCGCTGGTGCTGCCTCTGCCTCTTCCTCGGGCGCCAGGTGCACCTCAACGCTCAGTTCTGTGGGGCCGCCATCGAGCGCCCCATCGAGTGCCACGGTGCGCAGCTCGATGATCGCACCGGCGTCGGTCACGTCGCTGCGTGCCGCGCCCAACGCCGCCAGCTGGGTGTCGGATGCAGTGACCACGGCCAGATCCACGTCGGTGCGCAGGCTGCGCTTGGCCTCGGTCTTGGCCCGACGCACCTCACTCAACACTGATGCGGCGATGTCGAGCACGGCGGGATCGGCGTCGGCGATGTGGGCGAGCTCGGCGAACTCGCTGGCCTCGGGCCACGCCGCGGCGTGCACCGATCCTGTCTGCCACCACGACCACACCTCTTCGGTCACAAACGGCATCACCGGGGCGAACAGCCGCAGCAGTACCGACAACGCCACCTGCAATGCGGCCTGGGCCGATGCCTGACCCGTGGCGCCAACGCTGCCGTAGGCGCGCTGCTTGACCAACTCGAGGTACTGGTCGCAGAACTTCCAGAAAAACGACTCGGTGCGCTCGAGCGCCCGGGCGTAGTCGTAGCCCTCGTAGGCCCGGGTGGCTTCGTCGATCAGGTTGGCCAGTTGCGCCAGCATGGCCCGGTCGATGGGTTCGGTGATCACCGACGGATCCACCGCCGTGCGCTCGGTGGGGGAGTCGCCATCACCGGCGGTCACCGTGCCCAGCGTGAACCGGCTGGCGTTGAGCACCTTGATGGCCAGTCGACGCCCGATTTTCATCTGGGCTTCGTCCACGGCGGTGTCGGTGCCGGGTCGGCCGTTGGCGGCCCAGTACCGCACAGCGTCGGCGCCGAACTTCTCCAGCATCGGCAGCGGAGTGACCACGTTGCCTTTGGACTTGGACATCTTCTTGCGGTCGGGGTCGAGCACCCATCCCGAGATGGCCACGTTGGTCCACGGCAGCGCGTCGTGTTGCAGATGCGCCCGCAGCACGGTGGAAAACAGCCACGTGCGGATGATGTCGTGACCCTGGGGGCGCAGATCCATGGGGAACGTTGCCGCAAACAAGTCGTCGTCGGCGGCCCATCCGGTGGCGATCTGGGGCGTAAGTGACGACGTGGCCCACGTGTCCATGACGTCGGGATCACCGACAAAGCCCCCGGGTACCCCACGCTGCGATTCGTCGTAGCCAGCCGGCACGTCCACCGACGGATCAACGGGCAGCTGGGCGGCATCGGGGACGATGGGATGGTCGTGGTCGGGGGTGCCGTCGTCGTTGACGCGGTACCACAGCGGGAACGGCACCCCGAAGTAGCGCTGACGGCTGATGAGCCAGTCGCCGTTGAGGCCTTCCACCCAGTTGCGGTAGCGCACCGCCATGTGGGGCGGGTGCCACACCAGCTCCTCGCCCCGGGCCAACAGCGCCTCACGCAGACGGGCGCCGTCGCCGTCGGTGCCGTCACGACCGCCGTTGCGCAGGTACCACTGGCGGCTGGCCACGATCTCCAGTGGCCGGTCGCCCTTTTCGAAGAACTTCACCGGGTGGGTGATGGCCCGTGGCTCGCCGTCGAGGATGTTGGCGTCAGTGAGCATTTCCACGATGCGGCGCTGGGCCTGGGCCACACCACGGCGGGCCAGCTCGCCGTAGGCGTCGCGCCCGGCGGGGTCGGATGATCCACTCGGGGGTGTCGGCCAGCAACCGGCCGTCGGTGCCGACGACCGCCCGGGTGGGAAGGTTGAGCTCGCGCCACCAGATCACGTCGGTGGTGTCACCGAACGTGCAGATCATGGCGATGCCCGATCCCTTGTCGGGGTCGGCCAGGCGATGGGGGTGCACCGGCACGTTCACGCCAAACAAGGGCGTGCGCACCGTGGTGCCAAACAGCGGCTGGTAGCGCTCGTCGTCGGGATGGGCCACCAGCGCCACACACGCCGGGATCAGCTCGGGACGGGTGGTCTCGATGGTGATGGCGTCACCGGTGGTGGTGCCGTCGGGGGCCACGCAGGCAAACGGGATGCGGTGGTACGCCCCGGGACGCTCGCGGTCTTCGAGTTCGGCCTGGGCCACGGCGGTGCGAAAGTCCACGTCCCACAGCACCGGGGCGTCGGCCTGATAGGCCTCGCCGCGTTCCAGGTTGTCCAAAAACGCCTTTTGGGCCACGGTCTGGGAGTGGGCGTCGATGGTGGCGTACGTCATCGACCAATCCACCGACAGTCCCAGGGTGCGCCACAGGGTCTCGAACGCCTTTTCGTCGGTGACGGTGAGTTCCTCGCACAACTCGACGAAGTTGCGCCGGCTCAGGTGCACCGGGGGTTGTTCGCGTTCGGCCTTGGTGCGATCGGCCATGGGGACCGGGGCGGTGAAGTCGGGGTCATACGGCAGCGACGGGTCGCACTGCACCCCGTAGTAGTTCTGCACCCTGCGCTCGGTGGGCAGGCCGTTGTCGTCCCAGCCCATGGGGTAGAACACCTCGGCGCCTCGCATGCGGCGGTAGCGGGCGATGGTGTCGGTGTGGGTGTAGGAAAAAATGTGACCCACGTGCAGCGATCCCGACGCCGTGGGTGGGGGAGTGTCGATGGAGTACACCCGGTCCCTGGTTGCGGTGCGGTCAAAGCGGTAGGTGCCGTCGGTGTCCCACCTGCGGTCCCAGCGACCCTCCAGCCCCTCGAGTGCAGGCTTGTCGGGCACGTTCCACGATGTCCTGGGTGAACCCGGGGTTCTGGGCGAAGGGTTCTTGGGGGAGCGGGGCTGCGTTGCCATAGGTGGTTGTGAGGCTAGCCAACGCTCATCGCTGGCTCTGCACTGCCGGGGTAGCCTCTGGACGTGCTGCACCTGTTCGACACCGCCACCGGCACCGTCACGCCCCTGCGACGACGTACCCCGGGCGAGGTGTCGATGTATGTGTGCGGCCCCACCGTGTACGGCCCGCCCCACCTGGGCCACGGCCGGTTCGCGCTGGTGTTCGACGTGCTGCGGCGCTACCTGATGTGGTCGGGTGACGAGGTGGTGTACGTGTCCAACATCACCGACGTGGACGACAAGATCATCGACCGGGCCGCAGCCGAACACACCACCGCCGATGTCGTGGCTCATCACTGGGAACAGATGTGGTGGCAGGCCATGGACCGCATCGGGGTGCTGCGCCCCACCCACGACCCCCACGCCACCGCCTACATCGCCGACATGGTGGCCCTGGTGGCTGACCTCATCGACCGTGGTGCCGCCTATGTGCTCGACGACGGCGTGTACTTCGATTCGTCGGCGGTCGCCGACTACGGGCTGCTGGCCCGCCAGAGCCTCGACAGTTTGCGCGCCGGTGCGCGTGTGGATGTTGACGATGCCAAGCGGTCGCCCACCGACTTCGCCCTGTGGAAGCTGGCCAAGCCCGGCGAACCGGCATGGCCGTCACCGTGGGGTGCGGGCCGACCGGGGTGGCACACCGAGTGTGTGGTGATGAGCCTCGACCTGCTCGGCGACGGGTTCGACCTGCACGGCGGCGGCGCCGACCTGGCCTTCCCCCATCATGAAAACGAGCGGGCCCAGGCCATGGCGTGCGGTCGGCCGTTTGCCCGCCACTGGATGCACAACGGGTTTGTGGAGGTGGGTGGGGAGAAGATGTCCAAGTCGTTGGGCAATTTCACTGACCTGACCGACCTGTGCGACCGCCACGACCCGCGCGCCTACAGGTTGTTGGTGCTGCGCAGCCATTACCGGTCGCCGGTGGAGGTGAGCGAGGCGTCGGCCACCGACGCCACCAGGGCCCTCGAGCGCCTTGACGCCTTTGCCCGCCGGATGGCGCCGCTGCTGTCCAACGGCAGCGCCAACGTCAGCGGCAACTCCCACGCCGGCGTGACGCCCGATCCCGCTGTGCTGGACTCCTTTGCCCGGGCCATGGACGACGACCTCGACACCCCGGCGGTGATGGACCTGGTGTTCACCACGGTGCGAAGCGCCAACGCCCTGGCCGATGCCGGCAACGCCGATGCAGCTGCACCTTTGGGCGCTGCGGTCTTCGTGGTGTGCGAGGCGGTGGGCCTCATGCTCGATGCCGGGGCAGCAGACGCAGAGGTGCCTGCCGAGTTGTTGGAGCTGGCCCGTCAGCGAGACGCCGCCCGGGCCAACAGGGACTTCGCTGCTGCCGACCACTTGCGTGACCGCATCCAGGCCGCCGGGTGGGTGGTGGAAGATACCGCCGACGGCACTGCCCTACGACCAGGCTGACAGCAACCGGCCTGACAGCAACCGGCCTGACCTCAACCGGCCTGACCTCGTGACGGTCCGTCGGCGCCATGCGACGACTGTTTCACCCAATGGCAGCCATGGCTGGCACACAGCGACACAGGCGGCTACCGTTGTAGATGTTACCCGTGGGTAACATCGTTCGTTGTCTACCGTTCCTTCACCTGATCCAGGAGCCCACCGATGTCCGATTTTTCCCTCAATCTCAGCGACGAGCAGGTCCAACTGCGGGACTGGATCCATGAGTTCTCCGCCGACGTGATCCGTCCGGCGGCCGAGGAGTGGGACGAGCGCGAAGAGTTCCCGTGGCCCATCGTGCAAGAAGCAGCCAAGATCGGCCTGTACGGCTTCGACTTCATCGCCCAGACGATGATGGGAGATCCCAGCGGCCTCACCCTGCCGGTGGCCATCGAGGAGATCTTCTGGGGCGACGCTGGCATCGGCCTGGCGATCATGGGTTCGGGTCTGGCCGCCGCCGGCATCGCCGGATCTGGCACTCCCGAGCAGACCATTGAGTGGGTGCCGCAGTGCTACGGCGACGCCGACGACGTGAAGCTGGGCGCATTCTGTGTGTCTGAGCCTGACGCCGGCTCCGACGTATCGAGCCTGCGTACCCGTGCGGTGTACAACGAAGCCAAGGACGAATGGACCCTCAACGGCACCAAGGCGTGGATCACCAACGGTGGCATCGCCAACATCCACGTGGTGGTGGCGTCTGTGGAGCCCGACCTCAAAAGCCGTGGCCAGGCCAGCTTCATCATCCCGCCCAACACCCCGGGCCTGTCGATGGGTCAGAAGTACAAAAAGCATGGCATCCGTGCCTCACACACCTCCGAGGTGGTGCTTGACGACGTCGTGGTGCCCGGGCCGTTGCCTGCTGGGTGGCAAGGAGAAGCTGGACGCCAAGCTGGCCAAGGCCCGCGAGGCACTGGCCAACCCCAACGCCGGTACGTCGGGCAAGCAGCCGGCCATGGCCACGTTCGAGGCCACCCGCCCGGCCGTGGGTGCCCAGGCCATTGGTGTGGCCCGTGCCGCCTACGAGTACTCGCTGGAGTACGCCAAGGAGCGTCGGGCGTTCGGCAAGGCCATCATCGAAAACCAGTCCATCGCCTTCATGCTGGCCAACATGTGCATGGAGATCGACGCCGCCCGCCTGCTGGTGTGGCGTGCAGCATGGATGAGCCGCAACGGCGAGTACAAAAACGCCGAGGGCTCGATGTCCAAGCTCTATGCCGGCCGCACCGCCGTGTGGGTCACCGAGCGGGCCATCCAGATTCTGGGCGGTTACGGCTACACCCGTGAGTACCCCGTCGAGCGCTGGCACCGTGACTCGAAGATCTTCGACATCTTCGAAGGCACCGAGCAGATCCAGGAGCTGGTGATCTCCCGGGCCATTTCGGGCCTGCGCATCGAGTAACGAAACCGCCACAACGCGGTGTGCGGCGGCCCGGTGCCCTCAGCCATGTGCCTGAGGGGCCGGGCCGCTTTCGCGTCCGGGAGGTACCTGACGTCCTGGTGGTGCGGGGCTGATCAGCCCCGACCGCTTCGGCACCGCGTAGGGATCGGTGACCCGAACGTGAGGTCCCGCGACGCCAGCAGGTCGGTCAGGGCACGGGTGTTTGCGGCTCCGGGCAGGCCCCAGCCGGGCTGGTAGCCGAAGGCGTCGGTGGCCGGGCGGGCGGTGGGGCCGCCGTCGTACAACTCGAGGTGGTCCAGGCTCACCAGCGCCGGGTGGGGCACCCCGCATGCCCTGCTCAACGCTCCCAGCTCGGCGTGCAGGCCCTCGATGTAGCTGGCCACCCGCACCGACTTCTCGGCCGGGTCGAGCCCCCGGGCCAACCACGCCGACTGGGTTGCCACTCCGGTGGGGCAGCGGCCGGTATGGCAGCGCTGGGCCTGCACACACCCCAGCGACAACATCGCCTCGCGCCCCACGCTCACCATGTCGCAGCCCATGGCGAACGCCATCAGGGCGGTGTCGGGCAGACCGAGTTTGCCCGAGCCGATGAACACGATGTCGTCGGCGAGGCCGGCCTCGGCGAAGATCGCATAGACCCTCGCAAAACCGACCCGAAACGGCAGGGCCACGTGGTCGGTGAACACCAGGGGCCCGGCGCCGGTGCCGCCTTCACCGCCGTCGATGGTGATGAAGTCCACGCCCCGGTGCAGACCCTGCATGCGCTGGGCCAGTTCGCTGAACAGGTGGGTTTCCCCAACCGCCGACTTGATGCCCACCGGCAGACCGGTGGCGTCGGCGATGCGTTCGACGAAGTCGAGCAATCCCGACACATCGGAAAACTCGCTGTGGGCGGCGGGGCTGGCGCAGTCCACCCCGGCCTCGATGCCGCGGATGGCGGCGATGGCCGGGGTCACCTTGGCCGCCGGCAGCAGGCCGCCCAGACCGGGCTTGGCCCCCTGCGACAGCTTGATCTCTATGGCGGTGATGGGGTTGGCGTGGGTGAGCTCCACCAGTTGCGCCAGGTCGAACCGACCGGCCCGGTCACGGCAACCGAAGTACGACGTTCCCACCTGGAACACCAGCTGACCGCCATGCTGGTGGCCCGGCGACACCGACCCCTCGCCGGTGTTGTGCCAACACCCCGCCAGCGCCGCACCCCGGTTGAGACCCTCGATGGCTGGCCCTGACAGGGCCCCGAAGCTCATGCCCGAGATGTTCACCACCGACGCCGGCCGCACGGCCGCAGCCCGGCCCCGTGCCGCCCCCAGCACCTTGGCGCACGGCAGGCGCACCGTGGCACCCGGGCTGGGGTTGTTGAGCGGAAACGACGACTGCTTGACCAGCACATGGCCGGCCACAGCGTCGAAGTTCACGTCGGTGCCGAAACCGAAGTAGGTGTTGGAGCGGTGGGCGGTGGCGTACACCCACTGACGCTGATTGCGGTTGAACGGGCGTTCGTCGTCGTTGCTGGTGACGATGTACTGGCGCAACTCGGGCCCGAAGGCCTCGATGGTGAAGCGCAGATGACCGATGAGCGGAAAATTCCGCAGGATTGCGTGCTTGCGCTGGACCAGGTCGTGGACCACCACGACCAGCAGCGCCACCGCCAGCACGCCGGCGATGATCAGCCACCACATGATTGACACCTTCGCCAGACATGGTGGGGGTGCATGGGGTTGAGGGTACCGGGCTGATGGCGGGCTGGCCGCTGATGTCGTGGCCATGTGCCTGTGTCGGTGCCGTGTGCTGGTGCGGTCGGCACCAGCCTGCTACCAATGCCCATGCTCACCGCACTGAAAAGGTCCTTTCCGCATGTGTCGTGGTGGATCGCCCTGGTGCTGTGGTGGGCCTCGGTTCATCCCACGCTCATGCCCCGGACTTCGGTCACCCAGGGCATGATCAGCGCCGTGGCCATCGGGCTGGGCCTGATGGTGGGATCGCTGGTGCATGTGGTGGTTGCTGCGATCGCCACCAGGACCGGTCGCAGCGTTCCGACCCCGCTGGGCGGGCGTGGTGGGCGTGTGCTGGCGGTGGCGTGGGCTGTGGTGGGCGTGGTGGGCGTGGTGCTTTGGCATGGGTGGCAAAACGACCAGCGGGCCCTTGTGGGTCTGGAGCCGGTGGGCGCGGCCAGAATCGTGCCGATGGTGGTGGTGACGGCCGTGGTGACCGTGCTGTTCATCGTGATCGGCCGTCTGGTGGGCATGGGTGTGCGTCGGGTGCACCGCGGCGTCACCCGGGTGGTGCCGGCATGGCTTGCAGTGGCGTCCACGGTGGTGATCGTGGCCCTGGTGGTGTGGACATTGGCGGTCACCGTGGTGGGGGCGCGGCTGCTTGATGCCATCAACACGGCGTATTCCACCGTCGACGACGGCACCGAGCCCGGGGTGGAACCCACCACTCGGACCTGCGCTCGGGCGGGCCGGGGTCACTGGTGACGTGGGAGTCGCTGGGGGAGCAGGGTCGAACGTTTGTGGCCACCGGGCCCACCGTGGCCCAACTCCAGGACTTCGCCGATGCCGGAACCGATGCCGATGCCGGAACCGATCCCGCTGCGGAGACTGGCGCCGTGGCAACAGCAATCGAGCCGATCCGGACCTACGTGGGCCTGCAGGCCGCCGACACCCCCGAGGCCCAGGCCGACCTGGCAGTGGCCGAACTCGAGCGCACCGGGGCGTTCGGGCGTGAGGTGCTGGTGGTGGTCACCGTGACCGGCACCGGCTGGGTGAACCCGGCAGCGGCCAGCCTGGCCCTGAGTACCTGTTCGCCGGTGACACCGCCATGGTGGCCACCCAGTACTCGTACCTGCCGAGCTGGATCTCGTTTCTGGTCGACCTGGATAAGGCAGCAGAAAGCTCGCGCACCCTGCTGGCGGCGGTGCAGCGAGCGTTGGGCCGCCGAGCCCGTCGAGACCCGCCCGCGGTTGGTGGTGTACGGCGAGAGCCTGGGGTCGTTCGGTTCGGAGTCCAGCTTCACTCCACAAGGGGTGCGGCCCACCGTTGACGACGTCACGTCCAATGGTGGATGGCGCCATGTGGGTGGGGCCCACCTTCAACAACCCGTTGTGGAACCGGATGCTCGACGACCGCAGCTCCAGCAATCCTGCCTGGTACCCCGGTCAGGATCCGCCCACCCCGGTGCGGATCCTGGGGGCGCCCGACGAGGACCCACCGGTACCTCACACCACCGACGAGGGCCGCATCGTGTACCTCACCCACCCGTCGGACCCGGTGACGTGGGCGTCGATCTCGTCGCTGTGGTGGCGGCCAGTATGGATGCACCGGCCCACCGGGTACGACGTGCCCAACACCCTGCGGTGGATGCCGGGGGTCACGTTCGTGCAAAACGTGGTGGACCTCATGGCCGGCTTCAGCGCCCCGCCCGGGCACGGTCACGACTACGTGCCCAACATCGCCGACGGCTGGGTGGCCACGGTGGCCCCGACGGCTGGACCGGCGCCGACACGCTGCGCCTGCGCACGGTGCTCGACACGTTTCGCACCGACGCGTGACCACGGACCCATCGTCAGCCGATGACCTGACTCCACCGGCACCACCGGCACCGGCGACACCGGCGACACCGGCGGGATCGGCGACACCGGCGACACCGGCGGACCGGCGGATCGGTGATGGGGCACGCCGTAGTCCGCATGACGCCAGCCACGGTGTTCGCCGCCACGGCGACGATCCTGCTGGTGTTCAACGTGGTGCGGGCCCTGGGGGTATTTGGCGATCGTGCCGACGCCGCCGCCGTGGCGGTGCTGGTGGCACTGGTGGCGCTGGCAGCGGCAGCCCGCATGGGCGCCGCCGACCTGGGGCTGGCGCGCCGACCTCGGCGCAGGGGCGGCGTGGGGCGCAGCGGCGTTCGCGCGTGGTGGTGGTCGTGGTTGGCGCCGGGGCGTTGCTGCCGGCCACGTCGGGGCTGTTCGAAGACGCCCGTGCCAACATCAGCGCATCGGCGCTGGCATTCGAGATCGTGGTCGGGATCCTCATCGCCACCGTGCTGCCCGAGGAGTTCGCCTTCCGGGGGTTGCTGTTGGGTGCCGGGGTGCTGGCCTGGGGCAAGCGGACCGCCCTGGTGGCGACGTCGGCGTTGTTCGGGCTGTGGCACATCAGTCCCACGCTGTCGACCATGTCCGACAATGCCGCCACCGCCGACACCGCATCGAGCCCGGCCGGTTCGGTGGCACTGGTGGCGGGGTCGGTGGCGGTGACCTTTGTGGCCGGGATGGTGTTCGGGTGGCTGCGGTTGCGCTCGAAAAGCCTGCTGGCCCCGGTACTGGCGCATCTGGCCACCAACGGCGTGGCCCTCACCGTGGCGTGGCTGCTGTTGCAGTGATTGAGGTGCAGTGAATGACTGGGGTGCGCCGGGTGCAGCACGTGGCCAGCGGGTGGTTCGTGAGCGGCAGTGCGGCGCTCACCTAGGGTTGGTCGCCTGCCCGCGGCAGCGGGGATCAACATCGTGAGGAGTCACATGGCCCATCAACTGCGACGTGAGGATCTGGGACTGCTCGACCGTGCCGGTGTGCAGGTTCACGGCCGTGTCGAGATCGGTGCCCCAGCCACCCGGATCTGGCCGCTGATTGCCGACGCTACGGCGTGGACGTCGTGGTTCGACGGCATGACCAGGGCCGAGTACACCAGTGCCGCTCCCCACGGGGTGGGGTCGCAGCGCACGGTGGTGGTCAAGGGTCTGGAGGTCACCGAGGAGGTGCTGGTGTTCGACGACCAGCGGAAGTTCGGGTTCGTGGTCACCGGGGCCAACCGTCCGGGGCTGGCCGCCATGGTGGAAGTGGTCACGCTGGATGCCACTGCGGCGGGCACCACGGTCACCTACCGTCAGGGCATCGATCTGGCACCATGGATGCGTCCACTGTCGCCAGTGGTGCGCAAAGCCCTGACCAAGGCCGTCACCGCCAGCCTGGCCGAACTTGCCCGACGTTGCGAGACCGCCCCATGAACCCCAACGAGACCGACGAGGAACTGGCGGCGCGTACCGCCATGGGTGCTGCCATGCGCCGGCTGGGCAACGCCCTGGTGGGTCACCGGCTGACCATCGATCTGGCCGGCCGGGTGGCAGCCATGGCCGATGTCCTGGCTGACGAGGCCGAACAGTTGCCCGGGCGTGACCGATTGGCCGAGCTGGCCGACAACGCCCGGTTCGGTGCCGACGCCAACCGACTGCCGAGCATCGACGTGGATCCCAATGGTGGTCCCATGGACCTGTTTGTGGATTCGCCGGTGTCGGGCAGCGCCAACCCGATGAGCCTTGGGCTGCGGGTGCATCGCGAGAACGACGCTGCGGTGGGCACCGTGGTGTTTGGCCCGGCCACCCAAGGCGCCCCGCGACGGGCCCACGGTGGCATGGTGGCGGCCGCCATCGACGAGACCATGGGGTTCGTCATGTCCATCGCCGGGGAATTGGCCTACACCGCCAACCTCAACATCGACTTTGTCGGTCCCGCCCCCATGCACGTGCCGGTGCGCATCACCGCCCGGGTGCGCGACCGGTCGGGTCGCAAGCTGTGGGTGGAAGCCACCGGCGAGGGGCCCGACGGGGTGTTCGTGCGCGCCGAGGCGCTGTTTTTGGCCATCGACTTGAGCCGATTCCGGTTGGAGACGAGCAGCTGACCAGCGCCTTTAGGTGGGAGTGAAGCCGGGTGGGAGTGAAGCCGGGTGGGAGTGAAGTCTGGTGGGAGTGGCGCCTAGGGCGATGCCGGCGGGTTCCACCGCTGGGCGGTGAGGTCGTAGGTGCACACCGAGCCATCCAGGCTGTGGCGACTGATCCAGGTCCGTGCCGCCTGCTGATAATCGGGGCTGTCGGGATCGTTGAGTTCCCATCCTGGTGGGGTGAGGCCGCTGTACCCGTTGAGCGTGGGTAAGCCGGCGGCGTGTGAAATCAACAGGGCGTCCATCTGGTCGACCCACGGTGGATTGGCCGGGGCCGGATTCACCACATGGAACGCGGCGCACCCGGGTGGTGCAGCGCCCACGGCGTCCATCATCGCCACCTGTTCGGCGCGGATCAGGTCATGCGCGGAGCCGGTCTGCACCTGTTCGACGGCCACCAGCAACCCCACGGCAATCACTGCCACGGCAGCACTGCGTTGTATCGCGGTGCCCGACACCCACGGCCGGATGGCCGACCACACGGCGTCGGCCACCAGCGCCCACGCCAGCACCACCAGCAAGGTCACCGTCATCCCGATGCGACCGGGCACCCGTATGGCAGCGGCTCCGGGCACGTACTGCCACACCCATCGCCAGGCCGTCCACTCGCCGATGCGCACACTGGCGCCTGTCATCAGCGCCGATGCCAGCAGCAATCCGGCGGCCACCTGCAACCGCAGTCGCATGGCGGCCAGGTCGTTGCGGGATCGGGTGTGGATCAGCATCACCAGCAGGCCGATGATGGCGGTGACCACCAGCACCGGTGTGGGCGCGGGCACCGTGATGATGTCGTCGGTGACACCGGGCAACGCAGGCAGCGCCTGACCCCACACGACGTTGGCGTCACCGAAGGCGATGAGGTTGGCTACCCGTGGGGTGAAGTACGCCACCTCGGCAAACGTCCGGCCGCCCGACTGCTCGAGGGCGGACTGGTAGGTGATGGCGAACGGAACGAGCGCAACTGCCAGCCCCGCGAATCCACAGGTGGCGACGAGCGCAACCGACCAACCATGGGCCCGCAGGCGTCGAACCGTGGGTGCCACCACCGATGGGGCGCACGCCGCAACACACAACGTTGCCAGCACGGCGGCGCCAACCATGAACCACCCGACGTAGTACGACGTGAACAGGATCAGGCCCACCAACGCACCGGTGCCGCCGGCCAGCAGCGCGGCGGGCAGCGGCTGTCTCCGTCGTATCCTGCCGACTGCCCCGGCGACTCCCAGCCCCACCACGGGCACAAGCCCGATGGCCAGGAGCTGGCCGTGCTGGGTCTGCACGGCGATGTGGTTGCCGAAGGCGAACACAAAGGCGGCGATCACGGCCACAGCAAACTGCACCTTCATCACCCGATGCACCAGAAGCACGGTGGCCACGAACCCGATGGTGGTCAGCGCCATGAGCGTGACCTCGAACGATATGAACGGGTCGAAACCCAGGAGTCGCAACGGGGCATAGGTGACCTGAAACAGCACCAGTGCATCGGTGTATCCGAGGTCGTCGGTCACCGGAAAGAACATCGACGGGTCACGCCACGATGCATCGCCGCCCATGACCCCAAACCAGTGCTCGCTCAGGTAGATGAGCAGGCGCTGGTCGAGATCGCCACCGTGCAGGGTGCCAAAACCGCTGGTGATGGCCTCGCGGTACATCGTGAACATGCCCAACCAGCCATGCCGCACCCGCTCCCGCCACACGACCCCATCGATGGGCGCGCAGACTTCGGTTCCCTCGGTCCCTCGGTCCCCCGGACATGGTGCGGACAGTACTTCGTCGGGACGTGATCGTCGCTGGCCCATCAGCGACTGGCGTGGGTGCATCGGCGATCGGGCATCCAGCCGTGACGCGCCCAGCCGTGTCGCACCCAGCCTTGGCGCACTCACCCCAAGTGCAACGTGATGGGCTGGCCAGGGGGCCGGGGATGATCCAACGGGATGAACCCGGCGGTCACAGCCAGCCCGGCCGGGTTGCCGGTGCGGACAGCGACGGGTTGGTCAACGTCCACCTGGGTGCTCTCCCCGGGCTGCAGGGTCTGTTCGAACAGCACCTGACCGGACCTGTTGCGCACCTGCACCCACGACGGCTGGTCGGCGGCCAGATCCAGGGTGAATGGGGCTGCGACCTCGAAGGCGGCCACGTCGCCGACCACCAGGCCCGGGGTCAGGGGCAGCGATGGTGGCGCCGGTGCGGCCCCGGACCCCTCGGGGGACAACGGTGCCGTTGACGCTGCGTCGGCGGTGGTGGCCGGATAGGGCGAGGGGCCTCCTGAATTCCAGGTACTGGCCAGGCCAATTGCGGCCACCACCGCGATTGCGGCGGCAGCGGTGGCCAGACGCCGGCGCCTCGGACGCGCTCGGAGCGCTGCTCGGGGCGCCTGATCTGCGGGAGCCGGGACCGTGGGGAAACCACACCGCCTGCTGATGGGGGAGCAGGCTGAGTCGCAGCTCGTGTGTCGCTGATGGAGTCCGTGGGCCAGTAGTGGTCCAGCCCGGAAGTGATCGTCAGACAGGTCGGCGATGGGCAAGCGCATGACGTAACGGTGGATGGTGTCGCCGGTGCGATGGTCGGGTCGGTTATCCGGACGCACCGGGCTGGACACCCAGTGGCGCTGACGGCGACGGCGACGGTGACAGCGACGGCGACGGTGACGGTGCCCAGGCAGCGATGTCAGCAGCGATGTCAGCAGCGACGTCAGCGGTGACGTCGTGGACTGGGTGACGAGCGGACGACCATGTCGCCGGAGCCAAGCACGTTGAACGCTGCAGGCAGCGGGCGTGCCAGAGCGGCGCTGTACATCTGTTGGTCGACTTTGCCGTCCCTGGTCGGTATCGACGTTGGTGTCAGCGTGTTGCTCCACGATGCGGCTGAGTACCTCAAGGGTCCGGGCCCGGTCGTCGATCCGTTGGCGATCACCACTCACCGCCTGCCATCGGTTGACCGCAACAAACACAGTGCCGGCCAGAGCCATGGTGATGATGAACGAAACGGTGAGCATGGGTCGCCTCGACGAGGTCGGGACACCCTCCACGACAGTGTGTCGCTGACTGACGACACCTGCTTGACGCACCGGCGCCGTGGTGGGCGTCGGGTGGAAGTCGCTGCTGGACCGTCAACCATGGCGGGCTGTGATCAATGCCACAACGCCTGTCATCGACTTGCGCGCAGGTTGTAACCACCCCGCAGCAGTTGTCACGCGGGTCGTTCAGGCGGGTCGTTCAGGCGGGACGCAGCCCGCGCAACCCGGCCCACGCCAGTGACGCCACCTGGGCAGCAAGGTCATCTGCGCTGAAGTCGCCACCGGTGGCCAGCCAGTGCCGGGCTGTGGTCTCGGCGATGCCGACAATGCCGTAGGCCAGCAGTCGTCGGCGCTCGGGGTCCAGACCCTCCACGGCGATGAGCCCGGCGATGGTTTCGGCGATGTCACGCTCGACGGCCTCCACAGCGCGGGCAAAGTCCGGGTCCCGACGTGTTTCGCCGGCAAACAACACGGCGAACCCGTTGGTGTGGTCACCCACCCAGCTGAAGTAGGCGGCAAAGCCCCGTTCCACCTGCTGACGCGGTCCCGGGGCATCGGCCACCGCCTTGGCCACCTCGGCGCGCAACCGTTCACCCAGATCCCGCAGCAGCTCGGCGTACAGCTCGTGCTTGGATTCGAAGTGCTGATAGAGCACGGGCTTGGTGACCCCGGCATGGGCGGCCACGTCGTTCATCGACGCGCTGTGCAGCCCTTCGGCGGCAAACACGCTGATGGCTGAATCCAGCAGCTGGCGTCTGCGCTCAGCTGCCGGGAGCCTGGGGCTCACTCGATGCCGTACCCGATCACCGAGCGGGCCACCTCGCCTGCCGACATGGCAGTAAACGCCTCGTTCACCTCTTCGAGTTCGATGCGGCGGCTAATGAGTTCATCGAGCATCAGGTCGCCACTGCGGTAAAGGTCAAGCAGCTTGGGAACGTCACGCCGCACGTCGGCCGAGCCGTACCAGCACCCCTTGACCGTCTTGGCCATGTACAAAAAAGTGAAGGCGGCGTTGAGGTTCAAAAACACGTCCATGCGGGGCACGCCGACCAGAATCACCTCGCCGCCGGTGCGAACCATGTTGATGGCCTGTTCCATGGTCTGGCCCAGTCCGATGACCTCGAAGGCCACATCGGCGCCCCGACCGTTGGCCATGGCCGCCATGACCGGATCGGTGTCGCTGGCGTTCACCAACGTGGTGGCCCCGAACTTCTCGGCCATTTCCAGCTTGCCCGGGACCATGTCGATGGCGATGATCTCCCCGGCGCCGGCCAACTTGGCACCCTGGATCACGTTGAGGCCAACCCCGCCGCAGCCGATCACCGCCACGGTGTCGCCGGGCTGGATGGACGCGGTGTTGATGGCGGCGCCCACCCCAGTGAGCACCCCGCAGCCGATGAGGGCGGCGACGTCCAGCGGCACGCTGGCGTCAATCTTCACCGCTGAGATCTCAGGGATGATCATGGTGTCGCAAAACGACCCGGCCATGGTCATCTGGTGCAGGGCGACGCCCTGTGAACTCAGCCGGGTGGTGCCGTCGATGAGGCCACCCATGGCGACCGCGCCGTTCTTTTCGCACAGGTAGGGCTGGCCGTGGTTGCACATGTAGCACTCGCCGCACTGGCGGCACCCACGACACCACGATCTTGTCGCCCGGGGCAATGGTGGTGACACCCTCGCCAACGGCTTCCACGATGCCCGCACCCTCGTGGCCGAGCACGATGGGGGTCGGCAGGGGCAGGGTGCCGTTGATCACCGACAGGTCGGAGTGGCACACACCCGAGGCGCCAGTACGCACCCGGATTTCGCCAGGGCCGGGGTCGGCCACTTCCACGTCATCGCGGATCTCAAGTGCACCATTGATTTCGAACAACACAGCAGCCTTGGCCATGGGAACCCCTTTCACATGCGGACTGGGTCGGCACAGACCACACGGTTGGTGTCTCGGCCGATCGCCGGCAGGAGGCCGGACGAGCCCCATCGTTGCAACTCGGTGACCCAAGGGCAACTACTGCGACTGGTTCCCACGTCGCAGCGTCACGGTCGACGGGTCCCATGATGAACCGGATGGTCCACAGGTTTCGCTTTCGGTGAGCTGATCGTTGTGTCTACTTTCGCCTCATGGGTCGTTCATCGGCACGGACGCTGGTCTTTTTGGCGCTCGCTCTGATGGCAGGCCTGGCTGGCGGGTCCCATGGCGTGGCGTCGGCGGAGGTGACCGCGGTCCAACTCGGGCAGGTCCCTTCGCCGGCGCACGCTGGGGCTACCGGGGCATCTGCGGCGATCGGATCGGTGGCCGACGGTGAGCTTCTCGACGCCTCAGCCGGAGGGCTGCTCGGTGTGGCTCTGGACACCACCGACGTGCTGCTGGGCTCGGGCCTGGTGGCCGTGGGCGCCGGCATGTCAGTCACGGCATTGGGTTGGCGACGGCTCCGAGGCCCGTGACGAACTACCAGTTGTCGTCCCGGTCAGCGCGGTTGGCGGCCTTCACGGCGTAGGAAAACACGATCGCCGGTGCCAGGACCACCGATCCCACCAGCAGGCTCACGATGATGACGGTGACCAGCCACGATGCGTAGCCGGTGACCAAACCCACGAAAAAGCCGATGGTGGCCACCAGGTACAGCGTGTACCCGATGCGCTGTCCGGCGTTGGTGAGCCGGGCGATGCGCCGACGCTTTTCCAGCACGGGATCGTCATGGGGATCGGGGTTGGTCACCCCTCCAGCCTGCCTCATGGCGAGCGGTGCGGTGACCCGAAGGCCTCAGGCCGAGCGCTCGAACCGGTCGGAGTCTGCGTCGGGTGGAGATTCCGTCAGCGGGTAGAGCCGAACCTCGCCGGTGGGATCGCGATGGGTGACCACCACGTTGCGCGGATCGGGACGTAGCTCGACGATGGCGTTGAGTGCGGTCTCGGCACCCACCGGAAGCTGGGGTCGTTCAGGTTCGTCGACCGGTATGTCTGCCCGCTGGGCAGCGCCAGTCCCTGTGCTGACGCGGTCCCTGTGCTGACCGCGGGTCCCTGTGCTGACGCGGGTCCCCGACACGATCGCTTCCGGGGCATCTGACGTCCGGGCTGGGGCGGTGGCAACCGGGTCGTTGCTGCGCAGGCGGGCGGACACCACCACGACGGCACACAGCACCACGGCGGCAGCGGCAATCCCGGTGGCCACCACCAGAACATTCAGCAGCCACGACAGCAATGTCGGGGTGTCGGCGAGGGCGTCCATGGCTTCGAGGGTACGGCTGCGGTTGGTGCCGGTGGTGGACCCCGTTGCCGGTGCATCGGGGTGCTGCGATGTACAGAGGCGTCGGGGTAGGGTCATCGTCCATGGCCCGCACCCCCGTGCCGGCTGCGGCCGGACACGACCCCGAGCAACAGCTGCTCTACCGGGTCGATGGCCCTGTCGCCCGGCTCACCATCAACCGTCCCGAGATGCGCAACGCCCTGACCTGGGATCTGGTGGGGGCGATGCGTCGGTGTCTGGGCGAGGCCGCTGGCGACCCGGCAGTTCGGGTGGTGGTCATCACCGGAGCGGGAGACCGTGCCTTTTGCGCCGGGGCCGATCTGGGGGAATGGCTGGAGCCGACCCTGTGGCCATGCACGAAGCACGGGGTCAGCTTGGCCGGCTTGTTCACCGATCTGTGGCATCTGGGCAAGCCCACCATCGCAGCAGTGCGAGGGTTCGCCCTGGCCGGCGGGATGGGTCTGGCGTTGTCGTGTGACCTGGTGGTGGCCGCCGACGATGCCGTGTTCGCCACCCCCGAGATCGACGTGGGGCTGTGGCCGTTCATGATCACGGTGCCTCTGGTGCGTTCCATGCCACCCAAGCGGGCGTTGGAACTCATGATGACCGGCCGGCGTGTCAGCGCCGCCGAAGCGGCCGCCATGGGTTTTGTCACCTCGGTGGTTCCCGTGTCCGAACTGGGTGCTGCCGTGGACACCCTGGCGGCCACCCTGGCGGCCAAGCCACCCGGGGCCATGCGGCTGGGCCGAGACTCGTTTTATGCCGTGTGGGACAGCAACGCCTCCGACGCCCTGGCCCACCTGCACGCCATGCTTGGCATCGCAGCGTCAACTGACGAGGCCGCTGAGGGCATGGCCGCGTTCGCCCAAAAGCGCCCGCCGAACTGGGCCCAGACCCCGGAGACCCCCTGACATGCCCTGGAGAATCCCCTGACATGCCCCGAAGGACCCCTCAGATGAGCGCGGATTCGCTGTCACTGCGTGGCAACTGTGTGGCTCACCCGTGAACCGGGCTCGACCGGGGGTGCGGCATGATCCGCACGGCGTGGACGGGCACGGTGGTGCAGATCACCATCGACCGACCCGAACGACGAAACGCTCTCGATCACGCCGCCCTCGACGGTCTGGCGGCTGCGGTGGCTGAGGCGGTGGATGGCTCGGCTCGCTGCCTGGTGCTCACCGGTGCCGCCGGTCACTTCTGTGCCGGTGCTGACTTGTCGGGAGTGGAAGACCCAACCTTCGTCCAGCGACTGGCTGAGGTGCTCGAGGCGCTCCGTTCGACGTCGTTTCCCACCGTGGCCGCCATCGACGGTGCGGCGCTGGGGGCGGGCACCCAACTGGCAGTGGCCTGTGACCTTCGGGTCTGCACCCCCAACGCCACATTCGGCATCCCGGCGGCCAAGCTCGGGCTGATGGTCGACGGATGGACCGTGCAACGACTGGCGTCGATGACGGGGCAGGGGATGGCCCGCTCGATGTTGCTGGCCGCTGAGGTGGTCACCGGCGTCGACGCCCACCGCCTCGGACTGGCCCAGCGTCTGGGTGACCTCGACGACGCCATGGCGTGGGCGGCGTCCATCGCCGAGCTGGCCCCGCTGACCATCGCCGGTCACAAGCTGGGGTGCAACCAGGCCGAAGACATGGTGGCGGCATCGGATTCCTACCGGGCAGCGTGGTCGCAAGCATGGGCCAGCGCCGATCTGGCCGAAGGTCTGGCCGCCTTTGGCGAACGCAGGCCTCCCCACTTTTCCGGCAGCTGAGCTTTTCCGGTAACTGAGCTTTTCCGGTCGCTGAACAGGCCGATCAGCGCCGGCTGTCTTTGTGGTGCCCGTGAGCCGTTCGGTGAACGGGTCGAACACGGTGCAGCCGATGATCCGGTTCCCGTCGGCCCACGATTGCTCGTCGGGCACCACCCAGCTCAGCTCCAGCTCGGACACTTCGTAGGGCATGCCCACCCATTGGGCGAACAGCGGGGGGCACTGCATGCGGGCGGCCGCAGTCAGCGCGTCCTGACCGGGAAATTCTGCCGGGGCGCCCGACGGCGGGCGTAGGGCGGAGTCATCAAATTCGACCACTCCGATGACCTCGAACGAATGGGGCAGCTCACAATCGAGCAACAGGATCACCCGGGGTCCGCCCTGCTCAGGTTCCAGCTGCCGTCGGTCAAAGCAGTCGCCCACTGCCGGGGTGTAGACGTAGACCGCCTGGCCGTCTTCGGCGGGAGCCTCGGTGGTGCTGGTGGTGGTGGTGGGCTCGGTCACCACGGTCGTGGAGTCCTCGACGGGCTCACCGTCACCGCCATCGTCAGACGAGCACCCGGCGGCAAACAACAACACCACTGCGACCAGGCCCATCAACAACGCAACAATCGACCGGGACGGTGCGGACATCTTCGGCCCAGGCGACGGCGCAATCACGTGTCCATCATGGCGTGTCCACCGTGGCGTGCGCGCAACGCAACGTGTCTGGCGGTCAGGCGGCACGACATGAGCAACGACGATCAGTAGGCCACCGGGTTCAGGTCGGCGACGGCCTCAAAGGCCTGAAACAGCACGACTCCCACCACGGGCAACGCCACCAGGTACACGATCCAGCGATTCCAGCGCCGAGCCAGCAGCAGAGCCACGATGCACAGCGCCACCACTGCTGCTGACCATGCCGCCACCGGTACCCAGCTGCCCTTGTCGCCCCGGAGCAGTTCGGTGTCGGCCATGTCGTCGACGGCGGCTAGCTCCGCAGACGAGGCAGGCGGGGGTGTGGTCGGTGCCGCCGGGCCAACCAGCCGGGCCTCGACCACAATCCGTTGGGTCGACCCGTAGCGGGGATGGCAGCCCATCAGCGTGATCCGGTCGTCACCCTTGTCGTCGAGAATCTCCACCGCCGTGGGCGCCACCAGGTAGTGGCCGATGGGGGCCTCGCCGCTGTCGGGGCCGTTGGGGAATTGTGGAAGCACCTCGTACACGAAGGTGCCTTGCACCGTGGTGAAGGTCACCTCATCACCGGGTACCAGCTCGTCGAGGAGGTTGAACGGGGCATCGAACGTGGCCCGGTGCCCGGCGATGGCGGCATTGCCGGGCTGGCCCGGCAGTGGAGTCTGCGGGAAGTGGCCCGGACCCGACTCCAGGGTGCCCAGGTCCACCCCTTCGAGCACGATGTAGTCCACCCCAATGGCCGGAATCTCCAACCGGCCCACGGCCCCACCGACCTCAAGTGACGCCAGCGTTGCTGCTGCTGCGGCCTCGCGTTCGGCGTCGGTAGGTGGCAATTGGTCGACCTGCTCGAGTTGGGCGTCGAAGGTCTGGCGCAGTTCGCCCTGAGCGGCTCGGGTCTGCACGCCAGTTCCCCACAGTTGGAACGCCACAAACAGCAGTAGCACCACACCGGCGGCCACCATCAGGCCACCGGTGGTTGCGAGGACCCGGCGCACGACCATGCCCGGAATCCTACTGACGGCACGTTCAGGTCCCGACCCACCGCCTTGGCCGTACTTGCGGCAGGGCGGTACCGTACACACACCCCGCACCGCAGGATCCCCTGCGGTTGCAACAATCTGCAGGTTCACATGGCATCGGTCATCCACTTTCGAGACGTCGTCGCCGTGCTCGGGGGTTTCCCCGCTCTGGCCGGGGTGGATCTCGACGTGGATGCCGGCGAACTGGTGGCGCTGGCCGGGCCCAACGGTGCGGGCAAGACCACCGTGTTGCGGGTGTGTGCCGGTCTCGTGCCGGTGGTGTCGGGTACCGCCGAGGTGCTGGGATTCAACCTGACCTCCCAGGGCCGCCAGGTGAGATCCCGGGTGGGCCTGTTGGGTCCATCGGGAGGGTTGTACGAGGATCTCACCGTGGCCGACAACCTGCGGTTCTTTGGCCGTGCCTCTGGGGTTGACGACGTCGACACCACCGCTGCCGCCAGGCGTTTCGGACTCACTGGTCGCCTGTCCACCACCCGGGTTGCGCAGTTGTCCACCGGTCAGCGACGTCGGGTGGCTCTGGCGGCGCTGGTGGCCCGCCGGGCCGAGTTGTGGTTGCTCGATGAGCCTCACGCCGGCCTGGACGCTGCTGGTCGCGACCTGCTCGACGAGGTCATCGTGGGCGCTTGTGCCGCCGGGGCCACCGTGGTGCTCGCCTCGCATGAGTTGGACCGCACCGAAGCCCTGCGGTGCCGACACGTAAATCTTGCCGGTGGCACGACGGGTGGGGCCACCGGCCCAAGCCAGGCACGTGACCCCGACGGTGAACGTGACCCCGAGGGTGAACGTGGCCCCGAGAGCGAACGTGGCCCCGACCAGGAACGCGGCCCGGGGGTGCACGGTGCTGCGTGACGCTGTGTTGGTGGCAGGAAAGGACCTGCGTCTGGAGGTGCGTACCCGGGTAGGTCTTGGGCAGGTGCTCCCCTTTGCCGTGCTGGTGCTGGTGCTGTTTGGGTTCGCCCTGGACCCCGACCGCGGCATCCTGGACGCCGCAACGCCCGGTTTGTTCTGGGTCACGGTGCTGTTTTCGGCGGTGCTGGCGGTGCAGCGAGCCTTTGCCGTGGAGTCGGCCGAGGGGGTGCGTGATGCCCTGCGCCTCACGTCACTTGCCCCCGGAGGCGTGTTTTTGGGCAAGGCGGCGGCCATTGCCGTGCAGCTGCTGGTGCTTGAGGTGGCGCTCGGAGTGGGCGTGGTGGTGCTGTACGGGGCCGATCCGGCCGGATGGGCGTTACTGGTGGGAACTGCCGTCCCGGCTACCGCCGGCATCGCTGCAGCCGGTAGCCTCTATGGCGTGCTCGCTGTAGGACTCCGGGTGCGAGAAACGCTTGTTCCATTGCTGTTGTTGCCAGTACTGGCGCCGGTTTTGCTCGCTTCGACCCGTGCGTTCGAGGCGGCGCTGGATGGCAGCCCGGCCGATGGCTGGCCGTGGGCCGGACTGCTGGCCCTGTTTGCCGTGGTCTACCTGGGCTGCGGGATTGGTCTGTACGGGACCCTGTTGGAGGAGTCGTGAGCGAGTCGTGAGCGAGTCGTGAGCATGGACAACGAAACCACCACCGTTGGTGGGAGCGCACCGTTGACGTCAACGGGATCAGTGGCCACCCGGCGTGCTCGGCGTCATCGTGCTGGCAGGCACTGCGGTGACGTTGTGGCTGTCGTTTGTGGCCACCCCCGCCGACGCCGTGCAGGGCGAGGCGGTGCGGTTGCTGTACGTCCACGTACCGTCGGTCACCGTCGCCTACGTGGCCTGTGGGATCACGTTCGTGGCCTCGGGCATGTGGCTGTGGAAGCGCACCGAATGGTGGGATCTGGTGGGCTCGTCGGCGGCCGAGATCGCTTCGGTGTTCACCGCCGTCACCCTGCTCAGCGGCATGGTGTGGGGTCAGGCCACCTGGGGCACGGCCTGGGAGTGGGATCCCCGCCTGACCTCGACGCTGTTTTTGTTCCTGCTGCTGGTTGGTTATCAGGCGCTGCGCGCCGCCAGCCCCGACCGATCGTCGCGAGCGCGTCGTTCGGCGGTGGTGGGGCTGTTGCTGGTGCCCAACATCGTCATCGTGAATCGCTCGGTGCAGTGGTGGCGTTCGCTGCATCAGGACGCCACGTTGTTTCGCACCGACCTGGACTTTCGCATCGAGGGTCTGATGTTGTTCACCTGGGTGTTCGCCACTGCCGTCGGGCTCGTGTTGTTGGCCTGGCTGCTCATGCACCGGTTCCGCATCGGATGGCTGGCCAACCGGGTGGAGGAGCGCCGCCTGGGCGATGCCCTGACCGCCCGCCGGGCCGAGGCGACGTCATGAGCCCGTGGGGATACGTGGTGCTGGGTTGGGCGATCACCCTGGTGGTCGTGGTGGGCTATGTGGTGATCACGATGCAACGGGGTCGGGCACTCAGTCGCCAGGTACCTGCCGAGGAGCAACGATGGATGTGAATTCGTCAGACGGTCTCGATCTCACGCCGCGCACTGGTCCTGAGGACCCGTCGGACCCGCGCTCGGGTGCCGCCGGTGCGGTGGCGGTCGCGGCCGTGGCGGTGCCGCGTCGCTGCGTCGCTGGGTGGGTGTGGCCGTGCTCGTGGTGGTGGTGGGACTCGGCGCAGTGGTCGTGGTGCGTTCGCTTGACGACGCCACACTGTTTTTTCGCAACGCCGACGAGGCCGTGACCCAGCGTGACGATCTCGGAACGTCACGTTTCCGCCTGCAGGGTCTGGTGGTGCCTGGGTCGGTGGAGGCCTACCCCGGAGGTGTGGCCTTCGACGTTGGGTTCAACGGCGCCGTCGTGCCCGTGGAGCACTCCGGCGATCCCGTCGAGCTGTTCGATGACGGCATCCCGGTGGTGCTGGAGGGACGGTGGTCGGGAACCAACGCCAACGCCGTGTACCTGTCCGACCGCATGCTGGTGAAACACGACGAGAACTACATCGCTGACAACGGTGGCCGGCTCGACGAGGCCGACGACGGTTCGGGGTATGGCTCGGCCAATGCCTCACCGGCAGCAGCGGCAGGCGCATGAGCCTGGCGCTGGGGCGCGCCGGGGTGACGCTCGGCTTTGTGGCTGCGCTGTGGGGCATGCTGTCGATGCTGGTGGGGATCTACTCCCACAACCCCAGGTACCTGCGGATCGGTCCAGTGGTGTGTGGGTGGGGTGGTGGTCTGGTGCGGTGCTGGCGGTGGGGGCCATGGAATACGCCCTGCTGACCAACGACTTCACGGTGTCGTTCGTGGCCGAGAACAGCTCCACTGCGACCCCGTTCCCGTTCAACGTGGCCACGCTGTGGGCGGCGCTGGAAGGGTCCATCCTGCTGTGGATCCTGGTTTTGGCCGGCTTCCTGGCGCTTGTCGCCCACCGGTTCCGCCACCGCATCGACGACCCGCTGGTGGGCTGGGCCATGGTGACGATGTTCGTGGTGGCGGTGTTCTTTTTCTTCCTGGTTGTCGGCCCGGCCAATCCGTTCGGGTCGTTCGACCCACCGCCGGGGTTTGACGGTCCGGGGCCCAACCCGCTGTTGCAGGAACACATCCTCATGGCGTTCCATCCGCCCATGCTCTACCTCGGGTACGTGGGGTTCACTGTGCCGTTCGCCTTCGCCATCGGGGCGCTGGTCACCGGCCGGTTGGGTGAAGGGTGGCTGATCGAAACCCGCCGCTGGACGCTGGTGGCATGGGGTTTTCTCACCACCGGCATCATCCTGGGTGCGTGGTGGGCCTACGAGGTGCTGGGCTGGGGTGGGTACTGGGGCTGGGACCCGGTGGAAAACGCATCGTTGCTGCCGTGGCTGACGGGTACCGCCTACCTGCATTCGGTGGTGGTGCAGGAGCGGCGCGGGATGCTTCGGGTGTGGAACCTGTCGTTGTTGTGTGCCACGTTCGCCCTCACCATCCTGGGCACGTTCATCACCCGGTCGGGGGTGCTCGAGAGCGTTCACGCCTTCACCACCTCGGGCATCGGTCCGGCGTTGCTGGCCTTTTTCGGACTCATCGTGGTGGTGTCGGTGGGGCTCATCGGTTGGCGCGGTGACCGCCTGCGGTCGGGCGGCAGCATCGAGTCCCCGTTGTCGCGAAGGGTCATTCCTGCTCAACAACGTGCTGTTTGCCGCCCTGGCGTTCACCGTGCTGTTGGGCACGGTGTTCCCTTTGGTGGTGGAGGCATTCACCGGCGACCGGATCTCGGTCGGTTCACCGTTCTTCAACCGCATGAGCGCTCCGTTGGGTTTGGCACTGCTGTTTTTGATGGCGGTGGCCCCGGTCATGACCTGGCGACGGACGTCGGGTGAGTTGCTGGCCCAGCGGCTTGTGATGCCGGCGGCAGTGGGGACCGCAGCGCTGGTCTTCGCCGTCGTGGTGGGGGCTCGCGGTCTGATGCCGCTGGTGGGGTTCGCCCTGGGCGGTTTCGCCCTGGGGACGGCGGCTCGTCAGCTGAGCCTGTCGGTCCGGCGTCAGGGGTGGCGTGGACTGGTGGGGCGGAGCAACGGCGGCATGATCGTCCATCTGGGAGTGGTGTTCATCGCCGTGGCCCTGGCCGCCAGCCAGGCCTACGTGCAGCAGACCGAACTGCGCCTCGTCGAGGGACAGACGGCAACGTTTGCCGGCCACACGTTCACCTACGTCGGTACCAACGTGAAGCTCGAACCCAACCGTGACACCACCCAGGTGCTGGTCGAGGTCGACGGGGCTGGCCCCTACGCCCCCGGGGTGAGCCGGTTCCAGTTCGGGTCCCAGCAGGTGGGCACCCCGTCGGTGCGGGTCACTCCCACCGTGGACATTGCCCTGTCGGTGCTCGCCCTGCCAGAAGCCCCGGGGGAACCGGCCACCATTCGTGTCACCATCCAGCCGCTCATCGTGTGGCTGTGGATCGGCGGCGGGGTCATGGCGCTGGGAACCCTGCTGGCCGCTGCGGGGGGTTGGCGACGCCACACCCCGGTGAGCGCCGGGCCGGTGTCGTCGTCCAGCGCGACCGGCGGGTCATCGCCGCCGGACCGTGATGCCAGCGCAGATGCAGGCGAGTGTCGAGGTCGTCGGGAGCTGATGCCAGCTCTGCTGACGGATCGGTTGTCGCCGTCGGCGGAGCACCCGGCGCCATGACCGTCGACCAACCGCCAGATAGTCAACGACCTGACCAGCGACCCGACGCCAGAGCCGCGTCAGGAGCCTGCGCGCCAGGGGTCTGTGCGCCTGCCGGTGGTGATCGTGGGTGTGGTCCTGGCGTTGCTGCTGGCTTTGCTGGGCTGGCAGGTGGCCGTGGGTGATGGAGACAACGTGCGCAGCGAGCTGGTGGGTCGGGCGGCACCGGCGGTGACCGGCACGGCCATCGACGGCACCGTGGTGGACATCGACCGGGACCGGGGTTCGTGGGTGTTGGTCAACTTTTTCGCCACCTGGTGTGTGCCGTGCATCCGTGAGCACCCCGAGCTGGTGGAGTTCGCCGAGCGTCACGGTCCCGATGGCCCCGGCGTGCCGGTTCAGGTGATCAGTGTGGCCTTTGACGACAACGCAGATGCCATCGCCACGTTCTTCGCCGAGCAGGGTGGCGACTGGCCAGTGCTCACCGAGAACACCGGGTCCATCGCCCTGGACTACGGGGTGCGCGGGGTGCCCGAGTCGTTTCTGGTGTCCCCAGCCGGGCAGGTGGTTGCGGTGTTCTACGGCGTGACCGCTGACGCCATCGACGCTGCCATCGATGCCACCACGGCGTCGGCGGATCCCACCCCGTCGTCGATGATGGGGGCAGGGTCGTGACCGCACCGTCCCGCCGGTCGATGTGGGTTCCGTGGGCGGTGATGGCGGTGATCGTGGTGGTCGCCCTGGCTGTGGGCACCTTCACCGGCTCGCAGCCCGTGACCCCGGCAGACCGGGTGCTGGCGCTGACCCAATCCATCCGCTGTCCGCAGTGCGCCGGCCAGTCGGTGGCCGAGAGCGACGTCGCTGTGTCACGCGAGATCCGGCGCGAGATCGCCCAGCGTGTTGAGCAGGGCGAGACCGACGACCAGATCCGGGCCTACTTCTCGTCGGCGTTCGGGCCCGACGCCATTCTCACCCGCCCACCGACGGCGTGAGCGGGTTGGTGTGGGTCCTGCCGGTGGTGGCGGTTGTGGCCGCGCTGGTGGGGCTGGGTGTGGCCTTCAGACGCTGGTCGTCAGTCCCGTCAATCCACGCCACCGACGACGACCGGGCCCTGGTCGACCAGGCGCTGCGCAACGACGGCGCCGGTGACGCCGGCGTCCCGGAGGTGATGGCGATGGCGAACCCACCTGAGGGCGGACCCGATGCCAGTGACCCGTCTGTCGATGCGGAACTGGCTCTGCTTGTCGCCGAGCGTGACGAACTGCTCGGGTTGCTTGCCCGTGCCCATGCCGATCACGCCGACGGCAGCCTCGACGACGTCGACGCCGAGTCCCTGATCGACGACTACACCGCCAGGGCCGCCGATGTGCTGCGCCGCATGAACGACATCGAGGCCGGGCGGGCTGCGGGTGCCACCGCAGGCGACGACCACAGGCCGGCGACAGCACGCACGACGACCGCAGGCAGGCAGGCAGCGGGCGGTGCGAGCAGCAGGCGGTGCAACAGGCGTGCAAAGCAGGCAGGCCGGCGGCACCGGTTGGCGATCCCGGCGCACGCTGGTGTGGGTGGTGGCGGTGCTGGCCTTTGCCCTTGTCGCCGGGGCGCTGGTGGCCCAGAGCGCAGGGCGACGCGGGGCAGGTGAGACCTTCACCGGCGACATCCGTCAAACCACCCGGGACCTGCTGCTGGTGGCCAGGGACCAGACCGCTGCCGGGGAGTTCGACCAGGCGCTGCTCACCTACGACGAAGTTCTGGCCATCGCCCCCACCAACGCCGAGGCCCTCACCTACTCGGCGTGGATCGGCCGCACCATGGCCCGAAGCCTCGACGACGAGGCCGCCCTGCTCCTGCTCGACGACGCCATCGCCGCTGACCCGGCGTACGCCGACGCCCGGGTGTTCAGAGCCATCATCTTGCGCGACCTCGGGCGTTTCGAAGAGTCGTTGGCCGAGCTCGACAGCCTCGACCCCGACGCCGTTCCCGAGTTCATGGTTCCCCAGGTGGCGTCGCTGCGCAGTGAAGTGTCGGGTGCCGACCCCGACCGGGTGACGGTGGTGAGGGCCGAGGCCGCCGCCCTGCGGGGCGATTACGCCGAGGCGGTGCGGCTGCTCGACGAGGTGCTGGCCCGGTCGCCCAACAACGCCAGCGCCCTGATCGCCAAGGCTGACGTGCTGCTGGTGGTGGCATCGGGCACCACCGGTGAGGATCGCGACCTGTTGGTGGGCAACGCCCTGAACCTGATCGAGCGGGCCCAGGCGGCCGCACCACTGGACCCCACGCCGCTGCTGTACCGGGCGTTGGTCCTCGAGTTGTTGGGTCGCCCCGCCGAGGCGCTCGAGACCCTGGACCTGCTCGACGAAGCCACCCGGACCGACCCGGCCCTTGCCGCCGAGGTGGACCAACTGCGCCAACGGCTCACCCGGTAGTTGCAGGCTCAGCCGGATCTGGTCGGGCGGGCCCAACCTGCCGGTGGCGTTGGTCAGGTGCCGGGGGCGTGGTAGCGAGCCGACACGGCCCGACCGTCAGCAACCTCGATGGCCCACATCGACCCCTTTTTCGACATCGCCGGACCCTCGGGACCGTCGATGTGCAGCCCGTCGCTGACGAGCAGGCTCATGGCCCTTGGAATCAGGTCACCGTGGCTGCAGGCCACCATGTCGGCGTTGCCGGCTGAGGTGACGCCGTCGAGCAACACGCTGATGGCGCCACCGGCGTCGAGTCCTTCGGTGAGCAGCGGCTCGATCCCGACGGTGAGGCCGTGGCGCGACGCCACCGGCTCCACGGTTTGCACACATCGCACCGCCGGGGACGACCACACTGCCACCGGGCTGGCACCGGCCAGCAGCTTCGAAAGGTACGCAGCCTGCTCGCAGCCCCGGGGGCTCAACGGGCGGTCGAGGTCGTCGGCGTCCCACGCACTTCGGGACCCCGCATGGGCATGACGAATGAGATAGAGGGTCACCGGGCTCCTTGTCCGAGCTGACGCAGATCAGCGATCGTAGGCGCCAATGCCGCTGCCAGCGCGTCGGTGTCGGCATCAGTGGAGTTCCAGCCCACCGACAGGCGCAGCGAGCGGTGGGCATCAACCCCCATGGCCTCGAGCACCGGTGACGGCTCAAGTCCCTCGGACGCACATGCACTGCCGGAATGGGCGGCGATGCCGGCACGGTCGAGACCCATCAGCACCGCCTGGGGCTCGATGCCCTCGATGCCCACGCACACCAGATGCGGTGACCGGTTGTCGGGGTCGCCGTAGCGCACCACGCCGTCGATGCTGGCGGTGGCGACAGCCAGTGCCTCGCTGAGGCGGTGCTGCCGGGCGGCCTCGGAGGCCCGGTGTCCCGGGGCGGTGAGCACCTCGGCGGCGGCCCCGAACCCCACGGCAGCGGGCACGTTCTCCATGCCGGCGCGCCGGGCCCGTTCCTGGTCACCACCCACCATCAAGGCAGTGATGCGCAACCCCCGACGAATGCACAGGGCGCCGATGCCAACCGGCCCACCCAGCTTGTGGGCACTCACCGCCATCAGGTCCACGTTGAGTCCGACGAAGTCGATCTCGTCACGACCGATGCCCTGGGCGGCGTCGACCAGCACCAGGGCCCCGTGGTCGGCACACGCTGCGGCCACCTCGGCCACCGGTTGGCGGGTGCCCACCTCGTGGTTGGACCATTGCACCGCCACCAGGGCGGTGTCGTCACGAAGGGCGGCGGCGACCTCGTCGGGATCGACACGCCCCCACCCATCCACCCCGACCACGGTGACCTCGTGGGTGCCGGCGTGGGCGAGGGCGTCGACGGCCAGACGCACCGCCGAATGCTCCACCGCACTCACCACCAGATGACGGCCCCGTTCGGCGGCGCCGTACACGGCGGCAACGCACGACTCGGTGGCCCCGCTGGTGAACACGACCTCGCGCTGGCGGGCACCGAGAAGCTGTGCCACCTGGCTTCGGGCGTGTTCGAGGGCCGCCCGGGCCGCCAGCCCCTCGTGGTGGATGCGGCCGGGGTCGGCAGCCGACGTTTGCATATAGGCGATCATGGCCTCGGCGGCCTGGGGTCGCAGCGGCGAGGTGGAGGCGTGATCGAGGTAGTGGCGGGTCACGACGTCGCATCGGGTTCAGGAGTCTGATCCACGGCGCCGCCCCGGGTCGCAGAACCCATCACCAGCGACATGGGCGACACGGGCGGCCTCGTTCGCAAACGGCGGGGCGGTGACCACGTCGTTGCGGGCGTGGTGGTCGTCACTGCGGCGCTCGCTACTGCTGAGGGCGGTGGCGTCCACGGCTGTACTGTACCTATCGTCGTTGGTGAAGTCCCCCCTCGTGCTGCCCAGGGAGCGTCGTTCGTATGTCAGGTCCTGCCGCCATGCCCACTCATGACGAGGTCATTGAGGCCCTGCGACCGGTTCACGATCCCGAGCTGCACCGCAGCATCGTGGATCTGGGCATGGTGCGCGACGTCACCATCACCGACGGTTCGGTGTCGGTGCTGGTGGCCCTGACGATCTCGGGGTGCCCGCTGCGCAGCGAGATCGACCGTCGGGTGACCGAGGCAGTGGTGGCGCTCGACGGAGTGGATTCGGCGGCCATCGAGTTCACCGTCATGACCGACGACGAGCGCACCGAGCTGCGACAGATGTTGCACGGTGACCCCAGCGCCACCGCTGGAAGCCAGCCGGCCCAGGGACATGCCGAAGGCCGGGCCATCCCGTTTTCCGACCCGTCGTCGACCACCCGGGTCCTGCTCATCGCCTCGGGCAAGGGCGGGGTGGGCAAGTCGTCGCTGACCACCAACCTGGCCGTGGCACTGGCCCAGGCGGGCAAGTCGGTTGCCGTGATCGATGCCGACGTGTATGGCTTTTCCATCCCGCGCATGCTTGGCGTGGTGCGCCCCCCGGTGGTTATTGACCAGATGCTGCTGCCTCCGGAGATGCACGGCGTGCGGTGCATCTCCATGGGGTTCTTCGCTGAGGAAGACACCCCGGTGATCTGGCGGGGGCCAATGCTGCACAAGGCCCTGGAACAGTTCCTCACCGACGTGTACTGGGATGACCCCGACTACCTGCTGGTCGACTTGCCGCCAGGCACCGGTGACGTGTCGCTGTCGCTGGCCCAGTACCTGCCCAGGGCAGAGGTGTACGTGGTCACCACCCCCCAGCCTGCCGCCCAGCGGGTGGCGCAGCGAGCGGCGTACATGGCCCGCAAGGTGAACCTCACCGTCAAGGGCGTGATCGAGAACATGTCGTGGTTCACCGGTGATGACGGCAAGCGCTACGAGATCTTCGGCGCTGACGGGGGAGAGGAACTGGCCGGCCGTCTGGGCGTTCCGATGCTGGGCAAGATCCCCATCACGCCCTTGCTGCGCGAGGGCAGCGACAGCGGCAACCCGGTCATGGTCACCGATCCCGATGGTGAGGCGGCCACCGCCATCAGGGCCATCGCCACCACCATCGACGCCGAGCTGGCCCCCAAGCGGCGGTACAACCCCGAGTTGAAGCTGATCTGAGCGCCCCGACAGCGCGCCCCGACCACGCGCGCCCCGACCGTGCGCCCCGACCGTGCGCTGACCACGCGACCATGCGCCCCAAGTTGTGACCTTCGGCCGGGTGCAACGGCGGCCGATGCCGCCATGCTGGGGGCGTGAGCCGTGTGTCCGGGTGGACGCCACGGTGGAGGCGGCCCCATGGCAGCGACTGACCCTCGATGGCACCTGGAGTGGAAGGCCGTCAGGGTTGCAGGTCGTCCGGCGCGTTACGGCGAGGCCGGTGAAGGGATGCCGTTCATCTTTCTGCACGGCTGGGGGTTGCGGGACCACACCTACAAGCGGGCCATGAGCCGGCTGGCGGCGTCAGGCGTGCGGGTGCTGGCCCCCTCGCTTCCCGGATTCGGGGGTACGGCGAGACTCCCGGGGTCCGAGTTCTCCATGGACGGCTACGCCGACTGGGTGGCGCAGTTTGCCGCCGCCGTCGGTGTCAGCGGTGACCACTACCTCGGTGGTCACTCGTTCGGGGGTGGGGTTGCCATCAAGACCGCCCACGACCACGGCGACCACTGTCAGCTGCTGGTGCTGGTGAACTCCATCGGTGGTGCGGTGTGGCGCAGCGACGGCGCCGGTGGCGCTCCCGACGAGTTCCTGGTGGACCGGCCCATCTGGGACTGGGGCGTGCGCTTTCCCGGTGACATCGCCGGTCGCCCGGGCCTGTTGCGCGCCGGTCGGGTGATCGTGCAGGACGCCGCCCGCAACCTGCTGCGGGACCCGCTTGGTTTCTGGCGGGTGGGCACCCTCGCCCGCCAGGCCAACCTGCTGGGTGAGCTCGAGGAGCTCAAGCGCCGACAGCTCCCGGTGGTGGTGCTGTGGGGCAATGAAGACGAGATCATGCCGGCGGCGTCGCTGGATGCCATCGTGTCGGCTGTGGGCCAGGAGGCGGTAGTGGTCGACGGCAGCCACAGCTGGCTGCTGGCCGATCCTGACCAGTTCGGCGAGATCATGACCAATGTGGTGAACGTGGCCCGCCAGCGCGGCAACTAGCGTCGCAGGTGTGACCGACCTGCTCGACGACCTCGCCTGGCGGGGCCTCATCCACCAAAGCACCGATGCCGACCGCCTGCGTCAGCACCTGTCGACACCGGGGCGCAGCGTCTACTGCGGCTTCGACCCCACCGCCGACTCGCTCACCATCGGCAACCTGCTGCCCATCACGCTGCTGGCCCGGGTTCGTGCCGCCGGGCATCGTCCGGTGGTGCTGTTCGGCGGGGCGACGGGCCAGATCGGTGACCCATCGTTCAAGTCTGATGAACGGGTGCTGCTGGATCCGGCGGCAACCGAAGCCAACGCCCAACGGCACCGACGCACCATCGGCGACTTCCTGGCCACCGTGGACGGTCCCGACCCCCTGTACGTCGACAACCTGGACTGGCTGGGTCCGATGACGCTGGTGGATTACCTGCGTGACGTGGGCAAGTACTTCAGCGTGAACGACCTGCTGCGCCGGGACTCGATCCGCAGTCGCATCGAGGGGCGCGAACAGGGCATCTCCTATCACCGAGTTCTCCTACGCCCTGCTGCAGGCCTACGACTACCTCCATTTGCATCAGGCCCACGACGTCACCGTGCAGGTGGGGGCGTCGGACCAATGGGGCAACATCGTGGGTGGGGCCGACCTGGTGCGCCGGGTGCACGGCGACCATGTCCACGCCCTCACCTGCCCACTGGTCACCAAAGCCGACGGCACCAAGTTCGGAAAGACCGAGACCGGGGCGGTGTGGCTGAGCGCCGACCGAACGTCGCCCTACGCCTTCTACCAATTCCTGATCAACCTCGACGACGACCTGGTCGACACCTTCCTTCGCTTTTTCTCGCTGCCGACCCCACGACGAGATCACCGGCCTCATCGAGGCGGGTGTGGCCGACCCCGGTGGGCGTGTGGGGCAGCGGGCCCTGGCCGCCGAACTGACCACCCGGCTGCACGGCGCCGACGCCGTCACCCGGGCCGAGCACACCTCGCAGGCACTGTTCTCTGGTGACGTGGCCGGGCTGGATCTCGATCAGATCGATGACGCCATGGCCGACGTTCCGTCCACCACCCTCGACGCCGGAGCCCTCGACGCCGGGGTGGACATCGTGGACGTCCTGGTCGACACCGGCCTGGCCCCGTCGCGCAGTCAGGCCCGACGATTCGTGGGCGACGGGGCGGTGAGCGTCAACGGTGACCGTTTCGACGGCTCACGGCCGTTGGGTCCCACCGACCTGCTGCACGGTGCCGTGGTGTTGGTGCGCCGGGGCAAACGACTGTGGGCGGTGGCCCGGGTGGCCGGTCGCTGATCGGATCCACCCGCCACCCGATGGATGCATCCATCGGCGCGACGCCTAGCATGGCCGGGTGCCGTCCATCAGGGGGCACGGCGCTGCTTTTCAGGAGGAACCGTGGACGTTCGTATCGGTGTGTTGCACACCCCCAAAGAGATCGAGATCGAGCTGCCGGCCGACGCCGACCATGACGCCGTGCGCAGCAAGGTCGAGGCTGCCCTTTCTGGTGACAACGGTGTGTTGTGGCTCACCGACCGTCACGGCGCCGAGTTCGCCCTGCCGTCGTCACGCATCGCCTGGGTCCAGGTGGGCAGTGCCGACTCCGAACGTCGCATCGGGTTCGGCAGCTGACCCCCGCGTCGGTGGCCCGTCGGGCCGCTGGCCTGACGTGGTCGCCGACAGATCGCACCGACCCATGACCTGGGACCACCCGTGACCTCTGTGGACCTTCTCGACCGCCGGTTGCTGTTTGTCACCGGGAAAGGTGGCGTGGGCAAGACCACCGTTGCCGCCGCCCTGGCCCTGGTGGCGGCGTCGCAGGGCCGGCGGGTCCTGCTGTGCGAGGTGGACGCCAAGGGCAATGCCGCCGACCTGCTGGAGTGCGGGTCGGGCGGGGTTCACTCCCGTGGAGGCCAGTCCCGGGGTGTCGCTCATGACCATGGACACCGAGGACTCCCTCAAGGAGTACCTGTCACTGCAGTTGAAGATCCCGCTCATCGCCCGGGTTGGTCCTTTGGCCAGGACGTTCGACTTCGTGGCCACCGCCGCTCCGGGGGTCAAGGAGATCCTCACGGTGGGCAAGCTGTGCTGGGAGGTGCGCGAGCGCAACTGGGACCTGGTGGTCGTGGACGCTCCGGCCAGCGGGCATGTCGTTGGTCAGCTGGCGGCCCCCGAGGCCATCAACGAACTGGTCAAGGTGGGCCGGATACGTGACCAGACCCGATGGATGATCGACATCCTCGCCGACCCGGCAATCACCGGAGCCGTCATCGTGAGTGCCCCCGAAGAGATGCCGGTGGCCGAGACCGTGGAGCTGGCCGACCGCATTGCCGCCGAGACCCAGGTGGACCTGGCGGCGGTGGTGGTGAACAGGGTGCTGCCCGAACTGTTCGGCCGTGGTGAGCAGGAGGTGTTCGAGGCACTGTGCGAGCCGGAGGCCGCCAGCCTGCTGGCTGCGGCCGCCGATGGCCCGGTGGCGCCGGTGCTCGATGCCGCCCGCCTTGCGGTCACCCTGCGACGTACCACGCCGGCCACCTCGAGCGGCTGCGCGACGAGCTCGGCGATCGTGTGCCCATGATGTTCGTCCCCTACCTGTTCACCCGCAGTTTCGGCATGAGGGCCACGCGCACCGTGGCCGACTCGCTGGCTGCCGAGCTGGGGTACTGACGTGGCCCGAACCGCTGCTGACCGAACGTCGGCCGTCGAGCGACCGGCCTCGTTCGAACAACTCCTGAGCGCACGGGAGATCGTGGTCACGTGCGGGTCGGGCGGAGTGGGCAAGACCACCACGGCCGCCGCCCTCGGTGCCATGGCAGCCGCCGAGCTGGGCGGCAAGGTTCTGGTGCTCACCGTGGACCCCGCCCGTCGACTGGCCAGCGCCCTGGGGCTGGAACGGTTCGGCAACGTGGAGGTGCGTGTCGACGATTCGCTGTTCCACGCCGCCGGGGTTGAACCCCGCGGTGAGTTGTGGGCGGCGATGCTCGACACCAAGGAGAGCTGGGATGCGCTGGTGCGTCTGCACGCTCCTGACGACCAGACCCGTGACTCGATTTTGGCCAACCCGCTCTACCAGAACGTCACCGGCAAGTTCATCCAGAGCCACGACTACATCGCCATGGAACGGTTGTACGAGATCCACGCCTCGGGCCGCTACGACCTGATCATCGTGGACACCCCACCCACCCGCAACGCCCTGGATTTCCTCGAGGCCCCCGAGCGCATGGCCGACTTCTTTTCCAGCCGGTTGCTGCGCTGGCTCATCGCCCCGTACCGGTCCCGTCTGGTGACGGTGGCCTCAAAACCGTTCTACCGGGTGGCCGACGCCGTCCTGGGGGCCCAGTTCCTGGCCGACATCGCCGAGTTCTTCATCCTGTTCCAGACCATGTACGACGGGTTCGTGGAGAGGGCCCGGGCGGTGGAGCGGTTGCTGGCCGACCGTCGCACCTCGTTTGTGGTGGTGTCCACGCTCGAGTCGGCACCGGTGGCCGAGGCCGAGTTCTTCATCGAGGCGCTGTCGTCCCGGCAGTTCAGCCTTGGCGGTGTGGTGCTCAACAAGGTGCTGCCGAGCTACCTGCTCGATGACGGTGCCGCCGAGGTGGCGGCGCGCATGGTGGCCGGATCTGCCGACCTGGCCGGGTCGGTCCTGCCGCTGGCCGGTGTTCCCGACGCCACCGACGACATGGTGGCCAGGGTGCTGGCCGAGGTGGGCGAGAGCTACCTGAACTACCGGGTGGTGGCGTCACGCGAGGCCGAGCAGCGGGCCGAACTCGCCCGGGTGCCCGAGGTGGTGGCGTCGGCACCGTACTTCGACAGCGACATCTACGACCTGGCCGGCCTGTTGGCGATGGGTCGGGTGCTGTGGCGCTGACGTTGCAGTTTCCCCGGAGGGTGCGCTGATGGCGACCACCGCCGACATCACCCGGCTGCACACCACCCTGCCCGACGCCGCCGTGACCCACCTGCAGCGCCTGGTGGCCACATGGGGTCTGCTGGCCGACCTGTGCTTTGCCGACCTGTTGCTGTTCGTGCCGGTGACGCGCAGCGACGCGCTGGGCGACGCCGTGACCGGCCGCAAGCCTGGTGGTGCTGGGTCAGGTGCGCCCGTTGACCAGCCAGACGCTCTACCGCACCGACCTGGTGGGGTCGGTGATTCCGGCGGCCGAGCGGTCAGAGGTGTTCCGGTGCTGGGAACTGGGCGAGATCATCGACGCCGAACGCACGCCGGTTGACGTGGGCGAGCCGGTGCGCACCCTGTGCATCCCGGTGCGTTTCGGCGGCGAGACCATCGCCGTGCTCACCCGTGAGACCACCCCCATCGTGGGGCGTCAGCCCGGCGAGCTGGAGCGTGCCTACGTGGAAGTGTTCAACCGTCTGGCCCGCATGGTGGCCGCCGGCCTGTTTCCGTTCAGCCATGTTGAAGGTTTGTCTGACGAGTCGCCCCGGGTGGGCGATGGCCTGTTGGTGCTCGACGGCACCGGTCGGGTGGAGTTCGCCTCGCCCAACGCCGTGTCGGCCATGCACCGTCTGGGGTTTCACGCCAACACCGAGGGCATGACCCTGGGTGCGCTGGGACTCGACGAGAGCCCCATCACCGCCGGGTTCGCCCGACGGCGTCCGGTGGTCACCGAAGTGGAGCGCGGCCCCGACATCACCGTGGTGGTGCACTGTCTGCCCCTGGTGGAAGTTGGTGACCTGACCGGGGGACTGGTGCTCCTTCGCGACATTTCCGAGTTGCGTCGCCGCGACCGACTCCTCATGACCAAAGACGCCACCATCCGCGAAATCCACCATCGGGTGAAAAACAACCTGCAGACCATCTCGTCGCTGCTGCGCCTGCAGGGCCGGCGCCTCACCTCGCCCGAGGCCAAAACCGGCATCGAGGACTCGGTGCGCCGTATCCGGTCCATCGCCGTGGTGCACGAGACCCTGGCTCACGGCGTGGGTGACGACGTGGCCTTTTCCGAGGTGTTGGAGTCGTTGGTGCGCATGGTGAGTGAGGGACTCATGGACCCTGAGCGACCGGTGTCATTTTCCACCACCGGCGGGGCCGGTGTCCTGCCGGGCCCCATTGCCACGTCGTTGGCCGTGGTGCTCAGCGAACTGTTGCAAAACGTGGTCGAACACGGATTCCCCCACGGCATGCCCGCCGGCGACGGTCACGTGGCGGTGGATCTGGTGAACGATCTCCGACGGCTGCGGGTGCGCGTCACCGACGACGGCGTCGGGTTGCCCGACGATTTCGACATTGACGACACCACCAGTCTGGGGTTGTCCATCGTGCGCACGCTGGTCACCAGCGAGATGCACGGCTCCATCACCATGCGGGTGGGCGATGGACCAACCGGTCGCCGGGGCACCGTCGTGGATCTCGACATTCCCGTGGGCGAGTACACCGATCCCATTACCGGGGTCGTCCCGGTGGTACGCATCTAGCGCCAGAACATCACCAAGGTGTCGCCGCCTGACGATTGCTCGAGATGGTTGTGCTGTGCTGTGCTGCGCTGGCTGGATCAGCTGGGCAATCGCTTGCGGGCTGCAACCCACTGGCGACGCAGGGCACGACGCTCTTCTTCGGAGGTGCCACCCCACACGCCGGAGTCCTGGTTGGAGCCCAGGGCGTACTCCAGACACGGCTGTCGCACGTCACACTCACCGCACACCTCTTTGGCCGAGCGGATCTGCTCAATGGCCGGGCCGGTGGTGCCGACCGGAAAGAACAGGTCGGGGTCGGTGTCACGGCAGGCAGAGAGATCTCGCCATACGTCGCGGTCAGTTGTCCTATCAAGGGCAGGGGTGATTGACACCGATGCCTCCGGGGGTTCGGGCTCCACGCGTTGCTGCGCTGTTCGTGAAGCGGTTCACATGCCACCGCCGCCGAAGCGAATGCGTGTAGCTGGGACTTCGTCACGATAATGCACTCTGGGGGGCAAGGCAAGGGTTGATTTGACAAATCCCCGGCTTATTCTCCTTCCCAACGCCAAACCCGGTGTGCGAAGGGTCGAGGAGCGGGGTGATGGGGCGTCAGGTAGTCAGGTAGTCAGGTAGTCAGGTAGTCAGGTAGTCAGGTAGTGCGAGCGTCAGGGCATCACGACATTGAGGATCGATGCGTGGTGGGAAATTTCCAGCTCGCTGGCCTCGCCGAGGTACTCGCCATCCATCTGATACGGCACCGGGCCGTACCCCCTGATGGTTGCCCGGTGCTGGCTGGGGGCGTAGTCCACCCATCGGCTTCGGGTGGCGGCCCGTCCACCAACCAACGCCCTGGCGGCAAGGTTCACCACCGGCACCAGCCCCAGCGACCGCAGGGTGAGCACAGCCAGAGGGTGGTCCAGTCCTAGCGTCAGGGGCCACCTCCAGCGGGCGTTGCCCGAGGTACGTGTAGGGGTTGGCGTTGAGTGTCAGGGCCATATAGGCGTCGTCAATCACCCGCCCGCTGTCGAAATGGACGGCAAAGCGGGGTCGGGAGCGGTCGTAATGCCGCATCCAGGTGGTGAGGGCGCACCACACGAACCACGGGTGGCCGGCCATGCGCTTGAGCGGGGCCCGGCGCTCCACCTGGGCCACCACGGCGGCGTCGAACCCAACCCCAGATGAAACAGGAAGTAGCGGCCATTGACCGCCCCCAGACCCACCCGTTGCACCGACCGCCGGGCCAGGGCATCGAGCAACACCCCGGTGGCCTCCACGGCGTCGTTGGGCAGTCCGATGGCCCGGGCGAACACGTTGGTGGATCCGCCTGGAACGCTGGCCAGCGCAGTGTCCGAGCCGGCCAGTCCGTTGGCCGCCTCGTTGAGCGTGCCGTCACCGCCCAGCACGACCACGGCGTCGTCGCCCCGGTCGGCGGCCTCGAGGGCCAGACGGGTGGCATGACCGCGTTGGGATGTGTCGGCCACGCGCACGTCATGGTCTGACGCCAGCGCCTTGGCGATGACCACCCGGGTTCGGGCAGTGACCGACGACGCCGCAGCATTCACGATCAGCAGCAGTTTCACAACGATGTTGACCGTAGCAGCGAAGAAAAGCGCCGCCTTTTGGGCGTTCGATTTGTCAGTGGGCCCGTGGCGGCAGAGAATGTCGCCCATGAACATTGTCGTCTGCGCAAAGCAGATCCCGGACCCGGCCGAGCCGGGTGCGCTGGATCCCCAGACCAAGACACTCAAGCGTGACGGGAAGCTCATTCTCGACGAGTCGGACATGTACGGCGTCGAGATGGCCCTGCAGCTTGCCGAGACCTCCGGTGGGGGTGACGTGACGCTGGTGTCGATGGCTCCTGACAACAAGGTCGACGGCCTGCGTTCTGGGTCTGGCCATGGGTGCGGCTTCGGCTGTGCTGGTCAGCGACCCCGCCCTGGCCGGCACCGATGCCCTCGGTACGGCCAAGGTGCTGGCTGCGGCCATCGGCCGGGTGGAGGGCGCCGAGCTGGTGCTGACGGCCACCGAGTCGTCCGACGGCTACACCGGCACGGTCCCCGAGCAGCTCGCTGCCCTGCTGGGCATGCCGTCCATCACCTTCGCCAAGAGCATCGAGGTGCGTGACGGCACGGTGTACGTCAAGCGTCAGACCGACGCTGGCTACGACGAGGTCGAGTGCCCCCTGCCCTGTGTGGTCTCGGTGACCGCCGGTGTGGTGGAACCCCGCTACCCCTCGTTCAAGGGAATCATGGCGGCCAAGTCCAAGCCCCTCGAGCAGCTGACGCTGGCTGATGCCGGTATCGACGCCTCAGCGGTGGGCTGGTCGGGTGGCGGCCAGGAGATCGTTGCGGTGACCGAAGCGCCAGCCCGCGAGGCCGGCGAGGTGTTCGAAGACGACGGGACCGGCGTGGACAAGATCGTCGCCTACCTCGAGAACCTCAAGATCATCTGATCGCCCAGAACCAGGAGCATCTGACATGACACTTTCAACGATCTGGGTCTACGCCGAGGCAAACGACGGCAACGTCACCGGCACCACCCTGGAAATCCTGACCAAGGCCCGTGAACTGGCCGACACCGTGGAGTGCGTGTTTGCCGGTGACGGCGCCACGGTTGCTGCCACGCTGGGGGAGTACGGCGCATCCAAGGTGTACGCCACCGGGGATCTGTCGGGTCGCCTGGCCGGTGTTCCGGTCGCTGCTGCCATCGCTGCTGCCATGGCCGGTGGGGCTGCCCCCGACGCCGTGATCGCTGCCACCAGCTACGACGGCCGCGACATGGCCGGCCGCCTGTCAGTGGCGCTCGACCGCACTGTGATCACCAACAACGTCGACCTTTCGGTGGACGGTGGCGCGCTGGTGTGCACCGAGCCGGTGTTCGGTGGGGCCTCCATGGTCAACACCAGGTTCACCGGTGCGGGCCCCAACATCGTGCTGGTGCGTCCCAAGTCGTTCGCTGCTGAGCCGTCGGGCGGCGCTGCTGCTGCCGTCGAGGCGCTGGCAGTTCCCGACACCGGCGCTGCCGGTGCCGCCAGGGTCACCAACCGCTTCGTGGAAGAGCGTTCGGGCCCATCGCTCGACGACGCTGCCATCGTGGTGGCCGGTGGTCGTGGTCTGGGCGAGGCGGACAAGTACGACATGGTCGAGCAGCTGTCCAAGCTCCTGGGGGCCGCTCCCGGCGCCTCGCGGGCCATCGTGGACGCCGGTTGGGTGCCTTACAGCTACCAGGTCGGCCAGACCGGCAAGGTCGTCAAGCCCACGGTGTACATCGCTGCCGGTATCTCCGGTGCCACCCAGCACATGGTGGGCATGAAGGGCGCCAAGAACATCATCGCCGTGAACAAGGACGCAGAGGCCCCCATCTTCGGGGTGGCCGACCTTGGCATCGTGGGTGACGTCCACAAGGTGTTGCCAGCCCTCATCGAGGCGCTCAACGCCCGAAGCTGAGCGGGTGCCCATGTGCCCGGGTCTGCCCGGGCCCGCTCGGGCCCCGTCGTGATCGATCAGCACCCCGTCTCGTCTGGTGGCCTCAGGGCCCCGACGGGGCGGGGTGTTGTCGTCGTTGTAGCCCGCCGGCGGCGTCGATCGCCCAGGCAAGGCCGTCTTCGGGGTCGTAAACAGCCAGCCGCAGGTTCCATCCCGGCACCGCCGAACGGTCGGTGAACACGCACCACACCAGGCTGTTGGCGATCTCGCCAACCTCGTCGGGATCCAGCGGCCAGTCGTCGTCACAGCCACCGAGTGCCGTCACGGTCCACCAGGCGTCGAATCGTCCGCGGGCCATGCCACGACGCCGACCCGAGTCACCTCCGCTGGCAGCAGCCCACGCCATGAGCGCCAGGGCGTCCGCAGCGGCGATCCCGGCTGTGGCATCGGCTGTGGGGCACACCGCAGCGATGGCGACGGTGACGTCCCCATCGACTGCGGCCACTTTGGCCGGCATGCCCGCAGACCACCCGACCGACCATCCGGCGGTGAGTTCGCGCAGCGCAGCAGTGGCGCCGTCGTCGGGCAGCGTGATGGGACCTGTGGACCCGACCGGGGTGGTGTTGGCGGGCAACGCCACCAATGACGACGAGGGTGGGGGATCGGGGGCGGGGAATTCGGCGGCGCTGTCTCGGTAGGTGGCCACCGGGTACGACGGTTCCCACGACTGCAACACAAGCGGTAGCCCGTCGTCGTGGACCAGGTGGCGCCACTGGTCAAGGTGCGCACCGGTGAGGTCTTCGCCGCGCACCACCCGCTCGTGGGCGGTCACTGAGGCCGCCGGCCCAACGGGCAGATGGGGAGCGAGCTCGGCGAAGGTGTGGGTACTGGCGGCAACCTCTGCCAGCGGCCCCAGCGCCCATATCCCGGTGTCGCCGGTGAGCACCACAGCTGCCCACGGCGCCGGCGCCCGCAGGGCCAGCCGGTACTCCACCAGCGAGGCAATGGGCCACAACTGGCGACCGCGTTCCACCGCCGCCCGACAGCGGTGCCGCAGGTCCTCAAGGTCGTCCCATCCCCGGGCCTCGCACAGCCGGTCCACATGGCGCACCAGTTCGTCGAGATCCCCGAGGTCGACCAGCTCGCGGTTGGTGTGGGTCATGGCAGTGTCGTCACGGGAGTCACACTGGCGGCCACGGCCAGCGCTGGCCGCTGGGGTCGTGGGGCAGGACACCGGAATGCAACACCGCACGCGCCCGCGCCGCCAGCGCGTCGCGCTCAAAACCGTCCAGTAGCGCGGCCAGTTCCGGTGTGATCTCGCCGGCAGCAAGGGGTTCGAGCGGTGCCAGCAGGTCGGGGGCGATGGATTGGCCGGCGAAGTCCCACACCACGGTGCGCAACTTGAACTGGGCGTGCAGGGTGAGGCCGTTGTCGATGGCCCAGATGTGGTCGTGGACATCGCGCAGCAGGTGACCGCCTTTGCGGTCGGCGCTGTTGGCCACCAGGTCAAACACCGCCACCCGACGGAACTGATCGGCGAACGCCGGGTCGTCGCACAGTTCGAAGTAGTGGTCGTCGGGGTCGTGTTCGACGAACAGTTGCAGCGAACCCTCGCCCACGGGTGCATCAGTGCGCAGCACGGTGGGAGGCACCAGATCCCAGCCCATCGACGTGGCCAGCAGGTAGGCCCCCACCTCCCGGCGGTAGAGCCCGGGTGGGTAGTCGTGCAGGGGTCGCTCACCGCGCTCCGGCTTGTACACGGCGGCCACGGTGGTGCCGTTGCTGGTCACCTGCACCAGGAACGCGGCGTTGGAGCTGAACGGCAGACGTCCGACGAGCTCGATCTCACCGTGGGTGAGCACCTCGACGGCGCCCGGGCCGACATCGCCTGGGGTATCGCCCACCGGACTCAGTTCAGCCTCGGGCACATGTGGCCATCAGGGTTGATCGGACCCCCACACAGGTCGCAGGAAGGCCGACCAGCGCTGGTCACGGCCAGCCCGTGGGCCACGAAGGTCTTCACCATCGAGCGGGGCACGTACAGGCGGGCAGTGGCGGCCCCGCCCAGCAATCCCGCGGTGCTGAACAGGTCAACATCATCGTCGTCGAAATCGTCATCATCGGTGCCGTCGGTTTCGAGCACCATTTCCTCGGCCACCAGCAGGATGCGGTCGTCGGCTTGCTCGTAGGCCACCCCCATGGCTCCCACCACCCAGGCCTCGTGCACCGGCTCCCGCAGGCCCGTGGTGGCACGGGTGACTGGTGCGGCCTCAGGAAGGTCCGACATCATGGCAGCGAGGTGTTCGCACAGGGCGGCAACCTGCTGCTTTTCCAGCCGCAGGGTGACGCACTGGTCACCCTGGGCGGCCTGGAGGTAGAACACCCGCTGGCCGGGCGGGCCGACGGCGTCAGCGACGATGTGGTCCACGTGGCGCAGTTCGAACGACTCACTCACCGGTATCCCCCACACGGTCGCAGGTGGCGGTCATGACGGCACCAGCGACTTCAGGTCGTCGCCGGTGGAGTTGGTGGCCAGCACCACCGGTGCGCCGGTTCCGTAGAGCACGGCAGTCACTGAGCACGGAGAAATCACGATCCTTTGGAACAGGTCCAGTGGGGTGCCCAGCGCCTGGGCCACCGCTGCCTTGATGGGATCGGCATGAGACACCACCACGATGGTCTCACCCGGGTGGTCAGCAACCAGTGCGTCGATGCCCGACGTGATGCGCAACTGCATCTCGGCGAACGACTCACCGCCGGGAAAGCGGAAGCGGCTGGGGGCCTGCTGCACGGTGGTCCACTCGGGCGTCTTGCGCAGGTCCGACAGCTTGGCGCCGGTCCACTCGCCAAAGTCGCACTCCAGCAGAGCTGCGGTTGATGCGGACCCGGTGACCGGTGGCCTTTGCGATCGGGGCGGACGTTTCCCGGGTGCGCTCGAGTGGCGATGCGTACACCGGCGGCCACGTTGCCCAACGTGGCGATTCGCTTGGCCACTGCGCAAGCCTGCGCCTGGCCGGTCTCTGACAGGTGCAGGCCCCGGGCCCGTCCGGGCAGGATGGCACCGGTGGTGGGGGTGACGCCATGACGGACCATGAGCACCAGTGCGGCCGAGGGCGGTTTGCTGCGTTTGGGCACGCTTGGCAACCTAGCAACGCCCCGGCGTCTCGCCACCACCGACCTCGAACTGACCGGCGCACACGGCCCCGGCAGGCCGCACAAATCTGGTGCTGGACGCCTGGAGGCGGCGGCCGCATCCGATGATGCGACCGCCGCCTCCGGTCAGTTCCTCAGCGTTGGATCAGTCCTCGAACTTGTAGTCCTTGACTGCCTCACTGATGAGGTCGACCTCAAGCGCCACCAGGAAACCAGTGGCCGCCGAGGCCGGATCGACCTCGAACACGGTGGTGCCGCGCGGCGGCTCACGGTCCTCAACGGGGCCGTAGGTGTAGTCGCCGAGAAGGCCGTCGAACGTCAGCGCCTCGATCTGCTCGGATGCGGCGATGATGCCGGCCGGGCTGAGATCGCCAAGCTCCACTGCCTTTTCCAGGATCTGGGCGGCGGCCCAGGCCTGGGCGTACCCGAAGGCGAAGTAGATGTTCGGCACCTGGTCGGGGGCGTAGGCAGCGAGGTCGTCAAGCATCTGCGCCATACCGGCCACGCTGGTGTCACCCCATTCGGGTCCTTCGGCCATCAGCAGGAAGTTGTCCGCCATGTAGGTGGCAAGGTCACCCTCGGCCAACAGGGCGTTCCACGCCGGTGAGTTGGCCAGCCAGGTGGGGGCAAACCCCACGCCGTTTGACTCGGTCATCAGCGGGATGGTGGTGGTGGGCAGCGACGTGAGCCACACGAGTTCACAGCCGGCACCGCTCAGGGCGTTGACCTGGGCGGTGTAGCTGGGATCACCCAGACGGAAGGTCTGGACCTCAGTGATCTCCAGGCCCAGGTCGTCAGCGCCGTGCTCAAGGCCTTCGAGTCCGGCGTCACCGTAGGGGCTGTCTTCGACCATGGCGCACAGGGTCTTGTTCTCGGCGTCGAGGTTGGTGACGGCGTAGTCAAGACCATTGATGGCCTGGATCTGGTACGGCGCACCGATGGGCATCAGGTTCGGCTCACGCACCCAGAACGCATCCAGGGTGGCGGGACCGGCGAAGATGCCGTCGGTCTTGAGCTGCGGAAGAACGGCGTCCATGATGGCAGTGCCGAGCACCTGCACGAACATGGCCACGTTGTTCTTGATGTCGTTGTACTGGGTGACCGCAACGGGTGCCTGGTACTCGGTGTCACGCGTGGTCAGCTCGACCTGGTACTTGCCGGCGATGCCGCCAGCGGCGTTGACACGGTCGAAGTAGGCCTGGTTTCCGGCCGTCAGCGGGTTGCCGATCGCTGCTGCCAGCCCGGACTGGGGGGTCAGCACACCGAGATTGATGGTGGTGCCGTCAAAGCCCGGACCAGGGGTTACCTCGCTGGCTCCGCCTCCGGCGGCGGTGGTGTCGGTGGTTGCGGCGTCGTCATCGCTGCTGCAGGCTCCCGCCAGCAGTGCGATGGCGAGTGCTGCGCCCACAAGGGCACGTCCTCGGTATCTACGCATGCTCTGTCTCCTTGGTTATTGGGATTGTGATGTATTTCTTTGCTGGACCATTCAGACCGTGGGCGGCGGGGCCACTCAGTAGGAGAACGGCCACGCCTTGAAATAGGTGGTGATCCGGCGCCACAGGGCAGCCAGGCCGAGGGGTTCGGCCAACAGGAACACAATGATGAGGGCACCAAACAGCATGAGGTTGAACTGCCCCACGAGAATAATGCCACTGTCGTTGGGGGTGGACTTGAGAAATGGCAGGTAGTCGGCAAAGCGTTGGGTGATGCGGGGCAGGGCGCCGACGACCAACGCCCCGACGATGCCGCCGGAAATGGTTCCCATGCCACCAACGATGATCACGGCGATGAAGGTGATGGAAAACACCAGTCCCTGGATCCCGCCAAACTCAACCGGCGACACGAACTGCTGCACGGCCGCCCCGTAGAAGCCTCCGGCAACCGCAGCGATGCCCGACGACAGCGCAAACACGGCAACCTTGTAGCGCGACAGGCTCACCCCGATGATCTCGGCGGCCACGTCACGGTCCCGGATGGCCTGCAGGGCCCGGCCTGGTCGGGTCCGGGCGATGTTCTTGGCCATGAGCGCCACCAGGGCCACCACGCCCCACAGCAGCCAGAACAGGCCCTGGTTTCGTGTGAACGTGATGCCGAACAGTTCCAGGTTGGCGAAGTCCACCGGCCCGATGGCCAGATCAGCGTTGACCGATGTGCCCCGGGTGCCGCCGGTGACCGCCTTCCACTGGACCATGAAATGCTCGCCGATGAACAAAAGGCCAAGGGTCACGATGGCCAGGTACTGGCCGCTGAGCCGAAGGGCAATGGGTCCCACCAACGCACCCATGGCCGCCCCGATGAGGGCAGCGGCGGGCAGCCACAGCAGCATGGGCCATCCTTGCTGGCCACCGAACCACGCCGCTGAATAGGCGCCGACGCCCAAAAAGAACGCATGGCCCAGCGACACCTGGCCGGCATAGCCGGTCAGCAGGTTGAGGCCGATGCCGCCGATGGCGTACACCGCCACCAAACCCAGCAGACCGAGCCAGAAGTTGTCGAGTTGCAGCGGTGCCCCGATGAAGGCCACCACCATGAGCAGAAGCCCGAAGCGCTTCCAGTTGCTGCCGAACAGCCGCAGGTCGCTGCGGTAGTCGGTGATGAGGTACGGGCTGCGACGTGCCATCAGACCCTCTTGATCTCGGGAGTGCCGAACAGTCCGTAGGGACGGACCAGCAGGACGAGGACCATGACCACAAACGGCATCACACTTTCAAAGCCTGCTCCCAGCCACGGGGCGATGTCGCCGATGTAGCCAGCGGTAAGGCTCTGGGTGATGCCGATGACCAGCCCTCCGATCACTGCTCCCAGTGGCGAATCGATGCCACCCAGGATGATGGCCGGGAAGGCCAGCAGGGCGTAGAACTGCACCTCGGGACTGAGCGACGCCGCCCCCGAGGCGATGCTGACCCCGGCCAGTGCCGCAGTGGCGCCGGCGATGCCCCATGCCGCCATGTACACACGCTTTGAGCTCATGCCCTGGGCCAGTGCCGCTTCCTGGTCGATGGCGGTGGCCCGCATGGCCAGGCCCAACGGGGTGAACCGGAAGAACAGGAAAAACAGCAGCAGGACGAACAACGTGAGCCCCATGCCCCACAGCTGGCGGACCTGAATCACCACCTCGCCGAATGTCACCGTGGACACACCCCACGGATCGCCGAGGTTCAGTGGGTCGGGTCCCCAGATGGCGGTGACAAGGTTCTGCAGAATGAACAACAGCCCGATGGTGATCATCACCTGGGCAAACACCGGAGCCCCCACCATCCGCCGCAGGATGATGCGCTCGAAAATCAGGCCGATGCCGGCGGTGGCCAGCATGCCCAGCACCACCGACAAGGCGAACGGAAGTCCCCACGTGGAGGTGAAGTTGTACACCAGGTAGGCACCGATCATCACCAGGCCGCCCTGGGAGAAGTTGATCACTTCGGTGGCCTTGTAGATGATGACGAACCCGAGGGCCACCAGGGCGTAGGTGAAGCCCAGTGACACCCCCGACACCATCAGCTGCAGAAATTCGGTCACGGCCTACGCACCCCCGTACATGGTGTCGATGGTGTCGGCGAACTCGGTGGCGATGGCGGCCCGCTTCACCTTCTGGGTGGCGGTGACTTCGCCGTCGGCCTGATCAAGTTCCTTGGGCAGCAGGCGGAAGGCCTTGATGGTCTCGACCTGGGCCAGTTCGGTGTTGGCCTCGGCAACCACGTCGGCGATGAGGGCCTCCACCTCGGGCTTGGCCGACAGGTCGCCGTAGGTGGTGTAGGCCAGTTGGCGCTGGGTGGCCCAGTTGCCCACGGTGTCAGACTCGATGCCGATCAGGGCGGTGAGGTACTTGCGGCCATCGCCGATGACCACCGCCTCGCGGATGAACGGGCTCACCTTGAGGCGGTTCTCGATCTCCGACGGCGAGATGTTCTTGCCGCCGGCGGTGATGATGATGTCCTTCATGCGGTCGGTGATGGTGAGGAAACCGTCGTGATCGAGGACCCCCACGTCGCCGGTGTGCAACCAGCCGTCAGCGTCGATGGTTTCGGCGGTGGCCTCGGGGTTGCGGTAATAGCCCACGAATGTGCCGGGGCCCCGGGTGAGGATCTCGCCATTGGCGGGGTCCACGGTGACCTCTGCGCCCGGAACTGCGGTGCCCACCGTGCCCATGCGGACGTCGTCGGCCGGGTTGATGGTGGCCTGGGCGGTGTTCTCGGTCTGGCCGTAGACCTCCAGCACCGGGACACCCAGGGCCCAAAAGAACTCCAGCACCGACGGTGAGATGGGTGCGGCACCCGAGATGGCGTTGCGCACCCGCATGAGTCCGAGCTTTTGGCGGGTGGAGCGGTACAGCATCGCCCAGCCCAGGGCGTACCAGACCTTGTCGAACGGGTTGAGGGCGCCGTGCATGCGTTTGCGGGCCAGCTTGGCCCCCTGGCCCTTCCAGAACCGGTACATGGTGCGCTTGAACCAGGAGGCATCGCCCATGCGGATCTCGACGGCGGCCAGCATCTTTTCCCACACCCGGGGCACGCCGACGAAGAAGGTGGGCTGCACCTCGCCGAGATCGCCGAGCAGGGCGTCGCCACCCTGACCGAAGTTCACCACGTAGCCCAGGCCGATGGCGTTGACCACTGAGATGAGTCGTTCGGCGATATGGCACAGCGGCAGATAGCTCAGGACCTCATCGGCACCCGACACGTCGTACAGGCTGGCCGCCGACCGGGCCGCCGCCATGAGGTTGTCGTGCGAAATCATGGCGCCCTTGGGGGGGCCAGTGGTTCCCGAGGTGTACACGATGATGGCCACGTCTTCGCCGGTGAGCTGGTCAGCGGCGGTGGCGAGGTCGTCGATGGTGGCCCCGGCACCCAGCGCCTCGAGTTCGGTGAGGGTCAGCACCATGCCGTCGCCGTTGTGGGAGATGCCGCGGGGGTCGACCACCACGATGTGGCGCAGGTTGGGCAGCTGGTGCTTCACCTCGATGGTCTTGTCGTACTGCTCTTCGTCTTCCACGATGACCACGCTGGCCTCGGAATGGTTGAGCAGGTAGTCCACTTCGCTGGCCGGGCTGGTGGGGTAGATGCCCACACTCACGGCGCCCATGGCCTGAATGGCCAGGTCGGCGAACACCCACGCCGGGCGGTTCTCGGCGTGGATGGCGACCTTGTCTCCCGGTCCCACGCCCAACGAGCGCAGACCGGCCATGGTGGTGGCGGTGCGCTGGGCGTAGGTCGCCCAGTCGTACTCGCGCCACCGGCCGAGTTCCTTTTTTCGCAGGGCGAGCCCGGTGGGGGTCGTTTGGGCCCGGTGGACCAGCGCTGCCGGCAGGCTGGTGGTGCCCAGAGCCCCCGTCATCGGGGGTGCGGTGGCGTCGATGGTGGTCATGAGGCCTTACCCAGGTAGGCGTCGATGACCTTTTGGTCCTGCTGCACTTCTGCGGGTGTGCCCGTGGTCAGCATGACCCCGAAGTCCACAGCCATGACCCGGTCGGCCAGATCCATGACCACGTGCATGTCGTGTTCCACCATGATCATGGTGAGACCGAGCGATGCCCGCACCTCGAGGATGTAGCGGGCCATGTCCTCGGTTTCTTCGAGGTTCATGCCGGCGACCGGTTCGTCGAGCAACAGCAGCCGGGGTTCCATGGCCAGCGCCCGACCCAGCTCGATGCGCTTTTGGATGCCGTAGGGGAGCATGCCCACGGGCTTGCGTCGGTAGGGGCCGAGTTCGAGCAGGTCGATGATCTGCTCCACCTTGGCCCGGTTTTCGATCTCTTCGCGCTTTGCCCGTCCCCACCACAGGGCACCGGCAATGAATCCGGTGCGCATGAGGTGGTGGCGGCCCAGCATGAGGTTGTCGATGATGTCCAGATTGGTGAACAGCCCGAGATTCTGGAACGTGCGGGCAACACCCAGCTCGGCGGTTCGTCGTGATGCCAGGCCCACCAGCTGGGTGCCGTCAAGCCGGATCGAGCCTTCCTGGGGGCGATAGACGCCGTTGATGCAGTTGAAGATGGAGGTCTTGCCAGCCCCGTTGGGGCCGATCACGGCAAACAGTTCGCCGTGGTTCACCGTGAAGCTCACCCCGGTGATGGCCTGAACGCCTCCGAACCGCAGCGAGATGTCACTCACGTCGAGCAGGGTCGGGCCGGGGTCCGGCTTGTGTGCCGGCTCCGTGCTGGTTTCCATGGGCGTCCATGGGGTTGACCTTCACGTCATTGGTCTGCTCGTTACTCATGAGCTCCACCGCTTGCGTCGCCGGTAGGTCTTCACGTCACGAAACGACTTGCGACCAGCGTCACCCACGCCCAGGTAGAACTCCTGGATGTCCTTGTCGGCCAGAAGGTCGGCGGCCGGGCCGTCTTTGACCACCCGGCCGTTTTCCAGGATGTAGCCATGGTCGGCCAGCGACAGGGCCATGGTGGCGTTCTGCTCCACCAGGACAACTGAGGTGCCTTGGGCGTTCACCTCGCGGATGATGCCGGTGATCTGTTCCACGATGAGCGGGGCGAGCCCGAGTGACGGCTCGTCGAGCAAAAGGAGCCGTGGTGACGACATCAGCGCCCGGCCGATGGCAACCATCTGCTGCTCGCCGCCCGACAGGTAGCCGGCGGTGCTGGTGCGGCGGTCCACCAGTTTCGGGAACAGTTCGAGCACCCGGTCGTAATTCTCCCGGATCTTGGCCTTGGACCGCACGGTGTAGGCGCCGGTGCGGAGATTCTCGTCCACGGTCAGGGCGGGAAAGATCCGTCGACCCTCCATGACCTGACCGATCCCGGCCCGCACGATTGCCGAGGCGTCCATCCGGTCCAACCTGGTGCCCTCAAAGTCCACTGAACCTTTGGTGACCTTGCCCTTGTGGACATCGAGAAGGCCAGTCAGCGCCCGCAACATGGTGGTCTTGCCGGCCCCGTTGGAACCCAGCACCGCCACGATGGTGCCGGTGCGCACCTGCAGGCTCACGCCGCGCAAGCCGATCAGCACGTCCCGGTAAACGACCTCAAGACCCTGGGCGGTGAGCATGATCTCGCCCGCTTTGGGTCCGGGCGGCTGGGTTGGAGAGGGAGTGGGTGCGGTGGTCATAGGAAGATCGCGTGGCCCCGATGCGCCGAACGCCCCCCGGTGACTACGGGCACACAACATAGTCGGCCGATGCGTCCCCGACCTCCCCATGCGGGTGGGCCGTCGGGTCGGCACTGTTGCGCCACAGGGTCACCGGACGGTTAGCGTGTTCGTCCGAAGGGTTACGGGCCGCCCTTTTCACGGTTCGCCCTTTTCACGGTTCGCCCTTTTCCACGGTTCGCCTTCAACCATTTCAACCGGTGTGTCACCACGCCGCATCTCCCCGAGGTCTCCCACGCTCATGTCCCCGAACACCAGTGCCCGAGTTCGCCGCCCCCTGAGGCGGACAACGCTGATGATCGCGTCAGCAGCAGTGCTGCTGGCAGCGGCGGGGTGCAGCGTGCCGTCCAACACTCCGTCGGCCTACGACGATGCGGTCAAGGCGAGCTTCATCGAGGGATGCACAGGGGACATTCCCGAGACCGGCGGAACCACAACCACGCTGGCGACTGCCGACTTCTGTGGGTGTGCCTACGAGGTGTTCGCCGACCTGGTGCCCTACAACGACGATGCACGCACCGACTCTGCGTACTCCGGCTATCCCGCTGACGCACCCACGTTCACCCAGTTCAACGACGAGCTCAACAAGTCCGATGATCCTGGCGCGGTGTGGGCCACACTGCCCGAGAGCGTTCGCCAGGAACTCGATCGGTGCCCGCTTGGAAGCGGACCGTTGGCCCCCACAACCACCGCAGGGCCGGCGACCACCACCACCGCAGCCCCCTGATCAACCCGCCAGCCACCTGACCGGTGTCAGCCGGCGCGGGCGGGCTTCTTTTCCGGCAGGCCGAGTCGGACCTCACCGGCGGCCCATTGGGGCCAGCGTTGGCGGCTCTTGGCCGCCAGCTTGTGCATGAGGGCGATGGCTCCTGGATCGTCGTCGCCGGGACGGGCTTCGATGGCTCCGGCAGCGATCATGCGATTCATGATCTCCCGGCCGAGCTCGGTGCGCACCACGGTGAGCGTCCAGTCAGCATTCTCGCCGATGCCACCGCACGAGATGTCGGCGTGCTCGGCGGCGAAGTCGGGGCAGTGGGTGCATCCCTCGCGGGTCCAGGCGTGGCATTCCTTGAGGTTCACCTCGTGGTACGAACCGTCGCGCATCCAGATCTGGAACACGCCCTTGATGTTCATCTTCACCATGTCCTGCTTGCGCAGCCGGTACTTGGCCCAGAACAACTCCTCGAAGATCGAGTCGTCAAACGTCTTGGAGCACAGCAGCCCGATGTTGAACACGATGGGCTTGGACACCTTGCCGATCTTGCGGTGCCACATCACCGGTGGGATCGACGACTGGCAGCTCATGCCCACCAGGGCCAGCTTCTTGAGACCCCGCTCCACTGCCTCGTCGAAGGCCAGCGTGTTGGCCGAATAGGTGTACCGGCTGCCGGCGGCGGCAAGTATCTCGTCGCGGTTGGTGGCCACTCCGGGCGTGGCCTTCCAGTCGCCCGCCTCGCCGTCGAGGTAGCTCACCAACGCACCGTCGATGTACCCCTCGTCCATGGCCCAGATGAGCAACGCCGACACCAGGCCGCCGTCCTGGCCCATGCGCAGCACCATGTCCTCGCTGGCCCGGGTGAGCAGGATGTCGGAATAGATGCCCGACATCTCGTCGGGAGCGCGGTCGGCGTCGAACAGGTGCTCGTTGGCCTCGTTCTCCCACCCCCGAAAACGCGGGCACGCCCGGGTGCAACTGGTGCAGCCCTTTTGGCCGTGGGTGCAGTCGGTCGGTCCGAGCTCGTCTTCGAGATGGAACGGCTTGTATTCGCCCTCGGAATGGTTGTACCCGATCACGTCGTGCGGGCAGGCGATTACACAGCCGGCGCAGCCCGTGCACAGCTTGGCGTCGATGACCTCGTCGAACAGTTCCTTCCATTGTGCCGTCCACCGGGTCTTTGCTGGTGTGGGCGAGGCGGTGTCGGCGATGCTCATGGGGCGAGGATACCGCCACCGGCCACTAGGGTCGGGTTGTGGGCTGGTTCCCGTCAGAATTGCTTGACGAAATTCGTCTGGCGCGCGCCGACGACCTCGCCCGACGCCCCGACGGATCGCTGGCCATCGACCAGCGGGTGCTCGGACTCGCCCGGCAGGCAGATGTGGGCGCCCGGTTCGCCCGCAGCGGCACCCGCCTCGGTGTGGCCATCACCGCCGCCATCAGCCGCATGTTCGGGTCGCTGTCGCTGATCCTGAGGGTGTTGATCCTGGTGTGGCTGGCCGAGCGGGCCGATGTCGCCGCCGTGGTGGTCGGCGTTGTCATCGTTGGGGTGCTGCTGTCGCTGCGCAAGGTGGTGGCCAACTGTCTGCTGCGGGGATGGACCGGCTGGGCTGGCGCAGCGCTGTGTGCCTATGTCGCTGTGGTGGGCGGGGTGGGGGCATGGGCGTGGTTGTCGGGTGGTCGACCGTTGATGGTCGGCCTGCTGGTGGTGGCCGAGTTGGCGGCGTGGGTGTCGCTGGTGGTGATGGCACAAGCCCGGGCCCAGGCAGGGCCCGACGTGGTGGTGGCCTGAGCGTTTGGGCGCCCGGTTCGCCACGGGTACCCCGGTTCGGGCAACATAACGTCATGGATCTGACCTACCCAGCTGACGCAGAGGCCTTTCGGGGCGAAGTACGTGCCTGGCTCACCGAGAACCTTCCTGACGGGTGGTTCGACGAGGGTTTCACCATGGACAACGAGACCAAGCTGGAGTTCCAGAAAAACTGGACCCGCACGTTGTTTGACGGCGGGTGGATCTGTGCCACCTGGCCCACCGAATACGGCGGTCGTGGGCTGACGACCATGCAGGGCGTGGTGCTGAGTGAGGAGTTCCACAACGCCGGGGCACCGCTGCGGGCCGATTTCTTCGGTGACACACTCGTGGGCCCCACCATCTTGCAGTGGGGGACCGAGGCACAAAAGGAGTACTTCCTTCCCAAGATCCTCAGCGGTGAGATTGCGTGGTGCCAGGGATTCAGTGAGCCCGACGCCGGCAGCGACCTCGCTGCGTTGGCCACCAAGGCCGAACTCGACGGCGACGAATGGGTCATCAACGGCCAGAAGATCTGGACCACCCAGGGGTTCGTGGCCAACTACATGTTCATCCTGTGCCGCACCGATCCCGACTCGCCCAAGCACAAGGGCATCTCGTACCTGCTGGTGCCAATGGACCAGCCCGGCGTCGAGGTCCGTCCCATCGAGCAGGTCGACGCGTCGGCCGAGTTCTGTGAGGTGTTTTTGACCGACGCACGGTGCCCGGTGGACAACGTCGTGGGCGGCGTGAACAACGGGTGGAAGGTGGCCATGACCACCCTGGGGTTCGAACGGGGCACGTCGGCCACCACCGGCTACCGCCGGTTCGAAAAGGAACTCGACGCCATCATCGCCATCGCCCGGCGCAATGGGTCCATCAACGACCCGTTGATCCGCCAGCGCCTTGCCGCAGCGTGGAGCAAGATCCAGATCATGCGTGTTGCCGGTCTGCGCACGCTGTCGGCGGTGGTGGCCGACCGCAAGGACATGGCCGTTGCCGCCCTGGGCGCCACCAACAAGATGTTCTGGAGCGAGTACCACCAGCAGGTGATGGAACTGGCCATGGACATCATGGGCATGGAGGGTCAGATCCTCACCGGTGATCCCAGCGTGGAGGAGGCGGTGCCGGGTTACGGTTCCCGCCGCACCCCGACCAAGTACCCGGCCTCGGCGCTGCAGTCCAGCTTCTTTTTCTCCCGCTCGGAGACCATCTGGGGCGGCACCAGCCAGATCCAGCGCAACATCGTGGGCGAGCGTGTGCTCGGCCTGCCCAAAGAACCCAAGCCCGCTGACCAGCGCACTGCTGGCGCCGCCACAGCCGCTGCCGGCTGACGGACCCGTCAGGCTGGCGCAGAGCCGAGCATGGAGCCGACGGCGAACGTGGCGTTCGCCGCCCCGGCCTGACGCCAGTCGCCCTCGACCTGACGCCGGTTTGACCCGGCCTGACGCCGGTTTGACCCGGCCTGACGCCGGTTCGCCCTTGCCAAGCGCTACCGTTGTCGAAGCATGCCCAACGGCGATTCCCCCTCACGTCGACGGCTGTCTGACGCCTACAACTACGGCGCGCCGCCTCAGCCTGAGCCCCGCGTGGGCCCTGCTGCCGGTGGATCCGGGACGGGCGGCAGCGCAGGTCGCACCCGTCGAAGAATCCTGACGGCACTGTCGGTTCTGGCTGTGGTGGCTGTGGTGGCCGTGGTGGGTGGCATGGTCGTGGTGAACAACAAGTTCGACCTCATCGACCGGCTGGGTGCCGATACCCGTCTGACGCTGCCGATGGGGTCGCCCGCAACTATCTGGTCATCGGCTCGGACAATCGCGACGGCCTGGATCGTGACGATCCCGCCTCAGCGGTGTTTTTGGGTGGCGCCAACGCCGAACCCAGCGGGCAGCGTGCTGACGTGATCATGATCATGCGGGTCGACCCGGTGGCCAACACGGTCAACGTGTTGTCGGTCCCGCGGGACTTGTGGCTGCCCATCTCGGGCACCGGGGACGAGGAGCGGATCAACACGGCCTACGCCGGTGGCCCCCAGCAGATGATCGACACCATCCGTGAGGCTTTCGCCATCGACATCAACCACTACGTCGAGGTTGACTTCGTCGGGTTCCAGGGGCTCGTGAACGCCGTTGGTGGGGTACCGATGTGGTTTGACCAGCCCATGCGCGATGCCAACTCCGGTTTGGACGTGGGTGAGGCGGGTTGTGTGAACCTCGACGGGTACCAGGCCCTCGCCTTCGTACGGGCCCGTTACCTCGAGCAGTACGGCCCGCAGGGGTGGGAGACCGACCCCACCGGTGACGCCGGGCGCATCTCGCGCCAGCAGGTGTTCATTCGTCGGGTCATGGACAAGGTGGCCAGCGACGTGTCGCTCACCAACCTTGGGGGACTCAACGCCGTGGCCGATGTGGCCGTCGACAACGTCACCATCGACGCCACCATGGATCTGCGTTCGGTGCTTGGTCTGGCCCGACGGTTCAGCTCGCTCAACGACGACTCGTTGTCGTTCGCCGCCCTGCCCGCCACCCGCTGGTTCACCCCCGGTGGTGCCGACGTGCAGCTGATGGACGCGGCTGCGGCCGAGCCCCTGCTGGCGGTGTTCCGTGGCGGCGAGACCCGTGAGGTGACGCCGCGGCTGCTGTCGATCACGGTGCTCAACGGCACGACCGTCGACGGCCAGGCCAGCAGGGTGGCAACGGCGCTTGAGGGGGTCGGGTTCACCGTGGTCGAGACCGGCAACGCCGGCGGGTCCTATTCCACCAACACGGTGCGGTTTGGTCCAGGGGGTGACGAGACTGCCGCCATGGTGGCTCGACATTTCGGTGGTGGTGCCGACCTCGAGGCCGACGAGGGGCTGCCCGAAGGCGCCGTGGTGGTGGTGACTGGTGCCGACTTCACCACAGTGCTGACCAAGCCCATGGCTGCCGACGATCCGTCACTTGTGGGTCGGCCCGGGTTTGAGGTGGCGGTCGCTGATGCCGGGTTGGGCACCGATGGCGTGCCGGTGGACGAACCGCTGCCCGGCATCGTTCCCGGGGATCCTCCTGAGGGCGTTACCTGCCCGTGAGCGACCCGTCGTGATTGTCCGGCCATGACCGCGATCGGTGAGCCCCGTGCGCCGTGGGCGCGGTGGGCCCAGTGAGCCCGGTATCGAACTGCCTGATCCGCCTGAGGTCTCGTTTGCCAGCGACAACGCTGCTGGTGTGGCGCCACAGGTGATGGCGGCGCTGGCGTCGGCGAACACGCCGGCGGCTCTTGCCTACGGCGACGATTCCTGGACCCGGGATCTCATTGCGGCATTCAGGCGATTGTTCGACGCAGACGTGGAGGTGCTGGCGTGCTGGGGAGGCACGGGCGCCAACGTTGTTGGCCTGGCCAGCATGCTTGAGCCGTGGCAGGCGGTGATCTGCACCGATCAGGCCCACATCGTGACCGACGAGGGCGGGTCACCCACCCGGTTCATCGGGTCGATGCTGCTCGCCGAGCCCACCGCTGACGGCAAGCTCGACCCCGCCGCCATCACCCGCCGTTCGAAGTGGATCGGCAGTGTCCATCACCCCCAGCCGGCGGTGGTGTCGATCAGCCAGACCACCGAGTTCGGCACCGTCTACACCTCCGACGAGATCGGGGTTCTGGCCGACGCCGCCCACGCTGCGGGGATGCTGGTGCATCTCGACGGCGCCCGCATCGCCAATGCGGTGGCAGCCACTGGCGACGACCTGATCACCATGGTGCGCAACACCGGGGTGGACGTGATGACGTTCGGTGCCACCAAAAACGGGGCCATGTATGGCGAAGTCGTGGTGTACCTGCGCGCCGACCTGGCTGCCGCCGGCCGGTTCCACCACAAACAGGCCGCCCAGTTGCCGTCCAAGATGCGGTTCGTGCCAGCCCAGATGCTGGCGCTTCTCGAAGACGACCTGTGGGTGGCCAACGCAGCCCACGCCAACGCCATGGCCCGCCTGCTGGCTGACGCCGTTGACCGCATCGAGGGGATCACGGTGGTGGGAACCCCTGAGGCAAATGCCGTGTTTGTCACCGCACCCGATGACCTGCTCGATCAGCTGGCGCGATGGTCGTTTTTCTGGCGCATGGGTGATGCCGGGTTGGCCCGCTGGATGACGAGCTTTGCCACCACACCCGACGACGTTGCCGCTTTTGTCGAGGGTGTGCGGCTGTTGGCCGGCCGCCAGCTGTAGTCAGCTCGTGGCCAGACGCTGACGGGTGAAGAAGTCCCACATCACCTGGTTGGCCGAGATGGTGAAGGTGGTTGGCCCGGCGATGTTGGCGATCTGGCGGCTGAACTCGCTACCGGGCCAGGTGTGACCCCGTCGATGACCACATAGAACTCCACGTCGCTGCCCGACGGGCAGTCGAACACCCAGCGCTGCACGTCATCACCGATGGTGGTGACCTCCGGGTCGGGAGCACACCCGTTGTGCGTCGCCCATGCCCGGGCGGCTGCGGGGTACCCGGGGCCGTCGATCACTGCTGCGGGGGTGGCTTCGATGCCTGCTCCGCCCAGCAACGAGTTCAGGTCACCAACCCCGCCGTTGTAGATCAGGATGGGGTCGATGGTGCCGTGGATGGACAGCACCGGGGTGGTGGTGGCGGCGTCGCACTCCAGCGGCGGCCGCAGCCCGGCGATGGGGGCCACGGCGGCAAAACGGTCGGGTCGGGCACACGCCAGCAATGAACTCATGCCGGCGCCGTTGGACAGCCCAGTGGCGTACACCCGTGAGGTGTCGATGCACAGGTCGTTTTCAAGCTGGTCGAGCACGGCGTCCACATAGGCAAGGTCGCCGGTGCCATCGACGTTCTGCTCGGCCGAGGTGGGCAGGGCATTCCATCGCAGCGGATCGCCGGTGCCTTGGGGAAGGCCACCACGAAGTCGTTGGCCACGGCGAAGCGCGCTCAGTTCGGAGTGCAGCGCGTGCACGGTGGCACCCTCGGTGAGGCCATGGAAGTCCAGCACCAGCGGCACCGGTGTGGTGCCGTCGTGGGCCGGCGGTGTTGTGACCAGATACCAGCGGTTGTCGCCGGTGTCGGGATCGGCCACGGCAACCTCGCGTCGCTCCTCGGTGACCGCGGTGCCCGGGGCGGTGCCGCAGCCAGCTGACGGGACAGCGGGAGCTGATGCCGGGTCGGCAGTCGCCAGCGACGAGGTTGTGGTGGCGTCGTCAGGCGCGCCGTCGCTGCCGGTGTCAGTGCTGGAGCTACACCCGGCCAGCATCGTCAACGCTGTCGCAGCCACCGCACAAGTGGTGAGGAGGGAACGACGGCGGACCATTCGGGATGCGCGGTTCATGGGCGGGAACACTAGCGAGGCGCTCCCGGTCGTGTTGCCCAATGCAATGCCGGTTGGGATGCCGGTTGGGCCGCCGGTTGGGCCGCGCAGCTGACAACGTGACTGATGAATCGGTGTTCGGTCAGGTCATCGGAAGTGGAACCAGTCTGAGCAGGGTGAGACCGAACCCGACGAGGACGAACACGGCGACCGCCATCCATGCCGCGTTGAGGGCGACCAGCGGCAACAGCAACACCATGCCCGCCGCCGCCACGACCACCACCGGGACCAGCAGGACGCGCCACCATTGCCGGTGCTGATGGTCCCCCGACAGCACTTCGACATCGTGCTCGGCATGGTGACCCCGACCAACAAGGTGCTGCACCGATCGTTCGTCCACCTGACGGCCCCAACGCTCGCCGGTCCCGGCCAGCAACCCCAGCAACGACACCGTGTACACAAGGTTCAACAGGACGGTGAGCAGGAATTCCGGAATCACCATGAGTGACAATCCCACCGATCGCCAACCACCCCGGCGGACGCTCCATGCCTGTTCGCCGACGTACACCACCGCCACCGTCACCCACAGGGGTTGCAGCCAGTCCACCGACCCAAACCGGATCAACGCCGTGGTCAGGGTCATGGCATACAGGGGGAGGAACAGGACCCCGATGTAGGTGCCCAACTGGCGCACGGCGTAGGGGCCGGTGTGACGCCGCAGGCCGTGTGACCCCAGGTTTTCCAGTGCGCCGCGTTGCCACCTGCGCCGCTGCTCGAACAACTGGGAGACCGTGGGCATCATGGCGGTGTACACCAGACACTCACGGGGCGAGATCGTTCGGTAGCCGAGCCGCTTCAGCGACAGGGTGAGCTCGTTGTCCTCGGTCAGCGAGCCGGTGTCGTACACCGACTTGCTGTCGCCGCCATCGGGCAAGAGGCCCAGCTGCCGGGCCCGGGCCACTTCGGTCAGGGCCCCGGCCCTGAACAACGACCCGGTTCCGGTGAGCACCAGGGCGCGTCCGCTGCGGCGGGCAACATGGCGGGCGTAGCGGACGTACTCGTTGTGCTGAAGCTGTCGAACCAGACTCCAGCGTCCGCCATCATCAGCGAGGTGGCGATCGCCGACAAAGACGCCGCCGATGCCTCCAATCGGCGCATCATCGGTGTGTTCCTGCAGCCGACGCGTGGCGACGGCGAGGAAGTGTTCGGTGAGCTCGCTGTCGGCGTCCATGAGCAGCACGCCGTCATCGGTGCCGAGATGCCCGAGTACCCGGTTGAGCGCGTAGTTCAATGCCCCGGCCTTGCGGTCACGGTTGTTGACCGTTTCGACAACGGTTGCTCCGGCACCGGTTGCCTCAACCACGGTGTCGTCGGTGCAGTTGTCGGCCACCACGATCACGACGTCTGGTGGTTGCGATTGTCGCCGTAGCGAAGTCAGGCAGGCCTGAATGCGGCCCTGTTCGTTGTGGGCCGGAACGATGGCCACCACGAATTGTCGGGCGGTGCCGGTCGACGCATCGCTGCGGCAGTGTGCTGTGCGTGCTGCGGCAATGATGGCGCCAAGGTGGTCGCCTGCCAGAGCGGAGCCCACCGGGCGCGCTCCAAACAAGGGCTCGGGTTCGGATCGATGGATGGCCAACACTCCTCAGGTCGTGGAGTGGGCACCATGTCGTGTGTGGCGCGGTTGGTTCGGGCAGCTGGGTTGGGTTCACGGGCAGGGGTCGCACAACAGGTTGCCGGCTGCAGGAGCGGAATCCACATGAAGTTCCTGTTGCCAATCGTCATGTTGGGCCATGTCCCCCCGGCCGAGGTGACCAAACTCACGGTCACCGTGTGGCGCCGCAGGGAACACATGTGAGCTCCATGAGGTTGTTGAGTGCATGGACGCCCACGATCAGCTCCGCAAGCTCCGACACCGGATCGAGGCGCCCGTGTTTGCAGCGTTGAACACTGTGGTTCGGCCGGCGGTGCGTGCCGGCTTGGGCAATCCGCTGCCGGTGGGCGGTGGGGTGGTCATTGTTGAGACCACTGGCCGCCGAAGTGGCCTTCCCCGTCAGGTGCCGCTGGTGGCCGGGCGGGCGGGAAACAGCGTGGTGGTGTCCACCGTGCGGGACGACTCGCAATGGCTGCGCAACCTGGAGGCTGACCCTCACGTCAGGGTGTGGCTTACCGGCCGGGCACGGTCTGCCACAGCAGATGTGCGGCGCGGAAGGCTCAACGTTGTGAGGCTCACACTCAATCCAGCATGAGCCCCACACGGCGCCGCTGACCGTCGCACCTAGGATCTGGCCATGTCCGTATCGGTGAACGGCCAGTACCGGCCGATCCCGGACCGTCAGCAGGCACCCCGACTGGCCCTGCTTGGATTGGCGTTGTTGCTGCCGGGCCTTGCGTTGGCGGTGGTGATCGCCGCCACCGGAACCTGGATGAACGATCGTGACCTGGGAGTCAACACCTGGTTTCGCAACGTGGGGGAATCCAGTGAGGTGCTGAACCAGATCGCCACCTGGTTGTCGTGGATTGGGGCGGGAGAGCGCACCCTGCAGGTGGTGATTGTGGTGGCGGCGCTGTTGGTGATGGTGCGGCGGTGGCAGTGGGCGGTGTTTCTGGTGGTGTCGTCGCAAACCGGGGCACTGGTGTCGACCGCCATCAAGCACACCGTGGGACGCGACCGACCCCAGTGGGGCGACTTCGATGCCAGCCAGCTGACGTCGTCGTTCCCATCAGGCCATACCTTTGCCGGGATCACGGCGTGGGTGGCGATGGGGATCATCGCGCTGTACGTGTTTCCCCGTCGGTGGTCCACGGTTGTGGCCGCGATCCCGATCGCCATCGGCATCGCCAACGGCCCCAGCCGGCTGATTCTGGCCCGGCATTGGGTCACCGACGTGCTGGGGGCGTGGTTGCTGGCCTCGGGTTGGCTGCTCATCGTGTGGGCAGCGTTCCTGTGGTTCCTCGCTCCGCGCATCAAGCAGCTGGTTGACGACCCGGTCACGCAGTAGGCCCCGCCGCGGTGCGGTGATGGGTTGGTTGGCGATGCCCGGCGTCGGGTCAACCGGCGTCGGGTCAACCGGCGTCGGGTCAACCGGCGTCGGTGGCTGCGATGTGGTGGGATGACCAGATGCGCAATGCCCGCCCCGGCCGCCCGGCCCGCCACCCGGCCCGCAACCCGGCCCGCCCCCGCCCGCGCGTGGTGATCGCCGGGATGGGCGACACCGGTGTGCTTGTGGCCACCCGGCTCTCCCGGTCGTGCGAGGTGGTGGCGATTGCCACCCGACCGGCGCTGGTGAGCGGTCAGGAACTCGGCCATCGCCTCACCGACCTCGACCAATGGCGGCGTCACTACCTCGTGCCGTTCGGCCGATTTCGACGGCTCGACCGGGTCCGCACCATCCATGGTCGCATCACCCGGGCCGACCTGGATCGACGTGTCGTCCATGTGGAAACGGTCGACGGTGCCCAGCTGGCCGAGCCGTACGACTTCCTCGTCGTTGCCACCGGTGTCGCCAATGGGTTTTGGCGTCATGACCGGGTGGAAGACCTCGAGACCATCAACGCAGCCATGGTCGAAGCTTCCCAACGCATCGGTGCTGCATCCACCGTGGCCCTGATCGGCGGCGGCGCCACCGGAGTGTCGGTGGCCGACAACCTCGCCCGGCGCAACACCGGCACCGTCCACCTGTTCCACGACGGCACCGAACCGCTTCCGGGTTATCACCCCCGGGTGCGGGCCTGGGCCAGCCAGGTGCTGCGCGCCGACGGCGTGGTGGTGCATCCCAATCACCGGGCGGTGGTTCCTGCCGGGTTCAACGGGGACCGCCTCACCTCGGATCCGGTGCAGTGGTCCACCGGGCAGCCACCGTTTGACGCTGATGTGGTGCTGTGGGCGGTGGGTGGCGTCCGACCCCACAGCTCGTTTCTCCCCGACACGGTGCTTGATGCCGACGGGTTCGTGCGCGTCGACGAGCACCTGCGGGTGCCCGGCCACGACGAAGTGTTCGCCGTCGGTGACGTCGCAGCCAGTGACCCACTGCGCTGTTCTGCCCGCAACTGGGGGGCGCAGGTCGTGGTCGCCAATTTGCGGGTGGCCATGGGCGGCCGTGGGCGACGCCTTCGGCGCTTTCGGGCGCCCACGTACCGGTGGGGTTCGGTGTTGGGGCTGCAAAGCGACGGCTTGGTCGTTGTGCAGCCCAGCGGTCGACGGGCGCGAATTCCCCGCTTTATCGCCCGACCGCTGCTGTTCGGGGTGTTCGTCACCCGTTATCTCTACGGCGGCCTGCGCCGTGAGGGTGCTCGCTAGCGGTGTGCCCACTGGCGGTGCGTCCCCGGCTCAAGGCAGCTGCTGGCTAGAACTCGAACATGTCCTTGAGAAACGACTTGGGCTTGGATGTTTTGCTCTGGCCGCTGCGGCCCCACTTGTCGCTTGAATCCCACCGTTGGGCAGGTGGTGGGGCCATGGGCTGGGGTGAGGCCTGGGAGTAGGGCGCCTGGGGTTGTGCGACGGGCGGGGCGACAGGTGGAGGAGCCTGGGGTGACGGCGCCATCTCGGCGGATGCCCGATCGATGATCGTGTCCAGTTCGCCGCCGTCGAGCCATACCCCCCTGCAGCTTGGGCAGTAGTCGATCTCGACGCCGCCACGTTCGGTCATGACAAGGTCGACGGTGGAATCCATGGGGCACTTCATGTGGAATCCTCCATGGGGGTGGTTTCTGTGGCCGAGGTGGTAGCTCTCGACGGCTATCACGTGCGGGTGCGGGTCGAGGTGCACCTCCCGGGTGTGGCAGGCAACGTTGTGCCGCAGGTGGCATGGGTTGCACAGATCGATGGTGCTGCTCCCGCAGGCACCCATCGGGTTCGCATCCCGGCCGGCGAGTTCGGTGTGTGGTGGTACCCCGACGATCCCGGGCTGCCGGGTCTCGCCCGGGCGGTGGTTGCCGGGGGGCTTGGGGATCTGGTGCCTGCAGGTGTCGATCCGTCGGACATCGAGGTCATGTCGGTGGTGCCGTTGCACCAGGCGGTCGTGCGTATCGGCTGTGGACGTGCTCGAACGTTGCCGGACCGCAGGTGTTGTGGTTCCCGAAGTGGTGGCTGTCGAACCGCTGTGATCCATGGTGACCTCCACGATGCCCAACTCGTCGTGGATCCCCATGGCGCTGTGGCGGGCGTGGTCGACCTTGAGGACCTCGGTATCGGCGACCAGCTTGACGATCTGGGGCGGTTGCTGGCCCACGTGCTGATGCGGGGCTTTGTGGGTGAGATATCCGAAGCCAAAGCGACTGCGGTGACCGAGGCCTGGCTGGCCGGGTTCGCCGGTCATGTTGATGTCGATCAGCTCCGCCATCGCACTGCCGTGGCGTTGCTGTGGCTTGCACCAGGTCCGCTGCGCACCGGCCATCCTCACGGTGACCGTGTCATGGCCCGAGCACTCGAAGCGGCCGGGTCACTCGTAACTCCCTGATTCGGCTTGAGTCCGCATCATGGCAAGTCCCTACCCAACGCAGCGCAATTAATGCTGTCGGTATCACGTTTTTCTTTTTGCCTGTTTGGACGGAGGGGAGTGGTCGCTGGGCCCGATTGGTCGCTGGGCTTGCGTGATCGCTCTGGGAACTGGTCGGTACCGGATGACTCGCAACAGCAGATTTCCCGGCCCCCAAGAGGCACTGACGCGGCCGTGGGTGGAGGTCCAGCAGGCCCGTCAGGGATCAGCGGCACGTCACTTGCGTTGGAGGGCACCATGGCCACTCACGCTGCCGGGGCGGGTGTGGCTGTCGCTGCCAGGCACGACTGAAGAAATCCGGTGATCTCCGTCGTGACGACCTGTTCGCCGGACGCTCCAAGTTGCACGCTGACGTCGTCGTGCCCGTAGGGGTTTGCGTCGAGCAGCTGAGCGGATCCACCCGAGTCATTGATGAGATCGACGAAAGTTTGAGCGTCGGCAACACGCCCGGCCCCACCCCGGGTGACGACGAGGAACCTGGCAGTTGGCCGGCCGTTGCGTTCGACCTGCACGTTCGGCGAGGCGTCGGCGATGACTTGTGGATCGGTTCCGAACGCGTTGGCAATCAAACCCTCGGCAGGCGCATTGGCCAGGTCGAAGGAGAAGTCCAGAGCCACAACGCAGGCAATCCCCGACGGGTCTGCGCCAGCCGGGATGAGCAGCGACGGGTCGGTCCCAACGATGGCGACCAGGTGCGCTCCCGCCGAGTGTCCGAGCAGCGACAACTGCGAGGCGTCGAGCCCAGCGGAGGCACCGTCGTTCTGGACCCACGCCACAGCTGCGGCCATGTCATCGCCGTGATCAGGCCACTGGACGCCGGAGTCGGGGGTGGTGAGCCGGTAGTTCACTGACACCAGAGCCGCTCCGAACGACGCTGCCCACGCCGCCTTGCGTTCAACGAAGCCGCCCGCCTTGTCGCCCCGTCGCCAACCGCCGCCGTGGACCCACAGCACCGCCGGCGCTGGACCGCACCCTGCGGGCAGGTACACATCCACGCTGGTCCGGTCAGGCTCGGTCCCGGGGCGTTGTGCGTACTGGTACGTCGTGGGGCCGGTGGGCTCGTTGCGACACGTTGAGTCCGCTCCGGTGACTTCCAGAGTCGTGGCAGCAGACTCAGTGTCCGCCGGGGTGCAACCAGCGACCAGCAATGTTCCGACAGCGATGACGGCGAGCACCTTCGATGTGGTCGTCATGGTTGGGGGTGGGTCACGGAGCCGGGTTCTGGTTGAAGCGGTCGAAGAAGTCGATAGTGCGTCGGGTGTAGTCGGCGTACATCGAGTGCTCCGCCCGCGTGGTCTTGACCTGCGAACGTATCGACTTGGCTCTCGGGTGTGAGGAAATGGTTGGAAAGGCGGCGGGGTTGGCCAGAACTGTCGCAGCGATGACGTCGCCGTCGACGGTGATGAACCCCGCTGAGTCGACCAATCCGGCGGCCCGAAGCTCTGCTGCCATGGCCGCTGAGGCCAGCTGATCGATCCCGTCGATTCGGGCGAATCTGCCGGGGTAGAGCGGCGACGGACGGTGCTCGACGAAGTCGGTGGGGACGCCTCGTGCACGCATCGCTGCCTCGTTGGCCCGGGCTTGTGCGTTGGACACTTCCGGGTTGTCCTCGGCTCCGCAGATGTACCACGCAGATGGCGTTGTGGAGAGAGATCCCGATCGCGATGCGGTTGCGTCGGCGCAGTACGCCACGACGGCGGCGAAGCGGAGCTGCGGGAAGTTGGGCGCTACCGCCGTGGCAGCAACGGTGCCGAGGAAGTGGCTGAAGGATCCACCGGCGGACATTCCCAGGGCGAACCTGGGGGTGCCGGCGGGGATGAGGCCACGAGTCTCGAAGCTCTGGAACATTGCCTGAAGATTGCCGAGGTCGGCGTTGTTGGAAGTGGCTCTGGTGTTCCAACGCAGTTTTCCGTCGCCGTTCAGGTCTCCTGCGGCCGACTCCTCTGCTTCGGTCGACACCACCCCGTACCCATCGGCCACGAGCGCCACAGCGATCGGCAGCGATTCGGTCGCCTCGATGAACCGGCTGCTCCCGCCGGTGCCATGGTTGAACAGCACCACGCCGCGCATCCGGGATGGGAAGTGGTAGCGCACCGTCTTGGAAACTGAGGTAACTCCGGTGAAGGTCTCCGCCTTCAGTGGGACCGTTTGGACTGAGCTGTTCGCCACCAACACCACGTCACGGTCCGGCATGACGAACGACGTGTGCCACTCGTTGGGTTCGGCCAGCAGCTCGTCGTCCCCGCTCCAGCGTTCGGCCACGCCCCCGGTGGTGGACACCGACGACCAGACATGCACCGTGGAGCCTGGACGGTAGAAGCCTGAACCGTACCCACCGGTCACTGTGACGGAGCGTTTGCTGGAGGTGATCTGGCTGGAGGCCACCCACAGGCCGAGAGTGCCTCCAGTTCGGTACAGGAATGCCGCCATTCTGCGCTCGGGTCACCAACCCGCCGGGGTTGAATGGGTCGTTGTCGGTGATCTGGTTGGCGATCAGCCAGCACGCTCCCGCCTGGGCGAAGACCGGATCTGCGCCTGATCCCTGAAGGTGCAGGTGTTGACCGCCGGCTGGCCGGCCATCCGGTACAGGAATGCCGCCATTTGGGCTCGGGTCACCAACCCGCCCGGGTTGAATGGGTCGTTGTCGGTGATCCGGTTGGCCTTCAGCCAGCACGCTCCCGCCTGGGCGAAGACCGGGATCTGCGCCTGATCCCTGAAGGTGCAGGTGTTGACCGCCGGCTGGCCGGCCATCCGGTACAGGAATGCCGCCATTTGGGCTCGGGTCACCAACCCGCCCGGTTTGAAGTCGCTCGACTGTGCGAAACCGGTCGTGATCCCACGCGCCTTGAGCATCGAGGTGGCCTCGGTGAAGAACACGTTCGCCGGAACATCATCGAACTGCGGGACGGGGCTGCCACCACCGGGCGTCACCACCTGCGACATCCCAGACGGCACCGACGACCCCGATGCATTCACCGCCACCACCGACACCGTGAATGAACCGGTCTCGGCGAGTCCTTCGATCGTGCACGATTCCGCTGGGGCCGCCACGTCGCACGTGGCACCCCCGGCGACGCCGTCACGGTGTACGAGGTCGCCACCCCACCTGATGACCCAGGTACCACCATGACTGGTATCGCTCCGGGTAGCGCCGTCACCTTGGGGATATCAGGTCGACCAGGCGCCTCATCCGCGTTCGCCAACGTGGCCGTAGAGGGCATGACTGCAGTCAGCACGACGCCGAGAGCCAGGGTCAGGGCAACCGCCCTCGCACGGGTGAGGCGCCGAGCAACACCAGAGCTGGCCATGAGTCAATGGTGCCACCTAAACGTGAGAAAAGTCAGCGCAACGTGTGAGGATCACAAAGAGCGGTGAAAAACGACGTCGCAGGGGCCACCACGGCTTCGGCTACGCAACCAGAGCCCCTTGCCGGGACATGAATGTAAATGGCGCCCTCGGCAGGATTCGAACCTGCGCACACGGCTCCGGAGGCCGATGCTCTATCCCCTGAGCTACGAGGGCAGTGCACGTCGGCTCGCAGGCCAACGCAACGAGTTGCCATCCTACCCACACCCGCAGGAGGTCACGGCAGGCGACGTGCGCGCCTGCGGCGACGCCACCGCACCAGTGCCACGACGATCACCGCCACCAGTGAGATGACCAGGACCACGACTATGGCCAGGATCCACAGAAGGTTGTCCCGGGTGCGTTCGGGGGTGCTGTTGCGCTCCAGATCCGAGGCACTCACCACTGCCAGATCGCCCAATGTGGCCGAGGTGATGGGGTTGGCCCCAACGTCGGGTTGCGGCCCCCCTACCACCACCGACAGCACGTGCTGGCCTGGCTCAATGTCGTACAGGATGACGAACTGGCCGGGTCCACCCCTCCGTCCGCAACTGCGTCGCCATCGCCAGGTTCGTCGTTGTCGGCAGCTACTGCAGCCACCCATCGCTGGCGCCCATCGATGAACAGCTGGAGGGTGTCACCGGGCTGCCCGGTCACTGTGGCATCAAAGGTGAGCCACAGTGACGACTCATCGGTGGTGAACGTGGTGTTCGCCGTGGTGGGACCGTTGCCGGTGATCGTGAGGTTGTCATTGTCGCCCCCAGGGATCATCAAGGGAGTGACGGCAAGGGCGATGCGGTCGTCGACTGCACCGGGGGGTGGGCCAAAGACTTCATCGAGCTGCAATGGCTCGGATGCATCGTTTTGGGTGTAGAGCGACCCCACGGTGGACACGTCGGCGCCGGCCAGCGGCGACCACGCATATCCCACCTGCGAACCCGGTGTGGATGCCGACGTGGCGTACCAGCCGATGGGGAATTCGTGCTTGAGTTCACTGGGGTCTGACGGCGGTGGCAGCAGTTCGATGTCGGCCACCTGGCCCAGCCCGGGGAACACGCTGTAGCGCTCACCGAGCAGGGATCGGTAGTTGTCCACGAAGGTCTGGTCCGGGCCGCGGCCGATGTCGAGGCGGGTCAGCTTGTAGCGCAGCAGGTTGGCCAGTCCGAGGAACTCGGTGAGGTTCACCTCTGGAGAGTCGAACAGGGTGAGCTGGCGGGGAGAATCGGTCAGGGCAAGCGCGGCGGTGGTGGCCACGTTGGCGCCGAAGCTGTGGCCGATGAGGTGCACCTGGCCGCCGTCGTCACCGAATCCGGGGGCGAGGGCCTGGTCGAGGGCGGTGGCCAGCCGATGTCCGTTCACCTCGGTGGCGCGTTCGGTGGCGTAGGCCACGAATGGGTTCAGGGCGGTGGACGACTGGTCGGCCCAGCTGAACATCATCACGGTGGCGTCGGGGTCGGCGCCTTGCAGTGCAGCAGCCAGCGTGGCGAACCCCGAGCTCAGCGGCTCCCCGGTGGATGCGTTGTTCATCCCCGGATCCCAGTACGTCACCAACTGGGTGGATGTGGCCTGCAACCCTTCCCAGATGTCGAGGTATCCCGGGGTCCAGCCATGACTCATCACGATGGTGTTGCCTGCCGGCACCGACCCTGGCTGCTACCGGAACGAACGTCGTCCCATCCCAGCGGCCGAGTCGCTGGAGTACCGGGTAGGCCGAGATGTTGGTCTGGGGGGACGTCGGCACCGCCTCAGGTGCGGGCTGGAATGCCAGCGAGGCGGGAACTGATGCGCCCGGGCCTGAGCACCCCACAGCCCCCAGCAGGCCGATGACCGCAACCAGCGCCCCCACAACCTGCAGCGTCGGGCGGTTTCGGAGTCCTGGCCTGCCCGTGGTGGCCCTGTGTGGTTGCATCCCGATGCCCTTCAATGCGCTGGTGATGTCAGGAGCCTAGGGACCTCGGGCCGCCGATGCCGGGCCAAACGTCCGGGGCGGGCGGTGACGGGTAACGAGGCAAAGCAATCCCCCGACGGGTGGGGTCGTCGGAGGTAATACGCTTCGGGTTCCTGTGACTGACCAGCCGGTACCCGACCCCAGTGACGCCGTGCCGATGGAGTTGCTGTCTGACACCGCAACCATCGGTGCCGACGGTCAGCTCATCATCGGTGGGTGCGACACCCTCGAACTCGCCGCCGAGTTCGGCACGCCACTGTTCGTGTACGACGAGGCCCACCTGCGGGCCCGGTGCGCCGAGGCGGTGGCGGCGTTTGGCCCCGGGGTGAACTACGCCACCAAGGCGTTTTTGTGCACGGCCATGGCGTCGTTGGCCGTGGACGAGGGCATGAACCTCGATGTGTCCACCGGCGGCGAGTACGCCGTGGCGCGAGCCGCCGGGGTGCCGGCCGACCGCCTCGTGCTGCATGGCAACAACAAGTCCACCGAGGAACTCGCCCTGGCCATGAGTGAGGGTGTGGGGCGGATCGTGGTCGACTCGTTCGACGAGCTCGATCGCATCATCGCTCTGGTCGAACGTGGCGTGGCCGCCGACACCCCCGAGTTGTACGTGCGCATCACCCCGGGGGTGGAGGCGCACACCCACGAGTTCGTGCGCACCGGTCAAGACGACACCAAGTTCGGGTTCGGGGTGGCATCGGGCGAGGCCGAGAGGGTGATCGAGATGATCGGAGAGCACGCCGACCTGGAGTTGGTTGGTCTGCACCTCCACATCGGGTCGCAGGTGTTCGAGGAGCGCTTCTTCGAACTGGCCATCGAGGTGGTGGCACCGTTCTTCCACCGCTTCGACCTCCCCGAGCTTTCCATCGGTGGGGGGCTGGGAGTGCCGTACGTTGCCGGTGAGCAGGCGCCCTCGATCACCGAGTGGGGTGCGGCCATCGCCAGGGCGTGTGAGGCCGGTGGCATCCGGGCGTGGGTGACCGCCGAGCCGGGTCGGGCCATCGTGGCGTCGGCGGCCACCACGCTCTACACGGTGGGAACGATCAAGAACCTGCCGGGAATTCGGGAGTACGTGTCGGTGGACGGGGGCATGAGTGACAACCCGCGGCCCGTTCTCTACGGCAGCGGCTACGAGGCCTTCCTGGCCCGTTGTGTCGGTGCCGATCGTGAGCGCACGGTGACGGTGGTGGGCAAGCACTGCGAGACCGGCGACGTGATCGTGAACGACGCCCGGGTACCGGCTGACCTTGCCATCGGCGACGTGCTGGCCACCCCGGTGACCGGGGCCTACGGTCTGTCCATGGGCTCCAACTACAACCGGGTGCCGCGTCCGGCGGTGGTGTTCGTGGCCGACGGCAACGCCCGGCTGGTGGTGCGTCGCGAGACCTTCGATGACCTGTTGGCCACCGACACCGGGGTCAACCCGGCATCGTGAGCCCGTCATCGTGAGGCCAACATCGTGAGCCCGGCATCGTGGGCCCGGCATCGTGAGCCCGAAAGGTGATCGGCCGGTGCAGCTCGATGGGTTGACGGCCGCTGGCCCAGCCGCTGTGGACAACGCCCGAGGTGGGATCGGTGGGCCGTCTGGCCATGCGGGTGCCGCTGGTGGCGCACCCCGACGAGGCCTCAGCGCGGTTGGCCGATCCGCTGGCCGGGTTCGATGAGCTCGCCGCTGCCGGCGCCGAGGTGCTGTCACTTGATGGGGTGTGGGACTTCCGGCTGTTCGAACGGCCCGGCGACGTGCCGCCGTCGGCGGTGGAGCCCGGCAATGTGCCCGGCGAGGTGCCCAGCGCCGCCGACGGCCGCACCGGGTGGTGCCCACTTGAGGTGCCGGGGAACTGGCCACTGCAGGGCACCCAGCGCAGCCTCGACTGGGACGTGCCGATCTACACCAACGTGCGCATGCCGTTCGACGATGCCGCCCCTGCAGTACCCGACGACAACCCCACCGGTGTGTACCGCCGCACCGTCACGGTGCCGCGTGGCTGGTCGGGCCGTCGGGTGGTGCTCACCATCTGGCGGGGCCGAGTCGGTGGCGTTCGTGTACGTCGACGGCACCTGCGTGGGCATGGCCAAGGATTCCCGGTTGCCCAGCGAGTTCGACGTCACCGCCCATGTGCGGCCCGGGCGCAAGGTCACCCTGGCCGTGGTGGTGGTGAAGTGGTCCGACGCCTCGCACATCGAAGACCAGGACCAGTGGTGGATGGCCGGGCTGCACCGCAGCGTGCACCTGCATGCCACCGACCCGGTCCATCTTGCCGATGTGCACGTGGTGGCAGGTTGGAACTCGGGTCCGTCGGAGAGGGGGGCGACGCTCACGGTGCACACCACCGTGGGGTTCGACTCTCCCGACGGGGCCGGCCCCGAGCCGGGATGGACCGTCACCGCCCACCTCGAGACCCTCGGCGGACGGCGCATCACCACCCTCGAGCCGATGTTCGCCGGTGGCATGCGGGTCCCCGCTGCCCGTCACCCCTACCTGTTTCGTGGTCACGACGTGCACCTGGTGGCGCCTCCGGGAGTACTGGGGACAGTTCGGGCGTGGTCGGCCGAGCAGCCCGAGCTCTACCGGGTCATGGTGCGGTTGCACGACCCCGACGGGGTGGTGAGCACTGTGGTGGCCCAGCGGGTGGGGTTCCGCTCGGTGGAGGTACGTGACCGGGCGCTGCTGGTCAATGGCGAGCCGGTATCGATCCGGGGTGTGAACCGCCACGACCATCACCCCGACCGGGGGTCGGCGGTGACCGTGGACGACATGCGTGCCGATCTGGTGGCCATCAAGGCCGCCAACATGAACGCCGTGCGGTGTGCCCACTACCCCAACGACCACCGGTTGCTGGATCTGTGCGACGAGTTGGGTCTGTACGTGGTGGACGAAGCCAACGTGGAGAGCCACGCCGCCAACCTCAGCCTGTGTCACGACCCCCGCTACCACGGGGCCATCGTTGAGCGGGTGGCCCGCATGGTGCTGCGCGACCGCAACCACGCCAGTGTGATCATGTGGTCGCTGGGTAACGAAGCCGGCTACGGGGCCGCCCACGATGCGGCGGCGGCGTGGGTGCGCAGGGTGGATCCCACCCGGGTGCTGCACTACGAGGGGGCCCTCATGGAGGACCTTCACGCCGACGCACCGGTCACCGATGTGGTGTGTCCCATGTACGCGTCGGTGGAGACCATCGTGGACTGGTCGCAGCGCGGCGCCGATCAGCGTCGGCCGTTGATCCTGTGCGAGTTCTCCCACGCCATGGGCAACTCCAACGGCGGGCTGGCCGACTACGTGGAGGCGTTCGAAACCCACCCCGGGCTGCAGGGCGGGTTCATCTGGGAGTTCAAGGACCACGGCCTGCGCCAGCAACTGCCCGACGGCGGCGAGCGGTTCGCCTACGGTGGGCAGTTCGGCGACGAGCCAAACGACGCCAACTTCGTGGCCGACGGCCTTGTCGGACCCGATCTCACCCCCCATCCCGGCATGGCGGAGTGGGCCTGGTTGTGTCGTCCGGTCACCGTCGCGTTGGGATCCGCAGGCATCGAGCGGGGCCGTATCGAGGTGACCAACCGACAGTGGTTCACCGACATCTCCTGGCTGGTGGCCACATGGGAACTGGCCGCCGACGGCAACGTCGTGGCCCGCGGTCCGTTGGTGCTGCCAACGGTGGCACCACGCACCACCAAGCCGTGACGCTTCCCCACGAGGTCCGGTCGCTGCTTCGGGCGGCGCGCGGAACCGGCCGATGGCCCGGCAGTCGTGTGCCGGCACCTGGTGCTGAGCTCCACCTCACGATTTCGTTCGCCACCCGTGGGGCGTCGGCGTGGGCGCCGCGTGGCCATCGGGTGGGATGGGACCAGATCCCGGTGGGGTTCCACACCCCGTCAGTGGCGTCCGGTGGCAGTTCCTCGCCGGACGCCGTGCGTTCGGGCACAGCCCAACGCCCCGACGGCAGTGCCAGCGCCGGCGTCACCCCGTGCTTGACCGGGGCTCGACCGACGGCGACGGTCTGGTGCGCATCACTGCAGGGGCACTCACCGTGGAGGTGGATCCCGCTGCCGCCGCGGTCACCCGCATCACCCACGGCGATCATGAACTGGTGTCCCGCGGTCCGCGTCTGGAGGTGTTTCGGGCCGCAATCGACAACGACGGGCTCAAGCTGGCGGTGGGTTCCGACGACCCGTGGTGGATCGGGGAGCAGTTCAAGCCGTTGGCCCGTTGGCTGGCTGCCGGGCTGGACGCCCCCACGCGGGTCGCAGTGTCGGTGATGGGGTTGCGCACCGGTGACGACACCACGGCCGGGGTGCGGTTGGTGCGCGAGATCGTGTTGCCTGGCGATGTCACCATCGGACACACCGAGACCGTCATCGTCAACGCATCGGGATCGGTCATCTTCGACGAAGCGGTGCGGATACCCGGCGTCCTTGACGACCTCCCCCGGGTGGGGGTTTCGATGGAACTGCCCGCTGACCTGGACTGGCTGTCGTGGTGCGGTCTGGGCCCCGACGAGAACTACCCCGACCGCCTGGCATCGTCGGTGGTGGGTCGGTTTGGCATGGCAGTGGACGACACCTACGAGCCCTACGTCATGCCACAGCACCACGGCACCCGCGGCCACCTCCGGTGGGCCACGCTGGCTCCATCGGGACCATCGGGCCGCGCCCGCCCCGGCGTGTTGCTGGCTCCGGCCCCGCCGCCCGATGCCGGTGTCCCATCAGGTGGCCGCAGTCCAGCGGTCACCGATCCCCGGCTGTGGCTCACCGCCCGGCGTCTCACCGACACCGACTTGTGGTCGGCGGTCGACACCAGTGAACTGCCGTCAGGTGCAGACCTGGCCGCCCGTCCGGTCACCGTGCACCTTGACTGCGCCATGCGCGGTCTGGGAACGGGGTCGTGTGGTCCCGACACCAGCGCCGTCCATCAGGTGCGGGCCGGGTGGCATCGCTGGCGCTGGATGCTGTCGCCGTGGCGTTCACCCGACGGTGACCCGTCAGACATCACGCGCCGCTGACCCGGCGGGCCTGGCAATCGACGGGCCTGGCAATCGACGGGACCGGCAATGTGGGGGAGTTGCCCCGGCGCACCCCACTACGGTGGGGTCCGTGAACGATGACGTCGTAGGGATCGGTTTGCTCGGTTGCGGAACCGTGGGCGGTGCCCTGGTGGAGCTGTTGGCAGCTGAGTCAGCCACCATTGCGGCACGCACCGGGTTGACGTTAGAGATTCGCCGGGTGGCGGTGCGAGACGTCGCTGCTGCCGCCGCTCGGGTGCCGTCGCTGGATCGGTCGGTGTTCACCAACGATGCCGCCGCCGTGGTGGCCGACCCCGCCATCGACGTGGTGGTGGAGGTCATGGGTGGCATTGACCCAGCACGGGAGTTGGTTCTGGCCGCCCTGGCCGCCCACAAACCGGTGGTCACGGCCAACAAGGCCTTGTTGGCGTCGCACGGTCCTGAGTTGCACGCCGCTGCTGCTGCCGCCCGCGTGGATCTGTTGTTTGAGGCTGCCGTAGCCGGTGGCATTCCCCTGGTTCGACCGTTGCGCGAGTCGCTGCTGGGCGAGCCCATCCGGCGGGTCATGGGGATCGTCAACGGCACCACCAACTACATCCTCACCCGGATGGCCGAGCAGGGCGTGTCCTACGACGAAGCTCTGGTTGAGGCCCAGGAACTGGGCTACGCCGAAGCCGACCCCACCGCCGACGTGGGCGGCGCCGACGCCGCCGCCAAGGCTGCCATTTTGGCCACCATCGCCTTTGGCGTGGACGTGCACGTTGACGACGTTGCCACCGAGGGCATCACCGGCATCAGTGCCGCCGACATCGCCTTTGCCCATCGCAACGGGTACGTCGTGAAACTGCTCGCCATCGCCGAGACCGACCCGGGCGATCCCGGCCGTCGGGTGGCGGTGCGGGTGCATCCTGCGCTCATCGACCACGACCACCCGCTGGCCTCGGTGCGCCTCAGCTTCAACGCCGTGTTCGTCGAGGGTGAGGCCGTGGGCCAGCTCATGTTCTACGGCCCCGGTGCCGGTGGCGGGCCAACGGCCAGTGCCGTGCTGGGTGACCTCATCGACGCCGCCTCCAACCGCCTGCAGGGGTCGAGCGCCAGCCTCGGTGTGCTGGCGCCGGTGGAGATCGTGCCGCTGGACGAACTGCGGTGTGGTTATTATCTGAACGTTCAGGTCACCGACGAGCCAGGCGTGCTGGCGGCAGTGGCCGGTGCCTTCGGGTCCAACGGGGTGTCGATCCGGTCCATGGTCCAGGAAGGTCAGGGCGACGCCGCCGGCCTGGCGTTCATCACCCATGTGGCCCGCGAGTCCGACCTGCGGGCCACCATCGCCGAACTCGATGGCCTCGATGCTGTGCGTCGCATCGGTTCGGTGATCCGCCTGGTGGGGGAGGAGTCGTGACCCAACCCGGACGGTTGTCGCCCGACCCCGCGACACCGATGCGCTACGTGTCCACCCGGGGTGCCGCCCCCGAGCTGGACTTCGCCCAGGTGCTGCTGGCCGGTCTGGCCGACGACGGCGGCCTGTACGTCCCCGCCCAGTGGCCGGCGTTCGCACCCGACCTGGTCGAACGGGTTGCCGACATGGACTACGTGCAGGTGGCCACCGAGGTGCTGTGGCCGTACGTGGCCGGCAGCATCGATCACGACCGGCTGGTCACCATCCTCACCGAGGCCTACGCCACCTTTGCCTCCGACGAGGTGGTGCCGTTGCGCCAGCTCGACGACCGGTTGTGGCTGGCCGAGCTGTTCCACGGCCCCACGCTGGCGTTCAAGGACATCGCCTTGCAGCCCGTCGGGCGCCTGTTCGATGAGGTGTTGGCCCGCCAGGACCGTCACGTCACCATCGTGGGGGCCACCTCGGGTGACACGGGATCGGCCGCCATCGAGGCGGTGCGTGACCGCGACAGCGTGGAGATCTTCATGTTCCACCCCGTCGGGCGTGTGTCGGAGGTGCAGCGTCGGCAGATGACCACGGTGCTGTCGGCCAATGTGCACAACGTTGCCATCGACGGCACCTTCGACGACTGTCAGGACCTGGTCAAGGCATTGTTTGCCGACGAAGCGTTCCGGGTCCGTCGCCAGCTCAGCGCCGTGAACTCCATCAACTGGGCCCGGGTCATGGCCCAGGTCGTGTACTACGTGTGGGCGGCGGGGCGGCTCAGTGGCCCCGGTGGGCCAGCGGCAGGGTCACGACCGTCGTTTTCGGTGCCAACCGGCAACTTCGGCAATGTGTTCGCCGGTTGGGTCGCCACCCGCAGCGGCCTGGATGTTGAACGGCTGGTGGTGGGATCCAACAGCAATGACATCCTGGCCCGTTGGCTGGCTACCGGTGCGCTGGACATGACGGTGGTCGAACCCACACTGAGCCCGAGCATGGACATTCAGGTGTCGAGCAATCAGGAACGCCTGGTGTTCGAGCTGTGGGGTCGAGATGGTGCCCGGGTGGCCGACGCCATGGCCAGCTTGCGATCCACGCGCCATCTGGCCTTCGACGACAACGTCATGGCTGAGGTGCGGTCGCTGTTTGACGGCGCCCGCATCGATGACGACGAGACGTTGGCCGTGATCGCCGAGGTTTACGCCCGCCACGGCATGCTGATCGATCCCCACACTGCTGTTGGAATCGGCGCCGCCCGGCACTGTGACGTTCCCGGGGACGGGCCGGTGGTGTGCCTGGCCACGGCCCACCCGGCCAAGTTTCCCGATGCCGTCGAGCAGGCCACCGGCATCCGTCCCGCCCTGCCGGCCCATCTGGCCGACCTGTTCGACCGGCCTGAGAAATTCGACTCGCTACCCAACGACCTGGACACGGTGCGCAGGTACATCGACGCCAACGGTCGCTGAACGCCGGCTGGCTGGACGCTGGCTGGCTGGACGCTGGCTGGCTGGACGCTGGCCGCACGGCGTTGTCCGGGCTGAACGTGGCCCCCGCTGGCGGCGTGGTGACCAGCCGGTGCAATGATGTGGTCATGAAGTATGTGGTCTGCATTCCCGACGGCTGTGCCGATGAACCCGTAGACGAACTGGGCGGGCGTACCCCGCTGCAGGCGGCGGTGACACCAAATCTCGACGCGCTGGCGTTGCGTGGCCGGGTGGGGCGTGCCGCCGTGATTCCCGAGGGCATGCCCCCGGGCAGCGACGTGGGCAACATGTCGATCCTGGGCTACGACCCGGCGGCCTACCACTCGGGGCGGTCGCCCATCGAGGCGGCTGCTCTGGGCCTGCAGTCTCGACGCCGATCAGGTGGCGTTTCGGTGCAATCTGGTCACGGTGGCCGACGACGGCACCATGGTGGATTTCGCCGGCGGGCATCCTTCCACCGAGGCAGCCGCCGAGGTGGTGCGGGCACTCGATGCTGCACTGGGTGGTGACGGCGTGGTGTTCCATCCCGGGGTGCAGTACCGCCATGTCATGGTGGCGCCGGCGGCACTGGCTGACGCCGAGTGTGTGCCACCACACGACCTCACCGGCAAACCGTCAGTGGCCCCGTCGGGACCGGCCGCCGCCCGGTTGATCGAGCTGCACGAGGCGTCACGGGCCGTGCTGGCCGCCAGCGACCTCGACGCCAACCAGATCTGGTTGTGGGGCCAGGGATCACAGCCGGTCATGCCCGACTTCACCGAACGTTTCGGCGTGAGCGCCGGACTGGTCACCGCCGTGGATCTGGTGCGTGGCCTCGGAGTGCTCACCGGCATCACCGTGCACGATCTGGCCACGGCCACGGGGTGGTACGACACCGACTACGCCGGCAAGCGCGATCTGGCCCTGAACACCCTGCGGGCAGGCACCGACCTGTTTGTGATCCACGTGGAAGCCACCGACGAGGCCGGCCACGCCGGGGACACCGTCGAGAAGGTCCGGGCGCTGGAACGATGGGACTCGGAGATCCTGGGCCCGCTGGTCGACGGGCTCGACGAGATGGGTCACTGGCGCCTTTTGCTGCTTCCTGATCACGCCACACCGCTGGCGCTTCGCACCCACACCCCCGACCCGGTGCCGTACCTGCTGGTGGATTCGGCCACCGATGGCCCCGGTGGGGTCTACAGCGAAGCCGGTGTGGCCGATAGTCCGGCGGTGCCCGGCCACGAACTCATGGGTGAGTTGCTGTCGGTTCGCTGATCGGGATTGGTTCCCGCTGGGCGAACATCTGTGCCCTGAGGTTGCGATGGGGCCCTCCATGGTCCTATCGTGACCTTGTTGCCGTTGTGCCCGTCTCGGGCCAGGCAACTCCCCGCACCCTTTTGTCCCTCCCGGGCATCGCGCGATTCCGCCGGATGCCTGAGGTGGTTGGGTGGCGGCGGATGTACCGGCGAGGGGGCTCCCTGACCGATCGACCACACCGTCTGGCTTTGCCCGACGCATCTGGTTGGATCGGGTCAGGTCACCCTGACGTCGTCCCACACGCGGATGCACGAAAGAGGAAACGTGAGCGTGGAATCCCAATCCCTCGAGAGGTCAGCGCTTGAGCGCAAGGACCGCGAGCAGCTGATGTCGATCGCCACCGCCCTGGGCGGCAAGCCCGGGTCGCGGTCGCGAAAAGCCGAGATCGTTGATCTCATCTTGCAACTGGCCCATGTCGAGCCCGCCGGCAACGGCGGTGCGTCACAAGAGACCAGTGATGAACCGGCCGCTGCCCCCCGGGCTTCTGCGGCCAATGGTCGCAGCCGACGTGGCACCGGTCGTGCCTCGTCATCGGGTAGCGACGAAGCGACAGCGGACGATAGCGACGAGTCGGCGACCGCTGACGAGCCGTCGGCATCGTCTGCAGTTTCAGTCGGCCCAGAGGCTGACACCGGTACCGAGACTGCCCCAGAGGCCTCCGACGACGCTGCCGACACGGGTGAAGCCCGTCCGTTGCGCAGCGACGGTGGTCGTCGTGGTGGCGAGGCCGGGTCGCGAAACCGTGGCCAGGCTGGCCGCGAAGGCAACCGCGAAGGCAACCGAGACGGCAACCGCGACGGTGGTCAGCGCCAACAGGGCAATCGTGGCGACCAGCGCACCGGCGAGCAGCGCGGTGGTGAGCAGCGCAACGGCGAGCAGCGCGGTGATGATGGCGAGCCCGGCAACCGGCGTCGCCGTCGTCGCGGCCGTGACCGCGACGGCAGCCCTCGTCCCGAACGCACCGAGCGTCCCGAAGAGTTCGTTGGCGAACCGGTCGAGGTCGCTGGCCTGCTGGACCTTCGCGATGACGGTTACGGGTTCCTGCGACTCAAGCAGTACCTGCCGTCCAAAGACGACGTCTACGTGTCGGTCAAGCAGGTCCGCCAGCTCGGTCTGCGTCGTGGCGACCACGTCACCGGTGCCAGCCGACCGGCCAGTCGCAACGAGAAGAACCCGGCGTTGCTGCGCATCGACACCGTCAACGGTGGCGATCCCGAGGTGGCCCGCAACCGGCCCCGTTTCGAGGACCTCACCCCGCTGTTCCCTGATGAGAAGCTGCGCATGGAGGTCACCGAGGACCCCCTGAACATGACGGCGAGGATCATCGACATCATCTCGCCGGTGGGCAAGGGCCAGCGAGGACTGATCGTGTCGCCCCCCAAGGCGGGCAAGACCACGATCATGAAGCAGATCGCACGGTCCATCGAGACCAACAACCCCGAATGCCACGTCATCGTGTTGCTGGTTGACGAGCGTCCCGAGGAGGTCACCGATTTCAAGCGGTGGCTGATGCGGGGCGAGGTTGTGGCCTCCACGTTCGACCGGCCGTCTGACGAGCACACGCTGGTGGCCGAACTGGTCATCGAGCGTTCAAAGCGCCTGGTCGAAGAAGGCAAGGACGTCGTCATCATTCTCGACGGCATCACCCGTCTGGCTCGGGCCTACAACCTGGCCGCCCCGGCATCAGGCCGGATCATGTCCGGCGGTATCGATGCCGGTGCGTTGTACCCGCCCAAGCGGTTCTTCGGCGCAGCCCGGAACCTCGAAGAGGGCGGATCCCTCACCATCCTGGCCACTGCGCTGGTGGAGACGAACTCCAAGATGGACGAGCACATCTTCGAGGAGTTCAAGGGCACCGGCAACATGGAGCTGAAGCTCGATCGTCGGCTCGCCGACCGTCGCATCTTCCCGGCCATCGACGTGGATGCCAGCTCAACCCGTCACGAGGAGCTGCTGTTTGACCGCAAGCAGCTGCAGATGGTGTGGAAGCTGCGCCGAGTGCTCTCGGGCCTGAGCGCCGACTCCAGTTCCGGGGCCGGCCTCGAGATGCTCATCGACCGTCTTGCCTCGTTCAAGACCAACGACGACTTCCTGGCCGAGATCGCCAAGGCGCCCACGGGCACCGCCTGAGCACCCATCACCACCAGATTGCCTACCCCGACCGGGTTGGGCCACACTGACACCCACTGCACACCTCCGGGAGATCACCCATGAAGGCCGACATCCATCCCAACTACGAACTCTGCAAGGTCCGCTGCTCGTGCGGCGTCACCTTCGAGACCCGTTCCACCTCGCCCGAGGTGGTGGTGGAAATGTGCAGTGAATGCCACCCCTTCTACACCGGCAAGCAGCGTCTGGTGGACACCGGTGGCCGCATCGAGCGCTTCGAGCGTCGCTTCGGTCAGCGCAAGGGCAAGTCGGCCACAAGCGAAGATTGAGTCATCGGGCGTCGGCTCCTGCCGGCCCGCCTCACCATGAGTTCGCTGTCAGCTGACCAACGTGCCCGCCTGGCGGCGGCCAAGCTGTCAGCACTGGTCACCGATCACACCGGTGCTGCCATTGACCAGCCCCACGGCTTCGGCGGTGGGGCTGCGGTCATGGTGGACGCAACGGCGTGGGTGCTGATCGACGATCGTCCCGTCACCGGTCTCGGCCGCGCCCTGGCGTGGGCGGAGCGTCAGGGTGCTGCGGCGGTGTCGGTGGTGGCCGAAACCGACACCGGTGTGCTTGCCCGCCGTGCCTCTGCGTTCGCCCTGCCCATCGAGGTTTGGGCGTGTAGCGGTCGTGAGCTGCAGCCGGCATCACCCGACCCGATACCGGCGGTGGCCGAGCCATCGGCCGCCGAGCTGGAAGCCGCCACCGTATTGGCCGACATGGGCGTCGATGTTGTGGTTGAGCACGGTGTGGTGACCGGTGAGGTGCTGGGCCTTGAGATGGCCCGCGTGGTCACGGTGGGCGATGAGGTGGTGCTGCTTCCCGGGGTGGGTCGCAACGACCGTGACGGACATGCCACCTTGCTGGGCGATTCCGATGACGCCGCCCGCCTGGCCACGCTGGCCCGCGTGGCGTCGGACATCACCGCCCACCGCCGGGGCGATGCCGCTGACCGCCACCCGCTGGGTCGCATGGCCCGGGAACGCTGGCTGCGTCGCCATGTCCTGGATGATCCCGCTCTGGTTGGGGCTGCGTTGCTGAACCTGGCTGAGCCCACGGTGCCGCGCAGCTCGCTGACCGAAACTGCTGCCGCCTTCGCCACCGGTGTGGGTGTCGACGGCACGCCAGTGGTGGTGGCGTGCACGGTGGGCATCGATCTGGACCTGGTCCCGGCAGCTGCCGATGTGCGACTGGTTCATCAGGCCCACATCGGGCGTGATGACTGTCGACTGGTGCTGGTGACCCCTGGCCGAAGTCTGCAGCCGGTGATTGGCCGACTGTCGCAACTGCTGGTGCAGCCGGCTTCTGTGGTGGTGGTCGACGACGACTGGTACCGCCGGAATCCTGGCTGAGGTGAACCCGGCCTACCCTGAACCGTGATGCAGGACCGTCTGGACGCCCTTGAGCGTGAACACGAAATGGTTGAGGCCAGCCTCGCTGATCCCGAGGTGATCGCCGACCAGGTCCGCTACACCGCCGCTGCCCGCAGGTACCACGAGCTCGACATCGTGGTGGCACTGTTGCGCCGCCGCCGCGCCGTGTCGGGCGATGTGGCCGCCGCCCGCGAGCTGCTCGACGAGGCCACCGGGGACGAGCGGGAACAGCTTGTCGCCGAGATCGCCCGCGGCGAAGCCGAGCTGACCGCTCTCGACGACGACCTGGCCGAGGCGCTGGTCCCGCCTGACCCCAACGACAGCCGCAACGTGATCATGGAGATCCGCGGTGCTGAGGGAGGCGAGGAGGCCAACCTGTTTGCCCGGGACCTGTTCGAGATGTACCGGGGTTTCGCCACCCGCCGAGGCTGGCGCATGGAGATCATCGGGTCGCAGCTGTCGGACCTGGGTGGGTACTCCGAGATCACGTTCAGCGTGTCGGGCGACCGGGCGTGGAGCCACTTGTGCTTCGAGGGTGGTCCCCATCGTGTGCAACGCGTGCCGGTCACCGAGTCGCAGGGGCGGATCCACACGTCGTCGGCGACGGTCACCGTGCTGCCCGAGGCCGACGAAGTCGATGTCACCATCGACCCCAACGACCTCACCATCGACGTCTACCGGTCGTCGGGGCCCGGCGGGCAGTCGGTCAATACCACCGACTCTGCGGTGCGCATCACTCATGTGCCCACCGGCGTGGTGGTGGCCATGCAGGACGAAAAGAGCCAGCTCCAGAACAAGGCCAAGGCCATGCGCGTGTTGCGCAGCCGGCTGCTGGCTGCCCAGCAGGAACATCAGGCCGCCGAGGCGTCGGCCACCCGTCGGGGTCAGGTTGGCGGCGGTGGTCGGTCCGAAAAGATCCGCACCTACAACGTCAAGGAAAACCGCGTCACCGACCACCGCATTGGTCTCACCGTGTACAAGCTGGACCGTGTGCTCGACGGTGACCTGGACCTGGTGGTCGGGCCGCTGGTGGCGGACGACCGTGCCCGTCGCCTTGCTGATGGTGGTGAACCCGACCCCGGCGTCACCACACCGCAACGACGATGACCCCGTCGCCGTCGTCAGGAGACGACACCCTGGCGTGGGGTGTGCTGGCCGACATGACCGCCCGCCGGCTTGAGGCGGCTGGCATCGACAATGCCGCCGCCGAGGCCAGATGGATGGTGGAGGTTGCCAGCGGCATGCACACCGGCGGTCTGGCCGCAGAACACGACCTGCCGGCCACCGTCGGGGGAGTGAAGCGTGTCGAGTCCATGGTGGACCGCCGTCGGGCCGGTGAGCCGCTGCAGTACGTGTTGGGGGAGTGGTCGTTTCGGACCCTGGACCTGATGGTGGACCCACGTGTGCTCATCCCGCGGCCCGAAACCGAGCAGGTGGTGCAGCGGGCACTCGATGAGCTGGCGAAGCTGTGTCCCCCCGGTTCGGGCCGTGCGCCGGTGGTGGTGGATCTGGGCACCGGCTCGGGTGCCATCGCATTGTCGGTCGCCGCTGAGCGCAGCGATGCCGTGGTGGTGGCCACCGACGTGTCCGGTGATGCCCTGGCTGTGGCTGCTGCCAACCTGGCCGGGCTGGGTACCGCCGGTGGTGGGGTCACCCTGGTGTCGGGGTCGTGGTTCGGGGCCCTTGAGGCCAACCACGCCCATCTCGCCGGGTCGGTGGACCTGGTGATCAGCAATCCCCCCTACATCGCCGACCACGAGCAGCTCCCAGCCGAGGTCATCAACCATGAGCCTGTCGGGGCTCTGGTGTCGGGTCCCACCGGAACCGAGGCGGTGGACGAGATTGTGGGTGGGGCAGGTGAGTGGTTACGGGTCGGAGGTGTGCTGGTGGTGGAGATCGCGCCCCATCAGGCCGACCACGTGGTGTCGCTGGCGGGCAGGGTGGGATTCGATGGCGCCCACGTTGCCGATGACCTTGCCGGCCGGGCCAGGACGCTGGTGGCCCGCTGGCCCGGGCACAGACCGCATCCCGACCGGTAGCATCGTGTCGCTCGCCACATTCCGTGGGGAATGGGCAACGGGCATCACCGCCGGGGAGTGCACATGTTCGGCAAGCGCAAAAAGGCAGCCGAGGACGAACAGTCCCGTTTTGCCCTGGCCGTTGAATTGCGGGACATCTCGTTCTTCGTCGGATTCGAACCGGCCGAGCTGGAGCGGGTGGCCGAGCTGGCGGACGAGGTCGAGGCTCTCCCCGGAGCGGTGATCATCGACCAGGGTCGGGTAGGCCAGGAGTGTTTCGTGGTTCTCGACGGCCAGGCAACCGTGCACGTCGGTGACGACACGGTGGCCACGATCGGGCCCGGCACGATGATCGGCGAGATGGCACTGGTGGATCACCGGCCCCGCTCGGCGTCGGTGATCGCCGAGTCGCCGATGCGACTGGTGGCGTTCGACACCGACGATTTCAAACGGTTGCTGAGCGAGATGCCCAAGGTGCACGAGCGGGTCATCACCATGTTGGGCGCCCGGCTCGATGCCAACGCCCGGCGCCAGGCCGACTGAATCGGCGGCTCAGGCCGCCCAGTGTCAGGCCAGATGCATAGCGTCAGGCCAGATGCATAGCGTCAGGCCAGATGCATAGTGTCAGGCCGCCCAGTGTCAGGCCAGATGCATCGTGCCGTCGGCATCGACCTGCACGGTGTCTCCCACGCATTCACGGGATTGCAGCTCGTCCATCACGGCGGGATCGGTACTGCGGGTCCATGCTCGGCGGCCGTCAGCAGTGAGGCATGCGGCCAGTGCTGTCTCGGCACCGTCACGACCGAACACCACGGTGTACGTCTCAACGGTGGCGTCACCGGTGTGGCCGGACACTGCAGACCGGCGGGGAAGTTCATCCACCGCCGTCTGGCAGTTTTCCCACCGGAAATCCGCAGTGGGCGGTCGGGTGCTGTAGAGAGCGAAGCTGTGCTTGGTGAGGTAGCCACCGTTGCCGCTGACCAGACCCATCGAGCCGGGGTCGTTGCGCACCACGTCGGCCATGGTGGCGATGGAGTGGGTGACGTAGTTGTTCCACGGTCCGCCAGCGAAGCTCATGCCGCCGGTGACCGTCAGTTGCCGGTCAAGGCCGAGCCCAAGCTCCCGGGCTGCGATCTGCACCGCCGACGGGAAGCACGAATACAGGTCGACGTGGGCGAGATCGTCGGGTCCAACGCCGGCCAGTTCCATGGCCCGGGCACCGGCCAGCGCAATGGCAGGCGAGGAATGGAGATCCTGGCGCTCGGAGATGAACCAGTGGTCATGGGCATCGGCGCCGGCGTGGATGAACACCCACCGGTCCCGGCTGATGCCTGCAGCCGTGGCAGCCGCAGCCGAGCACAGTACGACCGCTGCGCCCTGTTCCACGTTGTTGTTGGAATTCATGAGCTTCGTATAGGGAAACCCCACCATGCGGTTGTCGGCGGTTGCGGTGGCCACCTCATCGGGGGTGAACCGGCGCTGGATCCAGGCGTTGGGATTGTCGGCAGCCACCTCGCTGAAGCGGCTCCACAAGGCGCCGAGACGCTGGCGGTGCTCGTCGACGCCCAGGCCGAGGTGGGCCCGCAGGGCCACGTCGAACATGGGGTACACCTGGATGGGCATGAACACCCCGCTCGACACTTCGGCGGCAGACGAGAGCTCGGGGTCGTTGCCGCCATAGATCTCGGTGGGAGCAACGTCGGCGGGTTGCACCGTCCACCCCAGGCCCTCGGCGCTGCGGGCGGCGGCACGTGACCGCCACGCCTCGGCACCGCACACCACCACCACGTCGGCCGAGCCGTTGGCGATGTCGCTGGCGGCACGGTTGACCATGGTCTGGGGGTAGTTGCCGCCCATCACCGTCAGGCCCGTGTGTGACGGGGTGGCCCCGATGCGGCTGGCCACGGCGGCACCTGGATCGCGATAGGGCCACGACAGGATGTTCATGACCCGGATGCTGTCGATCTTCGACGTCAGCGCCAAGGCGCCGGCGTCACGCAATGCCGTGCGCACCGCCTCGGCCATCAGGTCGGCTGGCTCAAGGGCCTGTTCGCCGCGGTCCACCCGCTGGCTGAGTTGGCCCGCAGCCACCAGCACCGGGGTGCGGTCGTTGATCTGCTCACCGGATGTCACTGGGTTGCCTCCGCGACGGCCATGGTGGTCCGGGGAGTCCGGGCCGGCACACAGGCTAGGGAGCCATCTCCACCCCCCGGAAATCCTCGGGTGGCTTGGGTCGGTACAATCGCAGCATCGACGTGTTGTTCGTATGCACCGGGAACATCTGCCGCTCACCAATGGCGGAGGGATTCCTCCAACGGCGGTTGTCCGACGTCGCCGCCGGGCAGCCGGATGGGCGCGTCCGGATCCATTCCGCCGGTACCCGCGCCACGTTGGGATCGTCTCCGCGCGAGGTGCTGTCGGCAGCTGCCGACTTTGGTGTCGACCTCAGCGCCCATCGCAGTCGCCAGCTCGACTCCGCCCTGCTCGCTGAGGCTGACCTGGTGATTGGCATGGCCCGCGAGCATGTGCGTGAAGCGGCGCTCACTGGTGCCGGGGCCTTCGGAAAGTCGTTCACGCTGCGCGAACTGCTGCGCCGCGCCGCTGACACTGGCGGGCCCCGGGGCGGGGAGCCGCTGGCTGACTGGCTGGCGATCGTGGGCGCCGGGCGCACCACCGCTGAGTTGATGGGCTCGTCAAAGATTGACGACGTGTCGGATCCCTACGGCGGCCCCCAGCGCGGCTACGACGCCTCGGCCGTGGTCATTGACGAGCTCGTCACCGTGCTGGCCCAGCTGCTGGCTCCGGCGGTGCCCAGCTGATGGAAGGCTCGTTCCCCGACGATGCACACCCTCGGGTCCATGACCCATCATGGAGGACCCGGGCGGTTCGTGTGACAATCCAGTGCCACCGCCCACGACCACCGCAGTACACCCTGACCGTCCAGCCCGAAAGAAGCGTCTGACCCATGACCTGGCCCGCTGACCGCGACAACGAAATCTTCGACCTGATCGACCGGGAAACTGAACGGCAGAACACCACCCTCCAGCTCATCGCATCAGAGAACTTCACCTCCCCGGCGGTGATGGAGGCCACCGGGTCGGTGTTCACCAACAAGTACTCCGAGGGCTACCCGGGCAAGCGCTACTACGGCGGCAACGAGATTGTGGACGTGGTCGAAGACATCGCCCGCGAGCGCGTCAAGGCCCTGTTTGGCGCTGAGCACGCCAACGTGCAGCCCCATTCGGGTGCCAACGCCAACATGGCCGTCTACCTCGGGCTCCTCAATCCCGGCGACACCGTCATGGGGCTCAGCCTGGATCACGGCGGCCACCTCACCCACGGGTCACCGGTCAACGCCAGCGGCATCCTGTACCGGTTCGTGGCCTACGGCGTGAGCCCCATCGACGAGCGCATCGACTACGACCAGGTGCGCGACATCGCCGCTGGCCGAACGGCCCGAAGATGATCATCGCCGGGGCCACGGCCTACGCCCGCACCATCGACCCCGAACCGTTCCGGCAGATCGCCGACGAGGTGGGCGCCTACTTCATGTTCGATGCCGCCCACATCGCCGGGCTGATTGCCGGCGGCGCCCATCCCAACCCGGTTCCCCACGCTGACGTGGTCACCTTCACCACCCACAAGACCCTGCGAGGGCCGCGCGGAGGCTGCATCCTGAGCACCGCAGAGTTGGCGCCGATCATCGACAAGGCGATTTTCCCCGGGCTGCAGGGTGGACCGCTCGAAAATGCGATCGCCGCCAAGGCGGTGGGGTTTCGGGAGGCGTCCCAGCCCGAGTTCACCGCCTACGCCCACGGCATTGTCGCCAACGCATCGGCGTTGGCCGACGCCATGGCCAACGAAGGATTCCGCCTGGTGTCCGACGGCACCGACAACCACCTGGTGCTGGCCGACCTGCGCACCTTCGACGGTGACCTCACCGGCAAGATGGCCCAGAGCGCTCTCGACGTCGCCGGTATCAGCCTCAACAAAAACACCGTGCCTGACGACCCGAGGTCGCCGTTTGTCACCAGTGGCGTGCGACTGGGTACCGCAGCGGTGACTACCCAGGGGATGGGCCCGGCCGAAATGGCCCAGGTGGCATCGCTCACTGCACGGGCATTGCGCCACCGTGACGACCCCGCAGCGGTTGCAGCAGTTCGCACCGAGGTCCTCGACCTGTGTGCGGCCTTCGTGCCCTATCCGTCGGCTTCGGTGCCGGCGGTGGGCTGAGCATCACAACGGAACGGGAGGGGAACCACCGCTCGTGTCGGACCTGACGTCCTATCTCGTGGTGCTGGCGGTTGCCGCCGTCACCACGCTGGCCGTCACCCCGTTGGTCCGCCGCCTGGCCGTTGGCGTGGGTGCGGTGGTGCGTCCCGACGAGCGAAGGGTCCATCTGCGACCCACTCCCACCCTCGGGGGCATCGCCATGTTTGCCGGGCTGGTGGCCGGCATGTTCACGGCGCGCCAACTTGACGCATTCGTGGAGGTGTTCTCCGGCAACAGCGAACCGTTTGGCCTGTTGGCAGCAGCGGCGGTGATCCTGGCCGTCGGGGTGATCGACGACCTCATCGAGGTCTCGGCGCCGGCGAAGGTGGCGGGCACCGTGCTTGCGGCCAGCATTCTGGTGCTGTCGGGCATCAGCATGCTGAATTTTCGGGTGCCGTTTGCCGGCATCGTGGTGTTGTCGCCGGACTGGTCGTACCTCATCAGTGTGCTGTGGGTTCTGGGCATGGTGCAGGCCGTCAACCTCATCGACGGTCTGGACGGTCTGGCCACCGGCATCGTCGGTATCGCGGCAGGAACCTTCTTCGTCTACTCCATGCGATTGACCAGCGAGGGACTGCTGCTGGCATCCACGGTGGCCCCCCTTGCGGCCATCGTGGTGGTCGGCATGTGCGCCGGATTCCTGCCGTGGAATCGTCATCCCGCCCGGATCTTCATGGGCGACGGTGGCGCCCTCATGCTGGGTCTGCTCATGGCGGCTTCCACCATGATGGTGGGAGGCCGCACCGACCAGGAGTTCAGCGGCCAGACGTTTTTCTTCTTCGCCCCATTGTTCATCCCGTTGCTGATCCTGGGTGTCCCCATTCTGGATACCGCATGGGCCATCATTCGCCGCGCCGCCAGCCGTCAGAGCGTGGCCACTGCCGACAAGGACCACCTCCACCACCGGCTGATGCGCCTGGGCCATGGGCATGGCCGAAGCGTTGTGATCCTGTGGGTCTGGACCCTGCTGTTGTCGGGTTTCGTGCTCGTTCCCACTTTCACCGGCCGTGGCGACGCCGTGGTGCCGTTCGTGATCGGCGCGCTGGCACTGGTGCTCTACACGCTGCTTCATCCCAGCGTGCGCGGAACCCGTCGCGAGGGAGCCGACGACACGCCGGGGGCCCCGGTTGGCTGATGATGAACGTCAACTTGCGGGGTTCACCGTTGCGGCCCTAGTTTGCGAAGCGATTCACAAGTGGAGCGATGCCCCGCAGTGAGTCACCCCGAAAGTGAGGTCGGGCCTCCTCAGGCCCGTTCCCGAGAGGTGCAGGTGACCGAGACACGAAGCAACGACTTTTCGAGGTACATGCGGCGAAGCACCGGCTCGTATGAGTTGGTGTTGTCACCGGTGTTGCTCGCCTTGATCGGCTTCGGGATCGATCGACTGCTCGGCACCGGCCCGGTGTTCGTAACCATCTTCGCCATCGTCGGCTTCGCCGGCGCAAGTGTGAAGCTTTACTTCGGCTACAAAGCGGAGATGGAACTGCACGAGTCGGAGGCACCGTGGAAGACACGCTGACTGCGTACGACGACGGCCCAGCCGTCGAAATGGCAATCGCCGTGGACCTTCTTCGCCGTGCCCTGTGGGCCGCCCCGGTACTCATCGCAGCGTTCGGTGCCATCTGGGGGCTCAACGGAGCGATCTCCACGGCCTACGCCGTTGGGTTGGTCACACTGAACTTCCTGGTGGCCGCCGCCATGCTGGCGTGGACTGCCCGGATCTCGTTGACGCTGATGATGGCCTCGGCCATGTTCGGCTACCTCGTGCGGCTCGGCCTGATTTTCGTGGCCGTGTGGCTGGTGCGTGACGCCGGATGGGTGGAACTGGTGCCGATGTGTCTTGCCATCGTCATCACTCATCTGGGACTGCTTTTCTGGGAGATGCGTTATGTCTCCGCGACCCTGGCCTTTCCTGGCCTCAAGCCTGCGACGAAGGGATCCTGATCCGTGTTCGGACTGGAGTATCCGTCAATTGAGCTGCTCGTTGAATGGCCGACTTTCCTCGGTGGGGAAGGCATCTTCGGCTTCAACAAGATCGCTCTGATCAACCTGCTGGCGGTGTTGCTCACCGGCATCATCTTTCGTGGTCGGCAACAAGCAGGCGCTCGTGCCCAGGGGCATGCGCAACCTGGCTGAGGTTGCCGTGGACTTCCTCGACAAGGGCGTCCTGCAGCAGACCATCGGGCATGGCGGCGAGAAGTACCTGCCGTACATCGCCGCAATCTTCTTCTACGTGTTCTTCGGCAACATCTTCGAAGTCATCCCCACGTTCCAGATGCCCGGCAATGCCCGCATGGCCACGCCGCTGTTTTTGGGTGTGATGACGCTGGTGTTCTTCGTTGCCGTCGGCATCAAGAACCAGGGGCCCAAGTACTTCTACAACGCCTGCTTCCCCCCGGGGGTGCCCAAGGCCCTGTACATCCTGGTGGCCCCCATCGAGTTTCTGTCCACCTTCATCGTCCGGCCGTTCTCCCTGGCGGTGCGGCTTTTTGCCAACATGCTGGCGGGCCACATTCTCATCGTGACCTTTGCCGTGCTGACCGCTGCGTTGTGGGGATTCAGTATCTCCCTGATCATCGTGCCGTTCTCGTTCGGCATGCTGGTGGCCATGACGGGTTTCGAGATCATGGTGTCGTTCCTGCAGGCCTACGTGTTCGCCATTTTGGCGGCGGTGTACATCGGTGGTGCCATGCACCCCGAGCATTGATCCAGTTCGTCAACCGCCGGTTCGCCGGCACCAATCCACACACCGCTTTCGGGCGGTGATCCACATCACGAGGAGAGAGAAGAACCGATGAGCGTGCTTCCTACCCTGGGAACAATCGCCCAGGCAGCCCAGGAAGGTGGCCTCACCGCCGCCGAACTCAAGAACAACAACGCCGCCACCGGTGCCGGTCTGGCCTATGGCCTGGCCGCCATCGGACCCGGCATCGGCATCGGCTACCTGGTCGGTCAGTCCGTCCAGGCCATGGCCCGTCAGCCTGAGTCGGCTGGCACCGTGCGAACCACGATGTTTCTGGGTATCGCCTTTACCGAGGCCCTTGCCCTGATCGGCTTCGTGGTGTTCATTCTGCTCAAGTTCGCCTGATCTGGTCGTGACGATGCCGGCAGGGTCAACGGCCCTGTCGGCGTCGGCCGGCACGTGACGACGAATCCATTTCGACGAGAGGAGCGCTGGCGTGTCCTACGCCATCGTGTCAGTTCTGGGAGCGACCGAAGCGGCTGAGACCGTTGAGATCGTGAACCCGATCCTTCCTGTACCCAATGAGATGTTTTGGGGTGCAGTGTTTTTCTTCGTGCTGTGGGCGCTCATGAAGTGGGTCTTTTTGCCTCCGGTGCAGCGCACCATGCAGCGGCGCGCCGACGTGATGCGTAGCGACAGGGAAGCCGCCGACACGGCTACGGCCCTGGCCGCCGAGGAGGCTGCCAACTACGAGCAGAGCCTGGCATCGGCTCGTGCCGAAGCCGTGCGCCTCATCGAGCAGGCTCGTGGTGAAGCCGAGCAGGAGCGCCGTGTGGTGGTGGGTGCGGCCGAGGACCGAGGCCGCCGCCATGCGGGCTGCGGCTGCGGCCGAAATCGCCGAAGCCAAAGTTGCTGCCATGTCGCAAATGCGCGAAGGCGTCGGCTCGGTGGCAGTGAGTGCTGCGTCGGCGGTCGTCAACAGGGATCTCGATCCCGCTGCCCAGCAGTCACTTGTGCAGCAGTACCTCGACCAAGCCAACTCGGCCAACTGAACGGGACCCGGAGGACAACATGAACAACATCCTGATCCTGGGCGCTGAGCCTGGCGCCACCAATGCGTCCCACCTTCCCCACGACATCAACGAACTGATCTGGGGATCGCTTGCGTTCTTTTTGGTGGTCGGTGTGCTGTGGTGGAAGGGCGGCCCGGCAATCAAGAAGGCCTGGAATGGTCGCATCGAACGCATCGAGAGCGAACTGCAGACGTCCGAGGACGCCCGTATCGCCGCCGAAGCCGAGCTGGCGTCGGTTCGAGAGCGCATCGCCAATGCCGATGCCGAGCGAGCCCGCATTCTGGCCGAGGCCGCCGAGACCGCCACTGCACTCAAGGCCCAGCTGATCGAGCGGGCAGCAGCCGACGCCGCCGAGGTGTCGGCCCGGGCTGCGGCCGACGTGGAGGCCTCCCGTTCGCAGGCCATGGCCGACCTTTCCCACGAGGTGTCGGCCCTTGCCATGGGCGCCGCCGAGCAGGTTGTGCGCTCCAACCTCGACGCCGACACCCAGCAGCAGCTGGTCGAGGCCTACATCACCCAGGTGGGGGCATCGTCATGACCCAGCGCGATGACCTGTACGCCGAGGCGTTCACCACGGTGATCTGGGCCGAGGGCAACGTCAATGAGGTCTCTGATGAGCTGTTCCGTCTGGCACGGCTCATCGAGGACAACGACGAACTTCGCACCACCCTCAGTGATCAGAGCATTCCCGCCGCCCGCCGTGTGCAGGTCGTCGAGGATCTGCTGGGTGGCCAGGTCCATCCAGTGACGGTGTCGCTGGTGTCGCTCGTGGTGGCCAATGGCCGCACCAGCGAACTTTCCGGCATCGTCGACAAGATGCTTGCGCTGCGGGCCAGCCACACCAATCGCCAGATCGCCGAAGTCCGCTCGGCGGTGGAACTGGACGACGACCAGAAGCGTCGACTGGCCGAGGCCCTCAAGGTCTCGACCGGTCTCGACGTGGAGGTCGTGGTGGTGATCGACCCGTCGGTCATGGGTGGCCTTGTCACCCAGATTGGCGACACCGTCATCGACGGCAGCGTGCGCAGCCGTCTCACCCAACTCCGCGAAAATTTCTGATAACGCACCGAACGCCGACTATACAACACGCCGACTCCGTAAAAAACGCCGACTCCGTACAAAACGATTGAGGGATCCAATGGCTGAACTCACCATCAGCACCGCCGACATCACCGCAGCGCTGCGAAAGAATCTGGAAGGTTACGCACCCGGGATGGAGGCCCAGCAAGTGGGCCGCGTCCTCGAGGTGGGTGACGGTATCGCCCGGGTGTCGGGTCTTCCCGACGCTGCGGTCAACGAACTCCTCGAGTTCGAGTCGGGGGCGGTGGGCCTTGCGCTCAACCTCGACGAGGAGTCGATCGGCACGGTGATTCTGGGCGCCACCGAGGCCGCCTCGGCCATCGACGAGGGTTCGGCGGTGCGCTCCACCGGTCGCATCCTGTCGGTTCCGGTCGGTGACGTGATGCTGGGTCGGGTGGTCAACGCCCTGGGCGCTGCCCATCGACGGGCGCGGACCCATTGAGGGATCCATCCCCCGCCGCATGGAGATTCAGGCCCCCGGCATCACCGGTCGCAAGCCGGTGCACGAGCCGCTGCAGACCGGGATCAAGGCCATTGACGCCATGACCCCCATCGGCCGGGGCCAGCGTGAGCTCATCATTGGAGACCGCAAGACCGGCAAGACCACGGTGTGCATCGACACGATCCTGAACCAGAAGGGTCTGGGCGTGAAGTGCATCTACGTGGCCATCGGTCAGAAGGGGTCCACGGTGGCCCAGACCGTGAACACCCTGCGTGAGCGCGGGGCACTGGACTACACCGTGGTCGTGGTGGCCCCGGCGTCGGACCCGGCCCCGTTCAAGTACCTGGCCCCGTTTGCCGGCTGCGCCATTGGCCAGCACTGGATGGAAAACGGCGAGCACGCCCTCATCGTGTTCGACGACCTGTCCAAGCAGGCCGAGGCCTACCGTCAGATGTCGCTGCTGCTGCGTCGCCCGCCGGGCCGCGAGGCCTACCCCGGCGACGTGTTCTACCTCCACAGCCGTCTGCTGGAGCGCGCCGCCAAGCTGAGTGACGATCTCGGCGCCGGCTCGCTCACCGCCCTTCCGGTCATCGAGACCAAGGCCGGCGACGTGTCCGCCTACATCCCCACCAACGTCATTTCCATCACCGACGGTCAGGTGTACCTGCAGGACGACCTGTTCAAGTCGGGCGTGCGTCCCGCCGTGGACGTGGGCATTTCGGTGTCCCGTGTGGGTGGTGCCGCCCAGATCAGCGCCATGAAGAAGGTGTCGGGCACGCTGAAGCTGGACCTGGCCCAGTTCCGTGAGCTGGAGGCGTTCGCCACCTTCGGTTCCGAACTCGACAAGGTGTCGGCCGCCCAGCTCGAGCGCGGCTACCGCCTCACCGAGTTGCTGAAGCAGAACCTGAACTCGCCCATGCCGGTCGAGGAGCAGGTGGTGGTCATCTACGCCGGCACCAAGGGCTACCTCGACAGCCTGCCGGTGTCTGACGTGAAGCGTTACGAGGCCGATCTGCTGGACTACGTGAGTTCCCGTCATCCCGAGCTGCTGACCGCCATTCGTGACACCGGCAAGCTCCCCGACGAACTCGATGCCGCCGTGGCTGCCTTCACCGAGGAGTTCAGCCCCACGGTGGCCGGTGGGCTGACCCCCGACGCAGACGACCCCGGTGCCGCCACCACCAGCGCTGCCGGTGGGCGGGCCGAGGCCACGCTGCCCGAGACTGAGGTCAGCCGCGAGGAGGGCAACTAGCCGATGGCAGGTGGGCAGGAGCGCATCCTCCGCCGACGCATCAAGTCGGTGGAGTCGACCAAGAAGATCACGCGCGCCATGGAACTCATTGCCGCCACAAGGGTGGTGAAGGCCCATGAGCGTTCGTCGATGGCGCGCCCCTACGCCGAAGCCATGACCTCGGTCATTCTCGATCTGGTCCAGGCCGGTGCGGCCAAGGAACACCCGCTGCTGCAAAAGCACGAGGGTGCGCGTTCCGAGGCCATCTTGGTGGTGACCTCTGACCGGGGTCTTTGCGGGGCCTACAACTCCACGGTCATCCGTCTGGCCGAGCAGGAGATCGCAGCCCGTCTGGCCGCCGGACGGGACTACACCCTGTTCGTGGTCGGGTCCAAGGCCCAGACCTACTTCCGGTTCCGCGGCTACGACATGGCCGAGGTGTTTTTGGGTGTCACCGACCGCCCCGACTACGACCATGCCCGGGCCATCACCGCCGCCATGGTCCCGAGGTTCGAGTCCGGCGAGTTCGAAGCCGGGGTGCTCATCTACTGGCGCTTTTTGTCCGCCGGCGCCCAGCAGTCGGTGGTCCGCCGCTTTCTGCCGCTGGAGGTTGACGAGGGTGGCACGGGCGGTTTGGGCGGTGCCCCGATGCCGTCGGCAGATCTCGAGTACGAGCCGTCGCCCACCGCCATCCTCAACGAGCTGCTTCCGCGCTACGTCGAAGGCCGCGTCTTTTCCGCCCTGCTGGATGCCTCAGCGTCCGAGCACGCCGCTCGCCAGCGGGCCATGAAGTCGGCCACCGACAACGCCGAGGAGCTCAAGCTGAGCCTCAGCCGGATCATGAACCGTGCCCGTCAGGACGCCATCACCACCGAGATCATGGAGATCGTTGGTGGTGCCGAGGCCCTGGGTTCGGACCGTGGCTCCAAGACCTCGCTCATGCCCGAGTCGCTCGTGCCCCGTCACTTGTTCTCCCAGAATCTCGACCCTTCCGACCCCAGCGCCGTCCGTCACTGACGGGCCGGCGACAACACACACCGAAAGAGCCCTGACATGACCATGACTGAGCCCACAACCGAGCTCAAGGACGGCCGGGTCGTCGCCATTGCCGGCCCCGTGGTGGACGTGGAGTTCCCCCGTGGCCACCTGCCCGAGATCAACACCACCGTGAGCATGACGGTGAACCTGGGCGATGACGACGTGATCGTGGTGGCCGAGGTGGCCCAGCAGATCGGCGACAGCCGGGTGCGGGTGGTGTGCATGAAGCCCACCGATGGCCTCCGGCGCGGCCAGCCGGTGCGCAACACTGGGCCAGCCGCATCATCGGTGCCGGTCGGCGACGGCGTCCTCAGGCCACGTGCTACAACGTGCTGGGCGAGCCGCTCGACGTCGGTGCCTCGGCAGCTCCAACGCATCGGCGGCTACTGGCCCATCCACCGTGAAGCCCCCGCCTTTGACACCCTGGAGCCCAAGGCCCAGGTGTTCGCCACCGGCATCAAGGTGATCGACCTGCTCACCCCCTACGTGCAGGGCGGCAAGATCGGCCTGTTCGGCGGCGCCGGCGTGGGCAAGACGGTGCTCATCCAGGAGATGATCAACCGTGTGGCCACCCAGCACGGCGGTGTGTCGGTGTTCGCCGGTGTGGGCGAGCGCACCCGTGAGGGCACCGACCTGTGGCTGGAAATGCAGGAGTCGGGCGTCAACTCGACGATCTCAAGTCGAAGGCCGCCCTGGTCTACGGCCAGATGGATGAGCCTCCCGGTGTGCGTCTGCGGGTGGCACTGAGCGCCCTGACCATGGCCGAGTACTTCCGTGACGTGCAACAAGCAGGACGTGCTGCTGTTCGTGGACAACATCTTCCGCTTCGTGCAGGCCGGCTCCGAAGTGTCGGCCCTGCTCGGCCGCATGCCCTCGGCCGTGGGCTACCAGCCCACCCTGGGTACTGATGTGGGCATGCTGCAGGAACGCATCACCTCCACCCTGGAAGGCTCGATCACCTCGATCCAGGCCGTCTACGTGCCGGCCGACGACCTCACCGACCCGGCTCCGGCCACCACCTTCGCCCACCTGGACGCCACCACCGTGCTGAGCCGCGGCCTGGCCTCGCTGGGCATCTACCCGGCCGTGGATCCGCTGGACTCCACCAGCACCATGCTGCAGCCGGCCGTGGTCGGCGATGCGCCACTACCGCACGCGGCCCGCGCCGTGCAGGAGCATCCTGCAGCGCTACAAGGAGCTGCAGGACATCATCGCCATTTTGGGTCTCGACGAGCTGTCCGAAGAGGACCGCATCATCGTGGACCGGGCCCGCAAGGTGCAGCGGTTCCTGTCCCAGCCGTTCTTTGTGGCCGAGGTGTTCACCGGCATGCCGGGCATCAACGTGCCGGTGGAAGACACCGTGGACAGCTTCGACCAGCTGGTCAGCGGCGAGCTTGACGACCTGCCCGAGCAGGCCTTCTTGAACGTCGGTGACGCCGACAGCGCCCGGGCCAAGGCCCGGGAGCTCGAAAAGGGCGCCTGATGACCCTGCACGTGGAGCTGGTCAGCCCCGAACGGGTGGTGCTCGACACCGAGGCCACCATGGTGATGGCCCGCACCCTGGGTGGGGGCGACATTGCCTTCATGACTGGTCATGCCCCCTTCCTGGGCGCTCTGGCCACCCACACGCTCACCATCTTCATGGCCGACGGCTCCCGTGAGGTGGCTGCCGTGCACGGTGGGTTCGTCTCGGTCACCAACGACCACGTGCGCGTCCTGTCGGACATGGCCGAACTGGGAAGTGGTATCGACGTGGCCCGGGCCCGGGCGGGCGCTCAGGCTGCCGACGAGGCCGCCCGAGCCGGGTCAGACACCGAAGCTGAAGCTGCCTTGCGTCGGGCCCAGGCCAGGTTGTCGGCAGCGGGCGTCACCACCAGCTGACGTCGTCGTCGTAGGCCGCAGTGCTACGACTCCAGCAGATCCACCAGGGCCCGCGTCCGGGCCGACTCGGCCGTCATCTGGAGACGGTCGAACAATCCCAGGGCGTGCACGGCCAACGCCCTGGCTGAAGCCTGCTGGCCGGTTGCCTGGGCCACCAGAGCCTGTTCCCGGATGGCCATGGCTCGCCCCGGCTCGGCCCGTGCCGTGGCAAGCGTGAGCGCCGCCCGCTCCGCCGGGCTCTGACTGCCCGAGATGGCCGACAGGTCCCCGCTGAGGCGAAGCACCGCCGAGATGGGTGACGTCGAGCATGGCGGCGGTGACCGGGCGATCGGCGATGGTGCACCGTCGCACCGCCTCGGCATGAAGCTGATGGGCCGACACCACATCGCCGTGGTGGGCGGCGGCCATGGCGACGGCGTTGGCCGTCACCACCGCCTGGGCTCCGGGAAGCGCCTGGTTGGCCGCGTGTGAGGCGCTCGCCCGATCCAGTCGAACCATGGCTTCGGCGGCCATGGCCACCGCCTCGGGGATGCGGCCGCTGTCAGCCACGAGGGTGGCCCGGTCGGCATGCACGAGCGCCAACCGAGGTCGCCGCCCAGTCCCGCTGCCCGGGCAGCGGCCTCGTCGAGCCACGCGTGCGCTCCGGCGAGGTCCCCACCGGCAAGGTGCACGCCCGCCAGAGCCCGAGCTGCCGCCATGCGGATGCCGGGGTGGCGCAGGGGTTGCCACAGCGCAGAGGCGCGGTCGTTGGCCTCGGCGAACTCGCCCATGGTCATGAGCACCTCCACCAACTGCAGTTCGTGGATGTCGCCAGTTCCGAGGTCCCGGCTGGCCAGCGACCCCGCAAGGGCGTCGAGCGCCCGGGTCAGTTCGACTCCGGGCGGCGGCCAGCTGTTGGCGACGGGCCAGCGCCGACCCCAAACGGGCCAGCACCCCCGGCCCCCAGCGCAACGGTCCGGCGTCGTCACCCAGTTGCGACAGCGTTGACGGGGTGTGCTCGACCACCCAGTGGTAGTCACCCCGGTCGGCATGGCGACGGTGCCGCCGGTAGGCGGCAGGGGCAACGGCAACGTTGGGCGCCCATCGGGCATCGTCGGGCGGCCCGCCGGCATCCGGCGAGGCCGCTGCGGTCGCACAGCCGGCACCCACGGGGGTGCCGGCTGCGATCCCGACGGTTGGTTCGTTGCCGTGACGGTTCCTGTCAGCTCAGTCGTTCGACGATCATGGCCATGCCCTGGCCACCACCCACGCACATGGTCTCGAGCCCGATGGACTTGTTGGCATCGGTGAGGCCGTGGATGAGCGTGGTCATGATGCGGGCACCGGTCATGCCGAAGGGGTGACCCACGGCGATGGCGCCACCGTTCACGTTGAGCTTGTCCATGGGGATGCCCAGGTGGCGAGCCGAGGGGATGACCTGGGCGGCGAAGGCCTCGTTGATCTCAACCAGGTCGACGTCATCGATGGTCATGCCGGCACGGCGCAGCGCCTGACGGCTGGCTTCAACCGGGCCCATGCCCATGATCTCGGGGTTGAGGCCAGACACGCCGCTGGACACGATGCGGGCCAGCGGGGTGATGCCCAGTTCGGCGGCCTTGGTGGCGCTCATCACGATCACAGCGGCGGCACCGTCGTTGAGCGGGCAGGCGTTGCCAGCGGTGATGAGTCCGTCGGGACGGAACACCGGACCGAGCTGGCCCAGCTTCTCGGCGGTGGTGCCGGCGCGGATGCCGTCATCGGTGGTCACGACCACGGCGTTGCCGTCGGCGTCGGTGGTGGGCACCGGGGTGATCTCCATTTCCCAGAATCCACGCTCGAGTGACTTGGTGGCCAACTGCTGGGAGCGGGCGGCGTACTCGTCCATCTCCTCGCGGGTCACACCCTCGAACTCGGCCACGTTCTCGGCCGTCTGGCCCATGGCGATGTACACGTCGGGCAGGCCCGGTCCCTCGGTCCACGTGCCCTGGCCGCCCTCGGTGCGGGCGGCGGTGCGGGCCTCGGCGTCGGCGAACAGCGGGTTGTGGGGGCCACCGTCGGCCATGCCGAACTGGAAACGGCTCACCGTCTCCACGCCGGCGGCGATGAACACGTCGCCCTCACCGGCCTTGATGGCATGGGCGGCCATGCGGATGGTCTGCAGCGACGACGAGCAGTAGCGGTTCACCGTCACGCCCGGCACGTTGGGCATGCCGGCCATGATGGCCACGTTGCGGGCGATGTTGTTGCCGGACTCACCGGCGGGCTGGCCGCAACCCATGAGGAGGTCCTCCACCAGGTTGGGATCGAGCTGGGGCACCTGCTCGAGTACGGCCCGCACCACCAGGGCGCTCAGGTCGTCGGGGCGACAGTTCACCAGTGAGCCCTTGAAGGCCCGGCCGATGGGGGTGCGGGCGGTGGCGACGATCACTGCTTCGGGCATGCAACTTCTCCTGGGTGGGTATGGATCCGGGGGTTGTGGCTGTGCGCCGCATGGGCGGGCCAACTGGATGATCACCGGATCGGCGGTGCCTATTGTCTAGCCGCGCCGGGACCCCACAGGCACGCCCGCAACGGTTGGGACGTCGCTGCGGGGGCGTTGGGGGTGCGTTCCCGGCCGGGGCGGGACCTACGATGCCCCCATGGATTCACCAGGACGCACCGTGTCGGCCCTGCTGGGTGCGGCCCTGGGCCACATAGGGGTTCGACGGCTGTTCGGCGCACCCTCGGGGGGTCTGGTGGGCATCGACGGACTGCCCCACGTCCGGGTGCAGGAGCCGGCGTTGGCGGCGGTCATGGCCGCAGCTGCGGGCAAGGTTGGCCCCGGTCCCGGGGCGGCGCTGCTGCCCGACCGCACCCTGATGATCAGCGCCGTGCCCGGGTATCGCAGCGAACCCGTTGTGGTCACCGACGCCGGTCAGCTCATGGAACTGGTGGCGAGGTGGGACCGGTTGGGGCGTGCGGCAGCAGTCGAGGTGGTGCTCGACCTCGACCTTGACCAGCCCGTACCCGCAGACGTCGCCGTGCTGTCGGTGGATGACGGGACTGCGGGCATGACGCTGGCAGCAGACCTCCGGGGTCCGGGACTGATGGTGGTGGCCGGGCCCGGCGTGGCTCGCGCCGGCAGGGTGGACGACCTGCGCGCCCTGGCGCGTGCGGGCGGTGTGTCCGTTGCGGTCACCGTTGGCGGCACCGGCATGCTGGCGTCCGATGACCCCTGGTTCGCCGGGGTGGTGGGATTGCAACAGCACGACGCAGCCCTTGCCGGACTGTCAGATGCCCATCTGGTGGTGCTCACCGGGGTGGACCCTGTCGAGCTCCCCGGTGGCGACAGCACCGGGTTGTGGGGGAGGGCCCAGGTGCTGGAGGTCCCCCCAGCCCATCTGGTGACGTTGGGATTGCGGTGGACCGATGCCGGGCCGCCTGCCACTAATGCGCCTGCCCACGATGCGCCTGCCCCCGGGCCGTCGGCGCTGGCCGGGGCGGTGGCGGCAGTGCTCCTCGACTGTGCCGGAGATTGCCCGTCCCCGGTGGCGGCCTGTCAGGCACTGGGAATCGTGGCCTGCGCCGACGCCGTGGTGGCGGTTGACGCCGGCCCGGCCGGGGTGTGGATGGCTCGTGTCCCGTCGGCGGCGTCACCGGGTTCGGTGCATCTGCCGGGGCTGCGGGCACCGGGCTTCGCCATGGCGGCGGCAATGTCGGCTGCTTTTGATGGCCGGCCAGCGTTCGCCGTGGTCAACGATCCGCCCGATCCTGTCACGGCGGCGCTGCTGGAACTGGCGGATGCATGGCGCCTGGATCTGGTGGTGGCGGCGTGGGGGCCGACGCCGATGCCGGAGCCGATGCCGATGCCGGAGCCGACGCCGACGCCGACCACAGCGGGAGTGACCACGCCGAGCGTTGGACCGCCGGGCTCCGGGCGGCGCGTCGCACCGACGGCGTTACCCGGGTGGGGCTCGGGGTGGACCCATCGGCCACCCGGCACCTTGTCGGGCATCTCGGCGCCGTGGAGGGCTGGCCCCACGCCCCCTGAGGCACCGCCCAGGCCGGGAGTTCGCCGGCGTGGTGCACTACCGTGTCGCTGGTCACAGGTTGAGCCCATCGGGCCCAACGACACCGGGGAGTGTGCATGCATCGGGTCAGTGGTGTCGACGCAGCCTTTCTGTATGGCGAGACCCCCACGTGGCACATGCATGTGTCGGCGGTTTTGCTGGTGGATCCCTCTGATGCTGATGGCCAGTTCACCTTCGAGAGGTTCTGTGACCACATCGCCAGCCGGGTCCATCTGGCGCCGCAGTTCCTGTGGCGACTGGTCGAGGTCCCGCTGGGCCTTGACCGACCCGTATTCATTGACGATGCGGACTTCAGTGTGGACGCCCACCTGAACTGCATCACCGTGCCGTCACCTGGCGACACCGGTCAGTTGGGCCGGTTGATCGGCGATCTGGTGGCCCGCAAGCTGGACCGCACCCGCCCGTTGTGGGAGATGTGGTTCATCCAGGGTCTGGCCGACGGGCGCGTGGCGATTTTGGCCAAGGTGCACCACGCCATCGTGGACGGTGTGACCGGCAGCGAACTGGCCATGTTGCTCATGGATCTCGAACCGGATCCTCCATGCCCCTGAGCCACCCGAGCCGCCTGCGGTGCCATCGGTGAGCCCCGACCTCACCGATCTGGTGATTCGGGGACTGGCCAGTGCGGCGCTCACGCCGTGGCGCACGGCCCAGTTCATGTGGCAGACGGCTCGTCAGGGTGCACGACTGGTGCCGTTCAGGCGCCAGGAAGCGCCACCCCCGGTGCCGTTTCAGGCGCCCCGGGTGTCGTTCAACGCCGAGCTCACTTCCCGCCGGCAGTTCGCCTACACCGGGGTGCCGTTGGCCGACGTTCGCCACATCAAGGATCACTGCGGGGTGAAGGTCAACGATGTGGTGTTGGCGCTTTGTGCCGGGGCGCTGCGCCGGTATCTCATTGACCGGCGCGAACTGCCCGACGCCCCGCTCATCGCCCAGGTTCCGGTGTCGATGCGCGTCGACGGCGACAGCGCAGTGGGCACCAAGGTGGGAGCCATGTTCGCCTCGCTGGCCACCCATCTCGACGACCCGCTGGAGCGGTTGATGGCCATCGCCGATGGCACCCGCAACGCCAAGGAGATGCAAAAGGCGCTGGCCGCCGAAAAGATCATGGGGATCTCCGAGACGGCACCCCCCGGCCTGATCGACCTGGCGGCGCGCATGTACACGCTTGCCGGCCTGGACCGGGGTCTGCCGCCACTGATGAACACCATCATCTCCAATGTGCCGGGGCCGTCGGTTCCCATCTGGTGTGCCGGATCACCGGTGGATGCCCTATATCCGATGGGACCGCTGCTGTACGGCACCGGGCTCAACATCACGGTGTTCAGCTACCGGAACAGCGTCGACTTTGGGTTTTTGGTCTGCCCCGAGCTGGTCCCGCACCCGTGGCGACTGGTCGACGGTGTGCACGAGGCCATGGCTGAGCTGATGGAGGCGTGCGCAGACTGAGTCCGGTGATCCCCTGACCCACCGTGTCTGCTGGGGGACCTGCCCCGCCGGGTGGTGGGCACGCTTTGGGGGTTCTGCGCCCCGGACTGCTATCGTGACGGGGTCGTCGGCATGTGTCCGGCGGCGTCGCCGGTGGTGCAGTTGCTCCGCCGGTGAGGCGTCCCACCCTCGTCGGGAGCCCCCACCCCTGCTGGTTTTGCCGGCAGCGTGGAGGCCGGCGGTGTGGGAGGCCGGGACCTAAGCCCACCCAGTGGCCCTGCGGGGCCCATTTCACCGAGGTAGATCATCCGATGTCAGGACTTCCTGCGAACCTTCCCCCCAAGTCGGCCACCATCGAGGCGCATCGTCGCCACGAGACCGACACCGGCTCGACCGAGGTGCAGATCGCACTGCTGACCGACCGGATCACCCACCTCACCGAACATCTCAAGAACCACAAGAAGGACCACCACAGCCGTCGTGGCCTTCTCATGCTCGTTGGCCAGCGCCGTCGGCTGCTGGACTACGTGAAGCGCAACAACGTCGAGGAATACCGGGCGATCATCGCCAAACTCGGCCTGCGGCGCTGACAATGGTGGCGGCCCCGCTGGCTGCCACCCCAGAAAACCAACAAACCACGAGGATCGACGCACGCGTTCAGTTGTCAGTGGTGACTGCCGGAATGATCCGGCGGCCACCACTGGGAACTGGTCCGGCGGGGTCCTCCACATACAGACGGCAACGGCCGTCTTGAGAGGAGCCATGAACATGGCCCAGTCACACACCGTCGAAGGCCCCATTGCGGGTGCTGACGACAAGACCATCAGCTTCGAGTCGGGCAAGTTCGCCGGGCAGGCCGGTGGCGCAGTCACCGTCCGTCTCGACGACACCGTCGTGCTGGTCACCGCAACCGCCTCCAAGGGCGTGCGTGACGGCATCGACTTCTTCCCGCTCACCGTGGACATCGAAGAGCGCATGTACGCCGCCGGGCGCATCCCCGGTTCGTTCTTCCGCCGGGAAGGCAAGGCGTCAGACAACGCCGTGCTGACCTGCCGTCTCATCGACCGTCCCATCCGTCCGGCTTTCCCCGACGACTTCCGCAACGAGGTCCACGTGGTGGGCACGGTGCTCGGCACCGACATGAACACCCCCTACGACGTGCTGGCCATCAACGGCGCATCAGCCGCCCTGGTGGTGTCTGACATTCCGTTCGCCGGTCCCATCGGTGCGGTGCGCATCGGTTGGTCCACTGACGGCGAGTGGATCCCGTTCCCCACCTACGAAGAGGCCGAAGGTTGCACCTTCGAGCTCGTGGTGGCCGGTCGTGAGACCTCCGACGGTTCCGACATCGCCATCATGATGGTGGAGGCCGGCGGCACCGAGGGTGCCAACGACCGCTACGTCGACGGCGCCCCCAAGGTCACCGAGGCCGTTTTGGCCAGTGGCCTCGACGCCGCCAAGGCCTGGATCCGCCAGAGCATCGAACTGCAGCTGGAACTGCTCGAGAAGCTCGGTGGCGCCAAGCCCACCATGAGCTACCCGGCACAGATCGACTACAGCGACGAGATCTACGCCGCCGTGAACGAGCTGGGCGCCGACCGTCTGGCCGCCAGCCAGACCATCAGCGACAAGACCGAGCGTCAGGCCACCGAAGCCGCCCTGCGCGACGAGATTCGTGGCCGCTCTGTCGGACCGGTTCGCCGACGTGCCCGGAGCCGACAAGCAGATCAAGTCGGCCGTGCGTTCGGTGACCAAGGCCGCCGTGCGCAGCCGCATCGTGAACGACGGTGCCCGCATCGACGGTCGTGGCACCGCCGAGCTGCGTCCCATCTCCGCCGAGGTGGACCTGCTGCCCAAGGTGCACGGCTCGGGCCTGTTCCAGCGTGGTGAGACCCAGGTGCTCAACGTGACCACCCTGGCCATGACCCGCATGGAGCAGATGCTCGACACGCTGCACCCGCTGGAGCGCAAGCGCTACATGCACCACTACAACTTCCCGCCCTTCTCCACCGGCGAGACCGGCTTCATGCGCGGCCCCAAGCGCCGCGAGATCGGTCACGGCGCCCTGGCCGAGCGGGCCCTGCTGCCGGTGCTGCCGTCGGTTGAGGACTTCCCCTACGCCATCCGCACCGTGTCCGACGTGATGTCGTCCAACGGCTCCACCTCGATGGGTTCGGTGTGCGGATCCAGCCTGTCGCTCATGGACGCCGGTGTGCCCATCGCAGCAGCGGTGGCCGGTATCGCCATGGGTCTGGTGTACGCCGACGGCAAGTACGTCACCCTCACCGACATCCTCGGTGCCGAGGACGCCTTCGGTGACATGGACTTCAAGGTCGCCGGCACGTCGGAGTACGTGACGGCCCTGCAGCTCGACACCAAGATCGAGGGCATCCCGGCCGACGTGCTCACCGCAGCGCTCGACCAGGCCCGCGACGCCCGTCTGGCCATCCTGGAGGTCATGAACGCCGCCATCGACGGTCCCCGTGACGAGGTGGGCCCCAACGCCCCCAAGATCATCAGCTTCGAGATCCCGATGGACAAGATCGGCGAGGTCATCGGACCCAAGGGCAAGGTCATCAACGCCATCCAGCAGGAGACCGGCGCCAACATCGCCGTGGACGACGACGGCATGGTGGGCACGGTGTCCATCGGGTCGCCCGACAGCGGCTGTGTGGCCGAGGCCGAGCGTCAGATCCGTCTCATCCTGAACCCGCCCACCGCCGAGGTTGGCGCTGTGTACCCGGGTCGGGTGGTGAACATCACCAAGTTCGGTGCCTTCGTCAACATCCTTCCCGGCCGCGACGGCCTGCTCCACATCTCCAAGCTGGGTGAGGGCAAGCGCATCGACCGTGTCGAAGACGTGCTGGAACTCGGCCAGGAGGTCGAGGTCCGTGTCGACGACATCGACCCGCAGGGCAAGGTCTCGCTGTCCCCGGCGTCGGCTCCGGCCGCACCTGCTGGCGGCGGCGGTGGCGACAACGGTGGCGGCTCACGTCGCTCCGGTGGTGACCGTCCGGAACGCTCAGAGCGCTCCGAGCGTCCCGAGCGCTCCGGTGGTGGCGATGCCCCCGCTGAGACTGCGTCCAAGGGCGACCAGGAGTGGGAGTCGGTGTCGTTCGAAGAAGAGTTCGACTCCGAGGTCCGTGAGGAGTTCGGTGACCTGGGCCCGGCTGCCACCGACGGTGGCGGCGGTGGACGTCCCAGTGGTGGCGACGGTGGTCGCCGTCGTCGGCGTCGCTGAGCACTGCCGTTGACCACTGAGGAGGTCCGCCGCACCGAACTGTCGTCAGGTTTGCGGGTCGTTACTGACCGCATGCCCCACGCCCAGTCGGTGTGCATGGGTGTGTACGCCCAGGTTGGATCGCGTGATGAGCCGGCCGCACTGGCCGGCTCATCGCATTTCCTCGAACACCTGTTGTTCAAGGGCACACCCACCCGCAGCGCCCGCCAGATCGCCATCGAGGTGGACGCCGTTGGCGGCGAGATGAACGCCTACACGTCGCGCGAGTCCACGGCGTATTACACCCGTCTGCCACCCGATGCCGCCACCGCCGGCCTCGACCTGCTGTGTGACGTGGTGAGTCATCCGTCGTTCCGCCCCGCCGAGGTGGACGCCGAACGTGAGGTGATCCTCGACGAGATCCTCATGTCCGACGACGACCCCGACGACGTCGTGTACCGGCTGCTGTGGGAGGCGCTGTACGGCGACCACCCGCTTGGCCGCGAAACGCTCGGTTCAGCCGAGACCATCACCGCCATCACCCGCGACCAGATCGCCGGTTTTCACGCCGCCCACTACGGAACCGCAGTGCTGGTGGTGGCCGTGGCCGGCGTGGTGGACCACGACCAGGTCGTGACTCAGGTGGCTGCGGCCATTGATGTCCCGGCCATCGGGGCGTCGACCGGGGTCGGGCGCACCGCTCCCGCCGTGGACCCGGTGGCACTCACCGTGCGGCGTCGTCCCACCGAGCAGGTGCATCTGGCCATTGGGTGGTCGGCTCCCGATGCCTACGACCCCGACCGCCACGCCATGGTGGTGGCCAACCACATTCTGGGTGGCGGCATGGCCAGCCGGCTGTTTCAGGCCGTGCGTGAAGAGCGCGGACTGGCCTATGCCGTGGGGTCCAGCACCGCTCGCTACACCGACTCCGGTGCCCTGGTGATCTCGGCCGGTACGGCGCCGTCCCGCCTGGCCGAACTCGCTGAGGTGCTCGACGCCGAGGTGGAGGGCGTGCTGGCCGACGGAATCACCGACGACGAGCACGCCAGCGCCCTGGGGTACGTGGTGGGTGCCACCCGGCTGGGTCTCGAAGACAGCGGCAGTCGCATGGTGCGTCTGGCCGGTGACGAAATGCTGCGTCGGCAGGTGGTGGGCATCGACGAACATCTGGCCAATCTGCGGGCGGTGACCGTGGACGACGTGAACCGGGTGCTCCGCCGGGTGCTCGACGCCCCGCGGTCGGTGGTGGCCGTCGGGCCTGTGGATGATCGTGATGATGCGCTGGTGTCACTGGCTGGCTGGCGCCGCACAGTTTCTGCCTAAGGCGTGCTGCCCGGCGAGCCAGCGTGCTGCCCGGCCGAGCCAGCGTGCTGCCCGCTCGGCGGCCACTTGACATGGCGGCCGGTAGGATTGGGTCATGGCATTGAACGTTGGCGTATTTGGAGCGGGCGGTCGCATGGGCACCACGGTGTGCCGTGCGGTTGCCGAAGCTGACGACCTGACGCTGGTGGCGGCGGTGGACCCCCAGCATCACGGTCTGGATCTTCGTCAGGTCACCGGATGTGACGAGAACATCGAGATTGCGGCCTCGCCTGAGGCCTTCACCCACGCCGGTGTGGATGTGGTGGTGGACTTCACCCACGTTGAGGCATCACGGGACAACCTGGTGTGGCTGGCCGACAACGGCATCCACGCTGTGGTGGGAACCACCGGCTTCACCGACGCCGACCTGGACCGGTTCGCTGCCGCCTTCACCACCAGCAACTGTCTGATCGCACCCAACTTCGCCATCGGGGCGGTGCTGATGATGCGGTTCGCCGAGATGGCGGCACCGTGGTTCGACACCGCCGAGATCATCGAGATGCATCACGAACTCAAGACCGACGCTCCGTCGGGCACCGCCATGCTGACCGCCCGCCGCATGGCCGACGCCTCGGGGGAATGGTTGGGCGATCCCACCACCACCGAGGTGGTGCCCGGTGCCCGCGGTGGTGACGGACCCGGTGGGATCCGGATGCATTCGGTGCGCATGCGCGGAGCAGTCGCCCATCAGGAGGTTGTGCTGGGAGCCACCGGTCAGGGGCTCACCATCCGGCACGACTCCTACGACCGCTCGTCGTTCATGCCCGGGGTGTTGCTGGCAGTGCGTGAGGTGCCTGGCCTGCCGGGAGTCACCATCGGGCTGGACTCCCTGCTCGACCTCTAGGCCCGCTCGTCGGGCCCGGGTGTCTCGGCCCGCTCGCCGGGCCCAGCCGTGTCGGCCCGCTCGTCGGACCCAGCCGTGTCGGCCTGCTCGTCGGGCTCATGTGCGTCGGCCAGGTCGTCGCTGAGCTGGCGCAGTTGCTCGATCTCGCCGCTGCTGCTTCGTAGCTGGCGAACACCCACCACGGCCACCGCTGCGATGGACACCGCCAGCAGCCACGGTCGGTAGTCGCCCACCCAGTCCAGCACCGTGTCGATCTGCGAGCTGAGCAAGTCGGCAAACAACATGATGAGCAGCAGGCGGGTGAGGGTTCCGGCCACGTTGGCCACCCAGAACCACAGCCTGCGCATTCCCGAGGCGCCGGCCAGCACACACACGATGTTGTTGGCGGCGATGAACACCAGTACCACCGAGGCCTTGGCGAACCACTGCTCCACCTGGCGCAGCATCTCGCCGGCCATGGACGACCGCTTTTCCATCCAGGCGATGCCGGCGTCGCCATACCAACGCCCCAGCAGGAAAAACAGTGGGTCGGCCACCAAAAGCCGGAGGCCGGCGATACCGAGGAACAGCCACGGGTTGACGTAGTTCACCACCGCAATCTGGTTGCGGATGGCCGGACTGAGGGCGATGAGCAGCAGCGGGTTGGATGGCCGGGTGGGGTCGCCAGGCACCGGCAGCATGGCGGGGGCGAAGGCATTGCCGAGGTTGTTGGCCACCACCAGGGCGATGATGGGGATCACCACCATGGCCAGGGCTTTTCGACTGGGTGCACCCAGAGCCGGGCGGGCCGGTTCGGGCACCGTGGCACCGGCGATGCTGTCGGGCCCGTCGTTCACAACCTTGATTGTGGCATGACAGCCCGGCGTGGATGCCATTGTGCCCATGGCCCCTACAGTGATGGGCCTTGGGCCAGAGCGGGGAGTACCACCACGTGGCAACCAGTCCCAACCAGCAGTCCGGCACCGCTGCGGTGCGGTCGGTGGCAACAGCTCTGTGCCCGTCAGTGCCCCAACACGCCGTGCGTGACCTGGCCGTGCAGCTCCATCGGTCACTGGCCGACAGTCGTTACCTCAAGGTGTTCGACAACGCCGGCATCGACCACCGGTCGCTGGCCCAGCCCGTGGACTGGTATCGCCAGCGCCATTCGCAGACCGAGCGGTTTGCGTTGGCCGTGGAAGTGGGCGGCGCACTGGCCACCACGGCGTCAACCGAGGCTCTGGCCATGGCCGGCGTGGATCCCAGCGATGTGGACGCCCTGGTCGTGGTGTCCACCACCGTGGTGCGTTCACCGGCGCTCGATGCCGCACTGGTTGCGTCGCTGGGGTTGCGCAGCGATGTGCGGCGCATTCCGGTGGCCGGCATGGCGTCACTGGGCGGAGCTGCCGGGCTGGCGCTGGGCGCCGATCTGGTTGCAGCGGGGTACCAGACGGTGCTGGTGGTGGCGGTGGAAGTGAACTCGCTGATGTTCACCCCCGGCGACGACTCGCCCGAAGCACTGGTCACCATGGCGCTGTTTTCCGACGGGGCGGCGGCGGTGGTGCTGGGTGCGTCACCGGCCGATGGCGGATCCAGCCCGGGATCGTTGCGGGTGGTGGGGTCGATGGCCGACCTGGTTCCCGAATCACTTGGGGTGATGGGTTTCGACGTGGATGACGACGGTCTGCATTGGCGTCTGGCCGCCAACGTGCCCGACGTGGCCCTGGCCAACACCGCCCGCAGCGTGGACGCTGCACTTGCTGTGGCCGGCTGGACCCGGGCTGACGTGGATCATCTGTTGCTGCATCCCGGAGGAGTGAAGGTGGTGGCGGCGTGTGCCACCGCTCTGGGGGTGGACCTCGAACACATGGCGACCTCGCTGGGGGTGCTGCGTGACGTGGGCAACCTGTCGGGGGTGACGGTGCTCATGGTGTTGCAGCGGCACATGGCGGCTGGCCCGCCCACTGGTCGGGCGCTGCTCACCGCCATGGGCCCGGGCTTCGGGTTCGAACACGTCCTTCTCGAACCCTGGGTGTGACAACCGCGGACCCCGTCGTTTGCTCCAACTGGGGTCCCGGCACTCCGGCTGCGCCAGGGGGTCGCTGACGGTCGTACGCTGGTGGGCGTGTCGTTTCGGTTCCTGCTGACCCCAAAGTGGATTGCGTGGACCGTGGTGGTCGTGGTGGCGGTTGTGGTCATGGCCTACCTGTCGATGTGGCAGTTGGGCAGGCTCAGTGACCGTCGGGCCACCAACGCCGCCATCGAGCAGCGGGCAACCGAACCGGTGGTAGGGGTGGACGACCCCTCGTTGCAAGGTCTGGACATCGACGACTTGCGCTACCGGAGGCTGACTGCCACCGGCACCTACCTCCCCGATGGCGAAGTTCTCGTGGCCAACCAGACGCTGGGTGGGGCACCAGGCTGGTGGGTGGTGACCCCGTTGCGCACCACGTCGGGCACCGTGGTGCTGGTGAATCGGGGGTGGGTGCCGTTTTCCACCGTCACGCCCGACGGGTCGTTTGAGGCGTTCGCCCCGCCGGCCGACGAGGTGTCGGTGTCCGGTCTGGTGCAGTCGGGCCAGACCCGGGTGGTGGGCCTGGCCGACGACGCCCGGGCGTTGCCGCGCCTCGACGTGGACCTGCTGGCTGACCGGTTGGCCGGGCAGGGTTCGAGCGACGTGGCCCGCTACTGGCTGCAACTCGAAGACCAGCAGCCCCGCAACCGGGGACCGAACCCATTGCCCTCGTGCTGCCGCCCCTCGATGACGGCCCGCACCTCAACTACACCGGCCAGTGGGCCATCTTCGCCAGCCTCACCGCCATCGTGTTTTTGGTGCTGGTGGTGCGCACCGCCCAGCGCGGCGGCGATGGGGCTGGGTCGGCACGGCGAGCTGGCGAGGCACGGTCCACCGACCTGGGGCTGATGGTGCATCTGGGGGTGCGGCTGGCGCCGCTGGTTCCCCGACAACGTCTGGCCGAGGTGGTGGGCCTGCCCGAGGCCGAGGTTGCCGAACGCCTCGACGAGTTGGTGGCCAGACACTGGGCGGTGTTCCACGCCCCCGCACCCTCGGGCTGGACGCTCACCCCCGACGGTCACCGGGAGCTACTGGCCCGTCTGGCCACCGAGCTCAACGCCGCTGGGTTGCGTGCCCCCATGGAGGCGGCGTACCAGCGGTTTGGCGACATGAACGGTGAGGTGCTGGCGGTGTGCACCGACTGGCAGGTCCGGATGACCGCCGACGGCACCCTGATGGTCAACGACCACGACGATGGCGCTTACGACTCCGCTGTGATCACCCGTCTGGTGGACCTCGACGAGCGGGCCGGACCGATGTGTGACGATCTGGCTGCGCTGCTGTCGAGGTTCAGCAACTACCGCCATCGATTGGGGGAAGCCCGTCAGCGCGTAGAGTTGGGGGATACCCAGTGGATCGACCGTCCGCTCATTGACTCGTTCCACACGGTGTGGTTCGAGCTCCACGAACATCTGCTGGCCACCCTGGGCATTGAGCGGGGCCAGCAAGCACCTGCTGAGGGTGCCCGGGATGCTGCCGGCGGGGCAGTTGTGGCCGACGCCAGTTCCACATCGCACACAGAGGAGTGAACATGGGTCGATTCGGCCGGGTTGTCACCGCCATGGTGACGCCGTTTGACAGTGATGGCGGTGTCGACTTCGACGCCGCCGCCGCTTTGGCTGCGTGGCTGGTGGACAACGGCAGTGATGCCCTGGTGCTGACTGGCACCACCGGTGAGGTGTCGGTGCTGTCTGATGCCGACCATCTCGAACTGTGGCGGGTGGTTCGTTCGGCGGTGGACGTTCCCCTCATTGGAGGCAGCGGATCCAACGACACCGCGCATGCCGTGGATCTCACCGCGGCAGCTGGCGGCATCGGGCTCGACGGCGTGTTGCTGGTGACCCCGTATTACAACCGGCCACCCCAGTCAGGCCTCGACATCCACTTTCGCACCGTGGCCGCTGCCACCGACTTGCCGGTGATGCTGTACGACATCCCGGCGCGCACCGGCCGCAAGATCTCCACTGGGCTGCTGGTGCGTCTGGCCACCGAGGTGCCCAACGTTGTGGCCCTCAAAGATGCCGCTGGCGACCCGGCTGGAAACCGCCCGGGTGATGGCGGAGGTGGGTGACGACTTCGAGCTCTACAGCGGCGACGACGCCCTCACCCTGCCGTTGCTGGCGGTGGGCGCGCTTGGTGTGGTGTCGGTGTGCAGCCATTGGGCCGGCGTGGAGATGGGCGCCATGATCGATGCCTTCACCTCAGGCGACACCCATGGCGCCCGCCTTGCCAACCAGCGTCTGCTGTCGTCGTATGCCTTCGAATCCAGCGACGACGCTCCCAACCCCATGCCCACCAAGGTGATGCTCGAGGTGATGGGACGGCCGGTCGGCCAGTGCCGTCTGCCTCTGGGCCCACCACCAGCGGGCCTCGACCAGCGGGCTCACGATGTGCTCGCCGATCTGGGTCGAACCCCAAAAGGATCTTCATGAACAACCCCAAGCCCACCTCCTCACGCAGGGGTGGCGCGAAGTCAGGCACCACCGGCACAAACCGGGGCGCATCTCCCAAGGGGGATGCTGCCAAGGGCTCATCGTCCAAAGGCGCATCGCCCAAAAGCGCATCGTCAAGGGCGCATCACCCAAAGGCGCATCGTCCAAGGGCGCTGCTGCCAAGGCGGCATCGCCCAAGGGTGCATCGCCCAAGAAGTCATCGTCGGGCGGGGGCGGTTCGGGGCGCGGTGGCTCGCGCGGCAGTTCACGATCGATGGGATCCAAGGTTGGATCGTCGGCGTCGAACCGGGCCAAGCCGGTGGGAATGCCACTGGCGGACCTGACCGGCAACAAGGTGACGGTCACCTTCCTGGGCGGCCTGGGAGAGATCGGCAGAAACTGTGCCGCCATCGAGCAGGACGGGCAGATCGTGCTGCTGGACTGCGGGCTGATGTTTCCCCGACCAGGACATGCTGGGCGTGGACCTCGTCCTGCCCGACTTCACCTGGCTGCGCCAGAACGCCGACCGGGTGGTCGGTTGCATCGTCACCCACGGCCACGAGGATCACGTTGGTGGTCTGTCGTACCTGCTGCGTGACCTGTCGTTCCCGTTGTACGGGTCGGCGCTCACCCTGGAGTTGGCCCGTGGCCGCATCGAGGAAGCTGGCCTGGCCGACCGCACCGAGTTCATCGCCGTGGTCGACGGCGAGCGTCGGCGCATCGGTCCGTTCGACGTGGAGTTCATCCCCGTCACCCACTCGGTGCCCCACGCCTTTGCCACGGTGTTCCACACTTCCCAGGGTGTGATCATGCATTCCGGCGACTTCAAGCTGGACCTCACCCCCGTTGACGGCCGTCTCACCGACCTTGCCCTGGTGGGTGCCATCTCCAAAGACGAGGGCATCCGGTTGCTTTTGAGCGACTCCACCAACGCCGATGAGCCCGGGCACTCGCGTTCGGAGTCGTCGGTGGGCCAGGTGCTGTACGACCTGTTCCACGCCCACGAGGGCAAGCGGGTCATCACCACCTGCTTTGCCAGCCACATCCACCGGGTGCAGCAGATCGCCGATGCCGCCATCGCCTTTGACCGGACCGTGGCCACCATGGGTCGCTCCATGCAGCGCAACGTGCGCCTGGCCCGTGAGATGGGATTGCTGAACATCCCCGACAACTCGCTGCGTGACATCTCCGAGGTCGGCGACCTCGACCCCGGCAAGGTGTGCGTGATCTCCACGGGGTCGCAGGGCGAGCCGCTGTCGGCGTTGTCGCTCATGGCCGCCGGCGAGCATCGCTTCCTCAAGATCCAGCCCGACGACGTGGTGATCATGAGCAGCCATCCCATCCCCGGCAACGAGTCCAACGTGTCGCGTGTCATCAACGGCCTGGTGCGCATGGGTGCCGAGGTGGTGCACTCGGGCATCAGCGACGTGCACGCCAGTGGCCATGCCAAAGCCGAGGAGCTCAAGACGCTGTTGTCCATCGCCGGGCCGGAGTGGTTCGTGCCGGTGCACGGCGAGTACCGCCATCTGGCCGCACACGCTCGTCTGGCCCGTCGCATGGGCGTGGCCGACGACAAGGTGATGGTGTGTGAGGACGGCGACCGCGTGGTGCTGGCCGATCAGGGCCTGGGGCTTGAGACCAAGGCCATCCCGGCGGGGTACCTGTACGTCGACGGCATCGTGGGCGACGTGTCCACCGGAGTGCTGCGCGACCGTCAGGTGCTGGCCGAAGAGGGCGTGGTGGTGGTGTTCGTTGGCGTGAACGTTGCCACCGGTGCCGTCATCACCGGTCCGCAGGTGATCACCCGCGGATGGGTGCATGCCGCCGAGGCCGACGACGTGATCGAAGGGTGCCGCCAGGCGGTGGCCGACGCCATTGCCGACACCGCCCTGCACGCCGCAGCCGGTGCCATCGACATCGAAAACCTGCAACGGGTGGTGCGCAAGGCCGCCGGGCAGTACGTGAGCGCCAAGACCCGGCGCAAGCCCATGATCGTGCCGGTGGTGATGGAGGCCTGACAGGTCCGCACCCTTGGGTGACTGACCCGGTACCATCAGGTTGCTGTGTGAGCAGCGGTCACCCGGGCGTGGGCATGGTGTAGGGCCGATGAGTGACCAGGAAGCGTGTTTTACGCGCTCCGGAGGTTGTCTAGCCCTATTCGCATTCCCCGGCCTCGGCCGGGATCCCACACCCGGATGAACCACGTGGCCATTACCCAGCGATCGCAAACCACCAGGTCCCCACGTTCGAGGGGCTCAGCCAAGGGATCATCCAAAATGGGGCGGTCGACATCGTCATCGGCGCGCAAGGGATCCACATCCAGGGCCGCAGCCGGAACCAAGGCCGGGACCAAGGCCGGGTCCAAGGCCGGGACCAAGGCTGGAACCACGTCCGGGGCTGGGCAGCGATCTGTGGGGGATGCATTCCACGGTCATGGTCGAGACGTGACCGGTGTTGCCGTCACCGTGGTGGGGGCAGTTGCCGGCCTGGGTTTGTACGGCGATCTGGCCGGACCTCTGGGCCGGGGATTGGCGTCGCTGCTGCTTTTGCTGGTCGGCATGTTGGCCTACGTCGTGCCGCCGGTGCTGGTGGTGGGCGGGGTGTTGCTGTTGCGGCGGCGGGCCGACGAGGAACCGACGTCGCTGCGTCCTGTGGTGGGTGGCGTGCTGTTGGCCTGTGCCGGTGCCGGATTGCTGCATCTGGCCACCGGCGGTGCGGGCCTGAGTGCCCCCTCCGCTGAGCTCGAGTCGTCGGGTGGCTACGTGGGGGCCTTGCTGACGGCGCCGCTCATCGGGCTTCTCGGTACCTGGGCGGCTGCATTGGTGCTGACGGCCATCGCCGTCATCGGTGGGGTGGTGGTGACCAACCGCAGCCTGCACGAGGTTGGAGAGTTGGCCATGCGGGTGCTGCGGCCGGTGGGGCGGGTGTTCGTGCGGGGGTGGCACGCGTTGTTCAGCCTCGGCGACGACACCCCATCGGACACCGGCGGCGTCATTCCCGCCGGTGACACCTCGTCGGATGGATCGGCGCCCGTGGTCGTCGCCGGTGGCGACGTTTCGCCAGACGGTGACGCCGTCGGCTCCGACGCTGACCCTGGCTCGGACGCTGGCGCTGGCGCTGGCGCTGACGCTTCCGACAGCGACGATCTCACCCCGGCGTGGCTCCAACCTTCGGGTGGCGCTGCTGCAGGTTCGGGCGCCGGGACAACGGGCGCCGGGACAACGGGCGCCGAGGTCATTGTGGCCGCTGACGTTCCAGCTGCACCGGCGTGGATTGAGGCCGCCGCTGCCGCCGACGGCGGTGACCCCGATGCCGGCCCACCCGAGCAGCTCACCATCGATCTCGGTCCCGGTCTTGCCCCCACCCCGTGGAAGCTGCCCAAGGGGAACCTGCTGGAGCGTTCGGACCGTCACGAGGTGGACACCGGTGAGGTGGAGCGTCGGGGTCGTCTGCTGGAGCAGGCCCTGGCCGAGCATGGTGTGGAGACCCGACTGGTGGGCATGGTGGTGGGTCCCACGGTGACGCGGTTCGAGCTTGAGCTGGGCCCGGGCGTCAAGGTGGCCCGGGTCACCAGCCTCAACCGGGACATCGCCTACGCCATGGCCTCACCCGACGTGCGCATCCTGGCCCCCATTCCGGGTCGCCAGGCCATCGGCGTTGAAGTGCCCAACATCGACCGTCAGGTGATTTCGCTGGGCGACGTGCTGGCGTCAGAAGAAGCCCACCGGGCCACCAACGCCCTCGAGGTTGCGCTGGGTCGAGACATCAACGGCAAAAACATCCTGGTCGACCTGGCCACCATGCCCCATCTGCTCATCGCCGGCCAGACCGGTGCCGGCAAGTCGTCGTGCATCAACTCGCTGATCACGTCGGTGCTCATGCGCACCACCCCCGAGCAGGTGAGGATGATCCTCATCGATCCCAAGCGGGTGGAGCTTGGGCAGTACAACCGTCTGCCCCATCTGCTCACCCAGGTGGTGACCAACCCCAAAAAGGCGGCCAACGCCCTGTCGTGGGCGGTGCGGGAGATGGAACGCCGCTACGACCTGCTCAGCGAGACGGGATTCCGTGACATCGGCGGCTACAACGCCGCCTACGACCGTGGCGAACTCAACGGTGACGGACCCGGCGATGCCGGCCCCCACCAATGCCGCTCCCACCAATGCCGCGCCCCCACTCACCAATGCACGTCCCGTCGACGAGACGCCAGACGCCGACGCCCCGAACGCCGACCCCACTGCCGACGTCGCCGACTCCGACGACATCGCCAATGGTGGGCGGCAATCGGTTGTCACCAGTTCGGGTGCTCCCGAAGCAGCGGGCATGCCCGAGTACCAGCGCCTGCCGCTGCTGCTGATCGTGGTCGACGAACTCAACGACCTCATGATGGTGGCGGCGCGAGACGTGGAGGACTCGATCTGCCGCATCGCCCAGATGGCCCGTGCGGTGGGCATCCACCTGGTGGTGGCCACCCAGCGCCCGTCGGTGAACGTGATCACCGGCACCATCAAGGCCAACATCCCGTCGAGGCTGGCGTTCGCCGTGGCCAGCCTGGCCGACAGCCGCGTGATTTTGGACCAGCCCGGCGCCGAGCGTCTGGTGGGCAAGGGCGACATGCTGCTGGTGGGGGCGTCGTCGTCCATCGCCCAGCGGATCCAGGGATGCTGGGTGTCAGAGCGTGAGGTGCGCGCTGTGGTGGGCCACTGGCGCCGGCAGGCTCCCGACCTGGCCTTCGACGACACGGCCGTGCAGGGCGCCGACGACTCGGCTGGGCCCGGTGCTGGTGGTGGCGGTGGTGGAGCCGGCGGTGACGACGACGACGACCTGCTGATTCAGGCCACCGAACTGGTGGTGCGCAGCCAGATGGGTTCCACGTCCATGCTGCAGCGCAAGCTGCGGGTGGGGTTCGCCCGAGCCGGTCGGCTCATGGACCTCATGGAACAGCGTGGCATCGTGGGCCCGTCAGAAGGGTCCAAGGCCCGCGCTGTGCTCATGAGCCCCGAAGAACTCGACGGTGCCACCAGTGAGGCGTGGTCCGACGAGGCCATCGGCTTTGAGCCGGGATCACACGATCCCGATGCCGGGGCGCCGTAGCGAACGGTGTTCTGATGCGTCGGGCACCCGGTGCACCGCCTCGAGCGGAACGCCGGGCACCACCCGGTCGGTCATGGTGAGGCCAGTGAGGTCGGCGTCGGCGGCCAGGTCCACGTCGGCACTCCACGCCTCCACCACACCCACCAACGTGGTGAGTGAGGCATAACCGGCGTTGACCGACCCCTGGTCGGTGTCGGGGTCAGGGGTGTCTCCGGTGGCGGTGAGTTCCATTTGCAGCTGGCCGTTGCTGGCATCGGCCATGGCGGCGCGCACCACACCGAACGCCGCCAACCGGGCCCACCGCACACCGGCCAGATCGTCGTAGGACACGGCCGGCACGTTCAGGTTCAACACGGTGCGCGCCGGGGCGTCGATGAGATGGCTGGCCACCACCTCGGCGGCGCACCGGGCGGCGGTCTCCCAGTACCAGTCGTCGCCCCACGCCACGCTGACGGCCAGACCCGAGATGCCAAAGTTCTGGCCGGTGAGGGCGGCGCCCACGGTGCCCGAATGCAGGATCGACCGGCCGGTGTTCAACCCGGCATTGATGCCCGACACCACCAGGTCGGCCGGGGCCCCGAAGGCGCCCAGCTGGGTGGCCAGCACCGTGAGGGCCGGGGGACCGGCGAGGAGAAGGCGGGCACCCCGTCACAGCCGGGCACCTCCACCTCGTTCACGTCGATGCGGTCGTCGGGGTGCAAACTGCCCAGCGCCGCCCCGGCGCCGCTCCAGTCCCGGTCGGGGGCCACCACCAGCACGTCGTGGCCAGCTTCGTGCAGCACCCGGGCCAGCACATGGATGCCTTCGGATTCGATCCCGTCGTCGTTGGTCACCAGTACTCGCACGTGCACTCCCTGATCGATGTGTTTTGGGCCGACACTTCACGCCAGCCTCACGACGAGTCTGGCCCACGAGATGCGGCAATCACACCACCATCGGCTGACATCGAGGTGAACTTCCGGCCTGTTGCGCGCCGGGAAAACGTTGTTTTCGGGCGCCTTTGGCCAAGGCATGGTGCACTGCGTCAGGGTGCACTGCGGCAGGGTGCACCCGATCAGGGCGTGGTCAGACCCCGAATGAGGGCGAACACGGTGCGTTCGAAATTCGCCTGTGCTTCGGCAGGGTCGCCCGATGGGGCGATGGTGGCGGCCACGAGGTCGCCAAACACGTGGTACCCGCCGCTCATCAGGACCACAAAGCCGGCCACCGCCCGTGCCTGGTTGAAACTCGACCCCGAGAGGTCACCGGCCCGCTTGGCGACGGCGTCTACTGCCGAAATGCTCTCCACCATGATTTCCGACGGGTCCATCCCGGCGTCAAGCAGCGCCGCCGTCAGGCGCCAGAACGTGGCCGTGGTGGGCTGGTCCAGCTTCGGCGGGGATGACCCACCGGCGGCGATTGTTGTACTGATCTCGGCGACCAGCTCACGAGCCACGCGGGTGAACAGGCCGCGTTTGGTCCCGAAGTACTGGGTGATGAGCCCGTGGTTGCAGCCCACCCTGTCGGCGATGTCGCGTACCCGGATGGACTCGTAGGTCTGCACCTCCACCAGCGCCCGGGCAGCCGCCACCAGTTCGGCTTCGGTGCGGGGACGATTGCGGGTTCGGGTTTCGGCCATGGCCAGACCTTACCGCGCGCTGGGATTAACTCTCCGCTTGATAGTTGCGCGACTAGTCAAATAAGTTGCTCCCATGCACCGGTCGAGATTCGATGCTGCGCTTTCTGTTGAACCCCCCGGGGGCGCCAGCTGTGTCGAAACCCTTGCCGACACGATCCGACCGCTGTTGCGTGATGATGTGACGGTGGCCGCTGCCGGCAACGATCTGTTGATCCTCAATATCAAGGCCAACGAGGTGATGCGCCTGACGTGTGCCAACGCCAGTGCCGGCGACATCATCGACACCCTTGGCACCCACGGACTGCTGGGCACCGGCAACGGCCAGCCACCCGCCAGTGACACGCCGGCATCAACCCTGTCGCGCCGCCGCATGCTCCAGGGCGCTGCTGCTGCCGGTGTTGTCGGCGTCACCACACTCACCTTGCCGACCGCCGCCATGGCCGCCTCAGTCGGCCCCAGCAGCCTCGCCGCACCAACCGCAGTCACCGCCACCGCCACCGCCACCGCCGGATCAGTTGACGTCGCCTGGGCTGCGGTCGCTGGCGCCACGAGCTATCAGGTGTATCGCAAGCTCACCACCCAGGATGCCAGCAACTGGGTGTCCTACGGTTCACCGGTGGCTGCCAGCCCGGTCACGGTCACCGGCCTCAGCGGCACCGTCTCGTACGACTTCCACGTCGTCGCAATTGCGGGCTCCGACCAATCGGCGCCATCGAGCACCGCCACCGCCACACCTGCCGGCGGTGCTGGCATCACCTGGACTGCCCGCACTGCCGCCGCCAGCACCACCTGGCGGTCGGTCACCTACGGCGAACCTTCGGGAGTGGGCCTGTTCGTCGCCGTTGCCTACGGTGACACCAACAAGGTGATGACCAGCCCTGATGGCATCACCTGGACTGCCGGCAACGCCGCCACGACAGGCGAATGGGAATCGGTGACCTACGGCAACGGCCTGTTCGTCGCTGTCGGATGGGTCGACGAATTTGTGCCTGATCCAAATGATGAGTTTGGCGGCGCGAATGTCCTCAGTGGCCGGGTGATGACCAGCACTGACGGCATCAACTGGACCAGCCGCAGCGCCGCCGCCGACAGCAAGTGGAAAAGTGTCACCTACGGCATGATCGACTCGAGTGTTACGTCCACTGCGAACGGCACACTCGTTCCCGGGTTCGTCGCTGTCGCCTTCGATGGCACCGGCAACCGGGTGATGACCAGCCCTGACGGCATCACCTGGACTGCCCGCACTGCCGCCGAGCCAGCGGTTGGTGAACGGCGTCACCTACGGCATGATCGACTCCGCGGTCACGTCCACTGCGAGCGTGCAGCGTGGTTCCCAGGTCTGTCGCTGTCGCCTTCTAGACGGCACCACAGCAACAAGGTATGACCAGCCCTGATGGCATCGGTACCTGACCGTCTGCGCCGCCGCCGAGGCCAGCGGCTGGACTTCGGTGACCTATGGGAATGGTCTGTTCGTCGCCGTCGCCAACGGTGGCACCAACAAGGTGATGACCAGCCCTGATGGCATCACCTGGACCTCCCTAGCCGATGGCGCCAGCTTCAACTGGCTTTCGGTGACCTACGGCAACGGACTGTTCGTCGCTGTCGCCGTCGGTGGCACCGGCAACCGGGTGATGACCAGCCCTGATGGCATCATCTGGACTCCCCGAGCCGCTGCCCCCAACACCACCGCCTGGTTCTCGGTGGCCCACGGATCACCCGGCGGGACGCCAACGTTCGTCGCCGTGGGTTTTCGCGCCGCGATGTCCAGCCCCTAGGTGTGACGGGTCTGCCCCGTCAGACGCGGGTTGGTCGGGGGTCAGGTACCCGGTGCTGCTCACCACAGTCCCCGCTGGGGTGCCAGCTAGCGTTGACGCATGGACATCGTTGCCTCAAATCTCAGGTTTCCCGAGGGTCCCGTGTGGGTTGGCGACTCCACCGTGCTGGTCACCGAGATCGCAGCCGGGTGCCTCACCGCGGTGAACATCGTCACTGGGGCCACCACCAGTGGCCACATCACTGCCGGGCCCCAATGGTGCGGCCCTGGTGACCGCCGGTGCCGCCAACGCGGTGATCCCGTCTGGCCCCCAGGGCCCAGTCGGGGCCGGTGTCCCCGAGCGGGTGTGGGTGGCCGACAACGGCGGCTACTTCACCTGGCATGAGTGGCGGGGCTCATCATTCCTGGCGAGCCGTCACCGGCACACACCGGGGGGAGCCTGCGCATGGTGACGCTGGGAGGCGATGCCGCCGACCGTTCCGGTGATGCCGCCGACCGTTCCGGTGACGTGGTGCACACCCGTTGTGGGCATCCCGCTGGCGGCGACACGGCGCTGGTGTCGCCCAACGACCTGGTGGTGGACGCCGCCGGAGGTGTGTGGTTCACCGACTTCGGTGTGCAACACGACACCGCCGGTGCCGATCGCCCCGGGGTGGTGTTCGCCCCGGCTGACGGTGGGCCGCTGGTGGGGGTGGTGTGGGGGACCCACCAGGCCAACGGCATCGGTCTGTCGGCTGACGGCAGCGAGTTGTACGTGGCCGAAACCCACTCGGGCTCGTTGTGGCGTTTTTCGGTGACCGGGCCCGGCAGCGTTGCCAATGGTGGCGCCCCCGGTGAGGTGCACGATGGCACCCTGTTGCATCGTGCGCAGGGAGCCATGTTCGATTCGCTGGCCGTGGATCCCGACGGCTGGGTGTGTGTGGCCACCATCGGGCCCGGTGGCGGCGTGACGTGTGTGCATCCGGTCACCGGCGAGGTTCGTCGGGTGACCGCCCCTGATGACCTCACCACCAACGTGTGCTTTTCATCCCCGGCTGGCGGGCCGGTGGGGGCGTTCGTCACGTTGTCGTCAACCGGGCAACTGGGTCACATCGCCGACTGGGCGGCGGCCCGGGGCTGAGCCGCCGGGGTCGCGGGTGGCCAACGGCACCGTGGACCCAATCCCCAGCCGACGGGGCGGACCGATCCCCAGCCGACGGGGCGGACCGCCCCGACGGGTAGGATCATTTATCCATGGCGCGTCGTTTCTGGGTCGAGACACTCGGCTGTCCCAAGAACCAGGTCGACTCCGACAAATTGGTCGGCACCCTGATGGCCGACGGCATGGTGGCCGCTGACGGACCCGACGGCGCCGATCTGGTGGTGGTCAACACCTGTGCGTTCATCGAGGCGGCCCGTCAGGAGTCGGTGGATACCGTGCTGGCACTGGCCGATGTGGCCCCTGACGCCGAGCTGGTGGTGACGGGTTGTCTGGCCGAGCGTTACGGCGACGAACTGGCCGACGCCCTTCCCGAGGTGGATGTTGTGGCGGGGTTTGGTCAGGCGTTCGTTGCTGCTCAGGTGATGGGCGGGTCGCACGAGCACGCAGCCGCGGGAGCATCCGGGTCGGCGCTGGGCAGCACGTCGGTACCCGTCACCCTGGGGGCGGTCCGCTCATCGTCGGTGCCCGACTTCGACCTGCTCAACCTTCCCCGGCCAGCGGCCACTGCGCCGTGGGCCTATGTGAAGGTGGCCGAGGGTTGTGACCGGGCGTGCGGGTTTTGTGCCATCCCCAGTTTCCGTGGTCCCCAGCGGTCGCGCAGTTTGGATGACGTGCTCACCGAGGTGGACGCCCTCGACGTGCGCGAGGTGGTGCTGGTGGCCCAGGACCTTGCCGCCTACGGACGTGACCAGGGTGTGGGCGAGCGGTCCATCGTGCCGCTGGTGCAGGCCGTCGCCGAGCGCGTGGACCGCGTGCGACTGCTGTACCTGTACCCATCAGACCTCACCGACCCGCTCATCGACGCCGTGCTGGCCACCGGCGTTGCGTACTTCGACCTGTCGTTGCAGCACGTGTCGGCACCACTGATGCGCCGCATGCGCCGGTGGGGCGACGGGGATCGCTTCCTGGCCCGGATCGACGCCATTCGCCAGCGCCAGCCCGAGGCGGCCTTCCGCAGCAACTTCATCATCGGGTACCCCGGTGAGACCGAGACCGACCACGACCGGCTGCTGGAGTTCATCGAGGCAGCCCAGCTCGACTGGTGCGGCCTGTTCACCTATTCGCCCGAGGACGGCACCTACGCCGCTGACCTCGACGGCGTGGTGCCACCGGAGTTGGCCGCCGAACGTCTGGCCGAGGTGTCGGCCCGTCAGGACGAGATCACCGCGCTTGGTCGGGACCGCCTCATTGGTTCGCACATGCAGGTGCTCGTTGATGCCCCGGCGTGGCCCGGTCGTGGCGCGAAGCCCCCGAGATCGACGGCATCGTGGTCATCGACGAAACGGTGCCGGTGGGATCGCTGGTGGACGTGGAGGTGACCGGTTCGCTGGGTACCGACATCACGGCGGTGTGCGTGGGGCCTGCTGACCTGTGGAGCCGTGCCGTGGCGGTGACCGAAGGGAACCGACGGTGAGCTCGGCGTCGGGTTACGGACCGTCGGCGCTGGCCACACCGGCAAATGGCGTCACCGTGTTTCGCCTGTTGCTGGCCCCGCTTTTGGTGGTGCGCATCACCACCGATGGCGCCACATGGTGGAACTTCGTGTTGTGGGTGGTGCTGGCCGGCACCGACGGGGTGGACGGCTGGATCGCCCGCCGTCACGGCACCACCCGGTCAGGGGCGTTTTTGGACCCGCTGGCCGACAAGGTGCTGGTGCTGGGGGCGTTGTTCTCGCTGGTGGCCATCGGCCGTTTTTGGTGGGTGCCGGTGGCCGTCATCGCTGTGCGCGAGGCGGCAGTGAGCCTGTGGCGGGTGCATCTGGGTCGTCAGGGGCTGGCCGTCCCGGCCCGGCGCAGCGGCAAGGCCAAGACACTGGTGCAGGGTCTTGCTGTGGGTTGTGCCCTGTTGCCAGTGCTCGACAGCACACTGTGGGTGGCCGACGTGCTGCTGTGGGCCTCGGTGGTCCTGGCACTGGTGTCGGGTGGGCAGTACGCCCTCGACGGCGCCCGCGCCGGCACGGCCATGGCCCGTGACGGCCACGACACCTGAACGCCCCGCCACCCCGGCCCCCGGCCCCGACCCCCGGGTGGACGGCCCGTGGGTCGCAGGTCGCCCGGTAGGGTCTGGCCATGCGCTGTGAAGTCGTCGCCATCGGAACAGAGTTGTTGCTGGGTCAGATCACCGACACCAACTCGTCGTGGATCGGCGAGCAACTCGCCCTGGCCGGTATCGACTGCTACCTGCAGGTGAAGGTGGGTGACAACCAGGCTCGCATCGTGGAGGCTTTGCGGCAGGCGCTGGATCGGTCTGACGCCGTGATCTGTTGCGGCGGACTGGGCCCGACCCAGGACGACCTCACCCGCTACGCCATCGCCGAGGTGATGGGCGTGGACCTCGAACTCGACGACGAGGTGGCCGAGCGCATCGCCGCCATGTTTTCGAGTCGGGGCCGGGACATGCCGGCCAACAACTACCGGCAGGCCGAGGTGCCGGCGGGGGCGTGGACCATCGCCGAGCAGCCCGGTACCGCCCCGGGGTTGGTGTGCCCCGTTGGCGACCCAGACGTCGGTGCCCACGGCGGCAAGGTCATCTATGCCGTCCCCGGCGTCCCCAACGAGATGCGGGTCATGGTCACCGGCACCATCATTCCCGACCTGCGTCGGCGCTCGGGGGCCGACGCTGCGGTGATCCGCAGCCGCACCCTGCGCACCTGGGGTTGGTCGGAGTCGCATCTGGCTGAGGTGCTGGCCCCCCACATGGTGCAGCTTGATCGCAGCGGCCACGCCACCGTGGCGTTTTTGGCCAGCGGTTGGGAGGGCCTCAAGGTACGGGTGACGGCCAAGGCGCCAACGGTGGCCGAAGCTGATGCTGTGCTGGCCGACGAGGTCGAGGTCATCGCCGCCATGCTGGGCGAGCAGGTGTTTTCCACCAACGATGAGCCCATGGACCAGGTGGTGCTGGACCTGCTGGCAGCCGCCGGACTCACCATCGCCACCGCCGAGTCGGTGTCGGGCGGCCTGGTGGCAGCCCGGCTGACCAGTCGGCCCGGATCCAGTGAGGTGGTGCGCGGCGGCGTGGTGAGTTACGCCAGCGACGTGAAGTTCGACCTGCTCGGAGTGGACCCCGGCCCGGTGATCAACGAGGCCACCGCCGCCGCCATGGCCGAGGGTGCGGCACGGCTGTTGGGTGCCGACGTCGGTGTGGCCACCACCGGGGTCGCCGGCCCCGACGCCGCCGAGGGTGTTCGCCCGGGAACGGTGTGTCTGGGTATTTGGGTTGACGGTGCTGCCGAGACCATCACGGTGAGCTTTCCGGGTGATCGCGACCAGATCCGGCAGTTCGCCGTGATCAGCGTGCTCGACATGCTGCGCCGCCGCTTGCTTCGTCGCTGACGGCCGCGGCATCGAGCCACATGTCCGCCCCGTCGCCATCCGCTCCCCGGCATGACCTCCGGTAGCGAAACGCCCCGTCTGTTCGTGGCGGTATGGCCGCCCGCGCCGGTGGTGGCGGCTCTGGCGGCGCTGCCTCGGGGTGACGCCCTCGGGTGGTGTGGGAGCCACCCGACCTGGCCCACATCACGCTGCGTTATCTGGGCCCGTGCGAAGTTGAGACGGCGGTCGCTGCCATGACCCGGGCTACGGGCATCGGCGGCAACGGCAGTGTTGGGGCCTGCGGTGGTGATGTTGGGGCCGTCAGTGGTGTGCGTGCCGGCAGCCGGGCTGGACCATCTGGCCTCCGACGTGCTCGCTGTCACCGCAGGTTTGGGGCAACCACCCACCCACGACCGATTCACCGGGCATCTCACCGTGGCCCGTGTGCGGCGCAACGCTGCCTGCACTCTGGTGGGGCACGCCGTGGCGGGGTCGTTCGACGTCACCAGCGTGGCGCTGGTGCGCAGCCATCTGTCGAACGCTTCCCAACCGGTGCGCCGGTACGAGACCCTGGCCACGTTTGCCGTGGGCGGAACTCCGACCTCGGACCCCTGACCCCTGAACGCTGAACGCTGAAGCTCAGTCGGCGGTCGGGCCTCAGTCGGCGTCTGGCCCTGTGTCGGCGTCTGGCTTTGTGCCGGTGTCAACAGCAAGGTCGAGCGACGCCGAGTTCATGCAGTAGCGGGCTCCGGTGGGGGCGGGGCCGTCGGGGAACAGGTGGCCCAGATGGGCCGAGCAGCTGGCGCAGCGGACCTCGGTGCGCACCATGCCATGGGACGTATCGGTCACGGTGTCCACGGCGTCGTCAGCCAGCGGTGCCCAAAAGCTGGGCCAGCCGCTGCCGGACTCGAACTTGGTGTCGGCCGAGAACAACTCGGTCCCACACACCACGCATCGGTACACCCCGGGATCGTGACAATCCCAGTACTGGCCGGTGAAGGCCCGCTCGGTTCCCGCCTGTTGGGTGACGTGGTACTGCTCTTTGGTCAGCCTCGCCCGGAGTTCAGCGTCGCTGGGTCGGATCTTGTCGGAGGTGCCATCACTCATGGTGTGCATTGTGGCGTCCCGGGCGGGCCTTTGCCCACGCAGGGTGGAATATCCTTGATCGAACACCCGTTCGGAACTACAGTCATGTCATCCGCAGTCCGGACCCCGGACCACAGCGGCCCGGCCCGGCCGGTGGGGGAGTGGCAGCGAACCTGTCACACCCCCTCCGTAGTTTGACCGGCGTTGCGATCATCGTGGACGACCTCCACGATCCGACACCCATCACAGTCACAAGGGAGACCACCGTGGAGCGAGACAAGGCACTCGATATGGCACTCGTCCAGATCGAAAAGCAGTTCGGCAAGGGTTCGATCATGCGTATGGGCGACAAAGAGATCGTCCCGATTCCGGCCATCTCGACCGGTGCGCTGGCACTGGACATCGCCCTCGGCGTCGGGGGGCTGCCCCGGGGCCGCGTCGTGGAGATCTATGGCCCCGAATCCTCGGGCAAGTCAACCCTGGCCATGCACGTGGTGGCCGAGGCCCAGCGCACCGGTGGGGTGTGCGCCTACGTTGATGCCGAGCACGCCATGGATCCGGCCTACGCCCAGGCCATCGGCATGGACATCGACTCGTTGCTGATCTCACAGCCCGACACCGGTGAACAGGCCCTCGAGATCACCGACATGCTCATCCGGTCGGGTGCCATCGACGTGGTGGTCATCGACTCGGTGGCAGCACTGACCCCGCGAGCCGAAATCGAAGGCGAGATGGGCGACAGCCATGTCGGTCTGCAGGCCCGTCTCATGAGCCAGGCACTGCGCAAGCTCACCGGCACCCTGCACAAGACGAACACCATCGCCATCTTCATCAACCAGCTTCGCGAGAAGATCGGCGTGATGTTCGGCTCACCTGAGACCACCCCCGGCGGCAGGGCGCTCAAGTTCTACTCGTCGGTCCGGCTCGACATCCGCCGCATCGAAGCCATCAAGGACGGTGTCGAGGTGGTGGGCAACCGCACCCGCGTCAAGGTGGTCAAGAACAAGGTCGCCTCGCCATTCAAGCAGTGCGAGTTCGACATCATGTACGGCAAGGGCATCAGTCGGGAAGGTTCGGTGCTCGACATCGGCGTGGACCAGGACATCGTGAAGAAGTCGGGTGCCTGGTACACCTACGAAGGCGAGCAGCTCGGACAGGGCCGTGAAAACGCCAAGAGCTTCCTCACCGCCAACCCTGAGGTGATGGTGGAGATCTCCGAGCGGGTCAAGGCCGCCGTGGGTCTCAGCGACGTCCAGCCTGAAGAAGAAGATGAGTTCTCCGACCTCGACGACGCCCCAATCGTCGTCGACGACTGACCTCCCGTCCCCGGACCAGCTCCGCAGTAGTGCTTCTACCGCATGCGGTATACCGGTTGCCGCTGCTGCATGCCTTTGGCCGGCAGTGGCGACCCCCGCTTGCGGTAGTGCTGGATCCGGGAACGGGATTCGGGTCGTCAGTTCGTTGCCGATTGGCCGGTTTGCTGATGCGCCGGTCCACCGGTTCGCTGGTAGGCCCGATCCCACCAACCGCCCGATTCTGGCGGCCACCGGCGCCGTGTGCCCGGTGGGTCGGGTTGCGACCTAACCTGACGGGGTGACCCGTCGCTACCTGGTGCGCACCTTCGGGTGCCAAATGAACGAGCATGACTCCGAGCGGATCGCTGGGCTGCTCGACGCCGACGGCATGGAACCCACCGATGACATCGATGATGCCGACGTAGTGGTGTTGAACACCTGCTGCATTCGTGAAAACGCCGACAACAAGCTGTACGGCGCCCTTGGGATCCTCAAGCCACTCAAGGAACAACGTCCGGACATGCGCATCATGGTGTCGGGCTGTCTGGCCCAAATGGACCGGGACACGGTGCGCCAGCGTGCCCCTCACGTCGACGTCGTGTTCGGCACCCACAACGTGCACCGTGCCGTGGAGTTGCTCCACACCGCCGAAGCCACCGGCCCCGTGGTCGAGATCTGGGACGCCATGGTTGACACCGAGGATGAAAATTTCCCCTCGGCGCTGCCGTCACATCGTGAAGTGGACTGGGCCAGCTGGGTCACCATCCAGGTGGGATGCGACAACAGCTGTGCGTTTTGCATCGTGCCGTCGGTGCGCGGCGTCGAGGCCAGCCGCACGTTCGGCGACATTGTCGACGAGGTCACCGCCCTGGCCGCCGACGGTGTCAGCGAGGTGACGCTGCTGGGTCAAAACGTCAACAGCTACGGCCGTGACCTCACTACCCGCCTGCGCTCAGGCGAGGTCAGTGCCGACGAGATGGCACGGGTGGCCGGCGGGTCGTGGACAGCAGATGACCGGCGACGTCCGCGGCCGCTGTTTGCCGACCTTCTCGTCGCCGTGGCCGCCGTCGATGGCATTCGGCGGGTGCGCTACACCAGCCCCCACCCCAAGGACCTGCGGCCCGAAACCATCGCTGCCATGGCCGCCACCCCCGAGGTGTGCTCCCACCTCCACCTGCCACTGCAGTCCGGCAGCGACCGGATCCTTGCTGCCATGCACCGCGGCTACACCGCCGAGCGCTACCTCGAGCGTCTGGCCGCAGCCCGCGACGCCGTCGACGACCTGGCCGTCACCACCGACATCATCGTGGGATTCCCCGGCGAGACCGACGACGACTTCGACCACACCCTCGAGGTGGTGGCCGCTGCCGGCTACGACAGCGCCTACACCTTCCAGTTCTCACCACGCCCTGGCACCGAGGCGGCGTTGCTGACCGACCAGTTCGTGTCTGCCGACGTGATGGCCGATCGATTCCAGCGGCTTCGGGCGGTGGTGGAGAGGTCGGCTTTGCTCCGGCACGAGGCCCGAATCGGCCGCACCGAGGAGGTGCTGGTGGAGGGACCGTCGCGCAAGGACCCGGCCATGCTCACGGGTCGCACCGCCCAGTCGAAACTCATCCACTTCGCCAGTGACACCCCGATCAGGGCGGGCAGCTACGCCCTGGTCACGGTGACCGGGGCCGCTCCGCACCATCTGCGCGGTGATCTGGTTGAGCTGGTGGCACCGGCACGTCACCGCACCCGGATCCCCGTCACCAGCGGGTGAGCTCGGTCGGGGTACTGGTCGGTCCGACGGCCTCGGGCAAGTCAGCCCTTGCCTTGGCCATCGCCCGTGAGGTTGCCGGTGTGGAGCTGGTGTCGATGGATTCCATGGTCGTGTACCGCCACATGGACATCGGCACCGCCAAGCCATCACCGCACGAACGCGCTGAGATTGCCCACCATCTGATCGACGTCGTGGACCCCGACGCCGACTGGACGGTGGCCGACCATCAGGCGGCGTGCGCCAGGGCACTGGCGGACATCGCCGCCCGGGGTCATCGGGCGTTGCTGGTCGGCGGTACCGGGTTGTACGTGCAGGCCGTTGTCGACAACCTCACCATCCCCGGTCGGTTCCCCGAGGTGCGTGTCGACCTTGAGGCTGAAGCCGACACCACCGTGCTGTACCAGCGCCTCGTCGAGCTCGACCCGGTGGCCGCAGCCCGCATGGAACCCAGCAACCGGCGCCGCATCGTGCGTGCACTGGAGGTGACGGTGGGCTCGGGAACGCCGTTTTCCCATTTCGGTCCGGGTCTTGACCGGTACCCCCCGGTGTCATGGCCGATGGTGGGGTTGGACGTTCCCCGCCACGTGCTCGACCGGCGCATCGCCGATCGCTACGCCAACCAGATGGACCATGGTCTCGTCGACGAGGTCCGGTTCCTTGCCGATCGTGACGGAGGCCTGTCTCGCACCGCCCGTCAGGCGCTGGGCTACCGGGAGGTGCTCGAGCACGTGGAGCTCGGAGCCAACCTCGATGACTGCCTGGAGCAGGCCGTGGTGCGAACACGGCAGTTCTCCCGTCGTCAGCAACGCTGGTTCCGCCGCGACCCGCGCATTGCGTGGCTGGTCACCGACGACCCCGACGACCCGGCGCTGGTCGGCGAGCTGCGTCGGATGCTGGGCTGGTGATGGCGGTGTGGCGCCAGTGTGATGGCGGCGTGATGGCGGTGTGGCGCCAGTGTGATGGCGGCGTGATGGCGGCGTCGTCTGGTGATGGTGTGGAAGTGGCGTCGTCATGGGCGAGACTGTGACGGTGATCGTCCGCAAACTCCACGGTTGGGGCAACGACTTTTTGGTGGCCCTTGATGCCGACCAGCCCGATGGACCGCTTGACGCGTCCGCCCTGCAGGAGCTCGCCCCCCGCTTGTGCGATCGTCGACGGGGTGTGGGTGCCGATGGGCTGATTCATGGCGCTACCCCGGCCGATTCGGGGGCCGGCGCCGGTTCTGGTGACACCGCCGATGTGGTGATGTCACTGTTCAATGCCGGTGGAGGCCGCGCTGAGATGAGCGGCAACGGCATCCGCTGTCTGGCGCACGCCGTGGCCCTGGCCGGCGGCCACTGGCGCGACCAGGTGGTCATCGACACCGACGTGGGTCGCCGGGAGTTGGTGTTTCGCCGCGTCGGAGCGCCAGGGCTCGCTGGGCACGATGGGCTCGCTGGGCTCGACGGTGTCGACGGTGTCGACGTACCCACGCTGGTGGAAGTGAGCGTCCCGATGGGACAGGTGACTCCAGGGCCCGAGCCAACGCCGGGCACCGACTTGATGTCGGTGCTGGGTGGTCGGCGTTTCGGGCTGTTTGACGTGGGCAATCCCCATCTGGTGGTCGAGGTGGACGACCCCGACACCGTGGTGCTCGAGGAGTTCGGGCCCGGCATCGAGGTTCTGTTTGAGCACGGCATCAATGTCGAGGTGGTGTCGGCCATCGCACCCGACGAGGTCACCATGCGGGCGTGGGAGCGCGGGGTGGGGCTCACCGAGGCCTGTGGTACCGGAGCGTGCGCCACGGCCACCGCCGCCGCCCAGTGGGGGCTGGCCGGTGACCACTGCGCCGTGCGCATGCCTGGGGGAACCGCCATGGTCACCCTGTCAGGCGACACCGTCATGCTCACCGGTCCATCACAGTTGATTGGCACCATTGAGGTCGCCTGCCTGGTGACCCGGCCCGACCAGGAACCGGCTGCAGCTTCGTTCAACGCCACCACCAGCGACCCGGACGCGCCTGACAACGCTCGGCGTCAGGCATCTGCCGGTCGGACCCCTGATGACAGGGACCCGGCGGGGCTGTTCGCCAATGGCGCTGATGACTTCGCCGACCTGTTCGGCGACGACGCGCGCTCGATGATGGCCCCGCCCGATGACGGCGCACTCATCGACGGCGCACCTGCCGATCGAGGCCACCGGGGGGCGTTCGGCGAATTCGGTGGCGAGAGCGGTGGGCTCATCGATCGCACCTTCCGCGAGCGCATCATCGTGGTGGGCATGACCAGGTCCGACAGCTCCGAAGACGTTGAACTGTCGCTCGACGAGTTGGGACTGCTGGTCGACACCGCCGGTGCCGACGTGGTGGGCCGGGTGGTGCAGCGCCGGGCCGCGCCTGATCCTGCCACCTACATCGGCAAGGGCAAGGCGCTCGAGATTCGGGACCTTTCCGAGGAACTCGATGTTGACACCGTGGTCTTCGACGACGAGCTCACCCCCGGCCAGCAGTTCAATCTCGAACGGCTGCTGGGTCGAACCGCCATCGATCGCACGGCCGTGATCCTGGACATTTTCGCCCAGAACGCCTCGAGCATGGAGGGGCGGGTACAGGTGGAGCTGGCCCAGCTGCGCTACCGGCTGCCCCGACTGCGCGGGCGGGGCCGATCGATGTCGCAGCAGGCCGGTGGCATCGGAACGCGCGGACCCGGCGAGACCCAGCTGGAGGTGGACCGTCGCCGACTCACCCGACGCATCCACAAGCTCGAAGCCGACCTCACCACCATCGCCGGCCACCGCGGCACCCAGCGCAAGGCCCGTCGCCGTTCGGCCCTTCGGTCGGTGGCCATCGTGGGGTACACCAACGCCGGCAAGTCCACGCTGTTGAACCACCTCACCGACGCCGGGGTGTTGGTGGAAGACCGGCTGTTCGCCACCCTCGACGCCACCACCCGCCGGTTGCAGCTTCCTGGCGGCGAGTCGGTGCTGGTGACCGACACCGTGGGGTTCATCACCAAGCTGCCCCACGGTCTGGTCGAGGCGTTCAGGTCCACACTCGACGTGGTCACCGACGCTGACCTGCTGATCCATGTGGTGGACGGCACCGCCCCCGACCCCGATCTGCACATTGATGCGGTGGGCCAGGTCCTGCACGAGATCGGGGCTGGCGAGCTGCCCCAGATGCTGGTGTTCAACAAGGCCGACCTGGATCCCGAGGCGGTGGGTCGGGTGGCGGTGGTCCACCCCGACGCCGTGGCGGTATCGGCACGCACCGGACTTGGGATCGAGGCGATGTTGCAGACCGTGGCAGAGCGGTTGCGGGCCGCCACCGAGCTGCGCGAACTCATGGTTCCGTGGGCCCGGGGGGAGGTGCTGGCGGCGCTGCATCGCCACGGCGAGGTGCTCGTGGAGATGGCCACCGACGACGGCATGCGGGTGCAGGTGCGCCTCGAGCCCAGCGACGCCGACCGTTTCGCCGAGTTCGTGGTCTGACCCTGACTGCCGCCGGGTCGCAGGCACCTGCCGTCGCAAGGCAGGATGGGTCCATGCGTGTGCGTGTGACCCGAGGGTGCGACCAGTGAGCGGCGTGGCGTGACCGGGTCAGGGTTCCAGCCGCCGCCCTACCCCTACGATCGCCTGCGTGACGTGGTGGCCGCAGCGGCCAGCCTGCCGGGGAGCCGTGGACCTGTCGGTAGGCACCCCGTGTGACCCCCCGCCCGACATCGTGCGCGCCGCGCTGGCCACCGCAGGCCCCGAGCAGGGCTACCCGCCGTCGGCCGGTACGCCGGCGTTGCGCCAGTCGTTCGCTGGCTGGGCCAACCGGCGACTGGGAGTGCAGGTGGATCCCGACACCGAGGTGGCGGCGTGTATCGGGACCAAGGAGTTCGTGGCCGGTGCCCCACACTGGTTGCGGTTGCGCACCCCCGAACGCGACACCGTGCTGTACCCCGAGGTGAGTTACCCCACCTACGCCATGGGAGCCACGCTGGCTGGCTGCCGGGCGGTGGCGGTGCCGGTTCGTCCCGACTGGTCACTGGATCTTGACGCTGTGGACGAGTCCGACGCCGCCCGTGCGGTGTGTCTGTGGATGAACACGCCTGCCAACCCAACGGGCGCCCTCGACGACCTGGTGGCAGCTGCGCAGTGGGCCCGGGCCCGAGGGGTCACGGTGCTGTCCGACGAGTGCTACGTGGAGTTCACGTGGGATGGCCCCGCACGTACCGTCCTGGCTGCCGGAACACCCGGGGTGCTGGCGGTGCATTCGTTGTCCAAGCGATCCAATCTGGCCGGCGCCCGGGTTGGGGCCTACGCCGGCGATCCCGAGCTGGTGGCCTACCTGCGCAGCGTCCGTCAGCACGCCGGGTTCATGGTGCCCGGCCCGGTGCAGGCGGCGGCGGTGGCGGCGTGGGACGACGACGCCCACGTTGAGGCCCAGCGACTCCGCTACCGGTCGCGACTGCAACGGTTGCAGTCGATCCTGGCGGCGGTGGGCATCGACGCTGTATTGCCCCGCGGTGCGTTCTACCTGTGGGCAAAAGCTCCGGGTGGAGATGCGTGGGCGACCGCGGCCATGCTGGCCGAGCGCCTTGGCATCGTCGTGAGCCCGGGGGAGTTCTATGGCCCGGCGGCCACCGGGTGGTTCCGGGTGGCCGCAGTGGCCCCCGACGATCGACTCGACGTGGTCGAGGCTCGCATCGGGTCCCAGCCGGAGTGAGGGCCCGTGGCTGATTGCGCCCGTGGCTGGTTGGCCTGATTGGCGCCCGTGGCTGATCGGGCCCGTGGCTGATTGGGCCGGGAGTGGCATCATGGGGTCATGAGTTCGCCCCAACAGCATCAGGCGCCGACCCCGATCCGGCCCTCGGGCTGGTGGTACCTGTTGCCGCTGGTGGTGCTGATGGTGGGCACCGCCGCGGCGGTGACGCTGTCGGTGGTGTCGTTCGTGTCGTTGGTGGACAACGTGGTCAACGATTCGGTCTCGGTGGAACCGGGCAGCACCGGGGTCATCAGCGTCTCGGAGCCCGGGGAATTCGTGGTGTTCGTCGACTACACCAGCGACGTCGGATCCAGCCTGCCGGGAGTTCCACGCATTGTGGTGCTCGACCCCGATGGTCGTGAGGTCCTGCTCAACCGGGCATCTGCGGACCAGACCTACAACGACGGTGAGAGTTTCCTGTTCGGGTTGTCCACCTTTGATGCCCGCGTTCAAGGTGACTACCGGGTGGTTGTGGGGGGTTCGGATTCGCCACTGGTGGCCTCGATCGCCGTGGTGGCGAACCCTGTGCCCGGGCTGGTGAGGGCCATCGTGATCGCAGTAGCGGTGGCCGTGCTGGCGCTGGGCATCGCCGTGGTGATCGGCCGTGGTGGTGGCGGTTCGTCGGGGTCGGTCCAAGCGTTCACTGGCTGGGCTTGCCACGGGCCCAACTGCACCATCAGGGGCTACGCCCCCGCCGCCGACGTCTCCGCCCCTCCCGCCGCCTTCCCCGCCGCCCCACCAGCGCATGACCTCGGTGGTTCTCGTAGCGCCCGTTGAGGCCCGACACCGGCGGATGGTTGGCCCCGGTCGCCTGCTGTTCATCCTGGGGCTGGCCATGGTCGTGGCTGCGCTGGTCGGGTCGGTGGTGTGGGCGATGGGGTACTCGCCGCTGGGGTTTGAGCGGTTCAGTCTCAATGGGGGCGCCCGTTCGTTGACGTTCGACACCACCGGGGAGTACGTGGTCTACGAAGAGCGCACTGGCGACGACCTGCCGCTGCTCACCACGCTGGTGGTGCAGTCAGAGCTGGGCGAGCGTCTGACCACCACGCCCGCCGGTCGGCAACGACGGTCAGCCGGTGCAGCGCAACCTGCCGATGTTCGATGCCTGGGAGGTGGCCCGGTTCACCGTGACACCCCGGGGAACTATAGCGTCTACGCCGTGCGCGCCACGCCGGCAGACCCTCGTCCGGCGGGCACGCTTGCGGTGGCCAGCGCCAACTCCACCGGGTGGCAGGGCACCTGGATGGGCCTGGTCGTGTTCGGGGCCATGCCCGGGGTCATCGCTGCGCTCCTGTTGGCGGCTGCGGTACGTCGACGATCCGCCCACTGAGCACCGGTGGTCGACACAGGAGCTGACGCGGTGATCCGGTAGCCTCCCCTTCCATGGCAATCCTCAGTGACCAGATCGACCAGTTGTGGGCCGGGCGTGACGACCTTGTCGTCGGCGACGCCGACGCCACTGCGGTGGTGGCCGAGGCCATCGCCCTGCTTGACAGCGGCGAGGCCCGGGTGGCCGAGATGGTCGATGGCGACGTTGGTCGTTCACCAGTGGCTCAAGCACGCCATCTTGTTGTACTTCCGGCTGTCGTCGATGGCCACCACCGAGCTGGGTCCGTTTGAGTTCGCCGACAAGATCCCGTTGAAGTCCAACTACGCCGCCTCGGGGTTCGGGTGGTTCCGGGAGCGTCTGCCCGCTACGGGTCGTTTCTGGACCGCGGCGTGGTGATGATGCCGAGCTACGTGAACATCGGCGCCAGGGTGGGGGCCAACACCATGGTCGACACGTGGGCGACGGTGGGGTCGTGCGCCCAGATCGGAGCCAACGTGCACCTGTCGGGTGGCGTGGGCATCGGCGGAGTGCTTGAGCCACCCCAGGCCGCCCCGGTGATGGTCGGAGACGACACGTTGATCGGCAGCCGTTGCATCGTGGCCGACGGGGCCCGGGTGGGAGACGGTGTGGTGCTCGGGGCCGGTTGCATCCTCACCGGGTCCATTCCGGTCATCGACGCTGCCACCGGTGAGGAACTGTCACGTGGTGTGGTGCCGTCGTGGTGCGTGGCGGTGTCAGCCACCCGCAACCGGGAGATGCCCGGGGGTACGTTCGGCATGCCGTGCGTGCTGGTGGTCAAGCACCTCGAGCCCGGTGCACGCCACGACAAGTCCCTGTTGAACGAAGTGTTGAGGGATCATGGCGCCGCCACCTGACGGCACGGGCACCTCGGTGCCCGAGTTGTTGCACGGCGACGTGTTCGCCCTCACCGGCGCGCTCATCGACACCCCATCTCCCAGCTTTGGCGAATCGCTGCTGTGCGACGCCATCGAAGCCGAGCTTCGGGCGTTGGATTGGCTGGAGGTGGATCGGGTCGGCGACAACGTGGTGGCCCGGACATCGCTGGGACGCCCCCGCCGTCTGATACTGGCCGGCCACACCGACACCGTGCCCGCCAACGGAAACGACACCGCTGTTGTGGACGGCGACCGGCTGTACGGCCTGGGTTCGTCGGACATGAAAGGCGGTCTGGCGGTGATGCTCGAGCTGGCCCGTAGCGTTTCGGCGCCGGTGCTCGACGTGACCTACGTGTTCTATGCCCGTGAGGAAGTGGGCGCCGAGCACAGTGGTCTGGGGGAGTTGTTCGAGCTTCGGCCCGACCTGCTGGTGGGTGACGTGGCGTTGTTGGGCGAACCCACGTCGGCGGCCATCGAGGCCGGATGTCAGGGGACCATGCGGGTCGTGGTGACCCTGCAGGGCGACCGGGCCCACACGGCACGACCATGGATGGGTCGAAACGCAATCCATCGGTTGTCAGGGCTGCTGGCCGACCTCGACCGGTACGTCGAGCGCCGACCGGTGATCGAGGGCTGCGAGTTTCGTGAGGCCATGCAGGCCGTGGCCGTGTCGGGAGGTGTGGCCGGCAACGTCGTTCCCGACCGGGCCGAGGTGACGATCAACCACCGGTTCGCCCCCGACCGCACCATCGACGACGCCCGCGCCCACGTGATGGAGCTCCTCGAGCCCTGGCTGACCGACGGCGACACCGTCGAGGTGGTGGACGCCGCCTCGGGGGCGTGGCCGGCGGTGGGCGACGACGTGGTGGCGACCCTGGTGCAGCGCAACAACCTCGAGGTCCGGGCAAAACTGGGCTGGACCGACGCCGCCCGCTTCTCGGCTGCAGGCATCCCGGCGGCAAACTTCGGCCCCGGCGACGCCACACTCGCCCACACGGCGGGGGAGTACCTCGAGCGGGCCGACCTCGATGCCGTCTACGCCAGCCTGTTCAACCTGCTCACCGTCGCCGACTGACCGCCATCAACCGGCAACCAGCAACTGGCAACTGGCAACTGGCGTTCGACACCCGTCAACCCTGCGCCGCAGTTGGTGCCGCCGGGTTACCTACCGGGCACCACCCGCCTGGCGTCCATGGGGTACGTTCTGCATCGCATCGGCGTGACAACCGATTCCCACAGCATCAGCAGACGGCCAATCGGGCCGTCCAACGAGAGGACTTCCATGGCCATCGAGATCGGGCAGCAGGCTCCAGAGTTCGAGTTGAAGAGCCCGTCAGGTGACGTGGTGCGCCTGTCGGACTACCGAGGCAAGTCGGCGGTGGCGCTGGTGTTCTACCCCTTCACCTTCACCGGTGTATGCCACGGTGAACTGTGCGGGTTGCGTGACGATGCGTCCCAGTTCGAGTCCAGCGGCGTGCAGGTCCTGGCCGTGTCGTGTGACTCGCCGTTCGTGCAGGCCCGTTGGGCCGAAGAGGAGAACTACGGCTTTCCGGTCCTGTCGGATTTCTGGCCTCATGGCGAGGTGTCCAAGGCCTACGGCGTGTTCAACGAGGTGGTCGGGTGTGCCAACCGTGGCACCTTCATCATCGACGCCGACGGCGTGGTGGTGGACCTGTTCATCAGTCCGGACCTGGGTACGGCCCGTGACCTGACCCGCTACGCAGAAGCCATCGCCAAACTGGGGTGATCGCCCACGAACACGCTGTTCCCGGGACCAGATCGGTCAGGAACCCAGTGGGGGCGGGGTCAGAGCTTGCGCAGCACCGTCACCACACGGCCGAACAATGACACCTCGTCGGCGTTGAACACCAGGGGCTGCATGGCGGCGTTGGCCGGTCGCAACACGATGGTGTCGCCGTCGCGGTCGAACGTCTTGACGGTGGCCTCGTCGCCGGGAATCCCAGCCACCACGATGTCGCCCACGTTGGCATCGGGCTGCGAACGGACCACAACGTAATCCCCGGAGAAAATTCCGGCTTCGATCATCGAGTCCCCGCGCACCCGCAGCATGAACAGCTCGCCGTCACCGGTGAGGTCTGCTGGCAAGGGCAGCAATTCCTCAACGTTTTGCTCAGCCAACACATCGGTGCCTGCGGCCACGTCGCCAATGAGCGGCACGTGGCGGACCGGTGCTCGGTCCAACACCGCACCTGACGTGGGGTCGTAGCGAACCTCGATGGCCCGTGGCTTGGTGGGATCCCGGCGCAGGCAACCGAGCTTTTGCAGCGTGGCCAGATGGGAATGCACCGTGGACGGGGACGTCAGACCCACTGCCTGGCCGATCTCCCGCACCGACGGCGGGTAGCCGCGCTCACGCATCACCTGGTCGATGAAGGTGAGGATCTGCTCTTGGCGTTCGGTGAGCTTCGGTCCGGTCATTGGTAACCCTCCGCTGGGTCTCGTGGATCATGACGTCTTGTGGTGTCGCTGAAGCGTCACGACGTGGCACGGGGCGGCGTCGATGGCTCAGGCGAACGGATGTTCGTCACGGTAGCAGTCGGGAGGGGGGCGATCAAACACCTGTTCGCCTTGACATCGAACGGGTGTTCGTGATTGGGTAGGAGCACGAACAGATGTTCGCCAACCGCCTCACAGGGTTTGTGTCACAGGGCCCGGGGAGAATGACCGCCATGACAGCCGTTTGCTTCGCTCAACAAGAATTCAGCTTCCCCGCCGATCCTCCCGCCCGGCTCGAGCCAGTGGTGGCGAGTGTGCGTGATCTGCGCTCCGCCCGTGTGATCGTCCGGCACTCCCCGTTGGCCGAGGCCGAGCGAGTCCGCTTGTTGCCGCAGTGGGACCAGCCCACCCGCCAGGCCGTCGCCGATCGCCCCTCCACCGGCCGGCCACGAAACCACAGCGCTGCTGGGGTGGGCACCATGGCCGGATCCCCGGTTCGTCGCCATCGGGCCCCTGTCAGACCCGCCACCCAGGTGACGTTGCGCAGGCCGGTCTGGCCGGTGCGGGCCGCCCTTGTCGGCGTGGTGACGTTGCTGGCGATGGTTGGTCTTGTGGTGGCCTCTGGCCAAGACTCGGGCGGGGCGCCGCTTGTCACCCCAGCGGTATCGCAGGCTCCAGTGGCCGGTGACGGTCCGGCTGCGGTGCACGTGGTGCAGCCTGGTGACACGTTGTGGAGTATCGCTGCGGCGGTCGCCCCGGGCAGCGACCCCCGGCCGATCGTGGACGAGCTTGCCCGACGGTCCGGCGGGGCCGGGCTCCAGCCGGGTCAGCGAATTGCGATCGATGGCCTTGTGCGGTGATCAGCCGGTGAAGGAGATCTGCAGTTCCGGTGGTGTTGGCACTACCGTCATCGGAGTGCGCTGTCCGATCTGTTCCAGCCAGCAGGGAAGGGTCGTGGACTCGCGAACCGCCGAGGATGGCAGTGCCATCCGCCGCCGGCGGGAATGCCTCGATTGTGGCCACCGGTTCACCACTTTTGAGCGTTGCTCGGAGAGTTTGGTGGTGGTCGTCAAGCGTTCTGGTGCCCGGGTGCCGTTTGAGGTGGGCAAGGTGGAGGCTGGGATCCGGTCAGCGGCCAAGGGGCGTCCACTGACCGAGGCGATGATCCAGGAAGTGGCGGGATCAATCGCCGACGGGCTCATTGCTGGTGGCGGCGACGTGTCGTCGGAATTGATTGGTCTTGCCATTTTGGACCGGCTGAGGGATCTGGATCCGGTCGCCTACGTTCGGTTCGCCAGTGTGTACAAGGGTTTCGAAAATCCTGCCGACTTCGAGCGGGAGATCGGCCTGTTGGCCAAGACGTCACCACCCAAGTCCACCTGATCACCGCCTCCACCCAGGTCAGCTGGCCCTCGATCGCACACAGCCAGTGGTTTGGCTCATGCCGTTGGGTGCGTGAAGCGCCACCGGGTGTACAGGGCGCCGTCCATCTCGAGAAGGTGTGCCAGTTCCATGGGGATGGGAGTGGCAAGTTCGCTGGGTCCGGAGATGATTCGCCCGGCGGATCCCGCAACGGTGAGCGGCGACACCGTGAGGCACAACTCGTCGAGCAGGCCCAGCTGCACCATGGATGCGTTGAGCATCGGCCCACCCTCACTCACCACGACGCCGATACCGCGTTCGGCGAGCATGGTCATGGCCCGGGCAAGGTCGACGTCGGTGTCGCCGGTAACCATGGCCTCGGCACGCGACCCCAGTCGCTGAACGTTCGCCTCGCCGTCGGTGCAGGTGATGATGATTGGAACAGGACCATCACCGATCAGGTCGGGGTTGAACAGGGGCAGGTCATCGTCAAACACCCCTGACCTCGACACCACTGCGATGGGCGGCAGCGGGTTCTGGTTGCGCCTGGCGCGTGAAGCGGACAGGTCACCGGGGATCCTCGCCGGACCATAGCGCTCGGCTCGTGCGGTGCCGGCTCCCACCAGGATGGTGTCGGCCATCGACCGCAGCACGTGGAAGATCCTGCGGTCACCCTCGTTGGACATGCCCCCGCTGCGGCCGTTGACCGTCATGGACCCGTCGACGCTGGCCACCATGTTCACGGTGATCCACGGCCGTGCCGGGTCGCCAGACGGGCGGCGATCGAGACGGTTTTGCGGTGTCGGGAAGGTAGGCGACGGTCAGGTCGACGTCGTCGACGATCGGAGGCGCAGGAAATAGCTGACGGATCGGCACGCCACCGAAGTTACCCCGGGTGTCATCTGGTTCCCCGTCCGGGGTCCACTGCAGTGGTGGCGTTGCCGTGATTGGCGATGTCGCCCCGGCGCGATGGGATGCCCCGGAGCGATGTCGCTGCGGTGCGGTGGTGCGCTGTGGGGCGTCGGGATGCAGTGGCACCACTTGGACGCTCACATCTGACATGCTCTTGCCGTTCACCCACGCTCTGGTGCCGCACACCGGGTCGTGGCTGGCAGGGGAGGGGGGGCATGCAACCGTTGCGACGGATGGTGGATCCGGTGGGTCGGGTGGCCTTGGCGTTACGACGTCCGGGTACGTACTCCGGCCACATGCGTGAGGCGGCGTCCACGCTGGTGACCATGGGGATGTGGCCCCTTGGGTTCGCTGATCAGGCCGTGGTTGACCACCGCAACCCACCCCGGGACTCCGCAGCGACACCAGTGCTCCTGCTGCACGGTTTCGGCGCCAACCGGTCCAACTGGTGGGTGCTCAACCGACACCTGCGGGCAGCGGGCTTTGACCGGATCCACGCGTTGAATTACAACCCGCTGGCGGTGGACCTTCCTCACCTGGCAGCACAGTGTGTGGAACGCATCGGGGAGCTCCGCGACCACTTCGGGGTGGACCGGGTCCATGTGGTTGGCCATTCGCTGGGCGGCATCATCGCCCGCTACGCCGTGCAGGTCCTCGGCGCCACCGGTGTGGACACGGTCGTGACGGTGGCATCCCCGCACGGAGGGGTGCGCCTGGCCCGGTATGCGTCGGCAGTGTCAGAGGCCAGCCCGTTCACCACCGGCGCCCAGCTGCGCCCCGACGCTCCCGAGATGGTGTTGCTGCGATCTTCGGCGAGGCCGATGGCAACCAGGTTCGTGTCGTACTACTCGAACCTTGACATGGTGGTCACCGCCCGTCGGGCCATGATCGTCGAACCTGAGCTGGCCGCCACCAACCTGCTCATCAAGGATCACGGTCACCTGTCGATCCTGTTGAGTCGGCAGTTTGGGTCGTCGCTGGTGGAGCAACTCCGGTTGTCTGAACGGCTCGCCGACGCCCGTGATGGACACCGATTCACTGATCCGGCCAGCCAGCCCGACGCCTCGGCGCTGCCGGTGTGTCCGTTGGTGCTGCGCGACCGCCCGCCGGCCCAGATTGCGGTGGGCACCCCGGCGCGTGCCGTGGCCTGAGGGCGTCCGCGTCTTCGAACGTGACCCGGGCGTGGGCGGTGCCTGTGGATACCTGTGGATGACCGGCGAGTAATCCACCCGTAATTCACAGGGTTGTTCCCCTTCCTATGCACAGGGTGGACTCTTTAGGGTGTCGGGAGTTCACGGGTTGTGGCGCAGGCTGCGGAATGGTGGCTGGCGTCCCGACATGCACGTTGGCATGCAGGGCGAGTCTTCGGGGTCGATGGTGTCTGGCTGATGGTTCATCCACGGTCGGGCACCGAGCATCGGCGTCGGACCTGCGGATCTGCGCCACGACCCGTTATTCCGCCTCAAGTGGCGGGGTTTGTGAGCCATCGTGGGATTGGTCGTTGACACGGGCGTAATTACGATGGTGTAATGCACTCCACATCTTGTGGCCCCCGGGGAGTTGGGGGGCGGCTACCCACGACATGTAGTGGTTACTGCCGGTGTCGCTACCTTGGACATCGGACTCCCCGAACAACCTGAAGTTTCGCTCATCCAACCGGAGGACACCCCATGGCAATTGCGCCTGAACGAGCTGGAATCGGCATCGGCCGCCACTTCACCACCGCTGGGGTTCATCCCTACGAGCAGGTTGAGTGGGAGCGTCGTGACGCCCGAATCAGCAACTGGAAGGACGGCACCGTCGCCTTCGAGCAGCTCGGCGTGGAGTTCCCGGTGGACTGGTCGCTCAATGCCACCAACATCGTGGCCCAGAAGTACTTCCGTGGCACCCCGGGCACCGACGAGCGGGAATGGTCGCTCAAGCAGGTTGCCGACCGTGTCGCCGACACCATCACCGATTGGGGCATCAACGACGGGTACTTCACCGACGACGCCCAGGCCGAGGCATTCCGTGACGAGATCAAGTTCATGATCGTCACCCAGCGCGCCGCGTTCAACTCGCCGGTGTGGTTCAACATCGGGGTTCCCGGCGTGCCCCAGCAGGCCTCGGCGTGCTTCATTCTGGCCGTGGACGACGCCATGGACTCGATCCTCAACTGGTACCGCGAAGAGGGTGTGATCTTCAAGGGCGGCTCCGGAGCCGGTGTGAACCTGTCCAAGATCCGTTCGTCGGCCGAACTGCTCAAGGGTGGCGGCACGGCGTCGGGCCCGGTGAGCTTCATGCGTGGTGCCGACGCCTCGGCGGGCACCATCAAGTCCGGCGGCAAGACCCGTCGGGCCGCCAAGATGGTCATCTTGGACGTGGACCATCCCGACGTGGAGGAGTTCATCTGGTGCAAGGCCCAAGAAGAGCGCAAGGCCCGTGTCCTGCGTGACAACGGCTTTGACATGGACCTCGACGGCGCCGACTCGTTCAGCGTCCAGTACCAAAACGCCAACAACTCGGTGCGCGTCACCGACGAGTTCATGCAGGCAGTTGTCGACGACGGCGACTGGCACCTGCGTGCGGTCACCACCGGCGACATTGTGCGCACCGTGCGGGCCCGTGACCTCATGCGCCAGTTCGCCCAGGCCACCTGGGAGTGTGCCGACCCCGGCATGCAGTTCGACACCACCATCAACAAGTGGCACACGGCGTCGAACACCGACCGCATCAACGGGTCCAACCCGTGCAGCGAATACATGCACATCGACAACTCGGCGTGCAATCTGGCCAGCCTCAACCTGCTGCGCTATCTCGACGCCGACGGCACCTTCGACGTGGACGCCTTCCGTCACTCGGTGGCCGTGATCTTCACCGCCCAGGAGATCCTGGTCGGCAACGCCGATTACCCCACCGAGCCGATCGCCGAGAACTCCCGGCGATTCCGTCAGCTGGGCATGGGCTACGCCAACCTGGGCGCCATGCTCATGGCGCTGGGCCTTCCCTACGACTCCGAAGAGGGACGGGCGTGGGCTGCGGCCATCACCGCGCTGATGACCGGTCACTCCTACGCCACCTCGGCCCGCACTGCATCGCGCATGGGCCCGTTCGCTGGCTACTCGGAAAATGAGGAGCCCATGCTCAAGGTGCTCAACATGCACCGTGAGGCCACCGCCCACATCAACGAGGACCTCGTCCCCGCCGCACTTTTGAGCGCGGCGCAGGAATCATGGGACGACGCCTGCGAGGTGGCGGCCACCTACGGCGTGCGCAACTCCCAGGCCAGCGTGCTGGCCCCAACCGGCACCATCGGTTTGATGATGGATTGCGACACCACCGGCATCGAGCCCGACCTTGGCCTGTGCAAGATGAAAAAGCTGGTGGGCGGCGGCACGATGACCATCGTGAACCAGACCGTGCCCCGGGCCCTCAAGCGTCTGGGCTACGACGAGACCCAGGTGGTCGACATCATCGAGTACATCGATGTGAACAAGTCGATTCTGGGTGCACCCCACCTGTCAGCCGATCACGTCGAGGTGTTCGCCTGCTCGATGGGTGACAACACCATCCATCACACCGGCCACGTCAAGATGATGGGCGCAGTGCAGCCGTTTTTGTCCGGTGCCATCTCCAAGACGGTGAACCTGCCTGAAGAGGCCACCGTGGAAGAGATCGAGCAGCTGCACATCGACGCCTGGAAGCTGGGCGTGAAGGCTGTGGCGGTCTACCGCGACAACTGCAAGGTCGGCCAGCCGCTGTCCACCTCGAAAAAGGAAGGGGCCGACGACGACGTCACCGCGGCGGCCACCGAGACCATCGAGCGTGTGGTGGAAAAGATCGTCCACGAGCCCATTCGCAAGCGTCTGCCCCGTTCGCGGTCCTCACGCACCTTCGAGTTCCGGGTGGCCGACTGCAAGGGCTTCGTGACCGTTGGTGAGTACGAAGACGGCCGACCCGGCGAGATCTTCGTGCGGGTGTCCAAGCAGGGTTCCACCCTGGCCGGCATCTTCGACGCCTTCGCCATCTCCATCAGTCATGGCCTGCAGTACGGCGTGCCACTGCGCAGCTTCGTGGATGCCTTCATCGGCATGCGTTTCGAGCCTGCCGGCATGACCGACGATCCCGACATCCGCATTGCCAACTCACTCATGGATTACCTGTTCCGCAAGCTCGCCATCATGTACCTCACACCCGAGGAGCGGGCCGAGCTGAACATCTTCTCCACTGAAGAGCGCATGCAGCCCACCCTGCCGGGTGTGGAAGAGACCGTGACCCAGACCAGCGCCGGCACCGAAATCACGCCGGATCCCCCCAGCATCGAGTCGGCCAGCCAGCTGACCGCCCAGCTGAACGATCCCAGTGACGGCTTCACCCTGCAGCCCAAGGGTTCGCGTCCCAGCGACGCCCCCATGTGCATGCAGTGTGGGGTCCAGATGGTGCGGGCCGGGTCATGTCACGCCTGCCCAAGCTGCGGAACCACCAGCGGCTGCAGCTGAGTCTCACCAATCTGTGCGTGTCCCTTTGTTGATGGGGGACATGAGAAGCGCCTGGTAGCTGACGGCGCGTAAGTGAGCAAGGAGTGTGTCCCCTGAGCAGTCTCAGGGGACACCTCCCATTTCGGCACGAGTGCGTCGATGACGTCGCAAAGGCTTGCCTCCCGGGGACTTCCTCGGCATGGAAACGTCCTTCCAGCGGATCAGCGATTCCGATTTTCTCGTGTGCTAGTTTTTCGTCGCTCGGAGGTCCAATAGCTGGCCTTCGCCCTCGGGAGGGACCCATGAAGATCAGACGGTTGACAGCAGTGGTTGCTATCTCGCTTGCCGGCTTGCGGCCTTGGTCTTGGCCTTGCGGCGTGTGGGTCAGATGGGTCGACTGAGACGCCCACGTACGCCGCCGTGCGCGAATACGTGAACGTGCCCGATGTCGAGGCCGCGGCCAAGGAGGTCGAAGCGTCGTTCGTCCCCCTGCTCCAGGAGATTCCCGGTTCGTCGGCTACTACTTCATCGCCCCCGAAGGTGACGATTCGACCAAGATGATCAGCGTGAGCTTGTTCACCAGCGCTGAGTCGGCGGAGGCATCCAACCAGGTGGCGCTCGATTGGGTGGCTGAGAACCCCGATGTGTTGCCCCCGGCATCTTCGCGTGACGCCGGGACCGTGGTCGTCGCCGCTGCCGGTTAGGGCATCCCCGCCGGATAGCAGTTCCACCGGGTGCATCTGGCTTAGCTCGACGCACCCCCTGAGGCCAGCACCGGTACTTGGGTGTTGGCGAACGAGTTCAGCCCGCTGCGAAGCCCAGTCCGCAGGGGGAGAATTTCTGACACATGTCGGCCATTTTCCCTTACGCTTCCCAGCTGAAATCTGGGACAGCCTGTTTGGTCAGGGTCGGGCCCTGGGCCACGACCAGTTGCGGGGGCTCCTCGCCGGTTTCAGACCGGTAGGGGCCCTCGTTGCGCGTCTGGCACCGGTGCGCACGGTCGGTCGTCTGGGTTCGGTCTGGATCGTGGACGGCTGGATCGTGGACAGCTGGATCGTGGACAGCTGGGTCGTCGATCTCTGGGCTTGGGCTGGCGGGGGTGAGCCGGTCAGGGAGCGGTGGTGGTGCTTGCCAGCGTGAAGTACTGGTCGTAGATGTTCTGGTAGGTGCCGTCCGCCTGCACTCGCTTGAGCTGCTGGTTGAGGGCATCGGCCAAGGCGGTGTTGCCCTTGGCCACGGCGAATCCGTACTGCTCGCCGGTGTCGAACTCGCCCACCAGGGCGTACTTGCCCGGCTCGCTGTTGAAGCGGCTGATGTTCAGCGGCAGATCCCTCACCACGGCATCGACCTCGCCGCTGTCGAGAGCGGCATACAGCAGGTCTCCGTTGGCGAACCCCACCACCGTTGCACTGTCGGGGGCATTGGCGTCGGCGTAGGCGGCGCCGGTTGACCCGGAGATCGCACCGATGGTCAAGCCTGACAGCGCATCGAGGCTGGTGAGCTCGTCAGCACGCGGCCGCAGCACCATCAGTGACTGGGCCGACGTGAAGTAGGGGTCGGTGAACAGCGCGGCCTCGGCCCGTCTCGGGGGTGATGGTCAGGGCAGCGGCGACCACATCGCAGGTGTCGTCGGCGGGAGCCAACCAGATCCCACTGAGGGGAAGCACGGTGACCGACAGCTCGAGGCCCCCGTTGATGTCAGTGGCCATGGCCTCCAGCAGGTCGATGTCGAACCCGGTCCAGTCGCCCTGGTCGGTCTGGTACCCAAATGGCTGTGCGCCGGTGGCGCACACCGTCAGGATTCCCGGCTCGATGGTGGCGACCTGCGCAGCCGACGGTTCGGTGCTGCCGGTGGTGTCGGCGCTGCTGGCGGTGCCGGTATCGCCACCACATCCGGCCAACACGATGCTGAACCCAGCGATGGATGCGAACATCAAGGTGGTGAGGCGAGGGTGTTTCATGGGTGGAACTCTAACGCGGCAGGCCGCCGGCGCCGGGTTCCGGTGATGCCACCACCACCACGGCTGCCAGTGGTGGCAGGAGCTGAGTGCACTCGGGGCGATCTGATCTCGGTCGCACTGCCCACCGTGCTGGAAAAGGGCTGCGCAGCCATCTGATCCATCAGGGTCAGGTTCTGGGCCTCGATCAATTGCGGGGGGTCTCCACCGGCGACATGCCGTCGGGAGGCCCCCCGTGACGCGCCCGGCCACAAGCGATCACGGTGTGGTGGCACCGACCGGGCCGAAGTAGCGGTCGTAGATCTCCTGGTAGGAGCCGTCAGTTCGGACTGCCTTGAGTCGCTTGTTGAGGGCGTCGGCCAGGGCGGTGTTGTCCTTGGCCACGACGAACCCGAACCGCTCACCGGTGTTGAACTCGCCCACCAGGGCGTACTGCCCTGGCTGACTGTTGGACCGGTCGACGTTCAGTGGGAGGTCGTGCAGTACGGCATCGACCTCACCAGCGTCGAGGGCGGTGAACATCGCAACTTCGTTGGCGAATCCGACAATGGTTGCGCCGGTCGGGGCACTGGCGTCGGCATAGGCGGCCCCGGTTGACCCGGCCAGCACCCCGATGGTGGATCCTGCCAGCGCATCGAGGCCGGTGAGTTCAGCCGACCGGGACTCCAGCACCATGAGCGACTGGCCCGAGGCAAAGTAGGTATCGGTGAACAGCGTCACCTCGGCCCGCTCGGGGGTGATGGTCAAGGCGGCGGCGACGACGTCGCACGTGCCCTCGGCGGGGGCAAGCCAGATCCCGTCGAAGGGCAGCACGGTGACCGCCGGGCTGAGGCCACCGTTGATGTCGGTGGCCATGGCGGTCAACAAGTCGATGTCGAATCCGGTCCACTCACCCTGGTCGGTCTGGAACTCAAAGGGGGGGCTTTCATAGGTGCACACCATGAGAACTCCAGGCTCGATGGTGGCCACCTGGGCGTCGCCAGCCTCGACGGCGGCGGTGTCGCCGTCACTGCCGGAACATCCTGAAAGCAGCACACCGATGGTGACGATGGTGGCGGTCATCAGGGCAACAACACCGGTTCGTTTCATGGATCGAAACCTACTGGATGGGCGATGAAGCGCCGGCAGGCCCGGTGGCACCATCGACGCGGGTGGGTTCCCGCGGCATTGGTGACGGTACTGTAAGTAGTGAATTATAATTCGTCTGTTATGCTTCGTAGCTGTGGTCCACCGGGGGCCCCAGGGGAGGAAGGCGCGACCGCATGGGCATCGGGGAACTGGCACGGGCCAACCTGACAACTCCGGCGGTGTTGGCCTTCGTGCTGGGCTTCATCGCCGTGAAGGTCAGAAGCGACCTGCGTTTTCCCCCGGCGATCACCACACTGCTCAGCACCTACCTGTTGTTGGCCATTGGCCTCAAGGGCGGATGGGCGCTGGCTGATTCGGGCATGGGGCAACTGTGGGGCCCGGCAGTGGCGACCTTGCTGCTGGCGGTGTCGGTGCCGTTCGCGGTGTTTGGCCTGCTCCGTGGTGTGGTGCGCTACTCGGTTGCCGACGCTGCTGCGCTGGCGGCCCACTACGGCTCGGTGTCGGCGGTGACGTTTACTGCTGCGGTGGCCTTTGTGGCTTCCGCCGGTCAACCATCAGAGGGTTTCATGCCGGCGCTGGTGGCGCTCATGGAGATCCCTGCGATCCTGGTGGCGCTGGCGCTGGCCCACCGCCATGCCGGTTCGGGCTCTTTGGGGGCCGGACTGCGCGAGGCCGTGACCGGCAAGAGCGTGGTGTTGCTGGTGGGCGGCCTGATCATCGGCATGGTCAGCGGTCCGGCTGGCGAGGCGTCCATCGCCCCGCTGTTTGTGGTGCTGTTCCCCGGGGTGCTGGTGCTGTTTTTGATCGACCTGGGCATCCTTGCCGGTGAACACCTGTCGTCGGTGCGAAAGGCGGGCTGGCAGTTGGTGGCGTTCGCCCTCATCGCTCCACTGGTGCTGGGACTCGCAGGCGTCGCCGCCGGACAGCGGCTGCCGGTCTGGGGGTGGGTGGGGCCGCCGTGTTGGGTGCCATGACCGCCAGTGCCTCCTACATCGCTGCGCCGGCTGCGGTGCGGGTGTCGCTGCCCGATGCCAACCCGGGCCTGTATGTCACTGCCTCGCTGGCACTCACGTTCCCGCTCAATCTCACCATCGGTATTCCCATCTATCTGGAGGTTGCCTCATGGCTCAGAACCTGACCCCATCAACGAACCCGGCCGCTGGGCTGCTGGCCGGCAAGCGGTTGCTCATCACCGGGGTGGTGACCGCCGACTCCATCGCATGGGCCACCACGGTGGCAGCCATTGGGCGTGGCGCCGACGTGGTGCTCACCGCCGCCCCGCGCGATCTGGAACGGGCGCGCACGTAGGTGGTGGCTCCTGACGTGACGTCGGAGCCACCTGATGGTCACCGACGCCGACGACTGGGCGCGGGTGCCATGCTGGCTGCCGACGTGGTTCGGCACCCTTGCACGGGGCGCTGCATGCCGTGGCGTGGGGACCCGCCGACGGTCTGTCGGGGGCCTTTGCTGGCCCCCCTCCCCAGCGACTTGATGTCTCGTTCGCCACCAGCGTCAGCTCCTACGCCCAGCTTGCCGGGATGGTCGCCGATCTGGCCGATCCGGCTGGCGCCAGCGTGGTGGGCCTGGATTTCGACTCATCACGGGCGTGGGGGACCTACAACTGGATGGGCGTGATGAAGTCGGCGTTGGTGGCAGCGAACCGGTATGTGGCCCGTGACCTCGGACCCCGTGGGGTGCGGTCCAATCTGGTGGCAGCGGGGCCACTGCACACCCGGGCCGCCGGTGGGATCGCCGGGTTCGACACCCTGCTGGACTCGTGGCGGCGGGCCCCGCTGGGGTGGGATCCCCACGACCCCGCTCCGGTCGCCGACGCTGTGTGCTTTTTGTTCAGCGATCTGGCCCGGGCGATCACCGGACAGGTGATCCACGTGGATGGCGGCCACAGCGCAGTGCAGGGTGAGGCGGCGGTGGTTGGTGACGCTGCTGCTGCTGGCGTCTGACTCACGACTAGCATTTCGGTTGTGCCGATTCGGCATCCGGACTTCGCCTCTTGGCGGGTTCGAGGGTGACGGAGGTGGGTCAGTGGGCGACGACAACCGGTCGACATGGACATTCCTCACCAATCACGCCCACGTCCTGGTGTGTATCGCCACCGAGCCCGACGTCCGGGGCCGTGACATCGCCGTGCGGGTCGGCATCACTGAGCGGGCGGTCCAGGGCATCGTCGCCGACCTGGTTGCCGAGGGGTACCTGACGCGAACGCGCGAGGGTCGACGCAACCGCTACGGCATCATCCGGGATCTGCCCTTGCGCCACGAACTCGAGCACAATCACTCGGTGGGTGATCTGCTGACAGCGTTGGGTCGTCTGGGCGATCGTGGCGACGAGGACCGGTGACGATGCCCGACCCCAATGGTGCGGGGGAGTCGGGCGACACCCGATACGGCCAGTTCCCGCTGCGCGACCATCTCGGCCTTGACGTCTCCACCACTGGGCCAGGCACTGCCCGCGCGTCGCTGACCGCAGACGACCGGCACCTCAATCCCAATGGTGTGGTGCACGGTGCCGTGCTGTTTTCCATGGTGGACACCGCCATGGGTGCAGCCGCCATGAGCGTGGTGCCCGAGGGATCTGCCTGTGCCTCCGTTGAGGTACATCTGCGGTTTTTGCGCCCGGCGATGGCCGGTGCGCTGTCAACCGATGTGGTGGTGGATCGCCGGCAGTGCGCATCGTGCACCTGTCCGGGCGCGTTCACGCCGCCGATGGGGGACTGGTGGCCACGGCGACGGCAACCTTTGCCGTCATCGCCATGCCGTCGTGAGCCCGTCGCTCAGCTGCCTCGCAGGCGATCCATGAACGAACGACGCTCGCCGGCGGGCGCCGCTGCCTTGGCGGGCTTGTCGTTGCAGTGACATCGGTCGGTCTTGGGCACATCGCCCAGTACCTGCTCGACGTGGGCACCGCATCCGGCCCAACCCTGGTTTGCCGCACTTCTTGCAATTCACTCGTCTACACATACCCCCTAGGGTATCAGAGAAGATCGACAACAACGCAAGTTGGGACCCGGTTGTTGCTTTGGGTTCGTCCAACGTGCCCGGCGAGCGGCGAATCCTCTAGCGTTGGACCATCTCCACCACCCGCACCTCCCCGAGTGGCCCGGCTGAAACCCAGCGTTCGGCCGGCGACCGCTTCATGCGACGGCTTCTGCGGATCCCCGACAATGGCCCCCGGGGCTCGATCATGGGCGCCCAGAACGCCCTCAGTGGTTCGATTGCCATCTCGGGAATCAGGTGCATCTTCACCTACATCCTCATCCCGCTCATGGGGCCGATCCTTGGACTGGGCGGCATCGCCCCGGTGCTCGGTCTTGTCCTCGGTGCGGTGTCGGTGGTGTTCATCGTGATGTCGATGCGACGGTTCTTCGCCGCCGAACACAAGTGGCGCTGGGGCTACGCGAGTGTGGGCATGGCCCTGGTGGTGCTGGTGATCGTGCAGTCAGCGTTCGACATCGCCCATTTGCTTGGGCGCTGATCGACTGACCCGGATAGCCGGCCCGCCTGTCCCGCCCGACTGGTCTGGCCCCTGCGGGCCACTGGCATCGTCGGGGTCCATCACGGTGTGATTCGCCACCCCTAGGATCATGGCCACGGTCCTGTCATTGCGGCAGGTCGTGATGTCGTCTCCCAGGGGGATCAGATGAGCGAATCAATGGCGGTTGGCGCAGTCATCGACGAACAGGACCTGCGGGCTGCGGCCCGTCGATGGTGGGTTCTTGCCCTCATCGGAGCGGTGACCGCCGTGCTCGGGGTCGTGGTCATCATCCGACCGGTGGCCGGTGAATTCGCTCTGGCGCTGTTCATCGCCGCCGGGTTCATCATTTCGGGCCTTGGGGATCTCGTGACCGCTGGCCGCTGGCCCCGGATGTGGGTGCCGGTGGTGTGGGGGCTGTTGTCGCTGGCTGCGGGCATCGTCACCATCGTGTGGCCCGGCATCACCCTGGAAATCCTGGCCGTGATCATTGGCTTGATGCTCATCGTGCGCGGCGTGATCGCCGCCATGGGCGCCATGGTGGACAAGCCCCACGGGTGGGGCGTGTGGCTGATCATCGGTCTGGTCGAGGTGGCTGTGGGTGTGGCCGCCATCGCCTGGCCCGACATCACCATCCTGATCGTTGCCATCATCATCGGTATCGACCTGCTCATCGCCGGGTTGGCCGAACTGGCCGTGGCTTTCCAGCTGCGCGCTTTGCGCTGAGACCGTCGGTGGCGCGCAGCCACCGGGCCGGTGGGGTCCGGGCATGACCCAGATCCCGGGGGCCGAACCCCAGTCGCCGACCACGTCAGATCCCCGGTCACCCGAGGGGTCGCCTGATCGGCGCTGGCATCAGGTGGCGCTGGCTGCGGCCGGGGTCCTCACCGTGCTGGTGGTGCTTCCCGCTTTGGCCGCCATCGGCGGCGTCATGGGGACGAACGTGGTGGCCGGCGGGGGACTGGGCCATGCTCGAGATGGCCACCGCCGACACCGGCTCGGCCAACACCCGGCTGGTGGGCCCGTACTCGCGCCTCGGCTGGAGTCATCCCGGGCCGGCGTTGTTCTGGTTGCTGGCTGCGCCCTACCGGCTCAGCGGCGCGGCGTCGTGGTCGCTGCTGTCCACTGCAGCGTTGGTGAACCTGGCCTCGCTGGTGGGGGCCATGGTGTTCGCCTGGCGTCGCGGCGGGTTGGTGCTTACTGCCCTGGTGGCCCTTGGGCTTGGGTCGGTGGTGGCATCGTCGGTGGTGGACGTTGACTCCGGCATGCTGGCCGACCCCTGGAATCCCTGGATCACGGTGCTGCCCACGGCGTTGCTGATACTGGCGGTGGTGTCGGTGTGGCTCGGGGATCGGGCGGCGTTGGTGGTGACGGTGGTGGTGGGGTCGTTTCTGGCCCAAAGCCACGTGGGGTACGGACCACTGGTGGCAGCAATGTGGGCCACGGCGGTGGTCGGGGCGTGGCGCCACGGCGTGATGACCCGTCGCTGGTTGCTTGTGGGGGGTTTGCTGCCGTTGGTGGTGCTGTGGTTGCCACCGGTCATCGACCAGCTGTTCGGCACCGGGAATTTGTGGGCGCTGGTTGGCGGATTCGGTGGTCAGGATCGTCCACTCGGACTCGGGGGAGCACTGGAGATCGCTGCTCGCCAACTGGACTGGGGGGGTCCGTGGATGGGGGGTGTCGAACCCAACGTGATGGGTACCGGCTCGATCGAGGGGCTGCCGCTGGCGTCACTGGTGATGCCGGTGCTGGTGTTTGCCGGTGCGGCGGCACTGGCGACGTGGCGGCGCTGCCACGACGCCGTTCGACTGCAGGCGGTGGTGGCTATCGCTGCGGTGACCGGCGTGGTCGCCGTGTCGCGCATCACCGGCGACACCTTCGATTACCTGTTGCGGTGGTGGTGGCCGGTGGCGGCGTTGTGGTGGGTGTCGGCAGCGTGGTCACTGTGGCAGGCGGCCATGACCGTGCCGGCGACGGCGACGGCGACGGCGACCAGCGACGGCGACCAGACCAACGCCGGTGACCAGCAGGCGCACCCAGCTCACACGCGCATCGCAGGCGGTGCTGGTGGTGATTGCGTTGGTGGTGATGGTGCCGCAGGCCGTGGATTCAGCCCGCCTGGTGGCTGACGCCCCTGATCCCACTCAAGGCCTGGCCCAGGCAGTGGAACAGGCCACCGTCGCTGTCGGGTCGGCACTCGACCAGCGAGGCGGTTTGGCAGCCGGCAATGAGGTGGAGCTTCACACCAGGGGCGGTGGGTCGGGATGGATGGGAGACGCCATCGGTCTGCAACTCGAACGCGACGGATGGAACGTGGTGGTGGTGCGCAACGACGTGAACGTGGGCAAGTGGGGGTTACGTCGCACGCGGCCGGTGGCCGAACTCGAGTGGCGGGCCGGAACCGATGGGAACGCCAGCACGGGACGTCGCGCCGTGTGGGTGCTGGGCAACCCGGTGCGCAGCCTGCCCGACGGCGTCAGCGGACCGGCCACCACCGTGGTATTCGACGCCGATACTCCGGTGGGGCCGGTGCAGGTGTTCGTCGCCGGGTAGCAGTCAGACCATCGCACGATCGCAAACCGTCGCTGGTTTCAGCGTGCGGACCGGTGTTTGGTCAGGGGGCGGTGGTGGTGCCCAGAGAGTCGCAGTTCGATGCGGGCGAGTCGCCGTTGAACAACGTGCCGATGAAGGCCATGGCGTCGGGGGCCGCCACCTTGCCGGCGGTGACGTGGCCCACGTCGGGATAGGTGGTGTAGGTCACCTGCTCGCCGGCGTCACAACGGGCTTGCATCGCCCGCAAGGTGAGGTCGGGATTGATGATGGGGTCGTTGAGGCCCTGACCGACGAACACCGGCACGTCGATGGGCCCAGACGGCGTGTTGGCGCTCAGGATGCTTGCCCACGGCTCGGTGGTGGTGGGGTCGATGGCCAAAAAGGGCAACACTCTGGACGTGGCCACCTCAGGCAATGCAGCCAGTGACTGGGCATTGGTCTCGATGCACCGGTCGGCGATTCCCCGGGCCACGGGTCGCGCCAGCGGCCGCAACACCGTGTCCAGAGGGGCATTGTCGAACACCTCGGACCACGCCACCAGACCCATCGACAACAACAGCCGCCCGCCGAGGGTGTCCACGTCGGCGGTGACCAGTTCGGCCAGTTCGATGGCCGGTGCGGCCGCGGCCACACCGGTCAGGTCCAGATCAGGGGCGTAGGCATCGGCGATCATGCCGGTCCACAACGCTGCCTGACCGCCCTGGGAATGGCCCCACACCGCAAAGGTGGATCCGGCACCGGTGGGCAGGTCGGTGGCAGCTCGCACAACGTCGAGCACCGAACGGGCCTCGCTGGCGCCGATCAGATAGGGGTGGGGGCCCGGCGTGCCCAGTCCGGGATAGTCAGTGGCGGCCCACACCCAGCCGTTGGCGATGGCGGTCTGAATGCCGAACATGGCTTCGGTGGGGTCGCTTCGCAACGACGGCGCGCATCGGCAGGCCACCCCGGTGGTGGGGTGGGCCCAGGTGACCACCCGTCGGTCGTCGCCATCGGCAGCACCCTGGGGGGCAACGATGACGCCACTGACGGCGATCGGGTTGCCTGACGGGTCGGTGGATCGGTACAGCACACGCCACGCCACTGCGCCGGGCACCGCCGGGGTAAACGGTTCGGACCGCAGCACCGTTCCCGGGGCCTGTGAGGCCAGGTTTGCGGGAGGGTCGTAGAACGCCGAGGGTTCCGGCGGGCTCGAGGCGCGCAGCGCAACGGCCGCCACGACGGCGACGGCCAGCACCGTGGCCAGCACCACCAGCGCCCAACGATGGCGGCGCTGTGGCCGGGGTACGGCGGTGCCCGGATGCGGTGGGGGCAGCGTGGACGGCGAAGCCGGACCGGGGGTCATGTCGGCGTCTGGCCGGGGTGGAGACTGCCGGCATGGTTGTCGCTGGCATGGTTGTCGCTGGCATGGAGACTGCCGGGATGGAGGTGGGCGCTTCGCTCGTAGCGCCAACCGTCGGCCAGCATCCACAGTCGGTGGCGGTCGCCGGGCAGGTTGGGGTCATCGGTGTGGTACCCCGAGTCGCCCTCGTACATGGCCACCATGCCGCCGTCGACGGTGGCGAACCGGGTGATGCACCATTGCGGCGGGTAGGCGTCGAACGCCGCCAGGGCGTCTGCAGTGGTGGCGTGCTCGGCCAGCCACTCCAGCACGATCCACGTGGGGGCGACAACCCGATGTGCCCGGCGCGGCAGTCGTCGAGGGCGGCGGCTGGGGTCATCCACCGGTGTTCGTGCACCTCGTGGCCGTCGGGAGTGATCTCATCGGTGTGGTTGGCCTCGGTGGCGAAAAAGAACGTGGCGTAGCGACGTTCGACACCCATGGGCGGAGTGAAGTGTGCGAACCACACGAACCGCTCGGGGTCCAGCGCCAGCGACGCTTCTTCCATGGCCTCACGGGCGGCGGCCACGCGGGCGGCGGCCTCAAGTGAGGCCAGGGGATCGTCACCGCCGGTGGCGCCATCGAGATCCTCGATGCGGCCGCCGGGCCACACCCACAGGCCACCGGCGAAGGCCAGACCGGTGTCCCGGCGCAACAGGACGGTTTCGAGTCCGTCGGGGCCGTCGCGCAACGGCACGATGGTGGCGGCGGCAAGGGCTGTGGCCACGGCCTCATTGGCGTACGGATCAGTCGGGACGTTGGGCACAGCGACGATGCTACGAGGTGGGTGGCGGTGATGGGCGGCCGCGGGGCCGTCGGGCGGCCTCGGCGACGGCCTGATCGGCCTCGGCCAGCTCGGCGATCACGGCGTGATAGCGCAACACCCGCTCGGGGTCGACGGCTCTGGCGGCCACGGCCGCAGTCACCGCACAGCCGGGCTCGTCGCCGTGGGCACAGTCCCGGAATCGGCACTGTCGTGCCAGGGTCTCGATGTCATCAAACGTTGCCGCCACCCCGCCGGCTGAGTCCAGCAGCCCCAGTGCCCGCAGCCCCGGGGTGTCGATGACCACCCCGCCGCCGTCGAGCACGATGAGGTCGCGCGTCACGGTGGTGTGGCGTCCCTTGGCGTCGGCGGTGCGCACCTCGGCGGTGCGCTGCACGGCCCGCCCGGCCAGCCGATTCACCAGCGTGGACTTGCCCGCCCCCGACTCGCCCACCAGCACGGCGGTGCGGTGCGGTGCCAGGCGCCCGGCCAGCTCGTCGGTTCCGGCCCCGGTCACCGACGACACCAGGATCACATCAACCTCACCGGCCAGGGCCCTCACGGCGGCGGCCTGGGCGTCGGCGTCGTCGACGGCATCGACCTTGGTCAGCACCACGACGGGAACCGCCCCACTGTCATGGGCCAGGACCAATGAGCGCTCCACCCGGCCGGGCCGCACCGGGCGATCCAGGCCGAACACCGCCAGCACCAGATCCACGTTGGCGGCCAGAACCTGACCCTCGCTGCCGCCGGCCGGGTCACGCCGCGCCAGTTCGGTGGTGCGTGACGCCACGGCCTCGACGCGTGCGCCGCGTTCGACACCCCCGTCCCACAGCGCCACCCAGTCGCCAGCCACTGGTGGCGGCTCCAGTTCGTGGGGTGCCAGCGCCTGCACCAGTCCGTCGGCGGTGGCCACATGGGTGAAGCGCCGACTGGTGCGCACCACCCGCCCGGCCACCAGCGGGCCACCGTCCACCCGGGTCACATCGGCGCCAGCCACTGCGGCCATCCACCGATCCCGCACCAGGTGATCCCACCCGAACGGACCCAGCGAGGGGTCATCGGGGGCAGGGCTCACAACGCTGATCACCGTGCGAACGGTAGCCGGGTGGAGTGGCCGGTCCCCGGCTGGTGCTCGGGCACCCCCAGACGATCTGCGGACCGGCGATGCATCAGGGTCTGTTGTGGGCGATGATCGTGTCATGCGCGATCAGTGGGACATGACGGGTCAGACAGTGGTGATCACCGGAGGCAACTCGGGGATCGGGCTGGAGGCGGCGGTGGAACTTGGACGCATGGGCGCCGATGTGGTGATCACGGCCCGGGACATGGGCCGCGGTGAGGCTGCCGTGGCGGAGATCACCCGCCGTACCGGCAGCGAGGCGGTGTCGTTGGTGCATCTCGACCTGTGTGATCTGGCGTCGGTGCGCCGGGCAGCTGACGAACTGCTGGCAACGTGCGATCACATCGACGTCCTCATCAACAACGCTGGCGGCATCCTCAGCGACCGGTCGGTCACCGTTGACGGCTTCGAAGCCACATTCGGTGGCAATCATCTCGGCCATCACCTGTTGACCAACCTGCTGGTTGAACGGCTCGAAGCATCGGCTCCGGCCCGGGTGGTCACCGTGGCATCACTGGCCCACCGCTTTGCCGTGCGGGGGCATGAACTGGGATGACCTCGACCGCGCCTCGGGGTACCGGTCAGCTGATGTGTATGCCGAGTCCAAGCTGGCCAACGTGTTGTTCACCATGGAGCTGGCCCAGCGACTGGTTGGAACCGGGGTGACGGCCAATGCCTGCCATCCCGGCCCGGTGCGCACCGGGTTCGGCTCAGCCGACGACACGTCTGGCTTCGAGCGCATCGGCCTGTTGGTGTCACGGCCATTTCTGGTCACCGCCTCGCGCGGTGCCGAGCCACTGGTGTACCTGGCCGCCTCACCCGAGGTGACCGGGGTGACCGGGGCCTACTTCAGCGGTGGCTACCTGCCCGGCGTGCACCAGCGCAGTCCGTCGCGCGCCGCACGTGACCCGCAGTCGGCCCGTCGGCTGTGGGAACTCAGTGACGAACTGGTGGGCATCACCAACGAGGAGTGATGGCGGGGCTGAGCCTCAGGCCAGGCCCAGCAGGACGCAACATCGCTGGTGGAACCGATCGGTCACCGGCGGCCAGCATGGCGGCGCGCCACACGTTCACGTCGTCGAGGTGGCGGTCTGACCAGGTGTGCCACGGCCCGCTGGCCAGTCGGCTGACGTCACCGTCGGCTTCGGCGCACGCCCACAGGTAGGCCTGCAGCGCCAGCAGGTCAGCGGGGCCGCCAAGGTGACCGACACCGGGAACGACGCGGCCGGCCAGCTCGGCCAGGTCACCCAGCGAGTCAGCCCACACCAGCGGATCCCCGTCGAAACAGTTGGGGGTGACCCCGAACGTGCACATGGCCCCGGCAAACAGGGTGTCGGCGCCCGGCACGAACACCACCAGGTTGCTGTCCATCTGGCCGATGGTTGGCACGATGCACACACCTTCGGTGAGCCATACGCGGCATCCACCGTGTGGCTCACCGGCCGGGTGTCGAGGTCGTCGAACTCGTGGGCCACCTCGGGGTGCAGTCGCTTGAAACGCCTCGGTGTTGGGGGGTTGGTCCATCAGCGTGGAGGTCAGCTGGGTGCCGTAGCGGGCGGCGAACCTGAACGTGCCCGAGCCGCCGGTGAACTCGGCGTGGCTGGAGGTGTACACCGCCGTTCGTACCGGGACCCCGAACGAGGTGAGCGCGTCGTTCAACGCTTCGGCCTGCGACGGCACCAACAGCGTGTCAACCACCACGATGCCGGTGTCGTCCACAATCACTCCCGCATTGGGTCGCCCGTGACGGTGGGGTTGCTGCAACCAGGCGTAGGCGCCGGCGGCGATGTGATGAAGCTCGGCGGTGTCGGGTGACGGGACCAGATCCACACCCCGCACCGTAGCGGTGCGGGTGGTCAGTCAGTTCAGGCCGGGATCGCCGGGGAACCGGGCGAACAACGCCCGTGAGCCGGGCTGTCGGGCCACCACCCGGGTCCACAGGCCGCTGGGGTCGTCACCGAGCACGTCGGCGGCACGCACGGCGGTGGTCCACCATGCGCCAACCGACAGTTCGGACTCGAGTTGCCCGGGACCCCAACCCGCATATCCGGCGAACACCCGGACCGAATGCACCGACGCCGCCAGATCCCCAGGATCAGCCGACAGATCGACCAGACCCACGGTGTCGTCGGTGTCGGGCCAGCCCGGCAGACTGGTGAACGCCGGGCCGCCCCGGTCGGCGGGTGTGTCGACATCGAGTCGGGCCAAACCGAGGGCTCGATCCGTTGACATCGGCCCTCCCATGAACACCAGCGCCGGTGGGCCGGCGCGGTCGGCCCACACGGGCAGGGTCTCGGCCACCGCCACGTACCCGGGCTCGTTCAGCACCAGGCCCAGGGCTCCGTCATCGTCGTGGTTCACGATGAGAATCACCGCCTGGGCGAACCGGTCTATCCCCGATCACGGGCGTGGCCAGCAGGGCCTGTGCAGCTGAGACGACCGATGGGGTCGGCGGCCGGAACGTCGGAATCCATCTCCCTATGGTGGCGTGGCGCCGTCGAACTCACAACGGCGAAGCCAAGGTGACGCCCGACAACCGTGCTCAGCTGCGGTGCGCCACCTGCCCGACGGCCCGGCAGTAGGGTTCGGGGGTGGCATCGTCCAAAAAAGCCAAGCAGCGCACCGCCCGCCGACGGGCCCACGAAGCCCGGGCCAAAAAGCACCAGACGGCGGCCTCGCACAAAGAGCACACCCATCTGCCCCATTCGGGAACACCCGAGAATCAGGCCTACCTGCGCCGTCGGACACCGTGAGGATCTGGTGGCGTTCGGGGAGTTCCGCAAGTCTCGTGGTCCGGGTCCGGTCATCATCGCCGTGATCGTCGGGGTGTTGTTCGCCCTGGGCGTGCTGGCCTGGGTCCTGTTTTTCATCTGACCTTTTGGGCAAAGCCCAAACCTGGCTCAGGTCAATTGGCTGCTCAGGCAAACCAGCTGCCCAGGCCAACTGGCTGCGCAGGCGGGAATCACACGGTGGTGGCCATGCCGCCGTCGATGGGCAGGATCACCCCGGTCACCCACGACGTTGCCCGGGAGGCCAGGTAGATGGCGGCTCCGGCGATGTCATCGGGTTCGCCGATGCGACCAAACGGGCTGGCCTGCTCGATCATTGGCCGAAAGGCGTCGAGCGTGGCTGCCATCATCTTGGACTCGAACGGACCAGGAGCGATGGCGTTCACCGTGATGTTGTCGCGGCCGAGCCTTTTGGCCAGCACTCGCGTCATGTGGTGCACCGCCGCCTTGGACGCCGAATAGGAGTACGTGTCCATCTCGGGAACCCGGATGCCGTCGATGGACCCGATGTTGATCACCCGGGACGGGTCGCGCTGGGTGCCTGCGGCCGACAGCGTGGGGGCGAGATGGCGGGTGAGCTGGAACACGCCCTTGACGTTCACGTTGAGCACACGATCCCAGGCCGCTTCGTCGAAGTCGGCCAGCGGCGCACCCCAGTTGGCGCCGGCGTTGTTGACCAGGATGTCCAGACGGCCACCCTCGCGTTCGGTCACTTCGGCGGCCAGGCGTTCGCACTCGTCGGCTCGTGACAGGTCGGCGGGGATGGCGATGCATTCGCCGACGTCGGCAAAGGCGGCCACCGCAGCGTCGAGTTCGTCAACCTTGCGCGACGATATGTAGACCCTGGCAGCGCCAGCCTCGAGATAGCCCCGGGCGATCATGGCGCCAATGCCCCGGCTTCCGCCGGTTACCAGTGCGGTCTTGCCCTTGATGGAAAACAGGTCGGTTGCAGACATGCCGGCAGGTTACTTGCAGGTACACCGATGGTGACCACAGCACCCAGGTACCCCGGCAGTAGGGTGGGAATCGGAGACATCGTGACGGGCACTCACCCCATGGGCCCGACTGAAGTGGAGCTTTGCGGCGTGCCATCACCGAGGCGACTTGTGCGACGTGAACGACGACTGCGGGTGCGACCACTGCGTGTGCGACGACTGGTTGTCCCGTTGTTGGCGGTGGCTCTGGTTGCTGCGGGGTGCAGCGCCGACAGTCAGGCTGTGCCGGACCCCGAGCAGCCGCCAACCACCCTCAGCGACGGCGCCTACGTTGCCACCATCACCCGCACCGCCCACGGCATCCCGCACATCACCGCCACCGACATCGGCAGCCTGGGCTTCGGTCAGGGCTGGGCGATTGGCGACGACCGCGGATGCGAGCTTGCCGACCAGATCGTCAAGGTGCGCGGGGAGCGGGCGAGATGGCACGGCGCCGGTGACGGCGACGTCCACCTGAACTCAGACATCACTTATCGCAGTTGGGACCTGCGCGCCCGGGCGGTCCAGATGTGGCCGACGCTCAGTGATGATGCCCGGGCCATGGTGCAGGGCTACGCCGACGGGTTCAACGCCTGGCTGGCCGACACCGGGGTGGCCGACGTGCCGGGCTGGTGCGCCGGAGCGCCGTGGGTGGGTCCGCTCGACGCTGTGGACCTGGTCGCCTATCACCACGATCTGGCCATGGTGGCCAGCGGGCGCACCCTGGTGGCCGCCGTGGCCGCAGCCCAACCCCCAACAGCACCGTCAACCGACGGTGCAGGTGTCATCGGAACCCCGGTGTCCGGGCAGGCCGCAGTCGCCCTGTCCGACGCCGGACCGGTCGTGCTGCCTGGACCCGTTGAGGTGGGCGGCACTGCATGGGCGCTTGGGCGGGCCGCCACCGGGAACACCACGTCGGTGCTGGGCTCGGCCACCCAGTTTCCGTGGGATGGCGAGTTGGCCCTGTGGGAGAACCATCTCACCCTCGTCGCACCTGTCGACGCCCCCACAGGGTCTGCACCCGGCGCCGACGCTGGCGGCGATCGGCGGCGTCCCGGCACTGACCTGGCGGCGATTCTGGCGCCCCCGCACCCTCGGTTCCCACCGCCGTCACCGGCCCCGGTGGCTTCGATGTGTACGGCCTGTCGTTGGTGGGATTGCCCGGAGTGTTCAGCGGTTTCAACACCGAGGTGGCCTGGTCCCAGGTGCCCTCGGGCGGTCAGCGTCTCACCTATGCGGCGCTGGACCTGGTCGAAGGCGATCCCACCAGGTACCGCTTCGGTGGCGGCGATCAGCCGATGACGCCGGTGCCGGTAGCCGTTGAGGTGCTCGGCGGTGACGGGTCAGTCAGCACCGTGCAACGCACGGTGTACACCACCGTGCACGGCCCGGTGGTGGCGTTGCCGGGCATGGGCTGGGACACCCGTCGGGCGTACGCCTATCGGGATGCGGCGCTCGTGCGTCCCGCCATGGTGGACCAGTTTCTGGGGATGAACCGGTCACGCTCGCTGGCCGACATGGACGACGTGCAGGCAACGGTGGGCGCCACCGGCTGGACGGTCACCGTGGCGGTGTCAGCCTCAGGTTGGGCCCTGGTTGGGGATCCGTCGGCCACCCCGGCAGTGAGCGATGCCGGTCTGCTGGGGGCGTTGGCGTTCGGTGTCAGCGACCCGGTGGCGGCCGCAGTTGCCGAGCAGGGTGCGGTGATGCTGGTGGGTAGCGAGCCGGAGTCACTGTGGCAGGAGGTCAACGGCGCCGTGGGTGCCGGGCTGCTGCCGTGGTCGCAGCTGCCCCGGGTCAAGGTGCGCGACTGGGTGGTGGCCACCGGTGACACCCACTGGCTACCCAACGACGACGTGGTCCTGAGCGGGTTTTCCCCGCTTGTGGGCCCCGAAGGCCAGGCGCTCAGCCCGCGGGCGAGGTACAGCCTGTCGGCGGTGGCCCAGATGGTCGACCTGGCCCGTGTCGATGGTCGCAACCTCGGCGCCAGTGACGTGCGGGCCGTACTGCTCGAAAACCAGGGCCTCGTGTCGGGCCTGTTGCTCGACGACGTGGTGAGCCGGTGTCAGACAGCCGATGTGGTCGCCGTCGATGCGCGTATTGGCGCCAACGGCACGCAGTTGTGGCCGGCTCAGGAGGTGTCGATGGGGGAGATCTGCAGCCTCCTGGACCGCTGGCGGGGCACCTGGAATCTCGAAGACCAGGCCCCGGCGCTGTGGACCGAGTTTTTGGCGGCGTTCGATCCCGGGGATCTTCGCCGGGCCGGCCAACTGTTCGCCACCGACTTCGACCCTGACGACCCCATCGGCACTCCAACTGGCCTGGCCCCGGCTCCGGCAGGCGGCGGGTCGATCCCGTGTTGGTGGCATTGGCTGAGGCAGCACTCATGGTGAGGGCAGCCGGCTTCGACATTGACGAGTTCTGGCGAGACCAGCAGTTCGCCGACCGCGGCGGCGAGCGCATTCCGGTTCACGGCGGTACCGGTCGTGACGGCAACGCCGTCATCGCCGCCTACATCGACGGCCCGTCTGCGGCAATCACATCACTGGCGCCGCGCAACGAGGTGGGGGAGTTGCTGTGGGGTGGAAGTTCGCTTCGTGTGGGGGGTCGGCCGGTCAACGCCGGCACCAGTGCCGTGATGGTGGTGGAGTTCACCAGCAGCGGCGTTTCGGCTGAGGCGTTGCTCATCCACGGGCAGTCCGCCGACCCCACCTCGGCGTTCCACCTCGACCAGGCCTACCGCTACAGCGACAAGGCGTGGCGGCCGGTGATGTTCGACCTCGCCGACATCAGCAGTGCCGCCGACAGCGTTGAGGTGGTCACCGGACCCAGGAGTGCATGAATCCATGACGCCGCAACCGCCACCAGACGGGCAGCCGCCCCAGGACCCGCCGATGTCGGGCAAACAACGCGCCAATCGCGAGTTCCGCATTGCCGTGGCCGTCGCCGTGGTCCTGCTGGTGGTGGGGCAGGTTCTGTTGTTCACCGGGCTGCGGTGGGTGGCCATGTTCGGCATCGCCCTGCCAGGCACGGTGGTGGCCTTTTTGCTGGTGCGACGCTGGCAGGCCATGGAGGCCGAGGACTACTGATCGCACCCCGGCGCAGATGGGGCGCGTCGCAGGTGCTGGCCTAGGATCCATTCATGGCTGACTACCGACCCCCCGTGCGCGATATCTCGTTTGTGCTCGACAACCTCGTGGATCTCGACGCGTTGTGTGCCCTCGACGAGTTCTCCCACATCGACGCCGACACCCTCAAGGGTGCTCTTGAGGAAAACGCACGGTTCGTGGCCGACGTCATCGCCCCCATCAACCGCAACGGTGACGTGCAGGGCAGCGTCCACGACCCGGCCACCAATCTCGTGCGCACCCCCGACGGCTTCGTCGACGCCTACCAGCAGTATGTGGATGGCGGCTGGGGTGGTGTGCCGTTCCCAACGGCGTACGACGGCGGCGGGTTCCCCTGGCTTGCGGGCATCGTGCTGCAGGAGTTCATCTCGTCGGCCAACATGGCGTTTTCCATGGCCCCGTTGCTCACCCAGGGCGCCATCGACCTGCTGCTCGAACACGGCAGCGAGGAGCTCAAGGAGCGCTACCTGCGCCGCATGGTGACCGGCGAATGGACCGGCACCATGAACCTCACCGAGCCGCAGGCCGGATCGGATGTGGGAGCGGTGCGCACCAAGGCCGTGCCCCAGGGTGACGGCACCTACCTGATCAGCGGCACCAAGATCTACATCACCTTCGGCGAGCACGACATGGCCGACAACATCGTGCATCTGGTGCTGGCCCGCACCCCCGACGCCCCTCCCGGAACCAAGGGAATCTCGTGTTTCGTGGTGCCCAAGTTCCTGGTCAACGACGACGGCAGCACTGGGCGAGCGCAACGACGCCTGGTGTGTGTCGATCGAACACAAGATGGGCATCAAGGCCAGCCCCACCTGTGTGATGAGCTACGGCGAAAACGGCGGAGCCGTGGGCTACCTCATCGGTGAGGAAAACCAGGGCATGCGCTACATGTTCACCATGATGAACAACGCCCGCCTGTCGGTGGGTCTCGAGGGCCTCAGCCTCGCCGAGCGCTCCTACCAGGACGCCTTCACCTACGCCACCGAGCGCAACCAGGGCAGGGCTCCGGGCGCTCCAGCCGGCGAGCAGTCGCTCATCATCGAGCACCCCGACGTGCGACGGATGCTGCTCACCATGCGGTCGCTCACCGAGGCCATGCGCAACATCGTGTACGTCACCGCCGAGGGCATCGACTTGAGTCGTCATCACCCCGACCCCGAGGTGCGAGCCGCCCAGACCGAGTTCGTGGACCTGCTCATCCCGGTGGCCAAGGGCTGGTGCACCGACATGGGGGTGGAGGTCACGTCGCTGGCCATTCAGGTCTACGGCGGCATGGGCTTCATCGAAGAGTCCGGCGTACCCCAGCACTACCGCGACGCCCGCATCACCACCATCTACGAGGGCACCAACGGCATCCAGGCCATGGACCTGGTGGGCCGCAAGCTCGGCCTGCGTGGCGGGGCGGCAGTCACCGAACTTCTGGCCACCATGGCCGCCGTGGACGCCGACCTGGCTGCAGGTGGCGACGACCTGGCCGGTATCCGCTCGGCGCTGTCTGACGCGCTTGGCACGTTGGGGTCCACCACCGAGCTGGATCATGACCAACGGCATGGCCGACCCCCGTGACGCCCTGGCCGGAGCCACCCCCTACCTGCGGATGTTCTCGCTGGTGGTGGCCGGTTGGCTCATGGCCCGCCAGGCCGTGGCCGCTTGCGCCCTTGACGGCGACGATGCCGCCGCCAAGGTGGTGACGGCAAAGTTCTTCTGTGAGCAGTGGTTGCCTCAGGTGCACGGTCTGGTGGCCTCGGTCACCACCGGTGCCGGCCAGCTGATGGAACTCTCCGCCGAACAGCTCACGTCTCGCTGATGGTCGCCATGATGGGCGCACTGCACGGCTCGGTGGTCGGGTCGGTGCTGGCGTCGCTGCCGAGCCCATCGAGCAACGAGATCGGGTTCGGTCCGCTCAGCTTCCGGGTCTACGGCCTGGCCATCGCCGCCGGTGTGCTGGTGGGGGTGTGGCTGGCCCGCAAGCGGTGGGCCGAGCGCGGCGGCGACCCCGAGGACATCACGTCGGTGGCGTTGTGGGCGGTGCCGGCCGGACTCATCGGGGCCCGGCTCTACCACGTCATCACCGACTGGCAGAAGTACTTCCCCGACGACCCCATGGGGGCGTTGGCCATCTGGAAGGGCGGGCTGGGCATTCCCGGGGGCATCGCCGCCGGTGTGGCCGTCGGCTTGCTCGTGGCCCGGCGCAAGGGGATGCGGCTGTCGGTGGGGCTTGATGTTGTCGCCCCGGCACTGCCGTTGGCTCAGGCCATCGGGCGCATCGGCAACTGGTTCAACCAGGAACTGTTCGGCGGGCCCACCAACCTGCCGTGGGGTCTGGAAATCGACCCCGCCAACCGGCCAGCCGAGTACGCCAACGTCGCAACCTTCCACCCCACGTTTTTGTACGAAGGTCTGTGGAACCTGGCTTTGATGGGGGTGCTGCTGGCCATCGACCGCCGACGCACGCTGCGTCCGGGCAACCTGTTCGTTCTGTATGTCGGCGGTTACTTCCTTGGCCGGCTGTGGGTGGAAGCGCTGCGCATCGACCCCGCCAGTGTGGTGCTCGGCCTGCGGGTCAACATCTGGATGAGCCTGGTGGCCATGGCCGGAGTGCTCGTGGTGCTTGCCGTGCGCGGCGTGCGCCGGCGTCCCGATGACGTTGACGATGCCTACACCGACGGGCACACGTTCGGTGGTGACGACGCGGTTGCCGGTGCTGGCCAGAGCAGCGCCGACGACGACAGTGCCGACCAGAGCAGTGCCGACCAGAGCAGTGCCGACGAAACTGGCTAGCTACACGTCCCACACCATGCGGTGGTCACCCTCGCCGCCCAGCAGGAATGTCGGCTTTTTCTTGTCAATGTGGCCGATGAGTCCGTGGTACACGTCGTAGCCCACCAGTTGCTGCAGTCGGGGTTCGAATGCGGCCACGGTCTGCGTTGGGATACCCAGTTGCTGGTTTTCCTGCTGGCGGATGAACCCGGCGCAGTAGTTCATGGCAATGCCCACCCGGCGTGTGTCGGTGGTGTTGGCCCCGCCGCCGTGCCACAGGCTGCCGTTCCACACCAGCACGCTGCCGGCGGTCATCTCGGCGGCAATGGTGTCGTGGTGTTCGAACGGGTTGGGGTTGCTGTCGCCGAGGTGGGTGCCGGGCACCAGCCGGGTGGCCCCGTTGGCCTCGGTGAAGTCGGTGATGGCCCACATGGTGTTGCACACCAGCGGCTTGTGGGGTTTGTCGAGGTTGATGAGTTGGTCGTCGGCGTGGATGGGTTGGGCGGTCTCGCCGGGGTCGATGGCAATCGACGACAGGCTCGAGATGAGGCACCCCCGATCCAGCACCCGCTCCACGATGGGCAGGATTGCGCGATGCACCGGGATGCGCTGGAAGTTCTCTCCATGGAGCAGCAGGTTGTAGATGCGCACGGTGTTGTGGCCCTCGAAGGCGTTGCGGCACGGGCCCACGTCCAGATCGTGCTCGAGCCGGTCGAGGTCATCGGCGATGGCGGCGATGAGGTCGGGCTCAATGGCGTCGGGCACCACCGTCCACCCCTGGTCGGCGATACGCCTGGCGTGGTCGTCAAACCCGGACTCTTCGACCGGCATCGACGTCGACGGGCTGGACATGGCATCACCCCCTGTTGGCCACAAACCATTCCCTCCGTGGGCATTGGCTCCGATCCCATCGTAGGCTGTGGGCACATCAGGTTCCGGCGTCCGATCGGTCGTTGCCGGCACCCCCAATCTCACGGAGGACCCATGTCGATTTACGACGTCAACGTTTCCAGGCTCGACGGAACCCCGATGGAACTCTCGGCGCTGGCCGACAGGGCCGTGTTGGTGGTGAACGTGGCCTCACAGTGCGGTCTCACCCCGCAGTACACCGGCCTGGAGGCAGTCCACGAGCGCTATGTGGACCGTGGTTTCACCGTGCTTGGAGTGCCGTGCAACCAGTTCCTGGCCCAGGAACCCGGCACCGCTGAGGAGATCGCCACGTTCTGCTCCACCACCTACGGCGTCACCTTCCCCCTGCTCGAAAAGATCGAGGTCAACGGTGAGGGTCGCCATTTGCTGTACTCGGAGCTGGTTGAAACCGCCGACGCCGAGGGGCACACCGGCGACATTCGCTGGAACTTCGAGAAGTTCCTGGTCGCCCCGGGCGGCACCGTGGTGGCCCGATTTGGCCCCACCACTGAGCCCGACGCTCCCGAGGTGATCGAGGCCATCGAGGCCGTTCTGCCCGCCTGATCGGCTGCCGCACGCAGGTCCGGTACCGACCGGGTACCGACCGGGCGTCAACCGGACATCAACCGGACGCCAACCGGGTGCGCCGAAGAGCGGTCAGTGGGCAGTAGCCTGCTCACAGATTCATCATGGAAACTTTCGCATCGCTCGGGGTGGACCCCGTTCTCAGCGCCGCCCTCGAAGAGCGTGGCATTACCCAACCCTTCTCCATCCAGGCTCTCACCATCGCTGATGCGCTGGCCGGTCGGGACGTGTGTGGCAAGGCCAAAACCGGCTCGGGCAAGACGCTCGCCTTTGGTTTGCCTCTGCTTCAGCGGCTCAAGGCCAGCTCGCCCGACGGTCCTCGGGGTCTGGTGTTGGTGCCCACCCGGGAACTCGCCCTGCAGGTGTCAGCCGAGCTGCAGCCACTGGGCGAGGCCATGGGCCTGGCCGTTGTCACGGTCTACGGCGGCGCACCCATCGAGCGTCAGGCGGCTCTGCTTGAAAAGGGTGCCGACGTGGTGGTGGCCACCCCCGGGCGCCTGATCGACCTCATCGAACGCAAGGTGGCCTCGGTGGCCGAGCTCGACGTGGTGGTGGTTGACGAAGCCGACCGCATGGCCGACATGGGGTTTTTGCCCCAGGTCGAGTGGATCCTGCGCCACACGACCGTGAACACCAGACCCTGCTGTTCAGCGCCACCCTCGACGGCGTGGTGGAAACCCTGGTGCAGCGGTACCAGACCGACCCCGTGTACCACGAGGTGGAATCCGCCGGCGTGACGGTTGAGGAAATGACACATCATTTCCTGCGCGTCCACCAGATGGATCGGGTCAAGATCGCCGCCCGCATCGCCCGCAGCGTGGACCGCACCATCATGTTCGTGGCCACCAAGCGCGGTTGTGACCGGCTGGCCGAAAAGCTGCGGGAAGAGGGTGTGACCGCTGCGGCCATCCACGGTGACCTCCGCCAGAGCGACCGGGAAAAGGCGCTGGCCGGTTTCATGGCCGGCAAGGTGTCGGTGCTGGTGGCCACCGATGTGGCCGCCCGCGGCATCCACGTCGACGATGTGGGCATGGTGGTGCACTGGGATCCCAGCGACGACCACAAGAGCTACCTGCATCGGTCAGGTCGGACGGCGTGCCGGCGGCACTGGCGTGGCCGTGACACTGCTGTTGTGGGATCAGGAACTCGACGTGCGACGCCTCATGCGCCGCCTGGGCCTCGATCAGGACATCGTCGAGGTGTTCTCCAATGACGATCGCCTCGACGATCTCGCCGGCTGGGAACCCCCGCCGGGTCCGCCCCAGGTGGGCAAGCCCCGCCGTCGCTGACGCCACACCCGGAATCATTTGACGGTGCCGGCCCCGACGTAGTTGCCTAGAGCAGGCATTACGAGCGGCCCGGGGTTTCCCGGGTCCGGCAACCTGGGACGGACACCCAAGGTGCCTCCCGCCTCGGCGGGGATGTGGTCGGCTTCGGTCGGCAACGAAGTGTCCGGTACCCCCGTGGGTGGGGGAGCCGTGCATGGCACCGTGGGAAACCCGGACCTGTCCGCAAACTGGACCTGTACCCATGAACCACCACGATCATCCAGAGGTGCCCCTCGCCGGCCACGACCTGCCCGCCTCTGGCGCGTGGGTCTTCGGTGACCCTGCCGGCAACCGCCAGTTCGTGGATGTCACGGTCAACCGCCCGTTCACGCTGGAAGGCGGTGGAACCCTCGGTGCGGTCACCATGGCCTACGAAACGTGGGGGACACTCGACGCAGACGCCTCCAACGCCGTGCTGGTGTGCCATGCCCTGACCGGTGACAGCCACGCCGCAGGCAAGGTGGGACCCGGTCACCGCACGCCGGGCTGGTGGGACGACATCATCGGGCCGGGCCGTGGCATCGACACCGACCACTGGTTCGTGGTGTGCATCAACGTGCTGGGCGGTTGTCAGGGCTCCACGGGTCCGTCGTCGATTGATCCTGAAGCCGGCACCCGGTACGCATCACGATTTGGTGTGGTGACGGTGCGCGACGTCGTGCGGGCCCAACGCTCGGTGGCCGATCATCTCGGCATCGATGTGTGGGCCAGCGTGGTGGGTGGATCCATGGGCGGGATGACGGCGCTGGAATGGGCGGTGATGTTCCCCGACCGGGTGCGGTCGCTGGCCACCCTGTCGTCGTGTGCGGCGTCGTCGGCGCTGCAGATCGCCTGGAGTGCGGTGCAGCGACGCGCCATCGCCTTTGACCCGGCGTGGGCCGGTGGCGACTACTACGACGCTTCCGACGGGGCCGGTCCCCACCGGGGATTGGGTCTGGCACGCGAGATGGCCCAGATCACCTACCGCACCGGTGACGTGTTCGGTTCCCGCTTCGACCGTGCGGCCGTGGACCCCATGGACAACGGCCTGTCGATGTGGCAGCGCTTCGACGTTGAGGGTTACCTCGACCATCACGGCACCAAGCTGGTGCGGCGTTTTGACGCCAACTCGTATCTGGTGCTGACCAAGGCCATGGACCTGCACGACGTGGCCCGCGGCCGCGGTGGCATGGCCGCAGCACTCGCCCGGGTGCAGGCCCGGTGTCTGGTGGCCGCCGTCGACTCAGACACCCTGTATCCGCCCATCCAGCAGCGTCAGCTCGCTGACGGGCTCATCGCAGGAGGTGCACGGGTTGATCACGTCGTGATCAACAGTTCCCACGGCCATGACGGCTTCCTGCTCGAACCTGAGCAGGTGGGCGCTGCACTCACCGCCTTACTGGAGGAGGTCGGCAACGATGACTGATCACGAACACAACCCGCACCCCGACACGCCCCATCCCGACAACCCACCCCCGACACGCCACACCCCGACACCGTTGCCATCACCTCGGGACGAGGAATCGATGACGACGGGTCTCTGGCGCCTCCGTTGTGGTCGTCGGCGGTGTTTGCCAGCGACTCGGTGGCCGCCAGTCGTGCCGCTGCGGTATCGCCCACCGAGACCCACTTCTACTCCCGTAACGGCAACCCGACCGTGGCCGCGTTCGAGTCGGCGGTGGCCGAACTCGAAGGCGCCGAGGCGGCCCGGGCGTTTGCCTCGGGCATGGGGGCGGTGTCGGCGGTGGTGCTGGGGTTGTGTTCGAGTGGTGACCACATCGTTGCCCAGCACCAGTTGTACGGCGGCACCTCGATGCTGCTGGCGTCGGTGTGTCCCCGGTTTGGCATCGACGTCACGTTGGTGGACGGCACCGAACCCGGTGCGTTCGCCGCCGCCGTGATCCCGGGTCGCACCACGCTGGTCATGGCCGAAACCCCGGCCAACCCCTGCCTGGATATTGTCGATCTGGATGCACTGGGTGCGATCAAGGGGCCGTACACGGTGGTGGACTCCACCTTTGCCACACCCCTTGGCCAGCGCCCTCTGGACCACGGCGTGGACCTCGTGCTGCATTCGGCCACCAAGGCCATGGCCGGCCACAACGACGCCACCATCGGCGTGGTGGCCGGTGACGCCGAACTCATCGAATGGTTGTGGTCGTTTGCCGTGCTGCATGGCGCCAACGCCTCACCGGCCGATGCCCTCAACGCCCTGCGGGGCCTGCGCACCCTCGGGGTGCGCTTTGAGCGTCAGACGTCCACAGCCACGCGGCTGGCCGAGGTGCTCGAGCAGCACCACGGCGTCACGTCGGTGCGCTATCCGGGTTTGGCCTCGCACCCCGGCCACGAACTGGCCATGTCCCAGATGCGGTTGACCGGCGGGCTGCTGTCGTTCGACGTGGTCGGTGGCAGTGACGATGCCGTGCGCTTCATCGAGTCGCTGCGCCTGGCCCGCATCGCCACATCGCTGGGTGGCCCCGAAACGTTGGTCACCCATCCGGTGTCCACCACGCACCAGCACCTCGACGCTGACGAGCGGGCCCGCATGGGCCTGTCAGTGTCAACGGTGCGCATGTCGGTGGGTCTCGAGCACCCCGACGACATCGTGGCCGACGTGTTGGCGGCGCTGGGCTGACGTGCCCGAGCTGGTGGAAGTCGAGCTCTACCGCCGCATGGCAGCCCCGCTGGTGGGGGCCACGGTGTCGTCGGTGGATGTGGTCGACCCACGTTTCATTCGGGGTGCCGGCAGCGCAGCGGCGTTCGCAAAGGCGATCACCGGACGTGCGCTGACGGGCACCGATCGCATCGGCAAGTTGCTGCTGATGCATACCGACGGACCCACCATCGGGCTGCGCTTCGGCATGACCGGGGTGTTGGGCGTTGATGGCGACGACGGGCTCGACGAGCTGGTGTACGGACCGTCACGACGCGACCCGGCGTGGGTGCGCCTGCGCATCGTGACCACATCCGGTGAGCTGTTCGTGCGTGACCCTCGCATTTTGGGATCAGCCATACTCGACCCTGACACTGCCGCCCTTGGCCCCGATGCCACCACCATCACCGCCGGGCAACTCGCTGCCGCCGTCCGGGGTTCGAGGTCGCCGATAAAGGCTCGCCTGCTCGATCAGCACCGGGTTGCGGGAGTGGGCAACCTGATTGCCGACGAGGTGTTGTGGCGGGCGTCGATCGCGCCCCAGCGGCCCGCCGGATCGCTCAGCGCCGTCGAGGTGCGGCGGCTGCACCGCCATGTCCGCTCCACGGTGGCTGACCTGCTGGACCGTGGTGGTTCGCACCTTGGCCGCATGACCGACCAGCGCAAGCCCGGGGGATGTTGCCCCACTGACGGCACACCGCTGCAGCGGGCCACGGTGGGAGGACGCACCACCTGGTGGTGTCCCGCACACCAGCGACAAGGGGCGCGGCGATGACTTCTGGCTGTGGCGGTACGATCTTGGCCGTGCGTACCCCGGACACCGTTCCCGCCGACCCACCAGGGGTGACTCACCTGGCCCGTCGGGTCGTGATGGCAGTGGTGGCGCTCACGATGGTGATGGTTGCTTTCACCGGACCCGTGGCCATCGCCTCCGCTCAGGGCGGCGGCGACCCACCGGTCACCGGGGAACCCGAGCCCACCGTGCCACCCGACACGACCACCACCTTGCCACCCGACACGACCACCACCTTGCCGCCAGAGACGACCACCACCTTTGTTCCCCCGACCACTGTCGCCCCGGCCCCAACCTCCACCTTCGCTCCGGGTCCGTCGACCACCTTTGCTCCGGCGCCATCCACGTCCACATCAACATCGACGTCAACGTCCACCACAGAACCCACTGATTCCAGCGTGGTGGCCGACGATCGCACGGTGCTCGAGCCGGCCCCCGGGGTGCTTGGCCCCTCTGAGGACGGCGGCGGGACCGCAGATGTCGACGATGGCCCGGGATGGTGGACCGCAGGCACCCGGCTCCGTTTGGCGGTGGCCGGCCTCGGGGGACTGGCCATGGTGGTGAGCGTCCTCACGCTGTTGTACTGGCGTCACACCAAGCCCGATCTGACCATGGGGGCGCGGGACGAACCGTCCGGCGACGGCGACTGACCCTGCAGGCCTCTGGGGTTCCAGCAGCCGGTGGGGCCGCCATGAGTGCCGGGCCCCGCGATGTCGGCCGGGAGTGCCGATGTTGCTATCGTGTGAGTTCTTCATGCGGACGTAGCTCAGTTGGTAGAGCATCTCGTTGCCAACGAGAAGGTCGCCGGTTCGAGCCCGGTCGTCCGCTCCAGAACGGGTGGATCGTGTACCCGGAGGCCCCAGCGGCCGCCGGGTCCACGATCGCCTGATCGGCTTCAGTTTCAGGCGCCCCCAAGGGCGTCAGGGGCGGGAGTGATTACCTGCGGGACCTCACGGTGCCGTGGCCGGGCGGCGTGGCCGAGTGGCTTAGGCAGGGGCCTGCAAAGCCCCGTACGTCGGTTCGATTCCGACCGCCGCCTCCAAGGGTTCTGGACGTTATTGGCCCGGACCCGCAGGCGAAAAGTGGCTGGCCCAGCACGAAAGCGGCTTTGAGCGCTCTGTGATGGTCCCACGAGGTTTCACCGAGGCGTACGTGGACCCACATGGCGGAAAAGCCCGTGGGGGTCTGCCCGAACGCGGGATCATCGGGGACTAGTTGTTGCCTCTCTGGGCGGCGGCCCCACCTCCCGCCACCCATCAGGGTTACAGTCAGGGTTCCTCCACACCTGTGGATCGGAAGGGCTGGCATGGGCGAAATCAGTACGCAACACGATGGGCGGGGACCGGTTTCTCGACGTCAGGTTCTCAAGGGTGCCGGTATGGCGGGTGTGGTGGCTGCCGCCGTTGCCGTCGGGGTTGTCCAACGGCGGCGACTGCCAGCGAATCGTCAGCCGTCGACCGCACCGTTCGTTCCGCGTGGACCGCTCACGACACAACCCAACTTCTCGGTGGTCATTGTTGATGAGCAGCGATCTCCGCCCAGTTATGAGTCGGACCAATTGGCTTCGTGGCGAGCAGCGAATCTGCCCGCTCAGTCGATGCTGCGATCGAACGGATTGGAACTGCGGGACCACCACATCATGTCATCAGCGTGTGCACCGAGCCGGACGTCGTTTCTGACCGGTCAGTACCCCTCGCTCCATGGCGTTACCCAAACATCGGGGATTGCGAAATCCGCCATTGAAGGTGACCTCTACTGGCTTGACCCCACCACGGTTCCCACGATGGGCGACTGGTTTCGTGCCGGCGGGTACGACACCTATTACAAGGGAAAGTGGCACGTTTCCGACGCCGATCTGTACGAACCGGGAACGCACACGCCGTATCCCTCGTACGACACAACGACAGGCGAGCGGGATCTTTTCAAAGAGCAGATCTACCTCGACGCCGGAATGCTTGAACCGTTCGGATTCACCGGGTGGGTCGGTCCTGAACCGCACGGATCGGATCCCAACAACTCGGCTTCGTCAGGACCAGGTGGTAGCGGACGTGATGAGGTGTATTCCGCCCAAGGCGCAACGCAATTGCAGGAGCTGCGGACGTCGTCAAATCCCTGGCTTCTGGTTACGTCGTTTGTGAATCCCCACGACATCGTGCTCTGGGGCGAACTTTCGTTGGCCCAGGGGAATCTGTACCTGCAGCAACAGCTCGCTGGTTCCAATGTTCCGCAACAGCTGTTTGAGGCCAGCGCCTACGCACGCACCGTGTCCGACGATTTGTCAGCGAAACCCGATGCTCAGGCTAGCTACCTTGGCACCTACCCGGCAGCGCTGCAGCCAACGCTGAACACGTCGGACTACCGCCGTTTTTACTATCAACTCCAAAAAAACGTTGATGCCCAGATCAAGACGGTGATTGACACACTTGCCGCTGATGCCACGAGTTACCGCGACACGATCGTTGTGTATTTCTCCGACCACGGCGAAATGTTGGGCGCCCATGGTGGTCAGTACCAGAAGTGGCACGTTGCCTATGACGAGGTCATAAAGGTCCCGTTCATTTTCCACAATCCGGTGTTGTTCCCGAGCGCGTCGCAGGTCGATGTTCCAACCAGTCACGCGGATCTGCTGCCCACGATGCTTGGGCTCGCCGGACTCGACCCATCGACGTTGAAGGCGCAATTGTCGTCGAGGTTCTCGCAGGCCGAGGATTTGCCGGGACGAGACCTGTCCGATCACGTACTTGGTCTCACCCCGTGGTTGGCCATCGCCAACCAATCGCAGTACTTCATGACTGATGACGAACCGATGCGTGGCCAGCAGCAGGTTGGATGGAACGGGAGCATGTATCCGTCGGTGGTGCAGCCGTGTCACCTCGAAACGGTCATTGCGTACCTTCCCACCGGGACCGGAGGCGCAATCGAGCGCTGGAAGTACACCCGATATTTTGACAATCCCGATTTCTGGTCGACGCCCAACTCCCGTGATGTGGTGACGCTGGTCAACGGAAACACCATGCTCCCGGGAGCCAAGACGGCCATCACGACCTCGAAGCAGAACGCTCTTGCTGACCAGTTGGAGATCTACAACTCCACCGTTGATCCGCTTGAGCTGGACAACATCGCCGCCAATGGCACGCTCATGGAAGATCCGCGCATCTCCGGGATTGTTCAGCAGCTTGCTGGGCTGCTGGGCCAGCAGAGGTCTGCGAAGCGGCTTGAGCCGACGACGTCGGCAGCCTGCCGGGTCAGGGGCTGTTCCGGTTTGGATCCGGGTCCGAGTCCGAGTCCGGGTCAGGGTCGGGGGCAGGGGCAGGGGCAGGGGCAGGGGTAGGGACCGATGCACAATCGGTCGCTGCCGCTGGAGCGCCGGCTGTCCTGGTCACGCCGGCGTTCACCGGGTGATTGGTGAACGTTGGCCTGAAGCCAGCGTTCACACGTGATCGTGCCCATGCGGCCTGAACCGGCAGCGGTGATGGCTTGGTGATCGACGTGGTTCCGCACCTCACCTCTGTGCTTGGGCGAGTTCCTGCCACCGCTTGTGGCGGACGCCGCAGAACCAGCGTGCTGAGGCGGCGACGATTGGCGTGGCGACACCGGCGTCGATGACCACGATGTCTTCGTAGCGGCAACTCCCTAACCCCCTTCATCAACGGGAGTGAGGCGAATCAGGTGCCGCCAGCTCCGGATTGTGCCGCCGTAACATCTTGGCGAAATTCGCCGGGGGCTCTAGTCGAACTTGGCGATGGCTCAGGGTGACTCACCGACTGAGGAGAGGCCCGATCAAGGTTCGGGCGAGTCGGTGGCGATGGGCAGACGACCAGTTGGATGATGAGGTCGGTCCACCGGGCGTCAAAGTCACGGACGAGTCGACCGATTGCTGGTGCTACCCCGGCCGCAGTAGCGGAGACCAGCGCTGGCCAGACGCCATCGGGGTCGGCCTCAACTGACCAGCTCACCACCGCCCGGAACGGATCCTCGGCCGAGGCGACGAGGTCGGTGATCTGCCGTCGACGATCGTCCAGTTCGGCACTGATGACCCGACCCAAGAGGTCATCCTTGTTTCAGGTGAAGTGTGTGCCGGTGCTCTTCGACCTTGCCGGGGCAACCTCAGCGGCGGGGTGTGTCTGTCAGGGCGTGGTGGTGCGGTCCGATGACGCTGTGGCACCCGCCGGGGCCGGTACTCATCAGTGCTGTGCCACGATCCTGTAGCCATCCACGGTGGTGAGCCATGGCGACGCAGGCAGTGGGGGGGCGTCGAGGTCAAAGGTGTTGGTGCGCACCTCGCCGATCCACTTTGCGTGCTGGTAATTGTGATTGACGATGGTGACCAGAAGCGTCGTGGCGATGATGCGCAACTGGTGTGGTGCATCGACGTCTGCATTGTGGATGCGGACGACGTGGTCGTGGATCCGTTGTGCGACCACCGAGCGGTATTCGCTGAGCCGCTCCAGGGTCGGAAGCTCGCCGCGAAGGGGTTCGGGGGTGGCTGAGTCCATCAGTGCATCAATGTCCGGGTTAATGAGCGGTTCGGCAACAACGAGATTGCGCAACAGGTAGTGGGCCACGGCAGCCTGATGGCCGAGATGCCACCCAATCGCTGACGAGTCGGCCGTTGGGCGCCAGCGGATCTGATCGTCGGTGAGTCCGGCGACAAGGTGGTCACTGTGGGCGTTGGAACGGTCGAGTTCGTCGAGCAGGTCGTGAAGGGTCGGCTGTGTCAACTCGGGGGTGTCGGGCATCGCGGGTGTCTCGTCCTTAGGTTGATGGTCCAACAGACAGCGGGTCGGTTGTGGCCGCGGTCGTGATGGCCGTCGTGATGGCGTCGACGGCGCGCTGGGCACCACCAAGGGCACCCTCGATATGGCCTGGCATCGTCGGAGCGGTTTCCGTTGAAGCCCAGTGGAGGCGACCGCCGCCCTGGGAGTGTTGATACAGGCGATGTCCGTAGGTGTCCGTTGGGGTGCCGGTGGCTCGATTGTCCCGGTCGGGGCGGGCATCGGTGTGGATATCGGGGCGGACATCAGGGCGCCAGTCGGTGACGATGACGTCAAGTGGCGTGGCCGCCGCTGGCCCGAACAGGTCCACGAGCTGGGCAACAATGTCGTGCTGGCTGGGCGTCGGCACCCCGGGGGCCAACGGTGCGAACCCAAACAGTGCCGCTGGTGCGGCGTCGGGTCCGCTCATGTCGTGCACTTCTCGCAACGGTCCGATGTGACTGATGGCAGCACCTGCCAACCCCTGCCCACGCCAGAACGGGTCTGGATACACGATGACTGCCTTGGCGATGTTGCCCATCCACGTCGGCGTGGCCGCAGCCAGGTCGTGGATGTGGTCGTCGAGCGCCGGATGGAACTCGATGTGGCGCACAGCCAGCGACGGTGGCAGGGCCAGCACCACGTGACCGGCCACGTGTGATCCCCGCTGATGGTGCACGATCATCCGGTCCCCGGAGTTGTCGATGCGGTGCACCGGTGCTGTCAGCCACACGCGCTCGCCGAGGCGCTCGGCGAGGGTGTCGGTGATCGAGGCGGCACCGCTGCTGAAGCGGCCAGCCACAACGTCGATCGGGTTGCCGTCGAGGCGTTGCACGCCGCCGGGTGCGTGGTACACGGCGTCGCCGTCGATGTGCTGGGCATGGGTGGGGATGTTCAGCTCAGCGATGAGGGCGGCGACCCGCTGCTCGCCGGGCCAGAACCACGTGGCACCCAGATCCAGTGGTCCGGATGGGTGGTGGTGGGTGAGCAGCCTGCCGCCAACACGATCGCTGCTCTCAAGCAGCACACACGTCAACCCGGCGGCCACAAGCCGGGTGGCGGTGACCAGACCGGAAATTCCCGCACCCACCACGACCACATCCACACTCGATGCGTTGGTGTTGGCGTCGGTAGGGTCAGTCATTCACCAAAGTGTAGGTCTCGGTCGGTTTGTGAAGTCCGGGTTGGTGAGGTGGGCGGTGGCGCCGTTGGGGGTGACCTCGCCGGCGTCAGGTCAGTTGGTCCTGTGGCAGGCGTGGATGGTGGTCGGTGGCCCATTGGGAGGGTTGGCGGCTACCCCAGGACGTGTGCCAGTTGCTCCCTTCATCAACGGGAGTGACGCATATTTGGTGCCGCCAGGTCCGGATTGCGCCGCCGTGTTCTCCGACGCTCGTGCAATGTGGTTTGCACCTGCGGCACGCACGTCGGCCATTGTGGTTGAGGTGACACCTGAGGTTGAGGCCCACACAGGCGCTTGTTGCTTGGCGACACCGGTGCCTGGCGCATGGCGGTTGGCCCGGTGAGTGCTCCTGTGCCTGCACGTCGGGGTGCGTTCGTGCTGCTTGAGATCGCCAACCTTGCCGGCGGCATGGGCAACTCGATGGTCACCATCACGCTGCCGTGGCTGGTGCTCGAACTGACCGGTTCTGCCGCAAGGGCGGGGCTGGTGGCCGGTCTGGTGACGCTGCCGGCGCTGGTGGCCGCCCCGGTGGCTGGCTGGTTGGTCGATCGTTGGGGGCGGCGCCAGGTGAGCATTGCCTCCGATGTGCTCTCGGCGTTGTCGGTGGCTGCCATCCCGGTGGTGGCGGCCCTCGATGGCCTCACCTTCCCTGCCGTCGCCGCACTGGCTGTGGTGGGCGCCACGTTCGACCCGGCCGGGTACACCGGCCGTCGGTCGCTGCTGGTGGACGTTGCCGAGGCCACCGACGTGCCTCTCGACCGGGCCAACGGCATCCATCAGGGGGTGTTCGCCGTGGGGTGGATGGTGGGGCCCCTTGTCGGCGCCGTGCTCATCGCCACGGTTGGGGCTGTCGCTTCGTTCTGGGCGCCTTTTGGCCTGTTTGTGCTGGCCGCTGTGGCGGTGACCGCCATGGGCGTGGGAGACGCCGGCCAGCGAGCGCGCGCTGCCCGCCAAGGCGAGGGTGGTGAACTTGGCGGCTGGTCGGGGGCCATGCTCGGGCTCACCACCCTGTGGCGTGACCGGGCGCTGCGCACCGTGACCGTGGCGGTGATCGTGCTCGCCGCCGTCTACCTCCCCACCGAATCGGTGATACTGCCCACCTACTTCGAGCGCCAGGGCTCACCGGCCTCGCTCGGGATCGTGATCGCCGCCCTGGCAGCAGGTGGGGCCATCGGCGCCTTCTCCTACGGCTGGTTGCGGCTTCCGCCTGCAGTTTCGCACCATCGTCCGCCTGTCGATCACCGGCACCGCCATCGCCATTGTGCCCATGGCGCTGCTGCCACCACTGCCCTGGCGGTGGCGGCGTTCGTTCTGGGCCTTGCGTGGGGACCGATGGACCCGCTGCTCAGCTCGCTGGTGCAGCAGCGGGTGGACGATGACATCCAGGGCCGCGTGTTCGGCGTGCAGCTCTCGCTGTTTTACGCCGCCCCGCCGTTGGCCATGGTCGCCACCGGTATTGCCATCGAGGGGTGGGGTCTGGCCGCCACCTACCTCGCCATCGCCGTGACACTGGTTGCGGTCTCGGTGGTGTTGGTGACCCGACCTGGTCTCGCCCATCTCGACGGGTGATTCCCCTGGTGCTGCGCCCCGCCAACGGGGTACGTGCTGTAGGTTTTATTTCAGACAGTCGTTGGCCTTGAGTCACCGCCGCACGGTAGGGACCCATCACACCCCAGGAGATCCCATGCGCAAGCCCGCCATCCGCACCATTGCCCTCGCTGCCGCCCTCGCCGGCGCTCTGTCGCTCACGACGATGGCGTGTTCGTCAGATGACACCACCTCATCAACCGACACGACCGCAATCGTCGAGCGACTCCTCGACCGAGTCGACGGTTGGCAACGTGTTGCCCCCGGTGGTGCTCAATGCTGACGACACCAGCACCACGGTGAGCGCCGGAACCACGGTGACCTTCGACCTTGGCGATCCCGGTGAGGGCCGGTTTGTGGCCGAGAGCTCTGACCCGTCGGTGTTCAAGGTGGAAGGCGAAGGCAAGACTGAGGGCACCTACACCACCAACGCCGGTGGGGTCGCGGTTGCGTCGGGCACCGCCGAAGTGACCGTGCAGTTCTTCGGGTCCACCAACGGCGTTGGTTCGCCGACCACGTTCACCATCACGGTTGAGTGACGCCAACGGGGCCGTCGCTCTGTTGCCGTCGGCGTTGACGACCTCTGGTTTCAGTCGGGTGGCTTGACGTTGGGTGCGACGGTTTGGCCGTACGACGCCGCCAGCTCAACGAACACGCTGCGGTCGGGGTTGTCCCACGATCCTGCGGAATCGAACGCAGCAAACATGGCAGAGGCGTTGCCCTGTGACGTCATGGTGATCATCTCGCCACCGTCGGGGCCAAACCGAAACCAGTGCGTGGAGCCCCCGGGGACGTGGATGAACGTTCCCGGCCCGGCGACGGTGTCAATGCCGTCGACACCACACTCCACCGTGCCCGACACCACCAGAAACGACTCGTCCCAGGCGTGGAAGTGTGGCCCCGGCCCTTTGCCGGCGGGACCGGCCTGATGGAACACCTCGTAGTTGCCCGTCTGTTCGGTTGAGGCAATCGTCGTGATCTCGAATCCGGCCACCTGCATGGGGTCGGGTCGGTCCTGCTGGGTGACGATGAGGGGATCGGCCATGGGTTCCTGCTTCCGCTTTGAGGTGCACCTCACCGTACCGGCTGCGGGATGTGGCAGCCGGGGATCACGCCGGGCGCGATCAGCAGTCCGGGTCGGTGAAAAAACGGCTCTCGTCGCAGGTGCCGTCGGCAAGGTCGCTGTTGACCACGGAGTCGTCGCCGCAGTCGGGGTCCTGCAGCCAGCGGTCCTGGTCGCAGGACCCGTCGGCAACGTCGGTGTTGACGCCGCCGTCTGGTGTGGTGGTTTCGGTCACCTCACTCCCGGCATCGAGACCGGCAAACACGGCGTCGAAGTTCCGGATGAAGGTCTCGCAGGCGGGGACACGTCGCAGTTCCCGACCGGCGTCGGATTCGGCCTCGACGACGTTGTCGAATTCGTCGAGACGGGCGCCCACCTCATCGATGCGGGCAACATCGGCCTCGGTGAGGGTTCCGGCGTCGTCAATGTCGCTGGCCAACTCCGAGAAGTCGTCGGCGGCGGCGAGCAGGCGGTCGGGGACCTCGGCGATGGAGGGCTGTTCGGCGGCGTCAGCGATGGCATCGAACAACGGTGTCAGCGCCGTCGACATGGTGGCGAACAGCACGCTGCCGGAGTCCAACAGCGTCACGATCGCCGTGGCCACCTCCGACTCGGTGGTGGCCCCGTCGCTGGCACTCTGGGCGGTGAGGAATCTGTCGGCGGCCTGTTCGACCGGTTCGAGGTCTGTCTCACGGCAGGCCTCTGCAAGCGCTTCGGTGGCATCGCCATTGTCGCTGGAGTCGGGTGCTGCGGTGGTGGTGGTCGAGGCGGTGTCGTCGTCGTTGCCGCACCCGGCAAGAGCGCCCCCCAGCATCAGCGCCGCCATCAACAAGACGATCGGGTGCCGAAACCGGCGACGGGTGGGGGTCTTGTGCAACATTGCAACTCCTTTGGTCTTGAGGGGTCACCGGTGGATGGTGCCTTGGTCGTGCCGTGGTGGTCGCGTATGTAGTTGTGACGATATGCACAACGACGGGGTTTTGACACCCCGGTGCGTGTTGGGTCGCAGTGGTGCCGACACCTTCGGTCGACCCAACATCTGTCACACTTCCCGAATGTCTGCAGTACCGCGTTCCCGGCCCAAACTGCTCTCGTGCGCCGTGGCACTGGTCGCAGGGCTCACCATGGCTGCTGGTTGTGTCAGCGGGAGCGACGCCACAGCGGAAACTTCCGCTGTCGAAAACACGCCCATGCAAACCACCACGGTCACAACCCTTGCGGTCACAACGGCTCCGCCCGACGTGGTGGGTTCGTGGGAGGGCTCGTACGCGTTCCCCACCATCGACGGGGCACTGGTGGACAGCCCCCTGCTTGTGGTGATCGAACGGCAGGAGGGCACTGCACTGTGGGGCTACGAGCAGTTCGATGACGCCGGACAGGTCATTCGTATCCCGTTCACCGGGTCGTTCGACGCCGACGGCCAGAGCTTCGGCCTCGCCGCCACCGGCCTCACCATCATCGGCACGATGACTGGCGCCGACCAGATGAATCTGAGGTTTTTCAGGGTGGCGGATCCGCCCACGTCGTTTCAGGTGATGGTCGAGCGGACCAGCAGCCAGCGGTCATGACTGGAGACTCCCGGTTCGTCCTGTTCGACGTGGACGGCACCCTGGTCGACACGTTGGGCAACCTGCGGCGGGTGTGGTCGCAATGGGCCACCCACTTTGGCCTCGATCCGCAGCGGGTGTTCGACGTTGCGTTCCACAACTGGCCTCTGCACGTGTTTGCTGCGCTGGTTCCCGACGAGGACCCGGTGGCTTGTCTGGCGTTGCTCAACGATCTTGAAGACGACGACGTCACTGTGGGTGACTACAGCGCCTTTGACGGTGCCGCCCAGCTGTTGGGGGCAATGCCGACAGCCAGTTGGGGTCTGGTGACGTCCAACTACCTGCATCGGGTGCATCTCAGGTTTGCCCGCCTGGGACTACCGGTGCCAACAGTGATCGTGGACGCCCCGTCGGTGACCGTCGGCAAGCCATCACCGGATCCCTACCTCCTGGCTGCTGAACTGTTGCAGGTGTCACCGGCGGCCTGTCTGGCTGTGGAGGACTCGCCGGCGGGAGTGGCGTCAGCGTCGGGGGCCGGCATGACGGTGTGGTCGGTGAATCGCCCCGACACCGTGGACGGCTCCCACCGTCACTTCACCACGCTTGGGCAGGCAGCTCCTGACATCCTGGCCTGGGTAAACGACCGCTAGCTGGGGTCACCAAAGGCCTGGTGACCTGCACGGTGACGGTCACCCTGGTGTGGGCTGCTTGCCGAGTTTTGCCGGCCGTGAACCCAGAACCACCAGTGCCGACCCCACCGCCGCCACCGTGCACCCGATCACCACGGTGGGTTCACCCACCAGCGCCCCCCACACGGCCCACGCTGCGTTGGACACGGTGTTGAGAACCCAGCTCCAGCCCGCCACGCCGCTGGTGGAGTGGCGTGTACGCAGCAGCTGTGGGACACGAAGCCAGACCGAGGCCAGCACCGCTGCCGGTGATGCCAACGACGGCACCAGGGCCATGGCCACCAACCCCACCAGCGGGATGGACTGGGTGAGGTCGCGGCGGTGCACTCCGTTTGAGGCGGCGACAGCGATGCAGCCGACCAGCTGGATGGCCTGCACCGAGGCAAACAGCCATTGCTGCTCGGCGGTGGCCCACAATCCCCACACCGCAGCGTTGCCGGCCATCATCAGCCAGGTGGCAGTGGCCACGCCGCTTCCACGGCGACGCAGCTGGGGAAGCCACCACCCGGCGGTGGCAGTCAGGGCCACACCCAGCACGACGGTGGTCAGCATGGTGGTGTCGGGGGCCGGAAGCGAATGCGGGAGTCAGGCGGGTTGATCGGATCCAGCCACGTGGGCTGGGATCAGTCGACCTGGTCGAGGGCGGCGATGCCAGCCACGGTGGCAAGCACCGCCACCGTGCCGGTTGCCAAGGCTCGTGCGGCGACCCAGATGCCGGATGGCCAACACCGACGCCACGGCGTCGAGCCCGTCGGCAACGACACCAGCCATCACCCACGGCCGTGCCGGGCCGCCAGAGTCCAGCGACGCCAGAGTGCCAGCTCCGAGCGCCACTTCCCGGGCTCCAAACGACCGGACCAGCAACGTGAGGGCGCCCGAGCGACCGTCGGGTCCCACCCAGCTCGCAGCCCCACGACGCGGGGCCACAAGCATGACGGCGCCAATGGCGATCCGGCCGGCAGAGATGAAGCGCACTGACTGACGATGGTCCATGGCGCCAGTGTGTCACGACTGGTTGGTTGGGTCGCACGCCGTCGGCCGGGTGTGTGGGTTGGTTCACGAACCCGGCGGCCCCAGCCGCCAAGGCGGTCTCGCGGGAACTGGTAAGGTTCGAGCGTCTTCGGACCCGTAGCTCAGTTGGCTAGAGCACTTCCTCGACACGGAAGGGGTCGCTGGTTCGAGTCCAGTCGGGTCCACAAGCAAAAGGGCAGGTCAGGGGCCACAAACCCCGACCTGCCCTTTGACGTTGCCGGGCAACATCGGCTCGATTCAGCGGTTCGGGAACTTCGCCAGCTCAGCGGGCCGTGGTGAATCTCCACCATCTGCCGATGTTGGCGTTGGTGGTGGCGCCAGTGGCGTTCACGGCCCGAACCTGCCAGAAGTAAGCGGCCCTGCTGAGCAGTCCGCCGATGGTGACCGAGCGGGCGCTACCGGTGCTGACCCAACGACTGTCGCACACACCGTTGTTGATGCGATCGACGCAGTATTCGTAGCTCACGGCGCTGGTCGAGGCCGACCACGAGAGCCGGAGAGCGGTCCTCGATCTGCCGCGTGCGTTGTTGCGGGGCGCCGACTTGCCGAAGGCGCCGGGCGGAGCGCTAATGGTGATCGACAACGCCTTGGTGACCGATCGCGAAGCAGCGTCAGTCACCCGGACGGTGAACGACGAGGTTCCGGCGGTGGTGGGCGTGCCTCTGATCTCGCCGGTGTTTCGCATTCAGCGTGAGGCCGGCGTTCAGTGCGCCTGAAGCGATCGACCATACGTAGGGCGTTGTACCGCCAGTGGCGCCAAGAGACTGTGAGTACGCCACCCTGGCGGCACCACCGGCAAGCGACGCCGTGGTGATCGACACGGGTGAGCCGACGGTGATGCTGAGGGCTTTCGATGCGGTTTCCGAGCCGCTGTCGGAAACCATCACGGTGAACGGGAAGGAACCGGTTGCGGTGGGTGTGCCACTGATGACCCCGGTTGAAGGGTTGAGCACCAGGCCGGTCGGCAACGCACCGGACGAGACCGACCACGTGTACGGGGCCGCACCGCCAGCGGGCAGCAACGGTGGACGAGTACCCGACCGTTGCGGTGCCGCTGGGCAGCGCGGCGGTTTGGACGAACACCGGCGTGCCACCGGGAGTGTTGCTGCAGGCCTTGGCTGACGAATCAGCGATCGTGCCCGACTGGTAGGAGACCAGTGTGCCTGTCAGCCCGCTCGGGTCCTCGATGCCGACCGTGGCGCTCGCGCCGCGGTCATTGGCGCTATTGCCGGTGGCAGCATCGAGATATTGCAGCAGCACGACGCCAGTGCTCTCGTTCAACACCAGCTGGAACGACACCGCCGTTCCAGTTCCGCCGGTGAAGTGCGGGACGCCATTCCACGACACGACGTACTGGCGATTGGGCGCCGAGCCAACGGTGCGCACCCACACCCCGCCGCCAGCACTCGGGTCGAGGTCGTCCCACCACGGGGCGATGAAGCCGTTGGGTTCGGAGTTCATCGGGATGGTGCTGTTGATGTGGGCAATGGCGGCACCCGATCCGAGCCGGAGGTACCCGTTGGATGAGATGACGGCGGTGTTGTAGTTGGTTCCGTAGAACGAGACGCCGAACGGCAGGTTGACGTTCACGCTGGCGTCGTCGCCCAGCACATAGCGCGTTCCCAGCGTTGCATCGACCCAAGAGAACGGGGTGTCGGTACACACATAGGGCGGCGGGGGAGCAAACGTGGTGGCCGGGGCCTCGTTGCTGTACGGACTGGCCGAGAGGCCGTTGAATCCGTTGACGGCGCGCACCCGGAAGCAGTACTGCGTGTTGGCCGAGAGGCCGGTGACGGAATACGAGGCGGTGTCGCTCGGCGCCTGGCCTACCAGGGCGAAGGTGCCGCATGTCCCGGCAACGGCAGAGGCCCGCTCGATCTCGTAGCGGCTCTCGTACAAGGCTCCGTCGGTCCAGGTGAGCGAGATCGAGTCTTCAGCTGACGCCGTGGCGACCAGCCCGGTTGGGCCACCTGAGACTGGCTGCGTCGGCACGAGGCAGTACTGCATCATCGTGCCGATGTCGAGACGGCCGCCGGTAACGGATCTCCCGTTGAGTGCAGCGGTGGGGGCTGCAGAACTCATGAGGGCGCTCCGAATGGCGGGGGCGCTGAGCGTTGGATCCATCGACGCACACAGGGCGGCGGCGCCGGCGACGTGTGGCGAGGCCATCGAGGTGCCGTCGTACGACGCGTACGAGTTGTTCGGGACGGTACTCGTGATGGCGACACCCGGGGCCCCGAGGTCAACGGTCGAAGCGCCGAACTGCGAGAACCAAGCGAGCGCGCCGTTCCGGTCGGTGGCAGCGACGGCAACGACGCAGTCCCAGCCGCGCGTGCCGCCGTTGGTGCACTCGTAGTTCGAGGGGTAGCTGGGCGACGTGTCGTTGTTGGTGCTCGAGTTGCCAGCAGCAGCGACGAACAGGATGCCCGCATCGCCGGCACGGTTGATGGCGGCGGCCATGGTGGCGCTGAACCCGCCGCCGCCCCACGAGTTGTTGATCGCAACGATGTTGGCCCCATGGCGGATCTTTGCGTCAACGAGGTAATTGATTGCGCTGATGGCAGCAGAGATGGATCCGCCGCTGGCCCCGAGGAACTTGGCCGAGATCATTTTCACCGACCAGTTGACGCCAGCGACGCCCTGGCCGTTGTTGCCCACGCCGCCGATGGTGCCGGCCACATGCGTACCGTGCGAGTCGATCGACGGATTGGTGGCCCCATCGAAAATGGTGGCGTCGTTGTTGAAGAAGTCCCACCCGTTGACGTCGTCGATGTAGCCGTTGCCGTCGTTGTCGATACCGTCTCCGGGAATCTCCCCCGGATTGGTCCAGATGTTGGCGGCCAGATCGGGATGCGAGGCCTGAATGCCCTCGTCGATCACGCCGACCACGACGTTGGACGATCCGGTGTAGCCAGCACCCCACGCCTCAGCAGCACCACTGCCGTTGGGGTTCGCCGGGGTGGAGGCATCTCCCTGCATGCCCCAGAGGGTGCCGTTGGTGAAAGAGGGATCGTTGGAGGTGGCGAGGGACTGGACGATGTAGTCAGGCTCGGCGAACTGCACGGCCGGATCGGCCTTGATTGACACCATGGCGTCGGCGACGGTCTGACCAGCCGGGAGTTGCACGACCTCAGTGACCGGGCCGGTGATCGAGATGCGACGCACCTTTGCGACGCGCTTTTTCGAACGGGTGGCCGCCTGGGTGGTGGCGCTGGTGCCGGGCTTGTAGGTGACGATCAGTCGATCCGCAACGTGGGGCTGCGTTATGACGGGTGGGGCCGGCGTCGTCGGGACGTTCACGCGTCTGGCCTCAGCCGGTGTAGCTACAGCGCTGACCACGGCGAGCGCAACGACAGCGAGCGCAGCAACACGACGCACAGAAAACGGGGTTCGGGCTGAGCTCATAATGAGACCTTTTGCATGCCATTTTCTATCACTCGGGCACGCACCGTGGGAGGTTTTCTCACCCCGAGCGGCGGGATTACAGCACGGTGCTGCCGGCCATGGGCCAGCCGGATGGACTCAGCAGATCGTGGCCCTCAGGTCCGGTTGCGAACGCCAACGATTGTCGAGGATGACGGCGGGCCGTCCAACCCGCAAGGAGAGGTGCTCAACGTGGGAGATGATGGCGACGGCGATCAGCGAGGGTCCGATGAGGGTCAGCCAGCCCATCAGATTGCTTTCCTGATCCGCCATCAGGCCCAGAAAGCTGATGCCGTAGATCAACGTGCCGCCCGCCACAAGCGTCAGCTGGGAAAAGGATGCATGGATTTCGGTCCGGGGTGAGCGGTCTCGTTGCTCAAGCCGGGCTTCTTTGCGGGCCAGCACAAAAAAGACTCCGAGTGACGCCGTCAGCCAGGTGGCTCCCCACATTGCGTAGGCGTAGGTGCGCAGGTTCCCGCCAAGGTCCATGTCGAGTGCAAGCGGCAAAAGAGCACGATCGGCAGTGCACAGGCCACATTCAAAAGCACAACTGCGACAAGGCCGAACCGCGCACGAAGGTGAGTCACGTGGGTGAGGACCGCAACGGCGATGAGCAGTGCGCCGATGGTGAGCAGCACCCACTCCAGGGTGGTGTCGGTTTGAACCAGCCAGAGCATGATCCACGCAATGCCCCACACGGCGAAGCCAGCCGAGGCAATCCCCATGGTTGCCCGCGTGACACGAATCGGCTCTGCCGCCCGGACGTCACGGCTCATCCTGAGCGAAAACGTGCTCAACATTCCCAGAACTTAGCTCGGTCTCACCCGGTATGAACTGCCTCGGGATGCCACCACAACGGTATGCCGTTGGGGAGGTGGTCAGCCCAAAGAGCGGGGAGTTCGTCCCGGGAATCAACAAGCCCAACCAGGGTGACCCGTGACCGTGGCCACCACCTGTCGGGGATCGGGCGTCAATTTCCGTTGGCCGACATCATCTCCCATCGGTCGGCGGTGTCGTGGTTGGTCGCCGCACCCTGGTGGGCCACGATGCGCACCCCGGGCAACCACCACAATGAGAGTGGATCCGGGTGGAAGGCACTGACCGGCACACAGGTGGGCCACACCTCGCTCTGGGTGATCGAGTCGTCGGGCAGTGCGGTGGCCATCCAGCCCGAGGCGTCTGGACATGCCCGGCGAACACCGTTCACCGCGAGTTGCAACAGGGCGCGGACCTCATCGCCTGGTGGGTGCACCACAAGAAACAAACTCGGGGCAGGCATGGGTCAGTCCCACCACGACGATCCAGGGTTCACCCATGGGCCAACAGATCTCGGGGGGTGAACTGGTGCTGTCATCGCCGTTGGAGTCGGTGATCGTGCCATGGCGTGGATAATACAAAAAGCGCAACCAGCGGCAATGAGTGGATTTGCCGGCGCTGACGTGGTCTCATAGAGGACATGAGCATCCTTGAGAGCATCCCAAGTGCCATTCATCGTGGCGAGGACGAGCTTCCGTTTGTTGCTGTTGGCGACGGCACCCACCTCCAGCTTTTGCAGGTGGATGTGGAGCAGGGCCTGTGGGTCATTCGTACCCGCTTTGAGGCCGGCACCATCGTGCCAATGCACAAGCACACCGGGCCGGTGTACGCCTTCACCCTGTCGGGGGCGTGGAAGTACGTGGAGTCGCCCGAGGTGAACGTGGCCGGGTCGTTTTTGTTCGAGCCCGCCGGTTCGCAGCACACGCTTATGGTGCCGGCCGAAAACGAAGGCATCACCGATGCGTGGTTCGCCATCTACGGCGCCAACCTGAACCTCGACGAAGACGGCAACGTGACCAGCGTCATCGATGCCGGCACCGTTCGTGACGGCTACTTCCTTTTGTGCGAGGCCCAGGGCCTGCCCCGGCCAAACGTGGTTGGCGCCTGATCTGACTGGTACCTGAATGGTGCTTGATGGCTGATTCTTTTCGTAATACGTTGTCCCACAATCGCCCGATGGGGCGCGGCAACGTATCGGAGGATGACACCATGACCACGTTCCTGACCTCGACCCGACGCCGGGTTGGTCGTTCCCTTGTGGCTGCTGCTGCGCTTACCGTGGCCGTGACGGTCGCCCCGATGGCGGGTGCTGCTCCGGCGCCCATTGAGATCCCATTGCAGGCCGGTGCCCTCACCGTCAACGGATTCACCATGAACTGGCCGGCGCCTTCGGTGACGGGTGCGAAACTCGTGGGCACGTGGGACGCCGAAACTGGTGCCCTTGACGTTGACCTCGTGAGCGAGCCTGTCACCCTCACCTACCCGCAATTGACTGGTGGTGAGGGCACGGTGACCATGACCTCGGCAGGTTTCGTTGGCACCGTCCTTCCCGGTGAGGAGGGTGAGGTGACCGGCACGGTCTCCGTTGAGGTGGTCTCCAACGATGAGTTCGACATCTCGCGTTGTGCGACATCCGGTGACATCACGTTCACCTCGATGCTCATCCCGGTCGCAGGCGGATTCGGTCTGACGCTTGCCGCCAACGGGTTCGACTTCCCGCTCGATACCGGTTACGCCAGCGTCCCGGGGTCGCCCGATTTGTGCATCGATGGATTCACCGAGGCCGCAACGGGCACGCCAACGTCAAGCACAGCGTTGGTGATCAACGGGTTTGTGGCCGAGACTCCGCCGGCGCCCGAGCCGCCGGCCCCAACGCCACCGGCTCCGACGCCAGCAACGCCGAAATTCACCGGCTGATCGCCAAGGCTGCACCGGAGGGACTGCCCACCTGCCAGCTCGGTGGGTGAGCACTCCCAACCCGGGGTTGGGCCCAGAGGCCGCTCGTGCCTTCTGTCCGGCCGGCCTTCGGTTCAGTAGGCCTTCGGTTCAGTCGGCCTTCGGTTCGGTAGGCCTCGGTTCAGTCGGCCTGTAGGCCAGGCCACTGATCGCGCAACTGCTCTGAGTATTCGCCCATCGAGTCGCCTTGCTGGGCCAGTGCGTCGATGATCGACAGCACAAGGGCCTGGTAGAACTCGTCACCGTCGGCTGGAGCGCCGGGTTGGCCGCGGTGGTCGGCCACGGCAGCCAGATGATCCACGATGCGGGCGAAGCCGTGCACGAGGTACTCGAGTCGCTCCGGCTCAATCTCCCCGATCCAGATGAACGGGTCGCCTTGGGCGGCCTGATCGTCCCACCGCCGGAGATAGCTCACGAACTCCTCAACGATGGTCGGGTCCACCGACGGCACCGAGGTAGACCCAGAAGCCGAGGCCAGCACCTCGGTGGCATAACCCACCCACGCCACTGCGCTACGAGCGGACACCGGCCCGATGCGTACTTCCATGTGTCCCAGCGTACGCCGATGCCATCACGGTCGGTAGTCGGCCCGTGGAAGCCCCGGCTGTCGCCATACGGTCTCGACATGACCTCCGTGAATCCTCTGAACTCCGCCAAACCTGCGGACCCTGCCGAACCTGCGGACCCTGCCGAACCACGGGACGGGCGGGAACCTGGCGGCAGGCGGTGGTACCGCCGCGGGAGCACCTGGGCGGTGCTGGTGGCGGTGACCTCAGCGCTGTCGTGGTGGGTGGGCGGGCGGTGATCAGGCCGGCACTGCCTCCAGGCGCACCGGGATGCCGTTCAGCACCGCATTGCCCGACAACGGGTCGATGGCCTCGGCGTCGGTGAGCACGTTGGAGTTCACCCCGGGCCGACCGGCGGCCACCGTGAGGCCGGTGTGGGGGTCATCGTGCCCCCAGCCGTGGGGCAGGCTGACCACCCCGGCCATGATGGTGTCGGTCACCTCCACTGGGGCGGTCACCTCACCGACCCGTGAGCTGATGCGCACTGCGCCACCGGGAGCGAGACCCAGACGGCTGGCGTCGTCGGGATGCACCTGCAGGGTGCAGCGCTCGCGACCCTTGACCAGAATCTCGAGATTGTGCATCCACGAGTTGTTCGATCGCACATGTCGGCGACCCACCAGCAAAAGTTCGTCAACCGCCGGTGGCTGCACGGTGGCCAGACGCACCAGGTCGGTGGCGATGGCGTCGGGCAGCAGTTCCACTTTGGCCGACGGGGTGCGCAGCACCTCCGGGATTCTGGGCTGGAGCGGTCCCAGGTCCACGCCGTGGGGGTTGTCACCGAGCATGGCCAGCGACAGGCCGTCGGGTACCTCGCCGAACCAGTCGCCGTAGGCGCCGGTGCGCAGCATCACGTCCAGGGCCCGCTCCACCGGGGTGGTGCCGGTGACCAGAGGCCGAAGTTCGGCGGCGTCACGCCCGGCCAACGGGGTGTCGGCGGCCACGGCGCGATCCAGCAGGGTGCCCAGCACCAGTTCGTCGATCATGGCCGGGTCGGCGTCGGCACCCTGGCCGGCGGCGATGAGGGCCAGACGGCCGAGGATCTCGCTTTCGGCGGGACCGGTGGGAGCGAACAGGGTGGGGGAGAAGTTGGCCACGTTGCGCACCGACAACCCGGTGAATGCCAGGTCGTAGTGGCAGCGCTCCAGGGCTGAGGGCGGTGGCAGCACCACGTTGGCGAAACGGGTGGTCTCGTTGAGGTAGGGATCCACGCACACCATGGCGTCGAGACCGGCCAGTGCTGCGGCCAGCCGGTTGCTGTCGGGGGTGGACAGCACCGGGTTGCCGGCCACGGTGATGACGGCGCGCACCTGACCGTCGCCGGGGGTGGAGATCTCCTCGGCCAGGGTGGCCACGGGAAACTCACCACGAATCTCGGGATGGTTGCGCACCCGGCTGTGGCGTCGGCCGGTGATGAACCCCCGTCCGGGCTTGCCGGTGCCGGGACGGTTGTGGGCGGCCAGCGGGAACATCGACCCGCCCGCGTGAGTCCAGATTGCCGGTGAGGGCGCAGATCACATCGGTGGCCCACGACGCCAGCGTGCCGAACGCCACGGTGTTGGTGCCGATGCGGCCGTACACCGCGGCCGTGGGGGCGGCGGCCAGTTCGGCGGCCAGACGCACCACGGTGTCGGCATCGATTCCCGTCACCGAGGCAACCCACTCGGCGGTGAACGGGGCCACGTGGGCGGCCAGCTCGTCGAGGCCGTTGAGGTGGTTGGCCAGGGTACCGGGATCCACGGCGTTGGCCACGAACAGCTGGTGGATGATCCCGGCCAGCAGGGCGGCGTCGGTGCCCGGGCGGATGGGCAGGTGCTCGTCGGCGATGTCGGCGGTGCGGGTGCGTCGCGGGTCGACCACCACCACCTTGCCGCCACGCTGCCGCTGATGGCCTTGAGCCGGCCGGCGAAGTCGGGTGCGGTACACAGGCTGCCGTTGGATTCCAGCGGGTTGGCGCCCAGCATGAGCAGGTAGTCGGTGCGGTCGAGGTCGGGCACGGCGATGGCGTCGGGACTGCCGAACATCAACCCCGACGACACATGGCGCGGCATCTGGTCCACGGTGCTGGCCGAAAACAGGTTGTTGGTGCCCAGGGCACGCACCAGCGGTCGGGTGTATAGCGCCGCACCGGGATTGTGGACGTTGGGATTGCCCAGATACAACGCCACGGCGTTGCGGCCGTGATCGTCGAGGACGGGGGTGAGCAGGCGCTCCACCTCGGCGAACGCCTCGTCCCACGTGACCTGTTCGAACTGCGGGTCGTCGGGGGTGCCACGCCGGATGAGGGGGGCCCGCAGGCGGTCGGGGTCGTCGTGCAACCGGCCGATGGCGCTGCCCTTGGCACACAGGTAGCCATGGCTGAACACGTCGTCACGGTCGCCACGCACCAGCACCACGGTGCCGGGGTCGTCGTCGCTGTGGTGTTCGAGGGTGAGTTCCAGTCCGCAGGTGGCCTCGCACAGCGGGCAGGTGCGGACGTGGGTGGAGCGCCGTGCGGGCGACGTTTCGGTGGCGGCGGGATCGGCGTCGGACATGGTTCGGCCTTTCGGAGTGCAGCCGCCCATCTGGCGGTGCGCGTCTGTGGTGCTGATCGTAGGCTCTGGGGTATGCCCACACCCGATACTCCGCCCGACGCGGATGTGTCCGGTGTCGGTGGGGGCTACCCGCAGCGGTGGGAGACCGACGTGGTGTTGACCGACGGCGGCACCGTCCACCTGCGTCCCATCCGCCCCGACGATGCCGATGACGTTGCCTCGTTCCACCTGCGCCAGTCGGCTGACAGCGTGTACATGCGGTACTTCACCGCCATGCCGAAGCTCACCTCGCGCATGCTCACCAACCTCACCGTGGTGGACTACGCCGACCGCATGGCGTTTGTCGCCGAGCTGGGTGACCGCATCGTGGGGGTGGGGTCATTTGACCGCTGGCCCGAACGCACCACCGCCGAGGTGGCGTTCATGGTTGACGAGGATCACCGCGGTCGCGGTCTGGCCACCGTGCTGCTCGAGTATCTGGTGGTGGCGGCCCGTGAGGCCGGTCTCACGGGGCTCAACGCCCTGGTGCTGCCGTCCAACGTGGCCATGCTCAAGGTGTTCCACCGGGCCGGGTTCGAGACGGGTCGCACCTTTTCCGATGGCCTCATCGAGGTGACCCTGGCCATCGAGCCCGACGCTGACGCTGTGGCGCTCATCGAGCAGCGCTCGGGGATCGCCGCCGGGCGCTCGGTGGGCCGGTTGTTGGCCCCGGCGTCGATCGCCGTGGTGGGGGCGGGGCGCGAACCGGGCGGGCTGGGTCACGAGCTGTTCGTCAGTCTGCGGACCAACGGGTTTGGCGGGCCCACCTATCCAGTCAATGCCCACGGCGGTGAGGTGGCGGGGGTGCCGGCGTGGTCCAGCGTGGTGGACATCCCCGACGACATCGACCTGGCGGTGGTGGCGGTTCCGGCGTCGATGGTGCGGTCGGTGGTGCTGGACTGCGCCCGCAAGCGGGTGCGTGGCCTGCTGGTGGTCACCGCCGGGTTCGACCGCACCGGTGAGATGGGGCCGGTGGGTGGCGCCGGTGCCGTTGCCAGCTCGGCGCCCGTCGACGGATCCGACGCCGGCGACGAGCCCATGAGCAGCGACGAGCCCATGAGCAGCGACGAGCCCACGAGCAGCGACGAGCCCATCTCCATGGACGAACTTGTGCACCTGGCCCGCCGGTGGGGGATGCGGCTCATGGGTCCCGAGTCGCTGGGGGTGATCAACACCGCACCGGAGGTGTCGATGGTGGCAACCTTCGCCCCGGTGCAGGTGCATTCAGGGTCGGTCGGCCTGCTCACCCAGTCGGGCACCCTGGGCGTGGCTGCGCTCGACCTCGCCCACCAGCGGGGCTTGGGAATCTCCACGTTCGTGGACGTGGGAGCCAAGGCCGACGTGAGCGGCAACGACGTGCTGCAGTACTGGGAACACGACGACGCCACATCGGTGGTGCTGATGTATCTCGAGTCGTTTGGCAATCCGCGCAAGTTCGTGCGCATCGCCCGTCGTATGGCACGCACCACAGCGTTGGCGGCGGTCAAGGCCGGCGACCAGCGCCCACCCGGACGGGCCGGTGAGCCAGCGAAAAGTGCATGGCCCGAAGCGGCCACCTACGGCGCATTGCTGGCCCAGTGCGGGGTGATCCGGGTGGACAATCTGCGTGAGCTGTTCGACGTGGGTCGGGTGCTGCTGCATCAGCCCGTGCCACGTGGCCGCCGGGTGGCGGTGGTGTCGAACTCCCGAGGTGCCACGTCACTGGCTCTGGATGCCTGCGTCGCAGCCGGGCTGGACGTTGTCGGCGGTAGCGGCGGTAGCGGTGGCGGTCGCGGTGCCATCGATCTGGCGTTTGACGCCGGCCCCGACGACTACGCCGCCGCCATGGCCACGGTGGCCGACGCCGACGTGGACGCCACGGTGATCATCTATGCCCCGGCCATGCGAGACCAGCGCAGCGAGGTGGCTGCAGCCATCGGGGCGGCGTCGTCGGGTGCGGTGACCACCGTGGCCACTCTCTTTGCGGGCCGGCACCGCCGAGCCGTTGGTGTCAGGTGGGGCGTGCATCCCGCTGTTCGACTTTCCCGATGACGCTGTGCGTGTGCTGGGCCTGCTGGCCGACCATGGCGCCTGGCGGGACCAGGATCCCGGGGTGCTCCCGGCAGGTCCAACCGACGTCACCGTGGAGGCGTTGCGTGCCCTGGTGGATGGGGTGCTGGCCGATGACCCTGACGGACGCTGGCTGACGTGGGGCGAAGTGACCGATCTGGCGGCGGCGGCAGGACTGGCGTGCTGGCCCCAGGGGAGCCGGTTGCCGACGCCGACGCTGCCGCCGTTGCCGGGGAGCGTCTTGGGTTCCCGGTCGTACTCAAGGCCGTCGGCATGGCGCCACATTTTCGTGCCGAGCGCGGCGGGGTGGCCCTGGGGCTGCGATCGGCCGACGAGGTGGCGTCGGCCCACCGCCGCATGTCTGACGTGGTGGGGGAGTCCATGAACCCGGCGCTGGTGCAGTGCATGGTGGGCGAGGGCGTCGATGTGCTTGTGGCAGGACACCAGCACCCCAACGTGGGTGCGGTGGTGCAGGTGGGACTCGGGGGAATCGCTTCGGTGGGCGACAGCGGCCGACCCGTTGGGTTGGTGCCGCTGACTGACCGTGACGCTCACCGTCTGGTGGCGTCGTCGGGCGCAGGGGCGCTGTTGCGGGCGTCCGACGCCGATGGAGGGGCATCACGTCAGGTGGAGCAGCTGGTGCTGGAGCTGTCAGGGGCCGCCTCGACGCGGTGCGCAGGCGCTCGCCGACCTGTGGTGGCCAATCCGGTGATCGCCGGGCCTCACGGGCTGGCGCTCACCGACCTGCACGCATTCGGGTGGCGCCATCGACGGCCGATGCGCTGCCCGACGTGCGCCGGCTGTGATTCGGCCGCAGCCGCAGGCGCCGGCAGCCGCAGCCCGCAGCCGGCAGCGGGTGCGGGGGTGCCCGACGTCGGTTGTGGGTCAGCTGCGGGCGTCAATGAAGCGTGCGGTTGCGCACCTCGGAGCCGGTGTAGATCTGGCGGGGTCGGGCGATGCGGGAGTCCTGATCCAGCATCTCGCCCCAGTGGGCCAGCCACCCGGCGGTGCGCGGAATGGCAAACAGCACCGGGAACATCTCGGTGGAAAACCCCATGGCCTGATAGATCAGCCCGGAGTAGAAGTCCACGTTGGGATATAGCTTGCGGCTCACGAAGTAATCGTCGGCCAGGGCAACTTCTTCCAGCTTGAGTGCGATGTCGAGCAACGCGTTGCGCCCGGTCACCTCAAACACCTCGTAGGCAACGCGCTTGATGATGGTGGCGCGCGGGTCGTAGCTCTTGTAGACCCGGTGGCCGAAGCCCTGCAGTCGCACATTGCCGGCCTTCACCTCGCGGATGTACGCCTCCACGTTGTCGACGCTGCCGATGGCCGTCAGCATGCGGATCACGGCTTCGTTGGCGCCGCCGTGACGGGGGCCGTACAGGGCACTGGTGGCTGCCGCCGCGCACGAGTAGGGGTCGGCGTGGGCTGAGCCCACCACCCGCATGGCGGTGGTGGAGCAGTTCTGCTCGTGGTCTGCATGCAGGATGAACAGCACGTCGAGGGCACGCACCAGCACGGGGTCGGGTTGGTAGTGGGGTTCGGCCACCTTCCACATCATGGACAGGAAGTTGGAACAGAAGTCGAGGTTGTTGTCGGGGTAGACGAACGGCATGCCAACGCTGTGGCGGTGGGCACCGGCGGCGATGGTGGGCATCTTGGCGATGAGCCGGATGACCTGCTTGTGACGTGACAGCGGGTCGAAGATGTCCTTGGCGTCGGGGTAAAACGTGCTCAACGCCGCCAGGGTGGACACCGAGAATGCCCATGGGGTGGGCGTCGTGGTGGAACCCCTCCATGAAGCGCTTGCGCACGTTCTCATGGATGAACGTGTGATAGGTGATTTCGTGCACCCACTCGTCGAACTGGGCCTCGGTGGGCAGGTCGCCGTGAATGAGCAGGTAGGCCACCTCAAGGTAGGTGGACTCTTCGGCCAGTTGCTCGATGGGATAGCCGCGGTACCTGAGGATGCCGTTTTCGCCATCGAGCTCGGTGATGGAGCTCTCGGTGGCCGCAGTGGTTGAAAACGACGGGTCCAAAAACCATGTTCCCGGCATCAACTTTGACCACGACTCGGCGTCCACACCTCCATTGGTGATCGGGACCTCGATGGTCTCGCCGGTCCGGTTGTCGGTGATGGTTACTGAATCGGTCACTGGTTCCAACCCTGGGTCGTGGTGTGTTGATCTGTGGCGCCCGCCACCGGATCCCGCCGCACCATGTGAGATGCGCGGACAGCCCGACCCGGGTCAGCCGCTTGCAGTCCAAGACTAGCCACCTGTGGCGGTGCCGCCGACGGCCTGGGGCCCATGACACGAAATGTTCACGTTGGGTCTGTGCGAGGGCAACGGATTTGTCAGCGATTGGTCACTGGCGGTGCTGGGTTCGTTGTCATTGGTCGTGTGGCGTGATGCCGGGCTGGTGGGGGGCTTCGGCGGCCACCACAGCGCCCATTACCGACTGCAGCGCCCGGGTGGGCGCCGCCGGCATGCCCTTGCGCCGCATCGCTACGCCCACTGACCGGCCTTCGAGACCATTGACCCTGATGCGGCACCAGTCGCCCTCCAGCCACCGCGGGGCCGCACTGGCGGGCACGACGGTGGCGCCGAAGCCCTGAAACGCCAGGCTGGCCAGAAGACGCATGCCGTCCACCTCGGCTCGGGCCACCAGTGTGATGCCGGCGGCGGCAGCCTGCTGGTCGAGAAGGTCACGGAAGTTCGTCCCCTGGGGTTCCAGCAGCAGCGGCAGCTGGTCGAGTTCGGTCAGTGCGATCTCGGTGCGGTCGGCAAGAGGGTGGTTCCCCGGGGTGAGCAAGATGGTGTCCTCGGTGAACAGGGCGTGGGTGGTGAGTTCGGCGTCGTTGACCGGGAGGTTGACCACGGCCAAATCCAGCCGCCCACCGGTGAGCTGGGGCAGCAGCGACGTTGTGGTGGCATCCACGACCACCAGGTGGACTCCTGGGTACTGCGCTGCCATCGCTTCCATGAGCGCCGGTGCCAGCCACCGGGCTGTGGTGCCGATCATGCCCAGGCGCACGGTGCCCGACACGTCGTCGTGCATGGCGGCCACGTCGGTCACGATGGCGTCCAGTTCGCTTTGGATACGCCGTGCCCTGGCCGCCACCAGTTCACCTTCCTCAGTGAGTTCTCCGGTGCCTCGGTCGATCATGGTTGACCCGACCTCGCGCTCAAGACGGGCGATATGGGCCGACACGTTGGATTGCACGGTGTGAAGCGCCCGGGCGGCTGCAGAAAACGAGCCGTGATCAGCCACGGCCAGCAGTGTGGTGAGCTGTCGCAGGTCCATCACAAATAATGATGGCACATATCGCAAACTACTGTTGGACAGATTGGCGGGGTGGGGCATACTGATCTCCATAACGCCGAGGAGAACTCCTTCCCCCCAAGGAGCCCTCGAGCAGGTTCGAACGCACCATCCCCCTGGTGCATCATCTCCGAGGAGCAGGTCGCTCACGGCCCGCCTTTCGTTGTGGCGGGCTTCGTTGTGGCGGGCTTCGTTGTGGCGGGCAACATCGCCAGGTTGCCGTTGGGGACGGCACCCCGTGCGCCAGTCGGCAGTCTGCAAGTGCACTGGTCCGCACGAGGGCCTAGCGTTGAGCCATGTCCGGCTCCGCAGCGTTCTTTGACCTCGACCGCACTCTTTTGCGAGGTGCGTCGGGACCGGCCATCTCTCGGGCACTGCGCTCGGTTGGGCTGCTGCCGGACCGTTCCATCCCGGGCGAATCGCTGCTGTTCGGTCTGTTCGATCTGATCGGTGAGAACCGCCCATCGATGATGGTGGCTCGCCAGATGGCCCGTGCCGCCGCCGGATGGTCGACCGCCGAGGTCGCCCGAGCCGGCGAGATGGCCGCCGACGAACTCGAACCCCTGGTGCAGCCCTACGCCAGAATCCTCATCGATGGCCATCATGCCGAGGGGCGCAAGGTGGTGGTGGCCACCACCACACCCGAGCCGCTGGTGGCGCCGTTGGCCCGACGACTGGGACTCGACGGGGTGGTGGCCACACGCTGGACAGCGGCCGACGGACAGTTCGCCGGGGGTATCGACGGCCCGTTCGTGTGGTCCAAGGGAAAGCTCGAGGCGGTGCGGATATTTGCCGAGGCTGCCGATGTGGATCTGGCCGCCAGCTACGCCTACTCCGACAGTTGGTACGACATGCCGTTGCTTGGGGCCGTCGGCCATCCCGTGGTGGTCAATCCCGACCCCCGGTTGGCACTGATGGCACCGCTGCGGCGGTGGCCGATGACCTGGCTGGACGTGCCCCCGGGAGTGCCAAAGCTGGCCGGGCTGGAACCCCAGCGATTCCTGCTTCCGTTCGTGAGGCCGGGCCTGATTCCCTACGCCCGGCTCAGTGTTCACGGCGCCGAGCATGTGCCACTGGACGGTCCGGTGATCCTGGTGGCGAACCACCGCAGCTACTTCGACCCGCTGGCTGTGGGCATGGCTGTGTCCCAGGTGGGGCGCCCGGCACGTTTTTTGGGCAAAAAGGAAGTGTTCGACGCCCCGGTGGTGGGAGATGTGGCCCGGGCCATGGGTGGTATCCGAGTGGAGCGCGGTACCGGCTCGATCAGCCGCTCGACGCTGCCGCCAATGCTCTGGCGGCCGGTGAGATGGTGGTGATCATGCCGCAGGGCACCATCCCGCGTGGTCGGGCGTTTTTTGACCCTGTGCTCAGGGGTCGCTGGGGCACCGCCAGGCTGGCCGCCCAGACCGGGGCGCCGGTGATTCCCATTGGTCTGTGGGGTACCGAGAAGGTTTGGCCCCGCAGTGCCAAGCTGCCCAACGTGCTCAACATCGTGGACCCGCCGGTGGTGACGGTGCGGGTGGGCGCCTCCGGTGGAACTCGGTGGCATCGATCCCGATGCCGACACCCAGGCGATCATGGCCGCCATCGTGGACCTGCTCCCGCCCGAGGCCCGTACACAGCGAGAACCCACCGCAGCCGAGTTGGCTCTGGCCAGCCCGTCAGGAATTGCACCCGACGACAGCGCCGACCACGAGCGAGCGTCGCCCCGGCCAGACCGACCCCCACCATCGGGATCGCCCACCAGCGTCGGGCGGTGAGGCGTTGCGTCAGGCGCTGGACTGTTGGCTCAGCCGCCGAGCTGGGCCTGCCGGATGATGTTCAGTGCGCCGCCGGCACGGAACCACCCGATCTGCTCCGGTGACATGGAATGGTTGCACCTGAAATCCACGGTGGTTCCATCGGCCTTGGTGATGCGACACAGCACCTGGGTGTCGGGGGCGAGGTCGGCAAGACCCAGCACTGAGATGCGGTCGTCGGCGTCGATGGCGTCGTAGGTGGACCGGTCGGCGAACGTCAGCGGCAGCACGCCCTGCTTTTTGAGGTTGGTTTCGGCGATACGGGCGAAGCTGCGGCTCAGCACCACCAGACATCCGCGGTGACGGGGTTCCATGGCGGCGTGCTCGCGCGACGATCCCTCGCCGTAGTTCTCGTCGCCGATGGCCACCCAGGCGATGCCGGCGGCGTGGTACCGCTTGGCGATGTCGGGAAAGGACCTGGTCTGGCCATCGGTGATGTCCAGACCGGTGCCGGTCTCACCGGTGAAGGCGTTGACCGCCCCCAAAAACAGATTGCCCGAGATGTTCTCGAGGTGGCCTCGGTAGCGCAGCCACTTGCCGGCCGCCGAGATGTGGTCGGTGGTGCACTTGCCCTGGGCCTTGACCAAAATGGGCAGGCCGAGAGTAGTCGCTGCCGTCCCAGGCGGGGAACGGCTGCAGCAACTGCAGGCGCTCTGAGTTGGGGTCCACCTTCACTTCCACGCCAGATCGGTCGGCCGGCGGGGCGATGAATCCTTCGTCGGCGGTCATGAACCCACCTGCGGGAAGCTCCTCACCGGCGTCGACCACCAGGCTGACCTGCTCGCCGGCGTCGTTGGTGAGGGTGTCGGTGCGGGGGTCGAAGTCGAGGCGGCCGGCCAGAGCCAGGGCCACCACGGTCTCGGGTGAGGTGACGAACGCCAACGTGGAGGCCAGAGCCGTCGTTGCGCTTGGGGAAGTTGCGGTTGTAGGAGTTGACGATCACGTTCACGTCGCCTTCGGACACATCCGACCGGTCCCACTGGCCGATGCACGGCCCGCAGGCATTGGCCAAAACGACCGCCCCGATGCGCTCGAGGTCAGCCAGCAGCCCGTCGCGTTCGATGGTGGCGCGCACCCGCCCGGAGCCCGGGGTGACCAGCAGCTCGGTGCTTGGCCGGTCGAGGCCCTGGTCGGCTGCGGCCCGGGCGATGCTGGCGGCGCGTGAGATGTCCTCGTACGACGAGTTGGTGCACGAACCCACCAGGGCAGCACTGATCTCCATGGGCCAGCCCTCGCTGGCGGCCTCGTCACCCAGTGCCGACACCGGGCGGGCGCGGTCGGGGGTGTGGGGGCCGTTGATGAGCGGCTCGAGGGTGGACAAGTCGATGCGCACGACCTCGTCGAAGAAGCGGTCGGGGTCGGCCTCCACCTCGGGGTCAGCGGTGAGCAGCCCGGCGATGCCGTCTGCGGCATCGGCGATGGCGTCACGGCCGGTGGAACGCAGGTACCGGCCCATGGCGTCGTCGTAGGCGAACAGTGACGTGGTGGCGCCGATCTCGGCACCCATGTTGCAAATGGTGGCCTTGCCCGTGGCCGACAGCGACCGGGCCCCGGGCCCGAAGTACTCCACGATGGCTCCGGTGCCGCCCTTGACGGTGAGGATCTCGGCCACCTTCAAGATGACGTCTTTGGGTGCTGCCCAGCCGGCCAGGGTGCCGGTGAGCTCGACGCCGATGAGCTTGGGCCAGCGCACGTTGAACGCATAGCCGGTCATGACGTCCACGGCGTCGGCGCCACCCACACCGATGGCCACCATGCCCAGGCCGCCGGCGTTGGGGGTGTGGCTGTCGGTGCCGATCATCATGCCGCCGGGGAAGGCGTACTGCTCGAGCACCACCTGGTGGATGATGCCCGAGCCCGGCTTCCAGAACCCGATGCCGTACTTGGCCGACACCGACTCCAAAAAGTCGTACACCTCGGCGTTGGTGTCGATGGCGGCCAGCAGGTCGACGTGACCGTCGGTGCGGGCCTGGATGAGGTGGTCGCAATGGACCGTGGACGGCACTGCCACCTGGGGCAGCCCGGCAGTCATGAACTGCAGCAGTGCCATCTGGGCGGTGGCATCCTGCATGGCCACCCGGTCGGGGTCGAGGTCGTTGTAGGTGACGGCCCGGTCGATGGTCTGGTCTTCGGGATTGCGCAGGTGGGTCACCAGAACCTTCTCGGCAAAGGTGAGTGGGCGGCCCAGCATGGTGCGGCCCAACTCCACCCGTGAGCCCATGCGGTCGTACACCGCCCGGACAAGTTCGACCGGCGTGTTGGGTTCGACCGGCGTGTTGGGTTCGACCGGGTTGTTGGGTTCGACCGGCGTGTTGTGTTCGGCTGACATTGCAAGCTCCTCAGAAATGGTTGCGGCAAGAACGTAGGCCAGCGATCAGCTGGCTGACGAACTTCGAGCCGGTGAATCACCGGCAAACGGGCTACTCGATACCTTCAAAAAAATCGGGACTGCTGAAGACGATGGCCAGGACCACCACGTTCAGGACAAAGCCCAAAATCCCCACCACGATGGCGGCGGTGGCCAGACCCTCACCGCGGGTGCCATCGGTGCGGATTCTGGTGCGGGCCATGAACCCCATGACCACTGCTGCCGGTGACACGAGCACCCCGCACACGATGAACCCGGCGATTGCAGTGATGAGTGCACCGATGGCCAGGCCTGAGGTAGCGACGGGTTGTCCTGTGCCGGGTTGTCCTGTGCCGGGTTGTCCTGTGCCGGGTGCGGCTGGGCTGGTGATGGGGACGGTGGGATTGTCGCCCCACCAGTCACCGGGAACGCCAGATGCTGCCGCCGGTGGTGGCGGTGCCGGTGCTTGTTGTGCCGGTGCCTGTTGTGCCGGTGGTGGCGGCGCCAGATACGAGCCCGGTACCGGGGCCGACGACGGTACGGGCGCCGGGGGTGGAGGAGGAGGCGGTGGTGGGGGAGGCGGTGGCGGAGGCGGTGGAGTTGGTGGACCGGCGGGCATCGGATTTCCCCACGGGTCAAGCCCCTGCCGTTGGCCGACTCGTTGTCGCTCACCGCAGCGCACAACAGGGGTAGGGGTCCATGGACCCATCGTACCGTTCTCCGGATGGGCCATGATCGACGCACTGTTGTGATCGGCGCACTGTTGTGATCGACGCGGTGCTGCGCACCCCATGCGGGCGGCTCAGGCCGCACCTACCCGGCGCAACGATGTCGCTGCCACCCTTTCGGCGGTGCCGCGCGGCACGATCTCCCACACGTGGGTGGCCAGGCTGTCCCACGCCGTCAGCAGATGCATGGCTCGGGTCGAGGCGGTGAGATCGTGGTGCATCTCCACCATCCAGCGGATCTCGTTGAGGGTGTCGGTGTGGGGGCGGCGGACCTCCACCAGATCGCGGTTGACACGCGCCGCCAGGCGGTCGATGCGGGGGTCAAACACGAACGCCTGACCCCCGGTCATGCCGGCACCGCGGTTGTGGCCCACCGGGCCGAGCACCACCACGGTGCCGGCGGTCATGTACTCACAGCAGTGGTCCCCGGCGGCCTCGACCACGGCCAGTGCGCCCGAGTTGCGCACGGCGAACCGTTCGCCGACTGCGCCGGCCACCCACAACTGGCCACCGGTGGCGCCGTACAGGCAGGTGTTGCCGGCCAGAACCGCAGGGCGGTCGGTGAGGCCGTCGGCCCCGATGGAGACGTCATCAGATGGTGGCGTGATCACAATCCGGCCCCCACCCATGCCCTTGCCCACGTAGTCGTTGGCCTCGCCGACCAGGCGCAACTCGATGCCGTCGGTGATGAAGGCGCCCAGACTCTGTCCGGCACTACCGGTGAGATGCACCGTGGCGGTGCCTGGTGGTGGCGCGGTGCCGAACTCCAGGGCGATGGCACCACCCAGCGCTGCGCCCACGGCCCGGTCGGCAGTGGTGATGCGGTGGTGCACCTCGATGTGGTCACCGTCCCACACGGGTCTGAACGCTTCGGCGGCAATGGTGTCGCCCAGCGATGAGCGGGGGTCCTGCAATGCCGTACGGCCGGTGAACGATCGGGCGGTGTCGGGTGGGCCGGCCACAGCCAGCACCGCCGACAGGTCGGTGCTGTCGACGCGCGCATCGCCGGTGGTGCGCTGGGTGAGCAGGTCGGTGCGTCCCACCAGTTCGTCCATCGAGTGCAGGCCGAGGTCGGCCAGCAGGCCGCGCACTTCGTGGGCCACGAACATGAAATAGGCGGCCACTCCCTCGGGGGTCCCGGCGAAGTTCGCCCGCAGGTTGGGTCGCTGGGTGGCGATGCCGGGCTTGCAGGTGTCGCGATGACACGCCCGCAGCATGATGCATCCCTCGGCGATCATGGCGGCGGTACCAAATGCGAAGTTGTCTGCCCCCAGGGCGGCGGCGATGGCCACGTGCCGGCCGGTGAGCAGGCCCCCGTCGACGCAGATGCGCACCCGGTGGCGCAGCCCGTTGGCCATGAGGGCCTGCTGGGCCTCGGCCAGTCCGAGTTCCCACGGCATGCCGGCATGCTTGATCGACGACAGCGGGCTGGCGCCGGTGCCGCCGTTGGCTCCCGAGATGTGGACCGTGTCGGCCAGGGCCTTGGCCACTCCGGCGGCGATGGTCCCCACGCCGTCGATGGCCACCAGCTTCACCGACACTTCGGCGCCGTTGACCTGTTTGAGGTCGAAAATGAGCTGGGCCAGGTCCTCGATGGAATAGATGTCGTGGTGCGGCGGGGGAGAGATCAGGCCCACACCTGGCTGGGTGTGGCGCAGGCGGGCGATCTCGGCGGTGACCTTGTGGCCGGGTAGCTGCCCGCCCTCGCCCGGCTTGGATCCCTGGGCCATCTTGATCTGCAGTTCGTCGGCGAACGCCAGATACTCCGGGGTCACTCCGAACCGGCCTGATGCCACCTGCTTGGTGCGGCTGTTGCGGTCGTCGCGCCCCATGCCCCCGGGTGCGGAATCGCGACGGGTCCTCGCCGCCTTCGCCGCAGTTGGACCCGGCCCCCAGCAGGTTCATGGCCCGAGCCAGCGTCTCGTGGGCCTCGGCCGACAGTGCGCCGTGACTCATGGCCCCGGTGGTGAACCGGCGCACGATCTGCGTTGCCGGCTCCACGTCGTCGAGCGGCACCGGTATCGCCGCAGGGACGAGATCCAGCAGGTCGTGGGGTTCCAGCGGTGGGCGCTGGGCGACCAATTCGGTGAATCGTGTGTACTGCTCGGTGGACCCCGACGCGATGGCGGCTTGCAGGACGTGGGCGGCGGCCACTTCGTTGAGGGCGTCAACCACGTCCTTGGACTTGCCGTGGGCCTCGCCCCCGGCCCGGACCCGAAAAAACCAGGGCTGTCGAGCGTGGGATCGGCATCGGCAAAGGCCCGTTGATGGTTGGCCACCGCGTCAATCCCCAGGTCGTGCCAGCCGATGCCACCGATGGTGCATGCCGTGTCCCCGAAGCAGGTGTGCACCACCTCAGCAGCCAGCCCGATGCTGTCGAACAATCCGGCACCCCGGTACGGAGTCCACAGTGGCGATGCCCATCTTGGACATCACCTTGAGCACCCCCACTTCCAGTGCTGCCCGCAGGTGCTGTTGCGCCTCGGCACCGACCAGCTCGGCGCTGTCGGAGGTGTCGGCCAGGTCCGAGGCCGTCATGAACGCCAGTCGCGGACACACCACCTCGGCGCCATGGCCCACCACGGTGGCCACGGCGTGGACGTCGCGCACGTCGTCGCACACCGCCACGATGCTGGCGCTTTCGCGCCGTCCGGTGGCCACCAGTACCTGGTTGACCGCCCCCACAGCCAGCAGGCCGGGGACCGGGACCCGATGGGGTCCGATGTCAGAGTTGTCGATGATCACAATGCCGATGCCGGCTGCCACAGCGTCATGGGCGGCAGCCGACAGTTCGTCCACCCGTATGGCCAGGCCCATCGGGCCGTCGGCAGGGTCGAAGGTGGCGTCGAGAGCCACCACCCCGAATGGGTTGACGGCGGGATCGTGCAGCCGGGCTCACCGCTGCGGGGTAGGCGATGAACGACGGCAGTTCCAGCAGCCGGGCGGCGCCGGGACTCTCGGTCAGAAGCGGCGAGCGCGGACCCAGCAGGGTGCGGGTACCCATCACCAGGCGCTCGCGCAACGAGTCGATGGGCGGATTGGTGACCTGGGCGAACCGCTGGCGCAGGTAGTGGTGGATCGGTCGGGGCCGGTCGGTCATGTGGGGCAGCGCGGTGTCGTCACCCATGGAAAAGGTGGGCTCGTTGGCGTCGGTGGCCATGGGGCGCAGCACCATGGCCAGTTCCTCACGGGTGTACCCGTGACAGACCTGGGCGGCGGTGAGGGAGTGGCCCGATGTGTTGTCGTCAAATGACTCCGCCAGCGTGGTGTCGGGCAGCTGGTAGAGACCGTCGGTGGCCCATCGGGCGTAGGGGGCGGCCCCGGCGAGTCGGGCCTTGATGTCGCTGTTGCGTTCGAAACTGGACGCCGACGGATCGCACCACAGCATGCGCCCCGGCCCCAGTCGCCCGCGCTCGACGTGGCCGTGACCGCTGGTGTCGACCACGCCGGCCTCTGACGCACACACCACCAGGCCGTCGTCACAGCGCGCCCAGCGCAGCGGTCGCAGGCCGTTGCGGTCCAGGCTGGCACCGACCCCGGTGCCGTCGGTGAACACCACCCCGGCAGGTCCGTCCCAGGGTTCAACCAGCGCCGAGTGGTAGGCGAAGAAGCCGCGGACGTCGGGATCGAGGTCACGGGCGTGCTCCCAGGCCTCGGGGATCAGCATGGCCATGGCGTGGGGAGCGCTGCGGCCGGCGGCCATGAGCAACTCTGCGGCTTCGTCGAGCATGCCGCTGTCGGAGTCGTCGGGGTCGAGCACGGGGTGGAACAGCTCCTCATCGCCCAGCCCCGATGCCCACGTGCCCAGCTCGCCCCTGCCGGCCATCCGGTTGGCGTTGCCGGCGATGGTGTTGACCTCGCCGTTGTGGCACAGCGTGCGAAACGGCTGGGCACGTTCCCACGATGGCAGGGTGTTGGTGGAAAAGCGCTGGTGGAACATGGCGAACGGCGCCACGAAACTGTCGTCGGCCAGATCCAGCCAGAAGTCAGCCAGTGCGTCGGCGGTGATGAGGCCCTTGTGGGTGATGGTGCGAAACGACAGCGACACCACATAGGTGCCCGGGGCGGTGGTGCGCAGGCGTCGGCGCATGCGCGTCGCTGCCCGTTCGGCGGCGGCGTCGTCAACGGGCTTGCCCATGGGGCCATGGGGTCGGGCCAGGATCACCTGGCGAATCTCTGGCATCGAGCGCCGGGCCATGTCGCCCAGCACGGCGTCGTCGATGGGTGGCGTGCGCCACGAGGTGACGGTGATGCCTTCGGCGTTGGCAGCGCGATGCACGGCGTCGGCGGGGTCGTCGGTGCCGACGGTGGTGAACAACATGGCCACTCCGCTGCCAGGTGGACCGTAGAAACCGGCCGGCAGGGGAGTGAGCAGCCCGGTGCCATCTGAGGAACGGGCATCGGCTGCCACTGCGCCACGGTGGCGTACCCGGGCCAGACCGGTGAGCGCCGACTCCATCAGCCACCGTGAACTGCCCCCTCCCAGATCGGCCACGAAGCCGATGCCACAGGCGTCATGACCCATTGCGCGGCGGTGCGACCTGATGCTGACGGTGCTGGCGGTGCTGGCGGTGCTGGCGGCGCTGCGGGCTGTGCCCGTCGCTGTGGCTATGGATCCCGCGGAGTGGATCCTGTGGGGATGGATCCCGCGGGGATGGATCCTGCGGAGGCACGTGATGCGTCGGGACCTGAGCTGGGCACTGTCAGCTACCTCCATTGCCGGCTCACGACCGGGTGTGGTGAGCGTGCATTGCATGGAGTCGGGGCGCTCGTCGACGTTGCCGAACGTGGCGCCATTGCCCTACCCGATCTCGCCTTGAGCGTATCGTCGGGGCCGGCTGCGTCAACGGTGGGCAGGCCAAAACAGGTGGTGACACCGCATCGGCGTCCCGGCGCGCCACACTGGTGGTCTGATGGCCCGCCGGACAGTCCGGCACCCGGGTCGACACCCAACCCCGCTGCGCCTTTTGGGCGGCGGTTTCTGGAGGTTCGCAACATGGTGACGGTTCGACGCACGACAGCAGCGGTGTTGATTGGTGTTCTGGCCCTGGCCGGAGTGGCTTGTGGCAGCGACGACGCCGAGACCGCCAGCCCGGAACTGCTCCAGAGCGTGGCCGACCAGTTCAAGGTCGTGCTCCCCCTTGATGACGAGCAGGCCGATTGCTTCGCTGCCCAGATGGTCGATATCTACGGCCCTGATGAGATGCAGCAGTTTGTGGATGATCCCGAGAACTACTCCCCGGCTGAGGAGGCCTCGCCCGAGGTCACGCAGAAGGCCCTTGAGGACTGTGGCATCGATGCCATGGAACTGGTGCAGGACCGCAATGTCCAGGGCGATACCGGCGACATCAATACCGGTGACATCAACACTGGTGACATCGAAACCGGAGTCAACCCCGGCAACTGACCCAGGCCGAAGCTGTCAGCTGTCAGCTGTCGCCGCTGAGGCGGGGCCAGGCATCCCGGCTGCGACGGGTGGGTCCACGGTCGCCAAGAGCCCAGGTGCGCCGCCAGGCACCCTGTGATGGTGCCTGCAGTGACGGCGTGGTGCCGGCGTGGGCTCGGGTGCGTGCTTGCCACCAGTCGGTCGTGGTCTCGTCGGCCAGTGCTGCCACGGCTGCCTCGATGCGTGCCGCGAACCGGCGGCTGTCCTCGCCGTCGGCTGGGGTCAGCGGGGAACCGAAGGTGACGGTGGTCGACGAGCGCCTCGGGAGGTTGGATCCCTTGGCCAGTACCCGGCCGGTGCCTTCCACGTGCACCGGCACCACCGGCACACCGGTGCGCATGGCGATGTAGGCGGCACCGCCCCGGAACGGTTGGCCCCAACCGTCTGGGCTGCGGCCGCCCTCGGGGAAGATGAGCACGCTCCAGCCGTCGTCGATCAGGTCCGAGGCCAGCTGCGCCGACCGGCGGGCCACCTTCTGGCGCTCGATGGGGATGGCCCCAACCACCAACGCCGACAGCGGGGCGGTGACCCGGTTGGCAAAGAAGTAGTCGGCGGCTGCCCCCACCACGAGGTGGTGTCGCCACGGCTCGGGGATGGACGACACCAGCAGGGCGGTGTCGATGTGACTGTGGTGGTTGGCGGCGAACACCATGGGACCGCTGGCGTCGGTCAGGCGATCGGTGCCGGTGATGGTGGGGTCGGCCAGCACCGACATCACCGGGCGGACCACGCCTTCGACCAGCAGCGCCCGGGCGACGCGTGCCGGGTACGTGCGGGCCCAGTCGGTGTCGTAGTCGGCCCCCACGTTGCGGCGGCGCACCTTGGCCTCCACGCCGGCGGGAACCGGCTGGGGCACCAGACCCGGGATGGCCGAGCGCATCGCAGTGCGCATGCGGGTGCGGGCGGTGGTCCCCGCGGCGCTCAGCGCTGCAGCAGCGGTGCGGCCGTTCACCGGTAGTCGGGTGACGGGCATGCGGGTGACGGGCCTGTGGGCGACGGGCCTCCGGATGACGGGCTCGCTCACGTCACGTCTGCCATCAGGATCGGTGGGTTGTGCAGGTGGGTGATGGTGGCGTGCGGTCCGACGGTGTCCGAGGCCATTTCAAGCGCGTCGCGCAGCGTGGACGCTGCGGTGAAGCCCAGACGGTCCACCGCCGCCCGGTCACCTCCCACGATGATGACCCGGCCCAGATGCGACAGGGCATGGGCACCCCAGTACCACATGTAAAACGGATGAACCCCGTGGTAGGCGTGGCTGGTGCGGTAGAGATGGCGGTACCACTCGTCTTCGGCAAACTGCTTTTCGTAGCGCTTTTCGATCTCGCGTGGGTCGGTGGTGTCGGCCAGGACCTGCTCGAAGAAATCGATGTACGACGGGTGGTGCACGGGGTGGAAATCCCACGGGGTGGGATGGCTCATGATGACCACGCCACCCGCCCGCACCAGGGGCTGACCCTTGTACAGGTTGAAGAAGTACCCCAGACCCAGGCACATGACCAGGATCGGGTTCATCACCGAGTTCACGTTGTACGGCCCGATGTAGGGCAGGCCCATGGTGAGGATGTCGGTCTGGCCGCTGACCGGCACGAGGTGCTGGGCGTAGACGTTGTCGGTGGTGACCTTGTGGACGGCCTCCACCTCGCCGGCCTGCACCGACGTCATGGCGTGCGGCGCCCGCCACGAATGGAACACCTGACGTCGGGCCTTGGCGCTCATGACGTCGAGACCACGCTTCATGGCACCGACAGCCAGGCGATCGCGGGCGGTCCATTCCCACTCGCGCTTTTGCAGCACGGACATGGGGCCCGACGTGCCGAACACGTCGTTGTTCATGGTGGTCTCGATCTGGAAGATCTTGATGCCCGAGTCGCGCAACACCTTGCCCATGCGCCAGTTGGAACGGTGCAGCTCGGAGTTGTGCTGGTCCATGAACGACCGGCTGTGCTCCATGGTTTCCACGTTGTGGTGGTGGCGCAGGCTCTTGTAGCTGGACAGGCCAGTGGCCGTGGACTTCCAGCCGCCGTCCATGGCCACCAGGTTGATGTTGACGTACACGATGAGGTCGCTCTCGGCGGCCCGCCGGTTGATCTCCACCACCTCGCCGCGCTCGGTGGTGCCGATCTCGGTGAGGTTGTCGGGATCCTCGGCGTCGTGGTTGATCAGCAGTCCGTGGGGGGCGAAGGCGTCGTACACCCGATCGCCCACGGCATGGCGAAGCTCGTCTTCGGTCATGCGACGGTGCAGGGCCAGCGCGGCGATGAGCATCACGTCGTCCACCCCGGCGGCGGCGGCCAGATCCAGCACCTGCTCGATCACCCGCTGGCGGATGTCGGGGCGGCGCATGGGAGGCAACGGCAGCGAGATGTCGTCGAATGCGATGGTGAGCTTCATCCCCGGGCGCAGCAGGGCGGCCAGCGGTTCACTGTCTCCCAGCGGGTTGGCCAGGGCGTCGGCGATGGCAGCGTCGGGATGGTCGAGGGCGGCCAGCGGTTCGGCCGGGTAGATGATGCGGCTGCGGCCCGGAGGGAGCTTTTCGAGTCGTAGCTGTTCACCGTGGTGGAACAGCACCGGGGGCGTGGAACGGTCCACGTCGAGGACGAATCCGGGGCGGGGCATCAGTGGGCTCCTGGTTGGGTTGAAGCAGGGATGGCGCTGCGGCGGGCGGCGTCAGCGGTGCGGTCGGCAGGTCGGCGCATGTCGAACGCCACCTTGACTGCACCGCGGGCGCCGGCACCGGCGGCATGGGCGATGGCGTCGCGGTAGCGATCCAGCGGGTAGGTGGCTGACACCAGCCGGCCGAGGTCGGCGGCGGCCACCAGGTCGAAGGCCAGATCGAAGGTGCGGGCGGTGGTGCCGTCGGCCAGGGTCTCGGTGCCGTAGGCGTAGGCCCCCACCATGCGGATTTCGCGCTGCCACAGCCCGGTGAGGTCCAAACGGGTGGCGCCGGCCATGCCCACCACGGTGACCTGGCCCCGGGGGCGCACCACCGACAGCGCTGTGGTCAGGCTGTCGCTGGAACCGACGCAATCCACAACGGCGTCGGCGCCACCGGCCAACCGGTCGATGTGCCCGTCGCCAACGGCCATGGTGCCGGTGGCACGTCGAACGGCGCGGGCCACCTCGTCGGGGGCCACCACCATGTCGGCACCGAACTGGCGGGCCCATTCACGCTGCACGGGGTGCTTGGCCACGGCGATCACGGTGCCCGCAGCGGTGAACCGGCGCACCGCAGCGATGCACAACAGGCCCAGGGTGCCCGCACCCTGCACCACCACGGTGGCGCCGGGCTCGATGCCGGCGGCCAGAGCGGCGTGCACGGCACAGGCGGTGGGTTCCACCATTACCGCAGCGAGGTCGTCCATGGTGTCGGGTACCCGGTGCAGCTGGGAGCGGTGGGCCACCATCTCTGATGACCATCCGCCACCGGTGTCGCAGCAATATCCCGACTGCAAACCCGGGGTGATGGCGCCGAAGGTGATGTTGGTGCAGTTGCCCAGGTTCCCGGCCGCACAGGCGCTGCACACCGGGGCGATGCCGCGGGTGACGCACCCCAGCACGGGTTCGAGCACCACCCGGTGTGGGGTTCCATCGGCGTTGTCATCGCCAACGACGTCGGCCACCACCTCGTGGCCGGGCACGAACGGGAACGACACCACGGGTTCAAACCACCGTGACGACTGTCCGTCGATGGTGGCCAGGTCCGACCCGCAGATCCCGGCCAGTCGCGGTGTCAGGCGGACCCAGTCGGGCCCGGGAAGAGCGGGTGGGTCGATGTCGTCGTGCGACAGCGGGCCGATACCGGCACCGGCACCCGGCGCCAGCCGCCCGGCGGCAACGGCGGCGGCAAACCGCAGCGGCTTGCGCTTGTACACAAGGGCCCTCATGACCGGCGACCGCGCTTGCTGCCGCTGCCGCTCGAGCTGCTGGCTGCATCGCCACCGGCTGCGTTGCTGCTGCCCGCGTTGACGAGTCGCTCGAGCAACGGCGTGCGGCCGGTGCCCGGTGACCAGTGCCCACTCAGGTGCACAGCGCCGGTGGCACCACCCGAGGCCTGGTCCCATTGCTCGACCAGCCAACCCCGTTTGCGGGCCAGTGCCGACAGGCGGGTTTCGGGGTTCACGGCCACGGGGAAGCCCACCAGTTCGAGCATGGGCAGGTCGCTGGTGGAGTCGGCGTAGGCCACCGACTCACCCAGATCGCAGTCGTGGGCGGCGGCGTAGTCGGCCAGGATGGCGGCTCGGGTTTCGCCGGTGGGCGGGGCAGCCAGCAGTTCGCCGGTGATGCGCCCGTTGCGCACGTCCAGTTCGGTGGCGATGATGTCGTCGAACAGTGGTCGCAGCGGGGCCACCACCACGTCCAGCGCTCCGGTGATGAGCACGGTGCGATGCCCCAGTCGGCGATGCTCGCGCACCCGGCGCAACGCCCCGGGAAACGCCCGGGTGAGCAGCAGTTCGCTGAACAGCTCGTCGGCGTCGGCGGCCAGGCGGCCGGCGGGGGCGTTGTTGTACATGCGGTAGAAGTAGCGCAGGAAGTCGCTGCGATCGCGGCGATCCATGGACAGCCAGCCCGGGGCCCGTCGCACGGTGTCGGCAATGAGGCGTGCCCGGTCGGTGCCGGTGAGGTGGCGGCTGGCCAGCCACAGGTACGACGACACCACGTTGGACGCCACCAGGGTGTTTTCCAGATCGAACGCCGCCAGATGCCGTTCGGGGGCCAGCACCTGGGTGCGCAGCCGCTCGGTGCGGTCGGGGGTGCGGTCGGCACCTCCGGTGGTGCGCACCCGGGCGTGGGTGACCACCGACGGCAGGTGGATGCCGGTGACGTAGTGGTCCCAGTCGATCACGGCCGGGTCGCAGCAGAACGCCTCGGCGTCGGCGTCGTCCTGGGCGTCGACCAATGCCAGCAGGTTGTCCACCCCAAACAGCGCCTCACACTCGGCGTAGGCGCCATACAGCTCCACATACCCCAGGGCCCGTTCCACTTCCTCGCGGCGCTGCTCGATGTTGGCCGACCATTCGGCCTGGCGCCCGCGCAGCGGAAGTGCCCCCAGCGCCTCCTCGGCCTTGGTGAGCACCGTGCGGGCCCGGCCCAGCTGGGTGGCCACACGGCCACGGCCGGGGAACGACCACGTGGGCACGATGATGGGCTGACCCTTGCGGTCGTACAGCGGACGTTCGGTGAACCAGTCGCTGACCAGGTCCACCAGTCGCTTGTAGCGCAGGGGGTTGGCTGCCCCCGATGCGATCTGCACCACCTCGGGCTCGGGTTCGGGGCCCTTGGCCGCCACGGTGATGATGGTGGCGGTCACCAGATCCACCGGGATCACGTCGACCACACCTTCGGGAACCCCGGGGAATTCGGTGAGCAGGCCGCGGGCGTACGAGATGATCACCGGCTCGGCCATGCGGAAGCCCCGGATCCAGCCCGGCACCGGCTCGGCAACCGCCGACTCGATAATGGACGGCCGCACGATGCTCACCGGCACGTCACCACGGTTTTCCATCAGCGCCCGTTCGCCCAGTGCCTTGGTGTAGGCGTAGGCGTCGGGCCAGCCCAGTGACGCCGCCCGGGCCCGGCCGGTTTCCACCATGCGGTCACTCACCCAGCGGGCACGAAGCTGTTCGGTCTTGGACGACAGCAGTGGTCCACCGGCCGCACCCAGTTCCCGGCGGGCGGCCTTGGCGAACCGGGTCGAGTTGCTCGGGGGTGCGGCTCACCGACTCGGCATCGCGTCGGGCACGGCGGGCGCTGTCGACCTCGGTGCGCCAGTTCACATCGACGAAAAAGGGGCTGTCGGCGATGTGCTGCTCGGGGGCAGCGCCACGGCGGCTGCCGGCCACGTAACAGGTGGACACCGCCACCAGATGCGGGGTGACGCCAAGGTCGGCCAGCGTGGCCACGATGCGTGACGGGCCCAGCAGGTTCACCTCCACGGCGGCATCCAGCGGCGAATCGAACGACACGGTGGCCGCCGAGTGGATGACGATGTCGCACGCCGACAGCGCGGCGCGGCCCTGGTCGTCGAGGCCGAGGCCATCGGTGCCCACGTCGCCGGCAATGGCGGTCACCCGCCGGGCGCACATGGCATCGAAACCGTCGTTGCCCAGCTCGGCCCGCAGCCGGTCGAAGGCGTCGTTGCGCAGGACTTCGCGCCGCAGACGCTGGTTCACGTTGGACTTGCGGCCCGGTCGGATGAGCAGGGCGAGTTCGCAGCCCGGCACGCTGCGCAGCAACCGTTCCACCAGGTTCGTACCCAGAAAACCGGTGGCACCGGTGATCACGATGCGTTTGCCGTCGAGGGCCTCAGCGATCATCGGTTGCCTACCGCTGAACGGGCGCCCGACGTCGTCGACGGGTCATTGGCCCGCCTGACTGGCGGGCGGCGTGACGCGCCGTGGTGCAAACCATGCATGACTGGGTCAGACCTCCGCAAGGTGCCGAAGGTGACATGTCGGTGCATCGGTGCCGGTTCCGATCAACGGGCCACGTCGGTGCGACGGGCCCGTCCGTGGTGTCGTTGGGCGGCCAGTCGCACCAGTTCGGCCACAAGCTCGGGGTAGGGGACTCCGGTGGCAGACCACATGGTGGGATACATGGAAAACGGGGTGAAACCCGGCAGGGTGTTGACCTCGTTGAGCAACAGGCGACCGTCGGGAAGCAAAAAGAAGTCCACCCGGGCCATGCCCTCACACCGCAGGGCGGCGAAGGCGTCAAGCGCCAGTCCCTGCACCCGGGCGGCGACGTCGGCGGGGATGTCGGCGGGGACCAGCAGCTGGGTGATGCCGTCAAGGTACTTGTCGGAGTAGTGGCGGTAGGGGGCCCCGGGGATGGCCTCACCGGGCACCGATGCCCGGGCGTCGTCAGCCGACCCCAGCACGCCGCACTCGATTTCGCGCCCGGCGATGCGCTCTTCGATCACGATCCACTCGTCGTAGGTGAAGGCCAGGTCCACCGAGCCGGTGAAGTCGGCCAGGTTGTCGGCCCGGGTGACGCCCACCGATGACCCCATGTTGGATGGCTTGACGAACACCGAGCCGCCCAGCTCGTCGAACAACGTGGCCAGATCGGCGTCGGCCCGGTCGGTGCGGTGCATGTCGACGTGCCGGGCCTGGGGGATACCGGCGGCGGTGAGCACCTGCTTGGCCATGGCCTTGTCCATGCATAGTGCCGACGACAGCACGCCACAGCCCACGTAGGCCACGTCGAGCAACTCGCACAGGCCCTGCACGGTGCCGTCTTCGCCCAGCGGGCCGTGCAGCATCGGGAACACCACCACCTGCTCGCCGTCACGGGGACTCAGCAGGTCGACGGGGCTGGCCGGGGTGCCACCGACGGGCAGAGCCGCCGGCAGGGCGTCGGGGCCGTCGGCACAGCAGACGCCAGTCACCTCGTCGGCACGCCGCCACTGGCCGTCGCGGCTGATGGCTACTGGGTCGAGCTCAAAGTCACCCTGGCAGGCTGCGGCCAGAACGTGGCGGGCTGACACACACGACACGTCGTGTTCTGCCGACCGTCCACCAAACACCAGCACCAGTCTCAGGCGTTTGCCGGAGGTTGGGGAGGCGGTTTCAGCAGTGGTGTTGGTGTCTGCAGTCATCGTCGCGCATCGTAGTGGTACGGCCCGGCGGGGCCGAGCCGTTACGGTTACGTCCGGTGCAACTACGTGCAGCGCAAGTAGCCCGGGCCACCGGCGGGACGCTCATCGGTGACGACGTGGCCGTGTCGGGCGTGACCATCGACAGCAGGTCGGTGGCACCGGGCGGACTGTTCGTGGCTGTTCGGGCCGAGCGCGACGGCCACGATTTTGTTGCTGACGCTGTGGCCGCCGGTGCCGCCGCATGCCTGTGTGAGCGTGTGGTTGACGCCCCGGTGCCGATGGTGGTGGTGCCCGACTCCGTTGCCGCACTGGCCGAGCTGGGCTCGTATGCCCGCAGCCAGTTGGGTGACCGGGTGGTGGGAATCACCGGCAGCGTGGGCAAGACCTCCACCAAGGACCTGGCGGCGTCGGTCCTGCGTCGCAGCTTCCCGACGTGGGCCAACCAGCGGTCGTTCAACAACGAGCTCGGCGTTCCGCTCACGTTGCTGGGTGCCCCCGATGACACCACGGCCACGGTGGTGGAGATGGGCATGCGGGGATTGGGTCACATTGCCGACCTGTGCGAGATCGCCCGCCCCACCATGGGGGTGGTGACTGCGGTGCAGTTGGTGCACGTGGAGTCGGTGGGAGGGCTCGAACAGGTGGCGGTGGCCAAGCGCGAGCTGGTGGAGGCGTTGCCGGCCGGCGGGCACGCCCTTCTCAACGCTGACGACCCGCGGGTGGCGGCCATGGCGGCGCACACTGATGCCGCCGTGGTGATGTTCGGTCACGGGGGCCACGTGGCCGCCGAAGGCATCTCGCTCGACGACGACCTGCGGGCGCGTTTTCGGCTGGTGTCGGACTGGGGTGACGTGGACGTGCTGGTGGCGGCCCGTGGCCTGCACCAGGTGGGCAATGCGCTGGCTGCTGCGGCAGTTGGACTGGTGTGGGGCGTCCCGCTCGACGGCGTGGCCGAAGGGTTGGCATCGGCCGACCTGTCGCCATGGCGCATGGAGGTGGGTACCAGTGCGTCAGGGGCCACGGTGATCAACGACGCCTACAACGCCGGGCCGGCCTCGATGGAGGCCGCCTTGCGGTCGTTGGCGGCGGTGAGCGCACGCCGGCACATCGCAGTGCTGGGTCTGATGAACGAACTCGGTAGCCACAGTGCATCGGAGCATCGACGCATCGCCGAGGTGGCTTCGTCGCTGGGGATCCGGGTCATTGCCGTGGCCCAGCCCGAGTACGGGGTTGATGAGCTGGTACCTGATGTGGCTGCTGCCGCTGAACTTGTGGGTCCGCTGGGGCCAGGTGATGCCGTGCTGGTCAAGGCCAGTCGGATCGCTGGCCTTGAGGTCCTGGCCGCCACCCTGCTCGAGGCTTGACCCCAGAGGTCGTACCAAAGGCTGGTCGCACCAAAGGGTGGTCGCACCAAAGGCTGGTCGCACCAAAGGATCGCAACGGCGGTCGGGACCAGCGTGCGGGGAGCGGACAGCCCTGGGCGTCAGGGCGATGTGGTCATGACCGGGTCATTCGTGGCACAGGACCATCGAGCCGTGCCAGGGCTACGAGCACCACGGCCATGACCGCACCCACCAGCATCACGGCGGTGACCGAGGTGAGTTCCATCATCGGGCCGAACACCAGCCCGCCAACCGGCACCGTGCCACCGAACGCCATGATCCACAGGGCCATCACCCGGCCCCGCTGGGCATCGCTGATGCGGCTTTGGACCACCGTGGATAGTGCAGTGACGGTGGTGAAGTAGGCAAACCCCACCAGGATCGCCACCACGTAGGCCGCCGGGGCATTGCGCAGCAGTGCGAACGCTGCCATGGCGACGGCGAACCCCAGCAACCCACCACGCACCAGCGTGGGCATGGACCGGCCGGCGAACACCGTGCCCACCGACAGCGCGCCACCCAGCGAGCCGAGGGCAAAGGCGGCGTACAGGGCGCCGTAGGCGAGGCTCTCGGGATTGATGCCGAGGTTGCGGTCGGCGATGGCGGGCATCTGGGTGACGAACGGCAGACAGAAAAACGAAAACAGCGCCATGACGATCAGCGACCGTCCCACCACGGGGTCGGCCTTAGCCACAGTGAATCCGCCCAGCAACCGGCGCAGGCCACGAACAGCCGTGGGGTCCACCGGCACCGGCGGAAAGCGAAGCCGGTACACCACGATGAAGATGGCACTGAATGAGAGCGCGTTCACCACAAACACCGCCGGTGGTCCCGACAATCCCAGGATCACGCCGCCGATGGCGGGGCCGATGACCCGCGATGCGTTGAGATTCACAGACTGCAGCGAGATGGCCCCGGCCATGTCGCGGCGGGGGACCAGGGTGGGGAGCAGCGAACTGAACGTGGGGGCGTTGATGGCCTGGCCCACACCGATGCCCAGCACACAGGCCAGGATTCCGATGCGGCTTGGGCTGTCCTGGGTGGCGAGCAGTGCCAGCAGCAGCGAGAACACCGCCTGCTGCACACCCACGGCCAGCAAAAGGCGTCGCCGGTCGAAGATGTCGGCGAGGGTGCCACCGATGATGGTGAACAGCAGCAGCGGCCCCAGTTGGGCGAACACCACCAGGCTGACGAAGGTCTCGGACCCGGTGAGGGTGAACGTCCATGCCGCCAGCGTGACGTTCTGCATCCACGATCCGGTGTTGGACACGAGGCCGCCAATAAACACCGACCGGAACCGGGGATGGCTGAGCGCGGCGCCGGCGGTGCCGGGGGCGTACCTGCTGGACGTGGTCGATTGCGGGTCGGGGGCACGTTCGATGTCGCCCTCGAGGGCCGCCTCCTCGAACAACCCGGCTGCACCCGATGTCTGGTCATCCGCTGGGACGGGAGATCCAGACGTCTCGTCGGGGTGCCCGGGCTCGTTGCTGGTGGGGGTGGTCACTGCCAGACCCTGCGATCACAACGTTCGTGGGTGGGATGGGCCCTTGCAGGGTGGTTCGATGGCTGGAGGCCATCGGTCGGGGTCAGGTGGCCGACATGGTGCTGCCGGCTGGGCTGGGATCGGTACATCGATGAAGGGCTGCGCACTGGCGCTGGTCGGCGGGGTGGGGCCACGTTGGTCCACACCGCACACATCGATCCTACCGATGGTCGTTGCCCACAGACGCAGGTGGGCCATGCCGGGGAACCCGGGACAAGCAGGTCGTTGCATAATGGGGCGGATCCCCGGTGCCGCCGGGCAGGGGATGGTCACCCACGATCCCCGGCATCGAAAGAGGCAGGCATGGCGAACACACAGCCGGAGGTGACTCAGGGATCGCCTGGGCTGTTGTGCGATCGGGGTCCGTATCGGGGCCAGCGTCTGTTGGACCTGGTTGTGGTGGCGTTGGTGGCGGTGCCGGTGGTGTCGGTGGGTCTGGTGTGTGCATTGGCCATCAAGGCCACATCGCGCGGCCCGGTGTTTTTTCGTCAACAGCGTGTCGGCATGGGTGGCAAGTCGTTTGAGGTGGTGAAGTTCCGCACCATGCTGGTGGGTGACAACCCGCTGATCCCCGACGCCAGCCGCATCACGCTGGCGGGCCGGTTTCTTCGGCGTCTGTCGCTCGATGAGCTGCCCCAGTTGCTCAACGTGGTCTACGGCGACATGTCGGTTGTTGGCCCTCGGCCCACGCTGGCCTATCAGGTCGAGCGCTACGACCAGCGCCAGTTGGGTCGGTTGTGCGTGCGTCCGGGACTGACCGGCCTTGCCCAGGTACGGGGTCGAAACACGCTGTCGTGGGCCCAGCGCATCAACTTCGACCTTGAGTACATCCAGACCCGCTCGGTGTGGCTTGACCTGCGCATCATCGCCGCCACACCCCGGCAGTTGCTGGGTGGTTCGGGTGTTGAGGGCCACGACCCCCACGACCCGTTGACCAGGCCAGACGAACCCGGGTGCTGATCGACTTGTGTGCACCACTCGGGGGCCCTACCCCGGCCGGCACACCGCAGACGGCAACTGCCAGATGACGGACCTTCCCCTCCAACCGCTACGCTTTGCGACGTGGAGTCCGCTGCGACCGACCGTCCGGGTCAACCGGCTGTCGAATGGTTGAGCACAGCCGAAGCTGCAAGCCGCCTCGGAATAACTGCCCGCACCCTGTACCGGTTCATCGACGAGGGTCAGCTCCCGGCGTACCGATTCGGCCGGGTCATTCGGCTGCGGGTGGCTGAGGTAGATGATTTCATCGACACCTGCCGGATTGAACCGGGCAGCCTCGATCATCTCTACGCCGATCCCAGCCAGAGCTCCGACTCGGTTCCGAGCGCCCGCTAGGTGACTGCCACGACGGTGCGCATCGATGTTCCCGGCAATCACCTGATGGTTGGTCTGCTCGGACAGCACGACGAGCTTCTGCGTCTGGTGGAGCACGCCTTTCCCGATGCGTCGGTACTCGTGCGCGGCAACGAGATCACCGTGGAAGGCGATTCGGCTGAACAGGTGGGTCGGGTGTTCTCGGCGTTGGTGACCATGGTGCAGTCAGGCCAGGCGCTCGAACCCGCCGGGGTGCTGCGCAGCATCGACATGGTCAAAGCCGATGAGCGACCCGGTGAGGTGTTTCGCACCGAGATCCTGCGCCCGGGACGAAGCTCGGCGGTGCGGCCCAAGTCGGCGGGTCAGAAGCGGTACGTGGACGCCATCGCCGGCAATGTGATCACCTTCGGCCTCGGGCCGGCAGGCACGGGAAAGTCGTGGCTGGCCGTGGCCATGGCGGTTCGGGCCCTGCAGGCCAAGGAAGTCGACCGGATCATCCTCACCCGCCCGGCCGTTGAGGCTGGCGAACGGCTGGGGTTCCTGCCCGGTGACCTGATGGCCAAGGTCGACCCCTACCTGCGGCCGTTGTATGACGCGCTGCACGACATGGTGGGAACCGACGGAGCCGCCCGACTGCTCGAACGCAACTCGGTGGAGGTGGCACCCCTAGCCTTCATGCGGGGCCGGACACTGAACTCCAGCTTCATCATCCTCGACGAGGCCCAAAACACCACCCCCGAACAGATGAAGATGTTCCTGACCCGCATTGGTTTCGGGTCGCGTGCGGTGGTCACCGGCGACGTGACCCAGGTGGATGTGGCCGACGGCCGGTCGGGTCTGGCCGGTCTGGAGCCGATGCTGGGCGACATCGACGGGATCGGGTTCGTGCACCTGAACTCGCGCGATGTGGTGCGACATCGCATCGTTGCTGACATTGTGGACGCTTACGAACGGGCCCAGTCCACGTGAGCACGCCTGCGTCGGGTGCGGCGAACACGGGTGCCGCAAGCACGGGTGCGGCGAACACGGTGCCGCCCACGGTGCCGCCAACGGGTGCACGCCTGTGAAGTCGCCGCGCCCACCCCGACGTCGCCGACGGCGACGCGGCCCCGACGACGGTGTGGTGGCGGTGTACGCCGCCGACGAACAGTCGGACCATCCCGTGGACGTGGCGACCTGGCAACGTCTGGCCGAGCAGGTGCTGGTGGCCGAAGGGGTAACCGGTGACGCCGAGCTGTCGCTGCTGTTCATCGATGCCGGTGCCATGGAAACACTCAACGTCAATTTCATGGATGTTGATGGCCCCACCGACGTGCTGGCGTTCCCGATCGACGCCGGCCCGGTCGACCCCGGCCGTCAGCCCGATGGCGGCACGCCAGGCCCCGACCGCGATCCTTTGGGCGCCGACGATCTTCCGTTGCTGCTCGGTGACGTGGTGATTTGCCCCGAAGTGGCCGCACGCAACGCCCCCGAGCATGCCGGCACCGTGGACGACGAGATTGCGCTGTTGGTGGTCCATGGGGTGTTGCACGTGCTCGGCATGGACCATGCCGAGGCAGCCGACCGAGTGGCCATGCAGGAGCGGGAGCGGGCCCATCTCGGTCAGTTCTGGCGAATGCCGGCCCGTCACCCGTGGGACGCCCTTGCGGTGCACGACCAGCCCACCTCCATCACGTCCGATTCAGCGTCATCCGCCCCGGGTGTACCGGCTGCAGAAGGAGAGCATTCATCATGATTTTGGCCCTGACCGGAACACAGACCGCCATGATCGCGGTGATCGTGGTGATGCTCCTCGCATCGGTCTTTTTGGCTCTGGCCGAGACGGCCCTCACCCGCATGACCCGGTCCAAGGCCCAGGCACTTGCCGAAGAGGGCCGCAGCGGAGCCCTCCGTCTGCAGGAACTGGTTGCCCATCCCGAGCGCTTCCTCAACGTGGTGTTGCTGGTGGTGTTGGTGTGTCAGCTCGTGCAGGCCACCCTGACAGGCATTTTGGCCAATCAGCTGTTCGGGGCGTGGGGCGTGGCGGTGGGCACGTTCATCAATGTCGTGGTGGTGTTCGTGTTGGCCGAGGCTGCCCCCAAGACGTGGGCCATCGAACATCCCGAGCGCTCTGCGCTGTTCGCTGCCACGCCGGTGTCGGCAATGGTGAAGATCTGGCCGTTGCGAATGTTGTCTCAGGGACTGATCGGGCTGACCAACGTGCTGCTGCCCGGCAAGGGACTCGAAAAGGGACCGTTCGTGTCCGAAGAGGAATTGCTGGCCATGGTGGACGCAGCGGTGGCCGAAGAGGTCATCGAGAGTGAAGAGCGGGTGCTCATCGGTCAGATCATCGAGTTCGGCGACACCGTGGTGCGCGAGGTGATGGTGCCGCGTCCCGACATGGTGACGGTTCCGTCCACACTGCTGGTGCCCGATGCCATGGAGGTGGCCATCCTCCACGGGTATTCCCGGTTGCCGGCTACCGACGGCGACATCGACGATGTGGTGGGCCTGGTGTACGCCAAGGACCTCATGCGCTGTGAGCGCGATGGGGAGTCCGACCGGGAAGTGGCCTCACTGTTGCGCCCGGCCCATCACGTTCCCGAGACCAAGCGCATCGCCGAGCTGTTGCGTGAGATGCAGGCCGAGCAGTTCCACATGGCAGTGGTCGTCGATGAGTACGGCGGTACCGCAGGAGTGGTGACGCTTGAAGACATCATCGAGGAACTGGTGGGGGAGATCGTCGACGAGTACGACCGCGAGGAGCCCATGATCGAAAAGATCGTGGGTGGCCGAGTGAGGGTCAACGCCAGAATGCCGGTCGATGAGCTCAACGCCATCCTCGGCTCGTCGCTGCCGGAGGGGGACTGGGACACCCTGGGTGGCTTGCTGTTCCATCTGCTCGGGCGGGTGCCGGCCGCCGGTGACTGGGCCGCCAGCAACGGATGGTTGCTGGTGGCTGACCGGGTGCAGGGTCGGCGCATCAACCGCATCGTGGTGCAGCCGGGGTCGTGTGACCTTGCCACCCACACTCCGACCGACCACGGGTCCACCAGGCAGTCCGAACGATCCGGGGGTGCGTCACCCACCGGTGGCAACGGTGACCCGGGAACCGCTGTGGCAGACCGACGATGAACGGGCCCGCCGAAGATCCCATGAGTGCCGATGATGCGATGACGTCGCTCCACAGCGGGTTCGTCACCGTGGTTGGGCGGCCAAACGTGGGCAAGTCCACGCTGGTCAACAACATTTTGGGTCGCAAGGTGTCCATCGTTTCCGACAAGCCCCAGACCACCCGCACCCAGGTGCGCGGCGTGTTGCACCGTCCCGGGGCCCAGATCGTGTTCGTGGACACCCCCGGCATCCATCGCCCGCGTGGTCCATTGGGTGAGCGGCTCAACGCCTCGGCTTCTGATGCCATCGGTGACGTGGACGTGGTGTGTCTGGTCGTGGACGCCACCGCCCCCATCGGGCCCGGCGACAGGTTCATTGCCGCCCGCTGTCCGTCGGATGCCGTGGTGGTGGTGAACAAGGTGGACCTGGCCGCACCCGATGAGGTGATCACCCAGCTGGCCCGGGCCGCCGACCAGCTGACCATGGACACGTTCTTTCCCGTGTCGGCCACGACCGGTCAGGGCGTTGCGTCGCTGGTCGACCACCTGATCGATCGTCTTCCCGAGGGACCGCCCTACTACCCGCCCGACATGGTCACCGACGTGCCCGAGGCGTTCTGGGTGGCCGAGCTGGTGCGTGAGCAGCTGCTGGCGGTACTGCGTGAGGAAGTGCCGCACTCGGTGGCCACCCGGGTGACCGAGTGGGACTGGCCGCGGGTGCGGTGCGAAATCCTGGTGGAGCGTGATTCGCAAAAGGGCATCGTCATCGGTCGCAAGGGGTCGGTACTCAAGCAGGTGGGCATCGCCGTGCGCGCCGAGTTCGACGAACGGATGTTTCTGGAGCTGCACGTCACCGTGGACAAGGACTGGCAGCGTCGCCCCCGCGCTCTGGAGCGACTGGGGTACTGACCCCACCATCGGCCGCTGGGCGCCGGTCACCAGAGGTCGCCGGTGACCGGGTAACGTCAGCGGTGTGGAGCTGTCCGGCATCGACATGAAGCACGTGCCGAACCACGTTGCCTGTGTGATGGACGGCAATGGCCGATGGGCAAAGCGACGGGGTCTCAAGCGCACCGAGGGTCATGCAGCTGGAGAGGACGCACTGTTCGACACTGTCGACGGTGCCATCGACGTGGGGCTGGGCTGGTTCACGGTGTACGCCTTTTCCACCGAGAACTGGCGTCGTCCCGCCGACGAGGTCCGCTACCTCATGGGGTTCAACGAGCGCATTCTGCTCGGCCATCGAGACGAGCTGTCGGAGCGCAACGTGCGAATCCGGGTGCTGGGTCGTCGTGACTGGCGGGTGCCGCGTCGGCTGATCCGGCTCATGGACGAGACGGTCGACATGACGGCCAACAACACCGGCATGACGTTCACCATCGCCTTCAACTACGGGGGTCGGGCCGAGATCGTGGATGCCGTGCGGCGCATCATGGAGTCGGGCATCGACCCGTCCAAGGTCACCGAACGCACCATCGCCAAGAACCTGTACGACCCCGAGATGCCCGAGCCCGACCTTGTGGTGCGGACCTCGGGCGAGTACCGGATCTCCAACTTTTTGCTGTGGGAGCTTGCCTACAGCGAGCTCGTGTTCACCGATGTGCTGTGGCCGGACTTTCGCCGTCAGCATCTGTTCGACGCCATCCGTGAGTACCAGTTGCGTGAGCGCCGGTACGGCGGGCTGGCCGACGGCAGCGATGCCGGAGGGGCCCCAGGGTGAGCCAGTACCGCGACACCGCCGTGGTGTTGCGGACGTGGAAGCTGGGTGAGGCCGACCGCATCGTGGTGTTGTTCACCGAAGGCCACGGCAAGGTCCGGGCGGTGGCCAAGGGGGTGCGCAAGACCAAAAGCCGGTTCGGGTCGCGTCTCGAGCCTCCCACCCAGGTGGCCCTGCAACTGCACGTCGGCCGCAGCCTCGACACCATCACCCAGGCTGAAACCGTGGACAACTACCGCCTGGTGCGCGAGGACCTTGACCGGCTGAACCGGGCGGTGTCGATGCTGGAGGCTGTGGACCAGCTCGCCGTGGAGGGCGAACCCGAGCCCGACCTGTTCCGCATGCTGGTGCGGGCCCTGGCGTTGCTGGCCACCGACGACTCCCCGCTGGTGGTGCCGGCGTTCTTCCTCAAGGCCCTGGGCCAGACCGGCTTTGGCCCGGTTGTGGATTCGTGCGTGGTGTGCGGCAGCCAGGGGCCGCTGGTGGCGTTCGACACTGAACGAGGCGGCATGTTGTGTGGCCCCCATCGCCGGGGCCTGCCGGTGTCGGCTGCGGCGGTGGACCTGGTGCACAAGATCCTGGGCGGGTCGTTGGGTTCTGCGCTGGCCGAACCGCCGTCTGCGGCCACCGGCGAAGTGGAACGCCTGGCCACGTCTGCACTCGAGCACCATCTCGAGCGTCGCCTGCGATCACCCACGGTGCTGCACCGCAGCTGAATCACCACCAGCGCTGCGATCGGGGGTTGGTCCGCCAGATCCCTGACCGGGCTGGCGCAAGCGGCCCGCTAACGTTGTCCCCTGTGTCCACCGAGCCTGTCGAACCCACCTCTGATGCCGTGTCCGACGTGATGGACAAGGTCGTGAACCTCTGCAAGCGCAGGGGGTTCGTGTTCCCGTCGGCTGAGATCTACGGCGGCTTCCGCTCCACCTACGACTACGGACCGGTCGGCGTGCTGATGCTGCGCAACGTGAAAAACGCCTGGTGGCGGTCGATGGTGCAGATGCGCACCGACGTGGTCGGCCTCGACGCCGCCATCTTGAGTCCGCCGGCGGTGTGGGAGGCGTCGGGACACCTGGCCAACTTCACCGACCCCATGGTGGACTGCCGGTCGTGCAAGGCACGCTTGCGCGCCGATCACCTCGACGACCCTGATGTGTGCCCGTCGTGCGGGGCCACCGGCACGCTCACCGAGGCCCGCAACTTCAACCTCATGTTCAAGACCCACGCCGGTCCGGTTGAAGACGCTGGGGCGGTGGCCTACCTGCGGCCAGAGACCGCCCAGGGCATGTTCATCAACTTCGCCAACGTCCTCAACACCAGCCGCAAGCGACCGCCGTTCGGCATCGCCCAGATCGGCAAGTCGTTCCGCAACGAGATCACCCCGGGCAACTTCGTGTTCCGTACCCGTGAGTTCGAGCAGATGGAACTCGAGTTCTTCGTGCCGCCTGATGAGGCCCAGCGCTGGTACGACTACTGGTGTGCCGAGCGGTACGAGTGGTACATCCAGCACGGCATCGACCCGTCGATGCTGCGCATGCGACCCCACGACGCCGATGAGCTTTCGCACTATTCGTCGGCCACCGCCGACGTGGAGTTCGCCTTCCCGTGGGGATGGGGCGAACTCGAAGGCGTGGCCAACCGGGGCGACTTCGACCTCACCCAGCACGCCAAGCACTCCGGCGAGAAGCTGGAGTACTTCGACCAGGCCGCCAACGCCCGCTACATACCCCATGTCATCGAGCCGGCTGCCGGAGCGACCCGGGCCATGATGGCGTTCCTGCTCGCCGCCTACGACGAAGAGGAGGTGCGTGGCGAGCTGCGCACCGTGTTGCGCCTGCATCACCGCATCGCTCCGTACCAGGTGGCGGTGCTTCCGCTCAGTCGCAAGGACGAACTCACTGGTCCTGCCCAACGGGTGCTCGAGGCGGTCCAGCCCCACTGGATGTGTGACTACGACGAGACCCAGGCCATCGGGCGTCGCTACCGCCGCCAGGACGAGCTGGGCACCCCGTACTGCGTCACCATCGACTTCGACACCGTCACCGACGGCGCCGTGACCGTTCGTGAGCGCGACTCGATGGCCCAGGATCGTGTGGCCATCGACCAGTTGGTGTCCTACCTCACCGAACGCCTGATCTGACTGGTTGGCGCCCCCCGGCGCTTGTGCGGTGATCGGTCAGTAGGGTTGGAAGCGTGGCGACGGTGATGCAAGCGCCCGATGGGGCCGGTGTGGTGACTGCACGTGACCCTCACTGCGGCGGGGCAGGGGCCCATGTGTGGTGGGTGGCCGGCGGCACCGAGCTTCCAGACCCACACACGTTGTGGCTCGCACAGGCGGATCCCGGGAATGCGCTCGGGGATGCGCCCGGCGTGGTGCACGGGCCTCTGGATGAGGTGGGGTCGTTGTGGGACGACGACGTCATCCACGCAGTGACGAACCGCTGCGGTGGCGGCCATGGTCGACATGCGTGATCTGGCCGCAGTGCCGTTCGTGCTGACCGGTGGTGATCTCACCGTGGGGCAGCCGGTGCGGGCCACGCGCACGGCGCTGGCCTCGGTGCGTGTGGCGGTGGCACTGCATGACCATCCTGACGTCGGTTTGTCACCGGCGGAGGCGGTCATGCTGGTGTCGGGCGACGACATTGCCGGCATGTTGCACCCCCATCACACCAGTGAGCAGGTGCGGGTGGTGGCCCAGGGAACCGGGACGTCGCCGGGCATCGGGGTGGGTGTGCTGTGCTGCTCAAGTGATGCGGCGCTGGCTGCTGTTGCAGAAGGTACGCCGGTGGTTTTGGCCATGGAGGCCACGACCGTCGCCGACGAGCCGGCCATCCGGGTTGCCGCCGCGGTGGCCACCGTCACCGGAGGACTCACCAGTCACGCTGCAGTGCTTGCGCGCAGCTGGGGGATCCCGGCGATGTGCGGGCTTCGGCTGGCCGACGACGACGGTCGGGGCGAGGCGGTTCTGGCGGTGCGACCCCATGGTCTGGTGGCAGCTGACGGCACCGTGGTGGTCAGCCAGGGAACCGTGGTGTCGGTTGACGCCACCACCGGAAGGCTGCTGACGGGTGACGCTGGGGTGCCCGACGTGGTCGCCCCGGTCGAACTTGAGGTGCTGTTGGGTTGGGCCGATCGCCTGCGCGCCGGGCGGGTGCGGATTCTGGCCAACGCCGACACACCCGCCGAGGTGGCTCTGGCCCGTGATTTTGGCGCCGAGGGCATTGGGCTGTGTCGCACCGAACACCACTTCGTGGGTGACCGGGTGGAGTTGGTGCGTGCCGTGCTGGCCGCCGTCACCGCTGAGGCCGAGGCACGAGCACTTGAGGAACTCGGTGACGCCCAGCGCAACGATTTCGTTGGCGTGTTGGCCGCAGCCGGCGACATGGTGGTCACCTTCCGGTTGCTCGACCCACCGTTGCACGAGTTTCTGCCGTCGCTCGAGGAACTGCTCACCGCTCGGGCAACCGGAGTACTTCCCGACGAAGCCCTCGACGGTCTGGCAGCGGCCCGACGGTGGCGTGAACACAACCCCATGTTGGGAACCCGGGGCGTGCGCCTGGCAGTGATGCGCTCGGGGCTGTACCGGGCCCAGGCCCGGGCGTTGGCGTTGGCGGTCGCCGAGCGTCGCTCTGCTGGGGCCCACCCCCACGTGAGGATCCTGCTTCCGCTTGTGGCCACGGCGGCGGAGTTCACGGCGGTGGCGGGGTGGGTGCGTGACGCCTACGCCCAGGCGCTGGCTGGCGCGGCGGACCCGCTCGCCAACACGTCGGACCCGCTCGCCAACACATCGGACCTGTCGGCCACCACCGATGCGGGTGACGACGGTGGCAACCGTTCGGACCTGCACGTGGCCATTGGGGCCATGGTGGAGACCCCACGCGCCGCGCTGACCGCAGCCGAGTTGGCCGGCCATGCCGACTTCCTGTCGTTCGGCACCAACGACCTCACCCAGCTCACCTTCGGATTCAGCCGTGACGACCTCGCCGGCATGATCGAGCGTTACGTGGCCGATGGCCTGCTCGACCATGACCCGTTTGCCACACTCGATGCCCACGGGGTGGGACGCCTGGTGTCCACCGCCATCGACGAGGCCCGGACAGTGCGGCCCGGGCTGGACATCGGGGTGTGTGGGGAACATGCCGGTGACCCGGCGTCGGTGGCCCAATTGGTGGCCATGGGGGTCGACAGCCTGTCGTGCTCGGCCTACCGGGTGCAGGTGGCCCGTCTGGCGGCGGCCCACGCCGTGGTGGCGGGCAGCTGACCAACCCTGACCCAACCCCTGATTCGGCAGCCTTTTCGGCAGCCTTCTCGACAGCCTGTTCGGCAGCTTCAGCTGGACGTCGGGTCGGGGTGTCACCGTTGGTGACGGGGCCCGGGGTGCCCGGAACGCCCGGGGCATGGCGCTGGTAGCGTCTGGGCCAGGAGGTTGGAGCGGGTGGGGATCGTCGACGAAGACATCGCCAAGGTGCGCGACGCCACGGACATCGTCGCCGTGGTCAGTGAGCACGTGCAGCTCAAGCGCGTAGGCAGACGCTGGACCGGCCTGTGCCCGTTTCACTCGGAGAAGTCGCCGTCGTTTTCGGTGAACGCCGAGCAGGGTCTCTACTACTGCTTTGGGTGCGGGGCCAAGGGCGACGCCATCACCTTTGTGCGCGAGACCGACCATCTGGACTTCGCCGCCGCCGTGGAAAAGCTGGCCGCCGGATCGGGGGTGGTGCTGCACTACACCGACAGCAACGAGGGCGACAAGCGCAAGCAACGTTCACGACTGGTGGAGGCCATGGCAGCGGCCACCGACTTCTACCACCAGCGCCTGCTCGAGGCCCCTGATGCCGCCGCCGCCCGCAAGTACCTGCGCAGCCGGGGGTTTTCCGGCGATGAGGTGCGCCACTACCGCCTGGGTTGGGCGCCCGACTCCTGGGACACGCTGGTCAAGGCCTTGCCGTTTCCCGAGAGGTGCTCGTCGACGCCGGCCTGGCGTTCATCAACGCCCGCAGCCGTCCCACCGACGCCTTCCGGGGTCGCATCCTGTTCCCGATCTTCAACGCCAGCGGCGACCCGGTGGCTCTTCGGCGGACGGATCATGCCCGGGGCCGAGGGTCCGAAGTACAAAAACTCCAGCGGTAGCGCCGTGTACGACAAGAGCCGGGTGCTGTACGGCCTGAACTGGTCCAAGGGGGCCATCGTGGCCGCCGACGAGGCCATCGTGTGCGAGGGGTACACCGACGTGGTCGGCTTCGCTGCAGTGGACATGGGTCGGGCGGTGGCCACCTGCGGTACGTCGCTCACCGAGGAACACGTGCGGGTGTTGCGCAGCTATGCCCAACGGGTGGTGCTGGCCTTCGATGCTGATGCCGCCGGCCAAAATGCCGCAGAGCGTTTCCATGAGTGGGAGCAGCGCTACGGGCTCGACGTGGCCGTGGCCGCCCTGCCTGCCGGCACCGATCCCGGTGATCTGGCCCGAACCGACCCCGACGCCCTGCGCACAGCGGTCACCGACGCCGTGCCGTTCCTGCGATTTCGGGTGGATCGGGTGCTCGCCGGTCTGGACACCACCACCGCCGAGGGGCGGGCCCGGGCGGCCACTGCGGCGCTGGTGGTGATCGCCCAGCACCCCGACGAACTGGTGCGTGACCAGTACGTCATGGACCTGGCCGACCGCCTCCGACTTCCGTCGGACCAGGTACGCGAGCGCATGGCGTCGGTGCGACGAGGCGAGGTGCCCACCGTTGCAGGTCGCAGCGCCGAACGCCCCGGTCGCCGGCAGGCTGGCCCCACCGGGTCCGGACTGTCCGATGGCGGACCTTCACGTCGTTCGGCCACTTCGGTGGTGCACGATTCACCCGAGATGGAGGCTCTGCGCCTGGCGTTGTCGCGACCAGACGAGGTGGCGCCGTCGTTGCACGAGGTGCTGTTCGCCGACGCACTGTGCACCGAGGCCTATCGCCACCTTGTGGCCTCGCAGTGGAAGGCGGGTCACCTCGACGGTGCCGACGACCAGGCGGTGGCGCTGATCCAGCGGCTGGCCGTGGAGGAGACCGAGTCAGAGCCAGCCGAGGTCGTGGAGCGTCTGGTGGAAGCGGCCGGACAACGCGAGATGGCGATGTTGGGAGCCGAGGCGCGTGCAGCCGACGACGACCGGGCGTTGGAGTTGGCATCGCTGGTGGGGTGGCTCAAACCGCAGCTCGGAGGCATTGCGCGACCCGCGCACCGCCGGTCCGGTGGCCCCGGTGGTGCTGGACTGGCTCATCGGGCGATATCAGGCCCGCTCATGACGTTCCCACCACTGGCTGTCGGGAGGACGTGGCGGTGAGCATCACCGGTGACGGCGTGGAATCGACCGACGGCGTTGCGCCGTCAGACGCCGATCCCGGTGCCCCCGAGACGTCGTCAGTGGTGACACCCGAGGACGTGGCGGTGGCGGTCACCGGAGGGACCAACCCTGAGCGGTCCAACCGGATCCTGCTGGATCTGGTCGACGAGCGCATGCTGCGGAGTCTTGAAAGCGCCAACCCCGGGGCGCTCAGCGTGGTGCGCCCGCGCACCCGCAGCGCACGCGAAGGCGGACGGCTCCCGGCCATCGACCCGGCCACCGGCACTGATTCGGTGCGCCGGTATCTCAAGGAGATTGCCCGGGTTCCGCTGCTCAGCGGCGCTGAGGAGGTGTCGTTGGCCAAGCGCATCGAGGCAGGGTCGCAGGCCGCCGGTGTCCTGCTCGATGCCCGCGCCGACGGCTCGCTCGATGCCCTGGCATCGGAGCAACGTCGGGAGCTCGCCGCCCAGGTGCGCGACGGCAAGGCAGCAAAGGCCCACCTCACCCAGGCCAACCTGAGGCTGGTGGTGTCCATCGCCAAGCGGTACAGCAATCGTGGGCTGCCGCTGCTGGACCTCATCCAGGAGGGCAACCTGGGTCTGATGCGGGCGGTGGAGAAGTTCGATCACGCCCGGGGTTTCAAGTTCTCCACCTACGCCACGTGGTGGATTCGTCAGGCCATTACCCGGGCCATCGCCGACCAGGCCCGCACCATCCGCATCCCGGTGCACATGGTGGAATCCATGAATCGGGTGTTGTTGGTCCAGCGCCAGATGGCCCAGGAACTCGAGCGCGAGCCCACCGTGAACGAACTCGCCGTCCGGGTGGACATGACCCCTGACCGGGTTCGCGAGATCCTGCGCATCGCCCAGGACCCCCTGTCACTGGATTCGCCGGTTGGCGAACTCGACGATGCCAGCCTGTCGGACTTCATCGCCGACCAGTCGGCTGAGGCGCCGGCGGACTCGGCCACCCGCACGATGCTCAACGACACCCTCGACGAAACTCTCGACGGCCTCAGCGAACGCGAGCGGGCGGTGGTCCGGATGCGGTTCGGCCTCGACGACGGGCAACCACACACGCTCGAGGAGGTCGGTCGGGAGTTCGGCGTGACACGCGAACGGATCCGTCAGATCGAGGCCAAGACTCTGGCCAAGCTCCGCCAGCCCGCAACGCAGCCAGAAGCTGCGGGACTATTTCGAGGGTGAGTGACCACTGCGGCCACTGCTACGATGACGTAGTCATAAACCAGTCATTCCGGGGTAGCTCAGCTGGCAGAGCGCTTGACTGTTAATCAGGATGTCGTGGGTTCGAGCCCCACCCCCGGAGCCACAACACGAACACCCGAGTTCCCACCCCGTGCCGGGTGGGCAAGGGGAAACGCCTAGTGCTTGCGCAGGCGATCCGAGCGTGTCCGTACCTCGGCCATGACCTCGTCGGTGCCTGGCACCTCCCGGTTGCGCATGACCACCCGGCCACCGACCACAGCGGTGTCGACCATCGAACCCGATGCGGCGTACACCAGCGCCTCGGGCAGCGGTGACGGCGTCATTTCGGGGGTGTCGGTGCGAACCAGAATCACGTCGGCCGGGTCTCCCGGGGCCATGGTGTGACCAGCCAGCAGCGGCGATGCGGCGCCTGACGCAACGGCCAGGGCCTCAGCGGCGGGCAGCACGGCGGGGTCAGATGCCAGATGCTTGTGCAACAGGGCAAGGATCTTGACGTCGTTGAGGAGGTCGAGGCTGTTGTTGGAGGCGGCTCCGTCGGTGCCCAGTCCCACTGGCACCCCTCGTCGCATGCCTTCGACAATGTCGAAGGTCTTGCCGTTGGCCAGCTTCAGGTTCGACACCGGGCAGGTGGCCACCGTGGTGCCTCGGGTGGCCAGCAGGTCCAGTTCGGCATCGTCGAGCCAGTTGCCGTGGGCACACAAGGTGCGCGCCCCCAGCATCCCAACGGATTCCAGTAGCGCCGGCGGTCGCATGCGGTGTGCGGCCACGCAGTCGGCCACCTCGCCTTCGGTCTCGCTGAGATGGATGTGGATCGGGATCTGCCGTTCGTCGGCCACCTCGGCCAGCCACGCCAGCGACGGTGGGCTCACCGTGTACACGGCGTGGGGGCCCACGGCGGGATGAACCAGCGGCCCGGCGGCATCAATCTGGTCGAGTTCGTCGAGCACCCTGGGGCGCTGGCTTTGGCCATCGGCAGCATCACCACCGTCGATGAACACCGACGACACCGTGGCCCGGATTCCCGAATCGGCCACGGCCCGGGCAACGGCAGGCGCATGCCAGTACATGTCCACAAAGTGTGTGGTGCCCGACCGCAGCATCTCGATGATCGCCAGCCGGGTACCCCAGTACACGTCGTCGGCGGTCAGTGACGCCTCAGCTGGCCAGATGCGGGTCTGGAGCCACTCCATGAGGGGAAGGTCGTCACCGTATCCCCGCAGCAGGGTCATGGCGGCGTGGGTGTGGGCGTTGACCAGTCCCGGCATGATGGCCATGCCGCCACCGTCGAGCACCTCATCGCCGGGTTGGGCCACCACGTCAGAGCCGATGGCCGCGATCACACCGGCGGCACAGCGCACGGTGACCTTCACGCCGTCGAGGGTCACGTTGGTGATGGCCAGTGGGGCGGCGGCGGGGGAGTCGGACGTGGTCACACCGGGCACGGTATACCGTGGCGGCTTCGGGGCCAGTAGCTCAGTGGTTAGAGCAGGCGACTCATAATCGCTCGGTCGGTGGTTCGATCCCACCCTGGCCCACCATCAGCGCTCGGATCACACCGCCCCGACGACGCCCAGGTACTGAGGTTTGAGCACCAGTTGGTCCCTCACTCACGGACTGAAAGGCCTGCTGCTCCAGCCCGACGCTGTGACTGCCACTGCGCCCAGCGCTGAGAAGGAGTCGGATTCGGCGAAATTCGATGCCACTGCGATCCCCTGGCCGGTCGACTCCACGTACGCGGCGTTCGCCACGAATCCGTTGATGCTTCCCTCGTGACCCCACGCGGTACCCACCTTGTCGATCTCGTACTGAAAAAGCCCGAGTCCGCTGCCGACCCACCGCAGGGTGCTGCCTCCCGAAATCGCACCGAGAGAGGCCACCGCCTGCCCGAAGTCGCTGGCGATCGACTGGGGCGTGGGTGTCGTGAGTAGTCGACGGTGGGCGGCATCCAGCACGTCCCCACCGACAAGGGCCATCATCCACTTCGCCAGGTCCGCTGGCGTCGAGACCACGGCCCCGGCGGACCATGCCACTGTCCAGTCGTATCCGTCATCCACGGCGAGGATCGCAAATCCGGACTGGGGTGGCGCGCAAGCCGGCTCGCCGGGGCTCGCCGCAGGCGAGCCGAGCACCGTTCACCGTCGGACCCTCGGCAGTGCCGGTCCATACGTAGGTGTCATCGAGCCCAAGCGGTCGGAAAAACCGGGACTCCACGAGATCCGCCCATGACCTCGACGTTGCTTTCTGCGCTATCAGTCCGAGCATCGTGTAATTGGTGTTGCTGTAGGCCCATGACGTGCCCGGCGCGAACTCGAATGGCTGGCCGGCGACCAGTGCTATTGACTGCTCGGGAGTGGAGTCCCGCAGATAGTCGAACTGGGTGAAGTCCGGGATTCCGCTGGTATGGCCGAGCAGCATCGCGATCGTGACCAGGTCACCACCTGGGAAGTCGATCCATCGACTCACCGGGTCGTGGATCGATAGCTCCCCCGACTGATCAAGCTGCAGGATGAGCGCTGCTGTGAAGGTCTTGGTGACGCTGCCGGCGTGGAAGCGGTCCGGTCGACGCAGGGCCTCCTGACTGGGCGGCGCCGCCGATCCGGAAACGGCCCACACAACGTCCGGCGCATTCCGGTCGCCCGAGGCGACCGCCGCCGCGCTGCACCGGGGACCGTGACACCCCACGGCCTGGCCTGCTCCGCCCGAAGCTCCACCAGCTGTGCTTCCAACTCTGAACGTCTTTCGGCCGATCGCTCCGATGAGGGTGAACATCCCGCCACCGTCACCCCGAGACCGACCAGGGCGAGCGTCACCACCACCGTCCGCGCCGCGGGGATGCGCCGCAACCGGCTGGTGTCCCAAAGGAGGAGCAATGCGCGACCATTCGTCGGAGGGCGGTTGGGAATCGGCGGTTCGGCGCCGATGCCGGGTCAGGGTATCGCGTCGCCCAAGCGAGGATGACGAGCGACGCGTGCCTGCCGGCGTCGTCGGATCACGACAGTCCTCATTCGGCGCCCCACGTTGACGACCCGCATATTGGCGGTGAGCTTTCCTGAGCGTGCCGCCTTTTGAGAGGTGCTCAGGCTGGCTCCAGCGGTCGACCGGCGGCAAGGCGAAGGCGTATCAGGTTCGTCAGGTACTGAGGGCCATCGACAAGTTGCAGGAGGAGCAGGAGTGACTGACGTCGAGCATTACGCCCACCGGGTGGTGTGGTCGGCCGAAGATGGCGAGTTCGTTGCCACCGTGGTCGAGCGGCGTTTCTCCGGCCGGTTCAACGTCCGGGTCCCCGAGTCTCTCCACCGTGAGCTGGCGCTGTCCGCCGCTCAGGAGGGTGTGAGCCTGAACCGGCTCATCAGCGATCGGCTCGCCCGCAGCTGATTTCGCCTGTCGGTGGTTCGGTAGCCCCCTGGTCTGCAACGACATGGTTAGTGTTGGTCAAGTGGCAGCTGATGTTGCATCGTGGCCTGCCCCTCAACCGGATGCAGATCGTGGCGGTGGGGTTGCCGGTGCTGGTGGCCGTTGCTCTGGTCGCCCACCAGATGGCCCAACCCGACTCGCTGACAGGGGTCAATGGTTACGACGATGGCGTCTACATGGCTGGGTCCCTGCTGATGTGGCGTGGGGTCATGCCCTTTGCCGACTTCACGTTCCTGCATCCTCCCGGCATCCTGTTTTTGCTTGGCCCGGCCGCCCTCAGCAGTCATCTATTCGGTGAAGCCAATGCCTTCGTGCTGGCCCGCGTGGCCACTGCGGGTGTGGCCGTGGCCAACGTGGGGCTGGTCGCACTGGTGGTGCGGCGCCATGGTCCGCTGGCCATGTTCGCCGCCGGGATCATGCTGGCGACGTTTCCCGCAGCAGTGGCCGCCACCCAAACCGTGTCGCTTGAGCCGTGGATGGTCCTGTTTTCGCTATCGGCAGCCGTCGTCTTGTTCAACCGCAGCGGGCGTGTCGCTTCCCGGCGCCGTCAACTGGTGGCTGGGGCGCTGCTGGGTGCCGGGATGTTGGTGAAGTTGTGGGTGGCGGCAGTGGCGGTGGCGGCCGTGGCCACCGTGTTCTTCGCCGGCGGACGCCAGCAGGCCCAACGGGTGGCGGGTGTCGCCGCTGCAGTGTTCGCCGTCCCCATGGTCCTGTTTGCCCTGATCTCGCGGGGCGGGGCCATCACCCAGGCGGTGCTGGCCCAGGCGGGCCGAGAACGCACCGGCCCATGGGCAGTCCCCATCGATCAACGCCTTGCTGCCATTTCGGGTCATGCCTATCCGATCAACCCGGCACCGTGGTGGGTACTGCCAGCTGCACTGGCGGTGGTGATCGTGGTCCTGCTCTCGTGGGCCCTGCGTTGGGGGCGGTTGCGGCCGGTGGACAACTTTGTGCTCGCCGCTGGGACACTCATGGTGGCGTCGGTACTGGTCGCACCGCAGTTTTATCCGTACTACCCCTACTTCGCCTTCGTCGGGCTGGCCCTGGTGGCCGGAACAGTCATCGGTCTGGTGACATCCCGTCCGGCGTCAGCGTCAGCGGCGTCGGCGTCGGCATCCGCGTCGGCGGTGGCGTCGGCGGCGGGCACTGGCTTTCCCGCGGGTGCCAAGTCCCCGTGGGGCGGTCCCGTGTCGGGCTAACCGCCGGAGTCGTGGGGGCTGCACTGGTGGTCGCCGCCGTTGTGAACGCCCAGACGGCACTGACCACCAACAGGACCTATCTGGCCAAGGTCGAACCACCTTCTGCGATCCTGGGTTGGGCGGTGCCGGCTGGTGCGTGCGTCGCTTCAGACAGCTACGCACCGCTCATCCTGGCCGGCAGGTTCACTGAAGGTGTTGGCGACTGTCGTATTGAAGTTGACCCATTCGGGCTGGCATTGCTCAAGGAGGGGGTTGCGCCGTCCAGCAACACGGTGGTCTTCGACGACGACCTCACCACCGATTGGCGGGCCCGGCTACTCACCGTTGATGCGGTGGTCCTGGTGGCGCCCTACAGCAACTTCCTGCCGTGGCCACCCGGTCAGCGGGAGTGGTTCGATCAGCAGTTCTACTTGTTCGCTTCTGACGATGGGGCCGCCGTCTACCTCCGGCGTTAGATCTGCCCGACAACCCTGACAACCCCGACAACCCCGACAGGCGATGGCGATCCCCGCATCCAAAGTCCGACGCTTGCTCCACGAGGACGCTCATTTCTGGGGAGCGCCTTCGGTTGTGGTCGCACCATAAATCTTCTAGTGTGGTGGGAGGTCAAAACTGGCTTCGCATTGTCGCACCAAGTTGAGTGAACGGGAGATCATCGTCATGGCACAGCAGGCGAACAGCGAGCGGGCCCCGAAAATTCTTGACGTGCCGATCGGCCTCAAGGCCAGAGGCCAGCGCAAGGAGTTCGACAGCCTGGGTGATGTGATGGTGCCCGCCAACCGCTACTGGGGTGCACAGACCCAGCGGAGCCTCGAGCACTTCAACATCGGCCACGATCGCATGCCCCACGAGGTGTACCACGCCTATGGGTACGTCAAGAAGGCTGCTGCGATGGTGAATACCAGCCACAAGCGCCTGCCGCAATGGAAGGGCAAGCTCATCCAGCAGGTCGCCGACGAGGTCATCAGTGGCCAGCTCGACGACGACTTCCCGCTCTACGTGTGGCAGACGGGCTCGGGCACCCAGTCGAATATGAACGTCAACGAGGTCATCTCCAACCGGTGCATTCAGCTCGTGGGAGGCAAGCTCGGCGCCCAGGAGCCGATCCACCCCAATGACCACGTGAACATGGGGCAGTCTTCCAATGACACGTTCCCGACGGCCATGCACATCGCCGCCTACACCATGGCGACACAGAAGACGATCCCGGCACTCAAGCGCCTCCAGAAGGCTCTGGCCAAGAAGGCGCGCCAGTGGGATTCGGTGGTCAAGATCGGCCGCACCCATCTCGAGGACGCCACGCCGTTGACGGTCGGCCAGGAGTGGTCGGGCTACGCAGCAGCGCTGGAAGACGCCATCGTGGAACTCGAGTACGCCACTTCTGGCCTCCTGCGTGTGGCCATGGGTGGCACCGCCGTGGGCACGGGACTGAACTCGCCGGCCGGTTTCGGTGAGGAAGTGGCCGGGGTCATCGCCAAGCTCACTGGCTTTCCGTTCAAGACCGCCGAGAACAAGTTCGCCGCCCAGGGCACCCTCGACCGGATGGTGCGTGCACACGCCGGGCTGAAGACCACGGCAGTGACGCTGTTCAAGATCGCCAATGACATGCGCTGGCTGGGTTCAGGGCCACGCACGGGGCTGGCCGAGCTGATCCTGCCGTCCAACGAACCGGGGTCGTCGATCATGCCCGGCAAGGTGAACCCGACCCAGGCCGAAGCCATGCTCATGGTGTGCATCCAGATCATGGCCTCCGACGTCGCCGTGCAGATGGGTGGGGCCGAAGGCAACTTCGAGTTGAACGCCTTCCGGCCGGTCCTCATCAGCAACTACCTTCACTCGGCCCTGATCATGGCCGACATGAGTGACCACTTCCGGGAGTTCATGATCGAGGGCGCCAAGCTCAACAAGGGCAAGATCAAGGAGAACATTGACAAGTCGGTGATGATGGTCACGGCGCTCTCGCCGATCATCGGCTACGACAAAGCGTCGGTCATCTCCCACTTCGCCATCGACAACGATCTGACGCTTCGTGAGGCCGCCTTGCGCAATGGGGTCACCGAGGAACTGTTCGACCGTGTCGTGGTCCCAATCAACATGACCCGCCCCGATGGCGCCACGCCCCCGGCCAAGCGGCCGGCCCGCTCGCCCAAAAAGGCGAAGCCGTGAGCTCGCAGCCGACGGGCAAAGAGGCACTGATTGCCGAGGTCGGCACCCGCAAGTACTACGCATCGTGGACCACCAGCGAGCATCGCACCCGGCGCCTGTTGGCGGAGTTCATCGGCGTGTTCGGGTTGATGTTCATCCTGTCGGGCGGGGCGGCCATGCTGGTGAAATACGGTGGCGGTGATCCGCCCCCCTATGTCGTGGCGCTGATCCTCTCAGCGTTCTCCGGCTTGTGGCTCCTGTTGGCGATCTTTTTTCTTGGCGATATATCCGCCCATTTCAACCCTGCCATGACCCTTGCCTTTGCGCTGCGGGGCGACATGGGGTGGGCGATGGCTGGGGTCTACTGGGTGGTCCAGTTCGCCGCCGCCGTCGCCGGTGCCTTCCTGGCCCGCTGGTTCTTTGGGCCATTGGGGAATCTGGCGGCTACTCGTCCGCCCGAGGGAATGTCGCTCGAATCAGTTGCGTTCGAGGCCCTGCTCACGTTCGGGCTGGTGCTGATGGTGCTCGGCATGGCCAACGGGCCGAAGCTCAACGGGCCATTCGTGCCTTTCGCCGTGGGTGCCTACATCATGGCGTGGGGTTCTATGGGTGGGCCGTTTGAGGGTGCTGCCATGAACCCGGCCCGTGCCTTTGGTCCCGACGTGGCCCTTGGCGAGTTCGGGACATATTGGGTCTACTTCGTGGGGCCCCTCGCCGGGGCTGCAATCGCCGTGCTCGTCGCCCGGGTTCTGCGGGGTCCGGCCAAGGCCCAGGAGGCCCTGGCTGCCATGGGTAACCCCTCGGCCGCCGACCCGGACTGAGAGGCCCATCCGAGGCTCGTCCGAGGCTGGTCCCGTGGGCGCTCATCCAGCCGGCCGCCACGGTGCCGGTCATCGCCCACCACTGGCCCGACGTGACCGGCAGGGCACCGGGTGTTCACCTGCCGTTGGTTGACGCAGCGCCCCAATGACGTCAGGGTGACCCGGTGGACGCCAACGACCCCGACCTGTCCAGCGAACAGCAGAACTCCCTCAACGCGCCCTCGGTGCTGTTTTTGTGTGTGCACAACGCCGGACGGTCCCAGATGGCCGCCGGCCTGCTTCGCCATGCCGCTGGAGATCGTGTGGAGGTGTTCAGCGGCGGATCCGAGCCCGGCCTCACGGTGAATCCGGCGGCAGTGGCGGTGATGGCCGAACTGGGCATCGACATCTCGGGCGAGCAGCCCAAGCCGTGGACCGACGAAATCGTCCGGGCCGCCGACGTGATCGTGACCATGGGGTGCGGCGACGCCTGCCCCATCTTCCCGGGCAACCGCTACGAGGACTGGGCGCTCGATGATCCCGCCGGCCAGCCGGTGGAGTTCGTTCGCAAGGTGCGTGACGACATCGCCACGCGTGTCGACGAGCTGCTGGCGTCGCTGGGAGTGACCGACTCAGCCGACTGAACTGCCGGCCGCCAGGACTGACTGAACCGCCGGCCGCCTGAGCCCTGCAGACGAGCCACCTGGAGACGAGCCACTTGCGCAGACTGGCGCAGACTGCGCCGGTTCAGCGGCCCAGGGTGACGGCAACGGCCCGGTCGGCGCTGTCGTCAGCGGCAATGCCCGACCACGACGTTGCATCGAGCGGTCCGGCCGCCGGGGTGACATCCACAGGAATTCCGGTGAGGTGGGACATCCCTGAGGCCGGGTCGATGGCGTCGGGGCCGCTGGCAGCCAGAAGGTTCACGTTCACCCCGGTGGTGCGCGACGCCACGGCCAGCCCGGTGGCGTGCTGGTGGCCCCAGCCGTGAGGCATGGCGCACACTCCGGGCATCAGGTCGTCGAGCACCCGGATCGGGATGCGCACCGTGGCCGTGGCCGAGGTGACATCGGCCAGGTCGCCATCGGCCACACCTATGCGGGCGGCGTCGTCGCTGTGGACGTACAGGTGATTGGTGGTGAAGTCGTTGGCCACCATCTCCTCGTGGTTGTGGGTCCACGAGTTGTGGGTCTTCACATGTCGCTTGGTGATCATCAACATGGAATCGGCCCGGCCCACTGCGGCGGTGTACTGGTCGTCGAGTCGCCCGGCGGCCGCCATGAGGCCCTCGGGGGCGAGATGGACGCGCTTGTCGTCGGTGACGATGCGCTTGTTCAAAAACGACCCCGCCTCGGTGGGTGTGCGGCGCACACCGTGGGGATTGCGCAGCAGTTTGGCAAAGCCGGGCTGGCGGGTGATGCGCAGCAGCCCATTGAGCAGCTTCTCGCCCGGCACGGTGGCATGGGACAGCGCGTTGCGGCGGGTGTGCTTGGCCGCCATGCGTTCGAGGAATCGCTGGGCGGCCTTGGACCCGAAGATGGGAGCACCACACGCCTTGCCCAGAGCCAGGTAGATCGATGCCTCGTCGCGCTGGTCGCCCTGGGGCTCGACCATGGCCTTGGTGGCCTGCAGGTAGGGGCGTGACTGCATGCCGAGTACCAACGGGAAGATGAAGGGGAGGTCGGGCCGTTGCAGGGGGTCGGTAGCCGGCAACGTGTAGTGGGCCAGCGATCCGGTCTCGTTGCGGTAGATGTCCAAGGTGACCAACAGGTCCAGTGATCCGAACGCCTCGCGCATCCGCCCGGCGTCGGCCATGGTGATGAGCGGGTTGCCACCGGTGACGAACAACGCCTTGATCTGGCCGTCGCCCGGGGTGAGGATCTCGTCGGCCAGGATCCCACCGGGGAAAGCGTCGTTCACCTTGGGGAACCCACCGATGCGGGACTTCTCGTCGCTCATCAGGGTGCCGGTGCGCTTGCCGAACTTGGCGAAGTCGAAGATGCCCTTGCCCACCAGCGTGCCACCGGGACGGTCCAGGTTGCCGGTGACGACGTTGATGGCCTCCTGCAGCCAGAACGCCAGCACGCCGTTGGAACCCATGTTCACACCGGTGGACGAATACAGGGCGGCCCCGTCGGCAGCGGCGAAGGTGGCCACGATGTCGCGCAGTACGGCCGGGTCGATGCCCAGTCACCGTGGAGGTGCGCTCAGGGCGTCCACGGTGCCACCAGCTCGGCGAGCTCGCGAAAACCGGTGGTGTGGGCATCGACCATGGCGTGGTCGATGGCATCGGTGGCGATGAGTTCGTTGGCGAACGCCAGATAGAAGAACACGTCGGTGTCGGGTCGGATGAACACGTGGTCGGTGGCTGACTTGGCCGTCTCGGTGTGTCGAGGGTCCACCACGATCACCCGCCCGCCACGCTCGGCGATGGAGCGCAGCCGCTGCTTGGGGTCAGCAACCTGCAAAAACGACCACTTCGACACCACCGGGTTGGCACCCACGATGACCAGACACCGGGTGCGGTCCACGTCGGGGAACGGCTGGGTGAACGGGAAGCCGTAGATCTGGCGGGCAGCGGCGAACTTGTTGGCGCAGTCCTGGGTGGCACTGGCATACATCGACCCCGACCCCAGTCCCTTCATGAACCCCTGGGCGAACACCGGGTGCAGCACCCCGAAACCGGCGGCCGTTCCCACATACATGGCCACCGAGTTCGGTCCGTGCTCGTCCACAATGGCCCGCACCCGCCTGCCGATGTCGGACTCGGCTTCGTCCCAGGTGACCCTGCTCCAGGTGTCACCATCACGGCGCATGGGGTGGGTGAGCCGGTCGGGCGAGGCGTACAGCTTGTGCTGCTTGACGCCCTTGATGCAGGCGAACCCGGCGGTGCCCACGTTGAGGTCGTCGGGCCGGATCTTGGTGATGACACCGTCGTCGACGGTGACCTCGAGTCCGCACAACGACTCACAGATACGGCAGAACGTGTGATGGGTTTCCACGCCTCTGAGGCTAGGACACCCCGCTTCGCTGTGCGCTGACTGCCGCGTCAGTCGCAGCCAATTTCAATCAGGCGTGGGGGGCGACATTGGCGAAGGCGTCGGTGCGGTCCCGGTGGCCAAGGCTGGATTCGTCAGCGGTGCCGGGGGAGACCACGTAGTCACAGCGGTGGTCGGGCAGGATCATCCCGTGGTTGTCCACCATCCACGCCGGGGCCATGCGGCGGGCACCTTGAGCACGTCAGGTTCGTCACGGGTGCCCATCACCCGATCCCACGCCGACGACGTCACCCCGAAGTTGCGCATGGGGGCCCCGAAATGATGGCTGAGGTGGTGACGACGCGCCTGGCGGTTGATCGGGGGTGGATCAGGGGTGGATCAGCCCTTGCGTGCCGCCCGGCCTGGTCGACCCACGAAGTACCCGATGATGAAGCCCGCCGCCCCGATCAGGGTGATCATGAGCCACAACGGTGCGCTGAACCCGAACATGAGCCAGTCCAGATCCACCGTCTTGGTGTTCTGGACGATGAACGCCAGCAGGGCCCCTGCCAGCACCACGATGGCCACGATCTTGGGTGTGGACGTGCCCTGCTTTGTTGTGGAATCAGCCATGGGCTGCACCCTACCGCTGCGGTCGGTCGTGGCGGAGGCACTCGTGGTGCAGCCGCCGGTGTTCACGGGTGGAACGTGGCCCGGTACTCGCCGGTGGTTTCCAGGGTGGTGAGTTCCACAATGGCAGCCAGCATCCAGTCCAGTATCTCGGCCACTGCGGTGTCGGCGGGCACCTTGAGCACCACGCCGCGCCGGGCGTTGTCCTGCACTGCCTTCCACGTCGAGGGCATGACCACCCCGGCGGCAACCAGACGCTGGGCCACCTTGGCGTTGGCGCCGTGGCCGAGTCCGATCGACCCGGGTCGCAGGGTGTTGCGTCGTTGGGTGGGGGCCGTCCACGTGCCGACGGGTAGGGGTGGCAGGCCTCCGGTGAGCCACCCCGAAATCAACCCGGAGCGCTGTTCGGGCATGTCGGCGGCCTCAATCAGGGGCTGGATGTTCACCCATCCCCGGTGTCGGTCGGCCAGATCGGTCATGGCGGCCAGCACCTCGTCACGCTGGTCGAGGGTGAACTCGATCTGGTGGCGCGACCCCACGGGCTGGTGGCCCGAGCTCACAGCTCGTCGAGCCAGGCCGGCGCCCGGTCCAGCAGGAACATGCTCACGGCGTGGCACCGGTCCAGTACGTCACACAGCTGCTCCTGGCCCATGAAGATCCGGTCCAGGGGAACCTGAATGCGCGCCACGATGGTGAGGGATCGTTCGGGGGCGTCGATGACCGTGGCATAGCTGTCGATGGCCGACACCTCCAGCGGCAGTTCGGTGCCACCGATCTCGGCCAGCTCGGTGGCCAGCACCAACAGGTCGGGGCCTGATGGCAGCGGCGGCAAGGACCAGTTGAAAGCCATGGGGAACCACAGCCCGGTGGGGGGCTCATCGGTCTCGGCGGCCTCCACCATCTGGTCTTCGAACTGCAACAGCGCCCGGGGGTCCACCTCGAGGGCCAGATGCAGGTCCAACGGACCGCCGCAGGCCTGTTCGGGGTGCAGCTCCACCTCCCACATCTGACGCAGCGAGTACGTCTCGATGAAGTGGCGTTCGTCGTGGACGTGGAACTGGTGGTCCACGGCATGTGACTTCAGGTCGGCGACGAAGCCTGGGACGTCGATGACGGCCACGGTTCGGGTACTCCTCAGGGCTGGACGGACGGTGATGCAAGCCTGCCACGCGGCGCGGTCTGTTACGAAAGCAACCACCCGTGCGGTGGTTGGGGCCGGTACCGTCAAGCCGATGGATGCCCTGGACCGACGACCGACTGCTGGTGTTGTTGACCGAAGCTGCCGATGCCGTGGTCGACGCCTTGGCCGGCCACACCGACTGGTCGGTGGTGGATCCGGGGCGAGGCCAGTACGCCGCTGATCTGGTGGCCGACGCCGCCGCCCTGGGGGTGCTGGACGCCGCCGGGGTGGGGGTGGTCAGCGAGGAGTCGGGTCGACGACGTGTCGACCAGTTGGCCACGGTCGTGGTCGACCCGCTCGACGGCTCAACCAACGCCAGCCGGGGAGTTCCGTGGTACGCCACCAGTCTGGCGGCGGTCGTGGGCGGTGAGGTACGGGTGGCTGTGGTGGCTGACCTGGCCAACCATCGTCGATACGAGGCGGTGGCTGGTCACGGGGCCACTCGCAACGGCCAACCCATCACGCCGTCGACGGTGACCCAACCCCGTTCGGCCATGATCGGATTGTCCGGGTATCCACCGGCCTATCTGGGATGGCGCCAGTTTCGTGCCATGGGCGCCGTGGCTTTGGACCTTTGCGCAGTCGCCGACGGCACCTTGGACGGCTACATGGACTGTTCATGGAATGCCCACGGGGTGTGGGACTACATGGGTGCGATGCTGGTGTGTGGCGAGGCTGGTGCGGTGGTGGCCGAGGCAGCTGGTCGGAACCTGGTCACCCTGGATCCCACCGACCGCCGCACGCCGGTGGCTGGTGGTACCGCAGAACTGGCCGAGGCTCTGCTTGAGCGGCGCCGATCGTTCACCACCCCCGGGGCCGCTGATGCCGGCACCGGAGCTCCAGCGGCGTCCTGAGGCGTCCGGAGGCGTCCGCGGTCACACCTCACCCCTACGCTGGGTTGATGCCAGTCTCCGCTGTGACGATGCCTGTTGGTCTGCACCGCTTCGCCCTGCGGCTGTTTGGCGGGTTGCCCAGGCCGGTTCGCCGTGTGCTGGTGCGACTGGTGGCACCGAGCTATTCGGTGGGAGCCATCTGTGTCATTGAGCGGGCCGACGGGCGGATGCTGCTGGTACGCCAGACCTACCGTTCCAACTGGGGCCTCCCGGGGGTCTGCTCAAGCGTCACGAGGCCCCTGCCGAGGCGGTTCGACGCGAGGTGGCCGAGGAGGTGGGGCTGGATATCGAACTGCTCGGGTGAACCTGCGGTGGTGGTGGAATCCCGGCTGCACCGGGTCGACATTGTGTTCCGGGCCCGGCCTGCACCCGGTGCCGATCCTGACGGGTTGCAGCTGGGGTCAGCCGAGATTGAGTCGTGCGCCTGGTTCGCCCCCGAGGAACTTCCCCAGCTGCAACCCGAGACGGCGTCTGCGCTCATCGCCCTGGCCCGGGCGGCACGCCCCGGCATCGTGTCGGCTCCGGCGGAGCGAACCCGTGGTGACCGGCGCCAGCAGTAGCATCGGGTTCGGCCAGTGTTAGCGACGGGCGCTTAGCTCAGTTGGCTAGAGCACCTCCCTTACAAGGAGGGGGTCACAGGTTCGAGTCCTGTAGCGCCCACCAACAAACCGTCGAACCTGTGGTCTGGCCGTGCCGTGGTGAGCCGTTGGTGCGAAATTCCCGTCATGGACGGCCAGCCGCGCAGTTTCAGTACATCGGGTCCGCGGTCAGCCCGGGTAGTGCATGTAGGCATCCTGCAGACGCGACTCACGAACCCGGGGTCGCTCACGGGGTTCCCATCGGGAATGGTGGGGTCCAATCCACGACTGGCGAGGTCGGCCGACAGCCGACTGAACACCTCCCGGGCATGCAGGTCGTCGAGGTGGTCGTCGTGACGGCGTCGGTCCTCATCTGAATCAAATACGTCGGCTTTCCACGACAGGCTGACCCGGATGGCATTGCGGCCAATACGTTGCCACGTCGCCACCTGGTCCGCAGATGGTCCAGGTGCCGTCGTGGTTGCGGTGCAACTGGTCATCGAGTGACAGCGACACCATGCCGCCGTCAGGCCGGCCCGTGGGGCGTACCCGATGCCACATGAAGTCGTTGTCTCCCATGACGGCGGTGTTGTAGATCGAGCCCTCATGAATCACCGATGGGCCCGAGGGGCCATGGGGCCAATACTCGAACCCACCGTCGGCGCCGGCGTACATCCACGCCACGGCAGTGGCCACCTTGACCCGCTCGGCTTCAAACAGGCCGGACTGACCCATGATGGTGAGAAACGTGACCGGCACCGTGGTGCGGTCAAATCCCCGAAACGCCGGAATGTCCACGTGGCCTCGGCCCTGTGGGAACGGAAGTTGCCACGTCAGGTTGGCGTACACGGTGTGGGGCCGCACGATGGGGGCGTCGAACAACTCACGGGCGGCGTCGATGAATGCCGGATGACCCAGGATCGGCTCGACTCCCGGTGCGATGTCACCGTTGAAGGCCCAGTCACCTCGAAACACCGGGGCCACGGGCATTGCTGCCTGCGGGTCGCGGTGGGCTGACCCACCGCTCAAGGTTGCATACTCAGCCCGATTGGCCATGTACCTCTGCACCGGCCAGTACGGGGTGCAGCGTGTCGACAAGGTGCTCGATGTGGCTCGGGTCGTCAAACACCCCATCGATGGTCACCGCAGGACGTGGCAATGTCACACTCATGGGCCCATGTTTGCCGACTGATGGGCCAACGTCCATCGCGTCGTTGCGATGCCGGATATCCCGTAGGATGGGGACATGAGCCTTGGACCAATAGAAGTGATCGTTGTTGGATTCCCCGGAAACAAGTTCAACGGGGCCGTGCTGCCTGAACTCATGGCTTTGGTTGAGGCCGGGACGATCACTGTGGTCGACGGTGTGTTCATCACCAAAGACGCCGCCGGTGATGTGGCGTTCGTGGAATTCGGCGAGGCCGGCATCGACGGTGATGCGGCGGCGCTGGCCGATCTCGTGGGCGAGGCCATGGAGTTGGTGTCCGACGAGGACGTCGACGAGCTGGCCGCCAGTCTTGACCCCGGGTCGTCAGCGGCCATGCTGGTGTTCGAGCACACCTGGGCAAAGGGTTTCCGCGACGCCATCGCCGGCTCCGGCGGAGAGCTTCTGGCCGACTTCCGGGTCCCGGCCGTGGCGGTGGAGGAACTCCTCGCTGCCCTCGCCGAACTCGACTGACCCGACTGACCACGACCGCGACAAACCCAATTCGTCACCGATCAGGGAGATCAAGAACATGCCACGCAGAGGACGTCCAGGACTGATGGGAACCATGGCCCGCACGGCGGTCATCGCCGGCACGGCCACGGCCGTATCGGGCAATGTGCAGCGACGCCAGATGGGCAAGGCCGAGGCCCAGCAGGCTGAAGCCCAGCAAGCCCAGCAAGCCCAGCAGGCCCAGCAGGCCCAGCAGGCCCCGCCCGAGCCACCTGCGGCTCCGGCTGGTGAGGATCTCACCGCCCAGCTCATGAAACTTGCCGACCTTCACACCGCTGGCGTCCTGAGTGACGAAGAGTTCGCTGCCGCCAAGGCCAAGCTGCTCGGCTGATGTCGTCGCCCGCTGCTGAGACGGTCCCGGGGGGGATGGTCCCGCAGCATGCGCCACTGCGGTGGACGCTGGCACTGGTGGCTTTGTGGTTGGCGGTGTTCAGCGCCGGATGTGCCAACAGCGACCAGTCCTCACCGGACGTCTCGCTGCCACAAACGTCCACGTCAGTGACGGCGCCGTCAGCCACCGTGCAGGGAGGACCACTGGTGTTCACCGATTCGGCCTTGCCGGTGGTCATCGTGACCGGGCAGGCGTTTTCCATCCGGGTGCCGGCCACTCCCTCCACCGGTTACGTATGGCAGGTCACCGCGGTCGCCCGATCCGACGGTGCTGAATCTGATTGACCCCGACGGCACCTTCGAACCGCCCGAACCACAGTTGCCGGGTGCCGGTGGGTTCCAGGTCTTTGAACTTGGTGCCATTGCGCCCGGCACCACCCAGTTGCAGCTCACCTACGCACGACCGTTTGACCCGGCCGACAATCCGACGGTGGAGACATTCACCATCAAGGTCACCTGACCCATCGGCAGCATCAGGTTCGTGCCTCAGGTGCCGGTCAGGCGGGCCACCACCGGGGCCAGGGCCTCCATCGCGTCGACACCCTGAATCACCAGGTAGGAAAACCCCCACCGGTCGCGTCGGGCCTGGATCTGGTCGGCGATCTGGTCGAGACTTCCGATGAGGGCGTGGGGAACCTCGAGCGCCCCGTCCGCATCGAGTCCGAACATCTGGCCCATCATGGCTGCGGTACCGGGCTGATCGTCGGTGACCAGCGTTGCCAGGACCAGACAGTTGAGTTCGATGTCATCAAATCGGTCACCGGCGGCGTCACGCACCCAGGCCAGTTTGCGGTCGGTGGCCGCAGCGGTGGCGTCGGCAGCGGCGTCAGGACCAACCTCGCCGGCGTGCAGGCTCGGGTTGATGCCGACGATGTCGGCCTGGCGGGCTGCGATGTCGAGCATCCGCTTGCGGCCGCCACCCAGGATGAGCGGAGGTCCCGGACGCTGCACCGGAGAGGGGTGACTCTCGTAGTTGTCGATGACGTAGTGGTCACCAGAGAAGCTGAAGGGTCCGTCGGCGAAGCAGCCCCGGATCACCTCGATGGCCTCGGCCATGCGATCGACGCGCACCCGCGGCTCGTCGTAGGCAATTCCTGACCGCTCGTAGTCGGTGCGCATCCATCCGGCGCCCAGGCCCACCTCCAGGCGACCTTGCGACAGCTGGTCGATGGTGGCCAGTTCCTTTGCCAGCGGAACCGGATGGCGGTAGTCGTTGTCGAGCACCAGTGCCCCCACCCGCAAGGTGGTGGTGGCCGTCGCCGCTGCAGTGAGGGCGGCGATCGGCCCGAACTGGTCCTCGAAATGGTCGGGGATGAACAACGTGGAATACCCGAGCTCTTCGGCCCGCTGGGCCATGGCAATCCAGCTCGGCCCGTCAGGGGCGGCGCTCAACTGCACACCGAATCGGAATCGACGGTCGTGGGCCATGGCGGGATCCTCTGGTTTGTGACGACGGGTTGGGCAAATGTCATGTCGACGATGATGAACGCTAATCGGCGCCGTGTCGAAGTATCGTCGGGGGATGCCTGTCCCCCTGTCAGCACTGCGTTTGGTCGTGGCTGTGATCATGACCGGCGTGCTGGTGGCAACCTCGGTGGTGCTGCTCACGCCGGTGGTCGGCAGCGTGGCCCAGGCGGTGGACACCGAGTCTCCGGCCGTGGACATCGATCGCCTTGATGACTTCGCCGTTCGCTCGTATGTCTACGCCGATGATGGCTCGTTGCTGGCCACACTGTTCGGACCCGAGAACCGTCAGCCCGTGCCGCTCGATGAGGTGCCCGAACCGGTTGTGGCGTCGATCCTTGCCGTGGAGGACAACGAGTTTTGGAACCACGGCGGTGTGAACATCTTTGCCATCGGCCGTGCGCTGTTTCGCAACGTGGATTCCGGTGGGGTTGCCCAGGGTGGCTCGACCATCACCCAGCAGTTGGTGAAAAACGCCCTGCTCAACAGCGACACCACCCTCAACCGCAAAACCCGGGAGGCTGCCCTGGCCCTTGAGCTGGAACGGCAGGTCAGCAAAGAGGACATTCTCGAGACCTACCTCAACACGGTGTACTTCGGGTCGGGGGCTTACGGGGTGCAGGCGGCCGCCGAGACCTACTTTGGGATGTCCGCGTCTGAACTGGGATGGGTCGAGGGTTCGCTGCTGGCGGGACTGATCGCCAATCCCAGCCGGTTCGACCCGTTTACCAATCCCGATGGCGCCGCCCGGCAGCGGACCCTGGCACTGCAGCGACTTGTGGACGTGGGCGAGATCACCGCCGAAGAGGCGGAGTTCATCGATTCGTTCCCGCTGCCCGAGCAGCGTTGCAGCGATGACAACTCGGTTGGGCTTCCGCAGTGCAACCTGGACCAGGTGGCGCCGTCAACGGGGAACTACTTCGTGGAGGACGTGCGCCAGGCGCTGCTCACCGACCCCCGCTACGGGCTCGGCGACACGGCGAGCGACCGCGCCGCCAACCTCTACGGTGGCGGCCTGCGCATCACCACCACCCTCGACCCTGGCCTGCAGGTCGCTGCTGAGCTGACGGCTGCTGCAGGTGTGCCGGCCAACGATCTGGGTGTCACCGCCGCCATGGTGTCCATCGAAAACGACACCGGGGCGGTGCGCGCCATGGTGGGAGGGCCGGGGTACGAGCAATACCGGTACAACGTGGTGAGCCAGCTCCCGGGCCGTCAGACCGGGTCCACATTCAAGACCTTCGTGATGCTCACGGCATTGACCCAGGGTGCGGTCCCGGCGGACTCGATTGCTGGTGGCGGATCGTTTCCCAACCCCACGGGTACGCCCAACCCGTACAACATCACTGGTGCCGGTGGCACCCTCACGAGCATCACTGCGGGGTCATCCAACGGTGGCTACGTTCGTCTTGGGCAGATCGTTGGGTTGCCCGAGGTGGGCGAGACCGCCGAGCAGATGGGCCTTCGCACCGATTTCGGTGATTACCCCATCTCGCTTCCGTTGGGGACGCTGCTCACCACGCCAATCGACATGGCGTCTGCGTTTTCAGCTATCGCCAACGAGGGTGTTCGCAATCCGTGGTACCTGATCGAGCGGGTGGAGAACTCCGACGGCACGTTGCTCTACGAGCATGAGTCCGAACCCACCCGGGCCCTGACTCGTCAGGTGGCCTGTCTGGCCACCACGGTGCTCACCGAGGTGGTGCGCAGCGGTACCGCCACCAGGGCCAGGCTGACCGACCAGGCGGCGGCGGGCAAGACCGGTACCACCGAGCGCAACTCGGACGCCTGGTTCGTGGGCTTCACGCCTTACCTCACCACCGCGGTTTGGATGGGCAATCCTGATGCCAACGTGTCAATGGCCAACCTTGGTGGTGTGGCCAACTTCGGTGGCACCTACCCGGCGGCCCTGTGGCGGGAGTTCAACACGATCTACCATGCCGACCGCCCGTCGGTGCCGTTTCCCACCTGCGCCCGTGAACGCCCGGGCAGGCCCATCACGTCACGTGACCAGTTCACCATCATGGGTGATCCTGACGTGCCCAACCTGCGTGGCCTTGACGGCGATGGTGAAGCGGGCGGGACCGTTGATGGGCCGGACTCACCTTCGACGCGACCGTCGACGACCTCCACGACTCTCTCGCCGATCGTGATTCCTCCGACAACGCCCACCACGACGGTCCCCGTTGCGACCACCACTGCGCCTCCGGTCACCAGGGATCCAGACGACGACGACTGACGTGTGTGACCGGCGGCTGCGACGACGGTGGCCCGGGCGTGGGATGATGGGCTGGTGACGGTGTTCGACCAGCTCCTTGCCCTTCAGGACCTTGACCTGCGGATTCATCAGCTCAACCACCGCCGGGCCAACCTGCCCGAGTTGGAGGCGCTTGACGCCAACGCCGTCGAGCGAGCAGGGGTGGTGGCGTCACGAGCCGAGGTGGCCGCAGCGCTCAAGGAACTGGTTCGCCGTCAGCACCTGCTCGAAGATGAGATAAGCCAGGTCACCAACCGGGCAGCGGGCCACGAGACCAACCTCTATTCCGGTTCGGTGACCAATCCCCGCGAGCTTCAGGCCCTGCAGGAAGACATCGACTCGCTGCGCCGACGCCAGCGCGCTCTGGAAGACCAGGATCTTGAGCTCATGGAGGAGATTGAGCCCCTGACGGCTCAGATGGCTGACTTGGACGGCGCCTCGCAGTCCCTGGAAGCTGTCGCCGCCGATCTCAAGGCGGCGCTCGACGCAGCGGCGGCCGGCATCGACGCCGAATTGGCCGAGGCCACTGCCCAGCGTGGCACCGAGGCTGCAGCGATCGACGATGCTGTGGTGACCGACTACGAGCAGCTTCGGGTGCAACTCGGCGGCATCGCCATCGCACGGCTGGTGGGCAATGCCTGTGGTGGTTGCCACCTGAGCTTGCCGGCTGTGGAACTGGACCGGATTCGGCGCCTCGACCCCGACACCCGGGTTGTGTGCGACGAGTGCGGTCGGATTCTGGTGCGCTGAACCGTCCATGAACCAGCTTGTGGATGGCAACGCCGGTGACGGCGTCGGTGACGTCTCTTATGGCGGGGCTTGTGACGGCAATGGTGGCTGGCGGTGATCCTGTGGTTCGCCGGCATGAGTGTTGTGATCGTGTGGCAGGTGTTCCGCAGTCCAGCGCTTGACTACCGGCTGGTGATGCTGGGAGCGGTGCTCCCGGTGGGCGAGATCGTGTTTGGCGGACCCCGCCTGTTGCACACGCTGTTGTTCGCCGTGGTGCTGCTCACGGTGGTCATGCTGGCCACCCAGCGGCAGACGCCTTGTGCGGCGCCGGCTGATCGGCCTTCCCATCGGCATCCTCATGCATCTGGTGCTCGATGGCGTGTGGGCAGTGGCTGACGTGTTCTGGTGGCCGGCGTTCGGGTGGAGCTTCGGTGACGGCACCCTGCCGGAACTGGACCGGCCCCCGGGCCTGGTGGTGCTGTTCGAACTGGTCGGTCTGGTGGCACTGGCGTGGTGCTGGCGGGCGTTCGGCATGGCCGACCGATCCCGTCGCGATGAGTTCCTGCGCACCGGCCACCTGCCCCGTGATCTGGCGGCCTGAGACAACCGAAAGTTGGACGTCATGGTGACAACATGCTGATCGTGGTGCGCCACGGCCGCACTGAACTGAACGCCTCGGGCAGGCTGTTGGGGCGCCTGGACCCACCGCTGGACGACGTGGGCCATCGCCAGGCGCAGGCGGTGGCGTCGCTGTTGGCTGGTGACGGGGTTGACCGCGTGGTGTCGAGCCCGCTGGCTCGGGCCCGGTCCACAGCGGCGGCCATTGCGTCGGCGGCATCGCCCGACCCCCAGGCGCCGCTGGACGTGCAGATCGATGACCGGTGGATCGAGGTGGACTACGGCGAACTCGACGGGGCGCCTCTGGCCGACGTGCCGGCGGCCACCTGGGCACAGTGGCGCAGCGATCCCGACTTCGCTCCCGCAGGTGGGGAATCACTGGCGGCGGTGTCGGTTCGGGTTGCCGACGCCTGCGCAGAACTCATTGAGCAGGCGGCCGACACCAATGTGGTGGTGGTGAGTCACGTATCGCCGGTGAAGGCAGCGGTGTGCTGGGCGCTGGGGGTGGACACCCATGTGGCGTGGCGCACCTTTGTGGCCCCGGGATCGGTGACGCGCATCAACCGCGGCCCCGGCGGCCCGGTGCTGGCCTCGTTCAACGAGCGACCCGTGGTGGACCCCGGGCGCTGAGCTGCCCCGAAACCGACCAGGGGCAAAATCTGCCCGATCGGGCAATTGCATGCACAATGCCCGCATTGTCGCGGTCTGCCGGACGTTGGGGTCCTCAACCGTATTGCCGACTAAATGTATTGGTGCCCCAATGCATTGATTGCCGGTGATCGGTGGTGTTACCTTCGCCATCGCCGGCCATCCCCGATTCAGCGCTTTTCGCTACCGGATCGGGGCCCAGGTAGATGTACCCACATTTCGTCTGAGCCTCTGGGGAGTGCTGGCAATGGTCAATGATTCGGTTCGTGTCGTCACAGGTGTGTCTGTAGAGATCCTCGACAACGAAGTGGTGGTTTTGGACCCACGCTCGGGCCTCGTGCATCGCCTGACGGGAATGGCCGCCCAGGTAGTGCAAACCATCCACGACGGGGCGCACGAGTCGGCCCAATGGTCCGAACAGGAACTCGAGGCCATCTCGGTGCTCGCCGATCTGGGCATCGTGGAGGCACCCTCGGGCCTGAGTCGTCGCTCCCTGCTCACCATGGCGGCGGCTGGCGCTGCAGTGGGCGTGGTAACCCTTGCCCTTCCGGGTGCCGCTGCTGCTGCATCCGTGGCGGGTGGTCCCATCTACAACGTGGTGAACGGCACCATGGCCACCCACCCGATGGATCAATCGACCCTGGTGACGTTCACGCAGGATGGATCATTCGATCTGAACCCAAGCTATGTCACCAGCAAGGGCGCACTCGCCCTCTACTACCTCCTCGTTGGTGGTGGTGGGGCTGGCGGGTTCAGCCTCAGAGGCGCAGATACCCATTCCCTCCCAGGCGACGTCACGTTGGGCGGCGGCGGTGGCGGAGGGCAGATGTTCAGGGCCGACCCTGATTTTGGGGATTCGCCGACCCAACTGAGCATCGGCGGCACCTACATCGTCACAGTCGGTGGTGGCGGTGTGGCAGCGGTGTCAACGACCAGGGGCGATGATTATCCCGGCGGTGGCGGCGGAACATCATCAATTACCGGTCCAGGTTCGCTATCCATCACAGCGGCGGGAGGAGGCGGTGGCGGCGCTGGGAGTGGCGGCATCGCTTCAGGTGGATCGTCGCCGACCGCCAGTGGTTCCAACCCCGGTGGCGCCCTGGCACCTATGGCAGCGGCGGCGGTGCCGGTCAGAGCTTGGGGGTACGGGGGTGTCCCCGGCGCTGGGACCGTCACTGCGGGTGGAAATGGAGCAGCCGGCCTGGGAACAGCATTTACTGGAGTGCCCTTTGAGCCCGGTCCTGGTGGGGGCGGAGGCGGTGGCGCTGGTGGCGGCGGCGCCGGCGGCACTGGCGGCTTCGGCACAGTCGGCGGCGCCGGGGGCGTGTATGGCACACCAGGCGCTCAGGCCACTGCCGGAACGCCCAACTCTGGTGCAGGAGGCGGTGGCGGAGGCCCCGCAACGCTGGGAACGAAAGCCGGCGACGGCACTGCTGGAATCGTGATCATCAGGTACACCCCCACGCCATGAGGTTCACGTTTCTGGCTGGCCTGCCGAGGTCAGGTTCCACACTGCTGTCGGCTTTGTTGAATCAGCGCCCGGACATCCACGTGTCCACCAATTCCCCGTCGGCAGCGGTGATGTGGCGACTCGAAGCCGAGTTGTCGGGCTCACAGCAATACAGGGCCAACCCCAAGCCCAAGGCCCTGTACGACCTTGTGGCCGGGGTGTTGCCCGCCCTGTACGCCGACCGCACTGAGGATGTGGTCATGGACAAGTCCCGGGTGTGGGGAACACCCGGGAATCTGCGGATGCTGCGCACCTATGTCACCGCCGAGCCCCGGATCGTGTACCTGACCCGACCTGTGGTTGAAGTGTTGGCCTCGCTCGTGTCGCTGATCCATGCCAACCCCCCGGGCTCGGTCTACGACCAGGGTCTGCCCGACTCGTTTAGGCCCATCGATGACGTGCGCTGTGACGCCATGATGGCCCCGGACGGCGATGTTGACCGGGCACTTTGGAGTGTGCACAACATGGGATTGGAAGAAAATGCGGCGTTTGGCCACGAAGTGACCTACTCCGGGTTGATGGAGGACACCTGCGGAACCCTGGCCGGTATCGAGCAGTTCCTTTCGCTGGCACCCTTTGCCTACGATCTCAGCCACATCGAACCACCCGAGGCCGAAGATGACAGTGTCTACGGATTGGTGGGCATGCATGACGTGCGTCGGTCCATATCGCCATCCACCACCCGACCTGACGATGTACTCAGCGACTACGTACTCAACAAGTACGGGGATCTGTAGCCACAGGCTGGCAGGGACCGGTGCCCTGCGGGCTGCGCTCGATGGCCGTTGCCAGCCACTGCCGGATCCTTTGGGCGCGTGCGATGCGGGAGAATCCGGACATTGGGGGTGGTGGAGTGGACAACGCCAGGAGCCCGGCACCTACAAAGTGTTGAACGTCTCCAGGATGACCTCAAGTGCCTCCACGTCGGCCGAAGTGACGGCCTGCACGATGGTGACGAACTTGAACTCGCCGCCGGCGATGAGTTCGCTGATCAGCACCACGTAGGCAGTGTCGCGCCCGGCACATTCGCCCCACACCTGGATCTCGCCCACAAACCGGCTGTCGCTGTAGGGCTCGACGCCCTCGTCAACACACTCGCCGGCGGTAGGTGCGAACTCGGCCAGCAACTCGGTGGTGGACCGGGTGGTGGGCAGGGCGGCAAACACCATGCCCGGGACCCGGTAGCTGGTGTCGAACTCGTCGATGTCAGGCGATGCCTGGATCCACGGGATCGGGACGCCGTCGGCGTCGGCAGGGACGAGGTCGGTGTCGGTCCACGCCGCCGGCACATCCACCGAGATGGTGTTGGTGTCATCGATGAGGGTCACGTAGTCGTCGTAGGACTCACCGGCGGCAAGGTCGGTTTGGCCCCCCACGATTCCCGAGATGCTCGACGCAACCACCAGCGGCTTGTTGCCGTTGATCTCGCCGGTGAGCACCTCGTCGGTGTCAAAGCGCAGCACTTCCACGGCGATGGCCCGGTCGCCAGCGGTGCGGATCACGTCGCAGTAATCCACCGACGTGCCGTCGACACCCATGTCGAGATCGTTGAGCGACGTGATGATGTCGCCCGGCTTGATCTCGGCCGCTGCTGCCGGTGAGCCTGCAGCCACACCGGCCACCCATATGCCAGTGATGCCCAGAGCGTCGTCGGACACCGGCCAGCCGTTGATCCCCAGCGACTCGTCGTCACCATCTTCGAGTCGGTCCACCACCGTTGAGGCGACGTCGGCGGCAATACCGAAGAACTGCTCGGTGGTGCTGGCCACGGCCCCTCCGGCGAAGTTCACCGCCACCACCTTGCCGTTGGTGTCCACCAGCGGGCCGCCCGAATTGCCGGGCTGGATGTTGGCGTCGTGTTCCACCACACGCTCCACCGAGGCGGTGGACACAACGTCACCGCTGGCGTTGGCCTTGGACACGATGCCCTTGGTCAGGGTGTACTCGGGATCGCCCAACGGGAACCCGGCGGCCCAAACTTCCAGCCCGGCAGCAATCTCATCGCTGAACCACTCGAGGTAGGGCACAGGGTCGTCGATGTCCACGTCGATCAGGGCCAGATCGTTGCATTCGGACACTCCCACCACCCGGGCGTTGTAGGACCGTGAGTCGTCTCCGCCCACGAACACCTCCAATGTGGCTGCACCGGTGACCACATGGTTGTTGGTCACTGCCATGCCGTCGTCGGAGATGAAAAAGCCGCTTCCCGAACCGATGTCGGTGGAACGTCCGACCTCGGGATCCCGGATGCTGCCGGTGGCAATCACCTGGATGGTGGCATCACGCACGGCCTCAACCGACGACGCCGACCCCTGGTCAGTACCGCAGGCTGCTGCGCCAATCAGCACGGTTATGGCCAAATGTCGCCATTGCCGCTCGGGTACCGGGCATGTCGCCTCCTCGCCGGCGTCGGCCCCTGAGGCCTGACGGTTGATTGCGTGTGGTTGGTGACGCACCACACGTTGGCGCTGAACAACGTGGTGCCATGGTGCCAATTCCATGGCGCAATTACAACCATCAACGTGCAGCGGCGGTCTGCCGACGTGGCCTGGTGGTACGGCGAGGAGGTATCGGGCCCGGGCATGCCCGAGTGGCGCATGGTAGAAACGTAAAGGGGACAGCCGCACATGGCCGCCACCCGGAGTGGTGCGTGAAACATGGGGGGATTGATGCAGCGGTTGCAGGCGATTGTGATCATGGTTGTGATCGTTGTGGCGGTGGGATGCAGCGAGCCTGCTGAGCAGGCCGACCCGCCCGACAACGACACCGGTCGGGCGACGGCATGTGCGGGTCTCGAGCTCATCGAGTGCGCCCGTTTGTCCACCGTCGGATCTTTGGTGCCTGACACTCCGGTGCAGGCCACCGGCGAACCTCTCGTGCTCGGCATGGTGAACCAGGAGAACACCCCGGTGGGGTCGTTCCCCGAGCTGTCGGCGTCGGTGCAGGCTGCGGCGGCATTCGTCAACGCCGAGCTCGGCGGGGTGGGCGGGCGACCGGTGGTCATCGAGGTGTGCAACACCAACTTCTCGGCCGAGGGTTCCACCGCCTGCGGACAGCGTTTCGCCGAGCAGCAGGTTCCCGTCGTGCTGGGAGGCATCGACATCTTCGGCAATGCCGTTGACGTGCTCGAGGCCAACTCGATTCCCTACGTGGGCGGCATCCCGGTGAGCGGGCAGTCGGTGACTGCTGCCAACGCCTTTCAGTGGAGCGGAGGCACGTGGGGGGCGACGGTGGCGTTTGCCGACTACGCCGACACCGCCCTGGATGTGGAGTCGGTGGCCATCGTGTTCGGTGAGTTCGGCTCCATCGCCGACAGTGCCGACTACGGGCGCACCGTGCTCGAGTCACGCGGGGATCGCCACCACCATGGTGCCGTACCCGATCGTGACCACCGACCTCACCTCACCGCTGACGGCGGCGGTGTCGTCAGATCCCGACGCCCTGTTCGTGCTGGCAGCCGACACCGGATGCAAGGCGGCATTTGATGGGGTGCAGACCCTTGGCATCGAGGTGCCGGTGTTCTACGTGGGTGCATGTGCGTCGCCCAACATCGTGGCCAGTGTGCCGGCGGCGTCCACCGACGGCGCCTACTTCAACGTGGAGGGACCGGTGTCGACCACCAACCCCATGCCCGACTTCGCGTTGTACGCCGGGGTGCTCGAGACCTACGGCGACGGCCTCGACCCGGTGGGGGCGGCCACGGTGAGCTTCAGGTCGTTCATGAACCTGTGGGCCCTGCTGGTGGCCGCCGACGGCACCGTCGATGCTGACTCGATCACTGCGGCGCTTTCGGCGCAGGTGGACACTCCGAGCTTTATGGGGCATCCGTACACCTGTGACCGTGAACAGTTCCCCGGTTTGCCGGCCATGTGTTCGCCCCAGCAGATCATGGTGCAGATGAGTGATCGCCAGGTGACCCAGATCGGTGACTGGATTGATGTCGGGGCCGTCTATGCCGCCGCACGCTAACCGGGTGACGTTGGACGTACAGCCGGCAACGGCGTCGTAGGGGCGGGGTAGGGATCATCGTCAACTCGGTGGGGTACCTGCTCGCCGGCCTCGGCGGTGGTGCGGTTGTGGCTGCGCTGGCCGTGGGCCTGGTGCTGTGCTTTCGCACGTCGGGGGTGGTGAATTTCGCCTACGGCGCCATGGGCATGTACCTGGCCTACGTCTACCTGGAGCTGCGTCGCACCGGGGAGCTGCTGTTGCCGGTGGTGGGCCTGCCAGCACGGGTACCGCTCATCCAGCGCCCCACCGTGGCCACGGCGCTGGTGGTGGCCCTGATCGCCGCTGCTGTCTTTGGCGCTGCGGTGTACTGGCTGGTGTTCCGGCCGCTTCGCAATGCGCCGGCGCTGGCCCGGGTGGTGGCGTCACTGGGGTTGCTTGTGTACCTGCAGGAGGTCGTGCGCCTCGAGGTCCCCTCTGGCAGTGCTGCGCTGGCGGCCCGGACGTCGCTGTTGCCTGAGGACCCCGTGCAGCTACTGGGCACTTCGGTGAGTGCCAACCGGTTGCTGCTGGCAGCGTTGGCGGTGGGTGTGGCACTGGCGCTGGGTGCGGTGTTCCGCTTCACCCGGTTCGGTCTGGCTACCCGGGCAAGTGCCGACAACGACAAGGGCGCCTTGCTCATCGGGCTGTCGCCTGACCGGTTGGGCATGGCCAACTGGGCGGTGGCCGCCGTGCTGGCGGGCGCAGCGGTGGTGCTCATCGAGCCCATCGCCGGACTGAATCCCACCACCACGCCGCTGTTGGTGGTCCCCGCCCTTGCCGCTGCCCTGTTGGGCGGTTTGCGGTCGTTTGCCGTGGCCACGATGGCCGGACTGGGCATCGGCATGGTGCAGTCGCTGATCCTGGGATGGGCGGTGGATCCAGCCACAAGCTGGCTACCCGACTGGGTGGCGGTCACCGGGCTGCAGCAGGCGGTGCCGGTGGTGCTGGTGTTGGTGGCGCTGGTGTGGCGGGGCGACGTGTTGCCCACCCGATCGGCGGTGCCCGAGCGACCCCTGCCGCTGTCACCGGCGCCGCGCCATGTGACGCTGTGGGTGGTGGTGCTCGGTGGCACAGCGGTGCTGGGATTGCTCACGCTGTCGGCCACCTACCGACAGGCCATCATCGTGTCGATGGTGTACGCCCTGCTGACGCTGTCAGTGGTAGTGATCACCGGGTACGTGGGGCAGATCTCCTTGGCCCAGCTGGCCCTGGCCGGGGTGGCGGGATTCACCGTGATCCGGCTACTCGAGGCCCGGGTCCCGCTGGTGGTGGCCATGGTGCTGGCGGCGCTGGCTGCCACCGCAGTTGGGGTGCTGGTGGGGATCCCGGCCACCAGGGTGCGCGGCATGAGTCTGGCCGTGGCCACCCTGGCTGTGGCCGTGGCCATCGAGGAGCTGGTGCTGGCCAGTCCGTCGCTGTCGGGAGGTCCGGCCGGACTGGCCGTGCCCCGACCGTCGCTGTTTGGCCTCGACGTGGGAGTGGCAGCCACCGGGACCGACAACTTCCGGGCCGTGTTCGGCATCATGGTGCTGGTGGTGGTTGCGGCCAGTTACGCGGTGGTGGCCAACCTGCGTCGGGGTGGAACCGGGGTGCGGTGGCTGGCGGTGCGGGCCAACGAGCGGGCGGCAGCCGCGCGGGAATCGATGTGGCCCGCACCAAGCTGGCCGCCTTCGCCCTGTCGTCGTTTCTGGCCGGTTTGAGCGGGGTGCTGCTGGCGCTGGCCACCACGACGCTGTCGTCCACGTCGTTCATGGTCGTGGGTGCACTGGTTGCCGTTGCACTGACGTACCTGGCTGGGGTGTCGAGCCTGGGGGGAGCGCTGCTGGCGGCCGCCCTGGCCCAGGCCGGGGTGGTGACCACGGTGCTCAACTCGTGGAGCGGCGGCGACGCCGGCGATTATGTGTTCGCCCTCACCGGTGTTGGGCTCATCGTGATGGCCATCGTGGCACCGGCCGGGCTGACCGGGGTGTGGCGCCAGCGCTGGGCTGCGCTGCGCCAGCGCCGGACAGCAACGCAACAGCACGGGACAACAACGCGCCGGCGAGGTGGCAGCGTGACCTCTGGCGGCGGGTCGTCGCTGCTGGACGTTGCCGGGCTGACCGTTCGCCACGGTGGGCTGGTGGCTCTCGACGGGGTGGACATGGTGGTGGAGCCGGGCCAGGTGGTGGGCCTCATCGGCCCCAACGGCGCCGGCAAGACCACCTTCATCGATGCCGTGACGGGATACACCCGTGCCGCACGGGGCACCGTGCAACTCGACGGCACCAACATCAGCGCTCTGGCCCCACACCGTCGTGCGCGCCTTGGGCTGGCTCGTACCTTCCAGTCGCTGGAACTGTTCGACGATTTGAGCGTGGCACAGAACCTGGCCGTGGCCATGGGGTCGCAGGGATTTGCCGGATTGGCCGCCGATCTGGCCGGGCCGGGCCGCAGTGCCGTTGGCTCCGAGCCTGCCATCGCCGACACCCTGGATCACCTGGGGCTCACCGGGTGCGCCGACCGCCTGCCTGTCGAGTTGTCCAACGGCCAGCGACACCTGGTTGCCCTCGGCCGGGCACTGGTGGCCGGTCCCGGCTGGTATGCCTCGACGAGCCGGCTGCTGGTCTCGACCCCGCCGAGACGGCCACGCTGGCCACCCTGGTGGCCGGGTTGGGTGCCCGGGAGATGGGCGTGTTGCTGGTGGATCACGACATGGACCTGGTCATGGGGATCTGCGACGTGGTTTACGTGTTGGACTTCGGGCGTTGCATCGCTGTGGGACCACCGGCGACGGTGCGTCATGACCCGCTGGTGCGTGAGGCCTACCTGGGCATGTCGGGATCGGGTTCATGACGCCAGCTCTGGTGCTTCGCAATCTGGTTGCCGGCTACGACGGGGTCGGGGTGGTCCACGGTGTGGACCTGCACGTGGATCACGGTGAGGTGGTGGCGTTGCTGGGCGCCAACGGGGCGGGAAAGACCACCACGCTGCTCACGGTGTCGGGGTTGCTGCCAGCGTTGGGCGGCGAGATCGAGGTGCTGGGTGAGCCCGTGCGCCGCCGCCGCCGGGTGCGGGCGGCCGACGTGGCCGGGCTGGCTCGTCGGGGCGTGGCCCACGTGAGCGAGGATCGGGCCCTGTTCGCCGAGCTCACCGCCGCAGGGAACCTCCGGCTGGCCATCGGTCCCAGGCGCCGCCGCCGTCGTCGTCGTGCCGCCACGATGGTCGACCAGCCGGTGGGGGTCGGCCAGCCGGTGGGGTCGGCCAGCCGGTGGGGTCGACCAGCCGGTGGGAGTCGATGAACCGGTGGGGGTCGACGAGGTGATGGCGTGGTTCCCGGCATTGGCCCGGGTGTCGTCTCGGCGTGCCGGGCTGCTGTCGGGAGGCGAGCAGCAGATGTTGGCCGTGGCCCGTGCCGTGGTGGCCAATCCGCAGTTGCTGCTGGTCGACGAAATGAGTCTGGGCCTGGCCCCTTTGGTGGTCGAGCAACTCCTGCCGTCGCTTCGCACGGTGGCCCGTCGCACCGGGGCCGGGGTGCTGGTGGTTGAGCAGCACGTTGGGCTGGCGCTGTCGGTGGCCGATCGGGCCTATTTGATGGGTCGCGGACAGATACTGGCCAGCGGTTCGGCCGACGACATGGCCCACAACGAATCGCTGATCGAGGCCGGCTACCTGGGTGGGGGTCCACAGGCCGGTGCTGCGGGCCCCACTGACCTGATCGGCCCGCCGGACCTGTGACGCTCCGGGCTGAGGTATCACGACCTCCAGGTGGCAGGCTAGGGACGTGACCTCTCCAGACATCGTCGTGATCGGTGGTGGCCCCGCCGGAGCAGCTGCTGCCATCCGTGGTGCCCACGCAGGGTTGAGCGTCGTGGTGCTCGAAAAGGGCCAGCTCGGCCGGGACAAGGTGTGTGGTGACGGCCTCACCCCGCGCCGTGGGCGCGTTGGAGGAGCTCAAGATCGACATTGGCGATTCCCATCGCATCGACGGGCTGCGCATGATCGCCGGCAAACAGCGCCGCGAACTGGACTGGCCCACCACCGGACGGTTCCCGTCGCACGGGGCGGTGTGGCCCCGCCGCCGGTTCGACACCCGGCTGATGGAGGCGGCGATGGACGCCGGGGCCGAGTTCCGTTTCGGCGTCGACGCCCTGCCTGAGTTCGACGGCGGTCGGGTGGTGGGGGCGCGCTGCGGCAACGAGGTGGTGCGTGCGCCGCTCACCATCCTGGCCACCGGCGCCCAGGGTGAGGCCGCCCGGATGGTGGGCGCCGTCCGCGACCCCGCCGAGCCGTTCGGGCTGGCCATTCGTTCGTACGCCGAAACGCCCCGTCATGGCGAGCGACTGCTGGAGGCATGCCTTGCCCTGCGCGACGAGCACGGCACCCCGGTGCCGGGTTACGGCTGGATGTTCCCGGCCGGCGACGGCACCGTGAACATCGGGGTGGGGGCGCTCAGCACCATGCGGGGCTTCAAGAAGCTGAACCTCAACAAGCTCGTGGAGCAGTACGCCGCCATGGTCGGTGACGAGTGGTCGCTGGGTCCGCTGCTGGAAAAGCCCCGGGCGTGGCGGTTGCCCATGAGCACCGTGCGACGCCATGGCCCGGGTTGGGTGGCCATCGGTGATGCCGCCGGTCTGGTCAACCCCATGAACGGCGAAGGCATCGACTACGGACTTGAAAGCGGCATGCTGGCCGTGGATCGGTTCGTTGCCGACCCGTCAACGGCCACCACCACCTACGACCAGATGGTGGGGGAGCGTTTCGACGCCTTTTTGCGCACCGGTCGCCGGTTCAGCTTCCTCATCGGGCATCCGTGGATCCTGCGCACCGGTCTGCGGGTTGCCGTGGGCACCCAGGTGGCCGCCGACATCACGCTGGCGGTGATGGGGAACCTGGTCGACAACGACACCCCCGGTGCGTCGGGACGGGTATTGCGTCTGGCCGACCGTGCGCTGGCCACCGCCGACCCGGTGCTGCGACGCACCCGGGCTGCAGCGTGATCAGGCGCTCATATGGCGTTTGACCCCACTGTTGCCGCCGTGCCGGCCTATGCGGCCACGATCCTGGCCGAGCGGGCGTGGCTGCGTCGTCGAGCGAAGGCGGCCAGTTCGTCAGCAGACCGCGCAGCAGGTCCGCCGCCTAGGTCCGCCGTCAGCAGGTCCGCCGTCAGCAGGCCGGGTCGTCAGCAGCCGGCTACGAAACTCGGGACATGGTCACCAGCCTGGCCATGGGAACAGCCAGCCTGCTCGTCCCGCTGGTGGTGCCCAAGGTGCTGCGGCCCATCACACCGGGTGTGGGTCGTCATGGTCGCACACTCGTGATTGGTGCGGCGGCGCTTGCGGCCGTGACCGTGGTCGCCGACCGCCTCGGCCGTTTCGACGAAGGTGGTTCACCGTCCATGGTGTCGGTGGCTGCTGACCCGTCGGCCGGTGCGGCTGGTGCGACTGGTGCGGCTGGTCTGCCGCCCGGGGTATCGCCCACGAGTCCCGTCGGCGGCACCGCCGGTTGCTGCGGCGTCGTGCCGTGGCCCGGGCGTCTCGCAAGGTGGCGTCGGTCACCGGGGTGGGGGCTGTGGCCGCTGGTGGGGTTGCTGCGGCCTCGGCGTGGTCGTGGGCCACCTCCCCTGAGCGCATGTTCGCCCGGCGGGTGCTGCCCGACCTCGGCAATGGTCCCGGTGCATTTGCTGCCGCCATGGTGGGATGGGATTTCATCTACTACTGGAACCATCGCCTCATGCACGAATGTCGTGCGCTGTGGGCCATCCACGTGGTGCACCACTCCAGCGAGCGGTACAACCTGTCGACGGCGTTGCGTCAGCCGGTGGCTGATGCGGTGGGGGTGTTCGTGCCCGTCGGTGTGCTCAGCCTGCTGGGAATCCGCCCGTCGATGATCGCCTCGGCCCGGGCCTGGAACCTGATCTACCAGTACTGGATCCATACCGAGGTGATCGGGCGCATCGGACCGGCTGAGCACGTGCTGAATTCGCCGTCGCTGCATCGCGTCCACCACGGAAGCAACCAGCGGTACCTCGACCGCAACCACGCCGGAATCCTCATCATCTGGGACCGGCTGTTCGGTACCCACCAGGTTGAGGATCCGGCCGAGCCGGTGGTGTACGGCCTGACCACCAACATCCACACGTTCAATCCTGTGGCGGTGGCGACCCGCGAACACCGGGCCATGCTTGCCGACGTGGCCTCGGCAACCACCTGGCGCACGCGGATCGGCCATGTGGTGCGGCATCCGGGCTGGACGCCGGCGGCCTGAACCCCGACCGGACGCCATCGCAGGCACTGCGGCGGTGGCAACGAGCGGGTGCACGTGGTTGGCGGGTGCACGTGGTTGGCGGGTGATTGGGCGTGCCGGTGTGAGGGTGGGTGACGATGAGCCCACCTGTAGGCGGGATTCTGTCCAGCGCCTCCCGGCGCCTGGGTGACCATCCATCTTTGCGGCCTACCAGGGGTTGGGTCGCCTTGCGGCTTCCCGGGCGGGACACCCATGCCCACACTTGGCCTTGCTCCGGACGGGGTTTGCCTAGCCATCCCGATCGCCCGGGATGCTGGTGCGCTCTTACCGCACCGTTTCACCCTTGCCTGTGCCGGTTCCCGTCGAAACGGTGACCGGCCATCGGCGGTCTGCTCTCTGTTGCACTTTCCGTCAGGTTGCCCTGCCTGGCTTGCGCCAGCGTCCTTCCCTGTGGAGTCCCGACCTTCCTCGACGCAGTACATGCTGCGCCGCGGTCACCCGGTGAACTCATCGTCCCCAACAGTGTGCCCCAGTTGGGGGCTGAGCAGGGCATGGGTCGTGCTGAGCGCGTAGGGTGGTGACGTCAGTCACCATTGATACATATATTGTTGATTGCCACGGGATTACTGGGTGCGGGGGTGCACGATGATTCGATTGCGCTGGGGTTTGGCGGTTGCGCTAGCGGTGACGCTGGTATCTGGTCGGTGACCACCGCCGGAGCGGGGGCACCGGACGCAACGTCGGGAACGGCGACGTCGCCGTGGAACCCATCGGTGGTTTCGGCTGCCACGGTGCTGGCACCGGGCGAGGGCGCCGACCCCGTCCCCAGCCGCTGAACGGCGGGGCATGCCTAACGCCATCGCCGTGCTGGGCGACTCCATCTCGGCGGGTACCGGGACCAGTGGCCTTCCCAGCGAGGTACCGGCCAATTCGTGGGCGACGGGCACCAACGCCTCGGTCAACTCGCTGTACCTGCGCCTGTTGGCCATCAACCCCGCCATCGAGGGCAAGAATTACAACATCGCCACCAACGGTGCCGACATGACCGACGCCCCCGGGCAGGCCAACCAGGTGCCGACCGACACCGGGTACGTGGTGATCGAGATGGGCGGCAACGACCTGTGCAAGAGCAACGTGTCGCAGATGGCCACCCCCGAGGCGTACCGCAACAACTTCCGGTCAACGCTCAACAACCTGGCTGCCCGGGTGCCCAACGCCCTGATCGGGGTGTCCAGCGTTCCCGACATTTACAACCTGTGGTACCTGCGAGGCGCCCCCAACCGCCCAACCCCAATACGAGTCCCAGTGCCGGGACTGCACCGGACCTTCTGGTCGGGACTGGGCCTGTTCGAATTCCCGTGCCAGTCGCTGCTGGCCAATGCCACCAGCATGAGCGAGGCCAACGAGTCGCGTCGCCAACAGGTGCGAGCCCGCAACATCGAACTCAATCTGGTGCTGGCCGACGAGTGCGCCAAGGTGCTGCGTTGCCGGTTCGACGACTTCGAGACCTTCAACTTCACTTCCAACCGGGTGTGGGACGGGCCTGGTCAGGCTCCGTTCAGCGCTCCGCTGCTGCCGGCCAACCAGTTCCGGTTCGTGGACGCCGACATCTCCACCATCGACCATTTCCATCCGTCGCTGGCCGGGCACGTGAAGCTGGCGGCCGAGGCATGGCAGTTGGGGTACGACTTCACCGACGCCACGCCACCGCAGGTCACTGCTTCGATTGATCGCACCGCCGAGGCGTCGGGCACACTGCGGTTGTCGGCCACCGCCACCGACACCGCCGGGGTGCGCGGGCTGGCACATCGCTGGCATCCCGTACAGACGCTCGCAGGTGGCCAGCCCCAACTGGGTACCCCCACGGGCTGGACCGAAGTGGTTGGTGGCGAACTGACTCTGGACCGTGCCACTCTCACGCCCGGCTACGTGGAGGTGCGGGCCATGGACCGCAACGGAAACATGTCGGCGGGCACGGTGGTGGAGGTCTTCCCCGTGGCGGCCGCTCCCCGGGCGGCGTCAGCCTTCCAGCGGGTGTCAACGCTCAATGGTGTGCCGAACACCAATTCGGTGCGCGTCACTTGGCAGGCCCCCGGCGATTCCGACCGTCAGGCGGTGGCCCCGGTGCTGGCCCACGAGGTCACCGCCCAGCCTGGGAACCTGCAGTGCCGGGTGGAGGCCACCGTGGATCCGGTGGGGGGCGGCTACGTTGCCCCTGCCCCGGGCTGCAACTTCACCGGGCTGGTCCCCGGCCAGCCGTACACGTTTGACGTCGTTGCCATCACCCAGGGTGGCGCCGGCGTGGTCGTGGGTGCCAACGGTGGCGACCCGTTGGTGTTTGTGGGGAGCCCGGGCCGGTGGGCGACGTGTCGGCGGTTCCGGGTCCCGGCGGGCTTGCGGTGTCGTGGCAGCCTCCGGTGTCTGATGGTGGTGCCCCGATCTCGGGCTATGTCGTCACCGCCACAGCGAGCGGTTCTGGCACAACGCGTATGCGCACCACCTCGGCGCTGACGTGCACAGTCACCGGGGTGGTGGCCGGGACGGCCTACGGGCTGTCGGTGCGGGCCACCAACGCTGCTGCGCCACCAAGCATTCTCACCTTTTCCAGTGTCACCGCCGCCGGTTCGGTGACCATGGTGGGACCTCCGGAGGCTCCGGCCGACCCCACCGCTGAGGTGTCCGACACCACGGTCACGGTGTCATGGCCGGCGATCCCGGCAGACCAGCTCACCCCGAGCGCCACCGTGACGGTGACGGCCGATCGGGTGGTGCCTCGTGCACCGTGCCAGCGGTCCAAACCAGTTGCTCCATCACGGGGCTGTCCAGGCTCACCAGATACTCGTTTGCCGTGATGGTGGACAACGGGGTGGGCACCGCCGAGGCGATGGTCACCGCATTGGTGGCACGGGCGCCCGACGCCGTCGTTCCATTCGTCGACGTGGTGGCAGCGTGGGCGGTGGCGCCCACCAGATGGCTGCTGGCCAATGGCATCACCACCGGAGTGGGCGCGCCCGAACTCAACCAGTTTGGGCCTTCAGGTCAGGTGAACCGGGCCCAGATGGCGGCGTTTCTGTGGCGGATGTCGGGAAGTCCCGAGCCGCCACCCAACTGGACACGCTGTCTGAGCGACATCGTGGTCACCGACGTGATCAAGCCGCCCTACTTCGCCAAGGGGGCGTGCTGGCTCAAGGCGCTCGCCATCACCACCAACGACCCCTACAACCCGTCGGGGACGGTGACCCGGGGACAGATGGCGGCATTCTTGTGGCGGCTGGCCGGCAGACCTGCCACCCGCCCGTCATGCGGGTTGTCCGACGCCCCGACCAGTGCCGCAAGCGCTGACTCCCGAAGCGGGGCGTGCTGGCTCAAGGACAACGCCCTGACCAGTGCCACCACCAGATTCAACTTTGGCGACCCGGTCACCCGGGCCCAGATGGCGAAATTCCTCTACGACTTCGCCAATCGTCCCGTCGCCGCCGGATGAGAGCAACTCTGGATCACGGCCGGTAATCAGCACCCCAACCACGTGGCCTGAGCCCGTTACCCGGGGTCAGCCGGCAGCTTCACCAGCGGGTTGCGACGGGGTGACCGGCCCGTCAGTGGTGATGAAGGCGGCTTCACTCACGGCGTTGATGGTTCGGTCCGAAGGCGAACGGGGCTGCGGGCTCACCGAGCACGCTGAGCAGGACCGACACGTGGCGTGCTTCCACTGCCCCAATCGACATGCCGGCCTGGCGCAGCTCGGCGTTGTTGAACAGCCCGCCAGCGCTGGTGTAGGTCTGGGCCGCAACGTCTTCGAGGGTGTAGGCCAGCTCCAGAGTTGCCAGCTGCTGATCTTCGGGTTCGAGGCCAGTGATGGCGTCAACGGCCGGCCCCACCACATTGTCGAACAAGAAGGGATTGGGCTCGGTATACGGGGTCTCACCCAACGAGCGGGTGGCGGCGCTGACTGCCTCGAGGTGTTCGGTGTGCTGGTCACGAAAGAGCCGGGCCACGCTGTTGAGGGTGGTGTCACCCAGCCAGTTGTTCGACAGCGCGGCGTCGTAGGCGGCCACGGCGAGCGCCTCGATCGACCCTGCGGTCAACAACAGGGTGGTGTTGAGTTCGGCGCTGGGCTCAAGGGCGGGGGGAGTGGCAGTGGACTCGCCGGGCATCACCCCGGTGCGGGTGATTGCAGTTTCGGTGTCTGAAGAACCGCACGCCACCAGCACGGCCGAGGCGGCAACGGTGATGCCACCCAGACGCAGGAACCCCCGGCGGCTGTGGGGCACACCGAGCAGGGCAGCCTGCTCGACCACCGGCGTGTTCGACCCGGGATCGCTCGACCGGCGCAGGGCACGGGTGAAGCGGGGGAGGAGGCCGCGCTGCTCGGCGTCGGCGGCACGCAGCTGGCGGCGGATCTCATCGCGATTGGGGGTCACGGTTGGTCGTGCTCCTGGTTCGTTGCGCAAGTGTTTGTTGCGGAAATGTTCGTTGCGGAATCGTATGAATCGTGTGGATCGGGTGCAGTGACTGTGTATGGCGGGCCACGGGTTGGTGCATCAGGCCGGGCTGAAGGCACCGACTCCGGTCTGGAAGGCGGGCACGTAGACGGCGACGTCCAGACCCAGGTACTGGCTCCACACCACCTCGTGCTGAGCCTCCACCGGCAGGATTGTGCTGGCAGCACCGGCCACCACAGGGGTCTGCAGCGATCCGAGGGCGGTGAAGTAGGTGGCCGCAGCCCCGGCCTCGATCTGCAGGAGCAGGGCGATAAGGGCGTCCTCGGTGCGGGCCTCGGTGATCTGGGGCACGAGTGCCGACACCAGGGCCTCGTTGGGAGCCTGCTCGGGGCCACCCAGCAGACACCGCAGTGCCTCGGCGTGGGCGCTGTGATGGCCGGAGAAGATCCGTGAGCTCTGGGCGGCAGCTGTCCCCAGCACGGGCTGCTCGAGCACCAGTTGGTAGGCGGCAACCGCAGCCCGTTCCACCGACTCGGCAAAGATCACGATCTGCTCGTCTGAGGCAACCATTTCCACCGGGTCGGTTGGGCACGGTGCACCACCTCCGGTGCCGTCGCCTGACGCCGACCCCATGCTGCCCCCCTGGGCCCAGGCCGCTGACGCCATGCCGCTGAGCGGGACAGCCACAGCGCCCACCATCACCGCGGTGGTCCCGGCCCGACGCAGGAACTGACGTCGAGACGCCACCTTGTCGCTGTCGTCCACCGAGAAAGTGGGCGGTTTCGAAGTCACGGTGCACGTCGGCCATGCCGGCACGGTGCTGGCGATCGACGTCGTCGGTGAGCTTGTGAAGCTTGTCGGGATCCATGCTGGGGGGTTCCTCCGTGGTGTTCTTATGCCGCCAGGGGCCAGACGACAGCCTAGATCGCCGGACACCCCTGACGGGAGTTGGGTCCGGCGGTCTGATCAGAAGTCGAGGCCCGAGAGTTCGGGAATCCAGCCGGCCGAACGCTCGACGGCCCGTCGCCACTGGGCGCGATCGGCAGGGCCGGTGGGCTCCACCCGCTGCAATGGTGACCAGGTTGCGGCGATGTCGGACCAGGACCCCCACGTCCCGACCTCAAGACCGGCCAGAAGCGCTGCGCCCACGGTGGTGGCCTCGCGCACCGGTGACACTTCGACAGTGCGGCCGGTGGTGTTGGCCAGGGCCTGCACGAAGGTGGCGTTGCGGCTCATTCCGCCGTCGATGCGCAGTCCGTCGATGGGGCGACCGGTGTCAACCTCGGCGGCTTCCACCAGATCGGCCCACGGTGGGCAACACCTTCGAGTACCGCCCGCACCACCTCGGGAATCCCCGAACCCCTGGTCAGGCCCAACAGGGTGCCGCGGGCTCCGTAGTCCCAGTTGGGGGTGCCCAGACCCAAAAGTGCCGGCACGAACATCACGCCTCCGGTGGAGTCGCAGCGTGCGGCCACGTGGTCGGAGTCGGCCACGTCTGTCGATGAGGTCCCAGGTCGTCACGCAGCCATTCCACGTTGGTGCCGGCTGACAGCATGATGGCCTCCACCCCCCACAGCACGTCGCTGCCGTGCCGCCACGCCACGATGGGGAAGGTGCCGCCACTGTGGCGTTGGGCCGAGTGGGGGCCATCGGGCCCCACCACCATGTTCAGCATCCCTCCGGTACCGAAGGTGATCTTGGCCGGACCCGGGGCCACGATTCCCTGGCCCACCATCGACGCCTGCTGGTCGCCCACCAGTGCACAGATGGGGGGCGCACCCGCAAGGGCACTGGCGACCCCGACCGTTCCCGAGGTGTCGACCAGTGCCGGCAGCATGTCGGGGTTGATGTTGAGGCGACCGAGCACCGTCTCGTTCCACGGTCCGGTTGCCGTCTGTGATGTCGACGGAGTCAACCACGGTGAGCGGCGTACGTCGAGCAGTCCGGTGACTGCGGCGTTGGTGGGGTCGGTGACGTGGACGGCCCCACCGGTGAGTACCCAGGTGATCCAGGTGTCGATCGTTCCGAAGCACAGGTCTCGCTGGCGATGGGGATCGTGGGTGTCGAGCAGCCATGCCAGTTTGGTGGCCGACTGGTTGGGGGCCAACCGGATCCCGTCGCCCTGGAGTGTGAGGCAGTCACCCACGGTGCGCAGATCCTGCCACCCCAACCCTGGTCCCACCGGTTCACCGGTCGCTCGATCCCACACGACGGTCGAGGCCCGCTGATTGGCGATGCCCACCGCCTCGGCCGGTTCGTCACACAGGGCCAGCACCTCGCCAGCTACATCAAGAGCGACGGCAGCCATGTGACTGGCGTCGAACTCGACCAGTCCCGGGGCCGGGGATACCGGTAGTGATTCCCGGCTTCGTTCGATCAGCACGGTGGCGTCGGGGCCGACCATGGCCGCACGTACCCCGCTTGTGCCTACGTCGATCACCAGGATTGCCATGACGTGCTACCCCCTGTTGGCGTGTTGGCGTGTTGGCGTGTTGGCTTGTTGGCGTGTGGGCGGGCCAGCGTTCTGTTCAGGCAACGGGCCCGAACGACTGGGCTAGTCCGACCCGGCGGTCGACCGTCGGAGCCGGACCCAGGCCCCGACCATTGCACACGACGTGGCCAACATGGCCAAAAAGGCAAGGCCCGTCCAGGCCACCGGCCGGCCACGGGTCAGGTTCACGGTCACGGCGATGGCCTGGGCGGCGGCGAAGGCCACCACCGCAGCCAGAGCTGCGCTCGTCAGTGGAGCAGTGCGGCTGTGGTCGGCGGCCCGGTACCCGCCGGCACCGAACCCGGCAAGCACCACACCAAACAGCAGCCATCGCACCGAGGGGTTGGCCACCAGCAACTGGACGATGGCAGCAGGAACAACGATGGCGAACGCCAACACGGCACCCTGGGCGATGGCCGGACCTTCGACCATGCTGGCGCCGCTGGAGTCCTGTGGTGCCGTCACGTGTCGGCTACTCCAAAGGGCACCACACCAAATGGCGAGTCCAGCCCGAGCTTGCCGGGGTTGAGGATCCCGTTGGGGTCGAGGGCCTGCTTCATTGATGCCAGCACGTCGAATCCGTTGCCCAACGCCTGGCGCATGAAGCGACCCCGGTTGATGCCGACGCCATGATGGTGCGACAGCGACGCGCCAAGGTTGAGCGCCGCGGTGGTGCCGGCGTCCCACACTGCCCGGTAGTAGGCGTCCCGATCGGTGGCATCGACCCGACCGGCAAAGGTGACGTAGAGGCACGCTCCGTCGCTGTAGGCGTGTGACTGGTGGGCCGACACCGCCAGCGTGCCGTCGATGGCTTCGATGGCCCCGGTGACGCCGGCATAGACACCATCGAGCTGGGCCCACGGAGCGGTGACTTCCATGGTGTCAACCACGAAGCCCTTGGAGATGAGCGATTCCAGTGCCGACACGTTGTTGCGGTGACCCATCCACTGGTCCACCAGGGAGTCGTCGAGTCGTTGGGCACCGGCGCACTCGGCGTCGACGATGGCCATGATCGCCGACGTCATCAACTCGTCGCCCTCGTCGAGCACCAGCAGCACATGATGACTGCCGGTGCCGTAGCTGCGGTTGGCCTCGATGTCGTCGTACAGCCGCAGTACCGCAGGCGATGCCCCGCGGTGCACGATGCGTCGGCAGGCGTCGAGACCGTCGGCGAACGATGAGAAGCCCCAGGCGCTGACGCTTCGGTGGGTGGGCATCTGATGCAGGCGAAGCCGGGCACCGGTGATGACGCCCAGGGTGCCTTCGGATCCCACGAACAGCTGGTTGAGGTCTGGCCCTGAGGCCTGGCGGGCATTGCCACCGGTGTGCACCACGGTGCCGTCGGCCAACACCACGTCCAGGCCGATGACCATGTCCTCGATCTTGCCGTAGCGGTTGGACAGCTGACCCGCCCCGCGACACGCCAGCCATCCACCCACCGTGGACAGGGCCATCGACTGCGGCCAGTGGCCAACGGTGACGCCCCAGGTGGTGGACAGTTCGTGTTCGAGATGGTCGCCGAATGTGCCGGGGGCAACGTCGAGCACCATGGAGTCGGTGTCCACCGAGACGACCCCGGTCATGGCACACATGTCGAGCACCACCCCGCCAAACAACGGAACCGAGGCACCACATACTCCCGAGCGACCGCCGGCAGCGGTGACCGGTATGCCGGCGTCGTTGCAGATGGCCAGAACGGCCGACACCTCGGCGACCGATGCTGGCTGCACCACAGCCGATGCCACCGCCGCCACCTCACCGTCGGCGGCCCACGTCATGGCCAGGGGCCACCAATCCCGTGACGCCTCGGCCACTTCGGTGGCTCCGGTCGTCACCCGTTGGTCCACTGCTGACCGCAGGGCGTCGAGCACCCCAGCGGGAATCGTCACCGGTTTGATGCCCCAGCGACCCACAGCGGCGCCGCCGTCGGCCACCGCACCCGCCAAAACGATGGGAGCGGTGGGGGCGGCGGGACCGAGGCCCTGGTCGTGAACGGGCAACGGGTTGGCGGGCTCAGTGGCGGTCATGGCCCGGGTACCGCCTGCATGCCGGTTTCGGGAAGTCCTGGAGCGGTGCGCTCATGGGTCACTGAGTCCCGGTAGGCGGCGGCCTCGGTGGCACGACGTTGGGTGTCCCACCCGAGTTCGTCACCCATGAGGTCGGCAACGCTGTCAGCGGCCGCCGCCGATGCGTCACGCAGCAGCAGCCTGGAGCGGGTACGCCTGCTGAGAACGTCGTCCACGGTGGTGGCCATCTCATGGCGCACGGCATAGACCGCCTCGGCAGCCAGATAGGGCAGGCCGGCCACCAGCGGACGGGCCAGTTTGGGGTCGTCGGCAATCAGCGCCAGCACCACGCCTGTCTCGCCGCCGAAACGGTTTGCCAGATGCGTGACCGCAGCTGCGTCGAGACCGGGAGGAGGCGTGTCAGCCAGCGACAGCGCACGGGCGTACCCCTCGGCGCCACGCAGGGCCAGCTTGCGGGTCCGGCTGCGTCGGGCGGTACGTGAGGCGCACGGCCTCGCCGGTCAGCACCTCAGCCATCAGATGATCGATGGCGTCGGCGGCCATTTCCCGGTAGGTCGTGAGCTTGCCGCCGGTGACGGTGACCACACCCGACGTGGAGTGCACCACACTGTGACGCCGCGACAGGTCGGCGGTCCGGCCACCGGGCGCGGCCTTCACCAGCGGTCGCAGCCCAGCCCACGTGCCCAGCACGTCGTTGTGGTCCAGCGGCTCGACCACCGCACCGTTGATGGCAGCCAGCAGGTAGTCGACGTCCTCGGCAGTGCACTGGGGGTCGTCGACGGGGCCGTCGTAGTCGGTGTCGGTGGTCCCGATGAAGGTGAATCGACCCCACGGAACCACGAACACCGAACGCTTGTCGCCAGGGACCGGCACCACAGCGGCGATGTCGTTGCGCACCTTGTCCCACGGGACGGTGATGTGGATCCCCTTGGCCGGTCGGATGCTGTCGGGGTTGGTGCCCTCGTCGAGGGTCCGGACCTCGTCGGCCCAAACGCCAGCGGCGTTCACCACCGCTGTGTGCACCTCGATGGTCTCAATGGATCCATCAGCGCGGGTTGCGTGCACGGTGACGGTGCGCAGCGGTGTGGTGGCGTCGTTGCCGGCGGAGTTGGCGCGAGGTGGCCGAGGTGGCGGGTGCTGCGTCGCTGATGCCAGCCACGGCGACCCGGTTGACCACCACGGCACCGAAGTCGAGTGCGGCGGTGCGGGCCACGGTGACGGTGAGGCGGGCGTCGTCGGCCTCGGCGTCGTAGTAGAGGTACGACGGGGCCAGACGATCGCGGCGCAGCGTGGGCATGTGGGCGTGGGCCTCGTCGGGCGAGATGCGCTTGTGCAACTTGCCGATGCGGGCCCCGCCGGTGAGGTCGTACATCCACATCGCCGAACCCAGCGCCCGGGACAGCTTTTTCGAGATGACGCCGCCCTTGCCGGTGAACACCGGGAGCAAAAACGGCAGGGCCTTGACCAGATGGGGAGCGTTGCGGCGGAGGCGTTGCCTTCTGCCAGCGCTTCGTACACCAGGCGAATGTCGCCTTGTTGCAGGTACCGCAGGCCACCGTGCACCAGCTTTGAGGACTTTGACGACGTTCCCGAGGCGAAGTCGTCGCGTTCCACCAACGCCGTGCGCAGGCCGCGACTGGCGGCGTCGAGGGCGCAGCCCACTCCGGTGATCCCCCCGCCAACCACCACCACGTCAAAGGTGGTCTCGGCCAACTGTCGAAGGGCCTCGTCGCGGTTCATGGCAGGGGCGGACATGGGGGCTCCGGATGTGAGGGGTTTGGCGTCGACCGGTGAGACCCGGCCGACAGGGAGGCAACACGCCGCCTGTGGGGCATCCTACCGTTGGGACTGGGTCCAATGGCCCGCCGGGCGAGGGGCCGTGCGACCCGGTGACCGAAGATCGGGTGCGACGTCGCCGTCGGCGGGTTGATGTTGGCCGTCGTTGCCCTGGGCGATGCCGGGTGGGTCTGGGGTCCACCGCTCGGTCAGGCCGAGTGCGGCAGTGATCCGGGAGCGTCGGTGGGCCTCAAGGGACTCGAGGTGGGGCTGGTTGAGGTGCAGCCAGGAGACGATCTCGGTGCGTCGGCGGGTGACCTCAGCCAGAGCGGGTTCCAGGGCCCCGTCGGCGGCTTCGTTGATGCCCACCCACCAGCTGCCCAATCCAACATGGTCCAGGGCCCCGCGGCATTTCACGGCGGTGTAGTGGTCCCACAACAGGGCCAGCGGTGCAACAGCCGCCCCGGTGGCGAACACGACGGGGTGGTACCGGGTGGACACCACGACCCAGGCGTGGTGGGCGGCCCAGATGACGTCACCGGCATCGGGACCGTCCATGGCCCAGCCCCCGGTGATGTGGGCCAGATGGTTGGCCACATCGGCGTCAGTGGTGCCATCGGGCCCTTCGGGGCCACGCATGTGCGGCACGAACAGCAACTGGGCACCGACGCGGTGGGCCACGGTGGCCAACTGTGTGCCGATGGAGGCCATGCGTGGATCATCAGGTGCGGCGAACGGGTGGATGGTGACAGCCAGAAAGCGGCGGGGTCTGTCGGGGGTTCCGGGATCGAAACCGTCGGGAAGGGTCGGCGTCTGGCTACCTGCCAGCAGCAGCGCATCGTCGGCCTGCAGCATCAGTCGGTCGGGATTCACGCCCAGCTCAACGGCGAGGTCGTAGCTACGGTGTTCGCGCAACCCGACCACGTCGGACGACTCCATCAATTCGACCAGCAGCGCCCGGTGGTGGTCGTCGATGCGGGGTCCGAGCGTCTGGCCGCTGATTGCCACCGGGATCCCCACAGCCTTGGCGGCACGGGCGATGAGCACCCGCTCATAGAGGTGCTCGGGCCAATGGGAGTTGAGGTTGCCGCCACCGGCGATGAGGACGGCGTCGGCACCGACGACCTCGGCCAGCAGGTCGGGCAGGCTGGTGGTGTCGCCGCTGCGCAGCGCTGCCACAACATCGGCCGTGAGGACGTCGAGCATCCGCAGTCGCGCTGCCTCGTCGGCGCATTGGGCAAACCCCACCCAGCCTGTGGCCTCGCATCGCAGACGGTTCGCCGTCGACGCCGGGTCCGAACTGGTCACAATCACGCGCAGATCGCTAGCGGGACGAGCGCTGGCCAGCAGGTCGAGGGCAGCCTCGGTCATGGCCTCGTCGCCGGCGTGGTAGCGGTCGGGTCCGGCAAGGTCGCCCACGACCATCACGGTGCGTCTGGCCATCGGGGTCGGGGAGTCCACGGGGTGGGTGATCCCGGTCAGGTGACGGGTCGGCTCTGGGTGTGACCCACAATGCGATCGAGGGTGTCGGCATGCTCGAGCACTGCGGCGTGCAACCGCTCAACCTGCTGGCGGGTGTCGTCGGTGGCGAGCAGTTCGACCCGGTCCAATGTCTGACGCAGGTCGTCGACGGCCTGCCGCAGTTCGCCGAGGGCACGTTCCACCTCGGTGGCATCGGGCGTCCCAATGGCCCGGCGGGCCAGCGCTTGCATGCGCTGTCGGGCGCTCACGGTGTGCCCGCCGCAGCCGCAGGGTGCGGCACCGACGAGCGAAGCTCGTTGAGCCGGGCGGTGATGAGGTCACAGCACATGGTGGCATCGTAGGTGTCGAGTGCCCGGGCCTGGGCCATGTTGGCGATGTGCCGGGCGCCGGTGGGGTCGGCTGCGACGGCTCGCAGGTGGGCAACGGCGACATCATGATCAGGGTCGGCCCACGTGGCATCGGCCGGATAGGGCCGGTTGCCTGTGCCCACCCGGACGGGCGAGGTGGGCACCAGCCACGAGCTGTCGGGGGCCAGAAAGTCCATGCATCCGCCGTATGCGCTGGCGATGACGGGCACCCCCATGACACAGGCGTCGAGGATGTTCAGACCCAGCCCCTCTGAGCGGTGGAGCGAGACCAGAGCCGTGGAGTCGTCGAGCAGTCCGTCGAGTTCGCCACTGGTGAGGCGCTGCTCAATGAGCACCACGTCGACACGGCGGGACGCAGCAAGGCGAACACGCTCGGCATCCAGGCGGTGGCTGTCGGCATTGATGGACTTGACCACCAGTGTGCAGCCGTCGTCGGGGCTGAACGCCTCGCAGTAGGCGGCGATGGCAGCCAGTGGGTTCTTGCGGGCCAGGACGCTGGAATGGTCGAACACCTCGGTGAAGACCAGGGACCCGGAGTCGATGCCGAATCGGTCACGGTCGAATCGGTCGGGTTGGGGAACACGGGCCGGCAGCGGCACACGGTACACAGGGCAGTCGGCGAGCTGGCCGAGCAGTTCGGCAACGAAGGTGGAACCCACCCATATCTCGTCCACCTCGCCCAGCGACTGGCTGAACTCGGGCGGCATGACGTCGACTTCCCACCACCAGTAGCCGATCCGGTAGCTGTCGCCAAACACGCGTCTGCGGGTGATCGGCCCCATGTACCCGAGAATGTCGGGGTTGAGGGATGCGATGGTGACATCTGCATCAGGGAGCGGTGGACCCAGTTCAACGAGACCGACGTCGATGGTGGCCGTGGGGTCTTGCATTCCTCGGGTTTGGGTGTTGTACCGACATCGGGCGGTTGGCGATACCGGCGGCATCGAGTGCCGCCACAACCTGCCGGGCCCCTGACGACAGTCCGCTGGTCGAACCGAGAAATCCCACCACGTTCACCGTTTGCACCAATGGACGAGCACCGCGGTGCGAGGCCGCCACCATGGCTTGTGACCATTGACGCAGTTCGGCGTCGAGGCGCAACGCGTACGACGCCGTCAACCCCTCCTGCTCGATGCCCGAGGTGGCCAGCCAGTCGCTGAGCTTCTGGGCGAACTCGGCGGGGCCGAGACCGTCGAGGGCAGCAGCGAGGTCGTGACGGTCGGCCAGTAGGGCATCGAGATGGCGGGGCAGCATGCGCGGGTGCACCGGGGCGCACAGCCAATCGACCAGCTCAGCCAGCCAGTTGTCATCACCGGGGGTGGGGGGTCGCACATGCAGGGTGTCGAGTCCGAGCTCGTCGGCCATGAGTTCGGTGCGGTAGAGACGCCGAAGCATGCCGGTCAGCCTGATGCCATTGGGTAGATGGTCCCAGCGGTACCCGGGTGTCCCCGCAGCGCTGGCAGGGTCGGACGCAGCGTCGGGTGCAGCGCCGGGCAGCGGCGGTGGCGGCGGTGGCGGCGGTCACCAGACCGGCGTAGCGGTCGAGCAAGAACCCGAGTTCGGAGCTGCTGCTGCGCACAATGCGGGGGTTGGCGCCCTGATGCACGCTCACCTGATCAGGGCGTTCGGGGTTGAATCCGCTGTAGTGGAACATGCGCAACGGGACTCCGCCGGCCAACCAGGTGGAGCCGTCTGCAGTGATGGGCCGCTCGTGCAGGTTCCAGTAGGCCACGTTCACACCGGGGTCGTGGACGAGTGCGATGGTGAACAGCGGTGGCGCCAGGTCGACCCACCGCTGATCGGTGAATAGCCCGGTGTCCGGCGATACCAACGAGTCGAACCTCAGCCGTTTGCTCCACCAGTCGGTGAACCGGCGACCGTGCGCGCTGGCCGGGACAGCAACAAATCCCAGGTTGTAGGTGCCCGACAGCAACAGCATGCGCTCGCTGATTCCGGCGTCGTCGATCGGGAACGGCTGCAAGGTGTGGGGCGTGAGCATGACCGAGTCGTTGTCTGCGCACGCCTCCCAGATGTCGTCGAGGGGGGCGAACAGCTCGGTGTCGGGGTCGAGGTAGGCCACCGCTGCAGCCGGTCCCGCTGCTCCGTCGATGAGCCCGGCCAGCACCCACGGCTTCACCGCTGTGGCCAGCTCGGTGACCGAGTAGTAGATCGTCATCTGGGCGAACCACGAGCGGTCAAGTGGCAGGTCGTCAAGGCGGAGCAGGGAGAACGGTTCCCCTTCGGTGGGGGTGGTGGCGTCGGGGTCGTCGATGAGGAACACCGACAAACCCTCCGGACAGCCGTTTCGCAGGACCGACTCGGCCAGAACACGCACCCGGCCGAGGTAGTTGGTCGCAGCGATGGTGCAGGTTCGCACCCGCGGAACTGCACCCTGAGGTGCCGTGGACGCCATTGCGAGATCGTACCTGTAACCACGGACCCGGGCCGTCGTTGCACCGCTGGCCGGCACGGGCAGCAGGCGTTCATCCAGGTTGGTGGTGCATGGGGCTTGTCGTTGCGATTGACGGCCCGTGCAGCGGGTGGGCACGATTGTCCGGTGGACGCCAACGCAACCTCACCGGCGGCCGCCCGGCAGCCGACCGGTCCAGTTCCGGTTCCGCAGCTGGTTGTTGAAGATCTGCGCACCGAGTGGTTCGACGGGGTCGTGGCCATTTCGGCATGGATGCGCGGTGGGCCCGCTGGCGACGGTCTGAGGGTGCGGTTCAGGTTGCACGGTGCCGGGGTGCTCGACCCGACCGCCACTGCGTTCGTGCCGGTGGCGGCGGTGGCGGCATCGTGGGCCGGGTCAGACGTGGTGATCGACGCCCCAGTTGACGCCGTTGCCCTCGCCGGGGCCCGCCGGGCCATCACGCTGCTGGCCGGGTTCGGCAGCGACGCCGGTGCATCGGTGCCGTCGATCACCGCCAGCGAGGTGATCGCTGACACTCGTGTGATCCCCGCAGAGGTGACGCCGTCTGGTGACACGGTCGGGTCTTCCCACGCGCCCGACGCCCGGGATCGTCACCAGGTTGGGCTGTTTTTCACCCGGGGAGTCGACTCAACCGCCACGCTGCTGGCCGATGCCGACACGGTCACCCATCTGATCGGGATCGATTGGGTGGACCCGCCCTACTGCACGCCGGGCACCGAGGCGGTGTTTGCCTCCACCCGGATGGCGGCCGCAGAGCGGGGGTTGCCGCTGCTGCGGGTCACCAGCAACGTTCGGGACCTGCTCGACGCCGGCCCCGGATGGAGGTGGGCGTTTGGTCCGGTGCTGGCCTCGTTTGGCCTGGCGGTAGCTCCCATGCTCAGCGAGGTGAGGATCGCGTCGGCGTTCGGCCCCGGTGACCTCACCGCTGTCTCGTCTCAGGAGTTGCTTGACCCGTGGTGGTCGTCGTCGCAGGTGGCGATCGTCCACCGGACGGCGACCCGACTCGACCGCACCGCCGCTGTGGCCGGCGACCCGTGGGCCATGCGATGGCTCAAGGTGTGCTGGATGCGCTCGGGTGATGGCAACTGCGGTCGCTGCCCGAAGTGTCTGATGACCATGACGGCGCTGTACATCTGTGGCGCAGGTGATCGGGTGGCTGGCTGCTTTGAAGCGCCCTTGAGTGCCGACGCGGTGTGGTCGAGCACTCAGGTGCCCCGGGTCTCGGCGTTGCCGATCATGCAGGAACTTGTTGGGTCCCTGCACCCGGACGACCCGCTGCGTCACGCCTGGGAAGGTGCGGTGGCTGTGGCAAAACAGGCCATGGAAGCTGAGAAGACCGTTGGAGCGACGACCGACACGCTCGGGTGGGAGTGAGGTGCACAATCCACGATGTGGTCGCGGTCAGCGCCGGGTTCACCGCTAGGGTTGACGGCGAGCCAGTCAACAAGAGTTGCTGATTAGCAATAGGTGCAGATAAGGTCCGGGACATGAAGTCGCCGACCGAGCTTTCCGAGGCGTTCCGTTCGCAGGGGCGCAAGCTCACCCCACAGCGTCAGGCCATCTTCGACGCCCTGGACGGCAATCCATCGCATCCCAGCGCAGAGTCGGTCTACGACATGGTGCGCGTGCACATGCCGTCCATCTCGCTTCGCACCGTGTACCAGACCCTCAACGACCTGACCGAGATGGGTGAGATCTCCCAGGTGGACCTGGGCCTTGGTTCGGCCCGTTTCGACCCCAACAACGAACCCCACCACCACCTGGTGTGCAGTGGGTGTGCGACGGTGTTCGACGTCGCTGTCGAGGTCGACTCCCCGCTACCGGACCTTGAGGTTCCTGCGGGCTTGGGCGACGGGTTTGTGGTCGATTCCACCGACATCATCTTCCGGGGAATGTGTGCACGATGTGCCGCAGGCCAGCAACCAACCGACCTCGGACCGGTGCCCTGACGGGCACCTCAAAACCTGCCGGCTGAGCCGGGAGGCCCGGTGGCCAATGGCGGCTGGGTTTACTGACATAACCAACCATGATTGCTGCGTCCCACGGCGCAGCAGCAAGCACAACAGGAGACAGTCACCAATGCCAGAACTTCAGGGCACCAAGACCCACGAAAACCTCAAGGAAGCATTCGCCGGCGAGAGCCAGGCCAACCGTCGTTACCTGTACTTCGCCCAGAAGGCAGACATCGAGGGCTACCCCGACGTGTCGGCTCTGTTCCGCTCGGTCGCTGAGGGCGAAACCGGCCATGCCTTTGGCCATTTCGACTTCCTCGCCGCTGCCGGTGACCCCGTCACCGACCAGCCCGTTGGCCCCACCGAGGACAACCTCAAGTCGGCCATCCACGGCGAGACCTACGAGTACACCGAGATGTACCCCGGCTTCGCCAAGACCGCCCGTGACGAGGGCTTCGACGACATCGCCGAATGGCTGGAGACGCTGGCCCGGGCCGAGAAGAGCCACGCCGGTCGCTTCACCCAGGGCCTTGAGTCCATCAGCTGATTTCAGCTTGTTGGTTTCCAGAGCTCGTTGGGGTTCGTGACCGGGTTCGTCCCGGTGCACGGTGGGCAGCATCGCTGACCCCGTGGACTGAACCCTGCTTGTGCCCAGGGAGTCGACATCGGGTTCGCCCGGTGTCGGCTCCGGGGGCGTCGGCAAGTGCGGGCCTGCGGGCCATTCCCCGGGCCTGCGGGCTATTCCCCGGGCCTGCGGGCTATTCCCAGGCCTGCGGGCCATTCGAAGTGCGCCCGTGTTGTTGATCCTGATTCCGTGAAAGGCCAGCCCAGTGACCACCACCTACGATCCGTTCCACCCCAAGTACTTCGACGAGAGCGATCTCCGAGAGGAAATGGACCGGGTGTACGACCTGTGTCACGGGTGTCGCCTGTGCGTGAAGTACTGCACGTCGTTTCCCACGCTGTTTGACTACGTCGATCGCTTCGACGATCAGGACTCGTCGAAGATGACTCCCGCCGAGCAGGACCACGTGGTCGACGAGTGTTTCGGGTGCAAGCTCTGTTACATCAACTGTCCGTACATCCCCACCCAGCATGAGTGGAACCTCGACTTCCCCCGCCTGATGCTGCGGGCCCAGCAGGTGCGGGTGAAGAACAAGGAGATTCCGGTCAAGGCCCGGATCCAGAACCGGACCCTGGCCAGTACCGACCTGGCCGGCAAGGTCAACACCGCCATCGCCCCGCTGGCCAACGCTGCCATCGGTACTCCCGGTTCGCTCACCCGGCGGGTGATGGAAAAGACCGTGGGCATCGCCTCGGAACGACTGCTGCCGCCCTACGCCCGGCAGCGGTTTTCCACCTGGTTCCGCAAGCGCCGGAGTACCGAGCCGTCGAAGGTGGCGGGCAAGCAGGGCGACGTTGCCCTGTTCCCCACCTGCCTGGTGGAGTACCAGGACCCCAGCGTCGGTCAGGACATGGTCAAGGTGTACGAACGCAATGGGGTCTCGTGCTCGCTGCCCAAGGGGCTTGAGTGCTGCGGTGCCCCGTGGCTGCACGCCGGCAACGTGGACAACTTCGTCAAGCAGGCGGAAAAGAACATCGCGGTGCTGGTCCAGGAGGTTCGGGCCGGTCGGGATGTGGTCGTACCCCAACCGACGTGTGGCTACGCCATCAAGAAGGACTACGTGGACTACGTGGGCGGCCCCGACGCCGAGCTGGTGGCGGCAAACACCTACGACGCCGCCGAGTACCTGTGGAACAAGGTGCACAAGGGCGAAGACACCGAACTGGACAAGGAGTTCAGCGGCGAGATTCCCGAGTCCATCACCTATCACGCCCCGTGCCATCTGCGTGCCCAGCAGGTGGGCCTCAAGAGTCGTGACCTCATGAAGCTCACCGGCGCCAAGATCACGTTGGTGGCCGAGTGCTCAGCCATCGACGGCACCTGGGGCTATCGCGAACAGAACTACGAGATCTCACGCAAGGTGGCCAAAAAGATGGCGGACCTCATCAACAAGGCTGACGATCAGATCGTCGCCGGTGATTGCAGCCTGGCCAATGGCGGAATCATGCAGGAGACCGGTCGTCTGCCGGTCCACCCCTGCAGGTCATGGCCCGGGCCTACGGCATCGCACCCGAACAGCGCTGATTCCCTGCGGGCAGGCCACTGCCCGCTTCCCCACATCCAGGAGGCTTTCATGAGCGACCGCAAGCTGACTCTCGACGACATCGCCGACGCCCGGGCCTACGAGCGCGAGCGCGAGGACTTCCGTGAGCATGTCAAGGCGCTCAAGCGTCATCGGCGCGTAGGGGTGGGGCCGTTCGTGACGCTGGTATTTGAGAACCGCGACACCATCCGGTTCCAGATCCAGGAGATGGCCAGGGTCGAGAAGATCCTGACCGATGCCGGCATTCAGACAGAGGTCGACACCTACAACAGCCTCATCCCGGAGGCCGGGCAACTGGCGGCCACGCTGTTTTTGGAACTGGTCAGTGAGGGTGAGCTGCGTTTGTGGCTCCCGGAACTGGTGGGCATCGAGCAGACCGTGGAGTTGCGCATCGGCGATGGCGACGAGCCGATTGTGGTGCCGTGCATTCCCGAAGCGGCCCATGCCGCCCAGTTGACCAGCGACGAGACCACCGCCTCGGTGCACTACATCACCTTCGAGATGACGCCTGAGCAGGTTGAGGCCTTTGCGGTCGGGCCGGTCACGCTGGCGCTCAGCCACCCCCGGTACTCCTACGAGGCCCCGCTGGGCGAGCAAACCGTGGCCGGGTTGCTGACTGACCTCCGCCCCTGAGCCGCCTGCTGGCCCGGCCAGCCCACGGCAACGCCCTTGCCGGCCGCAACCCCTGTGACCTGCCCATTTGGACATCAACCGGGGTCAGCGGCGATACTCAAATGTCCACCCGCCGGTGGCCGTCATGCGACGTCGGACCCTGTGTTCCCGTTGTTGTGGTGGTCCACCGCCAACACAACGAGAACCGAACCCGTCCGATGAACCAGCCGTGGCAGTCGAAGGCCGCATGCAAAGGCCTCGACGCATCGATCTTCTTTCCGGACCCCGACGTCGACGACGACGCCCTGCCCGCAAAAGCGGTGTGCGCCGAGTGTCCGGTGTCGGAGTCCTGCCTGGAATATGCCTTGGGCTATCGGGAAAAAGACGGGATCTGGGGTGGATGCACCGAGCGTGAGCGTCGGCGGATCATCCGCCAGAGGCGGCGGACGGCGTGACCTCGCCCTTGTCGCCCGACGGGGTGCATGAGGGGGATGATCAGTGGGTTGCCATCATCTCGGCGCTGGTGGACCGAAGGGATCTGGACGAACGTCAGGCCCGTCGGGCGGTGACCGACGTCCTTGACGGCAACGCCGGTGATGTCCGACTGGCAGCACTGCTGGTTGGGCTTGGCTGCAAAGGGGTCAGCCCCGCCGAGCTGACGGCGATGGTTGAAGCCATGGTGGACATGGCTGAGCCCCTGCCCCTGAATGACGCGTCGGCAGTGGTGGACATCGTCGGCACTGGGGGTGCGGCCCGTCGCCGGCAGGCTGCGCTGAACGTCTCCACCATGGCCTGTTTCGTGGCCGCCGGAGCAGGGGCAACGGTGTGCAAGCACGGCAACAGACGGGCGTCGTCCACCAGTGGCTCGTTCGATCTGCTCGACGAACTGGGTGTGCCCTCGGGGCTCGACGCTGCCGGGGTGCGGCGATGTGTTGATGAGGTGGGCCTCGGATTCGCCTTTGCCCGTGTGTTCCACCCCTCGATGCGTCACGCTGCGGCGGTGCGCACCGCGCTGGGGATTCCCACAGTGTTCAACATCCTGGGTCCGCTCGCCCATCCTGCGGGGGTCACCCGCTCGTTGCTGGGCGTGAAGGACCCGTCGTTGGCCCCACTCATGATCGATGTGTTGCAGCGTCGCGGGGCCCGGCGGGCCATGGTGGTGTGCGGGCATGGTGACACCGACGAACTGGTGACCACCGGCCCGACCACGATCCACGAACTGCGCGACGGAGATGTGCAGGTGTTCGACTTTGATCCGACCTCGGTGGGTCTGACCGTGGTGGAGCCGAGTGCGGTTGTCGGGGGCTCTCCCCAGCGCAACGCCGAGATTGCCCGTGAGGTGCTGGCGGGGGCACAGGGGCCGCTTGCCGACATGGTTGCGCTCAACGCTGCTGCTGCGCTGGTCGTGGGCGGCCAGGCCGACAGTATCGCTGGCGGCCTCGACCTGGCCCGGGCAGCCCTTGCCAGTGGCGCAGCCCAGGCCAAGCTCGACGCTGTGGTGGCGCTGGGCGCCGAGATCGCCACCAGGTAGGCACCGCAGGCACTGTGCGGCCGCTCCTGTGGGGCAGTCGCACCTGAGGGGCAGTCGCTCCCGAGGGGCAATCAGGGCGCCAGGGTGGTTGTGGTCCGCACGACAGTCGACGGGGGTCATTTCGGGGTCCAGGGCGTCGGGTCCGCGCACCGCAGCGTTGAGCACCAGCCACACCACCGGGACGATGATGGCGGCCAGGATCATGATGGCCACCACCCTGCTCGTTCGGTCGCGTCGAGAGGGGGTGGGGTCGGTCACGGTGCGGCGGTCAGGCCGTGTCGGAGGAGGCAGTCCCGTCCGGGGTCACCGGAGAGGTCTGGGTGGTGCCGTTGGGGCAGTGCGCTCAGGTGTCGGGGGCCCAGTGCGGCCCACCGTCGCTGCTCCGTCACCGGGAGCATGGCTGCCTGTTGCGAACCGGCGCTCAAGGTCGGCGAGGTCCACGTGGGCAGCCTCAAGGTTCTCGATGCGATGCTCGAGGATCTCGAGCGCATCGCTGGGGGCGGCGGGCTGGCTCGACCAGTCCCGGGCCTCGTCAAGGTTGCGGAGTCGAACGGCGAGGTCTTCGAGACGGCCGACGGTTGCCTGAAGTGCGTCGAGTTCGGTCGACCTGACCCGGGAGTTGGATCGTGCCGCAACCACCAGGCGGCCGTCGGCAGCGACAACCTCGTCGAGCAACTGGTTCCAGGCGCCGTTGGTGCTGCTGGATGACGATCGTGACGTCCAGGTGCCGAGATTGCGCAATTGTCGGTGGAGCCGGGCCGGTCTGGACAGCGACCACATCCAGGTGATCGGAGCCTCGGTGGGTACTGACCGCACCACCCGGTTGGCCCGACGCAAGGTGACCACAGCGACCACGCAGGCAACCGCGAACAGCACCAGCCAGACCAGCACGATCCACATCAGCACTGAGACGACGTCTCCCACATCCCAAAGGCTAGTGCCCCCGCATCACGCGGCAACCGCAGCCGTGCCAGCGGCCGGCGTCGCCGCCCGAAAACTCGGCGACCGGGGCCAGGCACTGGCAGGGCCGGTGTGGCCGTGCACGAACCGGGCGTCAGCGGCATGGCGGTCCAGCCACGCCGCCACGACCCGAAGTTCGTCGGTCAGCCACCGCGGCACTGGACCCACCCCGGGCCATGGGGTGTCACCGATGCACGGGTCATCATCGGCAGCCTCGGTGGCCAGCGGCGCCAGCGGGGTGTCGACCACCCGCACCTGCCCATCGAGACCCCAAGTGCTGATCAGTAACCCGTTGGCGAACTCGGCGCCTCCGACTCCCGGCACGTCGACGGCCATCGACCCGCTGCGGTGGAGACCGCCGGAGCCGCCGCTGGTTCGTCAATGCGGCAGCCAGTGTCGCCGCCTGGTCACGCACCAAAGCGGCCCGTTCGAAGTCCTCACTGGCAGCGAGGACGGACATCACTTCGGCCAGGTGGTCCAACAGCGCCGACGGTGCTCCGGTGAAGGCGTCGGCGATCATGCCGGGATCGGCAGGTGGTCCTGCGGCCCACTGAACCGGTGCCGCGGGGTCGTCGACAAGCGGATTGGTGCGGTGTCGTTTTGATGGGGGTGCCAGCGATGGGACCACGGTGGTGATGGCGTCCACCACCCGGCGCGCCGCCGAGGTGGACCGCAGCGGACCGAGATGGAGGCCGGCGCCAGGCTGCACCACCCGGGTGATGCTGAGTCGGGCGTCAGGCCCCGATGGCAGCCGGACGTACCGGTAGCGGCTGGGGTCGGTCGCATGGCGGTTGTAGCGCGGGGTGAGGGTCTGGATCAGTCGGATCTCGCGCACTTCGGCCTCCAGCGGGTGGACGCAGCTGAGGTGATCGATCTGCTGGGTTTGGCGCTAGCAACGCCCCGACCTTGCGACGGTCGTCTCCCGAGAAGTACGAGCGCACCCTGGCCCGCAGGTTGGTGGCCTTGCCCACGTACAACACGTCGCCACGCCCATTGCCAAACAGGTACACCCCGGGGTTCGGGGAGATGGGCGGTCAACCCAAGCTTGGCGGCCTGGGCGTGACCGGCCATGGTGGGCAGGGCAAGCAGGTCGTCGAGTCCGGTCACTCCCAACCCTGCGGCCCGCTCCAGCAGAACGTGCAGCAGGTCACCCGTGGCCAGGGCGTCGTCGAGGGCACGATGCGACGGCTGGTGGGCGAGGCCAAACCGTTGGGCCAGCGTGCCCAGCTTGCAGTTGGGGACCTCGTCGCGAACCAGTCGCCGGGCCAGGTTGCAGGTGTCCACCCTGCGGTTGCCCAGACGGGGGCGGCCGCTGCGCTCGAGAGCGGCATCGAGGAACCCGGTGTCGAAACGCACGTTGTGGCCGACCACCACGGCATCACCCACGAATTCGAGAAGGGTGGGCAGGACCTGTTCGATGGGGGGCGCCGGGATCACCATGGCCTCGGTGATGCCGGTCAGCACCGTGATCGATGGAGGGATGGCACAGCCTGGATTGATGAACGTCTGCAGGGTCCCGAGGCATTCGCCGCCGCGAACCTTGACGGCGCCCACCTCGGTGATGCGGTCGTTGGTCGGAGATCCACCGGTGGTTTCGAGATCGATGACCACGAAGGTCACGTCACTCAATGGCGTCCCGAGATCCTCGAAGCGTCGCTGGCCCATCCCCGTGGATACACGAACGGATGTTCGATTGCAAGCACGGGTGGTGACGACCGGTACGATCTGGTCTGTGACCGTCACCCGTTACCGCTGCGAAGCCTGCGGAAATCTCACCCGCTTCGACGTGACCGTGCTGCGTCGCACCAAGGCGTTCCATCACTTCAACCTGGCCGGTGACCTCGACATCGAAGATGCCGAAGTGCTCAGCGAGGTGGTTGAAGAGGTGCAATGCCGTTGGTGTGGAACCGGTGGCAGGGTGGTCGACCTGGATCCTGGTGAGGGTGCGTCTGAGGTTGTCACACCCTCTTCGTAAGGTTCGCACTGCCCCCGGGGACGACATCCCGCTGGGTGGTACCGGAGTTTTGGGCGGTACCTGAAACCGACGATGGAGGCACGCATGGACGAACCACTGGTCATCGACTGCTCCGATTGCTCGTTGTGCAACACCGAGGCGTGCAGCGACTGTCTGGTTACCTTCATCTGCTCGCGTGAGCCGGGCGAAGCGGTGGTGGTGGACGTGGCCGAGGAACGAGCCCTCAGGCTGCTGAGCGACTCCGGGCTGGTGCCCCCGATGCGTCACCGTCGCCGGGTCGGCTGAGACGCCGACGGGTCCCGTGGGTGAAGCCCGTCGGGGCTGTCAGGATGGAGGCATGCCGGATCACCACGTTCGCCCCCAGACACTGGCCGAGCAGCCCCTGGCCGAGCAGGTCGCGGCCGTGGGGCGGAGTGCCGGACTGGTCGCCGTCGGGGTGGCTCGGGCAGAGCCGTTCGACGACGTTCGCGTCATTCTTGAAGATCGCCGGGCGGCCGGCCTGAGTGCCGACATGCAGTTCACCTACCGCAACCCGGCTCGGTCATCGGATCCAACCCGAGCCCTCGACGGTGCCCGCACCCTGGTGGTTGGGGCATGGCCCTACCCCGCACGCATCGATCCGCCGACCGGGGCAGGTGCCGCGCCCGGTGGTGGCGGGCCTGCGGGTCGGGTGGCCCGTTATGCCACCGCCGACCACTACGGGCAGTTGCGAGGGGCACTCGACGCCATGGCCACGCACTTGCGCAGTCATGGGCATTCGGCTGTGGTGCTGGCCGACGACAACGCCTTGGTGGATCGCGCCGCCGCCCACAGGGCCGGCATCGGCTGGTTCGGCAAGAACGCCAACATCCTGGTCCCCGGCCACGGCTCGTGGGTGGTGCTGGGGGCAGTACTGACTGATGCCGACCTGCCGGTGGCCGACCAGCCCGAGCCGGACGGCTGCGGTAGCTGCCGACGCTGTGTCGACGGTTGCCCAACGGCTGCCATCGTCGCCCCCGGCGTGGTCGATGCCCGACGCTGCCTGGCATGGCTGGTGCAGGCGCCCGGGGTGTTTCCGGCTGAGTTCCGGGTGGCGCTGGGCGATCGGATCTATGGATGCGACGACTGCCAGGAGGTGTGCCCACCCAACCGGCGACCCGGGGCGGTCAACGCTGTGGGACCCGACGGGTGGGTGGATCTGCTCGAGATGTTGGGGGCCAGCGATGACGAGCTCCTTGGCCGCCACGGCCGCTGGTACATAGCGAAACGTGACCCCGTGTACCTCAGGCGCAATGCCCTGATCGCCCTGGCCAATGTGGCATCGCCCGACGACCCGGCGGTAGTGGAAGCCATCACTGAACATCTCGCCCATGACCAACCGCTGGTGCGGGCCCACGCTGTGTGGGCGGCGCGACGGCTGAATCGTGACGACCTGCTTGTCCATGTCACCGGTGCGGACGATCCGCTGGTGGCTGCAGAGCTGGCCTCGCAGCCACCGGCACCGCGCTAGCGTCGGACGTCGTATGCGACGTGCGTGCACGTCGTGTGTGCACCAACTGTCGACCCGGGCTGGCGAACGATGCATCACATCCTGGTGACCAACGACTTTCCGCCAAAGCTGGGCGGGATCCAGACCTACCTGTGGGAACTTTGGCGCAGGCTTGCGGCCGACTCGTTCACGGTGGTGACCCCCGACCATCCCGGGGCTGACGCCTGGGATCGCTCCCAGCCTTTTCACGTCGAGCGGGTCCACACCCCGGTGCTGGTGCCCGGGCCGGCACTGTCACGCACCATCAACGACCTCGTCGCTCGCACCGGTGCCGACCTGGTGCTGCTGGACCCCGTGGTGCACACGGCGCCGCTGGTGGGGCGGCTGGATGCGCCCTACGGCGTGGTGGTGCACGGTGCTGAGGTGGTGGTTCCTGCCGCACTGCCGTTCGCCCAGTTGCTGGTTCGACGTTCGCTGCGCGGTGCGTCGCTGGTGGTGGCCGCCGGTTCCTACCCGCTCGCGCTGCCGAGCGGGCTGCCGGGCGACCCCTGCCCACGGTCATCGTGCCGCCCGGGGTGGATGCCGAGCGGTTTGTGCCGGTCACCGGGGTGCGCCGTGCCGAGGTGCGTCAGCGCTTCGGCGTGGATGCCGATGCCCCGCTCATCGTGAGCGTCAGCCGGCTGGTGCCCCGCAAGGGCATGGATCAGCTCATTCGGGCCTCGGTGCGTCTGGCCGTGCGACACCCGGCCCTGCGGGTACTCATCGCTGGTGAGGGGCGTGACCGTGACCGGTTGCAACGACTGATCGACAGCCTGTCGGCACCGGTGGAGCTCGTGGACCGGCTCGACGCCGACGACCTTCCCGACTTCTACGCCATGGCCGACGTGTTCGCCATGTTGTGCCGCAATCGATGGGGTGGGCTCGAACAGGAGGGGTTCGGCATCGTGTTCCTCGAGGCTGCGGCCTGTGGCGTGGCTCAGGTCGCTGGCGACAGCGGTGGTGCCCGTGACGCGGTTGACCACGGCACGTCGGGTCTGGTGGTCGACGACCCGGGGGACCTCGATGCCGTCACCGACGCGCTCGGCTCGCTGCTCGACGACCGGCCGTGGTGTGCCCAACTCGCTGCCGAAGCGCGTCGGCGCTCGGTGGTGGAGTTCGATCGGGATCGTCTGGCTGGGGTTCTGAACGACGCCCTCACCACGTGCGTCGCCGGTCTTGGCCGACCAGCCGGCACGGACGATCCCCGCGACGATGTTGACGCCAGTGGCTGAGCGACGCCAACCCGAGATCGGCCCGCAGGTGGGTGACGAGCGTCGGCGTCCGCCGCTGGCCGACCCATCGGTGGGACGCGCCCTGGTGGTGGTCAACGTGCTCGGTGTGGCGGTGTTCGTGGTGGTGGGTGTGGTGGAGGCGCTGGTCACCGGGCCGTTCATGGTCGCTGGCCCGTTCACCTACGTGCTCATCGTGGTGTCGCTGGCCGAGTTCGCCCTCGGGTCGGCTGCGTTTTTGTGGGCGTTCGCCGTGGCGGTGTCGCGCAGTCGTGCTGAGGCCATCGGCATGGGGGGTCTGTACTTCCTGGCCGGGTCGGCACCTCGCCGGGTGCAGGTGACGCTGATGGGGGCGTGGGCAGTCCAGATCGTGGTGGCGTTCACCGTGGCGTCGATGGGCATGTTCACCGGGGCCGCCTTCGCCCTGCTGGCCCCGATGTGGGGCATCGGACTGGCCGGCGTGTGGGGAGCCCGTCACGGATCGTTCCCGCCCCGGGTTGAACAACAGAGGGACCGATGACTGGACCCGTGGTTGGCATCGACCTGGGTGGGACCAAGATCCTGACCCGGGTGCTCGACCCCGACAATCCGGCCGATGCGGTGGTGGACTTCCGGGTCGACACCCCCAAAGGGGCCTCTGGCCTGGTGGCGGCCCTGGCCGGCGCCGTGGACGAAGCCGACCGGCGTCTGGTGGCGATGGGTTCGTCGCCGGTGCAGGCGGTGGGCGTTGGAGCTGCCGGCCTGGTTGATCGGGCCGGGGTGATGCGCCATGCCCCCAATCTCTCGGGCCTCGATGAGTTCGCCCTGGGCGACGCGTTGCGGTCGGCCACCAGGCGACCGGTGGTGATCGACAACGACGCCACCGCCGCCACCATGGCCGAGTGGCGCCTGGGAGCGGCCCGTGGTGTGGACGACATGGTGCTTGTTGCCCTGGGCACCGGCATCGGGGCCGGGTTCGTGGCCGGCGGCGTGTTGCAGCGCGGTGCCGGGGGGTTCGCCGGTGAGGCCGGCCACATGGTGGTCGACCCAGCCGGCCCGCCGTGTCCGTGTGGGCGTCGGGGATGCTGGGAGCGGTTCGCCTCGGGCAATGGCCTGGGTCGGCTGGCCCGTGATGCTGCCGCTGGGGGTCGCGCCGATGCGGTGGTGGCCATGGCGGGCGGTGACCCCGATCAGGTGCGTGGTGAGCATGTCGCTGCGGCGGCTGCTGCCGGTGATGCCGAGGCGTTGGCCATCGTTGACGACTTCGCCTGGTGGGTGGCGCTGGGCGCATCGAATCTGGTGGCAGTGCTCGACAGCGCCATGGTGGTCATCGCCGGTGGGTTGGTGGCCATGGGCGACGTACTGATGGAGCCAGTGCAACGTCATTTCGGCGATCTGCTGGTGTCAGTGGATCATCGTCCGGCGGTTCCGGTGGTGCCTGCCGAGCTGGGCCCTGAGGCCGGAGCCACCGGGGCGTGGCTGGCTGCCGGGCAATTGCTTGCAGACAAGCGCTGACTGCGTTGCTCCCCAACGCCACCGGGCGGGTACCTTTGCGACATGGAGTTCCGCCGCATCAACGCGCTGCCGCCGTATGTGTTCACCATCATCGACTCGCTGAAGGTTCAGGCGCGTCGCAACGGTGAGGACGTCATCGACCTGGGGTTCGGCAATCCCGATCTGCCGTCACCAGAACTGGCGGCAGAAAAGGCTGCCGAAGCGGTGCTCAACCCGCGCAATCACCGCTACTCGGCCAGTCGGGGTATCCCCAAGCTGCGTCAGGCAGCCGCCGACATGTACCTGCGTCGCTTCGGGGTGGAACTCGACCCCGAGACCGAGGTCATCAATACCATCGGGGCCAAAGAGGGATTCAGCCACCTGATGTGGGTGCTCCTGGGCGCTGGAGATGCCGCCTTGGTGCCGTCGCCGTCGTACCCCATCCACATCTATGCCCCGTTGTTCGCTGGCGCCGACATCCGCGAGGTGCCGCTGGCCACGGGCACCGAGTTTCTCGACAATCTGCGCGAAGCATGGGAGTACTCGTGGCCCAAGCCCCGGGTGATCGTCATCTCCTTCCCGCACAATCCCACCACCACCTGCGTGGACCTGGAGTTCATGCAGCAGATCGTCGACTTCGCCCGGGAAAAAGAGGTGGTGGTGGTGCACGACAACGCCTACGCCGACCTCGGCTTTGACGGGTACGTCCCGCCATCAATCCTGCAGGCCGAGGGGGCCAAGGACGTTGCCGTGGAGCTGTACTCCATGACCAAGTCGTTTTCCATGGCCGGATGGCGGGTTGCCTTTTTGGTCGGCAACCGCGAGGTGGTGGCGGCGCTGGCCAAGCTCAAGAGCTATCTCGACTACGGCACATTCCAGCCCATCCAGATCGCTGCCACCGTCACGCTCAACGAGGTACCCGACTACCCCAAAGAGGCGCTTGCCATCTATCAGGGTCGCCGTGACGCACTGTGCGGCGGCCTCAACCGCATCGGCTGGAACGTCACACCGCCCATGGGAACCATGTTCACCTGGGCACCGATCCCCGAGCAGTACCGCGACATGGGGTCGGTTGAGTTCGCCTCACTGTTGGTTCGTGAGGCAAATGTGGCGGTGTCGCCGGGCGTGGGGTTCGGCCCCGGTGGCGAGGGGCACGTGCGGTTCGCCCTCATCGAAAATGAGCAGCGCATCGGGCAGGCGGTCCGCAACCTGCGCCGGGTGCTCACCCGGCTGGACTGACCACTCCGGGCTGACGTCGGGGTTGACGTCGGGGTTGTCGCCGGGCTTGACGTCGGGGTTCGGGATCAGGCTCGCATTGTTGCTGGTCCCGGCCAGGATCCCGTCGAGGACGAACGCCACGGTGCTGTCAGCCACCTCGCTGGCCGGACGGCCCCGCTTGTGGATGAATTCCCGGGCCAGATGGGTGGTGACTCCCAGGATTGCGTGGGCCACGACTTCGGGGTCGGTGTCTTTGACCTGGCCCAGCGAAATGGCCTCGTTCACGTGGTGCATGGCGTTGCGTACGGCGATCTCCTCGCCTCGACTGACCAGATGGGCGAATCGGTCGTCGGTGCTGGCGAACTGAAACAGTGTGTACACATCCCGGTTGCGCTCAGACCATTCCAGCGACGCCCGGATCCCCAGTTCGATGCGGCGGACAGGGTCTGACACGGAGCGGATGGCGTCGTTTTGTGCTGTGCGCAGGCTGCGTTGTGCCGTGCGCAGGATCTCGCTGAACAGCTCGTCTTTGGATGAGAAATACCAGTAGAACACGCCCTTGCCCACACCGAGACCCCCCACGATCTCGTCAACCGAGGTGGGGTGGTAACCGTTGGCGGCAAAGCGGGCGGTGGCGAACGTGATGATCTGCTGCCGCCGTTGTGCTCCCCGAGGCGTCAGCTGCCGGTCCATGCCGGGGCAAGCTAGCAGTGTGTGGCCATCACTTGACCAAATCGACACAAACGTTCGATTCTGACCCCGCCGGTGGTTGTGCCAGCAGGGTTGCGGCGGTTGCCGGTGTCTACCCCAGTGGGGCAATCGGGCGTTGCCCGAGTCGTCGCCGGACAGAAACCTGCCGTTCACAAGCGCCCGGTACCTTGCACGTCATGACAACGTACGTACTGCGACTGTGGCTTCCCTGATCGACCTGGGGCGCTCGGTGCGGTGGCCAGCAGGGTGGGGGCCGTTGGCGGCGACGTGGTGGGCATCGAGATCCTCGAGAGGGGGGCAAGCCGGGCTGTCGACGAGCTTGTCGTGGCCATTGCTGATCCGTCGCTGCTGGACCTGCTGCTCGGTGAAGTCGAGCAGGTGGACGGAGTGAAGATCGAGGAGGTGCGTCAACTGGCTGAGGGAGTGCACGATCCCCGGCTCGACGCTCTTGAGACCGCCGCCATGCTGGTGGGGGCTGCCACACCCGAGGGTGCGCTGGATGCATTGTGCGAACACGCCGTGACCACGATTGGCACGCAGTGGGGAGCGGTCATTGCCCTCGATTCCGGCGAGGTGGTGGCCCACCGTGGCGATGCCCCCAGCCCGGCATGGCTGTCGGCGTTCGTGGCCGGAAGCCAAAGTGCCGCCCGATCAGCCGGAGGGGGTGGAGAGGCCGAGGACGTGGTGTGGGCACCGCTGCCGGCCGCCCGTGCGGCGCTTGTACTGGGTCGGTCGACGGTGGTGTTTCGCTCGCGCGAGCGTCGACAGGCTGCAGCGCTGGCCCGCATCGTGGACACCCGGTTTCGTGAACTCAGGCTGATGCGCTCGAAGTTTGCCCATCCATCGGCCCGCCCGTCGTGACGGCACCCTGGTTACGACACTAGGTACGACCCTGACTACGACTCTGCCTACGACGGTGGCTGGTTGGCCCAGTCACCGCTACGACCCACCGCCCGCCGCCATTGCCGGTAGTCGGCCTCGATGCGTTGTGGGTCGGCATCGTCGGCATGGCGCGGAGGCACCGACACGTCGAGCACCCAGTTGGCGGTGATGTCGTCGAGTGACGACCACACCCCTTCGGCGAGTCCGGCCAGATAGGCGGCCCCAAGGGCCGTGGTCTCGCGCACCATGGGTCGTTCAACCGTCACGCCCAGTTGGTCGGCTTGCAGCTGGAGCAGCAATCCCATGGCCGACGCCCCACCGTCGGCGCGCAGTCCGGTCACGGTGTGCCCCGAGGCGGCCGTCATGGCCTCGACCACGTCGCGGGTGGCAAAGGTCATGGACTCAACCACGGCCCGGGCGACGTGGGCCGAGGTGGTTCCCCGGGTGATGCCGAATATGGCGCCACGTGCATACGGATCCCACCACGGACTGCCCAATCCGGTGAACGCCGGGACGACCACCACGCCGCCGTTGTCGTCCACCGACGCCGCCAGTGATTCGACCTCACTGGCGTCGCTGATCACCCCCAGACCGTCACGGAGCCACTGCACCGCCGCTCCGGTCACAAAGATGGCCCCTTCGTAGGCGTAGTGGGTGACCGGTCCACCCGGGCCGTCGGGCGATCCGGTGGCCGACGGCAGGGTCCATGCGATGGTGGTGAGCAGGCCGTCCACCGGTTCGGGGCAGGTGGACCCCACGTTCATGAGCACGAACGAACCCGTGCCGTAGGTGTTTTTGGTCATCCCGGGGGAGAAGCAGGCCTGCCCGAACAAGGCGGCCTGCTGGTCACCGGCGATGCCGCTGATGGGGATGCCGGCTCCGGTGGGAATGTCGGCGGCTGTCACCCCGAAGCGACCCGACGACGGCCGCACCTCGGGCAGGACGTGGGCGGGGACGTCGAACAGGTCGCACAGCTCGGGTGACCATGCACAGCCGTTGATGTCGAACAGCATGGTGCGCGAGGCGTTGGTGACATCGGTGGCATGGACCTCGCCGCCGGTGAGATTCCACAGCAGCCAGGTGTCGACGGTGCCGAAGGCCACGTGCTCGCTGGGGTCCACACCGCCGGGTCCAAACAGCCACTGCAACTTGGTGGCCGAAAAGTACGGGTCCAGCACCAGCCCGGTGGTGGCCCGAACCAGGGGCAGGTGCCCGGCTTGACGCAACTCGTCGCATCGTTCGGCGGTACGGCGATCCTGCCAGACCACAGCTGGTGCCAGAGGCGTCCCGGTCCGGCGGTCCCACACCACGGTCGTCTCGCGCTGGTTGGTGATGCCGATGGCCGACACCGGCCCGTCGAGTGCTGCCACCACGTCGGCCAGCGTCTGCAGGGTGCGGTCCCAGATCTCGGCGGCGTCGTGTTCAACCCATCCGGGCTTGGGGAAATGCTGGGTGAACTCCCGACCGGCTGTGGCCACGGCGTGCCCGCCGTGATCAAAGGCGATGGTGCGCACACTGGTGGTGCCGGCGTCTATGGCAAGTACGTAGGTCACGGAAACTGAAATGTAGCTGGGAGTTCACCGAGGTACCGAGCGTCGGTGGTCGGCGATGGGTACCCTCGAACCATCGACAACGTGCCGGCGGTGCGGCCACGCGGTGATGCGCTGGTTCACACGCTGGCTCCACCAATCCTGCGGAGGTTCCGATGAAGGTTGCCATGCTGACAGGTGGGGGTGATTGTCCCGGACTCAACGCCGTGATGCGTGCGGTGGTCCGAAAGGGCGAACGAACCTACGGCGACCAGCTCGTCGGATTCGTGGATGGATGGCGAGGGGTGCTGGAGGCCGAAACCCTCGACGTCAGCGTCGACACCTTCCGCAACACGCTTCCGCGCGGGGGAACGGTGTTGGGTTCGTCGCGGACCAACCCGCTCAAGGTCGACGGCGGTCTCGAGATCTGCAAGCGCACCATGGGGGACCTCGGCATCGACGCCCTCATCGCCATCGGCGGCGAGGACACTCTGGGAGTTGCCCACCAACTGGCCAATGCCGGGGTTCGGGTGGTGGGGGTTCCCAAAACCATCGACAACGACCTGTCCGCCACCGAACTGACCTTCGGGTTCGACACCGCGGTGCAGATCGCCACCGAGGCCATCGACCGGCTGCACACCACCGCCGAGTCCCACAACCGGGTGATGGTGGTTGAGGTCATGGGTCGTCACGCCGGGCACATCGCGGTGTGGGCCGGGATCGCCGGCGGCGCCAGCTACATCCTCATCCCTGAGGAGCCGTTCGACATCGACGAGGTGTGCGCTGCGCTCACCCGACGCCACGAGTTGGGCAACTACGCCTCCATCGTGGTGGTGTCGGAGGGGGCGGTGCCCGCCGAGGGGTCGTTCCAGGTGGCCCGCGACGAAAAGGACGCCTTCGGGCACGTTCGTCTCGGCGGCATTGGCAACACGCTGGCGTCGGAAATCGAATCCCGGACCGGCTTTGAGACCCGGGTCACGATTTTGGGCCATGTCCAGCGTGGCGGGACGCCGACGTCGTTCGACCGGGTGCTGGCCACCCGGTTCGGCATTGCCGCCATTGACGCCGTGCACCAGGAGCGATGGGGCGAGATGGTGGCCCTGCAGGCCGGAAACATCGTGCCGGTGCCCCTGGCTGACGCAGTGGGAACCCTCAAGCTGGTGGATCCCGACCTGTACGACGTTGCCCGGGTGTTCTTCGCAGGCTGATCACCGCAGGTGCCCGCAGGTGGGGCCGATCACCACCGTCGGTGGCGGGACCGGTTCGGGTGATTGGCGTTGTGAGACGGGCGCGGGCAGCGTAGAGAGGTGTCTGCGCCACCGGTTGAGATTCTTCACGCCAGCGACGCCGAGGACCGCCAGCGACGGATTGCCGGGGGTCTGCACAGCGCCGGGCTCGTTGCCGGTGATCGCGTCGCCCTGACGACGACCTCGGGTTCCGACATGATCTGCGCAATTTTGGGGGCACTGCGGGTTGGCATCGTGCCGGTCATGACCCATGCCGGATTGCTGCCGGCCGAACGGGCAGTGCTGGTGGCCGACGCCCAGCCGGCCATGGTGGTCGACGACGCCGCCCTGGTGGCGCTGCTGACGGGATCACCAGCCGAGCTTGCGCCGTGGCCGTTGGCTCGCCCGATGCACTACACCTCGGGAACCACCGGCACCCCCAAGGGCGTGTTCAGCGGCGTGCTCGACGAGCACGAGGCTGCGGCACTGTGGGACGAAGAGGTGCAGCAGTGGGGATTCGATGCCGGTGACCACCACCTGGTGTGCTCCCCGTTTCACCATTCGGTCTCCATCCGGTTCGCCGGCAGCACGCTGCTTTCGGGCGGGTCGGTGATCCTGCCCGGACCGTTTGACGCTGCCCGGGTCGCCTCGGCGATTGCCACCGAATCACCGACCACCACGTTCATGGTGCCGGCCCACATGCAACGGCTGTTTGCGTTGGGTTCGCTGCCTGACCTCGGCGGGTTCCGTCTGGTGGCCCATGCCGGATCCAGATGCCCCGAGGCGCTCAAGCGGACTGCCCTGGATGCGTTCGGCCACGACGTGGTGTGGGAGTTCTACGGATCCACCGAGGGTCAGTTCACCGCCTGCAGCCCGGCGGACTGGATGGAACGTCCCGGCACGGTGGGTCGGGCCCGAACCGGTCGTGAGATGACCGCCGACGCTGACGGCACCTTGTGGTGCTCGGTCCCCCGATGGGCCCGGTTCAGGTACTGGCGCGATCCCCAGCGCACGGCGGCGGCGTGGCGTCAGGCCACCGCCGACCCCGGTGCCTTCGGGGCGTTCACGGTGGGGGACCTGGGACGTGTGGACGAACACGGGTATGTGTGGCTCGACGGACGGCGCGACGACCTCATCATCACCGGTGGTGTGAACGTGTACCCCGCCGAGGTGGAAAAGGCTCTGGCCGACGCCCCCGGCGTGGACGATGTGGCCGTGTTTGGCGTTGACGACGACCAGTGGGGCCAGGCCGTGTACGCGGCAGTGGTGGGTCCCGCCGACCTCAGCGAGCTGACGGTGTGGGCCAGGCAGCACCTGGCGGGCCACAAGCGGCCCAAACGGTACGTTCGGGTCGACTCCCTCCCACACACCGCCACCGGCAAGCTGCAACGCAACGCACTGGCAGCCGAGTTTGGTGTCGACCACGACGGGCCCTGACGTGCAGCGAGACCAGTGACGTGGTCGATCCCGTGGCCAGTTATCGGGACCAGGCAGCGGGACCAGTCAGGGGACTGGTGGGGTGTCCAGTTCGTCAAGGACTGCTGGCGGCGCCAGCAGGTTTCGGAGGCGTTCGAGAGCGGCAGCAAGTTTCGGGAAGTCTTGCGGATTTACGGTTCTCACCGGGGTCGGAGGTGCGGTCCTCAAGGGGGACTGAGATGGGTTCGCCGTCACCCAGGAACCGCACGGCGGTCACCCCCGGCACGGCGGTGGCGGTGAACACCAGCTGGGCGATGGCCCGGCGTTGCTGGGTGGACTCCACTGCCCGCAGTGCGTCCCTGCCGAGATCCAGTTCGAGGACGTTTCCTGATGCCTCACCCGCAGCTGGGTTCCCAGCACCACCAGATTGGAGGGTACGGCGTTGGTGAGGCCCTGCGAGCACTCGTCGCTGATTGCCGGGTCCAGATTGATCAGACGCTCCAGCACCGCCCGGGTTCGGGCCTCGACCGAACCGCCAGCGGCGGTGGGAACCGAGCACGGCACGAGAAACTCATCGCTGTCGGTCGTCAGGAAAAAGAAGAGGTCGGCGTCCACTCCCTGACTGGCTGGCCCGGGCTCGGCCGTCACTGATGGCGTGGGGCTCAGGAGAGCTTCGGGGACCCTGCCCGAGTCGATGACCCGGGGTTCCTCATCGAGAGCGAGGCCGCCGCAGCCAGCTGCCCCCACCAGCAGGACCATGACAAGTGCCGTCATCGTGACGCGTCGCACGGAACTCATCCGATGACCTCGCGGGGTTCATCGCTGGTGCCGGCAGAGCGGGCGCCGTCGGCGGTTCTCGGTCCGCTGCGGTCGCGGCCGGCGTCGTCTGCGCGCCCGTCAGGATCGGTGGGGTTGACGGCATCGAGGCCGTAGTCGTCACCCATGTAGGCACCGTCGCCGTCTTCGCCCCCCGATTCGGCGTCGGTGTTGGGGTCACTGTCGGGAGTGGTTCCCGGGATCACCGGCAACTCCATGATGAAGCGCGCCCCGGCCTCCCCATCGGCCCGGTCGTCGACCCACACCCGACCGTTGTGCAGCCTGATGTGCTCGTCCACCAGGGCCAGACCGAGTCCGGTGCCACTGTCGGCACCGCGGTTGCCGCCCTCACGGCCGCGGGAAAAGCGGTCGAAGATCACATGACGTTCTTCTTCGGGCACCCCGGCACCGGAATCCTCCACGGCGATACGCACGGTGTGGATGACTTCTTCGTCGTCGGTGGTGTGCAGGGCGACTTCGACGGCGGTGGCACCCCCGGCGTAGTTGGCGGCATTGGCCAACAGGTTGTCGATGGCACGAAAGAAGCGAACCTTGTCCACCAGCACGCCCACCTCGGCCACCGAGGGGTCGTACAGCACCGGCACGGTGCCGTGGTTGGAAGGTGGCAACCGCCTGGATCACCAGTTCGGTGATCATCACCGGGGCGAGATGGAGGGTCACAGCCCCGACGTCAACCCGGGAAATCTCGAGCAGGTCCTCGACCAGTTGGCGGAAGCGGTCGATGTCGGCGCTCATCAGCGAGAGGGCGGTCTGGGCCCGCTCGGTGAGGCCCTCACGGGAGTTCTCCAGAACCTCCACCGATGCGGCCAGAGTCATCAGCGGTGATCGCAACTCGTGCGACACCTCCGAGGCGAAGCGGGTGTCTCGTTCGATGCGCTCCTCGAGTGCCGATGCCATCTCGTTGAACGACGCCACCAGCGGGTCCAGATCGTGGTCGCCGCCGCTGGCCAGACGGGTGTCGAGCTGTCCGCCGGCGATCGCCTCGGCAGCCAGACCAACGTTGCGCAGGGGAACCAGCACCCGCCTGCTGGCCCAGAACCCGACCAACCCACCCGCCAGCGTCGTGACCGCCGATGCGCCAAACAGGGAGTTCCGCAGCCCGTCAAGGGTCTGTTGCAGGTCGGTGAGGGCGATGGCCTCGTAGTACTCACCGCCTCCAATGGGAGTGGCACCCCGACGATGAGGTAGGTGGTGTCTCCCACTCTCGTGCGGATCTTTGCCACTTCCCCGGCTGACACCTCTGCCCGCAAGCTCACGGGGAGGTCGTTTTGGCCGAACTCCACGGGATTGCGGGCGTCCCAGGTGCCCTCGAACAGCAGGGCCAACTGGGCGCCGTCAGGCGTCGGCAACGATGCCAGGAGCGCCGCCACATCGGTGGTGCCGGTCAGGGTTCGTCGAAGGGTCAGTGCGTTGGCGTACACCCTGGTGACTGCAGAGTCTTCGCGCTGGCGCAGCAGGTCCTCCCGGGTCAGGTTCCAGGTGATGACCGACAGCACGGTGCTCAGCAGCAGGGCCCCGAGCGCGAAGCTCAGGATCAGCCTGGCCCGCAGACCAAGTGGTTCCAGTTTGGTGATTTGCCGCATCAGTCCTCGTGGGTGGCCGACAGCGAACTGCCGCAATGGGTGCCGGGTACCGACGTCAGTCCCGGCATCATCCCACCGGAACCTTACGTATGGAGCTTGTAGCCGAGACCCCGCACCGTCGCCACATGCTTCGGATTGGCGGGGTCGGGTTCGATCTTGGTGCGAAGCCGACGGATGTGGACATCCACCAGACGGCCATCGCCGAAGTAACCGTATCCCCACACACGCTCGAGCAGTACCTCGCGGCTGAACACCCGCCCGGGGGAGGAGGCCAGTTCGACCAGCAGTCGGAACTCGGTCTTGGTGAGATGGACTTCTTCACCATTTCGGTAGACGGCACCCTCGTCGGGAACGATCTCCAACTCCCCGAACGTCAGGTGGGTGCCAGCGGGGTCGTGGGTCCTCGCCCTTCTCAAAAGCGCCCGGATGCGGGCCGAGAGTTCCTTGGGGGCGAAAGGTTTGGTGAGGTAGTCGTCGGCACCGGCCTCGAGGCCTGCGACCACGTCGTGGGTGTCGGCTCGGGCGGTCACCATGACAATGGGTACGTCGCTGGCCCGACGGATCGATCGGCACACCTCAAAGCCGTCGATACCCGGCAGCATGATGTCGATCAGGACCACGTCGGTGGGATTGGCCAGAAACAGCTCCAGCGCGTGTTCACCATTCTCGGCTTCATCGACATGCCAACCCTCATCTTCGAGGGCCATTTTCACGGCGGTTCTGATGCGTTCGTCGTCTTCGACAGTGAGTATGCGGGTTCCCACCGTCCCATCGTGCCCTATCCGAAGCCCAAAGTGGCTCATCCCCCCGGAATTCTGTCCCAATTCCCACCTTGTCAGCCGGAGCGGGTGCCGCAGGGTCAGCCGGAGGTGCCGCGAGGTGCGGCGGGTGATGGCGGGCACCGGCAGCGTCGATGCGGTCAGGCCTCGCCGGCGCCCGCATCACGCAACATGCGTGCAAGCTGTGGCCATAGCTGCGGATTGCTGGCCAGGGTGAAGCCTGGGGTTGGTGGACCACCATCGAGATCACCCACGATGGCGCCCAGCTTCGGTGGCCACCAGCGCACCGGCGGCGTAATCCCACGGCTGCAGGCCTCGCTCGTAGTGGGCGTCGACCCGGCCACAGGCCACCGAGCACAAGTCCACCGACGCCGCACCCATCCGGCGCAAGTCCCCAACCGCCGGCAGCACGGCCACGAGCACCGCTGCCTGCCGTCGACGCCGCTCGGGGTCGTAGGAAAACCCGGTGGACACCAGAGCCAGCGACGGATCGTCGACGGTGGCCACGCTGATCGGCTCGCCGTTGCGTCGGGCACCACCTCCGGCCACGGCGGTGAATGTTTCGTTGTGCATGGGGTCAGCCACCACACCGGCCACGGTGGTGCCGTGCAGTTCGGCGGCGATCGACACCGCAAACCCGGGCAGGCCGTGGAGGTAGTTGGTGGTGCCATCGATGGGGTCCACCACCCAGCGCACACCGCTGGTGCCGGCGTCGTTGGCACCCTCCTCGCCCAAGATGGCGTCGTGCGGTCGAGCCGAGCGAAGCATGTCCACGATCAGCTGCTCGGCGGCGCGGTCCATCTCGCTGACCATGTCAGTGGGGGACGTTTTTGTGTCCACGGCAAGGTTCCCTCGCCGAAGTCCGGCCATCAGCAGCTCCGCAGCCTCGAGCGCCACTGATCTGGCGAGATCGAGGAGCATGTGCGGCGTGGGTGCAGTGGGGTCGGGGCCATGAGCGGTGGTCACCGCCTGAGTATGACCGACCGCAGCTCCAGGTGCCCACCTGTGGCCGTAAGCCGCTGGGCTCATCGGCGCTGGGGTCATCGGCGCTGGGGTCATCGGCGCTGGGGCTGGCGGTGACGGTAGGGTCGGCGCGTGGATGCAAGCAACGACCCAACACCCGCCACCGGCTACGTCCCGTCAGTGGTGCTTGCGGTGTACGCCCATCCCGACGATCCGGAGGTCTCGTGCGCCGGGACCCTGTCGAAATGGTCCGACGCCGGGGCGCAAGTGCATCTGATTATCTGTGCCCGTGGCGACAAGGGGTCCAGGGATCCCACCACCGACCCGGTGGCGCTGGCCGCTGTGCGTGCTGGTGAAGCGGCGGCGGCGGCGGCGGTGATGGGCCTGGCCTCGCAGTCGAACCTGGGTCGTAGCGATGGTGAGGTGGTCAACGATCTGGCATTGCGTGGCGAGCTGGTGGAGCGCATCCGCACCCTTCGGCCCGACGTGGTCATGGGCCCCGACCCCAGTCCGCTGTTTTTCGGATCGTCCTACATCAATCACATCGATCATCGTGAGGTGGGGTCAGCGGTGCTGGACGCCTGTGCGCCGGCGTCGGCCAGCCCGCTGTATTTCCCCGACGCCGGACCTGCCCACAGCGTCGACACGGTGTACCTGTCGGGCACGCTTGAGCCCGATACCCACGTGGACATCTCGGCGGTGCTCGAGCGCAAGGTGGAAGCGTTGCTGTGCTCATCGCAGCCAGATCGACGACCCCGATGAGGTCGCCGGGGTCATCCGCCGACGGGCCCTGGCTGCCGGTGAGGCGGTGGGGCTCGGTGCCGCCGAGTCGTTTCGGGTGCTGCACCCCCGCTGACGGTCACACCGGGATTGCGGTCGTGCCAGATCGCGGCTGGACGCGGGCCCACTGAACGCGAGCCGGCTGGACGCGGGCCTACTGGACGCGGGGGCGTCGCTCGCCGGACGGGGGAGGGGTCTCGGGTCGTTCCGGGCGCCGCAGAACCAGCCCGGGATCGCGTTCGGTGCTGGCGCCCGCCAGTTTCTGCGCCTGCCATTCGCCCAGCGCCCGCAGGGCCAACACCGCCACCACGCCCACGCCCACGGCAGCCGCCCTGCTCATGACGAGTCCGGATATTCCGGACTGCACCGTGCAGTCACCCTCGCACTGCAGGTCGGCAAACGCCCATCCAATGAAGCCGCCCACCGCTCCGGCCACCACGATCGAGGCGAACGCCAGCACGCGGGCCAGCACCGACGGCTCGGCCGAGGACGAAGTGATGGGGGAGTCGGCAGGGGAAGCCATTGCCCCCATGATACGGATGCCCGGCACCCGCAGGCGAGGCGGGGGATTCGACATCGTGCCAGAGCACCCAGTTGTCGGTGGTGCAAGTTGTCGGTGTTGCAAGTTGTCGGTGTTTCAGGGGTGTGCACCGCTGGCTCCATCGGACGCCTAAGGTTTGCGGCCGATGCAAACACTGGTGGTGTTGCCCACCTACAACGAGGTCGAGAACATCGTCGAGGTGCTCGAGCGGGTGCGTGATGCACTCGCCGACGCCCATGTGCTGGTGGTCGACGACGGGAGTCCCGACGGGACCGCCGACGCTGCCGATTCTTGGGGGGGCGAGCACGGTGGCGTCACCGTGATGCGGCGATCGGAAAAATCGGGGCTGGGGTCGGCGTACCGGGCCGGATTCGCCTGGGGCCAGGCACAGGGATTCGACGTCATGGTGGAGATGGATTCCGACCTTCAGCACGATCCGGCAGCCCTGCCGTCGCTGGTGGCCGCAGTTGGCGATGGTGCCGACCTGGCCATCGGATCCCGCTACGTGCCAGGCGGGAAGGTGCCGGAGTGGAAGTGGTCGCGCCGGTTCATTTCCCAGGCTGGGAATCGCTACGCCGCATGGGTGCTGGGGCTCAATATCCGGGACTCCACCGCTGGCTTCCGGGCCTACCGTGCCTCTGCGCTGGCCGCCATCGATCTGGGATCGGTGCGCGCCGACGGCTACGGGTTTCAGGTTGAGATGGCGTACTCGGTCCTGCGCAACGGGGGGTCGATCGTGGAGGTTCCCATCACCTTCGGTGACCGTCAGCGCGGCACGTCGAAAATGTCCATCGTCATCGTGTTCGAGGCCCTGATCCTGGTGACGTGGTGGGGAGTGCGCGACCGGTTGTTGCGCCGGCGCCCGTAGCGCTCCCGCTGGGGTGTCGACTGCGCGGGTTCCATGACCACTGCGGTGCTGACACAATGGGGGCGTGCACCACTGGACCGTCGGCGGGGCCCTCATCGAGGGCGATGATGGCCTGCTGCTGGTGCGCAACCGCCGACGCGGTGGGCGTCATGACTGGACACCGCCGGGTGGGGTGATCGACTCCGGTGAGCAGATCGTGGACGGTCTGGCCCGTGAGGTCACCGAGGAGACCGGACTCACCGTCGTGGACTGGCACGGGCCGGCGTATCGCATCGAGGTGACCGCAGTCGACATGGGGTGGGTTCTGCAGGTCGAGGCCTGGCGGGCGTTGGCGTGGCAGGGGGATCTGCGTGTGGGTGACGATCCGGACGGGATCGTGGTCGAGGCGCGGTTCGTTCCCACGTCGCTTTGTGTCGAGCGGCTCGGTCAGGTCCAGCCGTGGGTGACCGACCCGGTCGAGGAGTGGCTGGCCGGACGCTGGGACGAGGTCCGCCAGTTCAGCTACCGCGTCGAGGGCATCGACCCCGGCGACATGGTGGTCACCAGGACGTGACCGAACCCGGTCAGGTACCCGCCGGTCAGGCACCCGGGGCATCTGGCAGTGACCGCACCATCTTGCATGTCGACATGGACGCCTTTTTCGTTTCCGTGGAATTGCTGGACCGGCCCGACCTGGCTGACCGACCAGTGGTGGTGGGTGGCAGCGGGCGGCGAGGTGTGGTCGCAGCGGCCAACTACGAGGCACGTCGGCGCGGGGTGTTTTCGGCCATGTCATCGGTTCGTGCGGTGCAGTTGTGCCCGGACCTGGTGTTCCTTCCCGGACATCACCATCGATATGTCGAGGTGTCCCAACGGATCATGGAGTTGTTCGCCGCCCGAACCCCCCTGGTCGAGCCCATCTCGCTCGACGAGGCCTTTCTCGATGTCACCGGATCGTTGCGGCTGTTCGGAGACGGCGTCGCCATCGCCAACGACCTGCGCACCGAGGTGTTCGCCCGAGAGGGGCTGTGGTGTTCGGTGGGTATTGCGTCGTCAAAGTTCGTGGCCAAGTTGGCGTCGCAACAGGCCAAGCCCCGTCCAAATCCCGATGGAACCGTGGCCGGCTCCGGCGTGTTGCAGATCGACGACGCCGACGTGATCAGATTCCTGCACCCGCTGCCGGTGTCGGCGCTGTGGGGTGTGGGACCTGCCACCCTGGCCAAGCTGAACCGCTGTGGGGTGGTGACCGTGGGTGACCTTGCCCGCACTCCCGCCGATGCGCTGGTTGCGTTGCTGGGAGCTGGAGCCGGCAACCATCTCCACCGGTTGGCAAACGGTGTCGACCCCCGCGAGGTGCAGCCCCATCGCCGGGCCAAGTCGGTTGGCCACGAGGAGACCTACAGCGCCGACCTTCACGACCCCGTGGCCGTCGGGCGTGAATTGCTCCGTTTGAGTGACGCCGTAGCTGCACGTCTCGCCCCGACCGGTCAGGCCGGCGCCACGGTGACCGTGAAGATCCGCTTTGCCGACTTCACCACCATCACCCGTTCGTTCACCCCGTCGAACCCGGTGGCGTCGTCGTCAGCGCTGGCTGACGTGGCCCGTGACCTTGCCGCTGACGTTGACGTGTCGGCAGGGGTGCGGCTTTTGGGGGTGTCGGTGTCGGGTCTGGTCGATGCTGACGCCGGCCGCCAGCTCACGTTCGATGATCTGACCAACGTGGACCCCGACGGATTGCACGTCCAGCGCACCGTGGACGCCATCCGTCGAAAGTGGGGCACCGAGGCCATCGGCCCGGCCGCCCTGCTGCGCCCCGACGGGTTGTCGCTGCGACGTCGCCACGACGCTCCGTGGGGTCCGAGTGACCCCACACCGCAGGCGTCTGGGCCACCTGACGGCACTGGTCCAGCGGGTTGATGGCTTGATGGCGGTTGATGGCGGGTTGTGACGACGTCGGACCGGCCGGTTGGAAGAGAAATAACCGGTGAGGTTGACCTCCACGCGTTGTTGCCCGACCGATTCCATGCGAAGATAGGAGGTACCTGCACGGGGGTTCGGAAGCTGAAGCGAGGTGAAGACGTGCCACTTTCTGAGGACGAACAACGGATCCTTGGCGAGATAGAGCAGCAGCTCTACGCGTCAGATCCTGCGCTGGCTCGTGAGATCGCCGACAGCACCGTGTACCGGCACGCCGCCCGCAACCTGAAGTGGGCCATCGCCGGGTTCCTGGTTGGGACCGCCATTTTGCTGGGCACCCTGCACATTTCGTTCGTACTGGCCTTCGTCGGGTTCCTGGTGCTGCTCGGCTGCACCTTGTCCATCGTGCGCGACCTGCGGAGGATGGGCAAAGCCGGGATCACCCAGCTCAGCGAGACCATGAAGACCAACGGCATCGGTAATGCGTTCGGTTCCACGGGCCAAAAGATGCGCGAACGGTTCCGCCGCGAAGACGACGTCTGAGTCTGGTCGTCAGGTCCGTCGGATGCCGATCACGGCAAGGACTGGTGCGGGATCCACCTTGGTGCGCACACGCTGACGCCACGACATCGTTGCCGTCACCGACTGGGTCACGTTGTCGGCGGCGAGTTCGATGCGCTCCAGATCGTCGGCATCAGGTACGTGTCGACCGAACGTGGCGACCTCATGGCAGTCGGCGACCAAGGCCAGTTCTGCGCTGATGGCGCTGTGGCGTGTTGTCACCCGGGCAACAAACTGACCGGTGGTTTCGGCCGCATTGCGGCGTGAACCGGCGGCGGCCAGTGCCGACGTCACCGTCCACCACGCTGCGTCGGCCCGTCCCTGTGGAGATCGGTCGGCATGGTGCCGCCGGTGCTCAAGGTTGTTTGCGGCCCACACCCCAGCGAGCCACATGCCGGCGAGGCCGGCGACAAGGGCAAGCCACGACCACCAACTGGTTGACGTTGCGACTCCGTCGTCGCCAGTGGTTGTTGTCGCCAGTTCGTCACCCGGAGCTGGGGGAGCGATGGAGGTAGGGGGCGGTGCAGGAGCCGGGTCGGCCGGGTCGGCGGGGGCTGGGGGCAGTGGCCGCACTCGGTGGTGGCGCAACCCCGTCACCGTCGGACTGCAAAGCGGGTCTGCCCGTCCACGCCTCGGCACCCGGTGCGCCACGGCCCGGGGTGGGTTCGAACGCCACCCACCCGAACCCGTTCAGCCAGATCTCCGGCCAGGCATGGGCGTGCTCGCCCCGCACCATCAACACGTCGGGGTTGGCGGGGTCGGGTTCGCCGGGAGTGAACCCGACGGCAACCCGAGCCGGGATTCCCAGGGTGCGGGCCATCACAGCGAATGTTCCGGCGAACTGTTCGCAGTAGCCACTGCGCCGGGCCAGGAATGCGTCAATGGCGTCGCCGTCGTGGCCCGGAGGAACCGACAGGTCGTAGGTGAACTCGGTGGCGAACCAATCCTGCAGGAGGCGGGCCCGGTCGTAGTCGTTGGTGGCGTCGGCCACCAGATCGCGCGCCACCCGCTCAGCCACCGGAGTGACGTCTGGCGGGAGTTGCAGGTAGGTGGCGGCGATGTCGTCGGGTGGTGGGCCGCCAGCAGCCCGAAGCTCGGCCAGGTCCAGGTTCGGGACCTCAGACGACACGCCGTAGGTGAGCCCGTCGGAGTCGTCGGTGTCGCTGTCGACCATCAGGGTGCCCGACTGCTGATGCCAGCGCACGTCTGCGTCAGCCTCCACGGCGGTGGGCTGCCAGGCGGCGGGCAGCCACACCGCCGACAGCGACACCATGTCGAAGCGTTGCCGGACCGTGGTGGTGGCAGCGGTCACCCGGTCGTCGCCGTCGAGGGGTCCCGATACTGACCGGTAGCTCCCCGTGGACTTCCAGATGCCTCCGTCAAAGGTTTCCAGCGATGTGAGACGCCAGTAGGCGGGCTGGGTGGCGGCCACGGTGAACATCAGTTGGTCACTCTGTTCCACCAAACGCCCGCGAATGTCCACGAGCGGGCTCACCGTGACCCGTTGCCCGCCGCCGCTGCCGTCAGACCCGGTCCAGTCCACCAGAGCGGGGTCAGAGGCTCCTGGCAGGGCGGGACCGGCCAGGGCTCCGGCGACCACGGCCACCACCACCAGTGCGGCACCAGTGGCCAGCAGGCGGGCGGGATTGGGGGCGTGATCTGCCATCCATCGCTCGGTGGCGGCCATCTTGGCCTGGTGATGGACCAACAGGAACAGGGCGGTGGCACTGGCGAAGACCGCTGCGGTGGCCACGGGATTGGAGCTGTCACCCACCAGGATGGCAAAGACAAACACCGTGATGGCCGGGACGATGGCTTCGAGGGTGGCCCACAACCGAAACGCCGCCCAGTCAGCCAGAAAGACGGCCAGGAACAGCGCCGTGCCCACCACCAGCAGCAACCCCGGCTGGATGCTCACCGGTGCCACTTCGGTGCGCAGCGACTCCCACGCCGTGTTCAGTGCTTCGGATATCGCCGCCGGAGTGCCCGAACCGGGGATGCCTGCGGTGGTGGCAGAAGGTAGAGCGATCCACAGCACAGTGGGGGCACCCACCACGAGGGTCGCCAACGCCGAGATCGCTACCGACCACCCCCGGCGTCGGAACACCGCAACGCTGAGGTGGGCCACCACTGCCATGACGGCCACCGGCACCATCCAGTTGCCGGCAAAAACCCGGGAAAAGCCGAACCACGCCGTCAGGGTCACTGCGAGCAGGGACACTTCGGCCGTACCCAACAGCCACGCCGGTTGGGGTCGTTGGGTCATCGGGAACCCCCGGGTTCCCACACCGTTGAGACCCGCTGCGCCTGAACTGCGTAGGGCTGTCGGGTTGCGACCCACGCCGACCAGGCCTCAACCAGGCGATGTTGAGCGGTGACTTCGACGACAGGCCACGACAGCGATGTCAGTGCTGAGCCCATGCGAGGTTCGGCGCCCTGGGCGTGCGGCGGTTGGGTGATGCGCTGCGGGTTGAGGCCCGCTGTGCCGGGGTGGTGCCGGGGGTGGTGCCGGCGGTGGTGGGCGAGCGAAACACCACCATGACTCCGGTGGTCTGTCGTGTTGCCGATCGGGTTTGGAGCAACTCGTGAATGTCGGTGGCGCCGGTGGTGGTGGTCACCATCACCACCACGCCCGACGTGTCGATGGTGACGCCCACGTGGGCGGCGTCGTTGGTGGCGTCGTTGGTGGTGCCGCTGGTGGACGGGGGTGTGGCTGTGTCGACGGTGGCCAGCCGGCCAAGCAGATGCACGATGTCGTCAGCGGCGATGTCAGCCGAGGAACCACCCTGTGGCGTGGCGGCCACGGTGGTGGCCAGACCCACCCGGTCGCCGCGATGCACCGCAGCGATCAAGACGCTGGCCGCCGCCGACACACACTGCTCGAACGAGTCGGGGGTGTGGACGGCGCTGCGGGTGTCGAGCACCACAACGGTCCGGGCCTGGCGGCGTGCCTCGTCGTGGCGGACCATGAGGTCGTCCACGCGTGCCGACGTGGGCCAGTGAACCCGTCGCAGATCGTCGCCGGTGGCATACACCCGCAGGGCATGGAATTCCTCACCCTCTGTCCATCGGCGGCGATGGGGTCCAGCGGTGTCGGGTTCGCCGAGGGCGTCCAACGGCGGTGCCGGCAGACGGTCGACCGACGGAAGAACCAGCAACTGCTCGGTGGACCCCACGTGGCTGTCGATGCGGGCCAACCCAAAAGGGTCACCGATCTGAATCCGCAGCGGACCGAGTTCCGAGGTGGCCACGGTGATCGGTGGCCAGCTGGTACCGGCCGCTGGTGCTGTGGCCGGCATCGAGTGCTGCCACCCGGACCCGGGCCTGTCGTCGCTGGCCGACCGAATCGATGACCGTGGCTATCGGCGACCTCCGTCGACCATGGTTGGTGATGGACAGTTCGACAACGGCGGTATCGCCAGCGTGCACCTGATTGGGGCGCACAGTTCGGGTGGCACCGAGCTCAGAGCGGGTGACCACCACCTGAACAACGGCGACCACCACCACCATGGCAGCGATTCCGCCCACCACGAACAGCTCCGTCGACCCCACCAGCCGCCCCGCCACGATGGCCAGCGCAGCCAGCGCGGCCACGGTCCAGCCGGCCCGGGTCAGCACTGGCTGATGGGAAGGTGACGGCCAGCGACGTGATGACGGTTCATGACGTTGTGCCGGGGACCGCGACTGCCGACAGCACGTCGGCCACGATGTCGCTGCCATGCAAACCCGCCATCTGGGCAGCAGGGGAGCAGATGAGGCGGTGGTCAAGTACCGGCCCGGCCATGGCGTGGATGTCGTCGGGGATGACGAAGCTTCGGCCCGCCACCACCGCCCTGGCCTTTGCGGCCCGAAGCAGTGCCAGTGTGGCCCGGGGTGACATTCCCAGGGTGAGCTGGGGGTGGCGTCGGGTGGCGGCCGCCACCTCGGTGAGATACGAGCGAAGGGCGGGGGCTGCGTGCACTGACCGGACCTCAGCCGCCATGGCCCGAACCTCTGCAGCAGTGGCGACCGGACGCAGCTGCCCAACAGGGTCGCTGGTGCTGTGGCCGTCGAGGATTTCCATCTCGGCTGCCGGTGACGGGTACCCCACCGCCGTGCGAATCAAAAAGCGGTCCATCTGGCTCTCGGGCAGGGGATAGGTGCCCTCGTGCTCGACAGGGTTCTGGGTGGCCACCACCATGAAGGGGCTGGGCAGCTGGTAGGTGGTTCCATCCACGGTCACCTGGGACTCGGCCATGGCCTCCAGAAGTGCCGATTGGGTCTTGGGTGATGCCCGATTGATCTCATCGGCGAGGACCAGGCCAGCGAACACCGGTCCGGGTCGGAACTCGAAGGTGTGGTCGTCGCGATTCCACACCGATACGCCAACCACGTCGGTGGGCAAAAGGTCGGGCGTGAACTGAATGCGGCCGAAATCGCAGTCGATGCTGCGGGCCATGGCCTTGACCAGGCTGGTCTTGCCTACCCCGGGCACATCCTCGATCAGCAGGTGTCCCTCGGCCATGAGGCACATGAGGGCAAGGTCAACCACCTCGGGTTTGCCTCGCAGCGCCAGTCCGACGTTGTCGGCCAGGGCGGCAAACACCTCAGCGGCCGGACGGGTCGGGGATGGGGGGCGGGCCGTGTTGGGCAGGGTGGTCATGGGTGGTCCTGTGTGTGCAGCAGTTCGGTATCGCCGGGTGAACGCCGACCGCCCCCACGCGGGCCGTGGCGACTGGCATTCATGGTACGCCCCGTGGGGCCGGGTTCATCGGGCACCGTGGACCTTTGGTGGCCGATAACGTGCGGCGGTGGCAACAAACCGGGTGGTGCCTGAGCAGGGGACGGTGGCCCTGGCCATTGATATCGGAGGCACCAAGTTGGCTGTTGGGCTTGTGGATTGCGATGCCACGGTGGTTGCCCAGGCTCGCCGACCCACCGAAGGCGCCGACGGTGAGGCGTTGTTCGCCGGGCTGATGGAGCTGGTTGACGAAGTGCGTGCCTCCGCAGGGGTGGACCCGGCCGTGGTCGGGGTGGGCTGTGGCGGACCGATGACTCGTGGGGGGGCCACGGTGTCGCCGATCAACATCACCCAATGGCAGGGATTCGCTCTGCGTGATCGCCTCAGCGACGCGATGGGTCTTCCGGTTCGGGTGGACAACGACGCCAAGGCGCTGACTCTCGCCGAGGGGTGGGTTGGGGCCGCCGTAGGTGTCGACAACTACCTGGGCATGGTGGTGTCGACGGGGGTTGGAGGTGGTGTGGTGCTTGACGGCCGCTTGCTCGACGGCGCCGACGCGAACGCCGGACACATCGGCCACGTGGTCGTGGAGCCCGACGGGCACGTGTGTGGTTGTGGTGGTGTGGGCTGTCTGGAAGCGGAGGCGTCGGGCACGGCCATCGCCGCACTGACCGGCCGACCCCCTGCCGAGGCCGACGCCGCCACCGTGCAGCGGACCGGCACGATGGTGGGGCGGGCAGTGGCGTCGGTGGCCAACCTGCTCGACCTCCAGTTGGCTGTGGTGGCCGGGTCGGTGGCCTTGGGCTTCGGTGCACCGTTTTTTGCTGCCGCCCAGGCCGAGATTGACCGCCGGGCCCGCCTGCAGTTCTCGCGGGCCACGGTGATCATGCCCGCGGGCCTTGGTGCCGACGCCCCGTTGATCGGCGCCGCAGCAGTGGCGTGGCACCGGCCGGACGGCTCCGACCCGGGTCCCTCGTCACGACGGCCCTGATGCGTCGGCCCTGATGCGTCGGCCCTGTCGTCACGGCCCTGTCGTAACGGCCCTGCGTTGGCGACATCGCCCACGGGTAGGATCGCCCCGTGACTGGCGCCTCGAACCCATCGCCTGCTGGCCAGTCCCCGCCGGCTGGCCAGTCCCCGCCTGCTGGCCAGTCCCCGCCTGCTGGTGGGCTTGCAGGGGCCGTGTTCGCAGTCGTGATGCGTCCCTGGTTGTGGCTGACAGCGGTGCGCCAGGTGTTCGTGCTGGCTGTTCCGGGGTGGTGGCACCGGTGGCCATTTCTGCCGCTTCCCGATCGGGCTTACCTCGCCTTTCGGATGCAGACGGCGTACGGCCGCAGCGATGGGCGGTTGCAACCCCACGACGTTGTGACCTACCTGCATTGGTGTCGGGCCTGGCCAAGGGTCACCGGCCGGTCACACTGAACCGACCCAGTCCAGCGAATCTCACCGTGCGGGGCTACCGTTTGCCGACATGCCCCGGTCGCTGGTGCTCAACGCCACCTACGAGCCACTCGCAGTGGTCCCGGTGCGTCGTGCGTTGGTTCTGGTTCTGGGCGACAAGGCTGAGATGGTCCACGCCGGCGATGGCCACTGGCACTCCGAACGGGCCTCGATCCAGGTCCCCAGTGTGATCCGTTTGCGGTATTACGTCCGTGTGCCCCACCAGCGGCGCGCACCGTTGAGCCGCAAGGCGGTGTTCATTCGTGACGACCACCGTTGCCAGTACTGCAATCGGCGGGCAGAAAATCTCGATCATGTCGTGCCACGCAGCCGCGGTGGTGAGCACGAATGGGAGAACGTGGTGGCGTGCTGCACCCGGTGCAACACCGCCAAACGGGACCGCCTTTTGCACGAGACCACCATGCAACTCGCTCGCCAACCCCAGGCCCCAACCCGGATGAGCTGGGTGACGGTGGCGATGGGGGAGGTGCCCGAGCCGTGGGGTCCCTATCTGGTGAACGGGTCAGATCCCACCCCGCCAGCGCTTGCTGCGACCGGTTGACGTGACGCCCTCTGGCGTCACCACCAGCGGAGCCGCCGTCGTCCGCAGGTGGGGTGCCGGCAGGTCACCGGGCATGATGGGTCGCTCATGACCGACCCGATGACTTCGCTGCGGACGCTCGCCTCGACTGGAGCCGCTGCTGTGACAGCAGCGGAGATCGTCTGGGTGGCGCTCCCGTTGCACCGGCCTCACGTGGCTGCCCACGGCACCGAGACCGGTCGCGAGGTCGTACTCGTCGGGGTGGTCGACAGTGACGGGCTGTGGGGGTGGGGGGAGTGCTCGGCACTGTCATCACCCACCTACACCGACGAGTTCACGTCCGGAGCCTTTGACGTCCTGGCCGGATCGCTGGTACCAGCGTTGATGGCGGGGCAGCGCTGGGCCGACCCCGGCCATCCCATGGCGTCGGCAGCAGTTGAGGCGGCCGTGGTTGATCTCGCCCTTCGCCGTTCGGGACGCAACCTGGCCACAACGTTGGGGGCGACCACCGACCGCGTCGGCCGCTGTGCCGTCATCACCGGAGCCGATACCGTCCCCGATGTGCTTGCGATGGTGGCAGCAGCAGTCGACGGGGGTGCCGTCATGGTCAAGCTGAAAGTGGCCCCGGGCTGGAACCCCGGGCTTCTGCCGCTGTGGCGGCATCGTGGCCCGATCTCCCGGTAGCTGTGGATGCCAATGGATCCATTGCCGACGACGCCCAACTGCTCGCCGCACTCGACAGGCACGGTGTGTCCTACATCGAGCAACCTGCGCCCGCCGGTGCGGACGAGCTTCAACAGACCGTGACCGCCGGGTTGTCGGTGCCCGTGGCGCTCGACGAGTCGGTGACCACGGCGGTGGTACTCGATGACCTGCTCGCCCGGGGTGCCGCAACGGTGGTCAACATCAAGCCGTCCCGGGTTGGTGGCCTGCTGGCGGCGTTGGAGTGCGTCGAGGTGGCCAGGGAGCACAACGCCACGGTGTTCGTCGGGGGGATGCTGGAGACCGGAATCGGCAGGGCGACGGCGGCGGCACTCGCTGCAACGATCGCCTCGGATCCCGGTGTGGCCAGCCTGCCCACCGACCTCGGACCGTCGGACCAGTACTTCGCCACCGACATCACCGACGCAGTGGTGGTCGACGACGACGGCCAGCTCGTGGTGCCCAGCGGCCCCGGCATCGGAAGGGTGCCGCACCCCGACCGTCTCGACGAGTGCTGCGTCCGCCGCACCACCGTCGGGGGCAGGTGAGTTCGGCCCGGTGAGCTCAGGACCGATTCAACCGTCGTCGTCCCCGCCCGGACTTGCTGCTGGATGGGAGATCCACCATCGCACCGGCACGGTCGCGCACCTGCATGGCCTTGACCTGCTCGGCGTTGTCACCACCACTACCACTGAAACGCCACCGCCGACCACGAACGACGCCGGTTCCCTGAGGTTGCCGACCACGCTACGCAGGGGTGTGTGGTTGCTGGAACCGATCGCCCCGGCGGTGGCGCTGGGGTCGGCCCAACGGTTCGCTGGTGCCGGAACCGATGCCCACGGAATTGAGGCCCACGGAATCGAGGTGATGGTTCGTCGGTCGGGTGGCGGTGCCGTGATGCTCGAGCCCGGTGTCAGCTTGTGGATGGACGTCGTGCTGCCACGTCATGACCCGCTGTGGGACGACGACGTGTCGCGCTCGGCACACTGGTTGGGTCAGGCATGGGTGCAGGCACTGGCCTCGCTGGGCGTTGGGGCTGCGGTGCATGACGGTCCCACCGATCGTCCACCCACTGGCCCGCGCCGCATGCTTCGCCGGGCTGGGCGCCGGGGAGGTGGTGCACGGGGGTCGCAAACTGGTGGGCATTTCGCAGCGGCGGACTCGTGACGGGGCCCGGTTCCAGTGTGTGGCCTACACGGCGACGCCCAACACGGATCTGCTGGTGGATGTGCTGGCGGACGTGGTTGGTGACGGCCTCGCCACGGCCGACCTGGCCGAGGTGTTGGCCATCACCACCGGGGTCATTCCCGTGGAGTCGTGGGTGCTCGCTGACGCCGTGTGCTGTGCGATCATGGAGTTCGCTCCGGCCCGGCTCACGCTGCCTTGATGTACCGCTGGTGGCCATCAGTCGGATTGCAGACGCAGACCGGACAGTGACGGAGTTCGGGCAGTGATCGATCGTGAACAATGACCGAGGGTGACCAATGACAGTGTGGAACATCGTCATGGTGGTGGGCGGTCTGGTGGTTCTGGTGGGTGGCGCCGAAGTGCTGATCCGCAGCGCCAGCAGGCTGGCGGTGACCTTTGGCATCTCGCCGCTGGTGGTGGGTTTGACGGTCGTGGCCTTTGGCACCAGCGCCCCGGAAATGGCCGTTGGGGTGCAGTCTGCACTTGATGGCCAGACCGACCTGGCCTTGGGCAACGTAACCGGAAGCAACATGTTCAATACCCTTGGCCGTGCTCGGCGTGGCATCGGTGGTGGGTGCGCTGGTGGTGCGTCAGAAGCTTGTTCGGCGCGAGATGCCGGTGCTGATACTGGTGTCAGTGGTGGTGCTGGTCATGGCGTTGAACGGCGGGATCGGGCGCCTCGAGGGCTGGCCGTTGTTCGCTGGAGCGGTGGTGTACACCGTGTGGGCCATCCGGGTGGAGCGCAACGAACCACCCGAGGTGCAGGCCGAGTACGTCGACGAATTCGTGACCCGCGCCGCCCCACGGCACTGGTCCATTGACGCCGGCGTGGTGGTGGTCGGCTTGGCGCTTTTGGTACTCGGGGCCCGCTGGTTGGTGGCCGGAGCCTCGGAGATCGCCCTGTCGTTGGGGATGTCGGAGCTGCTGGTGGGGGTGACCATCGTGGCCATCGGCACGTCGCTTCCCGAAGCTGGCGACCTCGGTGGTCGCAGCCGTGCGTGGTGAGCGGGACATCGCCGTGGGCAACGTCGTGGGCTCTAACCTGTTCAATCTGCTGGTGGTGCTTGGTCTTTCGGCGGTCGTCTCGCCTCGGGGTCTGCCGGTGCCCGACCAGGTTCTGGACTTCCAGCTCCCGGCGCTTGTGGTGGTGTCGTTGTTGTGTTTCGGGGTGTTCTACACCCAGCTGTCAGTGCGCCGCTGGGAAGGCGCCGCGTTCCTGGTGCTGTACTGCGCCTACATGACCTACACCGTGGCTGAGGCCACCGACAGCGGGTCGCTGGGTGTGGTGCAAACGGTGTCGGCAGTGCTGGTCACGGTGGTGGCACTGGCAGTGGGCGTCACCACGTGGCGGGCGCTGCGCAACGGAAACCGGCCAGCAGTTGACTCGATGAGCGAATAGCTCGCTCGATCGGGGTTGACCGACCCCACACCGGTTGCGTGTCGTCACCCTCGTGACGGGCCAGTCGATGACGGGCCAGTCGATGACGGGCCAACCGATGACGGGTCAGTCGAGGGCGTGGGCCTGCAGGTCGCTGAGGGTGCACCACTCCAGGGCGGCAGCATGGGTGGCGGCCAGCACCACCGGCGGAGCCGTTCCCGCCGCATGAGCCTCGGCCCAGCGAGACGCACAAAGGCACCACTGGTCACCGGGCTTGAGCCCGGCAAAGCCGAACTCGGGTCGGGGGGTACTCAGGTCGTTGCCGGCATCTTTCGAAAATGCCAGGAATTCCGCCGTCACTCGGGAGCACACAACGTGCACGCCGGCGTCGTTGGCCCCCGTTGAGCAGCATCCGTCGCGGTAAAACCGGTCATGGGGTCGGTGCTGCAGGATTCGAGCGGTGTGCCAAGGACGTTGAGGGCCATGGCGACATCAAACCATGTCGGGTCAGCTACCGCATCACCAGCCACGCGCTGAACGACGCCGTGGCCAGTGCCACGACGATGATCGTTGCCAACACCCCGCGAGGGAGCGACCCATCGGGTTGTGCACCCGGTATCCGCCTGCGGACGGCTGCGAGCCATCGTTCGGCCCACGCCACGTCGCGTGACAACACCGCCAGGCCTGCAGCGATCACAAGCCAGCCGGGTCCGGGAAGCACAAGCATGGCCACACCGGCCAGCAACAAGACGACAGCCAGTGATATCCGTGCCACCCGAACTGCCAGGTGGGCCTTGGCCCGTTGGGGTGTCGAAGCAGCGAACCCGCTTGCCTGGTCAGCCTCCTCGGCAGCCTCAACGATCTCGTCCCAGGTGAGACGGTCCTCGTCGTTGTCATCGGGGCCGTCGTGGTGATCGTGATGGTCGTGCCCGGGATCGTCGCTGTTCACCAGTCAACCTCCAGGTCGACTTCGGGGGCGGTGGGCACTGTGGCGGTCGTCGACATGAGGATGAGAACCGTCAGGCCGCTACAACGGTGAAAAACGTCCGCTGGTCCTCGGTGAAGCTGCAGTAGCCCTCGATCTCGCCGGCTTGGGTGAAGCGCTGGGTGAGGGTCTCGCCCGGACCGATGACGAACGGGCCCAGAGTGGCTGAGGCGTTGTCGATATTGCGAATGCGCAAGGTTTCACCCACCTTCATGGTGAACCCCTCGGGGAAGAACTCCACGTTTTGACCCCCGGCGGCGAGGGCGGCGGTACCGGGGGGAATCACAACCTCGTAGTCGGCGCCGTCGGACACCGCCGCCACCTCGTAACTGGCCCGTGACGGCGCTGTGTCCTGCATGGCCACCACGATGGCAACGGCGATCCCCACCATCAGCACCACTGCGAGGGCGACCCCGATGACCTGGAAGCTCGAGCGTTGTTGGGTGCCCTCGCCGGTCGGGTTCGAGTCACTGACGTCCATCGGAGTACCTCACTGGTGTCGCGGTCATGTTGACGCATTTCGTTCGCTGACTGCCTGCTCGCTGAGCAGGTAGGCGATGTCGGTGGCGAGCGCTTCGGAGGTGACCCCGAACGGCCAGGTGACGAGCAGTCGTCCCTGATCGTCCACGGCGTACAGGTGGGCGGTGTGCCCCACGTCAACGTTGCCCTCGTCGTCGACGGCCACCTCGTACTCCACGCCGAAGGCGTCGGCAGCGGCCTGAAGCGCTGCGGGGTCCTCAGTGCGAAGGGCGTGACCTTCGCCGTCGGTGAAGAACCCGATGTACCCCGTCAGTGCGTCGCCGACATCGCGATCGGGGTCCACGGTGACGAAGGCGACCTCGACGTTGTCGGCCGTTTCGCCAAGTTCGCCGAGGGCGCCTTGCACGTCGGACAACGTTGTCGGGCACATGTCGGGGCAGAAGGTGAATCCGAAGTACACCAGCAACAGGCCGCCCTCGGGGGCCCGGAACTCAAACGGGGCGTCGGCGGCGGTTGCGTCCGGCAGGGCCACGGTGTCCACCGTCGGGAGGGGCTCGCGCACCCAGCCGCTCAACGCCACGGGCTCATCGCGCTGCCGCCGCAGGCAGCGACCACAGCAACCAGCGCCATAACCGCCATCACGATCAGTGCCCGGCTGCGGCCAGCGCCAGTCCGGGTGATGTGGGCTGATGGTGGCGGGGGAGAGGTCGTGGCGGTGGGGGTCATGGGTTCACTCAAGTCGTGCTGGCGGCTTGCCGTGCTGGAAGCCAGAAAAAGCCTGCTACCTGCAGCCTACGGCCGGCAACCGGTGCTGAAAACATTACCGATGCCGTAACCCACACCGAGAGCTGTCCGCCGACGGTCGGACCTGTCCGATGACTGCCCGCCGATGAACGCCGCAGCAATGATGGCGGTGGTCACGGGATGAACGATACGGGCTTCGACGGATGCACGGGCGCGTTAGCGTCAGGGAATGACGAAGTACGAGACCATCGAAGTACGCGTCGATGGCCCCCGGGCATCGCTTCAACTGGCCCGGCCAGACGCGCTCAATGCCCTGTCGTCGGTGATGCTGGCCGAAATCGAGCAGGCGGCGGTGGAGCTTGATGACCTGCCGGACCTCAAGGTGGTTGTGGTGAGCGGCCAGGGTCGGGCCTTTTGCGCCGGTGCCGACGTGAACGGATTCGCTGATCAGGCATCCCGTCGCCAGCGTGATCAGGGGTGGCGCACCGCCCGGGCGCTTGAGCAGCTGGGCGCTGTGACCGTGGCCCGGATCCAGGGTTGGTGCGTCGGCGGCGGTGTGGTGTTGGCCTCAAGCCAGACCTGCGGGTGGCCGCCGACGACGCCCGTTTCCTCATTCCCGAGGTGGACCTGGGCATCCCGCTGGCATGGGGTGGCATCCCCCGGTTGGTGCGCGAGATCGGACCGGCGCTGACCAAGGAACTGGTCATGACCTGTCGGCCATTCGACGCTGCCGAGGCCCAACGCATCGGGTTCGTGAACCGCGTCGTGGCCCCCACCGACCTTGACGCCGCCGTTGAGTCGCTGGTCGGGTCGCTGGTCGACAAGGCCAGCTTCGCCTTGCTGTCAGTCAAAGCCCATACCAACGCAGTGGCGGAATCCATGGTGCACACCGGTGCCAGCTGGGGTGATGCCGAGTTGCTGTGGGCCGGATTCATGGATCCCGAAGGTGCCGAGGCACGCGCTCGCTACGTCGAACGACTGGCACAACGTCGCAACAGCGACCAGTAGGCCCCAGCGCCGAGACGACGCTGGCGGCGGGGGATGGTTGGTTTCGCCGCGGTGGTGTGGCACACTGAGTGGGCGCCGGTACCACTCCGGTACTGCGCGGTCGTGTGTGAAAGCCGGAAGTTTTCCCGGCAAGTGTGAGGTTTTTCGCTCCGTAGAGCGGGTGGCCCAAGTTCATCACCGGCCATCTGAAATAGCTCCGGAAGGAAAATTCCCATGTCCAGTTCAACTCTTTCTGCCCCTGCGTCCGCGCCTGGTGCCAGCTTTGCCGAACTCGGGGTGCCCGACGCCCTGGTGAAGTCACTGGCCAAAGACGGCATTACCTCCCCGTTCCCCATCCAGTCGGCCACGCTTCCCGACGCTCTCGCAGGTCGTGACGTGCTGGGCCGTGGCCGCACCGGTTCGGGCAAGACGGTGGCGTTCGCCATCCCAACGGTGGTCGCCCTGTCAAGCTCGGGCGACGGTCGTCAGGCCAGGCGCCCGCGTGCGCTGGTGCTGGTCCCCACCCGGGAGCTGGCCTCCCAGGTGGCAGACACCCTTGTCCCGTTGGCACGTGCTGCCGGCTTGAGGGTGGCCACGGTGTACGGCGGCGTCAGCCAGGGGCCGCAGGTCAAGGCCCTGCGCGAGGGTGTCGACATCGTGGTGGCCTGTCCCGGCCGCCTCGAGGATCTCATCGGACAGGGACACTGTCGTCTCGACAACGTCCGTGTCGCAGTTCTCGACGAGGCCGACCACATGGCCGATCTCGGGTTCCTGCCGTCGGTGAAGCGACTGCTTGATGCCACCCCGTCTGATGGACAGCGCCTGTTGTTCTCGGCCACCCTCGACCGTGGCGTGGACATCCTGGTTCGTCGCTACCTGAACAACCCGGTCACCCACTCGGTGGATTCGGAAGCATCGCCGGTTCCCGACATGGTGCATCACGTCCTGGAGGTCTCCAGCGGCGACAAGGCGGCAGTGGTGCGGGAACTGGCCTCCGGGTCGGGACGCAGCCTGCTGTTCACCCGGACCAAGTACGGGGCCAAGAAGCTGGCTGAGCAACTGGCCAAGCAGGGCATCCCGGCAGTGGAACTGCACGGCAATCTTTCGCAGGCAGCCCGTGCCCGCAATCTGGCGGCGTACTCCGACGGCCGGGCCCGGGTGCTGGTGGCAACCGACATTGCCGCCCGCGGCATCCATGTCGACGATATTGGCATCGTGGTCCACGTCGATCCCCCCGCTGAGCACAAGGCCTACCTGCATCGTTCGGGCCGTACTGCCCGTGCAGGTGCCGAAGGCGTGGTGGTCACCCTGATGATGCCGAACCAGCGTCGTGACGTGCAGCAGCTGACCAAGGCCGCTGGCATCAGGCCGGTCACAACCCAGGTGAAGCCCGGTGCCCCCCTGATCACCGAACTGGTGGGGCCTGCCGCCGAGCGTGTGGCGTACACCCCGCCGTCGGCCCCGGCCACCAAGCCCCGCAGCGGTGGCAGCCGGGGATCACGCCCCGAGCATCGTGGCGGCCCTCGCCGCACTGGCGGTGGCAGCCGTAGCGGTGGAGAAGGCAGTGGCGGTGGCAGCCGCAGCGGTGGCGCAGGCAGCGGTGGTGGCCAGCGCAGTGGCGAACAGCGTGGGTCGGGCAAGCCCCGTCCCGGTGGTGGACCGTCGCGAGGATCGTCACGTCCCGGTGGTTCCGGTGGCGGCAGCCAGGCTCATGGTCGTCGCTCGGGCACTGGTGGCTCCGGTGGCCAAGGTGGCCGGTCCCGCTAAGGCCGTACACTTGAGCCAGCAGCGTCCGGCAATCAAGGAGTGACCCATGAGCGACATGACCATCGACATTGGCATTGACGAACCCCAGCGACTCGCCATCACCGAAGGGTTGTCGAGGCTTCTGGGTGACACCTACACGCTGTACCTCAAAACCCACAATTACCACTGGAACGTGACTGGGCCGATGTTCCAGACACTGCACCTCATGTTCGAGGCGCAGTACACCGAGTTGGCTCTGGCCGTTGATGGCATCGCCGAGCGGATCCGGGCGTTGGGGATGATCGCCCCCGGCAGCTACCGGGAGTTCGCGGCGCTGACGTCGATTCCCGAGGACGTCGACCAACCCGACGCCACCGAAATGATCCGTCGTCTGGTCAAGGGTCAAGAGACGGTGGTGCGCACCGCCCGGTCGATCTTTGCCGTGGTCGACGAAGCCAACGACGAGCCCACCGCCGACCTGCTCACCCAGCGCATGCAGGTGCACGAAAAGACGGCCTGGATGCTCCGCAGTCTGCTGGCCTGAGCGGGGAGGCGTCACCATGGCGTTTGGGCAACAGTCCGGGCCACCGGCGTCACATCACCAGGTTCGGGAACTCCTGGAACTTCTTGTTGAAGCCGGGCACGAGGACTTTCGTGACGCACGGGGTCCGATGGGGTTCACCCAACGGCAGGCGGGCGGGAAGTTCACCCGGGACGAAGCCGACGCCTTCATCACGCAGTTGCGTGACGAGGCCGACGCTGCCAGTGGAGCGGTGACCCCAGACAGTGGAACCGCTGATGATCGGCGATCCGCCCGAGGTCCGGCTGCCGGAGCCCCAAGTGCCGGAGCCCCAAGCGCCGGAGCCCCAAGCGCCGGAGCCCCAAGCGCCGGAGAACGACTGTCCGCCTCGGAAAAGGCCCTGCGCAAGCTTCCGTCGCATCGTTTGGCGGCTGAGCTCCAGCGGCGAGGCTGGGTCGTGATGGAACCCTGACCGTCTGCCTCGTCGGCCAAGTTGGCTTAGTCGGCCAAGTTGGTCAAGTCGGCCCCGTTGGATTGCCCGAAACTGAACGGGCAAGGAGCGGACTGCACGAAGTCGAGATTGCTGTTGGCCCGCCTGAGGGGGTTTGCAAGTGAGTCCTGGTAGGGGCGTTGGGCGCTGCCTACCCGGGTGTCGCCACTGGCCGCCAGTGCGGCGTCTGCCTCATTCATGAGCGCCGAGATGGTGATGAATCCGGCTGGGTTTGCTGTGAGGGTGGCAGGGGCGTGCACGAGGGCGTCTCGGTCAACCTTCCCGGTGCTGACGTTGAGGACCATGGTCGCCAAGCCGACCGACAGGGCGTTCGCCTTGTTGGCACCCGACGCCTGCTGCATCCAGTTGCGAAGCTCAAGGTAGGTCGTTGGGTCGAATGGCTGGCCCGATGCCGTGACCAGGTTGCGCTGCGCGAGTTGTCGCAGTTGGGTCGGGGTTATGAGTGCGGCACCGTTTCGGTCGGTCCAGAATTCCGTTGTCTCGGCACCACCAGCACCGAGGCACACGCTGCCGAAGGCCCCGCCGGTTTCTTCTCCGGTGTTCAGGCTCACGGCCAGTGGGGACGGAGTGGTGGTTCGCCAGTTGGTCTGGTCGGGGATCAACTCCCACATTGAATAGTTTCCCGGGACTGCTGGCGAACTCCAAGGGGTGAACACCTCGGTGGCGAATCCGTCGAGATCGTCGCTGACCCGGAGAAGCCACCCGTCCATGAAGGCCTCGCCGCTGTCAGCAATGCCGTTGGCGTTGGCGTCGTAGAACTTCACCACCCCCAGTTGTCCTGCGGTGGCCCCCGATGACCGCAGGTTGAATGACGTGCTGATCGATGGGGACGAGGTGAAGTGCGGGTCGAGGCTCATGTTCACCCGGTACCGGCCGCTGCTGTCGGTGGTGTCATCGAATCCGGCCGCACCTGTTGACGGGGCGCTCATCAACTCCACCAGACGTGGACAGTCCTTGACGCGTCCATTGGTCACGGTGACAGTTTCGCCATCGGTGCTGGAGCCGAGCACAGTGCCGTCGGGGGCGGTCACTTGCACGTGGTACTCCCCATCGGGGAGCCCAACAGGCTCCGACGGTTGGGGACCACCAGAGAGGTACACGTCCTCGGGCGAGTCGAACAGGGCCAAGGTTGGATCGCTGCAGTTGGCGCCGGTCGTGATGAGGGCGCCGGTAGCAATCCGCGACGCCTCAACTGACACGGGATCTGACGTCGGGTCAAACTGGGCGCTGTCACCGACCGAACACGCTGCCAGCAGCAGTGCCGAAGTGACCATCGCCGCCGACCAGACGCTGCGTCGCAGGAGCTGTCGATATCGACCGCCATTCGGGACGAACGTGCCCAGGTTGTGACAGCGGCGCATTGGTGAACTCCTGGTCGAACTCATGGATGAGAGCCGTGGAGACGCAATAGCCCGAACTGCCTACCTCACTGCTTATCTGGTTGGGTCAGAATCCACAACGGAGCAGGGCCCAGTGCGCTGTGACATTGGTGACGTGACTGGGTCAGGCGGGCGGGCCTGTGTGGAGGAAAAGTTCGAGCCTCACCGGCTCAGTGGGACGCACACTGCGGCAACGCGCATGCCGTCGGGTTTGGCGAAGGTCGGATGGATCGACTCGATACCGAAGCCGGCTTCAGCGAGCAGCCGGTCGAGTTGGGTGCGGTCCAGCTTCTCATTCATTGGGGCCCTGCGGCGCGGTGGGTACCGCAGGGAGGGGAGGTCGGCATTGCGGATGGCCAGGTCGATGATTGCAGCTGAACGCGTCACCCGTCGGAACTCTGCCAGTACCTTGCGGGCATCGCCGAAGCTGACGATCCCGGCAAGGAACCTGCAGCACACCACCACGTCCACGCTGGCGTCGTCGACCGGGAGCCTGCGGGCATCGCCGACACGCAAATCGAACTCCCTGGTGGCTTCCACGCGCAACCGGACGGCCTCGGCCAGCATGTCGGGTGAGGAGTCAATCCCGATGACCGACATGTGCTTGCGGTTGTAGACGTCGGCGAACCTGCCGCTGCCAAACGGCACGTCCAGAACGACCGATCGATCGGCGAACCCGGACACCAGGGTCTCGTACACCGCCTGCTCGGCGTCCCAGTTGGGGTGACGGGTGCGGACCAGTTCGTAGGTGCGGGCCTTGTCACCAGAAAAGTCATCGGTGGACGCGCCCAGCAATTGCCGTTGGATGCGTCGCGCCAAGCCCATACCGAACCGTATCTGCATCGGGGCGGGACCACGTGAGCCCAACGGGTTGGTCGTCGTGACCGTGGTTCTCGGGGTCCCTGACCCGGTGTACGTGGCGAGCGTAATGCGACTGGGTTGGCGGCGCTAATGCGAGACGCTGGAAGTCGGAATGCGAAACCGCAGGGCGTGGTGGTCCTCGTCCTGATGGCGGGGCAACTGGCCCCCTCGGGTTGTACCTCGCTGCCGAACCACGGCGTTGACAACGAGTCCCCCGCCACGGGGTGGTGTTCAGGCGACGAGGTCGATCCCGCAAGCCAGACGCCGTCCTGGCTGCGGCAACGCCGGCCAAACATGAGTCGTCGAAGCTGAACTCCGCACTTCCGAAGATCAGGCCGGCAGATAAGTACCGAGACGCCGACGGGGATCGTGACCGCTCGGACAATGTAGGAAACTGTTGCCACATAGGGGTTATGTGGATACAGTTTTCTACATGACCCCCTCCGCCCTGCTTGCTGCATTGCCACCGCTGTTCAGCTACACCGATGCCCGCAAGCAGGGCCTGTCGGACAGGGCTCTCCGCATGCTGCAGGACCGTGGGGAGATCCAGAAGATCGGTCGCGGCCTGTTCGGTGCCTCGGACCTCCACGCTGACCCGGATCTCATCGAGATTGCCTTCCGAGCCCCGCTTGCCACCTTGTGCCTCACGAGCGCCTTGGCGCGCCATGGGCTCACCGACGACATCCCGGCCACGATCGACATTGCGCTGCCGCGAGGCATGCGGACTCCTGCCACGCCCGCACCTGCCACCTGGCACAAGTTCAGTCCGGACACGTTCGATCTCGGCCGGGAGATGCTCGAAATCGGCGGCGGCTACCAGATTGGCCTGTACTCAGCCGAACGCTCGATCTGTGACGCGTTCAGGCTCAGCCATCAGGAGGGGTCCGAACTCGCCATTGAGGCGTTGAAGCGGTGGCTGCGCCAACCACGCACACAACCGTCCGACCTACTCGCCATGGCAGCCAAGCTCGGCCCCAAGGCCGCAGGACCTCTTCGCGCAACGCTGCAGATCCTCCTGTGAACGCGTCGAGAAAGCCGACGCGAGCGACGGTCGAAGGCTCCGCCTACCTGAACCTTCAGGCAGCAGCGAAGCAACTCGGACGTCCGGTGGACGAGTTCCTGACCCTGTTCGCCCTCGAAGGGTTCCTCAACCGCCTCAGCCAATCGCCACGACGTGAGGAGTTCGTACTCAAGGGCGGTGTGCTCCTCGCTGCGTTCGACCAACGGAGACCTACGCGGGACGTCGACCTCTCAGCGATCGACCTGGACGACGACGTCAACAACATCCTTTCGATCCTGCAAGAGGTCGCCGCCACCGATGTTGATGACGGGCTCCACATCGACACTGATGAGGCCGCAGCCCAGGTAATCCGCGACGACAGCACCGGCTATGCGGGCGCGCGGGTGTCGTTCCCCGCCACCCTCGCGTCGGCGAAGGTCAACTTTCACGTCGACGTCAACGTTGGAGACCCGATCACACCGAAACCTGAGGTCGTCGCCGTGCCGCGCATCCTCGGCGGAAAGATCCAGGTACTCGGCTACCCAGTGGAGATGGTGATCGCCGAGAAGCTCGTCACCGCCATCGAACGAGGTACTGCGAACACACGCTGGCGTGACTTCGTCGACATGCACCGCCTAAGCAGCTCACGCTCGATATCGGGAAACGTGCTCATCGAGTCCTGCAGCGCGGTGGCGTCCTATCGCGGCGCCACGCTCGTCCCCCTGAGAACTGCGCTGGAGGGCTTCAGTGTGATTGCCCAAGCGAAGTGGTTCGCATGGCGCCACAAGCAGAAGCTTCAGGCCGAAGCCCCAGAGAACATCTCGGAACTCATGGGGGACCTCGAAGTGTTTGCTGACCCAGTCCTTGACCGCAGCGCCGCCGAGCGGAGCTGGAACCCCTCAGCACGCAAGTGGCAGTAGCGCAAGCCTTCAATGGCTCATCAAGGACAAGTGTGCGTCTTCGCTGACCTCAAGGCGATCAGCGGCTGTGGCGGAGACTGCCCGAGTCATTCGGCACAAGAAGTGCGAAACAGCTTCGAACGATGGGTGGGAGTGAGCCGCTGAGCGCATTGTGAGCCGACGGAGGTCACCGAATTGCCTGGCACCTCGAGAGCTTGGGCAGGCACTGAGCTGACGGGGACTTCGGCGGAAAGCCCCGCTCCTTTGCAGGTGAGTCAGGAGAGTTCCTCCCTCCGGGGCGCGCTGAGGGGTCCACACCCCGGTCCCGGAACCCCCCGAACACTTGGGTGGCGGGAGGGGTCATGGGTGGCACGTCACATGCGTGGCCGTGACAGCACCACCGTGTCAGCGGCCGACACTCCGGGCGCTTCCCCATTGGTCAAGGGCTTTTCTCTCGTCTACGAAGTGACTTGCTCCCCGCCGGATAGTAAAAAGTAAGTGACGGCGCCGTAGGAGATCCCTGCGGTGTCGCTGCGGCTCCGGAGGATCAGTCGTGACCACATGGCAGTTCAACCCCGAATTGACGTTTGAGCAGGCCGGATCTGACTGGATCGTGCTTGATGCCAGCGCAGGGGTGGTGCTGCGGGCATCAGGCCCCGCCGCCCACGCACTCACGGCCATCGCCGTCATCGCCACCGCAATCCCCGAGGCCACCGGCATCGCAGCCAATGCAGATCTATTGCCAGCCCACCTCGATGACACCGTGGCCGCCCTGGCCGAACGAGGCGTGATCGTCGCCAAAACCAACACCAACACCCACGCGCACCCCACCGACATCAACGGCGCCACCACGGGGATGTCACGACGGCGCCTCATCAGCACCGGCGCCCTGGCCGCTGGAGCAGCCACCGTGGCCACCAGCGCCGGGATCCATACCCTCATCTTGCCCACCGCAGCATCAGCGGCCTCCCCGTCAGCCACCCTGGCCGCCCCCACCGGAGTCACCGCTATCCCCAGCGACTCCCAGCAAGTCACCGTCAACTGGACCATCGTTGGTGGCGCCACCAGTTACCAGGTGTTCTACCGAATTTTCGGGGCAGGTTCGTACACCGAATTCGTTCCACCCAGCACCCCGATAACCGCCGGACCTGTCACTGTCACCGGACTCACCAACACCACCAACTACGAGTTCTACGTCGTTGCCGTCAACGCCACCACCACGTCAGTACCTTCAAACCCCCTCGCAAACGCCACCGCTACGGTGCGACCATTCGAGCGTGTTGGCGCCGTCACTCTTACTGCCGGTGAGAGAGATCTGATCTCGGCGGTGACCGACGGAACATTCGGGTACTTCGGGACCGACACCGCGCAGCCAGGTCGAGTCGTCAAAGTGAACCTGTCCTCCATGACACGCCCGGAGTCGCCAGCAGCGGCCGCAGTCACTCTCAACAGCGGTGAGAACTTTCTGTACACGGCGGTAACCGCCGGGGGATTCGGGTACTTCGGGACCCACACCGACCCAGGTCGAGTCGTCAAAGTGAACCTGTCCACCATGGGACGGGTTGACGCACTCACTCTCAACACCGGCGAGAACAAGCCGCGCTCGGCGGTGACTGACGGAACATTCGGGTACTTCGGGACCCAAACCAACCCGGGTCGGGTCGTCAAAGTGAACCTGTCCGACATGACACGGGTTGGTGCGCTCACTCTGGAAACCGGTGAGAACGGCCTCTACTCGGCGGTGACTGACGGAACATTCGGGTACTTCGGAACCTCCACGTCTCCGGGTCGGGTCGTCAAAGTGAGACTGTCCGACATGACACGGGTTGATGCCGTCACTCTCAGCGCCGATGAGGATTTTCTGGAGTCGGCGGTGACTGACGGAACATTCGGGTACTTCGGGACCGGAACCTTCCCGGGTCGGGTGGTCAAAGTGAGACTGTCCGACATGACACGGGTTGGTGCCGTCACTCTCAGCGCCGGTGAGGATGACCTGCGGTCGGCGGTGACTGACGGAACATTCGGGTACTTCGGGACCGGAACCAGCTTCTCCCCGGACGGGCCCAGCCCAAGTCGGGTCGTCAAAGTGAGACTGTCCGACATGACACGGGTTGGTGCGCTCACTCTGGAAACCGGTGAGAACGGCCTGTACTCGGCGGTGACTGACGGAACATTCGGGTACTTCGGGACTCTCACCAACCCGGGTCGGATCGTCAAAGTTCAGGTGAACTACGCGGTGTGAACCGCCGCATGGACGACCGGTGCCAAAGCAAGTGAGACGTCAAAATTCGGAGTTGGCAACCCGATGTACCACACCGTCAACCCGAGGCCCGCTCACCGGGTGACCGCACCCTGAGCGGATGATCACCCACCGGTGACCCGTTGTGTGCGATAGCCAACGTCGTTGCGTCCAAGCGGGAGATTTGGCGCTTCGTTTCTCATACCGGTCCCCACCACCACCCGGGTGCGGGCCTCAGAAAGCTGCCTGACGGCCATCACCGAGAACCCGCATCGTGGACCTGACCGCCCCCGGGGCTCGTGTGCCGAGATCCAGGATCGCACCTGCGGCGTTCCAGGAAATCTGGATGAGAACCGCCGGACAACCTGGTGAACCGCGTGGTTTCGTAATACGCGGAGCCCGCCGTCCCTTGCTCACCCAACGCAGTTCCCGCGCCTATCGGACGCAAGGACACTCCCCACTCCGCGTACCCGAGGGGCAGGGCAGCAAGCCGCACTGCGAGTCGACGCACCCTCACTAACGGGACTTTCGCATTTCGACCGCCAGCGTTTCGCATCAGCGCCGCCAACCCAGTCGCATTACGACCGCCACGCACAGTGCACCAGATGGTCCAGTTTGGTGGAGATTGTTGCGTTGTGGGGCCTAGTGGTTTACGGTGGCACGCAGTGGAGCAAAGGGGAACGCATCGCTCATCGGACGATGAGAGGGCTTTCTCCCGGTAATCCCCGAGATTCAGGGGTTCTCAGGTCGAGCCGGAGTTCGGATCGTGTGGGGGCCGGTGGGTCTGGTGGGAACGAATGGGTCGGCGGACCCTCAGTCCGTCGGCGGGAAGGACAACTGTGTTCGTAGGAACGTTTGAGCATGCGCTCGACGGCAAGGGACGGGTCGTCCTGCCTGTCGCGTTCCGACACCAGTTGGCCGAGCGGGGAATCGTCTCGCAGTACCAGGGATGTCTTGGACTGTGGACCGAGGACGGTTTCGCCGATGTCGCCGCCCGACTCACCGAAAAGGTCCGAGCAGGCCTGGTCACCCAAAACGCCGTGCGCGCCCTGGCAGCCGATGCCGCCGAGGTGCGCCCCGACTCACAGGGTCGGGTGTTTTTGCCCCAGCGCCTCCGTGACTACGCCGGTCTTGAGCGCGACGTGGTGATCATCGGTGCGGTGGATCGGGCCGAGATCTGGAATGCCGACCGCTGGCGCACAGTGCGCACCGAGGCCGACGAAACCCTGCTGGCCGCCGTCAACGACCTCGGAATCTAACCAACCAACCCACAGGAGCATCCCCGCACCGATACCCACCCAACCCCAAACCAACGACACGCCGTGACCAGGTCATGTGTCGTCCCTTCGCAGCCCTCCGGTTGGCAGATGGAAAGCCCCTACTCCGCCCGCTTCCCATGTTGTCCGTCCGGGAGAGAAAACCCGGCGAACGTTCGCCCACCGGGGGGCTGCCGAGGGACGAATCACCCAGGTCAGCCCGGAAGGCCGCGCCGGGTCCCTCCCGAAACAGAACGCACCACCATGCCCAACACTCCAGAAAATCCATCGGCCGCTCGTGCCTCAGAGCAGTCGGGCCCATCGACGGCCTTTGTGCATCACCCGGTGATGGTGCACCAGATCGTGGACCTGTTCGCTCCGGTTGCGTCCGGGTGGATGATTGACGCCACGGTGGGCGGTGGTGGGCACACCGGTGCGGTTCTCGATGCGAGCCCAGACATGCAGGTCCTCGGCCTCGATCAGGACCCTGATGCGCTGAGCGCCACGGCCCAGACCCTCGGACACCACGGCGACCGTCTGCGACTTCGGCGAACCCGGTTCGACCGCCTGGCCGAGGCCGTTGCCGCCGAAGGTGTCGACCCCGTTGTGGCAGTGCTGTTTGACCTTGGGGTGTCGTCGCCCCAGTTCGACCGGGCCGAGCGCGGGTTCAGCTATCGCCATGCCGGACCGCTCGACATGCGCATGGATCCCGATCAGCTACTGACTGCTGATGCCATTGTGAACTCGTGGTCCGAAGCCGAGCTGGTGTCGCTGCTGCGGCGCAACAGCGACGAGCGCCATGCGGCACGCATTGCACGCAGCCTCGTGGCCCATCGTCCGGTCACAAATACCGCCGACCTGGCCGAGATCGTGCGCGATGCCATCCCGGCAGCTGCGCGGCGTCGTGGCGGGCACCCGGCCAAGCGCACATTCCAGGCCCTGCGCATCGAGGTCAACGACGAGCTGACGATCCTGGCCGACAGCATCGACCAGGCCATCGACGTCCTCGCTCCCGGAGGACGGCTGGCGGTGTTGTCGTACCATTCGGGGGAGGACCGAATCGTCAAACAGCGTCTGCGCCATGCTGCCACCGGCGGTTGTACCTGCCCGGCGGCGTTGCCGTGCGGGTGTGGGGCGGTTCCAACCCTGCGGTTGCTGCGTCCCGGGGGATGGACACCAGAAGCTGACGAGATCGAGCGCAATCCCCGTGCCGCCAGTGCCCGACTGCGCGCCGGGGAAAAGCTGGACGTGGCGGTGGCGGCATGACTGCGGTCCGAACCTCGCAACGCACCGCTGTCAGGGGCGCATCGGCGGCTCCCCAACCGGCTTCCCGGTCGCACCACACCGGCCAGACCGCAACTGGCGATCGCCAAGGCGCCGCAGCCCCGCACCACCGAACTGGCTCATTGCGGGGCTTGCCGGTGGGGTGTTGCTGGTGGCTGTGCTGCGCCATCTCGGTGTCCCAGGCGCTGCAGGTGCAGACCCAGGATCGCTTGGACGGGCTGCAGACCCAGATCGTTGTGCAGCAGCAGCTGGCCGAGGCCCAGCGCCTCGAACTGGCCGAGTTGCAGTCGCCGGGGCGGATCGTCGGCACAGCAACCGGGCGGCTGGGGATGGTACCCCCGAGCGAAATCGTCTACCTGCGAAGCGACTCCGGCGACGACAACCTGATCGCAGCGGGACCAGACGAATCGGTGGACACCCCAGCGGCAGTCGAGGTCGGGGAGTGACTGCAGGGTCATCGGGTAGTCCACCCGGCGAGTCTCGCAATCAGTGCCGTCAGGACGCCCCCGGGGTCCGCGGCCCAGCAGCGTCCGACCCCACCCCGCATCGCTCGCATCTCCTCGGCGGTGGTGAAAGCCCCGGCGTCATCGCAAGCCACAGGCCGGCGAATTGCGCGACCGTCTGCAGGTAGTGCGCCGGGCAGGCCAGTCACTCCCGGAACCGCCTCACGGCGTGGCGACCGTCCGGCTGGCCCCACCCAGCAGGCCCGCAGCGCAGGCAGCACTCCGGCGGGCCCCGGAACCACAGCGACCCGGGCTGGTGCTGTGCGTTCGGGCCCTCGGGCTGGTGCTGTGCGTCCGGGCCCACCTGCGGCGAGGAGGTCGCCGACCAGCAGCGGTGTGTCGCGGTGGGTTGCCGCGCTTGGCTTCGGTTCATCTGGACCGAGTCAGTAGCCGACTCGCACTCTCGCGCACACCTCCGGCCCTCGATCCCGGGCGCAGGGTGCTTGGCATCGTCATCGTGTTGGGCCTGATGCTCGTGGTGGTGGCGGAAAGCTGGTGGATCTCCAGGTTGCCAGTCCTGATCGGTACCGCGAACTCAGTGTCGAGCAGCGGATGCGTTCGCAGACACTGTCAGCCGAGCGCGGCACCATCTACGACCGGTCGGGCGTTGAGCTGGCGGTGTCGGTTCCCCGCAAGTCGGTGTTTGTGGATCCCGAGCTGATCGGTGATCCAGCTGCGGTGGCTACGTCTCTGGCCGCGGTGCTGGGAGTGGAGGTGGCCGACGTGCTGGGGCGTATTGAGAGGGGCGGGAGGTTCGCCTATGTGGCCCGGCACGTGTCTGATGACATGGCTGCCCAGGTGGAGGCTCTGGAGCTTGCGGGTGTGGGCATGATCGCTGAGCCCAAGCGTGTGTTGCCAAGCAGTGAGGTTGCCGGTTCGATCATCGGCCAGACCGACATCGACGGCAACGGCTTGTCAGGTCTCGAAGCACAGTTTGCCGACCTGCTCACCGGTACACCGGGGAGTCTCACCATGGAGCGGGGTCCCGACGGGCGGACCATCCCGGTGGCCGAGCAGCAGTTGGTGCCTGCGGTTCCCGGTCACGATCTTGTGCTGTCCATCGACCGTTCCCTGCAGTTTGAAACCGAGCGCATCCTGCTGGAGCAGGTTGAGGCAGCCAATGCCCGTGGTGGCGTGGTGGTGGTGTCCAACCCGGCGACCGGCGAGATCCTGACCATGGCCAACGTCACCCGTGACCAGGAATCGGGCGAGGTCAGGGTGGACGCCAACAACGCCGCCGTCACCACCTCGTATGAGCCCGGGTCGGTGATGAAGATGATCACCTCGTCAGGGGCAGTCGAAGAGGGCCTCGTGGACTACTCCACAACGTTTGTCATTCCCGACACCATCAGGCTCGGCGATTGGGACTTCAGCGAACACACGCCCCACGGCACCATCACCTGGCCGTTGCCACAGGTGCTCAGCAACTCTTCGAATGTCGGCACGATCAAGATCGCCCAGATGCTCGGCGCTGACCGACTCCACGGCTACCTCACACAGTTTGGTCTGGGGGCTGCGACCCCGCTGGGATTCCCCAATGAGCAAAGCGGCGTGCTGGCGTCTCCGCCTCAGTGGTCGGATTCCGACATCGGCAGCATCTCGCTTGGCCAGAGCGTTGCCGTCACGCCTCTGCAGATGCTGATGGCCTACAACGTGGTGGCCAACGGCGGGATGTATGTGCCGCCTCGCCTCGTGCTCGAGACGGTGGCTCCCGACGGCGAGCGTCGCATCAACACCTCCGGAGAGTCGCGCCGGGTGATCTCAGACGACACCGCCGACATGATGAACATGATGTTGCGCGGCGTGGTGGCCGTGGGTACCGGAACCAAGGCCGCCGTGGAGGGTTTCCCGGTGGCGGGCAAGACCGGCACGGCGATCAAGGCCCAACCCAACGGCACCTACTTCGACGAGTACGGCGTCCAGCGCTACCAGGCCACCTTCGTCGGGTTCGTCCCGGCCACCGCACCTGCACTGTCGATCCTCGTCATGATCGACGAGCCAGGCAATGGCAAAATCGATGGCGGATCGGTGGCGGCTCCGGTGTTTGCCGATGTGGCCAAGGTGGGACTGCGCATCCTCAACATCCCACCACCGGCCACCGACCGGGCTGAACGGTTTGCCGACGCCCTGCCTGCCGAGGCTCGCCCGTTGTATGAGTATCCCAATGGCGAGATTCCCCGGATTTCGGCCACGGTGTTGGCACCTGGGGCAGATGGCCGGGTGCGGGCCGTGCCCGTTGGTACGTCGGCCTCGGCTGCGGCCGGTTCGGCAGGTGGCACTCCGGTAGCCACCGGAGATGGTTGAGTGGTGACGATGGTTCTCGAAGATCTGCGTGACGTCGCCATTCGGCGCGATCCGGCTGCCCGGCTCGTTGGTCGCGGAGACATCGACGCAACTTCGGTCACCCACGACAGCCGCGAGGTGCTTCCCGGGTCGTTGTTTGCCTGCGTGCGTGGCGCATCAAGCGACGGGCACAGCTTTGCCGTCGATGCGGTGCGCAGCGGTGCCAGCGCCCTGCTGGTGGACCACGAACTTGACCTGACCAGCGTCGCCCCCAGCGAAGGTGGGGGGCTTGTCCCGCAACTGGTGGTGTCTGACGTCCGACGTGTCCTCGGTCCGATAGCCGCCGCGATGTGTGCCGAGCCGTCCACCCGGCTCGAGGTGATCGGGGTGACCGGCACCAACGGCAAGACCACCACCACCCACCTGCTGGCCGGGATTCTGGCGACTGACCGGCAACGCTGTGAGGTGATCGGCACCCTCAGCGGAGTGCGCACCACACCGGAGGCGCCCGAACTCCAAAGGCTGTTGGCGGGCCACGCGGCGTCGGGTGTCGACGTGGTGGCCATGGAAGTGTCGTCGCACGCCTTGGACCAGCACCGTGTTGACGGCACCCGGTTCGCTGTGGCGGTGTTTACCAATCTCAGCGTCGACCATCTCGATTACCACCACGATCTCGAGTCCTACTATCAGGCCAAGGCGCGGCTGTTCACCCCTGAACTCTGTGACCACGCCGTGGTGAACGTGGACGACGATGCCGGCCGACGGCTCGCTGCCGAGGTCACCGTCCCGGTCACCACCTGCTCATCGGCCGACGCCACTGGCGTACAGCTGTCCAACGAGGGCACCGTGTTCCATTGGCGGGGACATGGCGTGGACCTCCATCTGGCCGGTCGGTTCAACGTTGCCAACGCCGTGACTGCCGCCACCGCCGCCGCGGTGATGGGTGTGGCACCCGAGGTGATCGCCCGGGGACTCGGCGCCACCAGCATGGTGCCCGGGCGGTTCGAACGCGCCCGCGCCGGCCAGCCGTTCGCCGTGGTGGTGGACTTTGCCCACACCCCCGATGGCCTTCGCCACGCACTGTCGGCGGCCACCGAGTTGGCTGCCGGGCGACGCACCATCGTGGTGTTCGGGTGTGGGGGAGAACGAGATGCCACCAAGCGCCCGCTGATGGGTCAGGTGGCCGGCGAATCGGGTGCCGATGTGGTGCTCACCGCCGACAACTCCCGAAGCGAACGAACCGACGACATCATCGACGAGATCCTGCCCGGTCTGGCCGGCATCCCCGGCGGCGCGCCCGGGCCATCATCGAGCCCGACCGGCGACGTGCCATCGCCCTGGCGCTGTCCATGGCCGGGCCCGGTGACGTTGTGCTCGTGGCCGGACGCGGCCACGAAGCGGTGCTCACCATCGGTGAACGCCGCGAACCATTCGACGATCGATCGGTTGCCGCGGCAGCGTTGGCCGACATGGGGTGGGTTTCGTGATCCGGCTGCTGATGGCAGCGGCAATCGCCTTTGTGGTGTCACTCGCCGGCACGCGGGCACTCATCAGCGTGCTGAGCCGTCGCCACATCGGCCAGCCCATCCGTGAAGATGGTCCCAGCGGCCACATCACCAAGGCTGGCACCCCGACAATGGGCGGCGTCGCCATTGTGGGTGCCACGGTGCTGGCCTATGTCTTGTCGAGTCTGATCCTGCGGTCCACAGGGCGAGGCTCGGTGTTTACCTACAGTGGCCTGTTCGTGGTTGCGGTGGTGGTGGGAGCGGGCGTGGTGGGCTTCGTCGACGACTGGATCAAGGTCACGCGCGAGCGGAACCTTGGCCTCAGCAAGCGGGCCAAGGTGCTCGGACTGCTGGTGGTGGCTTTCGCCCTCCCCATAGCGCTTGTGACCTACACCGCCCAGCACACCACCTTGTCGTTCGTCCGCTACGACATGCCGGGGTGGGAGTTGGGCAAGGTGGGCTGGGTGCTGTTTGCTGCGCTGTTGATCCTGGCCTCCACCAATGCCGTGAACCTCACCGACGGGCTCGACGGACTGGCCGGAGGGGCGGCGACGGTGTCGTTTGGTGCCTTTGTGGTCATAGGTTTCTGGGCTTTTCGTTACGGACCGGACTACGCCGAGAACATCTACAACGTTCCGCATGCTCTCGATCTGGCCACCGTGGCTGCGGCCTTGGTGGGAGCATGCCTGGGCTTTTTGTGGTGGAACGCGGCGCCGGCCCAGATCTTCATGGGCGACACCGGGTCGTTGGCCATCGGTGCCGGCCTGGCGGCACTGGCCCTGACCCTCAACACCCAGCTGTTGCTGATCATCATCGGTGGCCTGTTCGTGATGGAGACGCTGTCGGTCATTGTGCAGGTCGGCTCGTTCAAGCTCTTTGGTGGTCGGCGGGTTTTTCGCATGGCACCCATCCACCACCACTTCGAACTGGGCGGGTGGCCTGAGACCACCGTCATCATCCGGTTGTGGATCGTGGCGGGGGTGCTCACGGCGTTCGGGGTGGGCACGTTCTACTTCGACTTCCTGCAGGTGACGGGCGTATGACAACCCAAGGTCGGCGACAAAACAACGGGCGGCACCAGCCGCATGCGCAGCGCTCTTCGCGCTCTGAGGTTGCATCGGTGTCTCCGCTTCGGCGGGGCTCGTCCAACCCGGTTGCAGCCCGGCGGTCGGGGTCACAACGCACTGCTCGTCCAGCCGGCACGGCGTCACCCCATGTCAGGACCGATGCGGCACGCAGCCACCGACGACCTGCGTCATCGCAGCCCCAGGCGTTCCAACGGCACTGTGGTGGCGTTGTCAGTCGTTCTTGCGTTGCTGTGTGTGTTTGGGCTGGTGATGGTGCTGTCGGCATCGGCCGCCGAGGCCCAGTCCGACTACGGCAACCCCTGGTACCAGTTCCAGCGTCAGGCCATGTGGCTGGCCCTGGGAGCAGTGGCGCTGGTGGTGGCGTCGTACGTGAGCCTTCACAGGCTGCGGTCGTTGGCACGACCGATGTTGTGGGTCACGTTTGGCCTGCTGGTCCTGGTCCTGCTTCCGTTTGCCGGCCAGACCGTGAACGGCTCCAGCCGGTGGCTGGCGTTGGGGCCGTTTACCCTGCAACCGTCGGAGCTGGCCAAGCTGGCCCTGGTGGTGTTTTTGGCGGACCTGCTGGCCTCGCGTGCCGACCGCATGACTGAGGGTCGCGTCACCATCCGCCCGGCGCTGGTGGTGTTCGTTCCCATGGCCGGTCTCATCCTGTTCCAGCCCAATCTCGGCACCACAGTGTTGCTGTTTGTGATCATGGCGTCGGTGCTGTGGGTGGCAGGGGTACCCGGACGCTCCCTGGCCATCCTGGTGGCGCTGGCTGGAGCTGCAGGAGCCATCCTGGCGGTGGCCGCCCCCTATCGGTGGCGCCGGCTTGTGGCGTTCATGGACCCGTGGGACGACCCACTCAACGCGGGCTACCAAACGCTGCAGAGTCAGGCCGCACTCGCCAACGGCGGAACCACCGGGATGGGGTTGGGTCAGGGTCGGGCCAAGTTTGGCTTCCTGCCCGAGGGCCACACCGACTTCATTTTCTCGACCATCGGTGAGGAACTGGGGCTGCTTGGCGGTCTGGTGCCTCATGGGGCTGTTCGTTGCTCTCGCCGGTCTCGGGGTGGTTGTGGCCATGCGGGCCACCGACCGCTTCGGGATGCTGATGGCGGTGGGCATCACCACGTGGATCTCGGTGCAGGCCCTGGTGAACCTGGGGGCGGTCGTCGGCGTCCTGCCCATCACCGGTGTGCCGCTTCCCCTGGTGTCGTCGGGCGGATCGTCGCTGATCGTGACCATGGCGGCGTGCGGTGTGCTGGTCAACATCGCCCGGACATCCCAACGATGACCGCAGACGCCGCCGCCCGGGAACCGTCAGCAACGCAGCGGCCGCCAGTAACTGAGGGGCCATCAGTGTCTGAGGGGCCGTCGAATCGACCTTCCGGTGGTCATGCGCCGCCGTTGTTCGCTGTCATCGCCGGTGGCGGTACCGCAGGACACGTCCTGCCCGGCGTCGCTGTGGCGCAGGCGCTGGTGCGGCGGGGTCATGGCGCTGACACCCTGTTGTTCGTGGGTTCACAGCGCGGCGTGGAACGGTCGGTGGTGCCGGCGGCGGGCTTCGAACTGCTGGTCCTGCCAGGCCGAGGCATTGCCCGTCGGTTCACGCTGGACAACATCGGTGCCGTGCTGGGGCTGGTGCGCGCCGTGTGGCAGGCAGTGGTCATGCTGCGTCGGCGACGACCGGCGGTGGTGTTGTCGTTGGGCGGCTACGCCAGCGTGGCGTGCACCGTGGGTGCTGTGCTGTGGCGTATTCCGCTGGTGGTCACCGAACAAAACGCCGTGGCCGGACTGGCCAACAAGGTGGCGGGCCGGTTCGCCCAAGCCTGCGCCGTGCCGTTCGAGGGCACCGACCTGCCCCGCAGTGTGGTGACGGGGAATCCGGTGCGTGCCGAGGTGGAGCCGTTGGGTGACCCGGGGCAGCGGGTCCAGCTGCGGTCTCAGTCCCGCCAGCGACTGGGCATCGGTGACCAGGACCCGATGATGGCGGTGTTCTCCGGTTCGCTGGGAGCGCGTCGGGTGAACCTGGCCGCAGCCGGGCTGGCCCGACGCTGGAGCAACCGTGACGTGGTGCTGTACCACGTGACCGGAACCCGCGACCATGATCTGGTGATCGACGAACTCAACGGCCTCACCGATGATCCCGAGTGCGCACTGGACCTTCGGGTGGTGCCGTACGAAAACAACATGGAGCACGTGCTGGCGGCGGCCGACGTGGTGCTGTGTCGCAGCGGAGGCACCACAGTCGCCGAACTGGCAGTGGCCGGGGTGCCAGCGGTGCTGGTGCCGTTGCCGGGGGCACCCCGCGATCACCAGCGGGCCAATGCCATGCCGTTGGTGCACGCCGGTGGCGCCATCGTGCTCGATGATGCCGACTGCACCGCCGACGCCGTCGATGCCCTGGTGTCGCCGCTGCTCGATGATTCGTCGCGCCGCGCTGCGATGGCCACCGGTCTGGCGTCGGTGGCCCGACCTGACGCCGCCGATCGTGTGGCCGCCCTTGTGGAGGAGCATGCCCGTGTCCGGTGACGACAAGCCCGTGTCCGGTGACGACAAGCCCGTGTCCGGTGACGACAAGCCCGCCGGCTTGTCCAGTGCTGCGTGGCCCGACCTGTCGACGCCGTTGGCGGTGCACATCGTGGGTGCGGGTGGCGCCGGAATGAGCGCCATTGCCACCACGCTGGCTGCGATGGGCCACAAGGTGTCCGGCAGCGACATGAAGCACAGCCGGGCGCTCGATCGACTGCAGGCCCTGGGCGTGGACGTGGCCGTGGGCCACGCAGCGGCCAATGTGGGTGACGACGTGGCGCTGGTGGCGGTGTCCACCGCCATCCCCAACAGCAATCCCGAGGTGATCGAGGCCATCGGCCGCCAGATACCGGTGATGCGTCGGGCCGAGGTTCTTGCTGGCATCACCGCCCGGCGTGACACCGTGGCCGTGGCGGGCACCCACGGAAAGACCACCACGTCGTCGATGTTGGTGCTGATCCTCATCGAAGCCGGTTTGGCTCCGTCGTTCATCGTCGGCGGTGACCTCAACGAGATCGGTTCGGGGGCGGCGTGGGATGACGGTCGCTGGATGGTGGTGGAGGCCGATGAGAGCGACGGCACCTTTTTGGAGTTGCCCCGTTATGCCGCCATCGTGACCAATGTGGAGCCCGATCATCTGGAGCACCACGGCTCATGGGAGAACCTTCGGTCGGCGTTTGCCACCTTTGTGGCCAACACGCCCGGCCCGGTGGTGCTGTGCGCCGACGACCCCGAGGCTGCCGCCCTGGCCGCCAGTGCCGATGATGCAGCGCCGTCGATTGGCGATGGTTCGGGGCCCGCTGTGATTCGGCGACGGGTGGTGACCTACGGGACCGACCCGGGCGCCACCTACCAGATGACGGACCTGCGATCGGGTCGTGACGGATGCACGTTCACCCTCGCCCACGGTGACGAGGTGTTGGGCCGGGTCACCCTGCCGGTGGCAGGGGAGCACAACGCCCGCAACGCCGCTGGCGCGCTGGTGTGTGGTCTTGAGTTGGGGGCGCCGTTCAGCGCCGGTGTGGCAGCGCTGGCCCGGTTCGCCGGGGTCGCCCGTCGGTTCGAGCACCGGGGGTCGGCGGCTGGCGTTCATCTGGTCGACGACTATGCCCACCTGCCCACTGAGGTGGCTGCGGCAGTGGCGGCGGGTCGTGACGGAGGCTGGGCCCGGGTGGTGTGTGTGTTCCAGCCCCATCGCTACAGCCGGACCGAGGCACTCTGGCGTGACTTCGCCGACGCCTTCGTCGGCGCCGACCTGGTGGTGGTCACCGACGTCTATGCCTCCGGAGAGCGCCCCCGGCCCGGGGTGTCGGGCCAGTTGATCGTTGACGCCGTGCTCGAGGCCCATGGCGACGCAGCCGTGTCCTACATCCCGGGCCTCAACGACGTGGTGGCATGGCTGGGCACTGAGCTGCGCGCCGGCGACCTGTGCCTCACGTTGGGTGCCGGCGACCTCACCACGGTGCCCACCCGGGTGCTGGCCGGGTTGCAGCGTCGCTCGGCCATGCACGACGCCGGCGTCACCGACCCAGATCGGCAGGAACCCCCTGATGGCAGCTGACGGCGGCGTCCCCAGTTCTGTCCCCAGCTGGGCGCTGCCACCGCCGACGAGCTCGACGCCGTGGCGGCGGCACTGGGGCCGATGGTCGGTCACGATGTCCCGTTGGCTGACCGCACCACCTACCGGGTTGGGGGATCGGCGGCATTGCTCGTGTCGCCAACCGGGATCGACGATCTCGTCGTTGTGGCCAGCGCCCTTGGCTCCACGTCGGTTCCGGTGCTGGTGGTGGGCCGGGGCTCGAACCTGCTGGTGGCCGACGCCGGTTTTGGGGTCTGGTGGTGGTGCTCGACGAAGGATTCGACGACATCGTGATCGACGGAACTGCGGTGCACGTCGGTGCGGGAGCGTCGCTGCCGGTGGTGGCCCGCAGAACAGCGGCTGCCGGGCTCTGCGGATTCGAGTGGGCGGTGGGTGTGCCGGGCTCGATCGGAGGCGCGGTCACGCATGAACGCGGGCGGACACGGGGCCGACATGGCCGCTGCGGTGCGTAGGGTCCGCCTGTTCGGGCTCCGCACCGGCGAGGATGTATGGGTGCCAGCTGAGGCCCTCGACTTCCACTACCGGCATTCGTGCGTTCCCGACGACACCGTTGTGGTGTCAGTGGAGCTTGCCTTGTCGCCGGGGGTTCGGGCCGAAAGTGAGGCATCCATCGCTGACATCGTGGCGTGGCGCCGGGCCAACCAGCCCGGCGGGGCAAATGCCGGGTCGGTGTTCACCAACCCACCGGGCGACTCAGCCGGGCGGCTCATTGATGCCGCCGGCGGCAAGGGTCTTCGCATCGGAACCGCTGAGGTTTCGACCAAGCACGCCAATTTCATCCAGGCCGACCCGGGCGGATCGGCTGACGATGTGGCCGCAGTCATGCAGGCCGTGACCACTCTGGTGCGCGACGCGACCGGTGTGGAACTGGTGCCCGAGACCCGGATGGTGGGCTTTGCGGGAACGCTCGGTGGCCCGGCGGCGGCACCGTCGAGGCCAGATCCCAGTCGAGGCGATTCGTGACCCCCACCGCTACGTCGCCGCCCAAGGTGGTGCGCAACCACGGGGCCGATCCGCGCATCGTGGAGCGGCGTCGCAGTGTGGAGATCGACCGCCGCCGGCGCCGCCGGCGCCTGTTGGCTGCGGTGTTGGTGGTGATGTCGGCTCTTGCCGGACTCTGGCTGGCAGCCCACAGTGCGCTGCTCGCCGTCGATGTCATCGACGTGCAGGGAACATCGTCGGTTGATCCGGCTGCGTTGGTGGCGCTGTCGGGTATCGCCGTGGGTGATCCACTGGTTCGGGTCAATACCGCAGCAGCGGTGACGGCGGTGGAGTCTGACCCGCAGGTGGCTGAGGCGTCAGTGTCGCGGTCGTGGTTCGACGGCCGGGTGATCGTGCAGGTTGTGGAGCGGGTTCCGGTGGCTGCGATGGCCACCGCAGCCGGTGATTCGTTGGCAGTGGTGGACGCCTCGGGTCAGGTGTTGGCCGTGGTGTCTGACGCTGGTGGCCTGCCACTGGTGACCGGGGTCGTTCCCGGGTCACCCGGCGAACGTCTTGGTCCGGTGGATCGGGGGGTCGTTGCCGCTGCCGCCGCACTGCCACCGGGTCTTGCCTCGCTGGTCGAGGCCGTGACCCCCGGTGACAATGGCAGGATCGAGCTACGGATGGCTGATGGGTCGGTGGTGGTGATGGGCGATGCCGGGGAACTCGACGTGAAGATCAGGACCATCCAGACGATCCTGGCCACCGTCGACATGCGGTGCGTCGACGTCATCAACGTTGCGGTGGCCGACACCGCAGTGTTGACCCGTGGAGAATCATGCGCCTAGCCTTTCTCCCCGGACCGGGGGTGGCGGCGCAGTCCGCCGACTCCACGACCATTCCGTCGGTGTGCGGCACGCTTTGGTGCGACACTGTGCGGTGCGGCTCTGGTCGAGGTCGTTGCGTAGTCCTGGGTGGGCATCCCCACCGCAGTCCCGGCCAAAGGTGTGGATCGAATGAGTGGACAAGACCCAACAAGCGAGCGTTACGAGCCACCCATGGTGGAGGGAGTGCACACAATGTCCGGTAACCCGCAGAACTATCTGGCGGTCATAAGGGTTGTCGGCGTCGGCGGTGGCGGCTGCAACGCCGTGAACCGGATGATCGACGCTGGCCTCAAGGGCGTCGAATTCCTCGCCGTCAACACCGATGCCCAGGCGCTCATGATGAGCGACGCCGACGTGAAGCTCGACGTTGGGCGTGAACTCACCCGTGGGCTCGGTGCCGGATCGGACCCCGAGGTGGGTCGGGCGGCCGCCGAAGCGCACCGTGACGAGATCGAACAGGCCCTCACCGGGGCCGACATGGTGTTCATCACCGCTGGCAAGGGTGGTGGTACCGGAACCGGTGCTGCCCCGGTCATCGCCGAGGTGGCCAAGGGTCTGGGCGCACTGACCATCGGTGTGGTGACCCGGCCGTTTGGTTTCGAGGGTCGTCGTCGTTCGGTGCAGGCCGAGCAGGGCATCCAGCGCCTCAAGGAAAAGGTCGACACCCTGATCGTCATCCCCAACGACCGACTGCTGACGGTCTCCAACGACAAGACCTCGGTGCTCAACGCCTTCAAGATGGCCGACGAGGTTCTCCTGCAGGGTGTGCAGGGCATCACCGACCTCATCACCACTCCGGGCCTGATCAACACCGACTTTGCCGACGTCAAGATGATCATGACTGATGCCGGTTCCGCCCTTATGGGCATCGGCTACGGCTCGGGCGAGGGTCGGGCGCTCACTGCGGCCCGCAACGCCATCTCGTCACCGCTGCTGGAGGCCTCGATCGAGGGTGCCCGCGGCATCCTGCTCACCATCGCCGGTGGCAGCGATCTGGGCCTGTTCGAGGTGAACGAGGCCGCTGAGGTGATCCACGGCGTGGGTCACCCCGACGCCAACATCATCTTCGGCACCGTGATCGACGACGAGATGGGCGACGAGGTCCGGGTGACGGTGATCGCCGCTGGCTTTGACCGTTGGGATGCCGAGCCCACCCAGCGGTCCCGCACCGCCGCCCGCCGTGATCCCGAGCCGGTCACTGACGTGTTCGCCGGGTCAGGCGACGAGGCACCTGAGGGCGACGACGATTTCGACGTCCCATCGTTTCTGAAGTAGCCGCTGGGCCCGACGTCGGTGGTGTGAACCGACGGGTTTGGGTGTGACGGTGGCTCCGGACCCCGGCGACGCCAACGATCTGGATGCTGCCGTTGCAGTTGCGGTGGCCGATGCGCGACGTCGCATCGATGCCGTTGCTGGCGGCCGACGAGTGGCGCTGCTTGCAGTCACCAAGGGATTCGGGCCTGCCGAGGTGAGTGCAGCGGTTCGTGCCGGGGTGGACGGCTGCGCCGAGAACTACGCCCAGGAACTGGTGGCCAAGGCCGAGGCGCTGGCCTCGGTGGCCAGCCCGCCCCCACGCCTGGCACTTCATCGGCAGACTGCAGCGCAACAAGGTTCGTCAGGTGGCCGACCACGTAGCGGTGTGGCAGAGCGTGGACCGGCTTGAGCTCGGGGCCGAGATCGCCCGTCGGCGTCCAGGGGCCACGGTGTTCGTCCAGATCAACCTGTCGGGCGAGACCAACAAGGGCGGGTGCTCCTTCGACGAGGTTCCACACCATGGTTGAGTCGTTGCGGGGGCTGGGACTGGTTGTGGACGGGCTGATGGGGGTGGCCGCCTTCGGGCCCGCCCAGCAGTCACGTTCGGGGTTCGACCGTCTGGTGTCGCTGGCCGACGATCTGGGTCTGGCCGAGCGCTCCATCGGCATGAGCAGCGACTTCGAACAAGCGGTGGAGGCCGGTGCCACCATGGTGCGTTTGGGCACGGTGTTGTTCGGTTCGCGCACCGTCGCACCAGCGGGCTGACCCGATCAGGTGCCATCAGACTTTCTGATGGGGCTGTTGTCGTGGGAGACTCTGGTAGGCGGCAACCTGATCTGGAGGAACTATGGCGACGATGTGGCGCAGGGCCATGCACTATCTGGGCTTGGGCCCCGATGACGAGTACGACGACGGCCAGATGTACTCCTATGAGGACCCCTCGGCAGCGTCAGCGACACAGGCGGCCCCCAGAGGCCGCCAGCTGCTGCTGGCCGTCCTGCCCCTCCATCAGGTGTGTCCAGGGTGGATGCCCGACCGGCGCCACCTCGGCAGGGGTCTGAGCACGGTGTGACGGTGCGGCCGGCCGTGGCTGGCTCAGAATCGGGTGCCGTGCGGCCGGTGTCGGCTGCGGGCGTTGGACGCGACGTTGGCGCCCGCACCAGCGGGTCGGTACGTCAGATCCCCGCTGCTGCACCTCTGCATGTGGTGGAACCGCTGGCGTTCAACGACGCCCAGGAGGTTGGCGAGCACTTCAAGGCAGGTCAACCCGTGGCCATGGATCTCGACGACGTCGACCGCGACGTTGCCCGTCGCCTCATCGACTTCTGCTCAGGCCTGTGTTACGGACTCGGCGGCCAGATGGAACGGATCGCAGGCCACACCTATCTCATCGTGCCGTCGGGTGCCGAGGTGTCTGACGACGAGCGTCGACGCATCGCCGACAAGGGCATCTGACCAGGCAGGATGTTGTCATGATCGGGACGTTGTCATGAGTATCGTGTGCACGCTTTTGTCACTGTGGATGTTCGCAGTGTTCATTCGAATCGTGTTGTCGTGGTTCCCGGCGCCGGCCGGCGGGGCACTGGCCACCATGACCAACGCACTCGGCGCCGTGACCGACCCGGTGCTCAACCCCGTTCGGGCCATGCTGCCCCCGGTGCGCATGGGTGGCATGGGTCTCGACCTGTCGCCCATGGTGGTGCTTCTGGTGGGCTCACTGCTGTTGCGGGTGCTCTGCTGACCACCACTACCGGTGGTGATTGCGATGGGTGACGGTGGTCGTGGGCACGCCCCGCTTGCGGGCTGAGCGCAGATGGCTAGCATCACTCCCATGGAAGGCTCTGTCAGCAACGTCCAGTTCACCGAGCGGAAAAAGGGCTTCGACCCCGATGAGGTAGCGAACTACCTCCATCACATCGACGACAAGATCGCCGGTCTGCGGGCCATGGCCACCGAGGCCGTGGAGAGGGCCGAGATGGCCGAGGAACGAGCCCGTCTGGCTGAACGGCAGGCCGAGCAGGCCACCGCCGCCGGTGGCGGGGACACTGACGACGCCGCCAGGGCCGCCAGCGTGTTGACCATGGCCCAGCGCACCGCCGACGCCACCGTGTCCGAGGCCCGCACCGAGGCAGCACGGTTGCTGGCCGCAGCCACGACCGAAGCCGGGCAGCAGTCGGCTGCGACCGAGGCCCAGACCCAGCAGATGCTGGCTGAGGCGCGGCGCGAGATGGAGGCTGCACGCGCCGAACACCTTGACGCCCTGCGGGCAGACATCGCCGAACTTGAGCAGTCCCGAGCGGCGATCGCGGCTGAAGTTGACGCCGTGCAGCGAGTCCTCGACGAAGAGCGGGGGCGGTTGCGTCAGGCGGCCGCAGGGTTGGTGGATCTGGCCGACAGCCCCACTGGCTTCGCAGGCGGCCGCAGTGCGACCGTCAGCGGTGCGATGGCGGAGGAGCCCGCGGGCGTTGGGGCGTTCGGGTCCGACACCGGCTCCAGCGAGCCTGACATCGCCGTCGATGTCCCGGGTTACTCCGGGATCGATCCTGGGACCGACCCTGGGACCGACCTTGGGACCGACCCCGAACACGACGATGAGTCGGGAGCGGGTGGGGACATGGCCGGCGTCGGTCCTGATGATGCGCCTGTTGGTGCGCCCGTCGACGTGCTCGATGATGCGCCCGTCGGCGAGTTCAATGACCCGCCCGTGGATGCGCCTGTAGATGCGCCCGTAGATGCGCCCGTGGATGTGGACGCCACCGCTGCTCTGTCAGGCCTGTTTGATGACGATGACGATGACGATCCTGCCTTCGGCAACCCTGAGGGCGCGGCAGGGTCGGGTTGGAACGCCGCTGATGACGCAGGCACGGCTGGTGGTTACGCCGACAGTTACGGCGTTGGCCAGTCGGAGAGCCAGGTAGCTGAGGGCGAGTCATCGCTGGGGCCGGTCGGCGAGGACGACGATGCCGCCATGCGGGCCTTTTTCGAGCGTGACGACGATGCGGACGGCAGCGGATCACGATGGGGACGCCGTCGGCGCTGAGTCAGCGGTTGGTCCAGCATGACGACGGGTTGGTCCAGCATGATGACGCTGGGTCTGGGTGTTTGCTGATCCTCAGGCTTTCCGCAGCCAGACGGTGACCACTTCGCTGTCCACGTCGATGCTGTGGGTTGGGCCGTCAGTGCGGTCGACCAGCGTCAACGTGGTGGCCAGCACTTCAGTTGCGATCCAGTCGTGATGGGTGGTGACGGCCTCGGCCATGCGACCGCTGGCGACGACGTCCACCTCGATGCGGTCGGCGATGGCCAGTCCGGTGGTTTTGCGCAGATCGTTGAGGGACCGGACCAGTTCCCGGGCCAGGCCCTCGGCCCGCAGGGTCTCGTCGATCTCGAGGTCCAACGCCACCGCCCAGCCGCCCTCCTCAGCCAGGGCGAACGCCTCGTGCCGCTCGGCACGGACCTCCACCTCGTCTGTGGTCAGGGTGATTCCGGCAAGTTCCACCGAGCCGGTGGCGTCCAGGGTTGCCTTCAGTGCGGTGCCGTCAGCGCTGGCCAGGGCAGCCTTCACGTCGTTGACCCGGGGGCCCAATCGGGGGCCCAGCACCCGGAAGTTGGGAAGGACCTGCCAACTCATGAGGCCTGACAGGGTGTCGATCTGCTCGAGGGCGTGCACATTGAGTTCCTGGCGGATCTCGGCAGCCACGTCGTCGTCCAGGACGGGGCCGTCATGCAGGACCAGTGCCCGGGCCAGCGGCTGACGGACCTTCATCTTGGCGTCGGTGCGCGCCGAACGACCCAGACCCACCAACCGCCGGGCGGCTGCCATCTGGGTGGCCAGCGCCTCATCGTGCCATCCGCCAGCAGTTGGCCAGTCGGTGAGATGCACTGACGTCTCCCCGGTGAGGGTGGAGTGGATGTCGTCGGCCAAAAATGGACAGAACGGAGCCAGAAGCCTGGACGTGGTGACCAGACAATGGTGCAGCGTGCGGTGGGCTTCGGGATCGCTCGACTTCCAAAAACGCGGGCGCGAACGTCGCACGTACCAGTTGGACAGGTCGTCGATGAACTCGGCCAGCGCAGTGGACGCAGCCAGAGCGTCGAACGCCGAAAGATGGTCGGTAACCGCCGTGACGGCACGATCCAGTTCCGACAGCACCCACCGGTCGAGCACGTGGTGGGGCTGGGGCGTGGAGCCATCGGGCTCAAAGCCGTCGAGGTCGGCGTAGGTGGTGAAGAAGCTGTGCACGTTCCACAGCGTGAGCAGCGTCTGGCGGGTGGCCTCACGAATGCCGTCGTCAAACACCCGGCGGGTGGTCCAGGGCTGGCCTTGGGAAAAGAAGTACCAGCGCAGGGCGTCGGCGCCGAGGGAATCAAAGATGTCGAACGGGTCAATGACGTTGCCGCGCGACTTCGACATCTTGGCGCCGTGTTCGTCGACGACCAGCGCCAGGCACACCACGTTGCGGTACGGGGATTGTCCAAACACCAGCGAGTTGATGGCCAGCAGCGAATAGAACCAGCCCCGGGTCTGGTCGATGGCCTCACAGATGAAGTCGGCGGGGAAGGCCCCAGGGAGGGTGCCGGTCCCGGCCCCGGTCGCGGTCCCGGTCCCCGCAGCAGCGTCGGCGTCGGTGTCGGCAAAGGGAAAGTGGTGTTGGGCCGAGGGCATCGCACCGGAGTCGAACCATGCATCGAGCACCGGCGTGAGCCGGTGTGAGACCCCACCGCACTGGCTGCAGGCCAGGGTGACCTCGTCGATGTGGGGTCGGTGCAGGTCACGTTCACTGAGGTCGGTGCCAGCCAGATCGCTGAGTTCAGCCACCGATCCGATACAGGTGTCGTGGCCACAGTCGTCACAGCGCCAAATGGGAAGCGGGGTGCCCCAGTACCGGTCGCGCGACAGCGCCCAGTCCACGTTGGTCTCGAGCCATCGGCCGAATCGGCCTTCCTTGATGAACGGCGGCTGCCAGTTGATGGTCTCGTTGGCATCCAGCATGGCCGTTCGTTGCTCGGAGGTGCGCACGAACCACGACGTCTTGGCCCAGTAAATCAGCGGAGTTGAGCACCGCCAGCAGTGGGGGTAGCTGTGCTCGTACGGCTGATGACGAACAAGCAGGCCCCGACTGTCGAGTTCGTCGATGATGGACAAGTCGGCGTCTTTGACAAAGGTGCCCGCCCACGGGGTCACGCGGTCGTCGAAGGTGCCATCGGGTCCGACCGGGTTGAGCACCGGCAGTGCGTGCAACCGTCCGATGCGGGCGTCGTCCTCGCCGAAGGCCGGAGCCAGATGGACGATCCCGGAGCCGTCAGTGGTGCTCACGAAGTCGTCGACCACCAGCTTCCAGGCGTTGGCAGCCGTTGCCGGGTCGGCATCGAGCATGTCGTAGGGGCGGGTGTAACCCATGCCCTGCATGTCGCGACCCGTCCACCGGTGCAGTGGGGGACCGTCGAATCCGTCAGGTACCAGTGCCTCGGCCAGCACCAGGTCACGACCGGTGGCCCCGAAGGCGGCGGCCGGCACCCGCACGTAGGTGATGTCAGGCCCAACGGCCGCAGCGACGTTTGAAATGAGGGTCCACGGCGTGGTGGTCCACACCAGCAGATCGGCGCCGTCACCGGGTCCACCGGTGTCGAGAAGCGGGAAGCGCACGAACGCCGACGGGTCGGTGACATCGCGGTACACGTCGGGTTGGCCGAGTTCGTGTGACGACAGGGCGGTGCCACATCGGGCGCAGTACGGCGACACCCGGTGACCCTCGTACAGCAGGTCACGGTCCCACATCTGGCGAAGAAGCCACCACACCGACTCGATGTAGTCGTTGTCCAGGGTCCAGTAGGCGTCGGCGGTGTCGATCCACACCCCCGCCCGTCGGGTCAGCTCGGTCCAGTCGCCCACGTACCGCTGGACCGACTGGCGACACCGTTCGTTGAACTCGGCGATTCCGAAGGCCTCGATGTCGCTTTTGGAGCTCAGCCCGAGTTCTTTTTCGATCGCCAGTTCCACCGGCAGGCCATGGCAGTCCCATCCGCCTTTTCGGGGCACGTGGTACCCCTGCATGGTGCGAAATCGGGGGTACAGGTCTTTGAACGCCCTGGCCCACACGTGGTGGAGACCAGGTCGACCATTGGCCGTCGGGGGCCCCTCGTAAAACACCCACGGCTCGCCGTCCTGGCGCAGTTGGCGCGCCTGACCCTCGACGTCGGCGTCCTCCCAGCGCTGCAAGCCCCGACGTTCAATGTCCACCAGGTCGAAATCGGGGTCGACGGGTCCAAATGGCATGGGGAGAGCCTACGCCGTCGGGTCGGCCGGCCATGACGCCCCCGGGAGGTGTTGACGCCCGCACCGGGTGGCCCTACGCTTCGCGACCTTTCCCGGCATGGAGGGGTTTGGGCGAGTTCACCCCTCGGGGTGTTCCAGATTCCCGTGCATCGCGTGACACTCCCATGGGGTCGCGCGATGGGGGCGATTCCGAACGAAGAGATCCGGGTAACGATCCGGGGCAGGTCCCCTTTGGGCCCGGCAGGAAGGTGTTTGTAGTGACCACGAAGTCAACCGCCAAGAAGGCTCCTGTGAAGAAGGCACCCGTGAAGAAGGCACCCGTGAAGAAGGCGCCTGTGAAGAAGGCACCGGCCAAGAAGGCCCCGGCCAAGAAGGCTCCTGTGAGGAAGGCACCGGCCAAGAAGGCGCCTGTGAAGAAGGCTCCGGCCAAGAAGGCTCCTGTAAAGAAGGCGCCGGCCGCAAAGGCGCCGACCAAGAAGGCTCCTGTGAAGAAGGCGCCTGTGAAGAAGGCTCCGGCCAAGAATGCACCGGCCGCAAAGGCACCGGCCAAGAAGGCAGCTGTGAAGAAGGCGCCGGCTGCAAAGGCACCTGCCAAGAAGGCAGCTGTGAAGAAGGCGCCGGCCAAGAAGGCTGCCGCCGCCGGGTCGGCAGTGGAGGGTGCAGTGGCGAAGTCGTCACCGATGCCCAAGGCCCCGCCACGCAAGCCGGTTCCACCGGCTCCAAAGCGCCTGACCGTCACTCCGTATGACGCCAAGTTCCTCGAGGTGCAGCGCAAGATGCTCATTGAGCAGCGCGCTACCTATCTCGAACAGGCTGAATCGCTCAAGGCTGAGGCTGATGCGCTCGCCGCAGAGCGTGAACCGGGCGATGTGCAGTTTGACGATGAGTCCGGTGAGGGTGACACCCTGGCCGTCGAACGGGATTTCGACCTGGCGCTCAGCGCCCGGGCTCGTGATGCCATCGACCAGATCGACGAGGCGTTGGCCAAGGTGGCGAACAAGACCTACGGCATCTGTGTGGTTTCGGGCCAGCCCATTCCCAAGGCCCGCCTCGAGGCCATTCCCTGGGCACGGGAGCGGGTGGAATACAAGGTCGGGGATTTCGGTCGCCGGTGACTGACGCCGGGGCCAGGGCTCGAACCCCGTGGCTCCTGCTCGGCTGCGTGGCTGCAGCCGTTGTCGTCATCGACCAGTTGACCAAGTGGTGGGCGGTTGAAATCCTCAGCTCTGACACCATCGAAGTGGTTGGGTCGTTGCAGTTCAACCTCATCCGCAACTACGGCAGCGCATTCAGCATCGGTGGGGGCAGTTGGTGGGGTGCCGCTGTGTCGCTGGCCGGACTGGTGATCATCGTGGGGCTGTTGTGGTTCGCCCGCTCGACGACCAGTCGATTGGGAACGGTGGCGCTGGGACTGGTCATCGGCGGAGCCATTGGCAATCTGATCGATCGGGCGGTTCGCAGCGATCGGGGGTTCATGGGTGGTGGCGTCGTGGATTTCGTGGACCTGCAGTGGTGGCCAGTGTTCAACGTGGCCGATGCCGCAGTGGTGGTTGGGGTCATCATGCTGGTTGTGCTGACTCTGGTCGGTGAACGGTCGCCCCAACGTGGACAGGGTGGTGCACAGCGTGCGTGAGCCGGTGCCAGCAGGTCTGGTGGGCGAGCGGCTCGACCGGGTGGTGTCCATGATGACGGGAAGCAGTCGCGCCGCGGCCAGCGCGATGGTTGCCGCCGGCGCCGTTCTGGTCAACGACAGGGTGATTACGTCGCGTACCCATCGGCTGGAACTCGGCGACGAAGTCGAGGTCCCCGAGCCAACGGCGAAACCGGTGGTGACCGTGGAGCCAGACGCCAGCGTCCCGCTCACCATTGTCCATGAGGATGCGGACGTGGTGGTGGTGGACAAGGCCCCGGGAGTGGTGGTCCACCCCGGCACAGGCAATCCCACGGGCACCCTGGTGAACGCGCTGGTGTACCGCTACCCCGAGATGGTCACGGTGGGTGAGGCCCACCGGCCCGGACTGGTCCATCGGCTCGATGCCGACACCAGCGGCCTGTTGGTGGTGGCACGCACCGAGGCTGCCTACGAAGACCTCTCGGCACAGATGACCCTGCGCACCATCGAGAGGATCTACGACGCTCTGGTGTGGGGCGGGTTCGAGGCACTGTCGGGACGTGTTGAGGCCCCGGTGGGTCGGTCCCGCCGGCATCCCACCCGCATGGCCGTTGCCGCCGACGGCAAGCCGGCCATGACCGATTACGACGTCGTCACCGCGTACGAGCAACCGGTCGAGGTCACGCGTCTTCGGTGTCGTTTGCACACTGGCCGCACCCACCAGATCCGGGTTCACATGTCGGGCATTGGCCACGCCGTGGTTGGCGATCCCCTGTACGCCGGGGTGCGGCAAAGTCTGGTGGTACCCAGACTGTGGCTGCATGCAGCCGAACTGGCGTTTGAACATCCCGTGACCGGCAAACCCGTCAGGTTCAACGCTCCGCTTCCCGATGACCTGGCCGGGGTGCTCGAACGGCTCAGCTGATCCCAGCGCCACGTGGGGCCGCTCAGGCTGTTGCGGATGGCCTGAGGTGCACGGCAGGTGTTTGGCGATTGCTTGGCGATGTCTGGGGATGGCCTGCCAGATGCGACGGGTGGTCAGTCGCCACTGGGCCATGGGGTCTGGCCACGTGACATGTCGACCAGGTCGGCCAGGGTCAGCCTGCTGAGAAGCGCCCGCATCTGCTCGCCCACATCGGACCACACCGCCAGCAGGACGCACTGGCCCTCGTGGTCGCAGGCGCCGTCGGTGTGGGGTTCGCCGAAGTCGCCCAGGGCGATGGGCCCGTCGACTGCAGCCAGGATCGACGACAAGGTGATGTCGGCGGGGTCCTGAGCCAGAACGTACCCGCCACCGACGCCCCGCTTGGATCGCACCAGCCCTGCGCCCTTGAGCGCCAGCAGGATCTGCTCGAGGTAGGGCTGGGGGAGCCCCGTGCGCTCGGCGATGTCCCGGACCGATGTGGGCCCGGGGATGTCGAGATGCAGCGCCAGCGACAGCAGCGCCCGGCTGGCGTAGTCGCCTCGTGTTGAAACCTTCACCTCCCCATCGTAGGTCGTGGTTGGGGGGTGGTCCCGGTAGCGTCGGTTGGCGGCAGTAAGGTCAGGTTCCGCATGGGCTCGGAAAGGAACACCGTGGGCGACACTCCGGTCATCCCCGACTACGCCGGCGGCTGCATTTCCAATGTGGTGCCGGCGCTGATCGAACTCTGCCGACGAGCCCCCATCGTGGCTTCCGGCAGCGGCGGTGGAAGCCGATCAGGTGGTGCTGCTGGTCGTCGACGGGCTGGGCTGGCACCAGCTGGCATCCCGGGCGTCGCAGGCGCCGACGTTGACCGCCATGGCGGGAGGACCGATCGACTTCGGTGTGTCCCACCACCACCAGCACTGCGCTCACGTCGATAACCACCGGAACTCCACCCGGCCAGCACGGGGTTGTGGGTTATCGCATGGCCACCGAGGGCGGCGTACTCAACGTGCTGCGGTGGTCGGTGGGCGGTCGCGATGTTCGGGGTTCCGAACCGCCCGAGAAGTTCCAGACCATTGAGCCGTTTTGCTCCCAGCGCCCCGCCATCGTCACTCGGGCCGAGTTTGCCCAGTCCGGGTTCACCCGGGTGCATCTCGACGGCGCCCGCTTCCGGGGCTACCGCGTGCTCTCGACGCTTGTGACCGAGGTGCGGCAGGCCCTGCAACGCCACGAACCGTTCGTGTACGCCTACTACGACGGTCTGGACAAGGTCGGTCACGAATATGGCCTCGGCGAACATTTCAACGCCGAGCTGTCGGCAATCGACATGCTGGTGTCCAACCTGATCGGGGTACTTCCTCGCCGGGCCGCGCTGGTGGTTACTGCCGATCACGGTCAGGTGGAGGTGGGCGACAACATGGTGCGCCTGCATCCCGAGGTGATGGCCAACTGTTCTGTGCAGTCGGGTGAGGGGCGTTTTCGCTGGTTGCATGCCAGACCGGGGCGTGCCAGCGACCTGATCGGTGCTGCCCGTCGCCATCACGCCGACACCGGTTGGGTGGTGTCCCGGCAAGAAGTGCTCGAGCAGGGCTGGTTTGGCCCGGTGGTCACCGAAGCAGCGGCAGGGCGTCTGGGTGACGTGGCTCTGGTGGCCCGTGACGATGTTGCCTACTTCGATCCCGAGGACACAGGCCCCTACCTGCTGGTGGGACGACACGGGTCCATGACCGAGGCCGAGGTTCGGGTGCCGCTGTTGGTGGGTGGCCCGTGACTTCTGACCATCTGGGCTGTAGTGAACTGTCGGACGAGCCTGTTGGCGGTGCGCCCGCTGATGGCGTGCGGGTTGGCGGTGCGCCCGCTGGATGGCGGCGGGCTGAAGCGGCAAACCGCTGGATGGTGTGCGGGCTGATGGCGGTCGCCCGGAATCGCCGGAGGGATTGGACTGACTCTGGCGTCCAGCATGGTCATATCGTGACGCCGGGTGACGGCATCTCTGCGGGTGGGTCGCCCGACGCCCCGGGTGCGCCGGGTGCGTCGGATCTGCCGGGTGCGCCGGGCGCTGATGAGCGTGAGTCGGTGTCCGAGCCCTGCCAAGGTGATGCGGGTGGGATCAATGATCAAGCAGTTGCTTGACGAGGTGAGAACCACACCGCTGGACGGGCCCAGTCGGGAGCGTCTTCGGGAGATCTATGCCCGGTCGGTGGCCGAGTTGGGCACGGCACTGTCTGATGACCTTCGTGAGGAACTTGAACGGCTGGTGTTCCCGTTCAGTCCTGACGAGGTGCCATCCGATGTCGAGCTGCGCATGGCGCAGGCCCAACTGGTGGGTTGGCTCGAGGGCCTGTTCCACGGAATCCAGGCCACATTGTTCGCTCAGCAGATGGCGGCGCGCCAGCAACTCGAGCGGATGCGCAACGAGCTCCCTCCGGGTGCCGAGGGTGGCGACCCACGTCCAGGAACCTACCTGTAGCGCACCTTCTGGGCGCCGTGCGCGCGCCGAATGACAGGGGTGTAGCTTGCGATCGGGGATCCCGGCGGAACCCCCGGCGCCGCGAGTGGCCGTCGGAGCCCATCAAGGAGGTATGGCCCGTGGCCGACTCGTTCGTCCACCTGCATCTGCACACCGAGTACTCCATGCTCGATGGAGCGTCGCGGGTGGGTGATGTCGTCAAGGCTGCGGCCGCCGACGGGCAGCCGGCGGTGGCCATCACCGATCACGGAAACATGTACGGCGTACTCGAGATGTACAAGGCGGCACGCAACGCTGGTGTGAAGCCGATCATCGGTGTCGAGCTCTACCAGGCGTTTGAGCACCGCACCGAGCGATTCGCCCGACGTGGCCGGCAGGACGACACCGGTGGCGAGGCCGAGGGTGGACGCAAGCAGTACTACCACCTGACCGCGCTGGCTGAGTCCAACGAGGGATACCGCAACCTCATCCAGCTGGCCAGCCGGGCGTACCTCGAGGGCTACTACCAAAAGCCCAGGGTGGATTGGGAGCTGTTGGAGGCCCACAGCAAGGGCGTGATCGTGACCAGCGGCTGTCTGGCGCCGGGTGCTCAGGCCCTTGTGCCGGCACCGATCATGGACCCCGACAAGGGGCGCCAGGACACCCTGACCGAGGAGCAACGCTTCGACAACGCCCTGGCCATCGCCGGCCGGATGGAGGCCATCTTCGGGCGCGACAGTTTCTTCATCGAGGTGCAGGACCACGGCATCGGTGCCCAGCGGTGGGCCAACCCCCACCTGGTGCGACTGGCCGAGAAGCTGCGGGCCCCGCTGCTGGCCACCAACGACAGCCACTACACCCACCAGCACGACCACGAGGCCCACGACGCCCTGCTGTGCGTGCAGACCTCAGCGCTGATGAGCGACCCCAAGCGTTTCCGGTTCACCGGCGACCAGCACTACATCAAGAGTGCTGCCGAGATGCGACGCACCTTCTCAGAGATCCCCACGTGCGTGCGACAACCCCGCGTTGTGTGGGTGGCCGAACGCGGTGTCGAAGTGGAGACGAGTTCGGCCCGCCCCGGCTTCCCTGCTCGTTTCCGCTGCACCTGAGAGAGTTTCACCCACTGGCGCCGGACTACCAGCAGTGGCTCACCATGGAGGTGGTGCGCGCGCTCGCTGCCGGGTGACAAACCCCGACGACTCCGTGGTTGGGCGCGGCCCGCGAGCCTCATAGGTCACTCGGGGACATGGGGCCCAGCCCTTACTTCCCTCATCACCCGGCTGACCTGCTCGACGCGCCGCGCCGAACATCCCAGTGTGGGTCCCCGCCCGCGGCAGCGCGGCGGGATTGTGCCGGCCTACTGCCTGCAGGGAATCACCGATCTCTGACCCCATCCGCCACGACCTGCTGTTCGAACGGTTCCCGAACCCGTCGCGCGGGTGTCAGATGCCCGAAACATCGACGCGGACTTCGACTCGCGCCTCGTGACGAGATGATCCGGCACGCCGCCGAGC
>JAGYKS010000030.1 GCA_018401565.1 Acidimicrobiales bacterium | reverse complement strand
GAACAGTCGCTCCCGCCGGTGATGCCCCCGCAGTAGACGCTACTGTCGCCGATGAGGGCCCTGCCGCTGACGAGACGGCTGCTGAAGGTGGCGAGATCGTCGAGGTCGCCGTGGCTGAGGTGGCTGAGGTGGACGCCCCAACCGAGGCTGCCCCCAGGCGAGGGTGAACCCGAAGCCTGATTTGAACACCCGGGCCCAGCCAACGCGATCCGGTGCCACCGTTGGTGGCGATGATCCGCGGCGGCGATCTTGCAGAGCTGAGGGGCTACCGTCGCCAATCCCGGCGGTGCCACCAATTTTGGCCGCCCGGGCTTCGGTGCATGGAACGCGCCCTGTGCTGCCATCGGCGAGATCGCCAGATGGTGTCGTCAGGAAGGTGGGCGTCATGCCCAGGCGCAGCATCGTTGTCGCCGCCACCGTTGCTTCGGTAATCGTTGCGGTTCTGGTGTGGTTTGCCGTTGGCCCTGATGGGGGGCGGGACGGATCGGCGGCCTCGGGCGGGGCGGAGTCACGGTGCCCGATCAACCGGGATGATCGCAGCTGGCGTGTCGGGTGAAGACCTCGAGGCCCTGGGGCTGGTCGAGTCCGTTGCCGGCTCTACCGGGGAACTACCCGAGTTCGCCGTGATGTCGGTTGAATCGCTCGCAGGCCTGGTGACGGCAACCGACATCGGGACCCGGGGAAGTACTTGCCGCTGGGATGTTTGTGTCTCAGGCGACGTCGATGTCGGGGTTGGCCAACCGGCTTGACGCTGGCCATACCGCTCTGGCCGTCACGGTGGACTCCACCCGGGCCGTTGGTGGGTGGCTACGCCCGGGCGACCGGGTCAACATCCTTGTTCCGTCCTCGTGTCCCGAGGCGACGCTGTCGTCGGGAGTGGCCGATGGTGACGTGGAGGTGAAGTGTCGCCGGGCCCGCTACCTCTATCAGGCGGTGGCGGTGCTTGCCGTTGGGGCCGAGTCTGGGCCGGTTGCTGCCGACAGCGGGCAAGTCCTTCCCCAACCCGGCGCCGCCACACTGGTTCTCAGCCTGCCTCCCCGGGCAGCCCAGTGGGTGGCCTCGTACGACAACGACCTGTGGTTCACCCTCGTCCACCCGCAGTATCAGCCCAGGAGCCATCGGGCCATTGCCACTGCTCGTGGATCGACTCCCCGGTGAGGATCCTGCGCTGCTCACGCCTGAGTGTGGCGATCCGGCCGACCCGGTTCAGGCAAGGCAATGCCGCCAGCGGCGCCGATGCCTCGGGGACCCAATGTGGTGCACCTCCGGCGTTGGGGTTGGCGCCATGACGGCGGTGGCGGCATCGATTGGCCAGATGTCGCCTGTGCAACCCCGGGACCGGTCGCCTCCACTCCGGTGGTGGGTCGTGGTGGAACCCGAGGTTGACGTCCGATTCCGTCTGGTGCGGGTCCTGGGTGCCGGCGTTCTGTCGGTGTCAGCGTGTGCCGACGTGCCGAGGGTTCTTGCTGAGCATCGTCTGGGTCCGCCAGTGGGTGGTCTGACGCGGGGCCCGTCCGACGATCGGGTTCGTGGTCGGGCGGGTCATCACGACGGTGCGTGGCGTGATCACGTGCCCGGCGAGTCGGAATGTTCCCTGGTGGTGGTGTCGGGGCCGTCGATTCCGCCGGGAGTGGCCATCTCGGTGGTGCCTGACCGGCGCGCCAGGCGGCAACATTTGGCCATCGGTGGCGAATCGCCGTGGTGGGCATTGCCCATCGATGCGGGAATTCGTCGCTGCGTGATGCGCTGGGGGTAGGGATGTGCGACCTGCTCGCTGTTGACTCCCCACCTGACCATCTTCGACATGCGGTGCGTCGGGCGGGGCTGGAGTTGGTGGGGTCGCCAGCCGCTTCAACCCGTGTCGCTCCGGCTAGCGCCGGTGGGAACGCCGCCGGTGATGGCCCCATCGCGCGTTTGCGTCCCCAGCGGTGAGCGGCGTCCTGACGGTGCGGTGAACGTGGCGATCGGGCTGGCCTCGCGCAGCACCGTCACCAGCGCCCAGCAATGGTCCTATCCCGCAGCAATTATCGACGCTGACCTTCAGTTTGGCGATCAGGCGCTCATGCTTGGCCTCGACCCCACGTGCTCACTGGCTCTATTGACCTCACCGGCACCCGGGATGGTGGTGCACCCCAACCTGACTGGTGACATCGGATCTGGTGGGCAGTCAGTCGGGACCACTCACATGGGGATTCTGGATCTGGTGATCCCCACCATCGAAGCGGCGTGGGGCTGCTTGGTTCCCCGGTGGATCCCGCCCTGGCCGACACCGTACCGGCCAGTTTGGTGACTGCTGCCATGGCGTCCATCGGATCGCAGACCCCCTGGTTGATGGTGGACCTGCCCTCGCACATGGGCGACCTCACCGTGGAGGTGATTGAGCACAGCAGCCATCTTCTGGTGGTGACCGGTACTGATCCACCAAGCGTGAAGGACGCCCGCGTCGTGGCCGACACTCTCGACCGTCTTGGCATCGCGCCAGACACCTGGACCCTGGTGTGCAACGGCGTCAACGCCCGTGGAGGCCTCAGTGTCAGCCAGATCCAGCAGCACGTTGGGGTGCAAGCGGGTGCAGTCATCCCTGACGATCCAGCTGTGGCCCTGTCGCTGCTGCGGGGAAACCCGGTGGTGCTCGACAACCCGCGATGTGACGCGTCGCAGGCTCTTCAGGCATTGGTTGACAACCTGATCGGAGCAGAGCGACCGGTGTCACCGTCGACGATGGCGCCAATGCCTTTGCGCCATCTCAGACATCTGGGCGAACTCGGTCATCGGGCGCGAACTGTGGCGATGGCTTCAGTTCGCAAGGACAGGTAGTGGTGATGGGGCTGTTTGAGCGTCTGCATCCCGATGCCGTCGCCGGTGACGCAGGACAGCCCGGTGGTGCACGACGGCCCGGTGGTGCCCAACATTCCGGTGCTGCCCGAGGTCCCGGAGACCGCACAACGACCGGAGTCGTTGGGCCGCCTGAGTGGTGAAGGGAGCCCCCACCGCCGGTGCCGACGACGACGCCAACGACCTGCAAAATAGTCTCCACCGAGAGTGATCGACGACCTGGGGCCGTTGCTGTCAGAGGGGGCGCTCACTGAGCATGAGTTGCGCCAACGGGTGGTCCGCATACTCGTGGATGCGTTGGGCACCCACCAACCACCTCTCAGTGGGCCCTGAGGAGGCCAGCCTCATCGCCGGGGTCTGTGACGACGTATTCGGGTTCGGGCCCATCAGCGACTTGCTCACCGACGACACTGTCACCGAGGTCATGTGCAACGGACCCGCATCGGTGTGGGTGGAGCGCTCAGGACGGCTCGAGCTAACCGAGGTCCGATTTGTCGACGCCGGCCACCTGCGGCGGGTGATCGACAAGATGGTCGGAGGTGCGGGCCGGCGTATCGACGAGTCCACACCGCTGTGCGACGCCCGCCTTGCCAGCGGGGCGAGAATCAATGCCGTCGTGGCACCGGTGGCGGTCGGTGGCCCGTTTTTGACCGTTCGGAAATTCTCCGCCGACGCCCTGGGAATCCACCAGCTTCTCGCCGCCGGGACTCTCGATCCCGTCACTGCCGAGTTTCTGGCCGCATGTGGCGGGACAGTGCAACATCGTGGTGTCGGGTGGAACCGGCACCGGCAAGACCACCCTGCTCAACGTGATGTCGTCGTTCATCCCCCCGGGTGAGCGCATCGTGACGGTGGAAGATGCCAAGGAGCTTCAGCTTCATCAGCGCCACGTTGTTTCGCTGGAGGCACGACCGATGAACGTTGAGGGGCGCGGCGAGGTGACCATCAGGGACCTGGTCCGCAACTGCCTGCGCATGCGTCCCGACCGCATCGTGGTCGGCGAGGTGCGGTCGGGGGAGGCACTGGACATGTTGCAGGCCATGAACACCGGCCACAGCGGTTCATTGACCACCGTGCATGCCAACTCACCCCGCGACGCCCTGGCCCGTCTGGAAACCCTGGTGTTGATGGCCGGTTACGACCTCCCGATCCGGGCGATCCGTGAGCAACTGGCGTCGGCCCTCGATCTGGTGGTGCAGATGATCAGGCATCCTGACGGTTCCCGCCAGGTGGTGGCGGTGACCGAGGTGCAGGGGTTGGAAGGTGAGGTGGTTGTGACCGCCGACCTATTCGTGGGCGGTGTCGACGGGGTACGTCCCACCGGGACCCGTCCCCGATTTGCCGACCGGTTGGCCCAGCGGGGTGTCGACCTGCCGGCACGATTGCTTTAGTGCCGCCGGCGACGCGGGATTGGGTGGTGAGCGCGGTGGGATCGCGGCTCGGGGATTGGTCGTGGTTGCTCCCACAGATGATGCCGTTGTCACGGCTGCAGTTTTCGCATCCGCTTTTCTTGATGTCGTCGTGCTTGTTGTCGTGCTTGTTGGTGGCGGCGTGGCGGCATCTCGATGGACAGCCAAATCCGGTGTTGGCGGCGTCGGCGGAGTCGTCAGTCGTTATGGCTCCGCATGGCTGACCCATCGCAGTCGTTGGATATTGCGGCGTCGGCTCATGCGTCATGTCGTTGTTCCAGACAACGTTGCGTCGTCGTCGAACAGTCCACCGGAATCTGCTCAGCCGACCCCCGATGCACCAGGGCCGGCATCGATGAGCGGCACGGTGTGGGCTGCAATGGCACCTCCAGCCAGGATGGTTGAGGAACTGGCTGAGCGGGCCTTGCAACGGCACGGGCCCCTTGACTCCCTCGCGTGATCGCGTGGCCCGCTCAGGTCTTGGGATTGGACCAGCCGAGTTGGTTGGGACGTCGGTGGTCCTTGTGGTTGCGGGAGCGCTGGTATCGCTTGTCGGTGGATTCCCGCCTCTTGTCGGTTTGGGCGTCTGCGTGGCTGGAGGCGGTGCCCCGCTGGTGGTGGTGACGGTGCTGGCTGGCCCGGCGACGCCGTCAGTTCGCCGCCGGTCTGCCCGATCTGCTCACGGTGCTGGCCGGCACGCTCTCGAGCCGGCTTTGCCCTGTCGCAGGCGGTGGCGGCCGTGTCCGACGACATGGTTGGACCGGTAGCGCAGGAGTTTCGTCGATTGGCAGCTGAGGTGGACCTCGGCCGCCCCCTGCTCTGTGGCACTGCGGGCCATCGCCCACCGCATGGACAGTGACGAAGTGGAATGGGTCGCCGTGGCGGTTGAAATCCACCAGCAGTCGGGTGGGAACCTCGCTGAGCTACTTGACACCGTGGCCGCAACCATCACCGAGCGGCAACGGCTTCATCGGGAGATCGCCACGCTCACCGCCGAGGGGAAAATCAGTGCGGTGGTCCTGGGGATCCTTCCACCGGCGCTTGCTGTGGTCATCTCGGTACTCAATCCCGGGTACCTGGGTTCGCTTGTGGCTGAGCCGATTGGGCTGGTCATGGTGACCGGGTCGGGGGTTGCCATGGTGGTGGGCTTTGTATGGATGCATCACATTGTGGGTATCGAGCCATGAGCGGCGCACGACCCCGGTGGGTGTGTCCATGGTGAGGCTGGTGTTGGCGCTGGCCGCAGGCATTGGTTGTGGCGGTGCAATGGCGCTGGTTGGTTCGGCCCGCACCCGTGCTGCCCACAGGTCGCGCCGACCGTCAGACGGCGCCCCGGCTTGATGCGTCGGTGGGTGAGCGCGCCATGTCGGTCATCCCGGGGCGGTGGCGGCGGGGCCTCGCCACCCGGCTGGTCGTCGCAGGTGACGACCGACCGGGCCAGCTCGAAGCCGGCCGTGGGGCTGCGACTCATGACCGTCGCCATCGGCGTCGTTGTGCTGGCCGTGGCTATCGCTGCGGCGGGAACGGGTCCTGTGGTCGTGGCCGCTTCGCTGGCGTTGGCGGCGTCGGTGGCTGCTGCACCTGAGCTTGCCCTCCGTCGTCGCACTGCCGATCGGGTCCCGCCGGATGCGGCGGGATCTTCCCCGCCATCTGGATCTGTTGAC
>JAGYKS010000029.1:75000-248640 GCA_018401565.1 Acidimicrobiales bacterium | reverse complement strand
TCCAGAGGTAGAGGTGACAGGTCCGCTGTGAGGTGGGCCCGGTGGTGGATCCTGTGGTTCCTCCTACAGACCCACGAAGGAACCACCACCGTGACCTCAGATCAGATTGTGTACCAGCAACGCGCCCGTGCCTTGGATCACGCCCGCCAGACCGGCAATGTCGCCGCGACGTGTCGGACGTTCGGGATCTCCCGCAAGACGTTCTACAAGTGGCGCAACACGGCTGCAAGGTACGGGCTGGCGGCGTTGCGACCGAAGACGAAGCGACCACCAGCGATGCCGAACGCGACACCAACCCATGTGCTCGAGGTGCTGTTGACCTTGGCGATCACGACACCGACACTCGGGTGTCGTCAGTACGCGGACCGTCTCGCCGACCAAGGCTTCCAGATCAGCAAATCAACCGTGCAGAACCTGCTCGTCGCTCACCGCCTCGGCCGCCGCCACCAGCGTCTCGCCCGGGCTGCGGCGATCGCGGCGCTCACCACGGGTCTGGTCACCGAGGTTGCCGTCGAGGACGAACCGTTCGGGTTCTGCCACTGGGCCGGCAAACCCGGCGCCCTGGTGGCTGTGGACTCGTTCTACATCGGGAATCTGAAAGGCGTCGGCAAGGTCTACCAACTCACCGCGGTCGACACCTCACACCCGCTGGGCAATGGTGTGGCTCGTGCACGGCGTCGTGAACAAAGACGTGTCGGTCGCGTTCTTCGAACGGATCTGGACCACCTGGAACAAGATGGGGTTCCCGATCAAGGCGATCGTCGCGGACAACGGACCTGAGTACAAGGCCATCGCGTTCGCTGACGCGCTCGCCGCGAAGAACGTCGAACGCATCAAGATCCCTGCTCGGTCACCGAACCACAACGCCGTGGTCGAACGCTTCCAAGGAACCATGCTCCAAGAATGCTGGCGCCCCGCGTTCCACCGGTTCTGCTTCACCAGCATCCGCCAGTTGCAACGCGAAGCCGACGCCTGGCTCACCACCTACAACCACAGGCGCCGCAATCACGGCGACTACATGGCCGGCCGACGACCCATCGACCTGCTCGAACTAACCTCATGACACCCCGAACCACAGACCACCACCGTCACCCCAAGTTCCGGATACAGGAAGGGCTAGGGCAGCTTCACCGGACGAAACCGGCCGATACGGCGGCATCGGCCTTGCTGCCGGGGTGGACCCCGTCGGGGCGCAGGGCCAGGTCCTGGTCGGGGCGCTCGGCGTACCACGACGCCAGGTCCACCACGGCCACCTTGCCGGGGCGGAGGGTGGGCAGGGTGGCGATGAGCTCGTTGATGCGGGTGAATCGGGCCGGGTCCACGTTCTCGCTGCCGGCCCAGTGGGTGGCGGGATCGAGGTTGGCGTTGGGGAGTGGGGCATTGACCCACACGACAAAGGCCCCTTCCTCGTTGAGCAGATCGATGGCAGTGAGCATGTCGTTGGTGATGCGCTCGTCGAAGGCGGGATCACCGGGTCCGGCGAACGGGTCATCGGGGTTGGTGCGCCAGTTCATGACGTCCCAGGGGCCAATCTGGACCAGGGCCACGTTGGGGGCAGCGGCCCGGGCCCGAAGCCGCCAGTAGTTGGGCCAGGCCCGACACTTGTCGTCGAGGTCGGTGACGCTGCCGTCGCCAATCTGGCGCTGGCCGGCCTGGGCGATCCCGCAGCCGATGAGGGCGGCGCCGATGGCGCCGGTGGCAGCCGAGGTGTCGTCGATCCAGCTGCCGATGCCGAGGCCGGTGGTCATGGCGGTGGAATCACCGAACACGGCCATGCGGGCCCGGGGAGGTTCGGTGGGCAGCGACGCTTCGATGGTGGCGGGGTCAGTACTGCCCGCAGTGGGATCCACGTCGTCAGGGCTGCCCATGCGTGACTCCATGGCGGCAAGCTCGCGCTCGTCAGCGGCAAGGTCGAACGCCGGGGGAGGGGCGGTGGAGCTGACCAGCAGCCCGGCGGCCACGATGATGGCAATCATCGCCGGGGCCAGTTTCGCCAATGACGGCAGTGCGGGTAGTGGGAGTTGGCCCGAGCGGCGGATGGGGGATTCGACCCATCGGTAGGACAGCTCGGCCAGCGCCAGTACCACCACCATGCGCACGGCGAACAGGCTCCAACCGTCGAGGCCGGTGCGTTGCTGGTTGATCCACAAAAACAGCGGCCAGTGGTAGAGGTAGACGCCGTAGGAGATCATCCCGAGGTGGCGCAGCGGCCGCAGGCCCAGCAGTCGGGTGGTGAGGGCGGCGGGACTGTGGATGGTGACGATCAGGGCCACCGTGATCAGGCTGAAGGCGGTGAACCCTCCCCGGTAGAGCCAGGGCGAGCCAGTGCCGCTGGTGGCGGACAACCACACGATGACAACCAGGGCGGCGGCACCCACCACGGTGGGTACGACGACGGCGTGATCGCTGACCAGACGCCGGCGCAGGTGCGGCAGAGCCAGGGCCAGACCCACACCGGTGAGGAGTTCGGGGAGTCGGGCCGGGGTGGCGTAGTACAACCAGTCGTTGCTGGCGTTGGACACGAACGGGATGGCCACAGTGGCAACCAGGGTGACGGCCACGCCGATGGTGAACAGGCGGATGCCGGTGCGCGTGGCACGGTGTGACCGACGGCCGAACGCCAGCCACGCCGCCAGGGGGAGGACCAGATAGAACTGTTCCTCGATGGCCAGGCTCCAAAAATGCAGCAGTGGCGAGGGTGCGGTGAACAAGGCGGCGTAGGTCTGTTCGGTGGCCAGGAACCACCAGTTGGCCACGTAGGCCAGCGACGCCACCATGTCGCCACCCACCTCCGAGCGCTGGACGGGGTCGGCGGCGAACAGCGAGAACGCCAGCACCAGCACCATGGCCAGCAGCGATGCCGGCAACAGGCGTCGGAAACGTCGACGCCAGAAGGCACCGAGGGCAACGGTGCCAGATGCGGAGCGTTCGGCCAGCAGCAGGGACGTGATGAGAAAGCCCGACAGGGTGAAAAAGACGCTGACGCCCAGAAAGCCGCCTCGCATCCAGCTGAACCCGTTGTGAAACAGCAGCACCACAATCACGGCCACAGCCCGGAGCCCGTCGAGGCCGGGAAGGTAGCGCAGGCGGCTGTTCATGACGGCGTGCTCATGATGGCGTGCGCAGTGCAGCGTCGAGGGCAGAGGCGTTGGCGGGGTCGACCATGGTGAGCCAGCCCAAACGGGCCAGGGCGTTGGTGACGGTCCCCATGGACACATTGATAGCGGCCGAGCGGTCGAGAACCACATCGGTGCGGGTACGCCACGGCAGTGATGCGTCGTTGATGCTGGCCATGACCACCGTGGCACCGGCAGCCCGGGCCTGGTCAGCGGCGGTGCCGAACCGGTCCTGGATCCACAAGGCGCCGATGAAGTCACTGGGTTGTTCCCAGGTGGTGCTGTCGGCGAACGGCTTGTGCTCGGCGTTTTCCCATGCGCCCGGGGCCAGCACCACCACATGGGGTTGGTGTTCGGTCAACGCCGAGGTGAAGGCGGTGCGCTGGCGGCAGTCGTCGTCGGTGCTGGTGCTGCCCAACTCGTCGCGTCGGTCGAAGGATCCGGCGATGCCGCAGTTGGGAACGGCGACCACCCGGATGTCGGCGTTGGCGCCGGTGGCGGTGCGCCACTGGTCGAGGAACGCAGTGATTTCGGGGGCGCGTTCGTCGGAGTACACCAGGACGCGCAAGGTGGGGGCGGGGGTCTGCAGCGGGGGAGGGCGTTGCGGGCAGCGATGGCGTTGGCCATCACCCGTCGGGCGCTGCCGTCGGCCCACGCCTGTTGGTAGATGCGCACGGCCTCGGGCCCAACGAAGTCGGTGGCCACGGTGGCGGCGCCAGCGTCGGAAAGGTGGATGCCGTCGGGCCGTAGCTCACCATCGTCAGGTCGGGCCGTCAGCCAGCTGGCGGTGTCGACGACACTCACCCCACCGGGTCGCAGGGACGGGAGCTGGTTGACGAGCTCGTTCAGGCGATTGAACCGGGCAGCTTCCAGGCTCTCGGGGCCGGCGAAGTGGGTGCTGGCATCGAGGGCGTCGTTGGGCACCGGGGCGGTGGTCCACACGACGTAGGTGCCCTCGGCGTTGAGCAGGTCCACTGCCGCCACCATCTCGTCGAGCACGGCAGCGTCGAACACGGGATCGCCCGGAATGCGAAACGGACCGCCGGGTTCGAGCTGGCGGGGCAGGACGTCCCACAGGCCAACCTGCACCACACCGATGTCGGGGGCGTGTGACCGGGCCTGGTTGCGCCACAGCGCCGGCCATGAGGCGCACTCACCTGAGGTGGGTTCGATGCGGCCGGCAGCGAACAGGCGGTCACCGCCGCTGCTGAGGCCGCACCCGATGAGGCCGGCCCCGGGCACGGTGGTGAGGTCGGGTTGGGTCTCGGCCCAGATGCCGAGGCCGATGCCGGTCATGAGGCCGGTGGAGTCGCCGAAGGTGGCCATGCGCAGGGTCGGTCGACGGTCGGGCAGGGCGGCGTAGATGGCGTCGGGGTCGGTGCTGTCGGTGGTGAGCAGCGGGGTGGCCGGGGTGGTGAAGGTCCAGCCGGAGTCGTTCAGGGATCGTTCGGCGGCGGCCAGGTCCACGGCGGGCGACGGTGTGGTGGCCGAAACCAGCAGACCCACGGCAACCAGACCGGCGATGGCAACCGGGGCCAGTCGGCCCACCGGGCGCAGCACGCCGGCGATGGACAGCCGGCCGGTGCGTCGGATGGGGTCTTCGATGAGATGGAACGAGGCGATGGCCAGAGCCAGGACCACGGCCATGCGCACGGTGAACAGCGGCCAACCGTCGAGGCCGGTGCGCTGCGGGCTGATCCACAGGAACAACGGCCAGTGGAACAGGTAGACGCCGTAGGAGATGCGACCCAGATACAGCAGGGGGCGACGGTGATGGCCCGGGTCACGGGGCTGGACCGGTTGTGCACCGCCATGATGAGCACGATCGACACCAGGCTGAAGGCGGCGAATCCGCCCCGGTATACCCAGGGGGTGTCCAGGCCCACGTTGTGCCACAGCCAGACCATCACGGCCAGGGCGGCGCCCCCGGCGATTGCCGTCGGGATGGTTGAGCCTGGGCGGGTCAGGATGGACCTGCGGTTGCCGGTGGCAAGGACCACGGCCAGCAGCACACCGGCCAACATCTCGGGCAGGCGGGTGGGGGTGGAGTAGTAGATCCAGTCGTCGCTGAGGTTGAACACCAGGGGCAACGACGTGGTGACCACCATGGAGACGACGATCACGGTGGTGAACCACGTGAGACTGCGGTGACGCAGCAAGCCCCAGGCCACAAGGGGCAGCACCATGTAGAACTGCTCCTCGACGGCCAGGCTCCAGATGTGCAGCAGTGGTGACGGGCCGCTGAACAGGTCGAAGTAGGACTGGCCCGAGATCAGGAACCACCAGTTGGCCACGTAACCCAGCGACGCCACCACGTCGCCGCCCACCTCGGCGCGCTGGGTGGTGTCGCCGGCGAACACGGCGAAGGCGATGGCCAGCGCCATGGCCAGCAGCGACGCCGGAAGCAGGCGCCGGAACCGTCGCTTCCAGAAGTTGCCCAGGGCGATGGTGCCGTGTTTGCGGCGTTCCTCGATGAGCAGGGTGGTGATGAGGTAACCCGACAGGGTGAAGAACGTGGACAGGCCGAACATGGCGCCACGGGCGAACATGAATCCGCTGTGAAACAGCAGGACGGGCATCAGCATCAGGCCGCGCAGGCCATCGAGGCCTGGCTTGATGGCCGAGCCTGGGCTGTTGGCCGAGCTGGGGGCGTCAGGGGGTGCGGTGGTGGTGGTCATGGGGAAGGGGTGCGTTACCCCGCCGTGAACAGTATGCGCTGGACAGGGTGGGGTCGGGGCGCGACTTGACCGGTTGGTCAAGGTTGGTGACACTTTCGGTCAGTTCGCACCAACAGGCAGATCGAACCAAACGACAGGGAGCTCCCGATGTACGAATGGAACGAAGAGCAGTTGATGGTCCGTGACGCCATCCGGCAGTTCGTGGATCGCGAGATCCGGCCGCATGTCGAGGAGCTTGAGCATGGCGACATGCCGCCGTACGACATCCTGCGCAACCTGTTCGCCACCTTTGGCATGGATGCCATGGCCCGTGAACGGTTCAAAAAGCAGATGGAGCACGCCCGGGCCGTTGAGGAGGCCGTTGCCGCCGGTGTGGAACCTCCGGCACGCCCCGCCCGTGAGGGTGGTTCGGACCCGTCGCTGCAGCTGATTCCCATCATCGAGCTGTGCCGGGTATGCCCGGGCATGGTGACGGCCATGGGCGTGTCCATGGGTCTGACGGCGGCGTCGATCATGAGCAAGGGCACCATCGCCCAGAAGGAACGTTGGGTGCAGGACCTGCTCACCATGGACAAGATCGGGGCGTGGGCCATCACCGAGCCCAACTCGGGGTCCGATGCGTTCGGGTCGATGTTGTCCACGGCGCGCCGCGATGGCGACGAGTACGTGCTGAACGGGTCCAAGACCTTCATCACCAACGGGCCCTACGCCGACACCATCGTGTTCATCTGCAAGCTGGACGAGGGCAACCCGCCGGCCGAGCGCAAGATCGTGTCGTTCGTGCTGGACGCCGGGATGCCGGGGCTCGAGCAGTCCAAGCCGTTGCGCAAGATGGGAATGCATTCGTCGCCCACCGGCCAGCTGTTTCTCACCGATGTGCGGGTGGGGCGTGACCGGCTGATCGGTGAGACCGAGGACCTGCCGTCGGGGGGTCGTGATGGCGCCAAGGACACGTTCTCCATGGAACGGTCGGGTGTGGCCGCCATGTCGCTGGGCATCATCGAGGAATGCCTCGAGTTGAGCGTGGCCTACGCCAAAGAGCGGGTGCAGTTCGGCAAGCCCATCTCCGAGTTCCAGCTGATTCAGGAGAAGCTGGCCCGCATGGAGGTGGCACGGCTGAACGTGACCAACCTGGTGTTCCGCACCATCGAGATGGCCAAGGCCGGGGCGTCGCTCAGCTTCGCCGAGGCGTCAGCCATGAAGCTGTACTCGGCCCGGGCCGCCACTGAGGTGGCGCTGGAGGCCGTGCAGCTGTTCGGCGGCAACGGCTACATGTCGGAATACCGCGTCGAGCAGTTGGCCCGTGACGCCAAGGTGCTGCAGATCTACGCCGGCACTCGACGAACTGCAGATCATCGCCATCGCCAAGGACCTGATCAGGCGCTAGGCGGTTACACGCCGAGAGACCTACCCACGATCTCTTTCATGATTTCGGTGGTGCCGCCGTAGATGGTGGTGATGCGGGCGTCCACCCAGGCCCGGGCCACCGGGTACTCGACCATGTAGCCGTAGCCGCCGTGCAGCTGCACGCAGGCGTCGGCCACGCGCTTGTGCATTTCGGTGCACCACCATTTGGCCATGGCGGCCTCTTCCACCGTGAGTTCGCCGTCGTTGAGGGCTTCGACGCATCGGTCGATGAACACCTGGGCCATCTCGATCTCGGTGGCCATCTCGGCCAGGGTGAACCGGCTGTTCTGGAATGACCCGATGGGCTGGCCGAAGGCGGTGCGGTCGGTGGTGTAGGTCAGGGTCTCGTCGAAGATGGCCCGGGCCGAGGCCACACCGGCCATGGCGATGCTGAGACGTTCCTGGGCCAGGTTCTCTACGAGATGGGCGAACCCGCGACCCTCGGCGCCGAGCAGGTTGGCAGCGGGGACCTCGACATCGTTGAAGAACAGCTCGGCGGTGTCCTGGGCGTGCATGCCCACCTTTTCGAGGTTGCGGCCCCGTTCGAACCCGGGCATGCCCCGTTCCAGCACCAGCAGGCTCATGCCGCGATGGCGTTCAGTGGGGTCGGTCTTGACGGCGGTGATGACCAGGTCGGCGTTGATGCCGTTGGTGATGAACGTCTTGGACCCGTTCACGATGTACACGTCGCCGCGACGTTCGGCGGTGGTGCGCATGCTGGCCAGGTCGGACCCGATGCCGGGTTCGGTCATGGCCACCGCCGTGATGAGCTCACCCGAACAGATGCCCGGCAGCCAGCGCTGCTTTTGCTCGTCGGTGGTGAGGTCGGTGAAGTACGGCAGGCAGATGTCGTTGTGCAGGGTGAGGCCGAGGCCGCTGCCGGGGACACCGGCAGCGGCGATCTCCTCGGCGATGATCAGGTTGTAACGGAAGTCATCCACACCGCCACCGCCGAAAGCCTCGGGTGCGGCCATGGCCAAAAAGCCGTTGCTGCCGGCTTGGGCGAACACCGACCTCGGCACGATGCCGTCGGATTCCCACTGCAGGTGGTTGGGGACCAGCACGTCGTCGACAAACCGGCGGAACGAAGTGCGGAACATGTCGTGGTCATCGGTGAACAGCTTTCGGCGCATGGGCCCGAGCGTACCGGTGGCCGCTGGGGTCGCTAGAGTCATGGGTGAACACGGGAGTCCGGACAGCCGGGCTGAGAGGGAGGGCATCCTCCGACCGTCGAACCTGATCCGGATCATGCCGGCGCAGGGAGTTCCGGAGTAGACGTTCCGGCCCGTGTTCCTGATCGCAGGAATCGACGATGACCGAACGACCCAGCGTGGTGGTGTTCACCGGCGGCGACGCCCCGCCGATGTGGGCGGCGTCGCTGGTCGGCAGGTCGTCGGTGGTGGTGGCGGCCGACAGCGGTGTGGACCACGCCCTGGCCGTTGGGGTGACGCCGTCGGTGGTGGTGGGGGATTTCGACTCGATTTCGCCACAGGGCCTGGCCGCGGTGGTGGCAGCTGGCGCCGACATCCACCGACACGACCCGGCGAAGGATTTCACCGACCTCGAGCTGGCGCTGGCGCTGGCAGTGGCCATGGACCCATCCGAGGTGGTGGTCATTGGCGGTGGCGGTGGGCGACTGGATCACGTGCTGGCCAACGCTGCGGTGCTGGCCAGTCCGATGCTGGACGGCGTGCGGGTGATGGCGCAGTTCGGGATGGCGTCGATGCACGTGGTGCGCCCGCACATGCCGGCAGCACTGCACGGAACCCCCGGGCAGCTGGTGACGTTGTTGCCGGCGGGGGAAACGGCCTGCGGTGTGACCACCACCGGCCTGCGTTTCGCACTGGACGGTGAGCAACTGCACCCGTGGAGCGCCCGCGGTGTGTCCAACGAGTTCGTTGATGTCAGCGCCACGGTGGCACTCGCCACCGGTGTGCTGCTGGCGGTGATCCCACAGGCCAGTCGACCTACGAAGGAGACAACATGAAGCGGATTGTGATGGCAGGGCTGGTGGCGCTGGCGCTGGTTGCGGCGGCGTGTGGGACCGGTGGGGATGGGCAGCAGCAGTCGGCACCCACGTCGGTGCGGTTGATCACCCATGACTCGTTTGACCTGTCACCCGAGGTGCTGGCGGCATTTGAGCAGCGCACCGGGATCACCGTGGAGTTGCTGGCCGGGGGTGACGCCGTGAGTGTGGTGAACCAGGCCATCCTGACGGCCGGGAACCCGGTGGCCGATGTGCTGTTCGGCATCGACAACAACCAGTTGGCCGCCGCCTTTGACGCCGGGGTCTTCGAGCCGTACACACCCGCCGACATCGGCACGCTGCGGCCCGGTGTCACCGACGGGACCGATGGACTGGTGACGCCGGTGGACGTGGGCGACGTGTGCGTCAACTACGACCGGGAGTGGTTCGCCGAACGCCAGCTGGCCCCGCCGCAGACGCTTGGGGATCTGGTCGACCCCGCCTACGCCGACCTGCTGGTGGTGCAGAACCCGGCGTCGTCCAGCCCGGGGCTGGCGTTTCTGCTCGCCACCGTGGCGGCGTTTGGCGCTGACGGCTTCGAGGGGTACTGGGAGCAACTGGTGGACAACGGCGTGGAGGTGACCGAGGGTTGGGAGCAGGCGTACTACGACGGATTCTCGGGGGGTTCGGGTGAGGGTGACCGACCGCTGGTGGTGTCGTACGCAACCAGCCCGCCCGCCGAGGTGTTCTACGCCGAGACCTACGACCCCGACGCACTGCCCGAGGTGGGACCCACCGGGGTGGCGGTGGACACGTGTTACCGGCAGGTGGAGTACGCCGGGATCCTGGCTGGAAGCAGCAACCTTGAGGCGGCCCGACAGCTGGTGGACTTCCTCATCTCGACCGAGGTGCAGGCGGACCTGCCGCTGACGATGTTCGTCGAACCGGCGCGTGCCGACGTGGAGTTGCCGGCGGTATTCGTGGCCTATGCAGCCGAGCCCGGCGAGCTGTGGTCGTTGACGCCTGACGAGGTGGCCGCCGGACGTGATGGCTGGGTGTCGCAATGGCGCAGGGTCGTGCTCGGGTGAGACGAGCCCCGCTGGGGCCACTGCTGTTGGTGATCCCGGCGTTGTTCATTGGAGCGCTGCTGGTGTGGCCGCTGGCTGCAGTGGCCGAACGGGCCCTGCGCCCCGGTGGCGGAGTGGACCTTGACGCCTCGCTGGTGCCGGTGGTGTGGTTCACGGTGTGGCAGGCGGCCGCCTCCACGGTGCTGACCTTGGCGGTGGGTCTGCCGGCGGCGTGGCTGTTTGCCCGGGTGTCGTTTCGCGGACGCAACGTGTTGTGGGCGGCCATGGTGGTGCCGTTCGTGCTGCCCACGGTGGTGGTGGCCACGGCGTTCACCGGGTTGGGGGCCCCGCGGGGCACGGTGTGGACGGTGCTGGTTGCCCATGCCTTTTTCAACTACGCCGTGGTGGTGCGGGTGGTGGGGGTTGCGTGGGCGGGGTTGGGGCGGGGCCCCGCAGAGGCGGCAGCAGTGCTGGGTGCCAACCGGCTGCAGGTGCTGCGGGAGGTGACGCTGCCGATGCTGGCTCCGTCGGTGCTGGCGGCGGCGTCGGTGGTGTACCTGTTTTGCTTCACCTCGTTTGGGGTGGTGCTGCTGCTGGGCGGGTCGCGCCTGCGGACCATCGAGGTGGAGGTGTACGAGCGTCTGCGGTTGCTGGACCTGGGGACGGCGGCCACGCTGGCGCTGGGCCAGCTGGCGTTGGTGGGGGTGTTGCTGGTGGTGGCAGGGCGATGGTCACAGCGCTGGAGCCTGACGGGCGATCCGTCGCGCAGCGAGGCCCGACCGGTGTCGGGATGGGGCCAGCGGTTGGGCATGGTGGCGGTGCTGACATCCATGGGTGTGCTGCTGGGGTTGCCGCTGGCGTCTCTGGTGTGGCGGTCGGTGCGTACCGGATCGGGTGTTGGACTGCAGTACTGGACGTCGCTGGGCGAGCAGCGCGGCGTGTTGTTCGCCTCGCCGCTGCAGGCGTTGGCCAACTCGCTGGTGATGGCGTCGGTTGCCACTGGCCTGGCGTTGGTGGTGGGGGTTCTGGCGGTGGCGGGAGTGGTGGCCATCGAGCGCCGTCGGGGACGGACCCGGGTGACGGCGTCGTTTGACGCCGTGCTGATGCTGCCGCTGGGGGCGTCGGCGGTGACCGTGGGGTTGGGGTTGCTGTTGGCGTTCAGCACGCCGCCGCTGGATCTGCGGGGATCGGTGGTGATGATCCCGTTGGCCCAGGCGTTGGTGGCACTGCCATTTGTGGTTCGCATCATGTTGCCGGCGGCCCGGGCCATCGACCATCGGGTGCGAGACGCCGCCGCCGTGCTGGGGGCATCGCCGTTGCGGGTGGTGCTGGAAGTGGACGCACCGATGCTGGCGCGCCCCATGGCGGTGGCCGCCGGGTTCGCCTTCGCCGTATCGATGGGAGAGTTCGGCGCCACGCTGGTGCTGGCCCGGCCCGACCTGCCCACGTTGCCGCTCACCCTGGCGCGCCTGCTGGGCCAGCCCGGGGCGGTGAACCGGGGTCAGGCCATGGCCGTGGCCACACTGTTGATGGTGGTGACCGCCGTGGTGGTGCTGGTGGCTGACCGCGGCCGTGTGGATGGGGGACGCAACGTTGATGCCTGACGAGCTCGAAGTCGACGATCTGACCGTGGAGCTGGGGGGCGTGCCCGTGCTCGATGGCGTGTCACTGGTGGCGCCGGCGGGCAAGACCACCGCCGTGCTGGGGCCAAGCGGCGGCGGCAAGACCACCTTGCTGCGGGCGGTGACCGGGCTGGAGGCAGTCACCGCCGGGCGGATTGTTGTTGGTGGTCGTGACGTGACCGACCTGCCGGCGCACCGGCGGGGGGTGGGCCTGGCGTTTCAGGATCGGGCGCTGTTCCCCCATCGCAATGTGGCCGCCAACGTGGGCTTCGGTCTGCGCATGGCCGGGTGGTCGGCGGCCGACATCACCCGGCGGGTGGACGAGGTGCTGGAGTTGGTGGGCCTGTCGGGGTTTGGGTCACGTCGGGTGGACCGGCTGTCGGGCGGTGAAGCCCAGCGGGTGGCGCTGGCCCGGGCGTTGGCGCCGGAGCCGGGGGTGCTGTGCCTGGATGAGCCGTTGGGGGCACTGGACCGGGTATTGCACGACCGACTGATGGCCGAACTGCGGACGTTGTTCGACGGATTGTCGACCACCGTGGTGCACGTCACCCACGACCAGCGTGAGGCGTTGGCACTGGCCGACCATCTGGTGGTGATGGGTGGCGGCTCGGTCCTGCAGTCGGGCGATCCGGTGGAGGTGTGGCAGCGTCCGGCCACCGTGGAGGTGGCGGCGTTTTTGGGTCAGGACGTGTTGGTGGATCCGTCGATGGTGACGGGCGGGTCGGCAGCGTGGCAGGCGGCGGCGGTGGGGGCGGAGGCGGTGGTGGTGCGTCCCGAGGCGGTGGTGCTGGGCAGTGCCAGTGGCGTCGGCAACGACGGGATCATCACCGAGGTGACGTTCGAGGGTGACCGCACGCGTGATGGTGGTGGAGGTGCCTGGGATGCCGCCGTTGCGGGCAGTGGCGCCGGCAGTGCCGCCGCAGGTGGGCGACCGGGTGGGGGTCACCATCGACGTCGCCGGCACATGGCCGGTTCGGTCAACGGGCCGTCAGTCGGCCAGCAGTCCCACCGGGCACGACACGCCGGTGCCGCCGAGGCCGCAGTAGCCGTTGGGGTTACTCACCAGGTACTGCTGGTGGTAGGGCTCGGCGTAATAGAACGTGGGGACCGGGCCCATCTCGGTGGTGATGGGGTTGCGCCCGGCCTCGGCCAGCCGCTGGCCGAACACCTGCGCCGACTGTTCCACCACGGCACGCTGGTCGTCGCCATCCCACCACAGCGCCGAGCGGTACTGGGTGCCACGGTCGTTGCCCTGGCGGTTGGCGGTGGTGGGGTCGTGACCCTCCCAGAACGCCGACACGACGGCGGCGGTGGGAAGGATCTCGGGGTCGAACACCACCAGCACCGCTTCGGTGTGGCCGGTGCGGCCGGTGCAGGTTTCCTCGTAGGTGGGATTGGGGGTGAAACCACCGGCGTAACCAACTGCTGTGGTCCACACGCCCGGCAGTTGCCAAAACACCCGCTCGGCACCCCAGAAGCACCCCATACCCAGCACGATGGATCGGTGACCTTCGGGCCACGGTGGGGTGATCGGATTGCCGAGGGCCAGATGGGGGCCGGCGATGGCCATGGGGGTGTCACGGCCGGCAAGGGCCTGATCGGCAGTGACCATGACGGGCTCGCGTCCGAACAACATGGAGCTGAGGGTACCGGCTGGTTGCGTCGCAGGGCAGACTGGGGACGTGGATCTCTCAGCCGACCTCGACGCCGCCTGCACCCCCGAGGTGCTGTTTGCGCAGGTGGCCGATCTGGACAGGTACCCGGACTGGTTCGGCATCGTGCACAAGGCAGTGGCGGACAGGGCAGTGCTGGCCGCAGATGGTGACAGCGCGTGGCTGGTGGACCTGCGGGGCCGGTTGGGTCCGATGGCCCGGTCCAAGCGGTTGCGCATGGTGCGCACCGTGTGCGACGAGCCGGTGAGGGTGCGGTTTGAGCGGGCCGAAGTCGACGGCCGCAACCATTCGGCCTGGGTGCTCGATGCCACGGTGACGGCCATCGAAGCCGGGGCGCGGCTCACGGTGAACCTTCATTACGGGGGATCGTTTGGCGGGGCGTTGCTGCGTCGGATGCTGCTCGACGAGATCGAGCAGGCGCGTCCACGCCTGGCCGAGCTGGTCGGCGGTTAGAGCAGGGCCCGGGTCAGGGCGGCGAGCTGCCGACACGGCTGACAGCACCAGCACGATGACGCGCAGCCGGCGTCGGTCGAAGCGGTCGGTGTAGCGACGGGAGATGGCGAACCCGGCCAATGCCCCGGGGATGAGCATGGCGCCGGCGGCCAGGTCAGTGGCGCCAAATCGGTCCACGGCGGTGAGGGCGGCGATGGACACGAACGTGCCGAGGAAGAAAAAGCGGGACAGCGCCGCACGCAGCTCGTCGCCCTCGCTCCCCACGTGGACCAGGGCGATGGCGGGGCCGCCGATGCCCACCGAGGTGCCCATGAAGCCGGCGGTGGCTCCGGCGGCCCCCATGGTGGCCGGGGTGCGACGCGGAGCGACGCCGGTGGCGCCGAGAGCAACCGCCACCAGCACCATCACGGCGAAGAACACGGCCAACTGGTCGGTGGGAACCATGCCCAGCACGATGGCCCCAGCGACGGCGCCGCCCACCTGGCCCACATTGGCCCACTTCATGGCCCGCCATGGATGGTCGCCGCGGCTGCCACCCAAAATGAGCAGATTGAGGGCCACCGCCGACACGATCAGCGGTCCGGGAACCAGCGAGGGGTCGATGAGCACCAGGATGGGGGCGGCCAGCAGGTTGGCGCCGAATCCGGCCACTCCCTGGACCGCCGAGCCCACCATGAGCACGACGAACGCCAGTGCGAACACCGTGAGCGTCATTGCTGCCACTGGTCGACGACACCGGCGTAGTAGCCGCCAGCGGCCACCAGTTCGTCGTGGGTACCAATCTCGATGATGGTTCCGTGGTCGACCGCAGCGATGCGATCGGCGCGCATGGCCGTGGCCAGGCGGTGGGCGATGATGACGGCGGTGCGGTCGGTGAGCAGGGTTCCGAAGGCGGCTTCGATGCGCGACTCCGACGCCAGGTCCATGTTCGAGGTGGCCTCGTCGAGGACCAGCACGCGGGGCTGGGCCATGAATGCCCGGGCCAGGGCCAGCAACTGGCGCTCACCTGACGACAGCGACGCCCCCCGCTCGTGCACGGCGGTGTCGAGCCCGTCGGGCAGTCGTTCCACCAGGTCGGCGATGCCGAGGGCGCGGCAGGCCGCCATCACCTCATCGTCGGTGGCGTCGGGTGTGGCAAAGGCGATGTTGTCGCGCACCGTGCCGTGGAACAGGAACGGCTCCTGGGGAACCACGCCCAGTTGCGAACGCAACGACGCCAGGGTGACGTGGCGGAGGTCAACGCCGTCAATGGTCACCGAGCCTGAGTCGGGGTCGTAGAACCGGGCGATGAGCTTGGCGATGGTGGACTTGCCGGCGCCGGTGGGCCCCACCAAAGCGATCGTTTCGCCAGCGGCGATGTCGAGCGAGACGTTGTGCAGGACAGGCCGGTCGGGCTCGAAGCTGAACGTGACGTTGTGCAGCGAGATGGCGCCGGTGGTCGGTGGCAGGTCGACGGCGTCGGGGGCCTCGGCCACGCTGGGTTTGGTGTCGAGAAGGTCGCGCAGCTTGGCCACCGCCGCCTGGCCGGACTGGTAGGTGTTGTACAGCGTGACCAGCTGCTGGATGGGGGCGAAAAAGGCGGTCAGGTAGAGGACGAATGCGGTCAGCTGGCCGATGGTGAGGCGGTCGTTGACCACCATCCACGACCCGATACCCAGCACCAGGGCCTGACCGGCGATGCCAACGGCGTCAGATGCCGGTCCGTAGATGGCACCCACCTTTGCCGTGTAGGCGTTGGCGTCGAGGTGTTCGGTGAGGATGCGATCGTGATGTTCGACGTTGTGGCGTCGGCGGTTGTGGGCGGCGATGATCCGGATGCCGGCCAACGATTCGGCCAGGTCGGTGAGGACGTCGGCGATGCGGTCGCGCACCCGGGCGTAGCCACGCTCGGAGGCCCGACGGAACCACAAGGTGAGCGCCAGCATCACCGGAACCACCACGCCGATGGTGATCAGGGCCAGCATCGGGCTCATCCACACCAGGATCCCGGTGATGATGACGAGTGTGAGTCCCTGAACGGCCAGGTTGACCAGACCATCCTGGAACAGGGCGGTGAGGGCGTCGATGTCGCTGGTCATCCGGGTCATCACCCGGCCCGACCGTTCGCCGGTGTAGTAATCCAGCGACAGGCGCTGCAGATGGGCGAACACCCTGATGCGCAGGCGCTCCATCAGCCGTTCGCCGAGATGGCCGGTGTAGGAGATGCGCAGGCCCGAGGTCACCACGTTGACGGCCACCGCAGCCAGAAACAGTCCCGCCATGAGCAGAACCACCGACATGTCACCGGCGGAGATGCCCCGGTCGATACCGAGCTGCGTGAGCAGGGGACCCGCCTGCAACGTGGCGGTCTCGATGATCACCAGCAGCAGGGCCACACCCACTGAGGCCTTCACCGGGCGCAGGAACGACCGCAGCGTGAAGGGCTCGTGCTCGGCGTCGTGATGGCTGAACGACTCGTCGGGTTCGGGATGTTCGGGTTCGGTCGACAGGACCGCCTTGGCCCGGCTGGCCAGTTCGGGCGGCACACCGGCGAACGGAAGGCCCGAGCCCGCCGAGGCGCCGGGAGGTCCGCCAAAGGGGGCACCGGGAGGTGGGGCGAAGCTCACAGCAGCCCCTGGGGCAGGCCACCGAGTGGTGATGCGCCGGCTGGCGGAATCACCACGGTGGGGGCCGCTGTCGACGGGCCAGGGCACGGCTGCTTGCAGCACCGTGTCCAGGACAGAGGCGTAGCGCGGTTCGGTGGCCAGCAACTCGGTGTGGGTGCCGGTGGCCACGACCCGTCCGCCTTCGAGCAGCGCCACCCGGTCGGCCATGGCGATGGTGGACACCCGGTGGGCGATGATCAGGGTGGTGCGACCCTCGAGCAGGGTGTCGAGGGCCAGATGGATGGCCGACTCCACCGAGACGTCGATGGCGCTGGTGGCGTCGTCGAGCACGAGAATGGGTGGATTGGCCAGCAGGGTGCGGGCGATGGCGATGCGTTGGCGCTGACCGCCCGACAAGGTCATGCCCCGTTCTCCCACCACGGTGTCGTAGCCATCGGGAAGGTCGGAGATGAACCCGTGGGCCTGGGCGGCGGTGGCAGCCGCCACCACGTCGGAGCGTGACGCATCGGGTCGGGCGTAGGCGATGTTGTCGGCGACCGACGACGAGAACAGGAACGGCTCGTCCAGCACCACCCCCACCGAGCTCCGCAGCGACGCCAGCTGCAGCTGGCGCACGTCGTGGTCGTCGATCAGGACGGCACCGTCACGCACGTCGTAGAACCTTGGCAGGAGCCGGGCGGCGGTGGACTTGCCCGACCCGGTGACGCCCACCAGAGCCACCCGCTCTCCGGGAGCGAGGCGCAGGGAGAAGCCATCAAGGACGTCGGGCCCGGGTTCGCCGTCGGGGGTGGTGTACCCGAACCGCACGTCGCGGAATTCCACTCGCCCGGTGGCGTGGCCCAGAGGACTTGCGTGGCCCAGAGGACTTGCGTGGCCCAGGCTGGATTGCGTCGGGGGCGTCCACGATCTCGGGTTGGGTGTCGAGGATTTCGAAGATGCGGCCGGCTGATGCCCTGGCTCGCTGGGCCAGCAGAAGCACGAACCCCAGCAGCCGGAACGGCACCTGGATGAGGGCGATGTAGATGTTGAAGGCGACCAGGTCGCCGATCTGCAGCGACCCGTTGATGACCTGCCAGCCACCGAACCCCAGCACGGCCACCTGGCCCAGCCGGGGAGGTTCTCCATCAGGGGTGCGTACCGGGCCCGGGTGTCCACGGTGACGGTCTGGGCCCAGCGCACCCGGCGGGCAGTGCGGGCAAGTTCGTTGAGCTGGCGGCGTTCGGCAGCGAACGACTTCACCACCCGCACGCCGTTGATGTTCTCGTCCACCACCGTGGCCAACTCGGCCAGACGGGCCTGGGAGATCCACGACAGCGGGAACACCCGGTTACGCAGGGCCACACCAAGGAGGTAGACCCCGGGCATGGGCGCCACCGCCAGCAACGTCAACGGCACGTCGATGGACAACATCACGCCCAGGGCCAGAACAAACGACAGCAACGACAGGGCAATAAGGGGCGCCACGGCGAAGAACATCTGGACACTGCGGATGTCGGCGTTGGCCCGCGAGATGATCTGGCCCGACTGCACCTTGTCGAAGAACGTGAACGACAGCTGGGTGAGTCGGCGGTACAGCACGCTGCGCAGGTCGGTCTCGACCACATAGGCCAGCCGGTACAGGCCATAACGGTAAATGGCGGCAGTCACGCCCCGCACAGCAGCCAATGCCAGCAACACGATGACGAACGGCATGATGGGGCGGGTCCGGTCCACCAGGGCGTCGTCGATGGCCACGGCCAGCACCGCCGGCACCGCCACCTGGGCCACAAGGGCCACGATCGCGGCCACCAGCGACACGACCACAAGCGATCGCCGCACCGACACCAGCGGCAGCAGTCGACGGATCCAGCCCTTGGTGGCGTCGGGGTCGACGTCGGCGGGCTGGAAGTCGATGGTCCCCCCGGTCGCCGTCACAGGCGAAGTGTCGTCGCTCGCTGCTGTTGGTGACAACCCCGTGGCACTAGGGTGCAGTCCCCGGTGTCGTCTCGGAGGTTCCCATCAGTACTGCGTTGGGCGTTATCGCCATCGTTGCCCTCATCGCCGCCAACGGGTTCTTCGTTGCCGCCGAGTTCGCCCTGGTGGCTGTGGATCGCACCGCCTTGGACCGGCTCGCCGACGCTGGAGACAAGCGGGCGATCCGTGTGCAGGGATTGGTGCGCAAACTTTCGTTCCATCTGTCGGGGGCTCAGCTCGGGATCACGGTGACCTCGCTGGTGTTGGGCTTTTTGTCTGCTCCTCCTGGTGTCCGGCCTGCTGGCGCCGCTGCTGGATCCTTTGGTGGGCGCCACCGCAGCGACGGGGGTGGGTGTGGTGTTGGCACTGGTGCTGGCCACCGGCGTGCAGATGGTGCTGGGAGAACTGATGCCCAAGACGGCGGCCATCGCCCACCCTGAGACGATGGCCCGACGGTTGGGCGGCGCCGTCGCGCTCTACGGCCTGGTGTTCGGCCCGTTGATCCGGTTCCTCGACGGAGCCGCCAACCGGACGGTGAGGATGTTCGGGGTTGAGCCGGTGGAAGAACTGTCGCAGGTGCGGACCCTGGCCGAGTTCGAGCTGCTGTTTCGATCGGCAGCCGAAGGCGGTGAGCTGCAGCCGGCCGCCGCCGAGCTTCTCGCCCGCAGCCTGAGGCTCGCCGGACTCACGGCGGCCGACGTGCTGGTGCCGCGCCCCTGGTGGAGGGGTTGCCCATGGATGCGACCGTCTCAGACCTGGTGGGCAGGTCGCGTCGCAGTGGGCATTCCAAGATTCGTCGTCTACGGCGTGGATCTCGACGACCTCCGGGGGGTGGTGCACGTCAAGGCGGCCTACCAGCTCGACCGTTCCCAGCGCGACACCACCGTGGTGACCGAGGTGATGGGCGAGCTGCTGGCAGTGCCCGAAAGTCGGGACCTGGACGACCTGTTGTCGGATATGCGGGGGAGTCGGCATCACCTGGTGGCCGTCGTCGACGAGCACGGCGGGACCGCCGGCATCGTGACCCTCGAGGACGTTCTCGAGCAGGTGGTGGGCGACATCACCGACGAGCACGACGTGCGCTCGACAGCGCTGACGCGACCGGTTCGGCCGGGGGAGTGGCTGTTGGACGGGTCCACGCATGTGGACGAGGTGGTGGGGTTGACCGGGTTGACCATCGCCGACGGCCCCTACGAGACGCTGGCCGGATGGGTGCTCGACCGCATGGGACGGATTCCTGATGTGGGCGACGCTGTCGAGACCGATGGCTGGACGGTGACGGTGGAATCCATGGATCGACACCGGGTAGCCCGGGTGGCGCTGGTGGCTCCGTCATGATCGCCGCAGTCGTGCTGTCAGTGGTGCTGCTGATGGCGAACGCCGGGTTCGTGGCCATGGAGTTCGCCCTGGTGGGTGCGCGCAGCACCCGTCTTGAGCCGCTGGCCGCCGAGGGTCGTCGCAGTGCCGTGCTGGCGTTGGCGGCGATGCGCAAGCTGAACCTGCAGTTGGCCGGAGCCCAGCTCGGCATCACGCTGGCGTCGTTGTCACTGGGGTACGTGGCCGAGCCGCTGGTGGTCCATGGCATCGAGGATCTGCTGGGCTTCACCCCGCTGTCGGAAGTGGTCATCGGGGTTGTTGCCTTCGTGGTCGGTCTCGGTCTGGTGGTGTTCGCCCACATGGTGGTGGGCGAGATGGTTCCCAAGAACCTGGCCATCACTGCCCCCGAACGCACCCTCATGCTCCTGGTGCGCCCCAATCGTTGGTACCTGGCCGTGTTCGGTCCGGTGGTATGGGTGCTCAACTCGATCGCCAACGTCGGCATGCGGATCCTGAGAATCACTCCGCGCAACGAGATGGGGTCGGCGCCCAGTGCCGACGACCTGGCCCGAATGCTGCTCGAATCCCACCGCGAGGGTCTCATCGAGCGCGATGCCCAACGTCTGCTCACCGGGGTGCTGGATTTCGGCGACAGCACCGTTGCCGACGTGATGGTCCTGCGCGACGGCATCGTGTCGGTTACCGAGGCCACCACCGTGGCCGAGGCCGAGCAGTTGGTGGCCACCACGGGCCACTCCCGCCTGCCGGTGTTCGCCGTCTCCGGTTCCGAACCACTCGGGTTCGTGCACGCCAAGGACCTTCTGGGATTGAGTGCCAACGCCGGCCCCATGGCCCTGCCGCTGCGGTTGGTGCGTCGGATGCCGGTGGTGGCGAGGGATCGGTCGCTGGAGGAGGTTCTGGTGGGGATGCAGGGCACCGGGGTTCATGTGGCGCTGGTGGTGGACGGCCCCGATGCCGACGGGTCGGTGGTGGGTTTGGTGACCCTGGAGGACCTTCTCGAAGAACTCGTCGGTGACATCACCGACGAGACCGATCCGCACCACGACGGCTGACCGCCGGGTTCACAGGCGTCACGGCTAGCGTTGCCTTCGTGAGGTGTCGGTCGGTGGCGGTTGCAGCAGTGTTGGCGGCGGTCGTCGCGCTGGTCGCACCGACGGGTCCCTGCCCAAGCCCGCAGCATCGACGAAGCCAGGGCGGCGGCCGACGCCGCCGTGGCGGAACTGTCGGCGGTGGAGTCCGAACTGGGCGACCTCGAAGGACGCATCCGTGCCGCCGAACAGGCTGTGGCCGACGGCGAGGCGGTGCTGGTGGGCCTGCGGGAGCAGGTGCGGGAGTCTGGCCGTGGCCCGGTACATGCACGTTGATCAGACGACGGTGCTCCCCGGCGGCGACATCAACGCCCCGGAACGGGCCCGGGTGTTCGTCATGGTGGCGGCCGGACACAGCTTCGACCTGATGGACGACTACGCCCAACAGCGCAGCGTGCTCGAGGCGTCGCAGACCGAGCTGGAGTTGGCCCGGCAGCAGCAATCCCAGCGATTGGCGGAGTTGGCCGACCGACGGTCAGTGGTGGACGCCGAGCTGGCCCGACTTGAACTGGCGGCGGCAACCACGACCAGCACAACCACGACGAGTACGACCACGAGTATTGCGAGCCCGAGCAGCCCGAACGTTGCTGCCGGCCCGAGCACGCCGACGGCCCCCGTGCCTGGGCCGGTGCCCGCGGACGCCGGTGCCGTCGTCTGGATGGCTGTGCCCGGTGCAGGGTTCGATGTCGTTTGTGGATTCGTGGATGGCGCCGCGACCCGGTGGTCGCAGTCATCAGGGCGTCGACATCATGTCGCCGAGGGGTACGACCGTGGTGTTGCCGGTGGGGGGCCGCACCACGTTCCGCACCGGAGGCATCGGCGGTCTCACGTTCAACCTGAACGGTGATGACGGCAACTACTACTACGGGGCCCACATGGACTCCTACGCCGGCCTGGCTGACGGCTACTACCCCGCTGGCACGGTGGTGGGCTACGTGGGCGATACCGGTGACGCCAGGGGCACGGGCACCCACCTCCATTTCGAGATCCACGTGGGGGGCTACGGCAACGCCGTCAATCCGTACCCCACCACCCGGGCGAACTGCTGACCAGGTGGCAGGCAAACGGGTGGTAGGCGACGACGATCTGCCCCACCGGCTGGGCGTGTGGTTGTCGACCCCCGGGGTGGCACCCGATCTGACCGCTCCGGTGACGGTGACCGGCATGGACCGGCTCAGCGGCGGGGCCTCCCGGCAGAGCTGGGCGGTGGACATCACCACCGCCGACGGGCCCCGACGGATCGTGGTGCAGCGCAAACGGCCCGGCGGCCTGGGAGCGTCCATGGGGCTGGAGGCCAATCTGGTGCGGTTGGCGCGCCACGCCGGGGTGGCGGTGGCCACGGTTTTGGCCGACACCGACGACTCGTCACACATCGGTGGCGGGGCCATGGTGGTCGACCACGTCGCCGGGGAGTCGGTGGCGTCGAGGTTGCTGCGCCAGCCGGAGTTCGCTGACGCCCGCACCGTGCTGCCCGCCCAGGCCGCGGCTGCGTTGGCCGCCATCGGTCGCGTGCATGCCGAAGCCGATGCCGCTGCCGATGGTCTGCGTCTGGACGATCAGCTTGAGCTGATTGCCGCGCTGCACCGGGGGCTGGACCGGCCCCAGCCGGTGTTCGAGCTGGCGCTGCGATGGTTGGCAGCCCACCGGCCCGAACCGCCACCCACGCCACAGGTGGTGCACGGAGATTATCGACTGGGCAATTTCATGGTTGATGCCACCGGTCTGGTGGCGGTGCTGGACTGGGAGCTCGCCCATCTCGGCGACCCGGCCGAGGATCTGGCGTGGGCGTGTGTGAAGGCGTGGCGGTTCGGCGGTGACGGCGTGGCGCTGGGTCTGGCCGACATCAACGCCTGGGTGGACGCCTACTGCGAGGCCGGTGGGACCAGGCCCGACGACCACCGCCTGCGGTGGTGGCTGGTGTTCGGCACGTTGCGCTGGGGTGTGATCTGCGAACTGCAGGCCGCAGCCCACCTGACGGGGATGGTGGACTCGGTGGAGTTGGCGGTGCTGGGCCGACGCGTGGCCGAGACCGAACACGACCTGCTGGGGCTGCTGGGGCTGCTGGGGGCTGCTGGGTGAGCCGGGCGACGACGACGACGCCGTGGCCGGGCCCGGCCTGGATCAGGCGCCCCACGATGCCCCCGACACCGACGCCTTGCTGGCGGTGGTGGAGCGGTTCCTGTCGACCACGGTCACCGGTGCAACCGGGGGTCAGGTGCGGTTCCACGCCCGGGTAGCGGCCAATGCCGTGGCCATGGTGCGACGTCAGGTGGCCGACGGAGGCCGGGCGGCACGAGCCCATCGGCGGCGGCTGGAGTCTCTGGGGGTGACCGACGACGCCGAGCTGGCCCGGCGGATTGCCGACGGGGGTTTGACGACCAGATGGCCGAGGTCGGGGTGGTCCTGGTGGCGGCGGTCGCCGACAAGCTGGCGGTGTCGGCCCCGACTACGCCAAGGGGGCGCCTGCTGACCCGTGGGCATGATGGGCCCGTCGGTGTGATCGGGTGGCCCGTGGGCGTGGGCCATCACTAGGGTGACCGGAATGCGCATCGGAATCCTTGGAGCAACTGGTCCTGCCGGCTCGGGGCTGGCTGCCCGCCTCGCCTCGGTCGGCTTCGACGTGTGTGTGGGGTCACGGTCGAAGTACAAGGCCATGGAGGTAGCCGACTCGCTGCGTGAGCGATGGAGCGACCTGAACCTGTCCATCGACGCCGCCGACAACTCCGGTGCAGCCGACGCCGACGTGGTGGTCATCGCCACCCCGTGGGATGCCGCCGCCGCCACGGCCTCGTCGGTGGCCCGACAGCTCGAGGGCAAGGTGGTCATTTCAATGGCCAACGCCCTGGCCAAGGTGGGCAACGAGTTCCAGCCCCTGGTGCCGCCCCGGGGCTCAGTGGCCGCCAGCGTGCAGGCGGCGTTGCCCCGTTCGCAGGTGGCGGCGGCACTGCACCACGTGCCGGCCAAGGAGCTCGGGCATCTGTCCGAGCCGGTGGTCAGCGACGTGCTGATCTGTTCGGACCATCCGTCGGCCACGGCCACCACCATCGAGATCATCGCCCAGATTCCCGACCTTCGGGCCCTGGATGCCGGACAGTTGTCCAATGCCGCACCCATCGAGGCCTTTGCCGCCGTGTTGCTGCAGCTCAATGTCCGGTACAAGACCCGGGTGGCGGTGCAGTTCACCGGCCTCAACCTGGGGTGACCGGCCCCATGCGTCTGTACGACACCGCCCGTGGCGAGGTGGTGCCGTTTGAGGTTGGCGAGATCGTCACCATGTACACGTGCGGCATCACGCCCTACGACGCCACCCACGTGGGCCACGCCGCCACCTACCTCACCTACGACATCCTGCAGCGCCGTCTGCGCGACCTCGGCCATGCCACCCGATGTGTGCGCAACATCACCGATGTGGACGACGACCTGCTGCGCAAGGCCCGTGAACTTGACGTCCACTACCTCGATCTGGCCGCCGCCGAGACGGCGCGCTTTGACGCCGACATGGAGGCACTCAACGTCATCGAGAGCTTCGCCGAGCCCCGTGCCACCTCGGCCATCGCCGACATTCGGGGCTTCATCGGCATGGTCATGGATCGTGGCCATGCCTACGAGTCCGGCGGTGCGGTGTACTTCAGCGTGGGGTCGTTCCCCGACTTCGGCCAGGTGTCGCACCATGACCGCGCCACCATGCTGGAGCTGGCCGCCCAGCATGGCGGCAATCCCGATGACCCCAACAAGCGCGACCCGCTCGATTTCGTCTTGTGGCAGCCGTCGGCCCCCGGTGAGCCGTCGTGGGATTCGCTGTGGGGTCCGGGCCGGCCCGGTTGGCACATCGAGTGCTCGGCGCTGGCCATGCGCGAACTCGGCACCACCATCGACCTGCACGGTGGGGGAGCGGACCTGATCTTCCCCCATCACGAGTGCGAGACGGCACAGTCCGAGGCGGCCACCGGCGAACGGTTTGTGCGCCACTGGATGCACCAGGCCATGGTGCGCATGGACGGCGAGAAGATGTCCAAGTCGCTGGGCAATCTGGTGTTCGTGTCCGACCTGCTCGCGCAGTGGGATCCGCGGGCGGTGCGGCTGGCCATGGTGGTCCATCACTACCGGACCCCGTGGGACTGGACCGACGACCTCATGGACGTGGCCACGGCCAGGCTCGACCGGTGGATGGCGGCGTGCAGCGACGAGTCGGCGCGTGACAGTGCCACGGCGGTGGCCGCCGTCGCGCCGCGCTCGATGACGACCTCGACACCCCGGCGGCGGTGGCCGCCATCGACGCAGCGGTGTCCGGTGGCGAGTCGGTGGCCACGGCGGCGGCCTTGCTGGGCGTGTTCTGCACCGGTGAGCCGCTTCGCTGAACCAGGCCAAGGCGTTGTCAACCGGTGGGTGTGACGGCGAACACCGTGTGGCACACTGACCCCCGTGGGACGCGAGGTCGGACAGCTCTACGGGGTGGCCCGGGCGATTCTGGACCCGGTCATCAGTTTCGGCTGGAACCTCGAGGTCCGGGGCCTGGACAACGTGCCGGCGAACCGGCGGCGCCATCATGGCGCCCAACCATCTGTCGGTCATCGACCACTTCGTGCTCGGCGCCGCCCTCAACCGCAGGATCACCTACGTCGGCAAGGCCGAGTACATGGATTCGTGGAAGACGCGTTACCTGTTTCCGGCCATGGGGATGATCCCCATCGACCGGGGAGGGGGGTCTGCCGCCCAGCGGGCGCTGGACGCCGCCGCCGGTTTGCTGGAATCAGGCGAACTGTTCGGCATTTACCCCGAGGGCACCAGGTCTCGTGACGGACTGCTGCACAAGGGTCATACCGGGGTGGCCCGGCTGGCGCTGCGCACGGGATGTCCGCATCATCCCGGTGGGGCTGCAGGGCACCGACGAGGTGCAGCCTGCGGATCGTCCGGTACCCAGGTTCTTCCGCATGATGCGGGTCAGCTTCGGGCGGCCGGTGGATGTGGCCCGGTACGCCGGACGCAGCGACGACCGGATGCTGTTGCGCCAGATCACCGACGAGGTCATGTTCGAAGTCGGGCGACTGTCGGGCCAGACCTACAGCGACACCTACGCCAGCCGGGAACGTTCCAGCGAGGCACTTCCTGCCGAGACGGCCCGCATCTCCGATCAACCGGCCCGGCGCTCGTCGGCTGACGTGTTGGGCGCAAACCGGGCCTGAGTGCAGACGCTGCGGCAGTAGGCTCTGCGGCGATGACAACGTCCGCACCCAGCCCCACCATCAACATCTCGCTTCCCGACGGATCGCAGCGCGAGTTGCCGGCGGGGTCGACACCGCTGCCGATCTGGCCGCCTCCATCGGCCGCCGACTGGCTGCCGACGCCGTGGTGGCGGTGGTCAACGGTGCCGAGAGCGACCTCGGGATTGCCCTGCCCGATGGTGCCACCGTGAGCATCGTCACCGTGGGTACCGACGCCGGTCGCGAGGTGCTTCGGCATTCCACGTCGCACGTGCTGGCCCAGGCGGTGCTGGAGCTGTTCCCGGGTGCCAAGTTCGCCATCGGCCCCGCCATCGAAAACGGGTTCTACTACGACTTCGAACTTCCCGACGGCGCCACGTTCCACGCCGACGACCTCGAACGCATCGAGGCCACCATGCGTCGGATCATGGACGCCGATCAGGCCTTCGTGCGTGAGGAATGTGACGTGGCCACCGGGCTCGGTGTGTTCGCCGACCAGCCCTACAAGCGCGAGATCATCGAGCGTGTGGATGCCAGCGAGGTGGTCGGCGACGGCACCGTGAGCCTGTACCGCAACGACGGCGGGTTCGTGGACCTGTGCCGGGGGCCGCATGTGCCATCCACCGGCAAGCTCGGCAACTTCGCCCTGCAGAAGGTGGCCGGTGCCTACTGGCGTGGCGACGAGAAGCGTCCCATGCTCCAGCGCATCTACGGCACGGCGTGGGAGTCGCCCAAGGCCCTGGCTGAGCACCTCGAGCGACTGGCCGAAGCCGAGCTGCGCGACCATCGCAAGCTTGCCGCCGAGCTGGACCTGCTCAGTTTCCCCGAGGAACTGGGTGCCGGTCTGGCCGTGTGGCATCCCAAGGGCGCCATGGTGCGCAAGCTCATGGAGGACTACTCGCGCACCCGTCATGAGCAGGGTGGGTACGACTTCGTCTACAGCCCGCACGTGGCCAAGTCGGTGCTGTGGGAAACCAGCGGTCACCTCGACTTCTACGCCGACGGCATGTACCCGCCCATGGAGATCGAGGGGGCGTCGTACTACCCCAAGCCCATGAACTGCCCGTTCCACATGATGGTGTTCAAGTCGTCGACCCGGTCGTACCGCGATCTGCCGCAACGCCTGTTCGAACTGGGCACCGTGTACCGCTACGAACGGTCGGGCACGCTGCACGGCCTGTTGCGCATTCGGGGCTTCACCCAGGACGACGCCCACATCTTTTGCACCCCCGACCAGGTGGTCGACGAGGTGGTGTCGCTGCTCGGTTTCGTGTTGAGCGTGCTGCGGGCATTCGGGTTCGACGAGTTCACCGCCAGCCTGTCGACGCGACCCCCGGAAAAGTCGGTGGGTAGCGACGAGGACTGGGGTCTGGCCACCGACGCCCTGCGCAACGCGCTCGAGCGCGAGGGTCTGGCCTACGACATCGACGAAGGGGGCGGTGCGTTCTACGGGCCCAAGATCGACGTGAAGGTGCGTGACGCCATCGGACGCCACTGGCAGCTGTCCACCATTCAGGCCGACTTCCAGCTGCCCCAGCGGTTCGACCTGCAGTACGTGGGTGCCGACGGTGCACGTCACCGGCCCATCGTGATCCACCGGGCCCTGTTCGGGTCGGTGGAGCGATTCTTCGGTGTGCTGCTGGAGCATTTCGCCGGCGCCTTCCCGGCGTGGTTGGCCCCGGTGCAGGTGCGGGTTCTGGGAGTGCGCAACGACCACGACACCTACGCCGAGCGACTGGTGGACCGGCTCGCAGCCGAGGGGTACCGGGCCGACTGGGTGCGGGCCGAAGAACCGCTGGGCAACCGGATCCGCCGGGCCAAGCTGGACAAGCTCCCGTATGTGCTGGTGGTGGGCGACGACGACGTCGCCAACGGCACCGTGGGGGTGAACCCGCGTGGCGGCAACGTGGAGCGTGACGTGTCGGTCGACGACTTCGTGGCCCGGCTCGCCGCCGCCGTGGAGTCACACGTGTGACCAGGCTCGACATCCTGTGGGCCGGGTGGCGGTCGGACTACCTCACCACCCTCACCGGCGATGCCACCCCCATTCGTCCCGACGCCGCCGGGTCGCTGTTCGAGCGTCTGCTGGCGCTGGGTGACGACGACGAAGCGCTGGTGGTGACACGGGGCACGGCATGTTCGGTGGTCCTCAACGCCTACCCGTACGCGTCTGGTCACCTGATGGTGGTGCCCAACCGGGCCGTGGAGGACCTGGGGGCGCTCACCGACGACGAGCACGCCGAGTTGTGGCGTCTGGTGCGCGACGGCGTGGCGGCGGTGCGCTCGGCGTATGGGTGTGGCGGGGTGAACGTGGGGGCCAACATCGGTGCCGCCGGCGGGGCGGGCATCCCTGACCACCTGCACGTCCACGTCGTTCCCCGGTGGGAAGGCGACACCAATTTCATGACCACGGTGGCCGGCGTGCGGGTCATGCCCGAAGCCCTCGACGCCAGCCTGCAACGGGTGCGGGCGGCATGGCCGTGATTCGTCGTGCCGACGGTGGCGACGGTACCGTCGACGGCGTGGACGACACCCAGATCCCGCCGAGCACTCGATCGATGCCACGCGGGCCCTGCGCGACGAGGACATCCGCGACGCCCTTCCCGAGGACCTGGACGCCGCCGGATACGTCGGGCCGTACCTGTTCCCCAACAACAACCGGCGTCGCAAGCCCGGCGTGCTGTATCTGGTGGTCGCAGCCGTGCTGGTGGTGGTGTGGCTGCTGACCAAAGACTCGGGGCCGGTGCTGATCAACGTCGGGTTCGTGTGGGCGGCGGCGGGCCTGGCCGTGGTGGGGATCTACAGCATCGTCACCGGCTGGAACCTCGACGTGGACGAACGTGACGCCCTGGTGCTGGCGGTGCGCGAAGCCGGCTTCCCGGTGGGTCACGCCTCGGCACAACTGGGATGGCGGGGCTGGCTGAGCCGCCCCACCTGGCGCATCCTGCTGTACTCAGCCGAGGATCCGCCCACCAGGCGTGGCCTGATGCTGGTCGACGGCGTGGACGGCGAGATCATCGAGGGCTTTGTCGAAGACAACCCCGAAGACTGGTCGCAGCTGGCCGTCTAGGGATTGCTGCGGGTCGCCTCGGCGCGACTGCGCAGGTCGGCCACCGCATGTGCCATGCCCTGCGGGTCGCGAAACAGCGAGCTGCCAGCCACCAGACAGTTGGCCCCAGCGGCAGCGGCACCGGCGATGGTGGACGGTCCGATGCCTCCGTCCACCTCGATGTCGACGTCGAGGCCGAGTTCGATCACCCGTCGACGAATGGCGGCCACCTTGGGTTCCATGGTGGGGATGTAGGCCTGGCCACCGAAGCCCGGATTCACGGTCATCACCAGCACCATGTCGACCAGGTCCAGCACCCAGTCGATTTCACTGACGGGTGTGGACGGGTTGAGCGCCACCGCCGCCCTGGCCCCGGCATCGCGCACCTGACCCAGCGCCCGGTGCAGATGCCCGACCGACTCGGTGTGCACGATGATCAGCTCACACCCCGCCTCCACGAAAGCCTCGAACATCCAGCCCGGCTCGTGCACCATGAGATGGGCCTCGAACGGAACGGTGACGTGCGGTCGCAGCGAGGCCACCACGTCCGGGCCGAAGGTGAGGTTGGGCACGAAACGGCCGTCCATCACGTCGAACTGGATGCGGTCGACCCCTGCTGCCTCCAGCTCGGCGCAAGCCTCGCCCAAACGGGAGAAGTCGGCGGGAAGGACTGACGGGATGATCTCGAACGGCCGGTCTGTGCCGGGCAGGGCGTCACTCATGGCCACTGAGCGTAGCGACCCCAACCGATGGGGCCGCCACCGGATGCGGGCGTAGGCTCACCGGTCGTGCCCGACCCACCAACCTCGCTCACCGTACGGACCCGCCAGCTGGTGGCCGGTGGGATGGCGTTTGCCCACGATCCCGACGGCAGGGTGGTCCTGGTCGACGGGGCCTTGCCCGGTGAACTGGTGGTGGTCGGTGACCTCGACCGGCGTGAACGCCTCGTCACCGGCACGGTGTCGGCGGTGACAGAAGCTTCACCGCACCGGGTGGAGCCGCCGTGCCCGATGGTGGCGGCTGGATGCGGGGGTTGCGACCTGCAGCACGCCGACCCTGCTGCCCAACCTGACATGAAGGTGGCCATCGTCGCTGACGCCCTGCGGCACCTGGGACGGCTCGGCGATGCCGAGGTCGTGGCCGGGCCACCCCTGGCCCCGTGGGGTTTCGCACCACGGTGCGCGCCGTGGTCGACTCTGCGGGTCGAGCCGGCCTGCGACGGGCGAAGTCCCATGAGCCGGTGGTCCCTGAGCACTGTGCGGTGGCCCACGGGCTGGCCGACGCCGTGCTGACCGAGGGCCGGTTCCCGGGTGCGAGTGAGGTGACCATCCGGGTGGGGGCCGCCAGCGGCGACCGGCTGGTACTGGTGACGGGACCGTCGCTGGACGCCGTGGAGGTGCCGGCGGGAGTGGGCGTTGGTGACGCCGACGGAATGGCCGGGGGAGTGATGCTGTCGCTGCGTGAGCGGGTGGCCGGGCGATGGTGGCACATCTCGGCACCGTCGTTCTTTCAGACCCGGCCCGACGGCGCCGAAGCGCTGGCGGCGGTGGTGGGCTCGGCGGTGGCCGACCTGCGGTCGCAGGGAGCCGACGGCGACGGCCTGCTGGTGGATGCCTACGCCGGGGTGGGGCTGTTTGCCGGGGTGACGCGAGACCAGGGCTGGAAGGGTCGCATCACGGCAGTGGAGCGGGCCGGTTCGTCCACCGACGACGCCCGGGTGAATCTGGCCGACGATGACGTCAACGTGGTGACGTCGGCAGTGGAGCGCTGGGCGCCCGAGCCGGCAGCAGTCGTGGTAGCCGATCCGGCCCGGTCCGGTCTGGGACGCAAGGCCGTGGACGTGATCGCTGCAACCGGTGCTGTGGGGGTGGTGCTGGTGTCATGCGACGCGGCGTCATTGGGGCGCGACGCCGCTTTGCTGGCGGCACACGGCTACGCACACCGCACGTCGGTGGTGATCGACGTGTTCACCCATACCCACCACGTCGAGGTGGTCTCGTCGTTTTCACGCTGATTGGCCTGTGGGCCTGCGCGACGAGGGGGACCGGCGCGAACCGATCCCCCTCCTGCGTGGTACGCCCCCTGGGACTCGAACCCAGAACCTGCGGATTAAGAGTCCGTTGCTCTGCCAATTGAGCTAGAGGCGCACGACCGAGCGGTCATGCTACCGCCCACGCCAGCGGGCCCGGAACGCTTCCGAACCTGCTGTCGTGTGCGGGTCACACGTACCCGGGTGGGGTGACCGAGGGGGATCGAACCCCCGACCTCCAGGGCCACAACCTGGCGCTCTAACCGACTGAGCTACGGCCACCATGGGAAGTTGCAGTCTAGGACAGCTGGGGAGGCCAGCGGACAATCCCCGCCACGTCGTCTGGTGGTCCTACGATGCCATGAGGCCCTCGTAGCTCAGCTGGATAGAGCACCCGACTTCTAATCGGACGGTCGCAGGTTCGAATCCTGCCGAGGGCGCCCTGTGATCGTTGGTCAGGCGCTGGGGCGGACCAGGACCTTGCAGTCGGGTCCGGGGGATTTGAGCCGCTCAAACCGGGTTGGCAGCTCGTCCAGGGCGATCTCGTCGGTGATCATGCCGAGCGGATCGAGCCGGCCAGCTTGCCATCTCGGTGATGGTGTGCTCCATGTCCTGACGTCGGTAGAAAAAGCGAAGCGCACATCGAGTTCCTTGACCATGGACACCAGCGGCGTCAGCTGCTCGGGTTCCATGCACACGCCAGCCACGGTCACCACCCCGTCGACCGACGCAACCTCGGTTGCGGCCTGGAGCAGACCCGGGACGCCAACGCACTCGATCACTCTCGAAGGGGCACCGCCGCAGATATCGGCCATGGCCGCAGCCACATCGCCGGATGTGGGGTCGATGGTGGCGGTGGCACCAAGTTGTGACGCCGCCTGACGGCGGGCCGGTGCAGGGTCGCTCACCACGATGTTTCGGGCGCCCAGATGCTGGAGCCACAACGCCACGGCCAGACCGACCGGACCGGCGCCCAGAACGGCAACGTCGTCGCCGGGTTGAACCCCGCATCGTTCGACGGCATGGCGGGGCCACCGCCAACGGCTCCACCAGTGCGCCGTGGCGATGATCAAGGGTTGGCGGGAGAGCGAGCAGCGCCGAGCCGGGCACGGCCACGAACTCGGCGTAGGCGCCCGGGCGTTCCAGACCCAGCATCTGGGCGGCCAGACACTTGCGCACCCGGCCGTCGACACACGCGCTGCAGGTGCCACACGTGGCCAGGCTCAGGGCGACCACCTGGTCGCCGGGTTTCCATGGGCCCGAATCGGGCGTGGTCCCAACGACCGTTCCGCAGAACTCGTGGCCCATGACCAGACCCTCGAACGGCAGGTTGTCGGAGGCATGGAGGTCCGAGCCGCAGATGCCACAGGCATCGATGCGCAGCACGACCTCACCGGGTTGTGGTGACGGGTCGGGCACGTCGGTCACCACCAGCGGCTGCCCCATCGATTCCAGAACTGCTGCGTGCATGGAGCGGGTGCGACGGTGGCAGTCTCACCCACCATAGGAAACAGGTGTCGCGCGTCATAGGAAACATCTGGCGGTGATGCTGGTGGGTGTCTAAAGCCCGTCTAATCATCACCGCCGTGGTTATCGAAAAGCGTTCCCAAGCTGAAGTCGCCCGTGAATACGGTGTCTCACCCGGCTGGGTCTCCAAACTCGTGGCCCGCTGGCGGGCCGAGGGAGACACCGCGCTCGGAGCCACGATCACGCAAACCCCACACCCGACCCGACGCCACACCGACATACATCGTCGACACCATCATCGAGCTCCGCCACGAACTCACCGGCCAAGGACTCGACGCCGGCGCCGACACCATCGACTGGCACCTCCAACACCACCACCGCATCACCGTGTCGCGAGCCACGATCTACCGGATCCTGCGCCGACACGGACTCATCCAGCCCGCACCCCGCAAGAAACCGAAATCGTCGTACATCCGGTTCCAAGCCGAACTCCCCAACGAAACCTGGCAAGCCGACTTCACCCACCACCGCCTCGCCGACGGCACCGACACCGAAATCCTCACCTGGCTCGACGACCACTCCCGCTACGCCCTGTCAGTCACCGCCCACCAACCCGTCACCGGACCCGACGTCGTCACCACCTTCAAAACCACCACCAAACGCCACGGAACCCCGTTTTCCACCCTCACAGACAACGGCATGGTGTTCACCACCCGATTCGCCCGCGGCGGCTACAGCTCCCGCAACGGCCTCGAAGAACGAACTCGCCCGCCAAAACGTCCAACAAAAGAACTCCCGACCCAACCACCCCACCACCTGCGGAAAAAGTCGAACGATTCCAACAAACCCTCAAACGCTGGCTACGAGCCCAACCCCCCGCCGCCACCCTCCACGAACTCCAACACCAACTCGACACCTTCACCACCCACTACAACCACCACCGCCCCCACCGATCACTACCCGGCCACACAACCCCCGCCGTCGCCTACAACACCCGACCAAAAGCCCAACCAAAAACCACCGTCACCCCCCAACACCGCGTCCGACACGACCGAGTCAACGAAGGCGCAGTCACCCTGCGAATCAACGGCCAACTCCACCACATCGGACTCGGACGACCCCTCAACGGAACCCCCATCATCCTGCTCATCCACGACCTCGACGTCCGAGTCATCCACGCCACCACCGGCGAACTCCTGCGACAACTCACCATCAACCCAAACCGCCGCTACCACGGCACAGGCAGACCCCCAGCCTCCCTGGACCACAACAACAACAAAAGCCCGAACCCTAAAACGAGGGTTCGGGCCTTCGATGTCTCGCGACATCACATGGAGCGGGTGACGGGAATCGAACCCGCATAGCCAGCTTGGAAGGCTGGAGCTCTAGCCATTGAGCTACACCCGCACAGATACCCACCTTTTCACAGATGGGCGGGTGCGACCCCCATGGGTCACACCGTGGTCGGGGTGGGGAGATTCGAACTCCCGGCCTCCTGCTCCCAAAGCAGGCGCGCTAACCAAGCTGCGCTACACCCCGGCGTGTGCAGGCTACCTCAGGCTGGATAGGCCCCCGGCGTTCACTGAGGGTGTCTGGCACCGGTACACTCCCGGGTCTGTGATTTCCTCCGTCGAGCCCGAAGAGGGCAACAAGGTCCGTGTCAGCGTCTCGGTCGAGGCCGAAGAGTTCGAATCGGCTATCGATGACGCCTTCCGAAAGATCGCACGTGAGGTGCGCATTCCAGGGTTCCGACCCGGGAAGGCGCCCCGTCGTGTGCTCGAGGCCCGCCTGGGTGCTGACGTTGCCCGGGGTCAGGCACTGCAGGACGCCATACCCGACTACTACGTGGCTGCGGTCAAGGAACACAACGTTGATGTGATCGCCGCCCCCGAGATCGACATCACCTCCGGCCAGGAGGAGGGGGCGGTGAGCTTTGACGCCGTGGTCGAGGTTCGTCCCGTGGTGAGCGTGGGCGGCTACGACTCGCTCCGTGTGACCATCCCCGCCCTCGAGCCGTCCGGTGAGGACATCGACAACCAGCTCGAGCGCATCAGGGCCGGCCAGGCCACGTTCGAGACCGCCGACCGTCCGGCTGAGACCGGCGACGTGGTGGTGATCGACATCGCCGGGGAGATGGACGGCGAGCCAGCCCCGGGTCTGACCGCCCAGGAGTACTCCTACGAGGTCGGATCGGGCGGCATCACCCCCGAGGTCGACGAGCACCTCACCGGTGCGTCGGCTGGCGACGACCTGTCGTTCGACGCTCCGCACCCGGTGCGCGAAGACGCAACGCTGGACTTCGCCATCAGTGTGCGTGAGGTGCGTGAGCGGGTGCTTCCCGATCTCGACGACGCCTTCGCCGCCGATGCATCGGAATTCGAGACCCTCGCAGAGCTGCGGGACGATCTGGTGACCCGGGCCCGTTCGGTGCGCCGTGCCCAGGCGGCATCGCTGCTGCGTGAGCGCACCGGCGAGGCCATTGCCGGGCTGGTGACCGATGACGTCCCCGAGGCCCTGGTCGAGTCCGAGATGCAGCAGCGACTGGGCGACATGTCCATGCGTCTGCAGGCCCAGGGCATGGACCTCGGCACGTGGCTGGCCATGCAGGGCCGTGACCCCGAGTCGTTCGTGGGTGAGCTGCGTGAGTCGGCGGCGGGTGCGGCCAGGCTCGACCTCGCATTGCGTGCCGTGGCGCTGGCCGAGCAGGTTGAAGCCACCGACCAGGACCTCGACGACGAGTGGGCGCTGGTCGCCGAGCGGGTGGGTTCGACCGTCGACGAGGTGCGTGAGCGGTTCGAGGTCACCGAGCAGATCGAAGACGTGACGATCGACATTGCCAAGCGCAAGGCCTTCGACTGGGTGCTCGAGCGTGTCGAAATCGTCGACGACGACGGAAATCCCATCGACCGAGCAGCGCTGGAGGCACCCGAACCCGATACCGTCATCGACGACGAAGGTGCTGACGAGGCCGATGAGGCCGACGATTCGAAAGAAGGCGACGAGTGATCGAGCCGATCCGCAACTACATGGTGCCCACGGTCATCGAGCAGACCAACCGGGGCGAGCGGGGGTACGACCTGTACTCCAAGCTGCTCAAGGAGAACATCATCTTCGTTGGCACGCCCATCGACGACACCATTGCCAACCTGATCTGCGCCCAGTTGTTGCATCTCGAGAGCGAGAATCCTGACAAGGACATCAACCTCTACATCAACTCGCCCGGTGGTGACATCACCGCCCTGCTGGCCATCTACGACACGCTGCAGTTCATCAAGCCCGACATCACCACCATCTGCTTCGGGCAGGCGGCGTCGGCTGCTGCGGTGTTGCTGGCGGCGGGCACACCCGGCAAGCGACTGGCCCTGCCCAACGCCCGGATCCTGTTGCACCAGCCCTACGCCCGGGCCTACGGCCAGGGAACCGACATCGAGCTGGCGGCCAACGAGATCCTTCGCATGCGTGACACGCTTGAGCGCATCCTGGCCGAACACACCGGCCAGGAACGCGAGAGGATCCACCGGGACACCGACCGCGACTTTGTAATGTCGGCCGAGGAGGCGTTGGCCTACGGCATCATTGACGAGGTCATCAGCCGCCGGAATCTCGAGGACAAGACGGGTGCCATCGCCCCGGTCAGCTAGGGCTGGCAGGCGCAACAGGGATCCACAGTTATCCAGGAAACCGGGAGGGCAGTCGTGGCGAAGTTCGGTGACGGTGGCGAGCTGTTGAAGTGCTCGTTCTGTGGCAAGTCGCAGAAGCAGGTCAAGAAGCTCATTGCCGGACCCGGGGTCTATATCTGCGATGAGTGCATCGACCTGTGCAACGAGATCATCGAAGAGGAACTCGCCGAAACTTCCACGCTGCGGTTCGACGAACTGCCCAAACCCCGTGAGATTTTCGAGTTCCTCAACGACTACATCATCGGTCAGGACGCCGCCAAGCGCATCCTGTCGGTGGCGGTCTACAACCACTACAAGCGGGTGCAGTACGGCGCCAACCACGCCGACGACGTGGAGCTGGCCAAGTCCAACATCTTGTTGCTGGGCCCGACCGGGTGCGGCAAGACCCTGCTGGCCCAGACGCTGGCCCGCATGCTCAACGTGCCGTTCGCCATTGCTGACGCCACGGCCCTGACCGAAGCCGGGTACGTCGGTGAGGACGTCGAGAACATCCTGCTGAAGCTGATCCAGGCCGCCGACTACGACGTCAAAAAGGCCGAGACCGGCATCATCTACATCGACGAAATCGACAAGGTGGCCCGCAAGAGCGAGAACCCGTCCATCACCAGGGACGTGTCGGGCGAGGGCGTGCAGCAGGCCCTGCTCAAGATCCTCGAGGGCACCACGGCGTCGGTGCCGCCCCAGGGTGGGCGCAAGCACCCCCATCAGGAATTCATCCAGATCGACACCACCAACATCCTGTTCATCTGCGGTGGCGCCTTTGCCGGCATCGAAAAGATCATCGAGTCGCGCACCGGCGGTGGCGGCGTCGGGTTCTCGGCCGAACTGCGCGACGCCTCCAAGATCGAACCCGGGATGCTGTTTTCCAAGGTATTGCCCGAGGATCTGCTCAAGTTCGGTCTGATCCCGGAGTTCATCGGTCGCATGCCCGTTGTGGGTGCGGTGTCGGCGCTGGACCAGGAGGCGTTGATTCGCATTCTGGTGGAGCCCAGGAACTCGCTGATCCGCCAGTACCGCAAGTTCTTCGAGTTCGAGGACGTGGAACTCGACTTCACCGACGCCGCCCTCGAGGCCATCGCCGATCAGGCGCTCCTGCGGGGACCGGTGCCCGCGGACTGCGCGCCATCCTCGAAGAGGTCCTGCTGGGCGTGATGTACGACCTGCCCGGTCGGGCCGACATCGCAAAGGTGCTCATCGACGACGCTGTGGTGTCCAACAAGGTGGACCCCACGTTGGTCATGCGTACCGACGTGGCCCGGCCGGCGCCACGTCCACGTCGCGCCGCATCCTGAGCCCGGTGTGAACCTCCCCGACGCCCTGGCGTGGCTCGACAGCCACATCAACCGCGAGCTCGTGCCCGGAGCGCTGGGGGTGCACTCGGGCAACCTGTCGCTCGATTCCATGGTGGCGCTGTGCCGTCTGCTGGGTGACCCCCAGACCACCTTCCCGGTGGTGCACGTCACCGGGACCAACGGCAAGGGATCGGTGTCGGCGATGGTGACGGCGCTGGTGGCGGCGCACGGGTTGAGCGTCGGCACGTTCTCAAGCCCCCACCTGTCTGCCATGAACGAGCGCATGTCGCGCAATGGTGAGCCGATAAGCGACGACGAACTGGCCGAGGTGCTCAGCGAGCTGGCCACGCTGGAGCCACTGCTGGACACCACGCCGTCGTGGTTCGAGCTGGTCACGGCGGCCGCACTGTCGTGGTTCGCCAGTTCGGCTGTGGACGTGGTGGTGGCCGAGGTGGGCATGTTGGGGCGTTTCGACGCCACCAACGTGGTGGACGCCGAGGTGGCGGTGGTGACCAACGTGGGCCTCGACCACACCGACGGGCTCGGGGACTGGCGCGCTGTGGTGGCCGCCGAGAAGGCGGGCATCATCAAGCCGGGGTCGTTTCTGATCCTGGGTGAAACCGACGAGCGTCTGCGCAGTGTGTTCGAGATGGAAGGACCCGCCGGGATGTGGGTGGCCGGGTCGGACTACGGCGCCGCCGCAGAGCGGCGTGCCGTGGGTGGACGGGTCGTCGACCTCTACACGCCGCGTGGTCATTACGAGGACGTGTTCATCGCCGCCTACGGCACCCACCAGTGCGACAACGCCGCCACGGCGGTGGCGGCCACCGAGGCGCTGTTCGACCGTGCCCTGGATCCGGCGCTGGTGTCCGAGGCCCTCGCCGGCATTGCCCTGCCCGGGCGTTTCCAGGTGGTCGGTCGGAGCCCGTTGGTGGTCGTCGACGGTGCCCACAACCCGCCAGCCGCCGCCGCCGTTGCCGCCACGCTGTCCGACGAGTTCCACACTGACGGTCGGCGGGTCCTGGTGCTCGGGATGCTGTCCGAGCGTGATCCGGCACAGTTCCTGGCCGAATTGGCACCTGCGGGCATCGACGCCGTGGTGACGTGCACCGTGCCGTCACCGCGCTCGTTCACCGCCGAGGAGCTGGCCCGCCGGGTGGCGGTCACCGGCTTGCCCGTCGAGGCTGTCACCGACCCCCTCGAGGCGGTGCGGCGTGCCGTCGATGCCGCCGCAGACGACGACCTGGTGCTCATCACCGGGTCGCTCTATCTGGTGGGGGCGGTCATCGAATCGCTCACCGCAGGTCGCGACACCTAGCCTGTCGGGCATGGACAGCACCCTCATCATCTGCAAGCCCGACGCCGTCGAACGTGGCCTCGTCGGGGAAATTCTTTCCCGTTTCGAACGACGCGGGTTGCGCATCGCCTCGCTCGACCTGCGTCAGGTCACCGCCGAACTGGCCGGAGAGCACTACGCCGAGCACGCCGGCAAGGGCTTCTACGGCGAACTCATCGAGTTCATCACCCGGTCACCGGTGGTGGTGGCCGAGATCGAGGGCCCCGAGGACACCTGGCAGGTGGCCCGCACCATGATCGGCGCCACCAACCCCCGTGACGCCGCCCCGGGTACGATCCGCGGCGACCTCGGGATCCTGTTCACCGAAAACCTGATCCACGGCTCTGACTCCGCCGAGTCGGCGGCCCGCGAACTGGCGTTGTGGTTTGGCGGTTCCGGCGCCTGACCTGTCGCGATGTTCCGGTTGAGACCCCGCCCCTGATCGGTAGGGTGGCAGGGTCGGATCGGCGCTGTTGCCACCCGTCGGAGCGGTCCCGACGTTCCCGAGCAAGGTTGGCGACGGTCGCCTAACCTGACCACCATCCGCCCCCAACTCCAGCAGCCAGGAGCCCGCTTGTGTCGATGAGTCACCGAGTACGCAGCACGCTGAACTCGATGGTGGGTCGTGACATGGCAGTCGATCTGGGGACGGCCAACACCCTTGTGTACGTGCGCGGCGAAGGCATTGTGCTCGACGAACCGTCGGTGGTTGCGGTCAACACCCGGGACAACCGGCCGGTTGCGGTGGGATTGGAAGCGAAGCGGATGCTTGGTCGCACTCCGGCTCACATCCAGGCCATCCGTCCGCTCAAGGACGGCGTCATCACCGACTTCGAAATGTGCGAGACCATGCTGCGCTATTTCATCCAGCGGGTGAACCAGCGACGCTGGATCAAGCCCCGCATGGTCATCTGTGTCCCCACCGGGGTCACTCCGGTGGAGCAGCGTGCCGTGCAGGACGCTGCCGAGAACGCCGGTGCCCGCAAGCCCGCCTACATCATCGAAGAACCCATGGCGGCAGCCATCGGAGCCGGACTCCCGGTGCAGGAACCGTCGGGCAACATGATCGTGGATATCGGAGGCGGCACCACCGAGGTTGCGGTGATCTCGTTGGGTGGGGTGGTGACCAAGCAGTCGGTGCGGGTGGGCGGAGACGAACTCGACAACGCCATCATCCAGTACGTCAAGAAGGAGTACAGCCTGGCGCTCGGCGAACGCACTGCCGAGGAGATCAAGATCGCCCTCGGGTCGGCGTGGCCGCTGGAGCAGGAGTTGTACGCCGAGGTGCGGGGTCGTGACCTGATCACCGGCCTGCCCCAGACCATCGTCATCTCCACCGAGGAGATCCGCGAAGCTATCGAGGAGCCGGTGTCGGCGATTGTCGACGCCGTCAAGATCACCCTGGATCGCACCCCTCCCGAACTGGCCGCCGACATCATGGAACAGGGTGTGACCCTGGCTGGCGGGGGAGCGCTGCTCAACGGTCTGGATGTCCGGCTCCATCACGAGACCGGGATGCCCATTGTGATCGCCCCCGATCCCCTGTATTGCGTGGCCATCGGCTCCGGGCAGTCGCTGGAGGAATTCGATGCGCTCAAGGGCGTGCTGTTTACCTCCTCACCGACGGTCTAGGGTCTGGCGGTGGCCCGACCTGGCGGCGGTCAACGCCGCACCCGCCTCACCCTCATCCTGCTGGTCCTGGTGTCCATCACCCTGCTCACCCTCGATGGCCGCAACTTCGGGCCGCTGGCGTCGCTGCGATCGGGTGTCGGTGGATTGTTCGCCCCGGTGGGATCAGCCATGGACTCCGTCACCCGTCCGGTGCGTGACGCCTGGAACGGCGCCTTCTCCTACGACGAGATGCGCGAGGACAACGAACGTCTGGCCATACGGGTCGAGGAACTCGAACGTGGCGAGGCAGCAGCCGAGGCCGCACGGCGGGAGCTTGAACAACTGGCCGCAGACCTCGACCTGGAGGCGCTGGCTTCAATCGACTCGGTCGTGGCCCGAGTCGTGGCCGGTGGTGTCGGCAACTTCGACGGCGGACTGCAGATCGACCGTGGCACCAACGCCGGAATCGCCGTTGGCATGCCGGTCGTGGGTGGGACCGGACTGGTGGGTCGGGTCATTCAGGCCACCGCCACCCGTTCCACCGTGCAGTTGATCAGCGATCCCACCTTCAGTGTGGGGGTGCGGGTCGTTGGCGGTCCCGGACTCGGGGTGGTGACCGGTCAGGGCGACCCCGATGGTGCGCGCGCCACCGGGTTCGACAACGCCGTCCCGCTCACCGAAGGAGACCTGTTGGTCACCAGCGGCACCCTGCGGAGCCTGTTCCCACCCGACCTGGCGGTGGGCCGGGTGTTGTCGGTGACCTCAGACGCCGTTGGTCTGGAAAAGGAAGCGGACATCGAGTTCGCCGCCCGGTTTGCCGACCTGCGCTACGTCACCGTGCTGTTGTGGGAGCCCCCGCAGTGACGCTGTGTGACCGCTGCCCGGTGGGGCGGTAGCCGGTGCTCGAATCGACGACGGCCCGGATGGCCACGGTGCTGTTGATGGCGGCGGTGCTGCAGTACTCGCTGCTGTCCACGATCCGGGTGGCTGGTGTTGCCCCCGAACTGCTGCTGGTGGTGGCCATCGCTGGGGGGATCGTGGCCGGCGAGCAGCGTGGCGCCGTCACGGGGTTCGCCGCCGGGGTGGCGATGGACCTCATCATGCCAGGCCGGCCCTTTGGCCTGTCGGTTCTCACCTTCACCCTCGTCGGCTTCATGGTCGGTCGGTACCAGACCTCAGCGGCCAGCAGGTCCAGGCCCACTGTGGTCGTCACCGCTGGCGTGGCATCGGTGCTGGCGTCGGGGGCCTACATCTCACTGGCGCGGGTGTTCGATGGGGCCGACCTGCTGAACGGCCAGTTTCTCGTTGTGGCCCTGGTCGTGGCGGCGTGGTCGATGGTGCTGGTGCTGCCCGTCACGGCCGTCGTGCGGTGGGCGTGGCGCCTGCCGACAGGGGTTTCGGCATGGTCGCGCTGACACCGGGGCTTTCAGCAGGAACAATGGGACGGTGAACCCCGACTCCCCGCGTCTGCGCCTCGGCATCGTCGGGATCGTGGTGTTCTCCCTGTTCGCCGCCATGTTTGCCCGGGTGTCGTTCCTGCAGGTCGTCGATGCCGACCGCTATACCCAGGTCTCGGAGGCAAACAGGGTGCGGGTGATCGTCGAGGAGGCACCCCGCGGCCGGATCCTGGACACGACAGGCAAGGTGCTGGTTGACAACCGCTCGTCGCGGGTGGTGACCATCGAACGGGACGAACTCGACGCCCTGGACGCCTCGGCCCGGCAGGCCCTTTTGTCACGACTGGCAACTGAGCTCACCAGTTTCGGTGTTCCCACCAAGGTCAGTCGTCTCGAGCGACGGGTGGTGGACCCGCAGTACAACCCGTTGCAGCCCATCCCGGTGGCCATCGACGTCTCACCCGAGTTCGAAGTGTTCCTGACCGAGCGCGGGGTCGACTTCCCCGGCGTGTCGGTGCGCCGGGAGACGGTGCGCAACTACCCGTTCGGGGCGTCGGCTGCCCACCTCGTCGGTTACGTCGGGCGCATCTCAGCCGAGGAATACGCCGTGGCCACCGAGGTGTCGGCTGCTGCCACTCAGGCAGCCGCACGGGGCGAGCCGCCGCCCGACGTGGACGGCGGGGTGATTGCAACCGCAGCCCTGACCAAGCCCTACCAACCCGACTCGGGGGTGGGTCGTACCGGCATGGAGCGGGCCTACGAGGCGGTGCTGCGCGGGGTGCCAGGTCGACGAACCGTGGAGATCGACTCGTCGGGAACGCCGGTACGTACCGTCGAGGTGGTCGCTGCCATCCCCGGCGACGACATCCAGCTCACCGTTGACATCGACCTTCAGGAGCGGGCTGAAGCGGAACTGGCAGCACAGCTCGAGGCGTTGCGCGGGACCCGCGTGCGAGCCGGTGCCGTCACCCAGGCCCCGGCCGGAGCGGTGGTGCTGGCCGATCCCTCCAACGGATCCATTCGTGCCCTGGCGTCCTACCCCACCTTCGAACCGGCCGACTTCGTCAACGGCATCAGCGTCGAGCGGTACGAGGCGCTGACGGGGGGCGCAGCCACCGAAAACCCGCTCATCAACCGGGCCGTCAGCGGGCAGTACGCGCCGGGATCGACCTTCAAGCCGCTGACAGCGTGGGCGGCGTTGGCCTCGGGATCTCGTGGACACCGGGGTGACCTTCAACGATCAGGGCTCCTACCGGGTCGGAGGCTGTGATGGCCCGGGGTGTCTGCGGACCAACGACAACGGCGTGGCGCTTGGGGTTGTGGACATCACCCGGTCGTTGACGAGATCGTCCAACGTCTTTTACTACTGGCTTGGCGACCGGTTCTGGCAGGCGCGCTCCGAACGCGGCGACCTGTTCCAGGACGCACTGGGCCAGCTTGGGCTGGGTCAGGCCACCGGCATCGATCTTGGCGGCGAGGCTCCGGGTGTGGTGCCTGGTCCGGCGTGGAAGCGTGAGTTGTGGGAGTCGCTGCCTGCCGACCAGCAACAGTTCGGAGACCCCACCTGGTATCCCGGTGACGAAGCCAGCCTCGCCATTGGTCAGGGTGACCTGCTGGCCACTCCGCTGCAAATGGCGTTTGCGTTTGGCGTGTTCGCCAACGGGGGCACGCTGTATGCGCCCCGACTTGTGGAGCGGGTGATTCCCTGGGACGCCGACCCGGCCGACCCCACTGTGGGTGTCCCCGTTGACCCGGTTGTGGTTCGGGAGGTGCCGATGGAGTCGGGATGGCGGGACGTGATCGTCAATGGCATGCTCGGGGTGACCCAGTCCAGCGTCGGCACGGCGGCGAGCGCCTTTGCCGGTTGGGACCAGCAGGCCTGGCCGGTTGCGGCCAAGACCGGAACCGCCGAGGTTGCCGGGCGTGCCGACTCGTCGGTGTTCGGGGCCTTCGGACCCGCTGATGATCCAAATCTGGTCGCCTTCGCCGTGCTGGAGGAATCCGGATACGGGGGTGAGGCCGCCGCCCCGATGGTGCGCCGGATTCTCGACGCCTATGTCGCCGCCGGTCCGATCAACGGAGCGGGTGGATGACCCTCGACGGCCTGACCCGGCGACCCGACGGCTCACGTCGGAGCTTTTCTGACACCTGGCAGTCGGTCGACGCCATGCTCGTGGCCTGTGTGCTGATGCTGGGCGGTCTGGGCCTGGTGATGGTCTACAGCGCCACCCGGGGATCAGAACCGCCCTACAACCAGAGCTTTGTCGTTCGTCAGGCGCTGTTTTTTGCCGTCGGGCTTGGCGCCATGATCGTGGTCACCCTGTACGACTACCGGCGCATCCGGGACTGGGCGTGGGCGCCGTTCATCGTGGCGGTGGTGTTGCTGCTGGCGGTCATCAGCCCGCTCGGATCCAACATCAAGGGCTCGCAACGATGGTTTTCCATCGGGCCATTCACCATGCAGCCCTCGGAGTTCACCAAGGTGGCCCTGGTCATTGCCCTGGCCGCCATGCTGGCGGGGTGGGCCGGTCAGGTCGACGTGGGCAGGTTGGTCAGGTTGCTGGTGATTTCGGCCGTACCCATGGTGCTGGTGCTGGCCCAGCCCGACCTCGGTACCGCCTTGCAATACATGGCCATCGTGGTGGTGATGCTGCTGGTCGGCGGGGTTCGGGCCCGCTACCTGATGGTGCTTTTGGCCATCGGTCTGGTGCTGTCAACCGTGGTACTGACCAGCGACACGCTGGCGTCCTACCAACGGGATCGTCTCACCTCGTTCATCGATCCCACGTCCGACAGCCAGGGGATTACCTACAACCAGAACCAGTCGGTCACCGCTGTTGCCAGTGGAGGCCTGTTCGGCCAGGGCCTGTTCGACGGCCCCCAGACCCAGCTGCGGTTCGTGCCCGAGCAGGAGACCGACTTCATCTTCACCGTGGTCACCGAGGAACTGGGGTTCGTGGGCGGAGTGCTGGTGCTGGGGCTGTATGGCATGTTGTGCTGGAGGATCTGGCGGATCGCCCAGCAGGCCCGGGACCTGTTCGGGACCCTGCTCGCCACCGGCGTGCTGATCATCTTCGTGTTCCAGATCTTCGCCAATGTGGGGATGGCAACCGGGATCATGCCGGTGACTGGCATTCCCCTGCCCCTGGTTTCCTACGGCGGCTCATCGGTCCTCACGATGTCAGTCGCTGCCGGCCTGGCGTTGAGCGTCGGCGTGCGGCGATTCAGCTGACCTGAGGGCGGATGCAGGGTTGTCGGCCCGGCCCGGACCGGTCAGCCCGGGTCGGCCGTGTGCGTGCCCCCGCGGTAAGCTCAAACGATCATGGATTCGCTCTGGCCCCACCTCGAGAAGCTCCTGCCGAGGGTCCAGAAGCCAGCCCGCTACATCGGGTGTGAAGACGGTGCCGTCCACCCGGTGCCCGAGCCCGGCCAGGTGTCGTGGCTTCTGGTCTACCCCGACACCTACGAGATCGGTCTGCCGAACCAGGGGCTGCAGATCCTGTACGAGATTCTCAACGAGAATCCGCAGGCCGTGGCCGAGCGCAGTTACGCCCCGTGGACCGACCTCGACGCCCTGATGAGAAGTGAGGGCATCCCGCTGTTTTCGGTGGATACCCATCGGTCGGCGGGCAGTTTCGACGTGGTCGCTTTCAACCTGTCGGCGGAGCTGACCTACACCAACCTGCTCAATTGCATCGATCTCGCCGGCATACCGGTCCGTACCGAGCACCGCGATGGATCCCATCCGCTGGTGTTGGCCGGAGGGCACTGCACCTACAACCCTGAACCACTCGCCGACTTCCTCGACGCCGTGGTGCTCGGCGACGGTGAGGAAGTGGTGACCGAGATCACCGCCGTGATCGCAGACTGGCGCCAGTCGGATCCCACCGGAGGGTCGCGACACGAGGTGCTGCGGGCCCTGGCCAAGGTGCCCGGGGTGTACGTGCCTTCGATGTACCACGTGGCTTACGACGGTCCGCACCTGCGGTCGGTCACGCCCCGGTTCGCCGACATCCCCGAGCGTGTCGAGAAGCGAACGATCGCCGACCTGGCCGACTGGCCGTATCCGCGCCGGCAGCTGGTGCCGGTCACCGAGGTGGTCCACGACCGCCTCAACGTCGAGGTATTCCGGGGGTGCACCCGGGGTTGCCGGTTCTGTCAGGCCGGCATGATCACCCGGCCGGTGCGCGAGCGGCCTGCCGACCAGGTCCGACAGATGATCGCCGACGGATTGCGTCGCACCGGGTACGACGAGGTGGCACTCACGTCGTTGTCGTCAGCCGACTATTCCGGCATCGGCGAGGTCGTGTCGGACACGGTGCGGTCGTCATCGGCGGGCAGGCCGGTGTCGGTGGCCCTGCCCAGCCTGCGGGTCGATGCCTTCACCGTGGGGGTGGCGGCGGAGATCGGTCGGGCCCGGCGGACCGGGCTCACCTTTGCCCCCGAGGCGGGGACCTGGCGGATGCGTCAGGTGATCAACAAGCTGATCAGCGACGACGACCTGTACGGGGCGGTGGAGTCGGCGTACTCACAGGGCTGGCGTCGCATGAAGCTCTACTTCCTCACCGGTCTTCCCACCGAAACCGATGAAGACACCCTGGGTATCGCCGAACTCGCCCGGCAGTGCGTCGCTCTCGGTCGCAAGCACACCAAGAGCGCCTCGGTGACGGTGTCAGTGGGCGGCTTTGTGCCCAAACCGTTTACCCCATTTCAGTGGTTCGGCCAGAACACGGTGGCCGAGCTGAGTCGCAAGATCGGCCTGCTCAAAGACGACCTGCGGCGCTCCAGTGGCGTCCAGCTCAAATGGCATGACCCCAAGGCCACCCTGGTGGAGGGGATCGTGAGCCGCGGTGATCGGCGTCTGGGCGTCGTGATCGAAGATGTCTGGCGCCACGGGGGCCTGTTCCAGGAATGGTCCGAGCACTTCGAGCTTGGTCGCTGGATGGACGCCATGGAGCGGCACGGGCTGTCGCCCGACTGGTATGTGCATCGTCATCGGACCGAGGACGAGGTGTTGCCCTGGGATCACCTCTCGGCCGGCCTGCACAAGGATTTCCTTTGGCAGGACTGGCGCGACTCGCTCGAGTCGGTCGGTTTGGAAGACTGCCGGTGGACACCGTGTTACGACTGCGGCGCCTGCACCGGGTACGGCATCGAGCACATCGTTGCCTCGGCGGTTCCGCCTGCGGGTGGAAGCCAGGGCACCGGGCAGGGCATCGTGACGGCCCCATCCCCAGTCGCTGTGCCGGCTGCTGTGCCGGTGGTGCTTGGCGGGAGTGGGCGATGATCCGTCTGCGCTTCAGGTACACAAAGCTCGGCAAGATCAGGTTCATCGGTCATCGGGATCTGGCCAGGGTGTGGGAGCGGGCCCTGCGGCGCTCGGAACTCCCGGTTGCCTCCACCGAGGGGTTCTCCCCCCGGCCCAAGGTCCATTTCGGGCTTGCCCTGTCAACTGGTTTCGAGTCGTTGGGCGAATACCTCGACGTGGACCTGACCGAAGATGCCGACGAGGCCAGCATCGCCAGTGGCCCCGACCTGGCGGCGCAGGTGACCCCGTTGCTGCCTGAGGGCATGGACGTGCAGATGGTCCAGCACATCGACCGCGGGCAGTCGTTGCAAGCCGCAGTTGCGGTGTGCAGCTGGCGGATCGAAGTTGGGGGAGTGTCCCCGACGGTGCTGGCCGACCGGGTTGGCACGCTCATGTCCGCCGAGGTGGTGGAGATGGTGCGCACCCGCAAGGAACGAACCACCGAGCAGGACATCCGTCCGTCGCTGCAGTTGCTCGAGGTCGATGGACCGGTCGAACGGGTGACGTGGGACGAGGGGTCGTTGCTCTTTGCCGAACTGCGAACTGCGCCCCCCGGCCTGAAAGTGGCCGAACTGCTCGAGCTGATCGCCCCGGAAGCGGTCGAAAGTCGCGTGTGCAGGACACACCAGTGGATCGAGGGTGATGGCGCCCGGCAGGAACCCCTGTCGTTGGCGACGCATCCTCCGTACGCAGGGATGCGTGCGTCATGAGAAGGGAAACCGACAATGGACGAAACAGCCACCTCGGGGCCAGACGGCCCGCCCGAGGGTCAGCCAAGCGGACAAGGGGCCAGCCCGGCGCCACGTCCGGACACTGAGCGCAACCCGGCAGGGCGATCAGATGCAGGCCCGTCGGATGGCGAGCCGGGCCAGGCCCGTCGCCGCCGCGGATCGCGTGGCGGACGCGGGAGAGCCCGTCCAGCGGGCTCCGCAACCGCAGGGGGCGATGACGAGTCGTCGGTAACCGCTTCAGATCACGACGCTGGCACTCCGGCGCCGGCACGGGTTCCGGTGAAGCCGAGCCAGCCGGTGGCGGCTGATCCAGTGCGGTCCGGGCCCAGCCGGAACCCCGAGGAGCTCCCCGAGCCCATGCGTGAGGGACGGGTGCAGGACCCGGCCGTTGCCGAGCGTGTGCTGGTGAGGCGACCGCAGATTGGCGATCGCATCCCTCCGTCGATGGTTCCGGCACCGGCCACACCAGCCACGCCGGCGGCAGCGCCGTCAGGAGGTGGTCGTCAAAACGGCGGCAACACTGGTGGTGGCGCTGGCGGCGGGGCTGCGAAATCCCGCAACCGCAACCGCTCAGGTCGCAGGCGCAGCCGGGGACGGGGCCCGTCGCAGTCGGGAGAGTCGGTGTCGCCGGTTGAGTCCATCACCACCACGCCGGTGGATCTCGACGAACGGGATCTGGAGCGGCGGCGTGGGCGGGAGCGCAAGGGGCGTCCGGTAGGGCGCTACACCATGCTGGTCAGCGTCAGGGCGAACGCAACCCAGATCGCGGTGCTCGAGGGAAGAAACCTCATCGAGCACTACGTCTCGAGACCGGCCGACGACGTGCACCAGATTCACGGCAATATCTATCTGGGTCAGGTCCAGAACGTTCTTCCCGGCATGGAAGCGGCCTTCGTCGACATCGGGACACCCAAAAACGCCGTGCTGTATCGAGGCGACGTGCAGTACGACGCAGAGGACATCGAGGCCAAGGGGGCGAACCCCCGGATCGAACAGATCCTTCGTCCCAAGCAGGCCATCCTGTGTCAGGTGACCAAAATCCCATCGCCCACAAGGGGGCCCGGCTCACCCAGGAAGTGTCGCTTCCCGGGCGTTTCGTGGTCCTGATCCCCAACAGCACCACCTACGGCATTTCCAAGCGGTTGTCTGACACCGAGCGCAAGCGCCTGCGAGGCATTCTGGACCGGGTCAAGCCCGACGGTCACGGAATCATCGTGCGCACGGCGGCGGAGAACGTCACCGCTGAGGAGATAGAGCGTGACGTCATCAATCTGGTGCGTCAGGCCGAGCAGATCGTGGAACTGTCGAAGAAGGCCAAGCCCGGCTCGTTGCTTTACCGCGAGCCAGACATGGCCGTGCGCGTGATCCGGGAAGAGTTCAACACCAATTACCGCAGCGTGATGATCGACGATCGGGACCTGTTCGAGCAGGTGCAGGGATACGTGGCGGCGATTTCCCCCGAGTTGGCCGACCGGGTTGAGTTCTACGATCCCGACACCGAGCCGCTGGCGTTGTACGAGCGGCACCACGTGCACGAACAGCTCCACAAGGCCCTCGACCGCAAGGTGTGGTTGCCGTCGGGCGGATCGTTGATCATCGAGCACACCGAGGCCCTCACCGTGATCGACGTCAACACCGGCAAGAACGTCGGCTCGTCGAATCTCGAAGAGACGGTGTACCGCAACAACCTCGAGGCGGCCGACGAGATCGCCCGTCAGCTACGCCTGCGCAACGTGGGCGGCATCATCGTCATCGACTTCATCGACATGGAGATCCGCGCCAACCGTGAAGCGGTGATCAAGGCTTTCCGCGATGGCCTGGCCCGGGACAAGACCCGCACCCAGGTGTTCGACATTTCGGAGCTCGGGCTGGTGGAGATGACCCGCAAACGCATCGGCGAGAGCCTGCTGGAGTCGGTATCGGCGCCATGCGCAGAGTGCGAGGGACGTGGCGTCGACATCGACGCCGCCATCGTCGGCTGAGGCCTGTGGTTGCAGCGGACTGGTGGTCGGGGTGCCAAACCCGGTAGAGTCCACTCCTCATGTACGCAGTGATCGCAACAGGTGGAAAGCAGTATCGGGTTGAGGAGGGTGACACCCTTTCAGTTGAGCGCCTCGGCGTCTCTGAGGGTGACGTTGTCACACTCGCCCCGGTCCTGGTGGTCGACGGAGACACGGTGCTGGCCACCGCTGACGAACTCTCGGCGGTGACGGTGACCGGCAAGGTCGTCGGCGCTGTCAAGGGGCCGAAAATCACCGGATTCACCTACAAGAACAAGTCGAACAACCATCGCCGCTGGGGTCATCGCCAGTCCTACGACAGCGTCGAAATCACCAAGATCGCCAAGGGGTAATTGACGTGTCAAAGACCAAGGGTGGTGGCTCAACTCGCAACGGCCGGGACTCACAGTCCCAGCGCCTGGGCGTGAAGTTGTTTGACGGTCAGGTTGCGACCGCCGGCTCGATCATCGTGCGCCAGCGCGGCACCCGTTTTCACCCCGGTGAGAACGTCGGTCGCGGCAGCGACGACACCTTGTTTGCCACCGCCGATGGCAGTGTGCAGTTCGGCATGCGACGGGGTCGTCGTGTCGTGAACATCGTCACTGACTGAGCATCGTCACTGACTGAGCATCATCACTGACTGGCTCGCTCGCACCCTTCGGCCACGTTGCGTCGTGGTCGTTCACGGGGGGCGGTTGTTCGCCCTGGTCCCATCGGGGTCCCGCTAGCTTCACACCTGTCGCCCCATTGAGGCGTCATCGCTGGTTGTGAGGGTTCGTGGCCATGGCGCCACATCCTGCATCCGCCTTCGTGTGGTGAGCCTTGTTGCGGCGTGGTCCCTGTGACCTGCAGCGAGGCCAACGTCAGGAGCTGCGATGGCCTCTGGACTGGGATTCCTGCGCCGGTGTGGCGATCGGGGCGCCACCGTCGTCGAGTACGCCCTGGTGCTGTCGCTGCTGGCCGGCGGATCGCTGGCGGTGGTGGGGGCAGTGACCGAACCGGCAGTGTCATCGGTTCAGCGTCAGGCCCTCTGCGTGGGTGAGCGTCCGGCCTCTGCCGGATGCACGGGTAGCGCCGAGGCACAGCCATGAGCTGGTGGCGTCGGGCGGTGGTGTCCCGCTCCCGGCGCAGCCATGAGGCCGGAGCGGCGGTGGTGGAAGCCGCAGTGGTCGCACCGCTGGTGATGTTGGCGTTGCTTGGGGTGATCGAATCGGCTCTGGCCTGGCGTGATCAGGTGGCGTTGGTCGACGCTGCCGGCGAGGCCGCCCGCGTGGCTGCGTTATACCCCAGCACCATCCCCGGCTGGACGCCCGAGCCCTCAGCCTTCACCGGTGTTGAAGCGGTGGTCGCAGCGGTGGCTGGCGGTATCGGACCGACGAGGGCGGCATCTGTGGAACGGATCGTCGTCTTTACCCCCGACGGGCCGGGTGGCCGGTCAGCCGTCGACGCCGTTCCCGATCGATGTCGCAACGACACCGAGGTGGAGGCCTCCGACCGCTGCGTGATCGTCGGGTCTGGTGGTTCGAGCGCCGGGAACCTGGCCGCAGACTGTGGTGGCGGCTGCGTCTGGCGACAGCCGGACGCCGACGGGGTCAGGCCCAGATACGTCGGGGTGTATGTCCGGATGCACCGGGAGTGGTTCGTCCCCGGATTGGGCGCTGCAGGAACATCGGAGGCTGCAGTCATCACTGCGCTTGAGGGTGGCGGCCGTGCCCGGTGATGACCCTCCCACCGCAGCCGCTCGTGTCCATGGGGAGTCAGGGGCGGTGATGGTGGAAGCCGCACTCGTGGTGGTGATCCTGGTGGCGCTCATCAGTGGCATCGTCGACATCAGTTCGCTGGCACGCACCCGGATCGCGCTGGAACGGCTGGCGTCGTCGTCGGCACGGGTGACAGCAATGGGAGCGTCACCGGCTTCGACCGACCTCGACGTGCTTGAGGCGGTGGCGGGATCACTTGAGACCATGCCCGGGGCGGTGGTGCGCCGGGTGATGGTGTTCCGGGTGGAGTCGGCCACCGGGGCACCCCCGCCTGAATGCGAGGGGTTGCGACCCGAGACGGCGTCAGCATCAGGAGTGGCGGGTCTGTGCAATGTGTACGGCCCAGCCCATTTCGCAGCGATGGGTTCGTCGGTCCAACCCCCCATGGGGTGTGCCCCGCCATCATGGGAGGGGGCCTGGTGCCCGGCACAGCGAAGCCGACAGCAACCCGCCGCCGATCATGCCGGAGTGCTCATCGAAGTTGAACAGCGGCCACTGGCAACGGGGATGTTCACCTCACAGGTTCGCGTGCTCACGGCCACAGCCGTTGTCCTGCTCGAGTCGGAGGTGCCCTGACCATGCCGCATCGACGCGCACGCGCGCCTTGAGCGCATCGGGCAGCGCACAAGCCACGCCGACGGCGGCTATGTGCTGGCGCTGATGGCACTGGCGTTGATCCCGGTGGTGGCCATGACTGCCCTGGCGGTGGACTTTGCCGTGTGGCAGGCGCGGGCTGCATCGCTGCAACGGGCTGCGGACGCCGCCGCCCTGGCCGGGGCCGGGCTATTGGCCGATCCGGATGTGGCGGTAGCGACGGCGCTGTCCACCGCAGCCCGCAACGGTGCCGTTGACGGGGTTGACGGCGTGGCCGTGGACGTCGACATCCTGTCGGCCGCCCACCTGCAGGTGCGGGTGAGCGATCAATCAGTGGCCCGTGCTTTCAGTGCGCCGTTCGTGCCTTCGGTGCGTGTGGACCGGGTGGCGGTGGCCGAGAACGTCCAGCCCGTTGCCCTGGGAAGTCCCCGGAACTTCCTGGGAACCGGCAACCTTGCCGGCGTGTCCGATCCCTACACCGGGCTTCCCGGCACCGTCGCTGCGCAAGCCGAGGACTTCTGGCTGTCGGTGAGTGGCCCCTGTGCCGGCCGTGAGCAGGGCGACTGGCTGCTTGCGGTGAGTGTCGCCAACTTCGAGTCGGGCAACCCACCTCTGGGAACCCGCCCCTGGCGGGGATGCACCCCCCAGGCCAGTTCGGCTGTCGAGCTGGTGGACTCCCACGACCCGCAGGGGTACTTCGTTGCCGTGCGTGTTCCGCCAGGGCACGGCGGAGGCCCGTTCACCATCCAGGTCTACGACGCAGCAAGGTGTGCCGACTCACCCGGCGACTTCGGGGTGCGCGACGACCCCTTCGTCACCCGTTTCACGGTCCGGGACGCCGACACGACCCCGGGTGACCCAGCCGACAATCCGGTGCTGGGCACCGAGGTGTTTCCCACCGCCGAACGGTGCGACAGCGACAACCCCGCCGTGGCCGGGTTCCAGTGTGGTCCGTCGGGTTCGTGGAAGACCCGGTGGTGCAATCTGGCCACCATCGATACCCCCGGTCCCGGGTGCCACCTATTTCGTACAGGTCCAGACAGGCGACGTGGCCCCATCGCAGCGTCATCAGCTCAACAGCTTTTCGCTACGGGTGCGTGACGGCCCGGCAACTGCGGGCGGGGGCTTCACCCCATGCACCACCGATGCCGCCGACTCGGCCGTGATCCACCTGCCCGACACCTGCATCCAGGTTCATGCCGTGCAATGGATGAGTGTGTTCGCCCTGGGGGCGCTGCCGAATCCCTCGCTGTTTTTGGCTGAGGTTGGCCCCGAACACGGCGGCGGAGTGATGGAAGTCTCGCTGTACGACATCGGCGAAGGGTCGGTGGCGCTGCAGGTCCTGGACCCACTTGGCACTGCCGTGGGGTTCGACTGGTCGGTGGACGACGAGGGTCCCGGCGACGTGCCGCCGGCAGGGGGACCGTCGGGGACCGTGGGTCCCGGCGGCTCGCTGGACCTGCGCGGCAATACGGCGCTGAACCCGTGCGGCAGCGGAAACCCGCAGCGCGGCCCGGGTCGCAACTCGTCATCGAAGTACAACGACCGCATGGTGCGCCTGCGCATCCAGCTGCCCGACGACATCGATGCCAGCTGGGCTGGCGCCCGCTGGTGGCGGGTGCGGTACCAGACGTGTGAAGGCAGGGGGGTTTCGGATCGGACCACCTGGGGCGTCCGCATCGCCGGTGAGCCCCTGCGGCTGGTCAGGTGAAGCACCAGTAGGCTGACGGGCATGTCTGCGTTCGTCGACGAAGCCCAAGTGTGTGCCCGCGGTGGGCGCGGTGGCGCTGGGTGTGTGTCGTTTCGGCGTGAGGCCCACGTTTCCCGGGGCGGTCCCGACGGGGGTGATGGCGGGTCAGGTGGTGACGTGTGGCTGGTCGCCAACCGCAATGTGGCCTCGTTGATGGCGTTTCGTGACCATCCCCACCGCATCGCCGGCGACGGCACCCACGGCCAGGGCAAAAAGAAGCATGGCGCCGGAGGCGACGACAAGGTGGTGGCGGTGCCCGAAGGCACCGTCGTGCTCGGTCGCAACGGTGAGGTGCTTGCCGATCTGGTGAACCACGGCGATCGCTACCTGGCCGCTGCCGGTGGGCAGGGAGGGCGGGGGAATGCGCGCTTCTTGTCCAACCGCCGTCGGGCCCCCACCTTTGCCGAACAGGGTGAGGAAGGGGCCGAGTACTGGTTGAACCTGGAGCTGCGGCTCATGGCCGACGTCGCCCTTGTCGGCTTTCCCAACGTGGGCAAGAGCACCCTCATCTCGCGCATTTCCGCCGCCCGGCCCCGAATCGCCGACTATCCGTTCACCACCCTTCAGCCGCATCTGGGCGTTGTGCGCACCGACGACAGCGAGTACGTGGTGGCCGACATCCCCGGCCTCATCGAGGGCGCCAGTGAGGGTCGGGGCCTTGGTCACCGTTTCCTGCGTCATATCGAGCGCACCCGGGTACTGGTGATCCTGCTCGACCTGTCCGACACCTTCGGAGCTGACCCTGCGACCCAGCTCGAGATATTGCTCACCGAACTCGGCGAGTACCAGCCCCGCCTCCTCGAGCGGCCGCGTCTCATCGTTGGATCCAAGGCCGACGTTGCCGGACCCATCGCCGACGAGCCCCATCTCGACGTCGTCGTGTCGGCGGTGACCGGTGACGGCATCACCGGTCTGGTGGGACGCGTTGCCACACTGGTCAGCGAGGCCAGGTCGGCGGAGCCGGAGCCCTCGGCGTTCGTCGTGCATCGTCCGGCCGCTGAGGGTGTGCGCATCGAACGTCAGGACGACGGCTCGTACCGGGTGGTGGGGCGTCAGGCTGAGCGGGCAGTGGCCTTCAACGACCTCACCAACCCCCACGCCCTCGACGAGGCGTGGATTCGGCTTCGCCGCCTGGGGGTCCACCGCGCCCTGACCCGTGCTGGGTGCAGGATCGGGCGACACGGTGGTGATTGGCGACCACCAGTTCGACTACGAACCGGAGGGATGATGGCAACCGTCGTGGCCAAGATTGGCACGTCATCGGTCACTGATGAGTCCGGAGGGTTGAGGGTTGACGCCATCGAGCGTCTCGCTGCCCAGGTGGCCGACCTGCGGTCATCGGGTCATCAGGTGGTGGTGGTCACCTCCGGGGCCATCACCGCTGGTCTGCCGCTGCTCGGCCTGGGCGGTTCCAGCAGGCCTGCGGACGCCCCCACCCTCCAGGCGGTGTCGGCGGTTGGCCAGAGCCGCCTCATGGCCGCCTACGACCGGTCGCTGTCAGATCACGGCCTGGTGAGTGGCCAGGTGTTGCTGGCGCCCCTGGACTTCATGATTCGAACCCAGTACCTGCAGGCCCGCCAGACCCTGGCCCGGCTGCTGGAGCTGGGCGTGGTTCCGGTGGTGAACGAAAACGACGCCATCGCCGACGACGAGATCCGGTTTGGCGACAACGACCGCCTGGCCGCACTGGTCGCCCATCTGGTGGACGCTGAGCTGCTGGTCCTGCTCACCGACACCGCAGGACTGCTCACCGCCGACCCGCGACTGGACGCTTCGGCGTCGCTCATCGAGGAGATCGTGGAGGTTGACCACGCCCTCGAGATGGTGGCGGGCGGTCCCGGCTCGGTCCGTGGATCCGGTGGTATGGCATCCAAGCTTGCCGCCGCCAAGCTTGCGGCGTGGACCGGGGTCACCACGGTGATCGCCTCGGCCGGGCGTCCGGACGTGCTGCGTGATGCCCTTGAGGGTGGGGCTGGGGTTGGCACCGTGGTCAGGGCCCACCAGCGGCGCCTGCCCGCCCGCAAACTGTGGATCGCCTTTGCCGTGGGATCAAAAGGGCGGATCCTGATCGACGAGGGTGCCGAGCGGGCGATCCGCGGTGGGGGAGCATCACTGCTGGCAGCGGGTGTCACCGGCACCGAGGGCGACTTTTCTGCCATGGACCCCGTTGAGGTCGTCGGCCCGAGTGGCGTTGTGGCCAAGGGTCTGGTGGCACACGGGTCTGCCAGTGTGGGAGCCATGGCCGGAAAACGCTCTGACCAGCTGGCCGATGGTGTGGACCCCCTGATCATCCACATCGACGACCTGGTGGTTGTCCCGGGATGAACGACCGGGTCGGCTCACGCCCGACCCCGTGCTGGACTACTGGCTGTCGTTGGCTGACGGGGTGGGTTCGCCCGAGGTGACCTGCGGGGTCGCAGGGGAGGCCTCAATGCCAAGCTGCGCCTTGATCTGGTCGAGGCGGGTGTGGGCCTCTGCGTTGCGGCTGGCGGCCTCCACCTCCAGCATTCTGGCTTCCACGTCCTGACCCGACAGCTCGGTCATGCCCTTGGCCTTGGCGTAGCGGGCTTCGATCTTGGCCCGAACCTGCTCGATGGACGGCACGTCCTGACCCACGGTGTCGCTCAGCGACGTCATGGCGGCGTTGAGCTGTTCTTGCATCTTGGCCTGATCCAGCTGGCTCAACAGCTGCTGACGCTGGGCCAGACGAGCCTGCAGGGCGTTGCCGTTTTGCTCCACGGCCAGTTTGGCCTGCTCGGCGGCCTGGGCGGCAGCAAAAGCGAGTTGCTTGTCGTCGTCGATCTGCTTTTCGAGGCTGATCATCCGGTTGGCGAACGACTCGGCGGCGTGGGTGTACTCCACTGCCTTGTCGGCATCGCCGCTGGCTGACGCCTGATCGGCCATGACGACAGCCTGACGGGTGTTGGCAGAGACTCGCTCGTATTCCTCAAGGCCCCGGGTGAGGCGGAGCTCAAGCTGCTTTTGGTTGGCGATCACGTTGGCAGCCTGCTCACGCAACTGGCGGTGTTGGTCCTGGGCCTCGGCGATGGCCTGCTCAAGCTGCACTGCGGGATCGGCCCGCTCGTCAAAACTCTTGTTGGCCTTGGCGGTCAGGTAACTCCACCACTTCTTGATCGTCGTCAGCATGGTGCCAGCCTACCGATCGCCGCCCGGTCGTGTGCGTGGTCGTGTGCGCGTGGGGCGCCGTAGCCGGGCGGTCAGGCCCGGTTGCGGACCCGACTGACGATCCAGCTGAGATCAGGGGACCGGGTGGCGGCAAGGACGGCGAGGTAGACGAGGCCACTGGTCCCGCCCACGATGACGATGTCGGCCATGGCCTCGAGGTCACCATCGCCGACCAGACCCTGCGGCATGGCCACGGCAACCGCCAGCATGGCGGCGGCGGCCACCCCCGACCGGGCCAGCACCCCGAGGGTTCCCGGACCGGCAATGCCGCCGACCCGACGCCCCAGCACCACCAGCGCAACCACACCGGCCAGCGTGAACGCCCCGGAAAATGCCGCCACCACGCCGCCGAGTCCGAAGGCCACCGACAACGGCCAGGCGGCAATCATCATCACGGTGATCTTCAGGGTGGTGATGATGAACGGGGTGCGGGTGTCCTTGCGGGCGTAGAACCCCCGCATGGCGAACATGAACACGGCGAACCCGGGCAGGTCCGGCGCCAAAGACGATCAGGGCCTCGGTGGTGAGGTCGGCAGACGCGGCGGTGAAGTTGCCCCGTGAGAACAGCAGTTCCACCAGTTGCCCCGACAGGGTCAGGTATGCCACTGCGCACGGCAGGAGCACGAACAGCACCAGGCGCAATCCGACGCCAAACCGGTCACGGAACGTGGCGTTGTCACCGCGGTCGGCAGCACTGGAAAGCTCGGGAAGGAACGTGGTCATGACGGCCACGGCGAACAACCCGTAGGGCAACTGGAAGAACAGGTAGGCGTAGGAATAGGCCGACAGGCTGCCGTCAGGAGCCGAGCCGTTGGCCAGAGCCAGCAAGACGACCAGACCGGCCTGATTGATGACGACATAGGCCAGCGTCCAACCCGACAGCATCACGATGCGGCGGACCGCCGGATTGCGGAAGTCCGGATTCCACCCCAAGTGGGATGTCGGCGGCCCGCATCGCCGGGATGAGGACCAACGCCATGGCCACGATGCCCAGAGTGGTCCCTGCCCCCAACAGCCACAGTTGCAACGGGTCGGCAAGCACGCTTTGTGCGGTTGGAGCCCCTCCGGCCATTCTGCTCACCGCCAGCAGCACGACGATGACCATGACGTTGTTGACCGCCGGGGCGAAGGCGGCGGCGGCAAAGCGACGCCGGGCGTTGAGCATGGCCGAGAACAGCGCCGTGAGTCCGTAGAACAACACCTGGGGGAGGAACAGACGCAGCAACGGCACGGCCACCGACTCCTGCACCTCCCGCACCGCCGGATCCAGCGTGAAGGTGTACAGCCGCACGATCCACGGCGCAGCCACGATGGCCACCAGCGTGAGCACCACCAGCGACACGGTGATCACCGTGGACACGGCACGCAGTGCATTGCGGTCGTTGTTGTCGGTCACGGTGACCAACACGGGAACCAGCGTTGCCGCCAACACGCCACCCAGGATGAGGTCGTACACCACGTTGGGGGCGGTGTTGGCCAGGTTGTAGGCGTCGGCCAGCACGGTGGTGAGGGCGAAGGCGATCACTATCGTGCGCACCAGTCCGGTCACCCGGCTCAGGGCGGTCCCGGCGGTCACCACCATGGACGATCGCAGCAGGTGTTCGGCCGACCTCACCGGTGGTGGCGCCGGGTGCTGTCCAGACACGGGCATGTCGCCGGGTTCGCTCATGCCGGATCGCCCCCGGGCAGTGCGGGCCCCGGCGGGAGGTCGGTTTCAGCGAGGGCCAATCGCAGCGACTCCATCTCGTCGACCAGGGCGGCAATGTCGTCGTCGACACCGCCGAGGGATATCGAGGTGTCGGCGGTGGCAGCGATCTCCACAGCCCGGGTCACGGCCTGACCGAGTTGGGCGTCGATGACCTCGAGGCGCGCCCGCGTCGAGGTGATGGTGGCGTCGAGTCGGGCGGCCGTGTCGAGTTGGGCCCGCAGCGCATCGGCGACCACCGGGTCAGGGTCGGCGTCGAGTTGTCGCCGCAGTCCGTGGTCGTCGATACCGCGTCTGGCGGCGCTGAGTGCATGACCGGCGCGGGCGATCTGGCCGATCTCGGCCACGGCGGTGTCAACCTTGACTCCCACCGACCCCAGACGGTCGCTCAGGGGGCCAGCGGGAACTGCGGCCACGGTTCTGGCGTAGTGGCGGCCTGTCTGGCGGGCCCCGAGCACGAATGCCCGCCAGGGTTCGCCGACGGTGAACGGGTCCACCGCTGCGGGCCGGCGTCGGCGTCGCCACCGGATGCCGGCGGGCACGGCCACGGCTACCCGCACCAGCCATGCGGCCCCGACCCCGACGGCGGCAGCCACAGGCAGTCCGGCCACCAGCGACACCCCAGCAGCGGCCCCGGCAGCGATGAAGCCCGTTGGCGACAGCATCGCCCTGATCACTGGCGGCCTGACACTGGCTGCCCGCCCGCTGCCACGCTGTTGCGGCGCTGGCGGCGCTGGGGCAGGGGGCGATCCACTCCTGCAAGGTACCCCCCGGGCGGTACCGCCGGTGGCCAACGGCCGCAGCAGAGGTAGCCGTTAGCATGGTCTGGTGACCGCTTCGAAGCCCTTGCCCCACACAGGATCCACCGCTGACGACCCCATCGTGGCTGCAGTTTCAGCGCTGGGCGTGAAGGTTCGTGATGCCTCGCGGGTGGTGGCCACGGCGTCCTCACTGGTGCGCGACGCTGCCCTGTTGGCCGCCGCCGATGGTCTCGAGCAGGCCGCTGTCGCCATCGTGGCCGCCAACGCCGTCGACGTGGCCCGTGCCGAATCCGAGGGGGTGTCGCCAACGGTGGTCGATCGGCTCCGGCTCGACGTCAGCCGGGTTGGCGCCATGGCCACCGGCCTGCGGCAGGTTGCTGCGCTGGCCGACCCGGTGGGTGAGGTGCTGGGCGGATGGGTGCGACCCAACGGACTTCGCATCGAACAGGTCCGGGTCCCGTTGGGGGTGGTGGCGATCATCTACGAGAACCGGCCCAACGTCACCTCTGACGCTGCCGGGTTGTGTCTCAAGTCGGGCAATGCCGCCTTTTTGCGTGGGTCATCAGGGGCCATCGAGTCCAACCTGGCCATCGTCGCCGTGCTGCGGTCGGCGCTGGAGTCGGTGGGGCTCCCTGCCGATGCGGTGACGCTGTTGGCCGACACCAGCCGGGAGGCGGCGGTGGCCTTCATGCAACAACGCGGCGTGGTGGACTGCCTCATCCCCCGCGGTGGACCGGCGCTCATCGCATCGATTCTGGAGCACGCCACCGTGCCGTTTGTGATCGACGGCGACGGCAACTGCCACGTGTACGTCGACGCCGCTGCCGACCTGGCCATGGCCGAGCGGATCGTGGTGAACGCCAAAACCCAGCGACCGTCGGTGTGCAACGCCGCTGAGACGTTGCTGGTGCACGCCGACGTGGCCGATGAGTTCCTGCCCCGCATTGCCGTCGCCCTGTCGGGGGTGGAGTTGTTGGGCGATGAGCGAACCCGTGCCCTGATACCAGGCGCCGGGGTGGCCGACGACGAGGCGTACGCAACCGAATTCCTCGACCTGCGCATGTCCGTTGCGGTGGTCGATTCGGTTGACGATGCCATCGACCACATCCGCCGGTACACCTCGGGACACAGCGAGGCCATCGTGACCGGTGACCTGGCCACCGCCGAACACTTCACCCGTCAGGTGGACGCCGCCGCCGTGCTGGTCAACGCATCCACCCGGTTCGTTGACGGTGAGGAGTTCGGGTTCGGCGCCGAGATCGGCATCTCCACCCAGAAGCTTCACGCCCGGGGGCCGATGGCATTGCGCGAGCTCACCACGGCCAAGTACATCGTCCACGGCAGCGGTCAGGTTCGCGCCTGACGCCTGCATGCCCGTCTTGACCACGCGGTCAAGTGCACCGGTAGGGTGTGGGGATGTCGCACCGCTTTGAGTCCGTCGATGACGTCCGCACCCGTCTGGGTGAGGTCAACTACCTCGCCGATGACGGCATCGCCGGGGTGGTGCATCTGGCCGACCGGCTGGGCAAACCGATTCTGGTTGAGGGTCCGGCGGGCACCGGAAAGACCCAGCTGGCCAAGTCGGTCGCAGAGATGAGCGGTGCCCGACTCATCCGCCTCCAGTGCTACGAAGGGCTCGACGAGTCCAAGGCGCTGTTCGAATGGAACTACAAAAAGCAGCTCCTGCGCATCCAGGCCGAGCGCAACACCGACGCCGGCTGGGACGACATCTCAACCGACATCTTCTCCGACGAGTTCCTTTTGGAGCGGCCTCTTTTGGAGGCCATCCGGGCTGAGGACCCCGTGGTGCTCCTGATCGACGAGGTTGACCGCGTCGAGGTGGAGACCGAGGCCCTGTTGCTGGAGGTGCTGTCGGAGTACCAGGTGTCCATCCCCGAACTGGGCACGCTCACCGCCCGCCAGATCCCACTGGTGTTCCTCACGTCGAACAACACCCGTGAACTGTCCGAGGCCCTCAAGCGGCGGTGTCTGTTCCTGCACGTCGACTATCCCGACCTCGAACGGGAGAAGGCCATCGTGTTGGCCAAGGTCCCCGAGGTCACCGAGTCGCTGGCCGACCAGATCACCCGCATCGTGCGTTCGCTGCGGCAGCTGGAACTCAAAAAGGCCCCGTCGGTGTCTGAAACCATCGACTGGGCCCGCACGCTGGTCCTGCTGGGCGTGGAGCAGATCGACGCTGCCACAGCCACCGGCACCATCAACATCCTGCTCAAGTACCAAAGCGACATCGCCCGGGCCACCAAGGAACTCAACGCCCAGGCCGATGGCCAGCCACGCCGGCCGGGAGTGCCCCAGAGGTGACCGACCCCGGTACGCCCGATGCAGTGGACATCCAGGGTGCCGGTGTGCCGCTGCTGGATCTGCTCTCGGGGTTTGTCGTGGAGTTGCGTGCGGCCGGGCTCCCGGTGAGCCTCACCGAGAACCTCGACGCCATGGAAGCCGTGCAGCACATCCCGCTCGAAGACCGCCAGGCGTTCAAGTACGCCCTCGGTGCCACCATGGTGAAGTCCAACAGTCACTGGCGGGCATTCGAAACCGTGTTCGAGGTGTACTTCTCGCTCCGGGGCCCCGAGTACATACTGGGCGACGGAAGCGACCGGACCGACGACGCCGCCCCCGACGACGACGGTGAGGGCGGCGAGCAGCTGCCCGGTTCGGGCGGTGAGGGCGGCGGTGGCGGCGGTGGGGCCATGAACGCCGAGGAACTGGCCGAAGCGCTGTACCGCTCGTTGCTCGACGGCGACGACCCCACCATGCGGGCCATGGCCCGGCAGTCGGTGCGTCGTTATGCCGGCATGGAGCCGGGTCGCCCCGTCGGCGGGACGTACTACCTCTACCGCACCCTGCGTCACCTCGACCTCGACGGGTTGCTCGAGCGGTTGCTGGAAGAGTCGGCCAAGCAGTCGCCCGATGGTCTGAGCCCCCTTGAGCAGCGTCTCGAGCGCGACGAGTTCGAGTCACGCATCGACAAGCTGAAAAAGGAGATTGAGGCCGAGATCCGTCGTCGGCTGGTGGCCGATCGGGGGATCGAGGCGATGGCCCGCACCTTGCGCAAGCCGCTGCCCGAAGACGTTGACTTCATGCATGCCACCCGCGAGGAGATGGTGAGTCTGCGGGTTGCATTGCACCCGCTCACCCGCAAGCTGGCGGTTCGCCTGGCCCGCAAGCGCCGGCATGGCCGCAAGGGACCGCTGGATTTCCGCAGCACCGTGCGACATTCGCTTTCGTACGGGGGGGTGCCCGCCGAGCCGAAGTTCCGCTATCCCCGCCCGGCCAAGCCCGAGATCTTTGTGGTGGCCGACATCTCAGGTTCGGTGGCGTCGTTCGCCCGGTTCACACTGCAGCTGGTGCATGCGATTTCTGGACAGTTCTCCAAGGTGCGGTCGTTCGTGTTCATCGACGGCGTGGACGAGGTGACCCGGTTCTTCGAAGGTGTGGAGGACATCGGCGCTGCCATCCATCGGGTCAACACCGAGGCTGATGTGGTGTGGGTCGATGGGCACTCCGACTACGGACACGCCCTGGAGGCATTCTGGAACCGGTGGGGGACCGAGATCGGGCCCAAGACCACGGTGATCGTGCTGGGTGACGCCCGCAACAACTACCACGCCTCGCAGTCGTGGGTGCTGGGGAAATGGCTCATCGGGCCCGTCACCTGTACTGGCTGAACCCCGAGCCAGCGCCCTACTGGGACACCGGTGACTCCATCATCGGTGAGTACGGCGCCCACTGCGATGGGGTGTTCGAATGCCGCAACCTGCGGCAGCTCGAGCGCTTCGTCGACCATCTCGCCTGAGGACAGGGCCGGTGCGTCACCCGACGTCGCTGTTGACGCCCAACCGGTGCCCAGAGGAGCGGTGCCCAGACGCGAAGAAGGGGGGCCGAAGCCCCCCTTCCTGCACACAATCGTCGGTTCGCCCGAAGGCGTGACCGACTGTTGATCAACCGAGGTCGGGCAGAGCCGGCAGGAGCACGTTCTCGAGAACGTGGATCACGCCGTTGGAAGCCTCGACATCAACGTCGATCACGTTGACGTTACGACCGGCACCGTCGGTGATGGACACGGTCTCGCCGTCCACGTTGACGGTGAAGCTCTCACCCGAGAGGGTCTCAACAGCCTGGCCGTTGAGGGTCACCACGTCAGACGACGGCACGTTGCCGGACACGACGTGGTAGGTGAGGATGTCGGTCAGCAGCTCGGTGTCAGCGGTGAGGGCGGCAGCCAGGTCGGCCAGGGGAACGCCCAGGTCGGCGGCAGCGGCCTCGAAGGCCTCATCGGTGGGGGCGAACACGGTGAACGGACCGGGGCCCGAAAGGGCGTCCACGAGGCCAGCGGCGGTCAGCAGCTCAGCCAGAACGGTGAAGCTACCGGCGCCAACGGCAACCTCGACAACGTTGCCAAGATCGCTGTCGCCAGCTGTGGTGGTCGGGCCAGCCGTGGTGGTGCTGGCTTCGGTGGTGGTGGTTGTTGACTCTTCGTCGTCGCTGCTACAAGCAACGGCGGTGAACAGGAAGGCTGCGGCAACGACGCCGAGACCAGCATTACGGATTGAACGCTTCACTTTTGACCTCCAGGGGTCTATCAGTTGATGGGGCTCTGGTCACGATTCATGACCCAGCAGGCGGATCCCGCTGGTGTTCTCGAACCCCGGATGACCGGCCATTCGACGCCGATGTAAATAACACTAACCGACTTTCGGGTGACTTCATTCCCAATTCGCCCCAGACATGACTCAGGGTGGGTTGGCCGGTCACGCCAGTGCGTGCGCCATCTGCGAGGTCAGGTCAGCAGTTCAGCGACCTGAAAGGCGAGATCGAGTGACTGTGCGGCGTTGAGACGGGGGTCGCACATGGTCTCGTACCGGGTTGACAGGTCAGCGTCTTCGATGGGCGCAGAACCCCCGAGGCATTCAGTGACGTCGTCTCCGGTGAGTTCGATATGGATGCCGCCGGCCCAGGTCCCGGCCCGCTCATGGGCCCGGAAGAACCCTGCTACCTCGGTCATGATGTCGTCGACATGACGGGTTTTGTGACCAGAGTCCGACGTGAAGGTGTTGCCGTGCATGGGGTCACACGACCACACCACCGGGTGTCCGGCCTCTGCCACCGACTCGAGGATCGGCACCAGAGTGTCTTCGACTTTGGCTGCCCCCATCCGGGTGATCAGGGTGAGCCGCCCGGGGCGACGTTCGGGGTTGAGCCGCTCGCACAGTGCCAACACCTCGTCTGGCGTTGCCGAAGGCCCAATCTTGCACCCGATCGGGTTGCGAACCCCGGAAAAGAACTCCACGTGGGCCTCGTCGGGGTTGCGTGTCCGCTCACCGATCCAGAGCATGTGGGCCGAGCAGTCGTACCAGTCGCCGGTGAGTGAGTCCCGACGGGTGAGGGCCTCTTCGTAGCCGAGGATCAGTGCCTCGTGGGATGTGAAGAAGTCGACCTCGTGCAGCTGGGGCTGGTGGTCGGCGTCGAGACCGCAGGCGGCCATGAACCGCAGGGCACTGTCGATGCCGGCTGCCACCTGGTCGTAACGCCGCCCCTCGGGAGAGTTGGCGACAAACTCCTGATTCCACGCCTGAACACGACGCAAGTCGGCGAAGCCACCCTTGGTGAAGGCCCGCAGAAGGTTCAGTGTCGAAGCCGACTGGTGGTAGGCCTGCATGAGACGCTCGGGATCGGCACCTCTGGAGGCAGGGTCGAACGCGATGTCGTTGACCATGTGCCCCCGAAACGACGGCAGCTCGACCCCATCCACGGTCTCGACATCGGCCGAGCGCGGCTTGGCGAACTGGCCGGCGATGCGCCCGACCTTCACCACGGGAACGCCAGCTGAGTACTGCAACACCACAGCCATCTGGAGAATGACCCGGAGTTTGTCGCGCACCATGTCGGCCGAGAAGTCCGAGAAAGACTCGGCGCAATCTCCTGCCTGCAGCAAAAACGCACGACCTGCTGCAACCTCGGCCAGCTGGGCCTCAAGGTTTCTCACCTCACCGGCGAACACCAGGGGAGGGACGGTCGAAAGGTCCTTGAGAACAGCCTCAAGGTGGCCGGGGTCAGGCCACGCAGGCTGTTGACGGGCGGTGCTCGATCGCCAGGATGTCGGTGTCCAGGTTGCAGTCACGTTCCAACCCTTGCCTGCCGGGCAGCACCACGCAAGACGATTAGTGAAGTGCGTCGTGCCACCCGGCGGTGACGCCGGGCGACCTCAGGCCGCAGTGACCCTGTCGGCTGCCTCGTCACGAACCGTGCTGACGGCCCGCTTGACCAGGCGTCGGGCCGCCTCAGCGGTGACACCCAGATCCTCGCCCACCTCACGGTAGGAGCGCTTGCGCCCGTCGTGAAGTCCGAAACGCTGCTCAACGGCGTAACGGGCCCGGGTGTCGAGCACCGACAGAAGGTCGGTGACCATCTCCTCTTCGAGACGGTCCATCACGGTCGCCTCTGGAGATGGCTTGTCATCGGCCAGCAGGTCGATGAGCTCGTTGGAGTCGTCATCGCCGATGGTCCTGTCCAGCGACGTCGGGGTGGTGAGGCGATGCAAACGGGCGTGCTCTTCATCGAGCTCGTCGCCATCGCCCGACACTGCCCGCAGCGCAGCCCTGAGGCTGGCCGAACGGTCACCGGGCAGGCGAACCAGGCTTGCCTTCTGGTCGAGCGCCCGGCCGATGGCCTGGCGGATCCAGAACGTGGCATAGGTGGAGAACTTGAAACCCTTGCGCCAGTCGAACTTGTCGACCGCATGCTCCAGACCCAGATTGCCTTCCTGGATGAGGTCCAGAAGTTCCATGCCGGGGGGCAGGGGGTAACGGCGGGCGACACTGACCACCAGACGGAGATTGGCCCGAATGAAACGGTCCTTGGCAGCAGCGCCCTTGCGGGCGGCACGGCGAAGCTCCACGGAGCGCTCACCAGCTTCCAATTTGGCACGTGCAGCCACACCAGCTTCGATCTGCTGGGACAGTTGACGTTCTTCTTCTGCGTTGAGCAGGGGAACAAGTCCGATTTCGTTGAGGTACTGGCCGACTGAATCGCTCATGATGTCTTCTCCTTGTCGGTCTCCGTAAGGATGTGACCGGCATTGCATGGTGCAGGTGGGGGCCTGCTCTGGGACGGATCACCTGGCTGCCGAGACAGTCAGACGATGGGTATGCCCCCTGTCGATCAGGCCATTGGGCCTGATTGTTAATCGCAATGGTGTAACCAGCGCGTAGCGCAATAGCTTCCCGTTGCGGGCGTGATCTTGGTCACGCCGGACGAAGGACCTTTCCGGTGGCGGGGCGCTGCCCGGCACTGCCGAGGTCGACTTGGGGGGGATGTTGGGGGATGTCAGGGTTCGGAAACCACCGTGGGCGCCTAGAGTCCCACCATGGCCATGGTTCGCATTTCCCCCTTGGGTGAGCAGGTTAGGCCAGGTGATGGGCCATTGGAAAGGGATTTGTCGATGTCGTCACCAATAGCGCCGTGACGGTCACCGCTGGCGGGGTCGTTCGCATCGGCGTATTCGGGGGAACGTTCGATCCGCCCCACAACGCCCATCTGGCAGCGGCCGCTGCGGCTCGTGACGTGTTCGGGCTCGACGAAGTCCTGATGATGCCGGCCGGTGACCCCTGGCAGAAGACGGCGTCGGCGCCGATCACCCCGGCACACCACCGATTGGCCATGACCCGGTTGCTGGTCGAGGGTGTGGACGGCGTCGTGGCGTCCGACGTTGAGGTCCGGCGCAACGGTCCGTCGTTCACGGTCGACACCCTGCGCCAGCTGAGTGCACCTGGCGTCACCCTGATGCTGATTGTGGGCAGCGACGCGTTGGCTGGTTTGCCCACGTGGGAGCGTCCGAAAGAGGTTCTGGAGTTGGCCGACATCGCAGTGGTGCAGCGGGACGGACCTGATGTCCCTGCCCAAAGTGGGCCGGACGTCGTCGCCATGTTGGGAGCTGACCGCAGCATCCAGCGCTTCGTTATCCCGAGGATGGACATCTCCAGCTCGGACCTTCGACGACGAATGCGCAACGGGCTGACCGTGGATGGATTGCTCCCTTGGGCAGTGGCGTCGTATGCGATTCATCACGGCATCTATCGTGATCAGCCGTGACATCACCCGCCGGCTCTGATGACCTCGCCACCCGCTCGTGGTGGTCGACGTGGTACCCAGCCACCCTGGTGGCGGTGGTGGTGGTGGCCGGGCTGCTGGTGTGGGCTGGGAGCAACGCAATTTTGGCCAACACCGAGGGCAACCTGATCAGGACGGTGGATGATCCCACCCAGCCAGGATTCGAGGCGCTGGTTGAGCCAACGCCGGTCATGGCGGTGATCGTCGTCGACGACAACGATGCACTCGGCTCTGCGGTGGTTCTGTCGCTGACGGGAGATCGGGTCGCTGGCATGGTGTTCGTCCCGCCGGCCACGGTGATTCCGGGGCCGGACCGCAACGCCGATGCTGACGCTGATGCTGACGGCGACGCCGACAGTGTCGCCGAGTCGGAGGTTCTGGCCGACCGCTGGTCGTCGGATGGAATGGACGGTGTGACGTCCGGGGTCGAGCAGATCCTGAACGTCGGCATTGTCGAGGCCCGTGTGGTGGACGCCGGGCAATGGGCCGCCCTGATCGCCCCGGTGGGCGATCTGGTGGTGACAAGCCCCGACACCGTGAGTGCAGTGGTTGGTGACGAGGACGCCGGATCGGAATCATCCACGTTGACGTTCGACGCCGGGGAGATCGTCATCAGCCCCGATCAGGTGGGGGCCTTCCTTGCTGCAACCAACAGCGCAGAGAGTGACCTCAACCGGATGGTGCGTCAGCAGCAACTGTGGGTTGCGTGGCTCGAGGCCGTGGGCGCCGACCTGAACCGGCCCGGTGTGGTTCCCGGCGAGTCCGACACCGGCCTCGGACGGTTCGTGCGGGCGATGGCAGCGTCACAGATCGAGCTGGTGACGCTACCGGTGAGAACAGTGACCGTGCCGTCGAGCGGTGAAGCCCTTTTCGTCCCTGCGACCCAGCAGGTCGACGCCATGGTGGCGCGCCTGATCCCGTTCCCGGTCGGGGCTGCACCGGGAAGTCGGCTGCGGGTGCGCATTCTGGACGGGACCGGAATGCTCAACAATGGGCTGCCGGCAGCACCGAGTCTGGTTGAGGCTGGCGCCGAGGTGGCTACGGTTGGAAACGCCACCAACTTTGACTACGCCACAACCCAGTTCATTGTCGCCGAGTCGGGGGATCGTCGCATGGGCCGAGCGCTTGCGTGATTCGCTGGGTGTGGGTGAGGTGGTGAGCAGCGCTGAACAGGCGTCGGCGGTTGATGTGACGGTCGTTCTCGGCCGGGACGCGCTGGAGTCCCTGAACGGACGTGGCATGGGTGTTGACGGGTCAGACGATGAGGAGTCAGACGGTGGATGACGTTGTGCAGGAGTTGCAGGAGTCACAGGAGCCGCAGGTGCTGTCGGTCGCTCCGGCCGAGGTGGCCGCTGCGGCAGTGGCTGCCGAAGCCAAGGGAGCCCACAACATCGTGGTGCTCGACGTGGCGGGGGTGAGCGGCATCACGTCCTATTTCCTCATCTGCTCGGCCCCCAGTGACCGGCAGGTCAAGGCGATCACCGGTGCCGTGGAGCAGGGTGTGGCCGAGGTGGACGGAACCCGGCCCATGGCCGTTGAAGGAGCCGACACGTTCGACTGGGTTCTCATGAACTACGGCTACTTCCTGGTGCACGTGTTCCAGCAGGAATCCCGGGAGTTCTACGACCTCGAGCGACTGTGGCGGGACACCCCCCGTCTGACCTGGTAGCCACCCAGACCGGGAAACACGAAAGGACAGGTCCGGGACAACATCCCTTGACCTGCCCTTTTGCTTGTGGAGCTAAGGAGAATCGAACTCCTGACCTCTTCCATGCCATGGAAGCGCTCTACCAACTGAGCTATAGCCCCTCGGGAACTGAGAATGTAGCAGTTCGTCCAGCCCACCCCAAAGCGCGTCCCGGCCGGGGGTGCTTGCGCAAGGTCACTACCATTCCCGCCATGGCAGACGGCTACGACGTGCAGGCGATCGAGGCGAAGTGGCAGGCCTACTGGCGTGACCACAAGACCTACGAGGTGGACAACGGGGACCCCCGGCCCCACTTCTACGTGCTGTGCATGTACCCGTATCCGTCGGGTCGGGCCCACATGGGACACGTGCGCAACTACACCTTCGGCGACCTGATCGTCCGTCATCGCACCATGCTTGGCAACGCCGTGTTGTCGCCGATGGGCTTCGACAGTTTCGGACTTCCAGCGGAAAACGCAGCCATTCGTACCGGGGTCCACCCGCGCACGTTCACCGATGACCGCATGGCAGAGCTTCGAAGCTCGATCGAGCGCATCGGCGCTGTGTACGACTGGCGCCGTGAGGTGCACAGCCACGATCCGTCCTACATCCGCTGGACCCAGTGGATCTTCCTTCGGTTCCTGGAGGCCGGTCTGGCCTACCGGGCGATGGCGCCGGTGAACTGGGATCCGGTGGACCAGACCGTTCTGGCCAACGAGCAGGTGTTGGCCGACGGCACTGCCGAGCGCTCAGGGGCACTGGTTGAAAAGCGTGACCTCGAACAGTGGTTCTTCCGGATCACCGACTACGCCCAGGAACTGCTCGACGATCTCGATGGGTTGGACTGGCCCGAGCGCGTCAAGGTGATGCAGCGCAACTGGATCGGTCGATCCGAGGGGGCGGCGTTCAGCATGCCGGTGGTGGACGCCGATGGTCAGGAGCACGCCGACGGCGTGTCGGTCGAGGTGTTCACCACCCGGCCCGACACCAGTTTCGGCATGACGTATGCCGTGATGGCCCCGGAGCATCCGCTGGTGTCGGCGGTGACCACCGCTGAGCGGCGCGCCGACGTCGAGGCATTCGTTGACCAGGTGGCCGGGGCATCGGACGTCGAGCGGATGTCGTCGCAGGAGGCGCTGTCCAAGCGGGGGGTCTTCACCGGGGCCTACGTCCGCAACCCGTTCACCGCATCACCGGTTCCGCTGTACCTCGCCGACTACGTGCTCATGGGGTACGGGACCGGAGCGGTCATGGCCGTGCCCAGTGAGGACCAGCGGGATTGGGACTTCGCCGTTGCCCACGGATTGCCGCACCTGCGCACCGTGGCCCCGCCGCAAGGGTGGGAGGGTGAGGCCTTCACCGGCGACGGCCCCCACATCAACAGCGGCTTCCTCGACGGCATGCTCAAGGACGACGCCATCGTGGCCGCAATCGACTGGCTCGAGGGTCAGGGCCTCGGCCAGCGGCAGGTGAACTTCCGTCTTCGGGACTGGCTGGTAAGCCGGCAGCGTTTTTGGGGATGTCCGATCCCGGTGGTGTACTGCGATGAGTGCGGTGTTGTCCCGATCCCCGACGATCAGTTGCCGGTGTTGGCCCCCGACGATGTCGAGTTCCAGCCCACCGGGCAGTCCCCGTTGCAGTCGCACGAGGGATTCCTGCATACCTCGTGCCCGAGATGTTCCGGCCCGGTGCGGCGCGAGACCGACACCATGGACACGTTCGTGGATTCCTCGTGGTACTTCCTGAGGTTTTGCGACCCGTGGAGCAGCGACGCGCCGTTCTCGCCGGCGGCGGTGGCCGAGTGGATGCCGGTGGATCAGTACATCGGGGGCGTCGAGCACGCCATCTTGCACCTGATGTACGCCCGGTTTTTCACCAAGGCGCTGGCTGACCAGGGGATCGCCCCGGCGACCATGCGTGAACCGTTCTCCCGGTTGTTCACCCAGGGGATGATTCGCCTGGACGGGGAGAAGATGTCCAAATCCAAAGGAAACCTCGTCGCTCCGGATGAGATTCTGGACGCAGAAGGTGCCGACGCCCTGCGGTTGGCCCACCTGTTTGTGGGGCCACCACAAGAGGACGTCGACTGGGAAGGCGTGGGCCTCGATGGATGCTCGCGCTTCTTGCAGCGTCTGTGGCGCCTCGCCCAGGGAGAGGTCGGGTCGGCAGCGGTGGTCAGGGATGTCACCGCCGACGACGAGCAGATCGAGCGTTCGGTGCATCGCCTCATGGCCAAGGTGGGCGAGGACTACGAGCGATGGAGCTACAACACCGCCGTCGCCGCCTGCATGGAGGCCACCAACGACCTCTACCGCTATGCCCAGTCCGAGCAGGGGCCTCGGGTCGATACCCTGAACTTTGCCGTCGACACCCTGCTGCTGTTGCTGGCCCCGATGGCTCCCCACCTCACCGCAGAGTTGTGGGAGCGACGTCGGGGGGGTCACATCCACGCCGAGCGGTGGCCCGAACCCAATCCCGACCTGTTGGGTGTGGATCGCGTCACGATGGTGGTCCAGGTCAATGGCAAGGTGCGGGACCGCATCGAGGTTGAGGCCGGCATCACGTCGCAGCAGGCAGAGGACATTGCCCTGGCATCGACCAAGGTGGCGGCCCAACTCGGTGGTGCCACACCGCGCAAGGTGGTCGTTCGGCCACCCAGACTGGTGAACATCGTGGTGTAGCCCCGCCCAGAGAGATTGCCGGAATCGACAGTGACATTGGAAACAGTGACATTGGTAACGGTACTGAGTCAGCGAGTAACCCGATCGACCAGTCAGAGGTCATAGAACCAATGGAAACTCTCACCCAGCGTTTTGAGAAGGCTGCAACCGTCGGTGGCGAGGTGACCTTCGTCAGCGGTGACGATCACGTCACCATTCCGTGGGCCGAACTGCACGAGGATGCGAAGTCGGTGGCCGCTGCGCTGCAGGCCCGGGGCATTGAGCCCGGTGACCACGTTGCGTTGCTCGGTCCGAGCACCCGTGAGCTGGTCACCACCATGCAGGGCATCTGGCTGGCGGGGGCGACGATGGTGTGCCTTCCGCTGCCGATGCGACTGGCGTCCATCGAGGAGTTTGTGAACCAGACACGCTCGCGGGTGGCCAAGGCTGACGCCAAGCTCCTGGTCGTCGACCAGCAGTTGGCAGAGTTCGTGGTGGATCAGCCCGGTGACCCTGACCGGATGAACCTCGACGAGCTGATGGCAGCGGCGGCCTCGTTCCCGGCCGATGCGTGGGCCAGGCCCGACGACGACCCCGATGCACTGGCCATCATCCAGTTCACCTCGGGATCCACGAGTGAGCCCAAGGGGGTGACGCTCCCGCACCATGTGATCCTGGCCAACCTCGACGGCGCCTGTGACGTGGGAGTCTGGACCTCGACAACGACGTGTTCGTGTCGTGGCTTCCGCTCTATCACGACATGGGTCTGGTGGGGCTGTTGCTCATCCCCATGACCTCAGGTGCCCGCCTGGTGCTGGGTGCACCCCAGGACTTCACCGCCCGACCGTCCAGGTGGATGCAGTGGATCCACGATTACCGCGGCACGGTGACCGCCGGGCCCAATTTTTCGTGGGCTCTGGTGGCCCGTGGCCTGACCGCGAGCCAAGGAAGTCCTCGACCTGTCGTGCCTGCGCATCGCCCTCAACGGGGCTGAGCCTGTCGACCCGGCCGGGGTGCAGGCGTTGCTCGATGCCGGCGAACGCCATGGCATGAGCGCCGGGTCGGTATTTCCGGCCTTTGGCATGGCCGAGGTTGCCATTGCCGGAACGTTCCCGAACGTGGGACAGGGGTTGCGAACCGACCCGGTCGATCTGCAGACGCTCGAGCAGGAGCGCTACGCCGCCCCGGCAGATCCCGACGCCCCCGGCACCAGATCGTTTGTGGTGCTGGGTCGTCCCATCCCGGGCCTGGAGATTCGGGTCGTGGACCCGGCCACAGCGGAGCCGCTCGGCCGAGCGTGAGGTCGGAGAACTCGAGTTCCGTGGAACGTCGGTCACCCCCGGGTACTACAAAAATCCCGAGGCGACCGCTGAGATGTTCCGCGATGGATGGCTGCGCACCGGTGACCTGTCCTACCTGCTTGATGGTGAGCTGGTGCTTTGTGGGCGGATCAAGGACGTGATCATCGTCGGCGGACGCAATATCTTCCCCGAGGACGTCGAGCGGTCCGTCGCCACCGTCGACGGCGTGCGTCCCGGCAACGTGATCGCTTTTGGCATCGAGGGTCGGCGGGGCCAGGAGGCCATGGTGGTGGTGGCCGAGATCAAGGGTGACGCCAGTGAGGAACTGATCCGAAACGTGCGTGAGGCCGCCAGGTCGGTGTCGGGTCTGCCGCCAAGTGACGTGGTGCTGGTGCCGGCTGGCACCCTCCCCAAGACATCGTCGGGCAAATTGCAGCGCAGTCTGTGTCGTCAGAGGTTCCTCGACGACACCCTGAGCCTCATCGACGTTGGCTGACGGCCTCCGGGGGAGCTCCCCAACTGACCGTCCGCCGTCGGACCGCTGGTTGTCGCAGGTGTGACGCCGTTCACGTCCCGTAGCTGGACCGAGTACTGTCAGGGCGTACGGGAACGTGCGCCTGGCTGGCGGGGGGTCGACCGGCGTGAGTGATACTGAGCGACGACCAGGGACTGGCCTCACGGCGGCGAACGCCGAACAGGAGCGCGGATAACGACCCCTTGTTCGTGGGTTCGAGTGTCGGCACAGGCGCTCCCGCCCCCGACAACCAGCGCGGAGCGGATGTCCAGGCGCGTGGTCCCCTCGACCGGGGCCGGAGGTTTGCCGAGAGCGCCACGTTTGCCGAGCGCGCCGGGCCGATCGTGGCGAGGTTGCGCTCGGTGGCCGGCCCGGCAGTGGTACTCGTGGCGGTACAGCTGCTGATCTTCCCGGTTCCCCTGGGAATCTGGCTGCAGGGTGTCACCGTCGGCCTGCTTGGGGCGCTGGTGGCGGTCGGGATGGGGCTCATCTACCGGGCCAACCGGATCCTCAACTTCGCCCAGGGCGACCTCGGCATGGCCCCGGCAACGCTGTCGCTGATTCTGGTGCAGAGCTTCGCCTGGAGCTACGTCCTGGGTCTGGTGGCGGGTCTGGTGGCAGCGATCGTGGTTGGTGCGCTGACCGAGCTGGTTGTCATCAGGAGATTCTTCACCGCCCCACGGCTGATCCTGACCGTGGCCACCATTGGGCTCGCCCAGGTCCTGGTCGTGGTCACGTTGCTGTTGCCGGGATGGCTTGCCGACCTCACCGGCCGGGCCGTGTCCGATGTTTCCGCAACCGCCGAGCGCATCTCGCTGCCGTGGCAGTTCCAGTTTGACGTTGCGCCTTTGGTGTTTCGTTCCGATCATGTCCTGGCCTGGGTGGTTGCACCCCTGCTGCTGGTGGCTGTGGCGCTGTTCTTGCGCTCAACCGCTGTTGGAACTGCGGTGCGGGCAAGCGCTGAGCGATCCGACCGGGCGTCCATGCTCGGCATTCCGGTACGTCGCCTGAACACCTATGTGTGGGTTATCGCCGGGGTGCTGTCGTTCGTGGGGTTGTTCCTGCGGGCCGGGGTGATCGGCCTTCCCGTCGGCTCAGCCTTCAGTCTCAATGTGCTGTTGATGGCGTTCGCTGCCCTCACCCTGGGGCGGCTCACCGACCTGCCGTCCATTGCGGTGTCGGCGGTTGCACTGGGAATCCTCGAGCAGGGCGTGGTGTGGAACGACACCGTGAACCTGTGGGTGTTCACTCTCGACGCCCGCCGGGCATCACTCGTGGCCCCCATCATGGGAGTGGTCATCCTGGTGGCGCTGCTGGTTCGGCGCGTCGGCCAGACCCGTGCCGACGACGATGCAGCGTCCTCGTGGCAGAGCACCCAGGACGTGCGTCCGGTGCCCAAAGAGCTGCGGCGGCTGTCCGAGGTGCGTTTGGTGCGAGTGGGAGTTGTGGCCGGGCTGGGTGCGGTCCTGCTGGTCCTGCCCCACGTGCTCGGCACCGCCGATTCGCTCAAGGCATCAGCGGTGATCGTCTACGCCATGGTGACCGTGTCGGTGGTGGTGCTCACCGGTTGGGCCGGTCAGGTGTCGCTGGGCCAGATGGGGTTCGTTGGCGTCGGCGGGGCGGTCGCTGCGGTGGCCACCAACCAGTGGGGCTTCGACATCACGCTGGCACTGCTGGTGGCCGGTATAGCCGGAGCGCTGGTGGCACTGGTGGTGGGCCTGCCGGCGCTGAGGCTTCGGGGGCTGTACCTGGGGGTCGTCACCCTTGCCTTCGCCATGGCGGTTTCGTCCTACCTCCTCAACCCACAGTTCTTCAGCTGGATCCCCCAGGGACGGATCGAGCGGCAACCGTTGCTGGGTCGCATCCAGCTCGAGTCACCCACGGCGCTGTACTACCTCTGTCTGGCCGGGTTCGTCTTCGCCCTGTTTTTGGTGACGGGCGTTCGGCACTCCCGGACCGGACGGGTGATGGTGGCCATGCGCGACAACGAACGTGGTGCCCAGGCCTTTGGCATCAACGTGACCCGGGCCAAGCTCACATCGTTCGCCCTGTCGGGTTTCGTGGCCGCCATGGCCGGCGGACTCCTTGTGCACCATCAACAGGTGTTCAGCCCCGGACTCATCGCCCCCGAGCAGAACCTGCTGGTTTTCACCGCTGCGGTCGTGGGTGGGCTCGGGTCGCTGGTGGGAGCGGTGCTGGGCGCTGTCTTCCTGCAGGGAGGTGGCTGGTTCCTTCCCACCGAATTCCAGCTTTTGGCCACCGGGGCCGGTGTGCTGATCGTGCTGCTGGTGCTGCCCGGTGGTCTGGGCGGGTTGGTGTACCGGGTGCGTGACCTGTGGCTGCGGTCGGTGGCGCGACGAAACGGGGTGACGTCGGCCAGTCTGCTGGCTGATACCGGCGAGCCCGATGGTGACGTCGGCAGTAGTGCGGATGGTGACCGATGACCGGTGTGCTGGCTGCTGGAGGCGGCAGCAGCGGTGGTCCCGCAGATGGCGGTGCAGATCGTGACGGCGGCGGTACCAGTTGGCGGCACCCCATCGCCAAGATGCGACTGCTTACTGGTGACGGGCCGCTGTATGGGTTGGTGATCCTGTTTGGTCTCAACGCCGTGGACGAACTGGATCGCGCCGCATTCGGAATTCTGGCCCCCGACATTGCCGCCGACTTCGGAATCGGGCTCAGCGGGATCACCGTGGTGGTCTTTTTGGCCTACGCAGTGGCACTCGGGCTCACCGTACCCATAGCGATTCTTTCCGACCGGGGTAACCGGGTGGGTCTGGCCCTGGGCGGGGGACTGGTGCTGGCGGTGTTCTCGGTGGGGATCGGGGTGGCGGGAACCATCTGGGTATTGGGCGTGATGCTGGCGGGATCGCAGGTCGGCAAGGCCGTGATCGACCCAACCCACAACTCCCTGCTCGCCGACTGGTACTCGATGGAGATTCGCCCCCGGATCTACTCGTTCCATCGGGCGGCAAATTCGGTGGGTCAGTTTGTCGGTCCGTTGTCAGCGGGACTCCTTGCCACCTGGTTCGGCTGGAGGGCTCCGTTCATCATCTTCGCCGTCCCAACCGTGATCATCGTGATCCTCGGTCTGCGGCTCCGTGATCCGGTGCGGGGAGCGCGCGAACGCCGGGCCATGGGGGCCAGTGAGGAGGCGATCGCCACCGAAGAGGAGCCTCCGTCATTCGCTGAGGCGTGGCGGATGTGCTGGAAGATCGACAGCCTCCGACGCATCTACCGCACCCTGCCGTTTTTGGCCCCGGCGCTGGCCGGATTCCTGCTGTTCGCTTCCTTCTACTACGAAGAGGTGTTCGGCCTTGACGCCGCCCAGCGTGGTTTTGTGGGGTCGGCCACCGAACCCTTCCAGCTGGTGGGCCTGATCGTCGGTGCCCGCATCGGGATGCGAATGTTCGCCAAGGATCCCAGCACCATGTTCCGGTTCCTGGGATGGGTGGTGGGCATCATCACCATCGGGGCAGCGGTGTTTGCCCTGGCCCCCAACATCGTTGTGGCGTTGGTGGCCAACATCGTGATCACGTCGTGTCTGGCCTTTTTGATCCCGGGGATCTTCGCTGCCCTGTCACTGGCCATCCCGGCTCGGGCCCGATCCATGGGCTTTTCCATGGGCTCGGTGTTCGTTCTGCCCGGACTCACGCTGATCCCGGTGATCGGGGTGATCGGTCAGGTGTGGGGCCTGCGGGTGGGGATGCTGGCCATGGTCCCCATGTTCCTGATCGGCGGGCTGGCCATCGCCTCGGCCGGCAAGTTCATACGTCGTGACATCGACAACGTGTGGACCACGTCGGCAGCACTGTCAGAAGTGGCCGCACAGCGCCGTCAGGGCAACTCCAAGCGATTGCTGGTCCGCAATCTCGAAGTTGCCTACGGCGACGTGCAGGTGCTGTTCGGCGTGGACCTCGACATCGACGAAGGCGAGATCGTGGCCCTGCTGGGGACCAACGGAGCCGGAAAGTCCACGCTGCTCAAGGCCATCAGCGGCGTGGTCGAGGCCGACAAGGGTGCCGTGATCCTCGATGGCAGGGACGTCACCCATGCCCCACCCAACGAGATCGCAGCCCGGGGGGTCATACAGGTCCCCGGCGGACAGGGCGTGTTCCCCTCGCTCACCGTGCTGGAGAACCTGCGCACCGCAGGATGGCTGGTGCGCCGCAACCGTCGGGAGGTGGACGCCCGTCTGGAGCAGGTGTTCGATGCCTTCGCCGTACTCAGGCAGCGGGCCGACGAGCCGGCTGCGAACCTCTCGGGTGGTCAGCAGCAGATGCTGGCGTTGGGTATGGCCGTGGTGCAGGGACCCAGGCTGGTGCTCATCGACGAGTTGTCGCTCGGCCTGGCTCCGGTGGTGGTGGAGCAGTTGGTCCCGATGGTCCGATCCATGCGAGATGACGGCGCCACCGTGATTGTGGTGGAGCAGTCGGTGAACGTGGCCCTGACCCTGGCCGACGAGGCCTACTTCATGGAAAAGGGACAGATCCGATTCCACGGTCCAACCGTCGAGCTGTTGGAGCGTCCTGACGTCCTGCGGTCGGTGTTCCTTGAAGGTGCGGCATCGGGCATGGCCCTTCGCCTGGACGCTTCTGGACACGGTGCCGAACCCGCTCCGGTAGTCGGTGCGCGAACCCTCCGGGGCGCCGTTGCGTGATGGCGCCGCTGACAACAACCCGGGCCTGCCGGCGCTGGAGGTCACCGGAGTGAGCAAGCGGTTCGGCGGCATCGTGGCCGTCGACGACGTAAGCCTGGCGGTGGCTTCTGGCGAGATACTCGGGGTGATCGGACCAAACGGTGCGGGAAAGACGACGCTGTTTGACCTCATCAGTGGTTTCGTCGGTGTGGACGCCGGCTCGGTGGTGCTGGCCGGACGTGACGTGACCGACGTGCCCCCTGCCGGTCGGGCGCATCTTGGTCTGGGCCGGTCGTTCCAGGATGCCCGCCTGTTTCCCGGTCTCACGGTGGAAGACACGATAAAGGTGTCGCTGGATCGCTGGACCACAGTGCGTGACCCGGTACTGGCGGCGCTGCACATGCCGGCGGTGTTCGACTCCGAGGCCGAGGTCAGCACCCGAACCGATGAACTGATCGAGCTCCTCGGGCTGGAGGCGTTCAGGTCCAAGTTTGTTCGTGAACTGTCCACCGGGTCGCGCCGGATCGTGGATCTGGCCTGCATCATGGCCCACCGCCCGTCGGTGGTCTTGTTCGACGAACCGTCGAGCGGCATCGCCCAGCGTGAGACCGAAGCCCTGGCGCCGGTGATCACCCGGGTCGCTTCTGAGCTGGGGGCGGCGGTGGTGATCATCGAGCACGACATGCCACTCATTTCCTCGGTTGCTGACCGGTTGCTGGCGCTGGATCAGGGTCGGGTGGTGACCGAGGGCACGGTGGACCACGTATTGCATCATCCGCTGGTGGTGGCCTCGTACCTTGGGACCACCCAGGAGGTCATCCAACGCAGTGGCGGTGGCTCAGATGATTAGTGAACATGGGTAGTGAACATGGGTAGTGAACAATGCAGAGACCGATGGCAGGACCACCAGGGTCCACGGGGGGAGCAGGCATGGATTCCACAATGATTCGACGGTACGGGCCGCTGGTGGCCATCGTGGCGGTCATCGCCGTGGTGGCCGGGGTGGTGGCGTTCACCGGTGGCTCCGGTGGCGATGATCCCGGACAGGCCACGGGCGGCGGTGACGCAGCTGGTGGCTACCAGTACGTGAGCGAGTGGGGCGAGACCATCACACTGCCGGTGGGCGTGATCCCGTTTTGGGTGGCAGAGGAACAGGGGCTCGACATCGATTGGCCCGAAACCTGCGACACCGAACGTGGCCAGGCCGCCATTCCCTCGTTCTTCGCTCCGGCGTGCTTCGCCCCGTTTGAGGGGACAACGGGGGAGCGACCGCCGAGGGCGTGACTGCCGACAGCATCAAGGTCGTGCTCTATCAGGCACCGGACAACGACGCCATCCTGAGTGCCATCACCGGAGCGGTCACCGACGACACTCCAGAGGACAACACCGCCACCTACGAGCAGATGCTTCCGTTGTTCCAGGAGTACTACGAGACCTACGGCCGCACCGTTGAGCTGGTCGTGTACGAGGCCACCGGCGACGCCATCGACGAGGTGGCCGCCCGGGCGGCGGCCGCCGAGATCGCCGAGGACATCAAGCCGTTTGCGGTGTGGGGTGGCCCGGCGCTGAACGACGCCTTCGCCGACGAACTGGCCGCACGGGGAATCCTGAATCTTGGCGGTGGCGGAGGCAACACGCCTGAGTACCTGGCGGCCAACGACCCGTACCTGATCAGCATCGGCATGGGGCCGTGGCAGCTGCGTCAGCATCTGGCGGAGTACATCGGGAAACGGCTGAGCGGCAAACCTGCCGAGCACGCCGGCGATCCAGCCCTGGCGTCGCAGGAGCGCCGCTTCGGACTGGTGTATCTGGATACTGGTGCAGCGTCGTCGCTGGTGGCTGACGAACTGGCGGCGAATCTGGCCGAGTTCGGCGAGGAGCTGGCCGTGGTGGCCACCTACCGCAATCCACTGGATGTCTCGACTGAAGCCCCCGGCATCATCGCCAGGATGAAAGACGCCGGGGTGACCAGCGTGCTGCTCACTGGCGACCCGCTCACCCCGGCCACGTTCACCCGGGTGGCCACCGACCAGGGTTATTTCCCCGAGTGGGTCGTGGCCGGTTCGCCGCTGGCGGACACCACCGTGTTCGCCCGTACCTACGACCAGGCGCAGTGGGCCAATGCCTTTGGCATCTCCACGCTGGTGGCCCGCAGTGACCCGCAATTGTCCAACGGTCGGCGGCTGTTTCGCTGGCAGACGTGTGCCGAGCCACCCGCTGACGACACCATCGAACTCATCTATCCGGTCCCGGCGGTGTTTTTCAGTGCCTTGCAGGGGGCTGGCCCTGACCTGACCCACCAGAGCTTCCGTCAGGCCCTGTTCAACGCCAATCCCACCCCCCGCGGCATCGGCAACCCGTCGCTGTCATGGGGTCAGCCGGCCAAGGGACGTTGGGGTCAGGTGGATTACCAGGGCATCGATGACGCCACCGAGCTGTGGTGGGATGTGTCGGCGGTCGGTCCTGATGAGAACGGTCGTGAGGGCCAGGGCATGTACGCCTACGTCGACGGCGGCAAGCGGTACCTGGCTGGAGAGTGGCCGCAGACGGATCCGGCTGCCTTTGATCCCACCGGGGCAGTCACGCTGTACGAACAGGCACCGGAGTCCGAACGATTCCCCGACTACCCGTCAGCGTGCGACCGCTGACCGTGCAGGTCAGCCCACGGGGGTGAACGTCGCCGGCATGCGCTTGATGCCGTTGATGAACGCCGACCGGAGCCGTTCTGGTTCGCCGCTCACGGTGAGATCGGGCACCCTGGTCAAAAGTTCCTCAAACATCACCCGGATTTCCCGGCGGGCCAGGTTCGCCCCCAGACAAAAGTGGGGTCCGCCGGCGCCGAATGCCACGTGGTCGTTGGGGGACCGGGTCACATCGAAGCTGTAGGGATCGTCGAACACTCCGGTGTCACGGTTGGCGGACAGGTAGAGCACCACCACCCGGTCGCCCTCACTGATGTGCTGTCCGCCGAGGTCAAGATCGGTGGTGGCGGTGCGGCGGAAGTGAATCACCGGTGATGCCCACCGCACGATTTCCTCCACCGCCGTTGGCGACACGGTGTCCATGTCGGCCAGCCACAGCTGGCGCTGGTCGGGATGTTCAGACAACGCCAGCAGCCCGTGGCTGATGGCGGTGCGGGTGGTCTCGTTGCCGGCAACCACCAGCAGGACGAAAAACGACCCCAGCTCGGCAGCGGTGAGGCGCTCGCCGTCAACCTCGGCGTGCACCAGGGCGGTGGCGATGTCGTCGCGGGGATCACGCTGCCGGGCCTCGGCCAGCGCCAGGCCGTACTGGAACAGCTCCATGCCGGCGTTCACCAGGTCCCCGATGGTGGAGACATATTCGGGATCGCCGAACCCCAGGATCACGTTGGACAGCTCGAACATGCGCTGTTCGTCGGACTCGGGAATGCCCATCATGTCGCAGATGACCTGCAGGGGCAGGGCAGCAGCGATGTCGGACACCACGTCGCACTCACCGCGCTCGGCAATGGCGTCCACGATGGCGGCGGCACGCGACCTCACGGCGTCGTCCAGGGCGGCAACGCGCTTGGGCGTGAACCCCGCTGAAATGAGCCTTCGGATCTTGGTGTGCCGGGGGGCGTCCATGTTGATGATGGAGCCGAGGAATTCGGCCAGCTCGTCAGGGATGTCGCCGATGTTGGTCCCGCCCCGTCCCGAGGCGAACAGTTCAGGATGACGGCTCACGTAGGTGACATCGACATGACGCGTCACCGCCCACCAGGCGAGGTCGCGCGTTCCGGCCAGAAACGGAATGCCGTGCTGCTGCGATACCGGGAGCTCGTTGCGCAGACGTTCAAACAGCAGGTCCCGATCGGGTCGAAGCCAGGTGGCGCCCTGGCCAAGGTCGATGTCGTCAAGAGCCACCTCGTGAGCGGAGCGGTCTCCCAGACGATCGATGCCATTGCCCAGGCGGAGCAGTTCATCGTTGGAATAGGGGGTGCCGTCGGGGTGGGTGATGGTGCCCTCGGGTGACAGCTGCCACGTCAGGTCGCCGATGCGACCGCCGGTGGCCCGGCCAGTGATCGGGTCATGTCCGCTGGTCTCCTCAACATTGTTGTTGCTCACGGCTTTGCCTCCTGTAGCTCGCTGACGATCGGAGCCCAGAATCCCGCCGGTGCGGCATAGGGGGCGTAGAAGGAAATGCGCTGCACCACATCGCCGAAGCGCTCGAGGAGTTGCCCGGCGACCCGGTCGGGTTCGGCCACAACGGCGAAGGTGGCCAGGATGTCGTCGTCGATGAGGTCGGCCATGTCGGCCCATCGACCCTGTTTGCTGAGCGCGTTGAGCTCCCCCTGAAGATCGCCCCAACCATGGAGGTCCAGGACGGGCCGGTAGGCGGGGGTGGATCCATAAAAGGCGATCTGGGACCGCACCCCGGCGGCGTTGGTGGCCATGGACGCCTCATCGGTGCCGGTCACCACGAACGCTGGCAACGACAGTTCGAGGTCGTCCATGGTCCGGCCGGCGGCGGCAGTGCTGCGCTCGAGCGCCGGCACGGTGACCTGGCGCAGGTACTGCTCAGTGGTGAACCCATGCACCAGCATTCCGTCGCACACCTCACCCACCACTTCGGTCATGCGCTCCCCAACGGCTGCGAGCAGGACCTTGGGGGCGCCGAACGGGCTGGGGCCGGGGTTGAAGAACGGCGTCATGAGGGTGTGTTGGTAGAAGTCGCCCCTGAAGTCCAGGCGTTCGGTGCCGTCGAAGCTGGCCCAGATGGCACGCATGGCCAAAATGAACTCCCTCATGCGCGCTGCTGGTGACGACCATGGCATGGAAAAGCGCCGGGTGATGTGGGGCTTGATCTGGCTGCCGAGGCCCAGGCTGAACCGGCCCCGGGAAAAGGACTGGATGTCCCAACCGATCTGGGCCATCACCATGGGGTTGCGGGCGAAGGCCACAGCGATGCCGGTGCCCAGTTGGAGCCGTTCGGTGTGTTCGGCGGCGATGACCAGCGGGAAGAAGGGATCGTGACTGGTTTCGGCGGTGAACACCCCGTCGAAACCGTCACGCTCGGCCGCTGTTGCGTCGGCACCGACTGACGCAAGATCCCCGCCTATGCCACGATCGACCAACATGTGTGATTACCCCCCGGTATGTGCCGACCCGCTGGGGCCGGGCGTTCGACCCGCCAAAGCGGGGTGGTCTCATTCGCCTTCGTCGCGAAGGAATTCCTCAAGTTCGGCCACAAGTTCGTCGCCATCGAGCATGAAGCTGGTGTCGTCAAGCATTGCCGCCCTGCGCTCGAGGTCGGTGACCATGGCTTCGTGCTCGGGATTGCCGGCGACCAGCGTGTTGATGTGCTCGATGGCACTGGCAGCGTCGATGGCCAGACCGCCGGTGGCAAACCGCAGTTGCGCCACCCGCTCCAGCATTCCCAGATGGGCCAGCGTGGCCGCCGGAGCGGGGATGGCGGCGGCGTAGTGGGGAACCTGAGCCCACAACCCGACCGCCGGGAGGCCAACGTCGGCACAACGCCGCTCGATCACTGCTCCGATGCCGGCGGGGACGTCGATGTGGCCGGGCATGAAACCGACGAGTTCAGCCAGTTCCGGGGTGGTGGCGGTGGCCACAACCCGGATGGGTCGGGTGTGGGCGACCGGGGCCGGGTAGGCGCCAAGGTCCACGACCATGCGGGTGCCGAAGTCCATGGCAAGGTCCACCACCGCCCGTGCGAACGCCCCCCAGTGGTGGTCGGGCTCGGACCCCACCAGGTACAGCACATCGGCGCCATCGGCGTCAGCCCCGGCCCGAAGCTCGATATGAGGCCAGGTGAGGCCGGTGGTGATGCCATCGGCCAGATGCATGATCGGCCGCCGGGCCCGATGATCGAGCAACGCATCGGTGTCGAACGTCGCCACCGTCACCAGATCGCCGGAGTCCATCATGTGACTGGCAGTGGCTGAGGCGGCCAGCCCGGCGTCGATCCAGCCGTCCATGGCCACAATCAGCACCGGGCTGTCCAGCTCGGGGCTGGCCACGGTTTCGTACAGCTTCATCAGATCTCGTTCCTGTGATGTGGGGGGGTCTCAGCGGTGGGCGGTGGGCAGCTGGTTGGGGACGCCGGCGCTCACAACCGGTTGGTGGCGGCACGGGCCGCCTCGGCCAGCATGACAACGGTGTCGCCGAAGCCGGAGTACTCCTGGGCGTTGCGATCACCCATGGACCCACCGGCGTACCGGCTGAACACCCCCTCAATGATGCAGGCCAGCTTCCAGTAGCCAAACGCCACGTAGAAGTCGATGGCGGAGGTGTCTCGTCCGGTGGCAGCGCCATAGCGTTCCACCAGCTGGGCCCGGGTGGGGAATCCCTCGATCCCGGTGGCTGGGGTCACCGCCAGACTCCCGTCCTCACCGGGCTCGGCCCAGTACACCAGCAACAGGCCGAGGTCGGCCAGGGGGTCACCCAGGGTGCACAACTCCCAGTCCAACACGGCCAGAATCGAGCCGTCAGGCCCGAGCATGCAGTTGTCGAGGCGGTAATCCCCGTGCACGATCGTGGCTGGCCCCTGCTCGGGGATGGCGGCACACAGGTCGGCGTGAACCTGCTCCATGATGGGAAGGTCACGGGTTCGGGAGGCTTCGAACTGGCGATTCCACCGCTTGAGCTGACGTTCGATGTAGCCGTCGTGTCGGGCCAGATCCCCCAGACCCACGTCCTCGGGGTCCACGGCGTGGATGCGGGCGAGTACGTCAATCAGCGAGCGGCCGGCAGCGTCCCGCTGGTCCACACTCATGGCGGTGGCGTCGTTGAGGTCGCGGACCACGGTGCCGTCGACGAACTCCATGACGTAGAACGGTGCTCCATTGACGGTCTCATCGCTGCACAGACCCACCACCGGGGCCACAGGCACGTCGGTGCTGGCGAGGGCGCTGATGATGCGATGTTCCCGACCCATGTCGTGGGCGGTGGCCAGCACCTGACCCAGCGGGGGTCGCCGCAGCACCCAACGCCGACCGGCGGCATCACTGACCGTGAAGGTGAGGTTCGAATGGCCGCCGGCGATGGGCGCAAAGCTGAGCGGCGGGTCGAGCCGGTCGACCCTGTCGGTCAACCAGTCGGTCACCGCCTGTGCGTTGACGCCAGCAGGTTCTGCTGTTGACGATGCCGGTGTCTGGTCAGGTGCGTTCATGGCGCTCGTGCTCCCCACACCGACCACCGTACCGGCTGGCCGGGTGGCGACGCCCGGCGGCGGTGTTGCCGGCCGTTGCGCGGCGACCGGGGGCGATACCCGTATCGTTGGGGCCATGAGCATCAACGTCACCGACGCAACGTTCGAGACTGAGGTCCTGGCCCGCTCCGAGCAGGTGCCGGTGGTGGTTGACCTGTGGGCCGAGTGGTGTGGTCCATGCCGGACACTTGGTCCGATCCTTGAGTCCGTGGTGGCCCAGACCGAAGGCAAGGTTGTGCTGGCCAAGGTCGATACCGACGCCAACCCCCAGACCGCCCAGGCCTTCCAGGTGCAAAGCATCCCGGCGGTGCACGCCATGGTGGACCGCAAGGTGGTGGCCAGCTTTGTCGGGGCCAAGGGTGAACGAGAGGTGCAGCAGTTCGTGCAGAACCTCATCCCGTCGGCCGAGCAGGTGCGTCTGGCTGAGCTTCTGCAGGCGGGAGACGAGGCCTCACTTCGCCAGGCGGTGGAGATGGCGCCAGCAGATGAGGAGGCTGTGGTGGCTCTGGCTGAGTTGCTGGTCACCGCCGGCAGCACCGATGAGGCGCTCGCCCTGCTCGAGCGACTTCCTGCCACCGCCACCACCCGCCAGCTGGCGGCGCGTGCCCGATTGGCGACATCAGGGATCGCCGATGCCGGGGACGACGGCATCGAGCAACGTCTTGGTGCCCTGCTCGAGGTGGTCAAGGACGACCCCGATGCCCGGACCGAGTTTCTCGACCTGCTGGAGCTGCTCGGCGCCACCGACCCGCGCACGGTGCAATGGCGGCGACAGCTCACCACCCGCTTGTACTGACGCAAGTTGTTATGACAACCGTCGGTGAGGACGGTTGTGCTGGGCGTGGCCAAAGGCGATGGGGCGACGGTTGGTCCCTAGGCTGGCGTCGTCGCCTTGAGTGCAGGCCTGTCGATCGGGGTTGATGTCCCGGTCGTCGGCTGGCGGGTGTGCTGGCAGTGACTTCCCCCCTCTGCCCCTTGCGGGGTCCTCGACACAGCAACCGGCCTGCCATAGGCGGTCGGCAGACCGGGGGAGCAATCGTGTCTCGCCAGTTCGAGGGTTCAGGTCGATCGTGGCCAGCCCTTCCATCAGGCCCCACCAACGGGGCGTCGCCGGGTAGCAGTCAGTACCGCGGTCAGCAGGGCCCGCAGAGTCAGCAGGGCCAGCAGGCCACGAGGGTCAGCAGTGGTCGCAACCGGACTGGATCGACACCCACGCTTTCGACGACAAGCCGCTCGACGACCGTCGTGCGTCGCCTTCCCCGTTTGACGTCTTTGTCGATCGCGCCGTCGGGGGGTTGCCCCGGTCATCGGCAGCCGCCCATCTCCACGACGCAGTGGCCTCGGCACGAAGCCGCATCCGCCTGGTCATGGTGGTGGCGGTGGTGGGCCTCATCGGGGCCGCGCTGTGGTGGGTGATTTCGGCGGTGGGAACCAACGGCTCTGCCATGGATCCCGATCTTCCCTTCGCTGCCACAAGCGTCACCCAAGCGCCTGCTGACGGCACTGACGTCGTGCCCACATCGGTTGGGGCGGAGTCATCGACGGTGTTGGTGGTGCATGTGGCAGGGGCAGTCATGAACCCCGGAGTGCATACGGTGGCGTCGGGCGGGCGGGTGCACGACGCTGTTGCCGCTGCCGGGGGGGCACGGGCTGATGCCGATCTGCACCGACTCAACCTCGCCGGACCCGTAGCCGACGGTGCCAGGGTCTACGTGCCGGCTGTCGGTGAGACGACCCTGCCACCCGTGATCGACGGAACCGTCGGCCCGCCAGCTTCACAGACCGGGGCCCCGTCGGGGTCAACGGGTGGCAGCGGGCAGCAGCTGTCGCTGTCAACGGCCACGTCGACGGAACTGCAGGAACTTCCGGGGGTGGGGCCATCGACTGCTGAGGCGATCATCGCCCATCGGGAGGCCAACGGGCCGTTTGCCACAGTTGATGGCCTGCTCGACGTGCGTGGCATCGGACCGGCCAAGCTGTGCGGCGTTGCGGGATCTCGTCGTGCCGTGATCGGCGGGCGCCGGCCAGCGGCTCCCGGGTGGCCTCTGGTACTGCCGGCTGCGGCAATCGGCGGCGCCCTGGCGGCGGTGCCGGTTCCGCTGTGGCTGGTGTTGGTACCTGCGGTGGCGGCGGGATGGTGGGGCGTACGTGGCCGGTCGGGACTGATGTGGATGGGTGTGGCTGGCGCAGTGGCGTTGGGCTGCACGGCGTTGTCGTCGATGGCCTGGGATGGTCTGGCCCGACCCCTACCGAACCGGATCGAGGATCGGGTGACTCTGGTGAAGGACCCCCGCCCGGTGGTGCGAGGTGTTCGTGTTGAGATACGTCATCTCGGGGTGCGCTACGACGCCTTCGCCCGAGGGGCAGCCGCAGGAGTGATGACCAACCTGCGGGCGGGGGAGAGCGTCGAGCTGGTGGGCCGGGTGACCCGGCGTGACCCATCGGATCGCTGGAGGGCGTCTCGGCACGTGGCTGGATTGATCGAGGTGGAACACGCCATGCGTCCCGTCAGGGCCCGCGGTCCGTTTGCCGTGGCCAATGCAGTCCACCGGGCCATGGGGCAGGGGGCGCAGGATCTGCCGCCCGCCGAGCGAGGAGTTCTGCTGGGTGTGTCAGTGGGTGACCGAAGTGCGATACCAGGCGCGGTTGGCGATGATCTGCGGGCGGCGGGCCTGAGTCATCTCACCGCCGTGTCGGGTCAACACGTGGCTTTGCTGCTGGCCATGTTGGCGCCGGTGATGCGGCGGGTTCCAGTGCGCCCGCGGGCCGTGGCCGTGGCCATGGTGCTGGCAGGCTTCGTGGTGTTGACACGTGGTGAGCCGTCGGTGCTGCGGGCGGTTGGAATGGCCGTGGCCGTCGAGATGGCCCGGTCGGGGGGTCAGCATGTGCGGGGCGTCCGGGTGCTGGGACTCACCGTCACGGCATTGCTGGTCATCGATCCGCTGTTGGTGTGGTCGGTGGGATTCCAGCTTTCGGTGGCGGCCACCCTGGGGATCGCCGTGGGGGCGTCCCGGCTGGCGGCCCGGCTTCCGGGCCCGGCCTACCTGACCAACCTCGTGGCCATGGGGGTGTGCGCCCAATTGGCTGTGGCGCCGCTGGCGGTGGCCTACTTCGGCCAGGTTCCCGTCACCGGATTGGTGGCCAATGTGCTCGTTGCTCCCGTGATCGGACTGATGATGGGGTGGGGCCTCACTGCCGGGGTGGTGGCTGGCTTCACCGGCATCGGCACAGGTGTTGTCCACCTCCCCACGCTGCTGCTGGGTGGATGGCTCGTGTCGGTGGCCGGGTGGTTCGCTGGCCTGCCGGTCGGTCAGGCCCGAGCGGTGCACGTGGCGGTGGTCATCGCAGCCACCGCAGTGCTGGTGGTTGCGGGTCTTCGGGGCTGGTTTGCCGTGCGTCGCCTTGCCGCAGTGGGTATCGCCGTGGCACTGGGCGCTGCCCTCATGTTCCCTGCGGCACCTGCGCCGGGGCGTCACGAGGTTGCCACTGGGGCTGAGGTGCTGGTGGGGGGCGACCGATCGGTGGTGGTGGTTGACGGACGTGCCGAGGTGGCCTCGGTGCTGGCAGGGTTACGCACGCTGGGGGTGGTGCGTGTGGTGGCGGTTGCGTCGCGCACCGGATCCGCCGGTTCGATCGCCGTTGGAACCCAGGTGTGTGAGCGTCTCGGTCCGTGCGCGGTGCTGATTGCCGCCACCAGCCCTGACCGGCCAGCTGCCGCAGGCGAGGTAGTCAGCGGTTCCCGGTCGGTGGCGCTGGATGAACTCAACGCGGTGGTGCTCACCGACGAAGGGGGCCGGCTGGTTGCGGAGCTGCAGGGGCCGGGCGTCGAACCTGACAACCCTGTGGGTGACAGTCTTTCGGGTGACGGTCACTCGGCAGCCGAGCGTGAGTGAGGCCACCCATCAGCCCAGGGGCCAGTGGCGGCGGCCGGTGTAGCGTTTGAGGTGATGGAACTCGAACTCGGTGATCGCCGCTTCGACATTTCCCATCGGTCGGTGGTGGTGGGGATGGTCCGATCCGACACTGCCAACGGGAGCGATCTCGTCGCCTGCGTGGACGCACTGGTCACAGCTGGAGTGGACGCCGTTGATCTGGGCGGTGTTGATCTGGGCGGTGTTGATCTGGGCGGTGCCATCGGGCTGGTGCGTTCGGCGGTCGGTCTGCCCCTGTGGGTGACCACCGGGTCTGCGTCGGTCGCCGCAGCGTGTGTCGAAGCTGGCGCCGATGTTGTTGTTGACCCCACCGGGTTCAGCGATCCGGGGCTGCTGGCGGCATGTGCGGCGGCGGGGGCATCGGTGGTGGCGTCTGGTCCCGGGGGTGACGTCACCGTGAGCCCTCGAGACGCGGTGGCATCGGCATGTGAACGTCTGGAGGGTCTGGTGGCCCGGGCAGCGGCGTCGGGCATCCCTGCTGAGCGGATCATGGTTGACCCCGCTGGAGACCCCGTGCACCGGGGTTTGCCGCTCGGTCTCGGGCTGCAGGTGAGTCAGGTGCTGGCCGACCGGGGCCATCGGGTCGTCGTGTCGGTTGTGACTGGCTCACACCGACACCGACCCCGACACCGGGCCCGGTACGCCAGGGCCGGGTGGCAGTGAAGGACGCGACGTGGCCATTCAGGCGCTGGCCGTTGCTCGTGGTTGTCGGATCGTGCGCACCGATGACGTGCGGGTGGCCCGGCGGGTCACGTCAGTGGTTGGTGCGGTGTTGGAGCACCGATGAGGATTCCCAGCGGTGTTGCCACAGCCCCGGTGATACTGGTTCGGGGGTCTGATTCGGTCCTCGTGCGCGACGCCGTTGTGGCCGTGGACAGGGTTCTGGTCGGAGACGCCGAGCGGGAGTTCTGTGTCGAGGACCTGTCGTTCGAGGACCTTCTCACCGACGCAGACGAGGTCGATCTGGGGCGCGTCGTGGATGCGGCCCACACCCCGGCATTCCTGGCCGACCGTCGTGTGGTGGTGGCGCGGGGACTGGCGGTCCTGACCAAAAAAGAGGACGTCGCCGTGTTGGTCCAGTACCTGGCTGATCCCCTGCCCACCACTTCATTGGTGCTGGTGTGGGACAAGCCCCACACCGGTCAGCGCAAGCCCGGTCCCGTGCCGAAGTCGCTGGTGGGTGCAGTCGAGGCCGCCGGCGGGATCGTGATCCAGACTGACCCCGGGACTGCCAAGGCGTCTGCGGGTTGGCTCGACGACACCCTGGCCGACGAGGCGTTCACGCTCGACGCCGGTGCCCGTCGGGTTCTGGCGGCGTCGTTGGGCGACCAACCCCAACGTCTCGTCGGCATCCTGACCACCCTGCGTGGCATGTTCGGCGCCGGAGACACGCTGAGCGACAGCGATATCGAGCCATTTCTCGGGATGCAGGGTGACGTCGCTCCGTGGATACTCACCGACGCCATCGACAGCGGGGATGTGGCGGGATCACTGGCTGCATTGCAGCGGATGCTCACTGGCGGAGAACGCCACCCGTTGCAGATTCTCGCCACCCTCAACGGCCATGTGGACCTGATGCTGGGTTTGGCTGACGCCGCAGTCACCGGCAAAGACGATGCAGCCCGGCTTCTGGGAGTCCATCCGTACCGGGCCCAAAAGGCCCTGGCTCAGACGCGCACGCTGGGCGGTCAGCGGGTGGGGGAGTTCGTTGCGCTGCTGGCCCAGGCCGACCTCGACGTGCGAGGAGCATCGGCATTGCCAGGAGAGGCCGTGCTCGAGGTGCTGGTGGCACGCATGGCCAGCCGGTCAGCGGGAAGCCGACCCAAACGAAGGTGACCGGGAGCTGATCAGTGGCCCCCGAACGGGGGACGCCAACGGCTTGGGCTCAGGAAGCGGGGGAAGCCGCAGCGGCACGGCGAACCAGACGCGACTTGCGTCGGGCGGCCTGGTTCTTGTGGATGACACCCTTGGCTGCAGCCTTGTCGATCCGCTTGATGGCCAGCTTGAGGGCATCCTCGCTGTTGTCGGCACCGGCCTCGGCAGCGCTGAGGGCGTGCTTGGTGCGAGTGTGCAACTCCGAACGCACCGACTTGTTGCGCAGGCGCCGGGTCTCGTTCTGGCGGTTTCTCTTGATCTGGCTGCGAATGTTGGCCATCGTCGTCCTTGTCGCTGGGTCATTGCTGGGTGTCGGCGCACTGGGGACCGGCAGAATGCGGGATCCAGTGGAATGAGCGTGTTGGGCATGTGGCCCGTAGAACCCTGTGATTGTAGCCACGCATTGGGGTGGATCACCATTTCCCGGTGGGGTGCCCCGGGGGTGACCCGGGGGTGCCTCAGGGTTGTCGCCCGGGGAGCGGCATCGGCGGCGCCCGTTGCGGGTGCCGCACCCGACGATGGCTACGCTCATGACCTGCGCCCGCATTGCCTAGCCGGGCAGGACCACCGTGACCCCACTTGATCGCCTGCGCGACCTCTGCATCATCGCCCATATCGACCACGGCAAGAGCACGCTCGCCGATCGCATGCTGGAACTGTGCGGTGCTGTGTCGGCGCGTGACATGCGGGCGCAGTACCTGGATTCCATGGATCTCGAGCGTGAGCGGGGCATCACCATCAAGCTCCAGAGCGTGCGCCTGGACTGGAACGGCCACGTCCTGAACCTGATCGACACGCCCGGCCACGTGGACTTCGGTTACGAGGTGTCCCGATCACTGGCTGCATGTGAGGGAGCGGTGCTGCTGGTTGATGCCGCCCAGGGCATCGAGGCCCAGACCCTTGCCAACTGCTACCTGGCTCTGGAAAACAATCTCGAGATCGTGGCGGTGATGAACAAGATCGACCTGCCGGCCGCAGACCCTGACCGCTGCGCAGCCGAGATCGAACAGGTCCTGGGCATTCCCGCCACCGAGATCCTGCGCATCAGCGCAAAGACCGGTGAAGGCGTGCCCGAGTTGCTCGACGCCATCATCGATCGCATCCCGCCCCCGGTGGGTGAGCGTGCTGCCCCGTTGCAGGCGCTGATCTTCGATTCCCACTTTGACCAGTACCGCGGTGTGGTGTCGTCGGTGCGGGTCATCAATGGCGAACTGCACAGCGGTGCCCGCCTGCGATTCCTGCAGGCGTCGGTCACCCACGACGCGGACGAGATCGGGGTGCGCAACCCCGTGTTGACTCCGGTGGACGCCCTGGGTCCAGGCGAGGTTGGCTACCTGATCGCCGGGATCAAGGACGTGGGGGAGGCCCGGGCCGGCGAGACGGTGACCGACCACGGTCGTCGGGGAGAACCGCTGTCGGGCTATCGGGAGCCCAAGCCGATGGTGTTTTGCGGCATCTACCCGATTGATGGCGACGACTACCCGCTGCTCAGGGAATCGCTCGAGAAGCTGCGTCTCAACGACTCGTCGTTCACCTTTGAGCCCGAGACGTCCGGAGCGCTTGGTTTCGGGTTCCGGTGCGGGTTCCTGGGCCTGCTGCACATGGAGATCGTGCGGGAACGCCTCGAACGGGAGTTCAACCTGAGTCTCATCGCCACGGCCCCGTCGGTGGAGTACCGCGTCACGACCACCGCCGGAGTTGTCGAGGTGGTGGACAACCCGTCGGATCTCCCACCGGCGGTCGAGATCGACCATCTCGAAGAGCCGTACCTGACCTCAACCATCCTCACTCCGTCGACCTACACCGGAACCATCATGGATCTGTGCCAGTCCCGGCGTGGCGAGATGGTGCGCATGGAGTACCTGTCGCCCGAACGGCTGGAGCTGGTCTACCGGCTTCCGTTGGCTGAGGTGGTGACGGACTTCTTCGACCAGCTCAAGAGCCGCAGCCAGGGGTACGCCAGCCTGGACTACGAACCAGCGGGCTACGCGCCTGCCGACCTCGTGAAGGTGGATGTGCTGCTCAATGCGGTGACGGTGGATGCCTTCAGCTCGGTGGTCCATCGTGACAAGGCCTACGACTACGGCCGACGGATGACCGAGAAACTGCGGGAACTCATCCCCCGACAGATGTACGACGTTCCGATCCAGGCGGCAATCGGGGGCCGCATCATCGCCCGCGAGACGGTGAAGGCCAAGCGCAAGGACGTGTTGGCCAAGTGCTACGGCGGCGACATCACGCGCAAGCGCAAACTCCTCGAAAAGCAGAAGGAGGGCAAGAAGCGGATGAAGAACATCGGACGCGTCGAGGTCCCCCAGGAGGCATTCGTGTCCGCTCTGCAACTCGGGGACTGAACCCGGTGGACGCTGACCGGGCCGCCCGACGGTCTCGCTCACGTCGGTGAGCGCAAGCGGGCCCCGTCACGTTGCTCCGGGAGGGCTCCGGTACACTTCGGGTGCTCCGGTCAGCGCAGCGTGCCGGTTGCGACACAAGGGAACGGCGATCCACAACGTGACCATCCAACATGCTTGACGAACGCAAGGCGAACGTCCTTCGGGCGATCGTGGAGGAGTACATCCGAACCGCCCAACCGGTGGGTTCGGGCCACGTGGCCGTCGCGCCCGGAATCACGGTGTCGTCGGCGACGGTCCGCAACGACATGGCAACGCTCGAGACCGAGGGCTATCTGGTGCAGCCCCACACCTCGGCGGGGCGCATCCCCACCGAAAAGGGCTACCGCTACTTCGTGGATCATCGTGGCCACACCGGCCAAGCTGGCCACCCCGGACGTCGCCCAGATCAAGAGCTTCTTCACCCAGGCGCACGGCGAACTCGAGGAGATGCTGTCAGACACCTCGCGCCTGCTGGCCGACCTGACCCAGTATGCGTCGGTGGTGACCGGTCCTCCCCACGAGGCCGCCCTGGTGCGCAGCGTGCCAACTCGTGGGCCTGACGCCACGGTTGGTGCTCATGGTGGTGGTGCTGTCCAACGGCGTGGTCGACAAGCTGTCGCTGGATCTGGACCGTGAGGTGACCGAGGCCGAACTCGCCGACGCCTCGGCCCAGCTGGCCCGGGTGCTGCACGGCAACACCTACGACCTCGTCGACGCCGACGCGCTTCGATGGGGTGGCTGGCGCCGAGGTGGCGCGCACGGCGCTGCTCGGACTGTTGGCCGGTCACACCGAGGGAGGCGAGGTGTACGTGGGCGGGGCGTCGCGCGTCGCCGCTGCCTTCGACGCCGTCACCCAGGTCAGTGAGGTGCTTCGCGTGCTCGAGCAGCAGTACGTGGTGGTGACACTGTTGCGTGACGTGATCGATCGAGGGCTCAACGTGGCCATTGGCACCGAAACCGGTATCGAGACGTTGGCTGAGTGCGCCGTGGTGGTGGCGCCCTACGAGGTCAATGGTGAGCCCGCCGGGACCATCGGGGTGTTGGGTCCCACCCGAATGAACTATCCGCAGGCCATCGCCACGGTGGCTGTGGTCAGCCGCCGGCTGGGCCAGTCACTGACCGAGGGCTAGGCAACGAACATGGACGGACGTTCGGATCACTACCAGGTGCTGGGGGTGTCGCCTCAGGCCACCGCCGAGGAGATCAAGCGCGCCTACCGGCGCAGGGCCCGTGAACTGCACCCTGACGCCAACCCGGACGACCCCACCGCTGAAGCCCGGTTCAAGGAACTGGCCCGGGCCTACGAGGTGTTGTCTGACCCGCAACGGCGTCAGACCTACGACACCTACGGCACCGACGATCCGGGCGCCAGTGGGGGAAGCCCGTTTGACGGTGGCATGAACGACGTGTTCTCCATGCTGTTTGGCCAGGGCTTCGGTGGCGGGCAGGCCCGACCGTCGGGACCGCCTCGTGGCGCCGATCTGGAGGCCACCGTCCGGGTGGAGTTCGAGCACGCGGTGTTCGGGACCCAGGCTCCGGTGACCGTGCGCACCGCTGAGCCCTGTGACGACTGTGAGCGCCACCGGAGCTGCAGCCGGCACGTCGCCGATGACCTGTGGCGACTGCGGGGGATCGGGTCAGGTGCGCAGGGTGCGCCAGTCCATGCTCGGGCAGATGGTCACCAGTGGGGCCTGTGGGCGCTGCGGTGGTACCGGACGGACCATCGAGACGCCCTGCTCGACCTGTCGCGGTGACGGCCGCCGAATCCTCGACCGGACCTACACCGTGGACATCCCGGCCGGGATCGACGACGGCCAGACGCTGCGGTTGCCCGGGCGTGGCGCCGCCGGACCTCGTGGCGGGGGAACCGGCGATCTGTACGTTCATGTCGCCGTCGAGCCGCACGACCGCTTCGAACGTGTCGGTTACGACCTGGTGTGTGAGCTCCCCATCGCCATGACCCAGGCTGCCCTTGGTGCCGACGTTGGCCTTGAGACGCTCGATGGGGACGAGGTCATCACCATCGCCGCTGGAACGCCGAGCCGATGGCGCACCGTGATGCGTCGTCGTGGGGTTCCCCATGTGGATGGTCGCGGGCGCGGTGACCTGGTGGTGGAAGTCGTTGTGGAGGTCCCCACCTCGCTGGGCGACGATGAGGAAGTGCTCCTGAGGCAACTGGCTGACATCCGGGGCGAGGCTGTGGCTGAACCACGAGCCGGGCTCATGTCCCGGCTGCGGGCCGCTCTGCGATGACCACGGCGGTTGACCCGGAGCTGCGCTCCGGGCCGCTGGCGTTTGTCGGTGACCTCGACGCCCCCCGGCTTGATGCCAACGACCTGCACCATCTCACCCGTGTGCTGCGGGTCCGGCTCGGCGACCCGATGTGTGTGTCCGACGGCCATGGCCACTGGAGAACTGCACGACTTGGCGAGCGTCCCGACGATCTGGGTGAGGTGCACGAGGTCCTGCGTCCGGGTCCGTTGGTGACCGTGGCGGTATCCATGGCCAAGGGCTCACGCACCGAACTCGTGGTGCAAAAGCTCACCGAACTCGGTGTCGACCGGATTGTGTTGTTGCACGCTGCGCCGGTCGGTCGTCCGATGGGATGGCGCCGACATCCCCCGGCGTCATGATCGCATGGCACGGGTGATGCGGGAGTCGGCGATGCAGAGCCGGCAGGTCTGGATGCCGGAGTTGTGCGGCCCCGTGGCCCCCGGGGCCGTGGCAGCGCTGGTCGACGGCCCGGTGGCCTTTGCCGAGCCAGGCGGTGGGTCTGTCGATCTGGCTGTGCCGACGGTGCTTGTCGGGCCAGAGGGGGGATGGACCGACGACGAGCTCGAAGGCGTCACCCACACCGTCGGGCTGGGTCGCTCGATCCTGCGGATTGAGACCGCAGCCATCACGGTGGGTGCGTTGCTGTGCGCCCAACGCGACGGGTGGGCCGTACCCGGCCACTAGCGATGTGTCGGTGACATCGGAGCCGTGGCGTGCCCTCGGCCACCGGCATCGTTGCGAGGGAATCGCCTGGGGCCAACACGCACGGTGATTTCTCTGGCACCTCCAGCAACAAGCTCCTACACTGCATGTGACCGCCGACACACCCATGGTGGGGACTGGTACGAAGCGGTTTCATTGCCCATCAGCCCGATGGGCGGCAGGTTTGGTTGGCGACCTCACCTGATCATTCGGAAATCAACGGAAATGATGAGGGATGATGCATATGTCAATGAGCCGCACGACCGAACACCCGCACGACGATGATCTCGACATTGCCGTGTCCAGCGCCACCAGTGCCTACGCCCGCAGGCTGGGGTCACGGCTGCGCCAGATCCGGCAGCAAAAGGGCTACTCGCTGACGGCAGTGGAGATGCGATCCGAGGAGGAGTTCAAGGCCTCCGTGCTCGGTGCCTACGAGCGGGGCGAGCGCACCATCGCTGTCACCCGACTGATGAGGCTGGCCGACCACTACGAAGTACCGCTCGACCAGATGCTCCCCGGTGGTCGCTCAACTGACGACGAGACCCCAGCGGTGGACCTGCGGTCGCCGCTGCGACTCGATCTCACACGGGTGGCCCGGCTCGGAGGTCCCGAGGGTGACATGTTGCGGCGCCAACTGGGCCTTTTGCAGACCAGCCGCCAGGACTTCAACGGCCGGATCATGACCGTGCGTCACGACGACCAGATCGTGCTGGCGGCGATCTTTGGCGTGCGCGAAACCAAGATTCGCCAACGGCTGCGCGAACTGGGCCTGCTCATCGCAGGGTGAGTGTGGGTTGGCCCGATCGAGCTGATCTGGCCCGACGGTGGTGCCGATAGGGTTCGCACCGGTGACCTCCGATTCGCCTGTCGACCGTGTGGCGTCAGCGAGCGACTTCGGGATCTACATTCACGTCCCGTTCTGTGGTCACCGATGCGACTACTGCTCGTTTGCAGCGTGGGATGACCGTGGCGCGCTGACCGGCCGGTACGTGGACGCGCTGGGGCGTGAGCTGGACACCGTGGTGGCGTCGCTGCCGGTGCCGGCCACGTCGGTGTTCGTCGGCGGCGGGACCCCGTCGTTGCTCACCGGCGCCGACATGGCGTCGCTTCTGGGCCGTCTCCAGCTGTCGGCTGATGCCGAGGTGACGGTTGAGGTCAACCCCGAAGATGCATCCGACGAGTTGTTCGACCGGTACCTGGCCGCTGGAGTCAACCGGGTGTCGTTCGGCGTGCAGTCGATGGCACCCCACGTGCTGGAGTCACTGGGCCGGCGCCACGACCCGCCGTCGGTGCCGGTGGCGGTCGGTGCTGCCCGTCGGGCCGGGTTCAGGTCCTTCAACCTGGATCTGATCTACGGAGCGGCAGCAGAGTCGGTGGACGACTGGCGGCGAACACTCGACATGGTGCTGGCTCTTGAACCGCCGCACGTGTCTGCCTACGCGCTCACCGTCGAGGCAGGAACACCACTGGCCACCGATCCCCTTCGCCACCCCGACGATGACGACCAGGCCACCAAGTACCTCATCACCGATGAGGCCATGACGGCTGCCGGCATGGACTGGTACGAGATCTCGAACTGGGCCCGGCCGGGACACCACTGTCGGCACAACCAGCTGTACTGGTCCCAGGGTGAGTACCTCGGGGCTGGGTGCTCGGCCCACTCCCACATGGAGGGTCGACGGTGGTGGAACGTGCGTACTCCCGAGCGCTACATCGCTGCCATCGACAACGGCACCGACCTGGTGGCCGGGTCCGAGGAGCTCGATCCCGACGCCCGTCGCATCGAGGGATTGCAGTTGGCGGTGCGCACCGCCACCGGCGTGCCCGTGGACTCCCTACGGCCCGAGGACGTGACCGGGGTACTCGACGGACTGGTGGTCCCGGGCGGAGATGGCCTGGTGCTGACTGTTGCCGGACGGTTGCTGGCCAACGAGGTGGCGTTGCGTCTGCGGTGATCCACCCGACGCCAGCACGAACTGGGTGACAGCGTCATCAAGGCGGCGGGCCATGGTGGTGGCACCGGGCCGGTGATCTGCGAGCAGGGCCGTGCAGGTGTCGAGCAAACGCATGGTCGTGCGTCGGGAGCGGCGCGGCATGTTGTGCGCCGCCGAGTCCAGCAGGGCGATGCCAAGCGACGCTGCATCGGCGATGTCGCGCAACATGGCATCGGTGGAGATCGGCCCGGTCGAGCGAAACCCGCACAGCGCAACACGGTCATCGGGACCAACGACCACATGGGTCGGTTCGATACGACGATGGACAACGCCCCGGGCGTGGACGTGTCCAACGGCGTCGAGCACCTGACCGGCGATGTGGGCAGCGACAGCTGGTGGGCGCGGCGGGATCGTGGCCAGGGACTGGATGCCGGCGTGGGCGGTGGCCAGGCCGAACCGTTGGCCATCACCTCCACTAGCCACGATCCGCACGATGCCGACATGGCTCAAGGCGGTCAGGGCGCGGGCTTCGTGGCGAAGCGGCCCCACGTCGCTGCCACGGGCCATCTTGACCACCACGACAGCACCATCGATCTGACGCAGGGTGGTGTGGAATCGCGGTTCGGCATCCACGTGGAGAAGGTACCGGCGTTCGCCGCAGCGCCTTTTCGGCAGCCACCGTGCGTGGTTCGGGTCGGTCGGGGCGGGCGTTTGTCATGGCGCTACCCTTTCGGTGTGGTTGCGCCCTTCCCCGAGACTGCCCCGCCAGGGCCAACCCCGTGGTCACCGCCGCCTGCAGGGCCGGTTGTTCCCCGCTGGGGAATGGGCGACGTCGCCATTGGCATTCTGCTGTTCTTCGGGGTGCAGCTGGTTGCCGGGTTGGTGATCGTCATTGGGCTCGCTGCTGTCGGTTCAGACACATCGCTCGAGGGTGATTCGTCAGGTGGTGCCAACCTGTGGTTGCTGGCGGTGTCGGCCCCTTTGTCGTGGGCCGTGCTGATCGGATGGCCGTGGTGGGTGAGCCGGAGCAAGGGCTCGGGCTCGCTGGCGCGTGATTTCGGGCTGGCCATCCGTTGGACCGACCCGCTTTTGGGGCTCGCCGGGGGAGCGATGGCACTGGGTAGTTCGGTGGTGCTGGCCATCAGCTACTCGGCGGTCTTTGGTGCCGACGCACCCACCAACGCCGACCTGGTGGCCACAGATTCGACGGGCATCTGGGTGTTCATCAGTTTGTTCGTCATGGTGGCGATCGGAACCCCCATTGCCGAGGAGGTCTTCTTTCGGGGCCTGGTGTTGGGGGCGGCCCGCAGGTCGTGGGGGATCGTGGCCGGAGTGGCGTTTTCATCGCTGATGTTCGGTGCGATCCATATTCAGTCCGGGCTCACGTCGTGGGCCTTCGTCGGACTGGTGACGGCCACCTACGGCGTGGTCTTTGCCATGCTCCGGGTGTGGTCGCAGGGCCGCATCGCTGCTTCCATCGTGGCCCACATGGTCGTCAACGGCGTGGCGGTGACCGTCATTTTCTTCGGTGGCTGATCGCCGTTTTTCTGCGGCTGACCGCCGCAACCGGGCACGGCGGCCGACGGTCGCAGGCGTCGTTGAGGGGGCAATGGTGCGAGCGGGGGGAGTCGAACCCCCACGTCCAGTGGACACCAGGACCTAAACCTGGCGCGTCTGCCATTCCGCCACGCTCGCAGGAAATCCAAAGGTACCAGCGCTGCGTGGTGTGGGTGCCGCCGTGGTGGCTGTAGCCTGCGGAGGTCCCCAAGCCTGACCGGACCAGACCAGCGGAGGTCGACCATGACGAGCGTTCCCCACACTTCGGACATCACAGCGCAGGGTTCCGGTGGGGATCCCGGGGGTGAGATGCTGCGCATGCTGCTCAAGGAGCGCATCGTGATGCTCGGCAGCGAGGTCACCGACGAAACCGCCAACCAGCTCATCGCCCAGATGCTGTACCTCGAGGGCCAGGACCCGGCCAAGGACATCTGGCTCTACATCAACTCGCCTGGCGGGTCGGTGACCGCCGGCATGGCCATCTACGACACCATGCAGTTCATCCAGCCCGACGTCGGCACCATCTGCATGGGTCTGGGCGCCTCCATGGGTCAGTTCCTGCTGTGTGCCGGTGCCCAGGGCAAGCGCTTCGCCCTGCCGCACGCCCGGGTCATGATGCATCAGCCCCTGGGTGGCATCCAGGGTCAGGCCTCGGACATCGCCATCCAGGCCGAGCAGATGAAGTACACCAAGCGGCTCATGGCCGAGCGGATCGCCTTCCACACCGGCCAGAGCGTGGAACAGGTCGAAACCGATTCCGAGCGTGATCGCTGGTTCACCGCCGAACAGGCCAAGGACTACGGCATCATCGACTCGGTGATCGTGCGCCGCGGCGAGATGCTCTGACCTGACACCATCGCACGGCCCGCAACACGACCTGTTGCCGCTGGAAGTTTGCCGAACGGTCGGCGGCTGGAACCGGTCGTGTGCGGTTACGACGGCTCGACGGTCGTCGGGGTGTCGAGCAGCGAGATCTGGCAGTTCTGTTCGGCGTAGGCCTCAACATTGTCGCTGGCCGTCTCGATGACGGCGATGTCGGGCGCCAGGGCGCCGAGGGCGGCATCGAGGCTGCCAGCGGAGTCGGTGCCTGCCTCGGCAGCGGCACGTCCCATGGTGTCGAGCGCGTTGGACAGCACCTGCACCGACGACTTCACCTCGTCGGGGGCGACATCGGCCAGTTCGGTCAATTCCTGCGACGCGGCTTCGAGCACTGCGGGATCCCCATCCAGGGTGATGCTGAGATCGCCGAGTTCAGCGAGCTTGGCGCAAAACGCCTCAGGGCTGGCGTCGTTCGAACTGCACCCCAGGGCCAACACGGCGATGACCACGGGCGTGGCCAACAGTCGTGACCAGCGAGAGCGATGGGTCATGGTTTCGATCTCCTCACAGGACCGGTGCGGGCGTCGTTGGAGCCCACGGCGGGCGCAGATGACATGGCGGCGATCACGCCCACGGACGCAATCGTGGCTGAAAGCCAATAGGCGGTGGTGGACACCGGCCCCGACAGCGTCGGCCATGCCGTGGTTCCTGTGGCCACACACACCACCGCAGCGCTGGCCAGGACACCATTGATGGCAATGTGGCGCCGGGTGGGTGGTCCCGACCACCGGCCCACACATCCGCATGGGGTTGCCGGGCTCCGACGGCGAAGGACCACCAGCCCGATGGTGAACGACCAGTAAGCCAGCGCCAGCGCCACCATGGCCACCACCGGGCCGTCTGACAGCACCACCACGGCAACCACCACCTCGCCAGCTCCCAGAAGCCTGGCGGCAAGGTTCCCGGCTGGCACCCCAGGGCGGCGAGCATGGTGGACGTGGGGGTGGGGTCAATGAGTTTGACGACACCCAGAGCGCCCAGCACGGTGGCAGCACCAGCGACGATCCACGACAGCATGACCACGACACGACCCTAGCGTTGCGGTTGAACGCTTCCCGGATCAGTGGGGTCGGGGGGTTGGGCCCGGATCGTGAGGCTCATCCCGACCCGGTGGCAGCTTCACCACACCCCAACCCTTGTGGCAGCAGGCGACGACGCAACCGGGGTGAAACCGACCCCGGCAGTCAGTTCTTGAGCAGGTCCTTGAACGGGGTGGTGCGGTCCTGATTGGGTTCCTTGGGCAACCCCAGGACGCGCTCACCGATGATGTTCTTTTGGATCTCGTCGGTACCGCCATAGATGGACGGTGCCGGGGAGAACAGGGAAAGTTCGGTCACCATGGCGTCGAGGGTGCGTCCGGTGGCGGCATCCAGGGTGGCCCGCTGCTCGGTGTCGTAGGCGTGCAGCGTGCCGTAGGGGCCAAGGATGCTGAGGCCGAGTTCCCGGGTCAGGCGCACAATGCCGCTCATCGACAGCTTGGCGATGTTGGCCACCGGGCCGGGGCTCTTGCCTGCGGCACGGGCCGCCTTGAGGCGGAGGTTTGAGTACCGGGCGATCTCGTTGAGGGTGTGGAGCCGGGCCAGATCCTGTCGCACCGTGGGTTCGTTGATGCTTCCGTTGTCGGTGGCCAGACCCACCAGCATGCGTTCTGCCGAGCCAAACATCCCACCGGCGCCGCCGCCACCGCCGCTGCGGCGCTTGCGCCCCGGTGCCCGAACGAAGTCGCCTGCCCTCAGCTCCAGTTGGCCCAGCACCTGTCCGGGGATGGCAGCTGATGCCGCCCCTGAGCCTCCGCCGGCACCCAGACCGGCGCGCTCGAAGGTGAGGGTGCTGTTGGCAACCGCCCATCCATTGTTGAGCCCGCCGATCACCGTGTCGTCACCGGTGCGGGCCTCGGTGAGGAAGACCTCGTTGAACAATGCTCGCCCAGTGATCTCGCGCAGCGGGCGGATGTCGACACCGTCCTGGTGCATGTCGATGGCGAAGTAGGAGATCCCCTGATGCTTGGGCGCCTCGGTGTCGGTCCGGGCGATCAGCATTCCGAGGTCGGCGGCCTGACCGCCCGAGGTCCACACCTTCTGCCCGCTGACGATCCACTCGTCACCGTCACGCTCAGCCCGGGTTTGCAGACCGGCAAGGTCGGACCCGGCATTCGGTTCGCTGAACAGCTGGCACCAGCTGCGCTGCCCGGTGACGATGTCCCGCAGGTAGCGCTGCTTTTGCTCGTCGGTGCCGTGGGTGGCGATCGTGGGGCCAGCCAGCAGCAGACCCAGACCACCGGGGGCCCCAAGCGCCCCAAACTCCGTGATCTCCGACGACACCACGTTGGACTCAGCCGTCGACAGGTCGCGGCCAAACCACTCCGACGGCCACGCCGGAGCAACCCATCCCGCCAAGCCCAGGAGTTCCCACCATTGCCCCACCGTGAGCTCGGGATTCCAGTTCTCGCCCAGCCAGGTTCGCACCTCGTCGCGCAGTTCGGCGTGGTCGGTGGGGGCTACTTCACCTGTGGCGGTGTCGCTGGCCGACATGCTGGTCTCCTTGACGGGTCGCTGCGGGGCAACGGGGCCCCGCCGGTCTGGTGCTGAATGAATGGCCTAGCAAAGCGCAGTGGGGCACAGTCGGTCAACCGATGGCCAGCATGGAACTGGCGGGTCACCTCAGGAGACAGCGCCAGATCACACGGCGCCAGGAAGCACAAGCACGCGTTGGGGGTTTGATCCGGCCACATCCAGAACGTTCCACAACTGCTCGCACGCTGGCACCAGGTGCTGCGCCGTGCGGAATCGGGCCCGGTCCAGATCCATCAGTCGTTGCCGGGCGGTGGTCACATCATCGTGGTCGAGCCAGCCCTTGTGGCCGTGACCCAGCGACAGGTTGACGGCCTGGCCGTACCCCTGGTGGTCGAGGCGGACCGCAAGCTCGCCCATCTCCCGTCCGAACAGCACCCGGCGGGTCTCCACTGCCGACCAGCCAAGATCGGGAAGCCCGGCCCGCAACGCGTCGGGGTCGTCCACCCCGGCTATGGCCTCCAGGTGACCGGCCATGCACAGGCGGAACCAGTGGCCGAGGTGGGCCTCGTCAAACCCGGTCGCCCAGTCCTCGGGGGTGGACACTTCAAGTCGGGCGACGTGGTCGGTGACCACGGGGTCGGTTGAGGCCCACAGCTGGCTGGCCCGGGTCCGCAGGTCAGTGGTGTCGCCCCTGCCAACCCGCTCGAGCTCGGGATGCAGGCTGACGTCGGTGAGCTGGCTCAGGAGCCCAGAGCGTACGTCGTGGTCGCAGTTGGCCCACAGCGCAGCAAACTCGGCATGAAAGCTCTCGGTGTCGAGAAGCCATGCAGTGGCCGAAGGGTGTCGTTGGTCAGACGTTCCCGACTGCCCATCGGTGTCGCTGGTGGTGGCGGTGGTCATGGTCATGTGCGAGCCCAGGGTGTCATCAGGGGCCAGGCTTGAGTTTCGCGCCTGACCGTGTTCACCCCTCAAGCCTGCCGGACCCGGCTGCTGCGATGGGGGATGCGGCCGGGTCGGGTCCCGTGCGGCGCTCAGCGGCCGGGTGTCGTGCCAGCGTTGAGTACCGATCCAGTCGCAAGGCGAAGGGGTCGTGCAATGCGACGCCTACGCTGGCCAACCGTGCGTACTTCCCAATTCGACTACGACTTGCCCGAACAGGCTGTAGCCCAGGTGCCGCTTGCCCAGCGGGACCAGTCGCGGATGCTGGTCGACGTGGGAGGCAACGCCGAGGTGCAGCACTGCACAGTTGCCGACCTGCCGTTGTTGCTTCACGAGGGTGATCTCCTGGTGGTCAACACCACCCGGGTACTTCCGGCCCGGTTGCATCTGCGCAAACCCACCGGCGGTGCCGCCGAGGTGCTGCTGGTCGCGCCACTCGACAGCACACACCGTCGTTGGCGTGCGATGGTGCGGCCCGGCCGCCGCCTGGCCGAGGGCGTCGAACTGGCGCTGGTCAACGATGGACGCCCCGACGTCACCGTGGTCGTTGGTGCCCACCTTCCCGGCGGGCATCGCGAGGTGGAAATCATGTGTGACGGTGACCCAATGGAGACCCTTCAGGACGTTGGTGAGGTGCCCCTGCCTCCCTACATTCACACTGCGGCCGCTGATCCCGAGCGCTACCAGACCGTGTTTGCCGACCGGGCAGCGTCAGTTGCGGCACCCACCGCCGGCCTGCACCTGACCGAGGCCGTGCTCGACGCCTGTGTGGCCAACGGGGTCACCGTCGCTGGTGTTGAACTCGACATCGGACCGGGCACGTTCGTGCCGCTCACCGCCGACAGCATCAGCGATCACGTCATGCACCACGAGCACTTCCACGTTCCGCAGGCCACCGCCGAGCTGTGTCTCTCCACCGCCGCACGTGGTGGTGACGTGGTGGCAGTGGGCACCACCGTGGTGCGGACCCTGGAGACGTGGGCAGCGACCGGTGCCACCCAGGGCGACACGTCGTTGTTCATCACCCCCGGTTACCCATTCGCGGTGGTCGACCGGCTGCTGACCAACTTCCACCAGCCCAGATCCACCTTGCTCGTGCTGCTCGAAGCCTTTATCGGCCCGAAGTGGCGGGAGTTGTACGAGACGGCACTGGCAGCCGATTACCGATTTCTGTCCTTTGGTGACGCCATGCTCGTCAACCGGTTGGCAATCCCAGACGCATCGGGTGAGGGGTGACGGTGTCGGGAGACGACAGCGGGTTTGAGGGCGGCGAATCCGTGATCAGCCAGAGGATCGACGCCACCGCCGGTCGGGCCCGGGCCACCACCATCACCACCCGGCGCGGGTCGATTGCCACGCCGTGTTTCATGCCGGTGGGAACGCGGGCGACGGTGCGGGCCCTGGACTCGGGTGATCTGGAGCGACTTGGCACCCAGGTCATGCTGGCCAACACCTATCACCTCATCATGCGGCCGGGTCCGGAGGTGGTGGCGGCTGCTGGCGGGCTGCACCGCTTCATGGCCCTTGACACCCACATCCTCACCGACTCGGGCGGGTACCAGGTGTTCTCACTGGAGCCGAAGGTGGATGATGACGGAGTCACGTTCCGTTCGACCTATGACGGTGACTCCCATCGCTTCACGCCGGAAAACGTGGTGGAGATGCAGCACCAGTTGGGAAGCGACATTCAGATGGTGCTGGACGTCTGTCCGCCGCTGCCGTCATCTGACGCAGTGATCCGCACCGCCGTGGAGCGCACGGCCGCCTGGGCCCGACGGGCGGCGGTCACCCACGCCGGACTGCGCAGCGGGGGAAGCACCCAGGCCCTGTTTGGCATCGTGCAGGGAGGAGTCGACACCACGATGCGGACCGAGAGTGCCCAGCGCACTGTGGACATCGGCTTCGACGGATACGGCATCGGCGGGCTCAGTGTGGGCGAGCCCCGTCACGAGATGTTGCCGGCCCTTGAAGCTGCGCTCGACGAACTCCCGGTTGCCAGGCCCCGGTACCTGATGGGGGTGGGCGACCCCCGCAGCATCATCGAGGCGGTGGCTCTGGGGGTGGACATGTTCGACTGTGTCCTCCCCACCCGGCTGGGTCGGCACGGCACCGTGCTCACGTCACAGGGGCGGGTCAACCTGCGAAACCGTCAGTGGATGAATGATCCCGGCCCCCTCGATGCCACCTGCACGTGCGAGGTTTGTGCCAGGTACAGCCGGGCCTACCTGCGTCACCTGTTGATCGTGGGTGAGCCCACCTGTCGCCGACTGGTCACCATCCACAACGTGCACTGGACGTTCGCTCTGGTGTCGTCGCTGCGTGCAGCAATCGTCGATGGCACATTCGACACGGTACGAGCGGAGTTGAGCCAGGCGTGGCTGGCAGGGGCCCTGAGCCCGACATGGCCCTGAGTCAGGCGGGCTGTTTGTGGAGGGTGCAGCAAGTCGGGTGGTGAGCGTGCGGTAAGGTCGCCGGGTTCCCTGACCGCCTTACCGGAGGTGCCCGCCCGACCGTGGACGGCTCACTGCTCATCGTATTGCTCATCGGCCTCATGTACGTGGTGCTGGTCATGCCCCGGCGGCGCCAGATGGCCCGTGCCCGTCAGCTGCAGGCCTCCCTTGCGCCTGGCGACGCCGTGGTCACCATCGGTGGCATCCATGGTGTGATCTCGGCAGTCGACAGCGACTCGGTCCACGTGGTTGTGGCCTCTGGAGTGGAGCTTCGGATGGTGCGTGACGCGGTGGCACGAAAGGTGGCCGCCGAGGTGTCGGACTCCGGCGAATCCACCGCCGTTCGCGAGGCGGCGTCTGACGAGTCCGGCGACGCGCCCGAGGGTGAGGCCCGACCATGAAGCGCAAGAGTCTGGTGTCGCTTTTGTTCACGGTGGTACTCACCGCTGGCCTGTTGGCCTACACCTTTCTGGCCGGGAACAAGCCTTTTTGGGTCTTGACCTGCAGGGTGGCGTGGCCGTCATTTTGGCGCCGTCGGGTGAGGCCACCGATGAGCAACTCGACGACGCCGTGTCCATCATTCGTAGCCGGGTGGACTCCATCGGTGTGGCTGAGCCCGAGATCACCCGCCAGGGTCAGAACATTTCGGTGGAGATCCCCGGGGTGTCCGACCGTCAACAGGCCATCGATCTGGTGGGCCAGACCGGTGAACTCACCTTCCGGCCCGTGCTCGAAGAGTTCCAGACCGGATTCCGTGTCGATGCCGACGGCCAGCCCGTGCTGGCAGAGCCAGACGCTGACGGCGAGCAGGTCGATCCCACCCAGCCCGACGCCGAGCAAGTCCCGCCACCCGACACCGTGGCACCAACCGATGAAGGCTCCATCGGGGCGGGCGGTCTGGCCCCGGGGGGCGACGGTGAGTACGCCGCCGGCATGCAGGACCCACTGCCCACCGACGGTGAGGTGCTGGACCCCACCCAGCTGACCGATGACGAGCTCCAGCAGATTCTTGATGCCCAGCAGGGTCAAGGTGGTGGCGAAGGGGGCCTCGCAACCCAGCTCGGACTGCCCGAACTCACCGGCGACACCGGACTCGACCAGATCGTGGTGGAGGCCCAGTATCAGGTGATCGACGGCGAGCGATTCGAGGTGGCCCGTTACCGGTTGGGGCCGGCCTCGCTCACCGGTGCAGGACTTGAAAGTGCCTCGGCATCGATTGACGAGCGCGGCCAGTGGGTGGTGCGACCGTCGTTCAAGCCTGGCATCGAGGGCATCGACTCTTTCAACACCACTGCGGCGGCTTGTTTCGCCCGTTCGGCCCAATGTCCCACCGGGTTGTTTGCCATCACTCTTGACGCCGAGGTGATCTCGGCGCTGGGTGTTCAGGCGGCTGCGTTCGCACGAGATGAGATCGTCATCTCTGGCGGGTTCACCGAACGGTCGGCCAAGGATCTGGCCACGGTGCTGCGCTACGGAGCGTTGCCTGTTCAGCTTGAGATCCAGTCGGTGCAGGAGGTCTCGGCAACACTGGGCAGAGACGCCCTTCGCGCCGGGGTGATCGCCGGGATCATCGGTCTGGCGCTGGTGGCGGCCTACATGCTGGCCTCCTACCGGCTTTTGGGCGTGACTGCCGTTGCCAAGCTCGTGCTCGAGATCGGGTTGCTGTGGGCGATCATCGCATGGCTGGGTACATCGCAGGGTTTGGCACTGACGCTGGCTGGGGTGACCGGCATCGTGGTGTCGTTCGGTCTGTCGGTCGACTCCAACGTCGTTCTGTTCGAGACCGTGAAGGAAGACATCCGCAAGGGACGTTCGATCCGGTCAGCCGCTGACCGTTCGTTCTCGGCGGCGTGGCGGACCATCGTCAAGGCCGACACCGCCTCGTTGATCGTGGCGGCGCTGCTGTACGCACTGGCGGTCGGTCCGATCCGTGGCTTCGCCTTCTACCTCGGACTGGCCACGCTGCTCGACTTGTTCGCATCCTGGTTCTTCATGCGTCCGTCGGCGGCACTCAGTTTGCGCTCGGGACTGTGTGCCCGCCATCCCCGCTGGTTTGCCCTTCCCGTTCCATCGTCAGGAAACGGTCGGGACGCCGGCAGCGGTCGGGACGCAGAAAACAAACCGTCGGTGCCTGCGACAGCGGAGGTGGAGTGATGTCGGCATTCGTCCAGGCACTTCGGGGTGACAACAGCATCGACTTCACCCGGTGGTGGAAGCGCGGCCTGGTGCTGTCTGTGGTGCTGATCGTCATCAGCATCGCCTCACTGGGGGTGCGTGGCCTGAACCTTGGTGTGGAGTTCACCGGTGGGGTGTCAGTGGAGGGGCCGGCCTCAGAAGTCACCATCGATTCGGCCCGAGAGGCGCTCAACAGCGCAGGACTTGCCGGCGCCCGGGTGCAGATCATCACCAGTTCCAGCGGTGAAAAGGTGGTGCGTGTCCAGACCTCGAGCGAGGACCCCGCCACCCAGGATCTGGTGCGCACGACGGTGGCTGGTCTGGGGGCGTCGGATCCGTCCGAGGTGAGTGTCACTGCGGTGAGCGCATCGTGGGGTGCGGACGTGACCCAGCAGGCCCTTCGGGCCATGGTGTTCTTCCTCGCTGCGATCATGGTGTACCTCACGTTGCGGCTTGAGTTCCGCATGGCGCTCGGAGCCATCGTGGCCACCGTGCACGACGTGCTCATCACTGTGGGCCTCTACTCGCTGTTCCAGTTTGAGGTGAGCCCGGGCACGGTGGTCGCCTTCCTCATGGTGCTCGGCTATTCGCTCTACGACACCGTGGTCATCTACGACAAGGTCAAGGAAGTCGAGCCCATGATGGGCATGACCAACCGGATGACCTACGCCGCCGGCGCCAGCCGGGCCATGAACCTGGTGCTGTTGCGATCGCTCAACACCTCGATCACCTCGCTGTTGCCGGTGCTGTCGTTGCTGGTGATCGGTTCGTTGGTGCTCGGAGCGGTGACACTCAACCAGTTCACCATTGCCCTTGCCATCGGGCTGGCGGTGGGGACGTACTCCTCGATCATGATCGCCGTGCCGGCGGTGGTGTGGCTCAAAGAGCGTGAGCCGCGCTATCGGCAGTTGCGTGAACGTCTCGGAGCGGGAGTGTCGAAGCCGGATCCTGCTGCAGCAGGGGCCGGTACCTCCGGAGGCCAGACCGGCCCGGAGTCCCCGACAGATCCGTCAACAGGTTCGCCGACCGTGCGGCCGACACCCACCGGGGCCATCCCGCCCCGGCCCCGCAAGCGCAGCGGCGGCAAGTCCAAGCGTCGTTGACCTCCAACCCCTGAGCGGCCAGTGCTGCCTGTAGCCTTGCCAGCATGATGTTGGATGCAAACCAGCTTCGTTCCCGGATTCGTGACATTGCCGATTGGCCCCGGCCAGGCATCACCTTTCACGACATCACGCCCCTGCTGGCCGACGCCTCGGCCTTTCATCAGGTCGTGACCGTCATCGCCGATCATCACGCCCATGGCATCACTGATGCCGGCGGTCGGCGGATCGACATTGTGGTCGGCGTTGAGGCCCGCGGGTTCATTCTGGCTGCGCCGGTGGCACTGCGCATCGATGCCGGGTTCGTTCCGGTGCGCAAGGCCGGGAAGCTCCCGGCAGCGATCGAGGCCGAGGAGTACACCCTCGAGTACGGAACCGACCTGCTCGAGATTCACAACGATGCCATCGCACCGGGCCAGCGGGTGCTGATCGTTGACGACGTCGTGGCCACTGGCGGCACCGCCGCTGCGGTCGTGCGCCTGGTTCGCCGACTCGGTGGCGAGGTTGCCGGTGTGGCGTGCCTTGCTCGAGCTCGAGGCGCTTGGTGGACGGGCCCAATTGCCTGACGTGGAGGTCATGTCGATCCTCGCCATCGGCCAATCCGCAGCGTCCGGGTCCGGGCTGGGTCCGGCAGCTGACCATGCCGGCCGTGGATCGGGTCCTGCCATGGCGTCGGCACATCGTTGACGACACCGCCGAGATCGCCCCATTGCTGGCGTTGTATCGCGAGCGCCACCCCAAGGCCCCCACCACGCTCATCTCCGAGGCCTACTCGGTGGCCGTGGCCGCCCATGACGGGCAGGTGCGCCGTTCGGGGGAGCCCTACGTTCTGCACCCGGTGGCGGTGGCCACCATCGTGGCCTCACTGGGTCTTGACGACACAACCATCGCAGCGGCATTGCTGCATGACGCCGTGGAGGACACCGGGGTCACCATCGGCGATCTGGAGGCATCGTTTGGCGCTGAGGTGGCTGCCATTGTGGACGGTGTCACCAAGCTGGACCGGGTCAAGTTCGACTCCAAGGAGGCCCAGCAGGCGGCCACGGTGCGCAAGATGCTCGTGGCCATGGCCAAGGACCTTCGGGTCCTGATCATCAAGTTGGCTGACCGCTTGCACAACATGCGCACGGTGGCCGGGATGCCGGCGTGGAAGCAGGAGCGCTCGGCCCAGGAGACCCTCGACGTGTACGCCCCTCTTGCCCACCGGCTGGGCATGCAGGAGGTTCGCCAGCAGCTCGAGGATCTGGCCTTTGCTGCGCTGCACCCCAAGCGGTACGCAGAGATCGACCACATGGTTGCCACCCGGACGCCCGAGCGTGACCTGTACCTCACCCAGGTGCTGGCCGAAGTGCAGCAGCATCTCGGGGAATTGCGCATCGACGGCGACGTGCACGGTCGGCCCAAACACCTGTGGAGCATCTACGAAAAGATGGTGGTCAAGGGCAAGGAGTTCGACGAGATCTTCGACCTGGTGGGTATTCGGGTTGTGGTCGACAGCATCAAGGACTGCTACGCCGCCCTGGGGTCGATCCATGCCACCTGGCGACCGGTGCAGGGTCGTTTCAAGGACTACATCGCCATGCCCAAGTTCAACCTCTACCAGTCGCTGCACACCACCGTGGTGGGGCCGCAGGGAAAGCCGCTGGAAGTCCAGATCCGAACGCGGCAGATGCACATGCTGGCCGAGTACGGCGTGGCCTCGCACTGGGATTACAAGGACAACCATCAGTCCTCCGACGACATGGTGTGGCTGCACCGCATCATCGACTGGCAGCGTGAGACATCCGACCCGGGTGAGTTCATGTCAATGCTGAAGGTGGACCTCGAGCAAGACGAGGTCTTCGTGTTCACCCCCAAGGGCAAGGTGGTGACGCTTCCGGCCGGGTCGACACCGGTGGACTTCGCCTACGCCATCCACACCGAGGTGGGTGACGCCTGCATCGGCGCCAAGGTGAACGGGCGCCTTGTGCCGCTCGACTCGGTGCTGGCCAGCGGCGACACCATTGAGATCTTCACGTCCAAGGTGGAAGGAGCGGGGCCCTCGCGCGACTGGCTGCAGTTCGTAGCCACCAACCGGGCGTCGGCCAAGATCAAGCAGTGGTACCTGCGTGAGCTGCGTGAAGACGCCCGGGAAACCGGTTCCGACGAGTTGATCCGGGCCATGCGCCGCGAAGGTCTGCCGGTGGCCAAAGTCCGCCAGTCCAAGGTGCTCGACGCCGTGGCCAGCGACATGAACTACGCCGACCTTGATGCCCTGCACACGGCCATTGGTCAAAATCACGTGTCGGCGACGTCGGTGGCAGAGCGGGTGCGTCGCCATCTGCATCACGGTGATCCCGCCACCGACGAGCGCCTGCCCCTCACCGTTCGCCAGGCCACTCCGCTGCGCCGCAGGCTGGGTCCAACCACCACCGCCGGGGTGCACGTCGAGGGCCTCGACGACGTGATGGTGCGCCTGTCACGGTGCTGCACCCCGGTACCGGGCGATCCCATCATGGGATTTGTGACCCGGGGCAGGGGAGTGTCGGTCCACCGCTCTGACTGCGCCAACGGCGCCACTCTGGCTGCCAGTCAGGTGGATCGTGTGATCGAGGTCGAATGGGACGAGGCGCCGGCGGGAACCTTCGTGGCCTCGGTGGAGGTCAAGGCACTGGACCGGTCGCGGCTGTTGCGTGATGTGAGTGCCGTGCTGGCTGACGCCCATGTGAACATCATCTCGTGCACCACGGTCACCGGCTCGGACCGCATCTCCACCATGCAGTTCGACTTCGAACTGGGTGATCCCTCCCATCTGGAGTGGCTGTTGCGGACCATCCGGCAGATCGACTCCATCTACGACGCCTACCGGGTGATGCCCCGGGCCTGACCGGCACCGGGAACCGGTTCTCTGGTCCCGGGCGGCCTTGGCTAGAGTTGGCGGTCGTGTCCGATCCCGAGCCGACCGCTGCAGCGCCCGCTGGTCCAGTTGGTACCCCGGCCGGTCCGTTTCGTGCTCCTGTCGGCGTCCATGATGTGATTCCGCCGGCGTCGGCGCGCTGGGAGGCCGTGGTGGCCACCTTTGCCGACACGGTGGGTCGTGCTGGCTACGGCCTGTGCCAGAGTCCGATGTTTGAAGACATCGGCGTGTTCGCACGTATGGGTGAAGGCACCGACGTGGTGACCAAGGAAATGTACGAGTTTCGCGATCGGGGCGACCGACATCTGGCGCTGCGTCCCGAGGGAACCGCTTCGGTGGTGCGGGCCTTCGTCGAGCACCGCCCGACCACCCCGTGGAAGGTCTGGTACGCCAGCCCGGTATTCCGCTACGAAAAGCCCCAGAGCGGGCGTTACCGCCAGCACCACCAGCTCGGTGTGGAGGCAATCGGTTCGGCCGACCCCGACCTCGATGTCGAAGTGATGGTGCTTCTGGCCGACTTCTACGCCGCCATCGGTCTGCGCCAGACCCCCCTGGTGGTCAACACGCTCGGTACCCCCGCCCAGCGCACCGACTACGCCGCCAGGCTCAGCGCGTGGTTCGGACAGCACCTGGGTGATCTCGACCCCGTGGACCAGGCCAAGGCCACCGACCACCCCTTGCGGGTTCTGGATTCAAAAAAGCGTGCCACCCGATCGGTGGTGGCCCACGCCCCGTCGATCCTGGACTCGCTCGACGATGAGGCCCTGGCCCACTTTGACCGGGTCCAGGCCGGGCTGTCTGCCGCAGGTGTGGAGTTCACCGTCGACCCGCGGATGGTTCGGGGGCTGGACTACTACACCCACACCCTGTTCGAGTTTCGTTCGCCGGCGCTGTCCGAGGCCCAGAACACCATCGGTGGTGGTGGGCGGTTCGACGGACTGGTCGAGGCTCTTGGTGGTCCGGCCACCGCTGCAGTCGGGTTCGGAACCGGCATCGAGCGCGTCCTGCTGGCATGCGATGCCGAAGGGGCCCTCGAAGTCGCAGCCTCGAAGGTCAAGGTGTTTGTCGTGGACGTGGTCGACGGCCACGCCGCCGCCGCCATCACCATCCAGTTGCGACGGGCCGGTATCGGGGCCGACCGGGCCTTTGACGGTCGATCAATGAAAGCCCAGATGAAAGCCGCCGACCGCAGCGGTGCCGACTACGCCGTCATCATCGGAGCTGAAGAGGCTCAGGCCGGCACGGCCACGTTGCGTCCGCTGCGATCCACGGGCGACCAGACCTCTGTGGCGCGTGCCGATCTGGTCGACGCCGTGCGGCGTCGGCTGACCGACGCCTGACCCGTCATGACACATGCGGCCAGCACGCCTCACCCAACCCCGTCACCAGGCACGCCGCCAGTGATCGACCAGGAGACCAGACCGTGACCACCGAAGACACCCCGCAGGTCCCCAGCCCGACACCCGGGTCCATGCGCACTGATCATTGCGGGACGCTGACCGTGGCCGACGAGGGCCGGGTCGTGTCGATGTGCGGCTGGGTGGCCCGTCGGCGTGAGCACGGTGAGCACCTGGCCTTCATCGACCTGCGTGACCACACCGGTGTCATCCAGTGCGTGGTCGACGGGGCCCACGACCTGCGCGCCGAGTGGGTGCTGCGCATCACCGGCACGGTGCGTCGTCGCCCCGACGGCACGGTGAACCCCGACCTCGCCACCGGCGAGGTGGAGGTGGGAGATTGCACCGTTGAGGTGCTGGGCCGTTCCGAGCCGGTTCCGTTCCCCATCGACGAACGGGTCGATGTCGACGAGACGGTGCGTCTTCGCCACCGCTACCTCGACATGCGCAGCCCCCGCATGCAGCGCAATCTTCGACTGCGTGCAGCGGTGAACACCACGCTGCGCAACGCCATGGTGGAGCAGGGGTTCTGTGGAGGTGGAGACCCCGCTGCTCATCGCCTCCACCCCCGAGGGTGCGCGTGACTTCGTGGTGCCGTCGCGGCTCAGCCCCGGGGAGTTCTACGCCCTTCCCCAGAGCCCGCAGTTGTTCAAGCAGTTGTGCATGGTGGGTGGCATCGACAAGTACTTCCAGATCGCCCGGTGCCTGCGCGACGAGGACTTGCGGGCCGATCGGCAGTTCGAGTTCAGCCAGCTCGACGTCGAGGCCAGCTTCGTGTCGCAGGCTGAGATCCTCGAGGTCGTGGCCGCCGCAGTGTCTGCCGCCACCCAGGCCGCCACCGGGGTCACCCCCGGGAACATCCCCCACATCACCTGGCGCCAGGCCATGGACCGTTTCGGTTCCGACAAGCCCGACACCCGCTTTGGTCTCGAGTTGATTGACGTGACCGGGGTCTTTGCCGACACCGGGTTCAACGCATTCAAGGCCCCGGCCATCAAGGCGTTGCGGGTGCCCGGCGGTGCCGACACCACCCGCAGCCGTCTCGACGATCTCACCGACCGGGCCAAGCGCTGGGGGGCCAAGGGCCTGGTGTGGATGCGGGTCGAAGATGAGACCCTCAACAGCCCGGTGGCCAAGTTCCTGTCGGATGACGAGATGGCGTCGCTGCGGTCAGCCACCGGGGCGCAGCCGGGGATCTGCTGCTGCTGGTTGCCGACCAGTGGCGCACCGCGTGTCATGTGCAGGGTCTGCTGCGTCTCGAACTGGGTCGCCCGCCGGTGACCGAAGGCGGACTGCAGTTCCTTTGGGTGGTGGACTTCCCGTTGTTTGAGGCCGTTGACGCCGACGGCTCACCTCAGCCCGCCCACCACCCGTTCACCATGCCGCACCCCGACGACGTGCACCTGCTCGACAGTGCCGATCCAGCCGACCTGTTGGCGGTTCGGTCCCAGGCCTACGATCTGGTACTCAACGGCTGGGAGCTGGGCTCGGGCAGCGTTCGAATCCACGACCCCGACGTCCAGCGCCGGATATTCGCTCTGCTTGGCATTGATGCCGACGAGGCCCAGGACCGTTTCGGTTTCCTCCTCGACGCCTTCCGGTTCGGGGCGCCGCCACACGCTGGCTTCGCCTTCGGCATCGACCGACTGGTGGCGTTGCTGGCCGGCGAGGAAAACATCCGTGAGGTCATCGCCTTCCCCAAGACGCAGTCGGGTACCGACCCGCTCACCGGGGCACCCGGATCGCTCGATGCCGGCCAGTTGGCGGAGCTCGGGCTTCGGGTGCTTCCGCCAGCCGACTGATCCAATCTGAATCACGCCACCGCTGGGCGATCTAGCCTGCGGGGCATGGCCAGTGGGGACCTGTTCAGTCACGCTGCCGGTGAGCAGCTATCCAGACGGGCACCTTTGGCGGCGCGCCTGCGCCCCCAACGACTCGACGACGTCGTCGGCCAGCAGCACCTGCTGGGCCCGGGACGACCGTTGCGGGCTCTCATCGAGGCCGATCGGCTGAGTTCGGTGGTGTTGTGGGGTCCACCCGGAACCGGCAAGACCAGCGTGGCCCAGCTCATCGCACTCCACACGGCCAAGGCCTTCGAACAGCTGTCAGCGGTGTCGGCGTCGGTGCGCGACGTGCGCGACGTGCTGGAGCGGGCCACCGAGCGCCTCGGTCAGCAGGGGGCGGGAACGATCCTGTTCCTCGACGAGGTCCACCGGTTCAACAAGTCGCAGCAGGATGCGCTGCTTCCCGGGGTGGAGAGCGGCCTGCTGGTGCTCATCGGGGCCACCACCGAGAACCCGTTCTTCGAGCTGAACCCGCCGCTGCTCAGCCGGTCGACGCTGTTTCGACTCGAGCCGCTCGACGACGACGCCCTGCGCCTGTTGGTCGAACGTGGCCTGGCCATGGAAGGTGTCACTGCAGACCCGGCGGCGGTCACCTTGCTGGTGGATCGGTCGGGCGGCGACGGCCGGCACGTGTTGACCAGTCTTGAAGTCGCCGTTGCGCTCGCCGTGCGTCGTGAGGCAGCCAACGGAGCGCCAGCCGCCGCTGCGGTGGTGGGGGAGGCCGACGTGGAGGACGCACTGGGCACCAAAGCCCTGCGTTACGGGCGCGACGAGCATTTCGACGTGGTGTCGGCGTTCATCAAGAGTGTGCGCGGATCGGACCCCGACGCTGCCGTGCATTACCTGGCTCGCATGCTCGAAGCTGGTGAGGACGCCCGGTTCATCGCCCGGCGGCTGGTGATTCTGGCCAGCGAGGACATCGGGATGGCCGACTCGCAGTCGTTGGTGGTGGCCGACGCCGCTGCCCGGGCAGTCGAGTTCGTGGGATTGCCCGAGGCTCAGCTCAACCTCGCCCATGCCACCGTGCACCTGGCATGCGCCCCCAAGTCCAACTCGGTCACCACAGCACTGGCTGAAGCCCGTGGCGATGTCCGTGACCATCCGGTGGGGGAGGTCCCGCCGCAGCTGCGTGACGGTCACTACCGGGGTGCCGCCCGTCTGGGTCACGGGGTCGGGTACGAGTACCCCCACGACGATCCACGGGGCTGGGTGCCGGCGCAGTACCTCCCCGACGAACTCGAGGGGCGGAGGTACTGGCGTCCGACCCAGCACGGCGACGAAGCCGCAGCGGCCGATGCGCTGGCGCAACGCCGCAGCACCGACCACCCCCTGGTCCGTCGCCACCGTGACGGGGCACAACCCGACGCTGGTGACGGTTCCGCCACACCCGATGGATCCGACCAGGCACAAAGGGATGGCCGACGGTGACTGCCACCGACCTGGCACTGGTGGTGGTCGTCGTGGCTGCGGTGGCGTCGGTGGCCGCAGTGTTGGCCGCCACCGTGGCGTTGGTGCGGTCGGCGCGTGCCCTGAGGGTCACGCTCGCCGCCATTGAACTCGACCTCCAGGCAGCCCGCTCCGCAGTGGCCCACGCCGACGCTGGCGCCAGACGCGTCGACGAGGCGGTGACTCATGCGGAGGAGCTCGCCGACCAGCTCGAGACCAGTTCCCGGGTGGTTCGCCGGGTGGTGGTGGGTCCGGTTGTGCGGGTGGCAGCGGTGGTGCGGGGCACGTTTCGTGCCATTGCCGGCGTGTTCACCGGTGGTTCGGGTCGTCGGCGCCGCCGGCGTGGTATCGACCGCAGGCGTGGCAACGACCGCAGGCCCGGCCGCGACCGCCGGGTTGCTGCCGATGACCGTGGTGGGCGAGGCTCGGCACCATGATGAAACGCGTCTTCTGGTTCTCGGCCGGAGCGGTGAGTGGTTTCGGCGGGGCGGTGTACGGCTACGTGCGGCTGCGGCGCAGTGCCGGCCGACCGGCTGCTGAGCAGGTCGCCAACGCCGTTGCTGACACCGCCCGAAGCGGTGTTGACGGAGCCCGGCGGTTTGTCGACGATGCCCGGGTGCAGATCCGGCAGGTTGAGTCCGAGATGCGTCAGGACCCTGTCGGTGGCGCGGGCCAACCGTCGCCGCAGCCCATCGGCGACAGCGCTGCGGGCCGCACCGGCGGCAGTCGCAGGACCCGCCCGAAGTGATCGCGTCCCCGTTGCGGCCGGCGACCCCGAGGCCCCGGTAGGCTTCGGGTCCCATGAACCGCCACAGCGCAGACGAACTGAGGACGGCCTTTCTGGCCTTCTTCGAGCAGCGGGGCCACACGGTGGTGCCGTCGGCCAGCCTCATCCCCCATGATCCCGACCTGATGTTCACGGTGGCCGGGATGGTGCCATTCAAGCCGTACTTTCTCGGCGAGGAACCCGCACCCACTCCCCGTGCGGTCAGCGTGCAGAAGTGCCTGCGCGCTGGAGGCAAGGACAGCGATCTCGAGGAAGTGGGCCGGGACCTGCGGCACCTGTCGTTTTTCGAGATGTTGGGAAACTTCTCGTTTGGTGACTACTTCAAGCCCGAGGCCGTTGCCCTGGCGTGGGAGATGGTGACCGAACTGTTCGGGATTGATCCCGATCAACTGTGGGTCACGGTGCATCACAGTGACGACGAAGCCCACGAAATCTGGCGGGACGGTGTGGGGGTCAGTCCCGACCGCATCCAGCGCATGGGCGCCGACAACTGGTGGGGTCCACCTGGAGGTCCGCCGGGTCCGTGCGGTCCATGTTCGGAGATCTATGTCGACAAGGGGCCGTCCTTCGGTCCTGATGGCGGCCCAGCTGGTGGTGGCGATGAGCGCTTCCTGGAGATCTGGAATCTGGTGTTCATGCAGCACATGCGCGACGCCGACGGCACCGACACCGACCTTCCCCGCAAGAACATCGACACCGGTGCCGGCATGGAGCGCATCTTGAGCGTGCTCCAGGGCGTGGACTCGGTGTTTGACACCGACGTGCTCGCTCCCATGGTGCACGCCGCCCAGTCGGTGACCGGGCGGTCGTTGGGAACCGACGACGCAACCGACGTCAGCCTGCGCATCCTGGCCGAGCACGGACGGGCCATCAGTTTCCTGGTCGGCGACGGTGTGTTCCCGTCCAACACCGGCCGTGGCTACGTGCTTCGCCGGATCATCCGTCGGGCCGTGCGTCATGCCTACCTGCTGGGTGTTGACGACGTGGTCACCCCGGCTCTGGTGGCCGCAACCGTCGATGTGATGGGTAGCGCCTACCCGAGCCTGGTGGCCCAGCACGATTTCATCACCGAGGTGGTGGGACGCGAGGAGCAGAACTTCCGACGCACCCTGCGAACCGGGCTGTCGATCCTCGACAGTGAACTCGACGGTCTGGCCGATGGCGCCGAACTCGACGGGGCGGTTGCCTTCACCCTGCACGACACCCACGGTTTCCCCGTGGAGCTGACCGAGGAGATCTCCAGCGAGCGCGGACACGCCGTGGATCGCTCCGGTTTTGACGCCGGCATGGCCCACCAGCAGGAGCTGGCCGCCGCAGCCCGCAAGGCCACCGGACTCGGCGCCGATGCCCAGGCCTTTGCCGACCTGGCCGAGCAGTTCGGGCCCACGGAATTCACAGGTCGTGACCAGACGACCACCACCGCCCGGCTGTTGGGGGTTATCGGCGACGTCATGGTGCTCGACCGCACGCCGTTTTACGCCGAGAGCGGCGGCCAGGTGGGTGACACAGGGTCCATTACGTCGGCCACCGGTACCGCCGAGGTGATCGACACCACCTACGCACTTCCCGGGCAGCATCGCCACCACGTGGTCGTCACCGAAGGCGAGTTCATCGCCGGCCAGGAAGTGACGGCCTCCATCGACGACGGTCGCAGGGCCGCCATCCGGCGCAACCACACCGCCACCCATCTGCTGCACTGGGCGCTGCGCGAGGTGCTCGGCGATCACGTCAAGCAGCAGGGATCGCTGGTGTCACCCGAGCGGTTGCGGTTCGACTTCTCGCATTTCGAGCCACTCACCGACGACCAGCTGGTGGCCGTGGAGGACCTGGTCAACACCGACGTGTTGGACAACTCCGAGGCCCGACACTTCGAGACGTCCAAGGACCAGGCCGCCGAACTCGGGGCCATCGCCTTTTTCGGCGACAAGTACGGCGACGTGGTGCGTGTGCTCGAGGCCGGTCCGCACTCGGTCGAACTGTGTGGTGGCACGCATGTGTCTGCACTGGGCGATATCGGTGCGTTCAAGATCGTGTCGGAGTCGTCCATCGGGTCCAACATCCGCCGGGTGGAGGCCATCACCGGGTTTGGGCCCATTGAGCGGCTGCGAGCCGATGAGGCCACCCTTGGTGCGGCAGCCGGGCTGCTGGGTGTCGGTCCCGACGAGGTGGTTGACGCGGTGGAGCGGCGGATCGCCGAATCGAAACAGTTGCGTGGCGAACTGCGTGAACTGAAGCGCAAGGCGGCGGTCGCCATTGCTGCCGAGCTCGCAGCCGGGGCTGAGTCCGGGGTCGTGGTGGCGCGACTCGACGGCTACGACGCTGACGGGCTGCGGCAGGTGGCGCTTGCCGTCCGGGAGCGTTCGGGAATCACCGCTGTGGTGCTGGTGGGAACTCCCGACAACACGTCGGTCAGCCTGGTGGCAGCGGCCGACACGTCGGCGGGACGCAACGCCGGTGAATTGCTTGCCGATGCGGCCAAGGCGGTCAAGGGTGGTGGCGGGCGCAATGCCGACGTGGCTGTTGCCGGGGGCAAGGATCCGGCCGGGATCGACGACGCCATTGCCGCCGCCCGACGGGCAGCCGGCCTCGAGTGAGGGCGCTGGGGGTGGATCTGGGCTCCCGTCGTATCGGGGTGGCCATCACCGACCCCACCGGCACCATCGCCTCGCCGGTTGAGGTCGTGCAACGTTCTGGCTCTGTCGAGCACGATCACCGCACACTCATCGCCCTGGCCGATGAGTGGGAGGCCGGAATCATCGTCGTCGGCCTTCCACTGTCGCTTGATGGGTCGGTTGGACCTGCGGCCAGGGGGGTCCTCGACGAGATCGAGTTGCTGCGCTCGGTGGCCCCGATACCGGTGGACACCGTGGACGAGCGATTGAGCACGGTGGTGGCGCAGCGACATCTGCGGGAGATGGGCGTGGACAACCGCAAGGCGCGCAAGGTGGTCGACAAACTCGCTGCTGCCGTACTGTTGCAAGCCTGGCTCGAACAGGGCAGGGATGAGGGTGGTTCGGTGGCGACTGACGAACGCGGACCCGACGATGGGTGGAGTGATGACTGACATGACCGACCAGGGGCGCAGCGACATTCCCGACGCAACCGTTCCTGACACCACCGTTGACCTTGATGGGTCGCTGGACCCGGTGGATCCGGCTGGCGTGTCTGGCCCCACGTTTGGTCCCACAGCCCGTCGTCGTCGTCGCTGGCCCATGGTGCTTGGTGTCTTGGTGATCGTCGGCATCGTTGCGGTGGCGGCCGGGGGCATGTGGGTGCGCGGACAACTGGACCCGTCGGGGCCCAACGAACCGGTGGGCTTCGCCATCCCGGTGGGGGCCACCACGTCACAGGTGGCGACGTTGTTGGCCGATGCCGGCGTGGTGGTCAATGCCGACGCCTTCCGGATGTTCCTGCGCATCAAGGGCGCCGAGCCGTTCGAGGCCGGGGTGTATCAGGGATTGACGACCAATCAGGCCGCCGGGTCGGTGCTTGAGGTGCTCGCCGGTGGGCCCGCACCCCCCGAGGTGGACACCATCACGATTCCCGAAGGATTGTGGCTTGATGAGATTGGGGATCGGGTGCTGGCGGCCTTTCCCGAGATGCAGCGCAGCGACTGGGACGCAGCGCTGGCGACGGTCCGCTCGGCGTACCAACCCGAGTCAGCCACTCTTGAGGGTTTGCTGTTTCCTGCCACCTACGAAGTGGCGCTGGACGATCGCGGCGACGCCACCAAGCTGGTGCAGCAGATGGTGGACGCATTCGAGGCGGTGGCCGCTGAAGTCGGACTCGACGACGCCACAGCCACCCTCAGATCGGCGACCGGTCTGGAGCTGACGCCCTACGAGGTCGTGACCATTGCGTCCATGGTCGAGGCCGAGACCCGCATCGAGTCTGAGCGACCCCAGGTGGCGCGGGTGATGTACAACCGGCTGATTGAGGGGATGCGCCTGGATATCGACGCCACCGTTCTCTACGCCATCGGACGTCGGACCGACGAAATCACCGTGACCGATCTCGACACCGACTCGCCGTGGAACACCCGTCGGTCACCGGGCATCCCCCCGTCTCCCATCGCCGCCCCGGGCCGCAGCGCCCTGACTGCAGCACTGGCCCCATCCGATGGCAACTGGCTGTACTACGTGCTCATCGACCCTGCTGGGGACCATTTCTTCACCAACGACTACAACGAGTTCCTCGCTGTGGCTGAGGACTCCCGGCAGCGAGGCGTCTTCTAGTGGGTTCGGTGCTGCCGGTGTCTGGCCATACACGTGTGGCGGCCGTGATCGGTGACCCGGTGGCGCACTCGAGGTCACCGGCGGTGCACAACGCTGCCTTCGCGGCGACCGGCCTTGACTGGGTCTACGTGGCCTTCGCCACTGAGGGTGGGCAGGCAGACCGGGCGCTTGAGGCCATGGTTACCCTCGGGCTGGGAGGTCTGTCGGTGACGATGCCGCACAAAGAGCAGGTGGCCACCAGCCTTGAGAACCTCAGTCCGCTGGCCCGGAGGTTGGGTGCAGTGAACTGCGTGGCGTGGGACGGCGATCATCTGGTGGGACACAACACCGATGCCACCGGCTTCGTTGCCGCTCTTGCTCATGAAGGTCACGGCGTGGACGGCGCCACGGTGGCTGTGGTGGGAGCCGGCGGTGCTGGTCGGGCTGTGGTGGCCGGGATGCTCGACGCCGGGGCCGCCCGGATCCATGTGATCAACCGAAGCCCCGGCCGGGGTGCCGATGCAGTTGCCCTCGATCCCAGTCGGTGTGCGGTCGGCGAACCTTCCGACATCGCTGCCGCTGACATCGTGGTCAACGCCACACCCGTGGGTATGACGGGCCGGCCGGGATGTCCGGTCCCGCTGGGGCTACTCCACGACAATCAGGTTGTCGTCGAGCTGGTGTACGACCCCGTCGATACCGAGCTGTTGGTCATGGCCCGCGAGGCCGGAGCTTCAACCGTGGATGGCCTTGGCATGTTGGTCCATCAGGCTGCCGATGCCTTTCGGCTGTGGACCGGGGTCGAGCCTCCCGTTGACGTGATGCGAAGCGCCGCCAGCTCGGTTGCCATCGCCTGACCGTGGTGTCTGGCCTGACCGTGGTGTCTGGCCTGGCGTCGGGGGTCGCCATGGTGTCGGCAGCGGCCGGCGGCGTGGTGGCCATGGTGTGGTTTCCTGGTGCTGCCGGCGCTCTCGCCCGCCGGTCGGCACTCCCGGCCCTTCCCGGTGCGGCCGCCATGGTGCAGTTTGTGCGCCAACGGCCGTGGTCATCGTTGGCTGCAGCGTGTTGTCCCGTGGTGTGCTGGGCCCGATTCGGGTCGGCCCCTGTCGACGCCGTGGTGGTGATGCTGGTGGTGGGGGCGGGATCTTGTCGGCCATGGTCGACGTGCGGTGCCATCGGCTGCCTGATGCCATTGTTGCGCCGTTGTGGGCCGCGGTGTGGCCGGTGATGGTTGTGGCGGCAGTGGTAGCCGGCGACACCGCCCGTATTCGGTCGGCGCTGGTGGCTGCGACGGTGACCATGGTGGTGCTGGGGGTCGGCTGGATCGCCGGCATGGGGTTCGGTGACGTGAAACTGGGTGCCCTGCTGGCGCTCACCGCCGGTTGGCTGTGCACCGATCCGGCGGGAGCGTTGACGGTGGCCTTCAGCTTCGTGCTGCTGGCAGCTGGCGCTGCTGTGGCGGGGTCGGTGGTGACGTGGGTGGCGCGTGGACTGCGGGGAAGGATGGGTCGGGACCACCGGGCCGCATCGGGCACCGGCGGTCGGTGGTTCGCCTTTGGACCCCACCTGGTCGCCGCCGCCGTCGTCGTCATGGTCGCTTTGGGCCCGGTGTCAGCGGTGTGATGGTCCCGCTGCGGAGGTCCACCGGTTAACCGGTGCGGTGTTGGCCCCCGTGGTACCGGTAGATTTGAGGGCGTGATCCGTTTCCTGACCGCCGGTGAGTCTCATGGCCAGGCCCTTGTCGTGATCGTCGAGGGCCTTCCTGCGGGTCTCGAGGTGACCGTGGAGGACATCTCCGAGCAGCTCGCCAGGCGTCGGCTGGGGTTCGGGCGTGGGCCGCGCATGCGCTTTGAACAAGATGAGGTCACGTTGTTGGCCGGGGTGCGTCACGGCCGGACCCTGGGATCTCCCGTTGCCGTCGAGGTGGGCAACAGCGAGTGGGAGCGCGGCAAGTGGAATGTGGAGATGTCGCCGGCGCCCGGCGCCACGACCGCACCTCTCACCAAGGTTCGACCCGGCCACGCCGACCTGGCCGGCATGCAGAAGTACGGGTTCGATGACGCCCGCGATGTGTTGGAGCGGGCGTCGGCCCGTGGACCGCCGCCCGGGTGGTGGCCGGCACCCTAGCCAGGCTGCTGCTCGGTCATGTGGGTGTCGGCATCGTCAGTCACGTCGTGCGTATCGGCCCGGTGGCGGTGACCAACGGCTACCGGCCGACCATGGGCTGACCTCGAGGCCATCGACAGCTCTGCGGTGCGCTGCGGCGACCCGGTGGTGGCTGCGGACATGGAACAGGCAATACGTGACGCCGCCCGCGATGGCGACTCCCTGGGCGGTGTGGCCGAGGTTCTCGCTTACGGCCTGCCTGTTGGCCTGGGAAGTCACGTGCATTGGGATCGCAAGCTGGACGGCCTGTTGGCCCAGGCGCTGATGAGCATCCACGCCGTCAAGGCCGTCGAGATCGGCGACGGGATGGATCTGGCCACTCGCCGGGGTTCTGAGGCCCACGATGCCATCGTGTTCGACGCCGAGACGGGTTCCTACCAGCGTTCCAGCGCTCGGGCTGGCGGCCTCGAGGGCGGGATCACCACCGGGGAACTGCTTTCGGCCCGTGTGGCCATGAAGCCCCTGGCCACGCTCAACAGGCCCGTGCTCGCCACCGTCGACACCGCCACCAACGAGGCATCGGTGTCGTTTCGGGAGCGCACCGACGTGACCGCCGTCCCCGCCCTGGGGGTGGTGGCCGAAGCCATGGTTGCACTGGTGCTCGCCGACGAGGCCGCCCGGAAGTTCGGTGGCGACAGCGTTGTCGAGATGGTGCGCAACGCCCGCAGCTTCGCCGAGCAGGTGCATCGACAGACCGTGGCCACTGGTGGTGCGGTCGCCGAAGTGGAACTCAACTGGGACGAGGGATTGGCCTTCGATGGCACTGCGGATGCCTCCGATGGAGTTTGATGCCGGTGCGATACCGCCTTCTGACACGCCTGACGCGCCATTCGAGCTTGACGCGCCTGACGCGACCGCCCTTGCCGGGCGGCATCTTGTGCTGGTTGGGCTGATGGGCGTGGGCAAGTCGACGGTGGGACCGCTGGTGGCTGACGCGCTGGGTCGCAGGTTCATCGACCTGGACGCCGAGGTGGAGCGCCGGGCCGGGCGTACGGTGCGCGAATTGGTGACCATCGACGGGGAGCCCGAATTCCGACGCCTTGAGGCAGAGACGATGGCCGAAGTCGTTGCCGCGCCAACCCCCGTCGTGTTGGCCACCGGAGGCCAGGGCGGTGCTTGACGCCCACAGCCGACAGCTGATGCGGGATCGTCCGCTGGTGGTCTGGCTGCGGGCGTCGGTGGACACCCTGGTCGACCGGGTCGGTGGTGGTGACGCCGGCCTGCGACCCCTGCTCGACGATGGCCCCGTCGAGGCGTTGACCCGGCTGGCCGGCGAGCGCGACGACCTGTACCGGGAGGTGGCCGACGTGGAAGTGGACACCACTCTCGACGATGCCAACGGCGTCGCTGCAAGTGTGCTGACCGCAGTTGGCGAGCGCAGGCTGCTGCTGGCGGGGGAGCAGGACTCGTGATCGTGGTTCCCGTCCAGCTCGCTGAGCGCTCTTATGACGTGGTGGTTGGCGTCGGTGCCCGACACCATCTGTCGGCCGTGCTTCCCGATGGCGTGCGCCGTGTCGCCGTGGTCACCCAGGACGGCATCGGTGTGGACGTGGATCCCGGCTGTGACCACCGGGTGTTCACCATCGGCGATGGTGAGCAGGCCAAGACCATGGCCACCGTGGAAGGCCTGTGTCGGGAGTGGGCCCAGTGGGGTCTGACCCGGGTCGACGCCGTGGTGGCTGTTGGGGGTGGGCTGGTCACCGACGTGGCTGGGTTTGCCGCCGCGGTGTACCACCGCGGGGTGCCTGTTGTTCACGTGCCCACCACCCTGCTGGGGCAGGTCGACGCTGCCATTGGCGGCAAGACCGGGGTCAACCTGCCTGAGGGCAAGAACCTGGTCGGTTCGTTCTGGCAGCCGTCGGCGGTGCTTTGTGACACCGAGGTCCTTGCCTCGTTGCCACCACGGGAAGTCCGCAATGGTTTCGGGGAACTGGCCAAGTACCACTTCCTGGGACTCGACGACGACGGTGCCCGCTCGATCAGTGATTCGGGTTTGCCGGCCAAGGTGGCGGCGTGTGTGGCCATAAAGGCTGAGGTGGTGGCGTCCGACGAGCGTGAATCCGGCCGGCGGGCGTTGCTCAACTACGGCCATACGCTGGCCCACGCCCTTGAGGTCGAGGGCAACTTCGACCTGCGTCACGGCGAGGCGGTTGCCATCGGTCTGGTGTTCGCCGGACGGCTGGCAGCGGCCATGGGCCGAATCGACGACGCCGGCGTTGCCCACCACGAATCGGTGGTTGCGGGGTACGGTCTTCCCGTCAGCCTTCCCGACGGTGCCGACGTCGCCGAACTGGTCACGGTGATGGGGCGGGACAAAAAGGCACTGGACGGGCTCACGTTCGTGCTCGACGGGCCCGACGGTATTGAGGTGGTGCCCGGAGTGGATCCGGTTTTGGTGGCCAACGTGCTCGAGGAGATGCCATGACTGCGTCAACGACCGTCCTGATGCTCTCGGGTCCGAACCTGAACCTGTTGGGCGAACGCGAGCCGTCGGTGTACGGAACGACGACGCTGGCCGAGCTGGTCGATGCAACCACCCGACGCGCAGCAGATCACGGTCTGGGCATCGAGCACCATCAGTCCAACCATGAAGGTGATCTTGTCGACCTCGTGCATGCAGCCCGTGGGCGGTGTGCGGCCATCGTGGTGAACCCCGGTGCGCTGACGCACTACGGCTGGTCGCTCCACGACGCCCTCGCCACCTTCGACGGGCCCGTGGTGGAGGTTCACCTGTCCAGTCCTGCAGCCCGTGAGCCGTGGCGACACACGTCGGTGGTGTCCCCGGTGGCCAGCGGCACCATCAGCGGGTTCGGCCCCCTGGGCTACCTTCTCGCCATCTCGGCGGTGGCCGACCTGCTCGGGGAGCGTCTGGCCCTTGCATCCGCACCGCCGCCGCCACCGCCGCCGCACGCCCACAGCAGGCTCGAGCAGCGACGTCACAACCAGCGAAGGCGCCACGAAAGAGGTCACCTCATGAGCATGATCACCGTCCCCGACCTCACTGCGCTTGTGCCCATGGAGGTGTCGTTGCGCATCCCGCGTTTGCGTGTCGCCATGGCGGCAGCGGGCGTGGATGCCCTGATGGTCACCAACCTCACCAACATCCGCTACCTCACCGGGTTCACCGGGTCGGCCGCACTGGTGATGGTCACCGGCGATGACCTCTGGTTCGTGACCGACGGGCGCTACACCACCCAAAGTGAGGCCGAACTCGCCGACGCCGGAGTCCAGGCTCACCTCGAGGTGCCGCCGCGCGCCGACGACCAGCGTCGCATCATGGCCGACGCCGCCGCCGGGTGTGCACGCGTCGCCCTTGAGGCCGACCACGTGTCGTGGGCCCAACAGCAGCGCTTCGCCGGCGACTGGTTTTCGTCGGCCGAGTTGGTCCCATCGGTGGGCCTGGTCGAGTCGCTGCGGCTGACCAAGGACGCCGGAGAGGTTGCCCGTCTGCTGGCGGCGGCCTCCATCGCCGACATCGCCTTCTCCCGATTGCGCCACCGTCTGGCCGACCGGCCCACCGAGGCGGAGTTCGGCCTCGAACTGGACACCGAGATGCGTCGATTGGGGGCCGCCGACGTGTCGTTCGAGACCATCGTGGCCTCGGGTCCCAACGCCGCACGCCCCCACCACAGTCCCGGGCCACGCACCATCGCCGGTGGCGATCTGGTTGTGGTCGACTTCGGCGCCCTGGTCGACGGCTACCACTCCGACATGACCCGCACCCAGTGGGTGGGGGAGCCCACCCCCACCCAGCGACGGATGTGGGAGGTGGTGGCCGAGGCCCAGCAAGCGGGAGTCGATGCCGTGCACGCCGGCGTCACCACCGGCCAGGTGGACACTGCCTGTCGCGACATCATCGACGCCGCCGGGTGGGGTGAGGCCTTTTTGCACTCCACCGGCCACGGGGTTGGCCTGGACATCCACGAACAACCCCGTCTGGCCGCAGGCGGCGACGTGGCCATCGACGCCGGCTGGGTCGTGACCGTCGAGCCTGGGGTGTACCTGCCCGAGCACGGCGGTGTGCGCATCGAGGACATGGTTCTGGTGGAGCCCGATGGCTGCACCCCGTTCACCCGTGCCCCCAAGGAATCGGGCGTCTGAGCCCAGCAACTACCGTGGGGAGCCCGAGATGCCTCCCCTGATCACGAAGGTGAACCCAACGTCATGGCGACCATCAGTACCAATGACCTGAAAAACGGCATGACCCTCATTCTCGACGGCGTGCTTTTCGACGTCGTGGACTTCCAGCACGTCAAGCCCGGCAAGGGCGGGGCCTTTGTCCGGACCACCTTGCGCAATACCCGTACCGGAGCCAACCAGGATCGCACCTTCCGGGCCGACGAGAAGCTCGAACGGGCCATGATCGACAAGCGCGACATGCAGTTTCTCTACCGGAGTGGTGACGACTACGTGTTCATGGACTCCACCACCTACGACCAGCTGACGGTGGCGCCCGGCCTGCTGGGAACCGCAGTGGACTACCTGGTTGAAAATGCCAGCGCCGTGCTCAACATGCACGACGACGAGATCATCGGGGTCGACCTCCCGGCGTCCGTGGAGCTTGTGGTGACGGCCACCGAGCCCGGCGTGCAGGGTGATCGGGTGTCGGGGGCACGCAAGCCGGCCACCGTGGAGACTGATGCCGTGGTGCAGGTTCCCTTGTTCATCGACGTGGGTGAGCGCATCAAGGTGGACACCCGCTCGGGTGACTACCTGGGCAAGGCCTGACCAGCAATGACCGAACCGGGACCTCAGCCCTCCATCGGGCGACCGGTCGTCACCCCCCGCAGCGAGGCACGCGAACGCGCCGTGCATCTGCTGTACGAGGCTGAGAGTCGTGAGCAGGCGCCGGGTGTGGTCCTCGGTGCCCAGATCCTTGCCCCCGATCCCTTCACCGTCACGCTGGTCGATGGCATCGACACCAACCTCGACCGCATCGACGGGTTGATTACCTCGTTGTCGCGCGGGTGGTCGTTGGACCGGATGCCGGCGATGGACCGCGCCATCCTTCGGCTCGGTACCTATGAACTGCTGTGTGAACCCGATGTGCCCACTGCCGTGGCCATCGACGAAGCCGTGGAACTGGCCAAGCGCTACTCGACCGCCGATTCAGGTCGTTTCGTCAACGGCGTGCTTGCTGCGGTCGCCCGCGAAGTGAGGCCGTCCCCCGGTTCGTGACCGGCGCCGGGGCACCTGCCCTGTTGCGCCCCCACGCGTTGATGCTATGGTCATCCCCTGACCGTGAAGTGAGTCCTGTGAGGCTCATACGGACAGAAAGGACCACGGATGTGGCTGAGCGCGAACGACGTCTGACGCCCCCTTTCGGGGGCGTTTTTGTTGCCCGAAAGAGGGTCATGACGCCCGAGGACGTGGACCGGGCCGTGTGGCGCATGGCCCACGAGAGTGGCCGAACGCAACCGGGGTCTCGATGACGTTGTCCTGGTGGGCCTGCAGACCGGCGGCGTGCCGATGGCGTACCGAATGGCCGAGGCCCTGCAACGCATCGACGGCGCCGACGTGCCGGTAGGGACGCTGGACGTGGCATTTTACCGCGATGACATCGGCCTGCGGCCGGTGCTCCCCGAGGCAGCAAGCGACATGCCGTTCGATCTGGCCGGGCTGGTGGTCGTGCTGGTTGACGACGTGTTGTTCACCGGCCGCACCATTCGCGCCGCCCTTGACGCTCTCGCCGACCACGGTCGGGCCCGTTCGGTGCAGTTGGCCGTGATGGTGGACCGGGGTCATCGCGAGTTGCCGATTCGTCCCGACTACGTGGGCAAGAACCTCCCCACCCGTCGTGACGAGGTGGTCAACGTGACCGACGAGGGTGTCGACCTCGGGGAGATGGTGAAGTGACGGGCCTGCTGTCGGCCGCCGATCTCGACCCCGACATGCTTGCCGAGATGTTCCGGCTGTCGGAGTCGTTTCTGGAGGTGTCGTCACGCCGGATCCCCAAGGTGCCGGCACTGCGCGGTCGCACGGTGGTGTCGTTGTTCTACGAGGATTCAACCCGCACCCGGCTGTCGTTCGAGACTGCCGCCAAGCGCCTGTCGGCCGACGTGATGACGTTTTCGGTGGGGACGTCATCGGTGAACAAGGGCGAGTCGGTGCGCGACACCATCGAAACCATCGAGGCCATGGGCATCGACGCCATCGTGGTGCGTCATGGGTGTGCCGGGGTTCCGGCCCAGGTGGCCCAGTGGACCGATGCTGCGGTGGTCAACGCCGGTGATGGGGCCCACGAGCACCCCACCCAGGCCCTGTTGGACTGCTTCACCCTTCAGCAACGATTCGGATCACTTGACGGGCTTCGCATCGCCATCGTTGGCGACATCCGGCACTCCCGGGTGGCCCGCAGCGACGTGGCCATGATGTCGGCTCTGGGGGCGAGCGTGACCCTGGTGGCCCCAGCCACACTGATGCCGCCCAGCCTCGAGGGTTGGCCGGTGGCAACCAGCTCGTCGCTTGATGATGTAGCCGGCGACGTCGACGTGGTGTACCTGCTTCGGATGCAAACCGAACGCATGGGTCAGCACCTGATGCCTTCGATGCGCGAGTACACCGCTCGTTTCGGGCTGACGGCCCGTCGGGCAGCCCGGATGAATCCTGATGCGGTGATCCTGCATCCCGGGCCCATGAACAGGGGAGTGGAGATATCTGGCGAGGTTGCCGAGCTCCCCAACGCCCTGGTTGTGGACCAGGTTCGCAACGGTGTGGCCGTGCGCATGGCCGTGCTGTGGTGGCTGCTGGGATCGGGCACCGAACTGGTGCCCAGCGTGGACTCGGCAGTGCCGACCGCAGACGTGGAGGACGATCGTGGCTGACACCGTGCTGATTCGCGGAGCGACGGTGGTGGACCAGTCCGGTTCACGCCGCGCCGACGTGCGGGTGGGTGCCGACGGCACCATCGTCGAGGTTGGTGCCGACCTCGACCCCACGGGTGCTGAGGTTGTGGACGCATCAGGGGCGGTGGTCGCCCCCGGCCTGGTCGACGTGCACGTGCATCTTCGTCAGCCCGGCAAGGAAGAGGCCGAGACGGTGGAGACCGGGGCCCGTTGTGCGGCCCTGGGTGGCTACACCGCCATCGTGGCCATGCCCAACACCACCCCGGCCATCGACTGCGCCGCGGTGGTGCGTGAGGTGCTGGAGCTGGGTCGCACCGCTCCGTGTGACGTGCACACCAGCGGGGCGGTCACCGTCGGACGCGGGGGCGAACAGCTTGCCCCCATGGCCGAGATGGCGGCGTTGGGCGTCAGGTTGTTCACCGACGACGGTGCCGGGGTGCAAGACGCCGGCCTCATGCGCCGGGCCATGCAGTACGCCAGCGACCTGGGCGTCACTCTGGCCCAGCACTGTGAGGTCGACGAACTGGCCGCCGGTGGGCACATGCACGAAGGGGAGTGGTCCTCTCGGCTGGGCATCCCGGGCCAGCCGGCCGAAGCCGAGGAACTCATGGTGGCCCGCGACCTGATGCTGGCGCGCATGACCGGTGCCCGGGTGCACTTCCAGCACCTGTCCACTGCCGGCTCGGTGGAACTGGTGCGTGCCGCCCGGGCGTCGGGAGTGCAGGTGACCGCCGAGGCCACCACCCATCACTTCACCCTCACCCACGCCGAATGTGCCTCCTACTCACCGCTGTTCAAGGTGGCACCCCCGCTGCGCACCGACGCCGACGTGGCCGCCGTGCGCGCCGGGTTGGCCGACGGCAGCATCAATGCCATCGCCACCGACCACGCACCACACACCCAGGAAGACAAGGAGCGCCCGTTCGAACAGGCACCTCCGGGGATGCTGGGTCTGGAGACGGCACTGGCTTTGGCGCTCACCGAACTCGACATGCCGCTGGAACAGTTGCTGGCGGCCACGTCCTGGTTCCGGCCGCCATCGCCGGCATCGGTGACCTCCATGGCCGCCCGGTTGCACCCGGTGAGCCCGCCAACCTGTGCGTGTTCGACCCCACCGAGACGTGGGTGGTCGACCCCGCCCACACCGCAAGTCGCAGTCGCAATACGCCCTACGCCGGGCGCAAGGTTCGGGGCCGGGTGCGCCACACGGTGCTGGCCGGCGAGTTCGTGGTGATCAACGGGGAGGCCCAACGATGACGATCACATCTGCAGCATTGGTACTGGCCGACGGCAGCGTGTTCGAGGGCGAGGCCATCGGAGCCGACGCTCCCGGCGGCGTGGCCTCCGGTGAGGTGGTGTTCAACACCACACTGACCGGGTATCAGGAGGTGCTCAGCGATCCGTCGTATGCCGGTCAGATTGTGACGTTCACCTACCCCCACATCGGCAATTACGGCACCACCCCCGACGACAACGAGGCGCCACGGCCGTTTTGCCGGGGGGTGGTGGTGCGTGACCTGGCCCGTCGGCGGTCGAACTGGCGCAGCACCGAGGATCTCGATGGCTGGCTCGTCCGCCATGGCATCGCCGGCATCGCCGGCGTTGACACCCGACGGCTCACCCGCCACATCCGTGACGCCGGGGCCATGCCCGGTGCGTTCGGCACCGCCTCGCTGGAGGCGCTGACCGCCGCAGCGGCCGCTGAGCCGGGCACCGACGGCATAGATCTCGTCGCCCAGGTCACCACGGCGGTGCCTTATGTGGTGGGCGATGGCCCCCGTCGGGTGGTGGCCTACGACTTCGGCATCAAGCGCACCATCCTCGACCATCTGGCGTCGATCGCCACCGTGGAGGTGGTTCCCGCCTCCACCCCGGCAGCCGAGGTGTTGGCCCGCAATCCCGATGGCGTGTTTTTGTCCAACGGGCCCGGCGACCCGGCCGCCGTGCACGGGGCCGTGGCCACCATCCAGGAGCTACTGGGTGAGGTTCCGGTGTTCGGCATCTGCCTCGGACACCAGTTGCTGGCCACGGCGCTGGGCGGCAGCACGTTCAAGCTGCCCTTTGGTCATCACGGTGGGAACCATCCGGTGCGGCGTCTTGATGTCGGCACGGTGGAGATCACCAGTCAGAACCACAACTTTGCCGTGGTGGAGGGTTCGGTGCCTGGCGCCGACGTCACCCACGTCAACCTGAACGACGGCACCATCGAGGGCATCCGGCACGCCGGACTTCGTGCCTTCAGCGCCCAGCACCATCCTGAGGCCGGCCCCGGCCCCCACGACGCCGCCTACCTGTTCACCCAGTTCGCCGAACTCATGGACGAGTCACACGAGGTCACCAGCTGATGCCCCGCCGTACCGATATCCAATCGATCATGCTCATCGGCTCTGGCCCGATCGTCATCGGGCAGGCCTGCGAGTTCGACTACTCGGGCACCCAGGCCTGTCGGGTGCTGCGCAGTGAGGGATACCGGGTGATCCTGGTGAACTCGAACCCGGCCACGATCATGACCGACCCCGACTTCGCCGACGCCACCTATGTGGAGCCGCTGGACGTCGAGGTGCTCACCCGCATCATCGAAAAGGAACGACCCGACGCCCTGCTGCCCACCCTGGGCGGGCAGACGGCGCTGAACCTGGCCATGGAACTCGTGGCCGCCGGAGTGCTGGACCGTCTTGGTGTGGAACTCATCGGGGCCAACGCCGAGGCCATCGCCACCGCCGAGGATCGTGAGCGGTTCAAGGAGGCCATGATCGGCATCGGGTTGTCGGTGCCGCTGTCAGCCATCGCCCACGACATGGACGAAGCCCGGGCCCGGGTGGACGGCATCGGGCTTCCGGTGATCATCCGGCCGGCGTACATCCTGGGTGGGCGCGGAACCGGCATCGCCCACACACCCGAGGAGTTCGAGCGCCTGGCCGCCCTTGGCATTGAGGCCAGCCCCATCAACGAGATCCTGATTGAGCGCTCCATCGCCGGCTGGAAGGAATACGAGCTCGAGGTGATGCGTGACCACGCCGACAACTGCGTGGTGGTGTGTTCCATCGAAAACCTCGACCCCATGGGTGTGCACACCGGCGACTCGGTCACCGTGGCTCCGATCCAGACGCTGTCTGACGTTGAATACCAGCGCATGCGCAATGCTGCCTTCGCCTGCATACGCAGGGTGGGTGTGGAGACCGGCGGGTCCAACGTGCAGTTCGCCGTGGATCCCGACACCGGTGACCAGGTGGTCATCGAGATGAACCCCCGGGTGAGCCGCTCGTCGGCGCTCGCCTCCAAGGCCACCGGCTTTCCCATCGCCAAGATCGCCGCCCGGCTGGCGGTGGGGTACACCCTCGACGAGATCCCCAACGACATCACCAAGATGACGCCGGCCAGCTTCGAACCCACCATCGACTACGTGGTCACCAAGGTGCCGCGCTGGGCGTTTGAGAAGTTCCCCGGTACCCCGGCGGTGCTGGGCACCCAGATGCAGTCGGTGGGTGAGGTCATGGCCATCGGCCGCACCTTCCCCGAGTCGCTGCAAAAGGCCATGCGGTCACTCGAGCAGGGCCGGTTCGGTCTCAATTGCGACCCCGGCGAGACCGCCATGGACGCGCTGTCTGACGACGAGTTGCTGGCGGCAGCGTCGGTGGGAACGCCGGATCGACCGTTCCAGCTTGAGGCCGTGTTGCGCCGTGGGGTGTCGCCTGAGCTGGTGTACGAGTCCACCAGGGTGGACCCGTGGTTCCTCGACCAGATTCTGGCCATCACCGAAGAGCGTGCCCATCTGGCCACACTGACCCCGGTGGACATGTCGGCGGCGCAGTGGCGTCGGGCCAAGCGTCTCGGGTTCTCCGACGCCCAGTTGGGTTACCTGTGGGGTTTGCCCGAAGCTGGGGTGCGGGCCATGCGGCTGGCCGCCGGGGTGCGACCCACCTACAAGACCGTCGACACCTGTGGCGCCGAGTTCGCGGCGTCCACGCCGTACCACTACTCCACCTGGGAAGACGAAGACGAGGTGGCCCCGTCGGATCGTCCCAAGGTGATGATCCTGGGATCGGGACCAAACCGCATCGGTCAGGGCATCGAGTTCGACTACTGCTGTGTGCACGCCAGCTTCGCGTTGGGTGAGGCCGGGTTTGAGACCATCATGGTGAACTGCAATCCCGAGACGGTGTCCACCGACTACGACACGTCAGACCGCCTGTACTTCGAGCCCCTCACCCTCGAAGACGTCCTCAACGTCATCGACGCTGAGCAACCCATGGGCATCGTGGTGTCGTTGGGCGGGCAGACACCCCTGAAGCTGGCCGGGGATCTTCCTGCCGGACTGGTGTTGGGTACGTCAGCGGCATCGATCGACCTGGCCGAAGACCGCGACCGCTGGAACCAGTTGTGTGCCCAGCTGGAAATCCCCCAGCCTGCCGGTGGCATGGCCCGCAGCGTCGACGAGGCCCTGCAGGTTGCGTCGCGCATCGGGTACCCGGCACTCGTGCGGCCGTCGTATGTGCTCGGTGGTCGCGCCATGGAGATCGTCTACGACGACGACAGCCTGGTGAGGGCCATGACCGAGATGGCCGGGGCCGGAAGCCTGGGCGCGAGGGCGGCCTGTCAGCCGAGCGCCCGGTGCTGGTGGACCGGTTCCTCGAAGACGCCACCGAAGTAGACGTTGACGCCTTGCGTGACGTGGCCGGTGAGGTGCTCATCGGCGGGATCATGGAACACGTCGAAGAAGCCGGGGTGCACTCGGGCGACTCGGCGTGCGTGCTGCCGCCACAGACCCTGAGTGCCGAGACGCTGGGGGTCATCGCCGACTACACACGTCGTATCGCCGAGGCGCTCGACGTTCAGGGTCTGGTCAACGTGCAGTACGCCGTGAAGTCGGGTCAGGTGTTCGTGATCGAGGCAAACCCCCGGGCCAGCCGCACGGTGCCATTCGTGGCCAAGGCCACCGGCGTGCCACTGGCCAAGGCGGCAGCCCGGGTGATGGTGGGAGCAACGCTGGCGCAGCTGCGGGACGAGGGCATTCTTCACGACGCCGCCGAGTACCCCGGTGCCGATGGTGCGATGGGCCACGTGGCCATCAAGGAAGCCGTCCTGCCGTTCAATCGCTTCCCCGACGCCGACGCCGTCCTGGGGCCTGAGATGCGGTCCACCGGCGAGGTCATGGGTATCGATGCCAGTGTGGGTCGGGCGTTCGCCAAGGCCCAGCTGGCTGCCGGCACCCGGCTGCCCGAGTCCGGAACGGTGTTTTTGTCGCTGGCTGACCGGGACAAGGAAACCGGACTGGCTGCCGCCGTGCAGTTCACCGCCCTGGGGTTTGAGCTGGCAGCCACCGCCGGAACCGCCGCCTACCTGCGGAGCCACAACATCGACGTGGCCGTCGAGGTGGCCAAGATCGGCGAACAGGGAACCGACGCCGTGGCGCTGATAGCCGGCGGCAAGGTTGGATCTGGTGGTGAACAGCCCGAGGGGTCGCGGACCACGTGCCGACGGCGCCCACATCCGGGCGGCCGCCGGAGTGCACCAGGTTCCGCTGCTCACCACGGCCGCAGCCGGTCTGGCGGCGGCAAACGGGATGGCCGACCGCAGCGGGCATGCTGTGGAGGTGCGGTCACTTCAGGACTACCACCAGGACCTGCGTCGTGCCCGCAGCTAGACGTCCCAGGTCGCGTTGGTCGTCGGCCCGTGGTCGTCGGGCAACCACCAACCTCGCCTCGCAGGTGGGTTCGGTGGCGCTGGCCAACCCGGTGATGACGGCATCGGGCACCAGTGGCCACGGTGCCGAACTTGCCCCGTACGTCGATCTGGGGTCGCTCGGGGCCGTGGTGTGCAAGTCGCTGCTGGTCGAACCGTGGCCCGGAAACCCCGCCCCCCGGGTGCACGAGACACCTGCCGGGATGCTCAACAGCGTGGGTCTGCAGGGCCCGGGGATCGCCCAGTGGCTTGCCGAGGACGTCCCGGCCCTGACGGCCTGTGGCGCCACCATCGTGGCCTCGATCTGGGGTCGGACCATTGACGACTACGCCGCAGCCGCAGAAGCGCTGGCCGACGCGCCGGCCGAGGTAGTGGCCGTGGAGGTGAACGTCTCATGCCCCAACCATCACGCCCGCAACGAGATGTTCGCCCATGACCCGGTCGCCACCGCCGAGGTGATGGCGGTCACTGCGGCCTGTGGTCGACCCCGGTGGGCCAAGCTCAGCCCCAACGTGGGATCACTGCCCGACGTCGCCGCAGCTGCGGCTGCTGCAGGGGCCGAGGCGGTGACGCTCATCAACACGGTGATGGGAATGAGCATCGACGTCGAGACCGCATCGGGGCGGTTGGGCGGACGCGGCGGGGGCTGTCGGGCCCCGCCATCCACCCCATTGCCGTCCGGGCAGTCTTCGACGTTCATCAGGCTCTGCCCGACCTCCCCATCGTGGCAGTGGGTGGCGTGGCGTCTGGAGCCGACGTGATCGAGTTCCTCATGGCCGGAGCGAACGCCGTGCAGGTGGGCACAGCAACGTTCGCCGATCCCGCCGCCGTCGCACGGGTCCTGCAGGAAGTGGAACATTGGTGCTCGCGGCACGGCGTTGTCGACGTAGCCGAACTGGTGGGAGTCGTTCATGTCTGAAGTCATCATCGAGCGCCAGCCCGGCGCCGAACGGTTGGCGCTGGCCTTCGACACCGACGACCTGGTGGCCGCCTTGCGGTCAGCGCGCACACTCGCACCGTGGTTCGGCACCGCCAAGGTTGGTCTTGAGCTGTACTCAGCGGCGGGCCCTGACGCCATTGCCTCGTTGGGCAATCTCGGTTACCAGGTGTTTGTGGACCTCAAGATGTTCGACATTCCAACCACAGTGCATCGCGCCGCACGAGTGGTGGGCTCGTTGGGTGGGCGGTACCTGACCCTGCATTCGGCCGGGGGCGTGCCCATGCTTTCCGCCGGGGTGGAGGGGCTTGCCGAGGGAGCCAGTCGCGCTGGTCTGGAGCGACCGCTGGCGTTGGCGGTCACGGTGCTGACCAGCGAGTCGGACGCACCGGCCCAGCTGTTGGACCAACGCGTTGCCGCTGCGGTTGCGGCCCGTTGTGGTGGTGTGGTGTGCGCAGCGACGGACCTGGCCGTCGTGCGGGCGGCGGGTCCCGGATTGCGCACGGTGGTGCCCGGAATCCGCCCGGCCGGGGGAGCCGTGGATGATCAACGTCGCATCGCCACACCCGGTGCCGCCGTTGACGCCGGTGCCGACGTGCTGGTGATCGGTCGGGCCGTGACCGGATCTGCCGATCCTGTAGCGGCTGCGGCTGCCATCGCTGCCGAGGTCGTGGCGGCCACCCAGGCCAACTGACGCCGCAGGTGGCCGAGGGCCGCACCTCCCGCTGACACGCCCCGACGTCCTTGGCGTGACGGGTGCCACGTGACCATCCGAGGCAGAAACCTGTGCCGGTGGGCTGCGCTAGATTGCCCTCATGTCGTCGCCGCAACCGCCGCAACTGTCTGACGAGGCCCGCATGGCTGCACTGGCCAAGGCGGGCGAGGTTCGCCGGGAGCGGGCCGAGCTCAAGCACCAGCTGAAGCTGGGGACAATCACGCTCGCTGATCTGGTGGCCCGTGCCGACAGCGACGACGTGGTGGGCAAGATGAAGGTGCTGGCCGTACTGGAGTCCCTGCCGGGGGTGGGCAAGGTGAAAGCCCGGCGCACCATGGACGAGGTGGGAATCGCCGACACCAGGAGAATGCGTGGCCTGGGTGACCAGCAGCGCCTGGCGCTGTTCAGCGCCTTCCCCGGCGATCCCCGGTGACGGCGGTCCTCGCCCTGACCGTCATCAGTGCAACCGTGACACTCGCCGGTCACCGGGTGCGGCAGCGATGATCATCGTGGTGTCAGGACCCGGTGGTGTCGGCAAGGGCACCGTGGTTCGCAGACTCATCGCCGGTGATCCCGGCCTCTGGCTGAGCAGGTCATGGACCACGCGGGCCCCGAGACCCGGTGAGGCATCCGATGCCTACGAGTTCGTCACCCGGAGCCGATTCGAACAGCGCATCGAGGCCGGAGGGTTCCTCGAGTACGCCGAATTCCTTGGCGACCTGTACGGGACACCGGTTCCCGAGGACGTCGACGGTTCGGACTTGCTGCTGGAAATCGACGTTCAGGGTGCGGCCCAGGTGGCCGAGCGCTATCCCGAGGCCCTGCTGGTTCTGCTGGTGACACCAAGTGACGAGGTCCAGCGTCAGCGCCTCGAGGCCAGGGGAGACACACCCGATCAGGTGGCGCGACGTATGGCCAAGGCGGCCGAGGAGATCGCCGCCGCCACAGCGTTGGGGGCACATGTGGTGGTCAACGACGACCTCGACGACGCTGTCGCTGAACTGGCCGCCGTCATTGACGCTGCCCGTCGTTCCAGGTGAGCGGCGACCGGCCCACGCAGGCGGATGCAAATGGGCCGATGATGGGAGCGGGCGGCCATGACTGCTACCCTGATCAGGCTGTCCGGCAATCTCTCAGGAGCGAAAACCTTGTACCAGGCTGAAGATTCGATGATGCATCCGCAGATCGAGGACCTGCTGTCCAGGGTCGACTCCAAGTTCACCCTGGTGTCACTGGGGGCGTCTCGCGCCCGTCAGATCAACCAGTACTACAACAATCTGGGTGAGGGTCTGGGACGCATGATCCCGCCGCAGGTCACCTCCGTGGCCCGCAAGCCCCTTTCCATCGCCTTCGAAGAAATTGCCGTGGACAAGATCGTCGTTGGCCAGCCCACTCCTGAGGCCGAGGTCGAGGTCGTCGAGCTGGTCGAGGTCACCGACACCGGTTCAGACGACGAGACCTCCTGATCGCCGGCTCCTGAGGGATTCCCGGGCGCTGGGGTGGTTGACGTTGTGTCCAGCGTGGACAGCGCATGTGGAAGCGTCATGCTGCCCATGCTGCCCATGTTGCGAAGGAGCTGACCACCATGACGGCTGAGGGAGCTTTTGTCGGCAGGCGTGTGGTTCTGGTGGTCAGTGGTGGCATCGCTGCCTACAAGGCCGTGGAATTGTGCCGACGCATGGTTGACGCTGGGGCCCATGTGGTGCCGGTCATGACCGAAGATGCCTCGCGTTTCATTGGTGAGGTCACCCTGTCGGCGCTGGCCTCTGAGCCGGTGCAGACGTCGCTGTGGACCGAGGCCAGCCCGATTCCCCACACCCGTCTGGGTCAGGATGCCGACCTCATCGTGGTGGCCCCGGCCACCGCCCGCATCATCGCCGCCTACACCGCCGGTTCGTCTGACGGCCTGGCCACCGCCACCCTGCTGGCCACCAGGGCGCCGGTGCTGGTGTGTCCCGCCATGCATACCGAGATGTGGGAGCATCCCGCCGTGCAGGACAACCTTGCCGTGTTGCGCCGGCGGGGAGTCCACATCGTGGACCCGGCCGAAGGGCGGCTTGCCGGGGGCGACGTTGGCGCAGGGCGTCTGGCCGAACCAGAGGTGATCGTGGCTGCAGCCGAGAAGCTGCTCACCCCCCAGGATCTGTCGGGCAGGCGCGTGCTGATCACCGCAGGCGGCACCAGTGAAGCCATTGACCCGGTTCGGGTGATCACCAACCGGTCGACGGGCGCCCAGGGCTACGCGCTGGCGGCTGATGCCGTTGCCCGAGGTGCTGAAGTCATCGTGGTGACCACCGTTGCCACCCCGGTGCCGCCTGGAGTGTCCGAGGTGGTGTGTGCCACCACCGCCGATGACATCCACCGCGAGGTCGGCGCCTTGGCGTCGGGCTGTGACGTGGTGGTGATGGCGGCTGCTGTGGCCGACTTCCGGCCGGTGGACGTGGCCGGCCACAAGATGAAAAAGCGCGACGGCATACCAACGATCACGCTGGAACCCACCGTTGATGTGCTGGCTGAGGTGGCCGCCACCAGCGCCCCGCATCAGGTGGTTGTCGGGTTTGCCGCTGAGACCGACAACGTGGTGGACAACGCCCGGGCCAAGCTCGAGTCCAAGGGCTGCGACATCATGGTGGCCAACGACGTGGCTGGTACCGACACCGGTTTCGGGGGTCAGACCAACGCCGTGACCATCCTGTCGCGCACTGGCGCCGACTGTGAGGTGCCGCTGGGCACCAAGCGCGCCATTGCCCGGGCGGTACTCGACGCTGTGGTGGCGCTGCTTCCCCCACGCTAGGTGTACCCGGCACTGAGGTAGCGGTTCGCCGGTCGTGGAGCGGTTAGGCTCAGCGGCGCCCGCTGCATCCCTGCCAGCGGATCAGCACGACCAAGGAGCAGCCGGTGAGCAAGTGGACCTTCACCTCAGAGTCGGTGACCGAGGGCCATCCCGACAAGATGGCCGACCAGATCTCTGACGCCATTCTCGACGCGATCCTGGCTGCCGATCCCAACGGGCGGGTCGCGTGCGAAACGCTGGTCACCACCGGATTGGCCATGGTCGCCGGTGAGATCAGCACCTCGGGCTACGTGGATATCCCCGGCATTGTGCGGGAGACCATTCGGGGCATCGGCTACGACCGTGAGTCCTTTGGCTACGACGGCTCGACCGCCGGCGTCCTGGTGGCCCTCGACGAGCAGTCGGCTGACATCGCTGCCGGGGTGGATGCCTCCGAGGAGGTTCGCTCGGGCACGGCCAGCGAGGACCCCTACGACCTGCAGGGCGCAGGCGACCAGGGAATGATGTTCGGGTACGCCTGCGACGAGACCGACGTGCTCATGCCCCAGCCCATTCATCTGGCCCACCGCATGGCGGAGCGCCTGGCTGAGGTCCGCCGATCGGGAGTGGTGCCCTACTTGCGCCCCGACGGCAAGACCCAGGTCACCTTCGACTACGAAGACGGTCGTCCGGTGCGTCTGCGCACCGTGCTGGTGTCCACCCAGCACAACCCCGGCATCGAGCGTGACACCACCATCCGTCCCGATCTGATCGAGCACGTGATCACGCCGGTTGTCCCCGAGCAGTTCGCCGACGACGACTACGAGGTGCTGGTGAACCCCACCGGCACGTTCGTGATCGGCGGCCCGGTGGGCGATGCCGGCCTCACCGGCCGCAAGATCATCGTTGACACCTACGGTGGCGCCGCCCGACACGGTGGTGGTGCGTTCAGTGGCAAGGACCCGTCCAAGGTCGACCGCTCGGCCGCCTATGCCGCCCGCTGGGTGGCCAAGAACGTGGTGGCCGCCGGTGCTGCCCGGCGCTGCGAGGTCCAGGTGGCCTACGCCATCGGTGTCGCCCACCCGGTATCGGTCATGGTCGACACCTTCGGTACGTCCACGGTGGACCCCGAGGCCATTGCTGATGCAGTGCGCAACGTGTTCGACCTGCGCCCCGGGGCCATCATCGCCGAACTGGATCTGCGTCGACCGATCTACAAGCGCACCGCCGCCTATGGCCACTTCGGCCGGACCGACGCCGATGGCTTCACCTGGGAGCGCACCGATCGCGTCGACGACCTGAAGTCCGCCCTGGGGCTCTGACCCCGGCGGTGGGCGACGCCCAGGGCGAACTGTTCGCGGCCAGCGACGATCCGTCGGGGGACGTTGCGCCGGAGGCGGGCCCCGCTCCGGTCGGCCCCGATGCCCAGGTGGTTCGGGTGCTCCCCGACGTGCGGGCCATGCGCGATCCGTTCGACTATGCCGTGCCATCTGCGGCGGTCGACTCCGTGGACACCGGCTCAGTGGTGGACATCGACCTTGCCGGCCGCCGGTTGCGCGGGTGGGTGGTCGAGACCGGAGTCATCGCCCCCGACGGGGTGACGCTGCGTGAATTGCGCAGGGTCCGTAGCGTCGGTCCTGACCCGTCGGTGGTTGCACTCACCCGCTGGGGAGCGTGGCGGTTTGCCGGGGCCCAGACCGCCCTGCTGGGTACGGCCACGGCCCCGGTGCGGATCACCGCCGCACCACAGGGTGGACCCGATGTCCAGCCGGCACCGGTCGAGACGGCCCGCCAGGCGGGCCGGTTGCTGTCACAGCATTACGGCGCCTCTCTTGACGCAGTGTTCACCGATCCCGCCACGGTGGTGCGACTGGCACCGGGAACCGACACCTACCCCGTGGTCGCCGCTGCAGCCGGGTTGGGCCCGACGCTGGTGGTCACCCCGTCGTATCGACAGGCCGACGAGGTGCTGCGTCGACTTGGTGCCGATGGCCACCGGGCCGTCGGGCTGCCCCGGGGCTGGGCCGCTGCCCGCACCGGTGGTGTGACCGTGGTCGGAACCAGGGTGGCGGCCTGGGCCCCCTGCCGGCCCCTGGCTGCAGTGGTGGTTCTCGACGAGCACGACGAGGGGCACTTTCAGGAGCACGCACCGACCTGGCACGCACGCACGGTGGCCATCGAGCGCGCCCGTGCCGCTGGGGTTCCCTGTGTGCTGGTGTCGCCGTCGCCCAGCCTCGAGGCGTTGGCGGTGGCCCCGGTGGTGCCTGAGTCGCCAGCGACAGAGCGTGTCGGTTGGCCACCACTCGATGTGGTCGACCAGCGATATGAAGACCCCCTGCGGTCCGGGCTCATCTCCGAGCGACTTGCTGATCTGGTGCGCAGCCCCGGCAGGGTGCTGTGTGTGCTCAACCGCAAGGGTCGTGCCCGGCTCCTGGCGTGCAACGGGTGTTCGGACCTGGTGCGCTGTGACGGGTGTGGGTCGGCAGTCGGTCAGGACGCGGGCGGGGATCTGGTGTGTGGCGCCTGTGCCTCCCGCCGTCCGCCCGTGTGCCTGTCGTGCGGGCGAACATCCTTGCGGGCCGTGCGGCGGGGTGTGTCACGACTGCGTGACGACCTCGAGGTGCTGGTGGGAGAGCCAGTGGCTGAGCTGACGGGCTCGGCCAACGATTCCCGACCGTCCACCCGGGTGGTGGTGGGCACCACAGCGGCGCTGCACCAGTTGGGGGGCGTCGACCTGGTGGCCTTTTGTGACTTTGACCAGGAACTCCTGGTCCCGCGCTACCGGGCCGCCGAGCAGGCCATGGCGCTGCTGGTGCTCGCTGCCCGACTGGTGCAACCGGGGGGGTCAACGGGGAGCTCGGCTGTGGCGGGTCGGATTCTCGTGCAGACGTCGGTCCCCGAGCACCCTGTGGTGCTGGCCGTGTCAGACGGTGACCCCACCGCCTTCACCACCGGTGAACTCGCCCGACGGATCGAACTGGGATGGCCTCCGGCAACGGCGATGGCGCTGGTGTCCGGTGCCGCCGGACCGGCGTTCATCGATGGTCTTGTGCGCAGCGCAGGCATCGACGTTCTGGGCCCGGTTGACGATCGCTGGATCGTGCGGGCCCCCGACCACGTCGCCCTGTGCGACTGTCTGGCGGCCTCACCGCGGCCACCGGGTCGGCTCCGCATAGAGGTTGATCCGCTGCGGTTGTGACCCCCGACCCACGAGGTGCGATGCCGGGCACCACGGCGCCGCCACCGGTGATGAAACCGCTACTCAGTCGTTGTCGAGATCGTCGTTGAGATCGTCGTCGAGGTCGTCGTCGGGATCGTCAGTGAGACTGTCGGCGGAATTTCGTCCTGCCTCGCCGTCGGGCCGGTCGTGAACCGACCACACCTGGCGCCGCGCCTCATAGATGGCGATGGCTGCAGCCTGGGCCACGTTGAGCGACCCCACCCGACCCATCTGGGGGACGTACCCGATCTCATCGCAGGCGTCGATGCAGTGTGCCGACAGCCCACGGTCCTCATGCCCGACCACCAGACACACCGACGTGGCCAGATCCAGTGTGAACAGCGGTTCGGCCCCCTGGGCGAGTTCTACGCCCACCACCTTCATGCCCGTTGCCCGGGCGGCAGCAAGGGCGTCGTCGATGCTGTGCTCGGCGCTCCAGTCCACGAACCGCTCACACCCCAAACCCGTTCGCTGGGCCTTGGGGTGCGTCGGTGCCGGTGTGGCCCCGACCATCCACATGCGTTCAACCCGTTCGGCAGCCGCCGTCCGGACGATGGAACCGACGTTGAAGGGACCCTGGACGTCTTCCAAAATGATGCCTAGACGCCCAACGGGCTGACGACGCCATGAGCGGTGCAGGCGTTTGAGGTCGGTGGGGGAGAGATTCCGGGTCATGGGGCAGCCTCGATGTCGAGGAGGCGAAAACCCATGCGTGACAGTCGCCGTGTGGTCGGGTGGCCATGTGCGTTCAGCCACGACTGCAGCGAGTCGGACCCGAGGTGTTTGTGCACCACCAGATGGGCGGAGCCGCCGGGAGCCAGCCGCTCCAACGCCGCCAGCAGCAGCCGGTGCAGAGCCGCCTTGCCGATGCGAACCGGGGGATTGGACCACACGGCATCGAAGCGCACATCCGGGTCGAGGCCGCTGAGTTCGGGGTCGGCGTCAACCTGCACCGTGTGCACGTTGCCCAGCTCGTTGGCGGCGGCGTTGGCAGCGCACAGTTCAACTGCCCGGGGATTCACGTCCACAGCCCAGACCTTCGCAGACGGCGCCCGCACCGCCAGCGCCAGTGCCACCGGGCCGTACCCGCAGCCGAGATCAAGCAGGTTGGAAGCCGTCGGCGCCGGGCTGGCACCACGCTCGATGAGCAGCGCCGTTCCATCATCAAGATGCCCATGTGAGAACACCCCGGTGTCGCTGGCCAGTTCGAGGCTGCGGCCATCAACCATCACCTCAAGCCGTTTGGGAGCTGACTTTGGGGCGGGTTGGTCCCGGTGGTCCGAGAAGTAGTGCGACGCCGGGGTGCGCTCAGACATGGGTGCGACGCTACCCTTACAGCCATGGTTCCCTATGACATCCGGGTAATCGGTGACCCGGTTCTTCGACAGCGCGCCAATGACGTGACCGACATCGACGGTGCCCTGGTGGACCTGGTGGAGGACATGTTCGACGTCATGTACGACGCACCGGGGCTGGGGCTGGCGGCACCACAGATCGGCATCAGTCGTCGCATCTTTGTGTTCGACAGCGATGAGCGGGCTGGGGTGCTTCTCAATCCGGAGATCGTGGAGAGCGCCGGCGAATGGGAGTTTGAGGAAGGTTGCCTGAGCATTCCCGGTCTGCATTGGCCGATCGTGCGGCCCCGGCAGGTCCTGCTGCGTGGTATCGACCTCGACGGCAACACCATCGAACTCGAAGCCGACGACCTCGAAGCCCGGATCTTCCAGCACGAACTCGACCATCTCGACGGGGTGCTGCTCATTGAGCACCTGGACGACGAACAGCTTCGCGAGGCCAAGCGTGCACTGCGCCAAATGGCGGTGGAGACCGATCCCGTCGGTGGCGGCATCGCCCCGTCGGGCGGGCTCCGGTTGCCCTGAGCGACCTGTGACTGGCGTGCTGTGAACCTGCCTGACGCCGCCTTGGCCCCGCTCCCGGCCACGGCCCATCGGGTGGCGTATCTGGGTACCCCTGACATTGCCGTGCCACCTTTGCGTGCCCTGGCCGCCGGGGGTTTCGACGTCGTGGCCGTGGTCACCGGACCCGACCGCCGACGTGGGCGCGGGTCGTCCACCTCACCCACCCCGGTCAAGGCATGTGCCGCCGATCTGGGCATCGACGTGCATCACGACCTCGACGTGCTCGATCGCCTCGATGTTGATCTGGCTGTGGTGGTGGCCTTTGGCACCATCATCCCGTCGGCGCTGCTGGCTCGCGTTCCGATGGTGAACCTGCATTTTTCGCTGTTGCCCCGTTGGCGCGGAGCGGCTCCGGTGGAACGGGCAATCCTGGCCGGCGACGACCGCACCGGAGTGTGTGTGATGCAGGTCGAGGCCGGGTTGGACACCGGCGGTGTGTTGTCGTGCGTTGCTGTGCCGCTCGACGATTCGGTCACCGCCGCCGAGCTGTCGGAACAACTGTCTGACATCGGTGCTGCGCTGCTGGTGACGACCCTGTCTGGTCCGCTGCCTGCCCCCGAACCCCAGGTGGGTGAAGCTACCTATGCCCGCAAGCTCACCCCCGCTGACGTCGAGCTTCGCTGGGACCTTCCGGCAGTCGATCTGGCCCGCAGGGTGCGGGTGGGGGGCGCCTGGACCACGTTTCGGGGTCGCCGGCTGGGAGTTGTCGACGCCCTGGCACGGCCATCCACCGACCTCGACGCCGGCCTCGAACCTGGGGGGCTGTCGGGGGTGACGGTGGGAACTGCCAGCGGATTGCTGGAGCTCATCACCGTGGTGCCTGAGGGCCGGTCCCGCACTGACGCTGCGTCGTGGCGCAACGGAGCGCGACCAGTGGCCAACGAGTATCTGGGCGCAATGGACGAGCAGTCGTGAGTGCCACCAGCCATGTGGCGAAGGTGTTGACCGTGTCGGACTCGGTCGCAGCCGGGACCGCCACCGACCGTGGAGGCCCGGCGGTCTCGGCCATGCTGACCGACGCCGGCTATGCCGTGGTTGAGCAACGGGTGGTGGCCGATGGTCGTCACGAGGTCGGTGAGGCTGTCGTTGAGATGTGTGAGGGTTTCGCCGGGTTGGTGGTGACCACCGGTGGCACCGGGTTCGGGCCCCGGGACCTCACCCCCGAGGGCACGCTGGTGGTGCTCGATCGCCAGGCACCGGGTCTGGCCGAGGCGATGCGGTCGGTCAACCCATTGGGGCGCCTGTCGCGCGGGGTGGCCGGCACGCGGGGTCAGGCCCTGGTGCTGAACCTTCCCGGGTCACCGACCGGTGCGCAGGAATGTCTGGGGGCTGTCATCGACGTCCTGGGTCACGCACTCGACCTGTTGGCCGGTCACCAAACCCGTCACCCCTGAGGGGTATCGGGTGCGGGTGGGATTGGCCACGCTCCACCGGGGCCATCGTGCGATGGTGGCGAATGGCCGAGGATGGCCAGCACGTGGTCGGCGGCGTCGGTGAAGGGCTGCAGCACAACGTCGGCTCCGGCGGCATCAAGGACGCTGGCCTCGTCGTCGGTGTGGGCGGTGAGGGCCACCCGGCCGGTGTGACCGCGAAGCTGCATCGCCTTGAGCAGGGTGAGGTTCACGGCGGTGTTTGCCACCGTGCTGACCACCCAGCGCACCGAGTCGAGTGGAAGGGTCTCGACGAACTCGATGTCCTCAGCGTCGCCGTAGACCACGGTCATGGTTGCTGGGGCCCGATCGTTCCACCGTGTGACCATCTGCGGGTCGGACTCCACAGCGATGAACCGCACTCCAGCGTCACACAACTCCCTGGCCACCATCGAGCCATATCGGCCCAGGCCGTACAGCACGACTTCGGGGGGTTCGGTCAGCTCGTCAGCGTCGTCAGGCCGGGTGGTTGAGCGCTCAAACAACCCAAGTCGCGGAGCAGCCCACTCGTACAGCCGCTGCGAGTACAAGATCATGTACGTCGAGCTTCCGATGGTGATGACACCGACCAGGGTCACCAACCCGACCGTGGACGACGTGATCTGCCCAAGGGAAAACCCGAGGGCGATCAGGATCAGGGAGAACTCACTGATCTGTGCACCCACGAGTCCGGTCAGAAACGAGGTGCGTCGCCGGTAACCCTGCAGGCCCATGACCACGAGGATCACCAGCGGCTTGACCAGCAGCACGAACAGTGAGAGCACGACGGCCCGGCCAACTTGGCTGCCGGCGTCGTTGAAGTCCAGCGATGCGCCGAGTTCAACGAAAAAGAACAACAACAGGAAGTCGCGAAGGCTCACGAGTCGGGCGCCGATGGCCTCCCGATAGCTTGTTGTCGCCAGGGCGACCCCTCCGAGGAATGCCCCCACCTCGGTACTGAACCCCATCCAGTCGCTGAGGGCGGCCAACGCCACCGCCCACGCCACACTGAACAGGACCAGTAGTTCCGCCGATCGGGCCACCATGTGCAACAGCCGTGGGAGGACGAAGCGGATGGCGACGGCCAGCCCTACCAGCAGGGCCACCCCCTTGCCTGCGATCAGGGCGAACTCGGTGAGGGCATTCCCGTCACCAGCAGTGCCGGTGGCCGTGAGCACGATCATCAAGACGACCACGATGATGTCCTGGACGATCAGGATTCCCAGTGCCATGCGACCGTGTTGCTGTTCGAGTTCACGCTTGTCGCTGAGAAGCTTGACGATGATGATCGTGGATGAAAACGTCAGGGCGATGGCGATGTAGGCGGCGGTCACGCCGTCGAGCCCCAGGGCAACCGACAGCCCGAATCCGAGTACGGCGGTAACACTCACCTGGGCGACGCCGGTCACCAGCGCTGCCGGGCCCAGGGTGCGCAGGAGATTCAGATCCAGCTTCAGACCGACCAGGAACAGCAGCACGGCAATGCCAACTTCGGCGAGCAGTTCCACGTCGTCACCTGGCTGGACCCAGTCCAGACCCACCGGACCCATGATCACCCCGACACCGATGAAGGCGATGATCAGCGGTTGCCGCAGTCGCAGCGCAACGACACCGATCACGCCAGCCAGGGCCAGCAGGGCGGCAACCACGGTGAACTCGTCGGGCATGGACACCTTCCGGGACGGCGACAACCCCCTGTGGGGGGTGGGCAAGTGGCCAGTCTACGGATCGTGGGCCTGGTGTCGGCGGTAGGATTCCGATGGCGTCTACCCAAGGCTGGGTATCGACGTGGCGGAAGGTTCTGGTCTTGCCTGATTTGTCCGAACGCAGCGTTGACGATCGTTTCATGGACCTGGCCGTCGCCACTGCGTGGAGTGCCCGACGGCTGGTGTCCCCACGACCGTGGGTGGGTGCCATCGTGGTTCCCGAGGGGTCCACCCCCGAGGCTGGACCGGTGTTTGGCGGGGCCACTGATGGCCGCTCCGGGCCCCACGCCGAGATCGTTGCGTTGTCCCGAGCCGGTGCCGCCGCCCGGGGTTCAACGCTGTACTGCACCCTCGAGCCGTGCTCGCACCATGGGGCGACCCCTCCATGTGCTGAAGCCGTTGCCGATGCCGGTGTGGCCAGGGTGGTGGTGGCGTTGGCCGATCCCGACACCCGGGTGGCCGGCACCGGGATCGAACTGCTGCGGGGTCGGGGAGTGCATGTTGATGTTGGCATTGGGGCCGACGAGGTCGCCATCCAGCTTGAGGCCTACCTTCATCACCGACGTACCGGACGACCCTGGGTCGTGGTGAAGCTTGCCGCAACCCTCGACGGCAAGGTCGCTGCCCCCGACGGGTCCAGCCAGTGGATCACCAGCGACGAGGCCCGGGCCGACGCCCACGGCCTGCGGGCAGACAGCGATGCGGTGCTGGTCGGGGCGGGCACCGTGCGCGCCGACGATCCTTCGTTGACCGTGCGGTTGCCCGGCTGGGAGCAGGTGGGCGATGAACCCGTCGACGACGGCGTGCGTCAGCCGTTGCGCGTCGTGCTCGGACGTGCCCCCAGCGGTGCCCGGGTTCTGCCTGCTGTTGAAGTGAGTGGCCCGCTCACCGACATCCTCGCCGACCTGGGCAGCCGTGGCGTGGTGCAGGTGCTTGTCGAGGGAGGCCCCACGGTGGCCCACGCGTTCCACACAGCCGGACTGGTGGATCGCTACGTCGTGTACCTGGCGCCAGCACTGGCTGGAGGAGACGACGCCATGGGAATGCTGGCCGGTCCGGGCGCCGCCACGGTGGACGACTTCTGGCGCGGTGAGATCGCCCGGGTGCAGCAACTGGGGCCCGATGTGCGCATTGACGTCATTCCCCGCCATCCTTGAGTCAGGCAGTCGAGTCAACCTCGGCCTGCGTTGGCCGTGCCGGTGCTGTGACTGGCATTGTTCATGGACCTGGCAGCGTCACCTGCGGCGCTGTCGGGGCTGATCAGACGAACCCGGAGGGGTTGATGTTTACCGGCATTGTGGAGGAACTCGGAACCGTCGAATGGCTGGACGGCTCGCGCTTGCGGCTTCGGGCCGGTTCTGTGCTGGCGGATGCCGAAATGGGCGCCTCCATTGCGGTCAACGGCTGTTGCCTGACCGTGGTCGCGTTTGATGTGGGCGATGGCAGCGCGTCATCAGGGTGGTGGGAAGCCGACATGAGTGGGGAAACCCTGGCCCGCACCTGTCTCGGTGACCTCGTGCCCGGCCAGGTGGTGAATCTCGAGCGTCCCGTTCGGCTCGCCGACCGTCTGGGCGGGCACCTCGTGCAGGGTCACGTGGATGCTGTGGGCACCATTTTGTCCACACCCCCGGACCTGCAGGTGTCTGCACCCCCCGAGGTGATGCGCTATCTGGTGGTGAAAGGCTCGGTCACCGTCGATGGGGTGAGCCTCACGGTCGTCGACGTATTGCCCGACAGCTTCACGGTGGCGGTGATACCCCACACGGCTGCGGTCACGACGCTGGGGCACAAGCCCCCGGACAGTAGGGTCAATCTTGAAATTGACGTGATCGCCAAGTACACCGAGCGACTGCTCGAACCACACCTGCATGCGGCCCGCCAGCAGGAATCAACCAGCCAGCAGGAATCACCTGGCCAGCAGGGATCACCTCGCCAGCAGGAATCACCGGGGAGCGCCAACGTGGCGCCCACCCCTGAAGGAGAATGACGTGCCCTCCCCAACGACCGCAAGCAACCAGCCACGCAACATTCCCAGCGAAGGATTCGCCACCATTCCCGAGGCCGTGGCGGCGATGGCCCGGGGTGAGATCGTGGTCGTTGTTGACGACGAGGACCGTGAGAACGAGGGTGACCTCATCATGGCGGCGGAGTTCGCCACTCCCGAAAAGATCGCCTTTTTCGTTCGTCACACCTCCGGGGTGATTTGTGTGCCTCTGCTCGGTGAGCGGCTGGACGAACTCGATGTTCCACTCATGGTGCGCGACAACACCGAGGTGCAACGCACCGCCTTCACCTACTCGGTGGACTACCGCCATGGCACCACCACCGGGATTTCCGCCGCCGACCGGTCCGCCACCATCAAGGCGTTGATCGATCCCCGGACGAGGCCTGCCGACATTGCCAGGCCCGGACACATCTTTCCGCTGCGCTACGCCGAGGGCGGGGTACTCAAGCGGGCCGGTCACACCGAGGCCGCCGTGGACCTCGCCCGCATGGCTGGGTTGGCCCCGGCCGGGGTGTTGTGCGAGATCGTCAAGGAAGACGGCGAGATGGCGCGGGTGCCTGACCTGCTCGAGTTCTGTGACGAGCACGGTCTGTTGATGATCAGCATTGCCGACCTCATCCGCTACCGGCGTCAGAACGAAAAGCTGGTGCGTCGGGTGTCCGAGGCCCGCATCCCTACCCAATGGGGGGACTTCACCTGTTACGTGTACGAGTCCGTGCTCGACGGTGAGCAGCACATCGCCATGGTGCGCGGCGCGGTCCAGGGAGAGAGCAATGTGCTGGTCCGGGTTCACTCCGAATGCCTCACCGGTGACGTGTTCGGGTCGCTGCGCTGTGACTGCGGGATCCAGCTCGACGCCGCAATGGCCGCAATCGCCGAGGACGGCCTGGGTGTGCTCGTGTATCTGCGGGGCCACGAGGGCCGGGGCATCGGCATTGGGCACAAGATCCGTGCCTACTCACTGCAGGACGAGGGTCGGGACACCGTCGACGCCAACCTGGATCTCGGGCTGCCCATCGACAGCCGGGAGTACGGCATCGGATCGCAGATCCTGGTGGATCTGGGCATCACCACCATGCGGTTGATGACCAACAACCCCATGAAATACGGCGGCCTCGAGGGCTTCGGACTGCAGATCGTTGATCGGGTGTCGATCCAGGTCGTGCCCAACCCCGAGAATCTCGCCTACCTGCGCACCAAGCGCGAGCGCATGGGCCACCTCATCGAAGGGCTCGACTGAACATGGCCGGCAACTTCAGTGGCGGTCGCGCTCCACAGGGCACCCCCGACGGCACCGGTGTGCGGGTGGCCGTGGTGTGCGCCCGGTTCAACGATCTGATCACCGGCAGAATGCTCGACGGCGTGAGTCACGCTCTGTCAGCCATGGGTGTGGCTGACGACGACGTCGCTGTGGAGTGGGTGCCGGGCGCTTACGAACTTCCCCTGGCAGCGCGGGCGTTGGCCGACCGAGACGACGTGGACGCCGTGATTGCGCTGGGCTGTGTCATCCGGGGCGACACTCCCCACTTTGATTATGTGGCCGGCGGGGCCGCCGACGGGCTGTTGCGGGCGTCGATGGACACCGGTGTACCGGTGGTGTTCGGCGTGCTCACCACCGAGAACCTGGATCAGGCGATGGAGCGGTCGGACGTTGGCGGCGCCGACAAGGGCGCTGAGGCGGCGGAGACCGCAGTGGAGATGGTTCGTCTGCTCCAGCGGGTGACCGGCGGGGGACCGCTGTCGCGAAACTGATTGCCGACCATGGCGCAGCACCGGGTAGCGTGAGCGGCCGTGCTCAGGCTGGTTCTTCCCAAAGGTTCACTGGAGGCTGCAACCCTCGATCTGTTCGAGGCCGCAGACCTTCGGGTTCGTCGCCTAGCTCATCGGTTGCCTATCGGGCCGAGATCGACGACCCGCGTATCGCCGAGGTACGAATCCTGCGGCCCCAGGAGATCCCCGGATACGTCGCCGAAGGGCTGTTCGATCTGGGTATCACCGGTCGGGACTGGGTGGAAGAGACCTCCTCCCAGGTGGAGTCGCTGGGGGAGTTGCGCTACTCCAAGGTGACCACCGACCCAGTGCGTATCGTGCTGGCCGTCCCCGCCGACAGCCCGATTCAGTCGATCACCGACCTCCCCGCCGGCGTGCGGGTGTCATCTGAATACCCCGAGCTCACCCGACGGTTCTTTGCCGAGCGGGGTGTTGAGGCTGACATCCGGCTGTCCTACGGTGCCACCGAAGCCAAGGTGCCCGACATCGTCGATGCCATCGTGGACATCACCGAGACCGGAAACGCGCTGCGGGCTGCGGGCCTGCGCATCATCGACACGCTGCTGGTGTCGTACACCGAGCTGATCGCCAATCCGGTCAGCCACGCCGACATCGATCGTCGTCATGCCATGGGCCAGATCATGACCCTGCTTCAGGGGGTCCTCGATGCCCGGGGGAAGGTGCTGGTCAAGCTCAACGTGGCCGCCGACCATCTGGAGGGCGTGATTGGCCTCCTGCCCTCGATGAAGTCACCCACCGTCAACGAGTTGCACGCCGGCGCCGGCTACGCCGTGGAAACCGTGGTGGCCAAGAACACCATCAACGTCCTGATTCCTGCGTTGAGCGACGCCGGGGCCACCGACATCATCGAACTGCCGATTTCCAAGATCGTCCCATGACCGGTCGTCGTGCCGGTGATCCCGGTGACGGCAGCACATTCAATGCGCCACCGCCCATGCTGTGGGCCGCCGATCTGGCGAGAGTGCACACCGGAGTTGTCGAGACCTTCGACGACGCGGTCGGTCTCGGGTCGATCCGGTGCGGCTCGGAGATTCTCATCGGTTTCCACTGCATCGCCATCGCCGACGGCAGCCGGACGATCGCCGTGGGGACTCCGGTGGCATTCACCGTGACCACCGGCCACAACGGCAAGGTGGAAGCCGCATCGGTGGTGGGTACCGACCGCGTGGCGAGCGTCAACGAGGGTGCCAGCAACGTCAATACGATCTGACGCCTATTACCCCTCGGTCACGGCGTCGTTGATCTGAACCCACACCACACGAATGGAGTCGAGGGCCTCGGTGAGTGCTTCGGTGTGGCGTCCCAGGTCGTCGCCAACGGCTTCCATCATGGCCCCCAAGGCATCGATGGCCACACGGGCATCTGCCAGCTGAGGTGGCTCACTGCCCAGTTTGATGGCGGCGAACTCGTACAGTCCCATGGCGTGGTTGGCCACCACGTCGTCGGCCGGTGCTCCGGCCAGGCGCTGCTGCGCCTCGGCCATCTGGGCCACCAGCTCCACCAGACGCTCACGGTCTTCGGGCGACAGGGTGGATGGGTCGATGCCCATGGCCTCAGCCGCACTGCGGACCGCTTCGTCGTTGGCGGCCACGGCGTACTCCTGCTGCGCGGTTCCAGAGGCATCATCGGCGTGGGCGGCGGACGTGTCGCCACGTCGGGTCACCGGTACTTCACCGTCAGGGGTCCACAGGCTCATTTGGGGGCTACTTTCACGTGGTGTCGGGGGCTGGTCCCGGCAGCTGGTTTCGCTGCGGCGGGTGGTGCTGGTACTCTGGGTCCTCTACAGCAAAAGGAAGTGCGGGCCGCAAGGCTCCCACCTGGTCACCTCCGCGGCGTTGTCTGCGGCTCAGTGTGCATCAGGTCGATCGAAGCAAGCAGTCTTCTGCGGGCGGATGTCGGCTTCCCGACGTCTGCCCGTTGCGCGTTAGCGGGCGATGTCGAGTCCGTATACAGCGCGAAGGGAGGCCCTGCGCATCGATGAGGAGTGACTGGTCATAGCACCGCCGACGACAAACGAACCCCGTATCAACGACCGAATCCGCGCCCGAGAGGTGCGGCTGATCGGTTCCGACGGAAGCCAGCTTGGCATCAGGCCACTACCTGAAGCTCTCTCCCTTGCCAGGGAGCAGGAACTTGATCTGGTGGAAGTTGCCGACAAGGCGTCCCCGCCGGTTGTTCGGATCATGGATTACGGGAAGTTCAAGTACGAGGCCGCCCAAAAGGCCAAGGAATCACGCCGCAAGACCACCAACGTGTCGGTCAAGGAGATGAAGTACCGCCCCAAGATCGGTGGCGGAGACTTCGACACCAAGACCCGCAAGGTGGAGCAGTTCCTGACCGAAGGGCACAAGGTCAAGATCACGATCATGTTCAGGGGTCGTGAGATGCAGCATCCTGAGTTGGGCAAGAAGATCCTCGATGAGGTTGCCGAGCAGGTTGCTGGCGTTGGCAAGGTTGAGGCCTGGCCGAGGCTTGACGGCCGCAACATGACCATGGTGATGGCTCCTGACAAGGGCGGTAAACCCGCACCCAAGCCCCGACCCGCCGCACCCGCGGTTGCCGAGGCCGACACCACCCCAACCCCAGCAGCCCCAGCCCCAGCGCCCCAGCAGCCCCAGCCGTCGAGGTTGAGGCCGTGCAGGTTGAGGCCGTCGAGGTTGAGGCGGCACCGTCGCCGGAGCCAGTGGTTGATGCCGCAGCACCGTTGGTGGATGACGCCGGCGGTGAGTCGGTCGTCTGACCGCTGCGCCCCTCGGTCACGACCGCCAAACTGACAATCTGAGAACGTTCCGAAAATCCCCGAGCAGGACCGAAAATCCCCGAGCAGGAGTTGAGATTCAATGCCGAAGATGAAGACCCACAGCGGAGCCGCAAAGCGCTTCAAGGTCACTGGCAAGGGCAAGATCACGCGCCGTAACGCCAACCTCAACCACATCCTCGGGAAGAAGTCCGAGTCGCGCAAGCGTCGTCTGAGCCGTGCCTCAGAGGTGACTGGTGGGGACCTCAAGCGCACCAAGCGCCTGCTTGGTCGCTGACCGGACCACCGTTTATCCGGCGTGGGGCCCCACGGTCGTCCACGCCACCCACAACAATTCGCACCACTGAAGACCGAGTGAACAGGAGACACCGATGGCAAGAGTCAAGCGCGCCGTCCACGCCAAGAAGAAGCGCCGCACAACACTGGAGCGGGCGAAGGGGTACTACGGCAACAAGAGCCGCTCCTACCGTGCCGCCAACGAACAGGTCATGCATTCGTTGCAGTACGCCTACCGTGACCGGCGTGCCCGCAAGGCCGAGTTCCGTCGTCTGTGGATCCAGCGGATCAACGCTGCGTGTCGGATCAACGACATCTCCTACAGCCGGTTCATCGCCGGCTTGCGCGAAGCCGGGGTCGAGGTGGATCGCAAGATCCTCGCCGAGATGGCCATCAGTGACCCGTCGGCATTCGCCAACCTGGTCGAGGTAGCCCGTGCTGCCCTGCCAGCCGCTGCGGCGCCGTCGGCGTCGTCGGCCAGCTGAATTCCGGCCACCGATGGCGACATCGGTTCCGTCACCAGGTGGCGGGCGTGACCCCTTGGGGCCGCGCAACCCCCGCATAGCCAGCCTCAGGCGTCTCATCGACAAACGGTCAGAGCGCGAATCGTCCGGCGTGTTCGTGGTCGACGGTCCCGTGCTGGTGTCCGAGGCGCTGGCTTCTGACGTGGTGGTGCGTGAGCTCTACTGCGACGTCGACCACCTCGGCGATCCCGCCATCGCGTCGGCGGTGGCAACGGCCCGAATGTCTTCGGTGCGGGTGCAGATCGCCCAGCCGGGCGTCATCGCCCGGGTAGCCGACCCGGTGACCCCGAGGCCGCTGGTGGCGGTGGTTGAGCGGCCTGACGCCCCGGTGGCCTCTCACCTCAGGGCCGGGGACGGCGATTCGGGCACTGCCGGGATTCTGGTCCTCGTGGGGGTCGCTGACCCCGGAAACGTTGGGACCCTGATTCGGACCGCAGAGGCATCGGGGATGTCGGCGGTGTGGGTTGTGGGCGATGGAGCCGACCCGTTTGGGCCCAAGGCCGTCCGGGCGTCGGCCGGCTCGGTGCTGAGGGTGCCCATTGCCGTGCAGCGTGACGGTGTGAGTGCTGTGGGCGCACTGAGCGCTGCGGGGTACGCCGTGGTGGGAACCTCTGCTGACGGTGTCGCCTACGACCAGCTCGACGCTGGGGAGGCGCCTGCGGTGCTGCTGGGTTCTGAGGCCCACGGACTGGATCCGCAGGTTGCAGCCTTGGTGGATCAGTGGGTATCGGTCCCCATGTGCGGCATGGCCGAAAGCCTCAACGTGGCCGTGGCCGGATCGGTTCTGGCCTTTGAGCTCGCCCGGCGCCGACGAATAGGGTCCGGTGGCCCCGGCCCCGCCCGCTAGCCTCACTGACCGTGACGAATTCCGACGCCCACCCTCTGGTCGCCCGTCTCGATGCCCTGGTCAGCCAGGCGGCGTCGGCGGTGGCTGCGGCTGTGGACCTCGACTCCCTGCATGCCGTCGAAATCGAGCTCACAGGCAAGCGTTCGGTGCTTGTCGAGGCCAAAAAGCAGCTGGGTGGCTTTGATCCCGATGAGCGTCGTGAGGTCGGCCAGAGAGTCAACGTGGTCCGCTCGGCTGTGGCCGAACTGGTGGAGTCGCGGCGTGCCGAGCTTGCAGCCATGGAACGTCGCCGCCAGCTCGATGCCGACCGACTCGACCTCACCGAGCGGGAGCCGGTGCGTGCCGGACACCTCCATCTGGTCACTCAGGCCCGTGATCACCTCGAGGACGTCTTTGTCGGCATGGGGTTCACCGTTGCCGAGGGCCCCGAGGTGGAGACCGACTTCTACAACTTTGAGGCCCTGAACCTCCCCGCCAGCCACCCGGCACGCGGCATGTGGGACACGTTCTACGTCGAACTGGGCGAGCCCGGTACGGTGCTGCTGCGAACCCACACCTCGCCGGTGCAGATCCGGGTGATGGAAGCCACCGAACCGCCGATCTACTCGATCATGCCTGGCCGGGTGTACCGGCGCGACACCGCCGATGCCACCCACACCCCGGTGTTCCACCAGATCGAGGGGCTGGTCATCGACAAGGGCATTTCATTTGCCGACCTGGCCGGAACGCTCGATGCCTTCACTCGTGCCTACTTCGGTCGCCAGGTGCAGTCGCGACTGCGGCCGTCGTACTTTCCCTTCACCGAGCCATCGGCGGAGTACGACATCTCGTGCGTGTTCTGTGGTGGTGCCGGCTGTCGATCGTGCGGAGGAACGGGATGGCTGGAGCTGGGAGGCTGCGGCATGGTTCACCCCAACGTGTTTGCGGCCGTGGGGTACGACCCCGAGGTCTGGACAGGTTTCGCCTTTGGGTTCGGCATCGACCGCATGACGGCGCAACGCAGCGGCGTTGACGACCTGCGCGACCTGTTCACCAATGACGTCCGGTTCCTGGAACAGTTCTGAGGTGATGGCATGAAGGTTCTGCTGTCGTGGCTGCGTGAGTTTGCCCCCGTCGAGGGAGATCCGGCGTTCATCGGCGACCAGATGAGCGACCTCGGCATGGCCGTGGAGTCGATGCAGGTGCTGGGCGAGGGGATCGGCGACATCGTGGTGGTCCGGGTCGCCGACCTGCGTCGCCATCCCGACGCCGATCGCATCCAGATCGTGGACGTGGACGCCGGAGACGGTGAACTGCGTCAGATCTGTTGCGGCGCCTTCAACATGTCGGTCGGTGACCTTGTGCCCCTGGCTCCAGTCGGTGCCACGTTGCCCGATGGCATGGAGATCTCCCGGCGCAAGATGCGTGGCGAATGGTCCGAGGGAATGCTCTGTGCCGCCGACGAGCTGGGGCTCGACGACGGGAGCGACGGGATCATGATCCTCGACCCCACCACCGCTGCACCGGGGCAACCGTTGTCGCAGGTCTTGGGCCTCGACGGTGACGTGTTGTACGACCTGGAGATCAACCCCAACCGGCCCGACGCCATGTCGATCGCCGGTGTGGCCCGTGACCTGGCGGCGCGACTCGGCGTGCCGTTCGCCCTGCCCGAGCCCGACGTCACTCCCGGCGGCGACGCAGCCGATGGCCGGATCAGTGTCGAGATCGTGGATCCCGACCTTTGCGGCCGCTTCTCGGCTGTGGTGCTCGATGGAGTGACCATCGGACCGTCGCCGGCATGGATGACCCAGCGTCTCAGTGCCGTCGGGATGCGTCCGGTGAACAACATCGTCGACATCTCCAACTACGTCATGTGGGAGTTGGGCGCCCCGAATCACGCCTACGACCTTGCCCGTGTCGCCGGCCCAACCCTGCGGGCCCGCTGGGCCCGTCCGGGGGAGACCATCGAGACCCTCGACGGCGTGGAGCGGACCCTGTCGGCCGGTGACGGTGTCATCGCCGACGGCAACGACCTGCCCATCGGTATCGCCGGGGTCATGGGTGGCGCGTCGACCGAGATCGGACCCAGCACCACCACCGTGGTGGTGGAGTTCGCCTGGTGGGACCCCATGACCATCGCCCGGTCGTCCCGGGCGTTGTCGCTGCGGAGCGAGGCCTCGTCACGCTTTGAGCGTGGCTGTGACCCCGACACCGCCACTCTGGCCGCCAGGCGTTTCGCCGAGTTGGCCGCTTCAATGGGCGCCACCATGGCCCCGGGTGTGGTGCACGCCGACGGCACCTTGCCGGTGACGCCCGTGGTTCAGGTGCGCACAGCGCGGGTCAACGCCCTGTTGGGGACCGATCTCGATGCCGACGCCATCATCGCTGCCATCGCTCCCATCGGCTTTGACTGTGCTGCTCATGCCGACGGTGATGACGTCGTACACGTCACCGTGCCGACGTGGCGGCCCGACACCGTCACCGAGACTGACGTGATCGAGGAGATCGCCCGGCACATCGGTTACTCCACCATCGTGGGCCGTCGTCCGGCCCGCGCCACCACCGGTGGCCTCGATGCCCGCCAGCAACTCCGCCGTCGTGTACGAAGCGTCATGGTCGGTCTTGGAGCGAGTGAGGCCATGCCCACTCCACTTCTGTCGGCCGACGACCTCAGGTTGTCGGGGCTCGCTCCCGACGCCGTGGTCATCACCAACCCCCTTGCGGCCGAGGAATCCCTGCTGCGACCGTCGTTGCGACCCGGACTGCTGCGGGCGGTGGCTCACAACGCTGCCCACCGCAACCCGACGGTGCGCCTGTTCGAAGTGGGACGGGTCTTCGTTCCGCCGGGTGATCCCACCTCTCTTCCCAGCGAGCCCGAGATGTGCGCAGTGATCCTGTCGGGAGAACCGGCTCCCGCCGCTGTGCGGATGCTGGACGTGTTGGCTGACGCCCTGGCCGTCGACATCGAACTCCTCGCCTCCGAACCTGTGGGGATGCACCCCACGCGCAGCGCCGTGGTTCGCTGTGCGGACACCGTGGTGGGCGTGGTGGGGGAGGTGGATCCAGCCGTTGTCGACCACATGGGTCTCGAAGGCCCGGTGGCGTGGATGGAAGTTGACCTCGACGCCCTCGCAGCTGTTGGCTCGAGCAGTCGCAATTACCGGCCAGTCAGTCGCTTTCCGTCGGCCGACGTGGACCTTGCCTTTGAGCTCAGCGAGCAGGTTCCAGCCGCCGACCTTCGTCGTGCCATCGTGCGCAGCGCCGGTGACCTTCTGGTCGATCTTCAACTGTTCGACGTGTATCGCGGTTCCGGGGTCGCTGACGGAACCCGGTCGCTGGCTCATCGTCTCCGTCTGCAGGCCCCGGACCGCACACTGACTGACGTCGAGGTCGGTACCGTGCGCCAGGCGGTGGTGGACCATGTGACCACAGAGCTCAGCGCCACCCTCCGCTGGTTTGCATAGCTATGCACTAGCCCTGTAATCTCTTGCGATGATCGATGTAGCCATCATCGGGGCATCAGGCTTCACTGGCGCTGAACTGCTGCGGTTGTGTGCGTCGCACCCCGATCTCCGGGTGGCGGTGGCCACCGCAGACTCACAGGCCGGTGTGGCGGCGTCTGCGGTGTATCCCAGTCTCGCCGCCAGCTATCCCGATCTCGTGTTTGCCCCCACCACCGACCAGACCGTGGCGGCGTGCGCAGGAACGGACCTCGTGTTCTGCGCCCTGCCGCATGGGGCGTCGCAGGCGATCATGCCAGTGCTGGCCTCAGGCTCCGCCGTGGTGGTGGACCTCGCCGCCGACTTCCGGCTCAGCGATCCCGCCGACTACGTGACCTGGTACGGAGCAGCTCACCAGGTGCCGGAGTTGCTGGATGCGTTCACCTATGGGCTTCCCGAGACCGCCGGCACTGCGCTCGACGGATGCCGGTTGGTGGCAGCCGCCGGCTGTTACCCCACCGCGGCCACGCTGGCGCTGGCCCCACTGCTCGAACTCGGGCTTGTGGCCACCGACTCGCTGGTCGTCGATGCCGCATCGGGGGTGTCAGGTGCCGGTCGGGCAGCCAAGGACTCCACCACCTTCGCTGCCGTCGACGGCAACTTCACCGCCTATGGCCTGCTCGATCACCGTCACACTCCCGAGATGGAGCAGTCGGTTGCCCGGGCAGCGGGCGTGGGGCGTGACGTGGTGAGTCTTTTGTTCACCCCCCATCTGGCCCCGATGAGCCGTGGCATTCTGGCCACCTGTTACGCCCGGCCTGCCGGAGCCATGCCCACCACCGCCGAGTTGCTCGACCTGTATCGGCAGCGTTACGCCGGTCATCCCTTCGTGGTGGTCACCGACTCCGCCCCGAGCACCAAGTCCACACTCGGGGCCAATACCGCCCATGTCACCGTTGTGGCCGATGAGCGCACGGGATGGGTGGTGGCGCTGGGAGCCATCGACAACCTGGTCAAGGGCGCCTCAGGACAAGCAGTGCAATGTGCCAATCTGGCGTTGGGCCTGGGTGAGACCACTGGACTGCCGAGCGTGGGGGTATATCCATGAGTGTGACTGCAGCCCGGGGATTCGTTGCGTCTGGTGTGGCTGCCGGCGTCAAGGTGTCCGGTGACCTGGACGTGGCGTTGGTTGCCACCGACGATGGAGCTCCGGTGCCAGCTGCCGGGGTATTCACCAGCAATCTGATGACCGCAGCGCCCGTTGTCGTGAGTCGTGCCCACCTGGAGTCCACCGGTGGCCACGCTGCTGCGGTGATACTCAACGCCGGCAACGCCAATGCGGCCACCGGCGATACCGGTCGGGCCCACGCCGAAGCCATGTGCGAGGCGGTGGCAGATGCTTTGGGATGTGTACCTGACGAGGTCCTGGTGTGCTCCACCGGTCTCATCGGCATTCCGTTGCCCGTGCAACTGATCACGGCGGCGGCCCCGGCCTGGTCGCCGCCCGCTCATCTGATGGTGCCTCCGACGCCGCCGAGGCGATCTGCACCACCGACACCGTGCGCAAGGAGGTGGTGGTGGCTGCCGATGGCTTCATCGTCGGTGGCATGGCCAAGGGCGCCGCCATGCTGCAGCCGAACATGGCAACGATGCTGGCCGTACTGACCACTGACGCCGCCGCCGGGCCCGAGGTTCTGGCTGAGGTGCTGGCCAATGGGGTGGGGGAGTCCTTCAATCGGCTGTCGGTTGATGGATGCACCTCGACCAACGACACCGTGTTGCTGTTGGCCAGTGGTCGGGCCGGAGAGGTTGACCAGCGCGAGTTGGCCTTGGCCGTAGCCCGGGCATGTTCGTCACTGGCTGAGCAAATGGCCGCCGACGCCGAGGGAGCGACCAAGGTGGTGCGGGTCAACGTGCTTGGCGCCAGTAGTGACTCCGATGCCGATCTGGCCGCCCGGGCCGTGGCCAACAGCGTGCTGTGCAAGTGCTCGTGGTACGGGGCCGACCCCTACTGGGGTCGGGTCGCCAGCGAACTTGGGTCGTCAGGGATCCGGTTTGAACCCTCCCGGCTGCGCATCAGCTACGGCGGGGTCATGGTCGCCGATGGGGGCGTCGCCATTGCCCACGACCAGCAATCGGTGGCGGCCCACATGGCCACCGACCGCATCGATCTGGTGTGTGACCTCGGTCTGGGGCCGGGCCGGGCATTGGTGCTGACCAACGACCTCACCCATGCCTACGTCGACGAGAACATGGGTACGTCATGACGCCCGACCTGACGCCCGACCAGACGCCCGACATGTCGCTGGCCTCGCCTGAGTTGCGCACCCAGGTGCTGATTGAGGCACTGCCGTACATCCGGCGCTTCGGTGGCATGACCATGGTGGTGAAGTTCGGGGGCAACGCCATGGTCGACCCCGACCTCGCCCTGCGGTTTGCCGAGGACATCGTGTTGCTTCACGCCGTGGGCATCCGGCCCGTCGTGGTCCACGGCGGCGGGCCCCAGATCGGTGCGCTGATGGAACGGCTGGGCAAGACACCGGAGTTTCGTGAGGGGCAACGGGTCACCGATGCCGACACTCTCGAGATCGTGCGGATGGTTCTGGTCGGCAAGGTCGGGCGCGACATCGTGTCGTCCATCAACGTGCACGGGCCGCTGGCGGTCGGATTGTCGGGAGAAGACGCCGGCTTGATCGTGGCCGAGGAGCGTGACCCGTCGCTGGGGTTCGTGGGTGACATCGTCGGTGTGAACCCGGCCATCGTGGAAAGGTTGCTCGCTGAGCAACTGATCCCGGTGGTGTCGACCATCGGATCAGACGTCACCGGTCAGGCCTACAACATCAACGCCGATGCTGTCGCTGGCGCCCTGGCCGGAGCATTGGGGGCCGGCAAGGTCCTGTACCTCACCGATGTCGCCGGTGTGCTGGCCGACGTGGCCGACCCAACGTCGCTGATCCCCGAACTCACTCCGTCGCGCATCAAAGGGATGATCGCCGACGGCACCATTGCCGGTGGGATGATCCCGAAGACCGAAGCTTGTGTCGACGCCCTGGCTCGTGGTGCTGGTGCCGCCCACCTGCTCGATGGCCGTGTGCCACACGCCCTGCTGCTGGAGGTCTTCACCGATTCCGGCATCGGGACGATGGTGGTCCCCGATGGAGCAGGTGCGCCATGAGTGCGTCGCAGCCCAGCGACCACCTTGCAGCCATGGCCGCCTCGGACATTACCGGCCTGCAACGTTGCCCGTTCATGCCCACCTACGGCGCCCCCACGGTGCAGATGGTCTCGGGCCAAGGGGCCTGGCTGGTTGACGCCCGCGGGCATCGTTACCTCGACCTGCTCAGCGGTCTGGCGGTGACCGGTCTGGGTCACGCCCATCCTGACGTCACCCGGGCGATTGCAGATCAGGCCGCCACGCTGACTCATGTGTCCAACCTGTTCGCCACCGTGCCGGGTGCGGTGTTGGCCACACGCATTGACGCCCTGCTGGGTGGTCACGGCCAGGTGTTCCTGTGCAATTCCGGGGCGGAGGCCAACGAGGCGGCCATCAAGTTGGCGCGTCGGTGGGGCGGGCCGGGCCGGGCCACCATCGTGGCGGCGTGGGGGTCGTTTCATGGCCGGACCATGGGAGCCCTTGCCGCCACCGGGCAACCCGCCAAGCAGGAGCCATTCCGGCCCCTTCCCGAGGGGTTTCGGCATGCCATCTACGGTGACACTGCCGATCTCGAGCGGCAGTTGGGTCCCGACGTGGCTGCGGTGCTGCTCGAATCGGTTCAGGGCGAGGGTGGTGTGGTCCCTGCCCCTGATGGCTACCTCGAGGCAGTTCGTGCACTGTGCGACGAGCGAGGGGTGTTGCTCATGATCGATGAGGTGCAGACCGGCCTTGGTCGCACCGGACGCTGGTTCGGCTTCGAACATGACGGCATCCGGCCCGATGTGGTCACGTTGGCCAAAGCCCTCGGCAACGGCATGCCGATCGGGGCGTGCTGGGCCACCAGCGACGTCGCCGCCGCCTTCACTCCCGGCGATCACGGCACCACCTACGGTGGGCAGCCCCTGGCGTCGGCGGCCGCAGTGGCCACCCTCGATGTGCTCGAGACGCATCGACGCTCCTGCCACTGCAGCTCGCTGCGGGGAACTCCTGAGCGCCGGCCTGCGGTCGTTGCCCGGAGTGTCCTCGGTGCGCGCAGGGGTCTGCTGCTGGCGGCCGAGCTGGACGAGGGTCTTGATGCCCGGGCCGTGGCCTCTGCCGCGCTCGATGCCGGGGTGATTGTGAATGCGGTGACGCCCACCGCCTTGCGACTGGCCCCACCATTGATCATCACCGACGACGAGATCACCCACGGGCTCAGTGTGTTGGGGGCAACCCTGGCAGCGCAGTCACCGGCTCTGGCCACCCCCCATGCGTCGATACACCGTTCTTCGGAGGCAACCCCATGAGGCATCTACTCGAGATCGACGACCTCACTGCGGTCGAACTCGGTGAGGTTCTGGACCTGGCCCGGGGGGAGCACCCGCGTCCCGTGCTGGCAGGCAAGGGTGTTGCCCTGCTGTTCGAGAAGCCGTCGGCCCGGACCCGCAATTCAATGGAGATGGCCGTGGTGGGGCTGGGCGGGCATCCGCTCACCATCCGGCCTGACGAAGTGGGCATGGACGAGCGTGAGACAGCCGAGGACATCGCCCGCACGCTCGGCTGCTACCACGCTGTGATCGGAGCCAGGGTGTTCGACCACACGGTGCTCGACCGGATGGCGGCGGTGTCACCGGTGCCAGTGGTGAACATGCTGTCCGACGACGCCCATCCGCTGCAGGCGCTGGCGGACCTGCTCACCATCACCGACGAGTTCGGCGATCGCGATGACCTTGAGGTGGCCTACGTCGGTGACGCCAACAACGTGGCCCGGTCACTGGCCCTCGTGTGTGGCCTTGCTGGCATTGGGGTGCGGATTGCATCCCCGGACGGGTTTGGATTCTCGCCGTCGGACATGGCACAACTCGAACGGGTCGGGGTACGCCTGACGGTCACGTCCGATCCTGCCGAGGCCGTCGCTGGCGCCGATGCGGTCTACACCGATGTGTGGGCCTCCATGGGGCAAGAGGCCGAGGCTGAGGCCCGCACGGCGGCCTTCGCCGGCTTCACCGTCGACGAGGCCTTGATGGCTCATGCCGCCGACGACGCCGTATTCCTGCACTGCCTGCCGGCGCATCGCGGTCAGGAGGTGGCGGCTTCGGTCGTTGACGGACCGCGCAGCCGGGTCTGGCCCCAGGCCGCCAACCGCATGCGTGCCGCCCGTGGCGCGCTGCACTGGCTGGTGACCCGATGAGTACCCGCCGCACAACTTCGTCGGAACCATCGGATGGGTCGGGAGGTCCATCGCCCACCCGCCGGTTGGGAAAGCCACAACGCCAGCATCTCGTGGCCCGCATCATCGCCGAGCACCCGGTGCCCAACCAGGCCCAACTCGTCGACTTGCTTGCGGCTGAGGGAGTCGTGGCGACACAGGCCACGGTGTCGCGGGATCTCGAAGACCTCGGGGCCATCAAGGTTCGCACCCCTGGCAGCGAGAGTGTCTACGCCGTTCCTGAACTTCCGGCAGAACAGGTGGCTCCTGAGGACCACCTGCGCAGGGTGTTTGGGGATTGGGTGGTGGAGGTGTCGCACTCACTGAATCTGGTGGTGCTGCGAACCCCCCCGGGGTCGGCCCATGTGGTGGGCTCAGCCCTTGACCGTGCTGGCCTTGCCGGTGTGATCGGCACAGTTGCCGGAGATGACACGCTGATCGTGGTGGTCGACGAACCCACCGGCGGTGAGGTCCATGGCTGACCATCTGGCGGAGTTGGCCGGACTGTGACGACCTGAACGGCACCAGGGTGGTGCCGGCATTGAATCCCCCTACACGCAGTGAACACGAGGAGTAGTGATGACCAAGAGGGTTGTGCTCGCCTACAGCGGCGGTCTGGACACATCGGTGGCCGTGCGCTGGATGATCGAGGAATGGGGCGTGGAGGTGGTGACGGTGGCCTGCGACGTGGGTCAGGGTGGCGACTTCGACGCCATCTGCGAGCGGGCCCGGGCAGCGGGTGCGGTGGAGGCCGTGGTCGCTGACGTTCGCGCCGAATTCGCCAACGACTTCGTCGTGCCCGCCCTGCGGGCCAATGCGCTCTACGAGGGCCGGTATCCCCTGGTCAGTGCGTTGTCTCGGCCAGTGATCGTCAGGCACCTGGTGGAGGCGGCCCGGACCTACGGGGCGACCGCAGTGGCCCATGGGTGTACCGGCAAGGGCAATGACCAGGTGCGGTTCGAAGTCGGCATCCGGGCCCTCGCTCCCGACCTCGAGGTCCTCGCCCCGGTTCGGGTGTGGGGGATGACCCGGGAAGACTGCATCGAGTACGCAGCCACCCACGCCATTCCCATCACCTCGAGCAAGGACAAGCTCTACTCAATCGACGACAACCTGTGGGGTCGGGCCATCGAGTGTGGCGAGATGGAGGACCCCTGGGCCGAACCTCCGGTCGGAGTGTGGAGCCTCACCGTTCCCACCGCCACCGAGCCCACCGAAGTCACCATCGCCTTCGACCGGGGCGTGCCGGTGGCAATGGACGGTGTCGCCATGGAGTTGCACGAACTTGTTGCCCAGATGAACACCCTGGTGGGTTCATACGGGTGGGGACGCCTCGACATGGTGGAGAATCGTCGGGTGGGCATCAAGAGTCGGGAGACCTACGAGGCTCCCGGCGCCCTGGCGCTCATTGCTGCCCACCAGGACCTGGAATCGCTGTGTCTTGAACGAGACCTGGCCCACGAAAAGCAGCGCCTCGAACTGCGTTACGCCGACCTGGTCTACGACGGGCAGTGGTTCTCGCCGCTCAAAGAGGCGCTTGACGCCTTCATCGAATCCAGCCAGGAGTTCGTGACCGGCGAGGTGCGGCTTCGTCTCGCCCCCGGGACCTGTCACGTCACCGGGCGTCGAAGCCCCTACAGCCTGTACGACTACGGTCTGGCCACCTACGACGCCGCCGATTCGTTCAATCACGCTGACGCCGAGGGTTTTGTCCGCCTGTGGGGTCTCGGGATCCAGACATGGGCAGCCAACCAGGCAACGCAGAGGGGAGACTGACATCATGGCCACGCTCTGGCACGGCCGGTTCGCCGGCGGACCTGACCAGACCCTGATGGCCTACACCGCCAGCATCGGTTTCGATGTGCGGTTGGCGGCGTTTGACATCGAGGGCTCACGTGCCCATGCCCGGGGTCTGCAGCGCGCCGGCATCTTGTCGAGCGACGAGTGTGGTCTCGTGCTTGATGGTCTGGACACCGTGGCCGCTGAGATCACCGACGGTTCGTTTGTGTTCACCGACGCCGACGAGGACATCCACACCGCTGTGGAACGGCGGCTGACCGAACTGGCCGGGGATGCGGGGCCCGAATCCACACCGGACGGTCGCGCAATGATCAGGTGGCGACCGATGTGCGCCTGTATGCGCGTGACGCCACCGTTGCGGTGGCGGGAGAGATTCTTGAGCTGCAGCAGGTGCTGCTCAATGCCGCCATTGCAGCTGGGGACGCGTACCTGCCTGGATATACCCATCTTCAGCGGGCCCAGCCTGTGCTGCTGGCCCATCATGTGCTGGCGCATTTCTGGGCATTGGCCAGAGACGTGGACCGGCTGTGTGACACCCATCAACGCATGAACATCAGTCCTTTGGGGGCCGGGGCTCTGGCCGGTTCGTCGCTGGCGCTGGACCCCGAGGCCACCGCCGCTGATCTCGGGTTTGCCGGAGTGTTCGACAATTCGCTCGACGCCGTGTCCGACCGGGACTTTGTGGCCGAGCTGGTGTTCGACCTGGCGCTGTGCGGTGTGCACCTTTCCCGGATTGGCGAGGAGGTGGTGCTGTTCAGCAGCGAGGAGTTCGGATTCCTGCGACTCGATGACGCATGGTCAACGGGTTCGTCCATGCTCCCGCAGAAGAAGAATCCCGACGTCGCCGAACTTGCTCGGGGAAAGACGGGCCGACTCATCGGTGACCTCACCACCATTTTGGTGGTGCTCAAGGGGCTCCCGCTCGCCTACAACCGGGATCTTCAGGAAGACAAGGAGCCCCTGTTCGACGCCGTGGATCAGGTCGGCCTGGGGGTGCGAGCCATCGCTGGCCTCCTGCAGACAGCGACCTTCGACACCGAGGCCATGGCTCGCGCCGCCGACAGTCCGACCGCAGCGGCGACCGATCTGGCCGAATACCTGGTCGACACCGGCATGCCGTTTCGTCAGGCCCATGCTGTGGTTGGGACCCTGGTGCGCCGAAGCCTGGCAGGGGAGGGGACACTTGCTGAGCTGGTGGAGAGCGAGCCCACGTTGGGGTCAGCGGCGCTGCCGCTTTTGGCCCCGGGTCGTTCCGTGACCCAACGAGTCACTCGCGGAGGCGCCGGACCAGTTCCGGTCGCCGAGCAACGTGAGCGGGCTGTGGCCCGGTTGGCCGCCGATCGGGCCAGGGTGGATGAGCTGGTCCGGTGACCAACGTGAGCCCGCCCAGCGCCCGCCGGTTGGCAAGGGCACAACAACGTGCGGGCCTGGCTTGTGACTAGATCTCTTGAGCGGTCGTTCTTCGCCAGAGACGCCGTGCTCGTCGCTCCCGACCTGCTCGGCAAACTGATGGTTCATGGTGACCGGGCGATACGCATCGTCGAGGTTGAGGCCTACTGCGGCGCCAACGACCCCGCCAGCCATGCCCGTAACGGCTCGACACCCCGCAGTCAGGTCATGTTCGGTCCACCGGGATATTGGTACGTCTATTTCACCTACGGCATGCACTGGTGCGCCAACGTGGTGTGCGGCGACCCCGGTGAGGCGGCTGCGGTGTTGATTCGTGCTGGTGAACCCGTCGAGGGAGTGGACGCCATGTTTGCTGACCGTCGGGCGGCGTCGTGCCGAGGACCTTTGCAGCGGGCCGGCCAAGCTGTGCCAGGCGTTGGGCGTGGATGGTCACAGCAACGCCACCGATGTGGTCAACGGCCATCTCCGCATCGTCGACGGCACACGTGTCGATCCTTGTGATGTCGTGACCACCGGACGCGTCGGGGTGTCCGATGGGGTGATCTGCCGTGGCGTTGGCTGGTGGCCGACAGTCCTCACGTCTCACGCCCCAGTCTCAGTGGCCGGCGGGTTGGCAAAGGAAGTCATGCTGGTGCGAGTCGGGCCAGTGCGAGTCCGGGCCGGTACGGGTGCGGCGCAAGGGACATGGCAATGAGCGGACTGACGGTGTGGTACTCCGGCCATGTCGACTTGGTTGTCGCTGAGGGTGACGTGGCTGGGGCACGGTCGGCACTTGCTGCTGCTGCGTTGGTGGGTGAGCAGCAAATGGTTTGCCGTCAGCGCTTTTTCGACCTGCTCGACGCCCACGACGATGCCCTGATCCGGACCTGCCGACCGGGGCACCTCACCGGTTCATCGCTGGTGGTGGAGTTCGGAGCTGAGCGGGTGTTGGTGCTGTGGCACAACAAGGCCAAACGGTGGTTGCAGCCTGGGGGTCATGCTGATGGCGACGGAAACCTGGCCCACGTTGCCTGGCGGGAGGCCACCGAGGAGACCGGTATCGACGGGCTCGCCGTTGTGGTGCCGGCAGTCCATGTCGACATCCACGAGTTCCGACCTCCCGACGAAGACCCGCACCTGCACTTCGACGTGCGATACGTGGTGCTCGCCCCACCTGGGGCGACCACTCAGCCCAATCATGAAAGTGGCGGGCTGCGTTGGGTGACCTTTGACGAACTGGTGGGGCTACGCAGCGATCCGGGATTGCTGGAGTTGGCCACCCGGGGGCTGGAACTGGCCCGGTCGCTCAATGCGGATCAGTGGCCACAGCGTCCGTGAGGCCCCAGGAGCACGCTGGGTCAGGACAGGTCGGCAGGTGTCTCGCATGACGGCATTGCGTTGGTCTCAGCAAACTTGTCGATGGCCAAGGTGATCTGACGATTGTCGCGATCGCTTTGAGTCACATAGAACCGGGCCTCGACGTCGTTGCGTAGCCGTCGGCCATAGTCGGCACGGTCATTGACGTAGGTCTGCCAGTCAGCGACCCACTCGGCGACGGCCTGCTGCTCAGTCCCGACGTCTAGCGTCGACAGCTCAGCCACCATGTCGTTGAGGATCACCACCGACTCGTCAATGGCGTCGGCCCTGGTGGCTGGAGTGGTGGTCTCCCATGCCTGCGGCAACTGCGCCAGATCCGCAATGGTGGCGGCACACACCGGCTCAGCGAGTACGGCAAACGTCGGATCATCCAGTTGGCCGGGCTGCTGATCGCGCCAGGATCCTCCAAGATGGAAGACGAAGACCCACAACCACATGCCGATCATGGACACAGCAACGAATCCAGCAACGACGGTGCCCACCTTTGGTCCTCGCCGCCGGCGACGCGTGTCAGCAGGGGGACTCGTGTCAGGAGGGGAACCTTGTCCGACAGTCACATTGGCAACTGTGCCACCGGCACGCCCCCGAGACCAACCCAGACCAAAGGTTCGAAGCGCCACGGGCGGATCATTGGTGGGTCGAGGACCGCTGTCCAAACACTCAAGTTGTGATTCACTCACCCACGACGTAGAGTGATCTTCCTACTAGCGGGAGTTGCTTCACCCTCACGGGTAAGCAAACCAGCCGATTTGCGGCTGGTGTAACACCCCGACTAGGTTGGCACTTCCTCACCGCAAGGGTGAGAATCCCCGGACGGGAGTCCGGGAGCGTGGGCAGGTTTCCTGCCTCCGCCAGCTGAGATCGATTCAGTCGCTCAGCCGAGTGCTCCTTGAAAACGGAAGAGAGGACGAGCCAGTGCGGGCGACCACCGCACTGTCCCGACACCAGGCTGCACCTTCGGGTGCGACGTGTCGGGTCACGACGTGGTCGTAACTGCAATTCCTTGTATCGCCTTAGGGAGATACGAAACAGTTATACATTTAGTCGGTCTGGGAGGAGCCACTCCCGACCGGCTCTCCGATCTGAATGGGCTGTCAACAAACGCTTCGCGGCGGTGGTTGGCACAACCCTGATGATCTCGATGGAGAGTTTGATCCTGGCTCAGGACGAACGCTGGCGGCGTGCCTAACACATGCAAGTCGAGCGGGATCCATTCGGTGGTAACACTGATGAAGATCTAGCGGCGAACGGGTGAGTAACACGTGAACAACCTGCCCCGAAGTCCGGGATAACCCGGGGAAACCCGAGCTAATACCGGATACCCCCTACTGATCGCATGGTCGGTAGAGGAAAGATTTATCGCTTCGGGAGGGGTTCGCGGCCTATCAGCTAGTTGGTGAGGTAACGGCTCACCAAGGCATCGACGGGTAGCTGGTCTGAGAGGACGATCAGCCACACTGGGACTGAGACACGGCCCAGAC
>JAGYKS010000029.1:0-72500 GCA_018401565.1 Acidimicrobiales bacterium | reverse complement strand
CAAACTCCGAATGCCGTTGCTCCATAGCCTGGCAGTGAGACCATGGGGGATGAGCTTCATGGTCGAGAGGGAAACAGCCCAGATCGCCAGCTAAGGCCCCTAATTCTGGACTAAGTGGTAAACGATGTGAGATTGCACAGACAGCCAGGAGGTTGGCTTAGAAGCAGCCACCCTTGAAAGAGTGCGTAATAGCTCACTGGTCGAGTGATCCTGCGCGGACAATGTAACGGGGCTCAAGTCCAGAGCCGAAGCTGCGGGTCCGCATTGCGGACGGTAGCGGAGCGTCGATCTCGCAGTGAAGCGCCGGAGTGATCCGTCGTGGAGCGTGGTCGAGTGAGAATGTTGGCATGAGTAGCGAAAGAGGGGTGAGAAACCCCTCCGCCGAATGCCCAAGGGTTCCTGGGGAAGGCTAATCCACCCAGGGTAAGTCGGGAGCTAAGGCGAGGCCGAGAGGCGTAGTCGATGCACAACCGGTTGATATTCCGGTACCACCGTGTCCGCGTCCAGCCCAATTCCGGGTACTAAGGGGCTGTCATCCTTCGGGATGGCGAACCGACCAACCGGCGGCGGGTAGCCGAAGGGGGACGCAGGAGGGTAGGTGATCCCAGGCGATGGTTGTCCTGGGGTAAGCGAGTAGGTGGGCTCCGATGAGAGTTGGGGCCAGACACCGAGACGCGATGCCGAGCCGATTAAGGCGAAGTCACTAATCCCATACTGCCGAGAAAAGCCCAGCGGTCAGTTGACACGGTGCCCGTACCCCAAACCAACACAGGTGGGCAGGTAGAGAATACCAAGGCGATCGGGAGAACTATGGTTAAGGAACTCGGCAAATTGCCTCCGTAACTTCGGGAGAAGGAGGACCCCATAAGCGTGAAAGGACTAGCTCCTCGAGCGTGAAGGGGTGGCACAGACCAGGGGAAGCGACTGTTTACTAAAAACACAGCAGCGTGCGAAGCCGTAAGGCGCTGTATACGCTGTGACGCCTGCCCGGTGCTGGAAGGTTACGGGGAAGGGTTAGCCGTAAGGCGAAGCTCTGAACCTAAGCCCCAGTAAACGGCGGCCGTAACTATAACGGTCCTAAGGTAGCGAAATTCCTTGTCGGGTAAGTTCCGACCTGCACGAATGGCGTAACGACTTCCCCACTGTCTCAACCATAGACCCGGCGAAATTGAAGTACGAGTAAAGATGCTCGTTAGCTGCAGAAGGACGGAAAGACCCCGTGGACCTTTACTATAACCTGATGTTGGGTTTTGGTGTGTGCTGTGTAGGATAGGTGGGAGACTAGGAAGCATTGGCGCTAGCCAGTGTGGAGTCAACCTTGAAATACCACCCTGCGCATATTGGAGCTCTAACCCACGTCCCTTATCCGGATGGGGGACAGCGTCAGGCGGGTAGTTTGACTGGGGCGGTCGCCTCCTAAAGAGTAACGGAGGAGTTCAAAGGTTCCCTCAGCCTGGTTGGCAATCAGGCGTCGAGTGCAATGGCACAAGGGAGCTTGACTGCGAGACCTACAAGTCGAGCAGGTGCGAAAGCAGGGCATAGTGATCCGGCGGTTGCGTGTGGAAGCGCCGTCGCTCAACGGATAAAAGGTACCCCGGGGATAACAGGCTCATCTTCCCCAAGAGTCCATATCGACGGGAAGGTTTGGCACCTCGATGTCGGCTCATCGCATCCTGGGGCTGAAGCAGGTCCCAAGGGTTGGGCTGTTCGCCCATTAAAGCGGTACGCGAGCTGGGTTTAGAACGTCGTGAGACAGTTCGGTCCCTATCCTCTGCAGCCGGAGGAGACTTGAGAAAGGCTGTCCCTAGTACGAGAGGACCGGGACGGACGCAGCTCTGGTGTGCCAGTTGTCCTGCCAAGGGCACGGCTGGTTTGCCACCTGCGGAAGAGATAAGCGCTGAAAGCATCTAAGTGCGAAGCTCGTTTCAAGATGAGGTCTCCCACTGGGTTAACCAGGTAAGGCCCGTGGCCAGACGACCACGTTGATAGGCCGGAGGTGTAAGCGCAGTAATGCGTTCAGCCGACCGGTACTAATCGGCCGAGGGCTTGGATTTAATTTGCTCGTGTTCGCTATGGAGTACTTGAGGGGTTACCAATCTTTGGTTGGCGCCCGTCAGCCGTGATGGTTGGCGTGGCAGTTCCCTTGACAAACAAGATTTCCGGTGGCCATAGCGGAGGGGCCACACCCGTTCCCATTCCGAACACGGCCGTTAAGCCCTCCAGCGCCGATGGTACTTGGGTGGATTCGCCCTGGGAGAGTAGGACGCCGCCGGGATTTCTCTGGCAAAAGGACCCCTTCGGGGGTCCTTTTCCGCGTCTGGGCTGCAGCCAGCCCAGCTGATTCACAACCCTGTCAGGGGCCTCGGCGCAATGGCAGTAGGGTTGACCCCTATGCCAACAGGCGGTTCACGACCATCCCGACAGTCCGGAAGCGGCGGCAGTTCGTCGCGGCCCTCGTCGGGGAAGGGTGCTGCACCCGGATCCCGGGGGAAGTCCGCTACCGGCGGTGGGTCCCCAGTCGGGCTGGCCGACCTGCTGGTGCTGGCCGATCGGGGGGTGCTGGCCGATCGGGGAGTGGTACCGATGGCAGGGGAGCGGGCGGTCGTGGTTCGGGTTCGCGTGATTCGGGTGGTCGTGGCACGGGTGGTCGGAGCAGTTCGTCAGACCGTGGCCGTGGTGGTCAGGGCGGATCCGGCGCAGGTCGTCCAGGTGACCCAAGGCGGGGAAGTGGTCGTGACGACCGTCGTGATGATCCCCGGGGTCAAGCACGCAGCCGGCCAGTCAAGGCTGGGGCCGGGACTCCGCCGCGTGACTATGTCGATCCCCGTGAGCGGCGGGAGTCTGCTGTAGGCGAATCCAAGGGGCCGTACCGCAAGCGTGAGCGCGGAACACCGGCCTTCGTGGACCACGAGACTGAGCAGTACGTGGACGAGGGTGTTGTCGTTGACGAGGCCCGGGGTGCAGTGCGACGTGGTCGCAAGCCGGGCTCTGATCAGCGCTCGTCGGCGTCGAGGAGCAGCTCTGCGGGCGGTGAGCGTGGGCTCCGACCAAGCGCCGGCGGCGCTCATCTGGCGTAGCTCCTGACATGGTGGGACGCCTCGCCACTGCCGTTGGGCCCAAGCGGGCCGAACGCCTCGCCAATCGCATGGCCGAGGCAGCTGAGGAGTTTTCCGCCGAACATCTGGATGATGCCGCTCGTATCCTCACTGGCATCGTTCGCGAAGCCCCTGATGTTCCCGAGGTTCGTGAGCTGCTGGGGCTGGTTCGTTACCGGCAGGGCCGGTGGCGTCCTGCAGTGCGTGAACTTGAGTCATTCAGACAGCTCACCGGCTCGGTGGAGCAAAACGCCGTGCTCGCCGACTGCTACCGGGCGTTGGGAAACCACACCGAGGTGGCCACGTTGTGGGACGAGCTTCGTCAGGTCTCGCCCGACGCTGCCCTGGTGACCGAGGGACGCATCGTTGCTGCCGGGGACCTGGCTGACCAGGACCGCCTTACCGATGCCATCGAGCTGCTGTCCCGAGGCTGGCAATGGCCAAAACGAGCCCGTGACTACCACCTGCGACGCGCCTACGCGCTGGCGGACCTGTACGAGCGGGCTGGTGACTTCCCCGCCGCACATGCGCTGTTCGAGCGGGTGGCCCAGTTGTCACCCGAACTGGGTGGGGCTGCGGCCCGGGCAGCAGCGCTTCGCTGAGGATCAGCCGTCGGTTGCCATGGGTGACGGTGGCTACGATGGTTCCAGTGCGCTTCGGAATGCGCTGGCGTTTCGACTGATGTATCCGATTGATGTGAGGAGATCTCGTGACCGACATTGTTGAACTTCTGGGTGATGAGGCAGAGGCCCTCTTGGACTACGAGGTCACCGGCATTCGCCGTGATGCTCTCACCTTGCCGGGGCCCGACACCGTCGAGCGAACCTTTGCCACCAGCGACCGCAATCCGCAGGTGCTGCGCAGCATCCAGAGCCTGTACGGCAGTGGTCGGTTGGCAGACACCGGCTACGTGTCGATCCTGCCAGTGGATCAGGGCATTGAGCACACTGGCGCAGCGTCGTTCGCTCCCAACCCGGCCTATTTCGACCCGGAAAACATCGTTCGGCTGGCCATTGAAGGCGGGTGCAACGCCGTGGCCACAACCTTCGGTGTTCTCGGCATGATGTCGCGCCGTTACGCCCATCGCATCCCGTTCATCGTCAAACTGAACCACAACGAACTTCTCTCCTACCCGACCACCTACGACCAGATCATGTTCGGCTCGGTGGAAGAGGCGTGGAATCTGGGAGCCGCTGGCGTAGGCGCCACCATCTACTTCGGATCCGAGGATTCGCGGCGCCAGATCATCGAGGTGAACGAGGCATTCCAGCAGGCTCACGAGCTCGGGATGTTCACCGTGTTGTGGTGCTATCTGCGCAACGGTGACTTCACCGTGGACGGCGTGAACTACGAGGACTCTGCTGACCTGACCGGTCAGGCCAATCACCTCGGTGTGACCATCGAGGCTGACATCATCAAGCAAAAGCAGCCGACCAAAAACGGCGGGTTCCCCGCCGTGAACTTCGCCAAGAGTTCCAAGCTGGTCTACGAGCAGCTTGTGGCCGAGCACCCCATTGACTGGTGTCGTTGGCAGGTGGTGAACAACTACATGGGCCGCATCGGGTTGATCAACAGCGGTGGCGAGTCGAAGGGCTCAGGTGACCTGGCCGACGCCGTTCGCACTGCAGTCATCAACAAGCGTGCCGGCGGTTGTGGCCTGATTTCGGGTCGCAAGGCCTTCCAGCGCCCGATGGATGAGGGCATCGAACTGCTCAATGCCATCCAGGACGTGTACCTGGACTCCCGCGTCACCATCGCCTAGTCCTGCGGTCGGAGTGGGTCAGGATCCTTCCAGCATCCTGATGACCATGCCGGTGCAAGGTTTGGGAGCGAAGAACGTTGACTTTGGGGGCATGCGCTGTCCGCCATGAGCCACCGCCAGAATCTGGTCGACTGTCGGCGGTCGTACAAGAATCGCCGCCACCGCCTGCCCGGACCTGACCATCGTCGTGACGTGGGCCTCATCGTGGTGGAACACCACTTCGGTGACGCCAATGCTGTCGAACGCTGCTGCCAGTCGCTGGCTGTCGAAGTCGGCTGCTGCACCCCCGCGATGGGGACGGGCCAGCCAACGGCCTGATGCGGTGACTAGGCCGAGGCTGTCTGCGGCGGCCAGACAGGGAACCAGAGGGTCGTCGTGCGTGACCGGCGTGAGGTCGAACAGCGTCGCCATGTCGGCGCTGGGTTCGGCATCGGTCGGCCAACTGGTGACCAGTCGGTGGATGCCCTCGATCTCGACGGTCCCATCCACGAGTTCGGTGACCAGGGCCAGGATCCGATCGGCCCCAACGGACTCCCTGTGTGACTCCCGTAGCTCCTGGCGGTCCCGTAGCTCCTGGCGGTGACGCCTGGCCGTCTGAAGCCGGTGGTGGCCGTCGGCGACGACGACAGGATGGTCCGCCAGCGCAGCACCGATGGCGGCGCACTGGGGACCCTCAGGCACAACCCAAAGGTCGTGGTGCACGCCGTCAGCGGAGGTGAGGGCGACCACCGGGGGGCCGAGGGCGACACTGGTGAGCAGGTCGGAGAATCCTGTAGCGGGAGTCACCACCCAGATGGGCGAGAGGTTGGCGTCGGTGGCTCGCATCAGTTCGAGCCGGTCGCTGCTGGCCTTGGGCGTCGTGTGCTCATGGGGGAGGACGTCCGCTGGCGACGGTCCGGTACTGCCGCCAGAGGCGGTCGTGGTGGCGTCGGGCGAGGGCCCCTCCGGCACTGGATCCTCACCCAGGGCGAGCGCTCCCATCACCCCGATGGTCGATCGCTGGCCATCAAACGCCGTCCACCTCATGCGATGGACGTACAGCGACGGAGAGTCCGCGATCAGCACCCCTTGGTCGATCCATCGACGCAGGGTGGCTCCGGCCTCGGCGTAGACCTCAGGTGGCGAATGGCCCGCAGCGGTCACCGACGGGGGGACCGGGAGGTCAATCACGACCACGCTGTGGTCACACCGGCCCAAAAGCGCCTGACGGGCATCGTCATCAAGAACGTCGTAGGGCGGTGCGGATGCGGCGGCAACGTCGACCACCCCGGGATTGAAGCGGAACCCGGAGAACGGAGCGAGATCGGCCATCCCCCGTTGTTAGCAGACACGCTCGGCGGCCGATGGGCAACTGCCGGCCGATGCCGATGCCGATGCCGTCGTAGGTCAGGAGGGCACACCCGTGTCACACTTGGGGCATGGGGTGGGTGCTCGACCTTGATGGCGTGGTCTGGCTCGCCCATCGTCCCATCGCCGGATCGGCCGAGGCCATCGCCGCCATTCGTCGCTGCGGCCACAGCCTGGCGTTCGTCACCAACAACTCACAAGCCACGGTGGGACAGGTGGCAGACCGTCTGGCTGCCATCGGGATTGACGCCGACGGCGACATCATCACCTCTGCCATGGCTGTCGCTGAACTCGTCCAGCCCGGGCAGCGGGTGCTGGCCTTTGCCGGACCGGGAGTGACCGAGGCGTTGCGTGAACGAGGCGTCGACATCGTCACCGATGGCCACGTTGATGCCGTGGTGGTGGGCAAACATGTGGACCTGTCGTACCAGGGGCTGGCGGCTGCATCGCGGGCGGTGCGGTCGGGGGCCCAGTTTTTGGCCACCAACACCGATCCGACCTATCCGACTCCCGATGGCCTGGACCCGGGGGCCGGCGCCCTTGTTGCTGCGGTGGCCACTGCCGGTGGTCGCCAGCCCGACCTCGTGGCCGGCAAACCCCATGCCGCCATGGCGGGGCTGGTGCGTGACCACGTGGGGGATTCGGGGATCGTGGTCGGTGATGTTGCCTCCACCGATGGACTACTCGCCCTGTCCTTGGGGTTCCGCTTCGCCCTGGTGCTCAGCGGGGTCACCACAGAGGCCGATCTTCCGGTGCAGCCAGCCCCATGGCACACGTTCGCCGACCTGGCGTCGGTGGTTGCAGCCGAACTCGGCTGATTCGTCGCTGCGTGGACGGCGTGAGACTGGCGGGCGTCGACCCGTGGTGCACACCGGGCGTGGTCGCAGGGGTCAGGTCGTTGCGTTGTGACAGGCCCGCCCGTAGGGTTTGCCCATGACACCCAAGGACATCATCAGCCGCACCCTTGATGCAGGACGTGGTGTGGGGCAGCGATCACAGGACCGCATCGAGGGGATCGTTGGTCAGCTGCAGCGAATGTCGGAGGAACAACTGGATCAGGTCGTGGCCCTGTTGGGTGAACTGAGGGACCGTTCGGTGCTGTCCGGTGAGCAGGCGGCGTCGGCAGTGGACCGTCGGGTGCGTGAGCAGCTGTCGTCGTTGGGTTTGGCCACCAAGGCCGATGTCGATCGTCTCGAGGCCAAGGTGGATGCCCTGACCACTGACGTGCCGGCCGGAGCCCCCAGCACGAAGTCGTCGGCGCGCAAGGCGCCTGCGGGCTCACGGGGTGCAAAGAAGGCATCGTCGTCGAAGGCATCGTCGTCAAAGGCATCGACGAAGGGATCCGCCGCCAAGAGTCCGGCCAGCAAGAGTGCAGCCAAGAAGCGCCCAGCCAAAAAGGTTGCCCCCTCGCGGTCAACCGCCACTGGTAGCGGTGCTGCCGGTTCCCGCACGGCTGGCTGAGCCAGTATGCCTGTGGCCAGGCGCCGCCTTGATGCCGAACTGGTGCGGCGAGGGCTCGTTGGTTCGCGTCAGGGGGCGCGGTCGCTCATCGAGGCTGGGGACGTGCTTGTGTCGGGGCGGCGGCTGACAAACCGGCCCGCATGGTTTCACCGGCGGAGCCCATCGTGGTGCAGGGCCCCCCTGCGGCCTTTGTCGGTCGAGCCGGTGGGAAACTGGATGCAGCTCTCGATGCCTTTGGCCTTGACGTGAGTGGACTGACGGCCGTTGATGTTGGCGCCAGCACCGGTGGATTCACCGACTGTCTGCTGCAGCGTGGGGCTGCGGGGGTCGTCGCTCTTGATGTCGGCCATGGGCAGTTGCACGAGCGTCTCAGGGGCGACCAGCGGGTGAGGGTCGTTGAGCGCTGCAACGTGAGGGATCTGGACCCAACGGTGTGCGACTCCCTCCGACGTCAGACTGTGGTGGGCGACCCGGTGCCTCTGGTCGTCGCCGACCTTTCGTTCATCTCGCTGCGGACGGTGCGTGACGCACTGGTGGCGTTGCTGGCGCCTGGAGGTGAGATGGTGGTGCTCATCAAACCTCAGTTCGAAGCGGGCCGGCGACAGGTGAGTCGGGGATCAGGTGTCATCACCGATCCCCAAATATGGCGGGAGGTACTCCACGAGGTTGTGGTTTCGTTTTCTGAGGTGGGCATGGGCCTGGCCGGTTTGATCGAGTCGCCGGTTCGTGGGGCCCGGGGCAACGTGGAGTTCCTGGCTCATTTCACCGGCCTCTCCGATCTGGCAGCAACGTCGGATTCCGGTGACATCAGCGAGATGATTGATGACCTGATCTGCCGAGTCGGTGCCGACCCCAGCGCCGATACCACCCGATGTGCAGCAGAGGTGGACCCATGGCAGTCATAGCGATCACCGTCCACCACACAAGATCTGAGGCCATGGTGTTGGCGCGGGATCTTGCCAGTTGGCTGTCGGGTCAGGGGCATCGTGTGCTGGCCTGTGCTGAGGACGCCGAACTTTTCGGTTCCGAGGCGGGTATCGACATTGTTGGCCACGAAAGCCGAGCCACCCTTGGCGGAGCGGACCTTGTGGTTGCGCTTGGTGGCGACGGAACCGTCCTTCGGACCGTCGAACTGCTTGGTGGCACCCCAGTGCCCATTTTGGGAGTGAACCTCGGGCAGCTCGGCTACCTCACGGAGGTTGAGCCACACGAGGTTCACAACGCCATTACGCGGGTGCTGGATGGTGATCATGAGATCGAGCACCGGATGCTGCTGGAGGTGGTGGTTGGACCACCCGACTCACAACAGCGCTTTCTTGCCCTCAACGAGGCGCTGGTGGACCGCACCCTGAGCGGCCACACGGTTCGCATGGACGTCGCCATAGACGGCAGGGTCTTCACGCCCTACGAGGTCGATGCGCTGATCGTGGGCACACCCACGGGGTCAACCGCATACGGCTACAGCGCAGGTGGACCCATCGTCGCTCCCACCCACCGGCTTATCGTGCTCACCCCGGTCAGCCCTCACATGCTGTTCGACCGGACGCTGGTGCTGGAGGCCTCGTCGACCGTGCAGGTGACCATGGCCGGACATCGGCCCGGAGCCCTGATCATTGATGGACGACTGGTGCGGGAGCTGGCTCCCGGGGAGTCGGTTCGCTGCACTGCCGCTGACGAACAAGCCCATCTTGTGGTGTTCGGTCCCCGGGATTTTCCCGGTCTGCTCAAGGCAAAGTTCAAGCTGAGCGACCGGTGACCGGGCCCGTCTTCGACTCGGGAAGTGGGGGTATCGGGCGTTGCTGATCGAGTTGCAGGTGACCGACCTCGAGCGACTGTGCACCACGGTTCGCCCCGGGGCGGGGATGACTGCGGTGACTGGCGAGACAGGGGCGGGCAAGACCCTGATTGTGGGTGCCATTGCGCTGTTGACCGGCGGACGTGCTGACGCGTCGATGGTGCGTGAGGGAGCCGGCGAGGCCGTGGTCGATGGACGCTTTCTCATCGATGGCGAAGAGGTGGTGCTTGTCGAGGGTCATTCCCTCGTCGGGCCGAAGCCGTGCCTACCGCAATGGTCGGCCGGTCACGGCGTCGGAGCTCGCTGAGATCGGGGGTCGGCTGGTCGAGATCCACGGCCAACATGTGGCTCAGCAGCTGCTGGGGGCCTCGGCGCAACGACGAGCCCTCGACGCCTTTGCCGGCATCGACACCACGGCGATGCGTGAAGCCGCTGCAGCAGTCCGCAAGCTGCGCGCTGACATCGAAGCCATCGGTGGTGACGACCGGACCAGAGCGCGAACCCTCGACCTGTTGAGCTTCCAGCTCACCGAACTCGACGATGCCGAACTTGACGATCCGAATGAAGATGACACGCTGCGCGCCCTTGAGAATCGCCTTGCCGACGCCGACGCCCTGAGGGCGGCAAGCAGGGGAGCGCTGGCTGACCTGGCCGGCGACGGGGCGGCGCGCGACCGTGTGGCCTCAGCCCACGCCGCGCTGACTGCCATCGGCGATGACCAGGGTTTGCGCACCGTGGCCGGTCGGCTGGCGGCATTGGTGATCGAACTCGATGAGCTGATTGCCGACCTGCGATCCGAGGCCGACGCGCTGGTCGATGACCCAGCCCGCCTGTCGAGCGTTCAGCAGCGACGCAAGGTACTCACGGGATTGCGACGCAAGTACGGCGCCACCCTCAGCGAGGTGATTGCTGAGCGTGAGCACCTTCGGGTCCAGATCGATGACCTGTCGAGTGCCGATGAGCGCGTCGAGCGACTCACTGCTGAACTCGTTGAGGCTGAGCGGGTGTGGGCCGCAGAGGCATCGAGGGTGGGAAAGGCCCGTCGGGCTGCGGCTCCGGGCCTTGCGGCAGCCGTTGGCGACCACCTGTCGGCTCTGGGGATGCCGGCGGCACGGCTGAACATTGCGGTCTCCTCTGGCAGCGCAGGCCCTGATGCAGGCCCCGATGCAGGCCCCGATGATGGCAACGACGTCGTGTTCATGCTCGCCGCCAATCCGGGTTCGTCTGCCCAGCCTTTGGCGCGGGTGGCCTCGGGAGGAGAGCTGTCGCGCACGATGCTTGCCCTTCGGCTCGTGCTTTCGGGGGGACCACCGGTGGCGGTATTCGACGAAGTCGACGCCGGGATCGGTGGGTCGGCGGCGTTATCGGTGGCCGGAGCACTGGCCCGTGTGGCCGATGACCGTCAGGTTCTCGTCGTGACCCATCTGGCCCAGGTGGCAGCCAGAGCGTCCACGCATGTGGTGGTGTCCAAGCATCTCGAGGAAGGTGACACCCGCACCGAGGTGGCTGTGGTCGACGACGCTGGTGACCGGATCGCTGAAATCGCCAGGATGCTGTCGGGCAGTGCCGACAGTGTGGCGGCCCGACGTCATGCGGCCGAGCTGCTCGGAATGACCGCCATCGATGCCAGCGGCGTCGCCCACTGACCACCTCCGATCCATGCACCGGCAATCCATGTACCGGAGCGGATGCCCGGTAATGGTTGTGTTGCGCGCTACGGTGCTTGACGTCGTGGCTGGGTCGAACGAAAGCACTGCAGGATTGCATCGGGGGGCACAGGGGGGACCATCGGGTCCGGCCTGTGAATCTTCTCCCCTGCATTCGTCAGGGCATCGCTGGAGGCTGTTGGTGACCAAGCATGTGTTCGTGACCGGTGGGGTAGCCAGCTCGCTGGGCAAGGGTCTGACGGCTTCATCGTTGGGTCGCCTGCTCAAGGCCCGTGGGCTGCGGGTGACCATGCAAAAGCTGGACCCGTACCTCAACGTCGACCCCGGAACCATGAATCCGTTCGAACACGGTGAAGTGTTTGTCACCGATGACGCCGGCGAGACCGACCTGGATCTGGGTCACTACGAGCGGTTCATCGACGAGAACCTGTCCCGGGATTCCAACGCCACCACCGGATCGATCTACTCGTCGGTCATTGCCGCTGAACGTCGGGGGGACTACCTCGGCAGGACCGTGCAGGTGATCCCGCACATCACCGACGAGATCAAGCGTCGGATCTCCAGACTGGCCGGCGACGATATCGACGTGGTGATCACCGAGATCGGCGGAACGGTTGGCGACATCGAGATTCTGCCGTTTCTTGAGGCCATCAGGCAGTTCCGCCTCGATGTGGGGCGCGAGAACGTCTGGTACGTGCATGTCACCCTGGTGCCGTTCATCGGGCCGTCGGGTGAGCAAAAGACCAAGCCCACGCAGCATTCGGTCACCGAACTGCGCAGTCGGGGCATCCAGCCCGATGCCATTGTGTGCCGCAGCGAGTCCCCGATCTCTCCTGAACTCAAGCGCAAGATCTCCAACCTGTGCGATGTGCCGGTTGAAGGGGTGGTCAACGCTGCCGACGCTCGAAACCTGTACGAGATTCCGCTTGTTCTGCACGAAGAGGGCCTCGACACGCCTGTTGTGCCGGCAGCTCGGCTTCGGCGACCTGCCCATCGACCTGACCCACTGGGAAGGGTTGGTCCAACTTGTCGAGAACGCCACCCGACCAGTGCGCGTGGGGGTCATCGGCAAGTACGTGAGCCTTCCCGATGCCTATCTGTCTGTGGTCGAGGCGCTCAAGCACGGCGGGTTCCACCACTGGCGCTGCCGTGGACATCGAGTGGATTCAGGCCGAGGAGGTCGAGGGTCTGCTTGTCGCCGGCCGGCTCCGTGATCTCGACGGGATCGTGATCCCTGGAGGTTTCGGGGAGCGGGGCATGGAAGGCAAGGTTGCCGCTGCTGCGTACGCCCGCACCGAGGGGGTTCCCTGCCTCGGGTTGTGCCTGGGCATGCAGGTGATGGTGATCGACTTCGCCCGTGACGTGCTCGGGATGGTCGGGGCCAACTCCAGCGAGTTCGACCCGCAGAGTCCCCACCCCGTGATCGACCTGATGGAGGCCCAGCGTGACGTCACCGACATGGGCGGCACCATGCGGCTGGGCGCCTACATCGCCGAGCTGACTCCCGGGTCTCAGGTCGCTGCCATCTACGGGCGAGAGGTGGTCAGCGAGCGTCATCGGCATCGCTACGAGTTCAACAGCCGCTACCGGGCCCGTTTCGAAGAGGAAGGGCTGATGTGTTCGGGCACATCGCCGGACGGGCGTCTGGTCGAGTTCATCGAGCTGACCGGCCATCCGTTTTGGATCGGCACCCAGGCCCACCCCGAGTTCAAGAGCCGGCCCGATCGTCCGGCGCCGCTGTTCAGCAGTTTCGTTGCTGCCGCCCTGGTTCGGGCCGAGGGCCGCAACCCCCATCTCATCGATCTCGACGCCAACCAGCCCCAACCCCACCACCACTGAGGCGGCGTTGACTGGATTCCGCATCACCGACCGAAAGCGGGTGCTCACCGGCCCGGTGGTGACGGTCGACGACGTGGTCATGGTCGCTCCTGACGGCACCCGTCACGATCGACAGGTGGTGGGCCACCCCGGGGCAGTCTCGGTGGTTGCCGTCACCGCTCAGCGCACTGTGGTGATGATTCGACAGTTCAGGGCGGCGCTCGACACCGAACTGCTGGAGATTCCCGCCGGCAAGCGGGACATGGTCGGCGAGGATCCGGCCGACACCGCCCGGCGCGAGCTGCTCGAAGAGGTGGGTCTTGTGGCGGGAACGCTCGTGCGGCTGGCCGAGTTCAACAACTCGCCAGGCTTCAGCAATGAGCACTCCATCGTGTACCTGGCCGAGGACCTGAGCGCCGGTGTGACTGATCGCCACGGGGTCGAGGAGTTGCACATGGAGACCGTCGAGATTCCCCTTGACGACGTGCCGGATCTGATCACCCGTGGTGTGATTCGCGACGCCAAGTCCATCATCGGTCTGCTGCTTGCTCGTGACCGCCTCACCGGCTGACACCACCGGCGAACCGCCAGTCCTGCCGGTTGAGGCCGAGGACTTTCTGACCTGGCTGTTGGTCGAGCGGGGTCGGGCCCGTTCCACGGTGGAGGCCTACCGCCGTGATCTGGTGGCCTACTGGACGTACCTGGGATCGATCGGTTGTGCATCGGTTCGTGACGTGTCCACCGCACAGGTGTCGGATTACGTGGCCCACCTGCGTGACGCCGGGTTGGCCCCGTCCACCGTGGCGCGCCGAATCGTGGCGGCACGGTCGCTGCACCGGTTTTGTGCCGTGGAGGGTCTGAGCGACGTTGATCCCACCACCGAGGTCGACCAGCCACGGGTTCCCGCCGGACTCCCCAAGGCCCTAGACGAGGCCATCGTTGTGGCCCTGGTGGAATCGCCGGGGGGTGATGATCCCGTCGACCTCCGTGACCGGGCGTTGCTGGAAGTGCTGTATGGCACCGGGGCGAGAATCTCCGAGGCCGTAGGCCTGTCGGTATCCGACGTTGACCTCACCACCGGAACACTGCGGCTGTTCGGAAAGGGGTCACGTGAGCGGGTGGTGCCCCTGGGGTCGCAGGCCCTGGATGCCCTGGGTCGGTGGCTCTCACCGGGGGGTCGTGCGCTGATGGAACCGCAGATGTGGGCCCGGCGTGGTGACGCCGAGGCGGTGTTCATCAATCGGCGCGGTGGGCGCCTCAGTCGACAGGGGGCGTGGGGCATCGTGCGGTCCCGGGCCGAGCAGTGCGGCATCACTGAGCACCTGAGCCCCCATGTGCTGCGGCATTCCTGTGCCACGCACATGCTCGATCATGGCGCCGACGTCAGGGCGGTCCAGGAACTCCTTGGGCATGCCTCAACGGCACCACCCAGGTGTATACCCAGGTGTCAGCCGCTCACCTGCGCGCCGCCTACGACCGGGCACACCCTCGCGCCCGGCGGTCGATGTAGCTTTCGGTGGCTGGCCATGCACCCCGGTGGTCGGAGGTTTGAGCCGGTAGGGTGAAAGAGTGACTGACAGCAGCGAAATCGACGCAAACCGGGATGACGTGCTGGCACAGGCGGGCGACGAGCTCGCCAACGAGCACCAGCAACTGGTGTCCCAGCTGGCTGAGTTGGGCGAGACCGGGATCAGCCCGGGGTTCGACGAGGGGTTCGCCGACAGCGCCCAGGTGGCCGCTGAGCAGGGCGAGTCGAGAGTTCTGGCCTCGCAGCTGCGTGAGCAACTTGACGACGTCGAAGCCGCCATCGCCCGACTGGCCGAGGGCACGTACGGGTCGTGCCAGATGTGCGGCGAACCCATCGGCGCCGCTCGCCTCGAGGCCATGCCGGCAACCCGATGGTGCATTGCGCACGCCGGTGGCTGACCGCTTTCGGTCCGCGGCGTCATCATCATCGTAGGCCCGCATCACCGTCGGCCCGGCCGAAGCAGCAATCTGCCGGAACCCGACGACACAGCGCTCAGTCTGTGGGCAGTCCGAGACGGCTGCGGACCTGATGCATCTTGGGTTCAGCCAACGCCCGGGCCTTGTCGGCGCCGGCCAACAGGATTGACCGGGTGCCCGATGGGTCCTCGGCAAACTCGGCATAGCGCTGCTGGATCGGGCGCAGGTACTCAACGACGGCGTCGGCGGTGTCGGCCTTGAGCGGCCCGTACTGCGTGTAACGGTCGGCAAGGGTCTCGGGAGCATCGCCGGTGCAAGCCGACAGAATCGCCAGAAGGTTGGAAACCCCCGGTTTTGCCGAGGGATCGAACCGAACCTCATTGTCGGTGTCGGTCACCGCACGGCGGATCTTGCGGGTGACGTCGTCGAGATCGTCGAGAACAAGCACGGTTCCCTGGGGCGAGTCTTCAGACTTGGACATCTTGCGGGTGGGGTCGGCAAGGTCCATGACCCGAGCCGCCACCGTCGGTACGGTGGCCTTGGGGACCACAAAGGTGGGGCCGTAACGGCTGTTGAAGCGCTCGGCAAGATCACGGGTGAGTTCGAGGTGCTGGCGCTGGTCGTCGCCGACGGGAACTTCGTCGGTGTCGTACAACAAGATGTCAGCGGCCATGAGAGCCGGGTAGGTAAACAACCCGGCCGACACGAAGGTGGCATCGGTTGACTTGTCCTTGAATTGGGTCATCCGCCGCAACTCGCCAAATGCCGCCGTGCACTCGAGAATCCATGAAAGCTCGGTGTGTTCACGCACGTCGCTCTGGACAAACAGCGTGGACACCGTCGGGTCGATACCGACGGCCAACAGCAGCTGGGCGAGTTCGGTCGTGGCGGCCCGCAGAACGGCGGGATCCTGCGGCACGGTCAGGGCGTGCAAGTCGACGACGCAGAACGTCGAGTCGGCCCGGTGTTGGTCATCCACCCAAGTGCGAAGCGCTCCGAGCAGATTGCCAAGTTGCACTGGACCCGTTGGTTTGATGCCGGAAAAGACCCTTGTCACAACCAAGGATGCTAGGCCACTGCCCACGACGGTCCCGAACCCACCCCGGTTCGCGACCGGTGCACGGCGAAGGTCTCGCAGCCCTCTATGGTGGACCCGTGGGCTACGACGTGCAGACTTCCGTCTACCAGGGTCCATTCGACATGCTTTTGCATCTCATCCTGCGCGATCAGGTTGACCTCTACCAGGTGTCGCTGACCGGAATCGTGGACGCGTTTTTGGCCGAACTGGACCGCATGAGCGAGCTGGACCTGGAATCGGCCACCGAATTTCTCCTCATCGCCGCCACCCTCGTCGAACTGAAGGCCCGCCGCCTGCTTCCCGGGGATCCCGATCCCGACCTTGATGACGAGCTTGGGCGGTGGGAGGAGCGTGACCTGCTGCTGGCCCGTCTGCTGGAGTGCAAGACCTTCAAGGACGCAGCCGCCGCCTTCCAGGGTCTGTCCGACGCAGCGTCGCGTTCGGTGCCCCGCCGCAGCGGTCTCGAAGACCGGTTCGTGGGTCTGGTGCCCGACCTTCTCGAAGGGGTGACCGCCGCTGACCTCGCCGCCGCCATGGCCCGTGCCATGACTCCGCGGCCGGTCCCCACCGTGGACATCAGTCACCTCCACATGGTGCGAGCCAGCGTGTCCGATGCCGTGATCGAACTGGCCGACGAACTCCCGAGAGTGGGATCCATCGGGTTCCTTGCTTTGACGGCACCATTGGTGGAGAGGCTTGAGGTCGTCGTGCGATTCCTGGCGTTGTTGGAGTTGTTCAAGCAGGGCCTGGTCGACCTGGTTCAGACCACCGCCTACGCCGACATTCACATCACCTGGCTCGGCGACAGCGACGGTGGTGGCAGCGCCGACCTTGACCTCGTTGACGCCTACGACGGATGACAGCACCCGACAACAGCCTTTCGGGCCTGGCAACAATGGGAGATCGCAGTGTGTAGGAGCGTGACATGACCGTGCCCGTGGACGTGGTGCACAAGCCGGCGCGGGCCATTGAGGCAGTACTCATGGTGGCCACCGAGCCGGTGCCCGTTGCCATGCTGGCCCAGCTCGTCGAGCAATCCGCCGAGCGGGTGGCGGAGCTGTGCGCTGAGCTGGCTGAAACTTACGCATCACAGGAACGGGGATTCGTACTGGTGGAGGTGGCCGGTGGATGGCGTTTTCAGTCCCATCCTGATCTGGCCCCGTTCATCGAACGGTACGTGCTGGAAGGGCAGGGGGCCGGCTGTCAGCAGCGGCTCTGGAGACGCTGGCCATCATCGCCTACAAGCAGCCCATCTCGCGCCCAGGTCGGGGCCATCCGCGGGGTGAGTGTTGATGGTGTGATCAGGACGCTTGAGCAACGCCGCTACATCGTCGAGGTGGCCCGCGATCCCGGGCCCGGCCAGGCGGTGTTGTTCGGCACCACGGCGTTGTTTCTTGAGAAGCTGGGGCTGGCGTCGCTCGCTGACCTGCCCCCGGTGGCAGAGTTCGTCCCTGATGCGTCAGTGGTGGAGCAGCTCGAGCAGGGCCTGCGCCCGGTCGCGCCCAGAGCTCCGGTCACCATGCCGACGCCTGACGGCCAGACCCCGACGATGACGCCCGTCCGATCGAGCAGCGGGAATGAGCCCCGACGCTGCCAACGATCCAGATGGGCGAGAAACCGACGCTGGTTCTTCGGGCGATGCCGAAGACGACTACATCGAACGCAACGGGGAGCGGTTGCAAAAGCTGCTGGCCCGGGCCGGTCTGGGAAGCCGACGTCACTGCGAGGAACTCATTGAGCAGGGCAGGGTGAGAGTGAACGGTCAGGTCGCCCGCCTCGGTGCCCGGGCCGAGCCAGATTCAGACACCGTCGACGTGGACGGGGTTGGAATCGGTGTGGCCCCGAGTCTGCGCTATTACCTGCTTCACAAACCAACCGGTGTGGTGTCCACGGCCGATGACCCGCAGGGCCGCCCAACCGTGGTGTCCCTTGTCCCATCGGATCAGAGGGTCTTTCCCGTTGGACGCCTTGATCTCGATACCGAAGGGTTGCTGCTGCTCACCAATAACGGGCCCCTGACCCACCAGCTCACCCATCCTTCCCACGGGGTGGAAAAGGAATACATGGTGTGGGTGGAGGGATCCCCGGCTCGCGGGACGCTACGCATCCTGCGTCAGGGGGTGGAGCTTGACGATGGCGTCACCGCTCCGGCCCGGGTCGCACTGGTGGCCCCGGACCTGCTGCGGCTGGTGATCCACGAGGGCCGCAACCGCCAGGTTCGGCGCATGTGCGAAGCGGTGGGGCATCCGGTGCGCCGGCTGGTACGCATTCGCATTGGACCGCTCAGCGACCGCAAACTGAAGCCAGGCCAATGGCGCGAGCTCACCGTTGCAGAGGTGCGCGAACTGGAGCAGGCTGCGGCTGCGGGGCTCTGCTGCCGCCGGAGGACGGGCGTCGGGCGCTGGCCGCCCCATGAACCGATCACAGCGGCGGGCGGCAATGCGTGCCGATCCTGACGCCGGCGATAGGTAGCATCGGAACGTGCCGATACGAGCCCTTCGTGGAGCAACCACCGTTTCCAGCGACACCCGTGAGTCCATCCATGCCGCAGTGGTGGAGTTGTTGGGTGTGCTGCTGGAGCGCAACGACGTGGACCACGACGACATCGTCAGCGTCCTGTTCACCGCCACCGACGACCTGCATTCGGCATTTCCCGCCGCTGGCGCCCGGGAGTTTGGTCTGGGGGACGTGCCACTGCTGTGCGCCCGGGAGCTGGACATCACCGGTGCCACGGCGCGCTGTATCAGGCTGCTCATGCATCTCGAAACCTCCCGACCCCGCAGCGAACTGCGTCACGTGTACCTCCACGATGCCGTAGGCCTGCGCGACGACCTTCCCCACTGATGTCGCTTGACGGCGGTGGATTTGCTTCCTCCGGTGAGGCTGCATCGCGTCGCCGGGCGGTGGTGGTCGGCACCGGACTCATAGGGGCATCCATCGGGCTCGCCCTGCAGGCCGCCGGCTGGCATGTGACCGGTCGGGACACCGATGCTGACCGGCTGGCAGCGGCGGTCGCTGTCGGTGCCGTCAACGCCACCGGTGACGACCCTGCTGCCGAGTTGACCTTCGTGGCCACTCCGGTGTCGGCAGTTGCCAGTGAGGTTCGGCACGCCCTCGACACCACCAACGGGCTGGTCACCGACGTGGCGAGTGTGAAGTCGCCACTTGTTGCGCTTATGGGTGACCCCCGCTTTGTGGGTGGGCATCCAATGGCTGGTTCCGAGCAGGAGGGCCCGCCGGCGCCCGTGCCGACCTGTTCGTCGGTGCGACCTGGGTGCTCACCCCATTACCCGGGACCGACGACGATGCCTTCGCCGCCGTGCGTTCGGTGGTGTCGTCGTTTGGCGCCGAGGTGGTGGCGTTGGCCCCCGACCAACACGATCGCATGGTGGCAGTGGTGTCACACGTGCCTCACCTCGCCGCCGCCACCTTGATGTCGCTGGCCGATGAGCGTGCCGACCAGCATCGGGCCCTCCTGCGTCTCGCCGCCGGAGGGTTTCGTGACATGACCCGTGTGGCCTCGGGGCATCCCGCCATCTGGCCCGACATCTGCGCTGAAAACCGCGACGCCATCGTCGACGAACTTGGTCGATTCATCACCGAGCTGTCGGTGGTGCGCGACATCGTGGCCACCGGCGACCGCAGCGCGCTGGTGCAGCGGCTCGAACAGGCCCGTGCTGCACGACGCAACCTGCCCACCCGTCTGGCTTCTGTCGACGACCTCGTGGAGATCCGGATGCCCATCGCCGACGAGGCTGGTGCATTGGCCCGGGTACTGCTGCTGGCCGCTGAGATGGGCGTGTCGGTGGCCGACGTCGAGATCGCCCATTCGGTTGAAGGCGACGGTGGCGTGCTGGTGCTGGTGGTGGAGGCCGAACCGGCCCGCCAGCTTGTGGCTGCTCTCGAGGCGTCCGGGTCGCACCCGCTCACGGCTCCGCTGGCATGAGTGGCCGGCCCGACCCCGCTGCGCCCCCCGGCGCATCGGTGCACGACGTGCCGCCCCTCGGACACCGTGTCGACGCCGTCGTGCGTCCGCCCGGATCCAAGAGCATCACCAACCGGGCCCTGATGATCGCTGCGCTGGCCTCGGGAACCAGCACCTTGCACGGAGTGCTGGAATCCGACGACACCGCCGCCATGGCGGAGTGCATTGCGGCGTTGGGAGCAGACGTCAAGCTTGACCCGTCCAGCGGGTTGGCGACAGTGCAGGGGGTCAACGGACGCACTGCGGGGCCGGATGCCTCCAGTCCGGTGGAACTCCCGGCCAGGTTGTCGGGGACTACCGCCCGGTTCGTGCTTGCGGCGTGTGCCCTCGGCCCAGGCCCCTACGTCGTCGATGGCCTCGAACCGCTGCGGGCTCGTCCCATGGGTGGATCCATCACTGCGCTGAGACAGCTCGGAGCCACGGTTGTTGCCACTGGCGAGGGACTGCCCGCTGAGGTGTCGGGAGGTCCGGTGCGAGGTGGCGCTGTGACCATCAGTGGCGATGCATCAAGCCAGTTCTTGTCGGGGTTGGCCATGGCAGGTGCGTGCATGCCTGATGGGCTCACGCTGACGGTTCCCGGTGACCTCGTGTCGCTGCCCTACGTCACCATGACCATGGCCGTGATGGAGGCCTTCGGTGCCAGCACGGTGATGGAGGCCATCAGTGACGATGTCGGTGGGTGGTCACTGCGGGTGGCGCACGGTGGGTGCCTGCGCCCGCCGCTTCGACATTGAGTCCGATGCCTCGGCGGCCTCCTACTTTCTGGCCGCAGCGGCAGTGTGCGGCGGGACGGTGCGGGTGGAGGGAGTTGGCCGTGACAGCCTGCAGGGTGACATCAGGTTTGCAAGCGTCCTCGAGTCCATGGGCGCCATCGTGCGCTGGGGCTCCGACTGGGTTGAACTGACAGGCCCGGACTCTGGTGGACTGCGCGGGGTCACTGTGGACATGGGCGAGATCTCCGACACCGCCCCCACCATGGCGGCGGTGGCGATCTTCGCCGACGGCCCCACCGAGGTGACCGGAGTGGGGTTCATCCGGCACAAAGAGACCGATCGCATCGCTGCGGTGGTCACCGAACTGCACCGCATGGGTATCGCCGCCACAGAGACCCCCGATGGGTTCATCGTGCAGCCCGGTACCCCGAGCCCGTCTGCGGTGCGGACCTACGACGACCACCGCATGGCCATGGCCTTTTCTGTGGTGGGACTTGCCGCCGACGGCATCCAGATCGTGGACCCTGAGTGTGTGAACAAGACCTATCCCGGGTTCTTCCGCGATCTCGACGGACTGCGCCGTCAGTCCCGCTCAGACGGGTAGGGTCGCCACCATGGGGGTCGAGCACATGACGGTGATCGCTATTGATGGACCGGCAGGGTCGGGCAAGTCCACGGTGGGTCGGGCGCTGGCGGCCCGACTGGGGCTGGGGTACCTCGACACCGGGGCCATGTACCGCGCCGTCGCCTTTGCTGCCCTTCGTCATGGCATTGACCCCGCCGACGCTGAGCCCGTGGCCCGCATCGCCCGCCAGATACGCCTCGAGATGGACGGCGATGGTTCGGTGAGTGTGGACGGCTTTGACGCCACCATCGAGATCCGCGGACCCGAGGTGACCAGGGCGGTCAGCATCGTGGCCGCCCACCCTGAGGTTCGGGCCGAACTGCGCGACCGTCAGCGACGGTGGGTCGAGCAGGCCGGCGGGGGAGTGCTTGAAGGTCGTGATATCGGGACGGTGGTTTTCCCCGACGCTGACGCCAAGGTGTACCTCGACGCCAGCCCCGAGGTGCGCGCAGCCCGAAGGTCGCGTGAAGTGACCGATCTTTCGTACGAAACGGTGGCGGCCGACCTGGCCCGCCGTGACGCCCTGGACCAGGGACGTACCCACGATCCACTGGCCACCGCCGACGATGCCCTGGTGGTGGACACCACGGCCCTGAGCGTGGACGAGATCGTGGACCTGATCGTGGCGTCGCTGCCATGAGTGACATGTCGTCAGGTGCACCCCGTCCCAGTGTGGATGCCGCCCGTGTGGAGGTGTACATCCCCGGCTCACACGAGCGTGGCGAGGAGATGTCACTGGCCCAGCGGCTGTTCTATCGGCTGGTGCGGGCGGTGGTGGTGTTCATCGCCCATGCCTACTTCCGAGTTCGGGTGACCGGTGGTGAGCACATCCCGTCGACGGGCCCGTTCATCTTGTCGCCAGTTCACCGGTCCAACCTGGACACACCGGTGATCGCTGCGGTGTCACGCCGCCGACTGCGGTACATGGGCAAGGAGTCGCTGTGGAAGTCACGCTTTGGCGGCTGGTTCCTCACCACCGCTGGTGGGTTCCCGGTGCAGCGTGGCAGCGCAGATCGTGATGCGCTGCGGGCGGGCCGCGAGGTGCTCGACAGGGGAGAGCCACTGGTGCTGTTCCCCGAGGGCACCAGACAGTTCGGTCCGGTGGTGCAGCCGTTGTTTCATGGTGCCGCCTATTTGTCGTGCCGAACCGGTGCTCCCATCGTGCCGGTGGGGATTGGTGGCTCCGAAGCCGCCATGCCCAAGGGTTCCAAGATGGTGTACCCCCGCAAGCTTACGATGGTGGTCGGTGAGCCGATCCACCCACCGGCGCTTGGCCCCAAGGGGCGGGTTCCACGTCAGGCCGTCAATACCCTGACCGAGCAATTGTCGGCTGCGATTCAGGTGTTGTTCGATCAGGCCCAGGAGTTGGCCGGCACCCCAAATCTGCCGTCCGCCCCGCTGCCCGCCCGTCCGGAGGAAACTGCACAAGAACCGCAGCCCGACGGCCAATCCGACTAGGCGTCAGCCGGGAGTGGACGCGCGGGGCCTTCCAGCGGCGGCACCAGCAACAACGGTCAGCTTGCGCACCATGGGCACTGTGGCCCGGGTGGTGAATACGTCAAATTGGTTGCCTTCGATCTGGTCGAGGATGCCGGCGTAGAGTTTGCGTGCGGCCCGGATACCCCGGGCAGATGACACCGGCAGACGCCAGATGCCGGCGTCGGCCTCGGCGTACAGGTCCTGGCAACGACGCATCTCGAAGCGCATGAGATCAATCCAGGCATCGTCAACCACCCGGCGGTGGGGGTCGGCACCGAAACGCCGAAGATCCTCCTGAGGGATGTAGACACGACCACGGTCGAGGTCCTCGCCGACATCACGCAGGAAATTGGTGAGCTGGAAGGCAACACCGAGTGCGCGGGCCCCGGATCGGGCCAGTTCGTCGGGCGGCTCGAGGATGGGCAGCATCATCTCCCCGATGACGGCTGCCGGAGCCATCCGACGTAGGTCATGAGGTCGTCGTAGGTCTCGTAGGAACCAACGGTGAGATCCATCGTCATCGAGCGCATGAAACGCACGAACAGGTCCGGGTCCAGGTCAAACGCCCTGATGGTGTGGATGACGGCCTTGAGCACCAGGTCCTCAGAACGACCCTCATCCAGATCGGCGAAAAACCGGTCGCCGAATGCGCTCAGTGCCCGGGCCCGTTCGTCGGTGGTTCCAAACGCTGGATCGTCCACGATCTCGTCGGCGAACCGACAGAACCCGTAGAGGGCATGAACATGGTGACGCTTGATGCGGGGTAGCGCATAGGTGGCCCAGTAATACGTGGTGCCAAACTCACGGTTCAGCCTGCGACATTCGGCGTAGCTCTGTTCGAGGGTGACTGGACCCTGTGGTCGCCTCATGACAGGCGTGCCACGCGTTCTGCGGCCAGACGACCGCTGATCAGCACCATGGGTACCCCAACACCCGGAACCGTTCCCGACCCGGTGAACACCAGCCCGGGAGCGTGCTTGGTGATGTTGTTTGGCCGGAACGGACCGCTCTGGAAGAACTTGTGTGCCAGGGCAAACGGTGTGCCGCGCTCCATGCCCCGTCGCTCCCATTCCAGCGGGTCGATGATGGTCTCGGTGATGATGTCGGTGGGGTACCCCAGAGCGGCGATGCGCTGGCCAAGTTCCTCACGGGCCCGGGGGAGCTCGGTGGTCCAGTCGATGCGACCATCGAGGTTGGGGCAGGGCTCAAGTACGTACAGCACACTGTTGCCCTCGGGCGCCATGGTGGGCTCATCGATGGTGGGCACACTCACCAGCAGTGACGGGTCGGGCATGCGCACCCCATCGTCGAGCAGGGCCTTGAAGGCACCGTCCCAGTCGGCTCCGAAATGGATGTTGTGGTGGGCGGCGTCGTTTTGCGGCAGTCCGCGCACCCCCACGTGCCACAACACGCACGACGGGGAGTAGGCCCCCCGCCGGGCTTGCAACGGCATGGGAGTGCCAGGCAGCAATGTGCGGTAGGCAACAGGGAGGTCGGGGTTGCACACCACGGCGTCGGCGTTGATTACCTCACCGTCAGTGGTGCGCAGCCCGGTCACCCGGCCGCTGGTTCCGCCGGCCAGCATGATTCTCTCCACCGGGGTGTCGTAACGGAATTCCACACCGTTGTCGACCAGGGCGGCCGCCAGCGATCTTGGCACCGCCTGCATGCCGCCGACGGGGTGATAGACCCCGGCGATGGAATCCATGTAGGTGATGATGCAGTACACCGCCAGTGCTTCGTATGGCGCCACGCCGGCGTACAGGCTCTGAAACCCGAACACTCGCTGTAGCCGTTCGTCGGTGAAATAGTCGGAGATCTTGGCTGCCAGTCGGCGAAGGCCACCCAGACGCAACAGCTTCAGGGCGGGCCCCAAAGGACGGGCCAGATCAAGCGGCGAGTCGAAGTTCCGGTCGATGAACGTTGGCATCTCAAGGGCATACAGCTCGCCCAGCCAGTCGGCGAAGCGGTGGAAGGCGGCAGCCTCGCCGGGCCCGCATACCGCAGAGATCTCGGCGGCCATGGCTTCGCGTCCCCGGCGCACATGCAACACGCTGCCGTCGGCAAAGGTGGTGCGGTAAAGCGGGTCAACAGCGGTGACCTGCAGGTACTGGCGGGGATCGGCTCCCAGAGCCCGGAAACAGTCATCAACCAGTTCGGGCATGGTGAACACGGTTGGTCCGGCGTCAAAGCGAAACCGTCGAGATGCAGGTCGTGGGCGCGACCGCCGGGTCCGGGATCCCGCTCGAGGACCAGGACGTCGTGCCCGGCTCCCCGCAGGTGACACGCCGCCGACAACCCGGCCAGGCCGGCTCCAACCACGATGACCCGCATCAGCTGGACCTCGTGGCCAGGATGGCAGCGAATTCGGCCAACACGGCTGTCGTGTCAGGGTCCAGGTTCACGCCTGATGCGGTCAGGGCATCGACTCCTGTGTCTGTCAGCGAGCCAATCAACTGTTCGGTCTCGTCTCGGGCACCTGTCGCCTCAAGTACTTGTTGGATCATGGCTACATCATCGTCGTCACGGATGTCGCCGACCCTATCAAGGACGGTCATTTGTTTTGGGGTCGCCCGCTGTCGGGCGATGGCCACAAGGGCGGTCGGTTTGCCCTCCCGAAGGTCGTCCCCCACAGGCTTGCCCGTCATGTCCTCGCTGCCGAACACACCAAGGATGTCGTCGCGCAGCTGGAAGGCAAGCCCAACCGACTCGCCGTAGTCCGCCAGCGCCGGGGACATGACGTTCGCTCCTGCCAGTGCAACTCCAAGCTCGAGCGGTCGGGCAACGGTGTAGCGACCCGACTTGAGCTGTGCCACACGCCGGGCTGTTGCCTCCGACACCGCCCCGGCCGCCGTGCCGACAATGTCGAGGTATTGCCCCAGCATGAGTTCGGTCTCCAGCTCACCCCACACGGCCAGGACCTCGGGGGGTTTTCCGGCCACGAGTCTGTTGGCGAGGGTGTGTCCGAGGTCTCCGACCAGGATGGCGACGCTCTCGCCAAAGCGTCGGGATTCACCGCTCCATCCTTCATCGCGGTGCCGTTGGGTCCATTCAACGTGGGTGGTGGGAATTCCCCGTCGACTTGCAGAATCGTCCATGACATCGTCGTGGGCGAGCGCGAACGCGTGCAGAAGTTCAAGGGCACATCGCACGTCAGCAAGCGACGCTGCCGTTGGCCCCTCAGAGTTGTCGCCCCCAACGGCGTCAAACCCCCATTGGCAAAACGCTGGCCGCAAGCGCTTGCCACCATTGAGCACGAGGCCCCGAAGGGCCTCCAGCGGCGGGATAAGGGCGACATCGACAGCACTCCATTTGTTGATCTCAACCCCAAACAGCGCACCGAGCTCCGCATCGGTACGCTCGGCAATCTGGGCGAGTTGAGTTAACGATGGACTGTGGTCGCGCCGTACAATGAAGGGGGTGCCAGCCATGGTTGGACTCCTGTTCGGGCAAGCTGGGGCTTCCCGACGTTTGATCGGCGCTGTGGTTGCATCGCCTGTGGCACTGGGCCAGAAATGATTGGGGCAGTTGGTGGAGAACGCATCCTACCTAGTGGTCATGGCGGCTTGCGTGGCCGTGACCCTGCCGTTGGAGTGGGCCTTCGACGCCCGGGTCTATCGACGTCCGATGCGAACTGCCCGGACGCTGGTCCCGGTCATCGTGGTTTTCTACCTGTGGGACGTGGTCGCCATTTCACGGGATCACTGGTTTTTTGCCGAGTCGTACGTGACCGGTGTGGTTCTTCCGCTTGGGGTTCCGCTCGAGGAGTTGGTGTTCTTCGTCGTCATTCCGCTGTGTGCCCTGCTGTCGTATGAGAGCGTCCGAAACCTGCTGGGTGGGCGGGTGGTTTGGTTTGAGTCGCTTCGAGCCAGGGCGATGGCAACTGGGCCCACAAAGGGAGCGTCCGATGCCTGAGTACACCGTGCTGGCCGTGGCGTCGGTTGTGCTGGTGGTGGCCTACGAGTTGTTGTGGGTGCGCAGCGGTGTGCTGTCTGACTCACGATTCTGGATCGCCATGGCCATCTGCCTGCTGTTCATGATTCCGGTGGACGGCTGGCTCACCAAGCTGTCGGCCCCGATCGTGTTGTACAACCCGTCGCAACACACTGGCTTTCGCATCCCGTGGGATATTCCGTTTGAGGACTACCTGTTCGGGTTTTCGCTGATGACCGCCGTGCTGGCTCGCTGGAAGGCGAGCGACCCGGTCGAAGTCGCCGACGGCCCCTGAACGGACAGGACCAACTCAGTCGACCGTTGACGACTGAAACTGGTCGAGTACCTCGCTGGCGGTGAGACTCCGGTCGTCGGCGCTTGATGCTGCCGCTGCCGGGCCGCCGAGGGCGAACGCTGCCATGGCCCCAACTCCGTTGAGCAGGTCACGCAGGTTGCGTGGCGGCGGGAAGTACTCGTCTTCATCGGTGTAGCGGACCTCCTCGACGCCGCCGGTCGGTGCCAGCCGGGAAATCACCGACTCCACCAGCTCCTCTGGCGCTGATGCCCCAGCAGTGACGCCAACGACTCCGCGCAGATCATTGGGGAGCTCATCGGGCCCGTTGACTCTCACAACACGCCCGCTGCCGGCACCGACGGCCAGACGCTCCAGTGCCCGGGTGTTCGACGAGTTTTCCGAACCGATCACCACCACAGCATCACAGCGAGGGGCGATGAGGGTGAGTGCTGCCTGGCGGTTGGTGGTGGCAAAACACAGGTCGGAGCGTCCCGGTGTCCACACGTCGTCGAAACGGGCCTTGACCGCATCGGCAACGTCTTCCCAGTCACGGTGGGACAACGTCGTCTGGGCCAAAAGGGCAACCGGCACACCTGGGTCGACCAGAGCTTCGACCTCGCTGACGCTTTCGACGCGGTCGATGGAGTCAGGTGCCACGGCCATGGTGCCAACCGCCTCCTCGTGCCCCTCGTGGCCGACGTACACGATCCGGTACCCCTTGCCGGCACGAACCTTCACCTCGTGATGCACCTTTGTCACCAGCGGACACACGGCATCCACCACGTAGCTGGCCCGCTGTCGGGCCTGTGCTGCGACTTCGGGTGCTGAACCGTGCGCCGAGAGCATGATCGGCATTCCCTCGGGCACCTCAGAAATGTCGTCAACGAATATGACGCCTTGATCCTCGAACCGTGCGACCACCCTCTGGTTGTGGACGATCTCGTGATAGCAGTACACCGGCGGTTCAAAGGCCCGAAGCATCCACGCCAGAGCCTTGATGGCCATTTCGACACCGGCGCAGAAGCCTCTTGGCGCAGCCAAAAGCACCAGATCCACGGCGCTGGAGCCGGGACCAGACAGGCCATTGTTGTCAGATGGGCGGTCGGTGGAGTCCACGAGTGCCACGTTACCGGTGAGCGGAGCCGCCTCGGTGGCTGACGCCTGCAGCTCCCACCGACTGCAGGTGGGGGACCCCGGGCCGGTAGCGTGGTCAGTCGTGTCCGCTCCGATGGTGATTTCCGTGACCCCCGGCTCACCCGCAGATGTTGCGGGTGTGGTCGTGGGCGATGAAATTGTCTCGTTGAACGGCAAGACGCCCGCAGACGTTCTCGAGTACCGGTGGCTCGCCGATGAGGCCGACCCCGAGCTGGAGATCGTGAGCGGTGGAGTCCAGCGCACCGTCGTGGTGGCCAAGCGCGACGGTGAGGCACTGGGCGTCGAGGTTCACTCAGCGGTGTTCGATCGCGTGATGACGTGCGACAATCACTGCGAATTCTGTTTCATCCACCAACTCCCGCCCGACACGCGTCGCAGCCTGCACCTCAAGGATGACGACTACCGGTTGTCGTTCCTGTATGGCAACTTCACCACCCTCACCCGATTCACCGAGATGGACCTTGAGCGGGTGCTCACTGAGGGACTGTCACCGCTGCACGTGAGCATCCACACCACTGATGGAACCAAGCGGTCTGAGATGCTGCGAAATCGACGCGGGGCGGTCAGCCTGCGCTGGTTGCGAGCGTTACTCGACGCCGGTGTGACGGTGCACGGACAGGTGGTGGTGTGTCCGGGCGTGAACGACGGGCAGGTTCTCGCCGACACCCTCACCGGGGTCCTCGACGAATACAGCGATCTTGCCTCGTTGTGCGTCGTCCCCCTCGGCGTGAGCCGGTACAACAAGGAAGAGCGCATGCGCCCGCATCGTGCTGACGAAGCGGCGGCTGTTGTCGACGTCGTTCACGCCGCCCAGGCCGACTTCATGGACACGCTTGGACGCAGGGTGGTGTTTGCCGCCGATGAGTACTACCTGCTCGCCGGTGTGCCATTTCCCGACGCCGAAGCCTACGAGGGCTTCCCCATGCACGAAGACGGCGTCGGCATGGCGTCGAGTTTCGCTCTCGAGTTCACCGGTGCGGCAGCGGCACGGGGCGCCACCCCGGGATTCTTCGCTGCTGTCGACGGCGCCCCCGCTCAGGGCTACCGGGCCCCGCGCACCGCCCCGGGGGCGGGCGAGTCCTCCGACGGATCGGTCGCCGTGCGCATGGCCCCTCGGCGTGACGCCCCGATCACGGTGCTCACCGGTGGGTACGGGGCTGCGGTGCTTGGACCGGTGTTGGCCGACGCCGGCTATCACGACGTCGAGGTTCTCGCCGTGCCCAACACCTTCTTTGGCGGCACCACTGCAGTGACCGGCCTGCTCACCGGATCTGACATCGCAGCAGTGCTCGCTGACCGGTCGCCCGACCGCCGCTACCTGCTGCCCGACGTGTGCCTGTCTCAGGGACGATTCCTCGATGACACGTCGCCCGACGACCTGCCCATCCCCGTGGAGGTCGTCCCCACTGACGGTGCCAGCCTCCGGGCCCTGCTCGATGCCCGGAAGGGCACGACATGAAGCACGAAACCGTTCCATCCCCCGACGCCGTCGCACTGCCAGTGGTGGTGATCGCCGGTCGACCCAACGTGGGCAAGTCCACCCTCATGAACCGCATTCTGGGTCGCCGCGAGGCCATCGTGGAGGAGCGCCCCGGGGTGACCCGGGACCGCAAGGAAGTGGAGGCCGACTGGCTGGGTCGGCGGTTCGTGCTGGTCGACACTGGCGGGTGGATGCCCGGTGGCACCGAGCTCGATGCCAAGGTCAGCAAGCAAAGTGAGCGGGCTGTGGCCGACGCCGACGTGGTCTTGCTGGTGGTGGACGCCGCCACCGGACTCACCGAGGACGACGACCGTGTCGCCGACCTCCTGCGACGCCGATCGGGGCCCACCCTGGTGGTGGTCAACAAGGTCGATGACACCAACCGTGAGATGGCGGTCTGGGAGTTCCTGACCCTGGGACTCGGTGAGCCGTTCCCCGTGAGTGCCCTGCACGGGCGCGGGACCGGCGACTTTCTCGACGTGCTCATCGCACTGTTGCCCGAGCCGCCCGAGGTGGACGAGTCCGATGAGGTTCCCGGTCGTACCGCCGGGGCCGACAACGCCGATGTCGAGGGTGCCATTCCCGGTCAGCGTGTGTTCTCGGTGGCCATCGTGGGTCGGCCAAACGTGGGCAAGTCGACTCTGTTCAACCGGCTCATCGGCGACGACCGGTCGGTGGTCCACGACATGCCGGGCACAACGCGCGACACCGTTGACACCGTGGTGCAGACCGAAGCGGGTCCGCTGCGGTTCATCGACACCGCCGGCATGCGGCGTCGGGCCCGCATCGACGAGAACACCGAGTTCTATTCGCTGGTGCGCGCTCTGCAGGCCGTTGACAAGGCCGACACCGCCGTGCTGGTGATCGACGGTGAAGAGGGTGTGACCAACCAGGACCAGCGACTGGCCGAGCGCATCGATGCCGCCGGTTGCCCGGTGGTGATCCTCATCAACAAGTGGGAGTTGCTGGACGCTGAGGCCAGACACCTCCTCAACGCCCAGGTCGGACGCCAGCTGCATTTTCTGGGTGAGTCGCCGGTCCTGCCGGTCAGCGCCCTCACCGGCAAGGGAGTTCACCGGCTCATCCCCGGCGTTGTCGGCCGCCATTGACGCCTATCAGACCCGGGTCCCGACCCGGAAGGTCAATGAGGTCATTCGACGGGCCCAGCAGGCGCAGCCCGCACCCCACGGCGCCAGAGTGCTGTACGCCACCCAGGGCGCCACCGATCCGCCCACATTCACGCTGTTTGCCAATCGCGAGCTGCACGCCAGCTACGTGAGGTACCTCGAACGAATGTTGCGCGAGGCCTTCGATCTGGGCGCAACCCCCATCAAAATGAGGGTCCGCAGGCGTTCTGACTGACCCGGTGCCCACCCCGGCAGCTATTCGTAACGCATTTGCCATGGGGCAATCGGGCTGGGGCCACTACGCTCCCAATTCTGATGACTTCGGTGTTGTGGGTGCTTGTGGCAGCAGCGGCTGCGGCTGCCGGTCTGGTGTGGGCCCGGTCGGCCCGCTACCGCGTCCGTCTGGTTCGCCAGCTCGATGGGACCTCGGGCGACAACGACGTGAAGCGACTGGCCCGGTCGGGGCTGCGCAAGGACCTGCACACCTCGCTGCTGTACGCCGTGGTCACGGTCGCAGCTGTCGTTGGTGCGCTCACCGGGGCCCCGGGATGGATGGCCGTCGTGCTGGCCATGGTTGGCATCCCGGTGGCTTTCACCATGGCCCTGGGTCGCAGCTTCGTGTCCGACGCCAGGCTCGAGATGGGACGAAGCCAACTGGAACGCCGGGCGCAAGAAGTGCTGGTGCAGGACCAACTGGCTCCCCGTCGCTGGTCGCAGCGACTTGCCCCCGAGGACCTTCCCGCCGTCGAGGGACTCGAGGTGGGCAGGGCGTACCAGCCGGGTGCCGGGATGATGGCGGGTGACTTTTACGACGTGGTGTCAGTGGGACCCAACCGCACGGCGGTCGTCATCGGCGGACGTGTCGGGTCACGGCATCGAGCCGGCCATCACCGCCTTTCAGGCCAAGTACCTGCTTCGGGTGTTCCTGCGGCAGTTTCGCGACCCGGCGCAAGCCCTCGAGGAGCTCAACCATCAGATGGCCGCCATCGGGCGACCCGACGAGTTTGTGTCACTGTTCGTGGCCGTCCACGACTCCGAGGCCGGGACCCTGCGCCATGCCTCAGCAGGTCACCCCCGGCCTGGATGTGGCACGGACGTGAGGTGGCCCCGCTCGAAGCCACCGGCTCCGCTGTTGATGATCGACCCAGCTTCGTCGTTTGCCAGTCGGGAAGTGGCGATGGACCGCGGTGACGTGCTGGTCGTCTACACCGATGGGCTCACCGAGGCCCGAAACGGCGACCAGTTGTTTGGCGAGGAGCGCATCGCCACTACGCTTCGGCGAGATCCCGGGGTGGCCCCCGACGTGCTGTGCAAGTCACTGCTGGAGGCGGCCACCGACTTCTCCTCGGGACCAATCACCGATGACGTCGCCATCCTCGCCATACGACGAACCTGACCCCGGTCTCACCGGAGCGCGTGCGCGCGCCCGGCAGGGAAACCTGTCCGCCGGGGGTGCGAAGCTCGCCAGCCAGAACAAGCTGTTCGTCCGTGACCGCGTCGCCCTGCTGCTCGACGAGGGGTCGTTCGTCGAAGACGGCTTGCTGGCCAACGCCTCGGCCGGGAACCTCCCAGCCGACGGTGTGGTCACCGGCATCGGCACGGTGGACGGGCGCCCGGTGTGCGTCATGGCCAATGACCCCACGGTCAAGGCGGGGTCGTGGGGCGCCCGAACCGTCGAAAAGATCGTGCGCCTCACCGACCGGGCCCTGGCCGAAGAACTTCCGGTGTTCTGGCTGGTCGACTCCGCAGGGGCAAGGATTACCGACCAGGTGGAACTGTTCCCCGGTCGTCGCGGTGCGGGACGGATCTTCTACAACCAGGTTCGCCTGTCAGGCCGCGTGCCGCAGATCTGCTGCCTGTTCGGACCGTCGGCGGCCGGCGGGGCCTACATCCCGGCTTTTTGCGACGTGGTGTTCATGGTCGAGGGGAACGCCTCGATGTACCTCGGATCACCCCGGATGGCCGAGATGGTGATCGGCGAGGTGGCCACCGCTTGACGAGATGGGTGGCGGCCCGGATGCACGCGTCGGTTTCGGGCTGCGGGGACAACCTGGCCGTTGACGACGCCGACGCCATCGATCAGGCCCGGGCATGGTTCACCTACTTCCCGCAGAACTTCGACAGTGACCCACCGTGTTACCAGTCGGTGGCGCCGTCACGTCCCCTCGATGCCGGAGTGATCCCCGACACCGACACCATGGGTTACGACGTGCGTGACGTGATCGACGGTGTCGTGGATGCCGAGAGCTTCTTTGAAGTCAAGCCTCTGTTCGCCCCTGAGCTGGTGTGCGGGTTGGGCCTGCTGGAGGGGCGTCCGATCGGGGTGGTGGCCAACAACCCGGCCGTCAAGGGCGGCGTTTTGTTTGTCGATTCCGCCGACAAGGCGGCACGATTCATCTGGCTGTGCGACGCCTTCAACATCCCGCTGTTGTTTTTGGCCGACGTGCCCGGATTCATGGTCGGAACCGAAGTTGAGCGGGCGGGAATCATTCGTCACGGGGCCAAGATGATCACCGCCGTGTCTGAAGCCACGGTGCCAAAAATCTGTGTCGTGCTCCGCAAGGCCTACGGCGCTGGCCTGTACGCCATGGCCGGTCCCGCATTCGAGCCAGCCGCCACGCTGGCACTTCCCACGGCCAAAATTGCGGTAATGGGTCCCGAGGCGGCAGTCAACGCCGTGTTCGCCAACCACATCGCCGCCATCGACGACCCCGCCGAGCGCGAGGCGTTCATCGCAACCCAGCGGGAGGTGTATGAGGCCGACGTGGACCTTTTGCGCCTGGCGTCGGAACTGGTTGTCGATGCGGTGGTGGACTTCGCTGAGCTCCGCGATGAACTCGTGGCCCGCTACCGGGCGGCTGCGGGCCGTTCACGGGTTTTCAGCCGACGCCACCACGGCGTCCCGCCGGTCTAGAGGGCGACACCATGCCCTGGTGCCACGATTGCGACCGCTTCTTCAACCCCAACTCGATGGCTCCCGACGGTTCATGCCCGAGTTGCGGGACCAGAATCGCCGACGAACCCCTCGACGACTCCGACCGAAAGGTGCCCTGGCATTTCTGGGTCCTCGTGGCGGTGACCGGTGGCTACCTGTTGTGGCGAGTCGTTCAGGGCGCCGCACTGCTGTTTTGATCACCGCTTTTCGGTAGGTCGCCCCTGACCCGGTAAGGTCATGCCGTCACGGGCTGTGGCGCAGCTTGGTTAGCGCGTCGGTCTGGGGGACCGAAGGTCGTGGGTTCGAATCCCGCCAGCCCGACCAAAACATGTCAGCGCACGACGTCAGTGCTGCTGCTCGCATGGCGTGGAATCGTGCCGCTCCCGGGTTCGGGCGCCCTGTCCTCCGGTGCCGCCGCACCGGCACGGGTAGGGTGATCGGCCATGTGCGGTCGCTTCGTCTCAACGACTGGCTCTGGCGATCTTGCCGCCCACTTCGGTGTCGAGACCATCGTGGGGGAGCTTCGGCCGAGCTGGAACGTGGCCCCCACCGCGACCGTGTGGGTCATTCGTGACTCGGGGGACTCGGGGACTCGGGTGACTCGGGGGAATCGGGGGATGCCCGGGTGCTGCAGCCCATGCGTTGGGGTCTGGTGCCGTCATGGGCCGACGACCCCACCATCGGCAACCGCATGTTCAACGCCCGGGTCGAGACCCTGGCCCAACGGCCGGCGTACCGGGCCGCCAGTGCGGCGCCGGCGGTGCATCGTGCCCGCCGATGGCTTTTACGAATGGACAGCCGTGTCCGGCCGGCAGCGAAAGCAGGGTTGGTATTTTCAGTCGATCGACGGCCAGCCGTTGGCCATGGCGGGCCTGTGGGAGACGTGGCAGCCCACTGGCGACGCCGACACGCTGCACACCTGCACGGTGGTGACCACCGACGCCAACGACGTGGTGGCGCCGATCCATGACCGGATGCCGCTGGTACTTCCCGACGAGGTGATCGATGCGTGGCTGGACCCCACCATCAACGACCCCGACGACGTGAGGTCTGTCGTGGCATCTGCCCACAGCCCCACCCTGTCGGTCCACGCGGTGGGAGTTGCGGTCAACAATGCCCGCAACGACGGCCCCGACCTGATTGCCACCGTGCACCCGAACAGTGGTGGCGTCGACGACAACCCGCGACTGCTTTGACGACCCCAGCGACAGCACCAGCGTCAACACCAACCAGGACCTCAGTGTCGGTACGGCGGCGGGTCGACAACACCGTCCTTCGGGTGCAGGGCCGTCTCGAAGGGCCTCTGGGCGATCGCCTCGTCCCGGCAGTTGTGGCGTGCGGATTGTTCACCGTGCTCGTGTCAACGGCCCTTGCCCGGGCTGCGGGCCCCGAGGCCAACGGGCTGCTGGCGCCGGCGCTGCAGGCAGTGTGGCTGATTGGGTCCGGCGCCGATCCGGTCGTGACCGTCGATGGTGGCACCACCGTTCTGGCTGAGCACTTCGCCGTGCTCATTTACCCGATCGCGCTCATCGCCCGGTGGTTGCCCACCGTTGGCCTGCTGGTGGTGTTGCAGTCGGCAGCTCTTTCGGTGGCTGTGGTTCCGGTCTGGCTTCTCGCCCGTCGGGCCGCAAGCCTCCGCATCGGAGCAAGCACGGCGCTGGTGGTGGCGTACAGCCTGTACCCAGCCGTGCACGGCATGAACCTGGCCGGTTTCCACACCGAATCGTTTGCGGTGCCCGGATTGCTGTGGGCCGCCTATTGCGGCCTCGTGGGTCGCAAGGGATGGTTCTGGGTTGCCGTTGCGGTGATTCTGGCCTCCCGCTCTGATCTGGGTCTGGCCGTGGCCGGGTTGGGTCTCGCCCTGTGGCTGGTGGGACGGGCAGGGCTGGGCCGCCAGGCGCTCGTGGCTGGGCTGGGCTGGTCGGTCGTGACTGGCCTGGTGATCCAGCCGGCGCTAGGTGACGGCACCGGACCCGACGACTTCACAACATTCGGTGACACCCCGTGGTCGGTGGTGACCGGTCTGGTGACCCAACCCGGTGACGTGCTTGCCGCACTTGGTCAGGAATCCACCATGGGGTTGTTCGTGATCGTGTTCGGACCGGTGCTGTTTTTGCCGCTCCTCGCACCACGTCTGCTGGTGGGGGTGTTGCCGATCCAGCTGTTGTACGTGGCAGCTGACAGTCCTGACGGGGCGCTGCTTGCCCAGACGCCGCACCCATTACTGCCTTCGTGTTCCTGTCCACTGCCTTTGCCCTGTCCCGTCTGGGCCGTCGGGGTATCGACCGGGTAACTGGTCGACCCGCGGCTTCTGGCCGCGCTGCTGCTCGCATCGGCAGTGTTCTTCGTCACCGATTCCCGTCGAGCCCCTACCGACAGCCATGGACCTGGGGCCCGACCGCAGCGATCGAGGCGCGCCGTAACGCCCTCTCGGGGATCCCGGAGGATCAAGCGGTTCGGGCGTCACCGTCGGTCCTCGATCTGCTGGCCGATCGACCTGAGCTCTACCGCTTGGAACTCGGGAGTCGGCCCGATGCCGTGTCGGCGGCACGTGACGTGGACCTCATCGTCGTGGACGCCTCGGAGTTCGACCGCTGGGACCCGGTGCGGCGTCGGGTGTTCGCCGATGGACTCGACGCCCTGGGGTTCGTCCAACCCACCGGGCGCGACGACCGCGTGTCTTCATTGGCAGGCGTGCTGGTGTGGCAACGCCTTCGGTGACCGGGCGATCTCAGGTCACTGTGTTTCGCTGGTCCCCATCGCCGCTGTGATCGCCGCTGCGGCGTCCGCCAGTGAAGCCGGATCAGGGTTCATCTGGGCGTTGGCGAAGTTGAGGTCACCCACATTCTGCGATGGGAACCACATGGAGGTGAACGTGGGGAACCTCCAGCCCGGCAATCATGAGGCCGACCCGAACCGGAGAAAACGCCTCCTGCTGGGCTCGGCCGACGCGCTGGGCCACCACCATCAGGTGGGCGGCGAGATCCGGAGTGAGGTCCAGCCAGTGGTCGATCTCAGCGATGGGCACCACGAGCGCATGTCCATGCTGAAGGGGATTTATGGACATGAAGGCAACACAGCGGTCGTCGCGGTACACGAAGTTGGCCGGAAGTTCGCCGGCGATGATCATCGAAAAAACACTGCTCATGGTGCACCTCATGGTCGCTTGTGGATACAGCGGCAAGCCAGCTGACCACCAACGGGGTCACGGGCATCACGCCACTTCGTGGTGGAGATCGTAGGCTTGGGCCGATGACATCACCGCGCCATCGCCGCCGAAGCGAACGCGTCACCTCCGCAGCGCCGGGTCCACTGGTCGAGCCAGGTCCGGCTCCCCTTGGGCCGGTGGCTCCGGGTGAGGACCGACTGGCCACCATTCCCAACCTCATCACCCTGTTGCGTTTGTGCGCCCTTGCCGTGGTTCGTGTGGCTTTTGTTGGGTAATGACGACCAGGTTGGTGCCGCCGTCTTGCTGGCCGTGCTTGGGGCCACCGACTGGGTCGACGGCTTCATCGCCCGCAGGTTCAACCAGGCCAGTCGGTTCGGACGGCTGTTCGACCCCACTGCCGACAGAATCCTGTTCGTTGTGGCGCTGACGGCCATCTTCATCGACGGCGGGGTGGCCCAGTGGCTGGTGGTGGTGGTGCTGGCCCGCGAGTTGATCGTGTCGTCCATCACGGTCACGCTGCTGGTGCTTGGGGCACCACCCGTTGATGTCACCTGGTGGGGTAAGGCCGGAACCTTCGGGCTCATGTTCGCTTTCCCGCTCCTGCTCGCCGGATCGGCGCCCGGGTATGCGTGGGCGCCGGTGTTCAACGCCCTGGGTTGGATGGCCGCAGTGCCCGGACTGGTGCTGTCGTTCATCGCCTGGGTGCGTTACGTGCCGCTGTGGCGTGAATCATGGCGTGAGGGTCGTGTGCTTCGGGCGGCGTCGGGAGGCGAGTCCGCATGAAGGCAGTGATCATGGCCGGGGGTGAGGGGAGCCGGTTGCGGCCCCTGACCACCAATCTGCCCAAGCCAATGGTGCCTCTGGCCAACAGGCCGATGATGGAGTACGTGGTTGATCTGCTGCGGCATCACGGCATCACCGAAATCGTGGTCACCGTGGCGTACATGGCCGACACCATTCAGGCGTACTTCGGTGACGGGTCGGAGTTCGGGGTCCACATGGTGTACGCCGCCGAGCAGGTCCCCCTTGGGACTGCGGGCTCGGTGCGCAACGCCATGGAGCACCTCGACGAACGCTTCATCGTGATCTCGGGCGATGTCCTCACCGACATTGACCTCGACGAGGTGGTGGCAGCCCACGAACGGGCTGGCGCTCTGGCCACCATTGGGCTGGTGCGGGTTCCCGACCCGCTGGAGTTCGGAATTGTCATCACCCGCGAGGACGGGTCCATCGAGCGGTTCCTGGAAAAGCCGTCGTGGGGGCAGGTGTTTTCCGACACCATCAACTCCGGCGTGTTCGTGATGGAGCCAGAGATCTTTGACCACATCGAGGCCGACCGTCCGGTGGACTTCTCCGGTGAGGTCTTTCCGGCGTTGCTGGAGGCCGGGTTGCCGGTCTTCGGAGCTGTCGTCGAGGGCTACTGGGAGGACGTGGGCACACTCGAGGCCTACCTGAGCGCCCATCGGGACCTCCTCGACGGCCGGGTGCGCGCTGACCTGGCCGGGTTCGATCTGGGTGGGGGAGTGCGGCTGGGCGAGAACGCCGTGCTCCACCCTGACGCCACTGTGGTCGGTCCGGTCCTGATCGGCGACAACTGCCGGGTCGAAGCTGGAGCCACCCTGGGCGCCTACACCGTGCTGGGGGCCAACATTCGGGTGCGCTCAGAGGCATCGGTTGAGCGCAGCGTCGTGGGTGACAACAGCTACCTCGGTGGTGGAGTGAGTTTGCGCGGTGCCCTCGTGGGCCGCTCGTGTGATCTGCGGTCCGGGGCCCGGGCCGACGAAGGGTCGGTGCTGGGCGATGAGTGCTTCGTCGGCGAGGACGCCCACGTCACCAGCGACGTCAAGATCTATCCGTTCAAGACCGTCGAAGCCGGTGCAGTCGTCAACAGCTCCATCATCTGGGAGTCCAGGGCGGCACGAAGCCTGTTCGGAGCCGACGGAGTGTCGGGGCTTGCCAATGTGGACGTCACCCCCGAGTTCGCCACCCGGGTAGCCATGGCGTACGGAACCATGCTCAAGCCCGGGGTCACCGTCGTGACGTCCCGTGACTCCAGCAGGACCGGCCGGATGCTGAAGCGTTCCATGATGGCTGCGCTCAACGCCGCCGGTGTGAGCGTGGAGGACCTCGAGGTGGCTTCAGTGCCACTGACCCGCTGGATCATCCGCCGTCCCGCCATCTCCGGCGGTTTCACCGTCCGACTGGACCCGGACGATCCCCAGTCGGTGATCATCAGGTTTTTCGACGCCGACGGCCTTGACCTGGGCGACGACGCCCGCCGCAAGATGGAGAGGCTGTTCAGCCGGGAGGACTTCCGTCGGGTGTTCCCCGCCGAAATCGGCGAGATCGGGTTCGCCCCGCGGGCGCTGGAGCACTATGCCACTGCCGTGACCGCCGCCGTTGACGCCAACGCCATCGCCGACGCCCGGTTCAAGGTGGTGGTGGATCACGCCTACGGTTCGACGTCGTTTTCCATGCCCGACGTCATGGCCAAGCTCGGCCTGGAGGCGTTGGCGGTGAATCCGTTCATGTCCACCGCTGGAATGCTGTCGGTCAACTTTGACGAGCACGCCCGCACCGTTGGGGATCTGGTGCGGGCCTCGGGATCGGATCTGGGCGTGGTGTTCGAGCCGGGTGGCGAACGGCTGCGGCTGATCGATGACCGCGGAACGATCCTGAACGGCAACGAAGCCCTGCTGGCCATGCTGACGCTGCTGGGCGAGAACGTTGATGGCGACGCCGTTGCGCTGTCTGTGGCCACCACCGACCACGCCTACGCCCTGGTCCGCAAGGCGGGGCTCTCTGTGGAGATGGCCAAGATGGGCCCCCAGGCCCTCATGGCCGCCGGTCTCGCCCCCGGCGTGGGGTTCGCCGCCGACGACGCTGGCGGGTTTATCCTGCCCGGTTTCCTGCCATCGTTTGACGCCACCGCTGCCTTCGCCACGCTGCTCGGTCTGCTGGCCCGATCAGGTGTGCGGCTTTCTGAGGTCGTGCAGGACCTGCCTGCGGTCCACATGGCCCACCAGACGGTGGTGACCCCCTGGGATCTCAAGGGCCAGGTCATGCGAAGCCTGGTGGAGCAATCCAAGGGCCGGGACGTGGAGATGGTTGATGGCGTGAAGGTACGTCATGACGGAGGCTGGGCCCTGGCCCTGCCTGATACCGAAGAGCCGGTCAGCCACGTCTGGGCCGAAGCGGGGAGTGACGCCGAGGCGCAGCACCTGGTCGACGAGTACGTCCGTCGCATCAGGCAGATGGTGCGTTAGGCAGATCGCGCCTTGGGCTGGCTGCCCAGCAGGTACGCCGGGGCTACCCGGTGGGCTGCGGTAACGGTCGCAGACGCGCGCTAGCGTAAAGGCATGCTCGTTCCCGACGACCTGCGCTACTCCACCGATCACGAATGGGTTCGCCGTAACGGAGGACCAGGTGACCATCGGGATCACCGACTACGCCCAGGACGCTCTGGGTGATGTGGTGTTTTTGGAGGTCCCCACCAAGGGTGCCGAGGTGGTTTCGGGCGAGCGCATCAGCGAGGTGGAGTCCACAAAGTCCGTCTCGGACATCTTCGCTCCGGTGTCGGGCACGGTGGTGGAGGTCAATGAGGCGCTTGGCGACGGACCTGAAGCATTGAACGCAGATCCCTACGGCGATGGATGGATTTGCGTGATCGAGATGCAGGACGACTCGGCTTTCGACGCCCTCATGGACGCCGCTGCCTACCAGGCCCTGACATCAGAGTGATTGCCGGCCACCACGAACTCGGACCCATGACGGCCCGACGGGGGATCGACGGTGAGTGACACCTACTGCAACAACTGCGGGCACAAGAATCCCGAGGGAGCCAACTTCTGTTCGTCGTGCGGCGCCGTGCTGGAGTCGTCACCGTCGGAACCGGTAACCATCACCTTTTTCCCCGCTCAGCCAACCGACCCTGTCGACGATGATGTCGTCATCGAGTCGATCGAACTGACCAGTGGCGCCGGGTCACTCGTGGTGCGAAGGGGTCCGAATGCAGGGTCGCGCTATCTGCTCGACGACCCGGTGACGACCATCGGTCGGGACCCCGGCAGCTCAATCTTCCTCGACGACGTGACGGTGTCCCGGCGGCATGCCGAGATCCTGATGGATGGCGATGGCTATGTGGTGCGAGACGTGGGCTCACTGAACGGCACCTACATCAACCGGACCCGTGTCGAGGAGTCGGCACTGGCCAATGGTGACGAGCTTCAGATCGGCACGTTCAAGCTTTCCTTCTTCGGTCCAGTCGACGGTCAGGGAAAGTGAGCGCCGAGTTGGAAGGCGCTGATGTTCCGCCACTGTCGTCGCTGAGGCCTGCACCCGTGCCCAGCCGCGTTCGCTCGCACCTCTCGATCGGGGAGGTGTTGGCGCTGCTGCAGCACGACTACCCCGACATCACCATCTCGAAGATTCGATTCCTCGAGAGCCAGGGGCTGCTCAACCCCGAGCGGACTCCGTCTGGCTATCGCAAGTTCTACGACCAGGACGTTGAGCAATTGCGCTGGGTGCTCCGTCAGCAAAAGGAGAACTTCCTGCCCCTCAAGGTCATCAAGGATCGGCTGGCTGCTGGCCGCCTTGATGCCCCGGCCAGCGACTCGGGCCTGTTGGACCTCAATGCCGGGGTAGGCCCCATTTCCTCCGACGAGCCCGATTCGCCGAGCGAGCCGGCCCACGTGCGACCCGCAGTCGCCGTTGTGGCCCCGCTGTTGCGGCGCGATCTGACCACTGGCCCCAACACCGACACACCGGTCGCTGCGACCGACAGTGGACACAACGACGACCGCATTGGGTCGGCTCCGGACAGGGACGACGCACAGGCAGACGCCGCTGCGAACCCTGCCAACACTGCCAATCCGAGACCGAATCGCCAGCCTGCGAGATCCACTGCGCCTGCCGCCGTCGACGAACCCCGATCCATGGACCTTGGGGTGGCGATGTCATCGGTGTCCATGACCGGCCGGGAGCTCTGCGCTGCGTCCGGACTCACCCCCCGTCAGTTGGCCGAGCTGGAGCAGTACGGTCTGGTCACGGCCAGGACCCTCGGTCATGATGTGGTGTACGACGAGGACGCCCTGGTGGTCGCCAACCTGGCAGCGGCCATGGGGGCGTTTGGTCTCAACCCCCGGCATCTGCGGATGTTCAAGGTGGCCGCCGAGCGCGAGGCCGGAATGTACGAGCAGATGGCCCTTCCCCGGATGCGCACCAACCGTCCTGAGGTGCGTCGCCAGGCGGTCGACGACGTGGCCCGGGTGGCCGGGCTGGCCGAGCAACTGCATCGCGCCCTACTGCGCGATGCCTTGAAGAACACGCTCGGCCCCCGCTGAGCCTCATTGCGCACGCCGTCTGCGGAACGGGCGTGGTCCCTGTAGCGAGCCGGTAGGGTTCTCCGTGTGAGTGAGATGGAACTGCTTGGCATCAAACTCGAACTTCCCAGCAACATCCCCATTGTGATGTTGCGGGAGCTTCAAGGGGACCGCAGGGTCCTGCCGATTTTCATAGGGCTGCCTGAGGCCAACGCAATCCACCTCGCCCTCGAGGGTCGAACCCCGGCGCGTCCACTGACCCACGACCTGATGATCAACACCCTCACTGAGCTTGGTGCCCGGCTGGACAAGGTGGTCATCACTGATCTCGACGAGGGCACCTTCTACGCCGAGCTTCACATCAGCGGACCCTCAGGAGTCCAGGTGGTGTCAGCGCGTCCGTCCGACGGAGTGGCCTTGGCGGTGCGCGTGGGTGCTGCGATCCATGTCGAGGATGCCGTGCTCGACGAGGCCTGCAGCGCCGGTCATGGACGATGAAGACGACGAGGCCAGCGACGAGGTGGTGGAGCAGTTCAAGGAGTTCATCGATCAGGTGAACCCGGAAGATTTCGGTTCCTGAGCTTCCAACCGTTGACGGCGCGCGCGCCGACCGGTAGCGTCTTGCATCCAGTGACAAAGACGTAATTACACGTCGCGGTCGTCCCCCGGGTTTCAGGCCGGTGACGGCAATGTGCCCGGTGCAGACGCATGCGGGGGTTGGAGGCAGTGGTGTCAGCACGCAGGACCGTTGAACAGTCCGATGGGTATTCCGGCCACCGTGCCGCCGAGATCGTGGGGATCACCTACCGGCAGCTCGACTGCTGGGCCCGCACCGATCTGGTGCGCCCGTCGATGCGCGACGCCAGTGGAAGCGGTACCCGCCGCCAGTACACCTATCGGGACCTCCTCGAGTTGCGCACCATCAAGACGCTCCTCGACGCCGGCATCAAGCTTGAGTCGGTGCGCAAGGTGTTCGGGTATCTGCGGGACAACCTCGGATGGTGACGTGGCCAGCGCCAGTCTGGTCATTCAGGGAAACCGCTCGGTGCTGGTGCAAAGTGACGGTGAGCTGGTGGACCTGCTTCGTCAGGGACAGGGCGTGTTGAACATCCTCCCGTTGGGATCGGTCAAGAGCCAGGTGGATGCCCGCATCCTTGAGTTCACCCCCGGCGGGGGAGCAGTCGCATCGACTGCTGCCGCCGCTGCCGTCAACCACTGAGGGAACCCGTTGGGGCGCTGATCCCGCGCCTTGATCTCCGGGTCGTCTTCCGCGAGTAGCAACACCCCTGTTCCGGGCCTATCCGCGCCCTGTATCTGAATCTGGTTCATAATCTGAACGTGGTTCATCTACGTGCAGTGCCCAATGATCGACGGCGTCGGTCACGTGACCAGCGTCGGGCCCGGGTTCTCGCCGCAGCGCAGATCGTGATCGATCGGGAGGGCCTCGGTGGGCTCACGATGCAGGCTGTTGCTGATGAACTCGACTGTGCGGTGGGAACCCTCTACACCTACTTCACGTCCAAGGCTGAGCTCGAAGCCGGGCTGCAGGCGGAGGCGGTGTCGGCGCTGGGTGCATCGCTGCTTGCCGCCGTTGGGCGCTGGGACGCCGAGTTGGCTGGCGACGACCTGCCCGAATCGCTGGTGGCGTTGGTACGTCTCACGGCCTTCGGTTCGTTCTGGACGGCGGCCTCGGTGGTTCTCGCCGATGAATGCGCACTGGCCCGACAACTTCTTGCAACACGGGTGGGGGCGTCCGACGGCGCTGGACGGGAGCGAAGCGACGTGGCCGCAGTGGTCGACGATCTGCTGTTCAGGCCAGCATCGCTACTGACCGACGCCGTCGTCGCTGGCGTGCTCACCCCCGGCGACGACCAGGCCCGGGCACTGGTGTGGCTGTCGGGGATCAACGCCGTGCTTGATCTCGACGGACTGGCGGCGGTCGACCGTCACCTGTTCCGGGTCACCAACCTGTCGAGACTTCTGACGCGCAGCCTGATGGTGGGCTGGGGCGCCGACCCCGATCAGTGCGAAGTGGCCGATGGGCACGTCGAGCGTCTTGCCGCCAGCGGGCCAATGGCCCCATTGCCTCCTGCAGGGGGCTGACCGGGTCGGGGCGACCGGTTGGGGCACGGGTAGTGTTCGGGGTCATGGACGCCTCACACGACAGCATCCGGACCTCACCACTGGATTCTGAGCACCGGGCTCTGGGTGCCCGCATGGTCCCCTTCGGTGGTTGGGACATGCCGCTGTCCTATCCCGAAGGAACTCTGGCCGAGCATCGGGCATGTCGGGACGCAGCCGTGGTGTTCGACGTCAGCCATCTGGGAACCGTTCGCGTGTCGGGAGCAGGTGCGCTGGCCACGTTGCAGGCCGTCCTCACCAATGACCTGGGCCGCATCGGTCCGGGTCGGGCCCAGTACACCCACCTGCTCGACCCCGACGACGCCTCGGTGACCGACGACATCATCGTGTGGTGGATCGCCGACGACGTGTTCGACGTCATGCCAAACGCATCCAATACCGATCGGGTGGTCGGGGCATTGGTCGAAGCCGGCGAAGGTGTGGCGGTCAGCGACGTCACCGCAACCAGGGCAGTGCTTGCCGTTCAGGGTCCCAACGCCCGGACGCTGCTCGCCCCGGTGAGTCCGGAGGCCGCAGCGGTGGGAAGGTTCCGGGTTGCTGACGTTGTGATCGGCGACGTGCACTGCACCGTGGCGGGCACCGGGTACACCGGTGAGGACGGCGTGGAAATCGCCGTGCCGGCCGACAGGGCGGCACGGAGCTGTTCGCAGCGATCATCGCCGCCGGATCACCCCGGCCGGACTGGGAGCACGAGACACCCTTCGACTCGAAGCCGGACTCCCGCTGCACGGCCATGAGTTGGGAGCCGGCATCACACCGCTGCAGGCGGGGCTGGGCTGGGTGGTGGCCTGGGACAAGGGACCGTTCCGCGGCCGCGACGCCCTGGCCGCCGAGCGCGACGCCGGGGCACGACGCACGTTGGTGGCGTTGCGCGCAAGTGATCGGCGACCGCCGCGTGAGGGCGACGAGGTTCTCCGCAACGGCGCTGTTGTTGGCGCCGTCACCTCCGGGAACTTCTCACCTGGGTTGGGCGTGGGCATCGCCATGGCCCTGGTGGCCGACGGAGCCGCCATCGGTGAGTCGCTCGAGGTTGAATCCCGAGGCGGCGTGCGGACGCTCAAAGTGGTCACCCTGCCGTTCGTGTAGGACCCGCGACCCAGGACCGGGCTGGGCGCAGTCCCGCTGTTCAGTCTGCGAACGCCTCAACCGGGGGACACGAACACATCAGGTTGCGGTCGCCGTAGGCGCCGTCGATGCGGCTGACCGGCGGCCAGTACTTGGCCAGACGCAGGCTGGCTGCCGGCCAAGCTGCCAGCGATCGGGGGTAGGGGTGATCCCAGGCGTCGGCAGTGACGTCCTCGGCGGTGTGGGGGGCGTTGTGCAGCGGGTTGTCGTCAGCCGGCCAGACTCCGGCTGCAACCTGATCGATCTCACCGCGAATGGCGATCATGGCGTCGCAGAATCGATCGATTTCTGCCAACGGCTCGGACTCGGTGGGCTCGATCATGAGGGTCCCGGCCACCGGAAACGACATGGTGGGGGCGTGGAACCCGAAATCGATGAGCCGCTTGGCCACATCGTCAACCGTCACACCGGTGGCCTTGGTGATGGGTCGCAGGTCGAGGATGCACTCGTGGGCCACCAGGTCGTTGCGGCCCGAGTACAGCACCGGGTAGTGGTCGCCCAATCGCCTGGCCATGTAGTTGGCCGACAGCAACGCGTGGGCAGTGGCCGACTGCAAACCGTGTGCACCCATCATGGTGACGTACATCCACGGGATGGGCAGGATGCCTGCCGAACCCCACGGGGCGCCAGAGATCGCACCCACACCGGGTGTGGGGCCGGCGGCGTCCACCAGAGGAGACGACGGCAGGAACGGTGCAAGGTGGGCCTTGACTCCCACCGGACCAACCCCCGGACCACCGCCACCGTGGGGATGCAGAACGTCTTGTGCAAGTTGAGGTGGCCGACATCGGCGCCGAACAATCCCGGCTTTGCGATGCCCACCAGGGCGTTCAGGTTGGCACCGTCGAGGTACACCTGGCCGCCGTGGCCGTGCACCAGATCACAAATTTCAGCGATGCGCTCCTCAAACACGCCGTGAGTCGACGGGTAGGTGACCATGAGGCACGACAGGTTGTCGGCGTGGAGCTCAGCTTTGGTGGCCAGGTCGTCGACGTCCACGTTGCCGTTGTCGTCGCAATCCACGACCACCACCCGCATGCCGGCCATGGCCGCCGACGCTGCGTTGGTGCCGTGGGCCGACGACGGGATGAGACAGACCGTGCGCTGGGGTTCACCCCGATGCTGATGCCACGCCGCGATTGCCAGCAGCCCGGCGTACTCACCCTGACTTCCGGCGTTGGGCTGCAGCGACACCGAGTCGTAGCCGGTGATTTCGGTCAGGGCGTTTTCGAGCTCACGGATCATGGCCAGGTAGCCCTCGGCCTGATCCAGTGGGGCGAATGGGTGCATGCCGGCAAACTCCGGCCACGAGATGGGGGTCATCTCCGAGGTTGCATTCAGCTTCATGGTGCATGACCCCAACGGAATCATGGCCCGGTCCAGGGCCACGTCCTTGTCCGACAAACGACGCAGGTACCGCAGCATGTCGGTCTCAGCGTGATAGCTGGAGAACACCGGATGGGTGAGGTAGTCCGACGTGCGAACGGCGTGGGCTGGGATCCCCGCACCCACATCCACGCTGATGTCGAGATCATCGATGTCCAGCGCCGGGACCCCGAGCGCCTCCCACACCAATGCCACCGTGGCGCGGGTACTGGTCTCGTCAAACGAGACGCCCACAGCATCGGCACCCACCTGGCGCAGGTTCAGCCCCAGGCCCACTGCCGCATCCAGCGCAGCGTCGGCTTCTCCAGGCAACGACACCGTGAGGTGTCGAAGTGGCTGTCGTTGACCATGCCCAGTCCGGAACGACGCAGTCCCTCGGCGCACAGTGCGGTGAGGCGCTGGGTGCGGGTGGCGATACGCGCGCAGGCCCTCAGGACCGTGCCAGCAGGCGTACAGGCCGGCCACCACGGCCAGCAGAACCTGGGCAGTGCAGATGTTGGACGTGGCCCGCTCCCGGCGGATGTGCTGCTCCCGGGTCTGCAGAGCCAGACGGTAGGCGGGCCGACCGGCGGCATCCACCGACACTCCGACCAGACGACCCGGCAGGGTGCGCTTGTTGTCCTCGTGGGTGGCGAGGAATCCGGCGTGGGGTCCGCCGAACCACATGGGGACCCCGAACCGCTGCGCTGAACCAACGACCACGTCGGCTCCGAACTCGCCGGGTGGGGTGAGCACGGTGAGCGCCAGCAGGTCGGCAGCCACCACCAGCAGACCACCGGCGGCGTGCACGGTGTCGGCCAGGTGGCGATGGTCGATGATGGCCCCGGTGGTATCGGGGTACTGCACCAGCACCCCGATGAGGGTGCCATCGGCGATGCCACCGTCGGCTGGATCGTTCAGCAATTCGCCGGGGTCACCGATGCGGAGGTCGATGCCGATGGACGCCGCCCTGGTGGCCACCACGGCAATGGTCTGGGGATGGCATGCGCTGTCGACCACGAACACCTGCCGGTCGCCACTGACCAGACGCAGGCACATGGCCATCGCCTCGGCGGCGGCGGTCGGTTCGTCGAGCAGCGAGGCATTGGCCAGATCCATGCCGGTGAGGTCGCTCACCATGGTCTGGAAGTTCACCAGCGCCTCCAAGCCGACCCTGGGCGATCTCGGGTTGGTAGGGGTGTAGGCGGTGTACCAGGCGGGGTTTTCGAGCACATTGCGGGCGACCACCGCAGGGGTGATGTTGTCGTGATAGCCGAGGCCGATCAGCGAGGTGAGCACCTTGTTGCGGTCAGCATGCTGTCGCAGCCTGGCCAGGGCTGCGGTTTCCGATGTCGGGGGTTCCAACTCCAGTGGCTTGTCCCAGCGGATCGACGACGGCACGATGCGGTCCACCAGCGAGGCGAGCGACTCCTCGCCCACAACCGACAGCATGTGGGCCACATCGGCGGCGCCGGGTCCGATGTGACGACCGATGAAAGCGTCGTCGTCTCCGAGATCCGCCAGTGATGACGACATAGCCGGGAGGGGAGTGGGGCTGGTGCTCATGGTGGTCCTTTTCGGGGTCGGGCGCACAGGTGACACGAACGTTGACCGCGGCGCGATCGTCGAGTGTGCTGCCCCCCGCTGTCGTTGGACCTGAGAGCTTCGCCGCCCTGGCCACCCCGGGGGGCGGTTCGGGCGGGTTTCCCCGTCGGTGGGTACCGGCAACATGACTGTTGCCGACACCACTCTCCAGCGTTGCCTGCACCTGCGGTACGGAAGCCTGAGAGATTCCGGGGCGGTTGCTCCTTCGGCGCCCGACGACTGTGTCGGACTCTCCCGCAGGTGGTGGCTGGCTTTGGTTGTGACTGTGACCCTACCTGCTCAGCATCGGTGAGGGGTGGTTCTGGGGCCCTGAACCCGCACGCAGGGTGGGCGCAATGGATCAGATCACAGGGGCGCAGCAGGGTTGTTGCGCCATCCACCGAACTGTGGTTGGGTTAGCGAGCTAGGAAATTCCATTGCCTCCGTGCGGGGGAAGCCGGTCAAAGTCCGGCGCTGTCCCGCAGCCGTAGGCCGGAGCCAGGGCATGCCCTGGAATCCGGCGAGTCGGAATGCCTGTTCGGAGGCATGGCTCAATCACACCCGTCGTGGAAAGCGGGATGAGCCAGCGAATGTCGTCACGCCCACCCTGTCGCCCCCTGAGGGCTTGCCAGGGTGTGCAGACGGGGTTCTCCGGCCCACCCACCGAGAGGAGAACCCCAACGTGACAAGTTCCCGTCCAGACCGTTCATCGGTCATCCCTGCCCGTTCAGCCCGTGCCCGTTCAGCTCGCGCCCGTTCGGCCCGTGCCCGTTCGGTTTCCGTGCGCATCGTGGTGGCTGTGGTCGCCGTGGTCGCCATGGTGACCACGGGTCTTGGAGTGGCCCCGATCGCATCGGCCACACCGACACCGACCTCAAGCATTCCGGCCCGCAACGCCGCGCTATGGCTGGCCAGCCAGGTGGGGCCCGATGGCACGGCCACCAGCCCCTTTTCAGCAGGGCAGGTCGACGTCAGCTCGACGCTCGACATCGCACTGTCACTGGCTGCCACGGGTGTGGACCAGGCTGCCTTTGACCGGGCCATGGGCTGGATTGTGGCCAATGTCGACGAGATCGTCGCCCCTGACGGTGGACCCAGCGGACCCGGCACCATTGGTGTGTTGCTGATGCTTGCCGGGGCAACCGGCATCGATCCCGGCAGCTTCGGCGGTGTCGATTTGTTGGCTGCACTGACGTCCACATTGGGTGCCGGGAGCCGGGCCTGTTCGGCGAGCTCGACCCAACCTACGACGGTGTGTTCCGCCAGTCGTTGGCAATCCTCGGACTGGTGTCGGCGGGCCAGACACCACCTGCGACAGCAGTGACATGGCTTGTCGACCAGCGCTGTGCTGCCGGACCCGGTGACCCCCTCGCCGATGGCGGCTGGATGGCCTACCGCGACATCGCCGACCCGTGTACCGCCCCTGACCCCAACAACTTCTCCGGAGCTGACAACGACTCCACGTCGTTGGCCGTGATGGCACTTGCAGCGTTGCAGACCTATCCAGACGAGGTAGCTGGCGGCCTCAACTTCCTGGCCCGGTGGCAGGAGCCCAGTGGTGGCTTTGCCTGGTATGGCGGAGGCGACGCCGTCCCGAACTCCACGTCGCTGGTCGTTGCCGCCATCGTGTCGGCGGGGAGGACCCCACCGCCGGGCGATGGGTGCAAGACGGCGTGGACCCGGTGACGTGGTTGGCCTCACAGCAGATTCCCTGCGACGAGGCCGATGCCGGCGCCCTCACCAGCATCTACAGCGACGGTGGACCCGATCAGTTCGCCACCCGTCAGGGCGTGTACGGCCTGGCTCTGGTGTCGTTCCCCCTACAGCCGGTCACATTCGAAACCGACACAGCGCCGTGTGGCCAGTTGCAGCCCCCATGGTTCCGGTGACGCCCGTTGATCCAGCAGTAGCGCCCGCTGCGCCAGCAACGACGCCTGTGCCGGTCACGGCATCGACGGCCACCCCGAAGTTCACGGGCTGAGGCCCACGGGAGCACGCTACGTGCGCTAATATCGTCACGTGACGAAATTGCCCGATAGGGACGGTGGCGGGGCTGTGGTGGGCCCCGACCCTCGCCGGGGCCATCAAGCGCCAGATGAGCGTTGCCTTTGGTGCCGCCGACCGATCGCCCAGCCTTCTGGGCCAGGTCGGCGACGCAGCTACTGCCGTCAGGGGTGTCGCCAGCAGGCGTACGTCGCCCGGCGTCAGTCCGGCGCACTCGAGCTGGCTGCTGATGACGTCGTGGTGTCCCGGGCAGGCCTGGACGAACTCGCCGGGGCGTTGTACTGCCTTGCGGCGGCGCTTGAAGACGTCGACCGGGATCTCGCCGGTGCGGCCGACGACCCACGGGAAGGCCGGCTGGCACTGGAGTGGGTCATGGACAACGCCCGTCCGTTGGCCGGGCTTTGGCTGGAGCCACGCGCTGCAGGTGGCCCGATCCCGTCGTGAGCCGTCGGCTGCGGCGTTGTCGGCGAACTCCGACCTTTACTTTACAGAACGAGGATTATCGGCGGCGGATAGGCAAACCAAGACACGTCTTCCGCCCGTTCCACCCGATCACGCCAACGAAGGCACGGGGCAAGGCCAGCCATTGGGTGGTGCACCCCGTCAGACCGTGCAGGCCAGCAGATCGTCGAACAGCTGGCACACCGGAGTGGGCACAGCCACTTTGGCTCCTGCCCGCACGACGGCTCCGTAGATTGCGTCGTGCTCGAGCGGGCGCCCGGCCATGCGGTCATACAACATGGAGGTGCCACCGTCGGCAGGACCTCCAGCCAGGGCATCCACCACCAGACCGGGCAACTCGGCGGAGACGGTGATGCCGTGGGCCAGGGCCACCGCCCGAACCTCGCTGGCAATGGCCAGGGCTGCCCTGGCTGCCTCAGGGCGGCCAAACACCGGGCTTCGCTGGCCGGTAAGCGCAGTGACCCCGTTGGCCATGGCGTTGCCGCACAGCTTTTCCCATGCTGCGGTTGCCCAGTCGGCTCGTACATCGACTCGAGCATCGCTCTGGCCGAACAGTGACGCGAACCCAGCTGCACCGGGCTGGTCGGGAATCACCAGGGTGCGGTTGGTGCGATGAACAACTTCGCCGGGAGCCACCAGCTCGGCGCCGCAGTAGACAACGGCGGGAAGCACCTCCGCGCCGTGAACCAACGGTGTGAGGCGCTCGACCGCCTCGATGCCGTTTTGAAGCGCCACCACCACGGTGTCAGGGCCGCACAGGGCGTCGAACCATGCAGCGGCTCCAGCGGTCTGGTGGACCTTCACCCCCACCAACACCCAGTCCGCCTTCGTATCGGGAAGTGCAGAGGGGTCGGTCACCACATCGGGTGTGGTGTGCAGCACGTCTCCCCCGGTGTGGACCATCAAGTCGGTGAACGGCGTGCGCACGCAGCACGTCACGTCGTGGCCTGCTGCAAGGAGCTGGGCGGTGAAGTACCCGGCTACGGCCCCGACCCCGACCGTTGCGATCCTCGGGTTCACGATGCCCTTCGATCGAGCATCTCCAGAACCGGACTGACCAGCTCAGGGTCCACGTTCAGCCGCAACCAGGTTCCATCGTCGTCTCCGGTGCCAATGGCCACCGCTCCCCCGTCAACGATCGTTCCCAGCCACTCCCGGTGCCCGATCCAGTCCACCACGGTGTGGAAACGACAATGCACGGGGTGATCGACCGACACCTCGAGGCGAACCAACCAGCCGTCGGATGGACCGATGTCGTAGACGCCCAGCCCGCATCGCACGTCGCCGATTCCCTCGGTGGCATGAACCCGGGTGAGGTCGGCCACATCAGGCCGGCTGGTGGTGTCGAGCACCATGGCCGCCACCGTGGCAGCGTCGTCAGGATCGATGATCATTCCGGTTGACACGACCTCAACGGCCCCGTGACGAAACGCCCCCACATCGTCACCAGCGACATCGTCATGCATGCGACCACCTTAGGGACTGTGGCGGGTCCGTTGTGGGGTGCGTTAGTGGGCGGCGGGTGGCGACCGGTGACCACCAGGCGCACCGCAGACTGCCGGTACGCTTCGTCCATGGCTGACGATTCCGGTTCCCGTGGTCACGCCGACGACCACCAGCAGCCCGACCGCCCCGGTCTCGGAGACCGCCGCGCCGGGTCCCGCTTGCGGCGGTGGGAGCTCGTGATTCTGGCCGTGGCACTGCTGATTGCGGTGGTCGCCGTCGTCGCTACCTGAGCGCCCCACGCACCGTCAACGTGGGGTCATTCGCCCCCCGTCGACCGGAACCGGTAGGTTGGCAGCCCTATGTCGCACCGCATCGACGTCGAACTCACAAGTGAACGGGGTGACGGCACCTGGACGTGGCGTGCCGCCGGGGCCCGTCAGCCCAAGGGCGTCGTGGACGGCGCCCTCCTGCCGTCGGAGGTGAAGGTTGGCGACGTCTTGCGCGCTGAGGCTGAGGCTGAACTTGAGGGCATCGTCATCATCGCGGTGACACCCCCGAAAAAGAAGGGTCGCTCCGAGCCTGAACGCATTGAGATTGTGGGCAGCCGCAGCGAGGAAGCCGGCGTCACCGCCCAGCTCGCCCGGGGCGGGAAAAAGAAGGACTTCGCCGACTTCGACGGGAAAGATCGTGGTGGCCGGCGTGAGCGCGGTGAGCGTGGTCCCGGTGGAGACCGCAGGGGTGGACCCGGCGGTCCACGCACCGGCGCAGGCCCGAGGCGTGACGGCGATGCACGCGGCGCAGATGGACGTGGCGGCCGCACTGGCGCTGACCGCGGCCCGTCGGACCGACGCCCGTCCGACCGACGCCCGTCGGACCGTCCCGACCGCCCCGAGCGGCGCAATGACCGACCCGGACCTCCGGCCAAGCCCAGGGCCAAGCGGCTGCGGGCCGGTCGTAGCCACCGTCAGGCGCTCATCAACCAGTTGCCCGCCGAACAGCGTCCGTTGGCGGAGCTTGTGTTGCGTGGGGGCGTTCCGCTCGTTCGTGAAACCCTCGACATCCAGCGCAAGGCGGCCCAGGCCCAGGGCATCCCGGCGGTGACTCCAGGACCCGTGATCGACGTGGCCGAAAAGCTCGCTCCCCACGCCCGTCTGGCCGAGTGGCAAGACCGTGCCGAGGCCGCCCTGGCCCAGTCCGGCGATGTGGACCTGCGTGACCTGCGTTCAGTGGTCGTGGCCGCCGAGGGCGTGGCACGCCACGAACAGACACGTGAGACCGCCGAGCAGCTCCGTGTCGCTCTCGCCACCCGGGTGGAGGCGGAACACCGGACCTGGCTCGAGGAGCTGGGCGTGTTGGTCGACGAGGGCCGGGCTGTGGCGGCATTGCGACTCAGTTCGCGACCTCCCAAAGCAGGCATCCCGCTGCCCCCTCCCCTTGCAGCCAAGCTCACCGAGCTGGTGGTGGCACAACTCCTGCCCGACACTCCGTCGGACCGTTATGCCGCCGTGCTCGATGCGTTGGCCTTTTCGCCAGTGCGGGCCCAGCCTGTTCCCGCTGAGGTGCCGTCGTCACCGTCTCCGGCGCTCATCGAGGCGGTCAAGCGTCTCGGCGATCGGATCCCCCAGATTGCCGCTGCGTTTGGTGTGGAGCCCGCTCCACCCCAGCGGCGAGCACCTGGACGGGTGCCGGCGGTCAGGGTGCAGGCGGTCGGGGTGCCGGCGGTCAGGGTGCAGGCACACGCGGGCCGTCGGGCCGCAGGTCGGCCTCCCCTGGAGCCCCAGCCTCAGGGCGCCCCTCAGGCCCCGAGTCCTCCACTGCCCAGTCCGGTGGCACCCGGGTGCCACCTCCCCCTCCGCTCCCAGTCGCATCGCCCATCACTGCTGAGCCGGCCACTGCTGAGCCTGCGGACAGCACTCCCGACGCTGGCGAGACTGCCACCAGCTAGTCGACGCTGGCGACCGGCCCTTCAGCTGGAGTCACGAGCTCCAGGACCTGACTCGGATGGGTGAGCACCAGATCATCGGTATTGGGTTGGGTCCTCGGATTCCATCCGGCCCACGCGAATCTCGCCCCCACCGCCTGAGCGCACGCACGGTCGTGGGGCGTATCCCCAATGAAGACCACGTCATCAGCGGACAGGCCGAGCGCCAGCAGGGCAGGGCCGAGCTGTTTGGGTCCGTCGAACACGTCGGAGAACATCGCCACTTCGGGGTTCCATCCAAGACGCTGCAGCTCGCGGTGCCCCAGGCGGGGGTGCTTGTTTGATACCACCGCCCACCGGTCAAGGCTTGCCACAAGGTCTCCCGCCCCGTCGTAGGGCTGGGCCGCTGTGAGGTCGTAGGCGTCGAGATAGTCCTGCAGATCGATGCCGAGCCGGTTGCATTCATCAGCGACCACATGACCCCAGGTCACCGACTCGGCGGGCACCCCGAGCGACACGAATGCGTCGAGTAGCGGTGCGTCGGAATCAAGCAACGTGCCGTCGAGGTCGAACACCACGACCGAGGGTGCGACAGGGCTCACGGGAGGTCGGTCCGAACTGGCCACAGGCGTGTGACCCTACCGCACCGGTTTCGGACCACAGGCCCTCGCACAGCTAGGATCTGGGCATGGTCGAACACGAAATTCAGGGAAATGTCGCAGTCATGAGGATCGACCGGCCCGAGGCCCGCAACGCCGTCAACGGCGCCGTTGCCGAGGGCATCGAGGCAGGCATTGACGAACTCGAGTCCAACCCCGAGTTGTGGGTGGGCGTCCTCACCGGCACCACTGAGTTCTTCTGTGCTGGCGCCGACCTCAAGCTCATCAACGCCGGCAAGGCTGGCGAGATGATGACCCGCAAGGGCGGGTTCGCCGGCATCGTGACCCGTGAGCGTTCCAAGCCCCTCATCGTGGCTGTGGAAGGCCCCGCCCTGGCTGGCGGCCTCGAGATCGTGCTGTCGTGCGATCTGGTTGTGGCTTCACGTGAGTCCCGCTTCGGCATCCCCGAGGTCAAGCGCAACCTGGTTGCCGCCGCCGGTGGCGTGTTCCGCCTGCCGCGTGTGCTGCCCAAGAACGTCGCAGTGGAGATGGGGATCACCGGTGACCCCATCAGCGCCCAGCGTGCCTACGACCTGGGCCTGGTCAATGAACTGGCCGATCCCGGTTCGGCTCTGGACGCCGCCCTTGCCCTGGCCGCCCGCATCAGTGCGAGTGCGCCCCTGGCAGTGCAAAAGACCCTAGAGCTGATGCGGGACCTCAAGGATGTCGACGACGCCACCGGCATCGCCAAGTCCGGCGAGGCCATGATTGCGCTGGCCGGCAGTGAGGACTTCAGCGAGGGCCTCACCGCCTTCATCGAAAAGCGCGAACCGCAATGGAAGGGCCGCTGACCCCAGCTGCTGTGCGGGCCGTAACGGCGGCACGCCCGAATCCCCGGTCATCCGGCGGTCCGACACTCATGTGTTGGGGACGGTCAGTCCCCCACCGGTCCCAGGGGACGGTGCACCACCAGTGCCCGGGCGGTCAGCCCGAACGTCTCGAAGAAGTTCTTGGTGGCGCGATTGCCCGGCAGGGCGAGGGCGTCGATGCCGAAACATCCCCGCTCGGTGGCATGGGCCACCAGCAGGTCCATGATCGCTTCGCCCAGTCCGACGCCGCGCGCCTCGGGCTCCACGTAGAGATCGTCCACCACCGCCAACAGCCCGCCGTCGTCGAGCCGTGCGATGCGAAGCACTGCGTAACCCACGATGGTGTCATCAAGCAGACCGGTCACCACCACCTGGTCCGGATCGGCCATCGCCTCGACCAGCGATGCAGCCGGATCACGACGGGCCAGAGTCCGGGACCACACAGCGCCGCCCCGGGCGTCGCGCTGCTCGTCCACCGCCTCAACGGCCAGCGCCACCAGACGCGCCAGGTCGGTGCCGACTGCGGGGCGGGCTACCTCCGCAGGTACCCCGCTCATTGGCCGGGCGACATCTCAGCCTGAAGCTGGGAAACCTTGGCCAGAATCGTCTTGCGTCCTCGGGTGCCAGCCTCGTAGCGAGCGACCAACTCCAGTTCGGAGGCGGTGAGGCCCTCCAGACGCGGCACCACCTGCGACGCCGACAGCAGGTCGTACCCCACGATGGCGAGGTCAGACGGATCGATCCCGACAGCCTGCTCAGCGGCGTGCGCGCTCACCCGGGAGGGCGACGGCGGCGATGCTGCAACGTCACCACCGTCGGACTGGGTCGCTTGCGTTGACGAAGGCGCCGTTGGTCCGGCCCCACCTGCACCGAACAGCCGGGTCCCCCGAAGCACACCGAGCAACTTCTCCTGACCCACCAGCGCACCGGCGGCCAGTTCCTCGGTCCCCTTGCGCACAGCGAACTGACCAACCATCTTGGCCGTGGCCACCTCATTGCGGCCCCGCTGCACCAGACGGGGCATCAGGTTACGAGCCTCCAGCACCAGCCCCAGAGGGCCGTACAGGACCGTCTCAACCACCGATGGAGGACCGCTGGGTGCCTCCTCTGCCACCGCATCTCCCTCTGCAGGGGATGACCCTGTGTCGGGGTCCTGGCCAGCGTGGTCATTCACATCCATGTCTCCATCATCGCCCACAGCCGGACCAGCCACTACTTCTTGCGGGATTCCTTGCGGATCTTTGTAATGGCAGGACAGTCAGCCTCACCGATGGGGCATTCCAGTGCCTCAAGGGGTCCGAACTGCACCCGATTGACCAACAGGAAGCACCCGGTGCACATGAACTCGTTGGCGCGTCGGGGAGTCACCCCATCGACAGCCTCGGCGGTGGTGCGTGTGTCGACCTGCTCCACCTCTTCTTCTTCGTCCTCGTCGTCAGCGGCGGCGATGCGATCCTTGAGGATGGCGCTGAGGTCGGCCTCGACGTCATCGGAGTCGGCGACCTCCTCGTCATCGTCGTCGTCATCGCCCTTGCGGGCACCCTTGACCGGGGCGTCGTCAGCCACAACGTCGTCCTCAGCGTCGTCTTCAACGTCGTCTTCGACCACGACAACCACGTCGTCTTCGAATTCGTCGTCCAGTTCGTCGACCAACTCGTCGTCGAGTTCGACCTCGACTTCGACTTCCAGGGCCTCGTCGTCGAACTCTTCTTCAATGTCAGGTTCTTCAGCCATCGTTCCTCATGAGGGGGTGTGCGATCGGGGCGGAGGATAGCCACATACGGCGGCCATCACCCACCCGGCAGTCCAGCGGGTTGGTGGGTAGGGTCAGATCATTGGTTGCGCCGCTGTTCGGCGCGTCGTTCTGCATCGAGTCGTTCGAGGCCTGGGTCGGGACTGAGGTCGACGAAACGCATCATCTCAGCCACGGCGTGGTGACCGGCCTGGTCGGCAATGAGCCGGTGCATCTCCTGGGCCACACGCCGGTAGGCGGCATGACCCTGGGGGGTGGTGCGCAGTTCGATGAGATGCATGGCCTCGCGTGCGTTCATCTGCATGGAAAAGCGCACCCGGTAGCCGAATGACACGGCGTAGGGAGCCTGATGGGGAAACTCCCCCACCATGGCGTCGTGAAGCATCGCCGAACGCTCCATGGCCTCGTCGAAGCCCGCAGCACATCCGGCCACGTCAATGGCTGCCGGGCGTACGTAGCCGTGCCGGGGACTGAGCTGCTGCCAGTCCACGGTGAGCATCCGATGGCGCTGCAGGTCACGAAACGCCCCGTAGTCGGCCAGCACATCGAAACGGTAAGAACACCGCTCAAGGGCACGGCCAGGCTTGTGCCGCCGATTGGAGCGGTCGCCGACGTAGGCGTGGACCACCCGGAGTCGATCGTCGGTGGACATCGCACGAACCTGCTGTTCGATGTCGGTCTCGCTGAGGTGGCTATGGGGGTAGAGCATCGCCGCCACCATTTTGATCTCGGCGTCGGGATCGAAATCGACCAGGGAGACGTCAGCGGCCCCCGAGTCGTCACCGGCCACCATGGACAGGCCTGACCCAGCTCCTGCCGACGCCATTGACCCGAGCAGTTCGACGGCCAGCTCGGCGGTGGCGTCACGGGTATCGGCCAGATAGCCGCTCCACGCCACGCCCCGATCGGGCAGATCCACCCGCTTGAGAAACGACGGGATCACCTTGCGCAGCTCAGTGAGCATCAAGTCGGCGTAGGCCCTGGCCTCAGGAAGCCAATGCGAGCGCATGCGCAGCAGCAGCGCCTCGTACCCCTGGCCCGTTCCATAAATACCGACGTTCGACAGCGACGCCGCCGGAAGGATGCCACGCAGGGTGTCAAAGGCCTTGGCCCGGATGGCCTGACGATGCACGAAGTCTGAATCGCCAGGACCCTTGGGGAAGGCCTCACGAAAGAAGTCGCTCATTTGGGGCACCAGTTGGCCGTAGCTGTCGAACAGCCGGTCCATGTCGCCGACGTAGCGGGTACCCAGCGACGATTGCAGCACCTCGGGGTCCCGGTAGTACCGGTACCGACCACCGATGCGCGTGTCGTAGGGGATGTACCTGGTGGACTGCTCGAGGTACGACATCAGCCGACCCCACTCCAGCACCTTGGTCAGGACGTTGGACGCCTGCTCACAGGCCAGATGGACCCCACCGAGTTGGGCCACCGAGTCGTCTCCGTACTCGAAGAACACACGGTCATAGAGCTCCTCGGCCCGGCGCAACCCGATGGTTGCGTCGATGCTGACATCGCCGGAAACGTCGAGTTCAGCCACGAACTCATCGAGGAACAGGCGGCGCAGACTCTTGGACGATCGCGAGTAGCGGGCGAACAGGGCACCCTTCACCACCTCAGGCAGGTTCACCAGTGCGAACACCGGTGAATCAAGGTTGGTGAAGTAGCGCCTGAGAACGTCCGCCTCGGTCGGCGTGAACTCTTCAGCGACGTACACGGTCACGGCCGGGAGCGTAGGTGGCGCGATGCGGTTGGCCGCGGATGGCGCCTGAGCAGGTCAAATACGACCCTCATGGCGTGGGACTCATTCCTGGCAGCGAAGTGATGCAGCACGTCGTGGCGCGCTTCGGGATTGCACCACAGATCGGCGACGGTCATGGCCATGGCCTTGGCCCCGTCGATCACCGCCTGGTCGCCGCCGGGCCCTCCGGCATGGGTGGCGAACTCCGGGGTATGGATGAACACCCCGGGGGGCGACACAGCGATCATGGGGTGGATGGACGCAACGGCATGGCTCACGTTGCCCATGTCGGTGCTTCCGGTCACCGCCGTGGCCGCCGTGGGCACCTGGGGGTGACGCCCAAGCCGACGGGCGTTGGCGACGTACAGGTCCACCAGCGGATCGTTGCTCACCAGATTGGCGAACGCCGGATCCAGCCACTCCAGTTCCACACCGCAGCCGGCAGCGTCGGCTCCGGCCCGCAGGCAGGTCTCGACCCGGGACCGCAGTGCGTCCAGGCGCGTCATGTCGCCAGCCCGCACGTACCAGTGGGTGGAGGCCCGCGACGGCACGATGTTGGGCTTGTCGCCACCATTGGTGAACACCCCGTGAAGGCGCTCGTCATCTCGTATGTGCTGGCGAAGCGCAGCGACGTTCACGTATCCCAGCACTGCGGCATCCAGGGCATTGCGGCCTTCATGGGGAGCAGCAGCGGCATGGGCTGCGACCCCGCGGTAGGTGGCCACCACCTGTTGGACGGCGATGGCGTGGATCTCGGTCAGGTCGGCCTCTGCCGGATGGACCATCATCGCTGCGTCACAACCATCGAAGGCACCGGCGTCGAGCATGTAGACCTTGCCCCCACCGCCCTCCTCTGCGGGCGTGCCCAGGATGCGAATCCTGCCGCCAACGTCGCCAGCGACCGCCGCTGCGGCCAGCCCCGCTCCCAGACCGGCAGCGGCAATGACATTGTGGCCACAGGCGTGGCCCAGGCCCGGGAGGGCGTCGTACTCGCACAGCACGGCCACGATCGGCCCGGTGTCGCCGGCATCGCAGGCAAAGGCGGTGGCCAGGCCGTAGGCCGAGCGCTGCACCTCCAGCCCTTCGGCGGCGATGGTTCCGGTCAACAGGTCGTGGGCGAAGGTCTCGGCGAACCCAAGTTCGGGATGGGCGTGCAAGGCGTGCGACACCTCCACCAGCGTGGCTGCCCGGGCATCGACCTCGTCGCACAGTCGGCGTTTGAGGGCATCGAGTTCGGCAGCGCCGTTGGGCTCGGCGTCGGACCCGCTGGACAGGCTTGTGGAGAGATCGGGCATGGCAGTCAGGCTACCGGTCTCACACGACCACGCTGGTGGCGTCGGGTTCGACCGACACCACCACCGAACGCGCCCGACGAACAACCCGCTCACCGTCAAGCCAGATATCGAGTGGCGGATCGAAGGTGAGCTCGTGGCGAGACCTGCGGGCCACGGTCAACGAAGGATGGGGAACATGGGTCCCCGAATGTGCCCGCCGTCGGGCTTCGAGCCGGTCTCCCACGGGAAGGGTGCCGTCGGTGAGGTCGGCCAGACCATCGTTGGGGTGGGCCCGCGGGCCGAGATCCCATGAGCCCATCCACTGGGCATTCATCACCACTACCGCCCTGCCGAACAGCCAGCTTCGGCGGGCGACGAGATGGGCGCAGAACCAGTAAGCGACGCCGTCGATGTCAGCACGCACAACGTCGATGGGCAGCACCACTCCCCCGCCCACAAGCCTGGCCGGATCGCCCGGACCCCCCACGGTGCGACACAGGTCACCGCCGAGCAACCCGACCATCGGCAACGGTGCCCCGGCGCGACGGGCGGTCTCCACGAGTGCACGCAGACCGGCGTCGCTGTCGACAACCGGGGACCCCTCCGGCAATACGCCGGGTTGTCCCCACGGTTCACCCTTGCGGATCGTCATGGTCGTCGGCGGGTTGGGGGCCGACACCAGCACCCACGCCGGTGCCGTCATCAACGGGCGCATCGTCAACGGGCGCATCATCAACGGGCGCATCATCGGACAGATCAACCAGCGACGATGCCGCCACCAGTCCTCGCAGGCTCACATCGGCGGCCTGCTCGGCTGCCAGCGAGGTGGTCGGATCAGTGGCGACGCGCGCCACCTGCCCGAGCAGGTCGAGCAGGACCTTCATGGTGCGAACGAAGTCGCCGGCGGTGAGATTCTCGTCCTCGAGCACCTCGTCGAGGTCACCACCGCTGGCCCAGGCGTGGGCCACGGCAATAAACCCGGGATCAGGCCGCCGGGTGGGGGTGAGCCCGCTGCGCCGTTCATCGGCCACCAGGGCACTTGCCAGCTTGTCGAGACGTTCCCAGCGCGACCGCAACGGACCCGGGGGAAACCATGGTGCCGGCGCAGGACCCGGTGAGCGGTGCTCGTAGATGAACGTGGAGGTGAGCGCTGCCACCTCAGCGGCATCGAGACCATCGAACAAGCCGTCGCTGAGTGCCTCCACAATGAGCAGGTCACACTCGTGGAACACCGACACCAGCTGCTGGCCGCGCTCTGTCAGCGACCAGTCCCGCACATGGTCCCACCGTTCGAGCAGCCCGAGCACCAGATCGAACCGACGCCGCAACGATCCACTTCGTGATGCCACCTGGCGTGACAGGTCAGCGATGGACTGGTCAACCCGCCGCACCCGGCGCCACACCTTGAGATCAGCGTCCAGCCCGGGCCAGTCGGCCAGCTCGTGCTGGGCCAGCGCCAGGGCATCAGCGTCAGGTGCGACCTCGGGGTCATCGGGCTGCACGGACCGCTCAGTAGCGGGCAGCGCATGAAGAGCGGCCGCAACGTCACGCTGGAAGGCGGTGGACCGCGGAGTGAACGGCACCGGCAGCGTGATGCGGTTGACCACCGCCGGCGGGGCGTCAAGGTCCTGTTCGCCGATGAGGAGCACCCGTCGTGTGGCTCCGATGACCCGCACCCGAACCCCTCCCCCCTTGCGATGGGCCACCGACAACACCGCAGCCAGCCCGCCTGATGTGGTGCCGCCCATCGTGATGACGTCACCGGGCCGTAGCGCCGCCAACGCCGTTCGGACCTGGTCGACCCCGGCCCGACGGGCCCGGGTACCGGCGGTGGTGACCGCGTCGGCCAAGGCCACGTAGTCCGCCAGCTGGGCGGGGTCGCAGCTCAGGGTGTCGAGCAGCGCCTGCCGCTCCTGACGCCGCGTGGCGAGACTCTGCTCGAGGGCCACCACCCCACGATCGGCCTGGTACTGGGCGAACGACAGGCCCAACAGATGATGGGCCCGCTCAGGCTGGTACCGCCGAACCAGATTTGCCGCCATGTTGTACGTGGGGCGGAAGGCGCTGGTGAGGGGGAAGCTGCGAGACGACACCAACCCGGCCACTTCGCCGAACGAGACGAACGGTGACCACAGCACCAGGGCGTTGCCGACCGGGTCGATCCCCCTGCGTCCGGCCCGTCCGGTGAGCTGGGTGAACTGTCCCGGAGTGAGGAACTCGTGTCGTTCACCGGTGAACTTCGTCAGCTTCTCGATGACCACGGTCCGTGCCGGCATGTTGATCCCCAGCGCCAGGGTCTCGGTGGCGAACACCACCGGAATCAACCCCTGGGAAAAACAGGCTTCCACCGCTTCCTTGAACGGCGGCACCATTCCGGCGTGGTGGGCGGCCACACCGGCGTGCAGCGCCGCCCGCCATCGATCATGGCCAAGAGTGGCGAGGTCAGCGTCACTGAGGCCTCGCAGGTGATGGTCGGCAATGGCGTCGATGCGGGCCCGATGTTGCGAGCTGGCGAGGCGAAGCCCGGCGTCGACACAGGACCGCACGGCGTCGTCACACCCTGCCCGGCTGAAAATGAAGTTGATTGCCGGCAGCATGTCTGACGCCGCCATCCACTCCACCACCTCGACCCTCGAGGGTGGGGCGTAGCGGCGACGTGGACGGCCTCCTCCCCCAGCCGACTTGCTGGGATTGCGGTCGAAACGCTCTCCGTCACGGTTGGGACGACCGTCCACAAGGGTCGGCAACACCGTCATTCGTTCGGCGTAGCGATCGTCCACTGCGAACACGTGGGTCAGTTCCACGGGTCGGGTGGTCTCAAGAACCATCGCCGTCGGACCCCGCACGGTGCGCAGCCATTGCGCCAACTCCTCGGCGTTGGACACCGTTGCCGACAGGCAGACAAGTGACACCTCCGGCGGGAGGTGGATGATGACTTCTTCCCACGTGGGGCCCCGGTAGGCGTCCTGGAGATAGTGGACCTCGTCGAGAATGACCCACCGCAGCCCGCGGAGCGCAGGCGACCTGGCGTACAGCATGTTGCGCAGGACTTCGGTGGTCATGACCACCACCGGCGCGTCGGCGTTGACGGCGTTGTCCCCGGTCAGCAACCCAACGTTGTCGACGCCGTGGCGACGCACCAGATCGTGAAACTTCTGGTTCGACAGGGCCTTGATCGGGGTCGTGTAGAACGCCTTGGTACCGGTGCTCAGTGCCTGATCCACAGCGTGCTCGGCCACCACCGTCTTGCCCGAGCCCGTTGGCGCTGCCACCAGCACGGACTGACCGGCATCGACAGCGGCGAGAGCTTCGAGCTGGAAACGATCGAGGGTGAACGTCACGCCGTCAGACGGCGCAGCATCAGGGAAGTTGTTCAAGGTCACGCGCTGCGGCACTGCTCCGGCGGCGACGGCCCACCACCCAGCCGATCAAAATGGAGACCTCATACAGCAGGTACATGGGAACGGCCAGCACCATCAGGGTGATGGGGTCACCGCTGGGGGTGATCAGCGCAGCGGCGATGACGATCGCCACGGCGGCGTAGCGGCGCGCCGACGCCAGCTGACGGGGCTTGATGATCCCGACCATCTGCAGCGCCACCAACAACACCGGGAATTCAAAGCCAATCCCAAAGGCGACCATCATCCACATCACCAGCGACAGGTACTTGTCCACCGTCGGGATCTGGGCCACATCGTCACCGGCCACGGCGAACAGGAACTCAAGCGCAGGCCCAACAGCGATGAAGGCCAGCACGGCACCCAGGGAAAACAACAGCAGGGCCGCACCGACAAACGGAATGGCGTACTTGCGTTCGTTGCGATGAAGCCCGGGGGTGACAAAGCGCCACAACTGCCACAACAGCACCGGCATGGCCAAAATGATCCCGCCATAGGCGGCGACCTGGATGCGGGTGGCGAACGGAGCGAGTGGGTCGGTGGCGTAAAGCTGACAATCCTCCACCTGGCGACAGAACGGGTTGGTGATGGTGTCAATCAGCAGCGGCCACGCCATGTAGGCAACAACGGCTCCGACAAGCACGGCCGCCCCGGCGATGAGAATCCGGCGCCGCAACTCGGCCAGATGCTCCCAGATGGTCATGTGGTGACCCGGCGCAGCTGACGCCCGGGCCTTCTTGCCCGACTTCTTGTCGGGGGCGGAACCCGGCCCGGTGGCGGTGTCGGGAGTGGCGCTCATTGCCAGGGCCCCACGTCAGCTGAACGACCCCGAGGGGCCCTCACCTGTGATGCGGTCATCTGCCGACGAGCGGCCACCAGCGGGCGATGCCGGGGCGGTGGAACCAGACGGAGCATCGCTGGACGACGTGCCGTCGAGCACGACTGAACCCGGTTCGAGACGCGGCCCGGGTCCCAGACCCGGGTGCAGGGTGCCCGACGGGCCAGACAACGACGCAGGGGACGCAGGAGATCTCAGGGGACGCAGGAGTAGCGGGGGTGGACGGATCGGCGCTGTGCATGGCGCTGCGAACCTCTTGCTCAAACCCGCTGGAGAGTTTGCGGACCTGGCTCATCGTCTTGCCGATGGAGCGCGCAGCACCGGGAAGCTTGTCAGGGCCGAGCACCAGAAGTGCCAGCAGCAAGATGACGAGGATTTCTCCCGCACCGAGATTTGGCATGCCCAAACTCTACCGGTTGGCGGCACCGCTGCGGGAACCGTTCTGACCGGGGGGTGTGGCGTCGCGGTCGATGGCCCGCATCAGGCGGCCGCTGGCCGCTACGAGGGCATTGCGCTGCTGATCGATCAACGCCACACAGACCACCAGCACCACGCAGGCGATCACCAGCACCAGCACGGCAACGACCACCATGACTCCCATGGTCCGAATCTAGGCGCCGGTGGGTGCCTGGGTTGTGAGATGCCCGGGTTGTGAGATGGCTCGCTTGTGAGATGCCTGCTGTGAGATGGCGGTGATAGCTCCAGTGGCGCCTGCCGCCGTCTGCCGAGCTGACCCCCTGTGGGGTTTGCCCACCGGGGGGCGCGGGCCCATGCTCCCGACAACACCCTGGAGTCGTTCGCCCTGGCGCTGCGTCTGGGGGCAACGGCACTCGAAAGTGACGTCTGGATCACCGCCGACGGGAAAGCCGTGCTCGACCATGACGGTGTGGTTGGAAGCCGTCTGCGCCGGCGCAGAATCGCTGAGGTGGACGTCGCCGACCTGCCCGAGCACATTCCAACGCTGGCGCAGTTGTACGAGTTGTGCGGTCCCGAGGTCGACCTTTCGCTGGACGTGAAGGATCCGGCCGCCGCGGCCGAGGTTGTGGCCACAGCCCGTGACGCTGGCGCTGAACAGCGCCTCTGGTTGTGTCATCCCGACCTCGACACCGTTGCGTCCTGGCGGCCAATGTCCTCGTCTGCCCGCCTGGTGCATTCCACCCGGTTGGCGGCACTGTCCAACGGGCCCGAACGTCATGCCGCTGACCTGTCACGTCGGGGTGTGGATGCGGTCAACCTGCATCACAGCGAGTGGACCGGCGGGAACATCGTGTTGTACCACCGGTTCGAGGTACTGACGATGGGGTGGGACGCCCAGTTCGAGCGGGTGCTCGCAGGGCTGCTCGACGCCGGAATCGACGCCGTGTTCAGCGACCACGTGGACCGCATGGTCAACTGCCTGCAGCGCCTCGGCGGCTGAGGTACGCAGCACCCAGCCGGCCCGAAAGCCTGGACGCCTGGACGCCTAGATGCCGCCCAGTCGGTCCAGAGGCCACACACGCACGAACGCCCTGCCCACCAGTTGGTCCGAACCGACGTAGCCGAGGTCGGTCCATCGACTGTCCTTGGAGTTCGAGCGGTTGTCTCCCATGACAAACACATACCCGTCCGGCACCACGCAGGGGTCGGCCACACCGCAACGTGGTGCCAAGCCGGTGCTTCCCGGTTGGGGGGTTCCCGACCCCTGTCCAGTGAACGTGCCCTCGGGAAGGTAAGGCTCCTCGAGGAGCGACCCGTTGATGTAGACCACGCCGCCATCGACCACGACCGAGTCACCGGGCAGTCCGACGACCCGCTTGATCAAGTCGGCGATATCGCTGCCAGGCGCTGAGGATGGCTTCTCGAACACGATGACGTCACCTCGGCTGATGTCATCGAAGTCGTAGGTCAGCTTGTCCACCACAACCCTGTCGTTGCGTTGGAGCAACGGCTCCATGGACTCCGACGGAATGTAGAAGGCCTGGGCCACAAACGTACGGATGACCAGCGCCACCACCACAGCAGCTGCAATCACCACGATCCACTCCACAACCGTCCGCAACCCTGACCGACGGGGGTGACGTGCCCGTGTCTGCTGCGGTCCCCCGACGTCGGACTGCGGAACCCGCACACCGACATCGGGCGTTTCAGGCTCAACTGAAGGGGGGATACTCACCCAGACGAGGCTAGCTGCGGTAGCGCTCGAGGATGCGCCGCGCCACCGCCGAACGGTCGGTGGCGGCCTCATCGGTAGAGGAGATGACCGTTGCCCGGTCGCCGAGTTGAACAAGAACGCGCTCAAGCCAAGCCGTGCTCCCAACGCTCAGCTCGACTTCCAGGTACCCGTCCGGCCGTGTGACGACCGACTCGGTGTTCCACCGTTCGGTCGCCCAAGCCATCTCGGGACTGATCAACAGACTGACTGCCACGTCGTCAGCTCCGGGCTTGTAGAGGTCCGGGCCGTGATCAGGGAGGTCCTGGCGTTCCACGGTGGCAGCCGTCGATGTTGACGATGCGCTGCTGATGCGGTCGAGGCGGAACAGTCGAACGTCACCGGCCGTGTGGCACCAGGCGTCGGTGTACCAGTAACCATCAGCTGAAAACAGACGCCAGGGTTCAATGGTGCGCTCGGAGATCTTGTTGACCCCATGGCTGTAATACGAGATGTCGAGGCTGGTCTGATCGGCGACCGCCCCGCCTCACCGCCTCCATCACTGCGTCATCAGCGTGGCCGAGGTCCACCTTCAGGCGGCCCACCTCCACCCCGAGCGACTTCTCCACCTTGGCCAGCGCACGTGCCAGTGGCCCCTCAGGGTCGACACCATCGATTTCGGCCAGTCCCTCGGCTGCAGCCAGCAGGGCAAGCCCCTGGGCGGCCAACAACGCTGGTGGACGATCGAACCATTGGGGTTTGATCACCACCCAGTCATCGCTCAATGTGACCTCGACGTACATGTCGGGACTGTGGGGCGCGATCCCCACCATTCCCAGTGCTCCCAGATCGGCCGTGAGCTGTGTCGGCGTGGTGACGAAGCGTTCACACACCTCAGCGATCGACACCCCGCCCGGCTGGGAGGCGATCCACGGCGCCATGACCAGCAACCGGGCCACCTTGTCGGCGGTTGATTCCCTGGTCACACCAGTGCCTCAAGCCACGACACAAGTTCATCACGCAGTTCCACCGGTTCGAGCAACTCGCCGTGGTCAAGCAACTCCAGCACGAACCACCGCAGATTGTCGTAATGGGTTGCCGTCATGGACAAAATGGCCGAACCGTCATCAAGGCGCTCCATCTCGGCACGACCACCAGTCTGCTGGATGACCCAGTCGACGTGGTCGGCATCAACGAGAATGCGGGCGGTGACCGGTTCGCCACCGGAATACATCCATGGTGGCGTCAGACCACGCACCACCAGGTCGGGATCTCGCACGAAGGTACCGGCAGCATCGGTAGTGATCGCACCGGAGATCCTGTCCACCCGGAAGATGCGTACTTCGTTGTGGCCGTGGTCGTGCCCCGACAGGTACCAGCGCCCACCCTTCAACTCCAGGAGATACGGATTCACCGTTCGTTCGACATCGGAGTAGCTGAAATGGACCGTGGCCCGGTCGGTAATCGCAGCGAAGAGGTCTCCGGTACCACCCGCGGTTTCAACGTTCACCAGGGGCACGGCCCCCTCGGGGTCCACCCCGGTGGGTTCGAGGCCACCGAGCCGCAACAACCCGTCGGTGGCGCTGTTGTCGCCGATACGCACCAACATCGACGCCAGTCGCAGGGCTGCCAACTCGTCGGCGCTCATCGGCGGCATGTCCAGGTAGTACTTGTTGCGGTCAATCCGGTAGCCATCGACGGGCACGTCGCTGGTTTGCACCGTCTCCACCACCAGCGCCCCAGTGTGCTTTCGCACATCGTTTTTGTCACGGGCGAACGCCCGCAGGAACGCTGGCTTTTCGGTGATGCGGGCGTAGCCCGGAATCCGTTCCCACAGCTCATCGGCAGTGAGTGCGGTCTCTGTGTGCAGCAATGCCAGTATCAGCGACATCACGCGTTCACGGGCATCAACCGGGCTCTCAGCGCTCACATCGGCATCCTAGGCCTCTGGTCACAGTGAGGCGATGAGTCTCTCCACCCGCTCGTCGGTGTGACGGAACGGGTCCTTGCACAACACCGTTCGCTGGGCCTGGTCGTTGAGCTTGAGGTGCACCCAATCCACAGTGAAATCCCGGTTGGCAGCCTTGGCCTTGCGGATGAACTCGCCCGCAACCGGGCCCTGGTGGTCTGCGGTGGCTGATCAACTGCGGTGTTGATGGCGTCGTCGGTCACCATGCGCTCCACCAGTCCCCGGCGCTGGAGCCGGTGAAACAACGATCGATCCTGATGGATGTCGTGGTATTGGAGGTCCATCATGGCCACCTCGGGTGCCTCAAGTCCGTAGCCGTGCCGGTCCTGGTAGGCCTCGATGAGCCGACGCTTGATGATCCAGTCCACCTGTTGGTCCAGTCCCGACGGGTCAGCGTCGAGCTGGGTGAGGCAGTGCTCCCACATCATCAGCGCCTGCTTTTCCTCTGGATTCAGGTCGCGTCGCTCGGCGTACCGCAGGGCACGTTCGAGGTACTCGGTCTGGATCTGCAGCGCCGATGCCTCACGCCCATTGGCCAGCCGCACCGGACGTTTGCAGGTGGTGTCGTGACTGATCTCCCGAATGGCCCGGATGGGGTTTTCCAGCGTGAGGTCGCGAAACACCACCGACGGCTCCTCGAACATGCGCATCACCAAAGCTGCCGAACCCATCTTGAGGAAGGTGGTGTACTCGCTCATGTTGGAGTCACCCACGATCACGTGGAGGCGCCGGTACCGCTCGGCGTCGGCATGGGGCTCATCTCGGGTGTTGATGATGGGTCGGGATCGGGTGGTGGCCGACGACACGCCCTCCCAGATGTGTTCAGCCCGCTGGCTCACGCAGTAGGTGGCACCCCGGGCGGTCTGCAGCACCTTGCCGGCGCCGGCATAGATCTGCCGACTGACAAGAAAGGGAATCAACACGGCGGCGTAGTCACTGAATTCGTGGCGGCGTGACCCGAGGTAGTTCTCGTGGCATCCGTAGGAGTTGCCCGCCGAATCGGTGTTGTTTTTGAACAAGTGGATGGTGCCGCGCACGCCTTCTTCGGCCATCCGCTCCTCGGCACTGGTGACCAGTTGCTCGAGAATGCGCTCCCCCGCCTTGTCGTGGGCGACCACGTCGGCCAATGAGTCACACTCGGGGGTGGCGTACTCGGGGTGGGAACCCACATCGAGGTACAGACGGGCGCCGTTGGCGAGAAACACGTTGGATGAGCGACCCCACGACACCACCCGACGAAACAGATAGCGGGCTACTTCGTCGGGACTCAGCCGGCGCTGACCCTTGAGCGTGCACGTCACCCCGTACTCACTCTCAAGCCCGTAAATCCGCCGTTCCATGGGGCCACGCTACCGGCTCACCATCTTCGTCACCCTGCCGGGCGTCGGCAGTGGCCGCTACCCTTCGCCACATGGCTGGGCTTCACATGGTGCCGCTACTCACCGCCACCTCATCGTTTGAGGCCAAGGTGGTGGCGGCCCGGCTGGGAAGCGAAGGCATCCTGTTCGAGGTGCGTGGCAGTCTCGACTCGGTCTACCCGCTGGGCAACGTCGTGATCCTTGTCCCTGCTGACGAACTCGACGCAGCCCGTGACGTGCTGATGGTCGACGACGTCGAGGCCGCCTTCGCCGACATGGACTTCCCCGACGATGACGATCCCGCTGGTCGGTCGTGGACATCGGGCCCGGTGTGGAAAGCGGCGGCATTCGCCGGCCTCGTCGCCCTTGTGGTCGTGGCGGCCCGGAGCTTTCTGGGCGGGCTCCCGAGCTGAACCCGGGCGGGTCGACCGTGCCAACCCGGAGCCGTCAGTCGGTGAGCAACCCGTAGCCGTCAGTCGGCGAGCAGGGCGTCGACGTCAGCATCGGCGAGTCGCCGGAAGGCCCGTCGGCCGTTGCCGTAGGCAAGCACCGCCACCTCGAGGTCGCCTGAGGCCAGGGTCCGGTCTGGCCCGGCCAGGGCGTCGACCACCGAACGAAGCGCCGGACCGAGGTCCTGGCCGGCACTCCACGACGCCCCCAACCGTTCGGCGATGGACTCCGCCTCCCCACCGAGGACGGTGAAGTCGTGCTCGTCGACCACCGTGCCGTCGTAGAGAATGTGGAACATCTGGCTTTGATCACGCTCTGGGCCGATTTCGGCCACCAGGATCTCCACTTCCATGGGCTTCATCTCATGGGTGAAGGTCTGCCCCAGGATCTGGGCGTACCAGTTGGCAAGCGAGCGGGCGTCGACGTCTTCACGGCTGTAGTTGTAGCCACGCAGGTCTGCCTGACGGACCCCGGCAATGCGCAACGAGTCGAACTCGTTGTACTTCCCAACCCCGGCGAAGGCCATACGGTCGTAGATTTCACTCACCTTGCGCAGGGTGGACGAGGGGTTCTCGGCGCACAGCACGATGCCGTCGGCGTACGACACGGCCGCAGCGCTGCGTCCCCGGGCGATGCCCTTGCGGGCGTAGTCGGCACGATCCTTCATCACCTGTTCGGGCGAGACGTACATCGGCATGCTCATGTCAGATGTCTCCCCGGTCGTCGGTGGTCTCTGCGCCAACCGGCGCCTGGGTCGTCAGACGCTCGGCCAGCGAGGCGAACCGACTGGCCACGTCGCTGTCGGCCACTCGCTCGAATCCTTCGGCGGTAATGGTGGCGACGGTGGGATAGATGCCGCGCACAAGGTCAGGGCCACCAGTGGCTGAGTCGTCGTCGGCGGCCCTGAACAGGGCGTCGATGGCCAGGTCGATCGCCGCACCAGACGTCATGTCCTCGCTGAATCCCACCTTGATGACCGTGGATGCCAGCATCCCGCCTGAGCCTGTGGTGGCGAAGTTGGTCTCTTCGTAGCGGCCGCCGGTGACGTCGTACTGGAAGATCCGTCCGGCCTTGCGTGCCAGGTCGAACCCGGCGAACAGCGGCACCACTGCCATCCCCTGCATGGCTATGGGCAGATGGCCGCGCACCATCTGACTGAGCTGGTTGGCCTTGCCGTCAAGACTGAGGGTCGACCCCTCAACCTTTTCGTAGTGCTCGAGTTGCAGCTGGAACAGCTTGACCATCTCCATCGCAGGCCCCGCCGCCCCGGCGATGGCCACGCCGGAATGACGGTCGGCGGGAAACACCTTTTCGATGGACCGGTGCGAAATGATGTGGCCCATGGTGGCTCGACGGTCTCCGGCCATCACCACACCACCACGCGGCGAACGGCGACGACCGTGGCGTCGTCGTGGGAATCGAAAGCTCACCGGTCGCGCCGGCACCGAGGTCGGGTCCCAACCCCATCACTCGCATCAGGGCGGAAAAGTCGGGACCGGGATCATGGCGGTGCTGAAAGAGTGGAACGTTCATCGGGCATCAAGCTAGCGGCTCGTCACCCACCGGCGGCAGGCCGGCGTGAGCCAACCAGACCGCAGCGAGGTGTCGGCTACTGGCCGCCCTTTTGCACGTAGGACTTCACGAAGTCCTCGGCGTTGGTCTCGAGCACACCATCAATCTCGTCGAGGAGGTCGTCGAGCTCGGCCTTGAGCTTGTCGCCCTTGTCTGAGGCGACGGGCACCTCGACAATCTCGTCTTCGACGCGATCGGTGCCGGTTCGTTTGATCTGTTCACGTTCAACCCCATGTCTTGACCTCCCTGTAGTGGAGGGACCGTACTGGTCCAACCCGGGTGGTTTCAGGCGCCCAACCCGTCGAGAAGCTCGGCGGG
>JAGYKS010000028.1 GCA_018401565.1 Acidimicrobiales bacterium | reverse complement strand
AAAAGCCCAGGGTGGATTGGGAGCTGTCGGAGGCCCACAGCAAGGGCGTGATCGTGACCAGCGGCTGTCTGGGCGGCCAGGTGCTTCAGGCCCTTGTGCCGGCACCGATCATGGACCCCGACAAGGCGGCGCCAGGATACCCTGACCGAGGAGCAACGCTTCGACAACGCCTCTGAGCCATCGCCGGCCGGATGCAGGACATCTTCGGACGCGACAGTTTCTTCATCGAGGTTCAGGACCACGGCATCGGTGCCCAGCGGTGGGCCAACCCCCACCTGGTGCGACTGGCCGAGCAAGCCGCGGGTCTCCGCTGCTTGGCCACCAACGACAGCCACTACACCCACCAGCACGACCACGAGGCCCACGACGCCCTGCTGTGCGTGCAGACCTCAGCGCTGATGAGCGACCCCAAGCGTTTCCGGTTCACCGGCGACCAGCACTACATCAAAAGTGCCGCCGAGATGCGACGCACCTTCTCAGAGATCCCCACGGCGTGCGACAACACGTTGTGGGTGGCCGAACGGTGCGAAGTGGAGATCGAGTTCGGCCAGCCCCGGCTCCCGTCGTTTCCGCTGCCCGAGGGTTTCACCGACGGCGCCGACTACCTGCAGTGGCTCACCATGGAGGGTGCACGCGCCCGCTGGGGTGACAACCTCGACGACTCGGTGGTGGAGCGCCTGGCCTATGAGCTCAAGGTCATCGGGGACATGGGGTTCAGCTCCTACTTCCTCATCACCTGGGACCTGATCGAGCACGCCCGCAAGTCGAACATCCGGGTGGGTCCGGGCCGCGGCAGCGCGGCGGGGTGTGCCGTGGCCTACTGCCTGGGGATCACCGATCTCGACCCCATCCGCTACGACCTGCTGTTCGAACGGTTCCTGAACCCGTCGCGGGTGTCGATGCCTGACATCGACATGGACTTCGACTCGCGTTTCCGTGACGAGATGATCCGGTACGCCGCCGAGCGGTATGGCCGTGACCGGGTGGCCCAGATCGTCACGTTCTCCACCATCAAGGCCCGGGCAGCGGTGCGCGACGCGGCGCGGGTTCTGGGCATGCCCTACATCGTGGGCGACAAGGTGGCCAAGGTCATGCCACCGCTGGTCATGGGTCGCTGACACGCCGCTGTATGCCTGTCTGGAGCTCGACCCGAAGTTCGAAGACGGCTACAAGATGGCCTCGGAGTTGCGGGAGATGTACGCCGCTGACCCCGAGGTGGCCAAGGTCGTCGACGTGGCCCGTGGGCTTGAGGGGTTGCGTCGACAGGACGGCATCCACGCTGCCGCCGTGGTGATCACCGACCGGCCACTCACCGACTACCTGCCCGTCCAGCGCAAGCCCGAGGCGGGTCAGGCCCCCGAAGACGCTGCAGTGGTGACCCAGTACGAGATGAACGGGGTTGAGGAACTGGGCCTGCTCAAGATGGACTTTTTGGGCCTGCGCAACCTGGATGTGATCAGCGACACCGTGGTGCTGGTGGAGCGGTCGAGGGGCATCACCCTGGACATGGAGAACCTTCCGCTGGACGACCCGGCCACCTTCGCCATGCTGCAAGAGGGTGACTCGATGGGGGTGTTCCAGCTCGAGGGCGGGCCGATGCGGGCGCTCATGCGCAACCTGCGCCCGACGTCGTTTGACGACATCGCTGCGCTGGTGGCGCTGTACCGCCCGGGCCCCATGGCGGCCAACATGCACAACGACTACGCCGACCGAAAGAACGGCCGCAAGCCAGTCGAGTACCTGCATCCCGATGCCGCCGAGATCCTGGCCGACACCTACGGCCTCATGATCTTTCAGGAATCGGTGATGCGGATCGCCCAGAAATTTGCCGGCTACTCGTTGGCCGAGGCCGACAACCTGCGCAAGGCGTGCGGCAAGAAGATCCGCGAGATGATTGCCAAGGAGCGCCAGAAGTTCGTGGCCGGGTGCGACGCCCAGGGGTACGGGACCGATCTTGGCGAGCAGTGGTTCGACATCATCGAGCCCTTCGCCGACTACGCCTTCAACAAGAGCCACTCCTATGGCTACGGACTGGTGGCGTTCCAGACCGCCTACCTCAAGGCCAACTACCCCGTCGAGTACTCGGCGGCCTTGCTCACCAGCGTCAAGACCAACCTGGACAAGGCGGCCAGCTACCTCCACGACTGTCGTGTCCATGGGATCCAGGTGCGGGTGCCTGATGTGAACCGGTCAGGGTCGGACTTTGAACCGGTGGTCAACGACGACGGAACCGGCGAGATCCTGTTTGGCCTGTCGGCGGTGCGCAACGTGGGCGAGGGTCTGGTGGAACTCATCGTGGCCGAGCGGGACGCCGGAGGCCCGTTTGCCGACTTCTACGAATTCTGCGAGCGGGTGGATCCTTCGGTGCTGAACAAGCGCGCCATGGAGTCGCTGGCAAAGGCCGGTGGCTTCGACTCCATGGGGCATCCGCGTCAGGGCCTGTTGCTGGTGTTCGAACAGATCGTGGAGCGGATCCTGGCCCGCCGTCGTCGCGAGGCCGAGGGCCAGTTCGAGTTGTTCGCAGCCACCGGGCCTGAGGTTGGCAGTGACGCCTTCGACGACGCCCGCACGGTGATCCCCGATACCGAGTTCGACAAGCGACAGCGCCTTGCCTTTGAGCGCGAGATGCTCGGTCTGTACGTGTCGGACCATCCGTTGATGGGTGCCGAGGTGGCGTTGCGCCGTCGCACCGACACCAACCTGTCCGACCTGGAGGGAGTGGAGGACGGTCAGGTGCGTCTGGTTGGCGGTTTGGTCACCTCCCTGCAGCGCAAGTGGACCCGCAAGGGCGACCTCATGGCCGTGTTCGTGCTCGAGGACCTCCAGAGCTCGGCTGAGGTGATGGTGTTTCCCCGGACCATGGCAGCCATCGGCCATGTGCTCGAAGACGATGCGGTGGTGGTGGTGAAGGCCAAGGTCGACAAGCGTGACGACCAGCCCAAGCTCATCGCACTGGAGATCGAACAGTTCGACGCCATGGGGGCGGCCAGCATGCCGGTGCGCATCCGGTTGAGCGCCAACGCCCTCAGTCCGACGATGCTCGACCATCTCAAGCAGGTTCTGGCTGAGCACCCCGGGTCATCGGAGGTTTTTTGCACCTTGGTGAGGAACGGGTGCTTCGGCTGCCCGAGGAGTTCAGCGTGGACTCATCCACCGGCTTGTTGGCCGAACTCCGTGTCCTGCTTGGTCACGACGCCATCATGGCGTGACGACCGTGGCGGTCATGACAGGCGCCGGGACCCGGCGCGATGCCTGCCGGGGCTGGATTTCAGGTCCAGCATTTGCACCACGGCCCGTGTCGGAGTGGACTAGAGGGGTCCGTGAGCGAATCCCCTGGGGGCTGGTCGTATGGCTATCGAAGTGACCACCAAGGACTGCACCGCGCTCAGCGATGCCGAACTGGCCGAGATGGCCGATATCTGTGCGGAGGGTCCGAGCCATTTTGAGGCCGGGCTGCTGTCCAAGCAGGCCGAGGCGTGGGTGCTGGTGTCTTTGGTACGTGAAGGAAGGCTTCTTCGCTCCTTCGCCTATTGCACACTCGAGCGAATCGGTGGAACGCCGTGCGTTTTGGTCGGCGTTGCCTCGGTGCGGCGCACGTCCAAGCGGGACTCAGTGCTGCGGGCGCTGGTCACCGAGATGCTCCGCCGTGCCGTGCTGGCCTTCCCCGACGAAGACGTTCTGGTGGGCACCCGCTTCACCAACGCCTCGGGTTTTGAGGTCTACCGCTCGCTGCTCGACATCGTCCCCCGCCCAGGCCACACCGCCACCGGCGAGGAGCGCGCCTGGGGGCGTCGCCTGGCCAAGCGTTTCAGCGTGGAAAGCGGTTCGTACGACGATCGCACCTTCATCGCCCGAGGGGACCAGACCTTCCCGCTGGCCTTTGATCACGACTGCGTCAAGCCCGACAGCGTCGACCCTGCGGTGGCGGCGCTGTTCGACGCCGTGGACGCCGATCGGGGCGACTCGCTGGTGGCCTTCGGCTGGGCCATGGCTGAGGACCTGGCCAAGCTGGGCTGACCAGCCCAACGGGCACCATGGAGTTCGACCGGGTCATCGCCCGCCGTCGCATGGTCCGGGCCTTCGACCCCGATCGGGGCGTGGATCCCGAGGTGGTGGACGCCCTGTTGGCTGCGGCGCTGGCCGCACCTTCGGCCGGCAATACCCAGGGTTGGGACTTCGTGGTGCTGGAAGGTCCAACCCAAACGGCCCGCTTCTGGGACGTGAGCCTTCCCGCCGATCGTCGGGCGGGTTTCGCCTGGCCCGGCCTGCTCGATGCTCCGGTGCTGGTGTGTCCGGTGGCTGACGCCGACGCCTATGTCCGGCGCTACGGCGAACCAGACAAGGCGTCCACCGGTCTGGGCGAGTCGGCTGATGCATGGACGTTTCCCTACTGGCTGACCGACACCGCCTTCGCCACCATGAGTCTGCTTTTGGCGGCAACCGATCGGGGTCTGGGCGCTTGCTTTTTCGGTCTCTTCGGTCGCCAGGCCGCAGTGTGCGACGTCCTGGGGATCCCGGACGAGCACACCCCCATAGGGATGGTGGCGGTGGGGCACAGGATGCCCGATGCGCCGGGTCGGTCAGCTGGGCGCGCCCGGCGGGGCCCCGACGAGGTCGTGCACCGCGGCCAGTGGTGACGTCGCCCCGCACGCCGGTGAACCGCCCATGGCCACGCCGGCACCCGGCTCAGGTGTGGTCAAGCTGGGAGGTCAGCGTGTCGACGTCTGTGGCCGGAATGTCGCACACGTTGCCATGACATACGTAGGCGCGACCGGCAGCGTCGTCGGCTCGACCCTCCCACAACGGGGTGTCCCACGGGGTGCCCCACACCAAAACCACCCGCGGTCGAGAACATTGACCGCACCACATCCACAAGGTCGGCACGGTCGCCACTAACCACCACCTCGACCATGCCGGCATCCAGCAGTTCCACCGCTCCCAGGCCATGGGTGAACGCCGTGGGCTGGTCGCCAGCAACCTCGCCCACCAGTCGGCAGATGCCGGCAGCAGCGTCGGTGTAGCGGGCCACGCCGCTGATGGCACCGAGTCGGGCCAGAGCCACCGCTGCCAGCCCGTTGGCCGACGGTGACGCAGCGTCGGTGACGTCTTTGGGGCGGGTGATGAGGCTGGGGGCGTCGGAGCCAGTGGTGAACAACCCGCCATGGTCGCGATCAGCGAACAGGACCAGCATGTCGTCGGCCGTGGTCCGGGCGTGGTCCACCCAGATGCCGTCACCGGTGAGTTCGGCCAGTCGGACAAAGGCGTCAACCACTGCGGCGTAGTCGGCGGCGAAGGCCAGGTGGCGGGCGGTCCCAGCGGCGGGATCGCCACCGTCGCCCTGCCACGAGCGCAACCACCGGCCGTCGTCGCGTCTCAGCGAATCGACGAGAAACTGCCCACACGTCACGGCGGCGGCGGCCCATTGGCGATTGCCGGTGGCCCCAGCTGCCTCGCTCAGGGTGGAAAGCCACAGGCCGTTCCACTCGGTCAGCACCTTGTCGTCGACGCCCGGTCTGACGCGTTGGTTTCGGGCGTCGCACAGGACAGTGCGGGCGTGGTCGATGTTCGCAGGTGGGGCCACGTCGCTGTCACGGCGGTGGGTGAGGATGTTGGAGCCTTCGAAGTTCCCATCGTCGGTGACGCCCCACCATCGGCGTGCGGCCTCGATGTCGGTGGGGCTCAGTCCACCGGTGGCCAGCGCAGCGGTGAACTCCTCGAGCGACCACACGTAGAACCGGCCCTCGACCCCCTCGGAGTCGGCATCTTCTGCCGACGCCACCCCACCGCCGGGACGCACGAGCACCGAGTGGACGTAGTCGACCGTCTCGGTGAGCACCTGCAGGTAGCGCTGGTGGCCGGTGACCTGCCACGCATGCAGGTACACCCGGGCCAGCAACGCCTGGTCGTAGAGCATCTTTTCGAAATGGGGGATGAGCCACTGCCGGTCCACGCTGTAGCGGGCGAAGCCCCCTGCGAGCTGGTCGTACATCCCACCCGACGCCATGGCGTCGAGGGTGGTGGTCACTGCGTCAAGGATGCGCTGGTCGCCGGTGCGCAGGTACGCCCGAAGCAACAACTCGAGACCCATGGCCTGAGGGAACTTCGGTGCGGCGCCGAACCCACCCCATTGTGGGTCGAACTGTTCGAGCAGGTTGGCAACTGCGGCGTCGGCCACCTCGATCGACGGCAGGTTGGCGGTGCCAGCGGTGCCAGCGGTAGCGGGAACGCGGCTGATGGCCGAGGTCACCTCAGCGGCCTGCCCCTCGAGGTCGTCTCGCTGGTTGGTCCACAGGTCGTCAATGGCCCGACACAGGTCGGTGAAGGTGAGCGAGCCTCCGCTGTCTTGCTTGGGAAAATAGGTGCCGGCGAAAAACGGTCGGCCGTCGGGCATGGCAAACACCGTCATCGGCCAGCCGCCACGTCCGGCGATGGCCTGCAGCGCGTCCATGTACACGGCGTCCACGTCGGGTCGTTCCTCGCGATCCACCTTCACATTGACGAACAGCTCGTTCATCAGGGCTGCGGTGTCGGCGTCCTCAAACGACTCATGGGCCATCACGTGGCACCAGTGGCACGACGAGTAGCCGACCGAGATCAGAAGCGGCCGGTCCCGTCGCCGGGCGGCGGCGAAGGCGTCGTCGCCCCAGGGGTACCAATCCACGGGGTTGTCGGCATGCTGGCGCAGGTAGGGGCTGGTCTCGGAGGCCAGTCGGTTCGCCATGGGGTCACCCTAACGGTGGCTGTGGCAGCAATGTTCGCTGCGGCAACCGGGGCCACACGGCGGTCAGACCAGCAGGTGACGAGCGACCTTGCCCAATGCGGTGCGGGGCAGTGCGTCGACCAGTTCGAGGTGTCGCGGTGCGGCCCAGGGCGCCAGAGCTTCGGCCACCGCCGCCCGCAGCACATCCAGACCTGGAGGTGACGCCATATCTGTGGGTACGACCACGGCCACCACGATCTGGCCCCATTCGGCGTCGGGGCGTCCGATGACGGCGACCTCGGCCACCGCAGGGTGGCCTGCCAGCACCGACTCCACTGCTGATGGCCACACCTTTTCGCCACCGGTCACGATCATGTCGCCGCTGCGACCCTGCACCACCAGTCGCCCGTCGGCTTCGAGGTGGCCCACGTCGCGTGTGTCGAACCAGCCCTCGTCATCAGTGAGGGTGCTGCCGTCAGCGCTGGCGTTGGTGCTGGTGCTGCCGGGTGCTGGCGACTGGCTGGCCCGGTAGGCCCTGGCCAACATGGGGCAGCGAAGCCGGATGGTGCCGTCGACAACCGACACCTCAACGCCATCGAGGGGTCGGCCGTCGTACACCACGCCCCCACCCGACTCGGTGAGCCCGTAGGTGACCACGACATTGTCGGGCACCATCGTGGGGGCGGGACCACCACCCAAAAGCACGGTGGTGAAGCCTGAAGTGTCCACCCGGGTGAGCACCGTGGCCACCAGCGCGGTCCGCGTGCAGCCGTCGGCCAGTCCGTCAGCGATGGATGCCTCATCGGGGCGCAGGGCCATGGTCAGTCCGGTACCGGCGGCCAACGCCCGCACGACCACCCCCAGCCCACCCATGTGCGACAACGGCAGACAGGCCAGCCACCGGTCCGAGGCGTCAATGCCCAGGCGGGAGTTGGTGGCCGAAGCACTTGCAGCCAGGGCATCGTGGGTCAGCACCACACCCTTGGGGTCACCGGTGGTGCCGCTGGTGGCCACCACCAATGCGTCGCCTGTTTCGCACGGACGTGCCGTGTCGAGCTGGCGTCGGCTGCCCGTCGGCGGCTTGTTCCACTGCGGCGCCCAACTGTGCAAGCAGCCGCTGGCGGGCCGTTGGGGACAGGCGGGGATCGATGGGCAGGACGGCGTCACCGGCGTCCCACACCCTCAGCACAGCGTCCACGAACCCCCGGGTGCCGACGGCGTCGAGGGCAACAAGTTCGGGCATCGCCCAACGCTAACGCTGGTCGGTCCGATGACGCTGCCTCCACAATTCGCACCGCCGGTTTCGGCGTGCGACGATCTTTCGGTGACCGACCCAGGCGTGACCACCATCCGGCCGGCAGCTGACTGGCAGTCAGCTGCCGACTACCACGACATCCGCTACGAACTGGCTGATGGCATGGCCAAGATCACCATCAACCGGCCCGAGGTGCGCAACGCCTTTCGGCCCCAGACGCTGTTCGAGCTGGCCGACGCTTTTGACCGGGCCCGTGACGATCCGGGCGTCGGGGTGATCATCCTCACCGGTGCTGGCGACCTGGCCTTTTGTTCAGGCGGAGACCAGCGCATTCGCGGTGACGACGGCTACATCGGCGACGACGACATGGCCCGTCGGGGAATCGGACGCCTCAACGTGCTCGACCTGCAGATCCAGATCCGGCGGACCCCCAAGCCGGTGGTGGCCATGGTTGCCGGCTACGCAGTGGGGGGCGGTCACGTGCTGCACGTGGTGTGTGACTTGACCATCGCCGCCGACAACGCCCGATTCGGTCAGACCGGCCCCAAGGTGGGCTCGTTTGACGGTGGCTACGGGTCGGGGCTGCTTGCGGCCAACGTGGGTCAGAAAAAGGCTCGGGAGATCTGGTTTTTGTGCCGCCAGTACGACGCCGCCCAGGCGCTGGGCATGGGCCTGGTCAACACCGTGGTGCCTTTGGTCGAACTCGAGGAGGAGACGGTGCGGTGGTGCCAGGAGATGCTGACGATGTCGCCGTTGGCACTTCGCATGGTCAAGGCATCGATGAACGCCGCCGATGACGGGTTGGCCGGCATCCAGCAGCTTGCCGGTGACGCAACGCTGCTGTTCTACATGACCGAAGAGGCCCAGGAGGGCCGCGACGCCTACAAGGAAAAGCGTCAGCCGGACTTCGACCGCTTCCCCCGCAGGCCCTGACGTCAGTGTCGAACCCAGGCCGGTCGGCCGGATCTGCACCCTCGGGCATCGGCCTGTGGCTGGCAGGGGCGCGACCGCGGACACTCCCTGCGGCGGTGGTGCCGGTGCTGGTGGGTACCGCTGCAGTGGCCGGGTCGGCCACCGATCTCGGCGTCGGGCGGGGGCTGGACTGGGTGCGGTTTGTGGCTGGCGATGGTCGTGGCCCTGGCCATTCAGATCGGGACCAACTTCGCCAACGACTACTCCGACGGCAAACGCGGCACTGACTCAGCAGACCGGGTGGGTCCGTTGCGGTTGGTGGGGTCGGGTCTGGCGTCGGCCGGATCGGTGAAGCGCGCCGCGCTCGGATCGTTCGCAGTGGCGGCGGTGGCGGGCTTGTGGCTGGCGTTGGCGACCACGCTGTGGCTGGTGCCGGTGGGGCTGGTGTGCTTTGCCGCCGGATGGCTCTACACCGGGGGCCCGCGTCCGTACGGTTACGCCGGGCTGGGTGAGGTGTTCGTGTTCGTGTTCTTCGGGCTGGTGGCCACGGTTGGTTCGGCGTTCGTTCAGGTCGAACGCATCGATGGTGTGGCCGTTGGAGCCGCCATCCCCGTCGGATTGCTGGCGACCGCCCTGCTGGTGGCAAACAACCTGCGTGACATCCCAACCGATGCTGTCGCCGGAAAGAACACGCTGGCAGTTCGGCTTGGTGACCGGCGTACCCGGTTGTTGTACGTGGCGCTGATGGTGGGCCCATTTTTGTGCGTGCCGTTGATTGCCGGGCTGTCGGGCCGGGTGTTCGCCGCCGCTTCGCTGTTCGTGGTCGTGCTGGCCCGCTTTCCGGTGCAACGGGTGCTCGAGGGTGCGTCGGGGCTGGACCTCATCGGTGTGCTGGGCGCAACCGGTCGGGTGCAGACGGTGTTCGGTGTGCTGTTCGCTGCCGGACTGTTCTACGGCGTGCCGACAGCCTGACCGTTACCGGCGGGACCAACCTCTGTCATCCACGTGGTGACGAGTGTGGCGAACTGCTCGGGTTGCTCGAGGTGCACGCTGTGGCCGGCACCCGGGATCTGGACCACGTCGCATCGGCCGCCGAACAACGGTGCCATGCTGCCGGCCAGATCGGTGAACTTGGTGTCTTGTCCACCGGTGACCAGCAAAACCGGGCACGTGATGTTGCCCAGCTGATCCCACAGGGGTTGCTGGGCCCCGGTTCCGGCCAGACGCAGGCTGGACGCCAGCCCGGTGGCGGTGTTTGAACGTCGTTGGTCCCGGTGGTCGTTGGTGGCGTCGAGACCGGCGAACAGGGGCAACGACAACCAGTCGTCGATGAATCGCCCGACGCCCAGGTCCTCGATGCGGGTCGCCAGGGCCTCGTCGGATCGCTGGCGAGCTGATCGCTCATCGGGGTCAGAGATTCCCGGTGATGCCCCCACCAGGATCAGGGCGGCCACGGCGTCGGGTCGGGTGACGGCCACGTGCAGCGCCAGGCGGCCACCCATGGAATAACCCACCCACGCAGCCGGTCCCAGCGCATCGCCGTAGACGGTGCCGGCGGTGGGCAGGTCAAGTGCGACGTCGGAGGCGTCGCCGTGGCCCGGTGCATCCACGGTCACCACCTCGAAGTCGTGGGCGAGGCTTTCGGCAATCGGCGACCAGCAGTGACGGTTCTGGGTGAAACCGTGGACGAGAACCAGCCTCGGCGAACCAGGCCGGCCAAGGCGGTCGGCGGGGACCGAAACGGAGTTGCCCGGTGGTGTGGGTGGTGGGGTGCCCAGTGTTGAATCAGACCGTGGGTTGCCGGACGGGTTCGGCATCTCATGGCGTGTCGGGTCATGGTCGATGGGGTTGTCGCCATCAACGCTGCCGCTGCTGCCGGGTTCGTGGTCCATGGTGTGGTCAACCGTAGGCTGTGTCGGTGAGTAATCCCCATGCCGGTGACGTCGCCGCAACCTTTTGTGCCACCTTGGTGGACCAGTGGGTGCAGTGGGGATTGCGGCACGCCGTGGTGTCACCCGGTTCGCGTTCGACGCCGCTTGCTCTGGCCGTTGCCGCCGACGACCGGGTCTCGGTATCGGTGCATCACGACGAGCGCTCGGCGGCGTTCATGGCCCTGGGCATCGGTGCTGCGTCAGGCGTCCCGGCCATGGTGGTGACCACGTCGGGAACCGCTGCAGTGGAGTTGCACCCCGCCGTCGTCGAGGCCCACCACGCCGGGGTGCCCCTGTTGGTCTGCACGGCCGACCGACCCGAGTGGCTTCATGGAGTCGGCGCCCCCAGACCATCGACCAGACGAACCTCTACGGATCATCGGTGCGCCTGTTTTGCGAGCCTGGGGTTCCAGCCCTCAGCGGTGCAGCGCTTTGGAGGCCCTTGGCTGACAGTGCCATGGCCGCTGCCACCGGGCACTGTCCGGGCCCGGTCCATCTCAACCTTGCCTTTGACGAACCGCTGGTGGGTACCCCACTTGACCTGCCCGACAGCGAGTCAGGTGGCACCACCGGCGCAGCGAGCGCTTTGGGCCATGCGGCTGCGAGTGCGGCTGCGAGTGCGGCTGCGAGCGTGGGAGCGGGCATGGGTGTTGGCATGGGCGGGGGCGCGCAGGGTGCAGTGGCCGAGCCCATCGATGCGACGGTGGTGGTGTCAGTGGTCGCATCGGTGACGGGGCGACGAGGCGTGATTGTGGCCGGCGGTGCCATCGCTGATCCGCATGGAGTGATGGCGCTGGCTGCTGTGTTGGGCTGGCCGGTGCTGGCCGATCCGCGCAGCGGGTGTCGGGTTCGGTCACCGGTTGTCGTCGCCCACCCCGACGCCTTGCTGCGTCACGACGACACGGCCCGGGCGCTCGCACCCGAGGTGGTGCTGCGTTTGGGCACGCCGTGGGCGTCAAAGGTGCTCGGACAGTGGCTCGACTCGCTCGACGCCCATCAGATCGGCGTGCATGCCCACGGGATGCGGTTTGACCCCGGTGGGTCCCTTGACGATCTTGTTGAGGCCGAGCCCGGTGCATTGTGCTCTGCGGTGGCGTCGGTGATTGGTGGCACGTCGTCGACTCCTGTCGGTGCGGGTGCACCCACCCCGTGGCTGGACTCGTGGGTCGAGGCTGATCAACTCGTTGCCAACGTCATGGCCACACACCTCGATACCGGCGCCGAAGTCTCAGAACCGTCGGTGGCTCGCACCGTGGCATCGGTCGTGCCCGACGGTGGCCGGTTGGTGGTGTCATCGTCGATGCCGGTGCGAGACCTCGAGTGGTACGCAGCTCCACGCACCGGGCTGACGGTGATGGCCAACCGGGGGGCAAACGGCATCGACGGGGTGATCTCCACCGCTGTGGGCGTGGCCCTGGCCAGACCAGAGCCGGTGGCAGTACTTGTCGGTGATGTGGCCACCCTGCACGACAGCAATGCGCTTTTGGGTCTGGCGGGCCGCAACGTGGATCTCACCGTGGTCGTGGTTGACAATGACGGCGGAGGGATTTTCTCGTTCCTGCCCCAGGCCACCGCATTGCCGGCAGCCACGTTCGAGGAGCTGTTTGGCACTCCGCACGGTGTGGACCTGGTCGCCCTTGCCACCGCTCACGGACTCAGTGCGATTGAGGTTGGGGACATGGCCTCGTTGAGAGCTGCGGTGACGGGCTCCGTCGGGCATCGGGGCACCACGGTGGTCGTGGTGCGAACCAGCCGGAACACCAATGTGGAGGTTCACCAACGACTCCACGACGAGGTGGTCGCACGGCTCGCAGACCGCTGGGACCTGATTGCCGACCCGTCGACGGGCGGGTAGCCACGGCCACTGACGCTGGCCAGCAGTGCCGGCACGTGATGCTGGCGCGTGACACCCGGAAACTGGCCCGCCAGCGCCACCGCCGGATTGCTGGGTGCTCCGGGTACGGGCGCACGGCCCGCGCAAGGTAGCGTTGGGGAGTCGCGTGCATGAAGTGCAGGTGTCCGGCGTGTCGGGCACGTGCAACCAACGAGGAGATTTCGGTCATGGCAGTCATTGGTTATCTCGACGCCGGAAGCGGCAGCATGCTCCTGGCGGCGATCGCTGGAGGGCTCGCTGGGATCACGGTGCTGATCCGCCTGTACTGGAATCGGTTTCTGGGTCTGTTTTCGAAGAAGCGTCGTGCCGCTGCAGCTGCTGCCGAGGCCGAGCTGATGGGTTCGGGTCCCGCTCCAACCTCAGCCGACGAGTGAGTCCGGCGGAATCCGGGTCGACGGCGCCTGAGCCTGGTTCGCTGCACGACCCCTCCAGTCGGGTGTTCAGCCGTGGTGACGAGGTACTTCGGGGTCTGAACGGTGCCGCCGTCGGCGACGTGACAGCGGTTCTCGATGCAACGTTCTTTCAGCGGTGGGTGGCAGACCGGCGTTGTGTTTCCTCTCAGGTGGTGGACCCGTCGTTGGTGGGCCTGCAGGGGTGGGAGGCGGCTCTGGCCCACGAGAGGTTGGAGCCCATCACCTTTCCCTACGAGTGGACCTTCTCCATGCTCAAGGACGCTGCCCTGTTGCATCTTGACCTTGAGCTTGATGCGCTTGCCGACGGGTTCACCACCAAGGATGCAACCCCGTTCAACGTCCAGTTCGACGGTGCCCAGCCCATGTTCATCGACATCGGGTCGTTCGAACGGGTGGTGGACGGCCAGCCATGGATTGGCTACGGGCAGTTCTGCGAGATGTTTCTCAATCCTCTGCTGGTTCAGGCCTACTGCGGCATAGAGGCCCGCCACACGCTGCGCGGCTCCACCCGTGGCCTCACTCCCGGTGTCACCGTCAAGGCGCTGCCCCGCAAGGCCCGGATGCGACCGTCAGTGTTCAGCCATGTGGTTCTGCACGCCTGGGCTCAGCGCCGGTATCAGGACTCCGACGCCGATGTGGCCTCTGAGCTCAAGCGTGCCGGAATGGGCCGTGCCGTGGTGGTGGCCCAGGTGCGCAAGCTGCGCTCGCTGGTGGCCTCGCTGGACTGGGACCCGCAGGGTTCCACCTGGTCTGACTACGGCGACCGATCGCACTACGAATCCGCCGAGCTCGGGTTGAAAGCGGCGTTCGTCGAGCGTGTGGCTGCCCAACGGCACCGCAAGCTGGTGGTCGACGTTGGGGCCAACGACGGCACGTTTGTCGAGCCGGTGCGCGCCAGCTCCAACCGGGTGGTGGCCCTTGATGGCGACTCGGTGGTGGTCGACCGCCTGTACCGGAGGCTTCACGCCGCCGGAGACCGTCAGGTGACACCGATGTGCGTGGATTTCTCCGACCCCAGCGGTGGCATCGGCTGGGCCGGTCGTCAGCGCACCCCGCTGTTCGATCGCATCAAGGCTGATCTCGTCCTGTTGCTGGCGGTGGTGCACCACGTCGTGATCAGCGATTCGGTGCCGCTGCCCCAGTTCATGCAGGCGGTGCGCGAACTGGCCGACGAGGCCGTGCTCGAGTTCCCGTTGCCGGGCGATCCCAAAGTTGAGCGCCTGATCCGCAACAAGGCAGGACGACCCATCCATCCCTACAGCGAACAGGCTCTGCTTGAGGCGGTGGCACCGTTGTTCGACGTGGTCGAGCGTGAGGTGCTGCCATCGGGGACCCGGGTGCTGTTTCATCTTTCGGCCCGACCATGACCCCCGGCGATGACACCGACAATCCGTCGGCCGGCCCTGCCAGTGACGGCCCTGCCAGTAGACGGCCCTGCCAGAGGGTGCCTGCATGACGGCCTGCCGCAGAGGGTTCCGGAGCGAAGGTGCGTGACGGTGGCAGGGTGAGGCTGACGTGGCGGGAGTTCGGCGTGAACGTCGCCCAGCTTGTCGGCATGTGCACGTTTGCCCTGGTCGGGCCGTTGCTCGGTGTGCTGCAGGAAGGCGGCGCCTTTTTGGTGGCCCAGCGCCTCGCCGGGGCGTCGGTGGTGCTGTTCGTGGTGTCATGGATCGTGGTGCCACCGCTGGTTCCCATCGCCATCATCGCTGTGCTGGGACGGATCTCGGCAACGCTTGCCCGACGGGCCATGGCCGTGTTGTTCGGGTTGTTCGTGGCCCTTGGCCTTGTCGGGCTGTTGCCGGGGATGACCAAATGGCCAGTGGCGGCATTCGTGGGCGCATGGGTGGCAGTGGGGGTGGGGTTGTATCTGGCCTATCGACGGTGGTCGGGGCTGCGGCAGTTCGCCACCGCTTTGGTGCTCGCCCCGTTGGTTATCGGCATCGGGTTTTTGATGTCCGGCCAGATCCGCAGCGTGGCCTTTGCCGCCGAGATCGACAGTGGCGTCATCAGTCGCAACGACGTGCCGGTGGTGTTCGTGGTGTTTGACGAGTTCGCACTGGGGACCATGCTCACGCCCACCGGTGACATCAACGCCGACCTGTTTCCAAACTTCGCCCGGCTGGCGGACACCAGTACGTGGTACCCCGAGGCCATCACAGGAGCGGGCTCGACGGTCATGTCCGTTCCTTCGTTGCTCTCGGGTCAACTGGCCGACCCATCGCGACCCCCATCAGCAGCCCAATGGCCCAACACGCTGTTCACCGCCGTTGGCCAACCCGACAATGTGAGCGCCTTCGAAGTCGTCACGGCGTTGTGTCCATCAACCCGGTGTCGCCGTGCGCCGGTGGATGTGCCGGCGGTGGGTCGGGACTCCATGACCATCATGGTGAATCGGGTGCTGCCGGTCGGGCTGGCCTCCCAGCTGGTACCGCCGGTGGCCGATGCCTGGGTGTCGTTTGGTCAGGCTGTGGACCTCGCTGACCTCACCGATGTGTCACTGCAGGAATTCGCCGACCAGTGGACCGGTCGCCAGGGTGACGACTGGGACCCGGTGGACCCATTGCTGGTGGCGGGGACCTTTGCCTCGGAACTTTCCAGCCTGGGGCCAGGTGGCCTTGCCTACATGCACCTTGCCCTTCCCCACACGCCCTACAGGTTCCTGAGCGACGGCACCCGCTACAACGGTCTGGCCCGACCACGCTGGATGGACCCGCAGTGGTCGGTCATGGGCACCGACCCCGGGGGTCAGGTCACCCAACGCCAGCGCATGGTGATGCAGTCGATGTTCGCCGATCAGGTGCTGGGGACGGTGCTCGACAAACTCGAGTCCATCGGTCTGTCGGATCAGGCCATGGTGGTGGTGACCTCCGATCATGGGATCTCGCTGGATCCCGGTGGTCACCGGCGCGGCTACGGCGGGTCCATGACCCAGGTGACCGCTGACGACGTGCTGCCCGTGCCGCTGTTCGTGAGGTACCCCGGACAGACCACCGGGACCATCGACCAGCGTGACGCCCGTCTGATCGACGTGATGCCCACGGTCGTGGAGGTGCTGGAGATCGATCTCGACGACAACCTGTGGTCGTTTGACGGGGTGTCGCTGCTGGGTGAGCCGGTGCAGGGTCGCCCGCGGTTGTACGCCGAGCAGCCGCAGGTGGATCTCGAGCCGTCGGCCACCGCATCGGCGCAACGGATGTGGTTGTCGCTGGGCGAGCGCGCCATGACCGGCGACCTGTTCGCCATCGGCCCCCATGCCGATTTGCTGGGCAAGCAGGTGGGTCCTTTGGAACAAGGGGTGATCATCGGAGCTTCCGTGCGCCTCAACGACCCTGACCTTCTCAATGATGTGGACCCATCAACCGGGTTCCTGCCGTTGCTGGTGCGAGGCAGCGTCATCGGGGTACCGCCTGGCACCTGGTTGGTGGCATCGGCGACCGGGACCATCGCCGGGCTTGGATTGGTGCACACCGCCTTTGACGGCGAGACGGTTGTGGAAGTGATGCTCCAGCCCAACCTGATCAGTGCGGGACCCAACATCCTGCAGATCCACGCCGTGGACGAAGCGACCGGGGAACTGCGCCGACTGCGTTGACCGCTGTCGGGGGTCAGGGTCGCACAATGGCGCCGAGCATGGCCTGGAGCTTGGCTCGGGTCTCGGCCAGTTCGGCCAACGGATCGCTGTCGGCCACCACACCAACTCCGGCCATGACCCGGGCAGTGGCCCCGTCGATCTCGGCGCTGCGGATGCCGACGGCCCATGCGCCGTTTCCGGCGGCGTCGACCCACCCCACCGGTCCGGCGTACCGACCCCGGTCGATGGTCTCGTGACGCCGGATCAGCTCCATGGCCTGTGAGCGGCTTCGTCCACACACCGCTGGGGTGGGGTGCAGCACGGCCATCAGTTCGATGACCGATGCCGGCGGTGAACTGAGGCGGCCCTCCACCCGGGTGCCCAGGTGCTGCACATTTGCCATGGCCACGATGGAGGGCTCCGCTTCGGCGTCGAGGTAGGAGCAGTACCCGATGAGCGTGTCGTGGACCAGGTCGATGGTGTGCTGGTGTTCGAGACGGTTTTTGTCCGACGCCAAAAGGGCGGCCCCGAGTCGGCTGTCGGCAGCGGGGTCACCCGAGCGCGGGGCGGTTCCCGCCATGGGGTGGCACCGCACGATGTCTCCCGACCGGGCCACCAGCAGTTCGGGGCTGGCGCCGACGAACCCGTCGACACTGAAGCGCAGGGCGTCGGGAAACGACCGCCGAAGCCGTCGCATGATGGCCTCCACGGGCAGGGGCGAGTCGGCGGTAACCCGAACCTCGCGTGCCAGCACGACCTTGTCGGCTGCGCCAGCCCGCAGCTCGTCACATGCCGAGCGCACCGACGCACACCACGACGCCGGATCGGGCGACGTGGCCAGGTCGAACGCCCCCGGAGCCAGCGGTTCGCTGGTGGAGAACCCGGCCAGTGTGCGTTCTGGATCCCCGCTGAGTTGCTCCAGCAGGTCGTTGACCAAAGCGTCGTGAGCGGCGTGTGGGTCGGCGGAGTCTGCGGGCACCACCGTGGTGACCCACCGGGTGCCATCGGGTGATCGACCCACCAGCACCTCGGGCACCACCAGCTCGCCACGTTCGGTCGGGTCGAACGGCCACGCGCCTACGGCCGCCACAGCGGTGCCGGGCAGCTTGACCCGGTCATCGACGTCGATGGCCCCCAGCGCCGAGGTCACCGCCGCGCCACACCGGGCGGGGTCGGTGCGGTCGACCTGCAGTCGCAGAGCCTGGCCGCGACCGGCAAGGGAAATGTCGGGGGCATCCCACAGCACACCGTTGGCTCCGGCCACCGCCACCAGGTCGATGTCGGCGTCGAGTCGCTGGGTGCGCGCCAGCAGCGGGCGGCTGCTGTCGGTCATGTGCGGGTGGCGGTGATCAACTGGGCCACCCCGGTGGACAGCGGCCTGCGGTGCACCGACGAAAAGCCTGCTGCTGGCGATCATGGCGCACAAAGTGGCCGGATCGGGCAGGTACGCCACCGACTTGGGCAGGTAGGCGTACGCCTCACCGTCAGACAACATTCGCCCGACCAGCGGAACGACCTTGCCGAAGTACACCCCATGACCCCAGCGCAGCAGTCGGTTGGACGGCTCGGCCACCTCCACGATGGCGATGCGACCTCCGGGGCGGACCACCCGGGCCAGCTCGTCAAAGAACGGCTCGAGGGCCACGAGGTTGCGCAGGGCGAATCCGCAGGTGATGCCGTCGACTCCGGCATCGGGAACCGGCAGCGCAAGGGCGTCGGCCTGCACCAACGGGGCGCTGGTGCGGGCTGCGGCCAGCATCCCGTAGGACAGATCCATGCCCACCGGGGTGAGGCCGCTGTCAGCCAGATCCCGGCAGAAGTCGCCGGTCCCACACGCCAGATCCAACACCACCGAGCCGGGACTGAGGCTGAGGTCACGCACCGCCCGGCGACGCCAGCGCACGTCCATGCGGCCGGTCATGATGCGGTTCACCAGGTCGTAGCGCGGGGCGATGGTGTCGAACATGGACTGCACCGCCGCCCGCTTGTCGTCACCCGACCGCAGGCTGCCGTCATCGGCCAATGGGCGTGGGGCACTACCTCGAGCGCCTCGGGACTGTGGGGCCGGACCAGTAGTCATCTCCTGCAGCCTACGGCGCGCTGTCGTTGCGGCCATGATCGGCGATGCCGTGTGGTCCGGGTCCAAGCAGGCACCGTTGGGACGCTGTCTGCAAGACTCACCGTCATGGCGATCGACTTCACCTTCCCGCCCGAGATCGACGAAGTGCGTGATCGCGTGCGCGCCTTTCTCGACGACCACGTCCGACCCCTCGAGGTTCGCCTGGCTGCGAACGACTGGGACCGCGGTGACTTGGTGCGCGGCATCGTGGAACTGCGCAAGCTTGCCCACGAGCAGGGCTTGTGGCTGCCCCACATGCCTGAGGAATGGGGAGGGATGGGGCTGACCCACGTCCAGATGGCGGCGGTCTCGGCCGAGGCCGGCAAGACCCGTCTGGGTTCGTTCATCCTCAATGCCCAGGCCCCCGACGAGGGCAACATGCACACGTTGCTGCACTGGGCCTGCGACGCCCAAAAAGAGGACTACCTGCGGCCGTTGTGCGAGGGAACCAAGCGTTCGTGCTTCGCCATGACCGAACCCGAGGTGGCCGGGTCTGACCCCACCTTGATCCGCACCCACGCCTATCCCGACGGCGACGAATGGGTGATCAACGGCCACAAGTGGTTCATCTCCGGTGCCAGTGGAGCCCAGTTCGCCATTCTCATCGCCCGCACCGAGGACGATCCCGACCTGCCCCAGGCAGCCAACTCGGCGTTTTTGGTCGACATCCCGTCTGAGGGATGGGAGATCGTGCGGGACGTGGAGACGATGTCAGGTGGCCACAACCACTGTGAGATCCAGATCACCGACCTGCGGGTGCACAAGGACAAGATGCTCGGCGGCAGGGGACAGGGGCACCTGCTTGGTCAGGCCCGGCTGGGTCCGGCTCGCCTGGCGCACTGCATGCGCTGGATCGGGCAGGCCGAGGTGGCGCTGGACATGATGGTGGATCGGTCGCTCAACCGGTTCAGCCATGGTTCGCTGCTGGCCGAAAAGCAGGGCATTCAGTGGATGATCGCCGACTCGGCCATGGAGCTCTACCAGTGCAAGCTCATGGTGTTGCACGCCGCCTATCTCATTGACGCCGGACTGGACTTCAAAAGTGAGGTGTCGATGGCAAAGCACTTCGTGGCCAACACCCTGTGGCGCACCATTGACCGATCCATCCAGGTGCACGGCGCACTTGGCTACTCCACCGACACTCCACTGGCCGGCATGATGACCCAGGCCCGCTGGGCCCGGTTCGCCGACGGCGCCGACGAGATCCACATGATGCGCATCGCCCAGCGCACCATCGCTGCCTATTCCGACCATGGCACCACCAAGGCCGCCACCGGCAACCTTCCCCTCTAGTGGCGGTGGCGGGAAACGCCCCCAGGGCGATGGTTTCGCGGTCGCTACGCGTGGCCATGATGGCTGCAGCGGCTGTGGTGGCACTGACCGTCACAGCGTGCGGCGGTTCCAGCGACGAGCAGCAGGCTGCGCCGGTGCCTGCGATGTGCTCGGCCATGGACGAGGCGCTGGCGGTGTGGTCCACGTCGGCGCCTGAGCGGGTGCTCGGCGATCCCGAGGAGCTGGCCGACTTTGCCGGTGCCTTGCAGGTCACGTTCAACGATGCCCTGACCACGGTGGCCGCTGAGGCTCCACCGGATGTGGACGCCGACATCGCTGTCCTGCGCATGTCGCTGGCTGACCTGTACGCCACGGCCATTCGCTACGTGGCTGGTGACATGGAGGCGGTACCGGTGCAGTCGCCCGAGGCCCTCGATGCGCTGGGACGACTCAAGGACTGGGCCCGGCCCCAATGCCCGGGCGCCAGCTGGTGACGGGCCCTGACCGCTGGTGACAGATGCGGTCAGGCCCGTGTCATCAGGCCCGTGTGATCAGGCTCGTGTGGTCAGGCCCGTGTGGTCACGTTCCGGGGTCGGTGCGCAACTCGGCCACCTGGCGGGCCCAGCGGTAGTCGGCCTTGCCAGCTGGTGACCGCATGACGTTGTCCACGAACACGATGTCCTTGGGCAGCTTGTAGCGGGCAACGTGCTTGCCGCACTCGTCGAGAAGATCGGCGATCGATGCGTCGAATCCCGGGCGCAGCTGCACCACGGCCACGACCTCTGAACCCCATCGCTCACTGGGTCGACCGGCCACCACCACGTCGTACACCGACGGATGGTGGGCCAGGGCCCGTTCAACTTCCTCGGCGAAGATCTTCTCGCCACCGGAATTGATCGTGACCGAGTCACGACCGTGAAGCTCCAGCAGGCCGTCGTCATCGATACGGGCCCGGTCCCCGGGAACCGCCAGTCGGATGCCGTCGATGACCGGGAACGTGCGCGCCGTCTTGTCGGCATCGCCGAGGTAGCCCAGCGGAACCCTGCCACCCTGGGCCAGCCACCCCAGCGGCGTGCCCGGGCCCTCGAGGATGGTGGTGACGTTCTCGTCGACGATGTACATCCCCGGTTCGGGGGTGAACGTGCCGGTGGTGGCAGGTTGCCCGGCGGCCACCGTCTGGCGGGCCTGGGTTCCTGTCTCTGACGACCCCAGCCCGTCCATGACGGCCATGTGGGGGAGCTTGGCCAGGAACTGGTCCTTGACCGGCGCACCCAGGGCGGCCCCACCGCTCACCAGTAAAAACAGCGACGACAGGTCGTAGTCGGTGCGGTCGAGTTCGTCGAGCAGGGGACGACCGAATGCGTCTCCCACGATGAGGGCGATGTTGACCTTCTCGGTCTCCACGGTGGACCACACGTCGGCAGCGTCGAGGGTGGAGGAGTTGGACGGGATGACCACGGCGTTGCCACCGTTGAGGGCGTTGAACGCCAGCCAGTGCGCTGCCCCGTGCATGAATGGGGCGGCCGGAAGGGATTTGAGGCCACCGTTGAGCCGCAGCAGCCGCGATCTCGTCGAGGTCCGTCCACTCCTCGACGCCGTTGCGACCACCCAGCGATGCACAAAAAATGTCGGCCTGACGCCACAGCACGCCCTTGGGCATCCCGGTGGTGCCACCGGTGTAGAGGATGTAGAGGTCATCGGGCGACGGCTCGGTGGGCATGGCGTCGTCGGCATCAGCCAGAGCCTGTTCGTAATCGAGCGCCCCATGCAGCAATGGTTCGCCCGACCCGTCGTCCACCTGCAACAGCAGTTCCAGCGTGGGGACCTGAGCCGCCACCGCAGCCACGCGGGGGGCAAAGCAGGAGTGGTAGACGAGCCCCTTGGCTCTGGCGTCGTTGAGCAGGTACACGAGTTCTTCTTCGACGTACCGGTAGTTCACGTTGAACGGCGCCACCCGGGCCTTGTAGGCGCCCAGCATGCCCTCGAGGTATTCGTTGCCGTTGTGCAGGTACAGACCGAGATGGTCTTGCCCCGACTCCCATCCCGCCAGCTCGGAGCGCTCGGCATGAACGGTGAATCGGTGATCGATCAGCACGTTGGCCAGACGACGCGAACGCTCGGCCAGCTGGGCGAAGGTGAAGCGTCGGTCACGCCACACCACAGCCTCCCGGTCGGGCACGGCGGCGGCCACTGCCTCATTCACGGTGCCAAGGTTGAACTCCACGTCTGCCCCCAATTCCACACGGTCGGTGGCAACCCTGTGCGGTGCCATGCACTGACCTTATCGGCCGGGGTGCAGGCAGGCGACCGGTCGGCGGGCGTGCCGCTGGTGGCGGCCCTCAGTTGGGGCACACGGTGGGGTCGGCGGGCAGGGTCAGCGACACCAGGTAGTTGGTGACCGCATGCGTCAACGCAGGTGCTCCTGCCATATGACGTGTGCGATCCCGATTCGTGCACCACCAACACACTGGTCCCCAACGCCGCATCCACCGACTCGGCGAGGGCCAGGGGAGTGGCGAGGTCGCCGGTTGCGCCAACCACCAGGATCGGGGGAGCACCGACCCCAGCGGCGGCCGGGTCGGAGGTGCCCGGTGGTCCTGGCCACCACGCGCACCCGGCCACTTCCCCGGCCACGGCGGGTCCGGAGCCGTGGGGCAATAGCGGTCAGTGCATCGGCCATGTCCTGGTAGCCGGCGGCATCGCTCGGTCGGTTCACGTCTGCGCACAGGGTTCCCAGATAGGCGGTGAACGAGGCTGCCGACCAGTACCCGTCTGCCAGCGACCGGAGCCCTGCGCTGTCGCCTGCGACGGCGTCGACCAGCGCCTGGCGCAGACGCTGGTGCGATGAAGGGTCGTAGGAAGCGGCGATGGCAGCGAACGACAGCACGGCGGGGTCGACCCCTCGGTCTGGGCAGCCGCATCGAACAGGTTGCCGCCTGCGGGAGTCGAGGCGATGGCGTCAAGCAACGGTTCCATGCCCTCAAGCTGTGCGGCAAGCAATTGCTGCAGGTCGAGGGCGGGGTCAACCACGCCGTCAAGGACCATGGCGCGTACCTGCGGGCCGAATCTCTCGGCGTACGAAAGTCCCAGGTAGGTGCCGTAGGAAAATCCGAGGTAGCTGATCTGGGGGGCATCCATGGCCAGTCGGATGGCCTCCATGTCGCCGACGGTCTGGTCGGTGCCGAGGTTGGCGACCAGTTCGGGTGAACCCAGGGCGCACGACTGTGCCATCTCGGCCACCAGCGCCAGATTCGTGGCGGCATCAGGTCCGATGGGGCTGGCCTGGTGAACTTCGGCTCCATCGGGTCCACCGACCCCACCACAGTCCAGACGGGTGCTGTCTCCCACACCGCGCGGATCCCACGACACGATGTCGAAGCTGGTGTTCAACTCGTCGAACATTGTCGTTTCGCGTAACCACCCGACGCCCGAGGCGCCGGGTCCACCGGGGTTCACCAACAGCGGTCCGAGGCTTGGCCCTCGTGCGGGTCGGCGAATCACGGCCAGGTCGATGGTGGCCCCGTCGGGACTGGTCCAGTCGGCCGGCACGGTCAGTGAGGTGCACTCCAGACCCTCACCGCAGGGGGTCCACGAAGCGACCGCCGGGGGAACGGTGGGAACGGTGGGAACGGCTGCTGGGGTATCACCTGGGCCGGCTGAACATGCGGTGGCGACCACAACAAGCGTGGCACCAACGACGAGTCCGACAACTCGCACCGACCACCGTCGGTGAGCTCGTGGCGGTGTCGACACCGCCAACCTCAGCTGAACCAGATGCGTTGGTACTGCCTGCTCATCGGATGCACCAGCAAGATGAACAGCGCAAGCGGGAACACCAGTGAGAACAACAGCGACAGCTGGAAAATCGAGCCGAGCCCGTTGCTGACCATGTAGCTGGCGAACGGAACCAGGGTCAGGCCCGCAGTGGCGACACCCAGGAAATAGGCCCAACGCTTCTCGTTGGCGATGCCGTAGGCGGCCACCCCCTTGCCTATTGTCAGCGCCAATCCGGGCAGAAAGCCGAAGAAGAACAGCGGGCTACTGCCAAACAGCAGACCGAAGGCGGCGTTCAGATACAGCAGCATGGTGGCGATGTACAACGTCTGGGGCTGCGATGGGTTGACGAAGCGTCGTGTCTTCACACCTGACAGTGTGGCACTGTGACGACGATTTGGGGCAACACTGGCGGAGATTTCGCCACGGGCCAGCGACACCGGTCCCGCCATCCCGGCGACGTGGTGGCGCTGGTCCTGGCCGCCGGAAGCGGGTCGCGGCTGGCGCCGCTCACGTTTGAGTTGCCCAAGCCCTTGTGCCCGGTGGGTGGGCAACCATTGCTGGACCTTGCGTTGCAGCGTCTCGACGAGTCGGGATTGGACGAGGGATTGGATGAGATCGCCGACGTGGTGGTCAATGTGCACCATCGAGCCCTCGACATCATCAGCCACCTTCAGCCGTCATCGACCGCCGTGTCGGGGGCTGACCGCCGATGGGCACTGGCCGGTGTTCTGGGGCAATCCAGCGCCAGCGTCGGTGCGCCTGCTGTCGATCCGCCTGCCGTCGACGTTCCCGTCCGGGTGCAACGTCGACTTTGGGTGTCGCACGAGCGGGAGCGGGCCTTGGGCACCGCCGGGGCCATTGCCAACATTCGGCCGTGGCTGGACGGCCGGGGAGTCCTGGCGTTGAACGCCGACACCTGGACCAGCGCGTCGTTGGCATCGCTGGTCGCGGGGTGGGACGGCATCACTCCCCGGGTGCTGGTGGTCGGTGACTCGTTCGGACCTGCTGCCAAAGTGGCTGGTGCGCTGGTGCCCTGGGCGGATGTGCTGACCCTGCCCGACACCCCGTCGGGCCTGTACGAGCATTGCTGGGCCGGTCACGCCAGATCAGGGAATCTCGAGGTGGTCACCAGTGAAGCTGGCTTCGTCGATTGCGGATCCCCGGCCGACTACCTGCGGGCAAACCTCGCCGCCACTGCCGGGGTGTCATCGGTGGCCCCAACGGCCACGGTGCGGGGCGCCATCACCAGATGTGTGGTGTGGCCACGGGCCCATGTGGAGGTGGGCGAGGTGCTCACCGACGCCATTCGAACCACTGCGGGTCGCACTGTCCTGGTTCGGACCCCTTGAGCAGTCCGTCAGCGGCGGGTCGGAGGCGCCATCGGGGTTGCGGCGCTGAGTTGGCCACATGCGGCATCGATGTCAGATCCCCGATTGGCCCGCACCGTGGCGTTCACCCCCAGTTGCCGAAGGTGCTCGGCGAACGCCTGGACCCGCTGCGGTGGTGAGCCGCGGGTCATGAAACCACCGGTGGGGTTGAGCGGGATCAGGTTCACATGTGCCCGCAACGGTGCGCACAGGGCGGCCAGTTCCTGGGCGTCGTCTCCCCGGTCGTTGACCCCGTCGATCAGGGCCCATTCGAACGAGAGGCGTCGCCGGCGGCTGCGGACGTAGTGGGCGCATGCGTCCATGAGGTCGGCGATCGGGTACCGACGGTTGATCGGCACCAGCCTGGTCCGAAGCTCATCGTTGGCGGCATGCAGCGACACGGCAAGATTCACCGGCAACTCGAGTTCGGCCATGCGTCGGATGCCCGGAGTGAGGCCCACCGTGGAAATGGTGAGCGATCGTGCCGACAGTCCCATGTCGGCGGTGAGGCGCTCCACGGCTTGCCAGGTTCGGTCGAAGTTGGCCATCGGCTCACCCATCCCCATGAACACCACGTTGTCCACCCGTCGGGGATGGGCAGACTGTCGGGCCTGCACCACCTGCTCGAGGATCTCGCCGGCGGTGAGGTTCCGGGCGAAGCCGGCCTGGCCGGTGGCGCAGAAGTCGCAGGCCATGGCGCAGCCTGCCTGGGTGCTGACACACACGGTGGTGCGACGCGGGTAGTGCATGAGGACCGTCTCGATGCGTTCGCCGTCGTGCAGTGACCACAGCCACTTCACCGTGTTGCCGCCATCCGCGGTGGACCGTGCCGCCTGGGTCAGCGCACCGGGATGGGCAGCGGAGAGGGCGTCGCGCATGGCCGCGGGGAGATCGGTGAGTTGGTCAAGCGGAGCGGCGCGGCGATACAGGCCGTCCCAGACCTGATCGCAGCGGTAGCGGGGCTGGCCGACCAGAGCTGCAGCAAGAGCGGCGCGGTCGAGGTCGTACAGGCTCACCGGGTTGTTGGTGGACGCCGTCGACGCATCATCGCTGGAGCGATCCTGATGGCTGTTTGGCTCGGAAGTAGCGATGAGGTGAGGCTACCGTGGGGGAGTGGACGAACCCGGGGTTGCCTCCAGCGATGTGAAGCGGCCAGTGGATTCCGGCCTGCTCCACATTCCGGCCAACAAGGCCGGGGGCATGAACCTCACCCGCTCGCACCGACATCGTGACGTGCAGGGCGGCGTCGCCCGCGCCAGCGTGTTCGGGGTCAGTGATGGCCTGGTGTCCAACGCGTCGCTCATCTTGGGCGTGGCTGGCGCCAACGTGGACGCGTCGTTCGTGCGGCTGGCGGGAATCGCCGGGCTCATCGCCGGGGCGGTGTCCATGGCCGCCGGTGAGTACGTGTCGATGCGTGCCCAGCAGGAACTGTTCGAGCGGGAACTCGAGCTCGAGCGTCTTGAGATCGAACACAATCCCGAGACCGAACTTGCTGAACTTGTCCAGCTGTACCGCAATCGTGGGTTGTCCGAGAGCACCGCCGTCGAGGTGGCGACCCAGCTGATGTCGTCACCGGAGCAGGCACTGGAGGTGCACGCACGCGAGGAACTGGGTGTGGCCCCCGACGCACTCGGGTCGCCGGTGGGCGCCTCGGTGGGATCGTTCCTGTCCTTTTGTGTCGGGGCCCTGGTGCCACTTCTTGCCGTGGTTCTTCACCGACGGCACAACGGCGGTGGTGGTGTCGCTGCTGCTGTCGATGGTGGCTGCCGGAGCCGTCGGCGTGGCCCTGGCCAGCTTCACGGGACGTTCGATGTGGAAGTCGGCGGGTCGCCAGATGCTGATTGCAACGGTGGCCGCAGCAGTGACCTACGCCGTGGGCAGCATGGTGGGAGTGCAGACCGGTTAGTTCCCGCCACCGTCACCGTCACCGTTACCGTCGCCGGCGCACGCAGCCCGCCAGCACACACGCCGGTCACCCACGCCGGTCACCCACAAACTGACGGTGTCCTGTCAGTCCACAAGTGACCGTCGGTACCAGCGATGACGTTCGTGTTCACCGAAGCCGAGCGCTGCGTACAGGGACCGGCCGGTGTGGTTGTCGCTTTCCACAAACAGCATCGCTGCGGTCAGTCCCTGGCTGTGCAGGTGGTTGAGGCCGGCCACCGTCATGGCCTTGCCCAGCCCTCGGCCGTGGGCATCGGGATCCACGGCGATGACGAAGATCTCCCCCATGGGCGGACCGAGGTCAGTGGCGGGGTGGACCTTTGTCCAGCAAAAGGCATCAAGGTCCCCAGTCAACTCATCGTCGTGAACCAGGAAACCCCCGGGGTCAAACCACGGCTCGGCCATGTGTCTGGCCAGGTCTGTGGCGGTCCACGAACCCTGGTCGGGATGCCATGCGAATGCCCGGCGATTCACTTCCAGCCACCGTTGGTCGTCGTGGCCGGGTCGAAACGCCCGCACGGCAACCGACGGCGGATCAGCATCTGACCGGAAGTGCACGACGAAGCTGCAGCATCTCCCGGGTGACGTCGAAACCAGCAGTGGCGGCGGCAGCGTCGCTGGCCTGTGTGGCGGGGTGGGCGGCGATGGTGATCTCTTGGGCCCCGGCAGCGGCAGCGGCGGCAGCCACTGCAGCCGAATCCGGCAGCAGAGGGTCGTGTGGGATCCCACTGCGATACGAGGTCAAGCCCGGCGGCGGCACTGGCAGGGCGGGTGGTCAGGATCCATCACCCCCTGAGGCTACGGGCTGGGGTGACCGAGCGGAGAACCTCGCTCGACCCGGTGAGTCCTCACTCGACCCCGTGAGTAATGTTTCGGAACATGGCTCGACCGAGAACAGCAAACGGACGGGCCCGCGAAACCAACCTTCGCCTCACCGCCGAATACCCCGATGCCCGGTGTGAACTCGACCACCGCAATCCTTTTGAGCTTCTGGCCGCCACCATCTTGTCGGCCCAATGCACCGACGTGCGCGTCAACCTCGTGACCCCAGCGCTGTTTGATGCCTATCCCGACCCGGGATCACTCGCTGCAGCTGATCCCGGCCACGTCGAGCAATTGGTGCACTCCACGGGTTTCTACCGGGCCAAGGCCGCCAATCTCATCGGCATGGCCAACGGGCTGATGGACCGGTTTGACGGCGAGGTTCCCTCCTCCATGGCTGACCTGGTCAGCTTGTCGGGCGTGGGGCGAAAGACCGCCAACGTGGTTCGCAGCGTGGCACTCGATCTGCCCGGTCTGCCGGTCGACACCCACGTCGGCCGGCTGGTCAGACGACTGGGCATCACCGACGAACAGGACCCGGTTCGCGTCGAGTTGACGTTGAATCCGATGGTGCCGGCACAGCAGCGTGGCCTGTTCAGCCTCCGGTTGATTCTGCACGGGCGTCGGGTCTGTCCGGCTCGTACCCCACGCTGCGGCGACTGTGTCCTGGCCGACTTTTGCCCCTCGTCACAGCTGTGACACCTGCCATTGGGGTGGCGGTGGACCCCGGTCAGGTTGCCGGTGGATTGTCAGCAACAGCGCCGCCACCACCGCTGGTGAGGTCGATGGTGCTGAAGGTGAAGGTGTCGCTTTTCATCCTGGTCTGGTGTCGTGGGACGTCACCGCCAGGGTGTAGCGTGGAGGGATCAGGTACCCGCCACCTGATACCCGAGGACACATATGGGACCCGCCGCCCAGTGTCCTCGAGCCGACGCCTCCCTCGGGAGGCGTCGGCCCTTTTTAGGGCCAGGTTCGGTGTGGCTCAGTTGCGCAGTCGTTGCTCGAGTGAGCGCACCACGGCATCGAGCCGACGGTTGGCCTGGCCCAGGGACCGCTCCACCTCGAACAGGTCGGAGGCCTCGGACCCGCCTCCGATGCGCCCAAGTCGCTCGGCGCTGGCGGTCACCCGTTCGAGCACTTCGGCGACCGTGGCGGCCAGGGAACTGAGTTCGGCGTGTTCTCGCTGCACCGCCACAGTGTGCCCCAACGGACAACCACGTCGATACCTGGCGTCGCCTGACGGTAGCGTTGTCTCGTTGTGAGCCTTGATCGCACCCCCAACCCAGTGATGTCGACCGGACCCGCCACCATCGTGGCCTCCGGAGTCGTTTGTGCTGCCCAGGAGGCATTGTGCTGAACCGTCTGGATCTGCGTGGCGTTGCCGACCCCATGGCCAACTTGCCGCGTCCGGCTGACGGTGCCGACGGTCCTGCTGATGCAGTGGCTGCCATCATCGCCGACGTCCGTGCCAACGGCGACGAGGCCTTGCGCCGGCTCACCGAACGGTTCGATGGCGTTGCCCTCGACGATCTCCGGATCAGCCCGGAGGCGTGCGCCCGGGCGCTGGAGGCGATTGATCCGTCCTTGCGTGACGCACTGGAGACCGCCGCCGACAACATCAGGGCGTTTCACCACTCCCAGGTGCGCATCGATCACTGGTGGGAGCGTGACGGCATCGTCGTTCGGGGACGAACCGTGCCGGTCGACCGGGCCGGTTGCTACGTGCCCGGCGGGCGGGCCGCCTACCCATCCACCGTGTTGATGACTGCCATCCCAGCGCGCGCTGCCGGAGTGGACAAGGTGGTGTTGTGCGTCCCGCCAGAGAGCGCCTCAGGAACCGTGGCCACTGTCACCCTGGCAGCGGCCGCAGTGGCTGGTGTCGACGAGGTGTATGCGGTGGTGGCGCCCAGGCCATTGCCGCCATGGCCTATGGCACCGAGTCGATCGCTGCGGTCGACGTCATCGCCGGACCGGGGAACCTGTACGTGGCCCTGGCCAAGCGCATGGTGGCCGGCAGCGTGGGCATTGCGGCTGCGTTTGCCGGACCCTCAGAGATCGTGGTCGTTGCCGACGCAACCACCGATGTCGACAGTGCTGCCGTGGACGTCATGGTGCAGGCCGAGCATGGACCCGACGGTCTGGCGTGGCTCATCACCTGGTCTGCCGAGGTGGCTGATGCCATCGATGCCCGGATCGGCGAACTGGCTGCTGAGGCACCACGCAGCAAGGAGATCTCGGCCACCCTGTCGTCCAACGGATGGCTGGCGCTGGTCGACGGCCCCATCGAGGCCGTCGAGCTGGCCAATCACATCGCCCCCGAGCACCTGCAGCTCATGTGCGCTGGCGCCGATGATCTGGCCGACTCGGTGCGCAATGCCGGAGCGGTGTTCTGCGGCCCGCTGTCGCCGGCCTCGTTTGGCGACTACGTAGCCGGCCCCAGCCATGTGCTGCCCACCCACGGCTCGGCTCGCTTTGCCAGTGCCCTCACCGTGGACGACTTCACCAAGCAGGTCCACGTCATCACCGTTGACGAGTCAGGGTTCGACCGTTTTGGCCCGGTGGTCGAGGCCCTGGCGGTGGCCGAGGGATTTGAGGCTCACGCCGACTCGATCCGTGTGCGTCGCAAGCAAGGGCCTCCGTCATGACGGTCCCGCCAGTGTCGCCTGTGTCGCCGGTCCCGCCGGTCCCGCCTGTGTCGCCGCGCCTCGATGTGAGCCTCATGGACGGCTACCACTCACCCCAGCTCGACGTTGAGGTTCGCCTCAACACCAATGAGTCCCCAGAGCCGCCCCCACCGGCGTTTACCGAAGCGCTGGCTGATGCACTGGGTGGCATCGCCTGGAACCGATACCCCGACCGCGCTGCGGAACGCCTTCGTGCCGCCATCGCCGACCTGCATGGTGTCGATCCGGCCAATGTGCTGTGCGCCAATGGATCCAACGAGATCCTGCAGACGCTGCTGCTTGCCTATGGCGGGCCTGGTCGGCGGGCACTGGTGTGGGAACCGACCTATGCGCTGCACAGCCATATTGCCCGGGTGGTGGGTACCGAAGTCGTCACCGCCGAGCGCGGTTCAGACTTTGTCATCGATGCCGATGCCGCACTGGACACCCTGACCAGCGTGCGCCCGTCGGTGGCGTTCGTCTGCTCGCCCAACAATCCCACCGGCACCGAGGAGTCAGCCGCTTTGGTGGCCGAGATGGTGGCAACTGCTGCCACCACCGGCACATTGATGGTGGTGGATGAGGCCTACGGCCAGTTCGCCACCGCCACCGCTCTGGACCTGGTTGACGACGATGCCCCGGTGGTGGTGAGCCGCACGTTTTCCAAGACGTGGTCGCTTGCTGCGCTGCGCCTGGGTTACGTGGTGGCACCGTCGTGGCTGATTGACGAACTCGACAAGGTGGCCCTTCCGTATCGACTCGATGCGGTCAAGCAGGCCGCCGGGTTGATTGCGCTTGATCACGTTGGCGACATGGAAGCCCGCGTGGCGCGGCTGGTGGGCGAGCGTGAACGCATCATCGCTGCGTTGACGACCCTGGCTGTTCAGGTGTGGCCATCGGGTGCCAACTTCGTGCTGCTGCGACCCCATGGTCCCGATGGATCGCCCGGCGACAAGGCCCGGGGAGATCAGGTGTGGCAGGCGTTGGTGGACCGGTCGGTGCTGGTGCGCAACTGCTCAGGGTGGCCCCGACTGGAGGGTTGTCTGCGGGTCACCGTTGGCACCCGGCAGGAAAATGACCGTTTCCTCGAGGCGCTGGCCGACGTTGTGGGTGGTTCGGGTGGCTGATCCGCCGCTCCTGCCCAATCGGTGCAGCGATGGGCAGCGATCAGTGCCCAGCACCAATCAGGTGGCCCCGTCAGGGTGCCAGCGGCCAAGCTGGGAGGGCGCTCAGGGTGTCCCGCCCCGTCATCGGGCGCCTGTCAGCAGCAATTGACAACGACCCACCCAGGCCAACTTTCAACGAACAGGCGGCTCCCATGAGCACAGCATCAAACGGTCAGCCAGTGCGGACGGCCACCGAGCGCCGCACCACCGGCGAGACCGACATCACCATCACGGTCGATGTCGACGGCACCGGGGCGGTGTCGGCATCCACCGGCATTCCGTTTTTTGACCACATGCTCGACCAGCTGGGCCGCCACGGTGGCATGGACCTGACCGTCGATGCCACTGGTGATCTCACCGTGGACGCCCACCACACCGTCGAAGACACCGGCATCCTGCTGGGCAAGACGCTGGGCAAGGCGCTGGGTGACAAGCGTGGTGTGCGTCGGTTCTCCTCGGCCAGCGTGCCGCTCGACGAGGCCCTCGTGGATGTTTCGATCGATCTGTCGGGGCGTCCGTTCCTGTATTACGACGTGGAGTTCCCAGGCGAGAAGATTCTGGGTGACCCCCCGTTCGACCCCCAGTTGATCGAGGAGTTCTGGCGGGCGGTGGTGACCTCGGCCGGCATCACCTTGCACGTGTCACTGGTGCGGGGTCGCAACACCCACCACATCGTGGAATCCATCTTCAAGTCCATCGCGCGTGCGCTGCGTGACGCCGTTCGTCTGGAAAGCGATGCCATGCCGTCAACCAAGGGCACCCTGTGAACCCAGGTGGCCCCGCACAGCCGTTGGTGGCGGTGCTGGACTACGGCATCGGCAATCTGCGGTCAGCCCAAAAGGCACTGCAGCGTGTGGGTGCCGATGCGCGCCTGACCGCCGACCCCGACATGGTGGAGGCCGCTGACGCCGTGGTGCTCCCCGGTGTCGGTGCATTCGGACGCTGCGCCGAGGCGTTGCGTTCTGCCGGTTTGGACGCCGTGGCCCGACGCGCCATCGAATCCGGACGTCCGTTCCTGGGCATCTGTGTGGGAATGCAGTTGCTGTACGAGGGGTCTGACGAGTCTCCCGGGGCGGCTGGGTTGGGCGTCCTCGACGGCCGGGTGCGTCAGCTTCCGGCGACGTGAAGCGGCCGCAGATGCAGTGGAATGTGCTCGAACGGCGCAGGCCCAGTGCCATGTTGGCGGCCGCACCCGACCCCGTGTGGGTGTATTTCGTCCATTCCTACGTTGTCCCCGACGGTGACGACGTGGTGGCCACGTGCGACTACGGCATGGCGGTCCCTGCGCTCGTGGAACGCGACAACGTGTGGGCGACCCAGTTCCACCCCGAAAAGTCCGGCACTGTTGGCCTTGGCTTGCTGACGTCGTTTGTCTCGGCCGCCCGTGGCAGTGACCTCAGCGCGCCCTTGTCGGGCCATAGCCCACGACACCCCCGCATGACCCCGTTCACCGTGTTCCCAGCCATCGATCTGCTCGACGGCCGCTGTGTGCGCCTGTACCAGGGTGACTACGACCAGGCCACCACCTACGGCGACGATCCGGCGGCCCAGGCGGCCGCTTTTTGTGCCGAGGGTGCCCAGTGGGTTCACGCCGTGGACCTTGATGCCGCTCGCAGTGGCCTGCAGACCAACCTTGATGCCATCGCTGCCATCTGCTCGGTGGCAGGCGACGCCGGTGTGCCGGTGCAGGTGGGCGGCGGTGTGCGATCGGTTGCCGCTGCCCGGGAGTTGTTCGCCCGCGGTGTGACCCGGGTGGTGCTGGGAACCGCTGCCCTCGAGGACCCCGACCTGGTCGACACGCTGGCAGCCAGTCACCGTGTGGCCGTCGGCCTCGACGCCCGTGATGGCGAGGTGGCCGTTCGCGGCTGGGTCGAGGGGTCGGGACGCTCGGTGGCCGACGTTGCCGCCCGGTTCGTCGACGCCGGCGTGGATGCCCTGGTGGTCACTGACATTGCCCGCGATGGTGCGCTGGTCGGTCCCGACACGGTCGGTCTTGCTGCCCTTTTGGTCGATGTGGCCATCCCCGTGCTGGCCTCAGGGGGCGTATCCACGCTCGACGACCTCACCACCCTTGCCGCCGTGGACGTGGGTGGCCGGTCGTTGGCCGGTGCTGTGGTGGGTCGGGCCCTGTACGAGGGCGCCTTCACCCTTGGTGCTGCCATCGCCGCAGTGGCCGCCGTGACGGACCCTGGTTCGTCGGGGACTCACGGTCATGGCGATGGGCGCCCCGGCACAGCGGGGTCTCGCCCATGAGAACGGCGCGCATCATCCCGTGCCTGGACGTCGACGCCGGCCGGGTGGTCAAGGGAGTGAACTTCGTGGGCTTGCGTGACGCAGGCGACCCGGTGGAGCTGGCGGCCCGCTACGACGCCGAGGGCGCTGACGAGCTGGTGTTTCTCGACATCACGGCGTCGTCGGACAAGCGCGACACCATCATCGATGTGGTGCGGCGAACCGCCGAGCAGGTGTTCATCCCGTTCACCATCGGCGGTGGGGTCCGTGTGGTCGACGACGCCCGGGCGTTGTTGCGCGCCGGTGCGGACAAGGTGTCGGTGAACACGGCCGCAGTTGAGCGTCCTCAGCTCCTGGCCGAACTGGCCGACGAGTTTGGTGCCCAGTGTGTGGTGGTGGCCATTGACGCCAGGCAACGTGAGGTCTTTACCCACGGGGGTCGCACCGCCACTGGGATGGACGCCATCGCCTGGGCGGTGCAGGCCACCGCCCTGGGAGCTGGCGAGGTTCTGCTCACCTCCATGGACCGTGACGGCACCGGCGACGGCTTCGACCTGGAACTCACCGCTGCGGTTGCCGACGCCGTTGGGGTGCCGGTGATCGCCTCGGGTGGGGTGGGGACGCTCGACCACCTGGTGGCAGGGGTTACCGACGGACGAGCCGACGCAGTGTTGGCGGCATCGATTTTTCATTTCGGCCAGCACACCGTGGCGGAGGCCAAGGCCCACATGGCCGCAGCCGGTGTGGCGGTGCGTCCAGCCTGAGGTTTGGTGCCGGATCCGGCCCGTGTGTGTTCAGGCCCGGTTTCGCCAGCTGAGGGATGCGGCGAAGCCGACCAGCGACTCCGTCAGTTTCGCCGTGCGTCCAACCAGGTAGTGGTCGGCTCCGGCCATCACTTCGACGGTGGTGTTGTGCCAGTCGGCCACCTTGGGTGCGCATCGTTCGGGCGGGTTGAACTCGTCATGTTCGGGCACCGCCAGATGCTTGGGGCGCTGGTCGTGGGCGGCCAACAGTTGCTCGGCGGACAGGATCCGCAGCGGTGGTGCCACCGCAAACCACCCCGTGATGGCGTCGTCCACCACGGCCAGCGACACGTCGGCACCGAAGCTCCAGCCAGCCAGCACCAGGGGTACGTCGCCGACGAGACCGTCCATGGCCGCCACCGCCGCCGACACATCCAGACGCTCGGGCTCGCCCCGCCGTGCTCGCCGGTTGATGCGCCCACCCCCCGAAAGTTGAAGCGCAGAACCGAACAGCGCTGGGTGGGTAGCGATCGAAACAGCTCGCTGGTGACCAGTGACGTCATGTCGCCGCCGTGGGCCGGGTGGGGATGGGCCAGAACCACTGCGGCCAGCGGATCACCACCGTCGTCGCAGGGTGCCCACTGGGCCTCCAGCGCCACGCCGTCGTCGGTGGCGATGGTCAACGGGCGGGGGCCCGTGGTCAGGTCGTTGTCCGCGGTCATGGGCACAGACGGTACCGTCGTCGGCGTGACCTCCCCGGAAATGGACAAACTTCCCATCAAGATGCTCAATGACCGGATCCTGGTGAGGATTGGTGGTGCCGAGGGCGAGCGCCACACCTCGGGGGGAATCCTCATCCCGGCCACTGCCCAGATGGGCAAGCGGCTGTCGTGGGCAGAGGTGGTTGCCACCGGACCCAACGTGAGAATCATGGAGCCGGGTGACCAGGTGCTGTTCAATCCCGAGGACCGCTACGAAGTCGAGGTGCGCGGCGAGGACTACCTGATCCTGCGGGAGCGTGACATCCACGCCGTGGCCGCCGGTCGCCTCGAAGAGAGCTCCACCGGGCTCTACCTGTAGACCAGCGTGCCCAACTGGTTCGTCTGGCTGCGGTACCGGCCGTAGCATGAGCGCCTGTGACTGCTCCTGAGCCCCTACCCGTCACCGCCGATTCGCTGTTGGCGGTGACCTACAACGACGACGGTCTGGTGCCGGCCATCGTGCAGGACGATGCCACCGGTGAGGTGTTGATGATGGCGTGGATGAACGCCGAGACCCTCCGGCTCACCTTCGACGAGGGGCGCACGGTGTTTTGGAGCAGGTCGCGCCGCGAGGTGTGGCGCAAGGGTGACACCTCGGGCGACATCCAGGTGGTGCGCTCGGCTCACTACGACTGTGACGGCGACACGCTGTTGTTCCGGGTGGACCAGCACGGTGCTGGCGCCTGCCACACCGGGGCCCGTTCGTGCTTTTTCCGGTCCTTCACCGAACCGGGCGCCACCGGCGATTCGTGATGGGGCATCCCAGTCACATGGACCGTGCCGGGTTTCGGGCACTGGCCGCCGACCACACCGTGGTGCCGGTGTGGCGCGAGCTGGTGGCCGACTTGTCCACCCCGGTGGCGGCGTTCATGCGCCTGTGCCGCAACGGCGAGCCGGGCTTTTTGTTCGAGTCAGTCGAGCACGGCCAGCGGTGGGGCCGGTGGTCATTTGTGGGTCGTCGGCCCTGGCTCACCCTGACCGTTCGCGGAGACCGGGTCACCGCTGACGGTGATCTGCCTGACGGCGTGCCGCTGGATCGAGGGGCGTTGGCCGCCGTGGAAGCGGTGCTCAAACGCGAGAGCACCCCGGTGATCGACGAGTTGCCCCCGTTGCATTCGGGTCTGGTTGGATTCATGGGGTACGACGTGGTGCGCGAGGTGGAGGCGCTCGGCGAGCCTCCTCCCGACGCCGCCGGGATGCCCGACGCCGTGATGGCCGCCATCGGTGAGCTGGCCGCCTTCGACCACTTCGCCCAGCGGGTGGTGCTGATCGTCAACGTGCGCATTCCGCCCGGCGAGCTGTCGGACGTCGAGCTCGATGAGCTGTACGACGACGCCGTTGGGCGGCTCGACGGCCTGGCTGCCGATGGCGCAGCCCCGCTGGGTGAACCGATGCTGATACCGCCTGATCCGGCCGCACCGCTGCCGGAGGTCACATCGTCAATGGGCCCGGGTCTGTACCAGGCGGCGGTGGACGCCGCCAAGGAGCACATCCTGGCCGGGGACATCTTCCAGGTGGTGTTGTCACAGCGGTTCACTTTCGACCTCGACGCCGAACCCTATGACGTGTACCGCGTGCTGCGTCAGGTGAATCCCAGCCCCTACATGTACTTCGTGCGCACCGCCGAGGTGACCCTGGCCGGGTCGTCGCCCGAACCACTGGTGACGCTGCGCAACGGGCGGGTCACGTCCCGACCCATCGCCGGCACCCGCCGTCGGGGCCGCGACGCCGCCGAGGAGGCCCGTATGGGCGCCGAGCTGCTCGAAGATCCCAAGGAGCGTGCCGAACACGTGATGCTGGTGGATCTGGCCCGTAACGACGTGGGCCGGGTGGTGCGCTTTGGCACCGAGACCGTGGACGAGATGATGGCGCTTGAGCTGTACAGCCATGTGATGCACCTCACGTCGCAGGTGTCAGGTGAGCTGGTGTCGGGAAAGACCGCCATCGACGTGTTGCGGGCCACCATGCCGGCCGGCACGGTGTCGGGTGCACCCAAGGTGCGGGCCATGCAGATCATCGACGACCTCGAACCCGTCAAGCGGGGACCGTACGCCGGCGTGGTCGGCTATCTGGATTTCTCGGGGAACATGGACGTCGCCATCGCCATCCGCACCCTGGTGGTGGCGCCCGACGGCACGGCGTCGGTGCAGGCCGGAGCCGGGGTGGTGGCCGACAGCCAGGCCGAGCTGGAGGATCTGGAATGCCACAACAAGGCCCGGGCCCTGCTCATGGCCGTGGCCGGCGGTCGCCAGATGAGTGCCCAGCGACGCACATGATGGCGGGTCGGTAGCGTGACAGACGTGGAAACCCCCGACAGCGACCCGACCATCAGCGCCCCAGCCACCCACGACGCCACCCCGTCCGGGCCGGTGTCGCGTGACGAACTGCACCGACAGCAGCGCCAGTTGCGTGCCGGTGGGGCCGCCCTGTTGCGGCGCGACGTGGTCCGGGTGACGGGTCCGGATGCCGAGTCGTTCCTGCAAGGGCAGTTGAGCGCTGACATCACGGCTGTGGCCAACGAGGAGGCCACCTGGTCGTTGCTGTTGGGTCCCGGCGGAAAGATGGGCCTGTGGCTGAGGGTGAGTCGCCTGGAGAACGAAACGTTCATCGTGGACGTGGACCGGGGTTCGGCGCTGCAGTGGTGGCCCGCCTCGAGCGGTTCAAGCTGCGCACCAAAGCCGAGATCACTGTGGACGACCCCGACGACTGGGTGGCCATGGCAGTGCGAGGCCCGGTGCAGGTGGAACTCGATCACACCGCAGGCTCCACCGTGCTCACCTTGCCTGCCCCGTGGCCCGGTCTGATCGGCTGGGATGTGTTGGCCCCGGCGTCGGCCCACGTGCGCATCGACACCCCCATCGTGGGGCCTGAGGCCCTTGACGCCGTGCGGGTGGAGTGCGGCGTGCCGGCCATCGGTGCCGAGATCGTGGATGACGTGATTGCCGCCGAGATCGGCCAGTGGATGATCGACGCCTCGGTGTCGTTCACCAAGGGGTGTTACACCGGCCAGGAACTCGTGGCCCGAATCGACAGTCGTGGCGGCAACGTGCCCCGTCGTCTGCGGGCGGTGGTCACCGAGTCGATGTGTGCGGTGGGTGACGAGGTGATGGCAGCAGACAAGGTGGTGGGCGTGCTCACCAGCGTCGCCGATTCCGCTGCGGTCGGACCGATGGGTCTGGCGCTGGTGGCTCGGGCTGTCGAGCCATCGGCCGCCGTCGCTGTGCGAAGTGCAGGCAGGATGGTGGCTGCCCAGGTCCGCCAGTTGCCGGTGGTCGACGACCTGGCCGGGGCTGGGGACCCGGTCGACGTCCCGGTCTCGCTGGGATCGTGACCATGCCCCCGGGGAACGGCGCAGGAGCTTCTGCAGGGTCTGGTGGCGATCTGGAAGGACCCGATCACTACGACACCCTCGGCGTGGACCCCGGCGCCGACGCACCCGACATTCGTCGGGCCTATGTGGACCTGGCTCGTCGCAACCACCCCGATCTTGCCGGTGACGACCCGGTGGCTCGCGGGGTGGCCGAGCGTCGGATGCAGGAGATCAATCAGGCGTGGTCGGTGATCGGCGATGCCAGCAGGCGGGTCGCCTACGACCGCGACCTGGCCGCAGCGCGCCGCAGGCTGTGGACGCCAGGCACGGTCACACCTGACTTCGTGCCCTTCGACGACTCCATCGACCCTGACGATCCTGCCGCCGAACACGACGTGCCCTACGGCGACGGCGCCCCGGTGCCGCGCAGCCTGCAGATGGGCCCGGTGGTGGTGGCAGTGGTCGGGCTGGTTGTGTTCGGCCTGGGGATGCTGCTGGGTTTTGGGCCGTTGGTGGGGCTTGGGGTTGCGGCCATGGTGGTTGGTGCGCTGGGGTTTGTTGCCGCCCCGGTCTACGCCGTGATGCGCAGCAGCCGCAGCGGTCTGGACTGACCTGCACCGCAAACCGCACCGGGCAGGCCCAGTACTGACTTGCTGTGGGCCTGTGGGCCTGTGGGCCCGATGGCTCGATGGCCCGATGACCCGATGACCCGATGGCCTGTGGAGCGGGTGTGGTGATGGGCAGGTGCGCCGGTGCCCGGTTCACTCGCCTAACATGCCGGCATGGCCAAGACTTCACTGATCGTCAAGATGAAGACCCATCCCGGCAAGCGTGACGAGGCCCTGGCGGCACTGATGGCGGTCATGCCATCGGCCGAGGGCGAGGACGGCACCGAGGTGTACAGCTTCCACACCGAGAAGTTCGACCCCGACGTGCTGTGGGTGTTCGAGCTCTACACCGATGACGCTGCCCTGGACGTTCACGGCAAGAGCCCGGCGGTGGCCGAGCTGTTCGGTGCGCTTGGTGACCTGCTGGCTGAGCCCCCCATGATGGTGATGGCCACCATGCACGCCGCCAAGGGCCTGTAGTTCCGGCTCGCCGGGCGTCAGCCGTGGCAGCCACCTATCTCGACAAGATCCTTGCAGCCCATCGGGAAGCCGCCGCTGCCGATCAACGCATCCTCGATGAGCTTGTGGCACAGGCCGAAGCGTCCGACACGCCGCGGGGGTTTCGTCGGGCCCTTGTCGACGCCGCCGCCGATGGCCACATGGCGGTGATCGCCGAAGTGAAGCGGCGGTCGCCATCCAAGGGAGACCTGGCGCCCGGACTCGACCCGGCGGTGCTGGCGGGCAGCTATGCCGCCGGCGGCGCTGCAGCGCTGTCGGTACTCACCGATGTCGACTTCTTCGGGGGCTCGCCCAGCGATCTGGCCGCCGCCCGCTCGGCAACAGCCCTGCCGGTGCTTCGCAAGGACTTCACCGTCGATGAGCGTGACGTGTGCGATGCCCGCATCATGGGCGCCGACGCCGTGTTGCTCATCGCCGCCGCCCTCGACGACGCCGAGATGGGCCGCCTGCGTGACCTGGCGGCGCATCTCGGCCTCGACGTCCTGATCGAGGTGCATGACGAGCCCGAACTGGACCGGGCGATGGCGGTGGGGGCCGACCTCATCGGGGTCAACCAGCGCGATCTGGTGACGTTCACCGTGGACACCGATCGCGCCGTGCGCATGGCGCCGTTGATGCCTGCCGGGGTGGTGCGGGTGGCCGAGTCGGGTGTTGGCGGGCCACACGATGCCCGAATGCTCGCCGATGCCGGGTACCACGCCGTGCTGGTGGGGGAGTCGCTGGTCAAAAGCGCCGATCCTGCTGCCGGGGTTGCCGCCCTGCGGGTGGTGTCGGCCACCGCCCGCTAGCGTCTCGTGACATGCAGCACCGATTTCTGGGAAACAGCGGCCTCAAGGTGTCAGAGGTGTCCTACGGCAACTGGATAACCCACGGGTCGCAGGTCGATGACGATGCCGCCCACGCCTGTGTCGCCCGGGCGCTGGAGCTTGGGATCACCACCTTCGACACCGCCGACGTCTACGCCGGCACCCGGGCCGAAGAGGTGATGGGCCGGGCCCTGTCGGGCCAGCGGCGTGACCAGCTGGAGATCTTCACCAAGGTGTATTGGCCCACCTCGGCATCGCCCAACGGTCGGGGACTGTCGCGCAAGCACATCTGTGAGTCCATTGACGGATCCTTGCGCCGGTTGGGTACCGACTACGTGGATCTGTACCAGGCCCACCGCTACGACCACCAGACGCCCCTCGAAGAGACGATGCTGGCCTTTGCCGATCTGGTGCGTTCGGGCAAGGTCCTGTACGTCGGGGTGTCGGAGTGGACCGCCGACCAGTTGCGTGCCGGTGCCGCACTGGCTCGTGAGCTGCACGTGCCGTTCATTTCCAACCAGCCCCAGTACTCCATGTTGTGGAGGGTGATCGAAGCCGAAGTGATCCCGGCAAGCGAGGAGCTGGGTATCGGGCAGATCGTGTGGTCGCCCATGGCCCAGGGCGTGCTGACCGGCAAGTACCGCCCGGGCGAGCCGGTACCCACCGCGTCGCGTGCCGAGGACACCAACGGGGGTGCCGATTTTGTGGGTCGGTGGTTGCGGCCTGAGGTGCTCGAGGCGGTGGCAGCCCTGGCGCCGCTGGCCGCCGACGCCGGCATCTCCATGGTCCAGATGGCGGTTGCGTGGGTGCTTCGCCAGCCCAACGTGTCGTCGGCCATCGTCGGGGCGTCGCGGCCCGAGCAACTCGACGAGTCGGTGTCGGCCTCGGGTATCGAGCTCGACGCCGACCTGTTGGCTGCCATCGACGAGGTTCTGACTCCCATTTCGGTCACCGACCCGTCCCACACCGCTCAGGCCAGCCCCGCTACCCGTCCCTGACATCGAGCCTTCGCCGCCAGCCGGTTTCACTGGTCCCCACCCCGCTGCCCGCAACCGGTCGCTGCCGCCGGTGTGACCGTGGATCTGTGACGCCGGCAGGGACCGCGATACCGGCCAGATCGCCAGCACGATGGGTTGGGCATGCCTGTCGTGCAGGTGTCGCAACGGGTAGCGTTCCAACGTGTTCGTGAAAATCTGTGGGATCACGAACGAGTCGGATGCACTGATGGCCTCGGCCATGGGTGCTGATGCCGTCGGTTTCGTGTTCGCTCCCTCCACCCGTCGGATTCAGCCAACCCTGGCCCGTGACATCGCCCGGCGGCTCACGCCCGAGGTGCTCACCGTAGGGGTGTTTCGCGATGAGACTCCCCAGCGGGTTGTCGAAGTGGTGAATACGGCCGGTTTGCGAGCGGCCCAGTTGCACGGCTTCGAGTCGGTCGCCGAGGTGGAATGGGTGCGCGAGAGGGTGCCATTTGTGATCAAGGCCTTCACTGTCGGCCACCCGTTGCTCGACAGCATTGGCGACTATCAGGTCGACGCCGTGTTGCTCGACGCCAGCAACCCTGGGTCCGGCGAGGTGTTCGACTGGTCGCTGGTGGAGGGTCTCTCCAGAACGACGCGGCTGATTTTGGCCGGCGGCCTGCGTGTCGACAACGTGTCCAGCGCCATCGAGCGGGTCGACCCGTGGGGTGTGGATGTGTCGACCGGAGTCGAGTCCTCCCCGGGCCACAAGGATGTGCGTCTGGTTCGACGCTTCGTCAACACCGCAAAGGCCGGTGACGACAGCTCGTTTCTCGAGGGCACGCACGAGTCGTTCGGGCCGGTGGTGTTTGACCCCGCACCCTACGAGGGGTCGGCGGCTGGCACCGGAGGGTCCCAGGGAGAGCTGTACGACTGGGACGGCGACGCCACGCCATGACGTGTGGTGGGTCGGTCGGCGCAAGCACTCGGCGACACCAGCGTGCGGCGCACTCGCCGGGCTGAGGATACGACCGGGGGCTGATCTAGGGTTGGGGGCATGGCACTTGCAGACCCGGGACCCTCGGGACGATTCGGTGATTTCGGAGGACGATTTGTCCCCGAGACGCTCGTCCCCGCATGTCAGGACCTGGAGAAGGCTTTTCGCGCCGCTTGGGGAGACCCGGAGTTCCACTCGGAGTTGGACCGTCTGCTGCACGACTACGCCGGTCGGCCGTCACCGCTCAGCGACTGTGACCGGTTGAGCGAGGAGCTGGGGGTGCGGGTCCTGCTCAAGCGCGAGGACCTCAACCACACCGGCAGCCACAAGATCAACAACGTGCTGGGCCAGGCCTTGCTGGCCCGGCGCATGGGGAAAAAGCGACTGGTGGCCGAGACCGGGGCCGGTCAGCACGGGGTGGCGTCGGCCACGGCGGCGGCGCTGATGGGGATGGAGTGCGTGGTGTACATGGGCGAGGTGGACATCGCCCGGCAGGCCCTCAACGTGTTTCGGATGCAGCTGCTGGGCGCCGAGGTGCGTCCGGCGATGTCGGGCAGTCGAACCCTCAAAGACGCCATCAACGAAGCCATGCGTGATTGGGTCGCCACCGTGGAGACCACCCACTACTGCCTGGGGTCGGTCATGGGGCCGCACCCGTACCCGTGGATGGTGCGTGAGTTCCATTCGGTCATCGGGACTGAGGCCCGGGCCCAGTGTGACGAGCGCCTGGGCGGTCCGCCCGACATCGTGACGGCGTGTGTGGGTGGCGGATCCAACGCCATCGGCATCTTTTCCGGTTTCGTGGACACCGACGCTGACCTGGTTGGCGTCGAGCCGGCCGGCGGCGCCGCCGTTGGGCGCGGCGTGCCCGGTGTGGTCCACGGCTCAAAGTCGTTTCTTTTGCAGGACGAGTGGGGCCAGGTCTCCGAGGCCACCTCCATCTCGGCCGGTCTCGACTACCCCGGTGTAGGCCCGGAACACTCGCATCTGGCCACCATCGGCCGGGCCCGCTACGAGTCGGTCACCGACGCCGAAGTGGTCGAGGCCTTTTCCCTGCTCAGTCGCACCGAGGGCATCATCCCGGCGCTCGAGCCTGCCCACGCCTTGGCATGGGTGAGCCGTGACCGTGCCGAGCTGGCCGGCAAGACGGTACTGATCAACATGTCAGGCCGTGGCGACAAGGACGTGGCCGAAATGATGGAGATCCTGGGTTGAGTCGGGCGACAGCGCCGTTGTCGGTGGCGTGGGATTCCGCTGACATCCCCGTCCGTCCCGCTGCCCATGGTGCGCTGGAGCAGGCGTTGCGTGCCGGACGTGACCATGGCCGCAAGTTGCTGGTGCCGTATGTGACCGGCGGGTTGGCCGTGGACGGAGGCGACTGGCTCGACAACGTGCGCGCCGTGGTCGACGCCGGTGCCGACGCCGTCGAAATCGGTATCCCGTTTTCCGATCCGGTGATGGATGGACCCGTGATCCAGGAGGCGTCCGAGGTGGCGCTGGCCGCCGGGGCGTCGCCGGCCACCATTCTCGACGACCTGCGTCGCGCCGACGTGGGTGTGCCGCTGGCGGTCATGACCTATTACAACGTCGCCTATCACATGGGCCACGAGCGTTTTGCCGCCTCGCTGGCCGACAGCGGCGTGTCGGCGGCCATCCTGCCCGACCTCCCGTTTGAAGAGGTGGGGCCGTGGGCCACGGCTGCCGATGCCGCCGGGGTCGAAACGGTGCTGTTGGCAGCGCCCACCGCCCCCGACGAACGTCTTCCCATGGTGTGCGCCCGGTCCCGAGGGTTCGTGTACGCCGTGGGATTGCTGGGCGTGACAGGTGAGCGCGACGCCCTGGCATCCAGCGCACTCGACATCGCCAGACGGTTGGTGGCGGTCACCGACACCCCGGTGCTGGTGGGTGTCGGCATTTCTGACGCCGCCCAGGCTGTCGAGGTGTGCTCGGTGGCCGACGGTGTGGTGGTGGGGTCGGCACTGGTGCGACGGTTGTTGGCCGGCGAAGGACCAGCGGGGGCAGCGGCCTTTATTGGCTCCATCCGCTCAGCCCTCGATGCCTCGGTTGACTGACGGGTCGGCGGGTTCGCAGGTGCCGCCCGGTCACAACGACACCCTGTACGCACGAGCCGGGGGCATGGGCTGGTTCGAGGCTGTGGCCGACCGTTTTATGCCGGGGTGGTTGACGATCCGGTGCTCATGCCCATGTACCCCGCAAACCTCGACGCCGCCCGCAGGCACCTGGCGCTGTTTTTGGCCCAGTACTGGGGTGGTCCCTCCACCTACAGCGAGCAACGGGGCCATCCCCGGCTGCGGATGCGCCACGTGGGCTTCCCGATCGACCAGGTCGCCCGTGACGCCTGGTACGGCCACATGGCTACTGCCGTGCGTTCTGGGGGGCTCGAACCACCCGATGAGGCGGCCATGCTCGACTACCTGGCTGCTGCCGCCGACCACCTGCGCAATCACCAATGAAACCCACAGCGCGCCAAATTCGCCGGTATCCACCCTTTTTGCACCGGAATTGGTCATGCTGGTCCCCAGATCGCCCGACACGTCGGACGTTCGGTCACAGGTCATGCCCCGCACAGCAAGCGCCACACCCATGAATTCAGACCACACGCAAGAAACAGACCACACGCAAGAAACAGACCACACGCAAGAAACAGACAAGGAGCAATCCCGATGAACAAGAGCGAACTGATCGACAAGATTTCCGAGAGCACCGGTGTGTCAAAGGCAGACACCGAGCGTGTTCTGAAGGGTTTCGAAGAGGTTGCCCAGCAGATCGTGGCCACGGGCGGCGACAAGCTGACCCTTACCGGCTTCATGTCGATCGAGCAGGTCCATCGCAAGGCCCGTACCGGCCGCAACCCGCAGACCGGCGCAACGATTCAGGTTCCGGCTTCCAACGCCGTGAAGCTCACCCCTGGCGCCACCCTCAAGGACATCGCCAAGGGCAAGCGCCAGCCTTCCTGACCCAGCGTCAGGATTGATCGAGGGTCATCTGCTGCGAAGCGGGTGGCCAGCAACGACGGGGAGTGCCTTCACGGGCACTTCCCGTCGGCGCGTCCGGTCCCTCTCGGGCCTGTTGCCCCGGTCGGTCCGGGTAAGTCCCGGTTGGGTAGCGTGGGGTCATGGCCTCCACTGTCCTCGCCCCAGGTGACCCTGCCCCTTCGTTTGCGCTTCTCGACCAGCACGGCGAGTCCCGTTCGCTGGCAGAGTTCTCAGGTCGCAAGGTGATGGTGTTCTTTTACCCCAAGGCCAGTACGCCCGGCTGCACCACCCAGGCGTGCGGGCTTCGGGACGTGTCTGGCGACATCGGTGACACCCAGATCCTCGGCATCAGCCCCGACACCCCCAAGCGTCAGGCCAGCTTCGACGATCAATACGAACTCGGTTACCCGCTGCTTGCCGACGAGAACCACGCCGTCGCTGAAGCCTTCGGTGTATGGGGCGAAAAGAAGCTCTACGGGCGGTCCTACATGGGCATCATTCGATCGGCGTTTCTCATCGGCGCCGACGGTGCCATCGAGCAGGCCTGGTACAAGATCAGCCCCAAGGACACTCCGGCCAAGCTGATGAAGGCCCTCGCCGGCGGTTGAGTCGTGCTCGTCACGCTGCCAGGTTCACCCAACGAGGTGGGGCCACTCACCGCCGTGGTGTCCGGTGGCGTTGTGGAGCGCATCGTATTTGGCTCAGGTTTCCCTCTGGCTGAATCACCCGCCTCGCTGCCCGACGACCCAGGCGGTGCAGCGCAGGACGCGCACCGTTCTCCAGCGCAGGAACGGGACGTCGCAGACCACCTCTGCACCGAAATTGGTGCCTATTTTGCCGGCATATTGCGCTCGTTCTCGGTGCCGGTGGATCTTGGCGACGTCAACCCGTTCGCCCGTCGGGTCTACAGCGCGCTGCTCACTGTGGGGTATGGCGACACGGTGACCTACGGTCAGCTTGCTGACATGGCCGGCTCGGCCCGGGGCGGCCCGGGCGGTGGGCAACGCCATGGCCACCAACCCGTGGCCAATCGTGGTGCCCTGTCATCGCGTGCTGCCAGTGTCTGGCGGACCGGGGAGCTACGCAGGTGGGGCCGTGGCCAAGTCATGGTTGCTGGCGCTTGAGGCTCAGCCGGCTCCGTAGCGACGCTGAAACTCTTCGGTTGCCGCCGTCAGGCGTCGCTGGCGCACCAGTGCCACGACAGCTGCCGCAGAGGCGATGGTGACCAGAGTGATCAGCCGACGTCGTGTGCGGGCCATGGGGACTCCTGATGAGGTTGACCTGGTAAGAGCCCACCCTCTCACAACGGTGGGTTCCCTGAGTGCGGCGGGTGGGATTCGAACCCACATGTCCTTCCGGACAGTCGGGTTTGAGCCGACCCTGTATGCCTGTTCCAGCACCGCCGCAAAGCCCTCACAACCTAGCAACCCCAGCACCGTGCGGCGTCCCCGGACCGACAGTGCCCCTAGACTGCAGGCGTGTCCCGGTCCCTGCTTGAACGTCGCCTCAGCGAAGTCGCCAGCAGACTCACCGATCTCCGCCGGGATCTTTCGGTGGCCGATGAACAGCTGGCCGTGCTTGACGACATGGCAGACGACGCCCGGTTGCGTTCGCTGGTGAGCGAGACACCCCTGGCTGGTCAGGACATGCGTTCCACCCAGCGTCATGCCGACGCCATGCGGCGTCACCGCAGCGAACTGGTGGCTGAGATTGCCTCGCTGGAACGTTCCCAGGATGATTTGCTCGACCGGATGTTCGGGTAGGTGGGCCGGTGACCGTTCGAGTGGTGATTGCCGAAGACGAAGCCATCATCCGGCTTGATCTCAAAGAGACCCTCCAGGAGGAGGGGTATGAGGTTGTTGGGGAGACCGGTCGTGGCGACGAGGCCGTGGAACTGGTTCGCCAGCTGAGCCCTGATGTCACCATCCTCGACATCAAGATGCCTGGTCTTGACGGATTGTCGGCGGCCCGGGTCGTGGCCGGGGAGCGGTTGTCGGCGGTGGTGATCCTGACGGCGTTCAGTCAGCGGGATCTGGTCGATCAGGCTCGGGAAGCCGGGGCGCTGGCGTACCTGGTGAAGCCGTTCCAGCGCAATGAGCTGGTCCCGGCGGTGGAGATGGCGCTCGGACGCTTTCGTGAGATCAAGCAACTGGCTGACCAGTCGGAGTCGCTGGAGGGCCAGCTCGAGACCCGCAAGATCGTGGACCGGGCCAAGGGGCAGCTCATGGACAAGCACGGTCTGGCTGAGGCTGACGCCTTCGGGTTTATCCAGCGAACGGCCATGGGTGACCGCACCACCATGCGGGCCATCGCCGAGCAGATCCTGGCCGGACACGTCGTTCCTCCCGAGTGACGGTGCCGTCGGCGCCCGGTGCATGCACCGGTAGCCACCCCGGCAACACGCCCTAGGCTGGCCGCCGTGCCGACCTGGATGCTGGTAGACGGAAACTCGCTGACCTACAGGGCCTTTTTCGCCCTGCCCACCGACATGGCCACGGCGTCGGGTCAGGTGACCAACGCCGTGTTCGGGTTCACGTCGATGTTGGTGAATCTGATCCGTGACCATCGTCCGGACCGGGTGGTGGTGGCGTTTGATCGGCCCGAGCCGACGTTTCGCCACAAGCAGGTCGAGACCTACAAGGCCCAACGTGACGAGACGCCTGACATCCTCGTGCAGCAGATGGGTCTGGTGCGTGAGCTGGTGACGGCGTTTGGGATGGGGATGGTGGAGGTGGTCGGCTTCGAGGCCGACGACGTGCTGGCCACCTTGGCCACCCAGGCCCGTGATCGCGGCGAGCAGGCCTGGGTGGTCACCGGCGATCGCGACGCCTACCAGCTGGTTGAGGACCCTCATGTGGCTGTGCTGTACACCCATACGCGCGGAGTGTCGGAGCTGAAGGCCTACGACCAGGCTGCGGTGCGTGAGCGCACCGGGGTGGACCCGTCGGACTACGTCATCTACGCCGCCCTGCGAGGTGACCCTTCGGACAACCTGCCCGGAGTGCCCGGGGTGGGGGAGAAGAAGGCGGCCAAACTCGTCAATGACTACGGCGACCTCGACGGCATCTACGCACACGCCAGCCGAGCAGACACCCAAGCTGGCCGAGAACCTGATTGCCGCCGAGGACCAGGTTCGGTCCAACGCCTCCATGATGGCCCTGGTGCGAGACGTGCCGGGGGTTCAACTCGACGATTTTGGCCCGCCCGAGGTGGACCCGGCTGCCCTCGACCAGATGTTCGCCTTCCTGGAGTTCTCCGATTCGCTGCGTCGTCGACTGCACGACGCCATCGAGGTGCTGGGCGCCGAGCCCATCGATCGACCCGACACGCCTGTGGCTGAGGTCGTGGCCGCTGAGGTGGTCGCCCCGGCACCGGCAGCGAGGCGGCATCGGCTCTGGCCGCCCTGGCTGCCAACGCCACGCTGGTGACGTTCGCTGCGCTGTGGGACGGCGACGCCGGCCGGTCGCCACTGGCCGGTGTGGCCTTTGCCGGTGACAACGACGGCGTGGTGTGGATCCACGGTGCCATCGCCGGGTCGTCAGAGGTGTTGGCCGAGCTGGCGCGCCTGAGCTCTGACGGTGGGGCGCCATTGGCAGCCCACGGCGCCAAGCCGCTGCTTCGATGGCTGGCCGAACGTGGCATCGACGTGCACACCCTGGTTCACGACACCGAACTGGCGGCCTACCTCGTGGACCCCGCCGACGGTCAGTACGCCCTTGACGACCTGCTGGAGCGCTACGCCGGGCTGGCGTTGGCAGCGGAGTCAGGACCGGCTGCCGGCCAGCTTGACCTGGATGGCACATCGGCGGGGCGGGCCGACAGCGCTGGCGCCGAGGCGGTGGCCGTCGGCCGGCTGGTTGGGCCACTGGGGGCGGCGATGCAGGCCCGCAACCTTCTGGCGCTGTACACCGACATGGAGATCCCGCTGGTGCGGGTGTTGGCCAACATGGAAGCCCTGGGCGTCGGTGTGGACCGCAAGGTCCTGAGCGAACTGAACACCACCCTGTCCGCCCAGTGCGATGCCCTCACCCGGGAGATCCACGAGGCCGCTGGCGGGGAGTTCAACGTGAACTCCACCCCTCAGCTTCGCGAGGTGCTGTTTGACCGGCTGGGCCTCGCTCCCCAGCGCAAGACCAAAACCGGCTACTCCACCGACGCCGCCAGCCTCGAGAAGCTTGTTGGTGAGCACCCGGTGATCGAGCTGCTGTTGCGGTACCGCGAGGTGGAGAAGCTGCGGTCCACCTACGGCACCGGGCTGCTGGCCGAGGTGGCCGATGACGGTCGCATCCACGCCACGTTCACCCAGACCGTGGCCCGCACCGGCCGGCTCAGCTCCGAGCATCCCAACCTGCACAACATTCCGGTTCGTACCGAGCTGGGGCGCAGTTTCCGGTCTGCGTTCGTGGCTGCCGACGGATTCGAACTGCTGGTGGCCGACTACAACCAGATCGAGCTTCGGGTCATCGCCCACCTGGCCGAAGATCCCGGTCTCATCGCCGCTTTTGAGTCTGGCACCGACATCCACACCACCACCGCAGCCCGGGTGTTTGGCGTCGACGACGCCGACGTCACCCACGCCCAGCGGTCGCAGGCCAAGATGGTCTCGTACGGTCTGGCCTACGGCATGGAGGCCTACGGGCTGGCCCAGCGCCTGGGCATTGCCAACGGCGAGGCCCAGCAGATCCTGGATGCGTATTTCGAGGCGTTCCCCTCGGTGCACGCCTACATGGACGCCACCGTGGCCGAGGCCCGCGAGCGCGGGTACACCGAGACGCTGTTTGGCCGCCGGCGCCAGATTCCCGAGCTCGCCTCGCCCAACGCCCGAATCCGTCAGGCCGGCGAGCGTCAGGCCATGAACGCCGGCATCCAGGGATTGGCAGCTGACATCTTCAAGGTTGCGCTGGTGCGGATCGACCGGGCGCTCACCGCCAGCAACTCCACCAGTCGCCTGATTCTTCAGGTTCATGACGAGGTGCTGCTGGAGATCGAACCCGACGGGCGTGACGAGGCGGTTGCCCTGGTGCTCGAGGCCATGACCGGAGCGTTCGACCTGCGGGTGCCGCTCGAGGTGAATCTGGCCACCGGTCGTTCATGGGCCGACGCCAAGGCATGACGGCCCCGGAGCCCTGGAGCCGCCCGAGCCCTCGGAGCCCCTTGAGCCGCCGCCGAGCGACCACACGGCGGCAAGGGACACCGGCACGGGTCCTGTCAATCACCACTGGTTTGAGGCACTGGCCGACCGGATGGGTCCGGCCTACCTGCGGTACGCCTTCACCAAAGGCACCGTCCAGGAGGTGGATTTCATCACCAGTTGTCTGGAGCTGACACCCGGATCAGTGGTGGTGGACCTCGGTTGTGGTCCGGGGCGTCACGCCCGCGAATTGGCCAGTCGGGGACTGGTGGTGGTGGGGGTTGATGTCGCCAGGAGGTTCCTGGAAGTTGGCCGTGATGACGACGCAGACGGCACCAGCGAACCGGATTGGCGCGTTCGGGGCTGGGTGCGTGCCGACGCCGCTGTGCTCCCGGTTGCGACCGCCAGTGTGGACGCCGTGGTGTCGCTGTGTCAGGGGGCGTTCGGGCTGCCCCCGCTGGGGTCAGACGACTCCACCGATGCCGTCATCATCGCCGAGGCCACCAGGGTGTTGCGTCCCGGTGGGTATCTGGTGCTGTCGGCATTTTCGGCCTATTTCCAGCTCCGATGGCTCGAACAGGGCGACACCTTTGATGCCGACCTGGGCCGCAACCACGAGCACACCACCGTGCACGACGAACACGGCAAACCCCACCCCGCCGAGCTGTGGACGTCGTGCTACACGCCGCGCGAGCTGCGGCTCCTGGCTGCGTTGGCAGGTCTTGAGGTGGAGGCGGTGTGGTCAGTGACCCCCGGCGATTACGGCCGTCGCCGGCCCGATCTGGCCCACCCCGAGCTGTTGCTGGTGGCCCGTCGGCCATGAGGGACCCTGTCGGGGTGGAAAATCGGGCAGCCACGCTGTGATGCGGGCTGGCATCAGGGTCCAGTGACACTGCTAGTCTGAGAGTTCCCATTAGCCAGAGGTTTCGCAGTTGGCGCGTCCACCGCGAAGCCCCCGAGTTCCAACCCCAAGAGAGCAGATTCACCTTGTCGGACCAGACCGAGCAGACCGCCCCCTCATCTTTGACCATCGATCCCGCACCGGAGATGGGCACATTCAATGAGGATGGCACGTACACCCCCCGCCAGATCGTGGCCAACGACTTCGATGCTGCAGCGCTCGAAGAGGCCTACAGCACCTCCATGGTGGACGTCGAGGACGGCCAGCTCGTCCAGGGCGTCGTGGTCGCCGTCGACCACGACGAGGTCCTGCTCGACATCGGGTACAAGTCCGAAGGTGTCATCCCGGCCCGGGAACTGTCGATCCGAAACGACGTTGACCCCAGCGAGATCGTGTCGCGTGGCGACACGCTCGAGGCGCTGGTCCTCACCAAGGAGGACAAGGACGGACGTCTGATCCTGTCCAAGAAGCGTGCGCAGTACGAGCGTGCATGGGGCGACATCGAAAAGAAGAAGGAAGAAGAGGGCGTCGTGTCCGGCCTCGTGATCGAGGTTGTCAAGGGCGGCCTGATCGTGGATATCGGCCTGCGGGGCTTCCTGCCTGCATCGCTGGTTGAACTGCGCCGGGTACGTGACCTGCAGCCGTACATCGGCCGCACGCTCGAGGCCAAGATCATCGAGCTGGACAAGAACCGCAACAACGTGGTCCTGAGCCGCCGGGCCTGGCTGGAAGAGACCCAGAAGGAACAGCGCGAGGATTTCCTCAGCGATCTCAAGCCAGGCGAAGTCCGCAAGGGCGTCGTGTCGTCGGTGGTCAACTTCGGTGCCTTCGTGGACCTCGGTGGCATGGACGGTCTGGTGCATGTGTCCGAGCTGTCGTGGAAGCACGTCGACCATCCCAGCTCGGTCGTCGCCGTTGGTGACGAGATCCAGGTGCAGGTCCTCGAGGTCGATCTCGACCGTGAGCGCATCAGCCTGTCGCTCAAGGCCACCCAGCAGGATCCGTGGCAGGAGTTCGCCGGCGCCCACCAGGTGGGCGAGCTGGTGTACGGCCGGGTCACCAAGCTGGTGCCGTTCGGTGCGTTCGTCCAGGTGGGCGAGGGATCGAGGGTCTGGTGCACATCTCGGAGATGTCGGCGCATCACGTCGACCTGCCCGAGCAGGTTGTGACCCCGGGCGAGGAACTGTGGGTCAAGATCATCGATCTGGACCTGCAGCGTCGCCGCATCAGCCTGTCGATCAAGCAGGCCGCCGAGGGTGGCGTGGTGGCCGCCGAGTATCAGGCGCACTTCGGCGAGCATGCCTACGACGAGCAGGGCAACTACATCGGGCCGGCCGTGGATCCCGAAGCCGAGAAGGCCTGGGCTGACTACTACGGCGCCGAAGGTGTCGAAGGTGCCGAGGCCCCAGCAGGCGAGGTGGCTGAGGCCGAGGTCACCGGCTCGGAAGTTGAGGTCCCAGAGGCGGTCGAGACAGAGATGGCCGCTGAGGATGTCACCCAACCGGCAGTCGAGGCCGTCGAGGTTGCCGAGGCAGTTGAGGTTGCCGCCAGCGAGGACGACGCCGAGGCCTGATCGGGTCCGAACGCCGGCCCTGTCGCTGGCCCCCTCGCCACCAAAGTTCGGCGTCAGCTCCCTGCCATCGTCACATTGCCATCGTCACATTGTCACCGTCAGGTTTCCGGCTCGGTAATGGTGATGGTCTGGTTGGGAGCCACGTCCCGAACGGTGATCACTCGCCCGGTGGCGGGGAACGTCACAGTGATGTCGGCCACCTTCGGCGACGATGGTCCAAGGCCGTAGTGGAGGGTCCGTTCGCCATGGCCCAAAAAGAAGCTGTTGGCGCCCACGATGCGAGTCTGGGGGGAAGCCCCGGCGGAGGGTGTGAGCGCAACCACGGCACCGATCGCATCGCGGTTGGAACCGGTTCCCACCACCTTGACCCGCAGCCAGTCGTTGCCCGACGTTGCGCTGTTGCGCCATAGCGATGGCATCCGGCCCGGATGGATCATGATGATGTCAAGGTGGCCGTTGCCGTTGAGGTCGGCGGTGGCAAGACCGGTTGCTGGGTCAAGGACGTCGATGCCGGCCTCTCGTCCAATCTCAGTGAACGTGCCATCACCGTTGTTGTGCCAGAGCCGCTTGGGATTGAGCCTGAATTGGCCGGTGCCGGCCAGGTATTCGTCATTGCCGTCGAAGTCCACGCCGTTGGCCATTGCCAGATCCATGAGGCCGTCGTTGTCGATGTCGAGCATGGCCGCACCCCAACCCCAGTAGCCGGTGGTGACGCCGGCCCGTTCGTTGTCGGCGAAAAAGGTCCGGTCGCCGTTGTTGATGTACAGCCGGTTGCCGGTCATCGTGGCGTCGCAGGGACGCCCGTCGCAGGACGTTGCCACATTGCTGATTGAGGTGATGAACACGTCGGGGAGTGAATCTCCGTTGATGTCGCCGATGGCCAACCCCATTGCATTTGACTCAGAGCCGATAATCGACGAGGTGGTGCCCTCGGTGAACGTTCCGTCACCGTTGTTCCAAAACAACTGGGTGGCTCCGTAGTCGGCCGTAACGATCAGGTCCGCCCATCCGTCGCCGTCCAGGTCAGTGATTGCCGACGCAAACGAGTAGACCGGCGGACTGAACTGGGAGGTGCCTACGGCGTCAACGACGGTGAGCCCCAGCGTCACTCCGGCGCTGTCGGTGACGTCCACAAAGGTCCCAGGGGCCTCGGGGCCCTGATTGCGCAACAGCCGGGCGTGCGACACGGGGTCGGTTCCCTGAGCCCGTCGCGGGATCCATTCGGTCAGGTGCATGTCGAGCCATCCATCGTTGTCGATGTCGCCGAAGGTGACGCTGGTGCCGCTGCGCAACGTGCCGTAGTCGAGGGCAGCTCCGCGGGCGATGGCATCCTCGGTAAACGTTCCGTCCCCATTGTTGATGAACAGGTAGTAGCGGTCGCTGGCGATGGTGGTGAGCATCAGGTCCTGATCACCGTCATTGTCTATGTCGGCCCATGCCGCCCCGTTGGAACGGAAGAGGAACTCGCCAAGACCAGCCTGTTGGGTCACATCGTCGAAGGTGCCATCACCGTTGTTGCGATAAAGCCGCGGGGGGCCGTCGATGTTGGTGAGCAGAAGGTCATCGATGCCGTCACCGTCAAAGTCGCCAACGGCGACACCGCCGGTTATGCGCTCGGCCTCACACGCGGTTGCTCCGGCAGACACCCGCTGGAACAGGCAACGCGGCGCAATTCGCTTGACGGCGCGGGGCGCGGTGTTGGGCCCGGATTCGGCGGCGACGTCGGTGAACGACACCGGGGTGAGCGGTGGCCCACCATCTCCGGCCGACTCGGCGCGATCGGTAGCGGTGTCGCCACATCCCGTCGCCGACAGTAACGCCAGTGCCAACAGCAGACACCCTGCCTTACGCCACGGTGTCAGCATGCCAACCGAGCTCCCACAGGCCTCGTCATCGTCACTGCCGTGTTCCCCCTCGATGCGCAACCGCCTTGCCCTTCAACACTGCCACAGGGCGTTGGCCAATGGGGCGCGGCCCCATGCACCGCCTTTGTCGCCTAGGGTTTTTCACATGGTGCGGGTGCAAAGTGGGCTGGGCGGTGTGCGCATTGCGGGCGTGGTGTTGTGCATTGTTGCCATGGCGGGTGTCATCGTCGGGTGTGGAACGGCTGGGGGCGGGGGTTCATCGGCACCGGTCACGTTCGCTCCCGGCGAAGACGACGAGTTCTTTTTGTTTCCCGGGCCTGTTGCCCGTGACGGTTCCCGGCCCGCAGATGTCGCCGTGGACTGGATGGATCGGGAGCTCGGCCATCATCCAACGTGAGCAGTTGAGTGCCCCGGTGGCCAGCCGCAGCGGTGCTCGCCCGCAGCCGTCGCTGGGCCTCGATGCAGCGGTAGCGCTGGCTTCGTGGCTGGTGCCCGGAGCCTCTTGACGTGGACCCGGTCTGGTACTGCCCGAGCGTCCGGCTGACCGCTCGATGCCGGTGTACTGCCGCCACCGTCGCAACCGCTGAGGTGACCCGGAATCTTGTACCCACCGCCGAGGGGCAACGTCAGTCCGAACTGCTCGAGCAGCAGCACCTTGAGCGGATCGCGTCACAGACAGATAGGGACCTTGGTCCCTCAATTCGGTTGGGCGAGCAGGTTGCTGGCGCCGTTCTTGCCCTGGCTGACGGCGATGGCTACGACACGATTGCCACCGACCTTCCCGAGGTCGAGGTCACACCCGGAACGTGGCAGCCAACCCCGCCTGAGTATCGCTCTGGCCCGGGAGCCCCCAATGGGGGATCTGCGCCCACTCGTTGTTGCAGACGCCGATTGCCCGGTGCCCGACCCGATTACCTTCAGCGAGGTGCCCGGATCCCCATTTTGGGACCAGGTCATGGCCCCCTACGAGGCGTCGAACAACATCACTGATGAACAAAGGGAAATCGTCCGTCACTGGTCAGACCGTGACGGACTGACGTTCACTCCGGCAGGACACTGGGTTCACATTCTGGCTGCCGAGATTGATGCTGACGGCACCAGTGGTGAGGTGTCGCTTGAGCAGGCCGCCCGCCAGTTCGCCCTGCTTTCGCTGGTGCAGTCCGATGCCTTCGTCGCCACCTGGAGGGTGAAGTACCGGGTCATGCTCGAACGCCCGGTCACCTATGTGCAGCGGTCGATCGACCCTGACTGGCTGCCGTTCCTCACCACCCCACCCCATCCGGAATACCCGTCGGGTCACTCGGCCGGTTCGACGGCGGCAGCCACGGTGCTGGCGACCATGCTCGGAGAACGATCGTTCACCGACACCACCCACGATCGCATCGGATGGGAACCCCGATCGTTTGCGTCGTTCACCGATGCCGCTGATGAGGCGTCCAAGTCTCGCCTGTACGGCGGGATCCACCACCCGATGGCTTCTGAAGCCGGGGTAGCCCAGGGCCGGTGCATTGCCACCACCGCGCTCGCTCGGGTGGGGATCACCGGTCAGGACCGCTGAGCCGGTTGGCCACCACTCCCAGTCGCCGGTTGTCAACACTGGGTGGCTGAGCGACGTCCTGGCGAACCAGCGCCGGTACGGTCTGATCCTGAAACGAGCTGGGAGCGCAGCTGGGCCATCGGACCCTGGCTGTTGCCCAACGATCGATGCCGCAGGCAGCGCCTGTAGGGCATCCCTGGCCACCGGCAGGCACCTGGCCTGACCCGGTCGAAACGAGGGTCGTGGGCATGGGACACCGAAGGGTGATCGTGGCCCATGCCATTGTGGCGGCGCAGTGGCTGTCCGCCGCCATGGTGTGGTTGCTTGCTCCGCAAGGCACCGGATCAGCTCCACCGGCGACCAGCGATGGTGCAGACGGTCTTGTGCGGTCCGTGGCTCCCGTCGCCCGGGGCACGGCGGCCGAGGCGGCCCGGGCCGATGGCAGTGATCGAGCTGGCTCAGGTCGCCGAGGGGACACCCGGATTTTCCCATCACTTCATCCGATCAGCTCGACGGACTTGTGGCCGCCTACGACATCTCGCCCGGCACGGTGCTGTCGGCGGGAATGTTCGTCACGCCTCCCACCCTCGATGCCGGACTGGTTGGGCAACTCGACAGTCCCGAGCACACCGCAATGGCGGTGACGCTGGACGCCACCGGGGCCGTTGGAGGCTGGCTGGGCGGGGACAGGGTGAACATCCTGGTGCCGTCCGCATGTCCCGACGAGTCGGCACTTCCGGGAGGCGCATGGCCGCCGTGACGGGGCAGGGCAGCAATCATCGCGGCCGCAGACCTGGAGGTCCGCTGCCGTCGGGCTCGGTACCTGTACCAGTCGGTCCTGGTGCTTGCTGTCAACGCGCAGGTCAGGCCATTACCGGGGGCTCCGGCGGTTCAGCGAGACACGGCGGTGCCTCAACCGGGTGCCGCCACAGCTGTGTTGAGCCTCCCTCCTCGGGCGGCGCAGTGGGTGGCGACCTATGACAACGACCTTTGGCTGACCCTCGTACGTTCGGACTCATGAGGCGGCAGCGGTCGGTCCGCTACCTGCGCTGCTCGGGGAATTGCCGGGTGAGGATTCGGCTCTTCTCACCCCGTACTGCGACGACCCGTCGGCCCCAGCAACTGGTGGGGTGATTGATCGGGAATGTGGCGGCATTGCCGACGGGTCGTCAACGCCGCTGACGTCGCAATCACCGACTCGTCAGGCGGGCCTGCCTGTGCGTCCCCTGGTGATTGTGGTCGAGCCCGACACCGCACAGCGTCGACGACTTTTGTCAGGGCTCGGTCGGGGAGTGCAAGGCGTTGCCGACATCGCCGATGTCGAAACTTGGTTCCATTCATGCCGTCTGGGCGATGGCGGCGTTGCCCATTTCACCCCATTGATCGTGGTGTCGGGACCTCAGTCGCCGCCCGGATCCATCGTCGCCGCCCTCACCGCCATGGCCGGCTCCGATGGATGCGACCGGCGGTGGTGGGCCGTGGTGGGTGTCGTCCCCACCTGTGACCTTGTGGCACTGCGCGTTGCCCTTGCTGCCGGCGTGTGTGACCTGGTCGAGGAGGGTGCGCCGGTGGCCTAGCCGCGTCATGCCGTCCGCCGCGCCGGACTGGAGGTGGCTTTGGCGGCTAGCTTCGGCGATCTGGCCCGCCAGTAGTCCCCGCCGGGCACATGCCAGCGTCGCCGGCTGCCCTTGATGCGGTTGCCACACGTGAACCAGCGCAGCCGGTTGTGACCAGCCGTCGGACCGTTGGGTCCGGCCCAATCGGGGTGTTTTCCCCCAAAGGAGGTGCCGGTACCTCCACCGTGGCGGTGAACCTTGCCATTGCGTTGGCCGCCGGGGCTCCGCCTGACAACAAAGACCCCAGCAGCTACCCCGGGGTTTTGGTGGACGCCGACCTGCAGTTCGGTGACCTGGCGTTGATGCTTGGTATCGAGCCGCACCGCTCGCTGGCGTCGGTGTCGATGACCAGCAAACGCGTAGCCGGAAGCAGTGGTGTCTCGATGTCGCACATCGACGCTCAGCTGATCTTTGGCCTACTGGCTGTCCATGCCGCCAGCGGCGTGTCGCTTTTGGGTGCCCCAGTTGACCCGGTGCTGGCGGACGTGGTTGCACCAGATCTTTTCCATCGCCGCCCTCGATGTTCTGGAGCTTGTCATCGAGATGGGTGGTGCTCGACCTCCCCTCCCGACTTGACGACCTGGTGGTGGAGTTGCTGGAGCGCTGTGGTCACGTCCTGTTGGTCACCACCACCGACCTGGCCAGCGTGAAAGATGCCCGGCTGGCCGCCGAGATTCTGGGGCGCCTCGGAGTCAGTACCGGGGCCTGGTCGCTGGTATGCAACGCGGTCGGGGCACCCGGTGGCCTCGATGTGGCCAACGTCGAGCAGCACGTCGGGGTCAAGGCCCTTGGGGTCATCCCGAATGACCCGGCGGTGTCGAGGTCACTTCTGGCTGGTTGCCCCGTGGTGCTCGGTGCATCGCAGTCGCCGGCTGCCGTTGCCTTGAGCTCACTGGCCGATCGTCTCGTCCGGGATTCGGGGTCTGGACATCCCATCGGATTGGAACCTGCCTCCACCACTGGGCTGTCTCAACACCGTGGGTCCAGACGCCCGATGTTTCCCGGCCTGATGGCCGGGATTCGCCACGCGCTTGCCGATCGGATCGGCTGAGGTGGGCCTGTACGAACGCGTTCACGGCACCTCCGAGTACCCCTGATGCTACTGCACTGCGACGCCACTTGCTCGGGGCCGAAACCCCGGGCTTGACGACGTTCGTCGCCGGATCCATAACCGGGTGGTCGACGAGCTCGGTCCCCAGCTCGCTTCCGGTGTCCTGGTGGATGACGGGCTTCGCTCCCGGGTGGCCGAGACGCTGCGCAGTGCCCTGACCGATGAGCGTGGTCTGCTCACCACTGACGAACGCGATGCCCTCGTCGCCGAGGTGTGTGACGACGTTCTCGGGTTCGGCCCCATTGACGCCCTGCTGGCTGATGACAGTGTCAGCGAGGTGATGTGCAACGGCCCGTTCTCTGTGTGGGTGGAACGATCGGGATGTCTTGAGCCCACTGGGGTCAGGTTTGTCGATTCCGACCACCTGCGTCGGGTGATTGACAAGATGGTCAGTGGTGTCGGGCGACGGGTTGACGAGTCCACCCCGCTGTGTGATGCCCGCCTGCCCAGCGGAGCTCGAGCCAATGTCGTTTTGGCGCCCGTTGCGGTTGGGGGGCCATTTCTTACGGTGCGAAAGTTCAGTCGGGACCGTATCAACGCCGATGACCTCATCAACGCGGGGACGATGGATGCTCGGGCTGCGGCATTTCTTGATGCCTGTGTGGTTGGGCGACGCAACATTGTGGTCTCTGGCGGTACCGGATCAGGCAAGACCACGTTGCTGAACGTGCTGTCGTCGTTCATCCCGTCGGGTGAGCGGATCGTCACCGTTGAGGACTCGAAGGAACTTCAGTTCACTCAGGGTCATGTGGTTTCCCTTGAGGCCAGGCCCCCCAACTCCGAGGGGCGTGGGGAGATCACCATTCGGGATCTGGTCCGCAACAGTCTTCGAATGCGTCCCGACCGTATCGTGGTCGGGGAAGTCCGCTCCGGCGAGGCGCTGGACATGCTGCAGGCGATGAACACCGGCCACACCGGTTCGCTCACGACCGTCCATGCCAATAGTCCGCGCGATGCGCTGGCAAGGCTGGAGACTCTGGTGCTCATGGCAGGCTTTGACCTGCCAGTTCAGAGCCATTCGAGAGCAACTGACGTCAGCGCTTGATCTGGTCGTTCAGATGGAGAGAACGGCAGATGGGCGACGACTGATTACCCGAATTACCGAGGTACTTGGGCTCGAGGGAGACGTTGTGGTGACCGGGGACCTCTTCATGTCCTCGGCGCCCGCCCGGGTTGACGGCGGCCGAGCCGGCAGCGGCGTGCCTGCCCGAGCCGCCGAGCTGCGACCATGCGGAATACGCCCCCGCTTCGCTCCTGAGCTGGAATTGATGGGTGTCACACTTCCCGCCCTTCTCCTGGCCAATGACGGTGGCCTGGGCGCTGGCGGCTGGTGATCTTGTGGTGGTCCCGTTGCTGGCATCAATGACTGTGCTGATCGCAGGAGTGGCAATGTGGCGCCATGCCTCGGGGGCACGCCGCGGGGTCGATGATGTACACCGACGACTCAGCCCCTACGTCGTGACTCCTTACGGTTCTCCCGATGCCGGTGACGGTGAACGAGATGGCCCGGCGGCGGTACCCGACGTGCTGTTGTCAATGGTGGCACCCCGGCCCGGTTTGTGGAGCGATTGGCCGGTCGGGTGCTGCAGCGTCGGCCGGAACTATTCCGGTTCGTGGGGTTGGTGGAGCGCTCAGGTCTGGACGTTGGAGCGGCCGAGGTGGTGGCGGCAGCCATGGTGGTGGGTGGGGCGACCGGTGTGCTGCTGACGGTGCTGGGGATGCCTGTGATGCTGGTGGCGATGGCCGTGGTCTGCCTCGGATCGTTGCCATTGCTTGCCGCCGGTGTGGCCGCACGTCGACGCCGACGGCGATTCGCCGCCGATCTTCCGGGGCTTCTGCAATTGCTGGCAGGGGCTGTGAGGGCTGGATTCCCGGTGTCGCAGGCCTTGATGGGGGTATCCGATGAGCTGACAGGGCCGGTGTCCGATGAGTTCCGCAGGGTGGCCAGCGAGTCCGGTTTGGGTCGGCCGCTGCCCGAGTCGTTGTCGGCTCTGGCCGAGCGCATGGGCAGCGACGATGTGGCCTGGGTGGGTATGGCGATCGAGCTCCACCAGCACGCCGGTGGGAACCTCGCCGAGGTTCTCGACACCGTTGCCCACACCATCACCCAGCGCGAGCGGCTCCGCGCCGAGGTGGCCACGCTCACCGCCGAGGGCCGAATCAGCGCTCTTGTGCTCGGTCTGCTTCCACCGTTGCTCACTGGCGTAATTACCGTCGTGAATCCCGGCTACGTGGCGTCGCTGCTGGACGAGCCGTTGGGGCTCGCCATGGTGGTGGGAGCAGCGGTGGCGATGGTGGTGGGTTTCGTTTGGATGCACCGCATCGTGGGGATCGACGTGTGAGTCCTCCACGCAACAAGACATTCCGGAATCGGGGAGGGTGGCGAGCGCGATGTTGGCTGTAGCGATGATGATGGCCGCCGGGATCAGCGGGGGACTGGTACTGGTGCTTGGAAAACTGCGGTGGCCCGTCCTCGACGGGGCCCGTCTGCGGGTCCTGCTCGGTGGCTCCAGCGCTGTGCGAGGGCTACCGATTCGCGTTGGTGGTGCAGTGGCGACCACCGTCCCGAACGCACTGGCGTCGGGGGCTGGAGCGATCGGCTGGTGTCAGCTGGCGAGGATCGCCCCAGTCAGCTCGATGCCGCCGTTGGGCTCCGGGTCCTGTCGGTGTCGATTGCTGCGCTGGTTGGCGTGGTTGGCCTGGCGGCTTCAGGTCTTGCCTCGACGGTGCTGGTGTGCTCGTTGGGACTCGCTGTCGCTGCCGCTCCTGAGGTGCGGCTGCGACAGCGAACTCGCTCGGCGCTCCCGACGGATGCGCCACGATCTCCCCGGCAGCTCGACCTGCTGGCCATCAGTGTCGAGGCCGGGCTGGGATTCGATCAAGCCCTGACCCGGGTCGTGGGGGCCATCCCCGGTGACCTCGCCGACGAGTTCACGCGCATGCAGACAGAGATCGGGGCGGGAATGCCACGCAGCGACACCATGCGGGCGATGGTGGCGCGCTGTCCCATTGAGGAAATGCGTAGCTTCACCCTTGCCATGACCCAGGCCGACACCTTGGGCATCCCGGTGGGCAGGGTCCTGCGCTCTCAGGCCGATGACGTCCGGGTCCGTCATCGTCAGGCGGCCCAGATGCAGGCTCAAAAGGCACCGGTGAAACTGCTCTTTCCAATGGTGCTTTGCATCTTCCCGGCATTGCTGGTGGTGCTGGCCGGTCCGGCATTGCTGTCCATCCGGTCGCTGTTCTCGGGCTGAGGGCCACACCGGGGCTTCGGATCCGCCATCGCCCTCTCCACCTCCCCACACCGGACGCGCCGGGTGCCCCGGGACAGGCGACCCTGTACCCGGGGCGGTGTCGGCCACATGGTGGCCAGCCGGACCGTGCCGACGGCGAGTCAGTCGCCGAGCTGGCCGGTGAGGCTCCCGAACTGCTCGTTGACGTCAGCTCCGAGGCCCGCCACTGCCAGGACGCACACCACGGCGATGAGCGACACCAGCAGCGAGTACTCCACCAGCGACGCGCCGGTGTCGGAGGTGCAGCGGCGCTGCATCCATGAGCGGAGGTAGGTAAGAACGGACATGTCGTGCTCCTTGCATTAGCGACGAGGTTGGGAGCCCGACTGCCCGGGGTTCCGATCGGTTCACCCATGACTCTGACGTCGCCTCGGGCTGGCTGCACCGCAGTCCCACTGTGCGCGCGCAGACCGACACCGCTAGGTTGCGACTCGTGCTGGTGGTCGGTCTCACAGGGGGTATCGGGTCGGGCAAGTCGACGGTGTCGGCCATGCTGGCCGATCATGGGGCCGTGATCATCGACGCCGATGCCATCACCCGCGAGCTCCAGGAGCCCGGCACCGAGGTTTTCGTCGCCATGGTGGAACGGTTTGGCCAGCAGATCGTCGCGTCCGACGGGTCACTCGATCGCCAGGCGGTGGCCGATGTGGTGTTCGCCGATCCCGAGGCCCTGGCCGACCTCAACGCCATGGTGCACCCCGCGGTGGGTAGCGAGATCGCCAACCGCCTGGCTGCTGCCGCTGATGCACCGGTACCAGATGGGGCCACGGCGCCCATCGTGGTGCTGGACGTGCCGTTGTTGGTGGAAACGGGCCGTTCCGACGTCGCCGCAGTGATCGTGGTCGACACCGATCCCGACCTGCAGATGCAGCGGTTGGTGCAACAGCGGGGTCTGGATGCCGCCGACGCCTCAGCCCGGATGTCCCGTCAGGCCACCCGCCAGGAGCGACTCGACCGTGCCGATCAGGTCATTGACAACACGTCGGACCTTGACCACCTGCGCAGTGAAACTGACCGGGTGTGGGCGTGGCTGTGCGACCTGCAGGCATCGCCGAGTAGCGAGGCAGCTGAGTAGGTGAGTAGCTGAGTAGCCAGGCCGCTGAACGCCGGTGTGCCTCAGGTCAGTCCGAGGCGCCGGTTGAGGTCGCTGGTGAGGACCCCGTCGGGATCAACCCGCCGTTGGGTCTGACGCCACTGGTCGAGTCTGGGGTACATCTGGTGCAGCAACGTCGGGTCCAGACGGCTGTCTTTGGCCAGGTACACGCGGCCTCCGGCGTCGGCCACCATCACGTCGAGGCGGTCGAGGAGCGGTCCCAGGCCAGCCACCGCCGCCGGGATGTCGAGTGCCAGCGTCCAGCCCGGTGCCGGAAACGACAGTGGTCCGGCGTTGCCGGGGCCGAACCGCTTGAGTACGGCCAGAAACGACGTGCACCCCGACTCGGTGAGGGCACCGACCACCGACCGCAGGGTGTCGTGGGCCTCGTCGGGCACCACGAACTGCCACTGGAGGAATCCCCGGGAGCCGTAGATGCGGTTCCATCCCCGCATCAGGTCCAACGGATGAAAGAAGGCGGCGATGGACTGCAGCTCATCACTGCGATGTTCCGGCGCCCGTCGGAACCACAGTTCGTTGAAGGCCCGCACCGACAGCTTGTTGAGCAGTCCGGGCGGCACCCACGGCGGGGCGGCCAACCGCACGGTGGGGTTGTAGGCCAGGGGCCGGTCACTGGTGGCACCGCCGAGCTCGTCGAGTTCGTCGAGCCGGGCGAATCGCCCACGGGTCAGCACCGAGCGCCCCATCGACATGCCGGTGGCCATGAGGTCGATCCACGCCACCGAGTAGTCGTACAGGTGATCGCCAGTGACCATGGCGTCCATCACGGCGTCGAGGTCGGCGGCGCGCACCGTGTCCACCAGTACCTGGGACGTCTCGATGGCCGGACAGGTGAATGTGGCCTCGGTGACGATGCCGGTGAGGCCCATGCCGCCGGCGGTGGCCCAAAACAGGTCGGGGTCAGACTGCGGGGTCACCTCGAGAATTTCCCCCGATGGCACCAGCAGGCGCATCGACTGGACTGACTCGCACCAGCTGCCCACCTTGTGGTGGTTTTTGCCGTGGATGTCGGCGGCAATGGCGCCGCCCACAGTGACGAATCTGGTGCCCGGGGTGACCGGCACGAACCGGCCACGTGGCACCAGGATCCGCATGAGGTCGTCGAGGCTGGTGCCACCCGAGGCCGTCACCGTGCCGGCGGCGTCGTCGATCTCCACCCGGCCAACTCCGGTGGTGTCGACCACCCGTCCGCCAGCGTTCTGGGCGGCGTCGCCGTAGGAACGTCCCAACCCTCGGGCCACCACACCGCGGGTCGGTGGATCAGCAAGGCTGGCGGCCATTTCGCCGCTGGTGGCCGGGTGCATCACCGTGGCCGACGACCGGGGGGTGTTCCCCCAGCCGGTCAGTACCCGGTGTGCCACCGGCTCAGGCGAGATAGATGCCATAGCCATAGATGATGGCCCACATCGCGCCCGACGCCACCAGCACGGTGTCGGTGACCATCAACCGTTCGGGACGTTCGCCTGCGCCGGCGTCGGCCAGCAGCACGTACCGCAAAACGGCCACAGCGAACGGCACTACCGACAGTTGCAGCCACAGGGCGTTGCCGGTGCTGACCACGTCGTTGACGGCGGCATCTTCAAACGCCCACAGGCAGTAGGTGATCAGCATCAGACCAGCAGCGATGGTGCGCACCGAGGTCAAAAAGCCCGGGGTATACGACTCCAGCACTGCACGGGTGGGCCGTTCGGTGGGATCGGCATCGCTGCGATGCTGGCGTGCCAGTTCGGCTTCCCGCTTGGCCGTCACCATCAACAGCGCGCCGGCCGAGGTCACCAGCAGGAACCATTGCGACAGCGGCACACCGGTGGCAGCCGCCCCGGCAACAGCGCGCAACACGAACCCGGCGGCCACTGCCACCAACTCCACCACGGCCACCGCCTTGAGCCCGAACGAGTACGCCGTGGTGAGCGCCAGATACCCGACGATGGTCCACCCCAGTGCCGGGGCCACGGCCATACCCAGTGCCACCGACCCCACCAGCAACGCCACGCCCATCACGTAGGCGGTGGCGACGCTGATCTGGCCCGACGCCACCGGCCGCAGGCGTTTGGTGGGGTGGTTGCGGTCGGTGTCAACGTCTCGGGCGTCGTTGAGCAGGTAGGTGCCGGCTGACGCCCCGCAAAAGGCAACGAACGCCAGAGCCGTGTCCAGCGCAACCTGACGCTGGGTGATCACACCGGCGGCCACCGGGGCGGCAAACACCAGCAGGTTCTTGGTCCATTGGGCCGGACGGGTGCCACGCACCAGCCCAACGGCAGTGGTGGTGATCAACGGGCCGACACCTTGCGCCACACGCCACGCGGCAAGTGACGCATCACGGTGAACACCCACCGCAAAACCGACGGGGCCCACACCACGTGTGCCCCGGTCTCCAGGCCCCGCACGATGCGGTCGGCCACGTCGTCGGCGGTGGTGGAAAATGGAGCCGGCTTCATGCCGGCGGTCATGCGGGTGTGCACAAACCCCGGGCGCACCACCAGCACATGGGCACCGGCCGCCACCAGCGAGTCCGACAATCCCTGACTGAATGCATCCAGGCCGGCTTTGGATGAGCCGTAGACGAAGTTGTCGGCCCGGGCCCGTTCGGCGGCCACCGACGACAGCATCACCACGGTGCCATGCCCCTGACGCCGCAACACCTGCGCCGTCAACAGCCCACACGACACCGCAGCGGTGTAGTTCACGTTGACCGCTGCCACCGCTGCCATGGGGTCGGCATCAAAGTCGGCCTGGTTGCCCAGCACCCCAAACGCCATCAACACCATGTCAATGTCGCCCAGCAGCTCGGTGGCAGCGTCGATGGTGGCGGCATGGGTTGTGGCGTCGGCAGCGTCGAAGTCGATGATGTCGACCTGGGTGGCGCCAGCTGTGCGCAGGCTGTGGGCAGCCGCCACCGCACCACCCTGGGTGTCCCGGCACGCCAGCACGATGTGCCGACACCGACGGGCCGCCAGCCGGGTCATGGTGGCAATGGCAATCTCCGAGGTCCCTCCGAGCACCAGCGCGGTCTGGGGGATACCCGTTGCGTCGTTCACAGCGATGTCATCTCCTTGGGCGAGCCATCAGTGGCATGGGGGCTCCACGGTGAAGGGTCGCAGCGGACCAGCAGGCGAAGGCCCCAGCGTACCCGTGTCGGTGGTGGTGTCAGTACGCTCGTGTCGTGTCCGAGTTCCGCATGGTTGCCCCCTTCGCCCCCGCCGGCGACCAGCCCAAGGCCATCGCCGAGCTCGTCGACGGTGTGCGCCGCGGCGACAAGTTCCAGACGTTGCTGGGCATTACCGGGTCGGGCAAGAGCGCCACGGTGGCGTGGACCATCGAACAGCTGCAGCGCCCCACGCTGGTGCTGGCGCCGAACAAGTCGCTGGCCGCCCAGCTGGCCAACGAGTACCGGGAGTTCTTCCCCGACAACCGGGTGGAGTACTTCGTGTCGTACTACGACTACTACCAGCCCGAGGCGTATATCCCATCCAGCGACACGTTCATCGAGAAGGACTCGTCGGTCAACGACGAGATCGACCGCTTGCGTCACGCCGCCACCTCGGCGCTGCTGACCCGGCGTGACGTGATCGTGGTGGCGTCAGTATCAGCCATCTACGGCCTGGGATCGCCCATTGAGTACGGAGACCAGCTGCTGGTGGTGCGGGTGGGCGAGACCCACGACCAACGCTCAATCCTGCGCAAGCTCGTCGACATCCAGTACGAACGCAACGACGTGAGTCTGGTCCGGGGCAAGTTTCGGGTGCGTGGCGACACCATCGAGGTGCATCCCGCCTACCAGGAAACCGTCGTGCGCATTGAGCTGTTCGGCGATGACGTGGAGTCCATCTATGAAGTGGACCCCGTGACCGGAGAGCGACTGGCCACCCTCGACGAGCTGGTGATCTTCCCCGCTTCGCACTACGTGGCCTCCGACGAGCGCATGCGTGCCGCCATCGCCCGCATCGAGGACGAGCTGCAACGCCAGCTGGCGTTGTTCGAGAGCCAGGGCAAGCTGCTGGAGGCCCAGCGGCTGCGCATGCGAACCCAGTACGACCTCGAGATGATGGCCGAGATGGGGTTTTGCAACGGGGTGGAGAACTACTCGGGACCCATCGACGGTCGGGCGTCCGGCGAGCCTCCGTTCACCCTGCTGGATTATTTCCCCGACGACTTCCTCACCGTCATCGACGAGTCGCACGTGGCCGTACCCCAGCTCAACGGGTCCTACGCCGGGGACAAGTCCCGCAAGGACACCCTCATCGAACATGGCTTCCGGTTGCCGTCGGCAGCCGACAATCGTCCACTGCGTTTTGACGAGGTGATCGAGCGGGTGGGCCAGACGGTGTTTTTGTCGGCAACCCCGGGACCGTTCGAGCTGGGTCACTCGGCACAGGTGGTGGAGCAGATCGTTCGCCCCACTGGCCTGATCGACCCCGAGGTGATCGTGCGGCCCACCGAGGGTCAGATCGACGACCTGCTGGGTGAGATCTCGGCCCGTACCGCCGCCGGCGACCGGGTGCTGGTGACCACCCTGACCAAAAAGATGTCCGAGGATCTCACCGACTACCTGCTTGAGCAGGGTGTGCGGGTGCGGTACCTGCATTCGGAGATTGACACCATCGAGCGCATCGAGATCCTGCGGGATTTGCGCCTCGGGGAGTTCGACGTGCTGGTGGGCATCAACTTGCTGCGTGAGGGTCTGGACCTGCCCGAGGTGTCGCTGGTGGCCATTTTGGACGCCGACAAGGAAGGCTTCTTGCGGTCGGTGACCTCTCTGGTGCAAACCATCGGGCGTGCGGCTCGAAACGTGGACGGCCAGGTGCTCATGTACGCCGACCGCATCACCGACTCCATGGAAAAGGCCATCTCCGAGACCCACCGTCGCCGGATATTGCAGCAGGCCTACAACCTCGAGCACGGCATCGAGCCGGCCACGGTGCGCAAGGCGGTGACCGACATCCTGGCCATGATGCGTCCGGCCGGCGAGCGGGGCCTGGTGCCCGGCGGTGACGGGGTGCGCAGCCAGCGGGTGGCCAGCGGCGTGAAGCGCCTGCTGGAAGGCACCGACATGGCTCCGGCCGAGTTGGACCGCCTCATCATGACGCTCACCGAGGAGATGAACGAGGCCGCCGCCGACCTGCGCTTTGAGTACGCCGCCCGATTGCGGGACGAAATAAAGGAATTGCAGCGCGAGATGCGCGACGCCGGCTGATCGCGCCCAGCATCAGGCCCCGACGGCAGACCCCGGCAACAGGCCCGGCAACAGGCCCCGGTGACGGGGCCTGCCGGTGCCGTCGGTAGGCTGCGCCGGTGGCCGAGAGAATCGTGATCAAAGGGGCGCGGGAGCACAACCTGCGCGATGTCTCGCTGGATCTGCCGCGCGACAAGCTCATTGTGTTCACCGGCCTGTCGGGGTCGGGCAAGAGTTCGCTGGCGTTCGACACCATCTACGCCGAGGGCCAGCGCCGGTATGTGGAGTCGCTGTCGGCGTATGCCCGGCAGTTCCTGGGCCAGATGGACAAGCCGGATGTGGACTTCATCGAGGGTCTGTCGCCGGCCATCTCCATCGACCAGAAGTCGGCCAGCCGCAACCCCCGGTCCACGGTGGGCACCATCACCGAGGTGTACGACTACCTGCGGTTGCTGTACGCCCGCATCGGCGTGCCCCACTGCCCCGACGACGGCTCAGTCATTGCCCGCCAGACCCCCCAGCAGATCGTGGACCGCATCCTCGAGCTGCCCGAAGGCACCCGGTTCCAGGTGTTGGCGCCGGTGGTGCGGGGCCGCAAGGGCACCTACGACACCCTTCTGGCCGACCTCGCCAGCCAGGGTTACGCCCGCACCATCGTCGACGGCGTCCAGCACGACATCGGTGAGGCCATCGACCTGGCCCGCTACGAGACCCACACCATCTCGGTGGTGGTGGATCGGCTGGTGCGCCGAGATGGCATCGAGCGTCGGCTCACCGATTCGCTGGAGACCGCCCTGGGCCTGGCCGACGGCGTGGCCGAGGTGCAGATCGTGGGGGCGGGCAGTGAGGCCGAGCGCGAACCCGGCGAGGACTCCGCCGACGAAATGCTCCTCAGTTTCAGCCAGCACCTGGCCTGTCCCACCTGTGGCAAGTCGTACGACGTGCTGGCACCCCGGTCGTTTTCGTTCAACTCGCCCTATGGCGCATGCTCGGCGTGCAGCGGACTGGGCACCACGTTTCAGGCCGACCCCGAACTGGTGGTGCCCGACCCCGGGCTGTCGCTGTCCGAGGGCGCCATCGCTCCGTGGGCCGGAGCCCGCACCCAGTACTTCGCACGGCTGCTCGAGGCCCTGGCCGTCGAGCACGAGATCGATCTGGATACGCCGTTTGCCGAGCTGTCCAAGGCCCACCAGAAGCTGATCCTGCACGGCACCGGCGCCCGGGTGGTGAACGTGCGGTACCGCAACCGCTACGGCCGCCAGCGCTCGTACTCGGCCAAGTTCGAAGGTGTGCTGACGTGGCTGGCCCGTCGTCACAGCGATTCGGAAAGCGACACCCAGCGGGCTCAGGCCGAGGGGTACATGCGCGAGGTGCCGTGCACCGTGTGCAGTGGCGCCCGCCTCAACCCGTTCTCGCTGGCCGTCACCATCGACGGGCACTCCATCGCCGACATTGGCGACATGCCCATCGGGGAGGCCGCCGCCGCCCTCGAGGGCCTGGAGCTGAGCGAACGCGACCGCATGATCGCCGAACGGGTGGTCAAGGAAATCAACGCCCGCATGGGATTTTTGCTCGACGTCGGCCTGGACTACTTGTCGTTGTCGCGGTCGGCGGGCACTCTGGCCGGTGGCGAGGCCCAGCGCATCCGCCTGGCGTCGCAGATCGGGTCGGGGCTGGTTGGGGTGCTGTACGTGCTCGACGAGCCGTCCATCGGTTTGCACCAGCGCGACAACCGTCGACTCATCGACACCCTGGTGCGCCTGCGCGACCTGGGCAACACCGTGGTGGTGGTGGAGCACGACGAAGAAACCATCCGCATCGCCGACCACGTGGTGGACATCGGCCCCGGAGCCGGCGAGCACGGGGGCCACATCGTGCACTCGGGCACCGTCAAGGGCCTGTTGCGGGCCAAGGATTCCATCACCGGCCAGTACCTGTCGGGCCGCCGGTCGGTGGCGGTGCCCGAGATGCGCCGTCCTGCCACCGGCGACGCCATCGTGGTGCGGGGCGCACGCGAGCACAATCTTCGTGACGTGGACGTGAGCTTCCCGCTGCGGCAGTTCGTGTGCGTCACCGGGGTGTCGGGGTCGGGCAAGTCCACGCTGGTCAACGACATCCTGTTCCGGTCGCTCATGACCCAGGTGTACGGGTCACGCATCCCGCCCGGTCGGCACCTGCGGGTTGAGGGAGTGGACCAGGTGGACAAGGTCATCAACATCGACCAGACCCCCATCGGTCGCACGCCGCGATCCAACCCCGCCACCTACACCGGCATGTTCGACCACATCCGCAAGCTGTTCGCCCAGACCCCCGAGTCCAAGGTGCGCGGCTACATGCCCGGGCGTTTTTCGTTCAATGTGTCGGGCGGCCGCTGCGAGGCGTGTTCGGGTGACGGCACCATCAAGATCGAGATGCACTTTCTGCCCGACGTGTACGTGCCGTGCGAGGTGTGCAAGGGCGACCGGTACAACCGCGACACCCTGGAAATCGAGTTCAAGGGCCACACCATCGCCGAGGTGCTGGACATGCCGTGCGCCGAGGCCCTCGAGTTCTTTTCCAACCAGCCACCCATCGCCCGTCATCTGCAGACGCTGGTGGATGTGGGGCTTGGGTACGTGCGCCTGGGTCAACCGGCGCCCACGCTGTCAGGTGGTGAAGCCCAGCGGGTGAAGCTGGCCGCCGAGCTGGCCAAGCGCTCCACCGGCCACACCATGTACATCCTCGACGAACCCACCACCGGGCTGCATTTCGAAGATGTCCGGCGCCTGCTCATCGTGCTGGGACGTCTGGTCGACGGCGGCAACACGGTGCTGGTCATCGAACACAACCTGGATGTGATCAAGACCGCCGACTGGATCATCGACATGGGGCCCGAGGGCGGACGCGGTGGGGGACTGGTGGTGGCCGAGGGCACCCCCGAACAGGTGGCCGCCAACCCCGACAGCCACACCGGCCGATTCCTGGCGCCGTACCTGAATCTGGCCTAGCGCCGAGTCGGCGCTGCCCGCAGCGCTCGGGACCCAGGTGACACGGGCGCCACGTGCACGCAGGCATTCCATGACCGCAGGCGTCACCGGTGGGCGTGCCTCAGGTGATGTCGAGCATGCGTTGCAGCGCCACGCGAGCCCAGTGGGCGGTGTCGGGATCCACCGTGATCTGGTTCACCACGTTGCCGGCAACGAGATTTTCCAGCACCCACGCCAGATGGGGCTCGTCGATGCGCGACATGGTGGAGCACGGGCAGATCAGCGGATCCAGCGACACCACCGTCTTGTCGGGGGTTTCGTCGTTGAGACGGTTGACCAGGTGGATCTCGGTGCCAACGGCGATGGTGGATCCCGCCGGTGCGTCGGCGATGTAGCGCACGATGAAGTCGGTGGATCCCATGGCGTCGGCCATGGCGCACACGTCGTGGGCACACTCGGGGTGGGTCACCACCAGGCCATCGGGGTGCTGGGCCCGAAAGGCGTTCACGTGCTCGGGCCGGAAACGCTGGTGCACCGAGCAGTGGCCCTTCCACAGCAGGAAGGTGGCCTCCTTCACGTCGGCTTCGTCCAGCCCGCCCATTTCGAACCTCGGGTTCCACACCCGCATGTCGGCCTCGGCGAACCCCATGGCGTGACCAGTGTTGCGGCCCAGGTGCTGGTCGGGGAAGAACAGGACCTGGTCGCCACGGGCCCCGTCGGCGGCGTAGGCCCCCTTGCCCAGGGCCCACTCCAGCACGGCCCGGGCGTTGGTGGACGTGCACACCGCACCACCATTTCGGCCCACAAACGCCTTGAGGTCGGCAGCCGAGTTCATGTACGTGATGGGCACGATGCGCTCGGTGTCCACCACCCGGCCCAGTGCCTCCCACGCCTCTTCCACCGACTCCAGGTCGGCCATGTCGGCCATGGAGCACCCGGCGTTGAGGTCCGGCAGCATCACCTTTTGGTGGTCACCGGTGAGGATGTCGGCCGATTCGGCCATGAAGTGCACGCCGCAGAACACGATGAACTCGGCGGTGGGGTTGTCCTGGGCCAGGCGGGACAACTGGAACGAGTCGCCCCGGGCGTCGGCCCACCGCATCACTTCGTCGCGTTGGTAGTGGTGACCGAGGATGAACAGGCGGTCGCCGAGCGTCGCTTTGGCGTCGGCGATCATGGCCTCGAGGGCCTGGTCAGATGCTGTGGTGTACCGCTCGTCGAGCGGGGTCTGCAACCGGAACATGGGCACGAATCCTTTGTGCGGGGGCTCCGGTTGTGTGCCGGTGGGGACAGCCTGGACGCCTCGCCACGGGGATGTCGGCACCGGAGCCGATATGAGCCGGGATTCCAGGCCGGCGTAGGACCAATGTAGCGGTTGTGGCAGGGGAACGGTGGGTTGTGGGGGGCCGTAGCATGGCGGTGTGGTTACGACCCCCGGCCGGCAGCATCCCCGATGCCCCCGGGTCCTACCAGTTCAGCGACGCCGACGGCCGGGTCATCTACGTGGGCAAGGCCAAGAGCCTGCGCTCGAGGTTGTCCAACTACTTCCAGAACCCGGCTGGCCTGCCACCGCGCACCGCCCAGATGGTGGCCACCGCCGAGTCGGTGACGTGGGTGGTGGTGCGCAACGAGCTCGAGGCCCTGATGCTGGAGTACAGCCTCATCAAGGCCCACCAGCCACGGTTCAACGTGCGCCTGCGAGACGACAAGACGTACCCGTTGCTGGCCGTCACGGTGGCCGACACCTGGCCCCGGGCCATGGTGATGCGCGGCACGCGCACCAAGGGGGTGCGGTACTTCGGTCCCTACGCCAACGCCTGGGCCATCCGCCAGACCCTCGACCTGCTGCTGCGCACGTTCCCGGTGCGCACCTGCAGCGACACCAAGCTGCGACGCCACGAAAAGCTGGGCAAGCCATGCCTGCTGTTTCACATCGAGAAGTGCTCGGGTCCGTGCGTGGGGGCCATCACCCCTGACGACTACCAGGCCCTGGTGGACGAGCTGCTGGGGTTCCTCGACGGCGACACCCAGCCGGTGCTGGACCGTCTGGCCGCCGACATGGCCGCAGCTGCCTCCGAACTCGAATTCGAGCACGCCGCCCGGTTGCGTGACCGCATCGAGGGCGTGACCAAGGTGATCGAGCGCCAGCAAATGGTGGTGGACAGTGACGAGGACCTCGACGTGGTGGGCATCGGCGGCGACGACCTCGAGTCGGCGGTGCAGGTGCTGTACGTGCGTCGGGGCCGGGTGGTGGGCCACAAGGGGTTCGTGCTCGACAACGTGGAAGACCTCGACGGTCCCGGGATGGTGGCCCGGGTGGTGGGGGAGCTGTACGCCGACGACCCGCCGCTTGGGGTGCCGCGCGAGGTGCTGGTGCCCGAGCCGCCGGCTGACCACGACGTGATGGAGGCGTTCCTGGCCACCCAGCGGGGCTCGAAGGTGCGCATTCGTGTGGCCCAGCGTGGCGACAAACGGTCGCTGGCCGAGATGGTGGGCCGCAACGCCACCGAGGAGTTCAACCGCCATCGGCTCAAGCGGGCCGCCGACCACAACAGTCGGGCCCGGGCCCTCAACGAACTGCAACAGGCACTGGGTTTGCCCGGCAGCGCCGTTGCGCATCGAATGCTTCGACATGAGCCACATCCAGGGCACCGACTACGTGGGCTCGATGGTGGTGCTCGAAGACGGCATGCCCCGGCCGCCCGAGTACCGCCGGTTCAAGGTGCGCACCGTGGACGGCAGCGACGACGTGGCCGCCATGACCGAGGTGCTCACCCGCCGGTTCGAGGCCTACCTGGCCGATCGGGACCGTCCGGTGGCTGAACGGGGCCGCTTCGCCTACCCACCCCAGTTGTTGCTGGTCGACGGTGGCCTGCCCCAGTTGGGCGCGGCGGTGTCGGTGCTCAACCGGCTGGGTCTCACCGACGAGATCCCGGTGGCGGCGCTGGCCAAGCGCTTTGAGGAGGTGTACCAGCCGGGCTCGTCGATCCCCGCCAGCGTGCCCCGTGGCTCCGAGGCGCTGTACCTGCTGCAGCGGGTGCGTGACGAGGCTCACCGGTTTGCCATCACCTACCACCGGCAACTGCGGGGCAAGCGCATGACCCGGTCGGCACTCGACGACATCGCCGGGTTGGGTCCGGCCCGGAAAAAGAAGCTGGTGTCGGCGTTCGGCGGGGTGAACGCCGTCAAGGCGGCATCGCGCGATGAACTTATGGCCGTGAGCTGGCTGCCCGACACCGTGGCCGATGCGGTGTGGACGGCCCTGCACGGCGAGGATGACGACTCATGACCAACGTCGAACAGTCCCAGGGTGCATCGGGCGCCGACGCCAACCGTGAGCTGTGGGAGACCCATGCCGGCTGGTGGCAGGAGTTCTTCACCGACGGGGCCGACCCCGAATACGAAGAGCAGATCCTGCCGCTCATCGTGGACTGGACCCGGGGTGCCGAGCGGGTGTGTGAAGTGGGGTGCGGCGAAGGGCAGGTGTCGCGGCAACTCCATGCGGCCGGCGCCCACGTGGTGGTGGGAGTGGACCCGTCAGCGGCGCAGGTGACCGCAGCGGTGGAGCGCGGCGGCGGGCCGGTGTACCTGCGGGGTGCTGCCGACCGGCTGCCAGTGGCCGACGCCAGCATGGACGCCGTGGTGGTGTGTTTGGTGTTCGAGCATCTCGACGACATCACCGAGCCGGTGGCCGAGGTGGTGCGGGTACTGCGCCCCGGTGGCCGATTCGTGCTGTTGCTGAATCACCCGTTGCTGCAAACCCCCGACAGCGGATGGGTGGACGACCACATTGTCGACCCGCCCGAGCAGTACTGGCAGGTGGGCAACTACCTGCAACCCGCAGCAGTGGTGGAAGAGGTGTCAAAAGGGGTGTTCATCCGTTTCGTGCACCGACCCCTGGGTACGTACCTCAACACCCTGGCCGCTGCCGGGCTGCGATTCGAGAAGATGGCCGAACCCGCCCCGCCGCCGGGGTTTTTGGCTGCCGCACCCGAATATCCCGACGCCGCCCACATTCCGCGGCTCATGGCCCTGTCATGGCGAGGCGCCTTCACCGCAGGGCTCCCCATCGCAGGCCCCTGCATCGCAGGCCCCGGCGTGATTGCCTGCGCCCCCTAGACTGAACCGCGATGGCGGAATTCGTTGTGCTGACAGGGTTATCGGGTGCCGGCAGGTCCGGTGCCGGCGACGTGCTGGAAGACCTCGGCTGGTACGTCATCGACAACCTCCCGCCCACGCTCATGGCCCAGGTGTCCGAGCTCGGTGATCTTGCCGGGGTCAGTCGTGCAGCGGGTGGCGCTGGTGGTGGGCGCTGGCCCCTTCCAGGAAGACGTGCTGCCGGCGCTGCAGGATCTCCATGGTCGTGCCGATCGGGTCCGCATCGTGTTCCTTGAGGCCTCCACCGATGTGCTGGTCCGACGCTACGAGGCAACCCGTCGTCGTCACCCGCTGGCGGTCGACTGCACTCTGGCCGAGGCCATCGAGGCTGAACGGGCGCTGATGCAATCGGTCAAGGCCCACGCCGACGTGGTGGTGGACACCAGCAACCTCAACGTCCACCAGTTGGGCGAACGGGTGAGGTCGCTGTTCAGTGACGTGGCCGACGAGACCATGCAGATCACCATTACGTCGTTCGGGTTCAAACACGGGATTCCACTGGATGCCGACATGGTTCTGGATTGCCGGTTCCTGCCCAATCCGCATTGGGTCGATGAACTCCAGCCGCTGACCGGTAGCGACGCCGAGATCGTGGACTATCTCGCCGCCCAGGAACTCACCGGGCCTTTTCTGGATCGGTGTGAGTCGTTGCTGACCATGCAGCTGCCGGCCTTCGAGGCCGAGGGCAAGTCGTACCTGAGCATCGCCTTTGGTTGCACCGGTGGCCGGCACCGTTCGGTGGCGGTGGCCGAAGCCATTGCCGAACGGTTGGCCGGACACGGGTATCGTGCTCGTCTGGTGCATCGTGACATCGGTCGTTGACCGCAACCGTGCACATCTGATCGAACAGACAACAACACAACCAGGAGGTTGGGTGACCATGACCATTCGAGTCGGCATCAACGGGTTCGGGCGTATCGGCAGGAACTTCTTTCGGGCGGTGCGCCAGTCAGGCGCCGACGTGGAGATCGTGGCCGCCAACGATCTGGGGTCAGTTGAGGTGATGGCCCACCTGCTGGGTCACGACTCGGTGATGGGACGGCTCGATGCCGACATCAGCGTCACCGACGACGGCATTGTGGTGGACGGCAAGCTGCTGCGCATCACCGCCATCCGCAACCCCGCCGAGCTGCCGTGGGCCGAGATGAACGTGGACGTGGTGGTGGAATCCACCGGTTTCTTCACCACCCGCGACGCTGCCGCTGCCCACCTCGAGGCCGGCGCACCGTTCGTGATCGTGTCGGCTCCGTGCACCGGTGCCGACGCCACCTTCGTGGTGGGCGTCAACGACGACACCTTCGACCCCGCCGCCCACAAGGTGGTGTCCAACGCATCGTGCACCACCAACTGCTTCGTGCCATTGGTCAAGGTGCTCGACGACGCCTTCGGGGTGCAGCGTGGTCTCATGACCACCGTGCACGCCTACACCGGCGACCAGAACCTCGTCGATGGTCCGCACACCGACCTTCGTCGGGCCCGCGCCTCGGCCATCAACATCACCCCGTCATCCACCGGCGCTGCCCGTGCCACCGGCCTGGTGCTGGAGTCCATGCAGGGCAAGCTGGACGGCACCGCCCTGCGGGTGCCAGTTGCGGACGGTTCGGTCACCGACTTTGTGGGTCTGCTCAGCCGGGAGGTGACCGTGGACGAGGTCAACGCCGCCTTCGCCGCTGCCGCTGCCACCGAGCGTCTGGGCCGGGTGCTCAAGTACTCCGAGAAGCCATTGGTGTCGACCGACATCGTGGGCGACCCATCGTCGTGTGTGTACGACGCTCCGCTCACCATGGTGATGGGCGACCTGGTCAAGGTGCTCGGTTGGTACGACAACGAGTGGGGCTACTCCAACCGCCTGGTCGACCTGTGCCAGGTCGTCGGCGCCGCCAACAAGTGAGCGTCCCAACACTCGAGGACCTCGGGGACCTGACCGGCAAGCGGGTCCTGCTGCGGGCCGACTTCAACGTGCCCATGGACGACGGGGTGATCACCGACGACCTGCGCATTCGGGCCGCGGTACCCACCATCACCTGGTTGCAGCAGGCCGGGGCCCACGTCACGGCGTGCTCACATCTGGGTCGCCCCAAGGGCGCCCCCGACCCCCGGTACTCCATGGATCCAGTGCGGGCCCGGCTCAGACGAGCTGGTGCCCGGGGTGGAGTTGTTGGAGAACCTCCGGTTCGATGCCGGCGAAACCTCCAACGACCCCGCCTTTGTGCAGCGGCTGATCGAGGGTCAGGACGCCTACGTGCTGGACGCTTTTGGTGCCGCCCACCGGGCCCACGCGTCGGTGGTGGGGCCGCCACAGTTCCTGCCGTCGGCCGCCGGGCGGTTGCTGCAGCGCGAGGTGGAGGTGTTGCTGCCATTGCGCACCGACCCGGCCCGACCGTTTGTGGTGGTGTTGGGTGGCTCGAAAGTGTCCGACAAGCTGGGCGTGATCGAGGCCATGGCCGAGGTTGCCGACACCATGCTCATCGGTGGCGGCATGTGCTTCACCTTTCTGGCTGCCGCCGGACACAGTGTCGGTGATTCGCTGCTTGAAGCCGACCAGATCGAGACCTGCGCCCGACTGGTGAATGCGGGACTGAACATCGTGGTTCCCACCGACGTTGTGGCCCTCGGGCCCGACGGTGTGATCGGGGATCCGTCAGCAGGTGGTGAGGTGCTGTCGTGCGGTGGGGACGTGCCCGACGGATTCAAGGGGCTCGACATCGGCCCGGGAACCGCAGCCGACTTCGCCGACCACATCGCCGGCGCCGGCACAGTGTTCTGGAATGGCCCCATGGGCGTGTTCGAAGACCCCCGGTTTGCTGCCGGCACGCGGGTGGTGGCCGGGGCTCTGGCGTCGGCGCGGGGATTCACCGTGGTGGGGGGTGGCGATTCGGCTGCTGCGGTGGCCAGCTTCGGCCTGGCCACCGACATCGATCACATCTCGACCGGTGGCGGCGCGTCGCTGGAACTGCTTGAGCAGGGTGACCTGCCCGGCCTGCAGGCACTGCGCAACGCACCCAACGTCGGTTGAACCCCACACCAGGAGATCACATGCCCACCAAGCGCGTCACCCTCATCAGCGGCAACTGGAAGATGAACCACAATCACTTCGAGGCCATCCAGTGCATCCAGAAGCTGGGCTACCTCCTCAAGGACACGCTCAAGGAGCATGGCCAAGCGCTCGAGGTCACGGTGCATCCGCCATTCACCGATATCCGCTCGGTGCAGACGTCGCTTGAATCCGACAACATCCGCATCGGCCTGGGAGCCCAGAACTGCAACGCCGAGCCAAAGGGCGCTTTCACCGGTGAGGTGTCGGCCCCCATGCTGGCCAAGCTGAACGTGCAGTACGTGATTGTGGGGCATTCCGAGCGACGTGAGCTGTTCGGCGAGACCGACGAGGTGGTCAACGCCAAGGTGAAGGCGGTGCTGGCCAGCGCCATGACCCCCATCTTGTGTGTGGGCGAGACTCTGGCTGAGCGTGATGCCGGTGAGACGGGTTCCAAGGTTGCCGGTCAGGTGCTGGCGGGGCTCGATGGCGTGACCGCCGAGCAGGTGGCGTCCATGGTGGTGGCCTACGAACCCATCTGGGCCATCGGTACCGGCAAGGTGGCCACCAGCGACGAGGCCCAGCAGGTGTGTGGCGATCATGTGCGTGCGGTGCTGGCGGAAAAGTTCGGTACCGAGGTCGCCCAAGCGGTGCGCATCCAGTACGGCGGTTCGGTCAAGGCCGACAACATTGCCGAGCTGATGGCCAAGCCCGATATCGACGGCGCCCTGGTCGGAGGAGCAAGCCTCGACCCCGACGATTTCGCTGCCCTGGTGCAGGGGGCAGTGGGGTCCTGAGGGACTCCTCTGCTATCGTCTGACCCGTGGCAACAGCACTTCTCACCGTCCTGCACGTCATGATTTCACTGTCTTTGGTTGTCCTCGTGCTCCTGCACAGCGGCAAGGGCGGGGGACTGTCGGACATGTTCGGCGGCGGGCTGGGTGCGTCGGCGGCAGGGTCGACGGTGGTGGAAAAGAATCTGGATCGCATCACCGTGGTTGTCGCCATCGCCTTCGGGTTCACCACCCTCGCGCTGGCACTGCAGCTCGACGGCGTGGCCTGAGTCTCGTCAGTTTCCCTGCTCTTACCGGGGTTTAGGGGTCATCGCAGGCCTGCGCTAGAGTCTCTTTCTTCGCCCATCTCACGATGTGCGGCAAGTCCACGTCGGAGTGGCGGAATAGGCAGACGCGCTAGCTTGAGGGGCTAGTGCCCGAAAGGGCGTGGGGGTTCAAGTCCCCCCTCCGACACCATGTGATGTCGCGAGACATCGGAAAGGCCCGAACCCTCGTTTTAGGGTTCGGGCTTTTTGTTTGTTGTGGTCCAGGGGAGGCTGGGGGGTCTGCCTGTGCCGTGGTAGCGGCGGTTTGGGTTGATGGTGAGTTGTCGCAGGAGTTCGCCGGTGGTGGCGTGGATGACTCGGACGTCGAGGTCGTGGATGAGCAGGATGATGGGGGTTCCGTTGAGGGGTCGTCCGAGTCCGATGTGGTGGAGTTGGCCGTTGATTCGCAGGGTGACTGCGCCTTCGTTGACTCGGTCGTGTCGGGCGCGGTGTTGGGGGTGACGGTGGTTTTGGTTGGGCTTTTGGTCGGGTGTTGTAGGCGACGGCGGGGTTGTGTGGCCGGGTAGTGATCGGTGGGGGCGGTGGTGGTTGTAGTGGGTGGTGAAGGTGTCGAGTTGGTGTTGGAGTTCGTGGAGGGTGGCGGCGGGGGTTGGGCTCGTAGCCAGCGTTTGAGGGTTTGTTGGAATCGTTCGACTTTTCCGCAGGTGGTGGGGTGGTTGGGTCGGGAGTTCTTTTGTTGGACGTTTTGGCGGGCGAGTTCGTTTTCGAGGCCGTTGCGGGAGCTGTGGCCGCCGCGGGCGAATCGGGTGGTGAACACCATGCCGTTGTCTGTGAGGGTGGAAAACGGGGTTCCGTGGCGTTTGGTGGTGGTTTTGAAGGTGGTGACGACGTCGGGTCCGGTGACGGGTTGGTGGGCGGTGACTGACAGGGCGTAGCGGGAGTGGTCGTCGAGCCAGGTGAGGATTTCGGTGTCGGTGCCGTCGGCGAGGCGGTGGTGGGTGAAGTCGGCTTGCCAGGTTTCGTTGGGGAGTTCGGCTTGGAACCGGATGTACGACGATTTCGGTTTCTTGCGGGGTGCGGGCTGGATGAGTCCGTGTCGGCGCAGGATCCGGTAGATCGTGGCTCGCGCGACACGGTGATGCGGTGGTGGTGTTTGAGGTGCCAGCCGATGGTGTCGGCGCCAGCGTCGAGTCCTTGGCCGGTGAGTTCGTGGCGGAGCTCGATGATGGTGTCGACGATGTATGTCGGTGTGGCGTCGGGTCGGGTGTGGGGTTTGCGTGATCGTGGCTCGAGCGCGGTGTCTCCCTCGGCCCGCCAGCGGGCCACGAGTTTGGAGACCCAGCCGGGTGAGACACCGTATTCACGGGCGACTTCAGCTTGGGAACGCTTTTCGATAACCACGGCGGTGATGATTAGACGGGCTTTAGACACCCACCAGCATCACCGCCAGATGTTTCCTATGACGCGCGACACCTGTTTCCTATGTGGTGAGACACAACACCCCCTCCGACACCACTGGGGCGCTAACTGTTGTAGTGATAGACGATCCGCTATAGGATTCAGATGTGGTCGATCTTGCAGGATTGGTGATCCGGGAGGCGAGGCGTCGGTCTGGCCTGTCGCAGGCTGAGTTGGCTCGTCGAGCGCATGTGTCGCAGCCGGTGATCAGCGCGTATGAGAGCGGTCGTCGCGAACCTGGCCTGTCGATGCTGGCCAAGTTGGTCGAGGCATCGGGGCACACGCTGAGTATCGATCTCATCGCCGCACCCGCCACGCCCCGTGGGCTCCCGGACACGCTCATCGGAAGAAGGTTGCGTCGCCGGCGTCGGGCGATCATTCAGGCTGCTGAGCGGCGGGGGGCGACGAATGTGCGCGTGTTCGGCAGTGTCGCCCGAGGCACCGATACCGAGTCGAGCGATGTGGATCTCTTGGTCGACCTGTCGCCGGATGTCGGGATCGTGGGACTGATCGGCCTCGAGCGTGAGGTTGCCGAGATCCTCGGGCGCGAGGTCGACGTGGTTTCGGTACGCAACTTGAAGCCCGGCGTCGCATCGCCGGCGTTGGCTGAGGCGATCCCATTGTGAGGAGCGATGAACATCGCCTCGACGACGTGCTGGCGGCCGCTGCTGTGATCGAGTCGCACCTCGCACGTGGGACGCTGGAGGATGGGCTCGTTTTCGACGCTGTTCGGGTCCGACTCATCGAGATCGGTGAAGCGGTCAAGGACATCGACCCCGCACTACTGGCGAACGAGCCGGACATCCCGTGGGTTGACGTCGCACGCATGCGAGACCACTTGACGCACCGCTACTTCGACACCGACCATGGCATCGTGACGGCAACAGTCGAATACGACCTGCCGCCACTGGTCGCTGCCGCCGAGCGCCTCAGGGAGCGCGGATCGACCTGAAGTTGTGCGATCAATCGCCCAGGCAGCCTGGAAGAATCCATGCGCTGCAGTGGGTGGGGTCAACGTGCGAATCGACCCTCCGACACCACACGCCATCTGGCACCTCACACTGGTTGCATTGGCAGAACCACGTACCAAGGTTTTTCCCTGGTCTGCTCGGGGTGGTCGGTGGTGGGCCTGTGGTTGCCTACCGGCTAGTGGGAACGTTCGGCGGTGAGCCTGTCGGTTGGCTGGGTCAACGCTGAAGCATCTGCCGTGCACTGGCCATCGCTACCGCAGGGTGGTGGTGGCCGCTGGGGACCGTGTCGCGGGTCATGCCACCTGTTGTCGTAGGCATTGTGTTGTGGGATGCCATAGGGTGCCGTCACCTAACTCACACCATTGTGGTGCGTACGACTCGGAAATGAGGCTGTGGCCATGACCGCTCAATTCCGATTGGGAGACCGCCGGCGGCGATCAGCGCGGCTTGTGGGGTCCGCTTTGGTGGCGTTGATGGTGGTGGGGGTTGTCGCCGTCAGCCCCTCAGATGCCACCGGCAGCGCGCCAACAGATGATGTGACGCTGGCGCCCCAGTCAGAAGACTCGGCACCAGCGCGTACCGATGCGCTCACGCTCAACAATGGCGAAGATGGCCTGTACTCGGCGGTGACCGATGGAACGTTCGGTTACTTCGGAACCCGCACGTTCCCTGGCCAGGTGGTGAAGGTACGGCTGTCGGACATGGCTCGGGTCGACGCCGTCACCCTCAACGCCGACGAGAACAGCCTGGGCTCGGCGGTGACCGACGGAACGTTCGGCTACTTCGGGACCTACACGTTCCCCGGCCGGGTGGTGAAGGTGCGGTTGTCGGACATGACCCGGGTCGACGCCGTCACCCTCAACAACGGCGAGGACAGACTGGGCTCGGCGGTGAGCGACGGAACGTTCGGGTATTTCGGGACGGACACGTTCCCTGGCCGGGTGGTGAAGGTGCGGTTGTCGGACATGGCCCGGGTCGGTGCCGTCACTCTCAACGACGGCGAGGACAGACTGGGCTCGGCGGTGACCGACGGAACGTTCGGCTACTTCGGGACGGACACGTCCCCTGGGCGGGTGGTGAAAGTGTCGTTGTCGGACATGGCTCGGGTCGAGCGCCGTCACCCTCAACGCCGACGAGGACACCCTGTTTTCGGCGGTGACCGACGGAACATTCGGGTATTTCGGCACCTTCACGGACCCCGGCCGGGTGGTGAAGGTGCGGTTGTCGGACATGACCCGGGTCGACGCCGTCACCCTCAACAACGGCGAGGGAGAGGTGGTGTCGGCGGTGACCGACGGAACGTTCGGGTACTTCGGAACCTACACGGACCCCGGCCAGGTGGTGAAGGTGCGGTTGTCGGACATGACCCGGGTCGACGCCGTCACCCTCAACGACGGCGAGTACACCCTGTTTTCGGCGGTGACCGATGGAACGTTCGGGTACTTCGGAACCGACACGGACCCCGGGCAGGTGGTGAAGGTGACACTGTCGCCGCTGGTACCGGAAGCGCCCACGGCGGTGACGGTCACCCCGGGTGTTGGCCAATTGGGGTGTCGTGGTCGGCACCTGGTGACGATGGCGGATCACCGGTGACGGGGTACACCGTGACCGTCGCCCCTTATGGTGCGACGTGTACGGCGAGTGCGCCGGCAACGTCGTGTGTGGTGTCGGGGTTGTCGCCGACTGGTCTTTTTCGGGCCACGGTGGTTGCAACCAACGGTGTGGGGTCGTCGGTGCCGTCTGCGCCGTCGGGTGTGGTGACTCCTGGTGCGGGTTCAGCAATCCCGGAATTTGTGGACGTCCCGGCCGGGTCGTTTTTTGTGCGGGCCACGTCCATGCTCAAGTTGCGGGGCATCGACGAAGGCACCAACCCGGCCGGTGACGAGTACTCGCCGCAACGACCCGTGAACCGCCAGCAGATGGCACTGTTTTTGTGGCGGATGGCGGGTAGTCCTGATGGCCCGGCGTCATGTGGATTTGCTGATGAAGCAAGCATTGGCGTGGCCGCCCAGGTGGCAGCGTGCTGGCTGAAAGCCGAGGGCATCACCACCAACAACCCCTACAACCCGTCGGGTGTGGTGAACCGCCAGCAAATGGCAGCGTTTCTGTGGCGGTTCGCTGGTGAGCCGGACGCCCCGGCGTCGTGTGGATTCCGTGATGAAGCTGACATTTCGATTTTTGCCAAGGTGCCGGCGTGCTGGCTCAAGGCAACCGACATCACCACCAACAATCCGTACAACCCGACCGGTGACGTCACCCGAGCGCAAATGGCAGCGTTTTTGTACCGTTTGGGTGCCGAGCTGGACTTTTGGGTACGCATCGGCGACTGATTCGATGAGCGAGCAGCTTGCAGCGCTCGGCGGCGGTGGCCTCGGCGTCGTTGCCGATCCGGACTCAGGAAGTCTTCTCCGCACATTGGTGGCAGCTGCCTGTATGTTTTGAGGGGAAGCTCAGGTAGGTCTCAACGTCAAGCAACAGCTGTTGGGCTCGCCAGTGACAGCGAAGTCAACAAGGAGGTCAGATGTCTGAAGTGCCCCCGTGGGGCCTGCGGACACGACCCACTGTGCGGGGGAATACTCCCCCCTCCGACACCACTTTGCCCAACGGCTGGGCTGGTTGGGGTGCCGGACCCGGACCTGCCGTTTCGGCTTCTGGTGCCCCCTCGGTGACGGTATTTGGGAAGCTTCGCCGCCTACAGACAACTTCTGTGGATTGACAACCAGTCACCAGTCGGTCAAGCATGGTGTGCTTATGGCTAAACAGCGCGCCGTCCGGATGTTCCCTCGTGTGTTCGTTGCGTTCGTCATGTTCGTTGGGGTGCGACGTTGGTCGGGCTGGCGTCGACCGCTTCGGCTACGACGACGTTCCAGAACCGGACCACCGACAACGGCCTCGGCAACAACACCGTGAACGGGGTGTTCGCTGACGGTGACAAGGTATACGCCGCCACGGACGGGGGGTTGAGCATCTCGACCGGTGGGGGGACGAGCTTCACGAACCGGACCGCCGGCGCCCCCCCCGACGGCGACGGCCTCGGCAGCAACAGCGTGCAGGGGGTGTTCGCTGACGGTGACAAGGTGTACGCCGCCACGTTCGGGGGGTTGAGCGTCTCCACCAACGGGGGAACGAGCTTCACGAACTACACCACCACCGCCGGCCTCGGAAGCAACATCGTGTACGGGGTGTTCGCTGTCGGTGAAAATGTGTACGCCGCCACGCAGCGGGGGTTGAGCATCTCCACCGACGGGGGAGAGACCTTCACGAACCGGACCAACGCCAACTCCGGCCTCGGCAGCGACGAAGTGTTAGGGGTGTTCGCTGTCGGTTCGACGGTGTACGCCGCCACGGACGGGGGGTTGAGCATCTCCACCGACGGGGGAACGAGCTTCACGAACTACACCACCGACCGACGGCCTCGGCAGCAACACCGTGCGAGGGGTGTTCGCTGTCGGTTCGAATGTGTACGCCGCCACGAACGAGGGGTTGAGCATCTCCACCAACGGGGGAACGACTTTTGTGAACCGGACCATCGCCGACGGCCTCGACAGCAACACCGGGCAGGGGGTGTTCGCTGTCGGTTCGACGGTGTACTTCGCCACGTTCAATGGGTTGAGCGTCTCCACCGACGGGGGAGCGAGCTTCACGAACTACAACACCCCTGACGGCCTCGGCAGCAACGCCGTGCGTGGGGTGTTCGTCGACGGTTCGAATGTGTACGCCGCCACGTTCGGGGGGTTGAGCATTGCAGCGGCCCTTTGCCGACCTCGACGACCTCGACGACTTCGACGACCCCAACGACCTCGACGACTTCGGCGACGCTCGCCGACACTCGCCGGCCCCAACGACCCCAACGACCCCAACGACCTCGCCGACGGTGGCACCAACTACGACGGTGGCACCAACTTCGACGGTGGCGCCCGGCCCGTCAGCGGCTGTCATGGCCCCCCGCTTCACCGGCTGAGTTCTCCTCGGTTGACCGTCACGGCCTCACCGTTACCTGACACCACCAGGCGAACCGGCGCGCCTGGAGACGAACCGGAAGACCAAACCGCACTTTCACGTGGACCCAAGGACGGGTTCTCTCAGGGTTGTGAAAACCCCGTACCCGTGGGGCAGGTCACCGCCGTTGTTGACGTGAGGCAATCACTGGAATGAGGAATGTGGCCGTGAGCAGGGCAAACGGCGTGGGGCCGAATGTGCGAATCGACCCTCCGACACCAAACGCCTTCTGACATCACGCACTGGTTGCGTCCGCAGAACCACGTACCAAGGTTTTTCTCTGGTCTGCTCGGGGTGGTCGATGATGGGCCTGTGGTTGCCTGCCGGATAGTGGGAACGTTCGGCGGTGAGCGACTCGGTTGGCTGGGTCAACGCTGAAGCATCTGCCGTACACCGGCCACCGCCACTGGTGGGGTGGTGGTGGCCGCTGGGGACCGCACCGCTGGTCATGCCACCTGTTTCCGCAAGCATCCCGTTGATGAACGCAGTACGCTCTCGACGTTTCTTTGAAACCGATCTGATGTGCACGACATGGGAAAAAGGTGTGGTCATGACCACTCAATTCCGGTTGGGAAATCCCCGGGGATGTCGGTGCGGCTTGTGGGGTCTGCTTTGGTGGCCCTGATGGTGGTGGGGGTTGTCGCCATCGGCCCCTCAGATGCCACCCGCAGCGCGCCAACAGATGCTTCGGCAGCAGCCCCCCAGTCAGGAGACTCGGCACCAGCGCGTACCGATGCGCTCACGCTGACCCGAACGGAAGGGACGCTGAGTGCGGCCGTGACCGACGAAACCTTCGCATATTTCGGCACTAACACGTCTCCGGGAACAGTGGTGAAAGTCCGGCTGTCGGACATGACCAGAGTCAGTGCCGTCACCCTCAACACCGACGAGGCCTTCCTGCGCTCTGCGGTGACCGACGGAACATTCGGATACTTTGGGACCTCCACGTCCCCCGGGCAGGTGGTGAAAGTACGGCTGTCGGACATGACCAGAGTCAGTGCCGTCACCCTCAACACCGGCGAGAACTCCCTGCTCTCGGCGGTGACCGACGGAACATTCGGATACTTCGGAACCTACACGGACCCCGGGCAGGTGGTGAAAGTCCGGCTGTCGGACATGACCCGAGTCAGTGCCGTCAACACCGACGAGGCCTTCCTGCGCTCTGCGGTGACCGACGGAACATTCGGCTACTTCGGAACCGACACGTTGCCTGGGCAGGTAGTGAAAGTCCGGCTCGCCGACATGACCAGAGTCAGTGCCGTCACCCTCGACCCCGGCGAGGACAGCCTGGAGTCGGCGGTGACCGACGGAACGTTCGGCTACTTCGGCACTAACACGTCTCCGGGAACAGTGGTGAAAGTCCGGCTGTCGGACATGACCCGGGTCAGTGCCGTCACCCTCAACACCGACGAGAACTCCCTGCGCTCGGCGGTGACCGACGGAACGTTCGGCTACTTCGGCACTAACACGTCTCCGGGAACAGTGGTGAAAGTCCGGCTGTCGGACATGACTCGGGTCAGTGCCGTCACCCTCAACACCGGCGAGGCCTTCCTGCGCTCTGCGGTGACCGACGGAACATTCGGCTACTTCGGGACCTCCACGTCACCCGGGCAGGTGGTGAAAGTCCGGCTGTCGGACATGACCCGGTTCAGTGCCGTCACCCTCAACACCGACGAGAACTCCCTGCTCTCTGCGGTGACCGACGGAACGTTCGGCTACTTCGGGACCTCCACGAATCCTGGGCAGGTGGTGAAAGTCCGGCTGTCGGACATGACCCGGGTCGGTGCCGTCACCCTCAACGCCGGCGAGGACGGCCTGCGCTCGGCGGTGACCGACGGAACGTTCGGCTACTTCGGGACCGTCCACGGATCCCGTGGCAGGTGGTGAAAGTGCGGTTGGACGACATGACCCGGGTCGGTGCCGTCACCCTCAACGACGGCGAGGTCTTCCTGGGCTCGGCAGTGACCGACGGAACATTCGGCTACTTCGGGACCGATCACGAACTCCCTGGTCAGGTGGTGAAAGTGCGGCTGTCGGACATGACCCGGGTCAGCGCCGTCACCCTCAACACCGGCGAGGACGACCTGCGCGTCGGCGGTGACCGACGGAACGTTCGGGTACTTCGGGACCGCCACGTCCCCCGGGCAGGTGGTGAAAGTGCGGCTGTCGGACATGACCCGGGTCAGTGCCGTCACCCTCGACCCCGGCGAGGATGGCCTGTTGTCGGCGGTGACCGACGGAACGTTCGGGTACTTCGGAACCAACACGTTCCCTGGTCGGGTGGTGAAAGTGCGGCTCGCCGACATGACTCGGGTCGACGCCGTCACCCTCAACAACGGTGAGGTCTTCCTGCGCTCTGCGGTGACCGACGGAACATTCGGCTACTTCGGAACCAACACGTCACCCGGGCGGGTGGTGAAGGTGCGGTTGTCGGATATGACCCGGGTCGGTGCCGTCACCCTCAACACCGACGAGAACTCCCTGCTCTCTGCGGTGGGGGATGGAACGTTCGGGTACTTCGGGACCGACACGTCTCCTGGGCGGGTGGTGAGAGTCCGTTTGTCTCCCATTGTTCCTGAGGCGCCCGCAAATGTGGCGGTCGCCCCTGGTGTTGGCGACATGGCGGTGTCATGGTCGCCGCCTGGTGGCGACAACAGACCACCGGTGACAGGATACACAGTGACCAAATCACCCCAGGTGATGCAACGTGCACAGCTACTGCGCCGACAACATCATGTGTGGTGTCCCGGGGTTGTCGCAGACCGGCCTCTACCGGGTCACGGTGGTGGCGGTTCAACGATATGGGGTCATCGGTGCCCGTCGAAACTGTTGAGGATTACGACTCCCAGTGCGGAGCTCCAGCCAGTCCGGAGTTTGCCGATGTCCCGGCGGATCTCATTTCGTGCGGGCCACGTCCATGCCACTGAAACTGCGGGCATCACCGAAGGCACCAATCAGCCGGCGACAAGTGCTCACCGCAAACGACCGGTGAACCGCCAGCAGATGGCACTGTTTTTGTGGCGCATGGCTGGCAGCCCTGACCTTGGCACCATCGCCGTGCGGCTTCGCCGACCAGAGGCATCCATTGCCGAGTCCGCCCGGGTGGCTGCGTGCTGGTTGAAGGCACAAGACATCACCACCAACAACCCCTACAACCCCACCGGGATAGTGAACCGTCAACAAATGGCGGCGTTTTTGTGGCGGTTCGCCGGCTCCGGACCCGAAGCCGCGCGCCCAGATTGTGCGGATTCAGCGACCAGAACAGCATCGCCGAATTCGCCAAGGTGCCGGCCTGCTGGCTCAAGGCAACCGACATCACCACCAACAACCCCTACAACCCAACCGGCGACGTCACCCGAGCCCAAATGGCAGCATTCCTGTACCGACTGGGTGCCGAGCTGGACTTGTGGGTACGCATCGACGACTGAACGCGACTTGACGGGGGCGCTCCCCGAACGCAGCGTGGGGGACGATGTGCCATGCCGTCAATGCATCCTCGGGAGTGCCAGCTCAAAACTGGCCCTGAGCAGGACCAGTGGCGTGGGGTGAAATGTGCGAGTCGGCCCTCCGACACCACGCAGCGGAATCTTTCCCGCGGTGTTGAGCGAGGCGTTGAAGCCGTCGGGACCGACGCCCAACCTTCGTGTTCCGGGCAAGTCTTGGAAAACCCGACATCCTCCACTGTGCTCATTGCCTCAGAAGAGGTCATCGGAACCGTGTTTGCTATGGCAACCACCCAAGACTTGGCCGTAGCTACCAGTTCACGACGGGTGTCGGGGGGAACAGGGTCGGTCGCTCGGTGCGCAGCCGGGCGCAGTCCCAGCTCTGGTCGACCGGGATCAAAATGATGGGGCTGAGCGCAGGGTCGGGGTGCTGGACCCATTTGGCCTGGGTGAGGAAGATGTCGTCGGATGCTCCCACCACCAGCTGTTCTGATTCGTCGATGACCGTGCCCACCAGCGAACCATCGGGCTGCTCGGTGACGTCGTAGGCGAAGATCTCTCGTCGGGCCAGGTAGATCTCGCCGGTCAGCTCCGGCGACACGATGATCCGGGCGGTGACGCCGGGCTTGCCGTCATTGTCATCGTCGGCGATCCGGGGATCATTGGGGTCGGTCGGCAGGGGATCGTTGGCCGGGTCGGCCAGGCGAATACCGATGCCGGTGGGTGTCGGCGGACGAAAGAACCGGAACCGGCCGTCGGCCTCGGTGAGCTCGACGGCGATCGACTCCGGCACGATGGCCTGGGTGGCGGCGTCAGAAAACTCCACCTCGATGGGTTGGTCGGAACGATGCTCGGAGTAGCAGAACGACTCCGTGGCCACCAGCTCGTTGTCGATGATCGAGAGGTCGGTGAAGCCGAAGGAGATGATCAGGGTTTTCATGTCATCACCCTCGTACGCCACCACGTCGTAGTGGGCGTAGCGGCCCTCCATCCGGTCGGCGCCGGCCAACAGCCCCTGGGTGATGGTGGTACTCGGCGCTGTGCTGGCCTCCGCCGAGCTCGACGTGTCGTCGGTCGAGGTGCAGGCGGTACCGGCCAGCACGACGACGGCGAGCACGACCGCGGTCACTGGCCATCGGCACCGGCGGGGGAGATCAGCGGATCGGGACATGGTGGGTGTTACTCCTCGGGGAACCAGTTGGCGTGGAAGCCGAACGGCAGTCGGCGGGGGAGATGGACGGTGGCCAACGGTCCGGCCGCCACGTCCGCGGGCATCGAGCACCACGAGGTCGGTGGTGTCGCGCTGGTCGTCGTACACGGCGTTGAGAAGCCAACCGTCGTCCTCGGCCGAGCCGGCTGGATCGGCGGCGAACACGCTCTCGCCCACGTGGCCGTGGGCGCCGGCGCTCCACACGGTGCGCTGGCCCGTTTGGTCGTCATAGCGCACCACGGCATCGAAATCCCCCAGGTGTCGGTTACTTAGGGTGAAGCCAGACATGTACAGGTACCGCACTCTCACGCCGTCGTAGACGGGGTTGATCCGGTTGAAGTCGCCGGCCAGGTCGTCGATGGGCTCCCACCCTGACTCGCCCGTGGCGAGGTCAGCCCAGAACCGGGCTGGGTAGGCCATGAGATCGCGGGCCGATACCTCATCGAGTGGGGTGGTGTTGTCGATGCCGAAGTCCGGCGACGCATAGCGGCAACCGTGGAAATGCACCCGATCGCCCTCCTCCCAGCCCGACCAGAAGTGCTGGACGTAGCCCGGTTCGATGTCGAACCAGCGGATGTCGTCGACGGCTCCACGTCGGGGCAGAACACCGATGCGGGTGCCGTTGTCGGGCATCCATCGCACCATCGGGCCGGTGCCGATGTTGGCCAGGTCGAACACGTAGGGCGAGTCGAGGAACACGGCGTGGTGTTCGGTCATCACCATGTCGTGGATCATCACCGGCGCAGGGAGGTCGAGGTCCACGCTGTGTGACAGCGTGCCGTCAGCCTCGACGACGTGATAGCGGAGGTAGGGCTCGAACAGCGAGTAGCCGAACATCAACATCTCACCGGTGCGTGGATCCAGCCGGGGGTGGGCGGTCATCGGGGAGCGCAGGCGACCACCGAAGTCGTAGTCCCCCACGGTGTCGAGCTCAGGGGTGATCTCGGTGGGCAGACCTCCCTCCCACAGGGCCAGGCGGCGGCCGGCGTGCTCGATGAGGTGGGTGTTGGCCGGGTTCTTGACCGGTCCAGCCGACCCGGTGAGCGACCGGTCGGGAAAGTCCAACACGTTGCCCAGGCCCGGGTAGATCGCCTCGCCGTGGGCCACCTCGGCCATCAGGCCCCGACTGCGGATCCAGCGGTTGCGGTAGCGCACCCCGTCGTCGTCGATGGTGATGGCGTGCACCATGCCGTCGCCGTCGAGCACGCTGTAGCGGCCGATCGGCTCGAACATCGGGTTGGGTCCGTTGCGGGCGAAGGTGCCCCGAAGCCCCGCTGGGAGGTCGCCGGTTACCGTGCAGCCGGCCACGTCGATCTCGTCGGCCACCGGCATTCGATTACCGCGCAGGTCGGGCTGATCGGCGGCGTTGACCGCGTGGCCCAGCAGCGGCTCGGTGGTGAGGTTGTCCATGTCAGTTCCCTTCGACGAAGCGGTCGAGCGCATCGGAGACGGCCAGACCGCAGGGTAGTAATTCGGATCCGATGGCCAGGTCGACGGCCCGCGGTGGAAGTGATGGATCAGCGCTCGTGCCAGCCGATCTGGAACGGGCGGGCGCCGGCCGACTCTACCGAGCGCTGGATGGCCGCCATGTTGGCGGTGTCTTGGGCCATGACCGTCTCGAACAGCGTCATGCGCTGGGCGTGTTCCTCGGGCATGGGGCCATCGCCCCAGTCGGGAGCGAACCACTGCAGCTCCAACTCGGTGGTGTGCACGTCGATCGGCCACATGCACAGCAGCGGGAAGGCGCCGGTGTCGAGGGCCGCCACGATGTTGGGGAACCAGCCGAACGACGTGCTGGTCTCCCGCCACAGCTGACCCACACGCGGGTTGTCAGCCTCGGGCGAGGGGTCCATGATTCCGAGCAGCTCGGGCCGTACCGCAACGCTGAGGCGGCTGTGCCCGTTGGGGAACATGGCCACGGTGACCGTGGAGTCGTCGTACAGCAATGCGGCGTTGTCCGGATGCACGGTACGGATGTGGTACACCTCCAAGAACGCGTCGACCATGGCCTTCCAGTTGGCGTCGAGGTGGTGCAGCTGGGTCCCGACCCGCCGCAGCGAGGGTCCATCCACCTCGGCCATCTGGGCCCGCATCGTGCCCAGGAAGTCGGTCAGCGCCGGCGCCTGCGGGTCCTCGTTGACGAACACCCAGCCGTCCACGGTTTCGCAGCGCACCGGCACCAGGCCGAGGTCGTCGTAGTCGAGATCGACGAAGCTGCGAGCGTCGGGCACCGACTTGAGCTGCCCGGTCAGGTCGTAGGACCACGAGTGGTACTGGCAGGTGAGACGACGGGCCGTGCCGCACTCGTCGCGCACCACCGGCGCGCCGCGGTGTCGGCAGCTGTTGTAGAACGCCCGGATCACGCCGTCTCGACCGCGCACCACCACGATGGGAGCCCCGGTTCGCTCGAATCGCCGATATGCGCCCGGTTCGGCCAGGTCGGATTCGTGGGCGGCGAACAGCCACGTACGACGCCACACCCGCTCACGTTCGAGTCGGTCCAGCTCGAGGTCGGCGTACCGGCCGGCTGGGATGGGTGGGACAGCCACGGCGCCCTCGGGCGGACCGGTGCGGGTCCGGTTGGCATCGAGCTGTTGGCGGATGTCGGCTTCGAGCACCGGGTCCACGCGGGTCCTCGCTCCTGTCGGGGGTTGGGAAGGCCGTCCGCCGCCGGAGCAGAAGTCGGGATGTTAGGACTGTAGTAAACAGATGTCACAATCGCGGCGGTGAGTCTTCGCCGGCGGTGCACTGCACAGGAGGGGACCCATGCCCACACCCGAGTCGTTGACGACGGCCCGCCATGCTGACTTCGACCTGGAAGTGGTGGCCGGCAGGTGGCCGACCGACATCGGCGGCGAGATGCTCTTCTCGGCACCCCAGATGAGTGGACGGCTGGCCTACGGGATCTTCGACCTCGGATGCATCACCCGCCTGTCGCTCACCCCGGGAACCCATGGCGCGGCCCCGGGGCACTTCGCCTGGCGCACGCGGGCCATTGAATCTCCGAGCAAGCGGATCCACGACGCCATGCCAGAGGCCTTCACCACCGGACCGGTGGGGTACAACTCGCCGTTCGGCGCCCCCAACGCGGCCAACACCGCTCCACTGCCGTGGGGCAATCGACTGTTCGCCACCTGGGACGCCGGCCGGCCCGTCGAGCTCCACCCCGAGACGCTCGAGTACGTGGCGGAGGTGGGTCACATCGACAGCTGGGGTGGGCCATCCATGTTCGGTGACACCGTTCTGCCGTTCCTGTTCTCGTCGGCCCACCCGGTGGCCGACCCCGAACGCCACGGCCTGTGGACCACGAAGCTGGAACCGGTCATGGGCCCCTCGTTCGGCATGCGGCCCTCGGTGGTGTGGTGGGACCGGGCGGGTACCGAGGTGAAGTGGTGGCCTCTGGAGGGCGTCTCGTTCCCCGGTTCGACCCACACCGTGAGTCAGACCCGCGACTGGGTGATCCTGTGCGACTCGGGGAACTTCAAGGCCGATGCCGACGAGATGTTCGGCGGCGAGCGGTCGGTCACAATCGACACGGAGGTCCCGGTGTGGCTGGTGCGCAAGGACGACCTTTTCGCCCACCCGTCGGGCACCCCCGTCCAGCCGGTCTGCTTCACGGTCTCGCCCCCCAGCGGGCACTTCTACGCCCGCTACGACGACAGCGACGGTGTCTCGGTGGTGTGGGAGGGCATGGACCTCATGGACCTCGGTCTGTACATCCGACCCGGCGACCTGGACCTGCACGGCGATCCCGTCGATCCTGGCTCGGTCGGCCTGTACAACATGGCCATGGCGCCGGAGACCATCACCGAGATCCTGTTCGATCCAACTGATGGCACCGTGCGCGAGCGGGGCTCGTTCCGTCAGGACTGGACCGTGAACCTTCAGCTCTCGGCCATGGACTGGAGCTTCGAAGGTTCTGAAGCGCCCACCCTGCACCATGTGAGCTACCAGGGCTGCCGACCGGGACGCATCACCCAGCGAGCATTGGCGCTGTACCGCGACCGCATCGACGTCGACCAGATGAGTGAGGAGACGCCCGGGTACCTGGCCACGTTCGAGCGGGGGAGCATGGAGCTCAAGTCGAGGTGGGAGTACCCCGACACCTCTGATCTCATCACGTCACCCACGTTCGCGCCCCGGGGGGCCGTGCCCGGTACCTACGCCGGAGGCGAGCCCGGCGGGCACGACGGCTATGTGGTGCAACCGGTCCTCAGCGACACCGGGTTTCGAGTCGACGTGTTCGACGCTGCTGCCGTCGGGGCCGGGCCGGTGGCCACCTTGTGTGGCGTGAACCGCGAGTGCGTCCCGCTGGTGCTGCACTCGGCGTGGATGCCGACGGTGACCGGCCTTGCCGATGCCGACCGACTCCGCTTCGGTGACGAGCTCACCGACGCACGGCTGGCGAGCCTCGACGACGACCAGCGCCATAAGGGACCCTGGCTGGTGGCCGACGAGCTCGACGCCGTCACCGGCGGAAGCTGAGGCGGCGCGCGGTGATGACGGCGGCGACCAACCGTGAGTGCTGCTCGTCGGCGGCAACGTGGTCGACGGCACCGGCGCGCCACCTCGCCAGGCCACCGATGTGCTGATCGAACCCGATCGCATCGTGGCGGTCGGGCCGAGGCTTCCGGCCTGGCCGACCAGTCGGCCCGTCGTATCGATGTGGCCGGCCACACGGTGATGCCAGGCTTGATCGACTCCCACTGCCACATCACCTTCGGCGAGCCGTCGAGCAACGATGAGCTGTTCTTCCATCGTCCCCAGTCGACCAGCATGCTGGTGGCCGCCTTCAACGTGCCCAAGCTGCTGCGGGCGGGGGTGACCGGATTCCTCGACGCCGACTGCATCTTCGACCTCGGCCCGGCCCTGCGGGACGGCATCGAGGCCGGGCTGGTGGAAGGACCCCGCATGACGGCTGGCCTCAACGCCTTGTTGACATCGGTGGGCGGCACCGCCGGACGACTCATCCCGGACTCCGGCACGGTGGGGTACGCCCAGGTGACGGGGGGTCGCGACGAGATCGTGCGGACCACCCGCCGGCAGGTGAAGTACGGCGCCGACTGGATCAAGGTCCATGCCACCGGGTCGGTGCCGAACCGCTCCGGCGAGCTCACGGTGTGGTCGGCCGAAGAGTTGCGGGCGGTGACCGACACCGCCCATTCCTTGGACACCCCGGTGGTGGCCCACTGCCGTAACGCCCACGCCACCCGCTTGGCCGCCGAGACCGGCGTCGACCTCATCCTGCACGCCAGCTTCCTCGATGAACCGGCCGTCGAGGCCCTGGTGGCATCGGGTGCGGCAGTGGCCCCGACGTTCACCTTCCTGGCCAACCTGGCCGACCACGGCGCCATGGTCGGGGCGGGCGGCGGACAGGCCGACCTGTTTCGGGGTGAGATCGAGGCCACCGCCACGCAACTGCGCCGAGCCTTCGACGCCGGTGTCCCCGTGCTCTGTGGGTCCGAGAGCGGATTCTCCCTGACCCCCTACGGCCACTGGCACGCCCGGGAGATGGAGGTGTTGGTCGACGCCATGGGGCTGAGCCCCCTGCAGGCCATATCGTGCGCCACCCGCAACGGTGCGCTGGCGCTGCGCCGGCCGATGGATTCCATCGGGGTGATCGCCGAAGGGGCCGCCGCCGACGTGCTGGTCGTGGACGGGGATCCGTCGGTGGACGTGTCGGTCCTCGGTGACCGTCGTCGATTGCGCCACGTGTTCAGCCGGGGGCGCTCAGTCGACCTTCATCGACCGTGGCCCCAGCGTCGGCAACTGCCCATGGAGACGGTGGGCCAGTGGTCATCCGAGGTGCTGACCTGGGACCGGGTGCACAGGTGAGCAAGACGCCACCGCCCACGGTGGTCGTCACTGGTGCCGCCGGCGGCATCGGTGCGGCACTGGCCGCTGCGGCGGTGCGTGTCGGCTGGGTGGTCGGGATGCTCGACCGGGACGCCGACGCGGTCGAGTCAGCCGCTCGCCTGGTGGGTGAGGCCGCCGTGGCGCTGGTCGCCGACATCACCGATGAGAAGTCGGTGGCCACTGCACTCGATCGATTCGCCGGGGTCACCGGTCGGGAGGCACCCGATGGTCTGGTCTGCAATGCCGGCATCGTGCGGTTCGGGCCGCTGCTCGACCTCGACGTCGACGACTGGCGGGCTGTGGCGGAGGTGAACCTGACCGGCACCTTCGTCGTAGCCCGCGCTGTGGCTCGCCGCCTGGTGGCAGCGCACCAACCCGGGTCAATGGTGATGATCACCTCCATCAACGGGATCGCAGCCGGCCCCAACGCCGGAGCCTACGGCGCCACCAAGGCGGGGGTGGCCCGACTCAGCCAGCAGATGGCGCTGGAGTGGGCCGGGTCCGGCATCCGGGTGAACGCCGTGGCGCCAGGCCTCATCGATGCCGGCATGTCCGCACCGATTTACGCCGATGACGACATCCGGCGACGACGTCGGCGGCCGTGCCACTCGAACGACTGGGCACCGCCGAGGAGATCGCCAGCGTGGTCCTGTTCCTGTTGTCCGATGCCGCCGCCTACGTCACCGGTGCCGAACTGGTGGTCGATGGTGGTGTGTCGACGAGCGTGTTGGCGACCTTGCCGCGTCCCCGCTCGGTCGACGCGGTGGGACCGGCGTCGGTGTCGGGCCAGGACGGGACCTGATGCAGGCCCTGGTGCTGAGCGGCGGGCCGCTGCACGACTTCGCCACCACCACACCGATGTTGGTGGACCTCCTGGCTGAGGCCGGGTTGACCAGCACGGTGGTCGCCGAACCGCAAGAGGCCGTGGCGGCGCTGCGAGGAGCTGCTGACGGTTCGGGTGATCACATCGACCTCCTGGTGTTCAACACGCTTCGCTGGACGATGGCTGAACGTGGACGGGAGGAGCTCCGGGCGCGATGGGGGGTGACCCTCAGCACTGGCGACGAGTCGGTGATCGACGGTTTTGTCCGGAGTGGGGGAGGGATGCTGGCCTTGCACACCGCCGTGGTCTGCTTCGATGGCACTCCGACGTGGAAGGGCCTGTGCGGGGCGGTGTGGCGATGGGACGCCAGCTCGCACCCTCCACCGGGCGAGGTGGGGGTCGAGGTGACCGAGACTGGTCGCCACCATCCGGTCACCGCCGGGATCGAGTCGTTCACCATCGTCGACGAGGTCTACGGCTTCCTCGACGAGGTCGCCGATCTCGATGCCTTGTGCCACTCACCGCACGGCGGCCGGGACCACCCACTGGTGTGGGCCCGGTCGGTGGGCCCGAGGTCAGGTGGTGACCGACCTCCTGGGGCACAGTCTGGACTCGTTTGACCATCCGGCCCACCGGCAGCTCCTGGTCCAGGCGGCGCGCTGGTGCAGCGGGATTGCGCCAGCCGATAGCAGGGGCCGATGTAGCTCAGATCGCCCCCGCCGAGCTTCGGTATTCGAGTACTGAGTCAGCCCCGTGACCACCGGGCACGACGTCACGGTGAACAGCTATGCCGCCGCCCGGGAGGCGCTGCGCCATCGGGAACTCCGCCAGGCGTTGTACGACGAGGGTGACGTGGTGATGGCCGACGTACTCGTGAACCTCCATGGCAGTGCGCACCGCGATCGTCGGCGTCTGGAAAACCGCCTGTTCCGACGCGCCACCAACCTGCGCTACGAGCTCGAGCTGTTCCCACCGGTGGTGGCCGACACGCTGAAGCCTCACGTCGAGTCGGGTCGAGGGGAGCTGGTGTCGCTCAGCCACCAGATGATGATGAACCTGGCCGCGGTGACCGCCGGAGTCGACCGTCCCGATGGCACCGCGGCGGGGTCCGACCGCCTCTACCAGCTGATGATGCTGTTCATCGAAGGGGCAACCCTGGCGCACTACAGCGGCGATCGAGCCGCCAAGCGCGCCGAGGTGGCTGCTGCCCTCGACGAGTTCGACGGGGTGTTCCTCGCCCCGTCGATCCAGCGCCGCCGCGATGCTCTGGCTCGCATGGCGAGCGGAGACCTCGATGAACACGACCTGCCGGGCGACATTCTCACCGTGCTGCTGCGCAACCTCGACCACCTGGAGCTCCCTCACGACGTGGTGGTGCGCGAAACCGCCTTCTACCTGCTCGCCGGCGCCCACACCTCGGCCACCGCCTTCGTCCGTACGCTCGACGCCGTGTTCGCCCTCGATGCCACGGCGCCAGACGACGCCGACCAGGCCCGAGACGACCTCGAGTTTTTGCAGTGCTGTGTCCACGAGACGATCCGGCTCCAGCCCTCCAGCCCGGTGGCCATGCGGTGGGCCATGGCTGATGTCGAGCTGGCCGATGGCACCCGACTGGCCCGGGGTGACCGAGTGGTGATCGACCTGATGGCAGCCAACCGCGATCCGCAGGTTTTCGGGGATGACGCCGATCGGTTTGATCCTCGTCGCGTCGCGCACGATGGCGCAGCGCCGTGGGGGCTCAGCTTCGGCAGTGGGATGCATGCCTGCATCGGTCAGGAGCTGGCCGCCGGGGGTGAGGTTGTGCGACCGGGCGGCAACCGCACGTCGGCCGCCGATGGCCTCGCTGGGCTGGGTGGTGGGCGGGCCGGACCCGATCGGCTCTACGGATTGGTGCCGGTGGCCGTGAGGGCCGTGCTCGACGCCGGAGCCGAACCCGACCCCGAGAACTCCCCCGTTCCCGATCCCGACTCAGCTCGCGGCTATTGGGCCCGCTACCCCGTCGTGTTCGAGGTATCACCATGAGTGACGGATCACCATGATCGACCTGCATGCCCATGTCGTACTCGAAGGCGTGCTGGGCGCCGCCGGACCAGACGGCCCCGAGCTCGATGAGGGCGATGTGGCCACTGGTCGCCTGCCGTGCTTTCGGGTCGGTGACTATCGGTTGGTGGGGGTTCGATACCGGGGAAGTCCGTTCATGGACGTCGATGCCCGGCTGGCCGCACTCGACGCCGCCGGGATCTCGCTGCAGGTGCTGTCACCCAACCCGCTCACGTACTTCAGTCACCTCGCTTGCGGCCCGGCAGTCGAGTTCTGTCGGCGCCACAACGACGAGATGGCCAACCTGGTGACGGTGGCACCCGATCGACTGGCAGGGTTGGCCCAGCTCCCCATGCAGGCGCCCAGCGAGGCGGCGGACGAGTTGCGGCGGGCCGTCGAGGCACTGCGGGTTGCTGGGGGCCTACGTCGGCACCGATTACGGCCGCCCGCTGGATGACCCGGCCTCGACGTCGTGTGGGCAACGGCCGTGTCGCTCGATGTGCCGGTATTTTTGCATCCCGCGCCCGATGGCATCGGGCGGCCACGACGCGACGAGCGCCTGGCCAGGTTCGATGCCGATCTCACCCTGGGCTTCGCCTACGAGGAGACGCTGGCGGTGATGACGGTGCTGTTCGGCGGGGTGCTGGATCGACACCCTGGTCTCGACCTGTGTGTGAGCCATGGCGGCGGCGCCACCGCCTGGCTTGCTGATCGTCTCTGCCATGCCGGTCGCACCCGGCCGTGGGCCCCGTCGTGGGCCGCCGAACCCGGCGAGGTGGAAGCCCGGCTCAGCCGCTTGTGGTGGGATGCTCATGTGGGGGGCGAAGGGTCGTTGACGGCGTTGTGTCAGGCCTTCGGCACTGACCACCTGGTGGCCGGCACCAACCTGGCCGGGTGGGATCAGTGCACTGACCCGGCGTACGGCGACAGTTCGCTGGTTGCCGTCTTCGAGGCCAACGCCCGCCGTCTGCTCCGACTCGACAAGTAGATTGACGCAGATGGACCTCGGACTTGCTGGATGCCGCGCTGCGGTTGCCGCCTCATCGAGCGGATTGGGCCTGGCGGCGGCGAGAGCGCTGGTCAATGACGGTGTCGAGGTGGCCATCTGCGGGCGGGACGAGACCAGAGTGAAGGCAGCGGCCGATGAGCTACGTGCACTGGGTGGCACGGTGGTGGCCCTCGTCGCCGATCTGGGGTCGCCCGACGGCGCCATCGAGTTCGTGACTGGTGCTGCCGACGAGCTGGGCGGTCCGATTGACATCCTTGTGGCCAACGCCGGCGGTCCGCCGGCGGGCACGTTCGCCACCACCGCCATCGACGCCTACCGGACGGCGTTCGAGCTCAACGTGTTGTCCACCGTGGCCATGTGCCAGCAGGCCGTGCCGCCGATGCAGCAGGCCGGGTGGGGCCGGGTGGTGGCCATCACCTCCATCGGGGCTCGCCAGCCCATCGGTTCGCTGGCCGCCTCGACGGTGGCCCGCACCGGGGTCACCGGCTTCCTGAAGGTATTGGCCGGAGAAGTGGCCGGCGACGGTGTGACCGTCAACTCGGTGCAGCCCGGCGTCCACGCCACCGACCGGCTGCGGCGACTGCATCCTGGGGACCTCGATGCCCTTCGTGGCGACGTGCCCAGCGGTCGTCTCGGCGACCCTGACGACTTTGGCGCCGTGGTGGCGTTCCTCTGCAGCCGTCAAGCCGGCTTCATCACCGGGGCGAGCGTGCCGGTCGACGGTGGGGCATCACGCGGCCTGCAATAGCGGCCGGGCGCAACCACGCCTGAACGCAGTTCCGTAGGGCGCCCAGGCTGGCGGATTCGAGTCCTGCGACGTGAGCAGCGTGCCATGGCTGGGTTCGCGCCGCCAGTGCCCAGCAGGCACTGGACATCATCCAGGCTGCATTGGGTCGTGACGAAGGTGACTACGACGCGACGGTCACCATCCGCAACGACGACCCGGGTCTGGCCTCGCGCCACCGCTTCGGCCAGGTCATGGCCGCGGCCCAGAGCCAGTCACGGTAGGGCGCTGGGCGCCAGCTGGGATTCACCGACTACGGAGCGAAGGGCACCTTCGACGATTCGGTGGGGGAGAGTTCTATGCCACCCGGGACGGCAGGTTGATCGTCTCGACGCCGACGACCTCTTTTCCGGCACCGGGTTCGCTGTGGGCAGCATGACAACGCACACCGAGACCACTACCGCAGGCTCACAGGTTCAGTACGACCTGCTGGGCGAGACTGCCGAGAAGACTCAGCTCACACGGCGCACCTGCGGCGCGGTACTCAGCAGAGTCAAGGCATCGACCTCCGCGAAGTATCGGCAAAACCCGGAGCAGCTCATCACCGAGGCCGCCCGGCTAATCAACGAACAGAAGGCGACCGTGGTCATCGAGCACCTCGCCTACAACATGATGGAAGAGCGATTCGACCGCTCGATTTTCACCGAGAACCAGACGAAGCAGGACTTCACGAAGGCCGGCGAAAAGCTCACCAAGCACATCTACTTCGTGGCTGAGACGAAGGGGTCGCTGAGCTTCATGCAGCTCGTCGGGTCACCTGGCTGGCCCTCTTCGGTGTGGTGCATAGCGACCCGGAACGGCAGCTGAAACACACAGCCAAGCCCCAGCTTGGTCGGGCAGATGGGTTACTGCGACGAACCTCACTGGGGCATGGGGCAGGAGTGTTATCCGTGCTTCGAGGCAGAAGGCTGCGAAATCGGGAATGTGCCCCTGAGCAGGACCAAAAGCGTGGGACGAAGTATGCGAGTCGGACCTCCGACACCACACAGTGGGTTGCGACAAGCCACTTGGATCGGGCCTACCCGGTAGTCTGGGAGCATGCAGTTCAATCGTGTGACCATGGATGCAGCCCGGATGGGTGGTGTGCCGTGTGTGCGGGACCTCCGGTTCCCGGTGGCGTCGATTGTGGCGATGGTGGCCGACGGCATGTCGGTGGCCGAGATCCTCGCTGAGCACCCCGACCTTGAGGCCGACGACATCTCCGAGTCGCTGCGCTACGCGGCCCTGGCGGTGCAGGAGCGGGAACTTCCTCTGCTGCGTCCGGCGTGAGGCTGTGGCTTGACCAGAACCTCTCACCGCTGCTGGTGGAGGAACTTGCCGCCAGGGGGCATGATGCGATCCACGTTCGCTCGCTCGGAATGAGCAGCTCGAGCGACCTTGCCATCCTTGAGGCTGCGTCCAGGGATGCGAGGGTGGTGGTGTCTGCGGACACCGACTTCGGGGATCTACTTGCTCGGACCAATGCAGGGTCGCCGTCCGTGTTCGTCGCCTGCCGCTACGTCCCGACGTCTGATCACTCGGGGTGTCGACGGAGTCTGAACCGAGAAAGAGCAAGGGGCCTCAGGGACGGAGGTCAGATGTCTGAAATGCCCCCGTGGGGTATGCGGACACGACCCACTGTGCGGGGGAAAACTCCCGCCTCCGACACCACTACACGGTGTTGTCTCGGCCCCGCTGGCAGTGATCTGACGGATCGCTCGCCGAGCCGGCAGCCAGCAAGGAACTCGTCGGTCAGATCGCCGCCTGCCTGCTATCCTTACTTATTGATCCGAGTAAGGAGATCCGATGGAGATTGCAGCGAGGATGAGCACGAAGGGGCAGTTGACCGTCCCCAAGCCGGTACGCGACGCGCTCGGTCTCAACGAAGGCGACGACGTGATCTTCCGGGTCGAAGGAGACCGGGCCGTCCTCGCACGCACCCCCGAGTTCTTGTCGCTCGCCGGCAGCATCACCGTCCCTGCTGCCAAGCGCAACGTGGCGTGGGATGACGTCATCGGAACGACCCGCCGCGAGCGGGCGAGCGGGCGCCGGTGAGGGCGTTCATCGACACCAACATCATTGTCCGGCACCTCACCGCCGACCCGCCCGAGATGGCGGCGCGAGCAACCGGGTTTCTTGCCGATGCAAGCCAGTTGTACCTTGTCGACCTGATCGTCGCCGAGACGATCTACGTCCTCGAGTCCTTCTACGAGGCCCCCCGAGACCAGGTCGCCGCAGCGATGCGATCGCTCCTGTCGATGGACTCGGTGGTGACCGTTGATCCCGCCTTGCTGCTTCGCTCCATCGAGGTATACGAGGTCGATCGCCTCGACTTCGCGGAGGCCTACCTCGTGGCCTGTGCCGAGACCGCCGGGGTAGGACGAGTCGCGTCGTTCGATCAGGCCATCGACCGGGTCCCGACGGTCGAACGGGTCGAACCCTAACGTCGTGACGATCCACACGGAAACGCTCAGCCCTCGGGTGCGTTCATGTTGCGATGAGCCAGCGACGCAGTGAGTTCTTCGGCAGATTGGTGGTGTGCCGTGCGTGCGGGACCTCCGGTTCCCGGTGGCGTCGATTGTGGCGATGGTGGCCGACGCCATGTCGGGGGCCGAGATCCTTGCTGAGCACCCCGACCTTGAGGCCGACGACATCTCCGAGTCGCTGCGCTACGCGGCCCTGGCGGTACAGGAGCGGGAACTGCCTCTGCTGCGTCCGGCGTGAGGCTACTGCTTGACCAGAACCTCTCACCGCTGCTGGTGGAGGAAGTTGCCGCCAGGGGGCACGATGCGATCCACGTGCGTTCGCTCGGAATGACCACCTCGAGTGACCTTGCCATCCTTGAGGCTGCGTCCAGGGATGCGAGGGTGGTGGTGTCTGCGGACCCTGACTTCGGGGATCTACTGGCTCGGACCAATGCAGGGTCGCCATCCGTGTTCGTCGCCTGCCGCTACGTCCCGACGTCTGATCACTCGGGGTGTCGACGGAGTCGGAACCGAGAAAGAGCAAGGGGCCTCAGGGAAGGAAGTCGTATGTCTGAAATGCCCCCGTGGGGCCTGCGGACACGACCCACTGTGCGGGGGAATGCTCCCCCTCCGAAACGCAGGTTCCCGCGCCACCCATCTCTAGGCCGACATCGGCGAGGATGACGTAAAGCGGGGAAGCACCCCGCACTTCTACCGACCTGATGGGACAGCGGTCGTCTAGGGCAGGAAGTCCCCAGATACCCCAGATCCTCAGACCACACCCGCCCGAGTCGCTTCGCTCGTCAATATATGTTGACGTTTGGTGTGGTTCCGGTAGTGTGTGGAGGTGGACATCGAGGCGAGCGCCCGCAAGCACGGTGTCGGAGATGACGACATGTTGCACGCTTATCGACATCACTGGAGAGTGTTCGCAACTGGCGACGCGTCGGTGACAATGTTCATCGGGCCACGGCGAGACGGCGCACCGGTTGAGGTTGGTGTCGTCGTCGATGATGATGGTGAGGCGATCATCCACTGCATGCCGGCACGTCCCAAATTCTTGAAAGGATGGTGGAAGCCATGACCAAGGAATCACGGGCCAAGAAGGCTGGCGCGTTGGAACGATGGGCCAATGAGGTGCAGCCCGACGCCTTGGTCGAGATCGACACGACAGAGCTTCGTCACCTCGGCGAACTGGCCCAGCAGCGGGCAACACTCGATAGCGAGCTCAGGGAGGCGGTTTTGGCCGCCCGTCGTTCCGATCATTCGTGGTCCGAGATCGGGACCATGCTCGGCGTCTCAAAGCAGGCGGCCCAACGCAAGTACGGCCGAGCGGCTTCCGCAGCGTGACAACGGGACCATCGCCCATCCTTTCGAAAGATCAGCGACCACCGCTGTCGATCCGGGAAGCCGACCTCTGGGAACAGACTTCGGACTCGTGACAGGAACGCGTTGCCCGACGAACAGCCACCTTGCTGCTCGTCGGGTGCTCTTCTCCAGACTGGATCCTCAGCTTGGGATTGCTCGTCCGAAGGTCGTACGTATACTACGTACATGCCAAACAAGACGATCAGCGTTCCCGACGACGTCGTGCCGATCATCGAGAGCCTCGGCGTGCCGTTCTCGCGGTGGGTCACCGACCAGCTCCGTCGACACGCAGCGGTGTCGGCGATGTCGTTTGGCCAGCAGTTGCTGGTGGACGCAGAGCTGGCTGGGGGTCAGCGACCGACCCGCAGTGACGCCGTGGAGGTGGGCGAGCGGATGGAGCGGTCGGCACCGTGGTAACCCGGGGCGGGATCTACTGGATCGACCTCGACAAGCGACGCCCGTGCGTCGTGGTGTCGGCCCCGAGGTACTTGCCGTCGACATCTGGCAGACCCATGTCGTGCCATTGACGTCGAATCTTGATCGCGCAGCACTCGCTGGCAACGTCGCTGTTGACGCCGCCGTGTCGGGTTTGTCGAAGGACTCCGTTGCCGTGCCGGTGGGTCTGGAGTTGGTGGATCGGGCCTGGCTGAACGATCGGGTGGGCCAGTTGCCCAGCCCACTGCTCAAGGCACTCGACGATGGAATTCGCGCCGTGCTGGGCCTGTGAGAGTGCACGCTGGTGATCGGCCGGCTACCGGGCTGCGCCAGCCAACTCGTTCATCGCTCAGATTGGCTCAGCCGCTTAGTCCTCGGGTGTGAGCATGGCGCGATCGACGATGTCAAAGAACGCCGACGCCCATTGCTCGTCGCTTATCTGGATTGCCCGCAGCGTCGTTGACGATGCGCCCGATGGTGAGCGACAGCACCATCACCGCTGCGGCGTGGGGGTCGAGGTCGCCGCGGACGAAGCCACGGGTCTGCGCCTCACGGATCGTGGTGCTCCAGGTCTCGGTGATCTGGTCCTGGATTTCGGCGATTGATGCTGCCAGCGTGGGGCGGGTTGTGCCGAGGGCGATGGTGTGGGTTCGTCGCAGTCGGACAGCAGCGGGCAGGTGGCTGAAATCATTGATCAGCGTCCGCAGTGCCTCTCCGGAATGTGGCGTAGTCGTGAGCATCGTCGATGACTCTGGCCACACGTGAGCGATAAAGGTCGGTCTCCTGGGCGAAGGTGGCCGACGAGGGCCGCCTCGATGAGTGTGTCCACATCAGCGAAATGGTTGTACAGCGTGGCCCGGCTGACCTCAGCACCATCGAGCACCCGCTGCACGTTGAACTGGTCGAAGCCGTCGTCGCTGAGCACGGTCGTGGCCTGCTCAAGGATTTTGTCGTAGGTGGGGTGGGCGCCCTCGTGCCGTCGGGTTCGCTGGCGTCGAGACATGCTCCAGAAACTAGCCCAGCGTTTGGCGGGTCGGTCGTGAACTGGTGGTGGCGCTGGGCTGGCGGTTGCTCCCGACGATTGGGGCGGTGCTCAGCCACATCGAAATGTCAGCGTGCGATGCTGATTCGTGCGATGGTGAGCGCTCAGCTGGAGATCAACCTGAGGAGCATCAGCGATGACAACGTCGGGGATTGCAGGCAAGACCGCTCTGGTCACTGGTGGCGGCACCGGCATTGGGCTTGGCAGTGCCAAACGACTGGCCGCCGATGGGGCCCACGTCACGATCTGTGGGCGGCGGGCCGACGTGCTGGCCGGGGCGGCCGACGCCATCGGCGCGGTGGTGGGGGAGGGTGGCTCGGTGCGTCACATCGCCGCCGACATCACCGTCGAGGCCGATCTCGCGGCGGCGGTCGCCTTGGCGGCTGAGCCGACGGGCGGACTCGACATCGTGTTCGCCAACGCTGGTGGCTCGATGCACATGGGGCCATTCGCCGAAGCCGACGCCGAGGCGCTGCGGGCCACCGTCGAGGTGAACCTGGTGGGCACGATGCTCACCATCAAGGCAGTCATCCCGGCCATGGCTGCCAACGGCGGCGGATCCATCATCACCATGTCCTCGGGGGCCGGAGCGTTCCCCCATCGCTACCTTGTGGGCCTACGGCGCTTCAAAGGCCGGCATCGACCAGCTGGCGCGCTACGCAGCCGAGGAGCTCGGCGCCCAGGGCATTCGCGTCAACAGTGTGCAGCCCGGCATCGTCGACGACGAGTTGATGTCGTTCATCACCTCGGGCGGCAAGCTCCTGGACAACTATCTGGAGGCGATGCCGATTTCGCGTGTCGGCACGGTGGAAGACATCGCCGAGGCGGTGCGCTTTTTGGCCGGACCGGAGTCGTCGTGGATCACCGGGGTGAACCTGCCGATTGACGGCGGGCACCATTTGCGTGCAGGGGCCAACTACGGGTTGCTGTTTGAGTAGACGCAACTGCGTCGGGTGCGTCGGGTGCGTCGGGTAACTCGAACTGGTCAGGCATCATTGCCCGACCTGGTTGCGCACTAAGGCGAATGCCCTATAGTCGGCATTTGTGGTCGCAGCTGGGGTGGCGCTGGCCCATGGGTTCGGATCAACAGGGGGATTGTCGATGGGCCAGCTCCAGGACCAGGTCACGTTCATTACCGGTGCGGCGTCAGGCATCGGTGCGGCCACGGCGGCCCGCTTCCGGGCTGAGGGCGCAGTGGTATCGACCGCAGATGTGGCTGGTGAGGCCGATCACCTGCTCGATGTGCGCAACGAAGACGCCGTGGCGGCTGCGATCGCTGCAATCGTGCAGACCCACGGCCGGCTCGACGTTGTGGTCAACGCCGCTGGCGTTGCCGGCGGTGGTCCGGTCCACATGGTGGACGGTGCCGAGTGGGATCGCGTCGTTGACGTCAACCTCAAAGGCACGTTCAACGTGTGCAAGCACGCCTGCACGCAGATGATCACCCAGAAGTCCGGCAGCATCGTCAACATCGCAAGCATCGAGGGCATCGAAGGCACCGAGGGTGGGTCGGTGTACAACGCCTCCAAAGCCGGGGTGATCATGCTCACCAAGTCGATGGCGATCGACTACGGCCCGTCGGGCATTCGGCGTCAACGCGGTGTGCCCCGGCGGGGTGAGGACCCCGTTGTTGCTGAGTCTGATCGACCAGCCCGGGATGGAGGAGTACCGGGCGAGAATGCTCGGCGCACACAAGCTGGGCCGCTTCGGTGAGCCCGAAGAGATCGCCAACGCCGTGCTGTTTCTTGCCTCGTCGGAGGCGTCGTTCATGACCGGATCGGCCATGGTCGTTGACGGCGGAATGACCGCCGGGCTCACCGGAGGGTTTTTCGGCGAGTTTTGAGCCGGTCGGCCGGTCCGACGTTGTCAGCACAACCGCTCTACAGTGAGGTTCGCATGTACGCACCAGAAGCAGCACGCAGCATCCGCCACATTCTCGAGGCCGAAGCCGGGCCCAGCGAGGCGGCGCGGACCCTGACCCCAACGGCGGTCGACGCACTGTGGGACAGCGGGCTGATGACCTTCATGAACCCTCGTGAGGCCGGCGGTGAGGAGCCGGGGTTCGAGGAGGTCATCGAAACCTGGATCGAACTTGCCAGCGCCGACGGGGCTGCCGGATGGATCGGCATCGCCAACCTTCCCACGACGCTTGCGGTTGCTGCGTACCTTCCCGACCAGGGATTCGACGAGGTGTTTGGCTCCGGTGATCGCAGCACCGCCGCCGGCCAGTTCTTCCCCAATGGCATGGGCGATGTTGTCGATGGTGGATTCGACCTCACCGGTTCGTGGAACTTCGGATCCGGCATCGGCCACTCGCCGTTCATCTGTGCGGGATTCATGAAGGTGGTGGACGGCGAGCCGATCCTCGAACTCGACCAGTTCCAGGTGGCGGTGCTCGACGCCGCCGACGTCGAACTGACCGACGGATGGCACGTCCAGGGTCTGCGCGGAACCGGCAGCTACGACTACAGGGTGGATTCGGTGGTGGTTCCCGAGTACCGGACGTTCGGGCTGTTCGCCACGACGCCCAAGCGCGGGTCGTCCCCGCTGTACCAGCTCGGCATCATGCCGGTCGTCGCCGCCGGGCACGCAGCGTGGGCACTCGGTGTGGCCAAGTCGATGCTCGACGACGTCGCAGCCCTGGCCAAGGACAAGGTGCGAATGTCCGACATGGAAACACTGGCGCTGCGGACCACCTTTCAGCGCAACCTGAGTCACCACACCGGGATGTGGCGTGCCGCCCGTGCCGGAGTGGTCGAGGCGTTCAGCGCAGTGGAGCGCCAGGTCGCTGGCGGGGCCGACCTCACTCCCACCATGCGTGCGGACCTTCGCGTGGCCGCCACCTACGCCACCGAGGCCAGTCGGGAGATCAGCCAGTGGGCGCACCTGGCGGCGGGCACCTCGGCCATCCGCAACGGGTCGCGGCTGGAGCGTGCGTTTCGCGACATGTACACCGGCACCCAGCATGCCTTCGTGTCTGAGAAGACCTATGTCGATGCGGCGCAGATCCACCTCGGCCTCGCCGAGGACCTTCCCGGCATCTGAGCCTGCAGGTCCGCCACGACCGCACAGGCTGAAAGCAGTCCCGCACCACCAGACACTCGCCGCCCGAAGTCAGGCGGGTTGCGGAGGCTCGTGGACGTCGTCGGGCGACGGTGCCGGGGTGCCGGCGGGGGCATCCATGGGGGCGAGAAGCTTCTCGAGGGGAGCGACACGGGTGGGGTGGCGACGGGCGCTGAGGGCCTGCTGGCCGGCGGCGGTGCGCCGTCCGTCAATGTGGATTCGGCCCGGCCAGCCGCGGTGCTGGTGGTAGGCGCTGGCGGCGTAGACGATCGCCCGGGCCTGGTCGCTGCCCCGGCGGTGCTCGGCCACGTACACCTGGTCAACGGCTCCCGACTGGGTCCACCACCGCACCGCCGCCACCTGTTCGTTGTTGGGGACCGGAAGGTGGAAGAACTCCGGGTCGGAGATGACCGTTCCAAGCGGCAGGTGGTCGGTGGTGAACGCAACCAGGCTGGCCGTGGGTTCGTCGGCGTTTCTGTCCTCGAGCACCACGAACCAGCTGGCGGCAGCGTCAGGGACAGACAGCGGGTTCACCCACAACAGGGGATGGCCGTCGGCAGTGGCGGTGACGGTCCACAGCCGAAACAGCCCCGAAGTGTCGCCGGGATTGTCGACCACCTGCCCGTCGGGGTGGGTGTCGTCAAGCAGGCACTGCACGTGCCAGCGGCCGTTGGGGAACTCGCCGGTGCGTTCGTACCACGCTGGGGTGCCGGCGGGCGGCACCCCAGGAGGTGTGGGTGGCGCTGTGCCTGGGTCCGGGTTCACGACCAGCGGTGGCTCAGCCGGTGAATCGGGGAGTCACCGGGGTGGGGGCAGGGCCGGGCGTGGGCGTAGGCGCTGGATCCGGCGCCGGAGCGTTGACGGTCACCGACACCGGGAGACCGAGGCCGTCAACGTCCAACTGGAAAAGGCGAATGGTCAGGGCGATGAAAATCTGCTCGCAGGTATCGGTGGTGATTTCGTCGATGAATGACGTTGACACGCCGGTGATGTCGATCAGCGCTGCGGCGAGCTCAACGTCAATCTGCTCGGGCGGATCGGTGCAGGCGTCACCATCTGACTCAACGAGTTGGGTGAAGCGGATGCCGAGCGGGCTGGTGGGGCCACCGAGTCCCTGGACAATATTGGCGAATACATCGTCAATGTCGAGTTCCGGAAAGGAGAGTGTCGACGGATCCCAGGTCACGGTGAAGGCGGGGTTGACGGTGCTATCGGATTCGATGCGCAAGGCGATCGAGAGGGGAGCGGGTGCTAGTTCGGCGGGTGCTGCCGCGGGGCTCGACAACGTCACCAGAATTTGGGACGAGGTAGCCCGGGGTGCCTGGGTAGGGCACCACTTCCAAAACTCCCTCAAGCTCTTCCTCGTCTAGCGCGTCGATGCCAAGGAATGCGACCCAGCTCTCGGCGTCGTCGAAGCCGATCTCGGGGATGCACTCGTCGACATCGCCAGACTCGGGGTCGGTGACCGTGATCACCGGGGTGAGTCCCTGTCCGATGCCGGGGAGGGGGTCGGCGGTGCCCGCGACGTTGAAGGTCACGTAGTTGGCGTTGGTTCTTGTCGGTGAGGCCGAACAGGGCGCTGCACGACTCATAGGTGCCGGCGTCGCCGCCGTTGACTGCCGGGCTGGCGGTGGTGTCGCCACCGGGGGCGGCCGAAAGCGGGAGTGCGACCACCGGGGCAGCCACCGTGGCGGTGCCGGCGGCAACGGCCACCATGCCAGCGAGGGCCTTGCGGGACTTGAGGGTGCTGAGCAGGGTCATGCGGGGAGCTCCGATGGGGCCGTGAAACTGGTGAATGCTTGCGCTTGAAACTTTATCACACGAGGCCGGCGAGGTAGGTGTACTTGCCGCGCCCGGGCCGCGGTTGCCGGGCTCGCCTCCACTGGCGGCTCAGCCGGTGAATCGGGGAGTCACCGGAGTGGGGGCAGGGCCGGGCGTGGGCGTAGGCGCCGGAGCCGGAGCCGGAGCCGGCGCGTTCACGGTGACAGACACCGGGAGACCGAGGGCGGCTACGGACTGCTGGATGACGCTGAACTGGGGGGCGAGAACCAGTTGCCCACAGGGGTCGTCGGTGATCTCGTCAAGTAGGGACTGGGGAATGCCCGTGACGGTGAGCACTGTGGTCAGGAGATCCTGGATGGTCTGGTCAGGTGTTTCCCTGCAGAGGGGAAGGTCTGCCTCGAAAAAAATCGTGTTGAACAGAACGGCGAGGGACTGGTTGGGCCACCGAGTTCCATCTCGATCATCTCCATGATCTCGCCAAAACTCGGTGGCAGGGGGTAGGACAGGGCCAACGGCTCCCAGGTCACGGTGTCGGCGGGGTTGACAGTGCTGTCGGTTTCGATGCGCAGGGCGATCGAGAGGGCATCGGGTGGTGGTCTGGTCGGGCCATTTGCCGGGGTCAAGACATTTTCGTAAACGGGAACGAGGTACCCCGGGCTGCCAGGGTAGGGCACCACCAATTCGGCATCTTCCTCAAATTCGGTTGCGTCGATATAGGCCAACCAACTCTCGGCATCGTTGAACCCGATCTCGGGGACACACTCGTCAACGTTGCCGGACTCGGGGTTGGTGACCGTGAGCACCGGGGTGAGTCCTTGTCCGATGCCGGGGAGGGTCGGCGGTGCCTGCGACGTTGAAGGTCACGTAGTTGGCGTTGTACTTGTCGGTGAGGCCAAACAGTGCGCTGCACGACTCATAGGTGCCAGTGTCGTCGCCGTTGACCGCCGGGCTGGTGGTGATGTCGCCACTGGGGGCGGCCGAAAGCGGGAGTGCGACCACCGGGGCGGCCACCGTGGCGGTACCGGCGGCTACGGCCACCATGCCAGCGAGGGCCTTGCGGGATTTGAGGGTGCTGAGCAGGGTCATGTGGGGGTGCTCCGGTAACGGGGGGTCTCGTGCATGGGCAGCGGCATGGCTGGGTGATGGATTGCACTGAGTCCCGGTGCCGGGGCTGGTTCCCCGTGGAAGGTCGCTGGCAACCACGAGGCTGATCTGGTCAGCAACTGAACCCTACCAGAATTGTCACTCACATAGCCGAAACTTTCTGGCGGGGTTGCTGGCGCTGCGCTGCCGGTGGCCAGCGGGTCGAGCGGCAGTCGCCGAGGGGACGCACCGACGGAACTGCAGCAGTCGCCACTCCAACGGAGCGCATGGCCGCCCGTCGCCTCTGCGAAATCCCCCATGACGCCAAAGTTGGATCTCATCCAGATCTTGATACGGTGTTCTCGTGATCGTGAATGCACCAGATCTTCTCAGGCAGCATGGACTGCATGTCACCGCCCAGCGTCTCGCCGTGCTCCGCGCCGTGGCAGCCCAACCGCACATCACTGCCGATGGTGTGGCCGAGGTGGCCAGGGGCGAGATCGGGGCCATCTCGCGCCAGTCGGTGTACGACGCACTTGGACTGTTGGTCGACAAGGGCCTGTTGCGCCGGATCCAGCCCGTCGGATCGGCCGCCCGCTACGAGGACCGCGTGGGCGACAACCACCACCATGTGATTTGCCGCCAGTGCGGGACCGTGGCCGACGTGGACTGCGCCGTTGGCTCGGCTCCGTGCCTTGAGGCCAGTGACGACCTGGGCTTCGACATCGACGAGGCCGAGGTTGCCTACTGGGGGCTCTGCCCGCAATGCCGCAACGGTGGTTCAGGTCTCGTTGCTGCTCATCAGGCTGTGGTCAGTGGTCGAGGACGAGCCGGCGAGTCGGCCGAGCCGGGCGAGACGTGGGGACGGGCGAGCCCGTGGGCACCGAAGCGGGGGTGCCCGCATGACCGCCGCCACATCCATGAACGCCACGCCATCAGCGGCAGGCCGCCAGCAGCCTGCGCAGGCTGGCTAACGACGTCAGCACGACAGCATCATCACCGAAATCATCATCACTCAGGACCATTGGAGATCACATGAGCAACGAAAACGGATGCCCGGTTATTGCCAACAATCCAGACGCAGGCCCCACCAACAGCGAGTGGTGGCCCAATCAGCTGAACCTCAGGACACTGCGGGCGAATTCACCGCTCGCAGACCCCATGGATGCCGACTTCGACTACGCCGCCGAGTTTGCCACCATCGACCTCGACGTTCTCAAGGCTGACATCGAGGCCGTCATGACCACCTCGCAAGAGTGGTGGCCTGCCGACTACGGCCATTACGGCCCGTTTTTCGTGCGTATGGCCTGGCATGCGGCCGGGACCTACCGAATCGGCGACGGTCGTGGCGGTGCCGGAACCGGAATGCAGCGTTTCGCCCCGCTCAACAGCTGGCCCGACAACGTCAACCTGGACAAGGCCCGCCGGCTGCTGTGGCCGGTGAAGCAGAAGTACGGCCGCAAGCTGTCGTGGGCCGACCTGATGGTGTTCACCGGCAACTGCGCCCTGGAGTCGATGGGTCTGGAGCCCTACGGCTTCGGCGGTGGCCGTGCCGATGTGTGGGAGCCCGAAGAAGACACCTACTGGGGTTCGGAGTCCACCTGGCTGGACGACGAGCGTTACAGCGGTGAGCGCGATCTGGACAACCCGCTGGCGGCAGTCCAGATGGGTCTCATCTACGTGAACCCCGAAGGACCCAACGGCGTCCCCGACCCGGTGGCCGCAGCCCGCGACATTCGTGAGACGTTCGCCCGCATGGCCATGAACGACGAGGAAACCGTGGCATTGATCGCCGGTGGCCATGCCTTTGGCAAGGTCCACGGTGCCGCCGATCCGGATCGCTACGTGGGGGCCGAGCCCGAGGCCGCCGGTCTGGCCGAGCAGGGCCTGGCTGGAAGAACACGTTTGGCACCGGCAACGGCGACGACACCATCAGCAGCGGTCTCGAGGGCGCCTGGACCACCAACCCGGTGCAATGGGACAACAACTACCCGAGAACATCTTCAACTACGAATGGGAACTGACCACCAGCCCCGCTGGTGCCAAGCAGTGGACGCCCAAGGACTCGGCTGGGGCCGGCACGGTCCCCGACGCCCATGACCCGTCGAAGTCCCACGCACCGATGATGCTCACCACCGACCTGGCACTTCGGTTCGACCCGGTGTACGAGCCCATCTCCCGGCGCTTCCTCGAACATCCCGAGGAGCTGTCGGTGGCGTTCGCCAAGGCGTGGTTCAAGCTGACCCATCGTGACATGGGCCCCAAGTCACGGTACGTGGGGTCGCTGGTTCCCGCCGAGGACATGTTGTGGCAGGACCCGGTTCCCGCCGTGGACCACGAGCTGATCGGTGACGCCGAGATTGCGGCGCTCAAGGACAAGGTGCTGGCTTCGGAGTCTCACCGTGGCCCAACTGGTGTCCACAGCGTGGGCATCGGCGGTCACGTTCCGTGGCACCGACAAGCGCGGTGGAGCCAATGGTGCCCGCATTCGTCTTGCCCCCCAGCGCGGCTGGGAGGTCAACAATCCCGACGAGCTGGCCCGGGTGCTTGGGACCCTTGAGGCGATCCAGGCCGACTTCAACGGTTCGCAGGCCGGCGAGCATGCGGGTGTCGCTTGCCGACCTCATCGTGCTGGGCGGTTGCGCTGCCATCGAAAAGGCGGCAGCAGACGCCGGGCGCACGGTCACCGTTCCGTTCTGCACCCGGTCGTACCGACGCCACCCAGGAGCAGACCGACGAGGAGTCGTTCGCCCCGCTCGAGCCGACCTTCGACGGATTCCGCAACTACGTGGCCAAGGGTCACTCCATGGTGGCCGAGCAGCTTCTGCTTGAACGGGCACGCCTGCTGACCCTGACTGCGCCTGAGGTGACGGTGCTGGTTGGTGGCATGCGGGTGCTGGGCAACCAACGCCAGCCAGTCTGATCTGGGGGTGTTCACCGATCGTCCCGGAACGCTGACCAACGACTTCTTCGTGAACCTGCTCGACATGGGCACCACGTGGGAACCGACGTCGGAATCCGAGGACACCTTCGCTCGGTCGCGATCGCATCAGCGGCGAGCTGAAGTGGAGCGGCAGCCGGGTGGACCTGGCGTTCGGGTCCAATTCGGAACTTCGGGCGCTGGCCGAGGTGTACGGCTGCGACGACGCTCACGACAAGTTCGTGAGCGACTTCGTGTCGGCATGGGACAAGGTCATGAACCTGGATCGGTTCGATCTGGCCTGAGTTGGGTCCAAACCAAGGTGAAACCAATCCCGTGAAGCCAATCGCCCAAGTGCGGGCTCACGAGCCGGGGCCCATCCCACCACCAACGGCGGTGCGGGGATGGGCCCCAGCCGCGTTAGGGTCGACCCGGCGCAGGTATCCGTTGGGGTTCCAGGTGACGTTGCGGCCGTAGAAGTCGCAATGCACGGGCGATCGACGACGTACCGGTTGTCGCAGTTGGCAGAAACTGCCGCACGGCGCGATTGGGGCCATTGCGCAGCCAGCGGTAGCCGAGGTCCTTGGCGATTCCGTCTTCAACCACGATGTAGTCACCAGGCTGGAGGTAGCGGTCGAAAATCGCAGCGCAGCGAGGGTCCCGGCAGTAGGTATGTGGCCCATCCTCGATCACCAGCAGTGGGCCGGTATGAATACTGAGCACTGCGGGCAGTGGTGGCGTCAAGGTTGTGGATGTCGCCATCAAGGAACTCCACATCAGGTCGCTTACGGTGGTCACACTGGCGATGTCCACCGACCAGGACCTTGATTCAAGTCGCAGCGCCCGGGCCTGGGCTGCGAACCACAGTGCCGAGCCCCTGCGGCCGACCCGATCTCACAATCGTGGTGGGCCGAAGTTGGCCAATAAGCATGGTGTAGAGGGCAAGGTCAGACGGATTCTTTAGGCGGGAGCGTTGTTGTAGCGGTATCCAAGGGTGCCGCTCTGGATGCGTGTGAAGGTTGCATCGCGCCAGTGCCGAACGCTCGGCATCCACACACAACGGACGCCGTGGGATCAGGTTCAGCAGTTGCGCAATCGCACCAGCTCCCCAGGACCTGAGGCTGCCCGTTTTGCCCGCCATGGATCCCCATTTCAACCCCGCTGGCCGACCGGGACGTTCGCCAACTGCGCGCCGACAGGCTACATCGTTGGACTGGACTGTCGGCGGTGCACTACGATCGGCGGCGGTTGGTTCTGGCATCGTTGCCACCACGCGGCCGCCGGGGGAGTCAGGGCTTGTGGGCGATGACCTGAACCACGCTGCCGACACCTGTGTGTCCCACCCCTCAATGACTTCGCGTTCCCAGCTCGACGGCATGGTCAAATTCCAGCGCCGACAACTCACTGCGAAGCACATCAGGGTCATGGTCAGCGAGGCGTCGGGCGGACTGCCGGTGCCCCGGCCAACCTGGTTGGGGGTGTACGCCTCAGCACAAACACCCGCCGGGAATCAGGGCGTCGGCCACCCGACGGTGAACATCGGCACGCACGGCTGGGGGTACATGGGCGAAGATCGACACGATGGCGCTCCAGCGGTTGGTTCCCAGATCAACGTCAGCAAGGTCAGCCACTGTGGCATTGACGGTCACTCCCCGCGCTTCGGCCAAGGCCAAGGTCTTGTCCACCCCTGCGGCACTGAGATCCACGCTGGATACCTCGTACCCGCGCCCGGCCAAAAAGACCGCGTTGCGACCTTGCCCTTCTGCCAGACACATGATCTGACCCGGCGGGAGCACCTCCACATGGTGGCGCAGGAAGTCATTGGGTTCGGTGCCGTAGAGGTAGCCGTCGCTGCCAAAGCGTTCATCCCATTGCGCGCGTGGAGTAGGGGAAGCAGTCATACCCCCAAGGGTATCATTGTGCTCCGTTGGTCCCGGGTGGAGTCCCGGTCTGATCCCGGTGTGCTGTGCCTCGGATGTCTGACGGGGGGTTGCGGTGGTGCTTCCCAACAGTGGCCCACGTAAGTTATGGCACCCTCATGGCGCAGGCGGATCGCCGCCGCATCGGACCCATGCCGCACTACCGTCTGCACCGGTGGGTCAGTGGCCGAAATCGTCGAACTGAAGAAGTGCTCCATCTTGGGTGTGGCCGCGACGGACGTGCCCATGGCTGGTGGCGGTGCTGGCTTTGGCGTCGTGCTGGTGCCGGCCGTGTGGGTGACCGTTGTGGCGCCGGGCCGCCGGCACCACCGGCGATGTGGCCGTCAGGTGGCGCTGGTGGCGCTGGTGGCACTATCTGGACCCGCTGGGCTGGCGCACCGGGGCGGGAGGCTGCCCGCCTACCCAAGCAATGAGTGTCCCCCAATTTGGCCGACCCGCTCTGAGCGCCGCTGCCAAAGAGATCTGCCCGATGGCGAGGGTGTTCCGTCTCGTCGTCGGTGACCCGTCAGCGGCAGCCATGGTTGCTGCGGTGACCCTCGATTTGGAGGTTGGACCGACGATCTGTTCTCGGTGATTGAGGTTGCGCCCGTTCATCTCGCTCAGGCTGTTGCGGCATTGCGTGACGCCGGGTCACCACCATCGAGCAGGACCAGCTGGTCAGCAAGGCCCAGACGGTGGTGCCCACCGACCCCAACTGGTCGCCAGTGGTGGGGGCGACCTAGGGCCGGGCTGCCGTCGGCGTGGGGAGTGACCCAGGGTTCGGCCGACACGGTGATTGCCATCGTGGATACCGGGGTGAGCCCGGTCACCGAACTCACCGTCGCTGCCGGAGGACGCACTTGTGGACCGTGTGTTGCCCGGCAACAGCTGGGTGGGGGGCGACGCGCGCGTCGATCCCGATGGTCACGGGACAATGTCGGCGGTGCAGAGCCGCTGGCGCCATCAACAACAGCATCGGAGCCGGGGGAGCGTGTCCGCAATGCGTGGTGATGCCATTGCAGACACTCACCGCCGAAGGGGTGGGCTCAGCAGCAGACTCGGCAGCAGCCATTGTGTACGCAGTCGACAACGGCGCCGACGTGGTCAGCCTGTCGTTGGGTGGCCCCGGAGGGCTGACAGCCCAACGCCTGGCGGTGGAGTTCGCCACTGCCAACGGTGTGCCAGTGGTGGCGTCGGCCGGCAACGACGGCACCACCCAGATGAACTACCCGGCGGCCTGGCCTGATGCCATCAGGGTCGCCGCCGTGCAGCAGAACAACGCGCTGTATTCGTTTTCCAATCGGGGGAGTTGGGTGAGCGTTGCCGCTGCGGGCTGCAATGTTTCCCAGAACCACCTTGGTGTCATCAGGACCACGTCGTCGTACTACTGCGGCACCTCGTCATCGGCGCCGTTGGTCGCCGGTGCCGTTGCGCTTGTGGTCGGTCAGGATCCCACCGCCACGGTCGCCCAGGTGCGTTCGCGGGTGCAGGCCACCTCAACGGTTGGCGTGGATACGGCGTGGGGTGTGATGAACACCGGCGTCATGCTGACCGGCGTGTTCCCGTTGCCAGCAGCTCCGCCGCAGGCACCCACGTCGGTCACCACCACCGCATCCGACGGTTCGGTATCGCTGGCATGGTCGGCCCCCGGCGACGACGGGGGTAGCCCGGTGACGGGGTATGAGGTGACGGGAACACCTGCGGGTAGCTGCACCACTGTGGCCGTCAACCAGGCTCCGCCACCGACAACCTGCACCATCGCCGGTCTGACAAATGGGGTGGTCCATTCGTTTGCGGTGACCGCCGTCAACGCAGTGGGTGCCGGGCCAGCATCATCGGACGTGCTGTCCATGCCGGGGGTGTTTGAACGTACCGACGGTGTGGAGTTTGGTGTCAATCAGGCCGTCTCGGGCACGTTGCTGGTGGATCCCGACGGGGTGTTCGCCTACGTCGGCACCAGTACCAACCCCGGTGTGGTGCTCAAGGTCCGCCTCGACACCATGACCGTGGTCGGGTCGATCCAGTTGCTGTCCAACCAGGGCGAACAGTCCTTGCTCACCGGGGTCATGGATCCGGCGGGGGAGTTTGCGTATTTCGGGACCAATACGTCTCCGGGTCGGGTGGTGAAGGTGGATTTGGCGACGTTTTCCCGGGTGGGTGCGTTGACGTTGCCCGGCGGTGAGGGGATGTTGCGTTCGGCGGTGGTGGATCCGGCGGGGGAGTTTGCCTATTTCGGGACGAATACGTCTCCGGGTGGGGTGGTGAAGGTGGATTTGGCGACGTTTTCCCGGGTGGGTGCGTTGACGTTGCCTGACGGTGAGGCGTAGTTGCGTTCGGCGGTGGTGGATCCGGCGGGGGAGTTTGCGTATTTCGGGACCAGTACGGCTCCGGGTCGGGTGGTGAAGGTGGATTTGGCGACGTTTTCCCGGGTGGGTGCGTTGACGTTGCCTGCCGGTGAGGCGCAGTTGTTCTCAGCAGCCATGGGCCCGCAAGGGGACCGGGCCTACTTCGGCACCTTCACCACTCCGGGCCGGTTGGTGGCTGTGGATCTGGAGTCGTTCACCCGGGCAGGTGCTGCGGTGTTCGACACCGGCATCACTGCGTATTCGATGGTGGTCGATCCGCTCGGCGGTGCCGTGTACGTCGGGACCTACGCCATTCCGGCACAGGTGGTCAAGGTGGCCACCGACGGGTTGGTGGTAGTTGGAGCCATCGGGTTGGGCGTGGGTGAAAACCAGTTGTTGTCGGCGGCCATCGCCCCCGACGGGCGTTTTGCCTATTTCGGCTCCAACACCAACCCCGGTGGTGTGGTGAAAATCCGGGTTGCTGCCGATCCGGTGGTGCCGGTGGTTGCTGGTGCACCTGTGTCGGTGAGCGGCTCGCCCGGTGACGGTGAGGCCGAGGTGACATGGTCACCGCCAGCTGACGACGGTGGAAGCGCCATCACCTCGTACACGGTGACATCGACTCCCGGCGCTTTCACGTGTTCGACGTTGGGAGCCACATCGTGTGTCGTGCAGGGCCTGACCAACGGCGTCGGCTACACGTTCTCGGTGGTGGCGACCAACGCGGTAGGCCCCGGTCCTGCGTCGCCGCCGTCGGGGGTGGTGACGCCCGACGCCGCCTCCCTCCACCTCCGCCACCGCCACCGCCACCTCCGCCACCTCCGCCACCACCAGTGGTTGTTCCCGGGACACCGCCAGCCCCATCGGCGAGGGTGATCGGCCAGGGGTCGGTGGAGGTCACGGCCTCGCCACCATCAACGGGGGATCCGGTGGCCAGTTATCTCGTCACCGCCGTCAGCTCGGGAGCGACCTGTTCCGCGGTGGCGCCGGTGACGACCTGCGTGGTCACTGGGCTTGCCGGCACCACAACCCACCGGTTTGTGGTTCGTGCATCCAATGCTGGGGGTTCATCGGCCGACTCGGCGCCGTCAGCGGAGATCACTGCGGGGGTGTGCGGCGTGGTGCCGACCCCGTTCAGCGACGTGGGACCAACCGCCTACTACGCCAGGGCGGCCTCATGCCTGCTCGACCGCGCCATCACCGTCAACAATCCCTACAAGCCTGCACAGTTGGTGAACCGTGCCCAGATGGCGGGGTTCCTGTGGCGTCTGGCCGGGGAACCGACCGTGGAGTTCCCGTGTGGGTTTGCGGATGGGGATGTCATTCCCGTGTTCGCCCAGCAGGCGGCGTGCTGGCTGAAGGCCGAGGGCATCACGACCAACGACCCCTACAAACCGCTGGACCCGGTGAACCGCGCCCAGATGGCGGGGTTCCTGTGGCGTCTGGCCGGACAACCGACCGTGGAGTTCCCGTGTGGGTTTGCGGATGGGGATGTCATTCCGGGGTATGCCCAGCAGGCGGCGTGCTGGCTGAAGGATGAGGGCATCACGACCAACGACCCCTACAAGACCGCTGGACCCGGTGAACCGTGCCCAGATGGCATCGTTTCTCTACCGGCTGGGTGGCGTGATCGGCCTGTGGCTGACCCCTGAGGACTGACCCGATCAGTTGACGGTCACGTCCCTCGGCGGCGACGAGCGCAACAACGAGATGGTTGCTGTGTGTCAGTAGGGCTCAGGGATGAATGACTGATCCTCAATGGGCGGCCGCACCCGACGGCCGGATGCCGGAGGCCGCGGTCCGAGATCCATCGGCGGTGGGGTAGAGGTCCTCGTAAGGGACCTGCGACAACAGGTGGCTGATGCAGTTGAGTCGTGCGTGACGCTTGGATTCCCCGTTGACCACCCACCACGGACTGGTTTTGGTGTCGGTGAAGGCGAACATCTCGTCTTTGGCGTGGGAATACTCCTCCCAGCGCAGACGAGACTCGATGTCCATCGGCGACAGCTTCCACTGCTTGGCCGGGTCCGTGAGCCGGTTGCGGAACCGACGTTCCTGTTCGGTGTCGCTGACCGAGAACCAGTACTTGATCAAGATGATGCCCGAGCGCTGCAACATGCCCTCAAACTGTGGACACGTGCGCATGAAGTCCTCCACCTCGTCGGCGGTGGCAAAACCCATCACCCGCTCAACACCGGCGCGGTTGTACCAGGAGCGGTCGAACAGGACCATCTCACCGGCAGCTGGCAGGTGCTCCACGTAACGCTGGAAATACCACTGGGTTCGCTCACGGTCACTGGGCGAGCTCAAGGCCACCACCCGCACCACTCGGGGGTTCGTCTTTTCGGTGATCCGGGTAATCACACCGCCTTTGCCGGCAGCGTCGCGACCTTCGAACACGACCACCACCCGCAGGCCCTTGGCCTTGATCCACTCCTGGAGCTTCACCAGTTCGATCTGCAGTCGTTCAAGTTCGGTCTCGTAGACGTCGCGGCGCAGTTGGCCTGACGACGAGTAGGAATCGGACCCGAAGTGCTTGTCGGTCATGGGGGGGTGTCCTTGGTGATGGGTCGATGTCGAGCACAAGCTACCCGTCGGTGCTTGGGTGATGCCGTGAAGTCTGTGTGAACGGGTGATCACCTACCATCACCGGTGTGCCCTTTGATGCTGTGACCGCAGACGCTGATGCTGTGGTCGCCGACGCCGCTACGGGGTCGGGTCCAGCGCCGCCGGTACGGGCCGGGCTTCGTTCGGCACTGGAGTTGTTCGCGTTGTGCGGGCTTGCCATCACCCAGCCGGTTCTGGACCTGTTCGGGCGGGCCCCCCAGCAGTTCGCCTTTCGCGGGGTACAGGGATTCGCCATCATCGGATTCGTTGTCGTTGTGGCCGTCCTGCCGGCGGCGGTGCTGTGGGTGGCCGAGGCCGGGATCGGGTTGATCAATCGACGGTTGGGCCAGCGAGTTCACGAGGCGCTGGTGGGATTGCTGGTGGCGGCAATCGCCCTGCAAGTGGTGGCGTCGCTGGCATCGGGGGTTGTTCGGGTGGTGGTGGCGGTCGCTGCCGGTGTCGGGGCCGTCATGCTTTACCAGCGGGTGCCCCCGGTGCGGACGTGGCTTGCCTACATGGCCGTGGCCCCGGTGGTGTTCGTGGGGGCCTTTTTGCTTGCGTCCCCAACAGCCCGCCTGCTGACCAGTCCGTCGGCGGCTGCGGTGGACGCCGGGGTGGCCCGGCCGGCCCCGGTGGTCATAATCGTGTTCGACGAGTTGCCCCTGGCATCACTGGTGACACCCGACGGCGCCATCGACGCAGAGCTGTTCCCCAATTTCGCTGCCCTTGCCGACCGTTCGAGCTGGTTTCGCAATGCCACCTCGGTGAGCAGCTCAACCTGGTACGCAATTCCTGCACTGGTCACCGGCCAGAACGTGCAGAGCGGCAAGGTTCCGGTTGCCGCCGACCACCCGGAGTCGCTGTTCACGCTGCTCGGCGGTGTCTACGACCTCAACGTGACCGAGTCGGTGACCCGGTTGTGTCCGTCAGAACTGTGCGCCACGTCGTCGGCGGCGTTGGGCGGTACGACCGGGCTGCTTGGGGACGCCGTTGGGATCCTTGCATCCCGCCTGTCGTACTCGGGCCCTGGCGGGGATCCGGTAGCGGCGTTGGTGGAGCCACTGGCCGCAGGCGAGGACGTCGTCAGCGGTGTCAGCGATGTCAGCGATGTCAGCGGTGACGCTGGGGGCAACGAACTGTCGGTGGTGGCAGATTTCGAACTGAACCAGCCCGAGCGGGTCGGGGCCTTCATCGATGGCATCGTGGACAACGGCCCGGCGTTGCACTACCTGCACATTCTGCTTCCCCACGTGCCGTTTCGGTATCTCCCGTCAGGCAACCTGTACTCCGGTCCCGAGCCCGATCTGGGCCGCAACGGCGATACCTGGTCTGACCAGCAATGGCTTGCCGACCTCGGTCGCCAGCGCCACCTCCTCCAGGTGGGTTACGTGGATGCCGTTTTGGGTGGCATCGTCGCTGAACTCGAGGCCCGGGGGGTGTTCGACGAGTCGTTGCTGATCGTGACGTCGGATCACGGCATCGGGTTCGAGCCTGGTCATCCCATTCGCGGACTCGAGGGTCAGCCACTGGACAACGACGACCTCGCCGACCTTGCCTGGGTGCCGCTGTTCATCAAGCAGCCCGGACAGACGCTCGGTGAGGTGAGTGACGCCAACGTTCTCACCGTGGACGTGGTGCCGACCATCGCTGACGTGGTCGGTATCGACATCCCGTGGCAGGTCGACGGGCAGTCCGTGTTTGGAACGCCCCGGTCTGACCCTGCCAAGTACTTCCATCCCGGCGACCTCGAACTGCTGCCCGTTGCGCTGGACCCCATCCGGCTGGATCCAGACGTTGACCTGACCCGCGTCTTGCGACGCGGGCCGTCCACGCTGCTGGGGCCTTCGGTGTCGTTCGGGGCGGCGACGGTGCCGCAATCGTCGGCGTTGTCGCAGGGCGTGACCCGGCGCTGGTGGTCGTTGGGGCCAGCGCCCGAACTGGTGGGGATGCCGGTGGGTTCGGTGCCCGGGGGGCGGCTCACCCAGGTCGACGCCACCGTTGCTGACGTCGGATCGTTCGAGCTGGCCCCGGGCTCGCGTGTGGTGCCGGCGTTGGTACGCGGCCGGGTGGACTCGGTGGACTCCGTGGACTCGAAGGACTCGGCGGGTTTGGGGCAGGGACTCGCCATCGCCGTCAACGGGGTCATTGTCGCCACCGCACCGACCTACGCCGATGGTGACGAGGTGGCCTTTGCGGTCATGGTGGATGCCGTCTGGTTCGACGTCGGAACCAACATTGTGACCGTCCACCGCATCGGGTGAGCTGCGCTGGCGCGCATGTAGTGTTTTTCCGATGTCGAACTGCCACGGGGGAGCCTGATGACCGAATCCACTCACGACGACGTGTCGTCGGTGCACGCTCGCTACGCCGCCGAGCGGGCCAAGCGGCTGTCGTCCCGACGGCAACGAGCAGTACATCGAACCGACCGGGGTGTTCGCACATCTGCTCGACGACCCCTATACCGAACCGTTCGAGCGACCGCCGTTGTGCGACGAAGTGACCGTGGCCGTGATCGGCGCTGGGTTTGCCGGGCTGACCACCGGAGCGAGGCTGGTGCAGGCCGGCATCAACGATGTGCGGCTCATCGACAAGGCCGGCGACGTCGGGGGGGTCTGGTACTGGAACCGGTACCCCGGCGCCATGTGCGACACCGCCGCCATGATCTACCTGCCGTTGCTGGAAGAGACCGGCGCCATGCCGTCGGCCAAGTACGTCGGTGCAGCTGAGATTCAGGCCCATGCCCGCCGGATCGCCACCCACTTCGGGCTGTACGACAATGCGGCGCTGTCGACCGGTGTCACGTCGATGACGTGGGACGACGACATCTCGCGCTGGATCATCCGCACCGACCGTGGCGACGAGATCCGGGCCCGGTTCGTGACCACGGGCACCGGCCCGTTGCATCGACCCAAGTTGCCGGGCATCGACGGCATCGGCACCTTCGCCGGCCACAGCTTCCACACCAGTCGATGGGACTACTCCTACACCGGCGGCGACCCGTCGGGTGAGCCCATGACGGGTCTGGCCGACAAGCGGGTGGGCATCATTGGGACCGGGGCCACCGCCGTGCAGTGCATCCCGCACCTTGCCCGCAGCGCGGGTGAACTCCTCGTGTTCCAGCGCACGCCGTCGTCGATCGACGTGCGCAACAACCAGCCCATCGACCCCGGTGGTTCGCCGACCTTGAGCCGGGCTGGCAGCAACGATGGCTCATGAACTTCACCATCTTGCAGACCGGTGGATTTGCCGACGAGGACCTTGTGCGTGACGGATGGACCGACATCGCCAAGCGGATCCGGGATCGGGTGGTGGCCGAGGTGTCATCTGGCAGTGAGTTCACTCCCGAGACCGTGGCCCGCGCCTACGCCGACAGCGACGACGAGAAGATGGACGAGATCCGGGCTCGTGTGGATGCCACCGTGGCCGACCCGGCCACTGCTGAAGCTCTCAAGCCGTGGTACCGCCAACTGTGCAAGCGACCGTGTTTCCACGACCAGTACCTGCAGGCGTTCAACGAGCCGACCGCCCATCTGGTGGACACCGACGGCAAGGGCGTTGAGCGCATCGACGCCACCGGGGTGTGGGTGGCCGGTGTCCACTACGACCTGGATTGCCTGATCTTTGCGTCAGGCTTTGAGGTGGGCACCGAGCTCAGCCGACGGACCGGGTTCGAGATCACGGGGCGTGATGGCGTGACCCTGACTGAACGCTGGGCTGACGGGATGCAGAGCTTGCACGGCATTCATGTTCGGGGCTTTCCGAACCTGTTCGTGGTCGGCATCAGCCAGGGCGCCAACCTGATCTCCAACATTCCCCACAATCTCACCGAAGCCGCTGCCACCATCGCTGCGGTCATCGGCCACGCCGACCACGTCGGTGCGGTCGAGGTGGAGGTGACTGCTGACGCCGAACAGGCGTGGGTGGCCATGCTGGAGACGACGGGGGGAGGCATCCTGGGCAACACCGATTGCACCCCCGGGTACTACAACAACGAGGGCAAGGAGATGGGGCGGCGTGAACGCCTCAATGCCAGCGGGTACCCGCAGGGACCGGCGGCGTACTTCGCCTACATCGCCCAGTGGCGTGAATCCGGAGCGTTTGAAGGCCTCGAGTTTGAGCACGTTGCCTCGGCCACACCCTGAGCCCACCCCGGCCGCACCTGCTCGTCCGGCGTTGCGGGTTCACCGTTCACTGACCAGGTGGTTCGTGTTTGGGTCCTTTAGGGGGGCAGTCGGTGCATTCTGGTCGGACATGACCTCAAATCCGCTGGTGGATGGGTACGATTGGGGTCGTGGAGTCACGGCGGGTCTTGGTGGGCGTGGCGTCTTTCCTGCGGTTTGGCGTGGGCGTCGTCACCGGTCAGGGACCACCATTTTCGGTGTCGGTTAACCGGCGTCGTCACCTGCAAACAGCGGAGAATCCCACGGTGAGCAACCCATGTGCAGGCAGGGCCCATGTCAACCGGTGACGTCGGTCGGCCAACACAACGTGACCAGGACCCGGAGTTCTGGGATGGGGCCGGTGAGTCGCGCAGCGAACGCGAGCGTCGGCGGACCGAGGCCCGGGCGGCATGGAAGGCCACCGGCGTGGGATGGCGGGTGTTTCCCCGCTCGCTGCTCGGCATTGCGCTGACGCTGGCGGCGTTGGGCGTGGGAGCCGGTATCTCAGGCGCTGTGCTGTTTGCCTATTACGACTCCCGGGTGGCCGACAACACCGCCCAACTCGAGACGTTCAACACCAACCTCGACGCCCGGGTCAATGACGCGCTGGGGATCCTCGACGAGGTCACCGCCAACACCTACAGCCAGCTCGATGCTGCCCTCGGCCCGTATCGGGCCTTGCTGCAAAACGCAGAGGGAGTGTCGTCGATAGGTGCGTCAGTGCAGGCGTCCATCGCCGTGGTCGAGACCCGCAATGCCGAGGGTGGCGAGGTGATTGGCTCGGCCACAGCGGTCGCCCGAGATGGAGACACCACGGTGCTGGTCACCAGCCTGTCGCTGGTTCGGGCGTCGACCACCGACCCGGGACCGGGGATCGCCGTGCTGTCGGGCGACCAGCGTTGGGAGGCGACGCTGTTCAGCTGGGACGACGCCACCGATCTGGCCGTGCTCACCGCCAACACCACGCTGGAGCCAGCCGTTCTGGCCGACCCCGGCACCGCCGGCCGCCTTACCGGGCTCCCGGTGTTTGCCGTCAGCGGATTCCAGGTGACTGTGAGCCCCGGGACAGTCCTGAACGTCAATTCATCGGGATTTCGGTACCTGGCACTGCTGTCGCGCGACTTTGCCGGTGGCCCGCTGCTGGACACCGCAGGCGCCGTGGTGGGGTTTGTGACCCCCGGATACGCCCCCGGTGGCCTCGATGGGGATCTTTACTGGTCGCCGTCACTCGAGCAGTTGTGCGCCGGTCTGCTGTCGTGTGCCGGTGATGGCGGTGTGACACCACGGTGACGTGGCGAGCCCCCCTCCCCAGCACCTGATGCGCAGGCCCCAGGTACGTCGCCACTGACCACAATGGGGCGCCGGCTGAGAGCGGTGCCGGTGGCGGTGTTGGTCGTGCTGGTGATGGTGGCTTCGCTTGCGGTGGTGGCATTGGCAGCCCAGATCATTCGACCGTCATCCACCGAGAGCGAGGTGACCACCGTGGACCAACGAGCTGTCGCCTCTGCGCTCCGACCCCTGCCTGGGGCCGTGGACAATTCGGCATTCCCCGGCCCCGCTCCCGCCTCTGCCGTCGACGGGTCGGCGTTGGCAACGGTGGGGGGAACGGTCAATCTGGTGGGCCGGGTTGAGGCAGACGGCGAACCGCTGGGCGGGGCCAGGGTCCAACTCACGCGGTGGGTGGGGGAGCGCTCGGCCAGCCTGGTGCTCGACACCAACGCTGACGGGGACTTCGCTGGAGTTGGGTTGATGGGAGGACTGTGGACCATCACGGCGTGGAAGGAGCCCGACTTTCGCAAGGCCGACACCCAACGGGTGTTCATGGGCGATGGCCAGACGGCAACATTGACCATCCGTCCCCCACTTGTTGACGCGCTTGTGGTGACCGCCGAGGTGGGGCCACTGTCTGACGATGACCAGTTGGTCGTCGTGGTCCTGGCCCAGGACCAGGTGGTCGATGCCGCCGGCGAGGTCGTGGCCGTGGACGCCAGTGGCACCGGACGTGTCGTGTACCCGCCGGGGCATCGTGGTCCCGCCGATTTCGTTGTCGTTGGGGGTATCGGCGAGTTCATCGTGCAGTGTGTGGCGCCAGCAGCCAGTGGACGGCTGGTTGTCATCGTTGATGACCTCGACGCCCAGGTGGAGGTTCCCGGCTGCCAACGACGGGGGCCCATCACCACCACGACGACGACGCCCGTCCCAACAACAACGACGACGACGACCGCCGTCGTCGCTCCCAGTTCGTCCGACACCACCAGGTCTGGTCGATGATGACGAGCGCCACGCACGCCGCATGGATGGTGGTCAAGTCGGTGCTGGTGGCGGCGTTGGTGATCGCCACCCCGGTGATTGCCGTGGTGGTGGCCGTGGCCGTGCTGGCGGTGAGTCCGTTGCCCGGGGCCGTTCCCGACCCGCTTCCAACCTCCGAGATCCGGCCTGCCTACCTGCTCGCATCCGACGGCACCCCGATCGCAACGTTGCGCGGCTTCGAGTTGAGCCTGCCCACCCAGGCGTCAGACATCACGCCGCAGGTGGCGGCGGCTGTGATCGCCGCCGAGGATCGGAACTTCTACCAACACACGGGCGTGGACGTGGGTGGCATCGTGCGGGCGGCCCGCGAGAACCTCGACAGCGGTGGCATTTCCCAGGGCGGGTCGACCATCACCCAGCAACTGGTGAAAAACCGTTATCTGGGCGGTGAACGCACCTTCGGGCGCAAGATTCGCGAGGCGGTACTGGCCCAGCGCATCGAAACCGAGATGGAAAAAGACGAGATCCTGCTGGCCTATCTGGGTGACAGCTATTTCGGGTCCGGCGCCTACGGTCTCGCCGCAGCAGCAAACATCTATTTCGCCAAGACCCCGGCACAGCTGGATCTGTCCGAGACGGCCATGATCATCGGCATGTTGCCGGCGCCCAGCGCCTACTCGCCGCATGTGGATCTGCCCCAGGCCGAGGCGGCACGCAAGCGGACCCTCAACGCCATGCGCGAGACCGGGTCCATCACCACGGCCGAGTACACCCAGGCCGAGGCCCGGCCGCTGCTCCTGCTGGGGCGGCCGTCGGATGCCGGCATGGTGGACGTGAACCTGGCCACCATGGTGATGCCGCTCACCGGAAGCGATTTCGGCCCGTTCCCGTATTTCGCCCAGTACGTGGAGAAGTATCTGGTGGACACCCTGGGCGAACAGGTGGTGTACAGCCGGGGCCTGACGGTGGAGACCACCCTCGATATCGGCCGCCAGACCACTGCCACCGAACTGGTGACCGATCTGGCAAATCGAAGTGGGGACCCGACGGTGGGCGCTGCTCTGGCGGCAGTCGAGCCGTCCACCGGATTCATTGAGGTGCTGGCATCGAGCACCTCATGGGAACAATCCCAGGTGAATCTGGCCACTGGGGGCGACACCGGATTTCAGGCCGGGTCATCGGTGAAACCGTTCGTGCTGGCGGCGGCCATGGAACGTGGCAGTCCCCCGACCCGGACCATCAACGCCCCCACGGTGTACGTCACGGCCAACGGCACCCAACTGCGGAACTTCGGCGGGGCATCCGGTGGAACAACCACCATGCGCGAAGCCATCGTGAACTCACTCAATACTCCTCTGCTGATGCTGGCTGCCGAACTCGACCCCAACGTTGTGGCCGCCACCGCACGCCGGTTGGGAGTGACTGCCTGGGGCGATGACCGCGCCTACGGCGAGGTCATTGCGCTCGGGGCCTACGAGACCAGCCCGTTGCAGATGGCGAGCGCCTTCGGGACCTTTGCCGCCCGTGGCCGCCATCTGGCGCCGGTACCGGTGCTCAGGGTGACCGCCGCCGACGGTCAGGTCCTCATCGACAACTCCCTGCGCCTACCCGACCAGGCGCTCGACGAGGTTGTGGCCGACAACGTGACGTCGGTACTCACCGATGTGGTGCAGCGCGGCACCGGCACCGCCGCCCGCCTGACCCGTCCGGCCGCCGGCAAGACAGGCACCGCAGAGAACTTCAGCGCCGCCTGGTTCGTTGGGTACACGCCTGAGCCTCGGCGGCAGTGTGGCTGGGTCATGTCGACGGGATCCGGCCCCTGCCGGCGATCGACGGGGTGAGCGGCATTACCGGTGGGACCCTTCCGGCATCGCTGTGGCGCCAGTTCATGCTGTCGGCGCTGGCCGACGTGCCGCCAGGGGCGTTCGTGCCGGCCCAGCCCATCACCGGGCCGCGACTGGTCGATGGCACTCAAGTGGTGGAGGTGGAGGTTGATCCCGGGCCGACGCCGGTGCAGATCACTGGGCTGGGTCCTCGGCGCACACCGACCACGCCGGGAACCACAGTGCCCCCAACCACAGTGCCCCCAACCACAGTGCCCCCATCGACAGGGTCCCCAACCACAGTGCCGGCAGGCGCGCCACCTGCAACGCCGGATCCCTAAGGGGCGTCTGCCGCATGGGTTCGGCCATGTCCGAAACGCGGGGTGGGCAGCGCAGTGGGAAGCAGGGCGGGTTGCGGCCGGCGATCGGGGCAGGCGCACTGTCAGGCGGTGGCGCCGTTAGTCAGGCGCACTGTCAGGCGCACTGTCAGGCGCACTGTCAGGCGATGTCGGCGTGCTGTTGCCCGGGGATTCAGCCGGCGGCAGCGTTGGCTGAGCGCTTGGCGGCCCGGGCCCGCACGGTGGGGTCGAGTTCGACCTTGCGCAGCCTGATGTTGGCTGGGGTCACCTCGACAAACTCGTCGGCACTGATGAACTCGAGGGCATGCTCGAGTGACAGGTCGGTGTGCGGCACCAGCTTGATGGCTTCGTCGGCGGACGCAGACCGGATGTTGGTCTGCTTTTTCTCCCGGCAGATGTTGACGTCCATGTCGCCGGATCGCACGTTCTCGCCCACCACCATGCCGCAGTACACCTCGGTGCCCGGTGCCACCATCATGCGGCTTCCGCTCCTGCAGGTTCATCATGGCGAACGGAACGGCGACCCCGAGCCGGTCGGCCACGATCACACCTGTCGAGCGAGCCTTGATCTCGCCGGCCCACGGCTCGTACCCCTCGAACACATGGCTGAGCACGCCGGTGCCCCGGGTCTCGGTGAGGAACTCGGTCCGGAATCCGATGAGGCCACGGGCCGGCACGACGTAGTCCAGACGAACCCAACCCATGCCGTGGTTGGTCATGTTGCGCATGGCGCCGCGCCGGGTGGCCAGCAGCTGGGTGACAGCACCGAGGTACTCCTCGGGCACGTCGATGGTGACCCGCTCAACGGGCTCGTGCACCTTGCCGTCGATCTCCTTTGTGACCACCACCGGCTTGCCCACCGTGAGCTCGAAACCCTCGCGGCGCATGGTCTCGATGAGGATGGCCAGCTGCAGCTCGCCCCGGGCCTGGACTTCCCAGGCGTCGGGACGCTCGGTGGGCTTGACGCGGATGCTCACGTTGCCGACCAGTTCAGCGTCGAGACGACTCTTCACCTGACGGGCGGTCAGCTTTGTTCCCTCGCGCCCGGCCAGCGGTGAGGTGTTGATGCCAATCAGCATGGACAGCGCTGGTTCGTCCACCGAGATGACCGGAAGCGGACGGGGGTCGTCGATATCGGCCAGGGTTTCGCCGATGGTGATCTCGGGGAATCCGGCAACGGCCACCAGGTCGCCAGGGCCGGCTGAGTCGACTGGCACGCGGGTGAGCTGCTCGGTCAGGAACAGTTCGGCCACCTTGGTCTTGGTGATGGTGCCGTCTGCCTTGCACCACGCCACCTGCTGGCCCTTGGTGATGGTGCCTTCCATGACCCGGCACAGCGCCAGACGGCCGAGGTAGGCATTGGCGTCGAGGTTGGTGACCCAGGCCTGCAGGGGATGACCCTCGGTGTAGGTGGGTGCGGGGACGTGTTCCAGGATGAGATCGCGCAGTGGGGTCAGGTCGCTGCCGGTACCGCCCTGCTCAAGCGTCGCCCAGCCATCGCGGCCTGACGAATAGGCGATGGGGAAGTCGAGCTGGTGATCTTTGGCCTCGAGATCCATGAACAGCTCGTACACCTCGTCGAGCACCTCGGCCACCCGGGCGTCGGGTCGGTCGACCTTGTTGACCACCACGATGACCGGGAGGTCGTAGGCAGTGCCTTGCGCAGCACGAACCGCGTCTGCGGCAGCGGCCCCTCAGCGGCATCGACCAGAAGCACGATGCCGTCCACCATGGTGAGTGCCCGCTCCACTTCACCGCCGAAGTCGGCGTGACCGGGGGTGTCCACGATGTTGAACGTCACTCCGTCCCACACCAGCGACGTGTTCTTGGCCAGAATCGTGATGCCCTTTTCGCGCTCGAGGTCGCCGGAGTCCATGATGCGTTCGTTGACGGTCTCATTGGCGCGAAACGCCCCAGCCTGACGGAGCAGGGCATCGACGAGGGTGGTCTTGCCGTGGTCGACGTGGGCGACGATGGCGAAGTTGCGGAGGTCAGAGCGCGTAGGCATGAAGGGAAGACGCTACCGGCCGGCGCCCCTGTTCGTACAGACGGCCGGTGGAGTCGGGCGCAGCAGCGCCATGGTCGAAGGGGATCAGCACGTCGGGGTGGGTGGTTCGGTGCCGTTCGAGTGTCATGTGCGGGGTGTCTTTAGTAGCCGATGCAATCTGATTTATTGTTACTGACAACATCATGCGTCACGAGATTCGGGTGGACGGTTTTCGGGGGTGACCAATCTGCTGGCTGGGTTACGGCTGGTGTCGGCCGTCACATCTGGTGGGTGATTTGGGGGACGTGGGTTGTCATCAGTAACAGTTCGATCACGTGATGGAGCGAAAATAGGTTCCATCATGTGGCGCGGCGTGGTGGTGACGTTGTCGTGGATCCTTGTAGTGGCACTGACACCCGTGTTGATGCCAGCGGCCGCATCGGCCACACTGACGACACCGGCGGCATCGACGGCATCGACGACCGCAGGGCCCGGGTTGAGCGTGAGCAACTCTGGCGCAAGCACTGGTGCCCCGGCACCGCCCGACTCGTCGCAGGCGTTCACTGACGTTCCCCAGGGAGCTTCGTTTGCTCAGGGTGTCGCGTGGCTGCTTGATGAGGACATCACCCAGGGCCAGGGCGGTGTCGGTCGCTACTCACCGGCCAATCCGGTGTCGCGGGCCCAGATGGCGGCGTTGTTGTGGCGCATGATGGGTGAGCCCGAGACCACCGAACCGTGTGGGTTCGACGACATTGTCGCCTTCCCGGTGCCCTACTACGCCGAGGCTGCGTGCTGGCTGAAGGCACAGGGCATCACCACGGGTGTGAACAACGACCCCACCCGCTTCGGGCCCGACCGGTCGGTGGACCGCGGACAGATGGCGCTGTTCTCACCCGGTTGGCTGGTACCACCGGCACGGCGCCGTGCGGGTTCGTTGACGCCACCGGCAACCCTGCTCTGGACGACGCCATGTGCTGGCTAAAGGAATCGGGGGTGACCACGGGCACCAACCCCGCCGGTACGAGGTACTCCCCGGGCCAGGTTGTGACCCGGGGGCAGATGGCGGCCTTTTTGTTCCGGCTGGCGGCCACACCGCAATCGTGGGAGCAGGATCGCCTGACTCCGGCGGTGTACGACTGCTCGGTGCTTGACCCCTCCACCTGCCTGTTGCCGTTCCCCAACAACCAGTTCACCGTTGCCGACCCCGGCACCGACACCGGTATCCGGCTCAACATCTCGCGTGCGGCCACCCCAGCCAACCGCAACGGGGTCCACATCGACCCCTACGAGCAGAACCGCAACGACGGATTCAGCCCCGGCCAGTCGCTGCTGGTGAACCTCGATGGCGTGGACCTGGCCCAGTCCGGAGTGGCCCCCATCGACGACATGGGGCGGTCGCTGGAGTCCGACTCCCCGGTGGTGATCATCAACACCGTCACCGGTGAGTTTCACCCGCATTGGGTGGAGATCGACTCGCAGTCCACCCCGCTTGATGGCCAGATGATCCATATCCGCCCGGCGGTGAACTTCGACGAGGCCACCCGGTATGTGGTGGCCATCAGGAACCTGCGTGACAGCGGTGGCAACCTTGTGGACGCCCCCGCTGAGTTTTCCGCATTGCGCGACGGCGTTGCGAGTGGGGTGGCGGTGGTCGAGGAGCGTCGGGCCCACACCGAGGCACTCCTCAACGAACTCGAGGGGTTCGGCATCGCCCCTGCCCCGTTGTACCTGGCGTGGGACTTCACCGTGGCCAGTGCCCGCAACCTGTCTGAGCGGGTGCTCCATGTGCGTGACGACGCCTTTGCCGCCCTTGGTGATGCTGCGCCGAAGGTGACCCTGAGACAGGTCAATCCGGCGGGGAACCAAAGTGCCGGCACCGGTGGAGATGACGACTGCATCGCCTTCACCTGTGTGTTCGGCACGATCGAGGTTCCGAACTACCTGACTGGCACCGGGCAGCCCGGAAGCTCGTTCAACTGGGGCCCCGATGGACTCCCGGTGCGCAACACCGACGGGTCCGGTCGCAGCGCGTCGGTCGAGGCGTTGTTCACCTGTGTGATCCCACCGTCTGCCACCCCGGCTGATCTGGCCCGGCCCAGCCTCTACGGCCATGGCCTGCTCGGAGCATCGGTGGAGGTGATCTTTGCCAGCGGGTTGGCGGCGGTCGAGGACAACATGGTGTTCTGCGCCGCCGACTGGTGGGGGATGTCGGTGTTTGACATCGGCAATGTGACCTCGCTGTTGGGGGATCTGTCGGCGTTCAACACCCTGGCCGATCGCGGCCAGCAGGGATTGCTGAACTTCCTGTTTTTGGGCCGCGCCCTGGTGATGGGCATGGACACCAACGTGGTGCTGGGCTGCACCGGTCCGCCGTGCGACCCGAACTCACCGCTGAGTTCCAAGCGTCCGGTGACGTCCAACCCGTTCCTGGTCGGGGGTCAGAGCGTCATTGACACCTCCGACCTGTTCTACGTGGGCAACTCCCAGGGGGGCATCAAGGGTGGTGCCCTCATGGCCATCGGTCAGGACTTCACCCGAGGGCTTCTGGGCGTCCCGGGTATGAACTACTCCACCATGTTGCGGCGCAGCTCCAACTGGCGCACCTATGGTCCCGTGTTCAACGCCGGGTACACCGACCCCTTTGAACATCCGTTGGTACTGGGGTTGATCCAGCTGCTGTGGGATCGGTCCGAGGCCAACGGGTACGCCCACCACGTCACCAGTGACCCGTATCACAACACGCCGGCCAAGCAGGTGCTGCTGTTCACCGCCTTTAGCGATTACCAGGTTGCCAACGTGGCCACTGGCGTCATGGCCCGGACCTACGGGGCCGCAGTGCGCACCCCGGCGCTTGATCCAACCACCAGGGCGGGAATGGATTACACGCTGTGGGGCACGTCGTCGGTGGATGGGTCTGCACTGGGGTCCACTCCATTCACCGGGTCGGCCTCTGGTGATGTGGGATTTCGGCACGACCCGAGCCGCCCCGAACCAATACCGCCCCCGGATTTCCCGGATTCCCCGACCCGCATGGGCTGGGGGCCGGAGTGCCAGCGGTGCGCCAGATGGCCTCGGAGTTCCTGCAAACCGATGGGCGACTGATTGATGTGTGCTCGGGACTGCCTTGTGCTGGAGGATTGTGACAAATATGGCAAATGTGCACGTATTGGGGTGGATGAAATGGTAGACATCTGAGATGGCTCGGGGGGCTCGAGGAAAGTTCGGTCTTGCCAGCGCGTCCGGTGACACGGGTGGGTTGAGCAGGCGGGAGGCCATCATCGGCGCGGTCGCCATCGCAGCGGTGTTGGTCGTGTTTGCCGTGTTCGCCATTGTCAGCGTCACCACCGAGTCGGAAAAGCCCGAGTTGAGTGCGGGGACGTTCTTCCTGCCGTACTACAACGACGACAGCACCAACGGTGCGGTGGGGTTCAGCGCCGTTGACGGTGGCCCAGCCGGGCGGTTGGCCCAGGTGCCATCGCTGGTGGGTCAGACGACCAACAACCAGCAGTGGGTCGACGTGTACAACTCGTTGTCTGGTGCCTACCTGGTCGATCGCAAGACCGGCAATACCTCGCTGGTTCTGCCCACGCTGACCATGGCCAATACTGCGCCAACCCGTCTGGCGCCTCCAGCCTCGGGTGGGGCCGCAGCGGTAGAGGGTGCAGCCATCCTCGGATTCCCGACTGATGACGGCATCTACGTCGTGCGCCGGGCCCCGGGCTCAGGCTACCCCGGCGACGTCCATCTGCTCACGGCGGGTTCAATCGCCGGTGGTGTCGAAGTTGGCGCCAGCGAACTCCCGGGGTTCTGCCGACTGACACCATGGTGGTCGACGAGGCCTCGGTCGCCGGTGATTCGCGCTTCGCCGGCCTGGGCGAGAGTGGTCGATACTCCGATTCGTTGGCGGCGGTGGCATCGGGTGGTGCCCTGTGGATGGTGCTGGCCGACGACGCCGGTTCGGCCCGGTTGGTGCGGGTGTCGCAGCCCGGTGCCGAGGCGGTGGCCGAGTTCAACGAGTCGGTCCGAGATGGCCAGACCGACGTCGCCCCGGCGGCACTGACCATCGACGAGTTGGGTTCGGTGGGGGCGGGCACCGTGCTCACCGCCGTGCCGTCAATCGACGGCGTGGCCGCCGCCGATCCCGACTCCGAGCACCATCAGCCTGTGAGGCCCTGCTGGCAGCGTGGCCAGCAGCCGCGCCGACGGGCTGCAAGCCGGTGTGCCGGTGTATCCCGCCGTCGGCGGCAGTCTGGCCTGGTTCGCCGTGGCGCAACCCGGCGGTCAGTGGCAGATGGTGGGCGTCGGCTCGTCCGGTCAGGTGCGCACCGCCGCCCTCGATTCCGCCTCGGGCATCGACATCGCTCCGCCGGTGGTGGTGGGGTCCACTGCTTTGACCGCAAGTAGGGCGGACGGCCGGATTCTGGCCATCAATGTCGACAGTGGCGATGCCGTTGGGGTTTGGGAGGGAGGCGCCCACCCGCTGGACCCGGAACTGGACATCCCATCGCTGGCGGCATCGGGAGTGCGGCCGGTTGACTACGCCGCCGTCACCGTGGAGCGCCATGGTCAGCGGGTGTCGGTCAACGTTCCCGCTGCAGCACAGGCGTGTATTGCTGGACAGCGACGGGAACCTGGTGGAACTGCTTGAAAAGGGTCGGGCCAAGCCCATCGACCCCAACACCGAAATCGATCCCAACCGGCGCGGCGATGCTGAACCCGAACCCGAAGACGAGCAGGACGAACCAGAGCAGCAGGAAGTAGGGACCATCCCGGCGCTGCAAGAGCGCGAGGGCGACTCGTCGTTGGTCTGTGACACCACCGTCGAGCAGGAACCACGGCCGGCGCTGCTGCTTCCCCAGTCGGGCGAGCGTGCGGCACGTGCCATCACCGCCACCTGGCGCTACACGCTGGGCTCAGCCACCGACTGCCTGCCCAGCTTCCGCATCGAGCTGCGTGAGCTGCCCAACGGCCGGCCCGAACAGCGTGACCTGCAACGACCCAACGCCACCACCGCCACGCTGTCGGGGCTCACCCCCAGCCACTGAGTACGAGGTCACCGTGGTGGCCTTCATCGGCGACCTGACCTCCCGTTCCAACACAGCGTTGTTCCGCACCGGCGAGCAGGGGCCCGAGCAGGCCACCAGCCTGCGGTTCACCGATAATGGCGACCGCTGGACCGTGGAGTGGGATGCGTGCACCACGGCCGCGACCTGCGACGTCCCGGCGACGGAGTTTGACGTGGAGTGGGGTGACGGCAGCCAGATCGGTGCCGGGTCAACCCTGGTGGCGGGCTCGGCCCCCAGGCGGGTAACCGTGGACATCACCGACGTCAACGTGGGGCGCAACCTCTGCTTCACCGTGACGGCCTTCGGCGCGGCCAACACAGCGGCGTCACCATCGGAGCAGCTGTGCGGGATCCGCGAGCGGGCACCGCTTGGGGCCGGCTAGTTCGTGCAGGCCCGCTCAGAGAAGCGGGTCGGGCGGGCGGTGCAGGACGTGATCGTCACCGTCGAAGGGCTGAACAGCGACAACTTCCCGGTGGTCATGGTACCTGCGGCACCGTGAACGTGCTGGTGCAGGTGTTCGGCACCGGCCAGGGCCAGTTCGACGCCGGGATCCCGGGAACCCTCAGCTTCAACAGCACCCGAATTCCCATCACTGTTGAAGGCGTTCCCTTCGGCGCAGGCAGTTACGACTATCGGGTCACCTTCTCCAACAGCGCAGGGTCCGAGGTGGTGAATGGCACCGTGGCGCTCGATCCCATCTCGTGCGGTCCGGTCACCGTGACGGTCACCGGACACAACTCATTCAACAATGGCGCTGGCACGTGGCCCATCGTGTTCACGCCCAACAACCCCTGCCCGCGTGGCGCCGCTGCCCCTGCACTCAACGTCATTGCGCCACCGGGATGTCTGCCGTATCCCCAGCCGCTGACCACCCAGTGCACCACGGCGTCAACGTCGCTTGCCAACGGCTTCGGGTACACGGTGTTGGCGTCCAACCCGCCGGGGTTCGTGGTGGACGGGGTCAACTTTGTGAGCGGTGACGGTGTGCCGGCGTTGTCCCAGCCATCCGGCCCGTCCTACACCAGCAAGGTGTCACTGCAGGAGATCGCCCGGGAGAGCCCCACCGGCACCACCTACGTCATCCGGGTGCGCAGCCAGGACGCCTTCGGACCACCCAACATCAACGGGTGCTCACCATTGGGTGGATCGGGAAGCGTGTTCTCGTTCCGCTGTTCGGTGCCCGACGACCTCACCAACTCACAGGTGCCGGTTGTGGTGACGATGGTCCCGGGTCCGGCTAGGCCCCGGGGCCGTACCGCAGCCTGGGCGGGACCTGCCCATCCAACCCTGGCGCCATCATCTACCGACCGCCGTCGCCGTACCGGGCAATCACCATCAACGGCTGCACCATCAACCTCACCAAGCTCAAGGGACCCGATACCACGCCCCCAACCACTGTTCCGACCTGATCTCATGTCCCCAGGATCTGGAGGGCAAGACGTTCGACGAACTGGGTGTCACGCCACCCCCGGTCAACGCCGGGGACCCAATCCCGGGCACTGAGACTCTACTGCGACTACCTGCCGCTGCCTCCGCCACCGGGGTACATCCCGTGACCCCAGCGATCACTGAGTTCAATCAATCCAACCATCTCAATCATCGCAGTCCACCCGCCCGGACGGCACAACGCCGTCGGGACCGAGAAAGCAGGAACATCGTGAAAGACGTCAGCGAGAACGTGAACACCAAGCCCACTCCCTCTGCCTCGGGATCGTTCCCCGAGCGCTTTGAGCTGCTGGTCCGCACCGCAGCCCAGACCATCCAGGGCAAAGACGAGGTGCTGCGCAACGCCATCGTGTGCATGCTGGCCGAGGGCCACGTGCTACTTGAGGACGTTCCCGGTGTGGGCAAGACGTCGCTGGCACGGGCACTTGCACACACCGTGCAGGTCGAGTGGCACCGCATCCAGTTCACCCCCGACCTGTTGCCGTCGGACGTGACCGGGGTGTCGATCTTCAACCAGGCCACCACCCAGTTCGAGTTCCGCCCGGGCCCGATCTTCGCCAACATCGTGGTGGGTGACGAGATCAACCGGGCGTCGCCCAAGACGCAGTCGGCCATGCTCGAGGTGATGGAGGAGCGCACCGTGTCCACCGACGGGCACACCTACAAGGTGCCCCGCCCGTTCATGGTTGTGGCCACCCAGAACCCCATCGACCTGGAGGGAACCTACCGACTGCCCGAAGCCCAGCTGGACCGCTTCCTCATGCGCCTGTCCATGGGTTATCCGGACTTCGAAGCCGAGCGTCGGGTGTTGCGCACCCAAAAAGACGGCTCCAACGCCGACAGCATCAAGGCCGTGATGAACGCCGATCAGGTGGCGGCCATGATCGCTGAGGCCCAGGGTGTCGAGGTATCGCCTGCTGCTGAGGACTACATCATTTCGCTGGCCCAGTTCACCCGCCAGGCACCCGAGGTCCGTCTGGGGATGTCTCCTCGTGGCAGCATCGCCTTGCTGCGGGCTGCCCGGGTGGTGGCAGCGGCCAACGGGCGCTCGTTCGTGGCCCCCGAAGATGTCAGGGAGCTTGTCCCGTCGGTGCTCACCCACCGCATCATCGTCACCCCCGAGGCTGAACTGCAGGGTCATACCCCCGGCGAGGTCGTGGCCAACGCCCTGTCGTCGGTTCCGGTGCCACGCTCCAGCAGCGGCGGTTGACCACGTGACACGGACCGGGTGGTCCACCCTGGTGGGTGGGCTGGTACTGATCGTGATCGGCAGCGTGCTGGGCTGGGCCCCTGCAGCCGTTGTGGGTGCCGGAGCGGTGGCGCTTGTGCTGTTGGCGTTGGCCTTTTTGTTCCGCCCCCACGGCATGACAGTCACCAGGCGCGTCGCTCCGCAGCGGGTGCCAAAGCACGAAGAGGCGCTGGTGTACCTCGACATCTCCAACAGCGGGGCGCTTCCAGTGGCCGCCCAACGTGCCGAGCAATGTCTCGGTGACCAGGTGATGCGTTTTGTGCTTCCCCGCCTCGGTCGTGGTGCCTCGGCCGAGAGGAGCTTCCCGCTGCCCACCGACCGGCGTGGGGTATTCACCGTGGAGCCGTTCGAGACCACCCGGCAGGACCCGTTCGGACTGGTCCGGCGCAGTCGCCGGTTCGCCGGCACCGACGAGTTGTGGGTGTATCCGCGCATCCTGCCGTTTCGATCATTGCCAGCGGGTTACTCACGGCCCGCCGAGGGACCCACGTCGGACATGGCGCCCCAGGGCAGCCTCACGTTTCACCGTCTGCGCGAGTACGTGGTTGGCGACGACCTGCGCCTGGTCCACTGGAAGGCCACTGCCCGCACCGGCCAGCTCATGGTGCGTCACATGGTGGACACGTCGCAGCCCTACTCAGTGGTGCTGGTGGACCTGAACCCCAAGCTGTACTCGCAGGACTCGTTCGAGCTGGCACTTGATGCTGCTGCCTCGGCCGTCATGGCCGGAGTACGGGCCAACGGGCCACTCCAGCTGCGCATGACCGACGGCTCGCGTGCAGGCGACGAGACCATCACCGACCCCCAGATGCTGCTCGACGTGCTCACTGCCGCTGAGCCCCACACCGGGGGATCACTCAATCGTGAGCTCATGGCGCTGCGCCGTGAGCGTGGGGGTACCTCACTGGTGGTCGTGACCGGGGAGCTTTCCCCCGCAGACCTTGCCGCTGCCAGCCGCCTGCGTCGTGCCTACTACCGGGTCATGGTGATATCGATCCTCGAACCTTGCGCAAGGCGCCGGCCACACCCCCGGTCGCGCCGGGCGTGAGTCTGGTGACGGCGACCAACGACGACGAGCTGGTGGACGTGGAACCTGGAGTCGGTGCGATGAACCGCCGGGTCCCAGCAGCGCTGTCCGTGGTGATCGCCATGGTGGCAGTAGCCATCTCATCGGCGCCGTGGCGTGACGCCTTTGTGAACCTGTCGGGCGGGCTGAGCGTCGGAGTAACGCTCGCCATCGCCGCTGTGCTCGGTGTTGCGGTGCCGGTGGTGGTGGGAAGCCTGTTGGGTCGTCGTCTGGGGTGGTCCCTGCCGGCGTCGGTGGTGGCGTATGTGGTGGGTGCACTGGTGCTTGCCGTGCAGCCGGTGTTCTCGGTCGCCTCGTTGGCCGACGGCTACAGCTCGGCACTGGCCCGGTTGTTGCAGAGCACGCCGCCGCTGGTGGTCGACGAAGGAACACTGGTGCCGGCGTTCACCCTGGTGTGGATCACCGGCGCCTTGGTCGGCGAGATGCTGGTGCGAACCCGGGTGACCGTGGGCATGGCGATTCCGCCCCTGCTGGCGTTCGGGCTCGCCTATGCCGCCACCTCCCAACTGGACCGGGGAGATCAGCTTCGGCGGTAGCGCCGTGGTGTGGTCGTTCGCCATGCTCGGTGCGCTGGGCCTGCTTGTGGTGCTGCGCCGACTCACGCTTGACGCCTCCACGGTGACCTCAGACGCGGCTGCTGAGCGAGAGGTCGCACTTCGGTCGCCCCTCATCGCCGTGGTGCTGCTGGTGCTGGCGGGCCTTTTGGCCTTCGCTGTCGCACCGCAGATTCCCGGGGTGTCCGACGACCCTGCGGGGCTGGACCGCACCCCACCGGTTGACGAACCGGAGCCGGATTCTCCCGTGGAGGTGATGGCCAGCTACCGGCGCGCCGAGGGGATCGTGAATCCGCCGGTGGTGGACACGGTGCTGTTTCGTGTCGACATCGACCAGCCCTCATCGGGGTACCTGAGCGTCGCCAACCTGGACAACTACGACGGAGGGTCGTGGCGCTTCGATCGTCTTTTCAACCCCACCGGTCTTGAGGTTCCCGGCGCACCGGAGTCCGAGGCGATCCTGGTCAGGCAGGACTACGAGGTCGTGGAGCCGATGCCACTGGCCGACCAGTGGATGCCGGCACTTGACCGGCCCGTCGTGGTGGCCCCTTTCACCATTGAGGGCGCCGGTGACTCCCGCAAGGTCGAGGTTGTGTACGACGCCGCCACCGGGATGGTCCTGAGCCCTGAACCCCTGGGCGCAGGAACGTCGTTCACCATCGAGTCGCTTCCGGTGACCACCGCGTTGAACGACATCGCTGTGGATACTCCGGTGGCCAGTTCCACCATCAGCGCACCGGGGGAGACAGCGACGGTGCTGCGCGACCCCAACAACATCCTCGCCGCCTGGACGGCACTGATCGGCAATGAGCTGTCGTCGCCGCTGGTGGGCGACGTGACGTCTTTGGTGGCAATGCGTGACTGGATGCGCGACAACTTCGGGCTGACCGACGACAACATCGAGGCCAAGCTCCGGGCCGAAGGCGTGGCCAACCCCGAACAGGTAGTGCGCAGTCTGGCGTTGCTGTCGATGACCGAGAAGCTGCTCAACGGTGACGGGCAGGGAACCCCTGAACAGCTGGCCACCATGTACGTGATGCTGGCCCGCGGGCTGGGAGTGCCGGCCCGACTGGCCACCGGCTTCCGGGTTGTGGACGAGACGGTGCGCGACCAGGAGTTGCCGGCCGGCACCTACGAGCTCACCGGCGGTGACGCCTGGACGTGGGCCGAGGTGCTCGTTGGTGACGAGGGTTGGATCGTGGAGGACCCCGCGCCGCCGTCGGACCAGGTTGTGCCCCCGCCCACCACGACCACCATTCCCGAGGGTTCCAAGCAGGAAGAGGAGATTCCCAACGAGGACCTCATCGCCATCCTGCCCAGCCCGGTGGCCGAGCCCCCCGCCCCCGGTCGTGACCCAGCCGCCGTGGGCCCTCATCATCATTGGTGCGCTGGTCGTGCTTGCGCTGGTGGTGTTCATCCTGGCAGCGGCGCTGCGTCGTCGTCTGCGACGCCGCAACCGGCGTCGGGGCGACCCGCGCCAGCAGGTGGAGGGTGCGTGGAGGGAAGCCCTCGACGAGCTGTCCGAGGCTGATCTCGCCGGGCTCACTCCCATGGCCCCCAGCGACGTTGCCGCTGCGGCCTCGGAACGCTTTGGGCCTGAGGTGGGTGCTCCGGTGGCAGGAGTCGCCACCCTTTCCACCCCGGCGGTGTTCAGTTCGGCGCCGGTGGATCCCATGAGTGCCGACGAGGCGTGGAGAAACCTTGAGACCGCCCGGGCGGCGTTGCGCCGCAAGCTGTCACCGCGTCAGCGGCTGGTTGCCACGGTGCGATCACTGCGACCCCGTCGCTGACCCACAAGGGTTGACAGCGGGATCGAACAGGCGGTCAGTTCCGTACCTGGATCTCGACGGGCATCGCGTAGGCGTCGGCCACCTCGGTACCCAGACCCACCGGCTCGCTGTCGACCCCGGAACAGGCTGGTGCAGCCATGAGGTGACGGCGTGGTTGATCATCGGGAAGGTATCGTCCACCGGCACCGCGGGCGGCACACAGCCATCTTCGCCGAGAGCCTTGAGGGCGGGTTGGGACTCTTCAAGCAGGGCGCCGAGACCCGAGGCGATCGCCACCCCGATGATGCCCTGGCCATCGCCGAAGGTGCAGAAGTCGTCGAAGCCGTTGTGGCCCACACCCTCGATGATCCACAGCAGCGTGGGCGCTGGCGCAACATCAAAGGCGGCCTGGGTCCGTTCTGGAGGCACGACGGCGTCCAGCGAACCGGCCAGGAAAAACGACGGCTTGGCCGGCAGGGTCGGGGCGTCGTCACCACCGGGGACGCCCGAGGCCATCGACACGTAGCCATCGATGGCAGGGTCGTTGGCCGCGGTCAGGACAGTTCCACCACCAGCAGAGTGACCCACAGCGCCCACAGCGTCAAGGTCCATGCGGCCGGCGAGCGGCCCGTCAAGGTTCTGGCCTCCAGCAGTGCCAGGGTGCCGAGCAGGTCATCGACGCTGTCGGTTGGTTCGGCAGGTCCTCCGCCCAAACGACTGTTCAGATCCCGCGACGGGTGGTCTGGGGAAGCCACCACCATCCCCCAGGAGGCCAGATGGGAGGTGAGGAAGCTCGATTGCAGTCGGATGCCAGCCGATCCATGGCTGAATAGCACCACCGGGAACGGCCCTTCGGCCGCATCGGCGTCCCTGCCTGCCTCGATGGTGAACGTTGAGTCGGCATCGCCGGTCAGCAACGCCTGGATGGTGTCAGGGGTGAACTCCCGCATGTCGTAGCTGTCGGTGCCCGTTGTGCCTTGCACCGCCGGGTACCAGACCTCCACACGTGGGCCTGTTTCCAGTGCCAGGGTGGTGATCCCCACGGGGTAGGGCCCGCGTTCGCTGAAGGCGCTGGCGTACTCGGCCGCGGTGGGAACGCTGGTGGTGGTCTCGGTGGGAGGGTCAGCAGCGTCGTCAGAGGCACTACATGCGGCCAGCAGCAGTGTGGATGTCATGACGACAGCGATGACCGTTGAGCGGCGTGTGAAGCGCATCACCACATTGTTGCCGGTGGAGGCGGGTCACGAGACGTTGATGGTGAATGTTTCCGACGTCGGGCTGTCGGCGGGGTCCGTCGGACGGGCGGAGGTGAAGGTGATCTCGGTCGTTCCGGAGGCCTTTGCCGTGAAGTCGAAGACCGTGGATCCGGCGGTGCCAACTGCGTCGCTGTCACCATCGTTGGCCTTGACGGTGCCTTGCGCAGTGACCACGGTGACCAACTCGGCGTCGGGTTGCCCGGTGATGGTCCATTCGAACCCGGTTCCGGCAATGGTCTCGAGGCTGATGCTGAACTCCTGGCCGGGCACCACAGCAATGGGGGTGGCCGCATCGCTGAAGGCAAGGATCTTGGCCGTGGTCGATGTGGTGCTTGTGTCGTCGGAGTCGCTGCTGCAGGCGGTGGCCCCAACGGTGATGGCCAGTAGAGCTGTCATGAGAACCAGAATGCGCTTCACGAATGTCCTCCCCGGGACCTGACCGGCTGCACGTTGCAGCAGAGCCACCTGAACGTGGCCAACCCTAGGTGTTGGGCGGCTCCGGGTGGTGTCAGGCAACGAGGGCACATGGGCGTCACCATTGCGGTCTCAGGCAATATCTCGAGACCCCAGCCGGGTTGAGGTGCGCCCGGCCGGCGGGGAGGGTGGTTGGGGGCCAGACGCCTGCTCGTGTGTTGCCACTACGATCAGAGGCGATGGATGGCGTGACAGTTCCCGACGTGGAAGAGCTTCGTAAGGCCTTCGATCGGGATGGCTATGTCACCGTGAGCGGACTCCTCGATCCCGACGGGTTGGCAGCGCTTGAACGGTCGGTGCTCAAACTGCAGGGGCAGTTGATGCGGGGCGAGCTTGATCCGGCGAGGCACGCCGGTGACGTGTACACCGCCGTCGCCAGCGGGGAGCGTGCCGCCCACCCGCACTACGTGCTCGACGTGGGCCGACTCTCGCCCGAGGTTCACGACATCTTCCACCACGAGGTGCTGATGGACGTGCTCCAGCGTTGCCTCGGTGGTGTGGCGCCATGGGAGTTCGACGCCAGCCGGGGCCGGGATTTCGGGGTGGTGTTTCAGGACGCCCGTCCCGGGACCACCGGTGGTACAGCCGCATCGGCTGGCACACCGACAGACAGGCCTACCCGACGTCGACGTTCTTTCCCTCCATCGCCCTCACCGTGCACATCGACGGGACGTCCCCGGCCAACGGCTTTTTGAGGGTGCTGCCTGGTAGCCACAAGATGTCAACCGACGGCATGCCTGAGGCCTTCGAAAAGGTTCCCGGTGAGGTGGCGCTGTACTGCGATGCCGGGGACGTTCTGCTGCACCATTGCGACCTGTGGCACGCTGCGGCCCGGGCCACAGAGGACCCACCCGGGGGAGTGCGGCGCCATCTTCGGGGTTCATGGCACACCGGACCCCAGCCCGCCCCGGGCGACGTGATCGAACCGTTCAACAAAAACGCTGCTCGCTGACGCCGCTGCGCCCTGAGCCGCGTCGAACTGCCCTTGGTGCCGCCTCAGACCGCTCAGGCCTCAGGCCACATCTGGCCGCTCAGACTTCGCAGATGACGACCGGGATGTCCCGCTCGGTGCGTCGCTGGTACCCGGCATAGCCCTTGTAGGTCGAGATGATCTGGGGCCAGAGTTCCTGCTTTTCGGCAGCCGTTGCTGTGCGGGCCGTCATCGCACGAGTGGTGCCAGCGATGGTGAGTTCAACGTCGGGGTTGGCCACAAGATTCAGGTACCACTGCGGGTTGCGGTCGTCGCCGCCCTTTGGACGCCACCAGCACGACACGGTCGGCGTTGTGGACTGGAGCAGTGAGCAGGGTGGATCGACGTTGGCCGCTCTTGCGGCCGATGGTGTGGAGTTCAACGGTGGGCATGCCCATGGGATTGGACAGCAGACGACCGCCCGACGCCGTCATGATGGCCCGATGGGCGATGTTCATGGCTTTCATGCCGGTATCGACCAGGGTGGTGCGTATGTTCATGGCGCTCAGGCCTCCTTCTCGGCGTGGCCGCCGAATTCACTGCGCATGGCTGACAACAGTTTGCCGGTGAACTGACCCAGATCCCGCGACTCGAAACGTTCGTTCAGCGCCGCCGAGATCACCGCCGCCGGGACGCCCTCGTCGATGGCGGCGGTCACCGTCCAGCGGCCCTCACCGGAGTCCGACACCCGGCCACCGAACTCATCGAGCTGTGGGGAGCGGGCCAGAGCGCAGCGGTGAGATCCACCAGCCATGAGCCGACCACCGAACCCCGTCGCCACACCTCGGCCACTTCGGCAACGTCGATTCGTACTGGTAGTACTGCGGGTCGCGCAACGGGGTGGTCTCGGCGTCAACGTCGGCGGTGTGCAGGCCGGCGTCGGCATGTCGGATGATGGACAGTCCTTCGGCGATGGCCGCCATCATGCCGTACTCCACACCGTTGTGGACCATCTTCACGAAGTGCCCGGCGCCGCTGGGTCCACAGTGCAAATAGCCGTCAGGGGCCGTGCCGTCGGTGCGGGTGCGGCCCGCAGTGGCCTCGACGTCACCCGCACCCGGGGCGATGGACCGCCAGATGGGATCGAGACGACGTACCGGGGCGTCCTCGCCACCGATCATGAGGCAGTAGCCGCGGTCGAGGCCCCAAACGCCGCCACTGGTGCCGCAGTCCACGTAGTGGATGCCATCGGAGGCCAGGGCTGCGGCCCGGTCCACATCGTCTCGGTAGTACGAGTTGCCGCCATCGATGACGATGTCGCCGGGGTCGAGCAGCGGCACCAGCTGGTCCAGGGTCTCGCCCACGTGTCCGGCTGGCACCATGATCCACACCGCTCGCGGAGCATCGAGTGCTCCGACCAGCTCCGACAGCGACGATGCTGCGGTTGCCCCCTCGGCGGCAATGGCGGCCACCGCCTGCGGTGTGACGTCGTAGGCCACGCACTGGTGGCCGTCACGCATCAGGCGGCGCACAAGGTTGGCGCCCATGCGGCCGAGGCCGATCATGCCGAGTTGCATCGGGTGGTCTGTGGTCATGGCGTGGCTCCTGGCTCTGGATTGCGGCGGCACACCCAGGGGGCCGACCGCCGGACAATCAGGATGGTGACGTGCGTCGGTACCGGGCAATGAGGGCGTTGGTGGATGAGTCGTGGGTGGCGTCGGGGTCGGTGGTGGCCATGAGGTCGTTGGCAATGGTTGCGGCCAGGGCCTTGCCCAGTTCGACGCCCCACTGGTCGAAGGCGTCGATGTCCCAAATCGCCGCCTGGGTGAACACGCTGTGCTCGTACAACGCCACCAGGGTTCCGAGTTGAAACGGCGTGAGTGCGTCGGCCAGCACCACGTTGCTGGGGCGGTTTCCGTCCATCACCCGGTGGGGAGCCATGGCGGGATCGACCCCGGCGTTGATGACCTCGTCGAGTGTGCGGCCAAACGCCAGTGCCTGGGCCTGGGCGAACAGGTTGGCGGTGAGCAGGTCGTGGTGGCTGCCCACAGGATTGAGCGAGCGGGCAAACCCGATCAGGTCGACCGGAATCAGCGTGGTTCCCTGGTGGATGAGCTGGAAGAAGCTGTGCTGGCCGTTCGTGCCGGGCTCACCCCAGTACACCGCTCCGGTGTCGTGGTCCACCCTCTGGCCGGCCAGGGTCACGTGCTTGCCGTTGGATTCCATGGTGAGCTGCTGGAGGTAGGCGGGAAAGCGCGACAGGTAATGGTCGTAGGGCATGACACCCATGGTCTGGGCGCCGAAGAAGTTTCGGTACCACACGGCCAGCAAACCCATCAGCACCGGGAGGTTGTGGTGGAGTGGTGCCGTGCGGAAGTGCTCGTCCATGGCGTGAAACCCCGCCAGAAGATCGGCGAAGTGGTCGGGCCCCACCGCAATCATCGTTGACAGTCCGATGGCTGAGTCCATCGAGTATCTGCCTCCCACCCAGTCCCAAAATCCGAACATGTTGGCCGGGTCGATGCCAAAGGCTGCGACGCGCTCGGTGGCTGTGGACACGGCCACGAAATGCCGGGATACAGCAGCGGTGTCTCCGAGGGCGTCGACCAGCCATGCTCGTGCCGACGCCGCGTTGGTCATGGTCTCGGTGGTGGTGAACGTCTTGGACGCCACGATGAACAGGGTTTCGGCGGCATCGAGGTCGGCGGTGGCCTCGACCAGGTCGGTGGCGTCCACGTTGGACACGAACCGCATGGTCAGGTCCGGGTGGCTGTAGTGGCGAAGCGCCTCATGGGCCATCACCGGGCCGAGATCTGATCCGCCGATGCCGATGTTCACCACGTTTCGGATCGGCTGGCCGCTATGCCCCAACCACGCCCCGGACCGGATCTGCCCAGCGAACCCGGCCATGCGATCGAGTACTTCGTGAACGGCGACGACCACGTCAACCCCGTCCACCATCAGCGGGGTGCCCGCTGGCATCCGCAGGGCCACGTGCAATGCCGGACGATCCTCAGAGACGTTGATGTGGGCACCGGCGAACATCGCCGTGATGCGCTGGCTGAGATTGCGGTCGTGGGCGAGATCGACCAAAAGGGTCAACGTGTCATCGGTGATGAGGTTCTTTGAGTAATCCAGGTACAGGCCACAGGCCTCGGCAGTCATGCGCTGCCCGCGATCGGGGTCAGAGGCGAACAGCTCCCGCAAGTGCGTTGAGGCAATGGTCCCGTGATGGGCCTGGAGCGCCTGCCAGCGAAGGTTGTTGGGTCAGCGGCTTGGCGTGAACCATGGTCTCAGGTCCTCGAGGTGTTTCGACGGCGGGGTCGCAGGCGATGTCATGGGCGATGTCATGGGCGATGTCATGGGCGATGTCCGCATGGCACGTGGTGGCGGTGCGGGCATCGACGCTGACAGGAACCCTAGGCTGCGGGGGATGGGAGCGGCGATTGGCAAGGTGACCAGACGACAGATCCTTGGCCTCGGGCTCGGGGCGGCGTCGACGGCGGTGTTGATGGCGTGTGGGTCCGGTCGTCCCGACCCCAATGCACTCGGCAACCCGACAGCAGCCCACCCCGACGGGTGGCGCGACCCCGGTGGGCCCGACCTCAACGTCAACATCGATGGTGTCGCCGGCCACCACCGTTTTGACCGACGTCGCAGCTGGACCCGGCAACGGTTGCTGCCACCTACGACGGGCTGATCCCCCAGCAGTGGGGTCTCGATGTCGACGGCGTCCATGGTCGACTGGTCAACCCGGGCTCGGCATCGGCGCCCACTCTGGCGCTCACGTTTGATGCCTGTGGTGGTCCCGGGGGCAGCGGTGTGGACGACGAACTTCTGGAGGTTCTCACCGGGGCTGGTGTGCCGGCCACACTGTTTTTGAACCTGCGATGGATCACGGCCAACCCGCGTGTCGTTGAGCGACTGGCCGCCGATCCGCTGTTCGAGCTTGCCAACCACGGGTCACGGCACCTCCCGATGTCGGTGGATGGGCGCAGTGCCTACGGGATCGGCGGCACTCGGTCGGCTGCCGAAGCGGTGGACGAGGTGTGGGAAAACCATGAGGCACTCACGTCCATCACTGGGTCGCCTCCCCGCTGGTTCCGGTCAGGGACTGCCCACTACGACGAGGTGGCCACAAAGGTTGCCGTCGCCCTGGGTGAACAGCCAGTGGGGTTCACCACCAATGGCGACTTTGGGGCCACCGCATCGTCAGATCAGGTGCGCGCTCAACTGATGGCAGCACCGGCGGGTGGCATCGTGATTGCCCACATGAACCAGCCGGGCTCGGGCACCGCTGCTGGCGTGGCGGCAGCGGTGACGGACCTGCGGGCCTCGGGCGTGGACTTCGTGACCCTCGGTGCCGGTGGTGGGACCCGGGTGTGACGAGTTGGTTCGCCCCTGTTGTTGCCCGGCGGCAAAGAGGTTGCGGCCCGATGGCAACGATCTGGTGTCCGCAGGTGCCAAATCGGCACTGGTGCCCGCCTGGGGGTACGCTGTAAATGTTCCAGTTTCCGAATTCGGGGTGAAGTCATGTTGGCAGGTCGCACACGTCGTTGGTTGGTGGTGGGAGCCCTCATGGCAGGGGCCAGTCTGTTCGCCGTTGCCTGCACCTCAGACGGTGATCAGGTCGGTGTGGGCAACAACGAGTTGCCTGCGTCGGTTGACGGATCGGCCGCTTGCACCGAGGGAGCAATCGCTGGAGCGGTGGGGGGCATGTCCACCACCGTTGAGCGCTACGGCTGCGTTGACGGGTATGCGTGGGCATGGATCGGCGATGATGAAGGTTCGTCGGATCGCCGGTCGTTGATCCTGGCGTCAGTTGATGGCCAGTGGTCAGAACTTGACGCCGCATGCGCCGGGGCCTTGACCGGTTATCCCGCTGAGGTGCTGGAGTTGGGGTGTGAGTATGCACCCAAGGCCCAGACGGTGACCACGATGACACCGCTCCCCGATCCCGCCGACACCACGGTGCCTCCGGTCGTTGCAATGCCGGTGACCGGGTCGGCACCGTCGGAAATCGCCGCTGCTGCCGGTGCGCCTGCCATCCCGGTGGTCCCGTTCGCTCAGGCCATAGCAGTTGCACCCCCTGCACCCCTGCACCCCCGCACCCCCTTCTGCCCCTGCCCCCGGCACCCGCCGATGGCAACGGCGGCTTAGGCGACCGGGTTGACGCCGACGAGGACGACGAGGACGACGACGAGGACGACGAGGACGACGAGGACGACGACGACTGATCCCGGGGCTGCGTGCTCTGGTGCCGGGCCCAGGCCTGAGCGACGGTCGACGTGCAGGCCACATTGTCGTGGCGGTCGGGGTAGCGGAATCAGCGCAGGGTCACACGGCTAAGCGTTGAAAATGACGTGATGTACACGTCGTCGTTCCATCCTGGGGCCGGGAATATCACTGACTGCAGTGGGCTCAGGGTGTCGGTGCGCCACAGTTCCTGGCCATCGACAACGGCGATGCCGACGGCCTGGTCCATGCCTCGGTCGTGGTCGTAGTCGTAGGTCATCACGACACCTGCGGATTCGTCGAGGATCATGTGGCCGGCATGATGCTGGTCATGACGCCACACCAGGGTGGGAGGTTTGGTGGCGTCGTCGGTGTAGCCAAATCCGGCCATGACGCCATGGCCGCTGTCGTAGGCGATGACCATTTGTCGTGTGGTGTCGACCACGGGCGGATTGGCCACGATGCCTCCCGGCAGTCCGCATACCTCGGCCATGACGGGCGCTGTGGCACCGATACCAAGTGGCACCCGAATGAGGTGCAGGGGGGCGGTGCTGGAGGTCTTGCCAGCGAAGGAGGGACCGAAGCTGTTGGTGCCTTCGCCGTTGTCGAGCAGCCATGCTGAGCCGTCAGCCACCACCGCATCCCACCCGAAGGTCTGGCCGGTCACGGTGCGATAGCGGTGCGACGTGTCCTGCAGCTCGAGGCTCAAGGTGGATGGCAGCCAACGGACCTCAAACACACTGGTGTCACCCACCACCACCACCGTGGTGGTCCCGTCGTCATCGACCATGGCCGACAACCGGGCGATGGAACCTTCGGGCAATTCGCAGGTGGCGACAATGCTGAGGCCATCGGGCTCAAGGACCACCAGCTCCGAACCCCGGTCGTTGTCGGTGATGGCATGAACGCCGTTCCCGCCGCAGAAGTCCTTCATCACCAGATGCCCGTCGGGCAGGACCAGCAGCGAGTTGTAGGGCCGGGTGCGGGGGAGCTGGCCTGCGGCCTCAACGGCCAGCGTGGCCCGGTTCAGGCGGTGGCACCACTGTCCATGGGTGACGTAGAGGGCGGAGGCCTTGTTTTTTCGCGTGCACGGCGATCCCACCGGGCCAGAACTGTCCGCCCACGAGATCATCGGAGCGCATCATCGGTTCAAGCGTGATGGGGTCAATGCGTTCAACCCATGCCGTGCTGTCGGGTCCGCCCAGCGAACTGCCCTGCACGAAGACCTCACCGTGATCACCGAGGACCACCATGTTGGTGCCGATGTTGTGCCGGGCGGTGACCTGCGGGGTGGTGGTCCCACCCGGGGCAGCGAGCGTTCCTTGCCAGGTCGGGCCGGGCGTCTGGCGACGGTTGGGCCCACCGTCCTCGGCGGGCCAGTGGCTTGGCCAATACCCGGACATAATATCGTCATTACTCATGTCATAACCATAGATCGCCAAGCAACGGTGGTGTCGCCGAGGCTAGGTTCTATGCAGCCCAACGAGAGGGGCGCAACGGCGGTATTGGGGACCATGTTTTCAATGACCTGTAGGCGCGGCTGGCGGCGGCGACAATCAGCGTGTTGGCGCTCACCGGCGCGGCGTGCTCGAGCGACGACGGTGGCGAAACGGCGGCGCCGGAGGAGTCCACGTCGACCACCGTGGCCCAGCAGGAAACATTGACCATCCTGGTATCCAACGACGACGGGGTCGACAGTGAGGGTCTGGACCTGCTGGTCGAGGCACTCGCCACCATCCCGAACGTTGAACTGACGGTGGTTGCCCCGGCAACCAACCAGAGCGGGACCTCTGACAGGACGACACCCGGTGGCGTCACGTCCGCTGCCAGCACGACCGCCAGTGGTGTTGAGGCGGTAGCTGTGGATGGCTTCCCCGCCGACGCTGTGCGGGTTGCCCTCGATGAGCTCGATCTCGACCCGGACCTGGTGGTGTCGGGTATCAACGAGGGGCAGAACGTGGGTCCGGTGGCGGGATTGTCGGGAACGGTGGGTGTGGCCCGCACCGCAGTGCGTGACGGCATTCCGGCTGTGGCCGTGAGCGGGGGTCTGGTCTTTGACACCGACCAGTTCGCCGTTGGCGCCAACCTTGTGGTGATGTGGATCGAGGAGAACCGCCAGGCCCTGGTGGACCGCACCATGCCTGTTGAGGTGGTCAGCTTCAACATCCCGGCCTGCGACGTTGGGGACATGGGCGAGGTGGTTGACGTTGAGCTGGCCACCGAGATCCCTGAAGGCGCAAACATCTTCGAGTCGGCATGTGACCCGTCGGGACCCCCTCCCGCCGACGATGTGCTGGCCATCATGGCCGGATTCCCATCCAGGACCGTGGTCCCCGCCGACATCGAGTCGATCATACCGGGCTGAGCGTTGGTGCCGGCCTGACCGTTGGTACTGGCCTGACCGTTGGTACCGGCCTGACCGCTGGTGCCGGCCTGCCAGCGGGTATCAGGGTGTGGCCCGTGTGACGCCCAACTGCTGGGCGCCGTTCTGGTCGTCATGTGGGTCGGGGGGTCGGCGCCCGAGCAGTGACCCTTCAAGCAGCGTGCCGGTCATGGTGCGGTCAAGGTTCCGACTGCGCCAGGTGAGCATGTCCTGTGCGGCTTCAAGTATCCGGGCAGGGTCGGCAACGTCGGTGCGCCAGGTGGTGTCGGCAGTGACGTCCAGGCACACCCACGAACCATCCCCGAACTGGACGTAGGCGGTGGTGGGGCTGAGCCGCACGGCCAGGTTCATCGATTCCAGCGAGCGGTCGTTGGGGGCGGGGATATGACCTCCCATCAACAGCAGGGCTCGCCAGTCGAACTCCCACGAGACTGCAGTGCGCCAGGAGTGGGCCGCCTCGATGGCGCCGGGTGTGGTCGTGCCGTCGAGCCAGCAGTCCAGACTGACGCCGTCGCACTGGGCGGGGGTGTCGACTCCCATGAGGTCGCACAGGGTGGGCAGCAGGTCCACGTTCTCGGTGGGAATGTCCAGCACGGTGCCGTGACCGGCTGGCCGGCGCGGGTCACACACCATTGCCGGGATGCGATAGGACTCTGCGAACCAGCCCATCTTTCCGATCAGTCCGTGGTCGCCGAGCTGGTCGCCATGGTCGGCAGTGAGCACGATCACGGTGTTGTCGGCCATGCCCAGTGCCGCCAGACCGTCGACGGTGCGGCCGACCTGTTCATCCACATCACCGATCATCCCGTAGTACTGCGCCCGGAGATGGCGCATGTCGGCCTCGTCGGCGGGTGCGGCCAACCCGGGCATGCCCAGCATCAGGTCGTGCATGGGATGGCGTTGCTCGCTCGCAGCAACGGGTAGGTCCACATCGTCGGGGTGGTAGGCGTGGGCCCAGCGGCCGGCAGCGGCATAGGGAGGATGGGGGCGGAGATGACTGAGGTGGGCAAACCACGGTTGGTCCTGTTTCGCTGCCCAGTCGAGAAACTCTCCGGTGAGAAACGAGGAGATACCAAGCTCAGCGGGGCGGTCTGGTTCGGTGGCCAGCATGTGGTCAGGGTCATCGAACGTGGGATGGCCGTGACGGTCCACCCAGCGGTTCCAGGCCAGACGTTTCCCGGTGAGGTCGAGGGCGACGTCGAAGCCAGGAAGGACACCCTCGTAGGTACCCAGGCGCGGGTCGTCGGGGTCGTTGATGGTGCGGGGGTCGGCGGCCTGGTCGGTGTACCCGAACAGGGTGGGCGTGTAGCCGGCCCGTCGGGCGATGCGGGCCACGTTGTCCGAGCCGGTCGTCAAGCGGCGTGCCGTTGAACACCACCCGGTTGTTCATCTGATACGTGCCTGTGTACAGGCATGCCCGTCCCGGTCCACAGGGTGCTGCCTGGCTGTAGTGGCGGGCCAGCACGACGCCATTGGCCGCCAGGCGATCGAGGTTGGGTGTGTGCACCACTCCATGGCCGAGCACCGACAGACAGTCGCCGCGCATCTGGTCGACAGTGATGAACAAGATGTTTGGAGCAGCGGCCACGGCCGGATGTTACCGGCAGGTGGGGCCCTGCGGCTGTGTGGTGGTGACCGGGCTGACACCGACTTCCTACACTCGTGGCGGTGGGCACCCGTCGATTCTCTCAGGCTGAATTGCAGGTCTACCGGGGTGCGACGGTTGACGACATGATCGGCCCTGACGTGCAGCTGCTGTTCGTGGGTATCAATCCCGGGCTGTGGACTGCCGCCGTGAACACCCATTTCGCCCGTCCGGGCAATCGATTCTGGCCGGCGATGTATCTGGCTGGCATCACCGCCGGGCAAGTGGATGCCTCCGACGGGCTCACCGACGAACAGCGAGCGGCGTTGGTGGACGCCGGGGTGGGAATCACCAACATTGTCGACGTGGCCACTGCCCGAGCCGATGAGCTCACCGCCGACGAACTTGCCGCAGGCGGCGAACGTTTGCGTGCCCTGGTGCGTCAGCATGAGCCGGCGGTGGTGGCGGTGCTGGGAGTGACCGCCTTTCGTCAGGCCTTTGGGCGACGTGGAACGGTGATCGGCCCCAGGATGAGCCGTTTGAGGCCTCAGGGCTGTGGGTGCTGCCAAACCCGAGTGGCCTCAATGCCCACGAGACGGTGACGTCGCTTGCAATCTGGTACCGGCGGGCAGCCGAGGCCGCCGGGATTGCGCTGCATCGGGATCTTGACGGATAGGGACTTTGGTCCATCGGCTTAGGTAGCTAGTCCCCTGTGACCGGCTGGGGTCGATCTTTAGCCTTGCGGCACAGCGTCGTACAACGCGCGCTTGTCCACGTCCCTACGACATCCCCCGGAGGTACCCCGTGAATCGGGAGTCCCGCAGTCCTGCAGGCATCACAGCGCTCCTCGTTGCACTGGTGGCGTTCACGCTCACCGCTGCCATTGCCGTGGCCGTGGCCACCGATCGTCCCGAGGGTGGGGGGTCAACCGGGCCGGTCCCGGTGTCACTGACCGAGTTTGCCGTCAGCCCCTCGGCCATCACGGCCGACACCACGCTGGCGGTGACCAACAACGGTGCCATGGCCCACAATCTGGTCATCGTCGGGACCGGCATCGAGACTCCCATGCTGAACCCGGGGCAGTCGGCGTCACTTGATGTCTCTGCACTTGCCGAGGGCACCTACGAGGTCATCTGTTCGGTTGCCGGGCACAAGGAGGCCGGGATGGTGGGCACCCTGACTGTGGGCGCTGGAGGCGGCGTGGACCTCGCCGCTGGTGGCGTGCATTCCGGCGGGACCCACGACGAGATCACCCCGGAGCAGGGCGCAGACATGGACGCCAAGATGCTGGCGTCGTGGGAGCCGTTCCCGGCTGAGACCGAGGGTCTGGGCAACCAGGAGATGACTCCCGAGATCCTCCCTGATGGCACCAAGCGCTACGAGTTGGTGGCCGCCATCACTGACTGGGAGGTCACTCCGGGCAACGTGGTCAAGGCATGGACCTACAACGGCACGGTTCCGGGGCCGATGATCAAGGTGGACGTGGGCGACCGGGTCCAGGTGGAACTCGCCAACGAACTGCCGATCATGACCGACATCCACTGGCATGGTCTCACCATCCCCAACGACCAGGACGGTGTGGCGCCACTGACCCAGCCACCGATCATGCCCGGTGAGGTGTTCACCTACGAGTTCACCGTGACCCGACCCGAGGTGGCGATGTATCACGCCCACGCCCACGGCGACATCGCCGTGCCCAACGGCCTGCTGGGGGCATTCATCGCCGGAGACGTGCCGGTGCCGCTGGGCCAGAACATCGGGGGGATCCAGATCCCCGATCAGCTGGAGATAACCCAGCGCATCCCCATGGTGGTCAACGACGCCGGGGTGATCGGCCTGACCCTCAACGGCAAGGGCTTCCCGGCCACCGAGCCGCTGACGGCCAAGGTGGGTGAGTGGATCGCCATCGACTACTTCAACGAGGGCCTGCAGGTCCATCCCATGCATCTGCACGGCTTTGACCAGATCGTGGTGGCCAAGGACGGCCGGGCCCTGAACCAGCCCTATCTGGTGGACACCCTCAACGTGGCGCCCGGTGAGCGGTACACGGTGGTGGTGAACCCGACCTTGCCGGGCGTGTGGGCCTTCCACTGCCACATCCTCACCCACGCCGAGGTCCCGACGGCATGTTCGGCATGGTGACCGCCCTCATCGTGGAGGAGTGAATCGCGGAGGAGCGAATCGCGAGGAGCGAATCTTGGTGGAGTGACCGGGTTGGCGCCCGGGGACGTGAACCCCCGGGTGCACTGGCGGGCCTGCCAGTCAGGTGTCAGCGGCGCACTGCGCCGGGCAGCGTCACCGAGCTGTCCCAGGCTGTCGGGGTGCTTGCCAGTCGCCACAGGAACAGCGACATCTGGGCCCTGTTCACCGGCTGCTGGGGGGCGTACCTGGTCGGTGAGACCCCGGTGGAAATGCCAAAGTGGGCCAGCCAGTCGACGGCAACGGCGAAGTAGTCACCCCGCCTCACGTCGGTGAACTGGGCTTGCGGGTAGCCGGTTGGCGATCCCGCCATTCTCCACAGGAACGCTGCCATCTGGGCCCGGGTCACCAAACCATCGGGCTGGAAACGCTTGGGCTTACCGGGCCTGGGGGTGGTGACGGTGATGCCGCTGGCATCCAGCCAGTCGAGGGCTTTGGCGAGGTCGCCGGTGGTGGGAACGTCGGTGAATCCCGATCGGCTCTGCACGACGGGCTTGTCCATCATCCGCCACAAAAACAGCGCCATCTGTCGTCGCAACACGATCCCGGTGGGGTCGAATCGTGTGGCGCTGACACCGGTGGTGATGCCGTTCACCGCCAGCCAGTTGACGGCGGTGGCGTGACCGTCGCTGGGCTTCACGTCGGCGAATCCGGCGTAGGGAAGTCGGGCGGGAACATCCGCGACGGCACCACGGGACGGAGTTTGGTCCCCGGTGTGCAGGTGTAGCACGGCACCGGCCACAACTCGACGCGCATGGTGGTGGCGCCGGCCTCGATGGTGAACCTGGCAACGACGTCGGGCTCGGCGTCGGGGTCGTAGGTGTTGATGGCCTTGAACTCGACCACGGCGCGCTCGGCGGTGATGGTGGCCAGGCCGTAGCCCTGGTTGATGAAGTTCACATACGCCTTCCACGGGTTGGAGTCCTCCATCACCCGGGCGATGGTGTCCATGGTGGGGTAGGCGGCGTTGGCATTGCCGTTGAAGTTCACCCCGGCGTAGTTGAGGTTGCTGAAGTCGGGGTCGGCGGTGAGCGACCTGCAGGTGAAGTCGAAGGCGACCACCGGGGAGTCGGGATCGTCGGGGTCGGGGATCAGCACGTCGGCAAGCCAGATGTGGGTGTGGCCGCTCACCGAGATCACGTTGTCGATGCCTTCGGATTGGAGATGGTCGAGCAGGAACTTGCGCTCGAACCAGAAGTCGTCCCATGCCTCGTTGGGGGCATAGACGCCCTGATTGACGTGCACGTTGACGAGATCCCGGAAGTTCGAGGTGAAGGTCTGGACCCCTTCGAGTTCGGACTTCGGGCCCAGGCGCCACATGCCCATGTTGTGGGATTCCCAGCGTGCGCCACGCCGCCGTCGATGCGGTCAGGCCATCGACGAGCCAGTTGCGCTGGTCGAGGCCCAGCGTTGTGCGGTCCGGGTTGAACCGCTCGCGGTCAGGAGCTTTGGTGGGATCGGACTCCACTACCTCGGCGTCGCGGTACTGGCGAACGTCGAGCATGAACATGTCGAGCAGGTCACCCCACGCAAACCGACGGTGGGCCCTGGTGTCGGCACCGTCGGGCGGGATGACCGGAAACTGCTCGAACCACACCTTGAGTGCAGCCGACAGCCGCTCGGCGGGAATGCCCTTGTGGACCCCATTGACGAACTCACCGTCGTCGAACATGGCCACCGTGGGAACCCGGGCCTGCAGGTCCTGCAACCGCTGGTTGGACTTGAACTGGGCGTACACGCCGCGGTAGTCGGGCACGGTGAGAGTGCCGCCGTCGCTCACATACACGTAGTCACCCAGATGCATCCAGAAGTCGATGTCGGGCTCGTTGGCGATGGCGGAGTGGGCCACGTACAGGCTCCGGTCGCTGCGCTGCTGACAGCTCGCCCAGGCAAACACCAGCTTGTCGGGGGTGGTGCCAGGGGCCGGGGCGGTGCGCAGCCGACCGGTGACGGTGCTGACGTCGCCGGCGGTGAAGCGGTAGTGGTACCAACCATCGGACGTCAGGCCGGTGACTGCCACCTTGACGGTGTGTCCGTTGACGGCCAGCGCCCTCGGCGCTGCCGCCGAGCGACCACCTCGCTGTGAACCCGTCGTCGGCGGAGACTTCCCACGACACCGTGACCGGGGCGTCGCCTGCGGGTGGGACCAGTCGGGTCCACAGCACCGACCCGTCCGGGGATGGATCACCCGACATGATGCCGTCGGGGAATGAGGGGGAGTAGCCGTCGGGCACCGGGGTGGGGACCGCGCCTGCTGCGGGGGTGGTCCCCATCAGGTGGGGAGCCACGAGCACTCCGAACCCGGGCAGCCGCCGCCTGGTTCACAAAGCGCCGCCGACCCACCGTCGAGGCTTCCGTCGGCACCACGTTGTGCACGTGGTGCCTGTCGTTGAGTTCCCCAGCATCCATGGTTCAGCCCCCTCGGCCGTTGCGGTGTGGTGTGGTGCCCGGCCCCCGGACTGCGTGCTGTCGCCGCCCAAGAAGCTACCCGGCGACAGGGACGTTGGCCCTACGGTGACACGGACCCGTGACAGACTGCGGTGTGTCGTTCGTGGAAGCTGTTGTACTCGGTCTGCTGCAGGGATTGACCGAGTTCCTGCCCATTTCATCCAGTGGTCACCTGCGCGTCGCCCCGGCGTTGTTTGGGTGGGACGATCCGGGCACGGCGTTCACCGCTGTGGTGCAGCTGGGAACCATGGCAGCGGTGCTGATCTACTTCCGCGCCGACCTGTGGCGCATCGCCCGGGCGTGGGTCACGGCCCTGTGGACCCCGTCAATGCGCCGGGACCAGGACGTGCGTCTGGGGTGGTACCTGATCGTGGCCACCATCCCCATCTCGGTGCTGGGGTTGGCCTTCGCCGACCAGATCGAGACCGGGGTGCGCGACGTCCGGTTGGTGGCAGTGATGCTCATCGGGTTCGGGCTGGTGATGGGGATTGCCGACCGGGTGGGGTCGCGCTCCAAGACCATCGACGAGGTGTCGACGCGTGACGGTGTGGCCATCGGCTTCGCCCAGGCGCTGGCTCTCGTGCCGGGGGTTTCGCGATCGGGGGCGACCATCTCGGCAGGGTTGTTCCTGGGGTACAAGCGGGCCGACGCCGCCCGTTTTTCGTTTCTTTTGTCGGTGCCGGCGGTGGTGCTGTCGGGGTTGTTCCAACTGCGGGGCATCACCGAAGGCGACGGACCGGGAATCACGGCCACGGTGGTTGCCACCGTGGTGGCGTTTGTGGCCGGGTACGCCTCCATCGCCTGGTTGCTGCGTTGGCTCACCAGTCACACGCTGACGGTGTTTGTGGTCTACCGGGTGGTGTTGGGCGTGGCCGCTGCTGGGGCTGGTTGCCGGAGGGGTCATCGACGCCACCTAGCGGCGGCGCTGTCAGGGTCGAAGGTCACGAAAATCCACAATCCCGGTTTCAGAGGTGGCAGGGCGATAATCCTTCGCCTATGACCGATGCCACATCACCCACCGCGTCCGTTGCCGGCAGCCCATTCAAGGTGCGCTCTCCTGCGGCGGTGATCATCTTCAGCATCATCACGTTCGGCATCTACCACCTTTACTGGTTTTACCAGGTGGGCCGGGAGATGAAGCAGTACAACGGCAGCGGACTGGGTCCCGTGGCCAACCTGCTGCTCGGGTTGTTCATCAGCATCGTGTTGCTGTTCACCATCCCAAACGACGTGAAGGCCACCTATGAGACCGCCGGCAAGCAGAGCGACATCTCGGCGCTCACCGGGTTTTGGAACCTGATCCCGATCGTTGGCTGGATCATCTGGGTCGTGAAGGTGCAGAACCGTCTCAACGCCCTGTGGGAAGAAGCGGCCTGAGCAACCACAGGCGCCTGAGCAACCACAGGCGCCTCGAGCAACCCCAGGCGGCTGACCGTCGGGCACCTGGGCGGCCGGGGCTGACCTACGAACCGGGTGTGAGGCGCACCGGCAGGGTCTTGATGCCGTTGATGAAGTAGCTGCGCAGCCGACCGACGTCACCGGTGAGTTCGATGGTCTCGCATTGGCGGGCCAATTCGGAAAACAGGGTGCGCATCTCAAGACGGGCCAGGTTCGCCCCCAGACAGAAGTGCGGGCCGCCGCCACCGAAGGTGAGGTGGGGGTTGGGGTCGCGGGTGATGTCAAAGGTGAACGGATCTTCGAACACGTCGGCGTCACGGTTGCCCGAGGCGTAGAACATGGCCACGCTGTCGCCCTCGGCGATGGCCTGGCCGTGCAACTCAACGTCGCACGTCGCCACCCGGCGGAACACGTTCACCGGGGTGGCCCAGCGCAGGATCTCCTCGACCGCTGAGTCCACCAGTTCGGGGTTGGCCCGAAGCAGCGCCCACTGGTCGGGATTGTCGATCATGGCGTTGATCCCGTGGCTGATGGCGTTGCGGGTGGTCTCGTTACCGGCCACGGCCAGCAACAGCACGAACATGTTGAACTCGTGGTTGGTGAGGGCGTCGTTGCCTTCGGCTGACACCAGGATGCTGAGAATGTCGTCACGCGGGGTGCTGCGTCGATCGGCAGCCAGTTCTTCGGCATACACGTACAGTTCGGTTGCCGCTGCAGTGGCGTCCTCGAGGCCGCCGGAGTAATCGGCGTCGCTGGTGGCGATCATGCGGTTTGGACCACTCGAACACCTTGTTGCGGTCCTCAACGGGAATGCCCAGCATCTGGGCGATGGCGATGAGTGGCAGCTCGGCGGCAACCGAGGTGACGAACTCCACCTCGCCGGCGGCGACGGCTTCGGTGACCAGCTGGGTGGTGACGTTGGCGTAGTTGTCGGCCATGAGCTTGATGGCCCGGGGGGTGAAGCCGCGGTTGACCAGACTGCGCATGCGGGTGTGCTCGGGCGGGTCGATGTCAACCAGCAACCGGGTCTCTTCCATGTTCCCGCGCTGGTCGGCGATGAGTACGCCCTCGGCTGCTGACGACCACGTCTGGAACTGCCGGCTCACCTCGGTGATGTCGGCATGGCGGGTGAGGGCCCAGAACCACTCGATATCGCCATCGTTCATGCCGTCGTGACGGATCACCGGGGCGTTGTCACGCAGCCACGTGAAGGCGTCGTGGGGAGGGCCGTTGACGTACTGGTCGGCGCTTTGGATGTCGATGGAGTCAGCGGTGAAGCCGTTTGAAATGTCGGTGCTCATGGCGGGGGGAGATCCTTACTGGTCGGTTCCGAGAATGAGGGCGCTGGTGGGCACGCCAGTGCCGGCGGTGACCAGCACGTGCGAGGCGTCGGCCACCTGGTTGACGCTGGTGCCACGGATCTGGCGCACGCCTTCGGCGATGCCGTTCATGCCGTGGATGTAGGCCTCCCCGAGCTGGCCACCGTGGGATTGATCGGGAGTTTGCCGTCGATGTCGATGCCCTGGTCGGCGATGAACCCGGCAGCCTCACCGCGACCACAGAACCCGAACTCCTCAAGCTGCATGAGGACGTAGGGGGTGAAATGGTCGTACAGCACGGCGGTGGAGATGTCGGCAGGGGTGAGCCCCGACGACGTCCACAGCTCGCGGGCCACCGTGCCCATCTCGGGCAGTCCGGCGATGTCATCGCGGTAGAAGTTGGTCATGGTCCACTGTTCGGCACCGGTTCCCTGGGCACCGGCGGTGATGACCGCCGGGGCGTTGGGCAGGTCACGGGCCCGCTCCATGCTGGTCACGACGATGGCCTGGCCTCCGTCGCTTTCCTGGCAGCAGTCCAGCAGGTGCAGCGGTTCCACGATGAAGCGGCTGGCCTGGTGCTCGGCCAGGGTGATGGGCTCGTTGTAGAACCACGCCGCCGGGTTGTTGGCGGCGTGCCGGCGGTCGGCGACGGCCTGCACCGCACAGTCCTCGCTGGTGGCGCCGTACAGGTGCATGTAGCGCTGGGCCACCATGGCCACCCACGATGCCGGGGTGAGCAGGCCGGCCGGTGACGTCCACGAGAACTGGGCCCGTTCGGCGGTGGCCTCATTGGGGATGTCGTGCACACCGGCACCAAAGCGCCGGCCGCTGCGCTTCGTTGAACGCCCGGTAACACACGACCACATCGGCCACGCCGGTGGCCACGGCCATGGCGGCCAACACCACCGTGCCGCATGCGGCACCGCCGCCGTAGTGCACCCGACTGAAGTGCCGCAGCTCGCCGATGCCCACATGGCGGGCGATGTCGACATCAGGGTTGTTGTCGGAGGAAAACGTCACCATGCCGTCAACATCAGACGGCGACAGGCCGGCGTCGGCAATGGCGGCCGACACCGATTCGCAGGCCAGGCTCAGCTCGCTGCGGCCCGAGGCCTTGGAAAACTCGGTGGCACCGATGCCCACGATGGCGGCCTTGCCAGCCCAGTTGGTTGCCGGGTCGGTTCACGGTCATGGCAGGGTCACCTCCACGGTGCCGGTCACATGGTTGCCCCGGGCGTTGGCAGCCCCGGATCCCGACGGTGACGGTTCGGGTGTCGGGGTCAGTGGCGGTCACCTGACCGGTGAGGGTCATGGTGTCGCCGGGATGGTTGGGTACCCCCAGGCGGATGCGGATGGCCCGCACCACAGCGTCAGGGCCGGCCCAGTCGGTGATGTACCTGCCCACCAGACCGTTGGTGGTGAGGATGTTCATGATGATGTCAGCCGAGCCCTTGTCGGTGGCCAGTTCATGGTCGTGGTGCACGTCCTGGTAGTCACGCGAGGCGATGGCGCCGGCCACGATGAGCGTGCGGGTGACCGGGATCACCAGTTCGGGCAGGTCGGTGCCCTCACCGGTGTCGGCGAAGTTGGGGCTCACCGTGGCGCTCATGACAGCGACAACAGGTTGCCGAGACGGGCCAGATGGGGACTGGCCGATCCGAGAATGGTGCCGTTTTCCACACCCCACAGGTAGTAGCGGTGCACCGGGTAGTCCACATCGGCGCCGATGCCGCCGTGCAGGTGCTGGGCGGCGGTCACGACCTGCTGGGCTCCCTCGGTGGCCCAGTAGGCGGCCACGGCCACCTCCTTGCGGGCGTCGATGCCCTCAGCCAGTCGCCATGGCGGCGCTGAGGGTGGTGACCCGAACTGCTTCGGTGGTGATCCAGGCATCGGCGGCACGCTGGGTGACGGCCTGAAACGCTGACAGCGGGCGGCCGAACTGCTCGCGGCTGCTGACATGCTCGGCGGTCATGGCCAGGGCACCTTCGGCTACGCCCAGCTGCATGGCACAGATCCCGGTGAGGAAGTGCTCGAACAGCCAGCGGGTGACCTCGGCGGCCTCGTCGCCGGCTTCACCCAGCACGGCCTCGGGGCCCACCACGGTGTCCAGCTTCATGGTGGCCGCCGGCTGGTGGTTGGTGGTCTGCTCGGGCTCGATGGTGATGCCATCAGCAGTGGGTGACACCAGTGCCACCAGTGCCGTGCCGTCGGCCAGGCGGGTGGTGACGGCCACCGCAGCAGACTCTGCTGCGTAGGGCACTGCTGGTTTGGTGCCGGTGATGCGCCAGCCCCCGTCGACGGGTGTGGCAGTGACGGCTGGTCGCAGCGGGTCGTTGGCGCCCAGTTCGGCCAGCGCACAGGTGACGATGGCGTCACCAGCCACCACCGCCGCCAGCAACTCGTCATGGGCGCCGGCCACGCCGAATTCGGCGATGGCACCGGCAGTCACTGCCGTGGCAAGCAGCGGGACTGGAGCGAGGTGGCGGCCCTGGGCTTGCACCAGCAACGCCAGTTCCACCATGCCCATGCCACTGCCGCCAAAGGTGTCGGGCAGGCACAGCCCGGTGAGGTTGGCCGTCGCCAGATCGGCCCACAGTTCCCGGTCCCACCCTGTGCCGCGCTCAGCGGCCTTGAGGCGGTCCACGGTGATCTGGCCGGCAAAGATCTGGGTGGCCAGGTCGGCGATGACCTGCTGTTCTTCGGAAAGATCGAAGTTCACGATGGGGTCCCTTCTGAGGGGTTTGCGGGTGCCGAAGTGCTGTCAGATGGCGCGAGTGAGCGTGGCGAACGGCAGGTGGACGCCACCGGCCTCGCGAATTTCAATGTCCACGGCGGCGCCAACGCTCAGGGCGCTGGTGTCGGGGTCGGTGGTGTTCATCACCATGCGCACCGGTCGAACCAGGTCGCCGGGGGTATCCACGTCAACCAGCACGATCCCCAACGGGTAGTCGAAACCCGGGACCTGGGGGTAGTGCACCACCACGAAGCTGTGGACGGTGCCGGTGGTGGCAGTGGGAAGCTCCTGCCAGGCCAGACTGTGACAGCGCGGACACATGGGTGCAGGGGGGTGCTGGACTGCACCGCAGTCGCTGCACTGTTGCACCACCAGTCGCCCGGCAGCGATGGCGTCGAACCACCACTGGTTGTCGGGGGTGGTGGCCGGACGGGGCCGCGGAATCTCAGCCGCCTTCGCCTCGCCGCTGGCGTCAGTCGTTTTGTCTGCCTTGGCATCAGCAGGACCAGCAGTCCGGGGACGGAACCGGATGATCCGAAACACCATCGAGCCCACCGTCTGGCCACTGGCATCGAGGTAGGCCTGGCGGGTCGTCACGAAGTGTCCGGTGCCCAAGGCGGTGTCTTTTTGGGGGCTCACGTCGGTGATGGTGGTGTGCATCGTGAGCCGGTCACCAGGGCGCAGGTACCGATCGTAGGTTTGCTCACAGTTGGTGGCCACCACGCTGGTGAACCCACGACTTGCCAGCAGGTTCGTGAGGTGATCGTAGGGTCCGTCGCCATCACGTTGGGGTCCATTGATGCCCATCATGACCCAGGCCTGCAGCATGGCTGGCGGGGCCACGATGCCGCTGTGCACCGAGGTGACGGCGGCCTCGGGATCGACATACACGGGGTTGGTGTCGCCCAGTGCCTCGCACCAGTGACGGATCATGGCCTGGTTCACTTCGTCAGGAGCAGGCACCGGAGGGCCGGTCTCCTGACCGATGAAGCCGGTCACCGCCGCCAGATACTGCTCATCGGTGAGCCCGTCATCGAATGAGTCGTTGACGTTGGGCTCGCCCGGAGATGTCGTGTCAGTGGTCATGATCGTGCCGCCTCCCGCCAGGGAACGCCCCGGTCGGCCGAGGGTTCGCGGGGCAGTCCCAGGCCCTGCTCGCCGATGATGTTGTGTTGCACCTCGTCGGTGCCGCCACCCAGGCGGATGGCGTACTGGCTCAGGAACATGGATTGCCACCGGTCGTCGAGGCCGTCGTCGCTGGCGTGACCGTCAGTGGAAATGGGCGAGAAATCCCCCAGCATGGCCTCGGCCCCCAGCAGGTCCATGGCCAGATCGGCCGTGGCCGCCCAGTGGCGGGCATAGGCCAACTTGAGTACGTACATCTCCGGACCTGGCATGCGTCCCTGCGACATGGCGGTGCGCAACCGGTAGCCGAGGTAGGTGAGGGTCTCGGCCCGGCAATGCGCTTCGGCCAGGCGCTGGCGCACGAGTGGTTCGCTGGCTGCGGCCGAGCCGACGGGCGGTGTCGATGAGCTGGGTCACGTTCCACCCGCCGGTGCCCCCGCCGATGAAGGCACGCTCGCTGGTCAGCGTGGTGCGTGCCACCGACCAGCCGTCCCCGACCGCACCGATCACGCAGTCGTCGTCCACCTCCACGTCAGTCAAAAAGACCTCGTTGAAGTGAGCCACACCGGTGATCTGGGTGAGCGGCCGGATCTCGATGCCGGGGCTGCGCATGTCGACGCAGAAGTAGGTGATGCCGGCGTGCTTGGGTACGTCGGGGTCGGTGCGCGCCAGCAAGATGGCCCAGTCGGAATGCTGGCCCAGTGACGTCCACACCTTCTGGCCGTTGATCACCCAGCGCCCGTCACGTCGTTCGGCCCTGGTGCCAAGCGACGCCAGGTCGCTCCCGGCGTCGGGCTCGCTGAACAGCTGGCACCACACGTGTTCGCCGCGCAGCATCGGGGTGAGGAATCGCTCCTGCTGGTCGGGTGAACCGTGGGCGATGAGAGTGGGGCCCACCATGCCGATGGCCACGGCGAAGGCCCCGGTGGCGACATCGAAACGGGCCTGTTCCTCGGCGAAGATGGACGCCTGCACGGCGGTGCCACCACGGCCACCGAACGTTGCCGGCCAGGTGATGCCGGCCCAGCCGACGCTCGGCCAGAGTGGCCTGCCACGTGCGGCACATGGCGATGTGCTCGGCGAGGTCGATGTCGTCGGCCGAGGCCTCGGCGTCACGCTCGCTGGCCTGTGTCGACAGCCAGGCGCGGGCTTCAGCCCTGAACGCCGCTTCGTCTGGTGTGTCCCCGATGTGCATTGACCTACCGGCTCCCCAGCCCCCGTGTGCTCCCATGGCAAGCGCCACAGGATGATTTCTGACAGTGTGTCAGATTTCCACGTCATGGCGGGCAGCCACAAGCCGTCCGGGTGTGACCCAAGGAGGTTGGGCAATGGCAAACATCTGTGTCACAGGGGCCAATTCCGGCATCGGGGCTGCCGTGGCGGCCCAATTGGCGGCAGCCGGACACGCCGTGCTGGGGGTGGATCTGGCCGGTGACGTTGCCACCGACGTGTGCGCCGACGTGATCATCGCCGACCTGGCTGACCGCAGGGGCCGCGCCGGAGTGGCTGAGGCGGTGGCGCTCTGGTGCGGGGGAGTGCTGCACGGTCTGGTGCCGTGCGCCGGTGTGGGCGGCCTGGCTGACCCCGGACTCACGGTGTCACTCAACTACTTCTCGGTGGTGGAACTCACCACGGCGCTGCGGCCGGCACTGGCCGCTGCTGCGGGGTCGGGCGGGGCCGGGGTGGTGCTGCTGAGTTCGTTCATGGCGTCGAACACTCCGGGACTGTCGGTGGACGACGCCGGGGTCATGCTCGAGCGGCGACGAGGACGCGGCGCTGGCCCATTTCGCCGACGCCGGTTGGATGGCCTATCCGGCGGGCAAGCTGGCGCTGGCCATGTGGGTGCGCCGCACCGCAGTGTCGCCGGGATGGATCGACAGCGGGATTCGCCTCAATGCCGTTGCCCCTGGGGTGGTGGACACTGCCATGACGCGACCACTGCTGGACATGGACGGCGTGCGTGAGGCGTTGGCTGAGATTCCCACCCCCGCCGGTCGCTGGGCGTCGGCTGACGAGGTGGCATCGGTGATTGCGTTTTTGGTGTCACCGGCATCGGCTGCGGTGGTGGGGCAGGTGGTCTACGTCGACGGTGGCTCTGACGCAGTGCTGCGACCTGATGCCGGGGTGCGGCCGGTCGACGAATCAGGTGCCGGCGATTCATGACCAGAGCTGCGAGGCGGTGTCTGCGGCAGGTTGCGGGATGCAGGGCGAACCGGTCGGTGTGTCGGCGGAGCGCTGTCGGCCTCGTGCCAGGGAACATGCGCGCGAAGCCCCGGGTCGCTACCGCATTCATGGAGCCACGGGCACTGGTGCCGCTGGCCCGGCTGCTCGACGAGTACGGGTATCACGGGCTGATGGTGTCGGACCATCTTGTGTACCCCCGTCAGCTCACCAGCAAGTACCCCTACTCCCCGCATGCCGACGGTCGCCCCATCTGGGAGCCGACCACGTCATGGCCCGACCCGTGGGTCTCCATCGGGGCCATGTCAGCGGTCACCACCGGGTTGCATTTCGCCACCAATATTTATGTAGCCGGGCATCGACCTCGCTGCAGGTGGCCAAGGAGGTGGGCACTGCTGCGGTGCTGTCTGACAATCGTGTTGTGCTGGGCAGGTGCCGGCTGGATGCGCGAGGAGTTCGAACTGCAGGGCGCCAACTTCGACGATCGGGGCAAGCGGCTCACCGAGATGGTGGGCGCGCTGCGCACGTTGTGGTCGGGCGGTTGGGTCGAGCATCACGGCGACTACTACGACATTCCCGAGCTCACCATGGAGCCTCCATCCCGACCAGCCGGTGCCGATCTACAGCGGTGGCCACACCCCGGTGGCCCTGCGTCGGGCGGCGGCGGTGTGCGACGGATGGATTGGCAACGCCTACCGGTGGGACGAGGCCGCCGCCCACGTGGCAGCACTGCAGGCCCAGCTGGCTTCTCACGACCGTGACGCCGACGACTTCGCCATCGTGTGCGGGCTGTACGAGCTGCCCACCCCTGAACTGTTCGATCGGGCTGAAACCCAGTTGGGCATCACCGACACGCTGTGCCTGCCGTGGGTGATGGACCCCAACCTCACCGACGACCAGCGCAACGGCATCGTCGACGACGTCGAGGTGTACCGACCGTCGGTGGAACGCTTCGCCACCGAGGTGCTGTCGCGCTGCCAGACAAGCTGATGGTTCCGAGTGCACGTCCCATCTGACGGTTCGCCTGACGGTTCCGCCCGGCTGACGGTTTCGCCCGGCTGACGCAATTCCGTCAGCCCACGGCGCCCTGTTGGCCGACGGCGCCCTGTTAGCCGACGGCGCCGTTCGATCGCAGTTCGGCGATGCGCTCGTCGTCGAGTCCCAACACCTCACGCAGGACCTCGTCGGTGTGCTGGCCGGGATCGGGGGCCCGATCGGGCACCGGCGGCTGTTCGTCGCCGGTGAACAGCGGGATCAGCAGCTGGTCGGCACCGAGCTTGTCGGCGCCCACCCAGTTGAACCGGTGCTGGAACTGGGGGTCGTCGATCAGGGTGCGCGGGGTGTTGACCGGGGCGATGGTGGTGTCGTGCTCGCCGGCAAAGGCGATCCACTCGGCGCTGGTCCGCGACCCAAAAATGGTGCGCAGCTCGGCCTGCAGCTCGCGGTTGCCGCGGGCATGGTCGGCAACCTTGGCGCCCGGCCACTTCTCGAACAGGTCCATGCGGCCGACACCTTCGCAGAATCGCTTCCAGAACACCTGCTCGCTGGCCATGAACAGCACGTGGCCGTCGGAGGTGGCGTAGAACTGGTAGCGCACGCCCTCGCGCATGCCACCCAGCCCGGCAGCGCGTCGCACCCCGCCGTCGCTGGCGTTGCCGCTCACTTCGGACTCGGGGCGCTCGTAGGCCCGCTCGGTTTCGATGCGATACCAGTCGAAGTAGGCGGCGGCGTCGCTTTGGGCCAGTTCCATCCGGGCGGGCTGACCGGTGGTGCGTGCCCGCACCAAGCGCCGCCAGGATGCCCAGGGCGGCAAAGGCCGGGCCAGCGGTAATGCCCACGTTGACCTGGTCGGGGATGTGGGTGAAGCCCTCGTCGTCGGTGACCGGGCCCACCGCACCGCACCAGGCGTCGTAGGCCACGCCATGGCTGGGCAGGTCGCGGTAGGGGCCGGTGGCGCCGAATCCCGACAGCGAGCACACCACCACCGACGGGTTGAGCTCACACAGCCGGTCAAAGGTGAATCCCCGCTTGTCGAGGAATCCCGGGCGCATGCCTTCCACCACCACGTCACTGGCCGCCACCAGGTCGGCGAACAAGGCGGTGCCCTCGTCGGTCTTCAAGTCCAGCACCACCGAGCGCTTGCCCCGGTTGAGATGCAGATGCATGAGCGAGTTGGATCGCGCCACGCCGTTGTCGTCGGTGTCGTGCACGATGGGCCAGGTCATGGCCCGCACGTAATCGCCACCAGGTGGCTCCACCTTGATCACATCGGCACCCAGGTCGGCCAGAAACCGGCCAGGGCGCCGGGGCCCAGAATCGAACAGTCGAGGATCCGCACACCGGCCAGCAGGCCTGTGTTGGCAGGGTTGGCAGGGTTGGCAGGGTTTCGGGAGGTCGGGTCGACGGTGGTCATCCTGGCCACACAACTGACTGCAACTCGGTGTAGGCGTGGAGACCAAAGTCGCCACCGTCACGTCCAACACCACTCATCTTGAATCCTCCAAATGGGGTTTCGGGGTTGCGCTGGGCGGTGTTGATGCCAACGTTGCCACTGCGCAGTCTGGCCGCCATGGCATAGGCCCGGGCGGTGTCTGAGGAAAACACGTAGTCGTACAGGCCAAACGACGTGTCGTTGGCGATGGCGATGGCCTCGTCGTCGTCGCCGTCGAACGACACCACGCTGAGCACGGGGCCGAAGATCTCGTCGCGCACCGGGGTCATGGCGGTGGTGCAGCCCGTCAGCAGGGTGGGCCCCACGTAGTAGCCGGTGTCGAGCCCGGCCGGCCGGCGACCGTCAAGGGCCACGGTGGCTCCTTCTGACTCACCGGCGGCGATGAACCCCTCGATGCGGTCACGCTGGGCCGCCGAGATGACCGGGCCAACCACGGTGGCCAAGTCTGACGGGTCGCCGATGGTCAGGCGTGACGACGCCGCCAGCAGGGCGGCAACCAGTTCGTCGTGACGGCTGGCGTGCACGATGGCCCGGGTGGGAGCGGTGCAGATCTGGCCGGAGTGGAACGCCCATGTGCTGGTCAGTGCGCCCACAGCCACGGCCAGATCAGCGTCGTCGCACACGATGGCCGCACCCTTGCCGCCGAGTTCCAACAGCAGGCGCTTCATGGTGGGGGCACCGGCGGCGTAGATGGCCTGACCGACTCCGGTGGACCCGGTGAAGCTCACCATGTCGATGTCGACGGTGGTGGTGAGGGCCGCTGCCGGGGCGGGATCAACCGACGTGATGAGGTTGACCACCCCGGGAGGGAACCCCACCTCGTCGAAGATGCGGGCCAGTTCGATGATGGCCAGCGGATCCTGTCCGGCGGGCTTCATCACCACGGTGCATCCCACCGCGAGGGCGGGTGCCACCTTGCCGGCCATGTTCACCAGCGGGAAGTTGTACGGCGAGATGGCCGCCACCGTGCCCACCGCCGGCCGGCGGGCCACAGCGCCAATGAGACCCCCGGGGGCCAGGGGAGTGGCATTGGTGGCCGACGGAGGAAGTGGCTGGGAGAGGTCGCGACCGGCGGCGGCGGCATACCGATGGAATCGCTCGATGGCAATGGGGACCTGCATGCGCGACCCCACCTGGGCGGTGGCGCCGGTCTCAGCCATGATCAGCGGCACCAGCTCGTCGGCCCGTTCGGCCAACCGGTCAGCAACAGCGGTCAGCAGTCGCGAGCGCTCGGCGGGGGCGGTGCGTGACCAGCCGTCGAACGCCCGGCGGGCGGCGGCTGCTGCAGCAAGGGCCTGATCCACACTGGCTTCGGGGGCTTCGCCCACGGGCTGTTCGGTGGCCGGGTTCATGATCGTGGCGGTGCCGTTGGCGCCCTCGACCCATTGACCGTCGATCAACAGGCGGTAGTTGGTGTCCATGGTGTGTGCGTCCTTCCCCGGGGCACGGGCCCCTGTGTGTCGACCCTGCGGCCACTGACCCGCCACAGGCTACAATCTGACGCTACGTCAGATTTGCGAATGCGTTTCGGGGACCGCCCGGGACGTCCGGTTGCAGGGAGGTCGCCATGTTGGACGAGGTCATCCGTGGAGGAACCGTTATCGACGGTACCGGTGCTGCCGGGGTGCGCGCCGATGTGGGCATCCGTGACGGCCGTGTGGTCGTCATCGGAGAGGTGACCGAGCCCGGCACCCGGGAGATCGACGCCACGGGGTGTCTGGTCACTCCCGGATTCATCGATCCGCACACCCATTACGACGCCCAGCTGCTGTGGGATCCGGCGGCCAGTCCCAGCACGCTGCATGGGGTCACCACCATCATCAACGGCAACTGCGGTTTCACCCTGGCCCGCTGCGCGCCGGCGACGCCGACTACCTGCGCCGCATGATGGCCCAGGTGGAGGGCATGCCGCTGCCGGCGCTGGAAGCCGGCATCGACTGGAACTGGGAAACGTTCGCTGACTACCTGAACCGACTGGAGGGCAACCTCGGCGTGAACGCCGGATTCCTGGTCGGGCATTGCGCCATCCGCCGCTATGTGATGGGTGACGAGGCCGTTGGTCGTGAAGCCACCGACGACGAGCTCGAGGCCATCACCGCCGAACTGGGTGCGGCGCTCGACGCTGGCGGGATGGGCTTTTCGTTCACCCTGTCCACCTCGCACAGCGACGGTGACGGCCAGCCCGTGGCCAGCCGGTGGGCGAGTACCGCAGAGCTGACTGCCCTGTGTGTGGAGACCGGCAAGCACCCCGGCACCACGCTGGAAGGGATCGTGCCCGGCTGTCTGGACCGGTTCGACGACGACGAGATCGAACTGCTGGCCCAGCTCAGCGCCGCCGCTGACCGACCCATGAACTGGAACGTGCTCACGGTGGACTCCAAGGTTCCCGATCGCATCGGTCGCCAGCTGGCGGCCAGCGACCGGGCTGCCGAACTGGGCGGCCGGGTGGTGGCGCTGACCATGCCGGTGCAGGTGCCGATGAACATGAGCCTGCTGCATTTCTGCGGCCTGTGGCTCATCCCGGGATGGCGCGACGTACTGGACTGCCCGGTTGATGAGCGCATCGCCAGATTGCGTGACCCCGAGGTCCGCGCCTCGCTGGCTGAGTTGGCGACATCTCCTGACGCCGGGGTGCTGCTGCGTCTTGCCGACTGGGGCAGCTACCGCATCGGTGACACCTTCAGCGACGCCAACGCCGGGCTGAAGGGTCAGATCGTGTCCGACGTCGCCGCCGAGCGTGGCACCAGCGACTTCGACACCCTGCTCGACATCGTCACCGCCGACGCCCTGCGCACCGTGCTGTGGCCCAATCCGCCCGACGACGACGACGAGTCATGGCGCATGCGGGCCGAGCTGTGGGACGACCCGCGGGCCATGATCGGTGGCAGTGACGCCGGGGCCCATCTGGATCGCATGTGCGGCGCTCCGTACCCCACCACGTGGCTGCGCGATTGCCTGCACGGACGCAAGCTCACCTCGGTGGAAATGCCGTGCGTCTCATGACGTCGGCGCCAGCGTCGCTGTTCGGGCTGACTGGCCGCGGGGTGCTGGCCGAGGGTTCGGTGGCCGACGTGGTGGTGTTCGATCCCGACGCCATCGACAGTGGCGACGCCGAACTGGTGGCCGACCTTCCCGGCGGTTCGGCGCGACTGACCGCCACCAGCTCGGGCATTCGTCGGGTGCTGGTCAACGGCGAGCCCGTGGTCATTGACGGCGAACTGACCGGCGCCACCCCGGGAACGCTGCTTCGCAGTGGCGTGCACACCGAGACGGTCACCGCCCGATGAGCGACGACCACCTCACCTGGGCCGTCACCGACGGGGTGGCGCGGCTCACCATCAACCGTCCCGACGCCGCCGGGGCCATCACCCCCGACATGCGCAACCGGATGATCGACCTTCTGGGTGAGGCGTCGGCCGACCTGGCTGTGCGGGTGGTGGTGATCGGTTCGGTGGGCAAGCACTTTGCACCGGGGCCGACCTGCGGGCCACCCAGCCGGCCGGACCGCCACGGCCCGACGGCGCCCCCGAACGGGCCGTTGGCGACATCGCCCGCACCATCCGCACCGGAGCCCAGCGCCTGATCTCATCGGTGCTGGACTGTGAAAAGCCGGTGGTGGCGGCGGTGGGTGGCACCGCCGCCGGGATCGGCGCCCACCTGGCCCTGGCAGCAGATCTGGTCATCGCCGCCGACAACGCCCGGTTCATCGAAGTGTTCGTTCGTCGGGGCATCACTCCCGACGGTGGTGGGGCGTGGCTGCTGCCGAGGCTGGTGGGACTGGCCAGGGCCAAGGAACTGCTGTTTTTGGGTGACGATCTGGCAGCGGCCGACGCCGAGCGCATGGGTCTGATCACCCGGTGTGTGCCTGCCGCCGAGTTCGACGCCACCGTCGACGACTACGCCCGCCGTCTGGCCGAGGGGCCGACCCGGGCCATTTCGCTGGCCAAATGGCTGGTGAACCGGTCACTGGACACCGATCGTGCCGGGGCCTTCGACGACGAGGCGTGGGCGCAGGAACTGGCCAGCCGCACTGAGGATTTCACCGAAGGGGTGCAGGCGTTCATCGAACGTCGTGACGTGAAGTTCCGGGGCTGGTGAGCCCAGTGGGCCGGCGTGGAGCTGGTCACACCGGGGATTTCGGGCGTCTGTTGGCTCCGGGACGCATCGGCGGTCTGGACCTGCCCAACCGGGTGATCATGCCGGCGATGGACATGAACCTGTGCGTCGACGGCAGCGTGACCGACGCCGAGATCGACCACTACGCCGCCCGGGCCGCCGGTGGAGTGGGACTGGTGATCACCGGCACCGGTGCGGTGTCGTGGCCAGTGGGTGCGGCGTCCATGCACCAGCCCGGATTTTCCGATGACCGTCACATTGCCGGCATGGCCAAGCTGGCCGACGCCGTGCACGCCCAGAGTGGACGTGTGGCCATGCAGCTGTGTCACCACGGCAAGGTGTCCACCATCGACATGGCCAACGACCGCCCGCTGCTGGTGCCGTCGGTGCCGGTGCCGGCCATGGATCTGTCCACCCTGGGCGACTGCACCGTGGACGAACTCATGGGTCTGGCCAACGCCAGCGGCGGCAAGATGCCGACCTACCGCGCTGCCACTGACGACGACCTTGATGAGGTCATCGACGCTTTTGCCGCCGCAGCCCGGCGGGTGAAGGCGGCCGGCATCGACGCCATCGAAATCCACGCCGCCCATGGGTACCTGCTGAGCACGTTTTTGTCCCCGGGGTACAACCACCGCACCGACCAGTGGGGCGGGTCGGTTGACAACCGTGCCCGACTGACGTGCGAGGTGGTGCGTGCGGTTCGTGCCGAGGTGGGCGACGGCTACCCCGTGCTGGTGCGGATCAACGGCCATGAGTTCGGCCCCGACGGCGGCATCACCGCCCACATCGCTGCCGCCCAGGCGGTGCTGATCGCTGCTGCGGGGGCCGACGCCATCCACGTGTCGGCCAATGCCCACGACCCGTTCGCCAACTTCACTGCCGGGCCGCTGCCCGACACCGTGGCCGCCTACCGCCCAATCGCCGCCACGGTGAAACGGGCCCTGGTGGCCGCCGGCCACGACGTGCCGGTGGTGGGAGTGGGCCGGGTGCTGCCCGAGGCCGCCGAAGACATGCTTGCGTCGGGTGACTGCGATTTCGTATCCATGGGTCGTCAGCTTTTGGCCGACCCCGATCTGGTCGCCCACCTGGCCGACAACCACCGGGCCGCCGTTCGCCCGTGCATCAACTGCTACGTGTGCGTCGAGCAGAACTTCTTCGACCTCACGCCGCGCTGTGCGGTCAATGCCCGCCTCGGTCGTGGCGAACTCGACGGCGTCGGGCAGGCCGACACGTCAGGCGTTCGGTGCTGGTGATCGGTGGCGGACCAGCCGGCATGGAAGCGGCGCGGGTGGCCGCAAAGCGGGGCCACGACGTCACGTTGGTGGAGGCCGCCGATCGTCTTGGCGGGACCATGCGGTTCTCGGCGCTCACCACCCCCGACAATGAGCCGATGGTGCACTGGATGGCCCACGCCATCGCCGACGCCAGGGTCGACGTGCAACTGGCCACTGCTGCCACGCCGGCCATGGTGAACGGCCTGAATCCCGATGTCGTGGTGGTGGCCACCGGCGCCCGGCGAACTCTCGGCCCGCTGGCTGGTGCCGCCTCGGTACATGGCCTGCCCCGGCTGCACACCGGCGACGACCTCCGCGCCCTGCTCGACGGTGGCACGAGCCCAGCTGGTGCCACCAGTGATGTGGCCGGTGGTGCCTCCATCGGCGCCGCCGACGGGACTGTTGTGGACGCGCCGTTTGGTCGCACCACACGCGCCGTGGTCAGCATCGGCCGGCGGCTCGGGTTGCTCGATTCCCCGTCACTTGTGCGGGCGCTGTCACGACGCTGGCTGCCGCTTGGGCGCAGGGTGGTGGTGGTCGGTGGCGGGCTGGTGGGTCTCGAACTGGCGGAGTTCCTGGCCGCCCGCAACCGCCAGGTGGCCGTCGTCGACGCCGGCGCCCAGATGGGGCTGCCCATGGCGTTGCCGCGGCGGTGGCGCACGGTGCGACAGGCCAGTGGCCATGGTGTGGCGCTGGTGCGTGACACCACCGTTGAGGGTCTGGTGCCCGGAGGTGTGGCCGTGCGACGCGGTGAACGCACCGCCATCATGCCCGCCGACGATGTGGTGGTGGCCGAAGGAGTGCAGGCCGATACGTCGCTTGCCGACGCTCTGGCCGCCGACGGCAGGGTGGTGCACGTGGTGGGTGACGCCGGCGGCGTCGGCTACATCGAGGGTGCCGTGCGCACCGGCCACGACGTGGCCATGTCGCTGTGACGTTCGCTGGCCGCCGTCGGGACCGGACCCAACCCCAAACCAGGAAGTGGTGACGCTGACATGACCCAGGCCGACGTTCAGTTCTGTGCCCCGTTTCCCATGTTCGCCCCCGACCACCTGCTGGCCCTGGCGCCCGTGGTCGAGGAGGCTGGGTTTGCTGCTGTGGCCATTCCCGACAGCGTGTTCTTCCCCGAGCACGTGTCGGCCGACTACCCCTATTCGCCCGACGGGTCGCGCTTTTGGCCCCCGGACACGCCGTTCGTGGACCCCATGGTGGGGGTGGCCGCCATGTCGGCGATCACCAGTCACCTGCGGTTTGTGACCAACGTGGTCAAGGCCCCGCTGCGCCACCCTCTGCTGCTGGCCAAGGAGGCGGCGTCGGTGGCGTCGCTCAACGGAGGGCGGCTGCAGCTCGGGGTGGGGCTGTCGTGGATTCCCGAGGAGTTCGAGTGGCTGGGCACGTCCATGCTGCACTGCGGGGCCCGACTCGACGAGGCCATCGAGATTCTCCACCTGGTGTGCGGTGGGGGAGGACCGCAATGGGTGGAGTACCACGGCCGGCACTACGACTTCGGTCGGCTGATGGTGTCACCGGCGCCCGCTGAAGCGGTGCCGATCATCATCGGTGGGCACAGCGAACCGGCCCTTGCCCGGGCGGCCCGGGTGGGTGACGGCTGGATCTCGGTGCAGACCACCACCGACGAGGTGCGCACCATCGTGGGTCGGTTGGCGCAACTGAGAGCCGAGCAGGGTCGCAGCGACGTGCCGTTCGACATCATCCCGCTGTGTCTGGATATCGCACCCGATGCCAGTGGCATCGATGCCTTTGCGTCGTTGGCTGACGAGATCGCCGACGCCGGCATGCGGGCGGTGTTTCAGGTGGTGCCGTGGTTCTTCACTGGCGGCGACCCCGGCGACCTTGGCGTGCGCCGTGACGCACTGGTCAACTTCGGTGCGCAGGTGATCGCACCGCTGTCGGCCCGCTGAACTGCTCTCCCGGCAGCTGATCGCCACCCACGGCAGACCACGACCTATTTGATGGCCACCGGGTGCACGGGTGCCCCCACGCCGCCGGCCACAGGCTCGGGTGGGGCGCTGAGCAGGAACGTGTAGCGCCCGTCGGAGGCGCAGTCGTCGGCCAACTCCTCGAGGTTCCAGTTCTGTCCCTGGGTGAGGCCCATGTCCACCAGGTGCAGGAAATGCACGGGCAAAATGACGTCGGTTCTGGCGCCGGGGAACACTTCGAAAATGAGGTTGTCGGTGGCCACGGCGGCAACGTCATGGCGGTGGAACCACTCCACGGTGTCCAGACTCAGACCCGGAGCGCCGATGGCGTAGGCCCGCCGGTCACCGGCCACAAACAGCTGCATGTGACCGGTGCGCACCAGCACGATGTCGCCGGGTTCGATGGCGGTGGCCGCCAGCTCCGCAGCGGCGTCGAGCTCGTCGCTGGTGATGGCATGACCGGCGTCGAGGCGGTCGACGCCGTTGGCGCGGGCCACGTCGAGCAGTACACCCCGGCTCACCACCGCCCCCACCAGGTCGATGCCGCACCGGCTGGCGCCGTGTTCGGTGACGCTGTCGGCACTGAAGCCGTTGTAGATGTGACCGCCGTAGGAGGCGTGGGCCAGGCCATCCCAATGGGTGCACGACTGGGTTCCCATGGTGATGGAATCGTCGTTCCATGCCGGGGCACCCGGGGCGTCGCCCATGGCCATGTGCAACGTGAACATCGTGTGCTCGGGATTCCTGCGCCCCTTGATGAACCCCATCTGGGGTCCGTCAGCTGACAGGGGCAGTGCCAGCGAGAAGGTGCGCCCGGTGGTGGCACAGGCAAGACCGCGGCGCACGGCGGCGTCGTCGAGCAGGTTCAGGGTGCCGAGCTGGTCATCGTCACCCCATCGACCCCAGTTCGACACGCGCGCCGCCAGTTCGGCGATGTCGTCAGGAAACGGTGAATCTGTCACGGTCGACAGTCTGGCCGACAGGCTGGCCGACTGGTGTCAGCGGGTGTGACGGTCAGGCCCCGGGCCACAGGCCGGTGGCCGGATCCAGGCGCAGCATCCTGATGGCGTTGGTGCGGGCGATCTTGAGCACCGTGGCGTCGTCGAGGTCCACCACCTGCTCGGAGAAGATCTTGTGGGTGTCGGGCCAGGTGGAGTCGGTGTGGGGGTAATCGGTTTCGTAGGTGACGTTGTCCACCCCAATGCGGTGCAGACTTTCCAGACCGTGACGGTCCCGGAAGAAGCAGCCGTAGATCTGGGCATGCCAGTACGTCGACGGAGGCTCGGGCACCAGGTCACGCACGCCGCCCCAGGCCCGGTGTTCCATCCACACGTCGTCCGCGCTCGAGGATGTAGGGGATCCAGCCGATCTGGCCTTCGCTGTAGGCCAGTCGCAGATCAGGGTGACGCACCAGCACACCCGAGAACAGGTAGTCGGTGAGTGAGCTCATGGCGTTGCCAAAGCTCAACGTGGCGGCCACGGCTGCCGGGGCGTCGGGCGAGGTGGCGGGCATCTGGCTCGACGAGCCGATATGCATGCACACCACGGTGCCGGTCTCGGCGCAGGCGGCAAAAAATGGCTCCCAGTAACCCGAGTGCAGCGAGGGCAGGCCCAGCTTGGCCGGAATCTCGCTGAAGGCCACTGCCGTCACACCACGGGCAGCGTTGCGTCGCACCTCGGCGGCGGCCAGTTCCACGTCCCACAGCGGAACGATCGGCAGGGGGATGAGGCGTCCGCCGGCATCACCGCACCATTCCTCCACCATCCAGTTGTTGTAGGCGTACACGCACTCCAGAGCCAGCTCACGGTCGGCAGCCTCGGAGAAGGTCTGTCCGCAAAAACGGGGCATGGTGGGGAAGCACAGGCTGGAGTCGACGTGGTCAATCTCCATGTCCAACAGGCGGGCCTTGGGGTCGTAGCAACCGTCGCGCATCTCGTCGTAGGTGATGGGCGACGCCGTCATCTCGTCGCGGCTGAACCCGACGGCGGCCACATGGCGCTTGTGGGGGCGATGAGATCGCCGTACAGCCAGCAGTCGGCGGCCGGGGCGTCGTCGGACCATTCGAAGTCGTAGGTGGTGCCGCCGCGGTAGGTCATGGACTTGAGGCCCCGACGTTCCACCCGGGGAGCATCGGGATGGTCACGCCACTTGGCCGGCAGCCATCGGGCGAACAGGTCGGGGGGTTCGACCACGTGGTCGTCGACCGACACGATGCGGGGAATGTCTCGTTCAGTGCTCATCTGGGACCTCCACAATGGACCCGGGAAAAGGGCCTGAGAACCCTGCCAAACCGAAGCGGCAGGAGTTTCTGACACGGTATCAGATTCGCTTCAGGACACTGCTGCTGAAGCGTTCGATCTGTTGACAGAAATCGTCCACGTTCTGCCCCGGCAGGTTCACCACCAGCCCGGTGGCACCAGCGGCGACCAGTGAACCGACCTCGTCGAGGACCTCTTCGGGATCCCAGGTTCGCCCGTGCACGCCTGACACCGACGTGGGAATGGCCACGACCCCGGGTGGCTCGCCCCGCCCGGCGGCAGCCGACAGCTCGTGCAGTCGCCGCACCCGGTTGGCCAGTGCGTCAGCTCCGGGCATGGCCGGGGTGCCCAAAAACCGTGCCGACCCCTGTGGGCTGGGCATCGGGGCCCACGCATCGCCGTAGGTGACCGCCCTGCGCATGGCGGCCAGGGAGTTGCCACCCACCCAGAGGGGCGGATGGGGCCGTTGGATGGAGCCGGTTCCACCACGGTGTCCACCGCCGCCCAGCCGAACCCCGTCGCCGTTACGGGCTCGGCTCGCCACGCCCTCACCATGGTGGCAAGTGCCTCGTCGGCCACTGCTGCCCTGTTGGCGTAATCGGCGCCCACGGCGGCGAACTCGCTGGCCAGGTACCCCACACCCACCCCCACGACCATGCGGCCGCCCGACAGCACATCGAGGGTGGCCACCGACTTGGCCGCCAACAGCGGATTGCGGTACCCGAGCACCAGCAGGTTGGTATGCACCCGCAGTGTGGTGTGTGGCGGCCGCGAACGACGACAGCGCCACGAACGGGTCCACGGTGGGGTGTCCGCCCGAGGCCAGCCAGGCGACGTCCGGGGCAGGATGGTCGGTGGTGAACACCGAGCTGAACCCGGCCGCCTCGGCGGCAAGCGACATGGAGGCAATGCCATCGGCAGTGAGGAGGTCGGCGTCACCGTGGCGGTCGAGGGGAAGGCCGAGCGAGACGAGCACAGGTGCAGCCTAGGCATGTCGGGCGCCTAGTATCTGACGCACTGTCAGAAATCAGGTTGTCGACAATCAGCCGGTAGGGATGCTGCGCCGGCGTGCGAAAGGGAGACCCCATGGGTGCGTTGGACGGCGGTTCGTTGGTGGGCAAGGTGGCGATCGTGACCGGGGCGGGGCAGGGGCTCGGCCGCTGTCATGCCGAGCTGCTGGCCGCCGAGGGTGCCTCGGTGGTGGTCAACGATCTGGGAGAGGCTGCCGACGCAACGGCTGCCGCCATCGTCGCTGCCGGTGGCACCGCGGTGGCGCACCGCTGCGACGTGACCGACTGGCAGGCCGCCGAGGACATGGTGGGCGCTGCGGTGGACACGTTCGGCGATCTTCACATCCTGGTCAACAACGCCGGGTTCGTGCGCGACGCCATGAGCTTTTCCATGACCGAAGAGCAGTTCGACTCGGTGGTGGCCGTGCACCTCAAGGGTCACTTCGCCCCCAGTCGTGCCGCCGGAAGCTGTGGCGTGATGCGGCCAAGGCCGCCGGTGACGGCGCCGAACTGCCGGCCCGTCGCATCATCACCACCACCAGCGAAGCGGTCTGTTCGGCGGTCCGGCCCAGGGCAACTACGGCAGCGCCAAAGGCGGCATCATCACCATGACGCTGATTTTGGCCCGTGAGCTGGTGCGCTACGGCGTGACGGTGAACTGCATTGCGCCCCGGGCCCGAACCCCCATGACCGAGGCCATGCCCATGTTCACTGCCCCCGAGTCGGGGTTCGACGGTTATGACCCGGCCAACGTGAGTCCCACGGTTGCGTGGCTGGCCTCTGACGCTGCCGGTGACGTGAACGGCCAGGTGTTCGTGGTGCTGGGCGACTCGGTCCACCGGGTGGAACCCACCGCCATTGCGTCATCGATATCCAACGGCGGCCAGCGCTGGACCGTGGATCAGCTGGCCGAGGCGTCGGCCGAGTTGTTCGCCGGTGCCGATTCGGGGATTCCCGCCTGGGGTGGCCCCGGCCATGTAGTTGCCGGGCGACTCAGTCCAGGTCGTCGTCGGCAGTGCACCACCGGTGCCCGCCAGGGTGCTGTGCAGGATGCCGGCCAGCGTCTCCCGCAGCGCCTCGCGGGTGGTGCCGCGCTGGGCCAGCTCGTGCTGGTAGGCGAGGAGGCGTTCGAGCATGGCCATCATGGCGGCGGCGGTGGCGAACGGCTCGAGTGATTCGTCGACCCGGCCGGCCTGCTGGCTCTTGTCGACCTGGGCGGCCATGGCCTGGATAAGCGGAAGCGCCGCCCGACGGCGAGAGCGACGGAAGTCGCTGTCGCCCTCTTCGGCCTTCAGGTTCCGGCTGCGCAGGACGGCCTGGTGGTCATTCCAGTAGCCCATGTAGGCGTCCACGAAGGCACGAGCCCGGGCGTGGCCGTCGGGCCCATCCCAGTCGGAGCTGAACAACGGCAGCAGCGCGCTTTTTCGTTCTCGCCGGCAGTCTCGGCCAGCGCCAGCAGCACGGTATCGACGTCGGCGAAGTACTGGTAGAAGGTGGCCGGTGAGGTGCCAGCCTCGCGGGTGATGTCCACCACCTTGAGTTCGAGCACGCCGTGGCTGCGCAGCAACTTGGCGGTGGCGTCGAGCAGGCGCAGGCGGGTGGCCTTGGCCCGGCTCCCGATGACTCGCCCATCGGCGGCCAGGAGATTGTCGGTCATGGACGACCAAGCTACAACGCTGCGCGCCAGCAACCTGTTGTTGTCGGGTGCTCAGGACGCAACGCCAGGCGGCGTACGCGCAACGTCAGGCGCCGAACGCGCGACGTCAGGCGCCGTAGACGGGCGTGGGGTCGGGAGCCTCGCGCACCAGGTCGGCCACCAGTGCCCCCACCTCGGCGGGGTCGAGCCGGGCGCCCTTGTCGAACACGGTGCCGTGCTGCCAACCGGTGGCCACCGACAGCTGTCCGCCGGCAGTCTCAAACATCCGTCCGGTCACGTCACACGCTGGCGATGCCAGCCACACCACCACCGGACTCACGTTGGCCGGGTCCATGGCGTCGAACCCCTCATCGGGCTTGCGCATCATGTCGGCAAAGGCCTCTTCGGTCATGCGGCTGCGGGCCGACGGCGCAATGCTGTTCACCTTCACCCCGTAGCGGGCCAACTCGGCGGCAGCCACGATGGTGAGTCCGGCGATGCCGGCTTTGGCAGCGGAGTAGTTGGCCTGGCCGACACTGCCGAACAGTCCGGCGCCCGACGACGTGGTCACCACGCGGGCGTTCACCTGCTCACCGGCCTTGGACAGCGAGCGCCAGTGGTCACCGGCGTGGCGCAGGGGCCCAAACGTGCCACGCAGATGGACCCGAATGACTGCGTCCCACTCGTCGACCGACAGATTCACCATCATCCGGTCGCGCACGATGCCGGCGTTGCACACCACCGCATCGAGCCGCCCGAACCGGGCGACGGTGCTGGCCACCATGTCGCCGGCGGCATCGAAGTCGCTGACGTCGTCGCCGTTGACCACGGCGGCGCCACCGGCAGCCTCGATTTCGGCCACCACTTCGGCGGCCGGGGTGAGGTCGGTGCCCTCACCGCCGAGAGTTGCACCGAGGTCGTTGACCACCACGGTGGCCCCCTCGGCGGCCAGTGCCAGGGCGTGGGCACGGCCCAGTCCCCGGCCTGCGCCGGTCACGATCACAACCTGGTCGTCACAGATGCCCATGGTCACTGCCTTTCATCGGTTGCCGGCTGCAAGTTGCCGGCTGCAAGTTGGTGGTGCGGGAGTGGTGCGTGAGTGGCGCGGGAGTCACCGTGGGTGGCTACAGGGCGTCGGCCATGATCTCGCTGTGCACCGACACTGACCCGAAGCTGACGTCGAGACTCACGGCCCGCTTCCAGTACCGCTGGGCGTGGACCTCCCACGTGAACCCCATGCCACCGTGCACCTGAATGCCGTAGCGGCCGTTGGCCAGAGCAGCGTCGCCGGCCACCACCTTGGCGGCCGAGGCTGCCACTGCCGGGTCGTCGTCGCTGGCGCCGTCGAGGGCACAGGCGGCGGCGTACACCGCTGCCCGGGCCACCTCGGCCTTGACCAGCATGTCGGCACACAGGTGCTTGACGGCCTGAAACCCGCCGATGGGGCGACCGAACTGCTCACGCTCTTTGGCATAGGCCGTGGCCAGTTCGCCTGCTGCCAGGGCAACGCCCAGCTGAAGGGCGGCAGTGAGGACCACGCCGGTGAGGTAGCGGGTGGTGGCGTCGTCACCTGAGGCCAGCGCAGTGGCACCCAGTGCCTCGGGGGTGACCGGACCGGTGACCTGCCACACCGGGGCGCCGGCATCCAGCGGGCGTTCCACACGCTCCATGTGCAGGGCGCTGATCGGCACCTGCCACAGCGTGTCGTCTGCCCACAGCAGGCAGGCGTCAATGATGTCGGCGTGCTCAACGAGCGTGGCCCCGGGCTGGGGTTCGAGCATCCCCACCAGTGTGGTGCCGTCGGCGGCACCGTCGATCAGGCCGGCAGCAAGCCAGGTGGACACCAACGGGCCGGGCACCAGACCGCGACCAAGCTGTTCGAACACCACCACCGCCTCACGCACACCCATGCCATCGGCGGCGAGCGAGAACACACCCAGGTCGGCCAGCGTGCGCCAGCGGTTCGCGGTCCATCACCGTTCCGGCGTCCTCGGCATCGGGGAGGTCTTCGAGGGCGAAGCGGTCGGCGACAAAGGTCGACACCATGTCGCCCAGTGCCTGTTGGTCGTCGGTGAGCCAGAAATCCATGGTGTTCGGTTCCTCGTGGTGGGGCGTGGGCCCTAGCGATCCTTGGGCAGGCCGAGCACCCGCTCGGCCACGATGTTCTTTTGCACCTGCGACGTGCCGGCGGCAATGGAGATGGAGATGCCGTGAATGCGGCCCTGCACGTGGGCCCCGGTGGGAAGGTCCCCGATGTCGTCGAGCGACAGCGATGCCCGCTCCAGCAGTTGCAGGGCGAGTTCGCCGAGTCGGTGGCGAAGATCCGAGTACGCCAGCTTGAACACGTTGCCGCCCACCCCCACCAGGCCCTTGCGGGTGGCCTCGGAGATGTTGCGCTTGGTCAGTGCCCACAAGGCGTCGAGTTCGGCGGCCAGGTGACCGAGATCCCGTCGCAGTCCACGGTCGTCCCACGCCGAGCTGCCGTGACTGGTGACCTTGCGGGCCAGGTCGGCCAGATCGCGGCACAGCTCCAGGGTCTGCAGCATCTCGGACACGAAGGCGGTGCCGCGCTCGAAGCTGAGGGTGACCATGGCCACCCGCCAGCCGTCGTTTTCGTCACCAACCCGGTTGGCCACCGGGACCCGGACCTCGTCGAGGAACATCTCGGCGAACTCGGTGGACCCTTCCATGGTGCGCAACGGGCGGATGTCGATGCCGGGGGCGTCCATGGGCATGATCAGCCACGTGATGCCCTTGTGCTTGGCGGCGTCGGGGTCGGTGCGCACCAGGATCTCGCAGTAGTCGGCGACGTGGGCGAAGCTGGTCCAGATCTTCTGGCCGCTGAGCACGTAGTCGTCGCCGTCACGAACGGCCTTGGTGCGCAGGCTGGCCAGGTCGCTGCCGGCGTTGGGTTCGCTGAACCCCTGGCACCAGATCTCGTCACCGCGCAGGATGCCGGGCAGGTGATCCTGCTTTTGGGCGTCGGTGGCCTCCACCACCAAGGTGGGTCCGGCGTGCAGCAGACCGACGAAGTTCATCCCCACGTAGGGGGCACGGGCCCGCTCGGTCTCTTCGAGGAACACCAGGTGCTCGGTTGGGGTGGCCCCGCGGCCGCCGTACTCCGAAGGCCAGTTGATGCCGGCGTAGCCGGCGTCGAACAACATGCGTTGCCAGTTGGCGTCGTAGGCGCGCCGGGCAGTCCAGTCGTCACGCTGGGGTTTGGGGTCGAGCTGGGGCAGCACCTCGGCCAGCCAGGCGCGCAGTTCCATGCGGAACGCTTCTTCTTGCTCGGTGTAGCGAAGGTCCATGATTCCCCCGTGGAAGCGGCGACGTCCGACATGCTACCTGTCGGCTGTCCAATGATCTGACGCAGCGTCAGATTTTCACCCACCGGCGGTGGCTCAGCAGGTGATACACATCAAACCAGATAATCCCGCCCCGGTAAAGCGACAGATCTGATCGCTGGCGGCATCTGGGCGATCGTTCCAGCATCAGTTCACCTGATCTAGCGAACGTGGATCTATTGCGGGCGTCGAAAGTTGCATTCTCAAGTTATCTGATGATTGGTGTTGTTATTCAGCGGATTGACCAGCGTGTTTGGACCGCCAGTTGCGACGTAACAGGTAGTGTTGCGGTGATCTTCTCCACGCGGAGCGTGAGCAGCACTCTACAGCGATTAAACTGACGAAAGATGAAACATGTTATGATATAGCGAGATCTTTCACTATGCGAGTACTTCTTTATAGTGATTGATGAAGTTCTCTTTATGATAGTTATTTGAAGCGGTATGTTCGACCAGAGTTACTTCTGAAGATCTTATATATAACCTGCGAGTTGTCGTGACAGACCTATCGCGCGTCAGACGTGACGATTGAGCTACAGATGAACGTAACACGCGATGATCATCGTGAGCGAGGACATTGACGACCAATGAAGGCGCGGTTCATTGCCCTCAGCGTGAATCCATATAACGTGAGCTGATCAGTTTACAGTTATTCTGGATAAAGATTGACCGAGCGCCACTAAACCAACATCGAAACTGATTTCTGTGTCTCTCGCGGGGTGACAAACATTCGCGTTCATCTGCCGAAGCGCTATCGACAGTTGCTGGACGGGTGAAGGCGAATCGCGCTTACCGCTGGAGAGGACGTGCAGATTGTGGCAGGGCGTCCACGATCTCGAGCTGCTCGGGGATCTTGTGGACTGACAGCTGACTGGCACGGCAGTGGGCCACCATGTCGTCGAAGGTGAGTGCCGCATCGGGTGCGCACACCACGATGGCGCAGGCCCGCTCGCCACTGGCGTCGTCGGGAAGGCCAACCACGGCCACGTCAGCGACCGAGGGATGGGCGAACAGCAGGTCCTCGATCTCTTTGGCCGAGATGTTCTCACCCTTGCGGATGATGATGTCCTTGAGACGTCCGGTGATGGACACGTAGCCGTCGGTGTCGATCACGCCCAGGTCACCAGTACGAAACCAGCCGTCGTCGGTGAAGGCTTCGGCGTCGAGGGTGGAATCCAGGTACCCCATGCTCACCTGTGGGCCACGGACATGGAGCTCGCCTTCGTGGTTGGCGCCCAGCACCTTGTCGTCCATCACCACCCGCAGGCCCACCCCGGGGCACGGGCGGCCGTCGGTGGTGGCCTTGGCGTGGTCGGGGTCGTCCACGGTGACCATGGTGTTGATGGGGCTCTCAGTCAGTCCCCAGCCGCCAATGAGCGGGGCACCGAAGGCCGCCATCATTTCGGCATGCAGGGTCACCGGCGGGCGCACCGCCACCGTTGAAGATGCGGACATCGGGCAGGAGCTGCTCGCCGTCGGGAAGGGCGCGTTGGGCGGCCAGGTAGGCCAGCCAGAACACGGTGCCGGCACCGGCACAGGTACAGCCTTGCTGGCTGAGCCACGCTGGCGTGCCTGCAGGGTCGAAAACCTCCACCATGAGCAGTTCGACCCCGGTCTGCATGGCGTTGAACAGCCACACCAGGCCTCCCACGTGGGTGACCGGGAACACCACGGCGGCCCGGTCGGCGTCGGTCACCTGCATGGACCACTGCATCCCGTCGTTGGCCGCCGACAGGCTGCGATCGGAGTGCTTGGCCCCCTTAGGGTCGGCCGTGGTGCCCGACGAGTAAAACAGCCAGCGCAGGCCGGTGAGGTCGGGCTCAGAACGGTTCGAGGGTGGAGGGGTCACCGATGGGAAGATCGGGGTCGGCCACCAGCACGGTGGTGGCGTCGGTGGTGATCTCGTCGGCCATGGCGGCAAAGTCGAAATTGCGGAATGTGCCGGGCACCACCAGCAGTGACGCTGCGCTCTGGGTAGTGATGAAACCGACCTCACGATGTCGGTAGATGGGCAGGATGGGGTTCTGCACCGCACCCAGCACGCGATAGTGCGCCGGTGAGCACCAGGGCCTCAAAGCGTGACGGCAAAATCCACGACACCCGGGATCCCTCGCCCACGCCGTATTGCTGCGCCAGCCCGGCGGCCACCTGCTCGCACCACGTGCGGTAATGGCCAAAGGTAAGCGTGCGACCCTGCTCGTCGCGGGCCATGTGGGCGTCGGGTGTCGCCGTCGCCCGGGCCTCGATGAGCTCCCACAGGGTCTTGCCGGTGGTGTCGATCATGACGCCTGCGTTGGGGGACTGCCCTGTGTCGTTGGACTGCCCTGCGTCGTTGGACTGCCCTGCGTCGTTGGACTGCCCTGTGTCGTTGGACTGCCCTGCGTCGGTCGGTGCCATGTGCTTGCCTCCTGGTCGGCCCGGACGTGCAGGGCGCGCTTGTCGATCTTGCCAATGGTGGTGAGCGGTAGCTCGCTGGTGATCACCACGATGTCGGGTGCCTTGTAGCTGGCCAACTGGGTACTGACATGTTGCCGTATGGCGTCGGCGTCGGGGGCAGGTTCGCCGGCGGCGGGCACAACGAAGGCAACCCCCACTTCACCGAGCGCCGAGTGCGGTGCATGCGCACCCACGACGGCGGCGGCTGCAATGGCGGGATGCTGACCCAGGCAGTTTTCCACCTCGGCGGGGTAGACGTTGTAGCCGCCGCGGATGTACATCTCGGTGGTGCGGCCAACCAGTCTCAGGTTGCCGTCGTCGCCGACCCAGCCGAGGTCACCGGTGCGCAGCCAGCCGTCGGCGTCCACTGCCTCGGCGGTGCGGTCGGGGTCGTCGAGGTAGCTGCGCATGATTGCCCGGCTGCGCAACGTGACCGTCCCGACGTTGTCGGGTCCCGGTGCGAGCGTGTTGCCGTCGTCGTCCACGATGCGCATCTGTACCGGCCCATTGGGTCGCCCGACCGTGGTGCACACCACGTCGATGTCGTCACCGGGTTGGGTTCCGGTGGCGATGACCGACTCGGTGCTGGCGTACCTGGCCACCACCGGACACCCCAACACCGCTTCGATTCGCAGCACCAGCTCAGGCGGGATGCGGGCACCGCCGATACCGGCAATGCGCAGGTCTGACAGTCGGGACGGGTCCACGCTGTGCTGCTCGAGGTAGTCGCACAACAGGGCGTATTGGGTGGGTACGCCCTGGCACACGGTGATGCCCTCGTTCACCAGCAGCGCCGCAGTGGCCGCTGGAGACCACGGGGTGGGGGTGACCACGGTGGTGATCAGGTGGGACCATTCATCCCACGTGCGGGTCATGGTGCCCACGTGCGAAAACGGCAGTGGTGACAGCCGTCGGTCGCCCATGGCGCTCAGCGGGGCGGCACCCTGGGCCATGGTGGCGAGACACAGATGGTCAAACACCACACCCTTTGGCAGTCCGGTGGTTCCACCTGTCCACACGATGACCACGGGATCGGTGGCAGCGCAGTGCACCAGTCGACGTTGGGGATCGCCTTTGGCGGCCAGGGCAGCGAGGTCGTCGGGTGCCTCATCGATGACCAGCGCCGGAGTGCAGGCATCGAGGATGTGGCGGCGTTCAGCCGGTCCCAGCCGGGTGTTGATGCCGGTGGCCACTGCACCGGCCCGAACGGCGGCGTGGTGGGCGACGGCGAAGTCGATGCCACTGGGCAGGTGATGGCCACCACGTCGCCGGGTTGCACCCCGGCGGCCACCATGTCGGCCGCCCAGGCGTCGGCGGCGGCGGCCCAGGTGGCGAACGTGATGCGTCGGGTGGTGACGGTGCCGTCGTCATCGACGCCGGTGCACTCCACCATGGCCTCGCGATCACCGAACTGCGACACCACGGCATCGAACAGGTCGAGCACGGTGGCGTCGCCGGTGCCGGTACCCGTGCCCATATGCAGGGGCTGGGGCGGGGGCAGCGGGACCACCGGTGTCGTTGGCAGGGGCACGGTGGACGGTGTCAGAACGTCAGAACGTCAGAACGTCAGAACGTCAGGACGCCGCGGGCCACCGACCCGGCTTCGAGTTCGGCGACCGCCGTCTCCCACTCGGCCACCGGGTGGCTGGAACTGACCAGACCGTCGAGGTCGATGAGTCCCTGGCGGTAGAGATCCACGATGGCTGGGATGTCACGGTGCGGCGAGACGGTGCCGTACCGACAGCCCATAACCGCCCGGTCGACCTGGGTGAGTCGCCCGTACAGGCCGTGGAACTCGGCGTCTTGGGCTGCCACTCCGATGATCACCACGCTGCCACCCCAGTCCAGCGACTCCAGGGCGTTGAACGTCACCTGGGGGTGGGCGACGCAATCGAAGGCCCAGTCCATGCCGCCGGCATTGAACGCACCGCGCACCGCCTTGTCGCTGGCCGGACGGGTGGCACCGATGGCTTCCACGATGTCGTCACGGGTGCCGTCAAGGAAGTGGGTGGCGCCGAAGTCCCGGGCCAGCTTTTCCTTGGTCAAGGCGGTGTCCACGGCCACGATGGGGTTGGCGCCGCGGACCCGCAGGGCCTGCAGCACGTTGAGTCCCACGCCGCCCACGCCAAACACCACTGCGGCCTGGCCCCGCTTGACGTTGGCACGGTTGAACACCGCCCCCATGCCGGTCACCACCCCACAGCCGATCAGGGCTGCCGAGGTGAGCGGCACGTCGTCGGGGATGGCCACACACTGCACATCGCGCACCACGGTGCGCTCGGCGAAGGCACTGGTGGCGGCAAAGTTGTAGATGGGGTCACCGTCGAGGGTGAATGGCTGCGACCAGTTGGCCAGCGTGGACCGACACAGCGTGGGCATGCCGTCGGCGCAGTAGGGGCACACCCCGCACGACGCCAGGGTGGTGATGACGACGTGGTCACCGGGCTTGACGTTGGTGACGGCCTCGCCCACCCGCTCGACCACGCCGGCGGCCTCGTGCCCACACACGGCCGGATGGGGGACGGGGTACAGGCCGTGCATGTAGGAAAGGTCGCTGTGGCACAGGCCGGCGGCGCCAATGGCCACGGTGACCTCACGGGGCCCCGGATCGCGAAGCTCGAGCCCGTCGACCAGTCGTGTGGTCGTTCCGTCGTAGACGATTCCCCGCATGATGCCCCCTAAGGCGTGTCGCTGAATCCCGATGGCCAGATCCCACACAGTGGTGCCCGGCTCCTGACCTGCGCCGGCGAGCCGACTGCACTTTCTGATGCTACGTCAGACGGCGCCGGAGTCGTTCGTGGCGGCGTTTGTGCCGCCGGAGTGATCGACAGCGGCCTGTTGGCGCAGTTCGTACTTGAGTACCTTGCCCGAAGCGTTGGTGGGCAGGGCATCAACCACGTGGATGGTGCGCGGCACCTTGAAGTTGGCCATGCGCTGGCGGGCCCATGCTGACAACTCGGCGCTGAGGGCGGCTGGATCGTCGCTGGCACCCGAGCGGGCCACCACCCATGCCGCACCCACCTCGCCCATGCGGTCGTCGGGCACCCCAACCACCGCCACCTGGGCCACCGACGGATGCTCACTCAGCATGTTCTCGATCTCGGCGGGGTAGGCGTTGAACCCACCCACGATGAACATGTCCTTGAGGCGGTCGGTGATGCGCAGGTAGCCGGCGTCGTCGAGCACCCCGATGTCGCCGGTGTGCAGCCAGCCGTCGGCGTCGATGGCCTCGGCGGTGGCGGCTGGATCGTCGAGGTAGCCGACCATCACGTTGTAGCCCCGGCACACGATCTCCCCGGGCTCACCGTTGGCAAGCGCATGGCCTGCGTCGTCGACCACCGCCACCTCGATGTCGTCGATGGCCCGGCCTGAGGTGGTGGCGATGGTGGCAGGGTCGTCACCCGACCGGCACATGGTGACCACGCCGGTGGCCTCAGTGAGTCCGTAGCCGGTGACCACCGTGGTGAACCCCAGTTCCGAATGCATGCGGCGCACCATCTCTTCGGGCACCGCAGCGGCTCCGGTGACCGCCAGCCGCAACGAACTGAGGTCGACCTCGCTGCGTCGTGGATGCTCAAGGATGGTGAGGTACAGCGTGGGTGGTCCCGGCAGCATGCTGATGCGCTCGGCGCCGATGTGGTCGAGCACTACGCCGGCGTCGAACACCGGCTCGCACACCACCGTGGCCCCCCGCAGCAGCGACGCCACGATGCCGGCTTTGTACCCGAAGGTATGAAAGAACGGATTGACGACCAGGTAGCGGTCGCCGTGAGTGAGGCCCACCACCTCGCTCCATGATGCGAAGGCCCGCAGCGTTTGCTCGTGGGTGGTCATCACGCCCTTGGGGGCGCCGGTGGTGCCCGAGGTGAAAATGATGTCGCCGATATCGCCTGCGTTGACCAGCGAACGGGCAGCCTCAACGGTGGCGTCGTCAATGTCATCGCCGGCTGCCAGCAGGTCGTCCCAACCGATGGCGCCGGTGGGCACCGGCGGCGCCGGTGTGTCGCCGTCGGGCATGGTGATGGCCACCACGGTGTCGAGGTGGGGGAGTGTGTCGACCAGTGCCACCAGCTCACGTGCGTAGCCGCGGCCCAAAAACCCCTCGGTGCATACGGCCATGCGGGCCCGGCTCCGGGTGATGATGTCGGCGGCCTCAGCTGGTCGGTATCTGGTGTTCAGTGGCACCACGATGGCGCCGATGTCCAGTGCGCCCAGTGCCACCAGTGCCCATTCGGCCACGTTGGGAGCCCAGATGGCGACCGTGTCGCCATGGCCGATCCCCGCAGCCACCAGCCCACGCGAACTGCGACCTATCTCGGTGGCCAGGTCGGAGAAGTTGAGGCGATGCCGGTCGTCGACCAGGGCCTCGGTCTCGCCGAACAGGCTGGCCGCCCGGCGCACGGCCCCACCGATGGTGGTGGGGGCATCGTGGAGATCGGTCAACGACACAGGCAGGTGGCAGGTTCGGCGACAGGGTTGGTGGCAGCAGAGGTTCGGCGGTGCCGTGCTCAGCTGAGGTGATCGAGGTGGAGCATGCGGATGGCGTTGCCCCGCATCACCTTGTAGACGACCTCGTCGGACAGGTCGGCGGTCTGATCGGTCGCCAGCTTCACGGTGTTGGGCCAGGTGCTGTCGGAATGGGGGTAGTCGGTCTCGAACGTGACGTTGTCGACCCCGATCTCCTCGATGGACCGCAAACCGTGGGGATCGTCGAAGAAACATCCGAACACGTGCTTGCGGAACAGCTGGGACGGAGGTTCGGTGACGGTGTCGGCAATGCCACCCCATCCGGCGTTTTCCTCCCACACGGTGTCGGCGCGCTCGAGGATGTAGGGGATCCAGCCGATCTGGCCTTCGCTGTAGGCGATGAACAGGTCGGGGAATCGTCCGAACACGCCGCTCATGAGCCAGTCGACCATGGAGAAACAGCAGTTGGCGAAGGTGAGGGTTGAGCCCACGGCCGCCGGTGCGTCAGGCGAGGTGGACGGCATCTTGGACCCTGAGCCGATGTGCATGTTGATGGTGGTCAGGGTGTCGTTGCATGCCGCCAAAAACGGATCCCAGTGGCGGTTGGCGTCGTGGATGCTGGGCAGACCCAGATTGCTGGGGATTTCGCTGAAGCACACGGCGTGCACGCCGCGTTCGGCGTTGCGGCGCACCTCGGCGGCAGCCAGCTCGGGATCCCACAGGGGCACGATGGTCAGCGGGATGAGGCGGCCACCGGAGGTGCCACACCATTCCTCGACCATCCAGTCGTTGTAGGCCTGCACACACAGCAGCGCCAGTTCCTTGTCCGACGCCTCCATGAAGGTCTGGCCACAAAAGCGGGGGAAGGTCGGGAAGCACAGCGAGGCCTCGACGCCGTTGGCGTCCATGTCGGCCAGTCGCTCAGGCACCGAGTACGAGCCCGGACGCATGTCGTCGTAGGTGATGCCCTTGAGGGTGACATCGGCACGGTCGTAGCCCACGGCGGTGTCGAGCCGGGTGAGCGGACGACGCAGATCCTCGTAGAACCACCAGTCCACCTGCTCGCCGGGGCCACCGGGCTCACCGGGCACGGCGGTGAACTTGCCACCGATGAAGCTCAGTTCCTCCACCGGGGCACGCACGATGCGGGGAGCCACATCGGCGTATCGCTTGGGAAGGCGGTCGGTCCATACTGTGGCGGGCTCGACCACGTGGTCGTCCACGGAGATGATTTTCGGCAGCTCACGCATGGGTGTGAGAGTAGCATTGGTTTCTGACGGCGCGTCAGATCAGGACGCAGAAATGGGGTGGACGGGCACATGGCCGACAATCTCAAGGGTCACAACGGTGATGTCGACAGCGGTGATGTCGACAACGACGATCCCGTCCTGGTGGACCCCGTCCTCGTGGACCCCGTCCTCGTGGACATCGACGGTGCCGTGGCTTGGGTCACCCTGAATCGTCCTGACCGCCTCAACAGTTTCGACGAGGCTCTGGCCACCGGCCTGCAGGACACCTGGCGCCAGCTCCGTCATGACGACCGGGTGCGGGCCATCGTGCTGACCGCTTCTGGCGACCGCGCCTTTTGTACCGGGATCGATCGCAACTGGGTGGTGCCGCAGCCCCCGGGCACTTCATGATCGACGACCCCGGAATGATGCTGGGGCCAAAGACGGCTGGTCTGTGGAAGCCGGTGGTCGCCGCAGTCAACGGCATGGCCTGTGGCGGGGCGTTCTACCTGCTGGGTGAAGTGGAGACCATCGTGGCTGCCGACCACGCCACGTTCTTCGACCCCCACACCACCTACGGCATGGCTGCGGCCTACGAGCCCATCTTGTTGTACGGCCAGCTGCCGTTTGGGGAGCTCTGCCGCATGGCACTGATGGGCAACCACGAGCGCATGTCAGCCCAGCGGGCGTATCAGGTTGGCTTCGTGCAGGACGTGGTCCCCGCCGATGAGTTGCTGGCTGTGGCCGGACGCATCGCCGGTGCCCTGGCGTCACAGCCCGCTGCTGCCGTGCAAGGCACGTTGCGGTCGCTGTGGGCGGCGCGCGAAATGGCCCGTGCCCAGGCCCTGGCCATGGCGCCGCACCTGGTGACGCTGGGCAACCAGCCCGAGGCGGTGGCCGAAGGTCAGGCCACGTTCGCCTCCGGTGAGCGCATCACTCCGGTGGTGCGCTAGGTGACCTCGACGTCCGGCGACCCTGCCGACCCCGCGAACACTTCCGACCCCGCAAACAGTTCTGACCCTGCGAACACCGCGCCCGAGTCACACACCGATCACGGCGTGCCCGATGCGCTGGCCGGCAACGCCTTCGATCTCGATGGTCGGGTGGCGGTGATCACCGGGGCCGCCCAGGGGTTGGGTGCGGCCATCGCCGTGTCGTTCGCGTCCCGTGGCGCCACCGTGGCGCTGTGCGACCGCAACGCCGATGGCCTCGACGCCGTCGCCGCTGCGATCACCCGGGACTGCGGCACGGTGACCACCGCCGTGCTCGACGTGCGAGATAGCGCAGCGGTGAATGCCTGGATCGGGTCACTGGGCCCGATCCACATCGTGGTCAACAATGCCGGTGGCACGTTCCACGCCGACTTCATGGGGTTGTCCGATGGTGCCCAGGCCGCGTTGGTGGCCGAGAACTTCACCTCGGTGACCACCATGGTGCGCGCCTGTGTGCCGGTCATGGACACGGGGGGCTCGATCATCAACATCACCTCGGTGGAGGCCTACCGGGCCGCACCGGGCTTTGCGGTGTACGGCGCCATGAAAGCCGCTGTTGAGCACCTCACCCGGTCGCTGGCACTCGAATTGTCCGATCGTGGCATCCGGGTCAACGCCATCGCGCCCGACGCCTTGCGCACACCCGGTGATGCCGGCCTTTTGGTGGGTGACCGTGACTACGGCGCCGGTCTGGCGCTGGGCTGGGGTGAGGCCACCGACGTCGCTGGGGCGGCCGTGTTTTTGGCGTCCGGTGCGTCACGCTTTGTCACCGGCACCACCGTCCACGTGGACGGGGGAAGCGACGCCGCCCGGGGTTGGCGACGCACCGAGCAGGGCTGGATGCCATGAATGGCAACGTGCCTGGCAACGTACCTGACAACGTGCCGGGCGCAGCAACGGGCGCCCCAGACGGACGCCGGCGCATGCAGGTCGGGGTTGCCCTTCCCCAGATGGCCACCGGTCTGGACCGGTCGATGGTCACGGCGTGGTGTGCCGGGATCGACGCCGGCCCATTTTCCAGTGTGTCGGCCGGTGAGCGCATCACCTTCCACAACCTTGAGGGTCTGGCGTTGTGTGCGGCGGCGGCCATGGCCACCGAACGGGTGCGGGTGCTGGCCAACGTGGTGGTCCTCCCGTGGCATCCCGTGGCCATGGTGGCCAAGCAGCTGGCCACCATCGACGTGTTGAGCGCCGGTCGCCTTGACGTGGCCGTTGGGGTTGGCGGTCGACCGAGTGACTACGAGGCGCTGGGTTCGCCGTTTGCCAATCGCCACCGACGACTCGACGAGGGTGTCGCCGAGCTTCGACGCCTGTGGGCCCAGGGTCCGGCTGCCGACGGCGAGGTGGTGGGGCCGATGCCGGTGCAAGCCGACGGCCCACCGGTGCTGGCGTCGGCCATGGGGCCCAAGTCGCTTGCCCGTTGTGCCCAGTGGGCCGATGGCATCAGCGGGTTCACACTGTTGGGCGATGCCGATGAGGCTGCCACCGGTTTTCGCGCCGCCGAGGCGGCGTGGGAGCAGGCGGGTCGCACCACCGCCCCCGTCTGGTGACCGGTTCGTTCGTGGCGTTGGGACCAGACGCCGCCGGGACTCTGGCCACGTTTGCCGAGCGGTACCTGGCCGTGTTCTCACCCGAGTTCGCCGCCACGCTGGCGTCACGGATGCCACTGCATGATCCCGACACCCTGGTGGCACTGCTCGACCGTCTCGACGCCGCCGGATGCGACGAGTTCATTGTGGTGCCGGCCACGGTGGATCCAGCCATGCTCACCGAACTTGCCGACGTGGTGGGGGACTGGCTGGGCGAAGGCTGACGTTCAGTCAGTGCGCCCGCTCCCAGCGAACCTGCCCTCAGCGGACCTGCTCGAGCCCGGGCATGGTCATCCCGTCGTCGGCGAGCACCAGACCGGGCACGCCACCACCGGTGCCGAGCAGGTAACGACTCACCCGGCGTCGGTGCCAGCTGGTGTCACCCCACGCTGCTTGCAGGGCCCACACCTTTTTCATCCACAGGTGCAGGTCGCACTCCCACGTGTACCCGATGGCGCCATGCACCTGCAGGGCGCTTCGGGCGGCACGGTGGGCGGCGGTGTTGGCCAGTACCCGGGCTGCGCTCACGTCAGCCGGTGCGGTGGGAAGGTCGTTGTCCAGGCTCCACGCCGCCTGCCACACCGGGGCCTTGGCAAACTCGGCGGCGGCCAGCGCGTCTGCCATGAGGTGTTTCACGGCCTGGAACGCCCCGATGGGCTTGCCGAACTGATGGCGTTGGCGGGCGTACTCGGCGGCGAGGTCGATCATGGCCCCGGCCACTCCCACCAGCTGGGCGGCCACCGCAAGTGCCATGCGATCGAACATGACGTCGGCGTCAGCAGCTCGGGGGACCGGCCGGGGCAAGTGAGCCACCGGTCAACGTGGCCAGACAACGGCCGCCGTCGAGGCTGTCCACGGCAGTGGCAGTGAAGCCACTGAGGATGCCGTCGGCGGTCACCACCACGTCGGCCACCGATGCATGGGGTACCGGTGCGGACGCATCTGTTGTCGCCGTGCCCACCAGCGTGCCGGCCATCGCCGCGTCGCCGAGGTCGGTGCCTGCCAGCGCCGGTGCCACCACCACCATCTGTTCGAGGACCGGTCCGGGAACGGCTGCCGCGCCAAGGCGTTCGAACAACGCAATGGCATCGACCATGCCGCCACCCATGCCCCCGGCGTCGGCGTCCACCAGCAGGGCGAACAACCCGAGGTCGGCCAGGCGCTCCCAGAGTTGGGGGGCATGGCCGCTGTGGTCGTCCCACACGCTGCGCACCACCGACGGTGGGCATTGGCCGTCGAGCAGGTCGGCGAGCCCATCGGCGAACGCCTTGTGATCATCGGAGAAGGCGAAACGCATGTCATGACCCCCGGGGGAGGTTGAGGACCCGATCGGCCACGATGTTGCGCTGGATTTCGTTGGTCCCGGCGTAGATGGGTCCCGACAACGAGAACAAAAAGCCCTTGATCCAGGCTGCTGCGCCATCGCCGGAGGTGAGCTCGGCGGCGGGTCCCAGGATGCGCATGGCCAGTTCGTGCACCTCCAGGTCCAGCTCGCTCCAGAACACCTTGTTGAGGCTGGCCTCGGCTCCGATGGGCTTGCCGTCGGTGATGTCGGTGACGGTGCGGTAGGTGTGCAACTGGTAGCCCTGAGCGCGGATCCACAAGTCGGTGACGGCGTCAGACAACGCCGTGTCGGTGGGGTCGGCGTGCAACCGCCACAACGCCACCAGACGGTTGGCGGCAGTGGTGAAACGGGCCGGGCTGCGCAAGCTCACGCCGCGCTCGAACCCGGCGGTGGCCATGGCCACCTTCCACCCGCCACCCACATCGCCGAGGGTGCAGTCCACGGGCACCCGCACGTCGTCAAAGAAGATCTCGGCGAAGCCGGGCTCACCGTCGAGCTGTGCGATCGGGCGCACCGTAACGCCCGGTGAATCCAGCGGACACAGCACGAACGTCAGCCCACGATGCCGCTCGGCGGCGGGGTCGGAACGGAACATCCCGAAACACCAGTCGGCATAGGCAGCCCGGCTGGCCCAGATCTTGGAACCGTTGAGGATCCAGTGGTCACCGTCGAGGGTGGCGGTGGCCCTGATGGCGGCCATGTCGCTGCCTGCGTCGGGCTCGCTCCAGGCCTGGGCCCACACGATCTCGCTGGACGCCATGGTGGGAAGAAAGCGGGCCTGCTGTTCGGGGGTGCCAACTTCCATGATCGTGGGTCCGAGCAGAAAGACCCCGTTTTGGTTCACCCGACCGGGTGCACCCGAGCGCCAGTACTCCTCTTCGAAGATCAGCCATTCGATGTAGCCCGCACCCCGACCACCGAACTCTTCGGGCCAGCTCACCGCCGACCACCGGCCGTCGTAGAGAACCCGCTCCCACGCCCGATGGGCCTCGAACCCCTCGGCGGTGTCGAAACTGGGCAGAGCGGTGGCAGGAACGTGCTCGGCCAGCCATGCGCGTGCCTCGGAGCGGAACGCCTGCTGGGCGGGTGTGTAACGCAGGTCCATCGGCGTCGGATCGTACACGCATCTGACGTGGCGTCAGATGTCGGAGGGGTACAGACCCCGGTGGGCGCAAGTCTGCAGACCGGGGTGGACATGACGATGCGGACTCCCGTTGGCACGAGATCGGCGACCTTGCCGCAGCAACGGACGCAGGGGCGCGGGAGCCGGTCTAACCTGACGCCGTGTCAGATGATCGAAGCACCCACGCCGGAGGCTCCGCCCCGGCCATTGACGGCTGGTTCACGGTCCCCGAACCCAACTCGGGGACTGGTCCGCAACTGATCGGCTCCCGCTGCCCGGATTGTGGGACCTACGCCTTTCCGCCCCGTGACGGCGCCTGCCCGAATCCGCACTGTGATTCCGACTCCCTCAACCGGGTGCCGCTGTCGGCCACCGGCACGTTGTGGAGCTTCGCCGAAAACCACTACGCCCCGCCGCCTCCGTACCCGGCTGCCGACCCGTTCGAGCCGTACGCCCTGGCAGCGGTTGAACTTGCCGACGAGGGCATGGTGATTCTGGGCAAGGCCGCTGCTGGGGTGCGTGCCGCCGATTTGGCCGTGGGCATGCACATGGAGCTTGGCCTGGACGTGCTGTACACCGATGATGACGGCGTTGACCGGCTGGTGTGGGTGTGGGCGCCGAGTGGGTCCGACGCTGCCGATGGGGGGAACAGCTGATGGCTTCGAACGATGATGTGGCGATTCTGGGTGTGGGGATGCACCCGTGGGGCAAGTGGGGCCGGGACTTCACCGAGTACGGCATGGTGGCGGCCCGCGCTGCGCTGGCTGACGCCGGTGTGGCCTGGACCGACGTGGGTCATGTGGCTGGGGCTGAGACGATTCGCAACGGCTATCCCGGATTTGTGGCCGGCTCGACGTTCGCCCAGAAGCTGGGATGGACCGGGGTGCCGGTGTCGTCGAGCTACGCCGCCTGTGCATCGGGTGCCATGGCGTTGCAAACCGCACGCGCCAACATCCTGGCCGGTTTTTGTGATGTTGCCCTAGTGATCGGAGCCGACACCACGCCCAAGGGGTTCTTTGCTCCGGTGGGCGGTGAGCGCCGTGACGATCCGGACTGGCAGCGCTTCCACCTGATGGGGGCCACCAACCCGGTGTACTTCGCGTTGGCGGCACGCCGTCGCATGGACCTGTGGGGTGCCACGTCGGCGGACTTCGCCGCTGTGAAGGTGAAAAATGCCCGGCACGGTCTGGCCAATCCCAACGCCCGGTACCGCAAGGAAGTTGCACTCGACGACGTGCTGACCAGCCCCATCGTGAGTGACCCGTTGCGCCTGCTCGACATCTGCGCCACCTCGGACGGGGCAGCGGCCATCGTGGTGGCCAGTGCGGACTTCGCCCGTCGCCATGTGGGGTCACTCGACGGCGTGGTGCGCGTTCGTGGCGTGAGTACGGCCACGCCCACCTACCCGCAGACCTTCCTCGAGCTACCCGACTTCGCCACCGACTCCACTGCGGTGGTGACACCACCGGAGCTCGGTTTCAAGGCGTCGGTGGTTCACCACGCCTACGACCAGGCCGGGGTGGGCCCCGACGACATCGACCTGGCCGAGGTGTATGACCTGTCCACGGCCATGGAGTTGGACTGGTACGAGCATCTTGGGCTGTGTGAGGTGGGCGGTGCCGAGGAGCTGTTGCGCTCGGGTGCCACCACCATCGGTGGCCGGGTGCCGGTGAATGCCTCGGGGGGCCTGGCCAGTTTCGGCGAAGCCATTCCGGCCCAGGCGCTGGCGCAGGTGTGTGAACTCACCTGGCAGTTGCGCGGTCAGGCCACTGGCCGTCAGGTGGACGGCGCCCGTGTGGGCGTCACTGCCAATCAGGGCCTGTTCGGCCATGGGTCGTCGGTGGTGGTTGGGGTCTGACACCCTTGCACGACGGGGTCTGACACCCCTGCGCCACCGCCACCGCCACCGCACAGTTCGCTACCGATTTCCAACCGTCTCGAAAGGCAGCATCACACCATGACCTCATCGGCCTACATCGTCGACGCCGTTCGCACCCCAGTGGGTCGTCGTGGGGGTGGCCTGTCAGCGGTGCACCCCGCTGACCTGGGGGCCGCCAGCATCAGTGCGCTCATCGAGCGCACTGGGGTCGATCCGGCAGCGGTGGACGACGTGGTGTTCGGCAATGTGGACTCCATCGGGGGCCAGGCCGGGTGCATCGCCCGAACCTGCTGGCTGACTGCCGGGCTGCCCCAGCACGTGCCGGGCACCACCGTGGACCGCCAGTGCGGCTCGGGCCAGCAGGCGGTGCACTTCGCTGCGCAGGCAGTCATGAGCGACACCATGGATCTGGTGGTGGCCGGTGGCGTGCAACAGATGTCGTCGATCCCGATCTCGGCGGCCATGCTGGCCGGGCAGGCCTATGGCTACGACGACCCGTTCACCGGGTCGCAGGGTTGGGTGGCCCGCTACGGCGACGGAGCGGTGGACCAGTTTTTGGGCGCCGAGTCCATGGCCACACACTGGAACATCTCCCGTGACGACATGGAGGCTTTCGCCGTTGCCTCCCATGAGCGTGCCCTGGTGGCTATTGCCGAAGGCCGCTTCGACAGCGAGATCGTGGCCCTGGCCGGTGTGGATACCGATGAATGCCCCCGTGAACCCAACTGGGACAAGATCCGGTCGCTGCGCGCCCTGATCGACGGCGGTCGCATGACCGCAGCGGTGGCCAGCCAGATCTCCGATGCGTCGGCGGCGTTGCTCATCGCCAACGAGCGGGCACTTGAGCTGCACGGTCTGGCCCCCCGGGCCCGTATTCATCACATGAGCGTGATGGCCGACGACCCCATCATGATGTTGTCGGCTCCGATCCCGGCCACCAAGCGGGCCCTCGAACGCACCGGGCTCACCCCCGACGACATCGACCTGGTGGAGATCAACGAGGCCTTTGCCCCGGTGGTGCTGGCGTGGATGGCTGAGACCGGTTTTGATCACGCCAAGGTGAACGTGAACGGGGGCGCCATCGCCCTGGGTCATCCGCTGGGAGCCACCGGCGCCCGGCTGATGACCACGTTGCTCAACGAGCTTGAGCGCACCGGTGGGCGTTACGGCCTGCAGACCATGTGTGAAGGCGGCGGCCAGGCCAACGTGACCATCATCGAGCGTCTCTAAAACTCCAAGTACTCGTAGGCCCATTACTCGAAGGCACTGCCGATCTGTCGGATGATTTCCAGGAAGTTTTCGGGATGGTCGGGTGCGGGCTCTCCGGGTTGGTAGTGCACCTGATGGATGGCGCCGGAAAAGGCGAAGCTGCCGTGGCGTTGATGGAGATCCCAATGCACCGGCGACCGTGGATCGCGTCCGATGCTGATGCCTTCGAACGGTGCCATGGGGAACAGCATGGGCAGATCGTCGGCTCGGGCCCGTTCATCCCCGCCCACCGACAGCACCAGATTGGTGTGCCATCCTCCGAGAGCCTCGATGCGAAGCCCGATGGTTGCCGGCCCGCTGGGGAGTTCGCCGCCGTCGAGTTCGGTGAGGTGCCCGTTGCCGTCGTTGAAGGCGGTGTGGACCCGACCGTGCTCGACCCACACCACGTAGCCGCCGCCCTGGTCTCCATGGGCCACCAGTACCCCGGCGTCGCCTGTTGCGTGGGTGATGTCGATGGTGATGTCGCAGGTGCGATGCCACAGCAATCGTGAGCTGCGCCAATGGTCGAGGCTGGGGGTTCGGGGCCACAGTGTGAGGGGCTGTTCGTGCACCCGGTCGGCGTCACGTCGGGCGATCCATCGCCATAAGCTGCCCTCGTCGAGCGGGTACACCTGCCCGGCCCGGGCCAACTCGTCCCAACGCCTCGACAGTTCCGCCACCCGCCCGGGGTTGGCGTCGGAGAGGTCGCGGGTCTCGGTGGGGTCATCGCCGAGGTCGTACAGCTCCCATTCGCCGTCGTCGAACCCGGCGGGGCCCACATGGCGGCTCACGACCTCCCAGCCGTCGCGGTACAGGCCCCGATGCCCAGCCAGCTCGTACAGCTGTTCGCGGCGGACCTCGCCGTGGTCGGGGTCGGCCAGCACCGGGACCAGCGACACGCCGTCCAGTCCCGTCGGCGTATCGACTCGCTGGCGTCTCACCACTGGTGCCATCACCTGTTGGTCCACTGCCTGCCAGATCGATCCCGATCAGGTCGGCCAGGGTGGGCCACACATCAACGACGTGTCCGTACTGGTGACGTAGCCCGGGTGTGATGCTGGCGTTGACCTGCGACCCCACGTGCATGATGCATGGCACCTGGTGGCCACCGGCGTGGGTGTTGCGCTTGTACAGGCGGAATGGCGTGTTCGATGCCATCGCCCATCCTCTGGGGTAGTGCGCCATGGTGCGTGGCCCGCCGATGAGGTCGATGCGGGCCAGATCGTGGGACACGTCGGTGGTGTCGGCGCCAACCTGGACGGCGAGATGGTTGTAGTAGTTGGTGGTGCCGTTGGATTCGCCCTCGCGGCTGGCGCCATTGTCGGACATGAATACCACGATGGTGTTGTCCCAGGTGCCCATCTCGGTCAGGGCGTGGCGCAATGCTCCGATGGACTGGTCGAGATGGTCCACAGCGGCGGCATAGGTGGCCATGTAGGCGGCAAACAACCTGCGCCGGTCATCGTCGAGGTCGTCCCATGCCGGCACCTCGTCGCCGGGTTCGTCATTTCGTGGCGGCAGGGCAGTGCCCGGGGCCACAACGCCCAGTTCGATCTGCCGGGCGTGACGGCGGGATCGGATCTCGTCCCATCCGCAGTCGTACACACCGGCGTACCGCTCGATGTCAGAGGCTCGGGCGTGCAGTGGGGCGTGGGCAGCGGGATGGGCGAGGTACATCAAAAACGGCTGGTCGGGGCGCACCGCATGTCGCTGGCGAATCATGGCGATGGCGGTGTCGGTGAGATCGTCGGTGAGGTTGTAACCCTCGGGGTAGGTGTCGATGTCGAGATGGCTGTTGTCGCTGACCAGCTGGTGGGGGTGGTGCAGGTTGGTGAAGCCGTCGAGGATTCCATAGAACCGTTCAAACCCACGCTGCACCGGCCATGAGTGCATGGGGCCAGCCGCTGAGGTGTCGGCATCACGACACAGGTGCCACTTGCCCACGCAAAACGTGGCCCAGCCCCCATCACGCAACGTCTCGGCCATGGTGACCACGTCGTCGGCCAGTTCGCCCCGATAGCCGGGGAAGCCGGGGTCGTCCAAGGCCACGTGGCCCACGCCTGCCCGATGGGGATTCAGCCCGGTCAGCAGTGACGCCCGTGTCGGTGAGCACATGGGAGCGGAGTGGAAGTTGGTGAACTGCATCCCTTCGGCGGCCAGGCGGTTGAGGTTGGGCGTTGCAATCTCCGAGCCCTGGCATCCCAGGTCGGCGAATCCCACGTCGTCAACCAGCACCACCACGATGTTGGGTGCGCCGTGCGGTGCCGTCGGACGCTCGGGCCACGACGGCTCCGACCCCGCCATTGTGGTTCCGATCCGTTGCGATGACGCCGTTGCAGGGCCTGCAGCGGGTACTGCATCACCTGTCGTGGACTCTGGTTCAGGGGTGCTCACCGGGGCTCCTCACATTGGGGTCCAGCTGCTCTCGCCGCGCGGGCCGACGAAGATCTAACGTAGCGTCAGATTCTATGACCAAAGGGATGTCATGACTTCAGATGCCGACAATGTCGTTGCCGAGTTGGGGTACCGACCCTTCGACTGTGACAACCACTACTACGAAGCACTGGATGCCTTCACCCGTCATCTCGACCCCGCCCTTGGGCCGCGTTGCGTGCAGTGGTGCGACATCAACGGTCGGCAGTACCAGGTGGTGGGCGGCCGGGTGTTTCGCGGTGTGGTGAACCCCACCTTCGACCCGGTGGCACCCGCCGGTGCGCTGCACGAGTACTTCCGGGGGAACCCCGAGGGTCGTCAGCCGTGGGAGTTTTTGGCAGCGCGCGACCGCATCAATCCCGCCTACCGCGAACACGATGCCCGGGTTGCCGCTCTCGACGAGCAGGGACTGGACGCCGTGTGGCTGTTTCCCACGCTGGGAATGCTGTACGAAGAGGCTCTCAAGCACGACCCCGAGGGCGTTGCCCTCACCTTCACCGCCTTCAACAGGTGGCTGCTTGAGGATTGGGGTTTCGGTGCCGACGGGCGCATCCATGCCGGCCCCTACCTGAGCCTGGCTGACGTGGACTGGGCGGTGTCGGAACTGGAGTGGGCCATCGACAACGGTGCCCACGTGATCGTGATGCGTGCTGGTGCCCCCACCACAGCCACCGGGGTGGCGTCGCCCTTCGACCCGCAGTTCGACCCGTTCTGGGCCCGCCTGAACGAAGCCGGCATCCCGCTGGTGGTTCACGCCGGCGACACCGGGTACAGCTCCAACGGCTACGCCGACGACGGCTTTTCTTCGTCGTTTGGCAGTGGGGGGTTCAAGCCGTCGATCAAGAGCTTCGCCATCGAACGTGCCGCCGGCGACTTCGTGATCTCATCGGTGTTCGAAAAGATGTTCGACCGCTTCCCCAACCTGCGCATGGCGTCAGTCGAAAACGGGTCGGCGTTTTTGCCCGACACCATCAAGAAGCTCACCTCCACCCACCACAAGATGCCGGGCTACTTCGCCGAGCATCCCGTGGAAACACTGCGACAGAACTGGTGGATCAACCCGTTCTGGGAGGACGACGTGGCCGAAGTGGTCGAGCTGATGGGGGCTGATCATGTGATCTTTGGCAGCGACTGGCCCCACATCGAAGGCATGCCCACGCCGTTGGTGTACGTCGACGAACTCAAGGCCTTCGACGATGCCACCCGACGGCTCATCCTGCGTGACAACGTGATGGCCCTCAACACGCCCCGGCCGGTCTGAGGCAGCGTGTTCACCATTCCCGCCGGCCGGCGCGTCATCGGCATGCAGTTGCCGATCCAGGCCCAGAGCACCTACTTCGTCGCCGACTGGGAGCGCTCGGCATCCCCAGCCGACATGGCCACGGTGGCCCAGGCCTGTGACGACGCCGGCTTCGCCTACGTGGCGGTGTGTGACCACGTGGCCCTGCCCGAGGCCGTGGCCGGGACCATGGGGTACCACTGGGTGGACCCGGTGGCCACCCTGGCGTGGCTTGCAGCCCAGACCACCAACGTGCACCTGCTCAGCCATGTGTACGTGCTGGCCTACCGCCACCCGTTGTTGGCAGCCAAGCAGTTCTCCACCATCGACCACCTGTCGGGCGGTCGGGTGATCTGTGGGATCGGTGCCGGCCATGTCGAGCCCGAGTTCGACCTGCTGGGAGTGGACTTTGCCGGTCGCGGCCCGGCCCTCGATGCTGGTGTGCCGCTGTTGGCCCGGGCGCTGGCCAACGAAGTTGTGGACGGGTTCGGGTCCCTGCCGAGGCCCGTGCAGTCGCCGCGCCCTCCCATCTGGTTGGCCGGGTCATCGGCCCCGGCCATTCGTCGCGCCGCCCGTCTGGCTGACGGCTGGCTGCCGCAGGGTCCGGCATCGGCTGACATGGTCGAGGCTCTGGCCACCGAACGCGAGCGTTGCGGGCGTGCCGACGAACCGATGGCCGTGGGCACCATCACCCCCTTCATGTACCTCGGTGACGCCACGTGGGATCTGCCCGACGACACACTGACCGGCCCCGCCGATGTCGTGGCCGAGCAACTGGTGGCACTGGCCGGAGATGGCGTCAATCAGCTTCAGGTGCGGTTCAGGGCCCGGGGGGCCAGTGAGCTGTGCGACCAGATCGCTGCCTTCGGCGCTTCGGTGCTGCCGCTGGTGGACACGGTGTAATGGACACGGTGTGATCACGGCGCCACCCGGCGCCATTGGGACGGCCATGTGGCCAATGTGGGAGAGACGACAGCCATGACACATGAACCATCGATACTCAGCGGACTCGACGACTATCCGATCCATCAGGTGGCAGAGCCCGTGCGGGCCACGGCCACCAGCGACCGGAACTTTTACGATCGGTACTACTTCAATGGCTTTTCCCAGGACGGGTCGGCCATGTTCATCCTGGGGCTTGGGGTGTACCCGAACCTTGGGGTGATGGATTCGTTCTTGGTGGTGCTCGTTGATGGCCAGCACCGGGTGGTGCGGTCGTCAAGGGCACTCGACGGTGCCGACCGGCTGGCTCCGTCGGTGGGACCACTGTCGATCGAGATCATCGAGCCGCTGCACAAGCTGCGGGTGCGATGTGCGCCCAACGAGTGGGGCATCGACCTCGATGCCACGTGGACCGGTGCCATGGAGATGCACACCGAACCCCGCCACAAGATCAGGGAGAACGGGCGCCTCATCTTCGACACCTTCCGCATGGCACAGACCGGCGGGTGGGACGGCACGCTCACCACGCCCGAAGCCACCTTCACCCTCGACAGCGCCTCGTGGTGGGGTACCCGGGACCGCTCGTGGGGTGTGCGGCCGGTGGGGGAGCCCGAGCCTCCGGGCATCCGGGCTGACAACGCCATCAGCTGGTTCTGGATCTATGCCCCCATCCGGTTCGCTGACCATTCGGTGATCCTGATCATCCAGGAGACCCAGGACGGCACTCGCATCATCGAAGAGGCAGTGCGGATCTGGACCGACGGCAGCGGGCGGGCCCCCGAACCGCTGGGGCGTCCCGACCACGACCTCACCTTCGCCCCGGGCACCCGCCTGTCCACCGGCGGCACCCTGACCACCTCGGGCGACCCAACGTCGGGAGTGGGCCCGCTGGAGTTCACCGCCGAGCCCCTGATCCCGCTGTATGTGGGCATCGGCACCGGATACGGCTTTGACGCCAACTGGCGCCACGGGATGTGGCAGGGCGAGTTGGTGACCGAGGGCGAGCACATCGACACCACCACCCCCGAGGGCGCTGCCCGGCTGATGGGGATCGTGGACAGCGGTGCCCGGTTCACCTACAGCGATCAGCACGGCGACCACGTGGGTTACGGACTGTACGAAACCATGGTGATCGGCCCCCACGACCAGTACGGGTTCGCCGACCTGTTCGACGGCTGGGGTGATGCCGCCAGCGATGCCGCCAGCGAAGCCGCCAGTGAGGGGGATCAGTCATGACCGAGCGTTGTTTCCAGCTTGCCGATGTGCTCGAGGTCATGGCCGACGCCGTGCCTGACCGTGTGGCTCTGGTCACCGAGACCACCACCCTTACCTACGCCCAGCTCGACGACCGGACCACCCGGCTGGCCAACCATCTGGCTGCCCACGGGGTGGGCCGTGGCGATCGCGTCGGCATTCATGCCATGAACTGCCCCGAGTGGGTGGAGGCGTTCTACGCCACCATGAAGCTCGGTGCGGCGCCGGTCAACGTGAACTTCCGCTACGTGGCTGACGAGCTGCGGTATCTGTACAGCGATGCCGGGTGCAAGGCCGTGGTGGTGGCTCCCGAGTACACCGGCGTGCTCGACGAGGTGGCCGCCGACCTTCCCGATCTCACCCATCGGGTCGTGATCGGCGATGACTACGAGGCAGCGCTGGCGGCAGCATCACCGGACCGGAACTTCGATCCCCGTTCCCCCGATGACCTCTACCTCATCTACACCGGTGGCACCACGGGCATGCCCAAGGGGGTGATGTGGCGTCACGAGGACCTGATTTTCGGGGCCCTCAACGCCAGCCGGTTCGGTCTGCCCGCCGAGTCGCCCCAGCAACTCGCCGACGAAGCGGTGGCCAACCCCAACCCGCTGCGGCTCATGGCCCTGGGTCCGATGATGCACGGTGGCGGGCAGTGGGTCATGGGCAATACCCACGTGGCCGGTGGCACCTTCGTGCTGTACTGCGGCCGTCGTTTTGACCCTGAGGCGGTGTGGGATCTCACGTCGTCGGCGGGCGCCAACTCCATTGGCACCATCGGCGACGCCATGGCCCGTCCCCTGGCCGAAGCGCTGGCCGCCCCCGGCCATCGGGACTGGGACCTGTCGGCGCTGGTCAGTATCGGCAATGGCGGCGCACCGCTGACCCCGGGGGTACGTGAACAGCTGCGGGCGGTGTTGCCCGACGTGCTCATCCGTGACAGCTACGGGGCGTCAGAGACCGGTGCCGCCACCGCCCGGTTCGACGACGGCCAGAACCATGCCGCCCCGCGTTTCGACGCCACTGACGACACCTCGGTGCTCGACCCCGACGGCCGGGTGTGTCCGGTGGGGGAGGTCGGCATGCTGGCGCGCTCAGGGCCGATCCCGCTGGGGTACTGGAACGATCCGGTCAAGACCGCTGCCACGTTCAAGGTCGTTGATGGCGTGCGCTGGGTGATCCCCGGCGACTTCGCCCGCTATGAAGACGACGGCTCGATCAGCCTGTTGGGGCGGGGCTCGGTGTCGATCAACACCGGGGGCGAAAAGGTGTATCCCGAGGAGGTCGAGGCGGCCTTGATGCATCATCCCGCCGTGCTCGACACCGTGGTGGTGGGAACCCCCAGCGAACGGTGGGGTCAGCAGGTCACTGCCCTGGTGCAGTTGCGTCCTGGCATCTCGGCCACCCAGGCTGAACTGCGGGCTGCCGCCGGTGAACGGGTGGCCGACTACAAGGTGCCCAAGGACGTGGTGTTTGTCGACGAGGTGGTGCGCACTCCGGTGGGCAAGGCCGACTACGTGTGGGCCCGCACCGCTGCCATCGAGGCGCTTGCGACTGAGTAGGCATCGAGGCGCTTGCGACCGACTGAGTTCGTCAGCCGCCGCGGCCGGTGAACCACTCTGAGGGTTCCCGACCCAGATCCCGCAGACGCTTGGTCACCTGCACCGGCAACTCGATGGATTCCCCAGCCCGGATGGCACCCACGAACTCGCTGTGCTCGTCCCACACATGGCACGAGTTCAGGTTGGGGGCGATCATCATCTCGCGCATTTCCGGGGTGACTTCGGGGCGGGGCGGATCGCCGAGCTGGCGGGCCTTGGCCACGCGCATCGACCAGTTGCACTGGATGGCCACCGGGGCCATGGCCGCCAGCAACGCGGTGACATGTGTGCAGCCCCTGGGGCCACCAAACAGCTCGCGCACCTTGTTGTTGAATCCCCGGGCGATGGACAGGCCCACCAGCCCCCGGTAGGCATCGGCGATGCCGGGACACATGGTCTGGGGATGCACCTCAAACACCACCGACGCATCGGTGATCTCAAGAGCGGGCCAGGTGATGGTCAGATCCACCACCATGTGATGAATGGGAAGCGGGTCGGGATCGTCGTCGATGTACAGCCCAGCCGGTTTGGTGTCGAGCACCGCCCCGCGCAGCAGGATCGTTTCGTCGTCGATCTTGTACGCCTGGACGTCGTAGGCGCGCCGATGCAGCGGTTGCAGGTCCGGGTCGGGTGGAAGCACGGTGACGTCGCTCATGGGTTCACCCTAGGCAGTGGTCACACCTGGGCCAGCAAGCGTCCGAGGTGGGCCAACGATGGCGTCCCCGAACCCAGCTGGAGTTCAAGCTGCTTGTGCAGCAAAAAGAACCGGTGCAGCGGGTAGTCACGGTCCACGCCGAACCCGCCGTGCAGGTGATGGGCTGCGTGCACGACCCGCCACCCGGCTTCAGCGGCGCAGTACTTGGCGCTGAGCAGTTGCTCGGCACACGGCAGACCTTCGGACAGTCGCCAGGCGCTGTGCCATGCGGTGAGCCGCACGGCCTCGGTGTCGATGTAGGCATCGCCGGTGCGCTGGCTCACCGCCTGCAACGAGGCGATGGGCTTGCCGAACTGGTGGCGTTCCACGGCGTAGCTGGCCGTGAGGGCCACCGCTGCGGCACACGCACCTGAGGTCATCACACACGCCGCCGAAATGCCCCGCCACAGCAGGGCCTCCACGACCTCGGGCCCACCTAGCCGCACTGCCGGGGAGTTGTCGAACGTGACCCGGGCGTCGGGCACCTTGGTGGTGGTGTCGGACCGCTCCACGGTGACCCCGGCGGCGGTTGCATCAACCAGGTACAGGCCGTCGGCGCACGTCACCACAAACGCCGTCGCCAGCGTTCCCGCCGGCACGCACACCTTCACGCCGGTGACCCGGTCGCCAGTGCCTGTGGCCGCCGGGGTGAACGGGTCACCCACCGGCTCGTGGATGGCGGCGGTGACCACCGAGGTGCCGGCGGCCACGTCAGCCAGGACGTCGGGGTGGTCGGCCAGCGCCGGTGCGGCCAGCGCCATTACGGCAAATGCCGGCACTGCCGCTGCGGTGCGGCCCACTTCCTCGAGCACCACGCAGGTCTCCAGCCAGCCGAAGCCCCCGCCACCGGCGGATTCGGGCATGGAGATGCCCACCAGGCCGGCAGTGGCAAGTGCCGCCCACAACTCGTGGTCGGTGCCATCGGCACTGGCGGTGACGGACTTGGCACGTTCGGAGGTGGTGGCATCGCCGAGGATCCGTGCGGCGAGGTCCCGCAATTCTGTTTGTTCGGGTGAAAATGAAAAGTCCATCAGCGTGCCGCCCTGGGGAATCCGAGTGAGAACATGGTGATCAGGTCGCGTTGCAGTTCGTTGGTGCCGCCACCGAAGGTGAGGATGAGCATGCCCCGGTAGAGCATCTCGAGGCGTGAGGCGAGGACCGCCCCGGGAGTGCCCTGCTCGAGGTAGGCGACGGGTCCGAGCACCTCCATGAGCAGGCGGAACGCCTCGAGGTAGTACTCGGTGCCGAACACCTTGATGGCCGAGCAGTGACCCACGTCGAGCTTGCCCTGGGTGGCTTCCCAGCCCACCTGCCAGTTCATGAGCCGGAGCACGTCGAGTTCGGCGAACACCTTGGCCAGGTTGAGCTGGACCCAGTCCTGGTCGATGACCCTTCGGCCGTCAGGCAGCTTGGTGTCGGCGGCCCACTGACGGATGTCGGTGAACGCACGCTCCACCACTCCGGTCGAACACAACGTGACCCGCTCGTGGTTGAGCTGGTTGGTGATGAGCGTCCAGCCGTTGTTCTCGCCACCGACACAGTTGGTCACCGGCACCCGCACACCGTCGAAGAACACGGCGTTGATGTCGTGCTCGCCGATGAGGTGAAGCGGCGAGATGGTGATGCCAGGGGTATCCATGGGCACGATGATGATCGAGATGCCCTTGTGCTTTTTCCACGGCTCACCAGCTGCTTCGGCCTCGGCTTCTGAGGGTCCGGTGCGCACTGCCAGCCAGCAGTAGTCGGCATCGCTGGACAGCGAGGTCCACATCTTGTTGCCGGTGATCACGTACTCGTCGCCGTCGCGCACCGCCCGGGTGGCCAGCGCCGCCAGGTCGCTGCCGGCCTGCGGCTCGCTGTACCCGATGCAAAAGTGGATGTCGCCAGCCAGGATCTTGGGCAGGTAGAACTCGCGCTGGGCGTCGTCACCGAAGTTCATGAGGGTGGGGCCGACGGTGTTGATGGTCAGCATGGGCACCGGAGCGCCGGCACGCATGGACTCATCGAAGAAGATGAACTGCTCAATGGGCCCGAGTCCCTTGCCGCCGTATTCGGTGGGCCAGCCCACCCCGCCCAACCATCGGCACACATCTGCTTCCACACGCCGCGCATGGCCGGACCGACGCCGTGGCTGTCAGCCAGTTCGGCGCGGGTCTGGTCGTCGAGCAGGGTGTCGTAGTACGACCGCAGCTCGGCCCGTGTGGCCTCCTGCACTGGTGTGTAGCCGATCTCCATGGGATCCCCCGAAGGTGAGGTGAGTAGTGCTGTGGCGATGGTGCATCAGTTTCTGACGCCGCGTCAGAACTCTAGCGCGCCGCCAGGGCCATGGGGGTAGGGTGTCGCCCCATGGGTGATCTCAAGCTGGGTTGGCACATCGGATACTGGGGGCGGGACATGCCCGCTCGGCGTGGACGAAACCATCGTCGAGGTGGAGCGACTGGGCTTCGATTCGGCGTGGACGGCCGAGTCGTGGGGGAGCGACGTCATCAGCCCGCTGGCGTGGTGGGGATCACGCACAACGACCCTGCGGCTGGGCACCAACCTGATGCAGCTTTCAGCCCGCACCCCGGCGGCAGCGGCCATGGCAGCGGCCACCATGGACCACCTGTCGGGCGGCCGGTTCTGCCTCGGTCTTGGGGTGAGCGGTCCCCAGGTGGTGGAGGGCTGGTACGGCCAGCGGTTCAACAAGCCCCTGGCCCGCACCCGTGAGTATGTCGACATCATCCGTCGGATCATGGAGCGCAACGAACGCATCACCAACGACGGACCCGAGTACCCCATCCCGGCCATTGGTGGCACCGGCCTGGGCAAGTCGCTCAACATCATGACCCACCCCCTTCGGGCCGACCTGCCGATCCTCCTCGGCGCCGAGGGACCCAAGAACGTGGCCCTGGCCGCTGAGATCGCCGACGGCTGGTTCCCCATCTTCTACGCCCCCCGACACGAGGAGCTGTACGCCCCCCACCTCGACGAGGGGTTTGCCAGGCCCGGCGCCCGGCGCACCCCCGACGAGTTCGAGGTGCTGGCCACGGTGAACGTGGCGGTCAACGACGATGTGAACGTGGCCTACGACGCCATGCGCCCCATTTTGGCGCTGTACGTGGGCGGCATGGGGGCCAAAGAGGCCAACTTCCACGCTGACGTGTTCCGGCGTCTTGGCTACGAGCAGGCCGTGGACACCATTCAGGACCTGTACCTGTCGGGCCATCAGTCTGACGCCGTGGCCGCCGTTCCCGACGCCATGATCGACGAGATCTGTCTGGTGGGTCCGCCGGCCAAGATCCGCGACGACCTCGAGGCGTGGCGCGAGAGCCGGGTCACGTCGATCCTCGTGGGCGGCTCGCCGGCAACCCTGCGTCAGGTCGCCGAACTGGTCCTGGGCTGATCCTGCTGGCGGTGTCGCCTAGGCCTGTGGGCCCTGGTTCATCTTTTCGATGGCGGCGATGAGACGGTCGGTTTCGCTGCGTTGTTCATGCACCAGCCGCACCATCCAAAAACGCAGCAGTCTTCCCACTGAGTAGCGAATGAACAGCGCAGCCCCTGCGATCAGCAGTGCCACCCCGATGTACGTGCTGGTGGCCAGCGCCGAGGTCTGGTCCAGCGGCGTGGCTGCTCCCGAGGCCGTGATCCCTCCCGCCACAGCCAGCACGATGCCGGCCACCAGGGCCACCACCCCCGCCGCCAGCAGCACGCGCTCTCTGTCACCGCGTCCGGCCCGAAGCTGAAGCTGCGATACCTCTTCGCTGAACTCGTTGATCCGTTCGGTGTTCATGGCCCCCCAAGGTAGGTCGTTGCCAACATCTCTTCATCAAGTTCCGAGGCAGGTCCGGTGTAGCGCACCAGCCCCTGAGTCATCACCACGGCGTGGTCTGCCACTCCGAGGACCGAGCGGGCGAACTGCTCGACCACCAGTACCGACACGCCATCAGCGGCGATGCTGGCGACCTGTTCGTAGAGCTGGCCCACAATCTTTGGGGCCAAACCCATGGACAGTTCATCAAGCATGAGCACGGCAGGATCGGTGGCAAGTCCCCTGGCCATGGCCAGCATCTGCTGCTCGCCACCCGACATGGTGCCCGCCAGCTGGGTGCGGCGCTCGGACAGCCGTGGAAAGCGGGTGTACGCCCGTTCCTCGACCTCTGCCTGTGACACCCCGGTGTAGGTGGCCATGCGCAGGTTCTCGGTGACGGTGAGATTGGGAAACACACCACGGCCCTCAGGGATGGTGCACACGCCGGCCCGGGCGATTTCGGTTGCACTCACACCTGTGACGTCAAAACCCGACATGGCGACGGTGCCACCGGTGGTGGGCACCAGGCCGCTGGCCACGCCGATGACGGTTGTTTTGCCGGCACCATTGGGTCCCAACAACGCCACCACTGACCCGGCCGACACCTCGATGGTGACACCGTGCAGTACTTCGATTTCCCCGTAGGCGGCCCGGATGTCATTGAGCGCCAGAATGGGGGCATCACTGGGGTCGTCATGGTCATGCGACCCCCAGGTAGGCCTCGATGACCGCCGGCTGAGTGCGGACCTCGGCTGGTGGGCCCGAGGCGATGATGCGACCGAGGTCGAGGACCGATACGTGGTCACAGATGTCCATGACCAGACTCATGTCGTGCTCCACCAGAACCACGGCCAGACCGTCGGCAACCAACTGGCGCAGCAAGGCGCCAAGGGCAACGGTTTCGCTCTCGTTGAGTCCCGATGCGGGCTCATCAAGCAGCAGCACCCGAGGTGTCGACGCCAGCGCACGGGCCACCTCCACCAGTCGGGCGGACCCGGTGGGAAGACTGCCCGACGGCTCGGCGGCCAGATGTGAGATGCCGACTCGATCGAGCAGTTCTTCAGTCAGGGCTGTGGGATCCCCATGGCGGGCGAGCTCGGCGGCGACCCGCACGTTGTCGGCAACCGTGAGGGTCCAAAACAATTCGAGACGCTGGAAGGTGCGCGACATTCCCATCTTGGCCCGGCGATGGGTGGCCAGCTTGGTGATGTCGGTGCCGTCGAGGCGAATCGTTCCGCCAGCAGCGGGCTGAACCCCGGTGATGACGTTGAACAGGGTGGTTTTTCCAGCGCCGTTGGGGCCGATGAGCCCGGTGATCTCACCGGACCGCGCTTCAATGCTGGCACCGTCCACAGCGACCACGCCGCCGAATCGCACCGTCACCCCGTCAACTTCCAGCATGGCAGTCACCGTACGCCCCCGAGCACCCGGTCGACTTCGGCGATCTCGGCAGGACTGAAGTCTCGGTCGATGCCGATCATGTCGGGCGATTCACGCGGTGCGCGGGGTGTGGCGTCAAGGGCACTTCGCCCGGTGAGTCCGGCGCCAGCCACGATCAGGATGGCAACCAACAGGCGCCATCCGGTGGCGTTGAGTACGGTGCCCCAGTCGATACCGGCGGCCAGCAGCATGGCGGCCGCAAGGCCGACGGCAACGGTGACCCGACGGGCCACGGGGACTTCCCCGGACAAGATGCCGGGAAGATTCGGCACGACCGCCAGCACCCACACGATGAGCCCGACGGTGAACGACCAGTTCGACAGCACCGGGCCAGTGAGCAGCCGCAGCACAATCGCACCGGCGATGGCGATCACCAACGAGGGGAGATGACGTCCCACCGGGGCAAAGGGCTCCTCGATCTGTGGCACGGCACCGTCGGGGTTGCGTCCCAGGCTGATGCCGACGATGCCCGGCAGCACCTTGGTGAGGTTGGACAGTGTTGGGATCGCTGCGGCGAGAAGGGTGTTGAGTCCCAGCAGCGCACCACCGAACAATGCTCCACTCACGGCGGCAACCCCACCCACCACGGTGAGCAGGACCAGTGGCAGGCTGTTTTCCCAGGCGAACTGGTCGGCAGTGACCTTGCCGGCGTTGAGGGCTCCGGCCAGTGATGCGATGGCGGCCGAGATGCTGAACGCCGCCAACTTGGTGGCGGTGAGGTTCATCCCCATGGTCGCTCCGGCCAAAGGGGAGTCCTTCATGGCCACCATGCGACGACCCAGGCGACTGCGGCGCAATGCCACCACACAAAGGGCGAGGACCGAGAATGCAACGGCCAAAAAGACCAGCTTCTGGCCCGGTTGGGTCAGGTCAAGGCCCGGCAGGTCAAGAGCGGGAACCTCCACAACGCCATTGCGGAACACGTTTGCCTGGTTGAACACCAGGATCGTCACCATGATGGCGAAGGCCCCCGTGGCCAGGGCGCAGATAAATCCCCTGCAGCCGCAACGCTGGCAACGCCACCAGTGCCCCGATCCCTGCCACAAGCACCACGGTGGCCACGAGCGACACCACCGACCCGCCCCACGGCATGTAGCCCATCAGAACCGCACCGAGACCGGCAAAGGTGAGTGGTGCCAACGAGAGCTGTCCGGCGTAGCCAGTCAGAGGAACCAGCGATAGTGCGGCGATGGCAAATACCAGCCCCCGTGACGCCAGCAACAGGTCTCCACGGGTGAGCAGTCCGGTGAGTGACCATATGAAACCGATGAGCAGTGCACAACCCAACAGCGACATGGGCCATGTTGGGGTCACCGCCCGCTCCCGGACCCGAATGGCACCTGCGCGCAGACGTTCCTGGGGTAGGGCGATAAGCACCACGAACAAAAAGATCATGGGCAGCGCCGATCGCAGGCCGGCAGTGGTGAAGTTGCCGATCTGCTGGGGGAACCAGCTGGCACCGTTTGCCCACAGTGTGTACGCCTCGAGGACGCCCAGCATGAGTGCGCCCACGAATGTCCACGGCAGGCTGCGCAGACGGCCCACGATTGCGGCAGCGTAGGCACTCACCACCAGGAAGGTGAGTGGGACGATGTTGAGGCCCACCTCGGCGGCCAGCAAAATGCCGGCCAGACCGGCAAGCGACGCGCTGCCGGCCCATGCGGTCATGGACGCAACTGCCGGCCGGGCCCCGTTGAGCTGCGCCAGGTTGCGGTCGTCGACCGCAGCCCGCATGGCCACGCCGAGACGGGTGCGGTAGAGGAACAGCCGAAGGGCAAGTGCCACGGCAATGGCGCAACCAAGAGCGATCAGCTTGTGCCAGCTGACGTTCACGCCAAACAGTTCCACACTCTGTCCGTCGAAGAAGCCCTTGAACCGGACCCTGCTGGCGGGGGGCCACAACCAGTTGGCCAGCCCGATCATGGCCACCATGAGGCCAACGGTGACCGTTACCTTGACGACGTCGCTGGCGTCGCGCAAATTGCGCAGCACGACGCGTTCAATGGCAGCACCAAACAACGGGGCAATAATCCCCAGCACCATCAGCAACGCCAGAGGCGCCGGCCACCCCATCCAAACCGAAACTGCCAGTAGGCGAACGCCGCCAACATCCCGGTGGCGCCATGGGCAAAATTGAAGATGCCCGAGGTGGTGTAGGTCACCACCAGACCACTGGCTGCCACCGCATAGATGGCACCGGTGGTGATGCCGATGATGGTGTAGGCGATCAGTTGTTCCACGTCACGCCCCTACTGGCGTCAGTTGCTGCGGCTGGGGTCTACCCCTGCGGTGGTGTCCCCGAAGTCCCCCTCAATAGCTGCGAGACCGGGGTCGATGCAGTTCCAGCCGCCGCCGTTGTCATCGGCGCTGCCACGTTCGGGGAACAGCCGGGTGAACTTGCCGTCCGAGATCTCGAACAGCAACCCACAGTTGGAAGGTTCGTTGGCACCCGGGTTGCTGGGGGCGTGAAGGCCACCGCCGGTCCATTCGTCGATGCCGAGTGCGGCGTCGAGCACGCACTCCCGCTCGAGCACACCGTCGTTGCTGTCGAGGCACAGGTTCGACGCCGTCACGAACATCAGGTAGGCCGACATGGACTGGATGCCCAGGCCAGCGATCTTGCCTGACGGGTTGTACGTCTCCATGACCTCGAGGTACTTGGCCATGGCCGGGGAATCTTCGGGCTCCTCGAACGGCGTGTAGAACGACCGCACGATCACGCCGTCGGCAAGGCTCCCGGCGCCGTCGGTGAGGACCTCGTCGTAGAAGTTCGCCTGCTGCATGATCAACGGTGGCCGGTAGCCGATCTCGTCCATGGATCGCAGCAGCGATGCCAGGTTGGCCGGCTGGCCGACGAAGGTGAGGAAGGTGACGTTGTTGTCCTTGAGCTGCTGGGCGAACGGCGCCCAGTTGGACTCACCACCGGGGTTGTACACCGGGGTGGACACCACGGTGAAGCCACCGAGAGCGTCCATGGTGGCGATGTCCTGCAGGGCCACAACCTCGATGCTGCCGATATTGCCGTACATCACCGCCGTACGTTCGATTTCGGTGGGGTAGTTGTCCTTTGCCCACTGCAACCAGTTCGTCGGCTTCAGATTGGACGGGTTGGGCAGCGGCTGGGCCATACCCGACGACATGGCCTTGGCCGATGTGACGGTGAACCCGGCGATGTCGATCATTCCGCACTCGTTGAATCGGGGGAAGACCTGGTCGTCGAGGACCAACCCGCCGCCCACCATGGCGAACACCTGGTCACATGCGGTCTCCATCAGCGCAGGAACGTTGAAGTAGGCGGCATCCAACTCAACGAGTTCCAGAGGAAGCCCCTGCACGCCGCCCTGATCGTTGCACCAGCCGATGAAGGCCTTGGCTGCATCTTCCATCTCGACGTTCAGCCCCGGGACGATCTCGAAGCCCTTGTCGGTTGGGGTGCCCACCTTGAGTGTGGGGCCACCGTTCTGGCTCGGATCGATGGTGGCATCACCGGGCCCGCACGGGGACTCCAGGATCACCAAAGTCGGCCGAAACCGTTGCCGCATCAGGTGCCGTGGTCGTGGAACCGGCCGTTCTGGTTGCTCGTGCTTCTGCTACTGCAGGCACCGAGCACAAGTGCCCCGACGACGAGCAGAACGGGAATGAGACGCTTGGTCATAGCGGAGACCCCCCAATGGTGGACCGGCACTCCGTAACCGGTCCCTGACGGCACCATAGCAAAATCTGACGCCCCGTCAGGAGAGTTCTCGCGTGTGCTAGGAACAGGACCGTGACCGATGCATCCGACACAGATCCCGGGTACGCACTCGCCCCCGACGGGAGCTTCACCGCACCGCTGACACTTGCCTATCCCTACTCCCGCACCGTGGGACCGACCTACGGGCGGTTCCTGACAGGTCTGGCTGAGGGTCGGTTTGTGGCGACGGTTGGCTCCGACGGGCGAGTGTTCGTTCCCCCCGCCGAGTTTGACCCCACCACCGGTCAGGCACTCGACCAATGGGTCGACATCGCCGCCGAGGGAACCGTGGAGTCGTGGTCATGGCAACCCGAGCCGTCCGACGCTCAGCCGCTGGACCACCCCTTCGCCTGGGTGCTGGTCCGTCTCGACGGAGCCGACACTGCGCTGCTGCACGTGTGCGACGTGCCCGATCCGGGAGCCATGGAAACCGGCATGCGGGTGCGGGCACGATTCGTGGACGGAGCTGACCCCGGCATGGGGGCCCTGGAGTGTTTTGAACCGATCGGCGATGACGCCGGCAACGACGGAGGGGATCGATCATGAGTGACGACGTGCTGCGAGTGCGCACACCGATCGGCGTGGACTACGGCTGGACGGCGGGTCCCCGCTCGACGGCGTACCTGCAGGGGCTCATCGACGGGAAGCTGTTGGGCAAGCGCTGCCCGACGTGCACCAAGGTGTACTTCCCGCCCCGCAACGGCACCTGTCCGATGTGTGGCGTGCTGCTCGGCGACGACGATGTGGAGGTGGGCCCGGCGGGTACCGTGACCACGTTCTGCGTGGTGAACGTCCCGTTCCTGGGTCAAAAGATCGTGCCGCCGTACGTGGCCGCCACCATCCTGCTCGACGGTGCCGACATCGGCGTGCAACACCTCATCCTCGGCATCGACGCCGACAAGGTACGCATGGGCATGCGGGTCGAGGCGGTGTGGAAGGACTCGTCGCAGTGGGGTCCGACACTCGAAAACATCGATCACTTCCAGCCCACCGGCGAACCCGACGTTGAGTTCACCGACTACGCAGGGCAGCTGTGATGCGCGACATAGCGGTGGTCGCCACCGCCCACAGTGCCGTCACCTCCACCACCGAGACACCGGTGGAGTCGCTGGTGCCGGTGCTCAATGAGGTGCTCGCCAACGCCGGACTGCAGCGCAGCGACGTGGGTTTTTGGTGTCATGGAAGCTGCGACTACATGATCGGCCAGCCGTTCAGCTTCGTGCAGGCCGTGGACGCTCTCGGAGCCTGGCCTCCCATCGTGGAAAGTCACGTGGAGATGGACGGGGCCTGGGCCATGTACGAAGCCTGGATGAAGATCGCCACCGGCGAGTGTGACACCGCAGTGGTGTTCGGCAACGGCAAGTCGTCATCGGCCGACATGTTCGCCGTGATGGCCCTGCAGCTCGATCCCTACACCGACGCTCCTCTGGGGCTCGACCAGGTGTCGATGGCCGGACTTCAGGCCCGGGCGGCACTCGACGCCGGCGTGATCTCCGAACGCGGCATGGCCGAGGTGGCTGCCCGCAGTCGCCGCAACGCAATGACCAACCCGCACGCCCTGGTGTCAGGGGAAGTGTCGGTGGACGAGTTGCTGGCGGCGCCAAGGCTGCATGACCCACTGCGGATGCACGACCTTCCGACGCCCGGCGATGGCGTGAGTGCCCTCGTTCTTGCTGCCGGTGACGTCGCTCGTTCGATCAGCGACCGGCCGGCGTGGATCAGGGCCATCGACCACCGCATCGACGCCCAGCGACTGGGCGGTCGCAACCTGGCCACGGTGGCGTCGGCCACCGAAGCGGCCAGGCGTTGCGGCGTGGGCGACGGTCGCATCGACGTTGCCGAAATCCACGCTCCGTTCACCCACGAGGAGTTGTTGCTGACTGCAGCATTGGGGATCGATCCGTCGGTCACCGAGATCAACCCCAGCGGCGGGGCACTGGTGTCAAACGTTCTCATGGCTGCCGGGTTGGCCCGGGTGGCCCATGCCGCTGAGCGGGTCATGCACGGCACCGCCGACCGGGTTCTGGCGCACGCCACCCAGGGGCCGTGTCTTCAGCAGAATCTCGTGTGCGTGATGGAGGGGGAGTGATGGGCGCCGAACGTTGTGCCGTTGTGGGTGTGGGTCAGACCAAGCACGACAGTTGTCGAGCCGATGTGTCCATCGCCGGGCTGGTGCGTGAAGCCGCCGACCGTGCGCTGGCTGCAGCTGGCATGGTCATGGACGACATCGACGCCGTGGTCATCGGCAAGGCCCCCGACATGCTCGAGGGTGTGATGATGCCCGAGCTGTGGTTGGCCGAGGCGCTGGCCGCCGCCGGAAAACCGGTGTTTCGGGTGCATACCGCCGGCAGTGTGGGCGGGTCGACCGCCATCGTGGCCGCCCAGCACGTCATGGCAGGCATCCACAAGCGGGTCCTGACCATCGCGTTTGAAAAGCAAAGTGACGGAAACGCCATGTGGGCGTTGTCGGTGCCGATGCCGTTCAGCATGCCGGTGCACGCCGGTGCCGGCGGGTACTTCGCTCCTCATGTGCGCAGCTACATCAAGCGCAGCGGGGCACCAACCCACATCGGCGCCATGGTGGCGGTGAAGGACCGTACCAACGCCTGTGCCAACCCGTACGCCCACCTCCATGAGCCGGACTGGACCCTGGAGCGGGCCATGGAGTCGCCCATGCTGTGGGATCCCATCCGGTTCGTGGAGACGTGTCCGTCGAGTGATGGTGCAGCTGCACTGGTGCTGGTGTCCGAGGACGTCGCCGATTCCATGGACGTGCCCAAGGCATGGGTGCATGCAACCTCGATGCGCAGCGAACCCACCATGTTCGCCGGTCGCAATCAGGTGAGCCCCCAGGCCGGTCGTGACTGTGCCGCCGACCTCTGGCGCAAGGCCGGCATCACTGACCCCGCATCCCAGGTGGACGTGGCCGAGATTTACGTGCCGTTCTCGTGGTTCGAGCCCATGTGGCTGGAGAACCTCGGGTTCGCAGAGCTCAACACCGGGTGGCGCATGGTGGAAGACGGTGTCACCGACTTGCGGGGTGGGTCGTTGCCCATCAACCCGTCAGGTGGCGTGCTGTCGTCCAACCCCATCGGCGCCAGTGGCATGCTCCGCTTCGGTGAGGCGGCCATGCAGGTCATGGGTGTCGCTGGTGACCATCAGGTGGATGGGGCCCGCACCGCAGTTGGCCATGCCTACGGCGGAGGATCCCAGTTCTTTGCCATGTGGGTGGTCGGGGCCGAAAAGCTCTGACCCAACGACTGCTGTCGTTGACGTTAAGTTGTTGTAGTCGTTGACGTTGTTGCGGGCGCGGTTGCGTAAACCGCTGTTGGCCCCATCGCTGTTGGCCCCATCGCTGTTGGCCAGCGCTGTTGGCGCAGGCGTCAGCGACGCTGCCAGACGGGGTCGCGCTTTTCAGCGAAGGCCCGAGGTCCTTCCTTGGAGTCCTCGGTGGCGAAGATGGGCCAGCCGATCTCGAACTCGCGGGCCAGACCTTCGGCCTCGGTCATCGACGCCGTGTCCTGCACTGACTGCAAGATGGCTTCCACTGCCAAAGGACCGTTGGCGGCCACCATGCGGGCCAGCTCCATGGCCTTGTCCAGTGCGGTGCCATCGGGCACCACATGGCCCACCAGACCGATGGCCAGGGCCTCCTCGGCGCTGTAGCCACGGGCGGTCAACAGCATCTCCAGGGCATGGGTGTAGGGGATCTGCCGGGCTAGCCGGACGGTTGAGCCACCCACCGGGAACAGGCCGCGACGGGCCTCGAACAGCCCGAACGTGGCGCTCTGGGCCGCCACGCGAATGTGGGTGGCCTGCAGGATCTCGGTGCCTCCGGCTACGGCGTGGCCCTCAACGGCAGCGATGAGCGGCTTGGTCAGCCGGATGCTGCGCAGCAGGCCCTTCCAGTGCAGGTCGGGGTCGGCGGCCCACCGCTCGGCGTAGGGGTTGGGTCCGGCGTCGTCGTTGGCCCGGGCCTTGAGGTCCATGCCGGTGCAGAACGATCCGCCCGCACCGGTGATCACCGCACAGCGCAGGTCGTCGTCGCTGTTGAGCTCGGCCCAGGCGTCGGCCATGCCCACCAGCATTCCCGGACTCAGGGCATTGCGGGCTTCGGGACGGTTCATGGTGACCACGAGGATGTGGTCGGTGCGCTCGACGATGAGGTCCTCGGTACCGGACACGCTGATGCTCCTAGTATGGGGCTGGCATCTGACGGGTCGTCAGATGCGGGACGGTGTGAGTCTGGCACAGCGCCGCAGTGGCGGTGTCGTCTGTCGGGGTCACAGCAACCGGCTCTCGCCATGAGCGTCATGTTCACAGCGCCGCACCACGGTGCACCACACGGGGGATCAATGTTCAATATCGCAGATCTGTTCGAGCAGGCCGTCGACGCATGGGGCGACCGCGAGTACCTCATTGACGAAAACGTGCGGCGCACCTTCAACGACGTCGAGGGTCGGGCCAACCAGCTCGCCCATCACCTGGCCGCATCTGGGGTGGGCCCCGGTGACCACGTTGGCATCTACGCCCTGAACCGGGCCGAGTGGGTGGAGACGCTGTGGGCGGTGTTCAAGTTGCGGGCGGTGTGGATCAACATCAACTACCGGTACGTGGAAGACGAACTGTCGTACCTGTTCGACAACGCTGACCTCGTCCACCTGGTGGTGGAACCCGAGTTCGCAGCGAGGGCGGCGTCGGTGGCCCCGTCGCTGGGCACCACCGTTATCGGGGACGACTACGAGGCCGCTCTGGCCGCCCAGTCGGCCGAGCGTGACTTCGGCCCCCGGTCCGGGGACGATCGCTACATCCTGTTCACCGGTGGCACCACCGGCATGCCCAAGGGTGTGGTGTGGCGCCACGAGGACGTGGTCAACGCACTCGGAGGCGGGATCGACATCCTCAGTGGCACCCGCCTCACCGCCGACGCCGACTTCATCGCCAAGGGCGAGGCCGGCTTCCCCCTCACGGTGTTTCCCATCGCACCGCTGATGCACGGAGCCAGCCAGTGGGGAGTCATGGGGCAAACCTTCGTCGGCAACAAGGTCGTGCTGCGCAGCCAGTTCGATCCAGCCGGTGTGTGGTCCACCATCGACGCCGAAGACGTGAACCTGCTCGATGATCACCGGCGACGCCATGGCCCGACCGCTTCTCGACGAACTCGACGCCCGACGGGATGACTACGACATCTCGACGTTGTTCGCCGTGAGCTCGAGTGCCGTGCTGTTCTCGGCCACCTGCAAAGACGCCCTGTTGGACTACTTCCCCAACCTGGTGATCACCGACGCCATCGGGTCGTCGGAAAGTGGCGCCAACGGCGTGGCCATGGTGTCCAAGGGTGCTGCCATGCAGGGAGGGCCCACCGTGAACCCTGCAGCCGACGCCGTGGTGCTCGACGACGACCTGCGTCGCATTGGGCCCGGCACCGGACAGATCGGGCGTCTCGCCCGCTTCGGCAACGTGCCCATCGGCTATCACAAGGATCCCGAAAAGACGGCGGCCACGTTTGTCACCGGCCCTGACGGGGTGCGCTACGTGATCCCCGGTGACTTCGCCCAGATTGAGGCTGACGGTTCCATCACCTTGCTGGGTCGCGGTTCGGTGTCGATCAATACCGGAGGCGAAAAGGTGTTCCCCGAGGAGGTGGAGAACACGCTCAAGGCTCATCCCGCCGTGTTCGACGCCACCGTGGTGGGGGTGCCCGACGAACGTTGGGGCGAGCGGGTGGTGGCCGTGGTGCAGGCCAGGCCTGGCGTTGACATCGACCTTGAGGACGTCCAGGCCCACTGCCGTAAACACATCGCCGGCTACAAGCTTCCCCGTCAATTGGTGATTGTGGACGCCATTGTGCGGTCGCCGGCGGGCAAGCCCGACTACCGCTGGGCCAAAACCACAGCCGTGGAGGCGTTGGCCTAGTGGCAGGTGCCGACGTGCCAGTGCCGCCCGGCGAGGCGGCGGAGTTGGGGGCCGCAACCCCCTTCCCCGGAGGTGGGGCGGCGTTCGCAGCGGGCAGGCGTTCGTAGCGAGGCAGGCGTTCGTCGTGAGGCTGGCGCTGTGACGCGTCACGGGCCATTGGCTGGCGTGCGTGTCGTGGAGTTGGCCGGTCTGGGCCCGGGTCCCTACGGCGCTGCATTGCTGGCCGACATGGGATGCGACGTGGTGACCGTGGTGTCGCCGGCCCAGGCCGCCGCCGTCGACACCACCCGGGCGGCAACCAACCCGCTGAACCGTGGCAAGCAGTCGGTGGTCGCCGATCTCAAGGATCCTGCCGGTGTGGGCGAGGTGTTGTCGTTGCTGGATCTGGCTGACGTGGTGGTGGACCCCTACCGCCCAGGCGTCTGCGAGCGTCTGGGCATCGGACCCGAGGTGGTGTGCGCACGCAACCCGACGCTGGTGTTCACCCGCATCACCGGGTGGGGGCAGCACGGGCCGTATGCAACGAGCGCCGGCCACGACCTCAACTACCTGGCCGTCACCGGTGCGCTGCACCTGTTTGGCTACAGCGACAACGATCCGCCGGTCATGCCGCTGAACCTGATGGCCGACTTCGCCGGTGGAGGCATGCTGCTGGCCCTGGGGGTGTCAGCAGCGCTGGTGGAGCGCTCGGTGAGCGGTCTTGGGCAGGTCCTCGACGTGGCCATGGTCGACGGTGTGGCATCGCTGGTGGGGCCGTTTTATTTCGCCGCCGCCCACGGCACCTGGGGCGCTCGCGGCACAAACATGCTCGACGGAGGCGCCCACTTCTACCGGGTGTACCGCACGTCAGACGACAGATGGATGGCAGTAGCCGCCATCGAGCCCCAGTTTTACGCTGCATTGCTGGCGGTGCTGGAGCTTGATGACGACCCTCCGCAGTGGGATCGGGAGTCGTGGCCGCAGTGGGGCGAGCGTCTGGCCGCCACGTTCGCCACTGCCACCCGCCAGCAATGGACCGAGCGGTTTTCGGGCATTGACGCCTGTGTCACCCCGGTGCTTGATCCAACCGAGGCACCCGCTGACGTCCACATGGCCGCCCGATCCACCGTGATCGACATTGACGGTGTGCCCCAGGCCCACGTGGCGCCGCGTTTCGGGCGCACACCTGGTGAAGCCGGGCGACCGGTGCATCCCGGCACCCAGCAGATTGCCGATGTCGTGGACTCGTGGCGGGCGGCTACAGAAGCTCGCCGGTGACCAGTGGGCTCAGCTCGCTGGCCACCATCAGCTTGCTGCGCCAGTCACGGACCATCGCAGCAGTGCCTGAGCGCCAGGCGGTCACACCGGGGTGGCGACCTGCCCCCGGGGCCTGGGCAGCCTCCCACGCCCCCCACTGCTCCCAGGTGGGAATCGACCACACCAACACCGCCTCGGAGTCGTTGACCAAAGCGGTGCGCCATGCGCCCACCAGCGACCATCCGAACTCCGCAGCCAGGGCCACCCGCTCGATGCGGACGGCCTCGAGGTAGTCGGCAGCCGAGCCCGGCACCAGTGCTACAAGCTCGTGGTAGTGGCATTCGGCGGGGTTGTTGGCGGTGAGCAACTGGGCAAGGGTGGGGACCAGTCGGCGGCCACCAACAGTCGGTCGTAGCCGCCGCTGCGTCAGCCCGGCGGCGTCGCGCCACCACGGGGCCAGGCTGGCGTCCTGGTGGGTGGGGGTGGAGAACTCATGGCGGAAGTTGCGGGCCACGCCGTCCCAACTGCCCTGGAACTCCCACAGGTTCATGGTTTGGGGCCACTGCTCGGTGGATCCCACCGTGGAGAACACCCCCATGCACAACAGGCCTCGCTCGATGCGGGCGATGTGGCCGAAGTTGGCCGTCATGTGGTGGTTGTAGTCGGCCCGGTTGGCTCCGATGATGTCGATGGTTTCGTGCAGGTACACCCGGTCATCCATGACGTCGTCCTTTGGGTTGGGGGCAGCGGCCGTCGATGGTCGTGGCAGATGGGTTGGGAGCCACCGGCAGCGTCGTGACCGTCATCGGCACACGGTGGCGCCGTCGACCACCAGCGACTCCCCGTTCACGAAGCTGGCTCGGGGGCTGCACAGCCAGACCGCCGCCTCGGCGACCTCGGCGGGCAGGCCAAGAGTTCCCCGGCCGACACTGTTGGCGATGAACCTGGCCGCTGCGGGGTTGGCATCCATGAAGCCGCGGATCATCGGGGTGTCGGTGGTTCCCGGGCAGATGGCGTTGACCCGCACCCCGCTGCGGGCGTGTTCCAGGGCGGCGCTTTTGGTCAGGCCCAGGACTCCGTGTTTGGCAGCGGCGTAGTGACCCAGGCCGGCCACCCCCACCATGCCGGCCCCCGATGAGGTGTTCACGATGGCGCCACCACCGGCGGGAACCATGTGCCGCAACTCGTGCTTGCAGCACAGGAACACTCCGGTGAGGTTCACCGCCAGCATGTGGTCCCAGTCGGCGATGCTCAAGTCGGTGAGCGGGGTCATGGTGCCGCTGATGCCGGCGTTGTTGTGGGCTGCGTCGAGGCGACCCCAGCGCTGCACGATGCCGTCGATCAGTGACACCACCGAGTCTTCGTCGGTGACGTCCACGGTCACCGCCTCTGCAGTGCCGCCTGTCGCCACGATCTCGTCGGCCACAGCACCGGCGGCGCTGCCATCAGCGTCAGCCACGATCACGGCGTGGGCCCCTTCGGCGGCAAACAGGCGGGCACTGGCCTCCCCGATACCCCGTGCTCCTCCGGTGACCAGCACCACCATGTCGTGAGCCAGTCCGTTGCCGCTGGTGTCTTTGTCGACCATGGCCGCACAGTACCGTTTGCCAACCGTGGGTGTGCCACGGTCGACTCAGGGGGGTCACGGCGATGGTCAAGCTCATCAGTCTGCTCAAGCGCAAGCCCGGAACATCCCACGACGAGTTCCTGGCCTACTGGCACAACAACCACGGTCCGCTCATCGCTGCCAGTTCAGCGGCCAACTACGTGCGCCGTTACACCCAGCACCCTCGTGCCGTCGGCCTTGGCGACGACACCTGGGACGGCGTCACCATCCAGGAATTCGACTCGGTGGAGGCGTTTCACGCCCATATGGGCGAGTCCGACTTCGGGGCCATGATGGACGACCTCGAGAACTTCCTCGACACCTCGAAGATCCAGTACGTGGTGTGTGACGAACCCACCGTTGTGCTCGGCGACAGCGCCCCCGGAGTGTGACCTCGCCGGTGGCTCGTGGCCACACCCATCCGGTGTTGCTGGTGGGATCGGGAGTTGTCGATGCCGGACTGGGTGATGTGGTGGTGGCCTTGGCCGAACGCACCCACACCGGAGTGCTCAACACCTACTGCGCCAAGGGCCTGTTCGCCTTTGACCACCCCGCCCACCTCGGAACCGTGGGCCTGCAGGCCCACGATCTGGTGATGGCTGGGGTGCTGGGCACCGACCCGGCGTTCCCACTGGTGGTGGCCGTTGGGGTTGGCCCCGACGAGCTCCCCGGTGGACTGCCGCCATCGGCGGTGGTGGTGGCGCCGGCCGAACTGAAATCGTTGACCCTGCCGACCGCCGACCGCTATCCCGATCGCCCGCCGTTGTACGCGGCGTTGGCCCAGGTGTGCGGTCCGCTGTACACCGACGACTCCGTGCCACTGTCGCCAGTGAGGGCCGCTGGCGACCTTTCAGCGTGGTTGCCCGAGCATGCCGTGGTGGTTGCTGCCGGCGGTGTCGTCGGGTTCTGGATCGGTCGCACCTTTCCCACCCGACGGCCAGCGACCGTGTGGTTGCCCCCGGGTCGTGATGCGGGGTTTGTGGATCGCACCGTGGCTGCACGTGTGGATGCCGGCGACACCGTGGTGGTGGTGGCCGGTCCCGGCGACGCCGGGGTGTCACCGGGTGTGGTGGCAGCCGGGGCCCCCGTGGTGGTCGAACGCTGGCTGCCCACGGGTCCGTCACTCAGTCCCAGCACCCGCATCGCCCGGCTCGAGGTGGCCGTGCACGGCACACATGAGATGCCCACACTCCGACAGGTTGCCCCCGACGGCCCCCATGAGGTCCCCGAGGTGGTGGTGGGTGTGCGCACCGACGATCTGGCTGCGGTGGAGGCGGTCGCCGGCCCGGTGACGGCGTGGCATGGAGCCGCTGGCGACTAGGCCGCTTGTCCTCAGTTTTCTGGCGGGTCCCACTCGGCGATGATCTCGTCCACGCTGGCGACCCGCCCGACATAGGCCAGCGCATTGCGCACCACGTCGTCGCCGAACGATCGGGGCAAACCCACCACGGCATCGGTGGCCACCACCACGTCAAAGCCTTCGCCCACGGCCTCGATGGCCAGCCCGGGAATCCCAACGTTGAGCGACACGCCGCAGGCCACCACCGTGGTCACGCCCAGCGCCCGCAGCCGGTCGCCGAGGTCGGTGCCGGTGAACGGGGTGAGGCCGTGATGACGTTCGCTCACAAGATCGCCGGGTTCGGGCCCCAGCCCGGCCACCAGTTCGGCCGATGGCTGTCCCTGGCGCAGCAAGGTGGGGTCGGCTTGTGCGGCGGCCATGACTGGGGAATCGAATCGTGTGCCGGCGCCGTCAGGGCCGGATGGTGAACATGCAGTGCACCACGGTCACATCGTGCTGGCGTGCGGCCTGCACCAGCCGGGTCGCGGCATCGACAACCCCGGCGTCGTTGACGGCACGGGTGAGGTGGGGGGCGGGCGCCAGATCGCCACACACCCCGCGTTGCAGTTCCATCGTGAGCACAGCGGTGTGGCGGATTTCCATGCTTCGACGCTACATCTGATGGACCGTCAGATCCGCGCTACGGTCGAGATGCTGCGACACGGCGCCAGCCGGTGCCGCACCAGAAACAAGGGGGACGTGGGGCGATGGACAGCTACGGCATCGAGTTGGGCACCTTGTTGTTCACCATGGTGGAACCCGACCAGGGCCATCAGGTGGCCTACAACCGGTGGTACGAGCGTGACCACTTCTACGCCGGCTGCATGGTGGGGGAGTACAACTTCGCCGGCGACCGGTTCGTGGCCACCGCCGACCTGAAGGCATTGCGCTACCCGGCCGACTCGCCCATGACTCCCGATCCGGGTCAGGGGTCGTACCTGGCCATCTACTGGGTGCTGGCCGGACACCACGACGACTGGAACCGCTGGAGCGTGGACAACGTGCAGATGCTGCACGCCACCGGCCGCATGTTCGCCCAGCGCACCCACATCCACACCGTGCTGTACGACCACGACTGGTCGGTGCAGGCTGATCCCGACGGCACGTCGGTGGAGTTGGCGCTGGACCGCAACTACCCGGGGCTGGTGGTGAACGTTGGCGAACTGACCGGTGATGCCACCCACGCCGACATCGAGAAGTGGACGCGTGAGCAGTGGGCACCGACGGCCATGGCCACACCATGGGGTCCCGACCTCATCGCATCGTCCAACCCGCTTCCACTGCTCGACGACGCCCCCGCCGACGTTCCCCGGGTGCACAACGCCGACCGTCGATTCCTGCAGTTGCATTTCACCACCGGCGACCCCGCCACCGACTGGGACGCCGGTTACGGGCGCTTTGGTGCCGACCTCGAAGCCAGTGGTCTGGCCACCCATTTGTGGACCGCCCCGTTCAAACAGACCGTGGTTGGCACCGACACCTTCACCGGTGAGTTGTGGTGATGGCGGGGGCACCGGTACTGACCGGCAGACGGGTTCTGGTCACCGGCGCCACTGGATGGGTGGCCGGCCCGCTGGCCCGCCATCTGGCCGCAACCGGCAACGAGGTGTTTGGCGCCGCCCGATTGCGCGACGACGCAGACCGTGCCGCCCTTGCCGCCGACGGGGTGACCCCGGTGCGCATCGACCTGGCCCGTGGCGACTTCGACGAGATCCCGGGTGATCTGGACGTGGTGCTGCACCTGGCGGTGGCCAAGGCCGACAAGTTCAGCCTGGCCATGGCCGTCAACGCCGAGGGGTCAGCAGACCTCATGACGGCGGTGGCAGCCCGCAGCGACAACCTGTCGGCATTCCTGCACTGTTCGTCCACGGCGGTGTACCAGCCCCACGGCCACGACCCACGGCGCGAAGACGACGCCCTGGGCGACAGCCACCGCCCCATGCCGGGCATGCCCACGTACTCGATTTCCAAGATCGCCGGTGAGGTGTTGGTGGGTCATACCGCCAAGCGGTTGGGCGTGCCCACCGTCATCGCCCGCCTCAACGTTCCCTACGGCGACAACTACGGCTGGCCACTGTTTCATCTGATGATGATGGAAGCGGGCATGCCGGTACCGGTGCACGTCGATGCCCCCACCAGCTACACCCCCATCCACGCCGACGACATCGCAGCGTCCATTCCCTACCTGCTCACCCTGGCCAGCACGCCGGCCACGGTGGTGAACTGGGGAGGCGACGAGGTGGTGTCGATCGAGGACTGGTGCGCCGCCATGGGTCAACTGACCGGACTCATCCCCACGTTCGAGCCCACCGAGGCCACCATCGCCGCCATCATTCCCGACCTCAGCGTGCTGCACGGCACGGGATTTCGTTCCCGGGTCAGCTTCGCCGACGGCATCGGACGGCTGGTGGCAACCAGTCGCCCCGACCTGTTGGTCAATGGGCCGAACTGACATCGGGGAGCGACGACACCATGCGCATCGGTCTCACCATCTTCGCCACCGACCTCACCATCCATCCCGCCACCCTGGCCGTTGAAGCCGAGGCTCGCGGCTTCGGGTCGTTGTATCTGCCCGAGCACACCCACATCCCCACCAGTCGCGTCACCCCGCCACCGTCGGGCGACGACGTGCTGGCCGATGAGTACGCCCGCACCCTGGACCCGGTGGTGGCGCTTACTGCCGCCGCCACGGTGACCGATCACCTGCTGGTGGGTACCGGTGTGGCTCTGGTGGCCCAGCACGATCCCATCACCTACGCCAAGGCGTGGGCCACGCTGGACCAGCTCAGTGGTGGACCGTGCCGTGCTCGGGGTGGGGTTCGGCTGGAACATCGAGGAGATGGCCGACCACGGCATCAACGCCCGCACCCGGCGCGAGCGTGCCGCCGAGCACGTGGCCGCCATGCGGGCACTGTGGAACAACGACGCCGCCGGGTTTGACGGCGAGTTCGTGCAGTTTTCCGAGTCGTGGTCGTGGCCAAAGCCCCACAACGGCCGCCAGTTGCCGGTGTTGATTGGTGGGGGCGCCGGTCCCAAGCTGCTGGGTCATGTGGCCGCATGGGCCGACGGCTGGATGCCCATCGGGTCGTCGGGTCTGAGCGAGTCGGTGCCGAGACTGCAGCAGATGTGGGCCGATGCCGATCGCCCGGGCGCACCGTGGATCGTGCCGTTCGGGGTGGTTCCCAGTGCCGGCAAGCTTGAACGCATCGCCGCCCTGGGATGCGAGGAGGTCGTGGTCCGGGTACCGTCGGCAGGCGCCGATGAGGTGCTTGCCGCCCTTGACGATCTGGCCTGGGTGGTGGGGGAGTTCGGCACTCCGGTCCACTAGCGAGGCCTAAAGTTGACCTAACAGGTCGGGTTTAATAGGTTGTCGATGTGACCCTGATCCGCCCCGACCTCGACGACATAGCCAGAACGGCGGTCGCGCTCGATGGGGCGCCGGCCGCAGAGATCATTGCCTGGGCCGTGCAATCGTTTTCCCCTCATCTGTCGCTGGCGGCGTCGATGAACGACGTCGTGCTGATCGACCTGGCGGTGCGGGTCGACCCCGCCATCGAGGTGGTGTTCATCGACACCGGGTACCACTTCCCCGAAACCCTCGACATGGTCGACTCGGTCCGCCGCCACTACGGCCTCAACCTGCGGATGATGACGGTGGCTCCGCACAACGAGGAGCTGTGGCGGGTCGACCCCGAGAACTGCTGCTCGGCGGTGAAAGTGGGGCAACTCGACCGCGCCCTGGCCGGCAAGGAGGCGTGGCTCAGCGGCCTGCGGCGCAGCGAGGCGGCGTCGCGTGCGGCGGCGCCGGTGGTGGGCCTGGACATCCGCGGGCTGGTGAAGGTCAACCCCATTGCCAACTGGACCGACGCCCAGGTGGCGGACTACATCGTCGAACACGACCTCCCGGTGCATCCGCTGACCCATCAGGGCTACACATCCATCGGCTGCGCGCCGTGCACCCAGTTGCCCACCGGTCCCGGCGACCCACGTTCAGGCCGATGGGCCGGGCAGGCACGAACCGAGTGTGGCCTGCACGACAGGTGACCGACCGGCAGCAGCGGGTGGTCGCGTTGATGGGTGATCTGGTTGTCAGGTGGGCCTGACGTACAGCATCTGCTCGAACCGGTCGGCGATGCGCCATCCGCCGCCGGTGCGCACCACGGTGTCGCGGTACCAGCCGCTGGCTTCGAGGTAGGTCGGGGGATCGCCGGGGATTCGCATGACCATCCGGTACAGCGAACGCACACTGGCGGTGTCGTCGTCGTTGTCGGTGGGATCGATCACGGCGTTGCCCACCGCGCTCATGGTGACGTCGAACCCGCCCATGGTCTGATCCAGCCACGCCATGGCCTCATCGGCGGTGCCGGCCACGCCGCCGGCGGTGGTGTAGTCCACCGTGGCGTCGGGGGTGAGGGTGGCGCGCCACGCGGTCCAGTCCTTGTCGGCCATGGCCCACGCATAACGCGACAACAGTTCGTTGATCTCGGCCCGGTCTTCGGCGTTCAGTGACATGGTGTCCCCCTTGGTGGTTGATCGTGCCCGCTACGGGTGCACTGGGTTCTTGGACGTTGCGTCCGTAGGCGCTGCGTCCGTAGAGCCTGTGTGTACGACGTGCAGCGGGTATCTGGCAGCATCAAAGCGCCCACTCAGTCCAGCTCGGTACCCAATATGGACACGAAACTGACCATCTCGCCGGGATAACCACCGAGATTGTGGGTAAGCGCCCGTGAGCGCCCCGCACCCACCGTGGCGATCTGTCGGTCAGCAGGTGCCTGGCCACGTAGCTGCAGCCACACTTCGAACATCATGCGCAGGCCTGAAGCTCCCACCGGATGGCCAAACGACTTGAGCCCGCCGTCGGGATTCACCGGCAGGTCGCCGTCGAGATCGAAGCGTCCGTCGAGCAGGTCCTGCCACGCCGTGCCTCGCTGGCTGAATCCGAGATCCTCAGCCAGCACCAGCTCGGTGATGGTGAAGCAGTCGTGCACTTCGGCCATGGCCAGCTGGGCGGCGGGATCGGTGATGCCGGCCTGGCGGTAGGCGTCGGCCGCAGTGGCTGCCACCTCGGGGAACGTGGTGTAGTCGTAGTTGGGGTCACCCAGTCCGCCACCGTTGCCGGCCACAAACGACAACGCCTTCACATACAGCGGGTTGTCGGTGTAGAGGTGGGCGTCTTCGGCCCGACACACGATGGCGGCGGCGGCTCCGTCGGCCACTCCGGCGCAGTCGTACACGCCCAGGTCACCGGCCACCACCGGGGCGTTGCACACCTGTTCGGCGGTCACCTCCCGACGAAACTGGGCGCGCGGGTTGCGGGCGCCGTTGGCGTGGTTTTTGGTTGCCACGCGGGTCATGGCGTCGCGCAGGTCGGTGGGGTCCACGTTGTATCGACGGGCGTAGGCCGGAGCCACCATCGAGAACATGGCGGCGGCGGTGAGGGTGCGGGTGGTGCCGTCGTTGGGTGGCGGGACAGCGTTGAGACCCTGGTAGCCCGAGTCCTTCACCTTTTCCACGCCCACAGCCATGGCCACGTCGTACGCTCCGGCGGCCACGGCGTACACCGCCTGACGAAGGGCTTCAGAGCCGGTGGCGCAGTAGTTCTCCACCCTGGTCACCGGCTTGTTGTGCAGCTGGAGCGGACGAGCCAGCGTGATGCCGCTCATGCCACCCTGGGCGGTTCCCAGCCAGTAGGCGTCGATGTCGTTGGTGGTGAGGCCGGTGCCGACCAGGCACTCGGTCACGGCGTCCACGGCCAGGTCGTCGAGGCCCTTGTCCCAGTGTTCGATGAACGGGGTGCACCCCATGGCCACAATGGCCACCTGGTCACGTAGCGAATGGGTGGCCATCAGAGGTCGCCTCCGTCGGTGGTCGGCTGGCCGGCATCTGCATCGGGCCCGGTGGGCACCGGCCGGATGAGCCTGGCCTTCCAGAAGTAGTTGGGGATGCCGTCGGCGGCGTGCAGGCGACGGAACGTGAGTGCCACACGCGAACCGATGGCGACCTCGTCGGGGGTGAGGTCGCACAGCTCAACGGGAAGCGGCCGCCGCCGTCGAAGTCCACCACGGCGAAGATGATGGGCGGGCTGGGGGAGTACGCCACCCGGTCAACGGTGAACGTGGCCACCGTGCCCAGTACTGCGGCCAGCGGAGCCGGTTCCATGGTGTCGGTGCGCATGCCGTCGGTGGACACCCGTGACGGCGGGTAGCTGGATGGTGCCGGTCTGGGGGTCACGTGACCCGGTGAAGCCAAACTTCCACTTTCCGGCCCGCCACGCTGCTGGCGCCGACACCCGAGACGGTTCTGGCCTGCGGGGAGGTTCGACGTCGATCATGCCCCGCCAGGCCAGGAATCTCCCGTAGGCCACGGTGCCGCCGTTGGCCAGTTGCTCGGCCACGGTTGCTGGCGGGCGGTACCCAGCCAGGGCGGCGGTGGTACGCATCAGCACCACGTCGGCGCCGTCACCCACGTGCACCAGCGCCACCAGACGGCCCGGTTCGGCGTCGGGATCAGCGGCGATGCGTTCGAGTTCGGCGGCCAGGCACAACAGCGGGTGGGCGGCACCGCTGATGCCCACCGTGGCGCTCAGGTCGTCGGCCACCCGGGCAACTCCGAGCTTTTTGGCGATGGTGGAGCCCATGCGCGCCGACGGCGCCGCCACCACGGCCACGTCGACGTCGGCAGCGGTCACCCCGGCTGCCGACAGTGCCTGACCGAACGCCTCAGCCACCAGTGGGCGGTAGGCCACCTCGGCGAACTTCTCGTCCCAGGTCCTGCTCACCGTCTCACCGGGGATGCGCCAGCGGTCCACCAGTTCGCCCGTGGCGCTGGCGGTGGCCACGATGTCGGCCAGCACCGGTGCGGCGGCATCGTCGTCGGCTACCAGCACGGCGGCGGCGGCATCGCCACCGGCGGCTTCTTCGGCCGACCCCACCCGACCGGTGCGCACGTCGGCAGTCACCACCAGGGTGGTGCCTGTGGTCGTGGCTGCCATCACCAGACCGCCAACCGCCGAACGCACGCTGCCACCGAGGTCCCAGGCGGCCGTCGATGCAGGCAGGCCCACGGCGGCGTGCACCGTGGTGGCGTTGGTTTTGTCGGTGTAGGCCGGGGCAACGGTGGCAAACAGCACCTGATCGGTGACGACGGCGCAGCCGGCCAGCGCGTCGCGGGCTGCCTCCACCCCGAGTGTGGTGGTGTCCTGGTCGAACCCGGCCACGGTGCGGGTGCCTCGCCCGCCGCCCTGACCGGCGACGGCGGCGATGGTGGTGCGGTCGGAGCCGCCAGTGTGGGAGATGGGTCCCCCACGAGATGATGCCTCGCATGGCGGCACACTACCCGCTATGGCCGCCGGCTTCTGACGGGTCGTCAGATGTGCGCCACCGCCCAGCGGTAGGGTGACGCCGTGACTTCCGCCGACCACGCCAGCTCCGACGCAAGCCCACCAGCAGGCGCGCCAGCGGGCTCACCGCTTGACCCACCTGCTGGCCCGCTGGCGGGGTTCGCATCCTCGCCCTCGAGCAGATGCAGGCCCTGCCCTACGCCACCCAGCTGCTGGCCCGTTTGGGTGCCGAGGTGGTCAAGGTCGAGCACCCACGTTCCGGCGACCTGGGTCGGGGGTCCCTTCCGGCCATGCCCGGACCCGACGGGGTGCCCATGGGTGCCACCTTTGTGCGCAACAACCTCGGCAAACGCAGCATCACCATCGACATCGCCAGTGACGCCGGGCGGGAACTGGTGCTTGCGCTGGCGCCGCGCTTCGACGTGGTGTGCGAGAACTTCAAGGCCGGGTCGCTGGCATCAAAGGGGCTCGGCTACACCGACGTCGCCGCCGTGCATCCGGCGGTGGTGTACCTGTCGGTGTCGGGGTTCGGCAACACCACAGACTCGCCCTACGGCGCCTGGCCGGCCTACGCCGCGGTGGCCGAGGCCATGAGCGGACTGTACGAATGGAAGCGTGCCGGTGACGACCCCCGGTGGTGAGCCCGGTGGGGGCACTGGGTGACATCGGCACCGCCCTGTTCGGCGTCATCGGGCTGCTGGCAGCGCTGCGTCGACGGGACACCACCGGTGAGGGCGGCTACGTGGACGTGGCCATGTTCGACTCGATGGTGTCGTTTGCCGACGTCGTTGTGAACTGGTGGTCGATGGGCGAGCGCCCCGACCCAACCCAGGGCCTGTCGATGATCCTCGACGGGTTCCGTGCCGCTGACGGATGGTTCGTCGTGCAGGTGGGCCGGGAGCACGAGTTCGCCCGCCTTGCCGAACTGGTTGGCGAGCCAGCGTGGGTCGACGACCCCCGCTTTGCCACCCGGAGCGGTTGGCGTGAGCACATCGACGTGATCCGCGACGCCGTGAACCGGTGGGCGTCGACCATGTCCAACATCGACGCCTGTCACGCCATGGCCGCAGCCGGCATCGCCGCTGGCCCGGTGCTCAGCGCCCCACAGGTGCTGGCCGACCCCATCTCGCCCAGCGCAACATGCTCATCGAACTGCAGCGGCCCGATGGCGGGGACCCGGTGGTGGTACCCGGTAATCCGATCAAGTTGTCAGGACTGCCCGAGCACGCCCAGACGCCGCCACCGATGTTGGGTCAGCACACCGACGAGGTGCTCACTGGCGAGTTGGGCCTCGATGCCGACACCCTGGCCGAGCTGCGCTCAGCCGGCGTCATCAGCTGAGGCGAGCTGCCGGCAAGGCGAGCAGCCGGCACAACCTGCTGCCGGCACGACCCGTCGCTCAGCGTGACTCAATGACCGCCAGATCGGGCGCCGTTGCCACCTGGTCAGTCATGCGCTGCAGGGCGGTGTCGTCTTCACCCAACGTGGCGTCCCAGAACGCTGTGCTGGTGGCAAACACCAACTCGTCCCATTCGGTGACGGTGTTCTCGAACGGTTGGGAATGTGGGGCACCCGGCAAGGTAATGAGCCAGGTTGGACCCGGCAACAACTCCCAGGCGCCGCGACCGAGCTCGTAACGAAGGACCGGGTCGGCGTCCCCGTGGAAAACCAGGGTCGGGATGGAGCGGGTGTAGTCACTGGGCGTCGCGATGAGCGCGGCCCCGGCCATGACCATGGCAGCACTGAACCGCTGGTCGGCACAGCAGTCGTTGAAGATCACGCCGTAGGTGGTGGCTCCGCCAAGGGACAGACCGGCAGCACCCAGATGGTCGGTATCGATGCGAGCAAACAGTGGACTTGCGGGATCCTCGTCAGCGGCCAGTAGCTGGTCGAGCACAAAGCTCACGTCTGCGGGCTGGTTCACGAGATCGGCGGCTTCACCGTTGCGGTTGGGATTGCTGTCGTTGGTGAGCGGGAAGCTGGGTGCGGCCACCACGTAACCGGCTTCGGCCCACGCCGTGTGCAGCCGGGTGAACTTTTCCGGGCTGCCGCCAAGACCGTGGCTGAACACCACCAGCGGGCCACGACCGGTTCCCGATGGCAGATACACCGTGGTCGGGAGCTCGCGAACCTCTGACGCCGGCGCTCCATCAGTTGACGGTTGTGTGGGTCGGCTGGTGTCCACGAACGGTTCCACAAAAGTGGTGATCGTGCGCGGCCGCCCGTCGGTGACTGACGTACTGGGTGGTGCAGCGGCGATGGTGTCACCGGTGTCTGATCCCGCCTGGTTCTCAGACTCCATGGACGAGCCACATGAGGCGAGCACCAGCGTTGCAACAGCGATCACCGACGTGAAAGCCAAAGCCCGACAGCGGACGGGTTTCGCTGCAGGCACCGAATGTGGCCGGGTCGTGGCACTGGATCGTGGGTGGATCATTGGCAAAAGCTCCCATTGGCAGTCTCAGCTCACAGGTTGGACCTACAGGTCGGGCATCTCGAACACAAAGTTGGGCCGGCGGAGACCGCCGTCTATGGCCAGCACCTGACCGGTCATGTACGACGAGGCGTCGCTGGCGCAAAACAGTACGGCGGCGGCGATGTCGTCGGGCATTCCGATGCGCCGCATGGGTGTGGCCGCCTCCATGGAGCTGCGGGTGGCGTCGTCGTCGGCGATGAAGGCCAGCGCTTCGGTGAGCACGGCGCCTGGTGCCACGGCATTGACCCTGATGCGGGGACTGAGATCGGCAGCCATGAGACGCACCGAATGGTCCACGGCGGCCTTGGCTGTGCCGTAGGCCAGATAGCCGCGCTCGGAAAGATGCCCCATGGCACTCGACACCAGCACCACCGAACCACCGCCGCCGGCCAGCATGACCGGCACCGCAGCCCGCACCAGCCGCAGGCCCGTGAGCACGTTGTGGTCAAAGGCTCCCGCCATGTGGCGATCAGCCGTGGACATCAGGGGCCTGGGCATGGCCCCGCCCACAACGTTCACCACCACATCGATACGACCCATGGCGTCGGCGGCGTCAGCCACCCCCTGTTCAACGGCGTCGGCGTCACCGGCGTCCACGGTGGCGGCCAGACTGCGGCGACCAAGCGTCCGCACCTGGCTGGCCACATGGTCGACCTGCTCGGCGGTTCGTGACCACACCACGACGTCGGCGCCAGCGTGTGCCAGGGCAATGGCGGTGGCCGCCCCTATGCCCCGACCAGCTCCAGACACCAGGGCCACCTTGCCGTCGAGCCGAAACCAGTTGGCCACGTCGGGTGGCGTTGGGGCAGGGTCGGCCGGGTCGTGTTCGGACGGGTCGGGTGCGGTTGGGTCGGGGGTCATGTCAGGTTCCTCTCACACGAGCCATCGCGACAGCGCATCGACCACGCATACCGGTCGTTCGGTGGCGTCGCATTCAACGGTGATGCGCATGGTCGTCTGGATGCCGCCCGACACATCGTCGGCCGCCACCAGGTCCACGGTGGCCCGCAGGCGCGAATCCACTGGCACGGCGGCAGGGAACCGGACCCGATCGACGCCGTAGTTCACCCCGGCAGAAAAGCCGCGCACCTCCACGATCTGGGGCAAAAACCAGTTGGTCAGTGCGAGGGTGAGATAACCGTGGGCGATGGTCCCGCCGTAGGGGCCGTCGGCGGCCCGGGCGGGGTCGGTGTGAATCCACTGGTGGTCCCCGGTGGCGTCGGCGAAGGTATCGATGCGACCCTGGTCAACGTGCAGCCAGGGGCTGGTGCCGAGCGTGGTGCCCACCGCCGCCCGCAGCGCATCGGCACCGTCGAGCACGACGGGTGGCCCGGTGGTGTCAGGCATTGCCGGCCTCCTGGGTGCGGGCCTCCGGGGTGCGGGCCTCTGTTCGATGCGGGCCTCCGGAATGCGGGATGCATGGGTGGCGGTGAGCTGTTCGAGGGTGGCGCCGGCTTCGGCCACGATCCGGTCCACCAGGTCGCCACAGGTGGGCAGGTCGTCAATGACACCCACCACCTGTCCACTGGCCATCACGCCGGAGTCGGTGTTGCCATCCACCAGCGACGCCTTGAGCAGCATGGGGGTGTTGGCGGCCATGAGGGTTTGGGTCCAGGTGAGGTCCATGGAGGCCCGCATGGCCCGACCCTCACGCATCATGTCGCGCAGTTTCACTCCGGTCATGGCCCGAAATCGCAGGGCGTTCAGTCCGGCTCGGGGCAGGGCCCACAATCTGCCGCCGGTGCTTTCGAGGGTGTTCACCAAATCGGTGCGCAGCACCCGGTGGGGGACCCCGTCAACCTGCTTGCTCACCACGGTGTCGGTGACGGTCTTGCCCAGGTAATAGGTCTTCACCGAGTCGGGCACCGATGAGTCCGACGTCAGCAGGAACCGGGTTACCCATGGCAATGCCGTCGGCTCCGTAGGCCAGCGCCGCCACCAGGCCCCGACCGTCGAAAAACCCACCGGCAGCGATGACTGGCACCCGACCGCCCACGGCGTCGACCACCTGCGGCAGCACCAGGGTGGTGGGCACACTGCCGGTGTGGCCACCGCCCTCACCGCCTTGCACCAAAATCGCATCCACACCCCAGTCCAGGACCTTTTCAGCGTGGCGACGGGCGCCCACCGACGGGATCACCACCACGCCGGCATCCTTGAGCCGGGCGATGAGCTCACGACGCGGCGCCTGGGCGAAGCTGGCCACCTTCACGCCCTCGGCCATGAGCAGATCCAGGCGGGCGTCCACGTCGGCGGCGTCAGCCCGAAGGTTCACCCCGAACGGGCGACTGGTTCGGGACTTCACCGCGGCGATTGCCGTGCGCAGTTCGTCCAGATCCATGGTGGCGCTGGCCAGGATGCCCAGGGCGCCGGCCTCGGCAGTGGCCGACACAAGTCGTGCGCCGGCCACCCAACCCATGCCGGTCTGCACGATCGGCACCTCGATGCCGACCAGGTCGCACAACGGCGTGTGCAGCCGGGGGTGAAGGTCCGGATGGCGCATGTCGGCGGTGTGCGGTTGCGGGGCGAGTGACATCAGGCTCCTTGTGCGGGCAGTTCACGGTGGCGAAGCCCACGGGGGTCGAGCTGCGCGATGGCCTCGGCTTCTGCATCGGTGGGGCCACGCGAGGTGGGGGTGTCGCTGTCGATGGCGAGGTCGAACCCAGTGGCCGTCACCACGTCGTCAACGGTGACTCCGGGATGCACCGACACCAGATGCATGCGGTGGTCGTCGGAGTCGAAGTCCATCACGGCCAGATTGGTGACCACCCGGGCCAGACGGTGGTGGTTGCGCACGTTGGGATGCAACGTGGCGGCCCGGTCGTACCCGAGCCCACTGACCATGTCGACGGTGTCCACGAACACCCGGGTGGTGTGGCGCGGGATGAAAAAGCTGGTGGTGTGGTTCACGGTGTTGCCGGGCCCGCCACGAACGCCGAGCAACTGGGCCTTGGGGCGCTCCCACGGTCCGATGTTGGCGATGTTGGAGTTGCCGTGGGCATCCATCTGCGACGCTCCCATCATCACGTGGCGGCGGCCACCCCACAGTGTGTCGAACACACTGCGAAACGGTATCCACCCCTCGACACCGACCCCCTCGGTGGTGCCGATGGCCGCCCCCACCGGGAGATCGCCATCGACGAAGAACGCTTCACCGTCACTCACCAGCAGGTCGGGTTCGAACGTGGCTCGGGCCAGTCGGGCACCCAACATCGGCATGACACCCATGCCCGAGGCAAAGATCTCGCCGTCGCCACGGAAGGCTTCGGCACACGCCACGGCCACCACGTCGGCCAGTGCGACATCTCCGCCATCGGAGCTGGACGTGTCTGCGCCGGAACCTGATTGGTCGGGGGTGCTCACTGCTCGTTCCTCCACGCGTCCACGGCTGACTGGTAGCTGGCCTCGTCGCCAGACAGGAACTGTTCGGAAAATTGCGACCACGCATCGGGATCGCCGGCGGCAGCCACGTAGGCCTTCTGGAACGCTTCATCGCGCGGTAGTCGGGCTCGCAACTGGTGAAGTGGGCGCCGCGTGGGGCCTCGATGACGCCGTCAACCATGGACCGGTTGATTCGCATGGTGTGGAAACTGGTGCCTTCGGTGAGGTCGGCAGTGGGCACGATGCGCTCACACGACAGGAACCTGCGCCCGGGGTCGCAGGCGTTGAGAAACAGGTCGTCGAAGTACAGGTCGGGGCCGGTGAACGTTGCGTTGCCGCGCTCATCGGAGCGGTTGAGGTGCACGAAGGCGGCATCGAGGCGTATGGCCGGCACCGCCAGCAGGTCCTCGGCGTCGTCGTAGGGCGACCGCACCGTTCGCAGGTTGGGATTGACATCCATGACGCCGCTGGCCAGCCCGGCCCGGGTGGGCAAAAACGGCAGCCGCAACGAACCCGCGTACAGCGCCCACTGCAGCATGCCTTCGTCGTACTCCACCGGCTCGGCGATGGTGCCTGCCTGGCGGGCAGCCCGGAAGTGGGGTTCGAGAGCGATGGAATCCAGCGACACGAACCCGTAGATCAGCCGTCGCACCTTCCCGGCAGCACACAACAGGCCAACGTCGGGTCCGCCGTAGCTCACCACGGTCAGATCGGTGATGTCAGTGCGAAGCAGGGCCCGCACCAGTGCCATTGGCTTGCGTCGGCTACCCCAACCGCCAATGCCCACGGTCATGCCCGACTCCAGCGTGGCGACCGCAGCGTCGGCGGTGATGATCTTGTTTGTGCTCATGAGTCGTCGTTTCCGGCGTCGTTCCCTGCGTCGTTGCCAGCGGATTGTGGGGCGGCGCCGGTTGCCTTGTCGGTGCCGGCGAAGTCGTCGCGGAGTTCATCGCTGACCCCGGTGAGGTTGAGTTCGAACGTGAAGCCCTGCTCGAAGCGGTAACTGCGCTTGGGGTCCCACGGGTCGATGCCGTTGAGGCTCTCCTTGGCGGCCCGAATCACCGTGGGGGACTTGGCGGCGATCTGGTCGGCCAGTTCCCGGGCGGCGTCAACGAGCCTGTCGGCGGGGACCACCTGCCACACACTGCCCCAGGCGTGGAGCTCGGCGGCCGTGGCCCGCGACGCGGTGTAGACCATGGCCCGCATCTTGTGCTGGGGGACCAGACGGGCCAGATGGGTGGCAGCTCCGAGCGCTCCCTGGTTCACTTCGGGCAGTGAGAACCAGGCGTCGTCACTGGCCACGATGGCATCGCTGTTGCCCACCAGGCCGATGCCGCCCCCCACGCAGAATCCGTGCACGGCGCTGATGACCGGCACCGGACAGTCGTACACGGCAGAAAATGCCGCCGCGCATCCCCGGTTGGCCCCCAACAGGGCCTCAAAGCCGTCGGTGTTCTGCATTTCCTTGATGTCCACACCGGCGTTGAACCCCTTGCCTTCGGCGCGAACGATCACCACACGGCATTCGGGATCGTCGCCGGCCCTCGTCACGGCGTTGGCGAGGTCGAACCACTCGTCAACGGTCAGGGCATTGACCGGGGGGCAGTTCATGACCACCTCGGTGATGCCGTCGGTCCCCACGGTTGTTTCTATGCCCACGACCGCCCGAGCGTAGTCGGCATCTGACGCTGGGTCAGAAGCCGGGGTGGGCAACTAGCGTGGGCTCCCATGGCGTTGATCATTGACCTGACCGACAAGGTGGTGCTGGTGACCGGGGGCACCCGGGGGGTCGGCCGTGGCATAGCCGGGCGGTTCGCCGCTGCCGGTGCCACCGTTGCGGTGAGCGCTCGAAGCGTCGTTGACGACCTGCCCCAGGACTGGTCATTTCATCCCGCCGACGTTCGTGATGGCCAGGCGGCATGGGACATGGTTGACGACGTTGTGGCCACCCACGGTCGGATCGATGTGCTGGTGAACAACGCAGGGGGAGCGCCACCGGCCGATACGTCGACGGCGTCGCCACGGTTCAGCGAGCGGGTCGTGGCGCTGAACCTTCTGTCGGCCATCTACTGCGCCCAGCGCGCCAACCATCACATGCAGGGCCAGCCCGACGGGGGCGCCATCGTGAACGTGGCCAGCGTGGCTGGCACGAGGCCGGCCCCCACCGTGGCCGCCTACGGAGCGGCCAAGGCAGGACTGCTGAATTTCACCGCCACCGTGGGACAGGAATGGCAGCCGCGGGTCCGTGTAAATGCCGTGACGTGCGGGATGGTGCTGACCGAGCAGGCCGAACTGCACTACGGCGATGCTGCGGCGCTGGCGCGGGTTGCGTCAACGATCCCGGCTGGGCGTCTGGCCAGCCCGGCTGAGATCGGTGATCTGTGCGTACTGCTGGCATCGCCACTTTCGGCGTATGTCAGCGGGGCCAATCTTGTGGCCAATGGGGGAGGGGACCGACCGCCGTTCCTCGACGCCGCTGCCACATGAAGGCGCTGCGTCGGGGAACGGTCCCCCCCAGGTCGGTCAGTCCCCGGCGGGCCCCGTAGGGCCCGTCCAGGTGGGAATCAAACGTCGGGCGCTGAAGAAAAGTCTGTCAACGTGACGCACGGTGATGATGCTGGACAACCGAACCTGTGTCAAGGGTCACGGTGAAGTTTTTCCACATTGTCGCTGTCGCTGCCGGCAGCGATCGCAACCAGGCCAGCTTGCGGGTGCGGTGAAGTGGGCTTACGGGTGCGGTGAACTGGCGCTCACGGGTGCTGTGAACTGGCGCTCAGCACCTCGCCAGTGAGGTACGAGCTGTACGACGAGGCCAGAAACACGATCACGTTGGCCATCTCCCACGGCTCGGCCGCCCGGCCGAAGGCCTCGCGACTGGTGAGCTCGGTGAGCAGTTCATCGCTGGTTACCTTGGCCAGGTTGGCATGCATGGCCAACGACGGTGCCACGGCATTGACGCGCACGCCGTGGGGTGCAGCCTCAACGGCCGTGCAGCGGGTGAGTGCCATGACCCCGGCCTTGGCGGCGGCGTAGTGGGCCTGCCCGCTCTGGGCCCGCCATCCCAACACCGAGGCGTTGTTCACAATGGCACCAGTGCCGCGCTCGTACATGTGGGGCAGGACCGCCCTGGTGCAACGGAAGGTGCCCCCGAGGGTCACATCGAGCACCGATGACCACTGCTCGTCGGTCATCTCATGAACTTCGGCGGTGCCGCCCAGACCGGCGTTGTTGACCAGCACATCGATGCCACCGAGCTCGACTGCAGCGCTGTCCATGAACGACCGCACGCTGTGGTCGTCGGTGACGTCACACACGATGCCGCGCACCCCCAATTCCTCGGCGGTCTCGGCGAGGCGGCGCTCGTGACGGTCAGAGATCACCACCCGGGCCCCTTCTTCGAGGCAGCGACGGGCCGTGGATGACCCGATGCCCGAACCTGCGGCGGCGGTGATCACCACCCCGAGTCCATCAAGCAGGCCATGCCCTGGCACATAGGGCGGGGGTTGGTTGCTCATCGGGGCTCCCTGGGCAGTCCGAGCACGCGCTCGGAGATGATGTTGCGCTGGATCTCGTCGGACCCGCCGTAGATGGTGTCTGAACGGGTGAACAAAAACAGACGCTGGGTGGCGGTCAGCTCGTAGGGGAAGCCATCGGCGATCAGCGACGCCGGTCCGGTGAGGTCCATCAAAAGTTCACCGAGGTCACGGTGCCAGCCAGCCCACAGCAGCTTGGAGATGCTGGCTTCGGGTCCGGGCACGCCTGACGACATGGAGCGAAGGGCATTCCAGCGCATGAGTTCCAGGCCGGTGTGGGCGGCGGCGAGTCGCTGGCGCATCACCGGGTCGTTGTTGCGTCCGGTGGACACGGCGATGGCTCGGGCATCGTCGAGTTCGCGGGCGAAACCTACCTGCTGGGCGAGCGTCGAAATGCCCCGTTCGAACGCCAGCAGCCCCATGGCGATGGCCCAGCCTTCGCCCGGCTCGCCCACCACCATGTCGGCGGGGGTGCGGGCGTCGGTGAAGAACGTCTCGTTGAACTCCCCACCTCCGGTGATCTGCACAATGGGTCGGACTTCCACGCCGGGCTGGTCCATGGGCACGAGCAGAAACACCAGCCCCTTGCTGCGCTGGGATCCGGGAACGCTTCGGGCCACGATGAACGACCAGTGGCTCACGTGGGCCAGTGACGTCCACACCTTTTGGCCATTGAGCACCCATTGCCCGTCAACCAGCTCGGCCCGGGTCTGCACCCCGGCAAGGTCGCTGCCGGCGTTGGGTTCGCTGTAGCCCTGACACCAGCGCTCGGTGCCGTCGAGAATGCCGGGGAGAAACCGATCTCGCTGGGCGTCAGTGCCGTAGGCGATGAGCGTGGGACCCAGCAGTTGCTCGCCCATGTGGTTGACCCGGGCAGGCGCCAGCGCCCGGGTGTACTCCTCAGCCCAGATCACCTGCTGGGCGACGGTGGCACCGCGGCCCCCAAATTCTGTGGGCCATCCAAGCCCGATCCAGCCTTCGGACCCCAGGTGCTGTTCCCACGCCACCCGCACGTCGAACCCGAACTCCTCGTCGGCGGGTCCACCCCGGCCGGCCAGTTCGGCGTACTCACCCACCACGTTGTCGGTCAGCCACGACCGGCATTGCTGTCGAAACCGCTCGTGGTCAGCCTCGAGCGGCTCACGATTGCCCGCAGCGCCGTCGGTGCTGTCGGTGCCGTCGGTGGTTACCGGGGTGGTCATGCGTTGGGATTCTCCTTGGCGGCGGCTGCCTTGCGCATCTCGGCCACCATGTCCAGCATGGGCAGCCGTTCGGTTCCGACCTGGGTGGGCAGTCGCTCAGCGATCAGCTCGGGAGTCCAGCGCTGGCCGGCCCACATGGCACGGACCTCGCGGGGCTGGCTCCACACGGCGATCTTGTCGCCCACCACCGAGTACACCTGACCGGTGACGTCGCTGGCAGCGTCGGACACGAGATAGCCCACCATCGGTGCGATGTCCTCGGCGTCACCCATCTCGGCCAGGGTCATGGGGACATTGGCGCTCATGCGGGTGCGCGCCACCGGGGCCACCACATTGGCCCGAACGCCGTAGCGCTCAAGCGCAACCGCCGCCGAGTACGTCAGCGACACGATGCCACCTTTGGCGGCAGCGTAGTTGGGCTGGGCCGTTGACCCCAACGCCCACACGCCCGAGGTGAACGCCACCAGCGACCCGCCGCCTTCCTGTTTGCGCATCACCGCAGAGGCGGCGCGGTACACGGTGAACGTGCCCTTGAGGTGCACCCGGACCACGTCGTCGAACTCCTCTTCGCTCATGTTGAACAACATGCGCTCCCGCAGGATCCCGGCCACGCACACAGCCCCGTCGATGCGACCCCAGTTGTCCATGGCAGCCTCGACCACCGAGGCGCCGCCAGCCATGGTCGACACATCGCCGGCCACGGCAACGGCCGTTCCCCCAGCAGCGGTGATCTCGTCAACGACGCCCTGGGCCACCTCGCTGGACGGTTCGGCGCCGTCCATGCCCACACCGAAGTCGGCCACCACCACGCGGGCCCCCTCTGCGGCACAGTGCAGGGCGACTGCCCGGCCGATGCCCCGGCCACCACCGGTGATGGCCACCACCTTGTCGTTGAGGAATCCGCTCACTTCGCCCCCTGCTCGTCGGGTACCGGTGCAACCTCTGTGAGCTGCCACCGGTGGTGTTCGTCGGCCCATCCGGGTCGACGATTTATTATCTGATGGATCGTCAGAACGTAGCATGACGCTGCTGGGGCGCTAGTGTTGCGGTGTCGTCTGACGCACCGTCAGATTTGGCACCGGCGTCATGCCGGGTGGGCATCGCCGGGGCAACGGCTCCGGGAACAGGAGGAAGACGTGTACCTCGCCGAGTCACCCGAACAGCAAGCCCTGCGCAAGGAATTGCGTGAGTACTTTGCCGAGTTGCTGACCCCCGAGGTACGCGACGAGATCGGCCGCGGTGGCGAGGGCAGCCCGCTGTTCCGCCAGATCGTGCGCCGCATGGGTGCTGATGGCTGGCTGGGGCTGGGATGGCCCGTTGAGTTCGGCGGTCAGGGCCGGCCCGCCACCGACCAGTTCATCTTGTTCGATGAGGTGCAGCGCGCCCACGCCCCGTTCCCGTTTGTGACCGTCAACACCGTTGGCCCGGCACTCATGGCTCACGGCACCGAGGAACAAAAAGCGGCGTACCTGCCGGGCATCCTCAACGGCGAGATCAACTTTGCCATCGGCTACACCGAGCCCGAGGCCGGTACCGATCTTGCCAGCCTGCGCACGTCAGCGGTGCTTGACGGTGAGCAGTGGATCATCAACGGCAACAAGGTGTACACCTCGGGCGCCAACCAGGCCGACTACGTATGGCTGGCGTGTCGTACCGACACCGAGGCCCCCAAGCATCAGGGCATCTCCATCATCATCGTGCCCACCGACAGCCCCGGGTTCTCATGGACGCCGCTACACACCGTGGGCGACGTCATGACCACCTCGACGTACTACACCGACGTGCGGGTGCCGGCTGGCAACGTGGTGGGTGAGGTCAACACCGGATGGAAGCTCATCACCATGCAGCTGAATCATGAGCGTGTGGGTCTGGCCGCCCTGTCAGGCCTTACCGAGCGCCTGGTGGATGACGTCACCGACTGGGCCCGCGTGACTCCGTCGGGCCTTGACGATGCTTCGTGCATGATCGACCTCGCCTGGGTGCAGTCCGACCTGGCCCGGTGTCGTGCGCTGCTCGAAGCCACGCGCCTGATGACGTGGAAGCTGGTGAAAGCGGTGAGTGACAACACCCTTGGGCCGGCCGAGGCCTCGTCGGTCAAGGTGTTCGGCACCGAGACCGCCGTGCAGGTCTACCGGATGCTGCAGGGCATTCTGGGGGCACGGGCCCACCTGCGTGACGGATCGCCTGGAGCGTTGCTGCATGGTGAAGTTGAACGCGCCGCCAGAGCGGCCCAGATCAACACCTTCGGCGGCGGGGTCAACGAGATCCAGAGGGAACTGGTTGCCACTGCAGGTCTGGGACTGGCCCGGGGTCGGCGCTGATCGCACCCGCGTGTTGCGTCGCCCGGCGGCCGGCGGCCGGCGGGCGCATTACATGGCTTCAGATGCGTTGAAGGATGGTCCCGGTGGCGAGCGCTCCGCCGCAGCACATGGTGACCAGGGCGAACTCGCCGTCACGGCGTTCGAGCTCGTGCAGCGCAGTGGTGATGAGGCGGCTGCCAGTGGCCCCAACGGGGTGACCCAGGGCGATGGCCCCACCGTTCACATTGACCTTGTTCATGAGGTCGTCATCGCTGACGTTGTTGACCCGTGCCCATGACATCACCACCGAAGCAAAGGCCTCGTTGATCTCGACGATGTCGATGTCGTCGAGGGTCATGCCGGTGTCGGCCAGCAGCTTGGCCGTGGCGTCGACTGGTCCGTCGAGGTGGTAGTAGGGCTCAGCTCCGACCAGGCATTGGGCCACCAGTCGGGCCCGGGGGCGCAATCCTTCGGCTCGGGCGCGCTCCTCGTCCATCCACAGCACCGCAGCCGCCCCGTCGCTGATCTGGCTTGAGTTGCCGGCGGTGTGCATGCCGGTGGGCATCACCGTCTTGAGCTCGGCCAGCTTGTCGGCTGAGGTTTCGCGCAAGCCACCATCACGGTCTGCGGTCATGGTGGTGCCGTCGGCGAGGGTGACCTCGACGGGGATGATCTCACGCTCGAAGCGCCCCTGCTCGGTGGCCCGGATGGCCTTTTGCTGCGAGATGAGGCCCAGATGGTCGACGTCGGCGCGGGTGATGCCGCGACGCTCAGCGATGCGCTCGGCAGCGCCGAACTGGTCGGGCAAATCGATGTCGAACGGGTCGGGCCGCGAACTGCCGTTGATGAATGCGGTGTTGGTGAGGTCGGTCGGATCGCCGTAGCGCGGCACGTTCGCACCCAGCCAGACCTTGGACATGTGCTCCACCCCGCAGGCGATACCCGAGTCGATGGCCCCGGCGCTGATGAGGTTGGCGATCATGTGGTTGGCCTGCTGCGACGACCCGCACTGGCAGTCGATGGTGGAGGCGCCCACGGTGTGGGGCAGTCCAGCTGCCAGCCACGCCGTCCGGCTCACGTTGCTGGCCTGTTCACCGGCTTGGGTCACACACCCGCCAACGACCTGGCCGATACTGGCGGGATCCACACCCGAGCGCTCGAGGACGCCAGTCTGGGCATGACCCAGCAACGTGGCGGCATGAACGTCGGCGAAGTAGCCACCCCGTCGTCCTACTGCGGTGCGAGCGGCCTCGACGATGACGGGTGTACCCATGATGTGCTCCCCTTGGGACCGGCCGAGTCTGACGTCGACCACGAAGTAATGACCAACATTACGTCATCGCCGGGATGCATCGTCACCGGCGCAACGACGCCTCGACACCCGCCAACGACACCCGCCAACGACACTCGTCTGGCCCAGACGACCGGCCCAAGGGCTCAGGCGACAGCCCGGGTTGCTCAGGCGACAGTTCGTGTGGGGATGAGCCCATCGGCCACAACCCCGTTCGAGTTGGGTCGCGCCGATCCCACAGATTCCATGTCGAGATCGGGATAGGTGCCGATCAATGCGGTGCACTCCTCGATGGGCACGTTGAGGACCGAGGGGATGAAGTACACGGCGATCTCGTCGGCCACCGACTGTCGGTTGCGTTCCTCGAACGGGACTTCGTACAGCATGGCCACCAACTGACGTGCGACCCAGATGACAGCGGTCTCAGGTGTGCCGCGCAAGATGCCAGATGCATGGGCGTCGTTGAGGAATGGCCCGGCAATGGCAACCACCAACGCATGTACGGCGCCATCGGGATCGAGCTGCTCGAGGTCAGTGATGGTGGATCCTGACACCACTCCTGCGATGAGCGGCACGGAGCGGAATTCGGTTGACAGGTAGGTCATCGTCCGGTGCACCCGCTCCACAGGACTGCGGGTGGGCTCGTTGAGCAGGTGATCACAAACTGATGCGGTGACTGCCATCTCCTCGAGCAAGACCTCAAGCAAAAGTTCACGACGGGGGCCGAAATGTCGATACAGCGTCATGCGGGTGACCCCGGCCCGCTCGGCAACGTCGTTGAGCGGCACGTCCAGTCCGTGCTCCTGGATGAGTTCGCGGGCTGCATCCATGAGGCGGCGGCGGGTTGCATCTCCACGGCGCGACACGCCCAAACGTTACAGCAGTAAAGCATGGAGTGCCTTGGGGTCCGTGCCCCCCAACGCGCACCGCCCGCCTCGGCACGTGTCCGGAGGCGGGCGGTGGAAACGCAGGTTGTGAGGCTCAGCTCAGGAGCTTGGCCTTCTGGCTGTCGAACTCAGCGTCGGTGATGGCACCGCTGGTCGCGCAGCTCAGCCAGCTTGGCAAGTTCATCGGCAGCGCTGGCGCTCGTGCCGGCAGCCTGCTGGATGTAGGTCTTCATGGCATCGTTCTGGGCAGCAGCTGCCTGCTCGGCACGTTCGTGCATCTTGCCCCCACGGACGATGAGGTACAGCAGGACGCCGATGAGCGGGAGGACGATGAGGAAGATCACCCAAACGGCCTTGCCGAGGCCGGACACGTCGCGTGAACGGAACAGGTCAACAAAAACGGTGAAGATCAAAAAGATCCACAGGACGAATACGAAGAAGTAGAGGAAACTCAGAAACACATTCAGCAGTGGGTAGTCGGCTGCGAGATTAAGCATGGGACCTCCTTGTGGTCGTCAACGCACTATTGCACAGTTGGTGCCACAACTTGTGCACGGTCGTTCACTGGCACCAGCCGGAGCGTGGATCAGCGCATCGGGGTGTGAGCCGTGGGAACCTCTTCGCCCTGGACCACTGGCCCCGGTGGCGTGCCATCTCCAAACGGCCGTCCGCCAAGCGTGTGGCGATGGTGCGGCTCCAACCAGTTGGCGAGATCGGGCCCGCTTGGCACGACTCCGGTGGGGTTGATGTCGAGGTGGACCTCGTAATAGTGGCGCTTGATGTGGTCAAAGTCGGTGGTGTCGCCGAAGCCAGGGGTCTGGAACAGGTCCCGGGCGTAGGCCCACAGCACCGGCATCTCGCTGAGCTTGTTCTCTGTTGCACTTGAAGTGTCCGTGGTACACCGGATCGAACCGCACGAGGGTGGCGAACAATCTGATGTCGGCCTCGGTGATGGTGTCTCCCACCAGGTACCGCTGGCCGGCCAGATGATCAGACAGTTCGTCGAGGCGAAAAAACAGTCCGTCGTAGGCCTCCTGGTAGGCCTCCTGGTTGCCGGCGAACCCACATCGGTACACCCCGTTGTTCACGTCGGTGAACAGCAGGTCGATCATGGCGTCGATCCCGGGACGCAGGGCTTCGGGGTAGAGATCGGGGGCCCCCTGGCGATGCAGGGCGGTCCACTCGGTGGACAGGTCCAGGGTGATGCGGGCGAAGTCGTTGGTGACCACCTGGCCGGTGGCCACCTCAACCATGGCCGGAACCGTGATGCCTCGCGGGTAGTCGGGTTGCCGTGCGAAATAGGCATCCTGCAGCCGTTCGATCCCGAGCACCGGATCGCGACCATCGGGGTCGAGGTCGAAGGTCCACGACCTCCAGTCGTGGGTCGGCCCGGCGACTCCCATGGACAACACGCCTTCGAGTCCGAGCAGTCGACGCACGATGATGGCCCGATGGGCCCAGGGGCAGGCCCGGCTCACCACCAACCGGTACCTGTGGGGTTCGACGGGGTAGCCCTCACTGCCGTCAGCGGTGATGCGGGTGGTGATGTAGTTGGTGTCACGGGTGAACCCATCGGCCTCCACGTACGATCCCGGAGCGTCGGTTCCAGCCTCGGTGGCCTCGCCGGGTTGGCTCATGGTGACCTCCGCAGTCGTCGAATCAGTGGTTGCCGGACGTTCCGGCGGCGAGGCACCAGTGTGGCACCGCCAGGCGGGTTTGCGTGATGGGACCCCCAGGCCTTCGCCGCTGGTGCAGCCCCGGGGCGTCATGGCGGCCTGATCATGGGCTAGACAGATCTGGTGCCCCGGGTCCAGATGCCGACCCCTACCGGGTGTTGGGGATCACGCCTGACGCCAGCGTGACGCAACTTCGGGTGGCCTGGCGCCGGGTGGTCAAGACCGCTCATCCCGACGTCGGGGGTGATCCGGCGACTTTTCGGGAACTCCAGCAGGCGTTCGCGTTGCTGAGCGACCCCGAGCGTCGTGCCGCACACGATCGTGCACGGGCCCGCACTGTCGGTGGTGCGGGGGCTGTGACCGTCGACCGGTCGACCGGCGACGCATCCGGCGGCACCGAGCGTGAACAGCAGTCTGCAGCGGCCTCCGCTGCTGTGCGTGCCCGATGGGTTGGAGTTGAGAGGGTGTGGGGTCTGGGGGCCACCGGCGCAATGCCCCCAGTGGGCGGATCTGCCGTGGTTGTCGACTGGCCAACGGTGGTTCGAAGCTCCGACCCGCCACTGGGTTCCCCGTCGCTGACGTCGATCGATCCCGTAGTCGGCTTGCCGCGGTGGTCAGCGCAGTTGGCGGCGCCGGTTGCATGTGTCGTGGCTGGAGGCGGGGTGGTGGTGGCGGCCAGTGCCGACGCTGTGGTGCACGGTCTGGCATCAGCGACCGGGGTCACGGTGTGGGAACGGCCCCTGTCAACCCCGGTGCAGTGCATGGCAGCGGTACAAACCGCCGTTGCGGGCACCGACCCGACGTCACCGTGGGTTGCCATCGCTACCGGCAATGTGGTGACCGCAGTTGATGGTGACGGTTCAGCCCGATGGGCCACACGGCTCGGCCACGCGCCGGTGTGGATGCAGGCAACCTCAAAGGCACTGGTGGTGGCCACAGCCGGTGACACCGTTGGTGGCGCTCGATCCTCGCACCGGTCGCAGTCGTTGGTGGGTTCGCCATCGCGTCGACACTGTCGTCGCTGCGGCGGAAGTTGGTGGAGTGGTGTGGATCGCCGATCGTGAGCATCACGTGGTGGGTCTTGATCTGACGACGGGGTCGGCCTCCCACGTGGTTGACGTCGGCGAGCCGGTGACCGGCGTACATCGTGTGGGCAGTCGGCTGGCGATTCGCACGGCGTCGGCAGCGTTGGTGGTGCTGGGACCCACCGGTCGACCGCTGTGGAAGGTGCACCTGCCGGGAACGTTCTCAGCCCCTGCCCTTACCGACGGGGCGGTGGCGGTCGCCGTAGCCGACGGCTCAATACGACTGTTGTCCGAGCGCACCGGAGTGGAGTTGCACCATGTCGAGGTCGATCTGGGCCCGGTGCACGAGCCCCACTCGCTGGAGGTGCACGATCCCATGGTTGTGGTCACAGCAGCGAACGGTGCCGTGGTGGGATTGCGCCGGACCAGTTGAGACGAGAGCAATCAGCCGTGGCTCAATGACAGGTCAGTCGTGGATCACACCAATGGCGGAACAACGGCCTCGATGAGATGGGGTCCGGGGGTGAGGTGAGAGCGACGCAAGGCGGCGACAAGTTCGTCAGCGGTGGTGACGCGAACGGCGTCGACACCACATGCTGTCGCCAGGGCGACGAAGTCCAGGGGGGGATCGGACAGATCGAACATGGCACGGGCGCGCGGCCCGCCGGTACCAGCGCCAACGCGCCCCAATTCCATGTTCAGCACGGCATAGGACCGGTTGTTGCAGACCACCGTGGTGATGTCGAGCTGTTCATGGGCCTGGGTCCACAGGGCCTGGGCGGTGTACATGGTGGAGCCGTCGGACTCCACGCACAGCACCGGGCGGTCAGGGCAGGCAACAGCAGCACCGGTCGCCAGCGGCAACCCGATCCCGATGGCTCCGCCCGTGAGGCACAGCAGGTCGTGGGCCGGCGCAGCGGCGGTGTGCCCGGCGAGAAACAGCCCCGAGGTGTTGCCCTCGTCAACGACGATGGTGCCTTCGCGCAGCGTGGCCCCAATGGCAGCGGCCAGGCTTTCGGCCGTGAGTTCCCCGGTGGGGGCCAGCGGGGGAGCAAGCTCCTGCACCGGTGCCGTACCGATGGCCGACCCGAGTGCTGCCACCAGGGCGTGCACAGCGGCGGCGGCATCGCCATCGGGAGCCACCAGGTCGTGCGCCTGGCAGCCCGCTGGCACCAGATCGCTCGGCTTTTCCGGATAGGCGAAAAACGACACCGGTGCCTTGGCGTCGACCATCACGAGATGCTCCGTCCCGTCGAGCTGCATCTGCGCGAATTCGGCGAGGTAGCTCAGGCGGTCGACCGGCACACGACCGGCACCTCTGGCCAACCGGGCCGGGAACGTCTCGCACAGCAGTCGGGCTCCATGGCTGGTTGCCACCGCAGCCACCGTGGCCAACAGATCCGGGTCAGATGTGACCCGTCCCCCCACCAGCAACAGGGTCGGGCGGCCCGACGTCAGGGCTGCTGCCACGGCTGAAATCACGGCCTCGTCAGGCTCCGAGGGCGTGCGGCTGGGCACCGGGGTGGCGGGTCCCTCGGGCGCCTCACCCCACGAGGAGTCGGCCGGCAGGATGAGCGTGGCAACCTGACCGGCGGGACCACGGGCGGCAGCGACCGCCTCAGCGGCATCGGTGGCAACGGCTGACGGTGTTGCAGAGGTACGAATCCATGACGACACACCGCGGGCGATCGACTCGATGTCGGAATCCAGGGGGGCGTCGTACTGCTTGTGGTACGTGGCGTGATCGCCGACGATGTTCACGACCGGTGTGCGGGCTCGCCGGGCGTTGTGCAGGTTGGCCAACCCGTTTCCGAGTCCCGACCCCAGGTGCAGCAGGGTCGCTGCCGGTCGACGGGCCATGCGGGCATACCCGTCGGCGGCCCCGGTGACCACACCCTCGAACAACCCCAGCACCGCCCGCATCTCGGGAACCTCATCGAGTGCGGCAACGAAATGCATTTCCGAGGTGCCGGGATTGGTGAAGCACACATCCACGCCACTGTCCACCAAGGTGCGGATCAGGGCCCGGGCACCGTTTGACGTCGGGTCGGCTGCGGGTTGACCCACCACGGTGACGCCGCCGGAGCTGTCGTGGGTGGGGGAGTCAGTGTTGGGCGCTGGGGTGCTGTCCATTACAGGTCTGCTTTCGGGTCGTTGAGGATGGTGCCGGGATTCAGGATCCCGTTGGGGTCGAACGCTGCCTTGATGCGGCGCATGAGGGCGATTTTTGCCGGGTCCTCAAGCTCCAGGAAGTACCCGCTCTTTGCCGTTCCGAGGCCGTGCTCACCCGAGATCATCCCGCCGAGGTCCATGCCCGCCCTGAACAGGTCGACGAGCACCTGACGGCGGACCACAGGGTCGGCCTGAAACACGCCCAGGTGGACATTTCCATCGCCGGCGTGACCGCACCCGGCGATCCACGACGCCGAACCCTCGGCAATGGTCTGCACCGAAGCCATGAACTCCGGCATCGAAGCCCGGGGGACAACGATGTCCACGATGTCGTCGGCGTTGTTGGCCTTGGCCACCCAGAATGCCTTTTCCCGGGCATCGATCAGTGAGGCCGCCGCCGACGGCGGAAGGACGTACACGTCCATGGCGCCGAGCTCATCGAGGAGTTCGGCCACCGACGCCACGTCCTGGTCCAGACGGTCGGTGTGGGTGGACTCCAGTGACACCACCAGGTACGCCAGAGCGGCGTTGGCGATCTCGCTCGGGATCCCCAGATCGAGCCCGACGTAGGCGGTGGCTGCACTCATGGTGAGCATGTCGATGTACTCGAGGATCAGCGGTCCGACACCGGACCCCACCACACGGGGCACGGCGGCGGTCACCTGCGCGAGGGTGGCGAACGGGGCCAACACCGTGGCGCCGTGCGGTGCCCTGGGGTAGACCCTGAGCACCGCCTCGGTCACCAACGCCAGGGTGCCCTCCGAGCCGATGATGAGTTGCGTGAGGTCGTAGCCCGTCGACGTCTTGACCACCCGTCCGCCGGTGCGCAAGACCTCTCCAGTGGCCAGGACAGCCTCAAGGCCCAGGACATGGTGGCGCGTCACCCCGTATTTGACCGCCCGCATGCCGCCGGCGTTGGTGTTGATGTTGCCGCCTATCGACGCCGAGTACTCACCCGGAAACACCGGGTACACCAGCCCGAGCGGTTCGAGCGCCTCGTCGAGCTGGGCCAGGGTCACGCCGGGCTGCACCACCACGAGATGGTTGTCGGTGTCGATTTCGACGATCTCGGCCATGCGGTCGAACGCCACCACGATGCCGCCGGGCACGGGCGTGCATGCTCCCGACAGCCCGGTGCCCGAGCCACGGGCGGTGACCGCCACACCCAGTGAAGTGGCCAGGGTCAGCAGTTCGGCCACCTCGCCTGACGATGCCGGATGAACCACCGCCGCCGGAACGACGGGTGCGACGCCGAGAGCCTCGTCGTGGGTATCGGCCTCGTTGATGGCGTCGCCTGCCTCAACGTTGCTGGCGCCCACCACGGCGGCCAGTCTCGTTGCCAGATCGTTCATGGTGGCTCCCGGGTTTGGGTTCGAGCGGTGCTCCCCCGTTGTGGGGTGCGCTGGGGTCATCTTGTCAGATCGGGTCGAAAGCCCCGGCGAGTCACGGGTGAGCATCGGCGCCCCCGACGTGTCGACACCGGTTGAGTAGTGTCTGGGCATGCGCCTAAACCTCTCCGCCGACGAACTCCTGACCACCACCCGCAGCGTCCGCAAGCGCCTGGATTTCACCCAGGACGTTCCACTGGACGTTGTGCGCGAATGCATCGAGATGGCCGTGCAGGCACCGACCGGATCCAACCGCCAGGGTTGGCATTGGGTGGTGGTGACCGATGCGGCCAAGCGGGCCGCAATCGGGGATCTTTACCGTCAGGGGTTTGAGCTCTATCGGGATTCGGGGATGGCGACAGCCGGGATGCCCGAGATGGAGCCAGCACGCGCACGCACCCAGGAGCGGGTTGTGAACTCTGCCCAGTACCTCGCCGACCACATGGGTGAGGCCCCAGTGCTGGTGATCCCGTGTCTTGAGGGACGGGTCGACAACCTGCCGTCGTTCGCCTCGGCGAGCTTGTGGGGTTCGCTGTTCCCAGCGGCCTGGAGTTTCATGCTGGCCGCCCGTGAGCGGGGCCTGGGGACGTGCTGGACCACCCTGCATCTCATGCACGAAGAGGCCGTGGCTGACATCGTCGGCATCCCCTTCGGCGAGGTGTCGCAGGGCCTGCTCACTCCGGTGGCCTACACGGTGGGGACGTCATTCAAGACCGCCCCTCGCGTCGAACTCGAGTCGGTGCTTCACATCGACGGTTGGTGACCAACCGTTGCCACGTCCCACTGCGCAGCAGATGAGCACTGCGCAGCAGATGAGCACTGCGCAGCAGATGAGCACTGCGCAGCACTGGGCGGAAGCCTCCGTCGGTGGGCTGGCCCAGATGTCGCCTCCCAAGTGGTAACACTACGAGTGGTAACACTACGAGTGGTAACACTAAAGGTGGCGAACCGACGATTGGAGTTGGCATGGACGTCGTAGTGGTCTACGAAAGCAAGACGGGTACGACCCGCAGGGCTGCACTGGCCATGGGCGACGAATTGTTCACCCGTGGCATCCGCTGCACGACCTATCCGGCCTCAGGTGTCGATCCTGCAGCCGTTGCTGCCGCTGATCTGCTGATCGTGGGCACGTGGACCGATGGGTTGTTCGCCGTTGGTCAGCGACCGGGTGGACGCAAGCGTCTGGCCCAGATGCTCAACACGCTCGCTGGGCCCGACGGTGACGGTCTGAAGGGCAAGAAGTGCGCGGTGTACTGCACCTATGCCGTGACCCCCGGGGGCACCTTGCGCAAGCTCGATGACATGGTCGCTGGCGCCGGTGGGGACGTCGTCGCCGGCTTGGCCATGCGGCGTGACACAATTGCCGATGGCGCCCAGCGTCTGGTGGGAGCAATCGCCGACCTCAGCAGCGTCTGAGCCGGTCTGAGCCGGGGGTGTCGGTTCGACGACAGCGCAGGCATCCTTGGCCCAGGCATCATCAGCGCAGACAACAGCAGCGTTCGCCCCATTGGACGTGATACCGGCAGGCAAGTTTTGGTGCGTCGTGCCAGTCAGTGCATTCATCAGCAACCGAGGAGTCCACCGTGTCTGACGATCCGACCCGACATGACCATGAGCCGGTGACCGGCGCCACCCCGCCCCCGCCGCGGGAGCCCGGCGGCCCAGATGCGGGTGCGAGTCCGGCTGCTGCCGGTTGGTTTGCCGATCCCAACGGTCGACCCGGCCTTGAGCGCTATTTCGATGGCACCAGGTTTTTGGATCGGACCCGCCCGGTGGGTGGCCGCGACCAGGGCTGGTACCCCCATCCCACCCAGGACGGCCTGGTGCGGTGGTGGGACGGTCACGCGTGGACTGATCGTTCGAGGCCTGACATCGAGCCGGCGCCTCCGGGTTGGTACCCCGATCCCCACAGTGTGGCGCTGTCGCGATGGTGGGACGGATCAGCCTGGACCCGCAAGGCTCGGCCCGCCGGAGATGATGCTCCCGCCGGCTGGTACCCCGACCCAGACGACACCGACCGGTTTCGTTACTGGGATGGCACCGAATGGACCCGCAAGACAGCGCCGATGGTGCCAGGCAGCGATGTCCCCGGGGGTTCGCGCACGGCGTTGATTGTGGCCGTCGTCATCCTCGCCCTGCTTGCCATTGGGCTGGGGGCGTGGGCGCTGGTCGCCTCCACCAGCGACAACGCTCCGGCGACGACCACCACGACGTCGTCGACCACCACCACCTCGTCGACGACATCCACGACGCGCCCGACCACCACCACAACTCGCCCGACCACCACCACGACCCAGGCACCCACCACCACGACCACGCAGCCGCCGACCACCACCACCACGGTGCCCGAGACAACCACGACGGTTGCAGCCCCGTGACCGGTTTCGTCCACACCCCGATATTGCCGTTGGGTCCCGACGACACCGTCTATCGGCGTCTGGACATCGACGGGGTGCGGGAGGTGGATCTGGGCGGCACGAAGTTTTTGCAGGTCGATCCCGAGGTGCTGACCGAACTGACCCGTCAGGCCATGTTCGACATCGCCCACTACCTGAGGCCGGCCCACCTGCGGCAGCTCGCCAACATCCTCGACGATCCCGAGGCGTCGGGCAACGACCGGTTCGTGGCGCTGGATCTGCTGCGCAACGCCTGCATCTCCGCTGGCGGGGTGCTGCCCATGTGCCAGGACACCGGCACTGCCATCGTGAAGGGCAAGAAGGGCCAGTACGTCCTCACCGGTGGGGCCGATGACGAGGCATTGTCACGCGGCGTGTACGAGGCTTTCGTCCACGACAACCTCCGCTACTCGCAGATGTCGCCGGTGTCGGTGTGGGACGAGGTGAACACCGGGACCAACCTTCCCGCTGAGATCAAGATCGCCGCGGTCGGTGGCTCGGCCTACGAGTTGTTGTTTATGGCCAAGGGTGGGGGATCGGCCAACAAGTCGTTGCTGTTTCAAGAGACCAAGGCCCTGCTCAACCCCACGCGTCTGGCGGAGTTCCTCGATGAGAAGCTTCGCTTGCTGGGAACCGCCGCATGTCCGCCGTACCACCTTGCTGTGGTCATCGGTGGAACGTCTGCGGAGTCGACGCTGGAGACGGCCAAGCTGGCGTCCGCCCGGTACCTGGATTCGTTGCCCACCGAGGGAGGGGCGACAGGGCACGCCATCAGGGACCCCGAGCTGGAGGCCGCCATCCTGGCCCAGACCCGCGAGTTCGGCATCGGCGCCCAGTTCGGGGGCAAGTACTTCTGTCACGACGTGCGGGTGATCCGGCTTCCGCGCCATGGTGCGTCGTGCCCGGTGGGCATCGCCGTGTCGTGCTCGGCCGATCGCCAGGCCAGGGCGCGCATCACCGCCGACGGGGTGTTCCTCGAGCAACTCGAGACCGACCCGGCCCAGTTCCTGCCCGACGCCGATCCCACCGAGCTGTCTGACGACGTCGTGCACATCGACCTCAGTCGGCCCATGGCTGAGATCCGCGCCGAGCTGTCCCGACACCCCGTGCGTACACGGGTGATGCTCAATGGCCCCATGGTGGTGGCCCGCGATCTTGCCCACGCCAAGATCGCCGAACGTCTGGCCGCTGGCGAGGCGATGCCGCAGTACCTCAAGGACCATGCCGTGTACTACGCCGGTCCGGCCAAGACCCCCGACGGCTACGCGTCGGGGTCGTTCGGTCCCACCACCGCCGGTCGGATGGACTCCTACGTCGACGACTTCATGGCCGCCGGGGGCAGCTTTGTCATGGTGGCCAAGGGCAACCGGAGCCAGCAGGTGACCGACGCCTGCAAGCGACACGGTGGCTTCTACCTTGGCTCGGTCGGCGGTCCGGCCGCCCGGTTGGCTCAAGAGTGCATCCGCTCGGTGGAGGTGCTCGAGTACGCCGAGTTGGGTATGGAAGCGGTGTGGCGCATCGAAGTGGAGGACTTCCCCGCCTTCATCATCGTGGATGACAAGGGGGATGATTTCTTCGCCACGGTGTCGCGTCCGGTGTCGATGCGTCGGCGCTGACCCACCACGGTCACCCTGAGGCTCAGTCCGGGTCCCAGCCCTGCTCCCCAATGAGCGGAACGAACGCCACCGCTCCCAAGGTTCTCGCTGAGGATTTCGTCGCCTCGTCGCCGAACCCGAACGAGCTGCTGACTGGATGCGGTCGCCCACCGGGATCACCAGACGTCCTCCGTCAGCCAGTTGGTCCACGAGCGAGTCGGGCACCTCGGGCGATGCGGCGGTGACCACAATGGCGTCGAACGGGGCACCCCGGGGCCATCCCATGGTCCCGTTGCTGACGGCCACGGTGACGTTGTCGTACCCCACCTGACCCAGAACCCACCGGGCGTTGTCGGCCAGTGTGACGATGCGTTCAACGCTTGTGACCCGTTGGGCCAGTTCGGCCAGTACCGCAGCGCCGTACCCCGAACCGGTGCCCACCTCCAGCACGTGGTCGCTGTCGGTCAGTTCGGCCGCCTGGGCCATCCACGCCACCACCAGGGGCTGGCTGATCGTTTGCCCCGATCCGATGGGAAGCGGCCGGTTGTCGTAGGCGGCGCCATAGGAATGCCCCGGCGCAAAGAGGTGTCGGGGACCACCGCCATGGCGGCCAACACCCGCTCGTCGGCAACATCCTCATGGCGCAGCTGGGCGACCAGAGCCGAACGCAACGCAGTGCAACGAGGATCCTCGTCAACGTGGTGGCCATCGGGGGCGTCCTGCATCTGCGAGCGGTTGATGTTCATCTACGTGAGGATTGCCCCTGACGCCGACTGCGGGAAGGGGCGAATGACCCATGGGAGTGGGGTCGTATGCGTTGCGACGGTCGGCGATCGGGTGATGGCTAGTGTCGGTCGTGGTCGGTCTCGGACACAGGTCCGAGAAGGCTGAGCTACGGAGGTGAACGTTGATGTCGTCCCAGCATGCTGCCGATGCCCTGTGCTGGTTCGGGGCCAGTGGAGACCTGGCCCGCAAGATGACGTTCCCGGCGCTGTATGCCATGGCTCGTCGTGGCCGTCTCACCTTTCCGGTGATCGGGGTGGCCCATTCCGACTGGACGCTCGACGACCTCACCGATCGTGCCCGTCAGTCCATCGTCGATCACGGTGGGATCGACGACCCAGCCGCCTTCGACCACCTTGTCGGTTCATTGCGCTACGTGGACGGTGACTACAGCGACCCGTCGACGTTCACCCGGCTGAGGCACGAACTCGACGGGGTTGGCTCGCGTCACCCGGCCCACTACCTCGCCGTACCGCCGGTGCTGTTCGCCGAGGTGGTTCAGGGTCTGGGCGCGTCGGGCTGTGCCGAAGGTGGACGGGTGGTGGTGGAAAAGCCGTTTGGTCGTGATCTGGCGTCAGCACAGGAGTTGAACCGGGTCATCCACGAGGTTTTCGATGAGTCGGCGGTGTACCGCATCGACCACTACCTGGGAAAGCAGGAGGTACTGAATCTCGTGTACCTCCGGTTTGCCAACTCGCTGTTTGAGCCGGTGTGGAATCGCGACCACATTGCCAGTGTCCAAATCACCATGGCCGAGGATTTCGGGGTGCAGGGACGCGGCAGCTTTTACGACAGCGTCGGGGCGTTGCGTGACGTGGTGCAAAACCACCTGTTTCAGGTCGTCGCCCTGTTGGCCATGGAGCCACCGGTGGGTGGTGGCATGGAGGCGTTGCGCGACGAAAAGGAACGGGTGTTTCGTGCCATGGACCGGGTGTGCCCCGCTGACGTGGTGCGCGGCCAGTTCGACGGCTACCTCGACGAGCCCGGGGTCGCTGCGAATTCCGATGTCGAGACGTTCGCCGCCGTACGGTTGAACATCGACTCCTGGCGCTGGGCGGGGGTTCCGTGGCTGCTTCGTGCCGGAAAGCAGTTGCCCGAGCACGTCACCGAGGTGCTCATCGAGTTCCGGAAGCCTCCGCACAAGGTATTCACCGAGCCGCAACTGGCCACCGACGGTCCCAACTACCTCAGATTCCGGTTGTCGCCATCGCCGGTGATCGCCATGGGGGTGCGCTCGTTGGCTCCTGGTGACCACATGCACGGTGCCATGTCCGAACTGGTCCTTTGTGACGACGTGGTCGACGAGCGACTGCCCTACGAGCGATTGCTGGGTGAGGCCATGACCGGGGATCCGTTCATGTTCGCTCGTGAAGACGGCGTGGAGGCAGCGTGGGCGGTGGTTGACGGCGTGCTCGACGCACCCGTTGCCGTCACTCCCTACATGGCCGGCACGTGGGGTCCCGCCGGTGCCGACGCATTGCTGCCACCCGGCCAGCACTGGCACGAGCCGGTGTCGCCACTGGCCTGATCACTGGTTGCCCGTCATCCCCGGTTGGCCAGCGCCTCGTCGTCGAGGTCGTCGATTTCCAGGGCGCTGGCCTGGTCAAGTCGCCACAGCAACGCCAGCGCCGGGACAATCACAATCCCGGCCAGACCAACGGCCAGCAAAATGGCCCACAGCGTCGGTGGCGAAGCGGCCGCCTCGATCACGGTGATCTGATCGGGCAGCATCCACGGCTGTTGGGCCAATCCCCACGCCCACACGATCGACGCAACTGCCGCTGCCGCAAGCACTCTGGTGAAGCGGGTCACCTCCCGCCACATGAACACCATGGTGGTGAGGCCGCACACTGCTGACATCACCACCAACGGGGCGGCTCGGCCAGTCAGCCCATCGAACAGTTCGGGGATGTCGTCGCCGGCCACAATGAGGCCGCTGAGGGCCACCAGGCCGGTGACGGCCCCGGCCGCGGCCGCCCTGACCCTGAAGTACGCAACCAGGCCGGCATCACCGTGGCGGTGGGCATCGCCGACCAGGTACACCGCCGCCAGATAAGCCGACGCAACCACAGCCAGCACTCCGGCAAATACCCCGGGGACGTTCAGCCACGATGAGATGGGGCTGCCCGAATCACCGCCCAGAGGGACCCGTCCGCCGGCGATGGCACCGAGGACCGCACCGAGGAAAAACGGCGTGATGAGCGACGACACGGCAAAGACGGCGCCGAAGGCTCGCCGTGCCGCGAATCTGGTGGTCACGTGGCGGTAGGCGAAACCGCTACCTCGCAACACGATGCCCACTGCGGCCAGGCCCAGCGGGACATACAGGGTCAACATGATGGAGCTGAACACGGTGGGAAATGCCGTCCACAACATCACCAGACAAAACACCAGCCACACATGGTTGACTTCCCACACCGGACCAATGGCCAGGTCAATGAGCGCCCGTGGTCGGGCCCCGCGCCGGCTGCCACCGGCCAGCAGGTCCCACAGTCCGGCACCGAAGTCGGCGCCTGCCAGCACGGCGTACAGGGTGATGCCGATCCACAAGATGATGGCGGCTGACTCCGCCAGGGTCATGCGACTGGGCCCGAGCTCGGCTCCGGTGCGGGCATCGGTTGGCGAGGCTCGTATGGGGCAGGGCCCTGTTCGTCGATGTGGTCGTCGGTGGACCCCGGGCTGTAGGTGCCGTCGTCGCCCGCTCGCCAGCGAGCTGCCATGGAGCGGATCACCACCACTCCGGTACTGATCACTGCCGCATAGATCACCGCAATGACGGCAAACCACCACCAGATGCCTCCGGCGGTGGTGACGGCGTCCTCGGTGCGGAGGTAGCCGTAGACCACCCAGGGCTGACGTCCCACCTCGGTGACGATCCAGCCGGCTTCCATGGTGATGATGGCTGCCGCCTCCGGCCACGGTCGCCGCCCGAAGAAACCACTTCGGTGGCGGGGAGGTCACGGCGTCGCCACCACACCACGGCAAACCAGGCCGACAGGGCCAGCAGAGCCGACCCCAGGCCCACCATGACGTCAAAGGCCAGATGGACCACGTTGACCGGTGGGCGGTCCTCGGGTGGCACCTCGGTCAATCCCTGAATCACGGTGTCGGTGGTGAACCCGTCAGCAGCGAGGCCACGCCGGGGATGGCGATTCCCCAGCGCACCTCGCCGGTTTCGGGGTCCATGATCCCACCAATGATCTCGGGCTGGTCGCTGCCGGTCTCCCACACCAGTTCCTGGGCGGCGAACTTGGTTGGCTGGGCCGAAGCCACCGACCGGGCGGCCTGGTCGCCGACGGCGAACTGCAGCGGCATGGCAATTGCGGCGACGGTGAACGGCACCAGAAACCCGAGTCGGTGGTAACGGTCACGGCGTCCCCGGAGCATCCCCACGGCGTAGACCGATGCAACCGTGAATCCCACCACGATGAACGCCGCCAGATACATGTGGGGTACCTGATGCCAGATGCCTGGATTGAAGATGGCTGCCGCTGGGCTGATGTCGGTGAGGGTGCCGTCGGGCAGTTGGGTGAACCCCGACGGGTTGTTCATCCAGGCGTTGGCAGCAACGATGGAAAACGTTCCACCCATGCCGGCAAGCACGATGGGCACGATGGTCCAAAAGTGCGGCCATGGGCGCATTCGCTTCCAGCCGTAAAGGTAGATGGCGATGAAGATCGCCTCGGTGAAAAAGAACAGCGCCTCGAAGGCGAACGGAATGCCAAACACTTCGCCGTAGCGACCCATGAGCTCGGGCCACAGCAATCCCAGCTCGAACGACAGCACCGTCCCGGTCACAGCGCCGACGGCAAAAAGCACCGCCATGACCTTGGACCATCGTCTGGCCAGGGTCATGGCCTGGGCGTCGCCCCGCCGAAGCCCGCGGAGGTGGACCACCATCACCATGAACGGGAATGCCACTCCGAACGAGGCCAGCACGATGTGGGTGCCGAGGGTGAAGGCCATCATCTGCCTGGCCGCCATCAGGTTCGACGGATCGGCAGCTGCGATCAGTGCATGGTGCAAGACGAATCCCCATGGAGCAGAGCGTTGGCACCCGTGAATCAGGGCAGTGGCATCAGACGTGGCGAGTCTAGGGGGTGCTGCGTCGGCCGACCCTGCACCACTGCAGCCCCGAGGTAGTCGTATCATCGCCGCGGTGACGTCCGAGCTCCGCCAGGCCCTGTTGTGGTGAAGCCCCGTGGTCCAGGCGCCGGTGCCGGCGGCTCGCCGTCGCCTGACGACGATCCCACCGCAATTCTTCCCGGACCCCGCCACCCGGCGGTGGCCAGCCGCAGCGCCCCCGACGTCAGGTCGTGGTGAATCCGGGCCCGGCAGGTCAGGCGCCAGCTCCGGCCGGGCCCGGGTTGCCCGCCCGGTGCCGCCTGGTCCCGGACAGGCTCCACCATCTGCGCCCCCCGGGCCGTCGCGCCGGGACCTCCCTCCACCCCGACACCGTCCCCGGCGTCGTCGGTCGGTGGCAGGGCGTGCGGGTCGAATCGTCGCGGCGGTGCTGGTCATCGGGGTGCTGGCCGGGGTGATGGCCTTTTTGTTCGGATGGTGGCAGTTCAGCCGGATCGAACGGGTTGACGTCGGCCCGGTGCTCTCTTCGGCCGAGACGGGCACCAACTACCTGGTGGTGGGGTCAGACAGCCGGGCGGCCATCGATCCCAGCGCTCCCGATGCGGGCGCATTTCTGGACGGTCCGGCCGCAGGGGAACGGGCCGACACGATCATCGTGCTTCGGGTGGGCGATGGCCCGGCCCGCATGCTTTCCATCCCCCGGGACCTGTGGGTCACCTACCCGACCACCGGCGAACAGGGACGCATCAACGGGGCCTTTGCCCAGGGTCCCGGAGCGCTGGTGGCGGCCGTCTCACAGATCGGGATCCCCATTGATCACTATCTGCAGATCGACTTCGTGAGTTTCGCCGGTCTCGTCGACGCTGTGGGGGGCATACAGGTGGAGTTTCCCAATCCGGCGTTTGATGAGATGTCCGGGTTGGCGGTGGAGACCACGGGCACGGTCACCCTCAACGGCACCCAGGCGCTGGCCTACGTGCGGTCACGTCAGTACACCGAGGTCGTCGACGGCCAACCCGTGACCGATCCCACCGGTGATATCGGTCGTACCGAACGCCAGCGCGCCTTTCTGACGGCACTGTTTGGCAAGTTGGGCTCGTCGCGAAGCCCACTGGTTCTGCGAGCGGCGGCCACGGCTCTGGCCCCGGGCATGGCCATCGACAACACCATGACCTACCTGGACGCCCTTGGCCTGGTGTGGAGGGTCCGGGGCGTGTCCAGCGCATCGGAGGAACTCCCGGTGTATCCGTTCACCACCTCTGGTGGGGCGGCCGTGCTCGGACTGTCTGAACCGGAGGCCTCGCAGGTGATCGCAGGATTCAAGTAGCGCAGGGTTCAAGTAGCGCAGGGTTCAAGTAGCGCAGGGTTCAGGCGCTGGCAACGCGCATCAACTGAGGCCGGCAAGCGTGCGCTCGAGCGCAGTCAGGTTGGCCGATCCCACCCGAACGGCCTCGTGGGCCAGGTCGATGGCGGTGAGAGCTTCGCCATCGGCGATGTGGCCCTGTCGCGCCCAGTCAGGGGAGTGCACCGCGGCCACCTGATCGGCGAGGTCATCGCATTGCTGGTCAAGCATCTCCAGCATGGTCTCGATGGACGTGCCCATGGGTGGGTCCCAGTCGCGCACTGCTGGGTCCATCACCGCAGGATGCAACGCCGGATCATCGCTGATCAGCACCTGGGCGAGCGCCCGTTCGACCAACGTGAGTGTGCTGACCGCATCACACAGATGACTGGTGCCGTTGGTGCCGTCGGGTGCGGTGCGGGCCATGAGTTCGTCGGGGCTGGTGGCCCGAAGTGCCGACGCCTGGGCGATGCAGGAACGGTATCGGCGGGGAAACTGCGCAGGGCGGCAGCTACATCCGCAGCCGACAGGCGTTGAATGGAGGGATCCATGGCTCCGACCCTACCGGCATCGTCCGCGGGTGGAAGGGCTCAGTGCTGGTAGATTGGTTCGGGTGTGTGGCGCTGGCCGCACCTGGAGGCATGGATGCTCGACAAGCAGTTCCGCACCAGTTTTGAAAAGGGCGTGCGCCCTGTGGGTGTGTCGTTGCGCAAGATCGGCGTCACCGCCGACCACCTGACGGCAATCGGCGTGGTGATGGCCATGGCCGCAGCGGTGTCGCTCGGTTTCGGACACCTGCATCTCGGGTTGCTGTTTTTGGTGCTGACCGGGGTTCCCGACATCCTCGACGGTGCCGTGGCCAAGGCCTCAGGTACGGCCTCGCCTCGTGGGGCGTTTTTCGACTCGGTGGCCGACCGGGTGTCCGACGCCCTGCTTTTCGGCGGTGTGGCGTGGTATTTCGCCGCCAATCAGCCGGGGCTGTTGGTGATGCTGCCAGTAGCAGTGCTGGCGCTGTCGATGCTTATTTCCTACGAGCGGGCCAAGGCCGAGTCGATGGGGTTCAGCGCTCGTGGCGGGATCATGGAGCGGGCCGAACGCATGATCCTGCTGGGTCTGGGCCTGCTGTTTGAGGTTGTCCTGGTTCCTGTGTTGTGGTTGATGCTGGTACTCACTGCCTTCACCGCAGTGCAGCGCTTTCGTGCGGGTGTGGCAGCAGGCATCTGTTGCCCGTCCCGGTCAGGTCAGCCCTCGCCGCTCGGCCCGTCGTCGCTCGGCGCGGCGACGCACCACCCGGTCGTGGCAGTCGTTGCGCTCCGGGCGTCGCTGATCCAGCCTCGCCAGTGCGCCCCTCTTTGGCCGCCACTGCCTACCGCACCGCCGCATGGCTGGCACCCCGGGTGCCGGTGAGGATCGTGGACGTCCTGGTGTGGGTGGGAGCGCAGTTGACCCCGCTGGTGTCCCCGGCGCGGGCGTTGGTGCTGGGCCGCAACCTCGAGCGGGCGCACGGTCGGGCCCTTGGCAGGATTGAGTCCCGTCGGGCAGTCGCCCGTGGCATGGCAGCCTACGGTCGCTACTGGGCCGAGTCGTTTCGTTTGCCCGGCACCTCGCCACAGGCCGTCGACGCCGGGCTGGACATCACCGGTTACGACCACATCGCCCGGGCGTTGGCCAGCGGCACCGGACCGATCATGGTCCTGCCTCACCTGGGCGGATGGGAGTGGGCGGCGTTCTGGCTGACCCGGGTGGCAGGGCTGCGGATCACCGTGGTGGTCGAGGACATCCAACCACCTGAGGTTCGGGACTTCTTTTTCGACTTCCGTCGCAGTCTGGGCATGGACGTGGTGGTGCTGGGCCCTGACGCCGGTCGCATCGTCACCGCTGCCATCACCCGTGGGGAAATGGTGGTCTTGCTCAGCGATCGGGACATCGAGGGCAATGGGGTGAACGTCGAGTTCTTCGGGGAGATGACCACCATTCCCGCCGGACCCGCTGCGCTCGCGCTGCGTACCGGTGCCGCCTTGCTTCCGGCAGCGATCTACTTCGACGGTCGTCGACATCACGCCGTGGTGCGACCTCCGATCGACGTGGTGCGTTTGGGCGGATACCGCGACGACGTGGCCCGTGTCAGCCAGATGGTTGCCCATGAGCTGGAAGCGCTGATCACCGCCGCACCCGAACAGTGGCACCTCCTGCAGCCCAACTGGCCCAGTGACCATGAGGCACTACGTGCCGCAGGCCTGGCCACTGATGCCTAGGCTGCCGGCGTGCGCATCGGCATCGTCTCGCCCTACTCGCTGACCCTCCCCGGCGGGGTCCAGGGCCAGATTCTGGGTCTGGCCCGGGCACTGCGGGCCATCGGGCACGATGTGCGGGTTCTGGGTCCGTGTGACGGCCCACCCCCCGACGCTGGGGTCACACCCCTGGGGGTCAGTCTGCCCACGGCAACCAACGGCTCGGTGGCACCCATCGCTCCCGACGTGTCGGCGCAGCTGCGGACCATCAGAGCGCTGCGTGACGAGGACTTCGACGTGGTGCATCTGCACGAACCGCTGTGTCCCGGACCCACCCAGACCGCATTGCTGTTCAAGACGGCACCCCTGGTGGGAACGTTCCACGCCGCTGGCAGTGGGCTTGCCTACAAGTGGTTCAAGCCCGCAGTGCGTCGACTGGCCCGGCGTCTTGACGTTCGATGTGCGGTGTCAGTGGAGGCGATGGCAGCGGCCGCTGAGGCTCTGGGTGGCACCTACGAGATGGTGTTCAACGCTGTGGACATCGCAGAATTTGCCGGCGGCGAGCGCAGGTTCGGCAGCGGGCGGGCGGGTGCCGGCGGCGGGCGCACGATCCTGTTCCTCGGGCGCCATGAGCCACGAAAAGGGCTCGACGTGCTCCTCGACGCCTTTGACCGCATGCCCGAAGGCACCCGACTGTGGGTGGCTGGTGAGGGGCCTGACACCGCCACGCTGCGGGCCCGGCACACGTGCGAACGCATCGAATGGCTGGGTCGCATCTCCGACGCCGACAAAGTCGAGCGCCTGCGGGGCGCTGACGTGTTCTGCGCACCATCGTTGTACGGAGAATCATTCGGGATCGTGTTGCTGGAGGCCATGGCGGCAGGCACTCCGGTGGTCGCATCAGACATCAGCGGGTATGCCAAGGTGACCCGTGATGGTGCCGACGCCGTGCTGGTCCCACCCGGCGATGCCTCCGCTCTTGCCATTGCCCTGGGGGCGGTGCTCACCGATGCCCATCATCGGGACAGGCTTGTCGCTTCGGGCACCGCCCGGGTGGCTGACTTCTCCATGGTGGCGCTGGCGAAGCTGTACGAGGGTTTCTACCGTGACGCCATGAGCGGGTGAGCCCGGGCCTATGATGCATGACCATGTGGTTCATTATTGTGATTGTGGTCGTGGTACTCCTGATCGTGGTGGTGTGGCCGATCGCGATCTACAACCGTCTGGTGGCGTTGCGCCTTCGCATCGACAACGCCTGGTCACAGATCGATGTCCAACTCAACCGACGCCATGACCTGATTCCAAATCTGGTCGAGACCGTCAAGGGCTACGCGTCGCACGAGAGGGAGACCTTCGAGGCGGTCATCAGCGCCCGGAACACGGCCGTGGATGCTCACAGTCCCGCCGAACAGGCTGAGGCCGAGAACGTCATTACCGGAGCGCTGGGCAAACTCTTCGCCCTCCAGGAGGCCTATCCCGATCTCAAGGCCGATCAGAACTTCCGCCAGTTGCAGGAGGAACTGACCGCCACCGAGGACCGGATCGCCTATGCCCGCCAGTTTTACAATGACCAGGTGCGGGACTACAACACCAAGATTCAGCAGTTCCCGGCCGTGATCATCGCCAACGCAGCCAATTTTGAGGCTCGGGAGTTCTTTGAAGTCGACCAGGCGGCACGCCAGGCTCCCCAGGTCGAGTTCTGATGTCCTGCATGACCAGGACCTCTGTTTTTTGGACCAGGACCTTTGTTTTTTGGAATGGTGCGTCCTGTACGACCAGGTAATCCTCAACAAGCGTAAGTCCGTGCTGCTGGTGGCCATGTTTGTGGCCTTCATCGTCGTGCTCGGCGTGGCGTTCAACTACGCCATCGGGTTCGGTCCGGTTGGGATCGTGTTGGCCGTTGTGGTGGCAGGGGTATGGCGTTCGGGTCGTACTGGAAGTCCGACACCATTGCCCTGGCCATGAGTCGGGCTGAACCGGCCGACCCGCAAACCTACGCCCGGTTGCACAACCTGGTCGAGGGCTTGTGTATCGCCAGTGGGCTTCCCCGACCCCGGCTGTATGTGGTCAACGACCCGGCGCCCAACGCCTTTGCCACCGGCCGCAACCCCCAACATGCCGCCATCGCCGTGACCACCGGACTGCTCGACACGATGAACCGGGTGGAGCTTGAAGGCGTGCTCGCCCACGAGCTCAGCCACATCAAGAACTACGACATTTTGGTCTCCACCCTGGCGGTGACCATGGTCGGGGCTGCTGCGCTGCTCAGCGACGTGGGCATCCGCTTTTTGTGGTTCGGCGGTGGTCGTCGTGGCGGTGGAGACGGTGGCAACAATCCGGTCGTGGCCATCGGCGCCCTCATCCTGATCGTGCTGGCCCCCCTGACCGCCCGACTGCTGCAGTTGTCGATCAACCGACGCCGTGAGGCGCTGGCTGACATGTCTGCTGTGGAGATGACCCGGTATCCACCCGGGTTGATCTCGGCGCTGGAGAAGCTCCGGGATGACGGAACTGTGGTGCGCTCGGGCAACCGGGCCACCGCACACCTGTGGATAGAAGAACCGGTGCCCCATCGAGATGACAGCCGGCGGGCGTCACGATGGACGCACCTGTTCGATACCCATCCACCGATCGACGACCGGATCGCCGCCCTGCGGGAGCTGTGACCCGGGCGTCTACACGACGACCATCCGCTACTCGACCTTCCAGGAGATTCCGTGGCCACCCCCACCCGCCGACGTTCGCTGGTGCTGCTCGCCGCAGTGCTGGTGATGCTGACCGCCGCCTGCACCCGAGATCTGGACATCTCGCTGTCTCCAGGGGTCACCGATCCCAGCACCACCACCACCACGACTGCCCCGGTGTTGTGGCCGCTGACGGGCCTGCCGTCGCCCGGGACCAGCGACGTCGAACAGTCGGCATTGGTGGCCAAGATTGACAACTCGCCCGAGGCCCGTCCCCACGCAGCGCTGACACGCGCCGACATGGTGTACGAGATCTGGGTGGAGGGCATCACCCGCTTTGGTGCCGTGTTCCACTCGGACGTGCCTGACCGGGTCGGTCCCGTTCGCTCGGCCCGATCCACCGACGTGGATCTGGTGGCCAATCTGGGCACGCCGCTCCTGGTGTGGTCGGGCGGGAATGCCGGCGTCATCGGTGAGATCAACAACGCTGCGGCCAATGGCGTGTTGGTCAACGCCGGTTACGACGTGGCCAGCAGCTACTACTGGCGGGTGGGGGAGCGGTTCGCCCCCCACAACCTGTTCGCCGACCTCGTTGCCATCCGGGACAACCTCGGCCTCGACGGGTCCAACTATCCGACGCCGCTGTACAGCTTCCGAACCACGTCGGCGCCGTTGGGGGTTCCGGTCCCCGGCATCGTGATCAGCTTCGGTCCCGGTGCGGTGGTGGAGTACGTGTGGGATGCGACGGCGGGCTGTGCCCTGCGCTTCCAGGATGGTCAGGCCTTCACCGACGAGGACGGATCTGCGGTATGCCCGAAAAATGTGGTGGTGCAGTTCACCCCCTACGGTCCCAGCAGCGCCGACCCCCGTTCGCCGCAGGCCTACACGGTGGGATCCGGTGGCGGTGTGGTGTTCACCGACGGGCTGCTGGCCCAGGTGACCTGGAATCGACCCGGGCCCCTCGACGGCCCCAATCTCACTGATATCTCAGGCGTTCCCGCCGAACTCACCCCCGGTTCCACCTGGGTGGCATTGCCACCCGAGGGCCAGAGCGCCGTCGCCATGGATCCCGATCGGGCCGCCAGCCTTCTCGCTGGCTGAGCAAGTTTGGGTTCCGGCTTCGGGTTGGGGCGCCGGTATCGGTACGCTTGGGCCATGACCGAAAACGAGCGCACCACGGGGACCCAACTTGTGAAGCGGGGCCTGGCCGAGATGCTCACCGGTGGCGTCATCATGGACGTCGTCGACGCCGAGCAGGCCCGCATCGCAGAGGATGCTGGCGCCGTGGCTGTCATGGCTCTTGAACGGGTTCCCTCCGACATTCGGCGTGACGGTGGTGTCGCCCGCATGTCCGACCCCGCCATGATCGAAGACATCAAGGCAGCGGTCACCATCCCGGTGATGGCCAAGGCCCGCATCGGCCACTTTGCCGAAGCTCAGGTGCTGCAGTCACTGGGCGTGGACTTCGTCGACGAGAGCGAGGTCCTGACTCCTGCCGACGAATCGCATCACATCGACAAGTGGGCTTTCGAGGTGCCGTTTGTGTGTGGGGCCACCAACCTGGGCGAGGCCTTGCGGCGCATCAGTGAGGGCGCTGCGATGCTGCGATCCAAGGGCGAGGCCGGTACCGGCAACATCGTTGAGGCTGTCCGCCACCTGCGCTCGATCCGCGGTGACATCGCCAAGCTCACCGTGGCCGACTCGGCCGAGCAGTTTGAGTGGGCCAAGCGCCTGGGTGCCCCGTTGCCTCTGGTCCAGGAGGTCGCTGCCACGGGAAAGCTTCCGGTGCCACTGTTTTGTGCCGGCGGAATCGCCACACCCGCTGATGCGTCGCTGGTGATGCAGCTTGGCGCCGAGGCGGTGTTTGTGGGTTCGGGGATTTTCAAAAGTTCCGATCCCGTTCGCATGGCCTCAGCAGTCGTTGAGGCCACCACGAACTACACCGATCCCGTCATCGTGGCCAAGGTCAGTCGTGGCCTGGGTGACGCAATGCCAGGGCTGGAGATCGCCAGTCTGCAGACCACCTTCGCCGAGCGCGGTTGGTGACCGCTGCCGCTGGCGGCGTGGTGGGGGTGCTTGCACTGCAGGGCGCAGTTCGTCCCCATCAGCATGTTCTCGAAGGGCTTGGCGTCACCACCACCCTGGTCAGGAGTCCAGACGACCTGGAGTCGGTGGATGCCATGGTGTTGCCGGGCGGGGAGTCCACCACGATCTGGATGCTGGCGCAGGCCAATGGTCTGGCAGCAGCACTGAAGCACCGGTTGGATGGCGGGATGCCGGCACTGGGAACCTGTGCCGGGATGATCCTGCTGGCTGGCACGGTGCTTGATGGTCGGGCTGACCAGGGTTCGCTGGGGGCACTGGACGTGGCGGTTCGTCGCAACGCCTTCGGCCGACAGGTGGCTTCGTTCGAGGCCGACCTCGCCGTGGACGGCCTCGCTGGTCCACCGTTTCACGCCGTGTTCATTCGGGCCCCATTCGTCGAACGTGTCGGCGACGGGGTGGAGGTGCTGGCATCGGTCGACGGCCACCCGGTGGCCATCAGGCAAGGTGCCGTGCTGGCCACCGCGTTCCATCCCGAGTTGGCCGGTGACGACCGTATCCACCGCATGTTCGTGGGGTCGCTGGCGGGCTGAGCCCGTCATGGGCCACCATGGTCTGCGGCGTCCGCTGGGGCGGGCCATCGACGCAGTTGAGGGAGTCAGATGTCTGGGCATTCCAAATGGGCCACCATCAAGCACAAAAAGGGTGCAGCTGACGCCAAGCGGGGCAAGCTGTTCGCCAAGTTGATTCGCCAGGTGGAGGTGGCCGCCCGTCAGGGTGGTGGTGACGTGGAGGCCAACCCGACCCTGCGCACGATGTACCAGAAGGCCCGCGATGCATCGGTGCCGCTGGACACCATCGACCGGGCCGTGAAGCGCGGAACCGGTGAGCTCGAGGGTGTCACCTACGAGTCGGTGACCTATGAGGGGTACGCCCCCGGCGGCGTGGCGTTGCTGATCGAGGTACTGACCGACAACCGCAACCGAACCGGTCCCGAGATTCGCACCATCATGGGCAAGCTGGGCGGCTCGGTCGCCGAGCCTGGCGCTGTGGCCTGGCAGTTCGAGCGCAAGGGCATCGCCTTTGTGGACAGCTCGGTGGACGAAGACGAGATCATGATGGCGGCCCTCGACGCCGGGCTCGAGGACCTCGCCGCCGACGGAGAGGTGTGGCGCGTCACCACCGCTCCTTCGGATTTGCCTGCGGTGCGACAGGCGCTGGCTGACGCTGGCGTGGAGGTCGTGTCGGCAGATGTCACCATGGTGTCGTCGACGACCGTTGCCCTTGAGGATCTGGCCGGCGCCAAGGCCGTACTGCGGCTTGTGGATGCACTCGAAGACCATGACGATGTCAACGAGGTCTACGGCAATTTCGACATTCCCGACGCCCTGATGCACGACCTCGGGGCGTGACGCCGGTGTGGTGGTGACGTGACGTTGCCTGTGGGTGCAGACGCACCCGACTTCAGTCTCGACGGCACCGGGGGTGACCCCGGCAGTCGGCGCCAGTTTTCGCTGCACGAGTACCGGGGCCAGCCGGTGGTGCTGGTGTTCTACCCGGCCGACGCCTCTCCGGTGTGCACGGTGCAGCTCACCACCTACACCAACGACATCACCCGCTTTGCCGACGTCGGTGCCGCCGTGCTGGCCCTCAGCCCGCAGTCGGTGGAGGCCCACGAACACTTTGCCGCCCAGCACGGCGGCTTTGCCTTTCCCCTGCTCGCCGACATGGACAAGCAGGTGGGGGAGGCTTTTGGCACGCTCGGACCGCTGGGGTTCTATCGCCGCAGCGTGTTCGTGATCGACGCCGGTGGGGTGATCCGCTACGCCCACCGGTCCACCGCCGGGCTCACCTTCCGGCCCGTCGACGAGATCATCGAAGCGGTCCAACTCGCCGTGTGATTTTCGATCCACCCCTGGCCCCGGCAGTGCCTGTACGATCGTACACATGTTCGTGCTGGGGATAGACCCGGGATTGTCCCGCTGCGGGTATTGCGTGCTGGACGGCACCGGTCGCAAGGCCACGGCGGTGGCCATGGGCGTGATGCGCACGTCTCCCGACGACGCCGTGTGGGATCGTTTGGCCATGCTGCAGACCGACGTTCGGGCGTTGCTGGCCGAGTACGACATTGCCGCCGTGGCCCTCGAGCGGGTGGTGTTTGGGGCCAACGTCAGCACGGCCTCGGGGGTGTTGCAGGCTGCCGGTGTCGTGATGTGCGAGGCGGTCGGTGCCGGCGCCGCCGTGGCCGAATACGCCCCCAGCCAGATCAAGGAAGCCGTGACCGGGTGGGGTGCGGCACCCAAGGATCAGGTGGGTCAGATGGTGGCCAGCCTGCTGGGTCTGAGTGAGATTCCCAGACCCGCCGATGCCGCCGATGCTGCTGCCATTGCGCTTTGCCACCTGGCCATGGCGCCTCTGGCGGCACGAGCGGCAACCGCCGGGTTCGGTGGGATTCGATGATCGGGACCCTGCGCGGCACGCTGGCGTGGCGTGACAGCGACGAGGTGTGCGTCGAGGTGGCCGGGGTGGGCTACCGGGTGACCGTGATGCCCACCACGTCGGTGTCATTGGGCGAGGTAGGCAGCGAGGTGTACCTGCACATCCATCACCATGTGCGTGAAGACGCATCGGTGCTGTACGGCTTCGGTGCCATTGACGAGCGGGTCACCTTCGAAGTGCTGATCGGCACCCACGGGGTCGGACCCGCTCTGGCCATGGCCATCCTCGGGGTGCATCCTCCGCTGGCCCTGGCCAGGGTTCTGGCCGACGACGACATTGCTGCGTTGTGTCTGGTGCCCGGTGTTGGCCGCAAGACCGGCGCCCGGTTGCTGGTCGAACTCAAGAACCGGCTGGAGGTTGGGGATCCGGTGTCGGCTGCGGCCGCAGGCGGTTCCATGGCGATGACGGCAAGCGGAGGGGTGGCCTCGGCACGCGGCGACGTCCGCGACGCCCTGTTGAGCCTTGGCTATCAGCCCGACGAGGTGGCAGCCATCGTGCGTGAGCTGCCCGATGTGGACGACAGCAGTGAATTGCTGCGTGTGGCCCTGCAGAAACTGGCGGTGACCTGACGTGCGCGACGAGATCCTGAATCCAGCCGCTGGCGAGGACGACCTGGTGGTGGAGCCACCGTTGGTCGGTGCTGGCCGCTCCCATGGTGATCCCGCCTCGATCGATTCAGCCTCGATTGATCCCGGCTCGATTGATCCCGCCAACATGGGCGAGGAAGCCGGGTTGCGACCCCGTCGGCTGGCCGACTTCGTGGGGCAGTCCGAGCTGAAGGACCATCTCGGCATCATCCTGGAGGCGGCCCGGCGTCGCGGCCAGGCTGCCGACCATCTGCTGTTCGCCGGTCCTCCGGGACTGGGCAAGACCACCCTGTCGGGCATTGTGGCCGCTGAGATGGAAGTCGACCTGCATGTCACGTCCGGGCCTGCCATCGAGCGGGCCGGCGATCTGGCTGCCATCCTGACCCGACTGGGCGAGGGCGACGTGTTGTTCGTCGATGAGATCCACCGTCTGAGCCGGACCGTTGAGGAAGTGCTCTACCCGGCCATGGAGGACTTCCAGCTCGACATCGTGCTGGGCAAGGGGCCAGCGGCCCGGAGCCTGCGGCTGGATCTGCCCCGCTTCACTTTGGTGGGTGCCACCACCCGCACCGGCCTGATCACCGGCCCCCTTCGGGACCGGTTCGGTCTGGTGGCCGAGGCTGGACTACTACGACCCGGCTGACCTCACCGAGATCGTGGTGCGGGCCGCCGGAATCCTCGGGGTCACCATCGACACCGACGGTGCCGTCGAGATCGCCGGACGGGCGAGGGGCACACCCCGTATCGCCAACCGTCTGCTGCGCAGGGTGCGCGACTTCGCCGAGGTTCGGGCCAACGGCAAGGTGAACCGGGATGTCGCCATGGAGGGTCTGGCGCTGTTTGGCGTGGACCAGCTGGGCCTGGACAAGGTGGACCGTTCCATCTTGAGCGCGTTGTGCACACGGTTCGGCGGCGGCCCGGTGGGTCTGAGCACTCTGGCCATCGGCGCCAGCGAAGCCGGCTTGAGACCGTCGAGGATGTGTACGAGCCGTTTTTGATCGGCCAGGGCCTGCTGCTGCGCACGCCTCGGGGCCGGGTGGCCACTCCGGCAGCGTGGGCCCATCTTGGGCTGATGATGCCTGCGTCGGCGCCGCTGGCGGCCTCTGACGACGACACCCAACCGCGTCTGCTGGGCTAGCCAGCCAGGACGGCGTCCAACAGGGTCACCAGTCGCTCAGCGTCTCGGGACCCACACATCTCGCGGACTGAATGCATGGCCAGCTGTGAGACCCCGATGTCCACGGTGGTGATGCCCAGCGCGGCAGCGCTGATGGGTCCGATGGTGGATCCACACGGCATGTCGTTACGCATGACGAAGTCCTGCAGCGGCACCCCGGCGCCGTCGGCCACTGACCGCAACCAGGCGGTGCCTGTGGCCTCGGTGGCGTAGCGCTGGTTGGCGTTGTGCTTGACCACCACACCGCCGTCGATGGCGATGGTGTGGGCAGGGTCGTGTCGTTCGGGGTAGTTGGGATGGGTGGCGTGGGCGCCGTCGGCCGAGACGGCACGCGACGATGCCCGCAGACGTGTGGCGTCCTGGGCGTCCAGGCCCGCAGTGGCGGCGATACGACCGATGACATCGCTGGCCAGGGTGGATCCGGCGCCGGTGGCGCTCACCGAGCCCACCTCCTCGTGGTCGTACAGGCAGATCATCGGCATGGCGTCGGACCTGTGGTCGCCACCGGCCAGCGCAGTGACCGCCGCCCAACACGACAACAGGTTGTCGATGCGGGCCGAGGCAACGAACTCGCCATCGCCGCCGGCAATGGCGGGAGCGGCCAGGTCGTGCAGCATCAACTGGCTGGCCACCACCTGCCCGGCGTCGAGTCCGGCAGCGGCGGCGACAGCAGGCCACGATGCCGGGGCCGGTGCCGACGCCCCACACCGGGGTGAGGTGTCGCTGCGGATCCAGTCGCAACCCGGCGGAGTTCACGTCGCGATCCAGATGGATGGCCAGTTGGGGGATGCGCAGCCATGGCTCGTCGATCCGCACGAGCGACCTGGCGCGTGTCGGTCCCGTCGGCCACCACCACGACACCGGCGATGCCGAGGTCACGGTCCAGCCACGAGTTCCACAGCACCCCTCCGTAGGTCTCGACGGCCACCTGGCGCCAGTGCCCCGGTGTGGTGTCGGCCATGTCGGGGTGGGGCTTGAGCCGCAGGTTGGGGCTGTCGGTATGGGCACCTACCAGTCGGATCCCGCCGTGGGGGTCGAGGTGGGCGGGCTGACGCCACGCCACGAGCGAGCCGTGGCGGGCCACCATGAAGTTGCCTCGGTCCGTCGGGCCACCGGTCCCGCTCATCCAGGGTGGTGAATCCCGCCTCGGCAAGCCGACGCATCGACGTGTCCACGGCGTGGTGCGGGGTGGGGGAGGCAGCGATGTAGGCGCACAGGTCGGCGGCGGTACTCATGGACCCGCAGGTTACCGGCCCGGACGCGCCTGACCCCCGATGCATCGTGGGCACCGGGGGTCAGGAGGTCGTCGTTCAGGGATGTGGAATGCGCTTCAGGGTGCGACAGTTTCGCCGTTGAGGGTGCGATAGACGTAGGCGCCGGCGATGTAGGTCACGCCGTAGGCCAGGCCACAGGTGATGATGTTCTAGCACGGTGGCCACGATCACGAAGCCCAGCACACCACCCATGTTGTTTTTGACCATGTTCACACTGGCCTTGATGGCAGCTACCGGCTCGTCACCACGGTCGATGACGAAGAATCCGTAGAAGAAGGTGAAGAAGGCCACGATCAGGGCGCCGATGCACAGGGCGAACAGGCCGATGAAGATACCCAGCGACACCAGCAGCGAGGCCACGATGTACGACCCCAGATGGTCGGTCTTGAGCAACAGACCCGGTTCGGGCTCCTCACCACGGGTCACGGCCAGGGCGGCACGGATCACGCCGGCCACCAGCAGGTAGGACACGAAGATGCCGGCGATCGAGAAGAACAGGCTGAACAGCGTCCCGAACAAGCCGGTGCCACCGATCGAGCTGCCAACGACCTGGAACACGATGTTCACGGCCAGGATGATCAGCACGATGATGATGATCTGACCCAGGTACTGGACGAACTTCTTCCACCCGTAGGCGAGTGCTGCTCCGATGTCGACGCTGGACGCCGGCACGCCACCGGGGGCCTGACCAGGCGGGGGCGAGGCCGGGGCCTGCTCGGGCGGGTACCACTTGCCATCTGACGCCTGCCACCAACCGGGGCCTTGTGAGGTATCGCTCATTGTCGATGCTCCTGAATCGTCGGGACTACTTCGCCGCGAACCATAGTCGGCACCGTCGGTCGCTGTCCCGGATCTTCTTGCAACGGCAACATGTATGTCATGGCGATGCTGACGACGGTCCGAATCGCCCGTTTTCGGCGTCGGCCACGGCGGGACGAATGCGCAGCAGGTAAATGCCCGAGATGATCAAACCGCCCACGACCGAACACATCCCCACCAGCACCGCCGCCATCCACACCACCCGGTTGCGACCGCTCAGGCTCCACGCCCACGCCGGTCGGCGGGCGATGTCCAGCAGTGCCCACACTGATATGGCCAAAGGAATGCTGGCAATTGCCACCAGCACCACCTCTCGAGCCAGTCGTCCCACGTCGTCCACAGGGTCACGCTAGTGGCGAGGTAGCGTGCGGCGATGACCGTGCGGCTCGGATTTCTGGGGGCGGGCTTCATCGCCGACCATCACGCCGGCATGCTGGCGCTGTCGGGAGCCGACGCCGTGGTGGCGGCGGTGTTTGACCCCGACCCCGACCGGGCCGCCGCCTTTGCCTCGCGATACTCGTCGGTGGCGGTCAGCTCTGAGACCGAGCTGTTCGATGCCAGTGACGCCGTCTACGTGTGCACCTGGACCAGTGAGCACCCCCGACTGGTGGCGGAAGCGGCACGACGGGCCCTGCCGGTGTTTTGTGAAAAGCCGCTGGCGGTAGGACTCGATCAGGCCGTCGACCTCGCACGTGTGGCCACCGCAGCCGGAATCGTCAATCAGGTGGGGCTGGTGCTTCGTGATTCACCGGCGTTGTTGCTGTTGCGCTCGATGATGGACGATCCCGCAGATGGTGACGTGCTGACGGTTGTGTTTCGTGACGACCAGTACCTGCCGGTGCGCGGCGTGTACAAGTCGAGTTGGCGCAGTGACGTGGCCCGGGCCGGAGCTGGCACGTTGCTGGAACACTCGATCCACGATCTGGACCTGCTGGAGTGGCTGATGGGCCCGGCGGTGGCAGTGAGCGCCCGAACACGCCATCACCACCGTCTTGTCGGCATCGAGGACGTGGCCGGCGTGCATCTGGAGTTCGCCACCGGCGCATCGGCGCACCTGGTGTCGGTCTGGCACGACGTGCTCGGACGACCCAGCCAGCGTCGGATCGAGGTGTTTCGCCAGCGTGCGTGGTATTGCCTCACCGGCGACGTGTTCGGCCCGGTGTCCTGGTCCCGAACCACGGTCGGCGAGCTTGCCGCTGCTGACGACGAGGGCGCTGCCGATCACAGCGGGCAGTGGACGTCGGGGGTGGCGGCTGAACCTGAATCGCTTGAAGGCGACGCCCTGGTCGCCGAACTTCGACGTCGTGGCGTTGCCCTGCGGTTTCCCGATGCCGGATTCGTGGAAGCCGTGGCCAGCGGGACTGCAGCCACACCCGGTGTGGTTGACGCCTTGCGGGCCCACGTGGTGGCCGACGCCGCCTATCGTTCGGCCGCTGACGGTGGCAGATGGCTGGACATCCCTGCGGGGGTGCCGCTCACGTCGTGAGAACCCACTTGCCCACCGTGGCGCCCCGGCGCAGGTCGGCAAGGGCCTCGGCGGCTTCGACCAAAGGGCGCACCCCGGCCACCAGAGGTGTAGAACCGCCGCTTGCCAGACCGGCGTCGATGTGGGTCTGGGCGGTGGCCACCAGATCGGGTCGCTGGGTGCGGTAGGCGGGCCAGGCCACCCCAATCGCTCCAGGTTGCGCACCAGCAGGTGGTTGGCGGCAAGCGATGGGGGAGACCCGCCACTGGCAAACCCCACGACCAGGAGCCGACCGTCGAACCCGAGGCAGCGTCGGGAGGTGTCCAGCGTGGCAGCCCCCACCGGGTCATAGGCGATGTCGGCGCCCTTCCCGTCGGTGAGATGGCGCACCGACGCCACGACGTCGTCGGTGCGGTGATCCAGGCCGATGGTGGCACCGGCAGCAACAGCGGCAGCGACCTTGTCGGGCCCTCCGGCCACGGCGATCACACGAGCCCCGGCGGCACGGGCCACCTGCACTGCTGCCGAACCGGTGGATCCGGCAGCCGCCTGCACCACCACGGTGTCCCCGGGTTTGATGCGGGCCCGGTGGTGGAGGGCGATCCAGGCGGTCTGGAACACCACATGGGCGGCCACGGCCGTGACGTCATCGATGGCGTCGCTGACGGGGTACAGGTCGGTGGTGCGGGCCAGCGCGTAGTGGGCCCATGACCCATGTGGCGCCAGCGTGGTCCCCACCACCCGCCGGCTGGGACCCAGCCCTGGGGGGTGCCCGCCGTCAACCACCGTGCCGACCACGTCGATGCCGGGGGTGAATGGCGGATCCACGCCGTCCTGGTACACCCCCTCGCACGACAGGCCGTCGGCGAAGTTCACTCCCGCCGCTGCCACCTTCACCACGGTGTGCCCCGGCCCGGCCTGGGCGACAGGGTGCTCACCGAGGTCGAGCACCTCCTCGGGGGGACCATGACGTTGGACTCGCCACGCAGTCTGGCTGTGGGGTGGGGGGACGCGCACGTGGCGATGTTACGGCTTCACCTCCCGGTCGTCACAGGCCGTCGGTAGGCTCGTGTCCATGGAAGGCGACGACGGCGTGTTCATTTTGGGAGTTGACCTTGACGGGGTGTGTGGCGATCACACGGCTGCGTTCAGGGCCGTCGTTGCCGCCGAGCTCGGGGTGGACGCCGCCACGCTGGGTCCGCAGGTGGCGTGGGACTACCACTCGTGGGGCGTGGACGACGACATGTTCATGGATCTGCACAAGCGGGCCGTCCTCGAGCACCGCATGTTCCGCACCATGCAGCCCATGGCGGGTGTCGCCGAGGCGCTGTGGAAGCTGTCCGACGCCGGGGTGTGGATCCGGCTCATCACCCACCGGCTCTACACCAACTGGGGCCACCAGGTCGCCGTCAGCGACACCGTGGCCTGGCTGGACGAACACGGCATTCCCTACCGCGATCTGTGCCTTTTGGGCGACAAGCCCCAGGTCGAGGCCCACGCCTACATCGAGGACGCCCCCCACAACGTGGAGGCGCTGCGGGGCACCGGAAACCCGGTGGTGGTGTTCGACCATCCCTACAACCGGCACCTCGAGGGGTTGCGGGCCCACAACTGGGCAGAAGCCGAGCAGATCGTTCTGGACCTGGTGGTTCAGGCGGGGACCATGGTGCAAGGGCAGTTCAGCGGTCTCACGCCACCGTCTGATCGCCTGCGGAGCCACGGCGTGTGAGCATTGCCGGTCAGGACGGACCGAGGCGAAGGCGGGCACCCACCGGCGAGTAGCGCACGATGCAGTACACGGCTCGAACACCGTCCCGCCAGCCGATCTTCTTGCCCTCTTCGTAGGTGCGGCCCGAGTAGCTGATGCCGACTTCGAACACCCGCCAGCGACCGGCAGCCACCTTGGCCGTGATCTCGGGTTCGATGCCGAACCGGTCCTCCTGCAGCTCGATGGATTCGAGGACCTCCCGCCGGAACGCCTTGTAACAGGTTTCCATGTCGGTCAGATTCAAGTCGGTGAACATGTTGGACAATATGGTGAGGATCTTGTTGCCCACCGAATGCCAGTAGTACAGGACCCGGTGCGGCCGATCGCTCACAAACCGTGACCCGTACACCACGTCAGCCCGACCGTCGATGAGGGGCAGCAGCAGGTTGCCGAACTCCTGCGGGTCGTACTCCAGGTCGGCGTCCTGCACGATCACGTAGTCGGCACTGGCCTCGGCGAAGCCGGTCCGCAACGCCGCCCCCTTGCCCCGGTTGTGCGGGTGGAGCACCACCCGCACCGCAACGGGTCCCTCGCTCGTCAGGTCGGCCAGCAACTCGCGGGTGCCGTCGGTGGAACCGTCATCAACGAGGATGACCTCTGCCACCCACGGCGATTCCAGCACCCGCTTGACCACGAACGCCACGGTCGACGACTTCGTTGTAGCACGGGATCACCACGCTGAGGCAGGGTCCGGTGGGTTCGTTCGGTGATGCGGTCATTGTTCCTCCCGGCGGTCTGTCCGCCTGCGTTGAGTCAGGTCGCGCACCGCAAGTATGCCCATCGCCAGCAGGGCAACCACCCCGAGCATATGCACCCGGGCGAACTCCGCCGGCCATACGAAGTCGGGTGGGTAGTCGTTGCGGTATTGCTGGAGCACGGTGAATGCTGCCGGTGCGGCCAGAAACACCACCGCCACCAACCCTGGAAGGTTTCGGGCCCGGGTCCAGCGCAACGACACGCCGGCGACGATTCCGAGGCCCGGTGCCAACCACACCCATCCGGCTGGGAGGTTGAGTGCCGCAATGAGCGTCACACCCACGCTGGTGGCCAGTGCGGCGGGTGTGCCCATCGCCATGGCCGATCCCTGCAGCGACCACGGCGGCAGGTCCAGACTGGGATCGTCGGGAAGCGACGGACTGGTCACCGTCTGGGGCGCGGCGTGGTCGGCGTCGGCCCAGCACCATCAGCGCCAGCACCACTGCCGCAGCGACCGCAGAGAGCCAAGGCACCCCACACCACCCGCTGGGGAGTCCACTCCACGTCGAAAGCCACCGGGGTTGTTGACGGCTCGGCCACCAGCCAGCCGGTGGCGAATCCATTCACCAGGGCAGGCACGCCAAGGTCGACACCGTCAACGACCGCCTCGAATCCGCTACTCCACGACTGGCTCTGCACCAGCCAGTAGGCGTCAGCGGTGCCGTCGATCGATCCGGTGGTGGACACCCGTCCGCTGGTGTCCACCGGTCACGGGCGGACCGGCGGGAACCTGCCGCGGCAGCGACCCGGTGGCCAATGCCGAACCACCGGCATCCGACGCCAAAAGCAGCTGGTCGAGATCCAGGCCCGTGGCTCTCCCGTCGGCCACCTCGATGACCACCTCACCACTGTTGAGGTTCAGCGGCTGGTCGTCGCAGCTGGTGACCGTGAGCGACCGGCGGGCCACAGCGTCGTCGATTGTGCCGTTGACCTCCACCGGGACCGGCTGGCCTGCCACCGTCAGCAGGTCGTCACGGCAACCCGAAGAGAAGGCGCCCGACGCTGGAGCCATGGTGAGACCGTCGATGTCCACTTCGGCGATGGCCACCGGCATGATCACCGGAAGGTTGGAGTACCAGTCCTTGGTCAGCACCTGGCGCATCTGCTCGACGACAACGCGCACGTGGTCGGCAGTGACGGTGGTTCCCAGAGGTACCTCGACGACCGTGGTGCCATTGGGGCGGTCGGCATCGGCAATGTCGGGTAGGTCGATGGTGGCCACCGTGGCCAGTGGTGCGCCACCGGATGCTGCTTCCACCCGGATGCGGGTTGGGACCGAGTGACGTCCGTCGGCAACCACGGTGAGGTTGGCGCTGTCGAACGTGACCGGATCGCTGGTGGTGAAGTCGAGCCAAACTTCGCCGCGCTGCTCAAACGGACTGGACCAGAACGTTGCTGGGTCGCCGTCAATCGCTGCTGATGCACCGGTGGACCAGACTGCCGGGAAGGCGCTCCGACGAGGTGGCGATGATCGCTGGATCATGTGCCCGACGCCCCCATCAGCGCGGCATCCACCTGCTCGTCGTCGATGAGTGCAGCGATCCGGGCCGACCCGCTGACCGAAAACGCCCGGGGGTCAGGAATGGTCAGCAGCCGGCGCATCGAGGTTCTCGGGATCGCCGCGCACCGGTTCGGCAGGGTTGGAGCGCAACCGGGTCACCAGGTACATGAGTCGGTGCCCCGCCATGGCGCGAACCCATCGGCGTCAGAGCATGAGTCGGTGGGTGGACGCACCAGCTCGATGGTGGCGACACCGTCGATCCCAACTTCGGCCAGACCCACGCTGCTCTGGCCGTCGTAACGGGGCAGCTCGCCCACGTTGGTGGCGACCACCTCAACCTCCAGACGCTGGAACGTGCGCTGGTCGAACCCGACGACTTGACCCCCACCGGCGGCGTCACGCGACCGGTCATCGAGCACGACATCCACCGGCGGTGCCGTCGGTCGACCCTCGCTGTCGCTGAAGTGGAGCCGTGCTGCGGTCATCCACCGGTTGCGGCTCAAGGTGGTGGGTTGCAACAGGGTGACCGAACTGGTGGTGACCGGCGCGTCGATGTCGATGACCAGACGCTCACCCACCGGGTCGTCAACCGCACCGACCCGCCATGCGGTGGTGGGGTCGCCGTCGATGGCAGCCATGGGGCGGTCGTCTGGTGTGAGGGTGACCGGGTTGCCCCACGCCGTGGCCCGGGCGGTGGCGCCGGTGGCCCCGTTGCGGGCACGGGCGACCGTGACTGTGCGGGTTGAGTCGTCGCTGCCCGGAAACACATCCAGGCGTTGGTCGGTGGGGTCGTACCGCAGGGCCAGTTCGCCCACCATCTCGGTTGTGGCCGCCGCTTTTCGCCGACGGCGTGCCCCAGCGGGCTGCCCGGCGACGGTTGGTGTCGGTGATCAGCAGGTCGGCGCCACGGTCAAGGGCGTCATTTCAATGCTGGCGGGGAGGGCCGGGTCCACCCAGGAACCACGCACTCGACAGCAGAATCTGGTTGGCGTCTGAGGATGCCATACAGCGGCGTCAACAACACCCTCGCCGTCACCCGAGACAAGCAGCGGATTGCGGGCGTCAACGGCACGCGCCATGGGCACCGGGTCGTTCACGGCGATGATGGCCAACCGGCCGGCAGGTCGGGCAGGGCGGAGGTCGGCGGGCCAGTTCCGATCTCTGTCGACCAGCGGCTGGTCAGCCTCAGGGGTGTTCCGGGTGGTGGGACCGAACGTGGTCACCTCGACCCAGTCCGTCGGCCCGACCGATGAGATCCCACAACAGGCGGGGCCTGGCGATGCGGTAGCGCTCATACTGAAGGTCCGAACGCACCAGGATGTCGCCCACTCCCATGAGCCGGGCAACGGGCGCCAGGGCCTCGGGGCCAAGCAAGTGGTCCTCAGCACAGTCGTCGACTCGAAGGCGTGAGTAACGTTGCCGACTGCGCCGGTCCGACATGCTGGAACCATTGCCGCGCCACCCGGGGCCGGTAGGTGAACCCGCGCGGCGACCGGGTCCACAGTGAAGCCCCAGCTGGTAGGCGGCGAAGCCCGCTGCCGGGAACCCTCCGTGCCACGTGGTGCTAAAGGCGGGTCGCCGGCATCCACGGGCGGCGGCGGCGTCGAGCCAGCAGCCCGGCAGGTCCTCGCCGCGCTGGAGGTTGTCGCGCGACCAGCGAGCGGGTCCAACAACTGGCGGCGCGCTGGCAACCACGGCCAGCCACCAGCACGATGGGCAGCACCGTGGCCGGGGTCAGGGCCGACGCATGGCGGACCTCGGTACCTGCACCCAGCAGTACCGCAGTTCCCAACGCCAACAGGGGCACGGCCCGGGGCGTGGAGCGCAGCGACAGGCCGGCATCAGAACGGGTGAAGTCGGTGAACAGCTGCCCCAGCACTGATCCCTGCTGCCAGGGGTAACCCCCGACGGCCACCAGGCCGCCCACCATGATGAGGCCGGCGAACAGTCCGCGGTGCCGCCACCGCACCACCATGGCGGCGGTCACGGCCGTGATGGGAAGGGCGAACGACAGGGTCAGCAACCAGAGGTTGGTGGTGTACCCCACGCTTGGCTCGATCCAGGGACCGAGTTTGTCGTTGCCGTAGAAGAACCAGTACCCCAGTCCGCGAAACACTTCGGGGGCCGTGGACGACTCGGCGACGGTCTTGAAGGTCTCGGTGTAGCGCAGCCGGCAGCCCGTGGGTGCTCTGGATGAACAGCCCGGCGATCCACCATGCCGACGTGGCCAGCGTGAGCACACCAATGCGCGCCGCCGCCGCAAGTGCCTGGCGCACCGTGGCGTCCCGTTCGATGAACACGGCGTACAAAAGCCACGCCAACGGCCCGAGGCCGACCAGGATGAGGCCGTGGCGTTGATGCCCCCGACGATGAGCACGGTGAACGCAAACCACGCCGGGTATCGCCACCCGGATTGCCGGACTGCCCTGGCCGTGAAGGCAATGAGCCACGGCAGCGCCGCCCACGGCAGCAAGATGACCGAGATGCGGGCGAGCGCAGAAGCCAGGTAGTACGGACTGAGGGCGTAGGCCAGCGCAGCAACCAGCAGCGGACCCCGTCGGTAGGCGGTGTCGGCCCAGCCGATGGTGCGCAGCAGGTAGCGCACGCCCATGGCGGCACCGAACAGGATGGAACCCAGCCACAACCGCTGGGCAATCCAGTCGGGGACCCCGAGTGCCTCGTTGAGCCAGTAGAACGGTCCGACCGGGAACAGGTAGCCGATGTTTTGGTGGGTGACGGTGCCCAGACCGATGCGGTCATGCCAGATGAAGGCGCGCATCAGACAGCAGGCGGGAGGGGTCGAGGTAGAGGTAGGTCTTGGTGTCGGCATCCGACCTTTCCCGGCGACGTCGCCAGCAGCGGGAGGTAGATCAGCAGCGCAGGGACCACGATGGTCAGCCAGTCGCCGTGCGCGATTCGGCTCCACCAGCTGGCGGCAGCGGTCCATCGCGGTGGTCACGGTGGCCGTGGGGATCGGGCCACCAGCGGGGCGAACACCTCCGCTGCGGCTGCCTGCCAGGTGAGCTCGGCGGCTCGTTTTAGCGCTCCCGAACTGAGTCGCTGGTGCAGGTCGGGATCGCCCAGCACGGCGCACAGCTGTTCGACCATGTCAGCCGGGCCCCACTGAGCAACCCCGACACGCCATCGACGACAGCGTCGCGGTGGCCGGCGATGTCTGACGCCACCGCCGGGGTGCCACAGGCGGCAGCCTCGGTGAGGGTCATCCCGAAACCTTCAGCCACCGAGGTCGCCGCCACCACCCAGGCGGTGCGGTAGGCGTCCAGCAGGAGTCCGTCGTCGTCGAGGCGGCCGGCAAGGGTGACCCAGTCCCGCCCGTCCACCTCGGCGATGACGGCCTCAAGGGTGGGACGCTCGAAGCCCTCACCCACGATCATCAGCGTGGTGGTGGGGTGGGTCCGCCGCACTTCGGCTGACGGTGTGACTCGTGGCGCGTCAGCGTGGTCTGAGAGAGGGGCATCAGACGGCCCACGGCGACGATGGTGGGTTCGACGGTTCGGGCCACGCCGGGATCTGGGCACCAGTGGGCACGATGCCCGGGGCTGCAATGGTGACGCTGTGCCCCGCAGACCGCAGCTTCGAGCCTGACAATTTCTCGTGCCGCGATGACGTCGAGTTGGTGACGATCGGCGTCGATTTGTACAGCGGTGGGGCAAGGGTGCCTTCCAGAAGCCACCCGAATCTGGCCAGCGGACCCGGCAGCACCATGGGCCACATCTTTTCGTGGACATGATGCAAGATGGTCACCCGGGGGCCGCGGAACCACACCGGGCTCAGAAACGGCACCCCATTCCATGCCTCGACAACGGGCATCTCGGTTTCGCACACAGGCCGTGCACGAGCTCTCCCGCCACCGCAGCGGGAACACGCTGAATCGTCCCGAGCGCCGCACGACCCGGTAGCCGTCGCGACGACTGTCGATGGCATGGCCCCGGGCAAGGGACGTACGCAGGGTGATGTCCAGGCCGGCGTCCGCCCACACTTCCAGCACACGCGACACGAACAGCTCCGAACCCCCTGCCTCCACGTCGGCAATGTCCCGCCAGGCAAGGGCGTGGACGGTGGCGATACCAGCGGCGTCAGCAGCAGCGGCAATGGACTCTGTGTCGGATTGCCGCGAGCCAGTGATGGACGCTCCTCCTCGGTGAGCAGGCAGGCTCAGTTGCTGCTGCGGTTCAGAGGATGGTCTGCGCCGAACGCCGTCTTGGGGATTTCCGGTGCTGCACGCCCGGTGCCGGAATTGGCCGGTGGCGTGGCCGATGACGACGACTCCTCGTGGTATTCCTCTTCCACGTTGACGTCCCAGATGTCATGGTGTGCCCCGAAGATGTTCTCGACGGTGAGCATGGCGGTGAACATCGAGTGATCCTGATTGTTGTACTTGTGCATGCCATTTCGGCCCACCGGGTACACGTTGGGTACGGCTTTGGCGATCCAGGCCCTGATGATGTCCACGTTGGCCTTGTACTTGTCGTCGTACATTGGATACGCCTTGGGAACACGCACCACGTACCCCTGCTGCACCTGTGAAGCATCAACCAGACCCAGCGAGCGCCAACCTTCACGGCACCTACCACGGCCGCAAGATCGTCGTCGTCCATCATCCAAAGGTCGTCGCCTTCGAACACGAAGTACTCCAGGCCCAGACAGGTTCGCCCATCCTTGACCATCCACGGCGACCACTGCCCAAAGTTCTGGATGCGGCCGAGACGCACCTGCGGTTCGTGAACGTAGATCCAGTTGTCGGGGAATCCAACCGACTCGGGAACCACCAGGGCAATGGTGAGGAAGTCCCGGTAGGCCAGGTTGTCGGCTGCGGCAACGACCTCCAGCGGGAGGAGGGGGATCCATGGCCCGAACCAGCTGTGAGATGGGCATCGACGACACGACATGGTTGGCAGGGATCTCGACCTGCTCGCCGTCGACCCGGTACACCACCGACGTGGCCTGACCACCGGAATGACACACCCTCTCGACTGGCGCTTGCATGACCACGGTGCTGCCCCGGGCGGTCACCACGTCGGCGCACCGTTCCCACATCATGCCGGGGCCGTACTTGGGGTAGTGGAACTCCTCGATGAGCGACGTGACGTCGGTGCCCTTGGTGGGCTTGAGTGCGTTGAAGATGGCCTTGGCCAGCGAAAGGTTCTTGATGCGCTGGGCGGCCCAGTCGGCTTGGAGCTCGGTCGCCGGAACGCCCCATACCTTTTCGGTGTAGGTCTTGAAGAAGATCCGGTACAGGCGCCACCCGAAGCGGCTGGCCACCCAACCCTCGAAGGTGGTGAGGTCCTTGGGGGATGGATGCGCACCCACAGGTACGACAGCACACAGCGGATGGCCTCGATGACGCCGAGGTTGCCCAGGGCGTTGCTGGCCTTGAGCGGGTAGTCGAAGAACTTGCCCTTGTAGAAGATGCGGCTGAGCCGGGGCCGAACCATGAACTCGTCGGGCGTCAGCAGTTCGTGCCACACCTGCTCGACCTCGGTGACCTTGGTGAAAAAGCGGTGGCCACCGATGTCGAATCGCCAGCCTTCTCGCTCGACGGTCTGGGAGATGCCTCCGACCACGTCGCTGGCTTCGAGGATCACGGAACTGGCGTCGCGCTTGGAAAGTTCGTAGGCGGCGGTGAGCCCAGCGGGGCCGGCACCGATGATCACGATAGAGGCGTCATCTGGATGCCGTAGCCGGCGATTCCGGGGTGGTCTGGTCACTAATGGTCATGAGGGCGTGGGCCTGTGCGGTCGGGGCCATATCGGGCCCGGCGGGTGTGATTGTCGCCAACTCGTGGCCATCGCAGGCACCCGGAGGGCGTCTCACGAACGTCACAGTGGAACTTGCCAAGTCTAGATCCCCCGCAGCACCGTGGGTGGACCCTGGCGGCGGTCGACCCCACTAACCTGCCCCCCCGTGACCGATTCCACTCCCGTCCGTCCGGTTAGGGCCTCGTTTTCGGCTCTTCGACCCGAAGCGATGGCCGTGGTGTGTGTCGCCATTGCTGCTGGTGCGGTGCTGCGGTTTGTGGCCAACAGCCCCATGTGGCTTGACGAGGCCCTGACGGCAAACATCGCCGAACTCGATCCGTCCCAGTTGCTCGATGCCCTCCGGGCCGATGGCCACCCCCGCTGTACTACCTCATGCTGCATGGCTGGATGCAGGTGGTGGGGACCACCGATGTGGCCGTGCGGGCGCTCAGTGGTGTGCTGTCGCTGGCCTCGTTGCCCCTGGTCTGGCTGATTGGACGCCGTATCGGGGGTGTGCCCCTGGCATGGATTGCCACGGGGGCTCTGGCGATGTCGCCGTTTGCGTTGCGGTACGCCACAGAGAACCGCATGTACTCGCTGGTGGGGTTGCTGGTGCTGGCCGGTTGGCTTTTGGTTGACGACCTGTGGCGCCGGACCAGCGCGTGGCGGGTCGTGGTCCCTGGCGCTGGTGTCTGGGGCCCTGCTGCTGACCCACTACTGGTCGCTGTTCCTGCTCGGGGCACTCGGCCTGGTGGTGGTGGTGCGATGGCTGCGCACATCGGGGGCTGAGCGCGCCACCGCCGGATGGATCGTGGTGGGTGTGGCGGCCGGGGGCCTCGTGTTTGCACCCTGGTTGCCGTCGTTTTTGGAGCAATTGTCGTCCACTGGCACTCCGTGGGCGACGGCGTCGCGACCGTCGGCGGCCTTTGGGCTGTTTTCTGGTCGACCTGTCGGGCGGGTTGCCCCCGGAGTCCGTGGTGGTGGTGGCCGTGACCGGGTTGCTGCTGGCGCTGGCGTTGGCCGGTCGTCGCACCAGCGACGCTGGTCGGGTCGAGCTGTTGTCACGTGGCGTCCCCACGGTCCGCACTGAGGCGCTGGTCGTGGTGCTGACCCTGGCTGTCGGCACCGTTGTCGGATTCGTGGGCAACACGGCGTTCGCTACCCGGTACACCATGGTGGTGGTGCCGGTGGCGGTGGTGATCGTCGCCGTCGGTGTGGCGGTGATCGACCACCGGCTGATCCGGCTGGTGCTGTTTTTGGTGCTGGTGGCTGGCGGTGCGGTCGGGGTGGGTCAGGAACTCGGTGGGAGCCGGTCGCAGATGCAAGAGGTAGCTGTTGCGGTCGCCGCTGAGGCCGAGCCCGGTGACGTGGTGGTGTACTGCCCCGACCAGCTTGGGCCGTCGGGTGACCGGGCGCTGCGTGCCGAACTGGGAGACGACGTCGGTGGCCTCACCCAGGTGCGTTGTGCCATCGCTGGACGGGCCGCAACTGGTCGACTGGGTGGACTACGCCGAGCGCAATGCCGCCATCGTGCCCACCGACGTGGTGGACGGCGTGCTGGAGTTGGCCAGTGCCGATACCGCCGTGTTCGTGGTGTGGAACGGGGCCTACCGCACCTATGAAGGAGTGTGCGAGGAGGTGGTGGGTCTGCTGGCCACGGTGTACCCCGACTCCACCGAGCTGGTGCCCGCTGACCCTGAGAACAACTTTGAGCATGCCGCCGTGATCCGGTTCGCTCCCCGATGACGGCGGCGCTGGTGGCGTCGATTCGCCCGCCACTGCGGCAGCTGTGGCCGGCCATGGTGGTGGCCCGTTTGGCGGTACTGGCTGGATGGGTCATCGCCGGGATCGCCCGGTCGGGGACCGAGCCCACCACCCGGTTGCGGGCCGAGGGCCTGCTGGCATGGGATGGCACCTGGTATCGCGACATCGCCGTGCAGGGGTATGACGCGCTGCCAGCGGAGGCTCTGCGCTTTTTTCCGGTGTTCCCCATGACCGCCCGGATGCTCGCTTTGCCGTTTGGGTCCGGGGCGGTGTCATGGACGCTGGTGGTGGTGGCCAACGTGGCCGCAGTGGTGGCGGCGCTGATGATTCGGCAACTGGTGATCGATGAGCGGGACGACGAGGCCTTGGCCAACCGGGCCGCAGTGGCGCTCACGTTGTTTCCCACCGCCTTCGTGACTGGTGTGGGGCTACAGCGAATCGCTGTTCCTTGTCGCTGCCATCGGCGTGTTGTGGGGTGTGCGCACTGGCCGGTGGGGGATGGCCGCATTAGCCGGGCTGGTTGCCGGGGCCACCCGCCCGCTGGGCATGCTGTTGGCGGTGGCGGTGGCCGTGGAGCTGGTGCGTGTGTGGAACACCAGCAGCGGTCGAACCCGATCCCTGGGCGTGGTGGCGCTGGCCGCACCTGTGGTGGGCACCGGCGCCTGGCTGGCGTGGGTGGGCTGGCGCTTTGGCGATGCCCTCTACCCGTTCACCGGGCAGGGCGATTTCAGGGGCGAAGCGGTGAACCCACTGGTGCGGTTGTGGCAGGGCCTGGGTGAGGCCCTGGGTCCTGAGATGTTCGGCGATGGTCTGCACCTGCCGTTTGCGGTGGTGTTCGTGGTCCTCACCGTGGTTGTTCTGCGGACCTGGCCGGTGTCGTACGGGCTGTTCGCCGCTGCGGTGATGCTCACAGCACTGGCAGCCGAAAACCTGAACTCGCTGGAGCGCTACGCCCTGAACGCCTTCCCTTTGGTGCTGGCGGTGGCCGGACTGTGCACGGTGCGCTGGCGGTCGATGACGGCCGCCACCGTTGGTGTGGCCGGCATCGTTTCGCTGTCGGCATTGGCCTGGATGGGAATCTACGTCCCCTGAGGCGTGCCGATGCGCAGTGTGCAGGCGTGCCGATGTGCAGGCGTGCAGCGTTCAGGCGGCAGGCTGCTGGACCACGGTCACGGTGGTCATCACGTCGCCCACCCGGATGGCGTCAACAACGTCCAGCCCCTCGACGACATGGCCGAACAGGTTGTACTGCTTGGGCAGGCGTCCGGTGAGGTCGTCGAGACACACGAAGAACTGCGAACCGTTGGTGTCGGGGCCGGCGTTGGCCATGGCAAAGGCGCCCTTGGTGTACTCACCTTGCACGGGCTCGTCGGCGAAGCGCCATCCGGGGCCGCCGCGGCCGCTGCCCTCGGGGCAACCGCCCTGGATCACGAAGCCGGGCTCAACACGGTGAAAGGTGAGTCCGTTGTAGTAGCCGTCATTGGCCAGGGTCACGAAGTTGTTGACCGACAACGGTGCGATGCGGGCATCCAGATCGGCGACGATGTCGCCCTTGCCGGTGGAGATGGTCACCCGGTACACGGCGTCGGTATCGATGGTCATGTCAGGAGCTTTTGCCATACCCACACTCTTGCACACCGCCGATAGCGGCCCGACCTCAGTTGGAGGTGACCAGGGGAAAATGGCAGGCCACATAGTGGCCATTGCCCACGCTGCGGATGACTGGCTCCTCGGCGGCGCAGAGATCCTGGGCCTGGGGGCACCGGGTGCGGAAACGGCAGCCCGATGGCGGATCAACCGGAGACGGGAGCTCGCCGGTCAGGGCTGTCATCTCGTCCTGGCGGATGGTCGGGTCGGGGACCGGGATCGATGACAGCAGGGCCGAGGTGTAGGGGTGGGCGGGACGGGCATAGAGATCGTCAGGATCGGCGACCTCGCACACCTTCCCCAGATACATCACTGCCACCCGGTCACTCACGTTCTTGACCACAGCCAGGTCGTGGGCGATGAATACCAACGTGAGGTTGTAGCGGGCTTTCATGTCCTGCAGGAGGTTCAGGATCTGGGCCTGGACCGACACGTCGAGGGCCGAGACCGGCTCGTCACAAATGATGACCTTGGGATCGAGCACCAGCGCCCGGGCGATGCAGATGCGCTGGCATTGCCCCCCGGAGAACTCGTGGGGTCGGCGGGCCATGGCGGTGTCGGGATCCAGACCGACGTCGCTCAGAACCCGACGCACGGTCTGGTCGTGTTCCTCGCGTACGGTGACCATGGCGGCAAAATCCCGGGACGACGCAGGCAGGACAGCCACAACAAGTGCGGCCACGCTGAACAGCGTGCCCGCCGCCCACAACAGTTTGGATCCATCACTGCCGACCCCACTGAGGGCGAGTGCCAGCAGAACCACGTTCACCGCTGCAAACAACGCCAGAATCCGCCGGGCGATGGCCACCCGATCACGGATCAGGTTGCCCAGACCCCACGCAATCGAGCCGAACACCAGGCCGTTGAACATGAGCGACCCGCCGGTGGGGCTGATCCAGTCCCACGCTCCGCTCAGCCCCGAGTCTTCGTCGTTGGCCATGTAGGGGACCACTGCCCCCACCAGCCACAGGGCAACCACCAGCGCCGCCCCAGCCAGTGACGCCAGGCCCCACACCCGCAACAAGCGCTCGGACAGCGCCACGGTGGCCGAAGGCCGGTGCTGATCGCTGGCCCAAATGCGAAGTGGCTCGGCCACGATGTCGCCCACCCGTCGGCGGGGATTGAGTGACGAGATGGGATCCTGGAAGATCATCTGCAGGTCGGGACGGACCTTGCGGAGGGTGGATCCGTCGAGGCCGGTGAGGTCGGTGCCGTCGTACAGCACACCACCGGACGTGGGCCGGGGGAGCTGCATGATGGCCTTGCCGGTGGTGGATTTGCCGCACCCCGACTCACCCACCAGTCCAAGTGTTTCGCCAGGCCGCACGTCGAGGCTCACATCGGACACGGCGTGAACCTTGGCGCCCTTGCGCCCGACAGGGAACTCGACCACCAGATGCTCAGCCCGCAACAGGGTGTCTGCGGGTGAACGCAGGTGTGCGTCGCCACTGCCGGCCATCACATGCCCCCTGTGTCGCGCCATCCGGCGGTATCGATGGTGATATCTGCGTCGTCGAGCAGGCCCTCGGGCTGGGCCGCGGACGGTGGAGCGGCGTCGCCCAGACGAGCCCGGATCTCGAGGTTCTCCTCTGACCCAACCGGAAACCAGCAGCGGTGGAGGTGGCCCGGGGTCGTTTCCACCAGCGGGGGATCCTCGTCGAGGCATTTCGGCTGGACGTAGGGACAGCGAGGCGCAAAATTGCATCCCTTGGGCGGCACCACCAGGTCGGGTGGGCGGCCACCGATAGCCAGAAGGCGGGTGTGGCTGGGATCAGCGATCTTCGGGATAGAACCCAGCAGGGCCTCGGTGTACGGCATCCGCACGGCGGAAAACAGGTCCGCAGTCGGGGCCTGCTCCACGATCTTGCCGCCGTACATCACGGCAATTTCATCGGTGCGGCCGGCCACCACCCGAGGTCGTGAGTGACCAGCACCATGGCCATGTGACGCTCGGCCTGCTGGTCGGCGAGGAGATTCAGGATCTGGGCCTGCACCGTCACGTCGAGGGCTGTGGTGGGTTCGTCGGCCATGAGCAGCTTGGGTCCGCATGCCAGTGCGATGGCGATGGTCACCCGCTGGCGCATGCCGCCCGACAGCTGGTGGGGGTACTCGCGCATGCGCTGCGACGGCTCGGGAATACCCACCGACGACAGCAGCGCGATACCGGTCTCCTTGGCCTGATCGCGCGACATGTCGAGGTGGAGTTGAAGCGACTCGGTGATCTGGCGTCCGATACGCACCACCGGGTTCAGCGACGTCATGGGATCCTGGAACACCATTGACATCTCGGCACCCCACAGGTGCCGCATATCGTCGGCATTGTGGTCAATGAGGTCGACGCCCTCGTAGTAGATGTGCCCGGAGCGGATGGTGTTGCTTCCCTGCAGCAACCCCATGATCGATCTCGACAGGACGGTCTTGCCCGATCCCGATTCGCCCACGATTCCGATGGTTCGGCCCCGGCCGAGCGTGAACGACACGCCGTCGACAGCCCGAACCAGGCCTCGTGGGGTGCGGAACTGGGTGTGCAGGTCAACGACTTCCAGCAGCGGCGCACCCGGGTCGCGGTCGGGGGTGGGGATGACCTTGGTTGCACTCCGGCGGATCACAGTGCGCTCTCTTTGATGCTGAAGTACTCCCGCAGGCGGTCACCGATCAGGTTCAGCGAAATCAGCACCATCACCAGCACCACGATCGGCACACCGGGTACCCACCACTTGCCCTGCTCCAACTGCGGTTGACCTTCAGAGATCATGCCGCCCAGCGACGCCTGGGGCGGGTTGACCGACTGGCCGAGGTAGGCGAGGGCGCCCTCGGCAGCGATGGCCACGGCAATGGCCAAGGGAATGAACGGCAGGAGCGCCAGAAACACGTTGGGTAGGAGTTCCTTGGTGATGATCCGCAGGTGGCTGGCTCCGAGGGTGCGCGAGGCCAAAACGAATTCACGCTGGGAAAACACCATGGTGTTGGCGCGCACCAGTCGGGCGATGGTGGGGATGGCCACAACGGTGAGTGCGATGGTCGAGTTGACGGGGCCCTTCCCCCGAATGGCAACGATCACCAGGGCGAGCAGCAGCGCCGGGAAGGCCAGCAGGATGTCCATGGCAGCCATGGTGGTGGAGTCGTAGGCACGGCGGAAGTACCCCGAGGTGAGGCCGAGGGCGCCGCCGATGAGCAAGCCGATGGCTATCGATGCGAAGCCGACACCAAGCGCCACCCGGGATCCGTAGATGACCCGGGCCAGCTGGTCACGTCCCAATGAGTCGGTGCCGAGCACCACGAGTTGCCCGTCCACCCTGTACGACAGAGGCGGGAGGCTCTGCTCGAGTCGGGCGCTGGCACCCCGGGGTTGCTCGGTGGGGCTTGCGATGGGCAGGAAGTCAGCGAAGATGGCGGCCAGGGCGAGCAGGCCGATGAGTCCGGTGGCGATCCAGAACACCTTGCCCAGCTTGCGCTTGGCCAGGGCCTGGGCCGAAGCCGGGTCACCCTCGGCGGCCAGCTGCCTGCCGATCAGCTCGGCGTGCTCCTGCTCGATGTAGCCGACCTCGGCGGCAAGACTGCTGACGCCCATGAGGGCGTTGCGATCGCCCAGGGGGCCGGGCTCGGGGCCCCGATTTTCAGGCGGTTGCACGGGCATGGCGGATCCTTGGGTCGAGGAAGGCGTAGAGGATGTCCACGGCGAAGTTGATCAGCACGTAGGAGGTGGCGATCACCAGTACCGCCCCCTGCAGGGGGACCGAGTCGCGCTGGTTGATCGACTGGACCACGTACAGCCCCATCCCGTTGATGGCGAAGATGGCCTCGATGATGATCGTGCCGCCGATGAGTCGACCCATGTTGATGCCGGCGACTGTGGCCAGCGAGAACGTGGACGGGCGGAAGGCGTGGCGCCGCATGATGTACTTCGAGGACAGGCCCTTGGCCCGGGCCATGGTGACGTAGTCCTCCTGCAGCGAGGCAATGAGGTCGTTGCGCAGCAGTCGGGCGTACACCGGCCATCTCGGCCAGGGCGAGGCAGACCGCCGGGAGGAACAGGAGGTAGAGGTTGCTGCCGAAGTTCGACAGCTGGGCTCCGATGTCGGGCAGAAGGTTCTCGACATCAACCTCCTGGGCGGTCACCTTGAAGATGGGAATGGTGACGGCAAACAGCAGAATCACGATGAAGGCGAACACGTAGTTGGGGATCGAGATCGCCAGTCCCGCCAGCACTGACGACGCCCGGTCGACCCGGCCTCCGGGTTTTCGCGCCGATGACATGCCCAGGGTCAGACCGAGGGTCAACGCGATGGTCTGGGAGTAGATGACCAGGAACAAGGTGGTGGGAAGCTTGGTGGCCAGCGCCTCGCTGACCGGCACCCCGTTGACCGCCGACGCTCCCATGTCGCCCTGCAGCACCAACTGGTTGAGCCACTTGCCGAACTGCACCGGCACAGGCTGGTCGAGCCCGTACTCGCTGCGGAGCTGCTCGCGCTGTTCTTCGTTGCAACCCAGGCCACACCGCACATCAACCACGTCTCCCTCGAGCTGGTCGAGCATGAGGAACGTGACGAAGCTGACGACGAGGAGAACGAAGATCAGTTGCAGCAGTTTTTTGGCTACGAAGCCCACTGATCGCCTCCGGCTGAACCGTCCTGGTACCGCCTCAGCGTGGCCCTGAACGTCGTGGATCCAATGACTATCCCTGTCGAGGTTCTAGCACCCCGGTGACGTGGCCGGAGCCACGTCACCGGGATTGCCAAGAGACTCGTTGAATTACTGGACCAGCCACGTCTGGGTGAGTCGGTGCACGCCACCGAAGGTGCCGACACCCCCGAGCGGGTAGGCCGGTTCGCCGTCGGGGAGTACCCCGTTTCCGATCCCGCGCACGGAGTTGTTTGCGGCCACCACCCACTGGCTGTGGGCCAGCCAGATGTAGGGGATGATCTCGGCCATGCGGGTCTGAAGGTCGGCGTAGGCCTGCTTGCGCACCTCAGGGTCGGCGTTCTGGCGCCCGGTGTTCAGCGCCTGATCGATCTGGTCATCGAACATGTTGGGGAAGTTGAGGATGTTGCCCTCGGCCCCGCCGCTGGTCCACCACACCAGGTCCACGTCGGGATCCGGTGCTCCGAACTGGCGCCACAGGTTGGCGTCGAAGTCACTGGCGATGGCAGTGCTGATGAACGCCGACTGGTCCACGGTGTTGATGGTGACGTTGATTCCGACCTGGGCCCACTGCTGCTGCAGGAGTTCCACCGAACGGCGGGTCTCGGGTGTGGGAGTGGTGCTCAGGGTGAACGTCACCTCATTGGGTGTGGCCGGGTCAGCGATGTACTCGTCAACCAGTTCCTGAGCCTTGACGGGGTCGTAGCTCGGGTAACCGGTTTCGGCACGCCACGGCGACGTCGGAGTGAACGGTCCGTTGGCCACCACCGAGGCTCCGTCGTTGATCACCTGGTTGTAGGTCTCGGTGTCGGTGGCGTAGGCCAATGCCTGCCGGATGCGGATGTCGTTGAGTGGCTCATTGTCCAGGTTCAGCAGGATGAAGCTCTCCTTCACCCTCGCCGCGGTCCTCGACCAACTGCAGTTCGCCGTCGGCGGCCAGGGTGCGCAACTCGACGATGGTGGCTGGGTCTGAGGTGTGCATCATCTGCAGTTCACCGGTGTTGAAGGCCTGCTTGCGGCTGTTCACCTGGAGGATGGGACGGAACTCGACGCCATCGAGGTAGGGGAGCCCTTCCTGCCAGTACTCGGTGTACTTCTCGCCCACCCATCGCTGGTTGGGGATCCACTCGACCAGCTTGAACGGTCCGCTACCCACCGGGGCGCGGCTGGCAGCCTCAGCGGTTGCGGGGTCGAGCATGACCGGAGCCACCACGTAGCCCACCTGGCCGGTGAGGGCCGAGGGCAGCGCCACCCACGGGAGTTCGGTGGTGATCAGCACGGTGAGGTCGTCGACCGCAGTCACCGAAGCGATGGCGTCCACGGCCGAACCGGTGAGGAACGACTCACGATGGCCTTCGAGGGTTGCCACCACGGCGGCGGCGTTGACTGGGGTGCCGTCATGGAACGTCACGTCGGGGCGAAGGTTGATCGTCCACTCGGTGTAGTCGGCGTTGGGCTCGAACGACTCAGCCAGGTAGGGCTGGGCCTCACCGTCAGCATCGAGAACGGCAAGGGGGTCGAAGACCGCCTGCGCCACCATGTGGCCCGAGATGGCCCACCGGTTGCCGGTGGGGTTGAAGCCGTCGGTCTCGGCCTCGATGCCGTAGACGATCTTTCCACCCGGGGTGGGGTCGCCCTCTGCGGCGAGGGTGAAGTCGGTGGTACCGGCACCCTGTTCCCCGGTTCCCTCCGAGGTTTCGTTGTCCGAGGCGCTACTGCACCCGGCGGCCAGAAGTGATGCTGCTGCCATCACGGCGACGACAAGGGTGACGCCCCGGCGGCGGCGCACGAACGGCACCTCCGCAACGTCGGATCCAAGTTCGGTCTGTGACACGGAATAACCCCCAGAAGGTTGATGGGCCCACCGGTGCGACGGCAGGTGCCCGTATTGTGTCACAGGTCACGTCGGCGTGCAGCACCATGGCAACCCCGACCGTCGATGACGCCTCTTGTATGATCTCGCCCCTGTCCGCTGTGGGCATCGTCGGGGAAGAGGGCACCAATGGCACGTGATGATTCGGTGGCGAGTGGCGATGCGAATGGCGGCGCCGAGCCGGACGGTCGGCGCAGTTCGTTCGCCGAGGTCTCTCGACGCCGTTGCCGATGTTCAGGGGTGGATGACCCGGGCGCAGGCGGGCCGACTGTGGGACTGCGCCAGTGGACTGCAAGGCTGGCGACAGCATCGTTGAGATCGGGAGTTTTCACGGCCGGTCGGCCATCGTGCTTGCCAGCGCAGCGCCAGCCGGGGTCGCCGTTACCACCATCGATCCCCATGCCGGCAACGATCGGGGACCCCAGGAGATCGACGGGTTTGTCGACGAGGCAGAGCAGGATCATCAGCAGTTCCTGACCAACCTGCGCGCTGCGGGGGTTGATGGGCGCATCAATCACCTCCGCCAGTTCTCCGATGCGGCTCATGGTGGTGTCGACGGGGATGTGACCCTGCTGTACATCGACGGCGCCCACCGTTTTGCTCCCGCCCGCAGCGACCTCATGGCCTGGGGTGCACGGGTCGCCCCGGGGGGCACCATGCTCGTTCACGATTCGTTTTCCTCAGTGGGTGTGACGCTGGCGCTGCTGGTGACCACCATGGTCAACGGACGGTTTGCCTACCGAGGTCGCTCAGGCTCGCTGGCCCAGTTCGAGCGACGCAACCTGACCATGACCGAGCGCGTGGCCAACGTGGGTGCCCACGTTGTGCAGCTGCCGTGGTTCGCCCGCAACGTCGTGGTGAAGGCGCTCATCACCGCCCGACTCGGCCGTCTGGCACGACTGCTGGGCAGTGACGGAACCTGGCCCTACTGAGGCCACCGCCCCCTCGGGCGCCATACTGCGATTGCATGACCGTCAGCCCACAGGCCATTGATGCCATCGCCGAGGTGGTGGGTCGGGGTCATGTGGTGACCGACCCGGCCATGACCGCCGGGAACTGCACCGACTGGACCGGGAGGTTCGTGGGGCAGACGCCGGCCGTTGTGCGCCCCGGCTCCACCGGTGAGGTTGCTGCGGTGCTGGAGGTGTGCAATCGCCACCGCATCGCAGTGGTCCCCCAGGGCGGAAACACCGGACTGGTTGGCGGTGGGGTGCCGCTGGCTGGAGAGGTCGTGCTTTCCCTCGCCAGACTCAACCATCTTGGCGTGGTGGACGCCGTGCAGCCAGCGGTCACCGTTGGTTCCGGGGTGACTCTGGCCACCCTGCACTCGCATGCTGCGGCGTCAGGGTTGGCCTATGGAGTTGACCTCGCCGCCCGCGACTCGGCCACCATCGGTGGCACCATCGCCACCAACGCCGGCGGATTGCGCGTGATTCGCTGGGGTGACACCCGGGCCCAACTCCTTGGCATTGAGGCCGTGTTGGCCGACGGGAGGGTGGTGAGTCATCTCGGAGGGCTGGTCAAGGACAACACCGGCTACGACCTCGCCGGGCTGCTGTGCGGCAGTGAGGGCACCCTGGCCGTGGTCACCGCAGCCAGGGTTCGACTGGTGCCCCGCCACAGCCATCGCACGGTCGCCCTTGTCGGGTTCGCCGACGTGGGCACCGCAGTGCAGTCGGCCCTGCGATGGACCACCGCCATCGGCGGGGTCGAGGCCGTCGAGTTCGTTACCGGCGCGGGTGTCGATCTGGTGTGTGACGCCCAGGCGATCCCACTGCCATTGCCGGCCCGGTGGGCGGCCTACATCCTGGTGGAGGCCGCCGCCGATACCGACCCCACCGATGCGATGGCAGCGGTCATCACTGCCACCCCCGGGGTCGGCGATGTCGCTGTTGGGCGCACCGCCGGTGAACGTTCCCGGCTGTGGACCTATCGCGAGGGCCACACCGAGGCCATCAATCGGGTGGGACTGCCCCACAAGCTCGACGTCACCCTGCCCCATGCTGCGCTGGCAGGGTTCATCAACGACGTCCCCTCCGCCGTGGAGCACGTGGCCCCCAACGCCCGCACCTGGCTGTTTGGCCATGTGGGTGATGGCAATGTGCACGTCAACGTCACCGGTGCTGACCCAGACGACAACTCGGTGGACGACGCCGTGCTGCGCCTGGTGGCGGCCCGACACGGAAGCATCAGTGCCGAGCACGGCATCGGTACGGCGAAAAAGCAGTGGTTGTCACTGAATCGATCGCCGGCCGAACTTTCGGTGTTCGCTGCCATCAAGAGTGCGCTGGACCCTGAGGGGATCCTCAACCCCAATGTCCTGCTGGGCGGTTGACGCTGACGTCCCCGGTCATCACAGGACGCACCGGCCAGGCCGTGCAGAGCTGGGCCTAGGCCCACTGCCCGCGCTGGACCAGCACATCGCGCAGGATCGACGGACGGTCGGTCATGATGCCGTCGACGCCGAGATCCAGCAGTCGGTGCATCTCGTCGGGATCGTCGATCGTCCACACATGAACCTGCAGTGAGCGCTGGTGGGCGGCGGCCACGAATTTTGCGTCCACCAACGTGATCCGACCGACCGACACCGGGACCTGCGCACATTCGGCCTGCAGCCGCCCCGCCGGCAGACCTTTGCTGGCCAGTTCCAGCTGCGCCACCCCGCGTGGACCAAGGGCTGTGCACAGGCCGGGGCCAAGGGCCTTGCGCAGGCGGGCGATGCGTCGGTCCGAGAAGGCGCCCACGCACACCCGGTCGATCGATCCGGTGCTGGTGATGAGGTCGGCCAGAGGTTCGACCGAGGCATCGGCCTTGGGATCGATGTTGAAACGGGCATCGGGGAAGGCCTCCAGCAGGTCGGCCATGCGGCTGATCGCACCGCCATGACCCACCGTGGCAGACCGGACCTCATCCCAGGTCAGTTCGGCGATGACACCGGTACGATCGGTGACCCGGTCAAGCTTGTCGTCATGAAAGGCGACCAGTACCCCGTCTGCGGTGACGTGGACGTCGGTTTCCGAGGTAGCGAAACCCCAGATCAACTGCGGCAGCGAAAGCCCCGATGGTGTTCTCGGGTGCGTCGCCAGCCCCACCTCGGTGGGCGAAGGCGATGGGGCGAGGGTGATCGAGGAAGGGATGCAGTTGTGGCACGGGGGCACGGTAGTCGTTGGGACTGGCGCAATCGGGGGAGGTGGGGTTGTATGACGTTCGTGGGCACTACCGCCGAATGTGGTTCACCGAACACGACGTCCGGTGACCAACCTGACCGCAGCAGGTGTGCCTCGTGAACACTCTCGTGTGGATCCTCGTGATGGTGGTGCTTTGTCTGCCCGCCGTTGCCATCGCCGTGATGCGCAACGAGGGTCGTCGGGCCCGGGACCGAGCCGGTCAGGCCCGGGTGGTGGTGGACGTGTTCGGGGTTCGTCGGGAACTGGTCGACGGACGGGTGGAGTCGGTGGACTGGTCCGACGTGGAGATCGTCGAGGTGGTGCGGGCGTCGATGGGGCCGCACCGCGCCTCGGGTGGGGTGGTGCTGATCGGTGGTCCAGGCGAGCAGGGGGCGTTGGTCCCGCTTGACAAGGTTGGCACCACAGGCCTGCTCGGCCGTCTCGATGCACTGCCCGGTTTCGACCGGAGGGTCTTCGACAGCGCGGTCACGTCGCGGGCGCCGTCGCGTACCACCGTGTGGAGCCGGGCTCCGCAATCCTGACCGCGGGTCGTGGTCGGCACCACGGCACCCCGGCACGCCGGCACCCCGGCACCGCCAGCTGGACTCAGACCGTCCGCAGGCTCCGAAGATGGCCGGTCTCGTTGATGCTGAGGATCCCGCGGCTGCCGGTGCGAGACACCCTGACCCGCGACACGCTGGTGTACCCGGGTTCGAAAAACAGGGGGGTGGCGAGGTCGAGGACTCTGGACAGGTAGGCATTGATGACGCCGCCGTGGCACACCATGGCCACCCGCTGGCCAGGATGCGAGCCCGAGATGGCGTCGACGGTGTCGTTGACTCTGGACACAAAGGCATCCATGTCGATGCCGAGATCGCTCCAGCGACCCCGGGCCATGGCCTCGATCACCTCGGGTGACTCCCGGCGCAACTCCTCGAGGGGTACGTAGCTTCTCGAATGCCTGTCCCACTCGGCAAGGCCGTCGGCGACGGTTGCCTCAAGCCCCGTTCGTGCCGTCAGCGGGTCGGCGGTCTGGCGGGCCCTGAGCAGGGGACTCACGTAGAGAGCGTCGTATTCATCGGGAGTGATGATTCCGGCCAGTGCCTCGGCCTGACTGATTCCGACGGGCGCCAGCGGTGGATCAGCAGGACCGTCGGTGACCTCCAGACGCAGGGGGAGGGCATGACGGATCAAGATGAGTTCCACACCGACGGAGTCTAGGGCGCAGTGCGTTGCCGGTATCGTTGCCCCATGGCCCCCACGAGCTCAGCATGAATCGCCGCACCAAGGTGGTGGCAACCATCGGTCCGGCATCGGACTCCCCGGAGTCGCTTCGGGCGATGATGGCAGCCGGGATGGACGTGGCCCGACTCGGGTTGGCCCACGAGACCCTTGAGATCGCCCTGGAGAGATTTGCCCGCATCCGGACGATTTCAGCCGAGATGGGCCGCAGGGTCGGAATCCTGGTCGACCTTCCCGGCCCCAAGGTCCGGGCCGGTTCGCTTGCCGGCAATGGCCTGGTGCTCAACGCTGGTTCGCTCATCCGGGTGGAGCCCGGGGTCGGGGCGAGTTCAGCCGAAGTCATCACGGTGGACTACCCCAGCCTGCTCGAGGATGTGCAGCTCGGTGACCACCTCGCCTTTGGCGATGGAGCGGTGGTGGTGGAGGCCGTGGAACACACCGGAGCCGCCCTGGTGGTGCGGGTCCTGCATGGGGGACCGCTCAAGGGTCGGCCCGGGGTACACGTCCCTGCCGACCGACTCAGGGTGGCAGCCCCGACCCCCGAGGATCTGCGGTTGCTGGACGCCTTCGTTGAGGTTGGCGTGGACATGGTGGCGTTGTCGTTCGTGCGCAGTGCGCACGACGTGCGTCGGGTGGGAACCGAACCCCACCCCGAAGGCCCGCTGGTGGTGGCCAAGATCGAGACCCGTGCCGCGGTGGACAACCTTGAGGCGATCGTGGCGGCGGCCGGAGCCATCATGGTGGCTCGAGGCGACCTCGGCGCCGAGTTCCCGATCGAAGAGGTTCCCCACCTTCAAAAGCACATCATCGGCACCTGTATCGCCCAGGGCCGTCCGGTGATCACTGCCACCCAGATGCTGGAGTCGATGGTGACGGCGCCATCGCCCACGCGTGCAGAGGCGTCCGATATCGCCAACGCAGTGTTCGACGGGTCCAGTGCCCTGATGCTGTCGGCGGAGTCGGCCGTGGGCGCCGATCCCGTGAACGCCGTGGCCACCATGGCCCGGATCGCAAAGCGTGCCGACGAGGAGTTCGACTACGAGCGGTGGGCCACGACCGTGGCGGTGCATCACCGGTTGCAGGTCAGCCAGCAGTCACGTGACGACGCCGTCAGCAACGCCATGTCCATGGCCGCCTGGCGAACCGCAACCGACACTGGCGCCAGTGCCATCCTGTGTATCTCCCGAACGGGCTTCACGGTCAGGTCCATCGCCAAGTTCAGGCCCGTGGCCCCCATTCTGGCTTTCAGTACCGACGACCGGACCTGCCATCAGCTGTCCCTGAGTTGGGGGGCAACGCCGTTGTTGCTGCCCGCAGGGGTGGACGGCATCAACGCCATTGATCAGGTGCTTGCCGCTGCCGTGGACACCGGAATGGTCTCGTCGGGTGACCTGGTGGCCAGTTCTGCACGGCTCGGACTACTACCCCGGCCAGGCGACCGACACGGTGCGTCTGGTCATGGTGCCGTGAACCCGAACCGTTGACCGCCCCGGCGACAGGTTCGGTTGAGGTCGTCGATGGCCTGGCCGTCCACCGAAGGGCCGGCGGCCCCGTCACGGTGGTGTTCGTCCATGGTGCCGCCGACCGGGCGCAGCTTTTGCCCGGGTTGGGCGGTACCTCGCTGGCGTGCAGCTGGTTCGCTACGACCGGCGGGGTTACGGGCGTTCTGTTGCCGCCCGACCGCCCGCAGGTCACGACACCAGCAGCCCTGCTGGCGTCGCAGATAGACGACGTGTTGTCGGTCATCGCAGCCACCACGCACAGCCGCCACCACCACCGCTGACACGGGCGCTGACACGGGCGTTGGCGGGCCGGTCGTGGTGCTCGGGCATTCACTCGGGGGTCTGGTGGGGCTCGGAGCTGCACTCAGGGCCCCGGAACTGATCGATGCCCTGGTCGCCTACGAGCCACCGACACCGTGGGCATCGTGGTGGGGACGAGGGCAGGCCGGGGCTTCAGCCCGGGAGGCGGCAGATGCTGCCGGGCCGACCGACGAGGCAGAGCGCGGGGCCATGGCCATGGAGGCATTCCTGCGACGCATGATTGGTGACGACCGCTGGGAGGGGCTGGGTCCGCGGGTTCAGCAGGCACGGCGGGCCGAAGGCCCGGCGCTGTTGGCCGACCTGGATGCCGCCCGGGGCGCGGCCAATCTCGACTTCGGTTCGATACGTCAACCGGTGGTGCTCGGCGTTGGGACCCGAACAACCGACCGCCACAAGCGGGCCGTCGCCCATCTCGCCGATCTGATCAACGGTGCTGAGGTGATGGAGGTCGAAGGTGCCGACCACGGTGCGCACATGACCCATCCCGCCGCGGTCGCAGCCATGGTGGACAGAGCCATCGCCCGCCTCACCTGGTGACCAGCCCCGGTAGGGTCTGGGGCATGAGCGATCCCTCCCGACCCATCGGACTGTCCACGTCAGGTCCTCCCGAGACCATTGTCGATCCCGAGCCCGCCAGTCTGCGTGCGGCGCTCGACGCCGCCATGGACGGCCCCGTCGACGGGCGTCGGGCGGCGGTGGCCATGTGTGGCGCGCAGCAGCGCCGAGGTCGTCGCTGGCGTGGGCGATGTTGGGTGATCTGTCGCCCACCACCATCGATGCCTATGCCGCCTACCGGGTGGGCTACCACCGGGGCCTGGACCGGTTGCGGGCGAGCGGATAGCGCAGCGGCTGACTGTGCGCTGGCAACACGAGGGCAACCGGGGATTTCTCCGGTGCCTCGCCGGCGTGGAGCGAACGGCGGCGGCCATTGGCGAACACGACGAGCAGGAGCGGTGCGCCCTGTTCCTGTTGCAACTGGATCCGTCGTGGCCGCCAGCAGATCTTGACGCGCCGGTGGTGCCACCGGCGGGTGGTTGAGGCCATGGGTTCACCCGGAGGCACTGGCCCGATCGGGCCCTATCCGCCCGGAGTCGTCGATGCCACCGGCCAGGAGGAGTACGACCGGCTGCGTCGGCGTGTGCTGTGGACGTTGCCGTACGGGCTGTACGTGGTGGGCAGCCGCCACGGTGACCGGCGCAACGCCATGACGCTGAACTGGGCGACTCAGGTCGCCTTCGAACCAAAGCTGGTCGGCATCGGGGTGGAAAAGCCTGCGCTGACCCACGAACTCATCTCGGCTGGAGGTGTGTTCAGCCTGTGCACGGTGGACCGCAACGATCGTGCCATCGTGCGCAAGTTCACCAAGCCAGTTGACGTCGACAGCGAGGCCATGACCCTCAACGGTTTCGGGTTCCGTGACGGCGTCACCGGAGCCCCCATCCTGACCCAGGCCGTGGCTTGGATGGACTGCGAGGTCACCCAGGCCGTGGACTGCGGTGGTCACACCTTCTTCATCGGGGAAGTGCGTGACGCAGGGTTCCACTCCGCCGAAGACACTCCGGTGTTGCGGATGGAAGACACCCGCATGAACTACGGCGGTTGAGATCGGGCTGACACTGTCGCCGTCACCCCATAGGCTGACCCCATGGACACAGATGCGCCAGGCACTGACCGCCCGACCGTCACCATGGCACCACTCGCCATGCCGGCTCAAGGGCGCCCAGCCACCGAAGTGGCCAGCGAGCTGGCCAGCATGCGTACTGGTGATCTGGACTGGCGGGGCGGTCGCTCGTTCAGCCTGGTGTACAACCCCGACGACGACGAGCTCGAGGAGCTGCTCGAACGGGTTGGGGCCTCGTTCCTTCACGAAAACGGGCTGAACCCGTTCAAGTACCCGTCGCTGGCGCGCATCGAGTCCGAGGTGGTGGCTGCAGCCATGTCGCTGTTTCACACCAGTCCCAAGGCCGGGTCCGTGACCTCCGGTGGCACCGAAAGCCTGTTTTTGGCCGTGTACACCGCCCGCGAGCACGCCCGCTCGGAGCGGGGAGTCACCAATCCCACGGTGGTGGCCGCCGACACCGTTCACCCAGCGGTGGCCAAGGCATGCCACTACCTCGGGATGGAACTCATCACCACCGGGCATCGTGACGACCTGCGGGCCGATCCCGAGGCCATGGCAGCGGCCATGGACGATCGCACCGCTCTGGTGGTGGGGTCGGCCCCGTGCTACCCGTTTGGGGTTGTCGATCCCATCCCCGAGATCGCTGCGCTGGCAGCCAGCCGAGGGGTGCTGTGTCATGTGGACGCCTGTCTGGGTGGCTGGATGCTCCCGTGGATGGAGCGCCTCGGGCGCGAGGTGCCGCCGTGGGATTTCCGGGTTGAGGGGGTGACCTCGCTGTCGGCTGACATCCACAAGTACGGCTATGCCTTCAAGGGTGTGTCCACCATCGCCTATCGCGACCCGGCCATGGTGCGCCGGCAGTGGTTCCTGTACGACAACTGGCCAGGTGGCCTGTACGGATCGCCCACCACTGCCGGCACCCGGCCGGCGGCGGCGCATGGCCGGAGCGTGGGCGGCCATCAACTTTCTCGGTGAACAGGGGTACCTGACCAAGGCGGCCCAGGTTCTTGAGGCCAGCGACGGGTTCGCCTCGGGCATCAACGCCATCGACGGACTCGAGGTCCATGGATCGCCCGACATGACCCTGTTCGAGTTCGGGTCGTCGGTCCACGACATCAGTGCAGTCGGTGACGTCATGGACGACCGGGGCTGGAACCTCGACCGTCAACAAGGCGGACTCCACATGATGGTGTTCCCCTATCACCGTCGCGTGGTGGGCGAGTTCCTGGCTGACCTGTCCGACGCCGTTGCCAACCACGGTGTCAGCCGGGGCGTGGCTGCGTCGTACGGGGGTGTCGCACCCTGACTGCACCCCGGCAAGGCGCCGTCTTTGATGCAGTCGAGGTGTTTGACGCAGTAGTGCTGTGTGGCGGGTCGTCGTCTCGCATGGGTCGTGACAAGGCCCTCATGGAAGTGAGGGGTCAGGCGCTGGCGGTCACGGTCGCCGGTGCCCTGGCCGGTGCTGGCGCCCGGCGGGTGCACGCTCTGGGAGGCGACGCCGAGGCGCTCACCGCAGCAGGGTTGCAGTGCGTGAACGATCGGTGGCCCGGGCGGGGTCCGGGAGTGGCGGTGGCCGATGCACTTGATCGTTGTGCCGCTGGAGTGCTGGTGGTGGCGGCCTGTGACCACCCGGGCCTTGGTGCCGACACGGTGTCAACCCTGGTCGCAGGACTCGGTGCGAGTGTTGGCAGCGACGCACCAGCGGCCGTCGCTGTGGCGGTGTCGGGTGGGCGTCGACACCCGACGCTGTCAGCGTGGCGGCGGCAGGCGTGTGCGCCCGTCGCCGCTCGATGGATGGCTTCAGGTGGGTCGAGTCTCACCAGCCTGATCGATGCCGTTGCTGTCGGGCACACCGTCGTTGACGTGGGCATCGACGCCACCGCTGCACTGGACCTTGATTCGCCAGCCGACGTGGCACGGTACGATTCCGACGTGCCTCGCTTCGGGGGACACCAGTTGGTGAAGGAGTTCAGCATGGACATTCCCCAGATCGACATTGCTTCACTGGCTGCGCAGCTCGACGCAGGTGGCCGGTTGATCGATGTCCGCCAACCTGACGAGTACGCCGAAGTCCACGTTCCCGGGGCTGTGCTGATCCCGCTGGCCGATGTGCCCGACCGGATCGAAGCCTTTGCCGGCGACGGCCCTGTGTATGTGATCTGCCGCTCCGGGGCCCGAAGCGGGCGTGCGGTTGAGTTCCTGCGATCTCACGACGTGGACGCCGTCAATGTGATCGGCGGAACCGTGGCGTGGGTGGAGTCGGGTGCTGCCACGGTGAGCGGAGACCAGCCCGGGTGACCACCACAACCCCCGTCTCATCGAGCAAGATGCCGATCTCGACTCGGTGGTGGATGTCCTGCTCGCAGAGCCCGCCTACGCCCTGGACACCGAGTTCCATCGTGAGCGCACCTATTACCCCCAGCTGGCCCTGATCCAGATTGCGTGGGCGGGCGGACTCGTGCTGGTCGATCCGCTGGCCGTGGACGTGCGGGCGCTGGCCCCGCTGTTCACCTCGGGATCGCAGTGTGTGTTGCATGCCGCTGATCAGGATCTCGAGGTGCTGGACCTGACGGTGGGTGAGATTCCGGCGACGATGTACGACACCCAGGTCGCCGCTGGGTTTTTGGGGATGTCGACGCCATCACTCACCACCCTGTGTGAGCATTATGTGGGCGTGGAGTTGGCCAAGGCCGAGCGGATGACCGACTGGTTGGCGCGGCCTTTGGGCAGTCGCCAGCTCACCTACGCCGCCTCCGATGTTGCCTACCTGCTGGAAATCCGGGATTTGGAGCTGGCGCAGCTCGACGCCCGCGGCCGCCGGCAGTGGGCCATCGACGAGATCGAACTGCGCCGAACCCGCAACCGTGGTGAACGAGACCCCGAGATGTCGTGGATGCGGATCAAGGAGGCCCGTCAGCTCAAGGGCAAGGCCCGCACCATCGCCATCGAGGTGGCAGCCTGGCGAGAGCGTCGTGCCGCAGAGCTGGACCAACCGGTTCGCTTTGTCCTGCCCGACATGGCTGTGGTCACCATCGCCCAGCGAGCCCCCACCACCCGTGACCAGCTGTCTGCTCTTCGGGGAGTGGATGGACGCCACACCGGGGGCGGGGCCGCTGAGGGCCTGCTGGCGGCAGTGGCCCGTGGCGCCGAGCGCACCGCACCACCGGTCGCCGCCGTGGCACCCGAACTGGATCGGGCCTTGCGTCCGGCAGTTGCCCTGGTGACGGCGTGGGTGAGTCAGCTGGGGCGGGATCTGGAGATCGACCCGTCGCTGTTGGCCACCCGTAACGACATCGAGGCGGTGCTGCGAGGTGACGACGACGCACGACTGGCCATCGGGTGGCGCAGTGAAGTCATGGGTCAGCCCATCCGTGACCTCGTGGAAGGCCGGGCCGCACTGGCCTTTGAAGGCGACGGACGCCTGGTTCTCGAGGCCCGATCAACCGGTAGCGCCACCGGATTGCCGGTGGATCCGTTGTGGGTCACACCACAGCGGCGACGCCCACCACGGCGAGCAGCGCAGCCGACACCAGGGCGAAGCGGATGTCGCCAAGTCGCAACCAGCGCACAGCCAGCCACGCCACCCGCACGACGGGGGCGGCAATGAGGGCTGCCACGGTGAGTTTGGCGAGGGAGTCGGAGGTTTCACCACTTGTGACCAGCGCCGCCACCGCCAGCAGCCCCACAATGGCCACCAGAACCACCAGGACCACACCCAGAACCTGTTGGCGGCGCAGGCGGGCCCCAAGCCCTGGTGGGCCCGTCGGATCGTCGGCGTCGGGCCATTGACCGCTCATTGGCGGACCACCAAAATGACGGCCACCACCACCAGCAGGACCGCCAGCACCTTGCGCATGAGGCGGGGATCGAGGCGGGATGCGATCCTGGTTCCAACGATGCCACCAACGATGGCCCCCACCACGATGGCAACGGTGGATCCTGCGTCGACGCGGCCCTGACGGCTGTAGACGATGAGGCTCACTGCGGCGGTAATCCCCACCGTGAACGTGCTGGTGGCGGCAGCCACCTTGATGGGAACACGCATCACCTCACGCATCAGGGGCACCTTCATGAAGCCTCCGCCCACCCCGGCAAGACCTGACACCACGCCAGCCAGGGACATGGCCCCCAGCGCGATCGGGACCCGCCGGGCGTGATAGGGGACCGCCTCGTCTCCGAGGCGGTAGGTGCCCCCCAGAGTCCCGGGCCACTCACCGGGCAGGTCATTGTCGTAGATGCGATCGGGCAGGTTGTACAGCGGTGTGGGTCGGGCAGCCATGGCCGCTGCGCCCAACGCCACGACCACAAGAACCCAGGTGAGCACCTTGGCGTCAACTGCATTGCCAATGACGGCCCCCACGATGGCGCCGCTGGCGGCGAGGACCTCGATACTGACGCCGATGCGATGGTGCACCATTCCGCTGCGCAGCTGACTGGGCCCAGCAGCCAGTGAACCGGCCACCACCGAGGCTGCCCCCAGCGGAACGGCCACCACCGGTTCGACACCAGCAAGGATCAGCGCCGGAACCAAAAAGATTGCTCCGCCCAGGCCCCCGAGGGTCCCCAGCAGGGCGCTGCCTACGGCCAGGGCCATCAAGATGGCCACTGATGGCATCAGGGGTGACCAGCCAGAACCACCGACTGGTTGGCGCCCAGCCTGCCGGTAAAGGCAGTGCGCTCACCCAGTCCGTCTGACGACAGGATCACCAGCAGCGTCGCCGCGTCCTCTCCGTCCCGGTCAGGGTCAACGACAACGTCGACCGGCTCCCCACCGAAGTTCACCAGAACGGTCACGTGTTGGGTGCCGTCGGGGTCCAACCGCCGCCACCCAACCACACCGTCGGGGGTGTCAAGCAGTTGCTGGTCGCCGCTGAGCAGTGCCCCATGAGCATTGCGAACGGCGATGAGGCGCCGGTACAGGTGGTACATCGACGCCGGATCCTGTCGTTGCGCCTCGGCACTGGCGGTACCGGGGTCAGGAGGCCATGGCAGCCATGGCTGGTCGCCGGGCCAACCATGGGGAGCCGCCCGTGTCCACGGAACAGGAGCGCGACACCCGTCGCGACCCCCCGGATCCACCTGCTGGTCAGCGGGCACGTCGGCGTCAGTGAGACCGAGTTCCTCGCCGGCATACATGAACGGTGTTCCCCGCAGGCACATCAACAACACGGCGGCGCTGCGGGCGACGTCCTCGCTGCCGCCGTAACGCGACCGATGTCGGGGGACGTCGTGGTTGGACAGTGCCCACGTTGGCCACGCCTGTCTCGGTGCCAGCGCCTGCTCGGTGCGCTCGATGTGCCGGCGCCACAAGCCGGCGTCCCACGGCGAGAACAGCGGGGCGAAGTTGAAACTGAGGTGGAGCTCGTCACCGTTGCCGTAGTACTCGGCCATGGCGTTGGTGTCGAGCAGGAACACCTCGCCCACCATGGCCGGTGCATGTGGGTAGGCGTCGAGCAGGTGGCGGAGGTCGCGCAGCAGCGGGTGGGCCTCGGGGCGGTGGTTGAGCACCACATGCGGCAGGGGGATCAGGTCGGGGTCGTCGTCGCCGAGCAGCGGGTCCTTGCCGATCAGGTGGACCACGTCGGCCCTGAACCCGTCGACGCCGCGATCCAGCCAGAATCGCAGTACCTCGTGCATGGCCGCCACCACCTCGGGGTTGGCCCAGTTGAGGTCCGGCTGCTGGCTGAGGAAGCAATGGAGGTAGTACTGGCCGGTGGTGGGGTCGAGGGTCCACGCCGGGCCGCCACCCCACGACGCCACCCAGTTGTTCGGGGGTCCACCGTCGGGGGCGGGATCACGCCAGACGTACCAGTCGCGCTGGGGGTCGTGGCGAGACGACCGCGATGCGGCGAACCACGGGTGCTGGTCCGAGGTGTGGTTGGGGACGAAATCCACCAGTACCCGCAGGCCCAGGCCGTGAGCCGTTGACACCAGCGTGTCGAAGTCGTCGAGGGTGCCAAACAGCGGGTCGACGGCGCAATGATCGGAAATGTCGTAGCCGAAGTCGGCCATGGGGGACCGGTAGAACGGTGACAGCCAGATGGCCCCGGCGCCCAGGTCGGCGACATGACCGAGTCGGGCCGTGATCCCCGGCAGGTCGCCGATGCCATTGCCGGTGCTGTCGCTGAACGACCGCGGGTACACCTGGTACACCACCGTCGACGTCCACCAGTCCGCACTCATGGGCGAAGCATAGGGCCGGCCGACGTGCACCGGTGATGGTGCAGAAGGGAACCAGATGGCATGGAATGCGTCCGGGTGTCCCACTGGTGGCCCCGGGCGGGTAAGGTGTCGTTCTTACGCCGGTTACCCAACGGGAGTGTGCGCGGTGAAAAAGGGGCGACATCGGCGCTTTGAAGAGGCCAGGGCCCTAAAGCGCACCAACATTGACCTTGAGGACCTCCTCGGCGGTCCAGCCCGTGATGAGCCGTGCCCCGAGTGCGGGTGTGAGCCACGCACCGAGCATGCGTCATGGTGCATGTTTGAAGAAACCGACGACGAGGACTGACCTCAATCACCGTTGCGGCGCAGTGCCGGATGAGGCAGCAACGTCACTGGTGTTCCAACCGGGCGACTGCGGGTCAGTTCAGCCACGTGGTCGGTGAGCGCGGCGTACGGCTGCTCGCCGACGAGTTCCACGATCTCTTCCCGCAGGGTCAGCCACACCGGGTCGCCATGGCCGTCGCCGAAGGCCTCGGGCGATTCGGTGCACCACCAATGGAACTCCTCGCCACCTTCGCCCCAGTCCCGGCGTTTCCATTCGGTGAGCATGTAGGTGAGGTGACCACTGTCGGCACGGTGGTAGTCGAGCCGCAGGGGTAGCTGCCAGCAGACCGCCGGCTTGGTGTCGATGGGGCGCTCGCCGGCCTCAAGCGCCATGAGGTGCAGAGCACACCCGGCGCCGGCAGCGAAGCCGGGCCGGTTGTGAAAGATGCAGGCGCCGTCGTGCACCCGGGTCACCCAGTCGCCGTCGTCGTTGCGGTGCACTGCGCCACCGGCGGCTTCGGCCACGTCACGCAACTGCCACTGGTCGGCGGTGAGCCGCTCAGCCATGGCCCGAACCTTGCGGCGGTCAGGTTTGTCGAGCAGGTGGGCGCCGTGTGAGCAGCAACCTTGTTCAAGTTCGGGCGCCGGGGCATCGGCGATGCCTGGACAACCGTTGCCGTAGATGCAGCTCCACGAGCTCGTGAGAAAGGTGAGATCAAACAGGTAGGTGTCGCCGTCGACGTCCACCGACAGCCACTCGTGTGCGTCGTTCATCGCTGTGAACAGTAGTGCCCACCCACCGTGACCCGAACACGTGGCGGCGGCCGCTGGTGACCCCGGGTCTGCGATGATGAGCCCATGGCAGGTGAATTCGATGACATCCGTGTCCGGCTGGAGGCCATCAGTGAGGAACTCGCAGATCTGGCCATCGCCCGGCTGCGCCAATCCATTGACGCTGGTGGCCACGAGCTTCCCGTGGACGAAAAGCTGCTGACCCGAGCCCGTCGGTCGGTTGACAAGGCAGTCGTGCTGCTCACCCCACGTCACCGGCTCGACGACATGGACTGATTCAGGTGGTGGTCGCCCCCATGGGCTCGACCGATCCGTACAGCGTGGTGCGCTGAGCCAACGGTCGATGCAACGGTGCAACCAGCTCGGCAAAGTCGCCTTGATCCATGGACTGGCCGTGGGATGCACCGGCGGCCCGCGAGATGTTCTCGTTCACCAACGTGCCGCCCAGGTCGTTGGCCCCACTGCGCAGCGCCTGACGCGAACCCTCAACCCCGAGTTTGGGCCATGACACCTGAACGTTGTGGATGTGACCGTGGTAGGCGATGCGTCCGACGGCGTGCATCAGCAGGGTCTCGCGGAATGTGGGACCCCGACGGGCACGCTTTTGCAAATACAGCGGCGCGGCCATGTGGACGAACGGCAGCGGGACGAACTCGGTGAAGCCGCCGGTCTCTTTTTGCAGGTCCCGGGTACGCACCAGGTGTCGTGCCCACGACACCGGCTGTTCCACATGACCGAACATGATGGTGACGTTGGACCGCAGGCCGATGCTGTGGGCGCAGCGATGGGCTTCGAGCCATTCGTCGGTGGAGATCTTGTCGGGGCAGATGATGGCGCGCACCGGGTCGTCGAGGATCTCGGCGGCGGTACCCGGCAGGGTCGCTAGACCCGCCTCCTTGAGTCGCAGAAGGTAGGTGGTGAGGTCTTCGCCCAGGCGACGGGCGCCCTCGGTGACCTCAAGGGCGGTGAAGCCATGCACGTGGATGTCGGGGGCGGCCTGCTTCACGGCCCGGGTGACGTCGATGTAGTAGTCGCCGTCGAAGTCGGGGTGGATGCCACCTTGCAGGCACACCTCGGTGGCGCCCATGGCGGCGGCCTCGGCCACCCGCCCGGCGATGTCGTCGAGGGTCAGCAGGTAGGGCGTGCCCCGCAGGTTCAGCGACAGCGGACCCTTGGAGAATCCACAGAACTTGCACTTGAAGGTGCACACGTTGGTGTAGTTGATGTTTCGGTTTCGGACCCACGTCACCGTGTCGCCAACCGCCACCGACCGCAACTCGTCGGCAACGTCGCACACCGCCTGCATCGACGTACCCCGGGCTGAGAACAGCGTCACCAGCTCGTCCACGCCGGGCTCCTGGCCTGCCTGCACACCGGCGAGAACCTCGGCCACCGCACCGGCCACCGGTGCTGACGATGAGGGCTTGACCTCGAACGAACGCAACGACGGCGGGTTGTTGGTGCCACCGGAATACCAGGCCGTGGAACGGGGTCCGATATTGAGCACCTCCATGCCGTCGTCGACCTGTTCCGGGCTGGCCGGGGCCAGACGCTGCACCAGCACGGCGCCGGGGTCGTCGCGACCAAGGCCCTCGGCGTCGGCCCGATCCATGACGGCAAACCGCAGGGACTCGGCAATGAACCGGTCGCCGGCGTGCACCACCGAGGGGTACACCGTGAGCCGTGGGGCGAGGTCGAACCCGTGGGCGGCGGTGACCTCGGTGAGGCGCTGCAGCGCCGGCCACGGACGCTCGGGGTTGACGTGGTCGGCAGTGACCGGGGAGACCCCGCCCCAATCGTCGATTCCGGCACCGAGCAGAGTGCCAAAGTCGTCGGACAGGTTGGGTGGGGCCTGCAGATGGACGTCACCGGGCAGGATCAGCCGGGCGGCCGCAACCGTGCGCAGGTAGTCGCGGGGATCGCAGGCGGGTGCGTTGTGCATGGCGGTGCCAGCCTTGGGCAGGAAGTTCTGCACGATCACTTCCTGCACGTGGCCCCAGCGCCGGTGACTGTCGGCAATGGCGTGCAAGGCGGCAACACGATCAGCGGGAGTTTCGCCGATGCCGACCAGAATTCCGGTGGTGAAGGCGATGCCGAGTTCCCCTGCCGCCTCGAGGGTTGCCAGCCGCCGCTCGGGGGTCTTGTCCGGGGCGTTGCGATGGCAGGCGAGGTCGGCCAGCGACTCGATCATCATTCCCTGCGATGGCGCCACCTCGCGCATCATGGCCAGCTCGGTGGGGGACAGGGCACCGGCGTTTGAATGGGGCAGCAGTCCGGTCTCGTCCAGCACCAGCTGACACATCGCAGCCAGGTACTCCACGGTCGAGGCGTAGCCGTGTCTCGTTGAGCCAGTCCCGTGCCGCCGGGTAGCGGTCCTCGGGCTGTTCGCCGAGGGTAAACAGTGCCTCATGGCAACCAGCCCGGGCACCCTGACGGGCGATGGCAAGAACCTGCTCGGCCGAAAGGTACGGGCTGTCGAGACGCGCCGGCGGCTGGGCGAAGGTGCAGTATCCGCAACGATCACGGCACAGCATGGTCAGGGGTATGAACACCTTGGGCGAGTAGGTGATCCGCTGCCCGTGGTACTGGTCACGCACCTGAGCTGCGGCTGCCAGCAGCTCCTCATCACCCAGATCAAGTGGCCAGGTCATACCGGGATCAGACATGTCGTCACGCTACCGCTTGGACCCCGGCGGTGAGCAGGTGGGAGCGGGCCGGGGGACTCACCCCAGGTCACCGGCTGCGGCCTGATCCACGATCCAGACCACGTGGGGGGCGTCGACGGCAGTCGCCGGGGCTCGGGGGTCACCGGCCACCACCCGCGCCAGGGCCTCACGCTTGGCCTCGCCCACAACCGTGACCAGCACCAGCCGGGCCCGTTCGATGCCGGCGTAGGTCAGGGTCATGCGCTGGTGGGCGCTGGCGCCGTTGGGGTCAACGTTCATCGTGACCAGCACCCCCGGGTCTGCGTCCAGGGCGAGCGAGTTCGCAAACAGCGAGGCGGTGTGGCCGTCGGGCCCCAGACCCAGATGCACCAGATCGATGTGCCCGAGGTCGGCGAGACGAAGCTGGTAGGACTCTGGCCCATCATCACAACGCATCGGGTACGACGCGTTGGCGGCCCCGACACGATCAAGCAACGCTTCCCGGGCCAGGTGATAGTTGGAGTCGGGATCGTCTGCGGGCACACAACGCTCGTCGCCCCAGTAGAGATCCACCTTCCACCAGTCGATCTGGGTTCCTGCGTCTGACGACAGACGCTCGTAGCAGCGACGGGCAGTGTCTCCGCCCGACAACGCCAACGAAAAGGTGTCCAGCGGCCGCGCATGAAACGACTCCACGACACGTTCGGCAAACTCGCCGAACACGTCGTCGACCACCACCAGTTCACCGCGCACTCATCACCCCATTCAGTTGCGGAATTCCGCTGCCCGGCTGGCCAGCACGGCCAGCAACTCATCGAACGACTTGGTGAACGAGGCCACCCCTTCGGCCTCGAGTACCCGGGTCACGGCATCAATGTCCACACCCACGTCGGCGATGGCCTGCAGGACGGCAACGGCGCCGGCAGGGTCTGCGTCCACAGAGCGTGCCACTGATCCGTGATCGTCGAAGTCGCCGAGGGTGGCGTCGGGCATGGTGTTGACGGTATTGGGACCGATGAGCGTGTCCACATACAACGTGTCGGGGTAGTCAGGGTCCTTGGTGGATGTGGATGCCCACAATGGTCGTTGCACCCGGGCACCGCGGTCGGCCAGTGCCTGCCAACGTGGACCGGTGAACGCATCAGCGAACACCTGGTAGGCCACCTGGGCGTTGGCGACTGCTGCCCGTCCGCGCAACGCCAGCGCAGCATCGGTGCCGATGTCGTTCAGACGCCGATCCACCTCGGTGTCGACCCGGCTGATGAAAAACGATGCCACCGACGACACCCGGACAGGTCACCGGGGTGGGCCTCGAGGCCGGTCAGGTAGGCCTCGATCACCTCGGCATACCGTTGTACCGAGAACAACAGGGTCACGTTCACGCTGTGTCCCTCGCTGATCATGGTGGTGATCGCCGGAAGGCCTGCAGCGGTGCCGGGAATCTTCACGTACAGGTTGGGCTCGTTGATCGTTGTGGCCAGATGCCGGGCGGCGGCGGTGGTGCCGGCTGTGTCGTGGGCCAGTGCGGGGGCCACCTCAACGGACACAAAGCCGTCTACTCCGTCGCTGGCATCGTGGACCGGGCGCAAGATGGCAAGCGCGCTGCGGATATCGGTGGTCACGAGTTCCCAGTAGGCGTCATCGATGGTCACTCCATCTCGCACCAGCGCGCCGAACTGGTCGTCGTAGTCCGAGGTGGACTCGATCGCCTTTTGGAAAATGGTCGGATTGGAGGTGATGCCGCGCACCCCGCGCTCCACCCAGCGGTTCAACTCGCCGTTGTCCACCCACGCCCGTTTGAGGTTGTCGAGCCATGGGCTCTGGCCCTGTTGGTCGTGGAGGTCGTGCAGGCGGCCCATGGGTGCTCCCGTTGTCGGTGGTCTCGTTGTCCGTGATCTTGTGGCCTGTGGTCGTGAGCTCGGTGGTTCGTAAGTCCACCTTCACCCTGATGTTCCCCAGTGTGGACCACCAGTGTGACCCACATGCCCCCTCAGGTGCGTTCGAGCAGGTCCCGGGCGGTTGCCACCAGGTTGTCGACGTTGATGCCGAGCCGGTCCATGACGGTGTCACCAGGTGCCGAGGCACCAAAGCGGTCGATGCCAACCGAAGCATTGGCGAAGCGCTCCCACCCGAAGGTCACCCCGGCTTCCACCGACACCGTCGGGACCCCCGATGGCAGAACCTCGCTGCGGTAGCTGTCGGTCTGTTCAGCGAACAGTTCCCACGACGGCATCGACACCACCCGGGTGGAGATGCCTTCATCACAGAGTCGCTGGGCGGCGTCCACAGCCAGGGCAACTTCTGACCCGGTCCCGATGATCACCAGCGCCGGGGGTCCATCGGTGTCCCGCAGGACGTAGGCGCCACGCAGCACGCCGCTGTTGTTTGCCGTGCCTTCGAGAACGGGAAGGTTCTGGCGGCTGAGCACCAGGCCGACCGGCCCATTGCGTTCCACCGCCACTCGCCATGCCATGGCGGTCTCATTGGCGTCACCGGGCCGAACCAGGCACAACCCGGGGATGGCCCGCAGCGATGCCACCTGCTCGATGGGCTGGTGGGTCGGTCCGTCTTCGCCCACCCCGACTGAGTCGTGGCTCCACGAAGTACACAACATGGGCGCCGGTGAGCGCCGCCATGCGGACGGCCGGGCGCATGTAGTCACTGAAGACCAAAAATGTCCCACCCACCGGGAGGGCTCCACCGTGCAGGGCCATGCCGTTCATGACGGCGCCCATGGCGTGCTCCCGAACGCCGAAGTGCACGAGGCGTCCGGCGCGATCGTTGGCGTCGAACAGTCCGTGACCGTCGATGCCCACTCCGGTGTTGCCGGTCAGGTCGGCCCCGCCGCCGATGATGGACGGAACGGCATCGATGACGGCATTGAGGCAGTCATTGGATGCCACACGGGTGGCCACCTTGGCACCGACGTCCCACGTGGGCAGCGCCTCTTCCCACCCGGGCAGCGGCGTGCCATCGAGGCAGGCCTGCAGGGTGGCGTGGTCCCCGGTCCAGGCGGCCCGGCGATCATTCCATTGGCTTCGGGCCTGCTGGCCACGACGCCCCAGCGACGCCATGTGGTCGGCCACGTCATCGGGAACCCAGAAGTCGGCATCTCCCGGTATCCCCATGATCTCCTTGGTGACGGCGATCTCATCGGGATCAAACGGCGATCCGTGGGCAGCGGGGGTGTCGGTGAACTTTGGCGAGGGACTGCCGATATGGCTGCGCAGGACGATCAGGGAGGGACGGGTGGTCTCGGCCATGCCCCGGCGCACTGCAGCTTCGAGGGCGTCGACGTCGTCTGCGATCTCTCCGACGTTCTCGACGTGCCATCCGTAGGCAGCGAATCTGGCTGCGGCGTCATCGGTGACCGTGAGTTCGGAAACTCCGTCGATGGTGATGTGGTTGTCGTCGTAGATCACCACCAGATGACCAAGTTGCTGATGTCCGGCGAGGCTGGCGGCCTCGTGGCTGAGACCTTCCATGAGATCACCGTCGCTGGCGATGACGAAGGTGTGGTGATCGAACAGTTCCGCACCGAAACGGGCCCGCAGCGACTCCTCGGCCATGGCCATGCCCACAGCATTGGCGAGGCCCTGTGCCAGTGGCCCGGTGGTGACCTCCACGCCCGGGGTGTGGTGCACCTCAGGGTGACCCGGAGTCAGGCTGTCCCACTGCCGGAAATCCCGCAGGTCGTCCAGGCTGACGTCGTAGCCGGTGAGGTGGAGCATCGAATACAGCAGGACCGACGCATGCCCACACGACAGCACGAAGCGGTCCCGGTCGGGCCATGAGGGATCAGACGGGTCGTAGCGCATCACCCGACCCCACAGCGCATAGGCCAAAGGGGCCAGGGCCATCGCCGTCCCCTGATGGCCGGAGTTGGCCCGTCGGGGCATGTCCATGGCCAGGCCACGAACTGCTGCAATGGACCGCTGTGTCAGCTCTGCGTCGCTCACCCGTACTCCTGCGTTGTCCGATGCCCCGGCTTTGGCACCGAAGACCGTGGAACCTTAGCCGAGCCCATGGAGGTGGCGTCCGGTCCTCAGGCGGCGAATACGACCACGACGGCGGTCGAGGAGTGCAACCACGACCGTGGTCCGACCGGCCCGATCTCCCCGGCGCAAAACAGTCCGCCCACCGCCGTGGTGCCGAGCACGTCGGCCACGATGGAGGGATCGTGGTCGGCGTCGTCGAACATGGCATGGCCTCGTGCGTTGCAGGTGAACAGCAGCGCTCCCGACCCGGGGTTCCCACCGAGCACCCGCCTGAGCTCGGTTCCGGCCATCTCGGGATCATGCAACTGGAACTGCACCACCGACCCCACCTTGGCGGTGTCGGCGATGGCGATGGCACGGGTGTCGCGCACTGCCCCGAGGACCCGCCGGACCACATAGTCGTCGGGATCGAAGTCAACCTTGCGCTCGTCTTGCACCAGGCCGAGGTGCAACCCACCGGCGACCAGATCGCGAAGCGGCCCATCCAGCGACCGAACCAGTGCGTCCACCCGGTCCAGGGCCGGTGCTCCCGCCAGCTCTTCGATCACATGCCCCCGGGCCTGGGTCACCACCATGGGGTCACCGACCGGTCGATGGGCCTGAGCCACCGATACCGTTGCTGCCCCCGGGGCCAACACCACCCCCACGGCCGTGGAGGCATCAGCGGGCGACATCCAGCCGTCCAGTCCGAAGCGGGATCCGGCCGGGACCAGTCCGCCAGCCACAACCAGGTGTGGGCGCTCCAATGCCACCTGGTCGAGCACGGCTCCAGCGGGGAAGTCGGTGCCTGCCACGAGCAGCAACGTGCCGTCGTGGGGAAGCTGGGCGATGCCGCGGATGTCCAGTTCGTTGTCCACAACGGAGGCCTGGACCGACACCGGGGTGACCGGTCCGCACCCGCCCGTCCACAGGCTTATCGAGGGTTGGTCTTCGATTCCCCTTGCCCCGGCGATCACAGCGTCGGACTCAAGCGCCAGCAGTGTCGACGGGCCAAGGGTGGACCGCACGGTGTCGACGACCGATTGCAGCGACGCCCCATGGGCACCGCCGGCGACCACCACGGCCAGGTCGGGCCCGGGCCCGATGGCTTCGAGAATGTCACCGACCACCTCTCCGGTGGCGGCTGCTGCCACCGGATGCAACGACAGGGCCGACCGGTAGGCCCCCGCCATCGTCACGCTGGGCAGGGGGAGCAGGGTGTACGGGACCACAGTGACCGGGCCGAGGTCGACGCGGCAATGGGCTTCGATGGTGGAGTAGTCGTCAAAGGCCAACTCAGCGCGCACCAGTCGGTAGTTGAACTTGCCTGGGTCGACCTGCAACGGCTGAACGTTTCGGGCGATCTGTTCGCCGTCCCGCCAGTACACGACCTCCAGCGCGGCGTTGCCCGAGTGGTTGTCGGGGCAGTGAACCAGCACAACCAGGTGGGGTTCGATGGTGACGGGCACCGGTGACGGGGCCGCAATCGAGAACTGCACGCCGGTGAGGTCGATTCGGGTGGACGGACCAGCGACCTGGCGCAGGTCGATACTGTCGATGAAGACAGCAGCAAGGATGTTCATCAACGGATCCTACCGTCGTCGACGCTGGCCTCCGGTGGCACCCGGGCCTGCACCTGCGCCTGCACCCGGGCATGTACCCGTGTCGGCGCCCGTGCCGACGCCCGTGTTGGCAGGCGGGCGGTAGTGTTTGCAGCCGTGTCGACATCTGCTGTGCCCCCCACCACGACCCTGTCCGAGGCTGCATCCAAGCAGTTGCTGGCGCCGTACGGGTTGCCGCTGCTGTCCGAGCGGGTCGTGAGCGATGCGGACGGCGCAGTCTCTGCCGCCGGCGAACTGGGGTTTCCCGTGGTCGCCAAGCTGTGCGGCGATGCCATCGCCCACAAGACCGAACGGGGACTTGTGCGTCTGGGTCTTGCCGATGAGGCCGCCGTTCGCCGGGCGGCCACCGAACTGCTCGCTGCGGCCACCGCCGATGATGGCGAGGTCGCCGTGCTGGTGGCACCCATGGTGCGAGGCACACGCGAGCTGATCGCCGGAATGTCGGTGGATCCGCAGTTCGGACCCACCGTCATGATCGGCGTGGGTGGAGTTCTGGCTGAGGCCGTTGGCGACGTGGCCGTTCGCCTGGTGCCGATCGAACGTGTGGATGCCGCCGAGATGATCGACGACCTTGCCACCCAGGCCCTGCTTGGCGAGTTCAGGGGTGAGCCGGCCGTGGACCGGGAGGCACTGTGCGACGTACTCATGGCGTTGTCGAAAGTGGCGGTTGACCGCAGCGAGGTTGTGTCGGTGGATCTCAATCCGCTCGTGGTGGTCGACGGACGCCCGGTTGCTGTCGACGCGCTGGTGGAGGTGGTGGCATGACCACCCCCGAGCAGTTCGACTGCCTGTTCAACCCCCGGGGGGTCGTGGTGGTTGGGGCGTCAACCCATCCCGGAAAGTTCGGGTTCGTGGCGCTGCACAACATCCTGGCCAACGGGTACGCCGGGAAGGTCTTCGCCACCAACCGTGACGGCGCCGAGGTCCTTGGGGTGCAGTCGTTGACGTCGCTGACCGACCTGCCCGACGGCGAGGTGGATCTGGCTTTCGTGTGCACGCCGGCGGCGGCCAATCCGGGCGTGGTGCGTGATCTGGCCGCCAAGGGTGTTCGGGCTGCCTTTGTGGCGTCGGCCGGGTACGGCGAGGCCGGGCCGGCAGAGTCGTGGCCCAACGTGAGCTCGTGGAGTTGGCCGAGTCGCTGGGGGTGCTGATCGTGGGTCCCAATGGCCAGGGAGTGGTGTCCACCCCGGCATCGCTGTGCGCCCAGATTGTCGCCCCGTATCCGCCGGCGGGCCGGATCGGCATCGTGAGTCAGTCCGGCAACCTCGTGTCGTCATTCATGAACTACTCCCGGGCGTCGGGTGTCGGGGTGAGCCGTGCGGTGTCGGTGGGCAACGCCGCCATGGTCGGTGTGGCCGATGTCCTCGGTTACCTGGCTGATGACCCGCACACCGATGTGGCGCTGGTCTACATCGAGGGCATCGAGGACGGTCGGGCCTTTTTTGATGCGTTGCGGTCGGTGTGCGAGCGCATGCCGGTGGTTGTGGTCAAAGGCGGAGCCACAGCAGGCGGAAGCAGAGGCCGCCGCCAGCCACACCGGGTCGCTGGCAACCGACGATCGGGTGTTCGACGGCATGTGCCGTCAGGCCGGTGCCGTGCGCGCTGCGTCCATCGAGGAGGCGTTCGACACCGCCGCCGCCTTCGCCACCCAACCGTTGCCCGGTGGGCCCGGAGTGGTGGTGATGACCACCGTGGGGGGTTGGGGCGTCATGACCGCCGACGCCATGGCGACCACCAAACTGGAGCTGACGGTCCTGCCCGACGATCTCCTGGCATCGCTCGACGGCCTGCTGCCTGCCCGTTGGAGTCGCAACAATCCTGTCGACCTTGCCGGCGGAGAGACCAAAGACACCATTCCGGCGGTGGTCGACCTTCTGGCCAGTCACGATGCCGTCGACTCGGTGGTGGTGCTGGGTATGGGCATCCAGTCCAATCAGGGTCGCATGGAACGAGAGGGCGGCTTCTACCCCGACTGGGGGCTCGAGCGGATCGTGGACTTCCACGACCGGCAGGATGGATCGGTGCTACCTCGGCGGCTGCCGAAGCTGCTGCCACCACCGGCAAACCCTTCCTGGTCGCCACCGAACTCGCCGTGGCCGACCCCGACAACGCTGCGGTGGCCGGTGTGCGCTCAGCCGGGGGGTACTGCTTCGCATCGTCGCAGCGGGCGGTGCGGGCACTCGCCCACATGTTGGCCCGGGCGCAGTGGTTGGCGCGCCGGCAGTGACGTCACGCCCCGCAGGTGCGTCGTGCCGTGAGCGCAGCGGTTGTGGCCCTGTGTGTGGTCACCGGGTGTTCGGCCGGCGGCGCAGACGCCTCGTCAACTGCGGGCGCCCAGTCAGCGGGACAGGACCTCGCACTGGCCACCCCGGTGTTGTCGGTGCGTCGGGCACCCGACCTTTTGGCACAGCGCTCGGCCCAGCTGGCGCTGACGTCGGGGCTGGAGCAGGTGCTCGCCCAAGCGCCGCCCGACACCTGTCTGGTGGTCACAACCGACGCCGGTGTGCTGTTCACCCGAAACGGTGACCTGCCTCTGGCTCCGGCATCGACGATGAAGATGCTGACCGCAGCGGTGGCCATGGAGGTGCTCGGACCCGACCATCGTTTCGCAACGGAAGTTCGCTCGCCGGTTGGTGCGATTGATGGGGTGCTCGACGCAGACATCCACCTGGTTGGTGGCGGCGACCCACTGCTGACCACCTCGGGGTACGCAGCGTCGCTGCCCGATCCGCTGGTGCGACTGACGTCTCCGCTGGAACAGCTGGCTGATGCAACCGTCGCCGCCGGGATCACCCGCGTCACCGGATCGGTGGTGGGTGACGGGAGTCGCTACGACGACGCTGTGGGTGTGGCGAGCTGGCCGGCGTCCTACCGGGTGGGCCCAACGGTTGGTTCCCTTGGGGCCCTGCGGGTCAACGCCGGACGTGAGGGCTGGGCCGACGACCCCGCAGCGGTCACCATCGGGGGCAACGGCGGTGATCCGGCCCAGCTGGCGGCCCAGACGTTCACCCAGTTGCTCCGGGCCAGAGGGGTCACCGTGGATGGGGAACCCGGGGTGGGGTCGGCGCCGGTGGGCGCGACCAAAGTGGCCGGGATGCTGTCGCCGCCACTGGCTGATGTGATGGAACGAGCTTCTGGCCTGGAGCGACAACGGGGCCGCCGAGTTGCTGGTCAAGGAATTGGGGTTGGTGGTGTCGGGTCAACCAACCACTGCGGCGGGTACCAACGTGGTGGCGACAACCGTCGCCAGCTGGGGACTTGCCACTGATGACATCACCATCGTGGACGGGTCCGGACTCGACACCGGCAACCGGTTGACGTGCAAGGTGCTGGCAGGACTTGTCGCCAGACCCGCAAGCAACTCCCCGCTGCTCAACGGTCTGGCCCGTCCCGGAAGTGCAGGCACCCTGTGGGGCCGACTCACGACTCGTCTGCACCGGGTCGGGTGCGGGCCAAGACCGGCACGCTCGACACCGTTCGCAGTCTCACCGGTGATGTGGCGTCGGCATCCCAAGGTCCGTTGCGCTTTGCCTTCATCGCCAACGGCCCCGCATTGGCGCCCGGCCTGAGTCATGACATCGCAGACGCCGCTGTGCGGTACTCTCTGGACCACCGCGGGACCCGACCCTGCTACCTGCGCCGCTGCCCCCGACGCCGCTGGCATGAGGTTCCGCCAGTAGGGTCCGGGGAGTGAAAACCGCCGCCATGTTCCCGTTGGGCTCGGTGCTGAGCCCCGGAATGGTGCTCCTCTCGTATGTCCGAACCCCGGTACCGACGACTCGTTGGCGACTGCCTTGAAGGCGACGGAGAGTTCGGGGTGGTGCTCATTGAGCGGGGGAGCGAGGTGGGCGGAGGGGATGTGCGCAGCATGGTCGGAACCATGGCCACCATCGCCGATTCCGCCGGCCTCGACGACGGGCGGTGGGCCATCGTCGCTGTCGGGGTGCGCCGCATTCGGGTCCTCCGGTGGCTTGACGACGACCCCTACCCCCGGGCTGAGATCGAGGACTGGCCCGACCCGCCTGCTGGTGAGCAGCTGCTGGTGAGTCAGTGACGTTGGCATCGACGGCCTCGCGGCGGTTGTTTCGCCGTGGCCACCGAGATGGGTGCCGACGGTCTTCCGTTGGATCTGGACCTCAGCGATGATCCAGTCGCGCTGCCGCCGGGCCGGTGCGTGTGCGTTGGGTCCGGTTTGGTCCCTCCGACCGCGCAGACGGATGCTGGCAGGCCGAGACCCCGACGCCCGGAGTTCCGCTTCAGCGGCCGGTTTGCTCACCGGTACGGTGATCGCTGACCTTCGCGCCCAGATGGAACTTCCCGGGCCCGACGAGGACCCGGGAACTGATCCGCCGGGATGGTGAACAAGCTCAAGGTATGCTCGGGCGGTCCGATCCGGACAGACTTCGAGCAGCCCTTCGGACAGCTTCAGCGGCTGAACGAAGACGACGTGACAGAGCACGGGGGCCCAGCGGCCAGAGTCGGAACCAGGCGACCACCGTGCACCATGACGCCGAGCTGTGGTCGCTTCTCAAGAGCTACGCCCGTCAGGAAACGGTCGACCCCTCCAAGCCAGCCAGGACGTCTCCCTCGGCTGGGGACTGTTGGGTGCGGTTCTCGTATCGGCATCGGCGATGGTACTCCGGCCGACGAGCCTGGGCGGGTCCTGCAGTCCGAGACGACCGTCTTCGCCGACCGGCTGTCGTGGCTTCCGTATCTCATTGTGGCTGTGCTGATGCTGGCGGTCATCGGACTGGCCCTGTTCGGCATCAGCCGTAGCGCCCAGCGACGAACCTCAGGAGAATCACGTTGACCCCCGAGCCGCTCGATCCCAATCTGGCCGACGTGTCGGGCTCTGTGCCCGGCGGTGCCGCCGGTCTGCTTCCCGAGCGTGCCGTCGCCGAAGATCTCTCTCTGACGACATCGAGGCCAAGTTCCGTGAACTCGCCGACGATGTCGATGTGATCACCAACGACGTGCGGTCAGTGGCGGTGACGGCGGCGGCGGTCGGGCTTGCCGTGGTGGTGGTGGTGGCCTTCTGGCTCGGTCGGCGGCGGGGCAAGCGGGGGTGCCGCGACGCCTGAGATCAGGCGGAGCCTGATGCTCATAGCAACTGGCGCGTTCACGTTTGATCGTGGTGTGCTCGGCGGCTCGGGACCGTGGTTGATCCTGGGGGCGGTGTTGTGGACGTTGCGGGCCCTGCGCCCGGCTGTCTGAACGCGGCACCGGTGTGCTGTGGCGGGAACGAATGCCGGACGGCGAGACCTTGGCGGTGGCCGCCCCGACGGCGGCGATGCGCGCACGTCGCTCACCACTCGTGGCGAACCGGGCCGCTCGAGGAGTCAGGGAGACGAGTGCTGCGCGTCGCCGACCCGAAACGTCGGTACATGGTGGAACTCAAGTCGGGCGGGGAGTTTCACACCCATACCGGCCCGGTGGCCCACGACGACATTCTGGGAGCTGACGAAGGGCGGCAGGTCCGCTCGGTCAAGGGTGGTCGGTTCAGGGTCTGGAGACCGACACTGGCCGACTACGTGCTGGAGATGCCACGCGGCGCTCAGGTCATCTACCCAAAGGACCTCGGTCCGATCCTCATGCACGCCGACATCTTCCCCGGCGCCCGGGTGTTCGAGTCCGGTTTGGGTTCGGGCGCCCTGTCCATGGCGTTGTTGCGAGCGGGTGCCCACATCACCGGGTACGAACTGCGGGCCGACTTCCATGATCGGGCCCGACGCAACGTCGAGTCCTACCTCGGCGCCGATGTCATGGACCGCTATGCCACCGAGGAGCGCGACGCCTACGAGGCAAATCGACGCAGAGGGCTGGACCGTGTGGGGCAAAGTCGACCTTCCCGAACCGTGGCAGGTGGTGCCCCACGCCTGCCCCGCGCCCATCGGCCCGGTGGAATCTGCTGTGCCTACACCCCGAGAGCATCGTTCAGGTGGCCACGGTTCGTCAGGCTCTCGATGACGCCGGCTTCCTGGTGGCAGAGTCGCTTGAGGTGCTCCAGCGGGCATGGCATGTCGAGTACCCGGCAGTGCGCCCGGCCCACAGGATGCAGGGGCATACGGGGTTTCTCACCCATGCCCGGATGCCGGCGCTCTGAGGCCAACTCGTGAACCTGGCGGACGTTGTGATGCTGGGTCTGGTGGCGGCCCGCCGCCGTCGGTGGTTACCGGATGGGGCTGGTGGCCAGACTGCTGTCGTGGATCACCACCCTTGTCGGGCTGCTTTTGGCCGTGCGGTTGTTGCCCGAGGTCCTCAATCGCCTCGACAACCCGGACCAGTCCACCGTGCTCGCAGTGTCGGCGGTGGTGGTCGGTGCAGGGTTGTTCGGCGGACAGGCCATCGGGATGGCCGTTGGCTCCAGCTCGCCCACCGGCGGTGAACGGTCCGGTTGCGGTGGCAGACCACGTGTCAGGGGCAGTTGTTGGAGGCGCCGGCCTGCTGCTGGTGTTGTGGTTGCTGATGCCACTGTTGACCAGCACGTCGGGGGTGGTGTCGTCGTCGATGGCCAACTCGGTCGTCGCCCGGACGCATCGCCAAACGCCCTGCCCGCCACCGCCCGACGCCGTGCAGGCCCTGCGCACCTTTGTCGGTGATGCACCGTTCCCCGAGGTGTTCGAGGCGCTGCGCCCCACACCCGACCTCGGCCCCCCACCCGAGGCCAGCGGTCTCACCGAACAGGTTGCCGACCAGGTGGCGGCGTCGGTGACTTTGGTTCGTGCCAGCGGTTGCCGACTGGCTCCAGCAACCGGTAAGCTGGTTTCGTGAAAAGTCGCCACCGGCGTGAGCGGCGCTCCTGTGCAGTATCACCAACGCCCACGTGGTGGCGGGGGTCTGCGGTCGGTCGAGGTCCAACGATCAGATGGACGCTGGATTGAGGCCGTGGTCGTCGGGTTCGACCCGGTGCGCGACATCGCCGTGTTGTCGGCCGCCGGGGTACAACGCCCACCTCTGCCGTTGCTCGCCGGATCGTCAGGGGCGGTCAGGGAGTGTTCCGGACATCCCGGTGGCGAGCCTCTGCGCATCGCACCAGCTCGCGTGTCCTGACGGCGAGATCGGAGCACGCGGCCGTGACATCTACGGACGGATCGGGGCCGACCGGCAGGTGCTTGAACTGGCTGCAGAGCTGGCCCGGGCGACTCCGGAGCGCCGATGGTGGACCCCAGCGGAGCTGTCATTGGGGTGGTGTTCGCCGTGGCCACTGACCGTCCCGACGTCGCCTACGCCCTCACGGTGGGGGAGCTCCAGGCGGTGCTGCAACCCATCGGCGCTGACGCAACCCAGGTGCCGACCGGTTCGTGCCTGGGCTAGCCACCGGCCCGGGGTCGGTGGGGGTCAGTCGATTTCGATGAAGATGCACTCGCCGGGGCATTCCTCGGCGGACTCGATGGTGCCACTCCTCGGAGCCGGCGGCCCTGACGAGACCAGACCTTCGGGGCCACCCGGGTCGCTGTAGACCTTGCTTCCTTCCTTGACGTAGGCAAGCCCATCGTCGAGAAGCGTGAAGACATCGGGCGCGATCTCCTCACAGAGTCCGTCACCGGTGCACAGATCCTGATCGATCCAGACCTTCATGGCCATGTGCGTGTACCCCTCCTGTGGGATGCGCTGCTGCTACAGCATTGCCGTTCGACGTCGTCATGTTAGCTCCCGGGGATACCCCGGCCATTACGGGGCAAACCTCCGTGAGCGCAACCACCGTGGGTGATGACCCTGCCCGGGCCGTTGCGCGGCGCCATCATCCGTGTAGGGTCGCCATGCACCCCGGGAACGCCCCGGGCCACGGCTAGTCGGAGGGATGACGACCATCGACGACCACACTGAGCCGAACGACGCCCAGCTGCGAGAGCTGGACGACCTGCGTGAGCAGAGCCGGGTCCTCGAAGACGAGGTAGCCCTGCTCAGGCGTCGGGTTGCCGATGCCCCAAAGCGGGTGCGCACCCTTGAGGAGCGTCTGCTGGAGACCAAGGGCCAGCTGGCCCAGGCCGTATCGCAAAACGAGAAGCTCACCTACACGCTGCGGGAAGCCCGTGATCACATCGCCGCCCTGCGCGACGAGGTGGACAAGCTCACCCAGCCACCGTCTGCCTACGGCACCTTCCTCACCCGCAACAACGACGGAACCGTCGACGTGTTTTCGGCGGGACGCAAGATGCGCGTTGCGCTGCATCCCGACGCCGACACCCCCGACCTTGTGCGCGGCGCCGAGGTGGTTCTCAACGAGTCGCTCAACGTCGTGATGGCCCGCAGCCCTGAGATGTCGGGTGAGGTGGTCACCCTCAAAGAGATCCTTGCCGACAGGCGTCGGGCGATGGTGGTGGGACGAGCCGATGAAGAACGGGTCGCCGAGCTGGCTGAGCACCTGATCGGATCGAAGCTGAGGGCGGGCGATTCCCTGCTGGTCGACCCGCGCACCGGACTGTTGCTCGAGCGACTTCCGCGCCCCGAGGTCGAGGAGCTGGTCCTCGAAGAGGTCCCCGACATCACCTACGACGACGTGGGCGGCCTCGATTCTCAGATCGACAAGATCAAAGACGCTGTCGAGCTGCCGTTTTTGCACCAGGACCTGTTCGCCACCTACCAACTCCCCGCCCCCAAGGGCATCCTGCTGTATGGCCCGCCAGGGTGCGGCAAGACCCTCATCGCCAAGGCGGTGGCCAATTCCCTGGCCCGCAAGGTGGCCGAGTCATCGGGCGATGTGGAGGCCCGCAGCTACTTCCTGAACATCAAGGGACCCGAACTTCTCAACAAGTACGTCGGCGAGACCGAACGACAGATCCGGCTGGTATTTCAGCGGGCCCGGGAAAAGAGTGAGGAGGGCTGGCCGGTCATCGTGTTCTTTGACGAGATGGACTCGCTGTTTCGCACCCGTGGAACGGGAATCTCATCGGACATGGAGTCCACCATCGTCCCGCAGCTGCTCACCGAAATCGACGGGGTGGAGTCGCTCAAGAACGTGATCGTGATCGGGGCCTCCAACCGTGAGGACCTCATCGATCCGGCCATCTTGCGGCCCGGCCGTCTCGACGTGAAGATAAAGATCGAACGGCCCGACGCCGACGCCGCCGCAGCGGTATTCGCCCGGTACCTCCAGACGTCACTTCCGCTGGACGCCGGCGAGGTTGCTGACCTGGGCGGCGGTGATGCCGAAAAGGCCGTGCTGGTCATGATCGAACGGGCTGTGGCCGAGATGTACCGGACCGACGAACGCAACCAGTTCCTTGAGGTCACCTACCAAAACGGCGACAAGGAACTGATGTACTTCAAGGACTTCTCCTCGGGTGCGATGATCGAGAACATCGTGAGGCGGGCCAAGCAGCTGGCCATCAAGCGCTCCATCGCCGGTGGCACCGACGGCCTGTGCTCAGACGACCTCATCCGCAGCGTGCACCAGGAATTCCGGGAGCACGAAGACCTGCCCAACACCACCAACCCTGATGACTGGGCAAAGATCTCGGGCAAAAAGGGCGAGCGCATCGTGTACGTGCGCACCCTCGTCACCCGTGACGAAGCTGAGCCCCCCGGCGGTGGCAGGGCCATCGAGCGGGTGGCCACCGGGCAATACCTCTGACCCTGCCTCTGACCCTGCTTCTGGCCGTGCTTCTGGCCCAACGCTGATGCATCGGCCGCTGGAACGCCCGCTGAGCCCGCTGTCGGGCTGACTTGCCGGGTAGCCTCGGCATGGCCGTACCCAAGATTTTCGGAATTGAAACCGAGTACGGCATCATCCAGCGGGGGGGCGAAGAGTCCAACCCGGTGATGGCGTCGTCGTTGCTGATCAACGCCTACCTCGCTGCTCTCAGTCGCACCGCCGCCGACGGCTCGCTGGTTGGCTGGGACTTCGAAGACGAGACCCCGGGGCTGGATGCCCGGGGCATGGCAGCTGTGGCCGCCCTTGCGCCCGAGGTGGAGACACAGCTGGTCAATGCCGTCCTTACCAACGGAGCGCGTTTTTACGTTGACCACGCCCATCCGGAAATGTCCACCCCCGAGTGTGCCGACCCCCGCACCGCTGTGGTGTTTGACCGGGCCGGTGAACGGATTCTCGAGCAGGCGATGCTGGCGTCGGCGCACATGCTTCCTCCGGGTGAGGAAATCGTCGTCTACAAGAACAACTCGGATCGCAAGGGCAATTCCTATGGCTGCCACGAGAACTACCTCATGGACCGGCAGGTTCCTTTCGGCCGCATCGTCACCCACGCCATCACCCACTTTGTCACCCGGCAGATCTTTACCGGGGCCGGCAAGGTGGGAAGCGAGGCCGCAAACGTGTCGTCGCGCAAGGTTCCGTTCCAGCTCACCCAGCGGGCCGACTTTTTCGAAGAGGAAGTCGGCCTCGAAACCACCCTGAAACGACCCATCGTCAACACCCGCGACGAGCCCCACGCCGATCCGATGAAGTACCGGCGCCTCCACGTCATCGTCGGAGACGCCAACATGAGTGAGGTGGCAACACTGCTCAAGCTGGGGACCACCTCCATCCTTTTGAGCATGATCGAGGACGGGTGGCTCCGTCGGGAGTTCGTGTTCGCCACTCCGGTTCGTGCCTTGCGTCAGGTGTCGTATGACCTCTCGTTGACCAAGCCGCTCGAACTGATTGACGGCAGCACGATGACCGCACTCGACATTCAGTGGGAACGCTCGACAACGCCACAAGTGGCCAGGAGTGGGGCTGAAATGGGCAGGCCGCCGGCACCGAGGTGCTGGCCCGGTGGGAGCAGGCACTCGCCGGGCTGGAGTCCGACCCGGCGTCCATGGCATCAACCATTGACTGGGTGGCCAAGCACCGCCTGATCGACGGCTATCGCCAGCGCCACGACCTGGCTTGGGACGACCCTCGCCTTGCCGCCATGGACCTGCAGTACCACGACCTGCGCCCACAGCGCAGCCTTGCTCGTCGGGTCGGCCTCGAGCGCATCACCACCGATGCCGAGGTGGAGGCTGCGACCGCCAGCCGCCTGGACCTGGGCGTCGCCCGGGGTCGCTGCCTGCAGAAGTGGAGCGAGCACATCGTGGCCGCCAACTGGGATTCGATCGTGTTCGATGTCGGGGTGGACCCACTACGGCGGGTGCCAATGATGGAAC
>JAGYKS010000027.1 GCA_018401565.1 Acidimicrobiales bacterium | reverse complement strand
GTGGCCGGCGGCCTCGCTCATGGTCAACACCGGGGCGAAGCACACGTCGGTCCCCTCCAGCAGCTCACACCACTGGTCACGGGTCCGGGTGGCAAAGATCCCCCTGAACTTCTCGGTGAGTTCGGGCCACGCCGAACGATCGTGCTGGTGGGGAAGTTCGGCCGGGTCGAGTTCCAGCAGTTCCAGCAACTCGGAGTAGAACTGCGGCTCGAGAGAACCGATCGACACCCACTTGCCGTCGGAGGTTTCGTACACGTCGTAGCAGTGGGCACCGGTATCGAGCAGGTTGGTTCCCCGCTCGTCGTTCCACATCCCCATGGCGGAAAAGCCGTGCATCATCGTCATCAGCAGGGCCGACCCGTCCACCATGGCGGCGTCGACCACCTGTCCGGCACCCGAGCGCGACGCCTCGAGCAGACCACACACCATGCCGAAGGCCATGCGCATGCCGCCGCCGCCGAAGTCACCCACGAGGTTGATTGGCGGAGCCGGCAGCTCCCCGGCCCGCCCCAGATGGGCCAGCGCTCCGGCGAGGGCGATGTAGTTGATGTCGTGGCCCGCCGTGGGGGCGTACGGCCCCTGCTGGCCCCAACCGGTCATACGGCCGTACACCAGCTTTGGGTTGCGTTCGGCACACACCTCGGGCCCGATCCCCAGCCGCTCGGCCACACCAGGCCGGAAACCCTCAAGCAGGCCATCGGCCTGCTCCACCAGTTCCAGCAACAACTCGACACCTTCGGGGCTCTTGAGATCGATACCCACCGACCTGCGTCCCCGGCCCAACAGGTCCAGCGACGGACGGTCGGGGTCACCCCCGCGCACCGAACCGGCCCGATCCACACGAAGCACCTCGGCACCCATGTCGGCCAGCATCATGGCGGCAAACGGGCCCGGCCCGATACCTGCGATCTCCAACACCTTCACACCCGACAATGGACCCATGGGGGCCACCCTCCTCGATCGATGACGAATGGCCGGAGACCGCCGGCCCGGTTTGACCGCTGCGTCACAAATTGGCGAACGCCGCCATCCGATCCACCAACGGATCCCAGAACACCGGGGGCAGGTCGTGACCCATCCCCTCGAACACCAGCAGTTCGGACGCCGGGAGGCACTCATGGGTGCGCAGCCCGCCGCTCACATTCACCAAAGGATCGACATCACCATGGGCCACCAACGCCGGAACCTGCACCGATCGCAACCCCTCGGACCGGCTGGGCGAGCTGACAATGGCCAGCAATTGCCGCACCGTGCCCATCGGGTCGCCCCCACGGGCCATCTCCGCCTCGGCCCGACGGCGGGCACGGTCCGGGTCGAACAGACCGGGGCTGCCGACGGCTTCGCCGATTCCCAGTCGGTGCTCCATGGCTTCGTCGGGATCGTCTGGTAACGGTGCCAGCATCCGGGCCAACACCGCTGGTTCAGCAAGCCCCACGTCGGGATCCCCGGTGGTGGACATCACTGACGTCAGCGACAGCACACGCTCGGGGTGACCAATGGCAATGGACTGGGCGATCATCCCACCCATGGAAAACCCCGCCACATGAGCCTGGGCGACCCCGATGGCATCGAGCACCGCCACCGCGTCCCGGGCCATGTCGTCGAGAAGGTAGTGGGCGACGACGTCGTCACCGGCAAGCCGCGACATCATCAGCCCCATCGGGTCACGGCCATCATCCATGCTGCTGGACAGGCCCACGTCCCGGTTGTCGTAGCGCACGACAGACATGCCCCGATCCAGGAACCGTTGACAGAATTCGTCATCCCACGACACCAGCTGGGCCCCAAGCCCGGCCACCAGCAACAACGTGGGATCGGAGGGATCCCCAAGCTGCTCGAACTCGATCACGACCCCGTTTGCGTCCACCTGTGCCATGGCGACATCCTCACCCGCACCGCCGGAGCGGTCAAGCAACAACTCCCGCCGACCACCCCACAGTCCCAGCCACCACCCCGCACTCCCGCCCACCACCCCACGCTCCCGCCCACCACCCAACGGCGGTAGGTTGCCTTCGTCCATGAGTACCTCTCACCAACCACCTCCGCCCCAGTCGGCAACAGCGCCGTCCAGCGCGCCACACCTGGACCTGCGCACCGATCCCCTCACCGGTGATGTCTCGGTGGTGGTGGCCCGTCGCCAGGGTCGACCGAACCTGCCTGACGACCGTTGCCCGTTTTGCCCCGGGGGCCTCGAGGCACCCGACCCCTACACCGTCCGATGGTTTCCCAACCGTTGGCCCCCACTGCCCGACGACCGGGCTGAGGTGGTGCTTTATACGGACGACCATGACGCCACCTTCGCCTCGCTCGGGGTGGACGGTGCCCGGCCGGTGGTGGACCTGTGGGCCGAGCGCAGCCAGGCCCTCGGCTCGCGACCCGACGTCTCCTACGTCCTGGTGTTCGAGAACCGGGGCCCTGCGGTGGGTGCCACCATCACGCATCCCCACGGACAGATCTACGCCTTCGATCACGTCCCACCGCGTCCGGCAGCCGAATACCACCGGGCCCTCGGCTCGAACGTTGACGCCGCGCTGGGACCGCCGCCGGACCCGACGACGAGTTGCTGGTGGTGCGTGCCGGAGGTTGGCAGGCGTGGGTTCCCCCGGCGGCCACCTGGCCCTACGAGATGCTGGTGGCTCCCATCGACCACGTGGACGATCTCCCGTCACTGTCAGACGACGGGCGCGATGGGCTGGCAGCCACCCTCACTGATGCACTCGGACGCCTCGACGCCCCAAGGTTCGACGCCCGCCCCCATGCCTATACGATGTGGGAACGCACCTACCAGCGGCCATTCGACGGGATCGACCGGCCAGCAGTGAGACTGCACGCCCATGTCACCCCGTTGTGGCGCTCGGCCGGGGTGCAGCGCTTTGTGGCTGCCGCCGAACTCGGCGCCGAGGTCTACTTCAATCCCGTCGACCCGGCCGACGCAGCCGCAAGTCTCCGGGCGGCGGGTCGGTGACGCCTCACGACATGAACGATCCCACGGCGGTGATCGTGGGTCTGGATCCTGCCGCAACACCCGAGGGCACCGCCGTGGAGGCGTTCGCCCCCGGCCGGGTGAACCTGATCGGTGAGCACACCGACTACACCGGCGGATTGGCGTTGCCCATGGCCATCGACATGGGGACCACCGTGCGCGGCGTGCGGGCCACCACGTCAGTGCGACTCACCTCCAGCGATGCCGCCGGGATGGTGGAGATTCCCGACGTGACCGCACCGATCGCCGACCCCGCAGCAACCGATCCACCGTGGGGGGCGTACGTGGCCGCCGTGATCGACGGGTTGACCCGCCGGGGGCCAGGGGGGGTGGCTTCGACGGCGTCATCACCTCCACCCTCCCCATCGGTGCCGGCCTGTCGTCAAGCGCGTCTTTGGAGCTGGCCGTCGCTCTGGCTTTGGGATTCCGTGGCAGCACCGCCGACCTGGCCAGGCTCGGCCAGGACGCCGAACAACGGGCCTCCGGTGTCCCGTGCGGCCTGATGGACCAGTTGTCGTCGGCGTGTGGCCTCCCCGGTCACTGTTTGCTCATCGACTTCTCCACGTCGGCGGTCACTGCGGTGCCCATGCCCGACGACATCGACGTGGTGGTCGTGCACTCGGGCCAGTCACGCACCCTGGCCGGGTCGGCGTACGCCCGTCGCCGGGCCGAGTGCGAAGCCGCCGCCGAACAGGTGGGACCACTGCGCCACGCCGACCTTGCCGCCGTGGACACGATCCCCGACGCCGTGGTGCGCAGGCGGGCCCGTCACGTGGTGACCGAAAACCAGCGGGTGCTCGACATGGTGGCCGCACTCGATGCAGGTGACGCCGTTGGTGCCGGATCGATCCTGACCGCCAGCCACCGCAGCCTGGCTGACGACTTCGAGGTATCCACCGACATCCTCGACACTCTGGTGGCCAGACTCGAGGCCACCGACGGGGTGTTCGGGGCTCGCCTCACCGGGGCTGGCTTCGGGGGTGCGTGGTGGCCCTCACTGCGCCGGGAACGTTGACCCCGAGCGACGGCGTGTGGCCGGTTCGGCCCGCTGGTGGGGCGTCGGTGACAGGGGCGTTCGAGCTTCACTGACCCACGACGGGAGCAGCGAACCCCGCACGCCCGACCTCACAGTTCGCCGAGCAGCTTGGCCTTGGTTTCGTCGTACTCGGCTTCGGTGATGGCACCCGAATCGCGAAGCTCGTTCAGTTGCCGGATGCGGTCGGCCACGTCAGAACCGCCCCGTGGCGCTGGCGCCGGGGTTTCCGAACGCGTTCGCCGGCGGCGCTCCTGTTCTTCTTTTTGGATGTAGATCTCGTTTTGGATGTCCGAGGGTCGCTTCATGTTGTCGAAGCGCTGGGCTCCGGTGGCCGATGCCGATTCCACCACCAGATCGCCCACACCAATGAGGCGCTCCCAGATGGCCTGATTGAAAAAGATGGTGTTGATGCGGTCGATGGGGATCTCGATGCCGCTCTTGGCGATCACACCACTGCGGTAGATCAGTCGATCGGTGGTGAGCACCAGCTCGGTGGTGGCCCACTGCACGTATCTGGTGACAAACCAGATCAGACAGCCGGCAACCAGTACCGCCACCGCCAACCGAAGGATCTGGTTGTCGGTGCCGGCCAGCACCAGCACCCCGGCCACAACTGACCCAAGCAGCGCCGCCAGCGACGGGGTGAACGTCCACCAGTGGGGCCGAAGGTCGAGGACAAGATTTTCTTCGGAATGCAGATTCTGCGAGGAATATCCCATGGCCACACCGTAGTGCCGATGCCATCACGATCGGGGGGAGGCCGGGCAGATTCCCCGCGCTACCTGAAGCCGGCTAACCCCAGCCCAGTTCGTTCAGCCGATCGTCGTCGATCCCGAAATGGTGGGCCACCTCGTGGATCACCGTGACCATGACCTGATGGGTCACCTCAGCCTCGGACTCACACATGGCACAGATGGCATGGCGGAACACGGTGATGCGATCGGGAAGCACCAAATCGCCGTAGGTGAATCCCCGCTCGGTCAACGGTGTTCCCTCGTAGCGGCCCAGGAGACCCCGCCCCATCGAACGGTCATCGATGACCACCGCCACGTTGTCCATGAGTTGGGCAAGCTCATCGGGAATGGCGTCGAGGGCGTCCACAACCAGGGCCTCAAACCGTTCGGGGGCGACATCCACGGGCCCAACGGTAGTCACCGCCCCGTTGGGTGGTCGCCGCCCAAGCCTGTCAGGGGGTACCGGTAAGGTCTCGGCGTGGATGCCGTTCGACTCCTTGCTGACCTCGACGATCTGCAGCGGCGTGCGGTGACCACCCCTGCAGCGCCACTGCGCATCCTGGCTGGTGCCGGTTCGGGCAAGACGCGGGTGCTGACTCGGCGCATTGCCCACCGGATCGCCACCGACACCGCCGACCCCCGCCACGTTCTGGCCCTCACCTTCACCCGCAAAGCCGCCGGAGAATTGCGAACGCGCCTGCGCCACCTGGGACTGCGCGATGACCTCGCTGCCGGCACCTTCCACGCCGTCGCCTACGCACAGTTGCGCAACCTGTGGGCCGACCGGAACCAAAAACCGTGGACGTTGCTGGATCGCAAGGTCCCTCTGGTGGCCGAACTGCTTCCGCGTCAATCCCGGGGCCGAACCGGCCCCATCGATGTGGTCGGCGAAATCGAGTGGGCCAAGGCCCGGCAGATCAGTCCCGACCACTACGTCGACGCAGCCACTGCTGCCGATCGCCGCCCGGGGGTTGACGTCAGCACCGTGGCCGCCACCTACGAGCGGTACGAAACCGAAAAGCGATCCCGGAGACTGCTGGACTTCGACGACCTGCTGGACGGCTGGCGACGTGCCATCGAACGCGGTGACGAGTTCGCCCAGGCCCAGCGCTGGCGGTTCCGGCACGTGTTCGTCGACGAGTTTCAGGACGTGAACCCGCTGCAGTACGCCGTGCTCACGGCGTTGCTGGGCGGATCACCCGACATGTGCGTTGTGGGCGACCCACGTCAGGCCATCTACGGGTGGAACGGTGCCGACGCCCGCTACCTGGTGGACTTCGACCGATTCTGGCCCGGTGGCGCCACGGTGGAACTGATCGACAACTACCGCTCCACCAGCCAGGTGCTCGACGTTGCCGCCGCGGTGCTGCAACCGCCGGCCATGGCCGGACGGGGCCGCACATCAGGCGGTCGGGCCGACACCGCCGGCAACGCCCACGACGTGACCGGCGGTGCCTCAGTGCGCTTGCGGGCCCATCGGCCCGATGGCCCCCTGCCCACGGTGACCCAGCACGCCAGCGACACCGCCGAGGCTGCAGCGGTGGCCCGCCGGGTACGTGACTCGCACCAGCCCGGTGGCCGGTGGAGCCGTCAGGCGGTTCTGGTGCGCACCAACGGCCAGACCGTGCTCCTGGAACAGGCGTTGCGTGCTGCAGGGGTGCCGTGCCGGATCCGGGGTGGCAGTGGGCTGCTGGCCCAGCCCGAGGTCAAGGCTGCACTCCGTGACCTGCGCCGCTCCAATGGTCCGTTCACCACTGCGGTGGCCGATCTGGGGTCCATGGCCGCCCAGGCCAGAGCTGCTGCCGGTGGCACCGATGACCCATCCGCCGACGCCGTCGAACCGTCGGCGGGGCAGGCCGATGCACCGTCGTCGCCGCCGACGATGACCCCTGCGGCACCGCCCACCGCCGTCGAGGGAGCCGACGACCGAGCCGCCAACCTCGAAACCCTGCAGCGACTGGCGCGGGACTACGCCGCGCTCGTGCCCAACCCCATGGTGAGCGGATTCGTGGCGTGGCTGTCCACCTCCACCGGCGGCGACGAGGGGAACAGCTCTGACGCAGTGGAGATCTCCACGTTCCACGCCGCCAAGGGTCTGGAGTGGGCAGTGGTGCACCTGGCCGGCATCGAAGACGGCCTGGTTCCCATCGGCCATGCCCGCGGTCCGGCTGACCAGGCCGAGGAACGGCGGCTGTTCTACGTGGCTGTCACCCGGGCCGAGCAGCACCTGCATTGCACCTGGGCCGCCGAGCGCACCTTCGGAGAGCGCACGACGTCCCGCAAACGGTCGCCCTACCTGGACGAGGCCGTTGCCGCCGGAGCATTCGGCAGTGCTGAACCGCCTGGTCAGAGCACCTCACCACGCGCCAGCCGCGGGTCGGGGCAGAAACGTCCGGCATCGTCGCGGGGCACCAGGGACGGGAGGTCACGCGCTGCACCCTCAGGCGAGGCGGCACAGCTGCACGAGAGGATCCGCTCCTGGCGCAACGACCGGGCCAAAGCAGCGCGGGTCCCGGCCTACACGGTGTTCAACGACGAAACGCTCGACGACCTTGTCCACCTGCGACCGACATCCGCCGATGAACTGCTCGAGGTACGCGGAATCGGACCAATCAAGGTGAGCCGATTCGGGGATGAACTGCTGGACCTGATCGTGGGATCGGACAACGACTGACCCCACGGTGCCCGACGTGGCATCGTGCTGACATGGACTTCACCGTCACCCAGAGATTTGCGGCGTCAACCGATGACGTACTGGCGCTCTACACCGACCCCGCCTTTTTCGTGTCCCTGGCCCCGTCAGACAAGTTGGCCACGCCCGAGCTGGTCGCCCACCACCGCACCGGTGACTCAGCCAGCCTCCAGCTCCGCTTCCGGTTCATCGGTCAGCTTCCGTCGGCAGTCCTTCGTTTCGTTGAGCCGGCCAAGCTCACCTGGATCGAGGACACGACCATCAACGTGCTGGCAGCGTCATCGACATCGGTCCTCAAACCCGACAATTACCCCGACCTGCTGAAGGCGTCGGCGTCGGCCGTATTCGCCGGCACTGGCCCGACGTCGACCAGGACCATCACCGGCCGGGTGTCGGTGCCGGTGCCGATCTTCGGTCGCAAGGTTGAAGGGGCCATCGTGGAAGGACTCACCGACTACCTGCACGCCGAGGCCGACGCTGCCGCCCGACGCCTCAGCACCGACGGCTGACCCACCAGGCCCGGATCACCCCAGGCGCCGCTTTTCGCTGGCCTCCCGCTCGGCCATGAGTTCGGCGAACCGGGTGAAGTCAATGGACACGAAGATCGCCTCGGCCTCAGCGCACAGCATGTCGCCAGCCCACAGGGTGCCCTCGGTGAAGATCTTGCGGCCCTCGCTGCGCACGTAGTCGGCGATGAAGTGGAGTTCGGTGTGCAAGGGCGTGGGATTGCGGTACCGGATGGTGAGGGTGCCGGTCATGCCCGGGGCACCCGACAGGGTCTGGGCCGCCCCCAACACCTCGTCGAACGCACCGGCGACGTACCCCCCATGCACGCTCCCCGGGGGTCCCTCATAGGCCGACCCGAACGTGACCCAGGCCTCGACACGCCCGTTGAGTTCCTGCAGGCGGATCGGCGGCGCCAGCGGATTCGCCTGCCCGATGAACGGAGAATGGTCAAACGATGCAATGGCCTGCCCGCCAGCGTTGGCCGCCTCGGCAAACCCCTCGTACACCGTGCCGTGGCGATCAGACCCGAACATGGAGGCCACCCGGGCCAACTCATCGGCGGCAGCGGTGACCGTCGCGGTGGGTGCAGCCGTTGCCGCCAGACGATCCAGAATGATGCGCGCCGCAGCGGCCAGCCGACGCATCTCTGATTGCCGCTCGGTCAGCACCTCGTCGGGGATCTCCTGCCAGCGGACGAACAGCGGGTTGTCCCGGGCTTCGGGCGTAAGGCCCTCACCGGGTCCAGCGGCGTCGTCGGCCATCACAGGCTCCCGGTGTCGAAGTCGGCCATGACCGGGGCGTGATCACTGGGCGTGGGTTTGCCCTTGCGGGCGTCACGGTCGATACGGATCCCGCTGCATCTCTGCGCCAGCGACTCCGTTGCCAGAACCAGATCGATGCGCATGCCGTGACCCTTGTGGAACGACCCACCCCGGTAGTCCCACCACGAGTACAACCCCGCCTGGTCGTGGTGCTGGCGAAACACGTCGGTCAACCCCCACTGCGTCAGGCCGGCCAGTGCGTCACGTTCGGGCTGGCTCACGTGGGTGGCACCCTCAAAGGCGGCAGGGTCCCACACGTCGCGATCGTCGGGAGCAATGTTGAAATCCCCCGTGACCACCAGCGGGTCAGTCGGGTCGACTCCATCCACCAGAGCCGATCGAAGTCGCTCCAGCCAGGCCAGCTTGTAGGTGTAGTGGTCGTTGTCGAGCGACCGTCCATTGGGCACGTAGGCGCACGCCACCCGCACCCCACCGCAGGTGGCCCACATGAGCCTGGCCTCAGGGTCAGCCGGGAGATCGTCACCGAACCCGGCCACCACATCATCGAGTCCAACCCTGGACAAGATGGCCACGCCGTTCCACCGCCCCTCACCCACATGCGCCGACTCGTAGCCCATCTCGGCAAAGACCCCAGACGGGAAAGCCTCGTCGGTCATCTTTGTTTCCTGCAGACACAGCACATCGGGCGCATTGGCCTCGATCCACGGCACCACCCGCTCCAGGCGGGCCTTGAGCGAGTTCACGTTCCACGTCACCACCAGCACATCAGTGACACTACCGGGCGCCCGAGGCTGCCTCAGCCCAAGCTGGAGCCCGGACCGGCAAAGCGTTCGTCACCTCGGCGCCATCGTGGCGCTGAACGTGGCTGTGGCACTACTCGCCGCACTGGTGGTGCAGCCCCCACTCCTCATCTGGGCCGACAACAAGGGCTGGCTACGAGGCCGCCAAAAGGGCATCCCGGCACCAGATCCAACACCGACTGCGCCCGTGTGACCCCACCGGGGCGGATCAGGATTGATCGTGCGCCAAGTACCACCTGACCCCTGTTGAGCGACAGTAGGCTCAACAGCGTGGCAGAAGACATGAACACCTCACCGTCGACCATCGGCCCCAATGCGTGGCTCGTCGACGAGATGTACGACCAGTTCCGACGCGACCCGACCTCGGTCAGTCCCAGCTGGCAGGAGTTCTTCGCCGACTACCGCCCATCGGGCACCGATCCATCGAGCGCAGGCACCCCGAGTGCAGGCACCCCAGGGGCTCCTGCCCCCGCTGCACCGCCAGTGTCCGCACCGGCACCGTCTCCGACGCCCGCTGCAGCCTCTGGGAGTGCTCCGGTGCCCGAGGGCGCCGAGGCCATCAGGGGTGTTGGTGCCCGCATCGTCACCAACATGGAGGCCAGCCTGGCCGTCCCCACAGCGACGTCGTACCGGGAAGTGCCCGCCAAGCTCCTCGAGGTCAACCGCAACATCGCCAACAACTACCTCGAACGCAACAGGGGCGGGAAGATCAGTTTCACCCACATCATCGGCTTCGCCGTGGTGCGGGCAATCGCCGAGGGCGTGCCGGCGATGAACGCCGCCTTCGTCGAGCACGACGGCAAGCCCATGATCGTCCGCCACAAGGAACTGGGCCTGGGACTTGCCGTTGACGTGGAAAAAAGCGACGGGTCACGCGCCCTGCTGGTTCCGTGCATCCGGTCAGCTGACACCCTCGACTTCGCCGGGTTCTGGGCTGCGTACGAAGACCAGATCCGCAAGGTTCGAACCAACAAGCTCACCCCCGACGACTTCACCGGCACCACGGTGACCCTGACCAACCCCGGCACCATCGGCACGGTGGCATCAGTGCCGCGCCTCATGCCCGGACAAGGACTCATCGTGGGTGTGGGCACCATCGACCACCCCGCCCAGTACCAAGGCGCCGACCCAGCCACGCTGGCGCGCATGGGCGTGTCCAAGGTGGTGACGATTTCATCCACCTACGACCACCGCATCATTCAGGGTGCGGAGTCCGGGCTGTTCCTCAAGCGGGTGCAGGAACTGCTGATGGGCAGTCACGGTTTCTACGACCAGATCTTCCGGTCGCTCGGGGTCCCCTACGAGGCGGTGCAGTGGCACCGTGACGTGAACCCCGTGGACTCGTCTGAGGCCCAGGTGGCCAAGCAGGTGAAGGTCGAGCGGCTGATCAACATGCACAGGGTGCGCGGGCACCTGATCGCCGATCTCGACCCACTGGCATCAGAAGATCCCCACATGCACGCCGAGCTTGATCCGGCCACCTACGGACTCACCATCTGGGATTTGGACCGGGAGTTCCTCACCAGCGGCATCGGCGGCCACGACCGCCTCCAGTTGGGCGAAATCCTCCACATCATGCGCGACGCCTACTGCCGCACCGTGGGCATCGAATACATGCACATCTCCGATCCGGTGGAAAAGGCGTGGATCCAGCAGCAGGTGGAAGGCGTTCCCACCACCCTGGACACCGACGAGCAACTCCATGTCCTGGACCGGCTGAACGCCGCCGAGGCCGTCGAGAAGTTCCTCGGCACCAAGTACGTGGGCCAGAAGCGGTTTGGCATCGACGGTGCCGAGAGCGCCATCCCCCTGCTCGACGCCATCTTGAGCCAGGCCGCCGATGGCGCCATGGACTCTGTGGTCATGGGCATGGCACACCGTGGCCGCCTGAACGTGCTGGTGAACATCGTCGGCAAGTCGTTCCAGCAGATGTTCAAGGAGTTCGAAGGCAACGTCGATCCCGAGTCCACCCAGGGGTCCGGCGACGTCAAGTACCACCTCGGTCAGACCGGCAAGTTCGTGTCGCGTTCGGGCCACGGCATCGAGGTCGAACTGGCAGCCAACCCGTCGCACCTCGAGGCGGTGGACCCGGTGGTCGTCGGCATGGCCCGGGCCCGCATGGATCTCATCGAGCCTCCCGGCCAGTACCCGGTGCTTCCGGTCCTGATCCATGGCGATGCCGCCTTCGCCGGTCAGGGAGTGGTGGCCGAGACGCTGAACCTGTCGCTGATCAAGGGGTACCGGGTCGGTGGCACCGTCCACCTGATCATCAACAACCAGCTGGGCTTCACCACGCCACCCCAGTCGGCGCGGTCGTCGGAGTACCCCACCGACGTGGCCAAGATGGTGCAGGCCCCCATCCTGCACGTCAACGGCGACGACCCCGAGGCATGCGTGCGCGTGGCCCGTCTCGCCTTCGCCTACCGCCAGCGGTTCAACAAGGACGTCGTCATCGACATGTTCTGTTACCGCCGGCACGGGCACAACGAGGGCGACGACCCCTCGTACACCCAGCCGTTGATGTACAAAAAGATCGAGCAGCGGCGCAGTGTCCGCAAGATCTACACCGAAACGCTGGTCAAGCGCGGCGACATCACCATGGATGAAGCCGAGACCGCCCTGGCCAACTTCTCCGGCCGGCTACAGACTGCGCTTGAGGAGACTCGCCAGGACGCTCCCCCAGCAGGCATCCGGGCCCGGCCCTCGCCACCTCCGGTTGGGGTGTTGCCGGCTGTGAACACCGGGGTTGACGCCAGCGTGCTCGACACCGTCTACACCGCACTATCCCAGGTTCCCGACGGATTCACCGTGCATCCCAAGCTGGCCCGGCAGTTCGAGGCCCGCGACACGATGTTTCGCGTCGACGGCGAGGTGGACTGGGCGCTGGGCGAGGCCTTCGCCCTGGGTACGTTGCTCCACGAGGGCACCTCGGTGCGGCTTGCCGGCCAGGACAGCCGCCGGGGCACCTTCTCGCATCGCCACGGGGTACTGGTGGACTTCAACACCGAAGCCGAGTTCCAGCCGCTGACCACCGTGGCCACTGGCGAGGCGAAGTTCTGGCTGTACGACTCGCTGCTGCAGCGAGTTTGCGGCACTGGGGTTCGAGTACGGCTACTCAATCACCAACCGCGACGCCCTGGTGGTGTGGGAAGCCCAGTTCGGGGATTTCTTCAACGGCGCCCAGATCATCCTCGACCAGTTCGTGGTGGCCGCAGAGGACAAGTGGAAGCAGACGTCGGGTCTGGTCCTGTTGCTCCCCCACGCCTACGAGGGTCAGGGCCCCGAGCACTCCTCGGCCCGCATCGAGCGCTTCCTCACCATGGCGGCCGAGGACAACATCCAGGTGTGCAACGCCACCAACGCTGCCCAGTACTTCCACCTGCTGCGGCGCCAGATGCACCGCAGCGTGCGCAAGCCCCTGGTGGTGTTCACACCAAAGTCACTGCTTCGGGCACACAGTTCCCGCTCCCCGGTGGCCGACCTCACCCAGGGGTCGTTCCAGGAAGTGCTCGACGATCCCAGCGTGGTGGATCCTTCAGAGATCCGTCGGGTGATCCTGGCCTCGGGCAAGGTGGCCGTCGAGGCCCTGGCCGAGCGGGACCGACGCGAAGCGCCCGCAGCTGTGGTGAGGGTTGAGCAGCTCTACCCCTGGCCGTTCGAGCGTGTGGCCGAAACCCTCGACCGCTACCCCAACGCCATGCAGGTGGTGTGGCTGCAAGAAGAGCCCGAGAACATGGGCCCGTGGAACGGGGTCAAGGGACGGCTGTACGAGGCCCACGGTGACACCCACACCATTCGCAGGGTCAGCAGGTCCGAATCAGGAAGCCCGGCCACCGGCAGTCAGGCCATCCACCGCCAGGAGCAGGAAGAACTGTTCGAGCGGGCCTTCGCCGACCCCTACTAGGCCGTCGCCCACCGCATCCCCGACCTGCATCCGATGGGCCAGCCCTGCGGCAGTCCCGTTGGCACCCCGCAGTTATCTCGCTGACGACCCGATCAGGCCAAGTCCGATGACCTCAGCCAGTTCGGCCAGCGCCACCGCCGGGTCGGTCACCTTGATGGTGATCATGCCCATGTCCCGGGCTGGCTTGAGATTGACTCCCAGGTCATCGAGGAACACTGCGTCGGTGGGTTCTATCCCCAACTCCTCGCAGGCAAGTTCGTAAAAGCGCCGGTCGGGCTTTCGCACTCCCACCCGGCTGGACTCAATCACCGCATCGAACATGTCGAGCACCGGTTCCCACGCCGGGGGCGACCCTCCGTCGGACCCGTCGCCATGGCTCAGGAAGTTGTTGGTAAGCAGGGCGGTCACGAACCGGCCGTCGGTGGTGATCTGCCGCAGGGCGGCCACCATCTCGGGGCGAAGCTCCCCGGCCAACAGCGCCAGCACCTGGGTGCCCTCCACCCGATGCCCCATCGCCGCCGACTCGGCGGCGAATGCCTCGTCAAAGTCGGCCAGAGACAGCTCACCCCTTTCGAGGCGGGCCCACGCATTGGTGTCGGGGTCGGTGGCGTTGACCGTCCGCAGGAACCCTGCAGGCAGACCACATCGGGTCTCGTAGTTGGCGAACGCCTCAAACGGGGACGTCAGAATCACCCCGCCAAAATCGAACAGCACAGCCCGCCTCACGCCGGACACGTTAGCGGCGCCGACAACGCCCGGCCATCGCCAGGCCATCGCCGGGCCATCGCCAATGTGTGGGGACCACGCCACCACGGCCTAGGCTGGGAACTTCACGACCGAGGAGCGCGTTCTCCACCGTCGCCGGAGGCTGTGCGACCATCCCAATGAGATGGTGCGCCACACAGAACGGTGGACGGGGGAACGGCCCCCCAAACACAACGGATACCCATGCGCATCAATCACGTCGTCGTTGACGGCTCCAACATCGCCACCGAGGCGCGCTCTTTGCCCAGCCTCGCCCAACTCGACGAAGCGGTGAAGGCCTTCCTCGCCCAGTACGACGTGGGAAGCCTCACCGTCATCGTGGATGCCACCTTCGGCCACCGCATCGATCCGTCCGAACGTGCCGAATTCGATCAGGCCGTGGCCAATGCCGAGCTGGTCACGCCTCCGGCCGGGGCCATCGGCCGGGGCGATGCATTCGTCCTGCAGGTGGCCAATCGGGTCGGAGCGGTCATCTTGTCGAACGACTCGTTCCAGGAGTTCCACGGTGAGTACCCCTGGCTGTTCGATGAGGGTCGCCTCATGGGCGGCAAGCCTGTCCCGGGAGTGGGTTGGGTGTTCCTGTTGCGCAATCCGGTGCGAGGGCCCCTCAGTCGTCGCAGTCAGCGTGACGCCAAGCGCAAACGCAGCGACGACGTGACGACGTCCTCCTCAGAGAGCTCCAGAGACGGGTCCACGGGTCGGGGACGACGACGGTCCTCCCGTCAGGGCGGCGACAACGACGGCGGAAGCGAGCCGAGGCAGCCGATCAGGCCAGCGCAGAAGCCAGGCCGGGCGAACTGAGGCCGACGCCGACGCAACGACCGGTGACGCCAACCGCAAGCGCCGCCGGGGAGGGCGCACCAGGGCCGAGGCCATGGTCAACGACGCCTTGCCGTTCATCGAGTTCGTGGGTGCCCACCCCGTCGACAGCGAGGTGGAGGCAACGGTCACCGAGTACAGCTCACACGGGGCCTACGTGAATGTGGGCGATGCCCGCTGCTACGTACCGCTGCATGCCATGGGTGACCCTGCCCCCCAGCGCGCCCGGGACGTACTGGGGCTTGACGAGGTCCACCGCTTTGTTGTGACCCAGCTGGATCCCCCCCGACGCGGCATCGATCTCCGGCTGTTGGCCGGCACACATGTCGAAGGAACCGGTACCGCACCGGGGGACGAGACCAGCGACATCTCCGTACCCGCCGGTGCCGAACGACAGGCCCGTCCTCGCCGGACAACGACGCCATCCGGCAGCACCATCGTGACAACAGGTAGCCGACGAACCAATCGTCGGGCCACCATCAGGCGACGCACAAGTGCAACGACTGACGCCAATGACACCGCAGCGAGCCACAGTGCTGCTACAACTAATACAGATATTCTCAATGCCAAGGAGGAGCACGTGGCAATCAAGAAGGCAACCAAAAAGGCGCCGGCTAAGAAAGCAGCCAAGAAGGCTGTGAAGAAGGCCCCGCCAAGAAGGCACCGGCACGAAGGCACCGGCCAAGAAGGTACCGACCCCGCCAAAAAGGCACCGCCAAAAAGGTGACCAAGAAGGCCTCCGCCAAAAGGCACCGGCCAAGAAGGTAACCAGAAGGCCCCGCCAAAAAGGCACCGGCCAAGAAGGTAACCAAGAAGGCCCCCGCCAAGAAGGCACCGGCCAAGAAGGTAACCAAGAGGCACCGGCCAAGAAGGTGACCAAGAAGGCCCCCGCCAAAAAGGCACCGGCCAAGAAGGTGACCAAGAAGGCTCCGGCCAGGAAGGCACCGGCCCGCAAGACCGCAAAGCGTCCTGCTGCTCGTCGCTGACCCAGAATTCACAGCCGGCTCACGCCGGTGAAGCAGGAGAACCCGTCGCCAAGCGACGGGTTCTTCCGCGTCTGGGACACACGTGCGATCAGCCCAGCCGTGAGTCGGTAACGTCGGGGGGATGAGCGCCCAATTCATCTTCACCATGCACAAGGTGGGCCGGTTCCACCCGCCCGACCGACAGGTGCTCGACGACATCACCCTTGCGTTTTATCCCGGGGCCAAGATCGGGGTGCTGGGTGCCAACGGTTCGGGGAAGTCATCGCTGCTGTCCATCATGGCGGGCATCGACGATGGCTTCACCGGCGATGCCCGCCTCACCCCGGATTCACGGTTGGTCTGCTGCAACAGGAGCCGCAGCTGGATCCCGAAAAGGACGTCCTGGGCAACGTCATGGACGGTGTGGGCGAGGTGGCAGGACTGCTCACCGAATATGACGCCGTGCTGGCCCAATGGGCTGACCCTGATGCCGACTACGAAAAGCTTGGAGATCGCCAGGCCGAGTTGGAGCGGCGCATCGAGGCCGCCGAGGCGTGGGACCTCAAGCGCACCATCGAGATCGCCATGGACGCCCTGCGCCTCCCCCCAGCAGACGCAGACGTCACCAACCTCAGCGGTGGCGAGCGACGTCGTGTTGCGTTGTGTCGGCTCCTGCTGAGCAGGCCAGACCTGCTGTTGCTCGACGAGCCAACCAACCATCTCGATGCCGAAAGCGTCGCCTGGCTGGAGCGGTTCCTGCGTGACTACGCCGGCACCGTCGTAGCCGTCACCCATGATCGGTATTTCCTGGACAATGTGGCCCGCTGGATTCTCGAACTCGACCACGGCAAGGGAATCCCGTTTGAGGGCAACTACTCGGCATGGCTCGAGCAAAAAGAGCATCGTCTGGCGCAATCGTCCCGCTCGGACGCCAAGCGTCGACGCACGCTCGAACGAGAGCTGGAATGGGTGCGTATGGCCCCCAAGGCTCGCCAGGCCAAGGGGAAGGCCCGACTCGCTGCCTACGAGCGTCTGCTGGCCGAGGCCGACGGCGCTGCCACCGGCCCCGACGAGCTGGAGATCTACATCCCACCGGGCGATCGACTTGGCGACGTGGTCATCGAGGTGGACCATCTGGCCAAGGGGTACGACGACCGGCTTCTCATCGACGACCTCAACTTCACGTTGCCCCGGGCTGGAATCGTCGGGGTGATCGGCCCCAATGGAGCCGGCAAGACCACGTTGTTCCGTCTTCTCGCCGGCGACGAGACGCCCGATGAAGGAGCGATCACCATCGGGCCCACCGTCAAGCTGGCTGCCGTTGACCAGAACCGGGACTCCCTCGATCCAACGCGCACCGTGTACGAGGAGATCTCGGGTGGCGACGAGTTCGTGCGGCTCGGCAACCGGGAAATGAACGCCCGTGCCTACGTGGCCGCATTCAACTTCAAAGGTTCCGACCAGCAAAAGCAGGTGGGGATCCTGTCGGGCGGCGAGCGAAATCGGGTGCACCTGGCCAAGGTGCTTCGCCAGGGCGGCAACGTGTTGCTGCTCGACGAACCCACCAACGACCTCGACGTCGACACCCTGCGCGCCCTCGAAGAGGGTTTGGAGGCATTCGCCGGATGCGCTGTGGTCATCAGCCATGACCGGTGGTTCCTCGACCGGGTGGCCACCCACATGCTGGCGTTTGAGGGTGACTCGAAGGTGCGCTGGTTTGAGGGCAACTTCAGTGAGTACGAGGCCGTGCGCCGTGCAGAACTTGGGGCCGACGCCGACCAGCCCCACCGCATCGCCTACAAGCCACTGACCCGCTGACCCGCTGACCCGCTGACGCGCTGACCGGGCAGCACGATCACCAACTCTTCACGCCAGCTCCCCACACTGCGCGCAGTGGCCACGTCGGCCACGTTGAACACGCCCAACAGGGCGATGCTGCGTCAGCTCATGGCGTCGACCAGCGCCATGAGCTGGTCGCAGAGGTCCTCAACGCTGCAATCGGCAGCACGCAGGTGCAGGTCGGGGGCCGTGGGGGCCTCATAGGGGGCATCCACCCCGGTCATGCCAGATAGCTCCCCGGCCTCCGAGCGGGCGTAGAGGCCCTTGGGGTCACGTGCCCTGCACAGCTCCAGGGGAGTGTCCACGAATACCTCGGCGAACCCGAGTGCCGCCTGCTTGTGCATGACCCGGGCAGCATCACGACCTGACCGGTACGGCGAGACAAGCGCCACCAACACCACCAACCCAGCGTCAGCCATCAACCGGGCCACCTCAGCAGTGCGTCGCACGTTCTCATCACGGTCAGCAGCAGCAAACCCCAGGTCGGCGTTGAGGCCATGCCGCAGATTGTCGCCGTCGAGCACGTAGGCAGCCCGGCCACTGGCGATCAGACGCTGCTCAACGTCACAGGCAATGGTCGACTTTCCCGAACCCGACAATCCCGTCAGCCACACGGTCATGCCCGGGCCCCCGGTGACCCCGGCTCGTTGGCTGGCGTCCACCAGCCCGGGATGCCAAACAATTCCACCGGACCGCTCAGGCCCACCGGACTGATCAGGACCAGCCGACCGCTCGGGCCCGCCGGGCCGAGAGGGTCCTGGGCCACCGTCGCTGGGGTCACCCATTACGACTCTGTCGGGCCAATGATCATGCCGCCAGCAACCGTGGCATTGGTGTGCTCATCGATGAGGATGAACGATCCCGTGGTGCGATTGCGGCGGTATTCGTCAAACATCAGTGGCACAGTGCACCGCAAGCCGATGCGTCCAATGTCGTTCATGCCCAGCGAGGTCACCGATTCATCACGATGCAGGGTGTTCACGTCGAGGCGGTAGCGGAGGTCGCGCACCTGCACCCTGGCGGAGCGAGTGGTGTGCTTGATCACCCACATGGACCGCTCGGTGAGCACGGCGTTGTCATCAAACCAGCAGATCATTGCGTCGAGGTCGGAGCTGCGGTGCGGCTGGTTGCCGGGACGGCAGATCATGTCGCCACGACCGACGTCGAGGTCGTCGGCAAGCGTGATCGCAACCGACATCGGGGCGAAAGCCTGCTCGACGGCTCCGTCGGCGCTGTCGATCGACGCCACCGTGGTGGTGAAGCCCGACGGCAGCACCATGACCTCGTCCCCGGGGGCGAACACTCCCCCAGCAACTGTTCCGGCATACCCCCGGTAGTCAGTGGCCCGCGGACGCAGCACGTACTGGACCGGGAAACGGGGGTCGATGAGGTTGCGATCCGATGCGATGAACACCTCTTCGAGATGGTGCAGCAATGACGGGCCCTCGTACCAACCCATGTTGGGTGAACGGTTGACCACGTTGTCACCATGGAGCGCCGACAGGGGGATGAAGGTCACGTCGGACACGTCCAGCCGGCCGGCCCATCGCCGGAACTCCTCCCGGACGGACTCAAAGGCGCCGCGATCCCAATCCACCAGATCCATCTTGTTGACCGCCACCACGATGTGGGGGATCTGCAGCAGCGACGCCAGGAACACGTGGCGCCGGGACTGCTCCAGCATGCCGTGGCGGGCATCGACGAGAACGATGGCCAGGTCAGCGGTGGATGCTCCGGTGACCATGTTGCGGGTGTACTGCACATGGCCGGGAGTGTCGGCGAGGATGAACCTGCGACGCGGCGTGGTGAAGTAACGGTAGGCCACGTCGATGGTGATGCCCTGCTCACGTTCGGCCCGCAAACCGTCGGTCAACAGCGCAAGATCGGTTTGGACGTCACCGCGGGCGGCGCTGGTGCGCTCGACCGCTTCAAGCTGGTCGGCGAGGATGGCCTTGGAGTCGTAGAGCAGGCGCCCGATGAGGGTGCTCTTGCCGTCATCAACCGATCCAGCCGTGGCCAGGCGCAGCAGTTCCATCAGAAGTAACCCTCCCGCTTGCGGTCTTCCATGCCGGCTTCTGACACACGATCGTCGGCCCGGGTGGCGCCCCGCTCAGTGAGCATCGAGGCCTCGACCTCGGCGATCACTTCGACGGGAGTCGTGGCTGTGGACTCGACTGCTCCGGTGCAGCTGGCGTCTCCCACGGTGCGGTAGCGCACACTCATCTCCAGCACCTCCTCGTCGTCAGCGACGGTCACCGCAGGGTGCAGCGCCATCAGCATCCCGTCGCGGCGCACCACCTTGCGGGTGTGGGCGTAGTACACCGACGGCAGCTCGATGCCCTGCTCGAGGACGTATTGCCAGATGTCGAGCTCGGTCCAGTTGGACAGCGGAAACACCCGGATCTGCTCGCCGGGGTGATGGCGGCCGTTGAACAGGCTCCACAGCTCCGGACGCTGGTTTTTTGGATCCCATTGGCCGAACTCGTCACGAACCGAGAACATCCGCTCCTTGGCCCGGGCCCGCTCTTCGTCACGGCGGGCGCCACCGAACACAGCGTCAAAGCGGTGCTCGGCGATGGCGTCGAGAAGGGTGACCGTCTGCAGGCGGTTGCGACCCTCACCTGGCAGTTCACGGGCACGACCTGAGTCGATGGATTCCTGCACGCTGGCCACCAGCAGCCGCACACCCAGTTTGTCCACCGTGGCATCGCGAAAGGCAATGACCTCATCGAAGTTGTGACCGGTATCAACATGCATCACCGGAAACGGCACCGGGGCGGGAGCAAACGCCTTGCGGGCCAGGTGCAGCAGGACCACTGAATCCTTGCCGGCCGAAAACAGCAGCACGGGCCGCTCGAACTCGGCGGCTACCTCCCGGATGACGAAGATCGACTCCGCCTCGAGCACACCGAGGTTGGACAGTTCGTAATCAGTGCTTGTCATCGCTGTTCACCTCTGTTCCCGGAGGCAGACTGCCGGGGCTCGTCGGGCGGTGTTCGGCGGCCCGCTGGCGCCTGCTCGCTCCCCTAGCGTAGGGCAAGGGCCCCCGTTGAGGTAAAGGCCCGCCCTACCGAACCCGTGTTCCCAGCATCTGCGGAGCCCGTGTTCCCACCACCTGCGGAGAATGTGCATGCCCGACCACGCCAGCCCCACCGACGCCGACCACGACATGGCGGTGGCCATCGCCACAGCCGCCGCCAAGGTCCTCGTTGAACTACGGCGCCAGTTGATGGATGACGGTGTGACTGGCAGCGCCCTGGGCGATGCCGGCGATGCCCGCGCCCAGCAGGCCATCGCCGAGGTGATGCGGGTGCTCCCGGCCACCGACGGGGTGCTGTCCGAGGAGGCTGCCGACGACCATGCCCGACTGGGCGCCGACAGGGTGTGGATCATCGACCCGCTCGACGGCACCCGGGAATTCACCGAACTGGGTCGAACCGACTGGGCAGTGCACGCTGCCCTGGCGATCAACGGCGTGGCCATGGCCGGAGCGGTGGCCCTTCCCGCTCTCGGCGAGATGTACTCGACGAGCCAACCACCCCAACTCGGCGACGTCCCCACCGACCGTCCGATCCGCATCGTGGTGAGTCGCACCCGGCCGCCAGCTGAGGCCACCGCAGTGGCGGCAGCGCTGGACGCCGAGCTGGTGCCCATGGGGTCGGCGGGGGCAAAGGCCATGGCCGTGGTGCGCGGCGAGGCCGAGGTGTACCTGCATGCTGGGGGCCAGTACGAATGGGACTCGTGTGCTCCAGTGGCGGTGGCGCTGGCCGCCGGCCTGCACGCCAGCCGCATCGACGGAACACCGCTGCGCTACAACCAGCCCGAGGCATGGATGCCCGATCTTGCTGATCTGCCGAACCGAACTGGCCGCCACCGTTGTTGATGTGGTGACCCGACTCCACAACGCCTGACGTTCAGCGACACCCCGACACCACCGACACCACCGACACCACCGACACCACCGACACCAGCGACACCACCAACACCAGCGAGGCAACCATGGACCTGCGGGCCATCACGTTTGACACCGACGGGCGGGTGGCAACAATCACCCTCAACCGGCCCGACAGGCTCAACGCATGGACCGGGCGCATGCACACCGAATACCGGTGGGCCATGGCCGAGGCCAATGACGACCCCGAGGTCCGGGTGGTGGTGGTCACCGGCGCCGGCCGGGGATTTTGTGCCGGTGCCGACGCCGATGCGCTCACCGGACACGCCGAGCGCGGTGGATACGACCCCGGTACGCCTGACGACCTGGCCATGCCCGGCTACGGCGTCCACCCCGGCCTCGACGGAGACTTCACCTTTCATCTCGGCCTTCGCACCCCGGTCATCGCCGCCATCAACGGACCGGCAGCCGGAGTGGGACTGGTGCTGGCGTGTTACTGCGACATCCGCTTTGCTGCCGAAGGAGCCAAGCTCACCACCGCCCACGGCCGGTTGAACCTCCCACCCGAATACGGCCTGAGCTGGCTGCTGCCGCGCATCGTGGGCCTGGGTCATGCCAACGACCTGCTGTTGTCGAGCCGGGTGGTGCTGGCCGACGAAGCCCTCACCATGGGCCTGGTGAACCGTGTCCTGCCCGCCGGTGAGGTCCTGGCCGCAGCCACCGCCTATGCCCACGATCTGGCCAACAACGTGGCCCCACGCTCGCTGGTGGAGACCAAGCGGGCCGTGGCCCTGGATCTGTTCCGGGATCTGGGAACGTCTGCGGCCGAGGCCACCGACCTCCTCAATGAGATGATGGGCGAACCAGACTTCGCCGAGGGGGCCGCAGCCCTCAACGAAAAACGACCACCCAGGTTCTGAACGGCACCACCATGGACGACAACACTCCCTCAGGGGCGACGGGCCCTCCTACGGGCCCTGCGCGCAGCAACCGCATCCGGGGGCCGATCAACGCCGCCGGGCTGCGCGCCCTTGACGGAGTGTTCGACCGGACGCTTGGCGCCCAAAAGAGGCGACTGTTCGCCGACCTGCCCGATGATGTGGTCGAACTGGGCAGCGGACCAGGAACCAACATGCGGTACCTGCGTCCAGGCACCCGTCTCACCGCGGTGGAACCCAACCCGGCGATGCACCCCGCCCTCACGTCCGCAGCAGCCGCCCGTGGCATTGACCTCACCCTGCTGGCGCTTGGAGCAGAGGGCATCCCCCTCGACGACGCCAGTACCGACGCCGTGGTGTGCACGTTGGTGTTGTGCACGGTGGACGACCCCCATCAGGTTCTCGCCGAGGTCCGTCGCATCCTGCGTCCCGGAGGACGGTTCGTGTTCCTCGAGCATGTGGCCGCTGACCCCGCCAGCCACAGGTTGCTGGCTGCCCAGCAGCGCCTGCTGCGCCGGCCGTGGCGCTGGATGTTCGAAGGGTGCGAGTTGCATCGTGACACCGGTGCATTACTGGCAGCAGCCGGCTTCGCCGACCTCGACATCCGCAGCGCAACCGCCCGTCCCGCCGTGCTGCCGGTGGCTCCGATGGTGTGGGGCACCGCCACGCGCTGAGGCCATGCGTCACATGGCCAACCGACCCCGCCACGGCAGCCGCGACTTCGTTGCTGCCAGCAGGTAGCCGTACACTCCGCCCATGGCGGACACCCCCCACACGCCCTCCCCGATGGCCAGCCGTGACGTGGACCCCCACGGGCCCCCCGATCTGATCCACGGATCGTTCACCAGCGAGGCGCCGTGGCTGGTGGACCCGACAAGATGTCGTGGCGTTCCTCGGTGGCTGCGGTGCGCTGGGTGGTGGCCCACCAGTTGCCCGACCTCATCCGCCCTCGCCGGCTGCCCGACCCCGCCCGTTTGTTCACCGTCGTGTGGCATCTGGGCATGGCCCTTTTGCCGTGGGCGGTGTTCGCCCGGCGCAAGGGCGGCGACGCCAGTCGGGCGGATCTTTCACGACGCCTGCGCATCGCTGCCGAACGTCTCGGGCCCACCTACATCAAGCTGGGCCAGATCATTTCGTCGGGCGAGGGCCTGTTCCCCGAAGAACTCGTCAAGGAATTCAAGAAGTGTCGTGACCAGGTCCCGCCCGAGCCGTTCCATGTGGTGCGGGCCGTGGTCGAAGCCGACCTGGGCCTTCCGCTCGAGGCCGTGTTCTCCCATTTCGACCGTCAGCCCCTGGCCGCCGCCTCCATCGCCCAGGTGCACGCCGCCACGCTGCGCACCGGCGAGAACGTGGTGGTCAAGGTGCAGCGCCCCAGCGTCGGGCTTTCGGTCCACAAGGACCTGCGGGTCATGGCCTGGCTGGCACCGTTCATGGTGGGGCGCATTCCCATCGCTGCTCTGGCCAACCCGCCGGCACTGGTGGAGCTGTTCGCCGAAACCATCACCGAGGAGCTGGACTTCCGCCTCGAGGCCGACAACATGCTCGACGTCGCCCGCATCTTCGCCGAACTGGGCCAGCGTGACTATGTGATTCCCCGGCCGCACCCGGACCTGGTCACCCCCCGCGTGCTGGTCATGGAGCGGGTCTTTGGGTTCAACTTCGATGACGTCGTGGGCATGCGCGACGCCGGGGTGGACACCACCAAGGTGGTGCGCACCGGAATGATCGGGTTCATGGAGGGCGCCATGCTGTACGGCGTGTTCCACGGCGACCTGCACGGCGGCAACCTGTTCGTTTTGGCCGATGGGCGGGTGGCCCTGCTCGACTTCGGCATCACGGCGCGCTTCAGTCCGTTCAAGCAGAACGCCTTTTTGCGGCTCATCGTGGGTGCCACCATGAACGACCTGCATTCGCAGATCAGCGCCCTGCGGGATCTGGGTGCGCTGCCGCCCGACACCGACGTTGACGGTGTCATCACCGACCTGGGACTCGACCGGGCCCCGATCGACCCCACCTCGCTCACACCCGACGAGATGGTGGGTGAGATCCAGAGGGTGGTCAAGGCCCTCATGGGGTACGGCGCCAAGCTGCCCAAGGAACTGATGCTCTACATCAAGAACCTGGTCTTTCTGGACGGTGCCATCGCCACCCTCGCTCCCGACCTGGACCTGTTCAGCGAAATCACCCACATCAGCGAGTACATGGCCTCCCGCCACGGTGAACGCATCGCCGCCAGCATCGGCATCGACCCGGCCGCGGTGGAGTTTGACCTCAGCGGCATCCAGGCGTCATTCGGGGTGGACCCGTCCACCACCGACACGCTCACCTACCGGGACCTGCAAAAGCGTCGAGAGGTCATCCGCAACCGACTCGCCGGTCGGCGGGTGCTGTAACCGTCACGTGTGTGACCTGACGCTTCCCACCGGCAATGACCACTACCCCACCCGGCAACCCAACGAGCGCCCCAACGAGCGCCCCAACGAGCGCCCCAGCTCACGTTGCGACGCCTGCTCACGGCAGCCCGGTACTGCCGTGAGGATCGTGGTTGCCCACTGCACGGTGGACTACGCCGGGCGCCTCGATGCCCACCTCCCCATGGCGTTGCGGCTGGTGATGGTCAAGGCTGACGGCTGCGTCGCCATCCACGCCGACGGCGGGGCCTACAAACCCCTGAACTGGATGAACGCCCCCAACGTGCTCACCGAAGACGATGGCTGCTGGGTGGTCACCAACCCCAAGGGCGAACGTCTCACCATCACCTTCGGCGAGATTCTGGCCGACGTCCACCACGAGCTGGGAGTGGACCCCGGGCTGCGCAAGGACGGGGTGGAGGCCCACCTGCAGGAACTGCTGGCCGCCAACCCCGATCGTTTGGGCGACGGCTTCACCCTGGTGCGTCGCGAGTTTCCCACCGACATCGGCCCGGTGGACCTGTTGTGCCGCGACGCCAACGGCATGGCCGTGGCCGTCGAGGTCAAGCGGCGGGGCGACATCGACGGCGTCGAACAGCTGGCCCGCTACCTCGAACGCCTCGAGCGGGACCCCCTGCTGCGGGGGGTGCGCGGCGTGTTCGTGGCCCAGACCATCAAGCCGCAGGCCCGGGTGCTGGCCGAAGCCCGGGGCATCACACTGGTGTGAGGTCGACTACGACGACCTGCGCGGCATTCCGTCAGACGAACTGCGCCTGTTCTGAACGGGACCCCCGCAGCGATGCCAGGGGGCTCGTGCACATGGCCCGAGAGTCACCAAGGGAGACAGGGCCCCTGTGGCCATCACGGTGCCACAGGAGGCCCCTTAAAGGCCCTGTGATCGTCTCAGGCGTCGAAGGTGACCCGACCACCGTCGAGCACCACCCGGTCGCCCAGCGCCGACCCACTGGCTGAGGTGGTGAACACGGCTTCACCGTCGCCGGTGGTCCACATGCGGGTCGTGAGTTCTTCACCCGGGAACACGCTGGCCGAGAACCGGCCCTCCATGGAACGCATCCGGGCAGGATCGCCGTCGCACAGGGTGTGCAGCAGGGCCCGACCGGCAAAGCCGTAGGTGCACAGACCATGCAGGATGGGCCGGTCAAAGCCACCCATGGCAGCGAACGACGGGTCGGAATGCAACGGATTGCGATCCCCCGACAGCCGGTACAGCAGTGCCTGATCGACGCTGGTGGTCTGGCTGACCTCGTGGTCGGCCGCCCGTTCCGGAGCGACGTTGCGCGGCCCCGATGGTCCGCGCTCGCCACCGAAGTCGCCCTCGCCACGGATGAACAACGCCATGGTGGACGAAAACAGTGGCTGGCCGCTGGCCACATCGGTGCCGGTCACGGCCAACTCCACGACCGCGCCCTTGCCCTTGTCCCAGATGGCGGTGATCTCGCCCACGTTGCTCACCGTGCCCGACGACGGCAGCGGAGCGAACAGTTCGACGCGCTGTTCGCCGTGCACCAGCATCGCCGGGTTGAACTCACCGATGTTGCGCAGGGCGCCAAAGCCGCCCGAGGCCAGCACCACCGCCATGGTGGGCAGGGCCTTGAGGTCGGTATCCCGGGTGTTTTCGGTGGTGAACGCAAGCTCGTCGGTACCGGCCCCAACTCCCAGGGCGTAGAGCATGCAGTCCTTTTCGTCCCACGAGTGATCGAACGGTTCGCCTCGGGTGCCAACGGCGTCAGGGTTGATGGGCATGATGGTCCTCCTCGGACAGTGAATGGCTTGGGATGACTGTGGATCGTTCCACGGTGTGCAGTAGCCCCAACGCCGCAGTGCGTCAGGTGTGATGTCGTGAGTCGCTGGTGCGACTTGTCAGTGGCTGGTGAGAGCTGTCAGTCGCTGGTGCGGGGACGGCCGCTCATGTCGGCGTTGGCCCGGGCCTGCCCGACGATGTCGAGCACCCTGGGACCCAGCGCCTCGGGATCGTCGAGGGGCTCGGCGGTGGGACCACGACTCCACCCCTCACTCACCGACAGCGCCCGACCGCTCACATCGAATACCCGGCCGGTGACGTCGTCGCTCTCCACCGACGCCAGCCAGACCACGATGGGGGCGATCCACCTCGGCGCCATCTGCTCTTTGATCTCGTCAGGGGCCGAGCCCATGCCGAGATTCTCGGTCATGCGGGTCAGCGCCGCAGGAGCGATGGCGTTCACCGTCACCCCGTAGCGCTCAAGTTCAAGGGCGGCGATGACCGTGAACGCAGCGATGCCAGCCTTGGCGGCGCCGTAGTTGGTCTGGCCGGGATTGCCGTAAATGCCCGAGGGTGACGAGGTGTTGATGATCCGGCCCTGCGTGGACTCTCCGGCCTTGGTCCGTTCACGCCAGTGCACGGCGGCGTGATGGCTGGGCCCGGCCGTGCCCTTGAGATGCACCTTGATCACGGCGTCCCACTCGGCCTCGGTCATGTTCACCAACATCCGGTCACGCAGGATGCCGGCGTTGTTCACCAGTACGTCGAGGCGGCCAAAGGTGTCCACCGTCTGGGCCACCAGACGGCCGGCGCCGTCCCAATCGCTGATGTCGTCGGTGTTGGCCACTGCCTCACCACCGGCGGCAACGATTTCGTCAACCACTTCCTGGGCTGGCCCTGTCGAGGTGCCGCTGCCGTCCATGGATCCACCCAGGTCGTTGACCACGACCTTGGCGCCGTGGGCCGCCAGCATCAGGGCGTGTTCGCGTCCGATGCCACGACCGGCCCCAGTCACCACGCACACCCGTGCCTCGCACAATCTGGCCATGTGATTCCCCCTGTGTTGCAACGTCAGCATCCCATTGACGCCCCGAATCCTACCGACTGGCGCCTCGGGGGCCGGCAACGACCCGCACGGTTACCCCAACACCGGCCCCAACACCGGCCCCAACACCGGCCCCAACACCTGCCCCAACACCGGCCCCGTCGCCCAGAGCCGACGCTCACAACCGACGCCCAGAGCCGACAGACATCCGGCGCAAAGCGCCGGTAGGATCTCCCGACGGCAAGAAAGGGGCCCGGAGGTGAAATCGGCTGCGGGAACCACCAGTTTTCCAGCTGCCGCCGGAGTGACCACCACATGGACACCACACCCGAGAGTCGATCGGCGTTGCGGCGCGGTGCGATCATCGCCGCCTGCGTGCTGGCCGGGCTGATGACGGTGTGGCTGGCCGCCTGGGGTATCGACACCGCCATCACCGGCGACAGCACCAGACGCAACGTGGCTGTGCTGGACGCCTCGGTGGGTGGCCTCGACCCCCAACAGCTCGCCGCCCGCATCGACGATCTCGCCCGCTCGTACGACACCACCGCTGTCGAGGTGCAGGCCCCGGGCGTCTCGAAGTCCACTGATGCAGCCACCGCAGGCCTGTCGCTGGACGTGGACGCCACCCTTGCCACTGTCGACGCCGTCGACAACGACGTGTCGGCTTTGGCCCGCCCGGTGGTGTGGCTCACCTCGTGGTTCACCACCACTCACGTGCCTGCGGTGATGCGGGTTGACGAGTCCAACGCTGGCCCGGTCGCCGCTGGCTTCCATCGTCGCCGACACCACCGTTGTCGCCACCGAACCGTCGGTGACTGCCGGGGGGGCTGCTCTGGTGGTGGTGCCGGGCTCTGACGGCTCGGTCGTCAGTCTCGACCAGTTGGCCGATGAGCTCCGCCAGGCTGCCGAAGACAGCCAGACTGACGAAGTGCGCGTCAACGTCGAACCCCAACCCCTGCCTCCCCGTTTCTCCGACGCCGATGCCCAGGCGCTGGTGGATCTGGTCAACGTTTCGCTGAGCGAACCCATCACGGTGGTGACTGGCAGCGTCACGACGCCGGTGGACGGCGCTGCGGTGGCGGGCTGGCTCACGGTCACGCCCACTGATGACGGACTGGAGCTGGGAGTCGACCCACAGCGGGTGATCGATGGCCTGACGGCAATCAACACCGTTGATCGCCCCGAGGTGCCGGTCGGCTTTGCCGTGGTCGACGGCGCAGTGACCACCTCACCGGGCACCGGAGCCGTAGTGTGCTGCGACCCCGCCTCGACCTCTGAGGTGATCGAAGCCATCACCACACCGGGGCGAACCGCCACGCTGACCATGATCGAGGCTCCTCTGGTCAGGAACTCGCAGTGGGCGGCGGCACTGGGCATCAACCAACCGGTGGGATCGTTCACCACCAACTACCCCGCCGGGCAGGACCGGGCCATCAACATCGTGCGCATCGCCGAGATCATCCGTGGCACCGTGATCGAACCCGGCACCACGTTCTCGGTCAACGAGACCACCGGCCCCCGTACTGAGGCCCAGGGCTTTGTGCCCGGGGGAATCATCGTGAACGGCAAACTCAGCACCGGCATCGGTGGTGGCATCTCGCAGTTCGCCACCACGCTGTTCAACGCTGCGTTCTTCGCCGGTCTGGACATTCCCGACTTCATGATGCACACGCTGTACATCTCGCGCTATCCCTACGGCCGCGAGGCCACCCTGGCCTGGCCCACCGTGGACCTGAAGATCACCAACAACACCCCGTACGGAATTATGATCTGGACCGAGTCCACCCCCGAGTCCATCACCGTGACGCTGTATTCCACCCCGTGGGTGGTGGGTGACCAGACCGGCCAGACCACTGAAGAGGTGGGGGCCTGTACCAAGGTCACCACCGAGCGGACCAGAACGTGGTTGTCCGACAATCGCACTGAGACCGATGTGTTCATCGGCCGCTACCAACCCGAGGAGGGCGTGTTGTGCTGAACAACGACGACGAAACCACACCAGGTGAGGCGCTCGACACGCCCGACGAGGCGCTTGACACGCCAGACGAAGTGCTTGACACGCCCGACGAGGCTGCCGGGAACCCGTTCGGTCTGGACATGACCTTCGAACCGCGCATGAGCAGTTCCGATGCCCTCATGTGGCGCATCGAAAAAGACCCCCTGCTGCGCAGCACCATCGTGATGATCATGGTGTTCGATGCGCCCCTGGACCGCGACAAGGTCACCCGGCGCATGGAGCGCGTCAGCCGGCTTGTTCCGCGGCTCCGCCAGCGGGTGTTGGGCCATCCGCTGTCCATCGCCCCGCCGCGCTGGGAGGTGGACCCCAACTTCGACCTCAAGTACCACCTGCGATTCATGCGTGTGCTGGGTGCCGGCACCATGCGCGACGTGTTTGACATCGCTGCCCCCATCGCCATGCAGGGGTTCGACCGCGCCCGACCGCTGTGGGAGTTCACGGTGGTCGAAGGCCTCGAGGCAGATCGCACCGCCCTGATCGGCAAGGTGCACCACGCCATCACCGACGGCGTCGGAGGAATGAAGCTCCAGCTCGAGCTGCTGGACCTCTCAGACGACACCCCTGATCCCGGGCCCATGCCCCCGGCTCCCCGCTCCCGGCGGCTGCGCGAATCGCGCCGCTGGGTCGATGCCATGGGATGGGAGGCCCAAAACCAGCTGGTTGCTGCCCGTGACCTTGCCGGTCAGGCCGCCTCGGCGGCCAACCGAACCATGACCGACCCCGTGGGCGTGGGCATGTCGGCGCTGCGCACCGTGGGGTCGGTGGCGCGCACGCTGAGCCCGGCCACCGCACCCATGAGCCCGCTCATGCGCAAACGCTCGCTCAGCGTCCACTTCGATTCACTCACCGTTGACCTGCACCGCATGAAGGCCGCATCCAAGCTGGTGGGCGGCCATCTCAACGACGCCTTCGTGGCCGCCGTGCTCGGTGGTCTTTACCGCTACCACTCCACCCATGGCCACGAGGTGGAGTCGCTGCGCATGACCATGCCCATCAATGTCCGCACCGACCGCACTGCCCGCGTGGCCGGCAACCAGTTCTCGCCGGCCCGCTTCGCCGTGCCTGTGGGAATCACCGATCCCATCGGCCGGATGAACGCCGTGCGCGAACTGGTCGAGCAGCAACGCCACGAGCCGGCTCTGGCACTGACCGAGCCACTGGCCAACCTGCTGGCACGCCTGCCGGCGACGGCCACCACCACACTGTTCGGCTCCATGCTCAAGGGCATCGATTTCGTGACGTCCAACGTGCCGGGTCCGCCCATCCCGGTGTTCATCGACGGGGCCCTCATGGAACAGCAGATCGCCTTTGGCCCGATGACCGGGGCAGCAGCCAACCTGGTGGTGCTGTCGTACTGCGACGAACTGCACGTCGGGATCAACACCGACCCGGCCGCCATCAACGACCCCGACGTGTTCACGGCGTCGCTACAACACGGATTCGACGAGGTGTTGGCGCTGGTTCGCTGACACCGCTGTGGCGGTGCCGCCTACGACGCCACCCAGTTTCCGTGGAATCCCGCCGGGATCCGCACCGGCATCTCAACCACTGCCACCGGGTCACCGGCGACGTCGGTGGCGTCGAGGATGACCAGCTCTGAGCGGTCGGTGGCAGCGTCGTACACAAAGCCCATCAGCCAGCCCTCGTCCTCGCCGGCGTCAGGTGACGCCGCCACGAACACGAACTCGCCCGTCGAGCGGCCCTGACCCAACTCGTGCACCGTGGACTCACCGGTGTGCAGATCGTGCTTGTACACGGCGGTGGACACCTCGCTGCCGCCACCCATCTGGGCTATCCCGACACCGGCGGCATACCCATAGCGGTGGTGGAGGCCCGTGAGCCGCTCATCGATACGGGGGAATTCCTGGGCCCGGTCGTCGATGAGTTCGCTCGACGACGTGCCCGTTGCGGTGTTGAGGCGCCACCTCATCAGTTGGGGGCGCCCGTCGCTGTCGTCGTCGAGGTCATTGCGGAACATGGTGCGATGACGGGCAACGTCGAGGACCACGGTGTCTCCGTCGTCGTAGGCGTTCAGCGGGTGGAACACGTAGCACGGCTCCACCTCGATCCACACCGTGTCAGCCGCCGTACCCGAACGGGGCATCACCCCGATGCGCGGCACGTAGTCGTCGTCCCAGCGAAATGGCATGGCCCGGCCGGCTGCGGCCAAATCCATGTCGAACACCACTGGCAGGTCCATGGCGATGATCCTGGTGGCCGTCATGGCCATGTCGTGCACCATCACCGGCTTGGCCGTGTCCAGCAGTTCGGTGCGCACCAGGTGCCCGTCGGCGTCGATCTCGTGGTAGCCGATCACCGGTTCGAGGAAGTGGTAACTCATCACGTGCATGCTGCCGGTCACAGGATCGAACTTGGGGTGGGCGTTGATCCCGTAGGGAAGGGTCCCCCCGAAGTTCTTCCTGCGACAACGTCTCCAGTGAGCCGTCCAGTCGGTAGGGAAGGCTTCCCTCGGTCAGGGCCCACAAACTGCCGGCATGACCGACGATGTTGGTATTCCCGGGACCCGGGTAAAACCCGCCGTCATCGGCTGGTACCCGGTCGAGGCCCTTGTAGCTGGCCACCTTGGGTGAACGCACCCACCGGTTGCGGTACCACTGCGCCTTGCCGTCGGCCAGATGCACACCGTGCACCATCCCCTCACCGATGAACCAGTGGTAGTTGGCCGGGTCGGGTGCAATCGGGTTGGGACCATTGCGCACGTACGTGCCCGACAACTGCGCAGGGATGGCCCCGCGCACGCGCAGATCCCAGGCCGTGACCTCGGTGTCCACGGGGGCGAAGTTGCCGTCCAGGAAGGTGTGGGTGGGTGTCTCGGTGGCGGTCATGGATGGCCTCACAGTCGGCGTGAACTCGGATACCCGTGACCACACATCAGTCGGTCGTCCCGTCGCTGTCAAGCACCTGGGTGTGCTGGACCCACACCCAGGGCGAACCACAGCGACGCCGACTCGCCGGGGTGTACCCACCCGTGATCACCAGTGCGCAGGGCATCGATGCCGGCAGCCATGGGTTCGAGGGCCACAACGGCGGGATCACGGGGGGCGTAAATCTGAACATGGGTGAACCCCGGCCCGGCCTCCATCGTCACACGCAGGTGGTCGTCGCTGACCGACAGCGTGCGCTCGGGCACCGCCGGGTCCCACACACGTCCGCCCGCCACCGGTCGGTGCCGGTCAGCTTCGATCAGGCGGTAGCAATCATCGAACTCCCGGTCACCCAGCTGCACGGTGCGCGCATGCTGTCGCTTGACCCCACCGGTGGGCAGCATGTCGGGTCCAAGTTCGAGGTGATCGAGTTCGGGCGTCTCCAGCTGCCACGCACCCCGCTCACTGTCGGGCAGTCTCAGGTACGGATGCCAACCCAGACACAGCGGGACCGACACGTCACCCGAGGCCGTCACCGTGACCGTGGTGCGCAGCTCGGCGTGCCCGCCCTCGGCCGACAGGTGGTGCGTGACGGCCAGGCGATGGGGGAACGGAAAACACACCATCTGGCTTTGGTCAGCAGCGACGTCGTAGGTGGACGTGGCTGACGCATACCCGTGGCCGGTGTCAACCGACTGCACCGTCCATCCCCGACGGGCAGCCATGGTGCCGTGAAGTGCCAGTCCGGCGGCATCTCGCCCCACCGGCGGCACAAGTGCCGCGGCACGCACATCGACGACCGACGTGCGGCCGTCGACCGGGTCGATGATCTCCATCCGGTCGGCGCCCAGACGGTTGGCCCAAGGATGCAACAGCGGCACGCCCAGTGTGTGACCACCGGTGACGTAGTCGCCAAGTGGCCGGTGGGGGGCCACCACCGCATGGCCTCGCCACACCAGCGACACCCCCAGCACCGAGAGTTCCGGCACCAAGGTGAACGATGCCTCACCGGTGGTGAGGGTGACCGCCGCCCAGCCCGCTACCGGGTGGACGACGGCCCCTCCACGATTGGTCAGCGGCTGACCCATGCCTCCATGAGCCTCGGGGTCGTGGTGCGTCCGCCGGCATCGCCCGATGGCAGGGTCCAGTCGGCAATACCGAACACGTCGTTGGCGTAGACCACAGCGCTGATGTTGTGGACCGTGAACACGAGGTTGCCGTCGGTGGCCATTTGGCGCTGCACCTCGGCGTAGGCCTCGGCCCGCTCGCTGTCATCATTTGTGGCCCGGGCGGCATCAAGAGCGGCCACGATGGCCGGATTCTTGTTGCGTGGTGAAGTTCAGGGGATTGCCCTCGGGGAAATCAGCGATGAAGACGTACTCGCTGGTCAAGCACCGGCTGACCGAACAGGATGAAGCCGGTCGCCTGGTAGTCACCGGTCAGCGCCCGCACGATCAAGGTTGCCTGATCCATCGCATCCAGGGTCACCTCGATACCCACGTCGGCGGCCTGCTGCTGCAGGGTCTCACCGATACGCCGGATCTCGGGCACGGGCACGATGTTGGCGGTGAACGCCAGCTTGGTGCCGTACTTGGCCTCGTATTCGGCAACCAGCTCACGGGCCTTGTCGGGGTCAAAGCCGGGCACCCCGGCATCGACGTAGAACCGTGACGACGGCTGGTACGGGCCCACTGCCGGCGGGAACAACCCCTCGTAGGCCTGATCGGTCAGGGCCTGGCGATCCACCGAGTAGGCCAGAGCCTGCCGGGCGATGGGATCGTCGAACGGCGGCTTGGACACGTTGAGACCGATGAAGGTCTCCGACACCTCGGAATTGTCATCGGAGTACATCTGGACCTTGCCCTCACCGGCGGCCTCGGCAAAGCGGAGGATCTGGGCGGCATCAGAGGTCTCCATGCCCTGGATCTGGCCGGCGTCCATGGCCCGGCTTCGGGTCTGGATGTCGGGCAATACCTGGAACTCGACGGCATCGAGGTACGGCAGACCGTCACGCCAGTAGTTGTCGTTGCGGGTGGTGGCGAACTTCTGGCCCGGGGTCCATTCCTCGAACACGAACGGACCGCTGCCCACCGGACTGCGCGCTGCATCGGCATTCCCGATCATCGACGGCGCCATGACGTAGCCGATCTGGGAGGTGAGGGTGTTGGGGAACGTGGACCAGGGCTTGATCATGTCGACCTGCACCTCGAGGTCTCCGGCCACCGACACCGTGTCGATGAAGCTCACGGCCGTGGACGTCAACAGTGCGGTGGTGTGGGCAGTGAGGTTGGCAGCCACTGCCTCAGCGTCGACCGGAGTGCCGTCGTGGAATTCCACACCTGGGCGCAGCGTGATGGTCCACGAGGTGAAATCCTCGTTGGAGGTGATGGCCTCGGCCAGGATAGGGCTGGGGTCTCGAAGTTGGCATCGAAGGCGGCCAGCGGATCGTAGATGGCGTTGCCCACGATGTAGGCCGATCCTGCCCATCGACCGGCGGTTACATCCCACCCATCGGTTTCGGCGCTGAGACCGAATGCGATCGACCCGCCCGACACGGGGTCGCCGGGCGGCTGGTTGACGAAGTCCAGACGGACCTGGCCGTCGTCGTCAGTGCTGACCGACGGACCAGCATTGTCTCCCTCGCTGGCCTGGGAGCACCCACTGGCCACAAGGGTCAGCGCCAGCAGCGGAGCTGCCAGCAGTGCCAGTCGGCGGCCTTTCGATCCCGTGCGTACCCGGATCGTCGGTCGCTGGCTGTTGGCGTCATCGTCTCGTCCACGTCGGAACCCCCAGAGTGCAGTGAATGCGGCTGCAAGAAAAGCGGCTACAATTTGCCTAGCCGCCGCAATCTAGCCCACGGCCCTGACGTTCACCGGAGCATCACCTCGATTGGGTGCTCCCCACGGGGCTGGCACCGCCGGCGGCGATTGCTGTTGGCATCCCTGCAGATGGGAGGTGGGGGCAAAGGCTCACGGTGACGGCGAGAGTGACGCAACCGTGCCGAGATGGTGGCGCCAGGCGGCGTCCACAAATCGATGAACCCCCCGCACCACCTGATCGGTGCGCGGAGAACGAAACGAATCGAATGCGTGCTGGGCCCCGGAGAGTTCGAGGTACACCACCTCGTGCAACGAGGCCTTCGACGCCAGATCGGCGAACAGCCTGGCGTCGGACACCGGCGTCAGGGTGTCACGGTCACCGTGGATCACCATCATGGGTGGGGCATCGATGGTCTGGCCGGCATCGATCGCCCGCTCGACCAGGATGATGGGCGAGGCGTCGGCAAACACCTCCGGGGCTTCGTCCACAAACGCCTTGACCACCAACGGTTCGAAGGATGTCGCGGTGCAGTTCGGGACCGAACTGACCCGAGCGGTTGGTCCAGTCGTAGACGCCGTAGAACGGAACCGCCACCTGCACCGACGGTGTCGGCGTCGGTGAATCCGGGTTGGTAGCGCTGATCGTTGGCAGTCAACGCCATCATGGTGGCGAGATGTCCGCCTGCCGACCCACCGGTCACGGCAACGAAGGTGGGGTCGATCCCGAACTCGTCGGCGTGGTCGCGAACCCAGGCCACTGCCGCCTTGCAGTCCACGAGGTGGTCGGGCCAGGTTGCTGCCGGGCTGAGCCGGTAGTCCACGTTGAAGACCACCCACCTGATGACGCAGATACCTGCATGGGC
>JAGYKS010000026.1 GCA_018401565.1 Acidimicrobiales bacterium | reverse complement strand
TGCCGAGCGACGATCGGGATTGCCCGCATCGAACCATTCGCCCGCAGGTTCGGCGAGAAGCCCACAGTGCCCATCAGCTGCCCGGGAAATTTGCCGTGAGCGACCGCCCCCAGCCTTGACTGATAGGGATCTGGAGTTGGCGCAGGCCACATCCGAGAAACTGCCGTACTGAGGGCAGCAGATGAACCCCGATGAGTGCATGCAGCGGCCCAGGCAGAACCGGTTCCTTGTCGACGAAGCTCAGTAACCTCACCCAAACTCGAGATCCGGGCGATACACCAGCGGTAAGGTCATCAACCACCGACGTGAGAACCAAAGGGGTGGCTGACCCCGGGCTTGACAGGTCGAAGCGAAGAAGGTGTCCCCGAGCACCACCAGGAGAAGCGGTCTGTGGGGCACACGTTGGCGAAGTTCCACCACCGTGTCCCCCACCGTGGTGGTCTCTACCTCAATGAAGGAGACGTCTGCATCTGCCCCAAACAACGTCTTAACCAAATCCTCCACCACTGACGATCCGGGGGGCCACGGCAATGATGAAGCGCTTGAGCCCGAGACCAAGCAGGTATTCCACCGTCCATTGCACCACCGGGCTGCCCGCCATCCCGGGTAAGCACGCCACCAGACCTCATCGTCCCGGAAGGTCCGCCGAAGGCTGCGGCGGGGATCCAGCCCACACCGTAATCGCTGCCATATCGGTGTCTGTCACCTCGGGCTCCTCAAGCTTCATCGACGACTTGCGCCATGTTCCTCCCTCAGCCATCGGTACCTGGCACAATGACGTGGCGCACATCAAAGCAAGTACCCGCCGTTGACGCCTAACTGGATGACGGCCTTCTTACCAATTGAATTCGACCGGGACCGATGTGAGCCCGCATTGACTCATTGGAATCCTCGCGACGTGATCCCCATTAGTGGTCAGGAAACGTGCTAGTCCGATACCCCAAGATTGGGTGGGGAGGACAGCAACCATGACCAAGCGCGAAGAGCCATCTCACCGCGAGGCAGACGTGCGAATCAAGAAATACTGAGCATACGATGCAAGGCTGTGAAGTCTTGACCCACCTTTGACTGAAGGAAGTTGTCGAGAAGCGAAAGGCTCCATAGAGTCCGGGAGTTGACGTCGGATCTTCAGCAATAATTACGCCCACTTGGACGAATGAAAGCGACTTTCAGAAGTGCTGAGATTGTTGCCTCGTAAAGGTCAACATCAATATTATGACCGAAATGGCGACGATTTCGTCCGGAAGCTCATCTTCACAAATATTGACAGCCCGCATGTGATGGCGAGTTGATGTTTCCGCAAATGTCTCTTCCAAGAACGCCATGGTTGACTCAACCCCGAAGAGGCGATGAGTTCCTTGCCAAATTGAATCAGAGCTAGAGGTGGCATCGCTGTAGTTGAACCCGTCGAAAGTGTCAGTAGCCAAGCCTCCCTGCCGAGGTCAGGGTGTCGCTCTCTCCTCAAAAGGTCAAAGGCCAGTTGGGGCAGTAGCAGACCCCTATAGACCCCAATCTCAACGTAGGCACCGCTGGGTGGGGTGGTCATTTCTCGGTGCCTCGCAGACGCCTTCTGCGAGCTGTCGGGTGGAGGTGAGAGACTCCTATCTCCTTTCTGCCACGTCCTACTGATCGCCTCATACGCCGTTCTGTTCACAAAGCGGTAGTCCACCTTTGAGAAGATTGAGGGTGGAATGAATTTCCCTCCCGCTACAATGCGTCGAACATATGGCAAAGCGTCCGAGTCGCAGAATTGAAAGCAGATGAAGAAAGAGGCCTTGAGAAACTTCCAAATCGTCTAAGTCATCGGCAGGCTAATTCGTTGAACCCTAAGTCCTTAAAGAGTAGGGGTAGCGCCAAATCCGAGAGAAAAAAATCGTCGCTGAGCGATGAAGCTATTTGTTAGCTCCATCAGGAGCGGATCACAGGGTAGATCACTATAAAGGTCTGCATGGTTGAACCTAATCATGATATTGTGTTCGGCCACGTCTTGGGAGGTCTTCAGACCTGCCTATAACTTGATTAGGCGCTCGGCGATAGCAGGTAAAGTGAACAATGATATGATGCCTTTTTGGCGATTTCTTTAGCAGCTCTTTTAGGTGAAAGCCCATTTAGTCCTTTAGTACAGGCTCAGATGATCCTGAGGGCACTCGGGGGAATACTCACTCATACGATGGTCTCGATTCGGATTGAGGAGAAGACAGTGTGATTATATTGTGTTTGACTGTAGGCTGAGCAGTTGACATTATTGATAGATTGTATTCTGAGGGTTTATGCATTCTAGACACAGGTTTGCAGGGTTTGCCGGCTCTTCCGGGTACGAGCGGGGTGTAGCCGCTTAGCGGGGATCCGCGGGGTTGGTCACAGGGGCCCGAAGAATGGGGACACCGCCAGCAACGCTCAGGAGTCCTGTGGAGACCAACGCTACGCATGTGCGAGCGTCTCGTCGGACTGCCCGACGTGACCGCCTTCGCCGTCGATGACCAACCGGCCAACCGATGCGCGTCCACGTGAGCGGCGCGTGTGGCCAGTGTGCCCGGCGTGCGCGACACCGGCATTGAACGGGGCGCCTCTATCGTGGGCTCGCGGACCTGCCGTGCTTCGGACGACCTGCGCTGCTGATGTGGCGCAAGCACCGGTGGTGGTGCCCGTCGCCGCAGTGTCCGACCAGGTCTTGGACCGGCGACAACCATCGCCGCACCTCGCCTCGCCATGACCGACCGGGCCGGCCGGTGGGTCACCGAACAGGTCGGCCGCCTCGGCCGGACCGTGGGCTGGGTCGCGTCGAGCTGGGCTGTGACTGGCACACGATCAACGACACCGTCATCGCCTACGGCACCGTCCAGGTCGATGACCCTGACCTATAGGAGACCACAGCCCTCGGTCTCGACGAGACCCTCTTCGCAGGTCGGCCGTGGCGCACCCAACGCTGGTCAACGTCGATCCTTGATGTGCGCGCCGGGCGGCTTCTCGATGTCGTCGAAGAGCCGAAACGCCACCGCTCCATGCGTCTGGCTCGCCGAACGAGGCACCGCCTGGGTACGACCGGATCAGGTCGGAACCCTCGGCCTGTCGGGCCCATCGCAGGGTGTTCGACACTTTGTTACCGCGCAGTTGCAGGTCAGATACGTTCCATCTCGTGAAGCTGGCGAACTCGAAGCTCGATGAGTGCCGACGCCGGGTCCAAGCAAAGACCCTCGGCCACCATTGCCACAGCAACGACCCGCGCTACCGCTGCCGGCGGCTGATCACCAAAGCCGATGAGCGCCTCAACGACCAGATTCACACCAGCTCTGCTGCGCGGGGCCTGCTCGAACCGGCGGCGACCCGAGCGAGGTCCGCATGGCGCCAGCGCGAAGCGTGGTGCACAGGATCTACGCAGCCGATGATCCCGACCCTAGCCGCCCAGTTCGTCGAGCGGCTCGGCGTCGATCTCCAAGACAGCGAAGTGCCCACCCGAGTGCGTAACTCAGCCGCACGATCGTGAGGTGGTCAGCGTAGATCTCGGCGTGGCACGTCGCTCGAGGGTGTCGAACGGGCTAACCGAAGCGGCGAACAACTTGATCAAACGCATCAGGCGGATCGGGTTCGGGTTCACCCGCTTCGCCAATACCGGATCGGGTCCTGCTCTACGCCGGCAAACCCAACTGGGACCTTCTCGCCACAGTCCTCCCCCGTTAGAATCCGAATAACACGCATAAGCCCGTAGGCTCAGGCATCCGTCAACGCACCAACAGGGCCCACGTCTGCTTTCCTTACGTCATTGTTGGATAAGGAAGGGTCTCTGTAAGGCCGATGCCGTGGGTTCAATGGGTGCCGACCGTGTCATCGTTGTCCTCAACCTTGATCGTCGGAGTTTTTCCCTTGGATCGAAGCTAGGCAGAGACTAATGGTTTGGCCTGAATCACGAATTGCAATGCCAAGATGTCCGACGACATCCATGGCAGCAGTGTCATTAGCCGTGCCTTCTTAGAACTTGACACGTTAATCGGCGTACAACTAGCAACCTTGTATCCGACTGAGTTGAACATGGCGATCATGGTTGACCGGGTAAAGAACCGCAGGTGGGTTCTATCGAAGTGCCAACGTCGGTATAAAAGTCCGCTTCTCGAATGATTGAGTCAAGAACAGTGCCGAAGGTTTGGTAACGACGCCACCACGGTGCCGCCGTCTGCAAGGGTGGTTTAGCGAATTGTCTCTAAGCGCAACCCATGGATCCACCATATGTTCCAAAACATCATTGAAAATATGGCATCGAAGAGGTGCATCTGGCGGCATATCGTCTGGGTAGCTCCCAGTTACCACCTTTATCGAGATAACGACTTGCCTGAGATGAAGCCTCGAGTTTGTTTCAATTCCCCAGGCACAAACTTCGGGTGACTTAGTTTTACCGCTCGAGAAAATCCCCCGAGGCCACAACCAACATCAAGTATTCTCTGCGCCCTATCCGGCAGGAACGGCGGGAGTTCATTTCGAGCATTATCCGTGTAGGGTACGCTTGTCCATCAAGCATGTCGGTTTCCTCTCGAACTGGCCACCTCCGAAAGACCCCTTCAAAGTAAGTGACCACTTTCCAGTCTTAAAGACCGCTCTACCCGTCGATTGTCAATACTAGCTTCATTCAGCTCGCTGCGTGAGGCTGTCATGCCCAGGGCGCAGAACTTGGTCACCCGTCGCTGGCCGCAAGTGAACAAGCAGTTCTCTATGTGCATCGTTGTGGCGTTGCTGCCTGAGGAACTGTCCCGTTTAGGGTTGTTGGGATTGAAAAGTCTTCCATAGGAACTCCAAGATGTCGAAGCGAAGTACTCTTGAGGCTTATGGGCTTCGCTTCTGACTTCTTTTCGACCAGTGTTTAAGGCCTATGACATTCGCGGCGTGGTCCTGACCAGCTAGGCCGCCATGGTGGAAGTCCATCGGCGCTGCATTCGGCGCGTTCGTGGTGTCGACGTGACCCTCATGCCACCAGGGTGCTTGTTGGCCGGGACATGCGCCCGAGCGGCGTGGAGCTTCGGCGCTGCCTTTGCCGCAGGTGTCACCTCGGTCGGTACTGGACGTGGTGGACCTCGGTCTCACCTCCACCGACGAGCTGTTCTTCGCCTCCGGGCACCTCAATGCCGCCGGCGCCCAGCTGACGGCCTCGCACAACCCGGCGCAGTACAACGGCATCAAGCTGTGCCTGTCGGGTGCCCGACCCGTGGGGGAGGAGTCGGGATTGCGTGAGATCGCCGCCATGGCAGCCGCGGGCGTGGCGCCAGCACGCAAGCCGGGAGCTCGATCACCACCGCTGATGTGCTCGGCGATTTCGTGACCCACGTGCATGGCTTTGTGGATATCGCTGCGCTGGCCCCGCTGTCGATCGTGGCTGATGCTGCCAACGGCATGGGTGGACTGGTGGCCCCGGCAGTGTTCGCCGGGCTACCCGGCAGCTTCGACCTTCTCTACGGCGAGCTGGACGGCACCTTCCCCAACCACCCGGCTGACCCCATCCAGCCTGAGAACCTCGTGGATCTGCAGGCCCGGTTGCGAGAACTGGGTGCCGATCTGGGCCTGGCGTTTGATGGTGACGCCGACCGGGTGTTTTTGGTCGACGACACCGGCGCCACGGTGTCGGGGTCGACCACCACCGCCCTGGTGGCCATCGAGATGCTGCGCTCCAACCCCGGTGCCACCATCCTGCACAACCTCATCTGCTCGCGAGCCGTGCCCGAAGTGATCGTCGAACACGGTGGCGTGCCGTTGCGCACCCGGGTGGGCCATTCGTTCATCAAGGGCGTGATGGCCGACACCGGCGCCGCCTTTGGTGGCGAGCATTCCGGGCACTACTACTTTGCCGACAACTACCGGGCTGATTCGGGCATCATCGCTGCGCTGGTGGTGTGGCAGGCATTGAGCCGCACCGGCAAGCCGTTGAGCGAGTTGCGGCTTGATGTTGAGCGCTACGCAGCGTCGGGTGAGATCAACACCACCGTGGCTGACCCCAAAGCCGTCATCGAGGTGATCGCTGCGGTGAAGATCCCGCTGCCATCGACCGGCTCGACGGGTTGACGGTGGACAAGGGTGACTGGTGGTTCAATCTGCGGCCGTCGAACACCGAGCCGTTGCTGCGATTGAACGTTGAGGCACCCGATGAGGTGGCGTGCGCTGCCCACGTGGCCGAACTTCAGGCCGCCATCACCGGCGCCGACGGTGCCACCGGGGCTGACCCTCTGGCCTAACCTGTGGGTCCGGCTGCAAACCGCACCGCAGTCCCAACGCCCGAGGTAGCCCGCATGACGCTCGACCCGAAACTCCTTGCCATTCTCGTGTGCCCCACCGACAAGGGCCCGTTGTTCCCGGTCGGCGCCACTGAGGCTGGCGACAGCCCGGCATGGTTGTACAACCCCCGTCTGCAGCGCCGCTACGCCGTGATCGACGGCATTCCCGACATGCTGCCCGATGACGCCGAGACCGTGAGCGACGATGAACACGCCACGCTCATGGCCACCATCGAAGCCGAAGGCATCGCAGCAACCGGCGGCGGTTCGTCGGCGGCATCGTGATCGACTCCCTCGACCTGCGCGGCACCACTCTGGCGCTTGGTGACCCAGGTGGCAGCTGCAGCCGCCACCGCATCAGACACGTTGTTGCCGCATTTCCATGGGCCAGTGGATGGTTCGCGCCGTGACCTGATCGCCACCGACATCGACAACGTGGTGGTGCTCGGCATGGGCGGCAGCGGCTTGGCCGGCGACGTGCTCATCGCCGCGGCTGGTCCGTTCATGTCGGTGCCGGTGGTGGTGCACAAGGGCTACGGCGTACCCAACTTCATCGACCATCGCACCCTGGTGTTCGCCGTGTCGTTTTCCGGCGACACCGAAGAGACCGTGGAGGCGGCAGCACTGGCTGCCGAAGCCGGCGCCCAGATGGTGATGGTGGCTCGTGGTGGAGCGCTCGGGGCCATGGCTGCAGCCATTGACGCCCCGCTGGTGGGCATCGCCGACGGCATCCCCATGCCACGCGCTGGCATCGGAGCGGTGTCGATTCCGCTGTTCGTGATGGCCGAGCGCATCGGGTTGTTCCCCGGCGCGTCCATGTGGATCAGCGAGGCCGTCACCCAGCTCGAACGCCGAGCCAGCCAGCTGGAGTCAGACAACAACATCGCCACCGAACTGGCCCGACGCATCGGTCGCAGCTTCCCGCTGGCCTATGGCGCCGGTGGCATCGGGGGAGTGGCAGCGGTGCGGTTCAAGAACCAATGCAACGAAAACGCCAAGCTGCCGGCGTTTGCCAACACCCATCCCGAGCTGTGCCACAACGAACTGTGCGGGTGGGGTCAGTCTGGTGACGTCACCCGACAGATCTTCCATCTGGTGCATTTCCGCCACGACTTCGAACACCCCCAGATCGCCCGGCGCGTCGAGCTGGTGACCGAGATCATGGACGAGGTGATGGCCGGGGCCACCGAGATCGTGGCTGAAGGCGAAGGCCCGTTGGCGCAGCTTCTGGATCTGGTGCTCGTCGGCGACATGGCGTCGCTGGCATTGGCCGATGCCGAGGGCGTGGATCCCGGGCCCATCCCGGTGCTCGACGGGCTCAAGGCATCGCTCACCATCTCGGGTTGACGTCACGACTCTGGTTGACATCACGCCACCCACGCTCCGCCTTCCCATGCGGTTGGGCTGCGTGCGGTGACCTGTCAACCCCTACACTCCACAAGTTGTCTCTGGAAGGACCACCATGACCATCACCAACGCCTTCGGCGGAACCGCTGACCTCGACTTCCGTGTCGCCGACTTGGGCCTGGCCCCGTTTGGCCGCAAGGAAATTCAGTTGGCCGAACACGAGATGCCGGGCTTGATGTCGGTGCGTGCCGAGTACGCCGACGCCCAGCCGCTGGCTGGCGCTCGTGTCACTGGCAGCCTGCACATGACCATCCAGACCGCCGTGCTCATCGAAACGCTGGTGGCGTTGGGCGCCGACGTGCGTTGGGCGTCGTGCAACATCTTTTCCACCCAGGACCACGCCGCAGCCGCCGTGGTGGTGGGCCCCGACGGCACCGCCGACAACCCCAAGGGTGTGCCGGTGTACGCCTGGAAGGGCGAGACGCTGGACGAGTACTGGTGGTGCACCGAGCAGGTGCTGCGCTGGCCCGACGGTGGCGGCCCCACCATGATCCTCGACGACGGTGGCGACGCCACCCTGCTGGTGCACAAGGGTGTGGAGTACGAGCGCACCGGTGTGGTGCCCGAACCCACCGACGACGACAGCGAAGAGTGGACCGTGGTGCTCGGTGTGCTGGCACGCACCGTGGCCAACGAGCCCAAGCTGTGGCACACGGTTGCCGAAAACATCATCGGTGTGAGTGAAGAAACCACCACCGGGGTGCACCGTCTCTACCAGATGCACGCCGACGGCAGCCTGCTGTTTCCCGCCATCAACGTGAACGACTCGGTCACCAAGTCCAAGTTCGACAACCTCTACGGCTGTCGGCACTCGCTCATCGACGGCATCAACCGGGCCACCGACGTCATGATCGGCGGCAAGGTGGCCGTGGTGTGTGGCTACGGCGACGTGGGCAAGGGCTGTGCCGATTCGCTGCGGGGCCAGGGCGCCCGTGTGGTGGTCACCGAGATCGACCCCATCTGTGCGCTGCAGGCGGCCATGGACGGCTACCAGGTCACCACGCTTGAAGACGTGCTCGACACCGCCGACATCTTCATCACCGCCACCGGCAACAAGGACATCATCACCGCCGAGCACATGGCCCGCATGAAGCACCAGGCCATCGTGGGCAACATCGGCCATTTCGACAACGAGATCGACATGGCCGGCCTCAACCGCCTCAGCGACGTGCAGCGGGTGAACATCAAGCCCCAGGTGGACGAGTACGTGTTCCCCGACGGCCACTCGGTGATCCTGCTGGCTGAGGGTCGACTGCTGAACCTGGGCTGTGCCACCGGCCATCCCAGCTTCGTGATGTCCAACAGCTTCACCAATCAGGTGCTGGCCCAGATGGAACTGCACCGCAACGCCGAGGTGTTCGAGCGCAAGGTGTACGTCCTGCCCAAAAAGCTCGACGAGAAGGTTGCCCGCCTGCACCTCGACGCGCTGGGTGTGAAGCTCACCCGGCTCAGCGAGGACCAGTCGGCGTATCTCGGCATCGACGCCGACGGCCCGTTCAAGTCCGAGAACTACCGGTACTGAACCGGTAGCGCACCGGCCCCCATCTGGCCCCGAAAGGAACCCGTCTGTCATGGAACACCTCAGCGGCAAGGTTGCCGTCATCACCGGAGCGGCAAGCGGCATCGGGTTGGCCATGGCCAACCGGTTCGGGGCCGCCGGCATGCGGCTGATGATCGCCGACATCGAAGCCGGCCCGCTGGCCGACGCCGCCGCCGGGTTGCGCTCGCACGGCTACGACGTGTCGAGCAATGTGTGCGACGTGGCCGACGCCTCGGCGGTGCAGGCCTTGGCCGACGCCACCATGGAGGCGTACGACGGCGTGCACGTGGTGTGCAACAACGCCGGGGTGGGCACCGGTGGCCCCGATGGCCGATGTGGCACTGGCCGAATGGGAATGGGTGCTGGGGGTGAACCTGTGGGGTGTGATCCACGGGGTGCGCAGCTTCTTGCCGCTGATGCGTGCCGGTGGTGAGGGCCACATCGTGAACACCGCCTCGGTGGCCGGGTTGTTCTCGGCGCCGTTCATGGGGCCGTACAACGTCTCAAAGTTCGGTGTGGTCACGCTCAGCGAGACGCTGTTTCACGAACTGAAGCTGTCGGGTGACAACATCGGGGTGTCGGTGCTGTGCCCGGCGTGGGTGCGCACGCGCATTCATGAGTCGCACCGCAACCGACCCGAATCAGCTGGCGGTCCGTCGGCTGCCGACGAGGGTGTGCAGTCCATGATCGGCAACCTCATTGCCGGTGGCATCGACCCTGATGCTGCCGCTGAGGCCGTGCTGCACGCCGTGGTGCACGACCAGTTCTACATCCTCACCCACGACGACTCCGCCGCTGCCGTGCAGGCCAGGGCTGCGGCCATCGCCGCCGGTGACCCACCACCGTTCGTGATGCCGCAGTAACTGAACGTGGTGATGTAGGCGGGGTGCAGGTACCGCCGTAATTTCCGGGTTCGCCCATCGGTAGCGTCGCCGCCATGGCGTGGTCGACCAGCGACGCAATCGGCTCGGCTTCTCGCCTGTGGGACAGCGCAGCACGCGGCACGTTGGGCCTGTTGGGTGGCGGCGGGTGCGGTGTGTGTCGGGTTCGGGCACCCTCAGGATTGTGTGGGCCGTGTGCCGCCACGCTGGAGCCGCCAACCGGTGAACTGTCGATCCCCGGTGTGGCCCATGCATGGGCATTGCTCAACTACGCCCACGCTCGGGATCTGGTGCTGGCGCTGAAGGCAGGCGACAGGCGGCTGGTGGACGCGGTGGCTGCGGCAATGGCTGCCGAACTGCGCAGCGCCGACCCCATCACCGATGTGCTGTGTCCGGCCACCATCATCACGTGGGCACCCACCAGTGCGGCCCGGGCCCGTGAGCGTGGTGGTGACCAGGCCGAGGTGCTGGCTCGGGCGCTGGCCACCCACACTGGCCTTCGGTGCCGGCGCCTGTTGAGGCGCGCTGCTGGCTCGCCACCCCAGCACGGCCGATCTGCCGCCCAGCGCCGCAATGGTCCGGCGTTTCGGTGCGTGGGCCAACCGGGGCCATCGGTGCTGGTGGTCGACGATGTGATGACCACCGGCGGCACCATCGCTGCGGCCGCCCGGGCGCTGCACGCCCGCACGCCAGACTGCGTGGTGGGGGCCATGGCCATGGCCCAGAGCGGATGGTCGTGAATACCGCACTGTGGAGCTGAAGTAACGCCCAGTGGGGATGCATGATCGCTCTCGGGGCATGAGCGGCCATAGCGCCGCCGGTTAGGGTCGCAGCATGTTGTTTGGAGCTTCTGGTCATTACCCCCTCGTCAACGGCATTCATCATGGGAGCTGACCGGCCCTCAAAGTTGCCATCAGCGACTTCTGGGACGGGTTTGATCCACGACGCGACCGGATCGTCAACGCTCTGCTCCCCGGTGGGTTTGAGTCGGTGGACATCGTTGATGTGGCGTCGGCCGACCTTGTCATCCACTCGGTGTTCGGGGTCGATCACCTCCGGGCTGCCGGCACGGTGGTGGCCTTCAGTCCTGAACCGTGGATGTCCGGGCGTACTGCTGCGCAGTGGTTCATTGACTGGCGCTACTTCGATCTCCCCAACCATCTGCGACTGCCGGTTTGGGCGACGTTCCTGCTGCGTGGTGGCTCCCTACTGTCGAACAGCGGCCCGGATCCAGCGGAACGCAAGTTCTGCAACTTCATCTACAGCAACCGGCGTTGTGCAATGCGTAACGCCTTTTTTGGCGCATTGCATCAACGTGAACCGGTGGAATCGCTGGGCACCGTGTTGAACAACACCACGCACCCCGCGCTGTCGCAGCGTGATGATCCGTCGTGGCACAAGTCCAAGCTGGGGGTGCTGGGGGAGTACAAGTTCACCATCGCCTTCGAAAACAGCGAGCATGTTGGCTACACCACCGAAAAACTGATTGATGCGTGGCTGGCTGACACCGTCCCGATCTACTGGGGAAACCCCGCTCTTTCAGCGGACCTGCCGGTTGGGGCATGCCTGTCGCTCTACGAGGCGGGATCCATGGCGAAGCTTGTCGACCAGGTCCTTGAGGTGCACCACGATCCGGTTCGCTACGAAGAAATCCGGCAGGCCAACCCGTTTCGCACCGGCGAGATCCACGACACGGTGAAACGCTTTGCAGCCGACCTGTCCGAATTCGGCGCCCGGATCCACGCTGATGCCGTTACACATGCCGGCAGCCGCCGGGTGGCAACTCGCCGACTCGTCTGCTCAGCGGTCGTCAGGCCCAGCGGCCCGGCGGTTCGAGGCCGACACCGCTTCAGGCCGGCAGCCGCTGGCTGTTTGCCTGGGCCCCGAAGGCGGTGACGTTGCAGTTGGTTGACGTTGTCGTGACCCCCGGCACAGCGGCGTCGGTGCGGCTACGGTGAGCCGTGAACCCGAGGGGCCCTGGCCGCCTTGTGTAGGTGGGGCCCACCTACGAAGGGAACTGCGCATCGTGCAGATCATCGTCAGTAGCCGTCACACCGAGGTTCCACCCGCCCTGAACGAGTGCGTCCACGACAAGATCGGGCGACTTGAACGCTACGACCACGAGGTGAGGGTGGCACGGGTGCATTTCACGTCCGAAGCCACCGCCCGAGCCGCAGACCGTGAGCAATGCGAGGTGATCCTCGAGGCCAACGGCGACAAGTTCGTGTGCAAGGTGGCCGCCCGTGACGGATTTGCCGCCGTGGATCTGGCGGTGGGCAAGCTCGAGCAGCAACTGTCGCGCAATCGCACCCGACGGCTGGTGCGCGCCGGCAGGTGTGACACCTGCTCGTAGGCTGTCCGTGGTGGGTGCCGCCGGTCATCAGCTAGCGGGTCAGGCAGGTTGCCGCGAGCGGTAGAGTTGTGGTTCTCATGGGCATGTTCGACAAACTCCTGCGTACCGGCGAGGGCAAAAAGCTGAAGGCTCTGGCCGGGATCATCCCCGACATCAACGCCCTCGAGCCTGAAACCCAGCGCCTCACCGACGCCGAACTGGCCGCCCGCACCGACGAGTTCCGTGTGCGTCTTGCCAACGGCGAGGACCTCGACGACCTCCTCATCGAGGCCTTTGCCGTGTCACGTGAGGCTGCGGTGCGGGTGACCGGCCAGCGCCACTACGACGTGCAGCTCATGGGCGGCGCCGCCCTGCACTTCGGGTGGGTGGCCGAAATGAAGACCGGTGAGGGCAAGACCCTGGTGTCCACCCTGCCCGCCTACCTCAACGGCCTGGCCGGCGACGGCGTGCACATCATCACGGTGAACGACTACCTGGCCTCGCGTGACGCCGTGAACATGGGCCGAATCCACGAATCGCTGGGGCTGAGCGTGGGGTTGGTGATCCCCGGCGAGTTCGATCCCACGGTCAAGCGGGCCCAGTACGCCTGCGACATCACCTACGGCACCAACAACGAGTTCGGGTTCGACTACCTGCGCGACAACATGGCCATGTCCGAAGGCGAAAAGACCCAGCGGGGTCACGCCTACGCCATCGTGGACGAGATCGACTCGATCCTCATCGACGAGGCCCGCACCCCGCTGATCATCTCGGGTCGCCTCGCTGACGCGGCGGCCATGTATTACAAGTTCGCCTCGGTGGTGCGCGGCTTGCGGCCCGGTCTGCACTACGACGTGGACGAATCCAAGCGCTCGGTGGCACCCACCGAAGAGGGCGTGTCGGCGGTGGAAAAGGCCCTGGGGGTGGACCACCTCTACGACGACGCCTCGGCCAACCTGGTGCACCAGATGCAGTCGGCACTCAAGGCCAAGGAGCTGTACAAGCGAGACCGCGACTACGTGGTGGCCGGCGGTGAGGTGAAGATCGTCGACGAGTTCACCGGGCGCATCCTCGACGGCAGGCGGTGGTCTGACGGCCTGCACCAGGCTGTGGAAGCCAAAGAGGGCGTGAAGATCAAGGAAGAGAGCCAGACGCTGGCCACCGTCACCCTGCAGAACTACTTCCGCATGTACGAGAAGCTGTCGGGCATGACCGGCACCGCCGAGTCTGAGGCTGCCGAACTCCACGCCACCTACGGCCTGCAGGTGGTGCCGATCCCCACCCATCGGCCCATGATTCGTCTCGATGAGGCCGACCTCATCTACCGGTCTGAAGACGCCAAGTTCGGTGCTGTGGCCGACGACCTGTTCGCCCGCTACGAGGCCGGCCAGCCGGTGCTGGTGGGCACGGTGTCGGTGGAAAAGTCCGAGAAGCTGGCTCGTCTGTTGGCCAAGCGTGGTGTGCCCCATGAGGTGCTCAACGCCAAGCAGCACCATCGTGAAGCTGAGATCATCACCCAGGCCGGTCGCCTGCACTCGGTGACCGTCGCCACCAACATGGCCGGTCGTGGTGTGGATATTTTGCTCGGCGGCAATCCCGAGGGTCTGGCCGTGCGTGAAGCGCGTGCCGAGGGTCTTGAGCCGGGCACTGTGGAGTACGAGCAGCGCGTCGGTGAACTGGAAACCAAGTTCGCCACCGAGTGTGCCGCCGAGGGTGACGTGGTGCGGTCGCTGGGTGGGTTGTATGTGCTGGGCACCGAACGCCACGAAAGCCGTCGCATCGACAACCAGTTGCGGGGTCGGTCGGGTCGTCAGGGTGATCCCGGCGAAAGCCGGTTCTATCTGAGCCTCGAAGACGACCTCATGCGCATGTTCGCCACCGGGGCCATGAACTGGGTGATGGGCCGGGCCATGCCCGAAGACGAGGCCATCGAAGCCAAGATGGTCACCAAGGCCATCGAGCGGGCCCAAAACACGGTGGAACAGCGCAACGCCGAAGTGCGCAAGAACGTGTTGAAGTACGACGAGGTCATGAACGAACAGCGCAAGGTGATCTATCGCCGGCGCGACCAGATTCTGGCCGGGGCGTCACTTCGTGACGAGGCCATGGAGCATCTGGCCGAGGCCGTCGACGAGATGATCTCCACGTTCTGCGAGACCGACGACCCGATGGACTGGGATCTCGACGGCCTGCTGCCCGAGGCCCACTCGTACTGGCCCACCAGCCTGGCAGCCGCCGACCTCACGGTGTGTGCCAGCACCGACGAGCTCTACACGCTGCTGATGGCCGATGCCACCGCCCACTACGAGCGCCGTGAAGCCGAGGTGGGCGATGAGGCCATGCGGGCCGTGGAGCGTCAGGTGATGCTGCGCATCATCGACCAGCGCTGGCGTGAGCATCTGGCCGAGATGGACTACCTGCGCGAGGGCATCCACCTGCGGGCCATGGGTCAAAAGGATCCGCTCACCGAATGGCAGCGCGAAGGCTTCGAGATGTTCGGCGTCATGATCGGTGCCATCGCCCGGGACTTTGTGATGTACGTGATGCACGCCAACGTCACCATGGCGGCTGCTCCGGCACCTGAGCCGGCGGTGAGCGACGTGCAGTACTCGGCGCCGCTGGATCCGTCGGAGGCCGGAGCGTTTGGTGGGGAGTGCCGGCGGCGACCGCATCGGGCGACCCGGGGGTGGCTGTGGAACCCGACGCCGACGCCACCCAGGCCCCGGTGGTGAAGTCCGAATGGGACCGCACGCCCCGCAACGCCGACTGCCCGTGTGGGTCGGGCAAGAAGTTCAAGTTCTGTCACGGCGCCCGCTGACCGGTGACCGATTACACCGAAGCCCTGCGGGACCTGCGTCGCCGTCTTGATGAGGCCGCCACGTATCTGCGCGTCGAGCAACTGCGAGACATGCTGCCCCAGCTCGAGACCGAGGCGTCGGCACCTGAACTGTGGGACGACCCCGACCGGGCCCGCAGCGTCACCAGCGAGCTGTCGTCGGTCACCGACGACCTGGCTGTGTTTGCCCGCATCGCCGATCTGGTCGACGACGCCGACACGTTGTTTGAGATGGGCCGTGAGGAAGGCGACGAGGCCACGCTGGCCGAGGTGGGCGCCACCATCGCCGCCGCCGCCGGTGAACTGCATCGCCTCGAATTGCGGGCGTTGTTCTCCGGGGAATGGGACGACCACGACGCCGTGTGCGAGATCCACGCCGGCGAGGGTGGCACCGACTCGGCCGACTTCGCCGAGATGCTTTTGCGCATGTATCGCCGGTGGGCTGAAGGGCGGGGGTTCACCTTTGAGGTGGAGTCCATCGCTGAAGGTGCCGAGGCCGGCATCTCATCGGTCACGTTCATGGTGCGGGGCAAGCACGCCTACGGGTTGTTGCGCGGCGAAAAGGGCACCCATCGTCTGGTGCGCATCTCCCCGTTCAACGCCCAGGGCAAACGCCAGACGGCATTCGCGTCGCTGAGTGCGTTCCCGTTCATGGACGAAGGCGAGGTGGACATCGAGATCGACGACAAGGACCTGCGCATCGACGTGTACCGCTCATCGGGTGCCGGTGGCCAGCACGTGAACAAGACCGACTCTGCGGTGCGGCTCACCCATCTGCCCACCGGGGTGGTGGTGTCGTGCCAGAACCAGCGCAGTCAGATGCAGAACAAGGAAAAGGCCATGCAGATCCTGCGGGCCCGCCTGGCCGACCTGGAACGCCAGCGCCGCATCGCCGAGCGTGATGCCCTGGCCGGGCCCAAAGAGACCGCCGGATTCGGCAGCCGGATCCGCTCGTACGTGCTGCATCCCTACCAGCAGGTCAAAGACGAACGGTCGGGCATCGAAATCGGCGATGTGAGCGGCGTGCTCGACGGCGACCTGGATCCGCTGCTCGAGGCCTTCCTCTCCTGGGAACGGGCCAACGCCACCGAGGACGCCGGGTGACAAATTTCTCCCCAATGCCGCCGGGGATGGCGGCGTGGAGGCCATCGGCGTTGGTAACGTCGTCGTAACATGATCAAGCTCGAGGGTGTTTCCAAGGTCTACAAGGGCGACGTCACCGCACTGCGTGACGCCAGCCTCAACATCGACAAGGGCGAGTTCGTGTTCCTCGTCGGGGCATCGGGGTCGGGCAAGTCCACCTTCATCCGGTTGCTCAACCGTGAAGAGACCCCCACCACCGGTCGCATCTGGGTGGCGGGCAAGGATGTCGGGTGCGCTCAGTGCGTCCAAGGTGCCCTTTCTGCGCCGCAACATCGGCTGTGTGTTCCAGGATTTCAAGCTGTTGCCGTCCAAGACGGTGGCCGAGAACGTGGCGTTCTCACTTGAGGTCATCGGACGACCACGCAGCGTGATCCGTTCGCAGGTCCCGGCCATCCTGGATCTGGTGGGCCTGGGCGACAAGGCCGAGCGCTTCCCCAACGAACTGTCCGGTGGCGAACAGCAGCGGGTGTCGGTGGCTCGGGCGTTTGTGAACCGTCCGCTGATCCTGCTGGCCGACGAACCCACCGGCAACCTGGACCCCGCCACCTCGGCGGGCATCATGCGCCTGCTGGAACGCATCAACACCACCGGTACCACCGTGGTGATGGCCACCCACGACCGCAGCGTGGTGGACACCATGCGCCGCCGTGTCATCGAACTGGAGCACGGCGACATCATCCGTGACCAGTCCCGCGGCGTGTACAACTAGGCGGAGAGACACAAACATGGCGATGAACCTCGACTACACGGTGCGCGAAACGTGGACCAACCTGCGCCGCAATCTGGTCATCAGCGTGGCCTCGGTGCTTTGCGTCACCGTGTCGCTGTCGCTGGTGGGGGTGGCGCTCATGGCCCGCCAGGGTGTGGAACGCGCCACCCAGCGCTGGCAGGACGGCATCGAGTTCATCGTGTTCGTTGCCCCCGACGCCACACCCGAACAACTCGATGCCGTGGCGTCCAGCCTGGACGCCAACCCCGAGGTGGAGCGGGTCACGTTCTTTGACCAAGAGGCGGCCTACGCCGAATTCTCGGACATGTTCGCCGACTCGCCCGACATGCTCGAAACCGTCACCCCCGACATCCTGCCGCCGTCGTTTCGTGTCGTGCCGGTGAGTGCCGACTCGGCTGCGGTCGAAGAACTTGTGGTGCAGTATCAGTCTGAACCTGGGGTGATCCGGGTGGCACGGTCCACCGAGGCCATCGCCGCCATCCAGGCCGTCAGCGACTTCCTCACCCTGTGGGGTCTGGCCGTGGCCGTGGTGCTGCTGGTGGTGGCAGTGCTCATCATCCTCACCACCATCCAGTTGGCCATCTTCACCCGTCGTCGTGAGATCGAGGTGATGCGCCTGGTGGGGGCATCAAGGCCTTTATCCGCATCCCGTTCATGGCCGAAGGATTGGTGCAGGGCGTGGTGGGCGCAGCACTGGCCATCGGGGTGCTGCGCATCTTCCAGCCGGTGTTCGAACGCTCCCTGCCGTCGTCGGACCAGCTGCCGCTGTTTGGTGAACTGACATTTACGGGCGTGGAGATGATGGGCACCTACATCCTGCTGGGTGCGGTGGGTGCCGGCATCGGCACCGCCGCTGCTGCCATCGCCGTGTCGTGGTTCCTCGACGCCTGACAGCGTCACACTCGTCGATGGCCTCCATCGAGCGTGCCAACTGATGGCGCGTCGTGTGCTCGTGCTCAGGGTCGACGGGGGTCTGGGCAGCCGCCTTCGGGCCCTGGTGACCGGACAGGTGTGGGCTCGGCTGGCCGGTCGATCGTTGCGTGTGGTGTGGCCGGTGGACCACAGTTTCGGTGCGCCGCTGGGTGACTTGTTCGACACCGATGTCGCCACCATCGGCAACTTCCCGGTCCATCTCGTCATCAGGGTGTAGATGGCCTCAGGCTGGATGATCCCCGGCCAGTGCGCTGCTGGTGGTCTCCGGAGATAGATTCACAATTGGTGAGCACGAGGAGATCCCGTTGCGACCGTTGTTGCCAGCTGCGGCCTACTCCCAATATCGCTGCCAGAGTTCGGTCGTTGGCCACGTGGACCCGACCCACCATTGGGGTGATGATTCGTGGCAATCGCCACTCGCCCAAAGAGGCACTGCAGCACTCCCCGCTGCAGTGGTATCTGAAACGTATGGTTTCGTTGCGCAGTCAGGATCCTGAAGTCGCGTTCTTCTTGTCCACTGACTCGCCCGATGTCAGTGCCATGGTGCACGCCCGGTTCGATGGGGTCATCGAGCAGCAACCTAAGAGTCCGTACAATTCTCGAGAGGGCGTGGCTGACGCCGTGGTTGACCTTTATTGCCTCGCCGGTACCACCTATATCCTCGGTGCCCACTACTCCAGCTTTTCGAAGACAGCGGGCTGCTCGCCGATCATGGGGCCTACGAGACATCCCGGGTGCCGTCCCCGGTTGCGTGGAGTGAACGGCGCAGGTCGTGACCTCGCCGGGGATCTGACGCCATGGCTCCCCATCGGCTGACGTGCGTTGGGCCAGATGGGGTGATCCGTCGCTCCCGGCGTTGCTCGCCGTTCACTGCTGGGGAGACGAGTCATCACACTTTCAACGTCTGGCTGATGCGCTCGGGGACCATCAGGTGATTTCGCTGCTGGTCCCGGCCGATCCCACCCGGCTGCCGGTCACCGTGGACCAATGGGTGGACGTCCACGAAGCAACCATCGCGTCGCTGCTGGCCGCATCGCCGCCCGTCGGCCCGCCCTACCGCATCATTGGGTATTCGTTTGGCGGTGTGATTGCCATCGAACTGGCCCGACGGCTTCGCCAGCGCGGGCATGCCGTGCAGTACGTGGGCCTGATCGACACCATCAAGCCACGGCAGATCATGCCAACCTCGCTGAGGGAGTACCTGTGGTTCCACCTGCGGCTGGCCACCGAGATGGACGACCGGTCTGAGGGACTGCAGTACATGCGCCGTCGGGTGGTGTTTTACCTGTACCGGCGCTTCCACCGGGTCGCCGAAATGGTGCGTCGGGCATTGCGCCTGGTGGGCATTCGCACCGACTTGCCGCCCAGAATCGCACCACCGGTGATCACCGACCCGGCCATGGCGTCGTTATACCTGTCGTTTCAGACCTATCGCTGCCGGCGTGTGGACTTCCCGGTCACAGTGCTGACCACCGCCGGGTCGGTGGACGACACCGGCTCGGCGTCGCTGGGCTGGGCCAGTTGGCTGGATGCCGGATTCAACGTGGTGTCGATCCCCGGCGAGCACCTCACCGTGTTTGATGACCAACACATTGGCGGTGTGGCCGACGGATTGCGCCACACCATGACATTGGCTGGTCCCAAGTAGCCTGATCGTGGTGTCGGAGCAGCTTGGGATCACGGCAGACGACCATGAGATGTTCGCCCGGCGAGTGAGCCCGATGGTGGCGGGGTTGATTGGAGCGCCTTGCAGCCGATGGCGACGATGATGCTGTGATTGACGCCCGCACCACCATGACGGTGGCCGAGCTCGCCAGTGGGGCCTCGTCGTTGGCTGCCCGGTTGGTTGACACACCTGCTGATCAGCCGGTGGTTGTTCTGGTCGATCGCAGCGCAGCGTCGGTGCAAGCCATCTACGCTGCCCATTGGGCGGCCCGACCGCTGATAGCCATTGATGTTGACGAGCCCGCCGGTCGAGCGGTGGATCTGATGGCTCGTCTGGGATCGTGTCAGGTGGTCGACGCTACGGGTCGGGGGCCAGCTCACATCGCTGGTGTACCAGTGCTGCAGATGTCGGGGCTGCCTTCCACGTGGGTCGAGCCAGTGGTTGGGGACCCCGCAGGTCTTGGGTTGATCCTGTTCACGTCGGGGTCCACCGGCCGGCCCAAAGGGGTCGTCCGTCGGCGATGGCAGGAGTACGAGGCCATCGCCCGCCGCAGCATCACCCGGCCGGTACCCCTGGGAGACCGCAAGGCAGTATTCGCTCCGCTGCAATGGCTGGGCGGGTACCTTGCCGTGCGCGCCATTGCCTTTGGCCAGGTGTGCTGGCTGGTGGACCCGTCTGCGCTTTCAGCTGACGCACTGGCCAACGCCGTCGATCAGCGGGAAATCACCACACTGGACATGACCCCCTCACTTCTTGGGGTGTTCACAGCTGGGCTGACTGGCGGTCGCACGCTGGACGGTCTGCGCCGGGTGGCGCTGGCCGGGGAGGGAACAGACTGGGCGGCGGTGGCGGCCGTGCGACGGATTGCGGCACCGGATGTGGAGGTGCGAAGTGGCCTGGCCGCCAGTGAGGTTTGGGTGGGCATGACCACCTTGGTGGTGGGATCTGACGATCCACTCGGGCAAGGGCCGCTGCCTTTGGGGCTGCCCGATGATCCGTCCATCATTGACCTGGATCCCATCGCTGGAAGCGACGGACTTGCCGAGCTGGTGGTTCGTCGGTGGGTCGCCGACGGCTACTGGGATGATCCCATCATGACGGCGCAACGGTTTGGCGTCGATGAACATGGAGTGCCGTACTGGCGCTCAGGCGATGTGGTGCACGTCGATGATGCTGGCGTGTTCCACCATCGGGGCCGCACCGATGAGATGGTCAAGATCAATGGGCGGCTGGTCGAACCATCAGAAGCTGTCCGGGCGTTGTCGTCCATCGACCAAATCACCAGTGTTGCTGTGCTGCCGAGGCACCCTGCGGTCGGGCCGTAGCCAGTTTGTGGCCCATGTAACGACCGAGCCGAATACGTCGGCGGGCACTGTGCGGGCCCAGCTCGCCCAGAAGCTGCCGGCACACCTCATTCCGGGGGTGATCATGCGCCACGAGGCGCTGCCGATTACCGATCGGGGCAAGCTTGACCGCCGGGCCTTGCAGGATTGCGAGGTGGTTGCGTGGAGCGACGCGCCGGCCCACCAACGGGCCCTCACCCCAACTGAACGGGCGATCGTGGGGGCCGCCGGGTGGTGCTGGGTGTGCATGATCTGGGGGTCGACGACAACCTGTGGGATGTCGGGCTCGATTCATTGGGTGCCCTGGAGCTGGTGCAGATGCTGGCCGAAGGTGCAGGAATCCCACTGACCATCAATGACTTTTTGCAGGCCACCACCCCGGCACAGATCGCAACAGTGGTGCAGACACATGCGGGAACGTCACCACGATCGAACCTGGTGCGTATTGGCACCGAGACTGCCGGCGTGCCGATGGTGATGGTGTGTGGTGCCGGTGGGCCGGCGCTCAATTACCGCTCTTTGGTGGCGGAACTGGGCGGCAGGGGACCGGTGGTGATCATGGAGCAGTGGGGCCTGCATCAGCGACTGCGTCCCGATCGCAGCATGGATGAGGTTGTGGCCCGCAATCTTGCCGACCTGCGATCGCTGTACCCCGACGGCCAACCGGTGCTCATCGGGCATTCCTGGGGTGGTGAGGTCGCCCATGAGATGGCGGCAGCCCTCGAGGCCGACGGGGATCGCGTGTGCCTGGTGATGCTGGACACCATCCATCGTCCCGATCGCACCCGCTGGCGTTCACGGCCGTTGCTGCGCCGAACCGCCGGGCGGGTCCGCCGGTCGCGTTCGCTCAGTGGTCAGACGGCGGGCGGCACCGGGATCCCAACGGCGTTACGACCACTTCTACGAACGAGGCGTGCTGGCCGCTGCGGCGTCGAGTCCCGGCACCTTTGGGGGGCCAACGCTGCTGATGACGGTGCCGGGAAGCGTGGCGGCAGCGTCATGGCCCCAACGACCTGAGCTCCGGGTTGTGCAGGTGGACGGGGATCACAACACCGTGCTGCAGCCGCCATATGCGTCGGAGCTCGCCGACGTCATTGCCACATTCCTTGACGAGGTGTCACCGCAGCTGTCGTGACCCCGCAGTCGCCCTAACCATTGGTGTCGGCGGTTCAGCCGAACCAGTCGGGTTCGTTGCCGGGGCGCCACTTGATGTTGCATCCCATGGATGGGTGCTGGTCGCTGGCTACCGGTTCGCCCGACAGCACGGCGTTGACGGCACGATGCAGGTCGGCGCCGGTGACGGGCACATCGTTGCCCGGTCGGGACCCGTCGAACTGGCCCCGGTACACAAGGCGTCGCTGGCCATCGAACACGAAGAAGTCCGGGGTGCAGGCGGCGCGGTAGGCGTGGGCCACGGACTGGTCAGTGTCGAGCAGGTAGGGGAAGTCCCAGCCGAACCTGCGGGCGGTGGGGGCCATGTGTTCGGCGGCGTCGTCGGGGTAGGCGTCGGTGTCGTTGGCGTTGATGCCCACCACCGCAACCCCCTTGGCCATCATGCGCTGGGTGACGATGCCCAGTTCACGACCGATGTGCAGCACGAACGGGCAGTGGTTGCAGATGAACATCACCACCAGCGCCGATGCGTCGTGGCCGTCGGCGAGGGTGTGGGACTTGCCGTGGGCGTCGGGCAGGTCAAACGGTGGGGCGGGAGTGCCCAACTCAAGCATGGTGGACGTCACACGGGCCATGGTGCGCAACCTATCAGTGGGTGTCCCGGTACACTCCGGGAGTTCCAAGCTCACAACGTCGCCCATTGTGGGCGGTGCGTCGACCCGAAAGGGCCTCCCATGGCGTTCGGCATGTCCAACCCGTTGCTCAATGACAAGCGGTTCAAACCCGACTCCGCCGACGAGTCGCAGGCCGGTTGGGCGTCGCCCACCGCAGGCGCCGGCACGTCGTCGGCCACGCTGGCGGCGGCCAAGACCGGCGTAGCCGGTGGGCAGGCCCCGCCGCCGGTCAGCGACGGCCGGGTGATGACTGTGGGCGGCACCGTGCGGGCCACGTTGTTGCTGTGGGCCATCATCCTGGTGTCGGGTGTGTACGGCTGGAGCCAGGTCTCGCAGGTGGCCGTGGACCGTGAAACCGGTGAGGTGCTCACCGGGTCAACCGAGTCGATCAACGCCGCCATTGCCAGCGGCACCGCCTACTCCGACGTGCAGTTCCCGGGTTGGGTGTTCATCCCCATGCTGGTGGCGTTCGGGCTGGCCATTTTGGCCATGGTCAAGCCCAAGCTGGCCCCGGTGCTCAGCCCGCTGTACGCACTTGGGTACGGCGTGGTGCTGGGCGCCATCTCGGCACTGTACGAACTGCAGTTCAACGGCATCGTGCTGCAGGCCATTTTGGCCACCCTTGGGGTGTTTGGCGTGATGATGTTTTTGTACGCCAGTCGGATCATCAAGGTCACCAAGCGGTTCGCCATGGTGGTGGTGGGGGCAACGGCCGGGATCTTCGTCATGTACCTGGTGGGCATCGTGGCCAGCCTGTTCGGTGTGGACCTGATGTTCTACAACCAGCCGTCGGCTCTGGGGATCGGCATCAGTGTGGTGATCTGCATCGTGGCCGCCCTCAACCTGGCCCTGGATTTCGCCTTCATCGAAAGCGCGACCGAGCGTCGGATGCCGGCGTACATGAACTGGATGGGTGCGTTGGGCATCACCATCACCATCGTGTGGCTTTACCTCGAACTGCTTCGCCTCATCGCCCTCACCCGGCGCTGATCGAATCACGGCACAGCACACCGTGATCGTGGGGGCAGGAGCAGGAGCAGGGGCAGCAGGCCAGCAAGGGTCCGAGCTGTGGACCACCGACGACGACGATCCGCGGCTGCTGGAATGGAACCGCCGGATCCTGCCGTGGATCGCAGCTGCGGCCATCTTGCCGTTCATCGGGTTTGCCGGCAGCGGGGTGGATCCGCTGTCACCGGTGATGATCGCCGTCGACACGGCCTCGTGGCTGGTGTTTCTGGTCGACTTGCTGGTGCGGCGTCGGCTGGTCCCGGGATACCTGCGGTCGAAGTGGGGTTGGGTCGATCTGCTCATCGTGGTGGGCACCTTCCCCTGGTACCTGTTTGTGGGGTCGTTTGGCCGGGTGGTGGTGGTGTTCCGTCTGGTGCGCCTGGGGCGTCTGGTGGTGCTGGCTGCCCGCATGCCCACCACCCGCAAGTTGGTGCGCAGGCTCAACAAAGTGGCGCTTGCCTCGGCGGTGGTGATGGTGTCGTGCGCATGGGTGGCCATGCGCGCCGACGGCCCTGCAGACAACTTCGACAATTTCGGTGACGCGCTGTGGTGGGGGATTGTGACCATGACCACCACCGGGTATGGCGACATCGTTCCCGACACCACCCCCGGTCGTATCGCTGGCGCCGTTTTGATGTTGTCGGGCCTGATCCTGCTTGGTTCCCTGGCGGCGTCGGTGGCGTCGTTTTTGACTGCCGGTGATGCCGCCAACGCCGAACTCCTGGGCGCCGGCGGAGGCGAGCACAGCACTGACACCCCGCTGGTTGCCGAAACTGCGGCCGATGCCGACACAGGGGTGGGTGTCGGTGGTGACCAGTCGTCGGGTGCTCACGACCCGGTATCGGCGGCTACGTCAGAGCAACTTCTGGATGAGATATCGGCCTTGCGAACCGAGCTGGCCGAACTCCGCAAGCTTTTGGGCCACAGCACACGCCCCTAGAAACGCCTGCCCCTGATGACGCACCTACGGCACCCTGATGACGCACAGCTGACGACGCACCGGGCCGGACCTGCCGCGGCAGGCCCGGCCCATTGCACAACCGCCCCACGACATGGCGGCTGCACATCAGGCCCCGAATCAGTGACGTGGCGTCACGTCACGGTTCCGGGGGCGATTGTGTGGTGATCAATTGTCGGAACTGGTCACCATGGTGGTCACGTTCACCACGATCGAGACGGTCGCCGCAGCGATGAGCATTGCCCAGGCCACGGCCAGAGATGCCAGGGGAATGCCTACCGTGATGATGGTCGTCATGGCCACGGCCAGTGCCACCACTGCATGGTTGCGCCAGCCACCACCGGTGGTGTGATCGTCGACATCGTCGTGGATGCGTTCGATCACGACGGCCGGACCCGGCACCCGCACCAGTGTGAGGCTGGCGGTTGGGCCGCCGGAGTTGAGGGCGCTGGTGTCAAGGGCTCTGGATCGACGGCCAGACCTCGATGGCGCTTTGGGCGGGTCGAATCCACCGGGGCGGTCCTGCCCGTGGGCCCAGGTGGGCTGGCGGGGACTGCGGCGGCCCCACAGTGATGGAACGTCATGCAACCAGCGGGTGGATCCGGCCAGACGACCGGTACCGGCCACCGCCGAGCGGGCCAACTCCGGCATCACACTCGACACGGTGGCCATTGCCCGCCAACCGTCGCTGCGCACCGACCACACCCGGCGCGCCATCCACGCCGCCACGGTGGCCGCCAGTAGCGCCAGAGCCCACGGGGGCATGTCGGCGCGTGCGGCGGAGATGGCAATGGTGCACACCACCGCCGGCACCACGGCGATGGCGAGCAGCGATCGAACCTCAGTGATGAGGGTGCGGGTCAGCGGTCGTCGCAGCCCGTGGGAGCTCAGGGCATCAAGTAGCCCGTGGTGGTGGTGCTTGTGGCTGTCGAACACGGTCCGGCCGCTGGATCGGGCGTCGGTGGTGCTGGCACGGCAATCCACCGAGTCCACGACCTGGTAGCCGCACGCCTGCAGGGCAATGGCCAGCTCGATGTCGGGGGCAACCGCCTGGGGGTCGAACACTCCTGCAGTTGCGCCGCGGTCGGGAAGACGCAGGGCCCGGCGGTCAGCCATCACCCTGCGAAGCGCTCCCACCCGGTACAGCGCTGTATGGGCGGGCCCCACCAGGTCGCCCAGTTGGTCATTGCGTCGGCATTGCGCCGCCACCGACCAGGAATCAAGGTCGGGGATGACCCTGCCCACCACCGCTGCCACGGGGCTTCCGGCACCGGGCGTCCAAAGGAGGCGGGTGGCCCGGGCCACGAAGTCGTGGTCCAGACAGGTGTCCTCATTGAGTACCAGCACCGCATCGGCGTCGTCGAGCATGTCGACCACCTCGGCCAGGGCCAGGTTGAGGGCACCGTGGCGACCGTGTCCGTTGCCGTCGGCATCAACGATGGTGGCCCCAGCGGCCAGGGCCATCAACGCCGTGTGGTCGGTGCAGTTGTCGGTCACCACGATCACGGCGTCGACGGGTCGGGACTGGCCGTTCAGTGCCCGCAGGGTGCTGGTGATGCTGGCCTCGGCCTCATGTGCGGCCACGACCGCCACCACGAAACCATGCGAGGGCATGCGATGGGCACCAGATGCCGGATGCTCATTGCGGGCAGTGCCGTCGTTGTGTGCGGGGCTGACCGCGAGCCAGGACGGTTCACGATGAGCCTGACCAGAGCGTGACTGCTCGGCAAGGTTGTGCGATGGCCGTGACGCGATGGCCGTGACTGCGATGAACTGTCGACAGTTCGGCCGGGCCGGTCCTGGCGATCATGGGCTTGGGGCAAGGCGATGGCCTGCATGGCCGAAACGGAATGCAACGTGGTTCGCATCCGGGCATGTGTGGGCCCAGAAGCTGGAGCATCCTGATCGGGGGAGTCGGGGTCGGAGTTGGACGGGTCGTGCATCGACATTGGGGGGGCCTTTCCTGCGTGACGGGCACCTGTTTGTAGGTAGTGGCCATGCGGTAGGGATTGTCGGTGCGCTGTGGACGTTGGGAAGCTGGCTACATGGGTCGTGGGTACACGAGTCGGGGGTTGGGGAGTCGCACATCAAGTTCAAAGGAGTGTGGGCCATTGGGCCGGTACTCACAAGTGACAATCCTGCAACAGGGTAGCCGGCTACTTGTAATATTTCGGGCTGGGTACCTCGGATTCGCCTGCAATTGCAGTATTCCCTTGATGTGTCGGCAAGTCGTACCGGAGGCCGCAACCACATGACGATCATTGTTGGATAAGGGGGGGTCGTTGTGTTGGGTTGGCGAGATCGTTACCGTCGAAAGTGACTACAGGTGAAGGTTGTCCCCAGCGGCGGCCATGGTGTGTCATCACCGACCAGGGTTCTGAACGAGTTGGCGGTGGTGGCCAACTCAGTTGTTCAGCACTGACGTGAGGAGCACAAATGACCGCATCGACCATGTTGTTCGTTATCGCCTGTGTCGTTGCCGTGTTGGGTTTCGCCTTGGCGGGAGTGATCTGGACCGCCCATCCGGTGCGGGGCACGTCGGTGGAATGCGGGACGCTGCGCAACCCGATGAATCCCCCGGAGTTCGTGCGGGTGGTCTCCACCGCTGACCCTTCAGCTGACATCCAGGCAGCGCTTGCCCCGCAGCGGTGCGAGGAGGCGAGAGCAGGTGTGCTGTTCAGTCAACGCATGGCGCTGGCTGCCGGTGGGGCCGCCGCCATCACCGCAGTGGGAGCGTTTGCCGCCGACCGTCGTGAACGGTTCTACGCCACCAACGACGTCAACCGTTTGACGAGATCCGACAGCGAGCTCAACGGCTACGGACTCCCAGGTCGACCACCACCAGTGGTGAAGCTCATGGATGCCGATGCTGGGTGGTGGTCGGGTTCGGGTGAGCACAGCGACGCAGAGGCCGGTGGTGAACGCGAGTCCCGCCAATCCCGGTACACTCGGAGGCTTACGGGGCTGACCGGTTTCGACGTTGTTGCCGGATGCTGCTCTGTGCGACCCGAGTTGTCTCAGACTCGCTAAACGGGGACAAAAAAAGAACCGCCGACGGCGAGTTCGCTCTCGCAGCCTGATTTAGGGCCGTAGAGAGTCACAGCGGGCAGCAATGTTCCGCGGGGCCAACCCACCGCAGCCTGGCAACAGAAGCGGGGGGTGACGACGGGAAAGACCGTTGACGGTGGGCAAGACCACTGACATCTGGCAAAGACCAGACGGTGGGGTGGCAACACCCAACTGACCCGGCAGTCCGGCGACCGTAAGCCGGTATCTCGGGGATGGTCGTAGCGCAGTCAGTGTCACATCAGCGGACGGGAGTTCGATTCTCCCCAGCTCCACACCCCAGATAAATAGACTGTATCCTGAGGTCACACGGGTCCTTTACACTGGGCCCGTGGACGAAAGTATTAGGCCAAGAGCGTCGGGGAGGTCCTCTGCGCAGTCATCGGCTGGTCCGGTGGTTGTGCGGGTGGACCGCCCGGCGCTCGCTGGCGTTTGGGGATGCGGAGCTCGTTCCCGGTGGCCCGACCGGACAGCAGCTCATTGAGCAGTTCGATCTCGAAGGCCTTCCTGACGGGCACCCATTCGTGGTGGCAGAGGGCGGGTCCACTGTCGGCACCGAGCATCTCAATCGTTACCTCCTGGCGGCCCAACGCGCGAATGCTTACAACCCCCGCAGCCTCTCGACCTTTCACGCGACAAAGCTCACGGCAGTCCTGCGCTGGCTTTGGGGGCGCCGGGGAGCGGCAGTCGAACTGACGTCAACAACGGCGGAGGACCTGAGTGCGTACAAGGCGGAACGACTTGCAGTGGTTGCCTCGTCGTCCTGGGACACTGAGCTCGGTTGCCTCACCTCATTCTTTCGCTGGGCCAGAGACGCCCATCTGGTGGAAGAGGACCCGGTGCCCCGGTGGGGCACCCGCCAGCGGAGCACGCTACGTGAGCGCATCGAGGATCGCCGAACACCCAAGTTCCTCCAAGAGCATGAGCTCCGATTCTTCCTTCATGTTGGGCTCCGGGGAGACGTCGTGTACGGCAATCGGCCACTCTCCTTCGATCATGAAGCCGTAGCTCCCCCCGCCTTTCCGATGCGTGACTTCGCAATCGGCTTCATGGAGGTCACCACGGGCATGAGGCGTGAGGAGACAGCTCGCCTGCTCGATGTCGAGATCCCGAGTCGCCTCACCGGACGCCTCGAACATGCACCATTCGCAGGACATGACCTTCATCGATTCATCCGCTACGGCAAACTCGGAAAGCCACGCTGGGTGTACGTCACTGGAAGTGTGGTCGACATCCTTGATGATTACCGGATGGGTGAACGGCAACGGATCATCAAGGCGGCTCAGCCGCGGCTTCGCGACTCGCTCAGTGAGCTTCTCGTAGTGAATGCCGTCCGGGTTCGGTCGGGGAAGGCTCAGCTCCACATCGCCGAGGGCTGGCGGGACGCTGACCGTCTTCCTGACCAGGAACGAATGCGGTCGGTGACACTGACCGACGACGGGGTCATCGAACCACTGGGGCTGTTTCTGACTCGAAGGGGCCTTCCTCCGGTTCTGAACTATCTGAACGAGCTCTACGCCAATGCGAATCGACGCGTCGCTGCATGCGGCCATCATGACCGCCCAGCGATTCGAGTCAGCAACCACACGATGCGGCACACCTTTGCGGTCCGGACTCTGGCTGCGCTGATTCAGGAGTCACGGCGGACCGAAGGCGATCCGTACGCCCTTGTCACCAACCCGGTCTTCACGGTCCAGGAGTTGCTCGGCCACAGTGACCCTGAGACCACGGCCCGCTACCTGTACGCCGCTGAACGCTACGAGGCGGTGCCGGCAGTCCTGAAGGCCAACGCCGCCCGGATCGCCGCCGACATCAACGAAGGGGATGACGCCGGTGAGTAGCGGAGGTCCGCCACTGCATGTCCGATACTTCGAGGTCACCCGGTATGGGCGCACGACCAGACATCGAATAGACCCAGGCGCCTACCGGTGCTCCGAGCTTGCTGCGGAACTCGCTGACCGGTATGGACCGGTTCATCGGGAAATGCCACAGTCGGCAGAGCGGGTGGTTGTGGGGGTTCGCGCCTTCCTTCGATGGATCTGCACCCAATCCGACCCCCTTCCCTGCTCGCTGGCCGAGGTGACCGCAGCACATATTCAGCAGTGGGAGCGGTGGCTTGGACAACGCCAGCAGGCTCAGCAGAGTCACTCTGCCTACGACAAGTTCGTCAACTTCCGGGCGTTGCTTCTGCGAATTGCGCACGACGAACCTCTCGCCACCCACCCCACTCTTCGCCTTCTACTCGCAAGCCCGACGGTGACCGTGCTCCCGGAGATGCGCCCGGCTGAAGGTCTCCCACCGTTCAGTCACGGCGAGCATCGCCAGATCATTGCCGCCTCCTACCGGGATGTGGCCGCCGCTCTTGACCTCGCACGCAGCAAGAGCCATAAAGAGCTCGCACAACGGATGGGACCCGTGCTCACCGCACTGCACATACTGCTGTCTGCCGGCAGCGGAGAGCCGCCCGAAGTGCTCCGAAACCTCCGGCTCAGCGATATTCGGCCACTCGTACCTGGGGCTGAGGTGGATGCCCCTGGGGGCGAAGCGCGAGCGAGTTGGCTCCAGGAGGTCGTGCGTGGTCGACCAGTGGCTACTGCCTCCAGCTGCGCAAGCTTCGCTCTCACACCTTGTACGACACCTTTATCACTCGCCGGGATCGTTACAGCTGTTTCGCAATTGAGGCATCGGTTCGCATCACCGGGCCGTTCCGGCGAGAGGGCTCTTCGGATGCGCTGTGGATCGATGAGCGTGGGCGGCACGCCGTCTTCACCGACCGAAGCAGGCTGTCGAACTGGCTCACCGCTCATGCCATCGACGTAGATGGCGCGAAGTCATTCTCACGTTTCCGCCAGGCGGTGGTGGGTGCAGAGGCAATGGCTGACCCGGCTGCCTACCTCGCAACAGCGAGAAGGCACAGAGCTCCCACCTTCTTCCGGAGCTACAAGAACAACCCCGTGTTGCGCGCCCACAGCGGACGGGCCCTGGTCGGCGCCATCAGTAAGGCGTTTCAGGAGGCAATCCAGCCGACCGTCCTCACCTCTGACGACCTGGCAGACCTCCAGCACGGCAAACTCACCGACCAGGCCCAACTCTCGGCTGATGAGCAACGTGCGCTGCTGAATGGGGACATGGAGGGACCCCACGCAGCATGCCGTGACCCGCTGCATTCCCCATTCGGGCGCCAGGGGGAGACCTGTGGCTCCTCGGCGTCGGGGCTCTGCTTTGTGTGCCCGAATGCAGTCATCACCGAACGCCACCTCCCTGGGCTCGTGTTCTTCGCCCACCATCCTCGACCCTGAGCGGGCCGGCGACATCGAGGTCTGGCAGACAACCTGGGAACCCGTCTGGTTATCAATCACCAAAGGGATCCTTCCCCGCTTCGATTCCGCGCTCGTGGCAAAGGCGAAGGTGGAGGCCCAGGAGGTATACGTCGACATGGGTGTACGGCAGGATCTCGGGCCGCTTGAGGTGGAAGCGTGACCAGCCCGGAGCAATTGCGGCGCCAGGCAGGCGGTCCGTCGCCATTCGATCCCCTTGAGCCTGTTCTGCCCGAGTTGCCCGGGTCGTGCAGGTTCGGTGATGACTCCTGGGACCTCAATGCACTGCGACGTACCAACAGCGAGGGCTCGCTCACGCTTGACCTGATCTCAATCACCGATCCTGCCGATCAACTCCTGATCCGCGAGGTCGTCATGGCGGCACTGAACCCCGAGCACCCCAGCCTTGTAGACCTGCGGTGGCGGCCTCCTGCCCGACGAATTCGGTCCATCGGAGGTCTCTACTGGCGTCTGAGGGCGCTAATCGACGAACTGGCTGAGCTCGGGGCGAGACTCCCTAGGGCGGACCATCGCCACGCATTGCGGCTGCTCGACAAATGGACCCACGCCGGTCTCTCCCCGGCAACTGTTCGGTCGAGAATTTCAACCCTTCGGCTCCTGCGGACACTCGACCCCATCCTGACGGGGGGAGGGCTTACCTTCGAACCTTGGCCCGGCCGCAGTAGCGCCACGATCGTTGGGCCCGTGATGACGTCCTCGAACTCGACCGCACCCATCCCATGGGAACTCTGGTCTTCGCTGGTCGCAGGCGCCTGGCTCATCGTCGACCGATACAGCAGTGACATCTTGAGCGCTCATGCCCGTCGACAGGAACTGTCCTCAATGCCCAGTAGTGGCGCCGTAAGGGACGCTGAGGTGCATTTCTCTGACTGGCTTGCGGCGGGGGGCCGCATTCCGCTCCACACTGGCTTCGAGCACCGGGGAGTCGCCGGAGTGCGCGGCGATGTCAACAACAACCTGCTGGCAAGGCTCGCAGGCATTCATCCGAACTGCCTGAGATCGAAACACCGCATCTTCAAGCCAGAGATCGCTGCCGCAGTCGCGGGAGTTGCCGATGACCCACGAGCGGTGCGCTCTCGGCGGAGTCATCGAGCCTGTAGCGACAACGCCGGACGGAGCGGTGTGGGCGAGTGAGATTGGACTTGGTGAATCCGAGTATCTCTCCTCGGTCCTACGGGCAGCCTGCTACGTGGTTATCGCCGCTCTCACCGGGATGCGCGACTCTGAGATTCAGGGCCTTCAAAGGGGTTCGATCTGTCAGCGAGACGGGATTCCGGCCCTGCGCTCCGTCCAGTTCAAGGGGATCGATTCGCAGGCCGGCGAGGATCGGTCATGGTGGGCGCCCGGACCAGCGATGAGGGCTGCCACCGTCCTCACCCGCCTAAGCCCCCACCCGACATTCCTCTTTGCCAGATCCGCCGCTGGTGCCTTCTCCGATTATGCACCCGCACGAGATATTCCCCGCCTGCTTGGGTTCCTTTCGTCCGATCCAGGGCAACGACCAGGTCGTGGAGTTGAGCTGGGACATCAACGGCTTCAGCTCGTCGCCTCCTTCGATCGGCCTGGCCAGGGTCGAGCAATCGTGGAGATCAATCAGCGCTCCCTTCGTCAGTCCTTCAGTATCTGGGCCGCACGCCACCCTGAAGCAGAGCTGGGGCTTGGAATCCAGCTCGGGCATGCGTCCCTTCGCCAAACCTTCGGCTATGCCACCGACCGGACCGAGGCAGCGGTGCGCCTTGTTGACGACAGGCGTGGCGCAGCGCTGGAGGCTCGTTCCCGTGACCTGCTCAGCGGCCCTCTGGCCGGACCTGCCGGGGAGGAACTCGCCGGTCTGGTCGAGGTCCTGAACGGGGAGGAGCACAGCGCACTCGTAAAGGCGGTCGGGGAGCGGCTCTACGTAGGGCTTGCCAACGACTGTGTCCGAAACGATGCCCGTGCTGCATGTGGACCGGGGATCCCCCAGCTCCACAACCACAACTGTGCCACGACGCGCTGCCCCAACTGCCTGATCGGACCCGTCCACGCGCCCATCTGGCGCCGACACGCCACGCACCTCGACCAGGCAATAAGCGACACCAGCCAGCCCCTACTTCGGGAGCGGTTGATTACCGAGCGCCGTGATATCGGCCGCGTGCTCGCCGACCTCGACGAAAGAGAGCAATAATGCTGTCGCGCCCCACGGACGAGACCTTCGCTTCGATTGTCTCAGCGATCACTGCGATCGGTGCTGACTCGCAAGCACCAAGGACCAAAGCCCACCTCATGCGACTCGCCGGTATCGCACATCCCACTGTCCATCGGGCATTCAAGTGGGACGCTGAGCATGGAACCCCATTCAAGATCAATGAGCGATGGAAAGAGATCACGGGCGGAAGCAGTGCCCGACGTTCCCCGCAGCAAGCGGAACGCGCCGAGCTCGCAGGCCAACTCAAAGATGCCCACCAAGAGATCTCGCTGTTACGCAAGCAGCTCAACGCCGCCCAGCTGGTCGCCGTATCGGCCTGGCTTCGCACTCAGAGCCATGACGAGTCCCCCACCCTGATTGGTAGCCGTCAGAGGCCGTTATCACCGAGGACCCCGTAGCCAATGGCCACAGTGGATCAATTGTTGGCAGAGCCCCACCCGCTTACCGAGGTACAGATTGCACCAGGAAATACACCCAATCTGATGTTTAGCTCCACTTTTTTGGCGATCCTGTGTGCCCGCTCGATTTCGACTTCCACCTCGGCACCTGGCACCAGACATGGCTGATGAGCGTGAGGTGCAGCCGTTTAGTGGTCCAGTTGAGGTGACCCCGGTGTAATGGTCCGGGGAACACGCCAACTGGACCACCCAACGGGGACCCCTCAGGGTCAGAATCACGCCGAGCCCCCAAGTGCGACTTCTTCGGACACTCGAGAATCCGTGTCTAGGGTGTGGCATACCTATGAACGACAAAGTTGGTTCGCCTTCAGGTGCAATCTAAGTGGGGAGAAGGGACTCAGAGCTCCGGGAAATCATCGGTTCCTATGACTCGCTTGTCACTCGCGCCTACTGCCTGATCCGGTTTCGGATCATCCGCGGAAGGTTCCTTGAGGAGATTGCGCAGTTCCTTCCATCCCGCGGTTCTGTCATGGAGATTGGCTGTGGTTTCGGGCTGTTCGGTCTTTACTTCGCTCGGGCGCACCCGGATCTGCGTATTCACGGTGTGGACCTTGACGGGGGCCGCATTGAGGCGGCCAAACGAGCCCGAGATCGACTCGGGATCGACAACATCGACTTCGAAGTAGCTGACGCCCGCACGGTCGCCATCCCCGCAGGTCTGGACGCCATCTACATGCTCGACATTCTCCACCACCTCCCTCCGGACTCCGCCGTGGAACTCCTGAAGTCATGCCGATCCGTGCTCGCACCGGGTTCGGTTTTGATAATCAAGGATGTCGATACGCGACCTCGGTACAAGACAGCGTTCACTTGGCTACTTGACGTGATCATGACGGGCGGCGAGCGACCCGTTTATTGGAGCCGACGGCATATGCTCGGCGAGCTGCGAGGGTTGGGTTTCAAGGTTTTCAGCTACGCAATGCTTGACACGCTGCCGTACCCGCACCAGCTCTATGTGTGCCATGTCCCGACGCCGGTAGCTGAGCCGGACAATGTCGACATGCCATGACCAGGAAAATGACGGGGGAGAAAGAAGCGGGCGTCGCCACGGTCGCAGCCCCAACCGGCCGAAACAGCGGCCCGGGACGTTGGGGCACGTTGACGTGGGCGGGGCGTACGCTCGTGATCTCGATTGCCATTGCCATGGCGTCGCTTGGTGTCCTGATGCTGGTGTCGCTCACGTGGCCCCGGTCCTGGGACGCCTCGATCATGGAGTACATCGCCTGGTTAATCAACCAGGGTGCGCGGCCCTACCGCGACGTGTTTGACATGAACTTCCCCGGAACGTACCTGTTCCACACTGCCGGTCAGCGCCTGACCGGCACGTCGGACCTCGGCTTCCGCCTGCGGGATGTGACCGTCCTGCTTGGAGCGCTCGCGGTGTTCTACCGGCTCATGCGACGTTTCCCCTGGCCGACCGCCCCCATGGCGGTAATGCTGTTGGCCGTCCAGTACCTGGTCATCGCCGGTGCCTCCGGCTCTCTGCAACGCGATTGGCTCGTCGCCATTGGCGTGCTGATCCGCAACTGTGCTTCTGCTGGGCGAACCTCGCGCGTGGCGGATGCTGCTCGCTGGCGCGGCGCTCGGTGCAGCGGCCTCCGTCAAGCCGAACGCCGCGCTCATGGTTTTGGTCGTGCCGATTGCAGTCTTTGGCACCGGGCTGGTCATGGCGCCGGTGCCACCAGGTGGGCTCCGACCGGCGCTCGCTCAGTTGGTGCGCCGCGCTCCGGCGCCGTTGGGCCTGGTCGTGACCGGGGCCGCCGTCGCCGTCGCCGTGGTCCTCGGCTGGGTGGCGCTGGCGGGTGGTTGGTCTGACTTCATCTGGGTCGCCCGCAACTACATGGGTTCGTATTCGCTTCTGGATGGCTACGGCATGGAGACAGGGTCTCGGCTGACGTCGCTCGCGCAGGTGATCAACGGGGCTTTCCGTCGCCCCGACTTCTTTCCGTTTGTGCTGGGTGCGCTGGTTTTGTTGTTCCGACGCCGGCCACTTGCTGCTTTTCGGCTTCTTGTGATCATGCTGGTGATCGGGGGCGCCGGTCTCGTGCAGGCGCTCATTGCGGGCAAAGGCTGGGACTACCACTACTGGACCTGGACGCTGGCTGCACTTGGCGTGTTCTCCGTCGCTGCCGGCGATATCTGGACCGGTCGCTTCGCCAGTTGGCGACATTTGCCCCGCTGGGTTTCGCCAGTCGCCTCCACCTTCTTCCTCTGCGTGGTGCTGGTGTGGCTATGGCCCGTTGATTTGACTTCGATCGGGTGGTGGAAGGGCCAAACCTGGGAAGCCCTGGTGCTGATGCCAGTGGTGGTCCTGGCAATCGTGGACGTCGCCGGCGCGCTGGGGGCAACACGCGTTCTGGCGAAACGATTGGTCAACTCACCATTGATCACACTCGCACTTTCAATCCCATTCCTTCTCGGCGCCGCATTCATGCTCAATGTGGCCTTTAACGAAGCGCCAGAAGTCCGCCCTTCATCCGAGCGAGCCATTGCCGATGTCCTGGAGCAGCGGATGGCGCCTGATGACCGAGTGCAGATCCTGGCCACGGTCGGCGGGAAGGAAGCGGCGTTGAAGGCTCTTGCCAAGAATGCGACGCCATTCATCTATGACTTCCACTTCTTTCATGACGACGAAAGCGCCATCAACAAGGAGCTTCGGTCCCGGTTCATGGGTGCCTGGTATGAGAACCCACCAGCGTTCGTAATCGTGTACACCGGGGCTGGCGCGTGGTCTCATCGCAAGACCTTCCAGGATTTCGAAAGATTTGCTGATCTAGCCGAAGCGCTCGCTGGCTATACCTCCATTTTCAAGAATGCCGAGTCAGAGGTGCTCATGCGACAGGGTGGGCGCTGACGGTCCTCGTTGCGCTGGGTCCGTTCGAAATTTCCCACCGGTCATGATCACCATCAGCGACGACACCAGCGTCACATCGCTCATCCCCCGCACCGGTGGGTCAAGAACCACGGGTTTGCTGGAGATCCCATTCCTTTACGGTGACTCACCGTTATCGACCGGACTTCGTCGTGTGTCTGACCAATGAGCTCATCGTCCTGATCGAAGGAATGGTCGACCCGTGTGAGCGATCAGCAGTCCTCACTGAGATGAAGACGCACGGAATGACGCCACCGACGTGTTTCCAGCCGCATCAGCAACCCCTCAGGTCTGAGGGCAGTCGTTGATGGACGGCAGGGCCACACCGGATGTGTCAGGCGACTTCCCATTCCGCTTGATTTCAGCGAGTCGCTGCTGCAGGGCGGGCTTGAAAGATGCGTCGGCAGAAGCGTGAACGACCCAGTAGTCCCCGCCGTTGTTCCAGACGGCTACCGGCTCATAGCCGTTGGTCTGCGCGAAGCAGTAGAGGTAGGCCTTCATTCGCTCCCAGGATTCCTCCGAGGTGCTGGAAACGCCTTCTGCCAAGAAGTCCAGTTTGACAGGGTGGGAGAACAGCAGGTCCGGTTGCAGGTCTGCGATTTCTGACGGAACAAGAAGGCCGTCGTGGGCGATGCGCTTGTCATTCAGTCCCCACAGGTCGGTTACTTGCAGGTCTGTCCTCCACGCCACCATCCCTGCCTCCGTTGTGACGAGCGTTCCGCTCCCCCCGGTCGATGCCTGAAGGGCTCCGGCTACCTCCTGGTGGAAACTGGCTTTCTCTGATCGTGCTCAGCCCACGGACTTCCAACTGCGTGACGAGAACAGCGGAAAAGAGAATCATCACGCCTGTTCCGATGGCCACAACTTGGAGTGCCGTCACCCAACGCTTCCACCTCGCATCTGCCGCACGCAGTTCGTAGAGGCCGGCATTCATCAGACTAACTGTGGATGCAGTCAGAACAGCGGCGACGGGGATGGCCGGAAACTGGAACCTGCCCGCAAGGTTCATCTCGTTTGAAAGAAGGCCCCAGATGATGGTCCACGGGGCCACGACCAAGAACAGGTAGGTCAATGCGAGGCGGCGTGACTTCGGGATGAAGAGCTCCGGCAGTCAGTATCAGTAGCCAGGGAGCCCCAAAGAGCAGGATGTACCGCAACGAGAACCTTAGCGAGCCGGGGCTGAGCCCGCCTTTCTTGTAGAAAGGGTTTGGGAGCGGATAACCGAAGTAGCTCCACCGCCAGGCAAACCAGACAGGGGCTACGGACACGGCAACTCCAGCGGGCACAAGCAGCGTTCGCAACGACCTTGTTGCCACGCTCTGGGCGAAGATGTGAGCGATCACGGAAACCCGTCATCGGCGATCATCGAAATCCGACATGGAGTCGGTGTTTCGGCCGGTGGTTGGTGAGGTTAGCTGGGCCTCCGTTCGGTGGGGTTGGTTGTGGCGATTTCGAGGCCGTTGTGTTCGCGTAGACGCCAGCTGGGTCCTTTGATGTTGAACACGATGGCGTTGTGCATGAGGCGGTCGAGGACGGCTGCGGCGACGACGGTGTCGCCGAAGATGGTGCCCCAGTCGGGTAGTCCGCGGTTGGTGGTGACGATGGTGGGGTGGCCTTTTTCGTAGCGGGTGTTGACGACTTGGAAGAACACGCTGCTGGCTTCGGTGCCGCCGATGGGGAGTAACCCGACGTCGTCGATGACGAGCACCGTTGGCGCGGTGAAGGCTTTCATCTTCGTTGCCAGGTTGCCTTCGATCGATGCGCGCACCAGGGTGCGACAGAGGTTGTCGGCGGTGGTGAAGTAGCCGCGGTAGCCGGCCTCGACAGCGATGGTGGCGAGGGCGACAGCGAGGTGGGTTTTGCCGCAGCCGGGCTGACCGAGAAACAAGATGGGCCGGTTCTCATCGATGAACCGCAACGTCGCCAGGTCCTCGACCAGTTTGCGATCAACTGATGGTTGGAAGTCGTAGTCGAAGTCGTTGATGCTGCGCCGGTGAGGGAACCTGGCGTAACGCAGTCGGGCAGCGAGGCGACGGTCGCGATCTGCGGTGGCTTGCTCGGCAACGAGTCGGGCGAGGAACTCGATGTGCGACCACTCCTCGACTCTGGCTTGCTCAGCGAGGGTGGCGAACACACCCGCAGCAGCGTCCAACTTCAGGTAGCCGAGGTCAGCTTTGATCTGTTCGTAGAGGCTGTTCATCCGACGTCTTTCGTGTCGATGCCGAGCCGGTAGCGGGCGTCGAGATCGACCGGGTCAACGTCGTAGTCACCGTCGAGTTCCAGGCGGGCCGGCGACGTGTTCGTCGTCGTGGTCGGCGATGAGTCGCAGGTCGGGCCGGTCGCTGTTCCAGCCGAGCGCGAGCGCTTGCGCGGCGGCGCGATGCTCGGGGTTCCGCACGTCGATGCGCCTGCCGGCGACGAGACGGTGGGTGGCGATCAGGCGGCCGGCGAGGCGGATCTCAACGTTGACACCATTGACTTTGCGGCGGATCTCGACTTTGTGACCCAACGCTTCAGGTGGAACCGAGTAGCGGTTGGCGTCGATCGTCACGAACGGCAACACGTTATGGACCCGCCGCACTTCCGCGTAGTCCGAGTCGAACCGCACCCTCGGCAACGCTCCGAGGAAGTCACGCTCAACCGTGAGCCGTGCTGGGGCTTCTCGCCGGTGGTGCGCGACTCGACGGCGTGGACTCGTTGATCGAGCCACACGACGGCTCGCCGGTTGAGGTCGTCGAGACCAGTCGGGGTGCCGTCGTATTCGACCTCAGGCAGGAACGTCTGTTGCAGCGACCGAAACGGCCGCTCAACTTTGCCTTTGCGTTTCGCGTCGCCGGCCTGACACGACGTGATCTTCGTGCAGTGATGCGCTGCGAACCCGACCGTCGGCGCATGCAGCTCGAAACGTTTGCCCTGAGAACGGCCCACGGCTCCCATCCGATCAGTGCGACACGTCGCTGGAACCCCACCAACAGCATCGAAGAAACGGGCGATGCCTTCGAAGGTGTGATGCCGATCCTGAGACGTGGTGAACCACCACATCCGATAACGCGACCACGACAAGATCATCGCAGAAACACACCAGGTTGATCTTCCAGCCGACGCTCAGCAGCCCAGCCGCTCAGATCGCAGAAGTCGGACTGGGCTTCCTCACCCGGATCGGGTATGGATCGGCACCGACACTGCATCGGCCGCCCGGAACCGAGGACCGCGAATGTCACGAACGGCGCGCACGACGGTCGGATACGAACCGTCGAAGCCGGACGCCGTGAGCTTGTTGTGGACGCTCACCGACTGCATCTTCGGCCACGACTCAAGCATCAACATGATGCGGGACCGCCAGTGCTCGGTCATCACCGTCGCCTCGGTCGCCCGGAGCCGCCGGCGGAGGCCCGTTCTTCAAATAGTTGCTGACCGTGGTGCGATGCCAGCCGGTCGCCTCGGCGATCTCGAGGATCGTCCATCCCTGCTTGTGCAGATCATTGATATTCACGTAGTTCTCCCGGGGACATCATGGACAGCGGCTCCTTCAGACCTGCGCCTGCGAGGACGAAGCCCTCAATGCGGTCCATCCCGGCGAGTGCGACTGCGCCACCTACCGCCGCAAGCTGCCCAAACGTTGGTTGGGGCCCCAACCGGACTGCGAGGAATGCAACCAGAGTCACGAGCGCAGCGAAGAAGAGCGTTCCGAAGCCAGTGGCACCCAAATAGATGACGGGTGTCGTGGCCAGCAGTACGACAACCGCACCGGGTGCTGCCCAGCGCCTTCCGATTCCGGTGCGCTTCCAAGCAGACCAGACTGCGAACGCAATGAACCCGAGGCTGGCTGCGTTTACCAGTGCTGCGCCTATCTCCACCGACAGGCCGACGAAGCGCAGCGCTGCGAGCACGAAGGCCAGGAGGAGGTCGCTCGCACCGTCCACCGCTTCTCCGCCCGGGTTGTAGACCACACCTTCCCCCGTAGCGATGTTCTCGCTATAGGTGAACAGCATCGCCGCATCTTCAACGGGGTAGCCCTACAGCCAGAAGAACAAGAACGCAGCCACCACCAACGCTGCGAGTGCTACCGCCTTTGCGAGCGATGGAAAGTCCTCTGAGGACTCCTCTCGGACGCTACTGACGGGCAGTTGGGCAGAGGACACATCTGATGATGGCACGTTGTTGAGGGCAAACCACCGGCGGTTTCGACTTGGGTGGTCACCCCACTTTTCCGGGTAACCACCTAACTCCGAAGATTTACCAGCCGAAGTCCCTGCCGGAGAGATCTGGTGGGGACTTCGTTGCTGTTGGCCCCTGGTTCGGTCCTGATTCATGTGGTGATGGATTTCACTACGCACTGGCAGAAGCTGGAACGACGTCGTGCGGGCAGAAGGTCGCATCGGCGGGAGCCTCCCCGCCGATTGGTAGCCCGATTGGTAGCCACGTGAACTCCCGTTCGCACGTTGGGTATTCACGGCGAAAGAAGCCCTCTGAGCTCAGGTTCCCTGGCGAGCCGTGCCCAATGCCGGAAAATGCACATTAAAACGTAGTATTGAACGCTCAATCTGCGTTGTAATGCACTACTCTTCATCACTGGAGGTGGATGACATGACCAAGCGCACGATCACACTCAGCCGGCCGAGCGCCGATGCTCTCGCCGTCCTCGGGCAGCAACTCCATGAGGCTCGCGCCGACAAAGGGTGGTCAGTCATCGATACCGCCGGTCGGTTGGGCGTCGACCCTCGCACCGTGCGGGCCATCGAACAAGGCTTGCCGACCGTCTCGATTGGCACGGTGTTCAACGCAGCATTCCTCCTTGGTGTGAACCTGTTTGGCCTCGACTCGCACGAGCTTGCAGAGGCACGTCGTCGTGGCGAAGCCACACTCGCCCTGCTGCCCAGCAGGATGCGGCAGGCGAAGAGGGACCGGTTCGATGGCATCGACTTCTAACCAGCCCCGCCGGGCCTACGTCTGGGTGTGGCTTCCTGGCCGTACTGAGCCGGTGTTCGCAGGAGCGCTTGAGTCGAGGAAGGGGCAGACGGCGCGTTCCCGATCGGCTCAGGGCGGCGGGCCTTTTGACTTCGCGTACAGCCCTGCCTATCTCGAACGTCCGGACGCCGTCAGTCTCTACTCGCCCGAACTGCCACTTGAGGGCGGGTGGCAGGAGCCCGCCGAGGAACGGTCAATGGCCGGGTGCTTGCGGGACGCAGGCCCGGATTCATGGGGTCAGCGAGTCATCGATGATCGCCTGTTCGGCAAGCGAGGGCCTGCTGCGAGCGCGCTTGACGTCGACGACCTGACCTATCTTCTCGAGTCAGGATCCAACAGAATCGGTGCGCTGGATTTCCAGATCAGCAACACCGAGTATGTCGCCAGGCAGACCCCTGCGACGCTTGACGAGTTGCACCAGGCCGCACAATCGTTTGAGGACGGAACGCTGACCGCCGAACTTGCGGTTGCGCTCACCGAAGGCACTGCGGTGGGTGGCGCACGGCCGAAAGTGATCGTCACCGGAGACGATGGCCGCGAGTACATCGCCAAACTGTCACTGTCGACCGACCCGTACCCGGTCGTGAAAGCGGAGGCAGCCGGGATGGATATCGCTCGTCGCGTCGGGATCAGCGTGCCTCAAACCAGGATCGTTCAGTCGATGGGCCGTGATGTATTGCTTGTTGAGCGATTCGACCGACCGGGTGACGGAACACGACGAATGATGGTGTCGGCACTCACCCTGCTCGGCTTGTCCGACTTCCTTGGCGCCCGCTGGTCGAGCTACCCCGAACTGCTCGACAAGCTTCACCAGCTGGCTGCACCGGGGGCTGGCAGTCTCGGACGAGCGCTCCTCGAGCGGATCATCGTCAACATCCTCATCGGCAACACCGACGACCACGCCCGCAACCATGCCGTGTTCTGGAACGGCCGGCACGTCGAACTCACCCCGGCATACGACCTGTGCCCACAATTGCGAATGGGTTGGGAGGCAAACCAGGCGATGGACATCGGCCGGGCAGCATCGTCGACGACACAAGGAACCCGTGCCAGCAACCGCTCGACCATCATTGCGGCCGCAGCCGACTACGGCGTTACACGGACCGAAGCTGCCGACATGTTCTGATCGTCAGGTCGCCATCATCAGAGCGCAATGGGGCGACGTCGTCGCCTTTGCGAAGCTCACAAAGCGCGAGGCCGACCGCCTCTACGGACGTCAGATCCTGAACGACTATGCGTTGACCTGAGCCCCCGGCGATCGACTCCCTCACCATGGTGTCTCGGGAAACACGCCGGAGCACTAGGGCAGTACCATGCGGCCATGTCCCGCAAGGTGGTCGCCATGGTCGTTGCCCTGTCAGCTGTCCTGTGGTTGTCCGCCTGCGGCGACGACAGCGGATCAGCCTCCGATAGCGGATCAGCCACCGGCGACGGGACGACCTCGGCGCCTGCGGTGAGCGCACCCGTGACAGCGCCGCCCACCAGCACCACCAGCACAAGCACCACCACCGACGACACCGCCAGGCGTCACCCTGTTCTCCTTTGAGGCGCCCGATTCGGTGTCGGGATGGTCCAACGTCAACGACACGGTGATGGGAGGCATATCCACCTCCAGCGCCGTGTGGGAATCCGGTGCGCTGGTGTTCGCCGGCGCCGTGTCCCTCGCCAACAACGGCGGCTTCACCTCCCTGGTCAGTCCCGTGTCTGGGGACGTCGGTGCCGCAATGGCCGGAGCCGGCGAGATTGTCGTTGCCGGTCAGGGCGACGGGCGCAGCTACGTGCTGCAGCTGCGCAGCGATGTCACGGGTCGGCGCTGGACGCAGACCTTCACTCCGCCCACCACCCCCGGCGAGGTGGTCCTGGCGCTGTCGGCATTTGAAGCCAGCGACTTTCGGCTGAACCCGATCGCTCCCGCCCCCGTCGACGTTTCGTCACTCGACGGCATGACGTTTTACAGCGTTGACGGGCAGGAAGGGCCCTTCCGGCTTGAGCTGACCCGCATCGCCGCTCGCTAGGACGTGGTGTAGTGTGGCATCTAGGGGAGTCGCGGCCCCCGACGGGCCTGGCACGTCCGAAGGCGCCCGGGCCCCGGAAGCGCCGGTCGCGTCGCCTGTCGCTGTGCGATCCAGTGCCCATGGACCGTCGCGGAGGCGAGTGTTGGACGTCGAGCACGATCGTGGTCAAGTCCATGACTTTCGCCAGTGGCAGAGTAGAACCCAATAGGGCGTGAAGGCGATCGGGCGACGCATGCTGGCGATCTCGGTCATGATGGCCTGCGTTTGTGGCATCGCCACGCGTCGGCTACACCTCTCAGTGAACGTGCGGCCATCGGCCGTCGTAACAACCCGGAAAGACAGTCTGGAACGTTACCCATCCGTCGTCATCTGCGGCCTGCACGCCGCGAAGGAAATTCTGATCCTGAACACCCTCGGAATACAGCGAGTACGAACCTTCGCGGGTGGACTGCCATACATACAGAGCGGCACCTGCGTAGGGCGTGCACCCGTTGGCAATGTCAAGCACCTTGTATCTCATCGTGAGCGCGATGCCTTGGGCGATGCCCGACATCGATCCGAAACTGTTGGTGATATCGCTGCGTACAACCGGCTGTCGTGAGGAACGTCGGGTCCGTTGAACCATCACCAGGAACAGCCCCGTGGTCTCGCCTAAGGGTCGCGCAGTTCGCTGCAGCGTTCCATCTGGATCCGGCCCGATGGGTCGATGTGTCGACATACACCGACCAGCAACGCTCGTGGTCGAACGGTGCGCTCTGCGAGCAACTGACGAACCGCACCCTGCCAGCACAATGGCACCGAGGCCAACCCCGACCAGTGACAATGCCCTGCGGCGATCCATCAATTTCGGCAGGTCACGCTCGATTCCACCGAAATCGTCATGATCGCTTTCGTCAGGTCTGCCCGTCATGATCAATTCCCCCTTGGGTTGACGACTTTGCCGAAACCGGAACGTAATCAGAGAGGAAGTTATACAGCGACCTGGAAGGATCGATCGAGCAGGTCTGGGTGCACGGCCGCAACAGTGCTTGCAGTGGGCCCTCTCCGCCCACGCCACCACCGTCGCGTTGCGGTGACCGTCGTGGCCGCGTCCGTGGTCCCGTCCAGATTCATCAGCTGACGGCACAGCCCTGGCCGATTAGCCAGGGGCCAGATGCGCATTCGGAGCAGGTCAGCTGAGGCCTTGAAGCAGTCGTGTGCTCCCACAGTGGCGTTCGCCTGCACCCGGTACTCGGGTCTTGCGGGCCTTTGCTCAGGTGCAACCTTGCCCATGACGACACGAGTAGATTTGGCCACCAGACTCTTTCGCTGTTGTGGCGGGCGGCGGTCCCTCATGACTCCCGACGGGGAGTTCTCATGGCCGCTGGGCCTTGCGGCTCGTCCACCCTCAAATCAAGGAGTATTCGATGGCCGAAGTCCTCGTAATCCGCGAGTCCGATGGAGGCGTTTGCACCCTCACCCTGAACCGGCCCGACAAGCTGAATGCGCTCAACCCTGCGTTGCTGGTGCAACTGCGTGAACATCTCGACGACATCGCCGGGGACACCTCGGTGCGGTGCGTGGTGCTCACCGGTGCGGGCCGGGCGTTTTGCGCCGGCCACGACCTCGAAGCGATCGCCGCGCACGAACGGGCACCGAGCAAGCATTTCGAAGCCGAAACGATCGACGCCCTCGAACGACTCCCGCAACCCACCATCGCCCGAATCCACGGGCATTGCTACACCGGCGGCCTCGAACTCGCCCTTGGATGCGACCTGCTGATCGCCGACGACTCTGCCCGCATCGGTGACACCCACGGGCAGTGGGGACTTGTGCCCATCTGGGGCATGTCGGTGCGGCTTCCCGAGCGTGTGGGCCGGTCGCGGGCAAAGGAACTGATGTTCACCAGTCGACGCATTTCGGGTGCCGAGGCCGCAGCCATCGGGCTGGTGGACCGGTGCGTTCCCGCCGGTGAACTCGACGCCACCGTGGCAGCACTCGCCGCCGAGATCGTTGCCAACTCGCCGGGCACCAACCGAATCGTCAAACAGCTCATCGACGACCGAGACGAGCGCACCCGCGACGAGGCGTTGCTGCACGAGCGCACACTCCCGCACGGCGTGCCCGACGACATGAACGAGCGGATGAGCCGAGGCACCCGATGAACGGGCAGGCCAGCACCAGTCAGGCCCGCAACAGTCAGGCCAGCACCAATCAGGCAGGCGCCACTCAGGCTGTTGGCGACCCAACGGCGTCGCTTGTGGACTTTCCCGGGCGGGCAGAGCTCGAGGAGCTGTTGCGGTCGATCCTGCCCGAGGGCTGGGAGTCGGCACTGCGTTCGGGTGATGACGACGGGGTGCAACTGCTGCGGTCAGGTCTTCACCGGCGAACGGTGGTGGCCGAGATCGGCGCGGGCCGGTTGGGTGGCGCCGCACTACGACCCCGAACACGGTGGCCGTGGGCTTTCGGTGTCCGATGCCCGTGCCGCCCTCACACTTTTGGCCACCTGGGACGTTCCGCACACCCCGAGCGGCTCCGGGTTGGCGCTTGCCGCACCGACAATCCAGCAATGGGCCTGTGACGAAACCAAGCGGCACCTGTTGCCGCCGCTGCTTGTCGGCGCAGAACGCTGGTGTCAGCTGTTTTCCGAACCGGGCGCAGGCTCGGACATGGCGTCGCTGGCCACCACGGCCGTGCGTGACGGCGACGAGTGGATTCTCAACGGCCAGAAGGTGTGGACCACGTTTGGCCACGAGTCTGAGCGGGCCATGGTGATCGCCCGCACCGACCCCGGATGCACCCAAGCATGCCGGCATCACCTATTTCGGCCTGGACATGCGATCACCGGGGGTGGAGGTGCGCCAACTGGTGAACATCGCCGGTCAGGTGGAGTTCAACGAGGTGTTCCTCACCGACGTCCGGCGTGGCCGACATCAACCGCATCGGCCCGGTTGGTGGGGGCTGGAAGGCGGCCATGACCACGCTCGGGGCCGAACGCCACGCTCTGTCGGGGGTGGCAAAAAGCGCAAGGCGAGTGACGAGATCCTCGGTGGGAAGCCATTTGGCAGAGGTGCTGGCCATGGCCCGTGACCGCGGTCGCACCGACGATTCGGTGGTGCGGGACCTGCTGGCGCAGGCCTACACCGCCGACCGACTCCTCACCTGGACGTCCCAGCGCAGCCGCGACCGCTCCCGCTCGGGCCAGCCGGCAGGCCCGGAAGGGTCGATCACCAAGATCGCCAAGGCCCTCACCAACCAGCGGTTGCAGGAAGTGGCGATGGAACTGCTCGGGCGCCGACGCCACGGCATGGTCGACAGGCGACGCCGAAGCGCAGGAGTGGATCACCCAGTTCCTGCGCACCAGGGCCAATTCGATTGAGAGGTGGCACCAGCGAGATCCAGCGCAACATCGTGGGCGAGACGGGTGCTCGGGCTGCCGCGTGAGCCTGATCCGTTCAAGGACATGGCCTGGCGCAACGTGCCTCGCAGCTAACCAGCGCCCCCAACCAATCCTGGGCCTGCAGGGTTTGCCCAGTAACGCTGCGGACGATCGCCGTACCCCGGAGTGCGTGGGTCAAGACGAGCCCTGAGCGGCATCGGGTAGTTTATCTACGTGAATGACGCCCCGAAATGGCCGGGCAGTGGCGCTGACATTTTTGTTGTCGGATGTCCCCGCTCGGGGACCACCTGGCTGCAGGCGGTGTTGAGCACGCATGGAGCTCTTGTGGCCTTGCCGGAGTCGGAGGTCTTCGAGATTATCGGAAATGCTCTGCGGAACTGGAACAAGCGAAGGCGTTGGTCGCCGGATATCGCTCGTGGACTTGAGCAACTGTTGCCCAGGGACGCCATGGTCAGCACCATGGGTTCGTTGTGGTTCCAGATGAGGTCCGCAGCCTTGGCGGCGAAGCCAGGTGCAACACGGGTTTTGGAAAAGACTCCGCACCATATTTGGGATCTTGCTGCAATCCGGGAGGTCTGTGGGCCGAGCGGTGCGCTCATCGTGGTGTTGGTTAGAGATCCGCGGGACACCATCCGATCGCTACTGGAGGCAGGGCAGAGCTGGGCGAAGGGGGCCCTTCCTGACACCGTCCAGGGAGCGACTTCCAGATACCTCACTGACGTTGCCCTGGGGCTTGAAGCCGCTGACGACGACGATGTACTGCTTGTGCGGTACGAGGACCTCCAGCGGGGAGGTACCCACTGGGACCAATTGCTCACGTTTTTGAGCCTTGAGGATCTTGAACTTCCTGACCTTCGGGCCCATCCCGCTTCGCTGTCGGCTGGAAACTCCGTGACCCTTGTTGATGGGATACTGAGAGTTGGTTCACTGCAGGTTCGACAGGGGCATTCATTCCATGATCGGGATCGTGATCAGCATCGGCCACTAAGTGCCTTTGAACGGCGATACATAGAGTGGCGGTGCAGGACGCTGATGTCCGCACTTGGTTACGCTGGGTCCCGTCGACATCTCAGGGTTGGCGACGTTGCCCGTCTTGCCGTTATGCGCGTTGGTCGAAAACTCACCTCTCGAAGATTCTGACTTGACTGGCAAACCGGAGATGGGGTTTTCAGCCACCATCGTCACCGAGACGTACAACTACGGATCCGGGCAAAGTCATCACGCTCTGGCTCGGGCTTTGAACGCTGCCGGAGCGGCAGCTGTGGGAGTCGGCGGAGGGTCGCACAACGTGTTGCTCATCGATGCGGGTAACGACCGGGGCACCGCTGAGGTGGTCGAGAGCGTGCGAGCGGCGACCGGGGCAACCATCCAACATGCCTCGGTGCCGACTGGCACCGGGTACGACACCATAAAAGACGTCGCCGCCAGCATGTGTGACACCGACGCTGTCGCCTACCTCGACGGCGATTGCGAACCATCAACGTCTCCAGAACTTTGGCTCCGCGAGATGATGCGTGCTTTGGCCCAGCCGGGTGTTACTGCAGTGTCGGGGACCACCGCCTATGAAGGTGGTTCAGCGTTCCAATTGGCCTCGTCCACGGTTGATTTCGGGTTTTTGCTCGATAATCCTGGAGGCTCAATCGGCTGCTATGCAAGTAACAATGTGGCTTTCCTGGTTGAAGATCGACGCGCGGTCCGGGTTGAGTGCGACGGCCTGCGCTGTGGGTGCTTTATTCACGCACAGAAACTGTTTCGCGCCGGAACCCCCGTGTTCCATGTTTCGGGGCAGGATGCGCTCGTTCGCCACGAGCGGGTCCCAGTCCTGCAGGAGCGACTTCGTCGAGGTCACGACGCCGTCGTCGTCGCCAAGCACGATCCCACCACGGTGGAAGCAGCTTTGCTGGGCGGGGCTCTCTGGCGATCCTGCACCATCGGGGTGTTCCGCTTCACCCGAAGTCAGCTGAGTCGAGACCGCGTCCGGCTCCCACGGATGGCTGCTGCGATTGGTGCCCCCGGCGGTTCCATTCGTTTCGCTTATGGTTTTATTTTCTTGCTGCGAGCCGCCGAAGTTGTTGGTATCTGGGGCGCTCTGCTTGCTGGGCCTTCACCGCAGTGGAATCAGTCGGTGACATTCGATGAGGCCTACTCCTCGGCGGTGGAGTCATTGGCTGCCGGGTGACGGCCGAAGGAAGTAATTTCCCAAGAGTAAGTGGATTCGATCCATCAGTGGGGACAGAGTGGTCGTGGGCCTGATACGCATTCGCAGCATCCCGGCGACGATGCGACTGCTGGTCGGTAACTGGTACTCCGTTCTTGGGAGTGCCCAATTGGGGCGAGACCGAAATCTGGATTGTTATCATCGGCGAAGCGGGGGATCGGTCGTTCGGTGGGCTCGCTGTGGTCACGGACAGTGACGTCGATGTGAGTGTGCTCAGTCGCTGCCATTGCCGATCCTCCCGCGCCGTTCAACGAGGAGACTTCGGGCGCACCTTGTTTGGCTCTGTGGTACCGGCGCCGACCGGAGTGCTGAGCGATGGTCTCCGCCACCCGGAAGAGGATCGGTCTCGGATCAGCCATGCGGTCAACGATCACGCTATAACCGGCGACCTTGACCATCAGGACGACTGGTGGGATCAATCGTGGTCGGTTGGCCACGCCCAGCTTGGCCGCCAAGGCTTCACCGTTTCGGCTGTAGACATGAGATCGCCAGAGAAGAGCGCGAATCGTTGATTTGGGTCGGTAAGTCACTAGTGCATCAGGTGCCTCACCGAGGGTAAGCCCACGTTGCACCAGTCGAATTCCGAAATCGGTGTCCTCGGCTCCGGCACCAGTGCCGATGTTCTCATCAAATCCTCCGGTCAGATCGAATGCGTTGCGGGTGCACGCCATTGACGCAGTGACGGCGTAGGAGAAATTGTGAATGTGCATCGTGCACGAACCATCCATGGACTGGTAGGTCAGTCGATACAGCCAATCAGGTAGTGCGCTGCGATCAACCACCAGCCTGCCGCCGACGGCATCGCATCCCTGAGACTGCTGAGCTCGCACCATCTCGCAGACCCACCGGGGATCTGCAACGTCATCGGCGTCGCAGAACAGCAACAACTGGCCGTCACTTCGGGCCACTCCCACATTTCGGGCATGAGCGGCACTCGGGTGCCCGGGAGCGTCAACCACTTGAATCTCGGGGGTCCTACCAGCGAAGGACCTGGCAATCTCGGCCGTTCGATCGGTGCACCGGTTTGTCACCACGGTCACGTCGAAATGGGGAGCGTCCTCCTGATTGCACAGTGCATCCAGTTGCTCGCCGATGGTGGCCTCGGCGTTGTGCGCTGGGATGATGACGCTCACGGTGGGAGAGTTAGCGCTGACTCGATTCATCGACTCGGCACCATGTCGGCGACCCGTGTGGCAACGCTGCGAACGGTTCGCTTGGCGCGTCCCCCAACCCGGCGGTACAGCGGGCGTTGGGGTTGTTCAACAGGTCGCCATAGATCCCAGCGCTCGGTGATGACACTCCCAAGTGATGCTTTGAATCGACCCGCATCTCCGGGTCTGGCGCCATTGAGGTCAAGCCCCTTGACGCCCTCGGCATGCAGGAGTTCAGCGGCCCGCCATCGGAGTAGTGAATTTGCTCCCTGGTCGGCGTGTACGGGGTCCGAACCGGTGAACAGGTTCGCCGCCCGGTCTCCCCAAACCACCCCAAGCTGGAATGCCACCGGCGTGCCGTCGGGGGCACGGGCGATCATGAGGCGGCCCTGTCCACCCGAAAGTAGGTCGGTGATGAGGACTCTCCAAACCGCCTGATCTGGTGGCGTGGGGGTTCCGTAGCGTTCAAGCTGCCGGGTTTGGAGTGTCGCCAAGGTCGCGACCAATCCCAACGGGTCACTTCCGAGGTCGTGCACCAGATCGACGGTGTACCCGCAAGATTGCCCCCGCCGCACAAGTCGCCGCCGGTTTCGGTCCATGGCATCCCAAGTGTGCCCCAGGTCGCCGATGTTCCATTGGTAAGTGAACGTCGGTTTGGCCGACCATCCCGCCGCCAACAGTGAGCGGATGTCACCAATGTCGGTGTGGACGCGTATGTGGGCGGCCGACACCGATGTTGTGACCTGATCAAATAAGGCGGAAAGGACTTCTGCGGTATGCCGGTCCTGGGAGGACCGGGCATTTGAGGGCGACTGACGAAGAACCGGGCCATTGAACGCCACCACGTGCATTGGTTCAGGACAAGCGCCCGGCCGTCGTTGCGTCATCAGGCCTCCGACCAGCTCACCGCCCCGCCAGGCAGCCCACCCATCGGTCTGCAGGCCGAAGGCCCGACCGGCACTTTGCACCAGCGAAGGGCAATGGAAGGCGGTGTGGCCGACTCCCGTCTGAGTGAGATCAACCCACTGTTGCTCCCCAAGGGCAAGAGGAGTAATCGTCAAGCTCATCGCCCCACATTGTACGTCTTGCCCATCGGTGACCACGGCCCGTGCTGCCATCGTTTGCGCCGGTCGGTCGTTGATGCTTGGGATGGCAGTCTCACGGCACAGTCAGCTAGTCGCTCGAAAGCTCGAGCAGATCGTTGGGCACGGTCCACCTCACCCCCTCGGTGCATTGCGGGGTGGTGGGCGATCACTCTTTTGAAATGCGACGTGCCATCACGGCGACAGCGGCTCAGTGCGTCGCTCCTGATCCAGAATGCACGAGTGATGCATCTGCCTGGGTCTGTGGGCCTCCCAGTCGGGGAAGCCCCCAGGCGCTGACACCCACAGCTCAAAGGCCACGAGCGTCCACAGCTGGGGGGCAGGGCCATCATCGCCGGCAACCAGTCGATCCCTCAGTCCCTCCCAGTGGATGCTGGCAAGCTCGGCAGGCGGCGCTTGGCTACGGAACTCGGCGATGGACGAATCCAACAGATCGAGGAGTTCATTGCGCAGCAGGCTGGCGATGGGAACGCCAAAACCGGTCTTGGGTTGGGTGAAGTCGGCATCGGGGAGGAGGCGGGCCAGTAGTCGGCGCAGCGGTTGCTTGCCACGACCATTGGCGATGAGATCACCAGATTGCAGGTGCATCGCATACTCGGCGATGTCGGCGCTGAGAAATGGGGTTCGAGACTCCAGGGATACGGCCATGGTGGACCGATCAACCTTGGTGAGCACATCATCAGGGCAGATAACCATGAAGATCCGCAGCCCGAAGTCCCCAGCGCAAACGGATTCGTGCGTTGCTTCCATGGCAGCCGCCACCGCCATGGGAAGTGGGCGACGCCTGCCTACGGCATGGTTGAGAGCGATCACATCTTCGTAGGCCGACGACGCATCAGCAGAGCCGATTGCGTTTGCCAGAGCTTGTTCAGCTTGTCGGCCACCAGCCGGGGCGCCTGAGCAACCGGCAGGGGACGGGTGGTGGCTGCCACGCCGGTGCGGCAGCTCGCAGGCACACGGGCACAGAGGCCCCCTGGCCCGCGTGGGTGCGGTTGCGCAAGCGAGTCACGCGGGGAAGCCACGCGTGGCGGTTGTACCCGGCGAACATCTCATCGCCACCGTCGCCAGACAGCGCCACGATCACATCGTTGCGCGCCGACTGTGCCACCAACAGCACCCCGATCTGCGAATAGTCGGCGTGCGGTTCGTCCATCAGGTTGCCCAGCGACGCAGCCGCTGTGGCTGCATCGGTGCGGTCCAGACGCACATCGGTGTGGTTGGACCCAAGCATCCGGGCCACTGCCATCGCCTGCACCGACTCGTCGTACTCGGCCTCGTCCCATCCCATGGTGAAGGTCTTGAGTGAACCTGATGTGTGCTCAGCAGCGAGCGCACAGGTCAGCGAGAGTCGATTCCGCCAGACAGAAATGCGCCGAGCGGCCGGTCTGACACCAACCGGTTGCGCGCCGATCCACTCAGCAGCTCATACAACTGCTCATCGTGGTCTCCCTGGCGGGCATTGCCCGTGGGGTGTTTGCTGGCAGTCGCTGCTGGGGGCCGGGCACCTCCCAGTAGTGCCGGATCGTGGGCGAGCCCGGGTTGCCGATGCCACCAGCGAGGTTGAACGACACGATGGACGCCGGAGCAACCCTCCAGACGTCGTGATAGATGGTCTGGGTGCCGGGCACGTATCCGTAGCGGAAGTAGTCGGCCACCGCCGTCCGGCTGATCGTCAATGACGGCATGTCTGCCACCTCGAGGGCTCGGACCTCTGAGGCAAACCACAGCCGGGATCCACGAGTGGCGTACACCAACGGCTTCTCGCCAAAGCGGTCTCGCACCAGTGATACCACCTTGTCGGTGCGGTCGTAGAGGGCAAAGGCGAACATCCCGTCGAACCGACGCAGGGCGGCATCGAGGCCCCAGCGCTCGACGGCGGCCAGCAGCACCTCGGTGTCACTGGTGGTGGTCGGATGCCAGCCGGTGCCTGTCAGTTCGGCCGACAACTCGTGGAAGTTGTAGATCTCACCGTTGAATACGACCACGTACCGACCGCTGGCCGAGATCATCGGCTGGGCGCCGGCATCGCTGGTGTCCAAGATGGCGAGACGCTGGTGGCTGAGCGCCACCTGATCGTCACCCCAGGACCCTGCTCCGTCGGGGCCTCGCAGGAAAAGGGTGCGTCCCATCCGCTCGGCAATGGCCACCGCTGAGGGGGGCAGGCCGGAATCGAATGCAGCTGTACCTGCAAGACCACACATGTATTCCCCGAACCGATTCCGTGATGTCGATGCCAGACCGACCGACCGTTGACGATGGCGAGTATGTCATCTGCAGCTACATCAGGCTATCCACAACGTTTGAGGCCGTTATCGCCCCAAGATGAGGTGTTCTGGTTGGACGCTCACGGATCAGTGTCGCCCACCGGCCCGGCTGTCGGCACCGTGAGGTTGCACTCGAACACGTACCCGTACGCCGCCGCACACCGGAACTCGGCATACGACACGTGGTTGCTGCCAAACGGGAACAGCTCCTGAACGGCGCTGGTGCGGTCGATGCGCAGGTAGGCCCAGCGGGGGTCGGTGTGTTGGGGCCACAGCACCACAAGGCTCATGGCGAGGGCGGCCACGCTGGCCACAACGGCGGTTCGGGTTCGCCACGCCTGTTGGGCCAGCAACCCCAGCACCATGGGCGAGATCTGCACGAAGTACCGGTTGCCCAACGCGTGACCGCCACCGAAGTAGTTGCGGGTGAACAACAACAGGTACAGCACCCCGTACCCCACCACCGCCAGCAGCATCGCCCGGCCCATGGCGTCGAGGCGTCTGAAGCCCACGGCCCCTGCCGCCAATGCCATCACCGACAACGGCGCCCACACAATCAGCCCGGTGTGGCGTCCCACCAGTGAGTACCACGCGCTACCGGGAATGAACTCGGGAAAGCGCGTCACCCGGTTCACCGCCCCGGTGGGGCTGAACACCGACGACCCGGCGCTCGCCTTGCGGTCGCGCAGTTCGTCGGCGAATTGCTCGGGGGTGAGGGTGTCCCACACAGCAGTGAAGGCGAGGCCGCGAGGGGTGTCATACGGCGAGTAGGAGTTGCCGCCGGAGTAGTACAGCCATGGCGACACGGCCAGCACGAACGTCACCACCACCAGCGCCGGGGCGATCACTCTTGGCAGCCATCGTCGTGTGTGCCACAACACCACCACGCCGGGCACAGCCAGAGCCAGCGCGCTGGGGGTTTTTCGGCGGCCATGACGCCTACGGCGACGAACGCCGGTATCGCCCACGCGAACCGTCGGGTGGCGAACCACCGCACGTACCCCAGCACCGCCACCGCCGTGATGGCAGCGAACAGCAACTCCACCGACACGGCATACGAATACAGGTACAACGCCCCGGCAAACGTGAACGCCGACACCAGCATCGGCACCCCAGCTCCTGACATGGTGGTGCGCAAGATGGCCACGGCCAACACCACCACCGCCAGCAGCAACAACGCATTGCCGATGGCCACACCGGGGCCGAATCCGGCAACGGCAATGAACGGCGCAAGGTAGAGCGGGTAGAAGTACGGCTTGGCGGCGAGGAATCCGTCGTCGACCGGACGGACGTAGATGCCCACGGGTTCGGGACTCCACTCCAGCCCCAGCGCCTGCCACCGGGCGGTGTCGGCGCTGTCGTAACTCATGTTGTGCCCGCCGCCGGCCAGACTGAGCGCCTGCATGATGTAGCTGTTTTCGTCGCCGGTGGTGGGCTGGGTGGTCTGATCCCAGGTGACCGTCGACACCAGCGCCACCAGCGTGAGCGACACCAACAGCGCCCACGCAGCTGCGGTGGACCAGCTGAACCGGTTGTCCCCGGTGATCCAGCGCCACAATCGGGCCGGCAACGGCGACGCCGTGGTGGTGGTTGTGGCCGGGATCGCTGGGGGTGTGATGGTGGTGTCGGGCACGCTGCTCCACGGTTGTGGTCGCTACGATCCTAGGCCAGCCGGTAGCGTCGGGGTCCATGGGAACGGTGGCGGTGTCGGTGGTGATGCCGGCGTACAACGAGTGCGACAATCTCGTGGAGCTGCTGCCCGAGCTGGTGGCGGTGCTCGAGGGCATGGACGTGCACTACGAGGTGCTGGTGGTGGACGACGGATCCACCGACGGCACCCGCTCGGCGGTGGGCCGTTTGGGCCTCGACGGTGTGCAGTGCCTGCGTCTGCGGCGCAATTCCGGCAAGTCGGCAGCATTGAGTGTGGGTCTGCGCCGGGCCACCGGCGAGGCGATCGTGCTCATGGACGCCGACGGCCAGGACGACCCCAACGAGGTGCCCCGCATGCTGGCGGTGCTGGCCGACGGTGCCGACCTTGTCACCGGGCAACGCTCGGTGCGCAACGACCGCTTCATCAAGCGCCACACCTCCAAGGTGTACAACGCCACCACCCGACTGGTCACCGGGGTGCCCGGCAGCGACCACAACAGCGGGTTCAAGGCCATGACCGCCGACGTGGCCGCCAACCTCGAGCTGTACGGCGAGCTGCACCGCTACATCCCGGTGCTGGCGGCATGGCAGGGATTTGCCACCACCGAGATCCCAGTGCAGCACCACGCCCGCCGCCACGGCACCAGCAAGTTCGGGGCGGTGCGCTTCTGGCGGGGTTTTTGGATCTGGTCACCGTCAAGTTCCTCACCCAGTACGTGAGCCGGCCGTTTCACCTGTTTGGCACCGTGGGCATCGTGATCGGGGCAGTGGGGGCAGTGCTGCTGGGGTGGATGGCGGTGGTGAAGCTCACCGGTGGCGGCATCGGCGAGCGCCCGGCACTGATCATCGGGGTGCTGTGTGCGGTGGTGGCGGTGCAGATGATCTCGTTGGGATTGCTGGCCGAGCTCATTGTGAACCTGCGGCGCACCACCAACCTGGACGCCACGGTGGAGTCGAGTTGAGCGCAGTTCGCCACGTGCTGGTGGTGAACCAGCACGGCGACAATCGCGGCGACGAGGCGGCGCTGGCGGCCATGCTCGACGGGCTGGAGCAACGACTGGCGCCGGTGCGCTTCACCGTTGTGCACCAGTTCGCCGAGGCCGCATCGCAGGTGCCGCTGCCACACGACATCACCTGGCTGCCCATGCGCCGGCCCCCGCTGACCATGGTGCGATCGTTGACGGCTCTCACCTTGGCGCTGGTGCCCCTGTCGCGTCGGCGGGCGCATCAACGGGTATCGCGGTGGATCGCCGACCCGGTGACCAGGCAGATCCTCGACGCCTATGCATCAGCCGACCTGGTGGTGTCGGCTCCCGGTGGGCCCTACATCGGTGACCTGTACGCCGGCCACGAACCGGTGCACTGGCTGTACGCACGGCTGGGTCGGGCGTTTGGCAAACCCACGATCCTGTATGCCCCGTCGGCGGGGCCATTTCGTCGACGGTTGCAGGCACCGTGGCGGCGATGGGTGTTCAACGGCTTCGACGTGGTGACGGTGCGAGAGGACGTGTCAGCCGGGCATATCCGCTCGTTGATGGGCGGGTCGTTGATGGGCGGGTCGTTGGTGGGGGATGGGTTTGCCGTGGAGGTCACGGCTGATTCCGCTCTGCAACAGGTGGTGCCGGCGGCATCTCGGGATGACGACGATGGCCTGCTGATTGTGGTGTCGGCCATTGACCTCGCCTACCCCGATGCTGCCGACCCCGCTGCACGCCGGGCCAACCACGACGCTGCAGTCGTCGCTGCGGTGGCGGCTGTGGTCGAACGGGCACAGGGACCGGGCGCCTCTGAACGGGCGCGCCGTGCGTGTTGTGTTGGTGCCGCAGTTGCATGGCCGACGCAGCGACGATGCGTATCTGCATCGGCTGGCTGAGGCGATGCGACAGCGCATGGGTGCAGGTAAGGGCTCTGGCTCTGGGGTCGCTGTGGACGTGCTCGACGGTGCCGTGGATGCCACCGGTCAGCGGGCTCTGGTGGCATCAGCGGATCTCGTGATCGCCGGGCGCTACCACCCGGCGGTGTTTGCTGTTGGTGCCGGTGTGCCCGTGGTGTGCATCGCCTACCAGCACAAGGCCACCGGGGTGATGGCAGCCGCCGGCGCCTCGGATCTGGTGATGCAGGTTGATGACGTGACCCCCGAGGCCCTGACGGCTCTCGCACTGAGGGTGTTCGACGACCGCGATGCCATCGCCGAGCGGCTGCGGTCGACGGCACCTGCGTTGCAGGCCCGAGCGGCGCGCACCAGCGACCTTGCGGCAGCCCTGGTCATCGGCGCTGGCGATCCTCGAGTCGGCGATGCCTGAGCAGTCGCCGCCCAAGCAGTCGTCGATGCGCGTGCTGATGATCGGCACGTTCGATCCCGACTACACCCGCAACCGGCAGCTGGTGCGCCTGATGCGTGCACGAGGTGTGGACCTGCGCACTGAGGCGGTGCCGCTGTGGGGCACCACACGGTTTGATGCCATGGGCTCGTCGGTGTGGTCCAAAGCTCGTCTGGCCTGGCGGGTGATGGCTGCTGAGACGCGGGTGGCATGGACGTTCCTGCGCGCCGAGCGCCCTGATGTGGTGCTGGTCGGTTTTCCCGGGCAGCTCGACGCTGTGGTGCTGGGCGTGCTGTGCCGTCTGCGTCGGGTGCCGATGGTGCTGGAGTTCTTCATCTCCATGCACGAAACCATGGTCACCGACCGTCAACTGGTGGGAGCAGGTGGGTTGCTGGCACGCCTGTTGGGCTGGGTGGACCGCACCGCCGTGCGTCTGTCCGCTGTGGTGTTGGCCGACACGCCCGCTGATGCCGCCTTCATCGCCGAGGTTGGGGGTATCGACTCACACCGGGTGGCTGTGGTGCCCATCAGCCCCGACCCCGAGCGCTTCAACCCGGCTGCCGGGACTGCACGTTCGGGTGAGCCCGGGGTGGTGTTGTTCTACGGCACCTTCATCCCGCTGCACGGCATCGAGACCATCGTGCGGGCAGCGGCCGAACCCGACTGTGCCCACCTGCACTTCCGGCTGCTTGGTGACGGCCAGCAACGGCGCCACATCGAGCAGTTGGCCGCTGACATCGGGGCCCCAGTGGAGTTCATGGATGCAGTGCCCGAGAGCCGAGCTGCCGGCGCAGATCGCAGCGGCGCAGGTGTGCCTGGGGGTGTTCGGCACCAGCGACAAGACAGCACGGGTGGTGCCCAACAAGGTGGTGGAGTGTCTGGCGGTGGGCAGGCCGGTGGTGACGGCGTCAACCCCGGCGGTGATCGACGCTCTGGGCGACGCCGTGGTCACGGTGCCGGCCGGCGACCACGAGGCGCTGGCCGAGGCGGTGCGGGCATTGTGTGACGATCCGGCGTGGTGTGAGGCGTTGGTGACCCGCGGGCACCAGCGCATGGCCGGCCCCTACGGCGACGAGGTGTTGAGCGGGTCGCTGGTGTCGTTGCTGGACGCGGCCTCGGCCTCGGTGAGTGGCCCCGGGTCGGGCTCATCTCGACGCACCCGCCGCAGACGCGGCCAGGTGTAGGCGTAGGCCACCACCCCCAGCGCCACCACGATCACCAGCATCACCCCGCGATCCACGGTGGCACCCAGCAGGCCGTCGACGGCCGTGGACCCCATGGCCACAGCCGTGAGGGTGAGGAATCCCTCACGCAATCCCAGACCCCCGGGAGTGAACGACAAGATGCCGGCGATGCCGGCGGCCGGTGCCAGCACCAGGAAAAACCAGTAGCTCTCCTCGATGCCCACCAGACCGAACGCCAGCTGAAAACGCCAGGCGGTGATCACGTACTTCACGAGATCCAACGCCAGTACCGCCAGTGCAGCCTGAGGCTGGCGTCGCAGGTCCTCCCAGCCGGTGTGGAAACCCTCCCAGAACCTGGCCGGGGTGCCACGCAGGGCCTTCACCTTGGGCAGCGGCAGCATCATGGCGGCCAGCGCTCCGGCGGCCATGGCGGCGAAGATGGCCAACATCACCCAGCTGAGACTGCCGGTGGTGATGCCCACGGCCACCACGCCCACGATGCCGCTGACCGCCGAGCTGCCCACACTGATCACCAGGTTGGCGCCTGAGGCCGACCCATTGCGGGTGTAGCTGAGGTCGTGGACGGCCTTCATGTAGCGGAACTTGTAGATGGTGCCGAGCTGGGCCGGCAGCAGGTTGCCAGCCTGCCCGGCGCTGAACACCATCCAGTTGTCCCACCAACTGATGCGCACCCCCTGGGCTCGGTACAGCACCAGAAACTCGGTGGCGTTGAGCCAGAACCCCACCACGATGAGCACCGTGAGCAACGCCAGGGTGCGCAGGGGGTACTCGAACACAGGCTGCAGGTCACCCCATTGTGACCACACCACGTAGGCCATCAGGCCCACAAACACCACTGGCACCACCACGTTGGCAGCGATCCACCACACCCTCATGCGGGGTTCATGCGAGCGGGGCCTTGCTCGCTGCGTGAGGCCACCGCCGCAAACGATGCGTACGAACCCAGCAGGCCAATCACCTGCAGCGCATGGTGGGAAATCGACACCTTGCGTCGAAACAGTTCCTCGGCCCGCTTGGGGGCCAGGATCTCGTCGATGTACGCGCGATCCCACGCAAACGGCAGACCATCCAGCAGTGCCAGTACCCGGGGGCGCAACTCGCCTGAGTACCAGGTGTCGATGGGGGAGTCCGACGGCGACTGCTTGGGCTGGTCTGATGATCACCTCGGGCACCATGGCGTAACGCCGCACCATGGCCATCAACAGTTCCTTGCCCGCTCCACCTGACGGTGCTCCGGGGGTGCGCAGGAAATCAACCGGCAGCGACGCCACCCAGTCTCGCACCAGAGGGTGTTTGAACGGGGTGGACTGTGTCACCCCGGTGGCAGCAACCGCCCCGTCCACCTTCACCCGACTCTGGCCGGTGAGCCCATGACCGTCGAAGGCGAGGCGCACCGGGTCGAGGCCACCCAATCCCGATGCCAGCCGGGTGCGAATGGCGGCCACCGACTCGGCTTGTGCCGGGGCGGGCCCAAGACGCAGCCGGGCCAGGGCGTGATCGTCGAGCAAACGGGTGGGGAGATGGCCGCGCGCCGGTGCGTCCATGGTGAGGTTGTCCAGCGACGCCCGGGCGGTGCGGCCCACATGGCCGAGGTGGCGGTCGGCGGTGCGGGTGCGCAACACCGCCGATCCGGCCCGTGCCAGTGGCGCAGGCACGCTGCCAAGGCGCTGCACCAAACGGGCACGCTGACTCACGGTGGGATAGCCCAGGAATACCGCATCGGCACCGTCACCGGTGAACACGTGGGTGAAGCCGTCAGCGGCGATCTGTCGCGAGCGCGATCAGCGTGTGGATTTGATAGTGCGGCTGCGACCCGGGCTGCGAGAACACGTCTGCGAACCGTTCGAGGCCGTCCATGACCGCAGTTGGCGTGATGGGCACGGTGTGGTGCACGGTGCCGGCAGTCGTGGTGAACACGCCCACGTTGCGTTGTTCGTAGGTGGGATCGCCGAAGCCGAACGTGTAGGTGTGGACCTCGTGGCCCATGGCCACCAGCGTGGCGGCCACGAGTGCCGAATCCAGCCCGCCGAGCAGTACCGCATGGCGGCGGTCGTCGCCGGCCTGTTCGGCCAGCGCGGCCATGAACCGCCCGTGGAGCTGGTCGACGGCGTCATCGAAGGAGGGCGCGGGTACCGGGAGTTCGTCGGGGTCGCCGCCATGGCTGGTTGCGGACGTTGTTGCGAAGGGCCCTGTGGCGATGGCCTCTGTGGTGATGGGCCCTGTGGTGATGCCATCGGCGGTGATGACCGAGCGGGTACCCGGGGGCAGAGCGGTGATGCCCGAGTACACCGTGCGACCGTCGGGCAAAAAGCCGTGGCCCAGAAGCATGTCCTCATACGAGCGATCCACCGACAGCTCCGCGCCCACAGCCCGTGCCAGCACCCCGAGTTGAGAGCACACCGCTGTGCCACCTTCGGGGGTGGTGAAGGTGAACAATCGGTGGTCTCCGGGCGTGGCAACCGCCACAAGGGCGTCGACGCCGCTGGTGTGGTCAGGCCCGGCCATGAGCAGCACCGCATCGGCAGCTGGGGATCAGGCGATCTCTGCGTAGCCCGGAGCCGAAGCCGGCAATGGTTTGAGTGGTGTCATTGCTCCACCAGGTGGCGGGCGAGCCGGGGTCGCTGATCCCGACGCATGTTCCGCCTGAAGCGCTCGGCGGAAAATTCGCGATCACAGCGGGCGCACCGCTTGGCGACGCTTCCCGGCGCAGGGCGTCAAACATGGTGCCGGTGGGTCCGACAGTGGCAAAGATGCAGTCCACGACGGCTCCGACGCTACCACCGGCGCCTGATCGCACTGGTGGGTCCCCACCGTTGGGCTACCGGTCTATCGCTTAAGGATGGAGAGCTACCGGTACGGTTACTTGCATGACCACCGATCGACAGCCGAGGCGGGTGCCTTGGGGTGTCATCGTGGGGTCCCTGTCGTTGCTGATGACGGTGTTCATGGTGGCTTCGGCGTGGTTCGTATGGGATGCGGTGCAGGGAATCCGCAATCCGCCAGTGGACGAATTGCCGGAAAGGGCCGACGCCGTTGTGGTTTTTGCCGGCGAGGACGGGCGCTTCACGCTGGGGCGAGAGCTGGTTGAGGCCGGCCGTGCGCCAGTGCTGGTGCTGAACGCCACCGAGCTACCAGAGACTGCCGAAGGCTGGTGCGAGGGGTTCTCGGGCGACGTGGAAGTGGTGTGCCTTTTTCCCGAGGAGGACAGCACGAGAGGTGAGGCTGTGGCTTTCGGGGTACTGGCTGAAGACCGAGGGTGGACTTCGTTGATCGGGGTCACCGGGGACTATCACGTGCAGCGAGCAGGTAGCTGGCTACAACGTTGCTTTTCGGGAGGTGTCGATGGCGCAGTTGGACTGGGGTGCTCCCTCGTTGGAACTCACGACGAGCGAACTCCTTGGCTATGGCCAGTCTTCATTTGGGGACAGCAGATGCTGATCAGGTCTGGGCGAGGGCTGACGTATTGATACTGGCATCGGGCTGAATTCACGGCAGATGTTCGGCGACACCGGGCCGTTCCCTGGACCCTGCTCACGGCGATTCTGGTTCCGGCAAGTATTGATTATTGGGGCTGCATGAGGGGCCACTGAGTGGATCGCCCGGGTTTGTTGGAGGGCCTGCACTGGATGTGGTGCCGTTGAGGGATCCCCCGTTCAGGGGTACACGAAACATGGACCATTACACGGGGGTCATCTCACCCCGCTCCAACGCGAAGAGCCGCTAAACTCGTTGTCATGTGGGATCGCCAAGTAAGCCCCTAAGGGACGAACGTTCCTCGAAATGGATTTGTCGAGGTCCTGCAAAGGGTGCGTCTAAACAAGCTGAACTTTGGTGGTGTCGTCCTTGGACCAGCCCTGTGAGCGCTCGTTGATTCTCGCGTTTGGCGCTGGCTGAATTTCGCGGTGATGTCGGGGTCTTCTGGCTGGCATCCACCAATTTTGTGTGTGGCTCCTTCAGCGTGTCTTGCGACCAAGCACGACACGAGCTGAAGGAGCCACGCACCATGATGTCCCAGGAGACGTACATGAAGATGACAGATCTGTATGCACAGGGTTGGACGATCACTGAGATCGCAAAAGAGGCCGGGGTCCACCCGGCGACGGTCAGCAAGTATTTGAAGCATGGTCCGCCGTCACTGCGGGTTTCGCCGTCACCGGTGATGACACCTCATTGGTGTGAACGGATCGAGGTGATGATCACGAAGTTCCCGCGGTTGCAGGGTGTCTCGGTGTTCAACAAACTTCGTGCTGAGGGTTTCGTGGGTGGCTATTCGACAGTGACCGACGTGTTGCGCGATATGCGCGGCCCGAGGTTCCGGGCAGCTGATGCGGTGTCGGTGCCGATCCATACCGATCCAGGTGAGGAAGCCCAATTCGACTTTTGTGACTTGTCTTCGTGGGCACCGAGGTTCGGTTGGGGCATCAATCTGGTGTGTTTCGGGATGATCTTGTCGTGGTCGCGTTACCGGATGTGGTGGTTCACGACGTCTCAGGATCGGCATCACACCTTCGAAGGCATCACCCGTTTCTTCGATGCTGTTGGTGGGGTTCCAGCGACGTGTCGCACTGATCGGATGGGTGCACTCGGCCGATCCCAGGGCAGGCGGTTCGAGTTACACGCACCGACGGTGGGGTTCGCAGCGCATCACTCAACGAAGATCACGTCGTGTCAGGCCGGCGACGCGAAACGCAAAGGCAAAGTCGAGCGTCCGTTCCGGTCTTTGCGTGAGACGTTCCTACCGGAGGTCGAATATGACGGCATACCGGTCGACCTTGACGATTTGAACCGGCGGGCAGCTGTATGGCTTGACGAGAGGGTGCATGCTGTCGAGTCACGCACCACCGGTGCGCCACCAACCGCCCGACTCAGCGTCGAGCGTGATTTCCTCGGGGCGTTGCCCAGGGTGCGGTTCGACTCAGACTACGTGGAAGTGCGGCGGGTTCATAACGTGTTGCCGTTCGTGTCGATCGACGCCAACCGCTACTCGGTGCCACCTTCAGCGTTGGGTCACAAAGTCGAGATCCGCCGCAAAGTCAACGGTGTCAACGTTGAGATCCGCCTCGCCGGCCGACTCATCGCCGCCCACCGTCTCGTCGCCGGCAGGCGCATCGACGTGTGGAACCCCGAGCATCGCGCCGCCGCGCAAGCGCTCGCGCTCGGCTGGAACAGCGACCGGCCCGACCTGCGACTCATCGCCGACCACGACGACGAACACGTCGCCGGCCGCCTGGAACTCAATGGTGACTACGACGTTGACCCGGTCGATCTCGACGCCCGCTACCGGCTCGACATCGACACGAAAGACGTCGGATGAACAGCCTCTACGAACAGATCAAAACCGACCTCGGCTACCTGAAGTTGGACGCTGCTGCGGGTGTGTTCGCCACCCTCGCTGAGCAAGCCAGAGTCGAGGAGTGGTCGCACATCGAGTTCCTCGCCCGACTCGTTGCCGAGCAAGCCACCGCAGATCGCGACCGTCGCCTCGCTGCCCGACTGCGTTACGCCAGGTTCCCTCACCGGCGCAGCATCGACGACTTCGACTACGACTTCCAACCATCAGTTGATCGCAAACTGGTCGAGGACCTGGCGACGTTGCGGTTCATCGACGAGAACCGACCCATCTTGTTTCTCGGTCAACCCGGCTGCGGCAAAACCCACCTCGCTGTCGCCCTCGCCACCATCGCGGTCGAGGCCGGCTACCGCGGCTACTTCACCACCGCCGACAACCTGTGCCGCACCCTGGTCAGCGCATCGATCGAAGGCAACCTGGCGTCGAAGATGAAAGCCTTCACCGCTCCGACGGTGCTTGTCATCGACGACGTCGGGTTGCTCCCCATCGGCGGCACCGAAGCCAGCAGCGTGTTCTTCCAAGTCGTCAACACCCGCTACGAAAAAGGCCACCCGACCATCGTCACCACCAACCGAGGACTGCCCGACTGGGGCACCATCTTCGGCGACACCGTCGTCGCAGCCGCCGTCCTCGACCGCCTCATGCACAACGCCATCGTGTTCAACATCAAAGGACCCAGCTGGCGTCTACGCGAGCACAACGGCCTCGAAATCGCCACAACCAACCCCGGACCAGGAGCAGCCCGCTAACCTCAGCAACCACCAGTCAGAACCTCGACCCACCGCGACTTTCGTCCAGCATCAATCGCGACTTTCGATCAGCGCTCACAGCATGCACGCACCTCCGACAAGCAAGGTGACGCTAGATTAAGAGGGTGTGGCAATTAATTTCGTCTGTGACTCTGCCTGGCGATAGGCCAAACGCGAGGACCGATGTGGGCTTGAAGGTTCGCTTGCTTGGGTCATTGACGGGGCTACGGCATTGAGTTCAAGCCGAGTTGTTCCCAAAATTCCCTTCTGATGCGATGTGGCTCGTTGGACTGCTCGATTCGGGTCTGCGGAGGCGAGCATCTTCCTCGGTTTCCCTGAGCGACCTCCTTGCGGAGGTCATTGTTGACGTCGCTGCTGGCGCGCAGCACAGCTGGGTTGACACGCCTGACGTCCCACCCTCCGCTGCCGTCGGCATTGTCAGGTTCGGCAAACAGAGGGTGGACTATCTGGTGTTGGCCGATGTCTCCCTGGTCTTCCGGCAAGGCAGAAATCTGCGAGATTACTGATGATCGTCCGGACGACTTGAACACTGAGGCGTCAAGCCGTCTAAGTGCACTCATTGAGGGGGGCGCAGACCATTCCCTCGCTATGGAGGATGTGCGACCCCTTTTGGCCGCACATAGGCTCAAGAAAATGAACACCGAAGGCGGTTACTGGGTTGCTGCACTTGACCCTGACGCTGCATCACACGCCATCGTGGGGCATGTTGATCAGATCGAACGCTCAGTTCTGGCCTCGGACGGGTTTGCTCGTGGTAAGCGTCTTTTTGAATGCTGGGAATGGGCTATTCCCCTTGACCGGCCTGAACGTATTGCCCTGGCCGCAAGCGCCGTACGTGAGGCTGAATCCAACGATTCAGCGTGCCGAAAGTTCCCCGCTGGAACAAGAGCGACGATCTGGTTGCAATGGTCATCGAGCCAATGACCTGACTTTACTTGGCTTGTTGTGTAATGGCCCGACTCTGCGAATTCCGCAATTAGTTCAGCTGCCAGGTATCAAGGAGATCTATCCACTTCGTCGAACCGCTCCGCTGCCAATTCTGTGTCATAGCGCTGCAATTCGATCGCTGATTGAAGATTGCTTATGGCCTCGTCCCGGGATCCCAGCTTCCCATAGAAGTTTGGCCTTAGTGACATAGAAGCCAGCAAACACCGAGTCGAGAAGTAGAGCTACACCGACAGCTTCCAGGACCCTGCTGGAGCATGCCTGTTGTTGCGGGTCCATCAGCAACCAGACTTGCTCGGCGAAGGTAGTAAATGGCACAGGTGTGATGAATACCTGCATTTTCGGGGAACGAATGACGTGCTGACAGTGCGAACTGGAGACCAATATTTGTTTGCGCAATGGAGGTCACCGGACTCGCAATGATTGCCCGTGAACGGAAGAAGAGACCGAACGGGTCCGAGGTAATATCGTACATCTCGAAAATCGGGACCCAGTGCTAATTCACCGACTCCCGCCGACCGGTCGCGCTCGTAGGTCCAGAGCAGACTGCAAAATAAAAGCAGCCATGCATCACGCCATAAACGTGTGGACGCTATGCGATTCTCGTCGTCCAAGACTCCCACCAGATCGCCCGGTCCGGTTTCGAAGCTATCATTAGTTGTCAATTCGGCCAGTAGATCACTGAGAGCTACCTCAACCATATTCTTGAAGGTTCCACGCGATTGATCCTCTTGATATTTTAGCGATTCGAGAACTCTTTTGATGCGGTCTGATTGATCACTGAACCCAATCGAGGCAAGTTGGTAAACCAGTGCTTCAAGTAGACGTGAAGGATCTACACCGTTCAGCTCGGTCCGGAGCATTGAGGAAACTGAATTTCGATACTCTATGAGAAGGCTGACGACCCAGCGCACCACAGCTTCCAGATCGCTATCGCCTTGTTCATCAAGGCTCTCGAGACCCGCTGGGACCTGATCGAGCTGCTCCTTGAGCCAGGGGAACCGCCGGAGCATATTGGAGGCAAATCGCGCCTCAAGGGGTCGCATCAGTTTCAGATACTTGATTAGGCACTTCCAGTCCTCCGTGGGAATCCGGCTGTAGCAAGGGGTCTGGCAGAGCCACTTAGGGCGCCCGCTAAGATAGCTGTTCGAAACGACTCGGCCTTTTCAGAGGAAGGCTTGCCGCAACAGCGTGAATTAGCACCTCTGCAACGGGTTCACCGAGTCGAGCAAGGTCGGAAATGACATGCTCGGCACTGTCAATTCGAATCAAATCAACGGAACTGGTCTCATAGAACTTTTGGATCTCAATTGTCTTGAGATGAGGTTGAGAATGTCCTCCTGTGACCAGCTGCCGCTGGTGTCATAGTCGGCTGCGGGCGATATTCATGCCGCTCCGGCGGATGGAGCTGGGATCGTGCGGAATCCCGGATACTCTCCCGGGGTAGAAAGCAAAGAGGTTTCCAGTCAGAGTGATTCGACCTCTGAAGTCTCGAGTGGCAACTCGTCTCGGGATTCATGGATTAGATCGGCTTCCAGCCGTCCGGGTGATCAAGACGTGCGATACCGCCCGTCAATGGGAAGCGTCCAGATCGCTGGATTAATCGCTACGAAGTGTTGCGACGGAGCACAATCATTTGCTCTCTGCCATCGCCACGGAGGGACCACTACGCCGGAAATCCCGGCGGTAGGGTCGAGTGGCACCAAGAGCCTCCACCCCTCTTAAGACCGAATGAGAGAAGACGTCGCCACTCAAGGCCCTAAGTCCGTCCAACCCGTCCCGCTTTGCCGATCGCCCAGCGCACCTGCCGTCAATGGCCAAGTTGAAGTCCCCGCTGGTGGCCACGAAAGTCCCCACCTCTCGATGGGTTTTCAGGCGGTGGTGGTCGTCGGGTGTGGTCGCTCTCGTTCGGGCTTGTTTCATTCGGTAGGACTCGCCTTGGGTGGCGACGACGACGGCGTGGTGGAGCAGCCGGTCGAGGAGGCTGACGGCGGTGGTGTGTTCAGGTAGGAACCGGCCCCACTCTTCGAAGGGCCAGTGCGATCCGATGCCGAGTGAGCGTCGTTCGTAGGCGGCGGCGACGAGCCGGAAGAACAGTTGGGCGCCGTTGTCGTCGAGGGGTGCGAACCCGATCTCGTCGATCAGGATCAGGTCGGCTTTGAGGATCGTGTCGATGACCCGGCCGACCGAGTTGTCGGCGAGTCCGCGGTAGAGGGTCTCGACGACCTCGGCGGCGGTGAAGTATCGGACCCGGTGGCCGGCGTCGATAGCTGCAGTGACCGAGAGCGACGAGCAGGTGGCTCTTGCCGGTCCCGGCGGGGCCGACCAGACAGACGTTCTCTCGGGCGGTGATGAACTCGAGGCTGGTGAGGTAGTCAGGGTCGCCGGTTTGATCGACGATGCTTTGACGTCGAACTCGTCGAGGGTTTTCGTGACGGGGAACGCTGCGGCTTTGAGCCGGGCCCTGATGTTGGAGGCGTCGCGGGAAGCGATCTCGGTCTCGACGAGGGTGCGGAGGAACTCTTCGGGTGCCCATCGTTGGGTCTTGGCGGTGACGAGTAGCTCGGGTGCGAGCTGTCGCATGCGCCGAGCCGCAGACGTCGCAGTCCGGCGTCGAGATCGCCGGGCAAGGTCGGTGTCGGGCCCGTCATGTACGTTCACCGATGGCGTAGGCCGATAGTGGACGTGTCGTCGTGGCGGGCAGGTCCACGATGAGGGCGTCGCCGGGTCCGGGTCGGGCGGGCAACGCCGTGGCCCCGGCGGCCAGGATCGACCGGACATCGTGGGCCCGGAACCGACCGAAGTGAACCGCCCGCTCAAGGGCCATCACCAGCGCGCGCGCCGTGGGCGGCTTCGAGACCGGCGAGTTCCTCGAGGTCGCCGGCCAGTTTGGTGGCCCCGGTGGCAGCTGCGGCCTTGATGAACGCCTCCGCAACCGGACCGAGGGCACAGAACGCGATCTCGGCAGTGGTCTTGGGGCGAACGGCCCGACGGGGCCCAGGCCTTTCCCCGCCGTAGTGGTCATCGTTCACAGACGCCTCACCAGGTGAAACAACGGCGTGCTCGGCGATCACCGCCCCTAACGACACGACCTGGACGACACCGTCGGTGACACGGACCTCAACCTGACGGCCGATGTGGCGGGTTGGGACCGAGTAGCGAGCCGACCCGAACCGGATGCACGACAGCCGGTCGACCTTGCCGGACCGTGAGCTTGCCGATCTGAGCTCGCAGCGACGGCAACGGGCCCAGCAACGGGCCCTCGGTGAGTAGCCGCTCGGCGGGGACCGCAGCGATCTCGGAATGGACCGCAGCGTTCACCTCCAGACACCACAACCGACCGGCCGCGTTCGCTGCGGCAAGATCGCTGGCGGTGAGCTCGGCGGGGATCATCAAATCGGACTTCACGTAGCCGACCAAGTTCTCCACGATCCCCTTCGACGCAGGGTCAGCACCCTCACAGAAATCGGGTCGGAACCCGTAATGGGTGGCGAACCGGACGTAGTCCGCGGTCGGGACCATGACACCCGCAACGGTGCCGCCCTTCAAACAGCCCATCCGATCGGTCAGCGCGGTGCGGGCACCCCGCCCAGTTCTTCGAAACAAGCTGCCAGCGCCCCGAGCGTGGCGGCCGAGCCGAGGTTGTCAGCGAAGTACACGAACCGCCACCGGCTCCACGCCAGCACCGCGCAGAACACGTAGAGCGAACCGATCTCACCCCAATCGAACACCAACACATCGCCGGGTGCCCACACCCCGGGCGCCGGCCACGATGATGATCGACCCGCCATGTCGCCTTCACCTCGGCGACCAGACGCCGGAAGTTCCGGGCCGACCCGGCATAGCCCGCAGCGATCGCGACCGGCAGCAAACGCTTTGCAGTGATCCGGCCCTGGGTCTTCGCGACCCGCTCCGCGACGATGGCACGCACACCGTCGTAGTTATGCACCACCCGCTCAGGTGGCCCCGCCCGCTCAGAGGCCTCGACGACTCGCTTCACGGTCTTGTGCGTAGTGCCGCATATCTCGGCGGCGCCCCGATACGTGCCTACCTCCCGGTAGGCGGCATTGATGTCCATACGTTCCCTCACTGATTTCATGGAGCAGTCCCTCGGTCGCAGCGATGTGGCTAGACACCGACACCGTGACCGGCCGAGGGACACCTCAAGTGGATGCTTCAGTGAGAGGTGGGGACTTCCCATGGCCACCAACGGGGACTTCCCGTGGCCACCAACGGGGACCTCATCTGGCCACCAGTGGGGACTTTCTCAGCCGGCCATGGACACCTGCCGTGACTTCTAGCTACGCGCTCTGCCACGGCACGCGATCCGCGATCAAGGTACAAGGCGAGTGGTTCAGAGACGTGTGGATGCTGAAGAAGTACCCGAGGTACGTCGTTTGGGTGACAAGCAACTCGCCTGAGTCTCCGATGCCCACGACTACCAGTACCTGATTTCCGGGGATGAAACGGAACTCTCTGCTTGGCGCACGGAAAGGATTCCGGCTCACCCATTGCCGCATCATCGTGGGAAACGGACCGATACAGGGCTCTTCGGATGGTGATTGAACTGACTGGCGAGCCTCGCTGTTGGAGTTGAAGACACTCTCAGCATCTTGGTCCCCCGAGTCCGATGCTGTCGCTCAGCCTGTAAAGTCGATTAGCTGTCCCGGACGAACCTTCCCATCCCTTACTTCTGCCAGAACCAGAATTGCTATGTTCTGGCTCCGTGTCAATGCCCTGCAGTTCTCGCTCCTTTGGGAGTCGAGACTTCTTGAATCCATTGCGCTGACCAAGTATCGAAGTCGCTC
>JAGYKS010000025.1 GCA_018401565.1 Acidimicrobiales bacterium | reverse complement strand
GCTGGGGTTTTGTCGCCCTCATGTTGGGGGTTGCTGAAGAGAGGAACCGGCCATGTCCCACCATTTCCGAGTTGCGATGTACGACTTGACCTCTGGCACGGCTCAAGAGACGGTCGATATCGCCCGGAGCCAGATGATCCCGCTCTACGAGGCCCAGCCCGGTTTCGTCCGCTACGAGGTAGGAATCCTCGACACCGGCGGCATCGTCTCATTCAGTATCTGGGAGACCGAGCAGGAGGCCCAGACGGCGGTGGCGCTTGCCGCCGAATGGGTGGCTGCGAACCTCGCCCATCGGATCTCCCTTCGTGAGGAGCACACCGGCGATATCGCCTGGGACGAAGCGCTCTGATTCGAAGATTGGCCGGCTTTGCCGTGCCGTGGTTGCGTGCCCACCCGCAGACCTGGTGCACCAAGGACCGACCGCCCCGGTAATCCATGGTGCGTGTGCTCGTCCACGATTGTCACCCCGGAGCGGGCACGGTCGGGGCACGGTTTAGGGGCACGGCCCAGCACACGGTTTCAGTGGCCTGCGGCCTCGGCGTAGCGGTGGCGGATCGCATCGCGGTCCACGGTGGGATCAGGCTCGATGATGCGGCCAGCCCGAAGGTTCCACGCTCGGCCACGTCGTCGAAGGTTGACCCTGTCAGTGCCACGGCAGCCTGCGCCGCTGCACCGATGGCCACCAGTTCGTCGGCCTCGGGCACCAGCACCGGTCGTCCGGTCAGGTCGGCGACGATCCGGCGGTAGGCCTCACTGTGGGCGCCGCCTCCGACCAGCACCACCCGGCGGTCACCGTCGGGCAGACCGTCGGGCAGGCCGCTGGGCAGGAAGTCGGCACCTGCCAGCAGATTGCACACCACGCCTTCGAATGCTGCGCGTGCAAATTGGGTGCGGTCGGTGTCAGAACGCAGACCCACGAACGACCCGGTGGCGTGAGGGCGATTGGGGGTGCGCTCGCCGTCGAGGTGCGGCACCAGCGTGAGGCCCTCCAGCTCCCGGTTCGCAACCCAAAGCGAGCTGGTCGAGCTCGGCGGTACCAACGCCCAGCAACCGGGCCACGGTGTCGGTGACCTTGGTGGCGTTGAGCGTGCACACCAGCGGCAAAAAGCGGCCGGTGGCATCGGCGAACCCTGCCACGGCACCAGTGGGGTCCGCACACGGTTCGTTGGCCACGGTGAACGCCGTGCCACTGGTGCCCAGGCTGAGCGCCAGGTCCCCGGGTCGCAGGCCAAGACCGAGGGCTGCGGCCATGTTGTCGCCGGTGCCGGCGGCCACCAGTGCGCCACCGGCGTCCGTCCATTGCCCGGCAGCGTCCGACGGACCCAGCACCTTGGGAAGTGCATCGCTCCAGTCCATCGCAGCGTCGACAAGGTCGAGCAGGTCGGTGCGGTAGATGCCCTCGGCCGGGCTCCACCAGCCCGTGCCCGAGGCGTCACCGCGGTCGGTGGTCCACCCGCCGGTGAGACGGTGGGTCAGCCAGTCATGGGGCAACCCGATCCGGGCGATGCGCCCGAAGGCAGCAGGCTCGCACCGGCGCAACCAGCGCAGCTTGGTGATGGTGAAGCTGGCAACCGGCACGCTGCCACAGGCGTCCGCCCATCGCTGGGCGCCCAGCTCGGCGATGAGGGCCTCGGCATCGTCGGCCGACTCGGTGTCGTTCCACAGCTTGGCCGGCCGGATCACCGCACCCGAAGCGTCGAGCACCACCAGGCCGTGCTGCTGACCAGCAACCGAGATCGCCGCGACGGGTGCGTCAGTGGTGATGCCTGCCTGGGCGGCGGCCTGCTCAAAGGGCGCTCCACCATTCCCGAGGATCCTGCTCGCTGCGCGGCGGGGTCGTGGGTGCAAGCGGCGCCCGGCCCGATCTGATGAGTTGGCCCGTGTCGAGATCACGCACCTCCACCTTGCAAGCCGATGTCGACAGGTCGACACCGGCGACCAGCGGCACCTACCGGGCTCCCAACAGGTGCTCAGAGCGCCAGCTGGTCGATCCGGCTGGCGCCGTGGGGCCTTGCCCCCGCACTGTCCACGTCGAAGCGCTCGAAGGCGCTGTCGTCGTCGAGCAGGTCCTGGTAGGTCTCGCCGGCGGCCAGGGTCGGCACCGACAGTTCGGGCACCGCGGCGTCGGCCAGCGCCTGGCGCACCTCGGGGTCGGAGCGAAAGGCGGCCGCACGTTCCTTGAGCAGCAGGTAGGTGCGCATGTTCGCCGCCGCCGACGCCCACACCGCGTCGGCCGCCTCGGTGCGCAGCGGCTTGTAGTCGAAGTGGCGGGGGCCGTCGTAGGACGGACCGCCGCCGGGCCCACCGAACTCGAGCAGGTCGACAAGGGCGAACGCACTCAACAGGTCGCCGTGGCCAAAGACCAGGTCCTGGTCGAACTTTGGTCCGTGCTGGCCGTTGAGGTCGATGTGGAAGAGCTTGTTTTGCCACAGGGCCTGGGCGATGCCGTGCACGAAGTTCAGGTTGGACATCTGCTCGTGGCCGGTTTCGGGGTTCACCCCCACGATGTCGCTGTGGTCCAGAGTCGAGATGAACGCCAGGGCGTGGCCGACGGTGGGCAAAAAGATGTCGCCGCGCGGCTCGTTGGGCTTCGGTTCCAGGGCGAAGCGGATGGCGTAGCCCCGGTCCTTGACGTACTGCGCCAGCGTGTCGATGGCCTCGCGATAGCGGTCGAGCGCTGCCCGCACGTCCTTGGCCAGGTCCACCTCGGACCCCTCGCGGCCTCCCCAGAACACGTAGGTGTGCGCTCCCAGCTCGGCGGCCAGATCAAGATTGCGCATCACCTTGCGGAGCGCATAGCGGCGCACCCCCCGGTCGTTGGCGGTGAACGCACCCTCTTTGAAAACCGGATGGGTGAACAGGTTGGTGGTGACCATGGGGACGGTCATGCCGGTCTCGTCCAGCGCCGCACGAAAACGCTGCAGGTGACGCTGGCGATCGCTGTCGTCGGCGCCGAACGGCACGACGTCGTCGTCGTGGAACGTCACCCCGGCAGCTCCCAATTCGGCAAGCCGGTGCACGGTCTCGACGGGATCGAGCGCCGGTCGGGTCGGGTCACCGAAGGGGTCGCGGGCCTGCCATCCAACGGTCCACAGCCCGAAGGTGAACTTGTCGGCTGGCGTCGGGGTGACGGAACTGCTCATGGTCGACATTCTGCTCGGTTCATGGCTCAGCGCCGTTGGATGGTGCTGCCCACCGCCACAAGCCACCGCCACAGGCCGTCGATCATCGTCGTCGGAGACCGCCGAGGATGGCGACGCGTCGACCGGCCACGATCAGCGGTGCCACGGCGACGAAGCTGATGGCGGCGTAGGCGAGCAGGGTGAACAGCGCGAGGTCGGCGACCGGGTCACCTGCGGCGGCGACGGCTCCGAACACCGACGTCCGCACGAGCAGGCCCAGGTTGGTGTTGCGCACCGTGGTCTCAATGGTGATGGCCGTCACGTCCGGCCAGGGTCGACGAGTGGCAGCCGTGGTTGCGATACCGACCCCGGCAAGGAGAAGCGCGAATACGGCGACCACCGCGAGGTTGGCCAAACCCATCGCTTCCACGTCGAGCCGTCCCGCGGTGGCTGACCCGACCACGATGACACCAATGAGGATCGCCGTGGCTGCCAGGGCCAGCCGCGACAGTCTGCGCAGCGCGCTCGGGCCATCGGCGGAGCACCCCCATGCCGATGGCCAGGGGCACAAGGAGCGTGAGGACAATCTCGGCTGCGATGCGGCCGCGAGGGAGACCGAACGAGGGAGCGACGTACGAACCGACGAGCCACTCCAGCACGAACGGGACCGTGACCACGCACGCCAGCGACGTCACCGCAGTGAGGGCAATCGAGAGTGCCACGTCGCCCTTGCCGGCGTAGGTGAAGACGTTCGACACGGTGCCGCCGGGGACCGCAGCGATGATGGCCAGGCCGATCGCCACACCAGGGTCGAGATCGAACAACCGCAGCAGGGCGTAGGCGAGGAGCGGGACCAGCACCATCTGGGCACCGAGCCCGGTCAGAAACGAGCGTGGCAGGACGATCACGGCCCGAAAGTCCCTGAGATGCAGGGTGGCACCCATTGCGAACATCGCCATCGCCAGTTGGACGAAGGTGATCACATACTCGTACTCGACGTAGAGGTCACCCATGGGCGACAAACATACGGCCCGGGTCCTTCGCTACTGACACGACCACTGTTGTCGTATGCCCTGCGGTCATCGACGACACAATCGACGGACAACAAGGCGCTCATCGTGGTCATGTGAAACCGCGGCGTGAAACCGAAGAATCCCCTGCCGGAGCAGAGGATTCCCTGGAGTACCCCCAACGGGATTCGAACCCGTGCCGCCACCTTGAGAGGGTGGTGTCCTAGGCCGCTAGACGATGGGGGCCTGGTGGTCCCGCTCCGTCGAAGCCAAAGCCACAACGATCCGGGTTTGTTCGGGGGGGAGGACTCGAACCCCCAATAAGTGGATCAGAACCACTTGTGTTGCCAATTACACCACCCCCGAAAGAGCAAGCGCCCGACACTCTAACGCCCCGCCTCACACCCCCACAAAGCCCATGGTCGATCCACCGGCCCGGCACCCGCACGTGCCTGCGTGAGACCACCAGCCCGTGGGCCGGTCAGGTCCAGTTGCTGAGTCGACGGAATCCCAGCATCCGCCCCAGCGACACTGCAGCGGTCTCCCGCATGAGCTCGGCACCACCACCGCCGCCCGATGCCGGCGACACGGCGGCGTCCATTCCCACCTCGGTGGCGATCATCGAGGTGCGCAACGAGTGATAGCCGTCGGTCACCAGCAGTACCGACCGGCCGATGCCGGCGGCATCGAGGATGGCGGCTGAGGCGGCCAGCTCGGTGTAGGTGTCAGTGCCGTCGACTTCCACCAGCAATGCCTCCTCGGCGATGCCAAGGCTGCGCAGGTAATCGTAGGCAGCGGCGCCCTGGGTGACGCGGTCGCCATCTTGTTTGCCGCCGGTCACCACGATCACGGGCGCCAGACCCTGGGCGTGGAGCTCGGCGGCATGGTCGAGGCGCTGCTGGAACACCGGCGATGGACGGCCGTCCCACTGTGCCGCCCCCAGCACCACAACGGCGTCGGCCGGCCGGGCGTCGTCACGATCTGACGCCAGCCACACCTGGGCGAACGTGACGGCCACGTAGCCGATCACCACCACGGCAATGACCAGCAGACTCGTCATGACCACGCGCCCTCGGCGCTGGCCGGTGTTCGACGTTGGGCGGCTCACGACACCGCAGCCCCCGATCCCGCCTGTCGCCCCGCCTCCAGTTCCGCAGCCAACCGCTGCACCGCACGCTCGAGCCTGACCACCGTGTCGGCCTGGCCCAACACCTCCAGCGACTCCCACAACGGCGGACCCACCGATGCTCCCAGCACCGCCACGCGCACCGGTGCCTGGGCCCGCTTGCGGTTGGGTTCGCCGTCGTCACGCAGCAGACCGCTGTCGGCGTCCACGGCAAACACCACCCGCTCGATGTCGTCGGCCCGCCAGCCGTCGGCATCAAGCGCAGCCAGTTCGGTGGCACACCGCTGCATCTGGGCCAGCGCCACCGCACCTTCCTTGCCCATCACCTTGGACCACGACGTGTCGTCGACCTCAAACCGGTCGGCGAACAAAAACGCCACGTACCCGGGCACCTCGGCAAAGGTGTGGACCCGTTCTTGCACCAGGGGGGCCATGGCGGCAAACCGCTGGGCATCGAACCGGTCGGGTTCCCACGGCGGGGCAGCTGGTGCGTCGACCTGGCCGCGGGGTTGGCCGGTGAGCCACGGGCCGCTGCGGTCGATGAACTCGTCGACACCAAGCAGCCGGATCTTGTCGCCGCTGATGTGTTCGAGCTTGCGCACGTCGAACGCCGCCGACGACGACGACACCGCCGAAAGGTCGAACAGTTCCACCATCTCGGCCATCGGGCGTTGCTCGATGCCGTCGGGTGGACCCCACCCCAGCAGGGCCAGGTAGTTGGCCATGGCCTCGGCCGGGATGCCCCGGTTGATGTAGTCGCCCACGCTCACGTCGTCCCGGCGCTTGGACAACTTCTGGCGCTTGTCGTTGACGATGAGGGGAAGATGGGCGAACACCGGGTCGTCGGTGACACCGAGCGCATGACGCAAGCAGCAGCACCTTGGGGGTGACGTTGATGAGGTCCTCGCCGCGGATCACGTGGGTGACGCCCATGTCGGGATCGTCCACGGCGTTGGCCACCAAAAACAACGGCGCACCGGTGGAGCGCTGGATGACGAAGTCCTCAATGACTGCGTTGTCGAAGCTGATGGGACCGCGGATCACGTCGTCGAATCCGGTGGTGCCGTCGTCGGGCACCGCAAAACGCACCACCCGGCCGGGCCCGGGGCCCAACTCCAGGGTGCGGCAGTGGCGGTCGTAGCCCGGGGTGCCGCCGCGGGCCTCGGCCCGGGCCTTCACCTCGTCGGGGGTGCACCCGCACCAGTAGGCGTGGCCCGACTCCAGCAGCGATGCCACGGCGTCGGCGTACAACTGCGAACGTTGCGACTGCAGCACCGGCTCGCCGTCCCAATCCAGACCCAGCCACTCCAGCACCCGGTAGATGACATCGATCAGCTCGGGCCGGGACCGCTCGGTGTCGGTGTCTTCGATGCGCAGCACGAACTCACCACCGTGGTGACGGGCGTACATCCAGTTGAACAGCGCCGTGCGGGCACCACCCAGATGCAGATAGCCGGTGGGGGCAGGAGCGAAGCGGGTTCTGATCAAGGGGGGCACCTGCCCATCGTACCGGGGGGCCCAGACCCCGCAGAGACGGACCATCTGGTTCAAACCACGCCACCGACCCCCGGGGCGTTGCCAACGTCGTGCCCGGTGCCCGTAACATGGGCGTCGTGCAGAACCGTCGCAACGTCATCATCGCTGCGGCCGTGGTGGCCGTGGTTGCCATCATTGCCGGCATCGCCGTGTTCACCTCGGGTGACCGCAGCGTGGAACCCGAGCTCACCGCCGCACCGACGAGCTCGACCACCACCACCCAGCCCCCCAAGGTGGGCAACGAGTACACCATCGCCACGGCGACGGTCCCCACGGTGCAGGTGGTGGCTGTGCCGCCCGAGGGCGCCGAACCCAATCCGCTCTACAGCACCCGTGACAGCCGCATGTCGCCCATCCCGCGCGCCGATTTGGCCTCGGCTGGGGTGCGGGTCACCCCTCTTGGCTACGCCTTCGACAACCCCACCTACTTTGGCAATCCGCTGGTGATGCTGGTGGTGAGCGAGGTGGACGGCTGGGTTGAAGTGCTGTTGCAGGCCCGGCCCAACGGACAGACCGGCTGGGTTCGCACCTCCGAAGTTGAACTCAGCACCCACGATGCCGTGCTCGAACTGGATCTCACCACCCGTCAGCTCACCGCCACGGTGGACGGCGAGGTGATTGTGGACGCCACCACCTCAATTGGGCTTGCGAGCAATCCCACACCCACCGGCACGTACTACATCACCGAAGTGATCCCCCAGAGTTTCGCTGGCGGTGACTTTGGGCCGTTCATTTTGGCCACCAGCGCCTATTCCGAGGAACTGCAGTTGTTCGACGGGGGTCTGCCCATCGTGGCCGTGCACGGCACCAACAGGCCGGACCTCATCGGTGAGACGGTCACCAATGGCTGTGTGCGTCTGACCAACGACCTCATCACGTTGCTGGCCGAGAAGCTTCCCCCCGGTGTGCCACTGGTGATCACCGAAAGCGAACCGGCAGACACTTCCACCAGTTAGGCCCCACCAGTTAGGCCCTGCCAGCCAGACGCTGCCAGCTGGACCCTGCCAGTCAGGCGTGATGACCCGGTCAGTGATGACCAGCGGCCGCCGCAGCGTCAATGTCAGGGTCAAGCACCAGACGCCAGTTGGCGGCGGCCCGCTCGGACACCTGCGCCGGGCTGAGGCGCACGACGTCGTCGGGCACCAGGTCGGCAATGCGGTGGCGGGCGGCGTGGTGATGATCGTGCCCCACACCGGCAAACAGGCCTCGCCGCAGTGACACCAGATCGGCTGGGGCCGGCGCCAGATAGCCCCACGCCGTGAACGCCACGGTGAGGTCGTGAATCACCGGGGCCCGGCTGAACAGTGACGCCCGCTTGAGGGCCACGACCACACACCCGGCCTTGACGTCGTCAGCGTGCTCGCCGTCGGCAAGCACCAAACGACCGTCGAACTGACGGACCAGCCGCAGCACGTAGCCCTGATCGGGTCCCTGCCACGCCATGCCGGCGCCGGTGGGCTGGCCATCGGGGAGGTCGGCGGGACGATCAGCAGTCCACTCCTCGGGACGCCACGGCGGCGACGAGTACACACGGACCTGCTCGTTGGCAGGACGGGGGACATAGTCAGGAGCAGCCACAAGGTGAGTCTAGAAGAGGTGGCCAGGCAGCGGCGACGTGGAGTCGGACCCGCCAAGGATCACGACACCGCGTTGATGGTGGCCGTGAAGTTGGTTGGGCTTCCCGGGAGTTCAGGCGTGAGGGCGGCTTCTCAGCCGGCGTGCTTCCGTGGGAGTGGAGGGCGTGCTTCCGTGGGAGCGGAGGGATAGTGCGTTGCCCGTCCCAGCTAAAGTCAGCAGGTGACCGGTCCCACAGCGTTGGGACGGCTACACATCGTGCAACCAGTCAGCCAGTTTGAGGCGGGAGTCCGAGGCCATGATTCGTTTTGATGGGTTGCCCCTGCATCCGATGATCGTGCATGCCCCGGTGGTGCTCATCCCGTTGGTGGCCGCCGGACTGGTGCTGTTGTTGGTGCGACCTTCGTTGCGTCGCACCGTGGGCCCCCTCGTGGTGCTGCTGGCGATCGGTGCACTGGTGACGTCGTTTGCCGCCGTGTGGAGCGGGGAACAACTCGGTGAGGCCATGCAGCGGGGATCCGAGCTTGATGAGCACGAACGGTGGGGCAACATCACCCGCTTGCTGTCGGTGCTGCTGACCGTCGGTGTGGTTGCATTCGTGGCCCTTGACCGGTTCAAACCCGACCGCAGGTCCCTGACAACGGCGGTGGGCATCGTCACCGCCGTGGTGGCCATGGCGGCCATGGGAGCAGTGGGATTCACCGGACATGCCGGCGCCAAGCTGGCGTGGGAGGGCAAGGTCCCCGACGAGAACGCCATGGCCATGGACCACAGCGGCACCACCGACCAATCCGGCGCCACCGAGGCGCCACCGGCCACGACACCTGGCCCCCCACTGCCCGGTGAGGGCACACCCGGCGTGGACGTGGTGATGGGTGAGTGGGACCTGGTCACCTCAGTCGATTCCGCCCAACCCGGAACCATCACGTTCCGATTCCGCAACATGGGCACGTTGCCGCACTCGCTGCGCATCCGGACCCAGGGCTCGGGCGGCGACCGGTTGGAGTGGGAGTCGGAGCTGGTGGGACCCGGAGAGTCGGGATTGCTGGTGGCCGACCTGGCCGCCGGCACCTACGACCTGGACTGCCCGGTGGAAGATGCTGCCGGTGAACACGACGCTTTGGGCATGAACTCGGTGTTCACGGTGACGACCGACGCCCCGGCGCTGGCCCCGCTGCCGGGGGCACCGGCTACCGCCGTTGATCCCGGACCAGCTGCGGGATCTGGTGGTGGCAGCGCTGCCACCATGGCGGTATCGGTGGACATCAGGGGCTTCGCCTTCGCCCCGGCAGTGGTGCGGGTGCGGGCCGGTGGCACGGTGACGTGGACCAACAACGACTCGGCGGTGCACACCGCCACAGGCAACGGGTTCGACACCGGACGACTCGCAGGGGGCCAGTCGGCCACGGTCACGTTCGACACCCCGGGCACCTACGAGTACCAATGCACCCCCCACCCCGCCATGCGGGGCACGGTGATCGTGGAGCCCTAACTGGCGCTGTCAGGCTGGGGCAGTGTCGGCCAGCAACAGGCCGTAGACCAGCGAGTCCAGCAGGGCCTGCCACGACGCCTCGATCACGTTGGCGTTCACGCCCACGGTGGTCCAGGCGTTGTCGCCGTCGGTGGAGTCGATCAACACCCGCACCACGGCCCCGGTGGCCGCCCCACCGTCAAGCACCCGCACCTTGAAGTCGGTGAGGTGGATGCGGTCGAGCGCCGGGTACCTGCCGTTGAGGGCCCGACGCAGGGCCGAGTCCAGGGCGTTGACCGGGCCGTTGCCTTCACCCACAGCATCTACCCGCTGGCCGTCCACCCAGATCTTGACGGTGGCTTCGGTGGTGACTTCGACAACATCACCCGAGGCGCTGGCACCTTCGCCATGGAATGAGCTCACCCGGTAGGACTCGACAGCGAAGAACGGCTGGGTCCACCCGGTGGCCCGGCGCATGAGAAGTTCAAGGCTGGCGTCGGCGGCTTCGAACACCCAGCCCCGGCTTTCGAGTTCCTTGAGTTCGTCGGACAGCCGGGCGGCGGCGGCGTCGTCGAGTTCGACGCCCAGTTCGGTGGCTTTCATGGCCATGCCGGCGCGTCCGCCCAGGTCGCTGACCAGCACCCGGGTGACGTTGCCCACCACGGCGGGGTCGATGTGTTCGTAGGTGGCACCGCCGGCACGACCCAAAGCTGACGTGTGCAGACCGCCCTTGTGGGCAAACGCCGACACCCCTACGTACGGGTCGGCGGGCTGCGGCGGGAGGTTCACCAGTTCGGCCACATGACGGCTCACCAGGGTGAGCCGGTCCATGCGACCCTCGGGCAGGGTGGCCACACCCAGCTTGAGGGTGAGGTCGGGGATGACGGTCATGAGGTTGGCGTTGCCGGTGCGTTCGCCGTACCCGTTGACGGTGCCCTGCACCTGGGTGGCCCCGGCCACCACGGCGGCCACCGAGTTGGCCACCGCACAGCCCGAGTCGTTTTGGGTGTGGATGCCCACGGCCACGTCGCCGGCGAAGTGGGCGACCACCTCGGCGGTGATGGCCTGCACCTGGTGCGGCAACGACCCGCCGTTGGTGTCGCACAGCACCACACACGACGCTCCGGCGGTGGCGGCGGCCTCGAGCACCCGCAGGGCGAACTCGGGGTTGGCCCGGTAGCCGTCGAAGAAGTGCTCGGCGTCGAAAAACACCCGGCGGCCCTCACCGGCCAGAAACGCCACCGACTCGGCCACCATGGCAACACCCTCGTCCAGCGTGGTGCGCAACGCCTCGGTGACGTGGTAGTCCCAGCTCTTGCCCACGATGCACACCGTGGAGGTGTGGGCGCCGAGCACGGCGGCCAGGGTGGGGTCCACGTCCACCTTGCCGGCCGGTCGACGGGTGGACCCGAACGCCACCAGCGTGGCGGTGTCCAGCTTCAGTTCGGTGACGGCGCGCTCAAAGAACTCGGCGTCTTTGGGGTTGGCCTGGGGGTAGCCCCCTTCGATCCAGTGCACCCCCAGCCAGTCCAGCTGTTCGGCCACACGCAGCTTGTCGTCCACCGACAGGCTGATGCCCTCGAACTGGGCGCCGTCGCGCAGCGTGGTGTCGAAGATCTCGACCGACGCTGGCAGCGACGGGGTGGCCCCACCGGGTTGGTCACCCGACATGGTCCACCCAGTGCTTGTAGGCGTCCACCTTGCCGCGCACGGCCCGGGCGTACTCCTCAGCGATGGCCACGGTCATGGGGCCCGGGCACGGCAGCTCCCGGTCGTCGACCGAGTTCACGGCGCTCACCTCGGCAGCCGTTCCGCACACGAACATCTCGTCGCAGATGTACAGGTCCGAGCGCGTCAGCTCGCCGATGCGGCACTCGAATCCCATGTCGGCGGCGATGGTCATGACCGAGTTCTGGGTGATGCCCTCAAGGGCCCCGGCCGACAACGGCGGGGTGATGAGGACACCGCCACGGGCACAGAAGATGTTCTCGCCGGTGCACTCTGAGACCAGGCCGGCCAGGTTCAACATGATGGCTTCGTCGTACCCGCCCTTGAGGGCCTCCACCTTGGCCAGCGACGAGTTCACGTAGTTGCCGCTGGTCTTGGATGCCGGCGGGGTGGTGTTGTGGTCGTGGCGCTTCCACGACGAGATCTTCATGCGCACGCCCTTGCTGACGGCGTCGTCGCCGAGGTAGGCGCCCCACGGCCAGCAGGCGATGGCCACGTCCACCTCGCACGGCATGGTGTTGAGACCCATCTCGCCGTACCCGTAGTAGGCGATGGGACGGATGTAGCACGACGGCAGCCCGGTGGACCGCACCGTGAGGCGCACCGCCTCACACAGTTCGTCGACGGTGTAGGGCAGATCCATCATCATGATCTTGGCCGAGTCGTGCAGGCGGGCCATGTGCTCACGCAGGCGGAACACCGCCGGGCCGTCGTCGGTCTCGTAGGCCCGCACGCCCTCGAACACCGCCATGCCGTAATGCAGCGAATGGGTGAGGATGTGGATGTTCGCCGACTCCCAGTCGACGAGCTCACCGTTCATCCAGATCTTCTCGGTGGGGGTAATGGGCATCGTGGTTCTCTTCCGTACGTTCGGCCGTTGGCGGTTGGCGGTGGGCGGGGTGTGGTCGGGGCGGGGTGTGGGGAGTGGAGTGTGGGCGAGTGCGGCAGCGAGGGCAGTCGTGTGGGCGGGCTGGTCAGCTTGCCGAGACCAGCGCGATGACGGCGTCACCGAGTTCGGTGGTGGATCCGGTCTGACCGGCCACCTCGGCACAGGCGGTGCGGATGCGACCGGCGGCCTCGGTCTCACCGAGAAAGTCCAGCATCATGACGGCCGACCCGATGGCAGCCAGCGGGTTGGCCTTGTTCTGCCCGGCGATGTCGGGGGCCGAGCCGTGGACGGGTTCGAACATGGACGGTCCGGTGCGGTCGGGGTTGAGGTTTCCCGATGCCGCCAGCCCGATGCCGCCTGACACCGCCCCACCCAGGTCGGTGAGGATGTCGCCGAACAGGTTGTCGGTGACGATGACGTCGTACTGGGCTGGGTTTTGCACGAAGTGGATGCAGGCGGCGTCCACGTGCTGGTAGTCGGTGCGCACCCCGGGGAAGTCGGCGGCCACGGCGTCGAAGGCCCGCTGCCACAGGTCACCGGCAAAGGTGAGCACGTTGGTCTTGTGCACCAATGTGAGGTGCTGGGCTGGCCGTGACGCCGCCAGTTCGAAGGCGTACCGCACGCAGCGCTCCACTCCGAACCAGGTGTTCACCGATCCCTGGGTGGCCACCTCGTGGGGGGTGTTCTTGCGCAGGAATCCGCCCTCGCCGGCGTAGGTGCCCTCGGTGTTCTCCCGGATCACGATGAAGTCGTGGCCCTCACCGTCGGCGGGGTTGTGCACAAACGGCCGCTGGTTGACGTAGAGATCCAGGTCGAAGCGCATCTTGAGCAGCAACCCACGCTCGATGAGCCCGGGCGGGACCTCGGGACCACCCACCGCACCGAGCAGCAGGGCGTCGAGGGTGCGCCACTCGTCGACGATCTCGTCGGTGAGCACCACGCCGTCGACCACGTAACGGTGAGCGCCCAGGTCGTAGTCGACGGTGTCGAGCTCCACGCCGGCAGCGGCAATGACCTGCAACGCCACGGGCACCACCTCAGCACCAATGCCGTCTCCTGGGATCACGCCGATCCTGTGGCTCACGTGGGCCATCCTCTCAATGTTGTCGCTGTTCGTTGTGGCACTTTCCCGATGCACCGCAACCTGACCGATACCTGGCCGGAGGTTGCAGGCACAGTCTCTCATTGTCCCACCGGCGCCTGAAAACGCAAATACCATCAGGCGGTTGCCGCACGGGAGTGGGGTGCGGGGGCAGGGTGACACGCCTGGCTGTGACATGGCGCCACCCCACCGGCTCGCTAGCATCTGCGTGATGCGCGAGGTCCACCATCTTTCCCAGGCCACCCACGATCGGCTCACCGCCGAGTACATCGAGATGACCACCCACGGCCGCACCGAGATCGCCCGCAAGATCCAGACCGCCCGGGAACTCGGTGACCTGTCGGAAAACGGTGACTACCACGCCGCAAAAGAAGAACAGGGCAAGATGGAGGCCCGCATCCGGCATCTGGGTGCCGTGCTCGAAACCGCTGAAATCGTGGACCCGTCGGCGTCAGACGTGGTGACGGCCGGGTCGGTGGTGGGCATTTGCTACGACGGCGACGACGACGTGGAGCGCTACCTCATCGGCTCCATCGAGGAACGCCACGACGACCTCGAGGTGATCTCACCGGCGTCGCCGCTGGGTACCGCCCTCATGGGGTCGGCGGTGGGTGACGTGGTGACCTTCACGGCTCCAACCGGTGCCGAGCTTCAGGTGGAGATCGTCGACATCGCCTGACAGTCTGAACCTGTCAGCTGGATGTGCCCGACGGCCCCGGCCGACGGCTCCGGCCGACGGCCCCGGCTGACGGCTCCGGCCGACGGTCTCCGGCCGGCGGCACCAAACGGGTTACTTCGCCGCTGGTGCCAGTTCGATACGGATGGGTCGGCCCACCACTTCTTCGAGCAGCCCGCGGCGTTCGTTGGCGGTGAACAGCTCCAGCTCGGCGGTGGCGCCGGGCCGCAATCCCAACTCCAGCACCACGGCGTCGTCGGCGTCACCGTCACCGTCGAGACGAAGCCCCAGCGTGGACACCACGGCGTCGTGGGTCTGATCCAGGCCGATGGCCACCCGCAGGATCGCCGCCAGCACCCGCACCGTGGTGCGGCCGGCGTCGGTGAGGGCGGCAAACGCATCATGGCTGACCTTGGGTGGGCTCTTGCGGTGGTAGCGGGCCACCTGGGCGATGATCTCGATCTCGTTGTCGGTGAATCCGGCCAGGTGTTCGGTGTTGCGAATGATGTAGTAGCTGTGTTTGTGAAAGCCGTCATGGGATACGAACATGCCCACGTTGGTCAACAGGGCGGCCGCCTCCAGCAACTCACGGTCCTGGTCGCTTGCCCCGTGCCACTGGTGGGTGAGGTCGAACAGGTCCAGCGCCAGCCGGGCCACCTCGGCGCTGTGGTGGGGGTCGTCGTCCATGAGCCCGGCCAGATGCTCGACACTTCGGCGCCGCAGGTCGTGCAGGTGGTGCAGCGTGCCGCCACGGCGGCGATGCAGGGCATCGAGCAGTGCACCCTCGCGCAACGCGTAGTCGGAGTAGATCATCTCGTCGATGCCCAGTTCGGCCATGACCTGTTCGGCGATGAGGGCACCAGCCAGGATGATGTCGGCACGTGACGGGTCCATCCCCGGCAGCTTGGGGCGCTGTTCGAGGGTCTCGGCACTGATGATCAGGTCCACCACCTGACCCAGTTCGGCTGCAGTGAACGTGAAGTTGTTGAACGTGCGCAGTGACTCACCGCCGCGCATGGCGTGCACCATCGAACACAGCGTGGCCACGGTTCCCGAACTGCCCACGGCCACGTCGAACCCGTGGCGACGGACCTGACGGGCCACCGGGGCCAGCGACGACCGCAGCCACCGTCGACAGGCATCCACTGCCGACGGGTGCAGCCGCTTGGAGCTGAAAAACCGTTGGGTGAGTCGCAGTGCACCCACCTTGAGACTGGTGACGGCCAGGGTCTCGCCGCGCTCACCGATCAGGATCTCGGTGGAGCCACCACCGATGTCCATGAGAATCAGTCGACGGTCGAACACCGGCACGGCCTGCAGCACCCCAAGGTGGATGAGCCGGGCCTCCTCAGGCCCCGAAATCACCTGGATGTCGATCCCGGCCTCGGTGCGGGCCCGACGCAGGAACTCGTCGGCATTGTCGGCTTCGCGCACGGCGCTGGTGGCCACGGCATACACCTCGGCGCCGTGGGTTTCGGCCACCTTGCCCAGACGCACCAGCGCCTCGATGCCCCGCTCGATGGCGTCGGGCTCGAGCTTGCGCATGTCACCGCTACCCGACCCCAGCCGCACCAGTTCCTTGGACCGGGCCATCACCTCGAAGCGATCGGTGGCTCCGGTACGCGCCACCACGAGGTGAAACGAGTTGGTTCCGATGTCGAGTGCGGCGAGGACGTCTGACATAACCCTTCGACCTTACGCCCCTGCCGGGATGGACTGGCTCATCGCCGGCGACGTTGTTGCGGGACGAGTCACGGGCCGCATGGTCACAGGCCGCCCCAGCGCAGGGCCACATGGTCACGGGCCGCCCCAGCGCAGGGCCGCAGGCCGATGGCCCTGCCTGTTCAGCTGCGCAACCCGCTGGCTGCCTCGATGGCACCGGCAGCGGCCACCACAGCGTCGCCGTAGCGCTGGCCCGGGCGCCGGGTGGTGCGCCCCACCGGGCCCGACACCCCCACCGCTGCCACCACCCGGCCAGCGTCGTCACACACCGGAGCCGACACCGACGCCACCCCGGGTTCGCGTTCTTCCACGCTGGCTTCCCACCGTCGGGTGGCCGACGGCGACCACCCGGCGGTGAGCACCCGTCCCGCCGACCCACGATCCAACGGCAGCACTGCCCCGGTGGGCACGATGGTGCGCAACCCGTGGGGCGATTCCAGCGAGGCGATGCACACCCGGTGGTCCCCGCGGGCCACGTACAGCTGGGCGCTCTCTCCGGTGGCATCACGCAACGCTGCCAGTGCCGGGCCCGCAGCCGTGGCCAGCGGCAACTGGGCAGCAGCGGCCCGACCCAGCGCCACCAACCCCAAACCGAGGGCGAAACGTCCGTCGTTGTCGCGGCGCACCAGGCCGTGGACTTCAAGGGCGCAGGCCAGACGATGGGCGGTGGCACGTGACATTCCGGTGGCGGCCACCAGACCAGCCAGTGCCAGCGGGCCGTCGGCCAGGGCATCCAGGATTCCGGCCGCCTTGTCCACCACGCCGACGCCGCTTATAGTGAGTTCCACATCACGGGATTATTGTCTCAATATGTGAGACACGCAAATTCCCACACAGTCACATTCCGCACCAGGCAAGTTCCCCCACAACCCAGCGAGGCGACGATGGCATCCACGCCGAGAACATTGAGCGAGAAGATCTGGGACGACCACGTCGTGGTGTCCGGGGGCGACAGCCCCGACCTCCTCTACATCGACCTGCACCTGGTGCACGAGGTGACGTCCCCGCAGGCCTTCGACGGTCTGCGACTGGCCGACCGCCCCTTGCGCCGACCCGACCTCACCGTGGCCACCGAAGACCACAACGTGCCCACCGCCAACACCGACCAGCCCATCGCCGACCCCATCTCGGCCAAGCAGGTGCAGGTACTGCGTGACAACACCGCCCAGTACGGAGTGACCGAGTACCCCATGGGCCACCCCGACCAGGGCATCGTGCACGTGATCGGGCCTGAGCAGGGCCTCACCATGCCGGGCATGACCATCGTGTGCGGCGACAGCCACACCTCCACCCACGGCGCCTTCGGGGCCCTGGCGTTCGGCATCGGCACCAGCGAGGTGGAACACGTGCTGGCCACCCAGACCCTGCACCAGCAGCGTCCGGGAACCATGGCCGTCAACGTGGAGGGCGCCCTGCCCGACGGCGTGACGGCCAAGGACATCATCCTGGCCGTGATCGGCCGCATCGGCACCGGAGGCGGCATCGGCTCGGTGATCGAATACCGCGGCGAGGCCATCCGGGCGTTGTCGATGGAGGGCCGCATGACCATCTGCAACATGAGCATCGAGGCCGGCGCCAAGGCCGGGCTCATCGCCCCCGACGAGACCACGTTCGCCTACCTCAAGGGCCGTCGCCACGCCCCCACCGGCGAGGCGTGGGACCAGGCACTCGAGTACTGGCGCAGCCTGCCCACCGACGACGGTGCCACGTTCGATCACGAGGTCACCATCGACGCCTCCACGCTGGTGCCCCATGTGTCGTGGGGTACCAACCCATCGCAGGTGATGCCCATCACCGGCAACGTGCCCGACCCCGACAGCTTCACCGATGCCGGCAGCCGGGAGTCGGCGCAGCGGGCCCTGGAGTACATGGGCCTGACCGCCGGCACCCCGGTGCGCGACATCCCGGTGGACACGGTGTTCATCGGGTCGTGCACCAACAGCCGCATCGAGGACCTGCGGGCCGCCGCCGAGGTGGCCCAGGGTCATCAGGTGCGCGACGGCGTGCGGGCCATGGTGGTTCCCGGGTCGTGGGCCGTGCGGGCCCAGGCCGAGGCCGAAGGCCTCGACCAGGTGTTCACCGCCGCCGGCTTCGACTGGCGCGAGCCGGGCTGCTCGATGTGCCTGGCCATGAACCCCGACAAACTGGCCCCCGGCGAACGGTCGGCGTCCACGTCCAACCGCAACTTCGAGGGCCGGCAGGGCCGAGGCGGACGCACCCACCTGGTGTCGCCGGCCGTGGCCGCCGCCACCGCCATCAACGGCACCTTCTCCACCCCCGCAGACCTGGCCTGACGGCCACAACGAACGCACGAGGTAGCACCATGGAACCCGTCATCACCATCACCGGAACCGCCGTCCCGCTGGACCGCTCCGACGTGGACACCGACCAGATCATCCCCAGCGACTGGCTCAAGCGCGTCGAACGCACCGGCTTCGGCAAGGGTCTGTTCTCCGAATGGCGCGAAGACCCCGAGTTCGCCCTCAACCTGCCCCAGTTCGGCGAGGCCAGCATCATGGTGGCCGGCACCAACTTCGGCACCGGCTCGTCACGTGAGCACGCCGTGTGGGCGATCATGGACTACGGCTTCAAGGCCGTGGTGTCGTCACGCTTTGCCGACATCTTCCGCAACAACGCCGCCAAAAACGGCCTGGTGCCGGTACAGGTCACCGACGAGGTGGCCGACGCCCTGCTGCGGGCGGTGGAAGACGACCCCGAACTGGTGATCACCATCGACGTGGAACACCGCAGCGTGTCGGCACCGGCGGTGGGCATCGAAGCCCACTTCGACATCGACGACGCCACCCGTGAGCGGTTCATGCTGGGTCTCGACGACATCGGCATGACCCTTGAGCACGTCGACGCCATCACCGCCTACGAGGCCACGCGCCCCGCCTGGCTGCCGTCGATGGATCGCAGCTAGTTCAGGATCCGAAAGCTGGCGCCAGGTGCCCGACGGCACCCGACGCCAGCTGTCAGTGAAATCCCGCGGTCAGTCAGATCCCGGGTACCTGCTGTGTCAGCGACCCCGGGCGACCGGTGCGATCGAGACTGTCTCCGGTCTCACGCACCCGCACGGTGCGGTTGATGGCGTTGAGGAAGGCTCTCGCCGATGCCTCGACCACGTCGTGCGACAGTCCACGGCCGGGAACGGCGTGGCCATCAACTTCAAATCGCAGCGCCACATCGGCCAGGGCGTCCACGCCACCGGTCACCGACGTGACCGAGTAGTCGGTCAGGCGACCCTCCACCCCGGTGATGGAACGGATGGCGGCACACGCCGCTTCCACCATGCCGTCGCCGGTGGCCGTGGCCTCCAGCTTCTCGCCGTCGGTGTCGACCACCACGGTGGCCGTGGGTGTGGAGTTCGAGCCACCCTGACAGTCCACGCTCACCAGGCTGTACCGGTAGCGCACGGTGTCGCCCACTTCCTCGGCCACCAGCGCCTCCAGGTCCTCGGTGCTCAGCTCCACCTTGCGGTCGGCCAGCTCCTTGAACCGGGTGAATGCCTGATTCAGCGCGTCACCCGACAGCTCGTACCCCATCTTGGACAGGGCGTCGGCAAACGAATGGCGTCCGGAATGCTTGCCCAGCACGATCTGGCTCTCACCGGCCCCGACGGCTGCGGGGTCCATGATCTCGTAGGTGGTGCGCTCGTTCAGCACACCGTGGGCGTGGATGCCCGACTCGTGAGCAAAGGCGTTACGCCCCACCACGGCCTTGTTGTACTGCACCGGGTAGCCGGTCAGGCGGCTGACCAGCTTCGATGACCGCACCAGCTGCGACGCGTCGACCCCGCAGTCCAGACCGCCGTAGTGGTCGGCACGGGTGCGCAGGGCCATGACGATCTCCTCCACCGCAGCGTTGCCGGCCCGCTCCCCCAGGCCGTTGACGGTGCATTCCACCTGGCGGGCACCGGCTTCCACCGCAGCCAGCGAGTTGGCCACGGCCAGACCCAGGTCGTTGTGGCAATGCGAGCTGATGATGTAGTCGCCCACCACACGCTCGCGGATGGCGGCGATGCGCGCCCCCCACTCGGCCGGGATGGCGAAGCCCACGGTGTCGGGGATGTTCAGCGTGGTGGCGCCGTTGTCCACGGCGATCTGCAGGACCTCACACATGAAGTCGAAGTCCGACCGCGAGGCGTCTTCGGGAGAGAACTCCACATCGTCGGTGTAGGCCTTGGCATGGGCCACGGCCTGGGCGGTCTCGGCCTTGACCTGGTCCGGGGTCATCTTCAGCTTGTTCACCATGTGCACTTCGCTGGTGGCGATGAACGTGTGGATACGCCGCTTGGCGGCCGGTTCGATGGCTTCCCACGCCCGGTCGATGTCACGCAGACCGGTGCGGCTCAGGCCACAGATGGTGGGCCCGACCACCCCCGACCCACCAAAGGCACGGGCGATGGCATGCACCGACTCGAAGTCGCCCTGGCTGGCCACGGGGAACCCGGCCTCGATGACGTCGACGCCCAGACGGGCCAGCTGCTCGGCGATTTCCAGCTTTTCGCCCTGATCCAGCGAAATGCCCGGCGACTGCTCGCCGTCACGCAGGGTGGTGTCGAAGATGACGACCCGGTCAGTCGGGCTGCCGGTGGCTGGGCTGCCGGTGGTTGGGCTGCCGGTGGTTGGGGTTGGTGGTTGGGGTTGTGGTGGTTGGGGTTGTGGTGGTGGGGGTTGTGGTGGTGGGGCTGTCGGTGGTGTCCATGATGGTCCTCGCTGTTCAGCGTCGTGGGGGCTGTTCGATGGGTTGGGTCTGGGTCGGGTCGGGCGGTCGGGCGGTCGACGGACGCAGGGCCCGCCGGGGCAACAAAAAACCCCCCGGCCTCGTGGGCTCAGGGGGTTGGCGGGCACCAAGTATGGGGGCACCCGCCCTACGTAAGGAGAAGCTCCGAGGTGTTGGCCATGAAAGTCACGAGTACGACCCTACCACCGGCGGCTGCCGATGCAAACACGGTGAGATGGGACGCTCTACAGATCCACGCTGTGCACGCTGACGATGCCGTCCACCGCACGCAGGGCATCGGCCACTGCGGTGGGCACCGGCTCAGCAGTGGAGATCACCATGAGGGCGGCAGCCCCCGACGCCGACTGGCCCACGTCCATGTCGGCGATGTTGATGCCGGCGCCGCCGAGCGCCGAGGCCACGGCGCCGATCATGCCGGGTCGGTCTTCGTTGCGCACCACCAGCATGTGCGACGACGGGGGGAGGTCCACGCCGTGGTCGTTGACCATCACCAGTCGGGCCTCACTGCGCAGGCCCGACAGTGTGCCGGCCATGGCGTGCTCGCCGCGGCGCAGGGTGATGAGGTTGACGTAATCCTGCGAGGCCGTGGTGGCCGTCTCGCGCACCTCGATGCCATGGGATTCGGCCATGGCGGGGGCATTCACATACGACACCGGCTCGCTGGAGATGCGCCCGAAGTACCCCTTGAGCACGGCCAGGGTGAGAATGCGGTTGTCGTAACCGGCCAGCTGCCCTTGGTACTCAATCTCCAGGGGTCCGCCGGCGCCCACCGACAGGCTGGCGAACAGTCCACCGAGGCGCTCGGCCAAAGGCAGGAACGGACGCACGGTCTCGGACGCCTCGGCAGCCGAGACGTTGACGGCGAACGGGACGAAGTCGCCGCGCAGGGCCAGTTCCACCATCTCGGCGATGGTCTCGCCGGCCTTGTCCTGCGCCTCGCGTGCTGGCGCCGAGGTGGGGAGTGACCACCACACTGGGTAGGCCAAACAGCGGCGACTCGGTGGTGGGTTCGGTGGCGAACACGTCGATGGCGGCGCCACCGATCTGGCCCGACTCGATGGCCGCAGCCAGGTCGGCTTCAACAACAATCCCGCCGCGGGCCACGTTGATGATGCGCAGTCCCGGCTTGGCCCGGCCCAGACGCTCGGCGTTGAGCAGACCCACGGTCTCGGGAGTCTTGGCCACATGGATGGTGACGAAGTCGGCGGTGGCAAGCAATTCATCGATGTCGAGCAGGTCCACGTTGATCTGCCGGGCACGCTCGGGTGACACGAACGGGTCGTAGCCAACCAGCCGCATCCCAAAGGCGTGGGCCCGCTGGGCCACCAGCGTGCCGATGCGACCCAGACCGATGATGCCAAGCACCTTGTCGCTCAGCTCCACACCCTCCCAGCGCGACCGCTCCCAGCGGCCTTCAACCAGGGCGGCATGGGCCTGGGGCACGTTGCGGGCCTGGGCCAGCAACAGGGCCATGGTGTGTTCGGCTGCCGACAGGGTGTTGGATTGCGGTGCGTTCACCACCATCACGCCCTGGGCGGTGGCAGCAGGCACGTCCACGTTGTCCAGGCCGATACCGGCACGACCCACCACCATCAGATCGGTGCCAGCGGCCAGCACCTCAGCGGTGACCTGGGTGGCCGAACGGATGATCAGTCCCGACGCCCCGACCACCAGTGACGGCAGGGTCTCGGGGGTGAAGTCCAGCTGCACGTCCACCTCGTGGCCCGCCTCACGCAAGCGGTCGAGGCCGCGATCGGCGATCTTTTCTGTCACGAGGATGCGAGCCATGCCCCTATCCTGACCGCTAGCCGGCACATCACGCCATACGACGCCGCCATGCAGCGGTCGCTGGTGCCACACCTGAATCGTGGTGCCCGAATCTGTGGACCGGTATTGCGGGTAGGGGCACCCGGGTCCCGCCGGTCAGTCCGACGGGGGCAGGTTGTGGATCTGCAGCCGGTCGCCGGGGCCCGAACCGGCATCAGGCCCGTGGCTTGCGCCGGCGATGCCCAGCACCCGATCGAGGAACTGTTCTTCGGCTTCGAGGGCCCGACGCAGCGTGGTCGCCGAGCGGAACCCGTGGCCTTCGCCGTCGAACAGCAGGTAGGCCACCGGCACGCCCCGCTGACGCAGGGCGTTCACGATGAGTTCGCTCTGGCTGGGGGGAACCACGGCGTCGTCGGTGCCCTGCAGCACCAGCAGAGGGCTGGTGAGGCGATCCACGTGATTGATGGGTGACCGATCGGCCCACCGCTCGGGATGGTCGGCGTGCGAGCCCAGCAGCCAGTCGTTGTAACCCGATTCGAACTTGTGGGTCTCTGCCGCCAGCATCTCAAGATCGGCGATGCCATAGGCGCTGACCCCGGCGGCGAACACGTCGGAGGTGGCCAACGCCGACAAGGCGGTGAACCCTCCGGCCGACCCTCCGCGGATCACCATGCGCCCACCGTCGACCACGCCGGTGTCGGCCAACCAGCGGGCCACGGCGATGCAGTCGGCGACGTCGGCGACACCCCAGGCGTGGTGCAGCTGGTTGCGGTACCGACGGCCGTACCCGATGGACCCCCGGTAGTTCACGTCCACCACCGCCCAGCCCCGGGTGGTCCAGAACTGGATCCCCATGGACAACTGGCATCGTGCCGCCGCCGTTGGCCCACCGTGGATGAGCACCATCAGCGGTGGGAGGTCACCGGCGAGCCCGTCGGGTCGTGTATCGGAGGGCCCTTCGTCGGTGCGTGCCGGCTGCTCGCCGCCAGCAAAGTCGGGATTGCGCGGCAGGTACAGCAGCGCATGGGCCAGCTTGTTGTCGGTGGTGGCAAAGGTGACGGCCTCGGGCACCGACCACCACGAGTCGTCCACGCCCAGGTTGCGAGGGGTCCGGCGCACCACCATGGGCGCCCGGGTGCCGGCCACCGCTGCGGCCAGCAGCTCACCGGTGTCGATCACGGTGACCTCGGGCTCGGCAGTGAACGACGACGCTATGAGCGCCACCGTGGTGCCCGACACCGACACCCCATCAACCGACAGGTGACCGCTGTGCACCCAGTGCACCTCGTCGTCACCGGCGGCCACCACACCGATGTGGTCGTGACCGTCGGCCCGCCACACACCCACCACAACCCCGTTGTCGTCCACACCCCAGGTGGACTGGCCGAACACCCACTGGGGTGGGGCCAGTTCCCCGGCCACCACCGTGAGCTGGCTGGCGGCGCCGGGCTGGGGTCGCCCGGGGGTGGAAAACGTCCACAGGTTCCACCAGTTGTCGTCGTCGCTGACCACGGCCAGCCGGCCATCACGCAACCAGCCGGGCTGGCTGAGCGACACCGGGATCGGCCACGGGTCACCGACGCCGTCGGCGGTACCGACGCCATCGACCAGCCCTGCACCCAGAACGGGGGTGGGTTCGACCAGTTGGGGCGCACCGTCGGCACCGGTTTCCACCCCTGCCACCCACAGGGTGGTGGATTGCCACGGCATGTCGGGCAGATCCCACTCCAGCCAGCACACCCATTGGCCGTCGGGGCTGAGGCGGGGGTTGGACACGAAGTCGGCGCTGTTGCGCAGCACCACAGACTGCCCGCCGGGGGTGATGGTGCGCACTGCCACCAGTTCGTCAGTGGGATGGCCAGTGTCGGCGTGGCGTTCGCGCACACACACCCACCACGTGCCATCGCCGATGGGGCGGGCGTCGGCGTGGCGGTCGGCCCCGGGATGGTCGGGCTCGGGGGTGATCGGTACCGGGTCACCTGCGGCCACACCAGCGTCGTCGAGGTCGAGGCGCCACAGGCGCTGGTCGGCGGCGTTGGTGAACACCACAGCATCGGGTGTTGCCCACCACGCCCCACCGCCGTATTCGTGGGCACGGGACCGGGCCGAGAACCCGTCGGGCAGCACGTCCACGGCGACGTCGTCACCGGTCAGGGGCCGGTGAACCAGCTGCACACGGCCGCCTTCGTGGGGACGGGCTTCAGCCCACCACACGCGGTCGCCCACCACCTGGGGTCCACCCAGGCCCACCGAGGCGCCCACCACCACGTCGGCGGTGACCGGTGACGGCCACGCCCCCGGCGCCGGCGCCCCCACCCTCGGCAAGGGAGGGGTGTGGTCAGTCACCGCCGAGCAGCTCGGCGAACCGCTGCACGCCCTCGGCGATGTCGTCGTCGGCCAATGCGAAGCTCATGCGCACGTAGCCCGGGGCGTCGAACGCCTCGCCAGGAACCACGGCCACCTTGGCCACCTCGAGGGCGACGTCGGCCAGATCCACCGTGCTGTCCACCCGGCGCCCGGCGATGGTGCGGCCCACGTGGGCCCGCATGTCGGGGAAACAGTAGAAGGCGCCCTGGGGTTCGAGGCAGGTGACGCCGTCGATCCCGCTGAGCATCGACCACATCAGTTGCCCGCGACGCTCAAACGCACCGCGCATGCGTTCCACGTCGTCGAGGCCCCCTTCGAGGGCGGCCAGCGCGGCACGCTGGGCGATGTTGCACACGTTGGAGGTCTGATGGCTCTGCAGGTTGGCCGCCGCTGACGCCATCACCTTTGGTGCCACCAGCCAGCCCACCCGCCAGCCCGTCATGGCGAAGGTCTTGGCCACCCCGTTGACGATGATGGTCTGGCCGGCCAGTTCGGGCACCACCACCGGCATCGAGGTGAAGGTGTGCGACCCGAACACCAGATGCTCGTAGATCTCGTCGGTGATGACCCAGATGCCGTGCTCGAGTGCCCAGTGGCCAATGGCCACGGTCTCGTCGTGGGTGTACACCACGCCGGTGGGGTTGGACGGCGACACGAACACCAGGGCCTTGGTGGCCGGGGTGCGGGCTGCTTCGAGCTGGTCCACGGTGACCTTGAATCCGGCCGCCACGTCGGTGGGCAGCACCACGGGCACGCCACCGGCGAGCGCGATGGGCTCGGGGTAGGTGGTCCAGTACGGGGCCGGCAACAGCACCTCGTCGCCGGGGTTGAGCAGGACCGCCATGGCGTTGTAGATGGCGTGCTTTCCGCCGTTGGTCACCACCACCTGCGCCGGATCCACCTCGGCACCACCGACCATGGTGACCCCGGCAATGGCCGACCGCAGCGCCGGCAGCCCGGCTGCAGGTGAGTAGCGATGGGTGGCGGGGTCGGCGGCGGCGGCGATGGCGGCGGCAACGATGTGGTCGGGAGTGGCGAAGTCGGGTTCGCCGGCACCAAACCCGATCACGGGTTCGCCGGCGGCCTTGAGGGCCTTGGCCTTGGCGTCCACGGCCAGCGTGGCCGACGGGCTGATGGCCGCCACACGGCGGGAGATGGCAGCGGCTGGATCGATGGTCATGACCCCAAGCTACTGGCCCTGCACTGGATGACCCCAACGCGCATGGTCGTCGTGGGCTGATACAGCGAGCTGCTGAAAGCGGCAGCAACTGGACGCCGTGCCCAACGGGCGCAGCACTGCCGGCGGCACGGTTGGACCGCAGCATGACCTCCCGGCAGACTCATGGGGTGAGCAACATTCCCGACATCTCCATCCCACCTGCCCTGCTTCCGTCTGACGGTCGGTTCGGTTGCGGCCCGTCCAAGGTGCGACCCGAGGCCGTGCGGGCTCTGGCCGACATCGCCGACGGCTATCTGGGCACCTCACACCGTCAACCGGTGGTCAAGGACATGGTGGGGCGCCTGCGTGACGGTGTGACCGAACTGTTCTCGCTTCCCGACGGCTGGGAAGTGATCTGCGGCAACGGCGGCACCACCGTGCTGTGGGATGCGTTGTGCTTCGGTCTGGTGGACCGCCACAGCCAGCACCTGACCTTCGGTGAGTTCTCGTCCAAGTTCGCCTCGTGCGTGGATGCCGCTCCGTGGCTGGATGACCCCGACGTGATCACGTCGGACACCGGCTCACACCCCGACGCCGTGGGTCGGCCCGGGGTGGACACCTACGCCCTCACCCACAACGAGACGTCCACTGGTGTGGCGGCCCCGGTGCTGCGCCCGGCTGGTGCCGACGCCGGCTCGCTGGTGGCCGTGGACGCCACGTCGGCGGCCGGTGGGCTGCGCTTCGATCCCACCGAATGCGACGTGTACTACTTCGCCCCGCAAAAGTCGCTGGCCTCTGACGGCGGACTGTGGTTGGCGGCGTCGTCACCGGCAGCGTGTGAGCGCATCGAGCGCATCGCGGCGTCGGACCGCTACATCCCGCCGTCGCTGAACCTGTCAACGGCCCGGGACAACTCGTCGAAGAACCAGACCTACAACACCCCGGCGCTGGCCACGATCTTTCTGGCCGTGCACCAGATCGAATGGATCCTGTCCAACGGGGGTCTGGAGTGGGCGGCGTCACGTTGCGACACGTCGGCGGCCACCATCTACGGGTGGGCCGAGGCCCACGATCTGGCGTCGCCGTTTGTGGCCGATCCGGCCAAGCGCTCGTCGGTGGTGGCCACCATCGACTTCGACGACCGCGTGGACGCCAACGTGATCGCCAAGGTGCTGCGGGCCAACGGCATCGTGGACACCGAGAGCTACCGCAAGCTCGGGCGCAACCAACTGCGCATCGCCCTGTTCCCCGCCGTCGAGCCCGACGACGTTGCCGCGCTCACCGGCTGCATCGACCACGTGATCGGCGAGCTGACCAGGTAGTCGCGCTCCCGGGAACGTTCATCTGGACGCCGGGGCCGTCACCGCAATGCGTGCATAAGGCATTCGAAGCTGGAACTCACGCCCGCCGCCAGTCCTCACGAGAAGGAGCGGAGGCGTCGGGGCGGCACCGAAGGTTGAGCTCAACGCGGCAGCGGCATCACCCTCGTCACCGAGGTACTCGTCGAGGGCCCGACGGATGACCTCTGCCATCGCAATGCCCTCCGACGCCGCCACTTGGTCGATCCGCTGACGTTGCTCCTCGGTCAGGTAGATCTGCGTTCTCGTCACTGACATACAGCAAGCGTATGCAGCACTATCGGCGTGCTCAACCGCTGACTCAGGTCCCAGCAGCGACCGCCACATGGCGATGGTTCATGCCTTGGCGGCGGCGAAACCCAGTTCGAGGTCGGCGATGATGTCGTCGATGGTTTCGAGGCCAACCGACAGCCGAACCAGGCCCGGTTCAACACCGGTGGTCAGCTGCTCGGCCTCGGTGAGCTGGGAGTGGGTGGTGGTGGCCGGATGGATGGCCAGGCTGCGCACGTCACCGATGTTGGCCACATGGCTGTGCAGCTCGAGCGCCTCCACGAACTTGCGACCGGCGTCGGCACCACCGGCGATGATGAACGCCGGCACCGATCCGGCCCCACGCCCGGCGGCATACCGCTCGACCCGTTCGTTCCACGGTGACGATGCCAACCCGGCGAACTGCACCCGCTCCACCTGGGGGTGGGCGGCGAGGTAGTCGGCCACCTTGCGGGCGTTGTCGTTGTGGCGCTCCATACGCAGGCTCAGCGTCTCGAGACCCTGGAGGAACAGGAACGAGTTGAACGGCGTGATGGCGGCGCCAATGTCACGCAACAGCTGCACCCGGGCCTTGAGGGCGTACGACCCTGCACCCAGGGCGGGCCAGTAGGCCAGGCCGTGGTAGCTGGGGTCGGGGTCGGTGAACATGGGGTGCTTGCCGCTGGCACCGAAGTCGAAGGTGCCACCGTCAACGATCACGCCACCGATGGAGGTGCCGTGGCCGCCGATGAACTTGGTGGCCGAGTGCACCACGATGTCGGCGCCCCACTCCAGCGGGCGGATGAGCCACGGGCTGGCCACGGTGTTGTCCACGATCAGCGGGATGTTGTTGTCGTGGGCCACCCCGGACACACCCTCGATGTCGAGCACGTCGTTGCGGGGATTGCCGATGGATTCGGCATAAAAGGCCTTGGTGTTGGGCCGCACGGCTGCTGCCCACGCCTCGAGGTTGTCGGGGTCGTCGATGAAGGTGGTCTCGATGCCCATCTTGGGCATCGTGTAATGCAGGAGGTTGTAGGTGCCGCCGTACAGCGCCGCCGAGGCCACGATGTGGCCGCCGTTTTCACACAGGTTCAAGATGGCCAGCGTCTCGGCGGCCTGACCCGAGGCAACCGCAAGGGTGCCGGGCAGCCCGATGGCTGTGGTGCACCCGCCCTCGAGGCTGTTGACGCGGGCCTCGAACACCCCCTGGGTGGGGTTCATGATCCGGGTGTAGATGTTGCCGACCTCGGCCAGGCCGAACAGGTTGGCGGCGTGCTGGGTGTCGCGGAACTGATACGACGTGGTCTGGTAGATCGGCACGGCCCGGGCCCCGGTGGTCGGGTCAGGCTCCTGGCCGGCATGGATCTGGCGTGTGTCGAATCCCCACTGTTCAGTCATGGGGAACACACTATCGGTCTAATCCCGACCGATCCAGTCGTATTTAGGAACGAGCTAACGCAGCTAGGTCACGCAGCTGCAGAAGACGCCGCAATCAGCCCTGTCCGCCCGAGGCGTCCTGGACACGCTCACGACCCTCGGAGATGAACGGCATCATGTCGCGAAGCTTGCCGCCGACAACCTCGATGGGGTGGTCGTGGCCGGCCTTTTCGAGATCGTGGAACCGGTCACGACCGGCCTCGTCCTCGGCGATCCACTCATCGGCGAACTGGCCCGACTGGATCTCGCCCAAAATGGCCCGCATCTCGGCCTTGACCCGGTCGTCCACGATGCGCGGGCCACGGGTGAGGTCGCCAAACTCGGCGGTGTCGGAGATGGAGTAGCGCATGCCGGCGATGCCCTGTTCGTACATCAGGTCCACGATCAGCTTCAGTTCGTGCAGGCATTCGAAGTAGGCCACCTCGGGCTGGTACCCGGCCTCGGTCAGGGTCTCGAACCCGGCCTGCACCAGCGCTGTGGTGCCGCCGCACAGCACAACCTGCTCACCGAACAGGTCGGTCTCGGTCTCTTCGGAGAAGGTGGTCTCGATGATCCCGGCCCTGGCGCCACCAATGGCGTCGGCGTAGGCCAGCGTGAGGGCGAGGGCGTTGCCGGTGGCGTCCTGCTCAACAGCGACCAGACACGGCGTGCCGCCACCCTCGGAGTAGGTGCGTCGCACCAGGTGCCCGGGGCCCTTGGGGGCCACCATGGTCACGTCCACGCCGGCCGGCGGGGTGATGCGACCGAAGCGGATGTTGAAGCCATGGGCGAACATCAGCATGTCGCCGTCAGACAGGTTGGGCTCGATGGACTCGAGGTACACCTTCTTTTGGGCGGTGTCGGGGATGAGCACCATGATCATGTCGGCCTCGGCGACGGCGTCTTCCACCGTGGCCACGGCCAGGCCGGCGGCACGGGCCTTGTCCACCGACGACGAGGTGGCCGACAGGCCCACCCGCACGTCCACGCCGGACTCCTTGAGGTTCAGCGCGTGGGCATGGCCCTGGCTGCCGTAGCCAATGACGGCCACCTTGCGGCCATCGAGCAGGCTGCGGTCGGCATCGGCTTCGTAGTAGATCTTGGCCATCATGGTCCTCCGTGGAAAAAAGGGGCCGTGCCCCCGGCTGTGGTCAGTCTTGTGCGGACAGGGTGGACAATGCCACCCGGCCCGATCGCTGTACCGCCAGCAGCCCGAAGGCGGCCAGCAATACCTCAGCGTCATCGATCTGCTCGGGGGTGCCAAGCACCGACACCGTCACCGCCGAGTCGTCGCTGTCAAGCACCCGCGAATCGAACCCGGCCAGCGCCTCGTCGAGCTCGCCGAGGGCGTCGGGACCGGCCCCGACGGTGGCCAGCAGAACCTCTCGTTCCACGGCCATGGCCGGCGAAAGCTCGCTGATCTCCAGCACGTTGATGAGCTTGTCGAGCTGCATCATCATCTGCGGCAGCGGTGACGACGCCACGTCCACCACCATGGAGATGCGGCTCACCGCCGGGTCTTCGGTGGGGGCGACGGCCAGCGAGTGGATGTTGTAGCCCCGGCGGGCGAACAGGCCCGCCACGCGGGTGAGCACCCCGGGACGATTCTCCACCAGCACGCTGAGCAGGTGATGGCGCACGGCACCGGTAGTGCCGACACCGTCGGGGTTGGCCGACGGGCTGGTGGCATGGCCGTCGTCGATACTCATGGCCGGCGCCGGGGGATGTCGAGGGCGGGCTGGGTGCGCTCGTCGGTCATGACCTCGTCGTTGTTGGCACCGGCGGCCACCATGGGGAACACCTTTTCGGAGGCGTCGGTGCGGAAGTCGATCACCACGGGCCGGTCGTTGATGGCATTGGCCTTTTCGATGGCGGGGCCAACCTCTTCGGGTGACTCCACCCGCATGCCCACGCATCCCATGGCCTCGGCCCACATCTTGTAGTCGGGCAGGTCCGGCGACAGGTACACCTCGCTGTAGCGCTCCTCGTAGAACATCTCCTGCCATTGGCGAACCATGCCCAGGTAGGCGTTGTTCAAAATGGCGATCTTCACCGGGATGCGCTCGGCGGCCGCCGTCACCAACTCCTGGGCCGTCATCTGGAAGCAACCGTCACCGTCCACGGCCCACACCATGCGGTCGGGTCGACCCACCTTGGCTCCGATGGCTGCCGGCACGGCAAACCCCATGGTGCCCAGGCCGCCGGAGTTCACCCACGTGTAGGGATGGTTGAACTTCCAGTACTGGCTGGTCCACATCTGGTGCTGGCCAACGCCCGAGGCCACGATGGTGTCGTCGGGGCAAAGTTCACGCAGTTGCTCGAGCACGTACTGCGGCTTGAGCAGATCACCGGGCTCCGACGGCACGTAGGCCAGCGGGTGAGTCTCCTGCCATCCCGAGATGGTGCTCTTCCAGTCGGTGGAGTCGGTCAGGGCGTCGGGGGCCCCGAGTTCACGAAGCGCCTCCACCAGTTCCTCGATCACCAGCCGGCAGTCACCGGCGATGCCGGCGTCGGGTCGGCGCACCTTGCCCAGCTCGGCGGGGTCGATGTCGACGTGAATCACCTTGGCGTCGGGGGCGAAGCCGTCCAGCTTGCCGGTGACCCGGTCGTCAAAACGACTGCCCAGGGCGATGAGCAGATCGGAGCGCTGCATGGCAGTGATGGCGGTGAAGTTGCCGTGCATGCCAGGCATGCCCAGACACAGCGGGTGGTCGTCGGGGAAGGCGCCGCGGGCCATCAACGTGGTGACGACACGGATGTCGGTCATTTCGGCAAGTTCCAGCAGTACCTCGGCGGCGCGTGCCTTGAGGATGCCGCCACCGGCGTAGATCACCGGTCGCTCGGCGGCCATGATCAGTTCGGCGGCATGGCGGATGGCAGCCGGGTCGCCTGTGGTACGGGGGTTGTAGCCCGGCAGGTCCACGGTCTCGGGCCAGTACCACTCCATGGCGCTCTTGGGATTCTTGGGGTCGACGATGTCTTTGGGAATGTCGACCAGCACCGGGCCGGGGCGACCGGTGGTGGCGATGTGGAAGGCCTCGCGGATGACCCGGGGAATGTCGGCGGCCGACGTCACCAGGAAGTTGTGCTTGGTGACCGGCATGGTGATGCCGGTGGTGTCGCACTCCTGAAAGGCGTCGGTGCCAAGGGCGGTGGTGGGCACCTGGCCGGTGATCATCACCATGGGGATCGAGTCCATGTAGGCGTCGCACAGGGGCGTGACGATGTTGGTGGCCGCCGGACCCGAGGTCACCATGGCCACACCTGGTCGTCCGGTGGCGTGGGCATACCCCTCGGCCATGTGGCCGGCGCCCTGCTCGTGGCGCACCAGCACGTGACGGATGGGCGAATCGATGATGGGGTCGTACACCGGCAAGATGGCGCCGCCGGGCAGGCCGAAGATGACCTCGACCCCCTCGAGTTCCAGCGCCTTGATGAGCGCCTGTCCTCCGTTGAGCTGCATGTCAGTGTCCCTCGCTGGCGTTGGTCCCGTGTGTGGGACTGCTGTATTCGATCAGTTGTGGATGATGCGGGCCAATCGGCGGTCAGCGGCCTGAAACGCAAACGACCTCCCGAATCGGGAGGTCGAACACGCACTCAGGCTTGCCGCCCGGTGCGCGCTACGGGAGTACTACGTCGCTGGAGGCGAAAGCAGTTTTCCCGGTCATGACCGAAAGTATGCCACCGATACCGACCCGATGGCAACGCGCATGGCCAACTGCGGAACCACCTATCGTCGGGGCATGGCCGCCATCGGGGTGTTTCCGGGGACGTTCAATCCCGTGACGGTGGGTCACGTGGCCATCGCCGATGCCGCCTGGCGCCAGCACCGTCTGGTGCGGCTGGACGTGGTGTTGAGCGAAGCGCCCCTGGTCAAGCACGGCGGTGCCGACCTGGCGCCACTGGACGAACGCCTCGACCTGGTGCGACGTGCCCTGGCCGATCGCCACTGGGCCACAGTGCGCACCACCACCGACCAGTTGCTGAGTGACATTGCCCGTGGCTATGACGTGGTGGTGATGGGCGCCGACAAATGGGCCCAGATCCACGATGTTGCGTTCTACGGAGGCGACCCGGTGGCCCGTGATGCGGCCGTAGCCGACCTGCCCACCCTGGCCATCGCCCGGCGCGGCGACGTGGACATACCCGCACACGCCGAGCTGGACGTGCCGCCGTGGGTGGCCGAGGTGTCAGCCACTGCCGTACGCAACGGTCGCGCCGACTGGCACGGACTCAAGGGTCCTAGCGAGCGATGAACCAGAACGCCAGCATGCACACCACCACCAACAACAGGCCGAGTGCGGCAGCACCCTGCAGTGGCTGGCGTTCATTGACATGTTCGTCATCGAACACCAGTGCGCGACGACCGCCGAACAGACATCCCGGCGGAGTGCGGTCCTCGGACCCCGGTCCCCCACCGCTGCCCTGACCACCGCCGCCACTGCCGCCACCACCACCGCCGCCTCGCCCACCGCTGCCGCGGGTGAAGGCGTGCGGGGTACCGCCGAGGTGCGCTGCGCCGTCATCCATGGGTCAAGGATGCCAGCACCACGGGCCACTCACACAGGTGGGCCACTCGCACAGGCCGGTCTGGACACAGGCCGGTCGGGAAACCGGCACGTGTCACTGCGCACTGGCCGCTGGTGGCATCATCACCTGGTGACCGACGTGACAATCCTGCTGCCGCCGTCAGAGGGCAAAGCCCCCGGGGGTCGTGGGCCGGGTTGGAAACCGGGGTCGGGACGATTCGGGCGCAAGCTGTCGGCCACCCGTTCGATGGTGGCAACAGCTCTGGCCGCCGTCGACGGCGGTGACGCCAAGCTCCTCGGTGTTGCCGGCACGCACCTCGATCGTGCCCGGGCTGCCAACGCCGCTGTGGTGGGCGCACCGATCCTGCCGGCCTGGGAGCGGTTCACCGGGGTGGTGTGGGGTCACCTCGACGTATCCGGACTGGACCCCGACGCCCGCCAACGCGCCAGCGAGCGCATCGTGGTGGTGTCGGCGCTGGCCGGGCTGAGCGGTTTGGACGACCCGCTGCCCGACCATCGCCTCAAGATGTCGGCCAATCTGGCTGGTATTGGCAAGCTGGCCGGCATTGGCAAGCTGGCCAACCTGTGGCGACCGGTGCTGTCGCCGGTGTTGAACGCCGCCGTGCGTGGCGGACTGGTGGTGGACCTCCTGCCGGCTGAGCATGCGGCGTCGTGGGAGGCCGACCCGTCGACCTGCGAACTGCTGCGCGTGGACCTCATCGATGCTGCCGGACGACGGGCAGGCCACGCCGCCAAGGCGGCCAAGGGCCGACTGGCCGCCGAACTGGTGGCCGCCCGAACTCGCAAGGCCGTGGCTGAGTTGCTCGACGGCACCCATCAGGTGGACGGGTTCATCGTCCGGGCCCGCTGACCCGAACCCTGTCGCCGGGGCCAGAGCGAGCGTCAGACCAACGAAACGATTAGGCCGACGTGATGGCGCCGCGTTCGGCGCCCTGCACCAGCTTGGCGAACTTGGCCAGCACACCTTTGGTGTAGCGGGGTTCGGGATGCACCACCAGTCCCCGACGCCGGTCGAGTTCGGCCTCGTCGACCATCAAGTCGATGGAGTGGGTCTCGGTGTCGATGATGATGAGGTCGCCATCGTGCACCAGCGAGATGGGGCCGCCGTCGACGGCCTCGGGGGCCACATGCCCGATGCAGAAGCCGTGGGTGCCACCGGAGAACCGGCCGTCGGTGATGAGCGCCGTGTCGCCCCCGCGACCCACACCCTTGAGCGCCCCGGTCACCGCCAGCATCTCGCGCATGCCGGGCCCGCCCTTGGGGCCTTCGTAACGGATGACCAGCACGTCACCGGGCTTGATGGTGCCGGCCAGGATCTCGTCCATGGCGTACTGCTCGCCATCGAACACACGGGCGGTGCCCTCAAAGCGCGAGAAGTCGATGCCGGCGATCTTGACCACCGACCCCTTTGGGGCCAGCGTGCCGCTCAGGATGGCGATGCCACCGATGGGATGGATGGGGTTGTCGATGGCACGCACCACCTCGCCGTCGGGTGCCGGCGGGTCCAGGTCGGCCAGGTTCTCGGCCACGGTCTTGCCGGTGACGGTCATGCAGTTGCCGTGCAGCAGGCCGGCATCCAGCAGCGCCTTCATCACCATGGGCACGCCGCCAACCCGGTCCAGGTCGGTCATGTGGTACTTGCCGTGCGGCTTGGTGTCGGCGATGTGGGGCACACGCCCGGCCACGCGGTTGAAGTCGTCGAGACTCAACATGACACCGGCTTCTGAGGCGATGGCCAAAAGGTGCAGCACGGCGTTGGTGGATCCGCCCAGGGCGTTGACCACGGCGATGGCGTTCTCGAACGCCTCACGGGTGAGGATGTCGCTGGGGCGGATTTCGTTGCGCAGCAGGTTCAGCACGGCCACGCCACTGGCATGGGCGAAGTCGTCACGACGGCTGTCGGGGGCCGGCGGCGACGATGATCCCGGCAGCGCCATGCCGAGCGCCTCAGCGACCGCCGCCATGGTGTTGGCGGTGAACATGCCGGCGCACGATCCCTCGCTGGGGCAGGCCCCACACTCGATTTCCTTGAGTTCGGCGTCGTCAATGAGCCCGGCGGCGTGCGCCCCCACGGCCTCGAACACGCTCACGATGTCGGTGGCTTCGCCCTTGTGCTCGCCGGGCAGGATGCTGCCGCCGTACACGAACACGCTCGGCAGGTTGAGCCGGGCCGACGCCATGAGCATGCCCGGCAGGCTCTTGTCGCAACCGGCGAAGGTGACCAGGGCGTCGAAACGCTCGGCGTGCATCACCGTTTCCACGCTGTCGGCGATGACCTCGCGACTCACCAGCGACGCCCGCATGCCTTCGTGACCCATGGAGATGCCGTCGGACACGGCGATGGTGACGAACTCGATGGGAAACCCGCCGGCGTCCCGCACGCCCTGCTTGGCCCGCTTGGCCAGCCGGTCCAGTGGCATGTTGCACGGTGTGACCTCATTCCACGACGAACACACCGCAACCTGAGACTTGTCCCAGTCGTCGTCGCCCATGCCGATGGCCCGCAGCATGGCCCTGGCCGGGGCCCGGTTCGGGCCGTCGGTGACCTCGTGGGAGCGGGGCTTCATAGGGTCGTGCATGGGTGTCAGCGTAGATCCAACGCTGTGCACCGGGCGAACGGGCGCACCCGGTGAGGGTCAAAACCGGGTGGCACAAAAAGGTGCCGACGACCACCCAAAAGCCGTGGCCACCGCGTCCACCGCTCCGCTGCGGTGGGCGGTGATCCGGCCGGTGGCGGCCAGCACATGGGCGTCCACTCCGCCCAGCAGCAGCGAACCGAGCGCGTCCACGCCAAGGGTGATGTCGGGATCGTCGGCTGTGGGGGTGCATGCGGCGCCGTTGGCGTCGCCTCGCAGCATGAAGCGCCCGGCAGCACCACTGTCGGGCCGGAAGTGGTCGGTCACCTCGAGCACCACCTCGACGGGTACCCGGTACCGACGGGCCGACAGGGCCGCTGGGGTGTCGAGGATGCGAACGAACAAAAAGTCTCGCACCTGCTGGGTGATCAGCGCCCGTGGATCGTCGAGCCACCACAACACGGCGTCGTCGACGGGCACCTCGGCGTGGACGCCCAGGGCGAGGTCCACGTCGAGCAGGTACCGCCACAACGCAGCATGGGTGCCAGCGGTGGCAGCCACCACCTCGCGCACCGTGACCGTGACACCTTCACCGTCGGGAGCCACCCGGTACACGGCGTAGCCCCCGGGATCGTCGCCTTGGGGCTCGGCCACCACCACCTCGTGGTGTCCACCGCCCTTCCACATCTCGGTATCGCCCAGCATCATCGCCCACCACGTCGCGCTGCGCGACAGGGTGCCGGGCCGGGTGGCGGCCGCAGCGTCATACAACGCCGGCAACACGTCACCGGCATGGGCGCTGCGCATCAACCGCAGGTTCCGTGTGGGTGGTGCGGTGGCGAAACCGCTGCGGTGGGTGTCGATGCGCACCACGGCGTAGCGAGACGCCATGCCGTACCCGAAGCGGCCGTAGATGCGGGCGTCGGAAGCATTCAAAACGGCCACAGCCAACCCTTCGGCGGCGATGTCGTCGTGCTGGCGGACCATGAGCCGGCGAAATAACCCCCGGCGACGATGGGTGGGCAACACGCCCACGTTGGTCACCCCGGCCACCGGCAACGTCGTGCCGCCAGGCAGCGTGAGGTCGAACCGGTACGACCCGGCAGTAGCGACCACCTGCCCGGTGGCTGCATCGCCATCGGTGATCGTCAGCACCCGATCGGCGGGCGAGCACCGACTGTTCGGCGGCAGCCACCGCCGGCGACGGCGTTTCGGCGAACACCAACCGGTCCACCTCGATGGTGTCGGCCCATCTGGCCGGGTCGAGGTAGCCCAGAGTGAAGTCGTTGCCGCCAGCGTCGGTCATACCGGCAGGATACGGCGCAGTGCTCCCGTGACGGGGCGAACCGTGGCGGCGTGACCCGCCACGGGGTGAAACGTCACGGGGCGAACCGTCACGGGGCGATGTCGGTGATTCCGAGCTCCGAGCAGTTGTCTTCGAGGAAGGTACCGATGGTGTCCAGCGCCGCCTCAACCTCGGGGTTGTCGAATGCCGCTGCGGCCTGTTCGAACTTCTCGCCCACCGTCGGGTCGTTGGCAATGTCAGCGATTGAGGCGCCATCAAGGGCGGCGGAGTAGTCGGCGTAGGCGGACTCCAGAAGGCGGAACTCGTCTTCGAGCTCTGCCGGGATGCGGGCGTCGATGCCCGACAGTGCGTCTTCGGCGTCGGTGATGGCGTCCTCGCCCAGCATGCCCATCATGGGCAGGGCCACCACGGCGGTCACTGCCGACGCCAACTGGATGCAGTCCTCAACGCTGCCGTCGAAACCGCCCCCGACCTCGATGTCGGGAGTCTCCATGCCTGATGAGCCGCCAGCGGTGGAGGCCGGGGAGTCGGCAGTGGAGGATTCGGAGTCTCCACCTCCACAGGCTGCGGCTGTCAGGGCGGCCACGGCCAGCATGGCCAACAGGGTGGTACGGGATCTGGTCATGGCGTGTCCTCCACATTGTGGGACCGGCCGAGGATCCGATCCCTGGTGGACCCAACCCTAAGGCAACAACAGGCCGATGTCACCGATTGTGGCAGCGCTTGGCAGGTTGCAGACGGTCACCCCGTCCGACCGGTGGGTGTCAGTGCGAGAGCTTGAGACCGGGCCTATGGATCGATTTGAAGACAGCCATTCGGCGTCAGCCGGTTGAGTTGGGTCAGACCTCGCTCGAGCTCCCGCACCAAACGCTGACCCCCACCACCAACACGATGGTGGACCCTGAATCAACGACCTCCCGATCCTCGCTGCCGGATCCGTGCCGTTCGCGACCGCAACTCGGCGGCCGGGCTGTCATCGTGGTGACAATGTCACGTCGTCAAGGTAACTTGACGGGGTGGATCCGGTGGTTCTGGTGAGCGCTCGAAAGCACGGGATCCCCGACACCAACATGCTCCATGCCTACCGCCACCCGATCCGAGTCTTCGACCTCGACGGACTCACCATGCTGGTCGGCGCCGATGACAGCGGCCGGATGCTCGAAGTCGGAGTAGCGGTCGGTGACGGGGTCGAGTTCATCGTCCATGCCATGCCCGCACGCGAGAAGTTCCTGAGGTGATCCCGATGCCCCGATCGATCCAAGAGATCCTCGACCACGCCGACGAACTCGCCGAGCGGTTCGAGAACTACGAACCCGCCGACGGCGACGAGCGCCCGGTCGAGGAGTACATGCTCGAACGAGCGGCCCTCGACCGCGCTCGTAGCGAGCGCCAGGTCATCGACGCGGTCATCGCGGCGCGGGCAGCGGGGCCTCGTGGCAGAAGATCGGCAGCCTGCTGGGCACGTCGGCGCAGGCCGCCCAGCAGCGCTACGCCTCAGTGGTCGAGTCCGTCTGAGGCCGAACTGCCCCTGAATGACGGCTCCGTGACACTCGCGTGCTTGCGAACGGCATGGTGTGCGAGGACACTCCCGGCATGGCGCGGCAGTCCCGGTTGCCGCCGGATGGTCGAGTGTGTCCTGGTTGACCAGTGGTCGGTTTCGGCGGTGACCGGACCGAGCACGATCGCCATGACAGCCCAGCGGGTGGCGACATCGATCGCGTTCAGTTGGTAGACCTTGCGGACTCCTTTGAAGTTCCCGATGTAAAAGCTGTCCAAGGCGACCAGGTCGCCGGGCGCGCCGGCCCAGTGGCAGAACCCGAACGGTGAAGTCTCGATGACGGTCTCAGTGGCGAGCCCGGTCGTGAACGCGCTGATGGCGGCATCGGATCGTGGGCTCGACCACCGCGAGGGTTAGCAGGTCCTCAATGACATGGGTCGGAGTCTCGTTGGGTTCTTGTGGGCGACGACGGTCCTTGGGCATCAACGCCTTAAGGTCGTACCGCTCTGCGGTGTTGCGCCACTGGTAGGGCCGGGTGCAAGACACCCCCACCCCAGTGGGGGATATGTCACCTCAACCCCCGGACAGGTACAACCAGGCCCTCAGCTGTCGGCGCGGCGGGCCAGCGCCTCGCCCACCGCCCGACCGTCGGCGTTGCCGCCGGTGGCGGCCATGATCTTGCCGGTGAAAAACCCGGTGAGCTTCTTTTTCTTCTTGGGGTCGTCGGCGGCGCACAGCGCAGCCCAGTCGTCGGGGAATTCGGCGATCACGGCGTCGACGGCGGCGTCCAGCGCACCGGTGTCGAGGGCCTCAAAGCCCCGTTCGGCAGCTATGGCTGCCGGTGCGTTGCCGGTGGCCACCATGTCGGCCAGCACCTGCTTGGCCTGGGTGGACGTGAGCTCGCCGCTTGTCTCCATGGCCACCAGGTCGGCCAGCGCACCGGCATCAAGACGCTCGGCGCCATCAACGGCCAGGTTGTGCTCCACATGGTTGAGCACCCGGACGGGGTCGGCGCCAGCGGCGATGGCAGCCAGAGCCAGACCGTCGAGGTCTCGCTCAACGTGCAACGCCACCGCACCGGGTTCCACCCCGGCAGCGTCAGCCAGCGCCCGACGACGGGCCGCCGGCAGCGGCGGGAGTGCGGCGCGCACCGACTCGACCCAGGCCGGGTCGGGCACCAGCGGCACCAGGTCGGGCTCGGGGAAGTAGCGGTAGTCCTCAGCCTGTTCCTTGGACCGGCCGGCGCGGGTGCGGCCGTTGGTGTCGTCCCAGTGGCGGGTTTCCTGGTGGATGCGCTCGCCGGATTCGAGCAGGTCCACCTGGCGACGGGCTTCGTAGTCGATGGCCCGGCCCAGTGACCGCAACGAGTTCACGTTTTTGACCTCGCAGCGCGTGCCCAGTTCGGTGTCGCCCACCGGACGCACCGACACGTTGGCGTCGACGCGCAGCGACCCTTCTTCCATCTTGCCGTCCGACGCCCCCACCGCCACCAGCACGCCGCGCAGTTCGGCCACGTACTGACGGGCCTGCTCACCACCGCGAAGGTCGGGCCGGCCAACGATCTCAAGCAACGGCACGCCAGCGCGGTTGTAGTCCACCAGCGAGTAGTCGGCACCGTGGATGCGACCGTCGCCGCCCATGTGCATGTTCTTGCCGGTGTCTTCTTCCAGGTGGGCGCGCTCGATGCCGGCGATCTGGCCCGACGGCAGTTCCAGTTCGCCGTCCACGTTGAGCGGGAGGTCGAACTGGGAGATCTGAAAATCCTTGGGCATGTCGGGGTAGAAGTAGTTCTTGCGGGCGAACACGCACGGCCGCACGTCGCAACCCAGTGCCACTCCCACCCGGACGGCCAGCTCCACGGCCTGGGCGTTGAGCACCGGCAGGGTGCCGGGCAGGCCCAGGCTGACGGGGTCGATGTTGCGGTTGGGTTCGCCGCCGAACACGTTGGGCGCCGACGAGAACATCTTGGTGGCCGTGGCCAACTCGGCGTGAACCTCAAGGCCGACCACCACCTCCCACTCGGTGCCGGTGGTGGGTGAGATGACGGTGGGTGCGCCGGTGGTGACGTCGTCAGCCATGGTCACTGCCCTCCCGCGAGCGTCGGGTCGGTGTTCACAATGGGTGCGGCGTGCTCAAGTACGGCGGCGGTGGCCAGCAGCACGGGCTCGCCCATGGCCGGGGCCATCAGCTGCACCCCGACGGGCAGGCCGTCGTCACCGGTGCCAAACGGCACCGAGATGGCGGGATGGCCGGCCAGGTTGGACGGGATGGTGCACACGTCGTTGAGGTACATGGCCAGCGGGTCGGCCTTGGCCCCGAAGGCGAACGCCGTGGTGGGTGAGGTGGGCGACAACAGCACGTCCACCGACTCGTAGGCGGCGGCAAAGTCACGGGCGATGAGGGTGCGGACCCGCTGGGCCTTGCCGTAGTAGGCGTCGTAGTAGCCCGCCGACAGGGCGTAGGTGCCCAGCATGATGCGGCGCTTGACCTCGGGGCCGAACCCGGCAGTGCGGGTTGCGGTCATCATCTCGGCGGTGGTGGGTGCATCCACCCGCAACCCGAAGCGCACCCCGTCGTAGCGGGCCAGGTTGCTCGACGCCTCAGCCGGGGCGATGAGGTAGTACGCCGACAGGCCGTAGGTCACCGCCGGCACCGACACCTCGACCACCTCGGCACCGGCAGCAGCCAGCGCCTCGGCCGCAGCGCGCACCCGGGCGGCAACGTCGTCGGCGATGCCGTCGGCGTTGAGTTCGGTCACCAGCCCCACCCGCAGTCCGGCCACGCCGTTGCCCACGGCGGCGGCATACGACGGCAGCTTTTCGGGAATCGACGTTGAGTCGGCCGGGTCGTGACCGGCGATCACGTCGAGCACCACGGCGGTGTCGGCCACGGTGCGCGTCATGGGCCCGATCTGGTCCAGTGACGATGCAAACGCCACCAGGCCATAACGCGACACCAGGCCGTAGGTGGGCTTGAGCCCCACCACGCCGCACAGGGCGGCGGGCTGGCGGATGGAGCCACCGGTGTCAGACCCCAACGCCACCGGGGCGAAGTCGGCGGCCACGGCCGCTGCGCTGCCACCGCTGGACCCACCGGGCACCCGCGACAGGTCACGGGGATTGCGGGTGGGGCCAAAGGCGGAGTTCTCGGTGGACGACCCCATGGCGAACTCGTCGAGGTTGGTCTTTCCCAGTGCCACCGCCCCGGCACGCGCCAGCAGGTGCACCACGGTGGCGTCGTAGGGCGGCTCCCACCCTTCGAGCATGCGCGATGAGCACGTGGTGGGCACGCCACGGGTGCACAGGTTGTCCTTGAGGGCCACGGGCACGCCGGCCAGTGGCCCGGGGTCGGTGCCATCGGCCACCTGACGGTCCACGGCGTCGGCAGCGGCCCGGGCGGCGTCGGCGGTGACCAGGTTGAAGGCGTGGATGTCGCCGTCTCCAGCCTCGATGGCGGCCAGATGTTCGTCGGTGACCTGCCGGGCGCTCACCGCGCCTGAACGCACTGCCGCTGCGACATCGGTCGCAGTTCGGCCCACCCACGATCCACCAGAGGTGTTCGGGGCGCTCATGGCTCGTCAGCCAGGATGGCCGGCACCCGGAATTGACCGTCCTCGACCGCCGGCGCCTGGGCCAGTCACCTCGTCACGATCCACGGTGGGGCCAGGCACGTCGGCCCGCAACACGTTGCGCAGCGGGTAGGGATGGATCATGGGCTCGATGTCGCCCACATCGAGCGACTCCACATCGGCGGCGTGGTCGAGAATCGCCGCCAATTGCCCAGTGAAGACCTCGATCTCGTCGTCGGTGGGTGACAGACGGGCCAGTCGGGCCACGTGGGCCACGTCGTCTCGGGTAATGCGCTGGGCCATGGGCGGTCATGCTAGGCGGCGGTGGGGTCCCCTCCCACCAGCGATACCCACCGACCGTGTGAGCCGGACGAGTCACCGGCGATGGGATAGTGTCAGCCCGCCGCTACGGCCTGGCGTGACGCATCGATCTGCGCCTCCGGTGTCCGTCACCCGGCCAGCACTATCGACACCGAACACCACACCGAAGACGACACCGAACACGACACAGAACACGACACCGAACACGACAAGGAGTGCCACATGGCTGACACATACGTATTTCTCACCGATGGCTGGATCGATGCAGCCCGCGTCCTGCGCGAAGGCAGCGACGCCTCCGCCGCTGTTCCCCACACGGTGAAGATGAACCTCATCATCGTCGAGACCCCCGAGCACGACGACTTTGTCGACGGGGCCTTCAACGGCCACATGGACACGTCTGACGGCGAGATGAAGATGGACAAGGGTCATCTTGAGAGCCCCGACCTCACCGTCACCGTGGATTACGAGACCGCTCGCGCCATCTTCGTGGAGCAGAACCCGCAGGCCGGGATGCAGGCGTTCATGAGCGGCAAGATCAAGGTGGAAGGCGACATCACCAAGCTGATGGCCATGCAGGGCGCCTCACCCGATCCCGCCGCCATCGAGCTGGCCGGCAAGATCAAGGACATCACTGCCTGAACAGCGAGTCCGGGACGGCGAGTCCTGAACAGCAAGTCGTGAACATCGAGTGATGAACATCGAGTGATGAACATCGAGTGCGGGGCGGTCCTTGGGCCGCCCCGCAGTCGCGTCCGGGCGACCACCGATCAGGAACCCGAGGAAGAGACTGGCGCCACAAATGGGCGCCGCTATCCGAGGCAGAGAGCGCGGCAGAAAGCGGAACTGCCAACCGGCCGACGCCGGCGTCAGGTCAGTTGGCGTCGGGGGACGGATCGTCAGTCGTCGGTGCCGGGGTTTCGGGGTCTGGGGCCGGAATCCGACGGGCGGCGGTCAGCGCCGCTGACGCACTCGAGGCCGCCGAACGCCCCGTGGAGACCGAGCCCGCTGGCACCCGCCCGGGCCCGACGGTGGCATCGGTGACGTTGGGTCCGGTGGCGGCGGTGGCGGCATTGCGCACGGTGGCGGTGGCAGGCCCGCTGGCGGCTGCGAGGGCGGTTGGTTTCGCACCGCCAACACCGGCGGTCACCAACGACGGCTCTGCGGGAGTTGACCTGGGGTCGTCTGATGCGTGGCGATGTGAGGTCAGGCCATCAGAGGGTCGGTGCGAGCGGCGTACGAACAGCGCCGCCACGATGCCGAACGCCGCTGCGGCTGCTCCCACCAGATACGCCCAGTGATACGACGATGCCAACTGCCCGATGTCGTCGTCGGTGGCGACGGCGCCCAACACCACCGGGGCAAGGGCCAGCTGCACGGTCAGCATCAGCTGGGTGCCGACCACGGTGCCCACATGGCTGCACATCTGCTGAAAGGCGCTGGCCACACCCAGGTCCTGTTCGTCCACCGAGTTGGCCAGCGCCGCCGTCATGGCCGGGGCCGCCATGCCCATGCCGATGCCCGAGGCCGCAAGGACCACCACGATGAACACATCGGCGGTGGTACCGGTGACGGCGGCCAGACCCACCATGGACACAAAGATGGCCACACTGCCCACCGTGGCGTTGAACCGCTCGCCCGTGCGCACGGCCAAAATGCCGGCCAGCGGACCTGCCAGGGTGAACGCCAACGGCCGGGCAATGGAGATCAACCCGGTACGGGTCTCGCCGTAGCCGAGCACGTCCTGCAACAGCAGGGGCGTGATGATGAACCCGCCCATGTAGGCGAAGTTGAGAAAGAACTGGTTCACCACCGGAAAGCTGAAGTTGCGACGGCGGATGTAGCGCAATGGCAGCAACGGGTCGGCCCGTCGTCGCTCGACGGCCACGAACGCCACCACCAGAACTGGCACCGCAGCCAGACACCCCACCACCAAAGGGGCTGACCAGCCGAGTTCCGGTCCCCGGTTGAGCCCCACCAGCAGCGACGACACCGATGCCGCCAGCAACACCGATCCCGGGATGTCGAATGAGACATTGCGCCGTCGGGCCACCTCGGGCAGCACCAGACAACCCACCAACAAGGCGGCAGCGGTGAGCGGCACCTGGGCCACAAAGATCCACCGCCAGGAGAAGGCTTCCACCACTGGGCCGCCCACGATCACACCGATCACCGGGCCACCGGCGGCCACCATCGACCAAAAGCCCAGAGCCCGGGCCCGTTCGTAGGGCGGGAACAGACGGTTGATCATGGCCAACGAAGCTGGTCCCACGGCCGCACCGACGGCGGCACCGGCAGTCCGGAACCCCACCAGACTGCCCCCGCTCCAGGCAACGGCCGACAGCGCCGCAAATACCCCCACTGCCCCCAACGACCACAGGTACACCCGTCGGGCACCCAGGATGTCGGCCAGCTTCCCTGCCGATGGTCCCGAACACCGCATAGGCCAGCAGCGGCCCGGTGATCACCCAGGTGATGAGCGACCGGGGAGCGCCCAGGTCCGCAGCGATGGTGGGGACCGATACCGCCAGCACCGTGATGGAAAAGCCCACCGAGAACAGGCCCACCAGCGCCACGGTGAGCACCATCCAGCGATAGCGCGGGGAGTCCGACCAGCGATCGAGCACCCGGTGGCGCCAGTGCGACAGGCCCGAGGTTGTCAGGGAGTCATCGAGGGCGGGCGGATCACCCTGTACGCCATCGCCCGGTCCCAAACCCATTTCCGCAGGCTACCGGCACCCTCCCCCACCGCCGCCAAATGGGCGGGCCTGATGGCTGTAATCCGGGTCGGGTCGGGTCGGGTCCGGCCGTGGATCGGCTATCTGGTGGAGATGGTGATGTTGGATCCCAGACGCACCGTGGTGCCCCGAGCCGGGTCGGAGCTGGTCACCGGTTGGGTTGGCGACCCGGTGGTGGCCGTGACCACCAGCCCTGCGGCCTCGAGCCGGCGGGCAGCCTCAACCACAGGAAGCCCGATCACATCGGGGACCGCCACCTCCGGGGGTCCCAGTGACACCTCGACGAGCACCGGAGTGCCGCGGTCAACGGTCTGGCCCGGCGACGGCGCCGCCTCGATGACCCCACCGGCCGGGACGCTGTCGCTGTAGGACTCACCGCCAACACTGACGGGGAGTCCCAGCGCCTCGAGCAGATTGCGCACCTCGTCGAGGGCTCGCCCCACCAGGTTGTCGGGCACCGTGCGCGGCTCGGGTCCGGCTGACACCACCAGATCCACCACTTCACCAAACGGCAACTCCACGCCGGGCTCAGTCGATGCCGCCAGCACCACACCCGCAGGGACAACCTCATCAAATGCCTCGGTCACCGACCCCAGAGCCAGACCAACCCCAACGAGCGTCTGCTCGGCATCGGCCAGCGGAACACCAACCAGACCATCGGGCACGGGAACCGGAGCTGGTCCGGCCGACACCACCACGGTGAGCACCTCTCCCTGGGCCAATGACACCCCGGCCTCAGGCGATTGCGACACCACCAAACCGGCGGCCAGCACAGGGTCAAAGGCTTCGGACCGGCTCAGCTCCCAGCCCCCGTCACGGGCGGCCTGCTCGGCGGCGGTGACGGCCACCCCAACGAGCACCGGCACCTCCGACGACACCACCCGAACCGACGTCCACCAAAACAGTGATCCGCCAGCGATGGCGGCAACCGCCAGCAACGCCACCAGCCACGGCCAACGCCGCCGGCGGCTTCGCTCCGGTGTTGCCAGAGCGGGGGCTGCGGCAGCGCCCTGCGCTTCCACGGCACCCTGGCCTTCCACGGTGCCCTGCGCTGCGACGGCGCCCTGCGCAGTTTCATCGGGGCCGACACCCTCGACTGCGCCCACACCCTCTGCACCCTCGACTGCGCCCACAGCTGCGCCACCGACAGCACCCACAGCTGCGCCACCAACTGCGCCCTCAACTGCGCCACCGGCCACATCCTCGACCAGACCATTTGCGGTTGATGCGCTCGCCGGTGTCTCGGCGGCCACACCGGTATCAGCGATCACGGTGACGTCGCCGTCACCGGAACCAACGGGGGCTGCGGTGGCCCCGACATCGGTGTCGTGGTCGGCCACGGTCACCGGCGAACCAGCAAGCGGCAACGGCCCTGGCCGATCCATCTGGCGGGCCACGTCAAACAGCGCCGCCGACAATGCATCGGCGTCGGGGCGGTCGCTGGGCTCAGGCGATCCGGCAGCGGCCAACACCTCACCGAGCAGCCCGAGGCCGTCGGGAATCGGAAGCGGAGCGTCGACCCGGGCCATGAGGGTGCCGATGGTGGTGTCGGTGCTGAACGGAACCGTGCCGGTGGCCGCCTCGACCAGCACCAATGCCAGGGAATACACGTCGCTTCGCCCGTCGAGGGATTGGCCGCGGGCCTGCTCGGGGGAGGCATACCGGGCCGTACCCAGCACCGCCCCCATGGGTTCGGTCCACGCCGCCTCGGCCAATGCCCGAGCCAGGCCGAAGTCGGCGATGCGCAACCGGGCTTCGTCGTCGAACAGCAGGTTGGCCGGCTTGATGTCCCGGTGAACCAGGCCGCGCCGATGGGCGTAGGCCAGCCCCCGCGATGCCTCCAACCCCACCACCAGCACCTGCGACGCAGTCAGCGGGCCAGCTCCGTCGAGCATCGAGCGGAGACTGCCGCCGGCCAGGAACTCACTGACGAGGTAGGGCGTGGAGCCGTCCTGACCCCAGTCATGCACGGCCAGCACGTTGGGGTGGTTGAGCGCGGCGGCAACCTGCGCCTCGGCGCGAAAACGACGGAGGAAAGCCTCGTCGTCGGCGAGGGCCGGGTGCAGCACCTTCACAGCCACCCGGCGACGCAGTGTCACATCGTCACCCAGGTACACCGTCGCTGATGCCCCCGAACCAAGGGGTGCCACCAGCCGGTACCGCCCGCCCAGCACCTGACCAACCCGGTCAGCGACGTGCGGAACGACCACGTCGGGAAGGGTAGCGGTCACTGGGGCACAGCGGGCGGAGGGCCTCCCCGCCGACGTCACACCGGCCCGGTGCCGTGAGGCGCACTGCGGCAGGGCAGACTGAGCGCATGCCGTGGTACGTCAAGCGTCTGATCCTGCCCCTGTTGGTGGTGGCCATGCTGGGGGCGATGTACTTCTCCACCCAGGTCACCGATGGCCGTCAGGTGCCTGAGACCCCGGGCATCGCCCAGCTGGTTCCCGGCCCCGGAGACAAGGTGCTGTTGCAGAACAAGGTGGGTGTGGTTGTTGATCCGGGCTGGGACGCCTCTGTGGTGATCAACGGCACCGCCATCCCGCCGAGCCAGATCGACGAGCCCCTGAACCCCGGTGAGGTGCTCTACCAGCCGAGCCCCGGCAAGGTGGTCGAACAACTGCTGCCCGACGAGAACTGTGCGACCGTCGAGGTGTGGCGGCAGTCCGACGGCCCCCAGGGCGCCACGTCCCGCACCTGGTGTTTTCGGGCGTCGTGACGCCGCCGTAAGCGAGCAGCTCCGGAAGTAGGCAGCGCCTGAAATCAGCAGCGCCTGAAGTCAGCAGCGCGGCGTGGCTGGTCACCAACCCAGTGCAGCGTCCAGGGCGGCCAGGGCATCGGCGGGATCGTCGTCCACCACGATGCCTGTCATTCCGATGTTGCGGGCGGCGGTGACATTGCCGGGCCAGTCATCGAGGAACACCACGGCACTGGGGTCGGTGACCCCCAAACGCTGCATGGACAGTTCGAAGACCCGTGCGTCGGGCTTGCGCAACCCAACCTCACATGAATCGACCACATCGTCGAACATCTCGTCGAGCGGGATCATGGGGCGCCAGAACTCCCGGGCCTCAAGCACGTTGTTGGTGAGCAGGCCGGTGCGCAGACCCGACTGACGGATGCGAAGCGTGTGGTCCACCACCTGCTGACGCACCCCGGTCATGCGCTTGCCGAGTACGCCGAACACTTCCCACATGTCGAGGGCTATCCCGGTCTGGGCCACCGACAATTCCATGATCTCGTCGCGGCAAGCCGGCAGGTCCAGCTGACCACGCTCGGCCCGATGCCAGGGGTGGTCGGTGTCGTGGTCGTAGGGGCCGAACAACAACGTGATGGCCACTGATGGGTCCAGGCCGGCGGCCTCGCCCACCTCAGCGGCGGCGCTGAACGGCGACGCCGTGTAGACCCCACCGAAGTCGAACACCACCGCCTGCACCTCGCGCTGTTGGTGGTCTGGGGTGTGCACTGCGTCGTTGATCATCGATCCTCCAGAATCTGTTGCAATGGGGTGCCCGACAGCAGGCGCACGAACGCCTCCTCGTCGATGACGGGAACCCCGAGCTTGTCGGCCTTTGCGATCTTGGACGCCCCGGGTGAGTCACCAGCCACCACCGCCGACGTCTTTGCCGACACCGACCCCGGCGACGCACCACCGGCAGCCTTGATGGCGGCGGTGGCCTCGGTGCGGCCAAAACTGGTGAGGGTGCCGGTCACCACCACGCTGAGTCCGTCGAGGGCACCGGGTTGCACCACCGACCCCTCCCCGCCCGCACCGGCGCCTGCCCCCACCGCCGGCTGGGTGAGGTTCACCCCGGCCGCCCGGAGCTTGTCGATGACGGCCACGTTCACCGGGGCGGCCAGAAACTCGGCCACGCTGGTGGCGATGACCGGGCCGATCCCCTCGACGGCGGCCAGGTCGTCGAGGGTGGCCGCCGCCAGGGCGTCGAGGGTGCCGAAATGGTCAGCCAGCACCTCGGCCACCGTGCCGCCCACATGGCGAATGTTGAGCCCCACCAGCACGTTGGCCAACCGGCGTTGTTTGGACTGCTCGATCGCTGTTGCCAGGTTGGCCACCGACAACTCCCCGAACCCCTCCATTTGTCGCAGCCGGTCGTAGTCCAGGCGGTAGATGTCGGCCACGTCAGACACCATTCCCAGCTGGCTGAACAGCTGCACCCGCTGCTCGCCGAGACCTTCGATGTCCATGGCCGACCGTGACGCGAAGTGCTCGATGGCACCGGCCACCCTGGCCGGGCAACGCTCGTTGGCACAGCGGTGCTCGACCTCGCCGGCGGGTTGCACCAGCGGACGTCCGCACGTCGGACAGTCGGCGGGAAACACCCAGGCCGTCGAGTTGGGGTCCCGATCAGCCAGCACGGGACCCACCACCTCGGGGATCACGTCACCTGCCTTGCGCACGATCACGGTGTCGCCCACACGCACGTCCTTGGCCGCCACCTGATCGGCGTTGTGCAGCGTGGCCATGGCCACCGTCGAGCCCCCCACGAACACCGGGGCCAGCACGGCAAACGGCGTGGCCCGGCCGGTGCGCCCGATGGACACCCCGATGTCGAGCAGGGTGGTGGTGCGCTCCTCGGGAGGGAACTTGTAGGCCACCGCCCACCGCGGCGCCCGGGCGGTGGACCCCAACTCGTCGCGCCGGGCCAGGTCGTCGAGTTTCACCACCACCCCGTCGATCTCGTAGCCGAGACTGTGCCGACGGGCTTGCCAGTCGGTGCAGTAGGCGTAGACCTCGTCGAGGGTGGCCACCACCCGACGCTCGGGGTTGACCGGGAAGCCCAGCTCGCCGAGCCAGTCCAGCGTCTCGTGGTGCGTGGTGAACTGCGGCCCCCCCACGACTTCGCCCAACTGGTACGACCACATGGCCAGGTGCCTGGTGGCGGTGACGGCGGCGTCTTTTGGCGCAGTGACCCGGCGGCGGTGTTGCGGGGGTTCACGTAGGTGCGCTCCCCGGCGGCGGTGGCGTCGGCGTTGATCTGTTCAAACACTGCGATGGGCATGTACACCTCGCCACGCACCTCGAGTACCTCGGGAATGTCGGGCACGTCGGGGATGTCGGGCACGTCGGAGGATGCCGCGTCACCACTGCCGGGGGGAGCAAGCACGTCGGGGATGTCGTCGATGGTGCGCAGATTGGCCGTCACGTCCTCACCGACCCGGCCGTTGCCCCGGGTGGCGCCCTGCACGAAGCGTCCCCGCTCGAAACGCAACGACACCGCCAGGCCGTCGATCTTGAGCTCGCACACGTACCCCACCTCGCCCTCGGCAACGCCCAGTTCGGTGAGTCGTCGACGGGTGCGGTCCATCCATGCGGTGAGCTCACCGTTGTCCATGGCGTTGTCCAGCGACATCATGGGTACGGCGTGCACGACTTCGTCGAAGGTGGTGCTGGGGGCCCCGGCGACGCGTCGGGTGGGCGAATCGGGGGTGATCAGGTCGGGGTGCTGCTCCTCAATGGCCAACAGTTCGCGCACCAGCGAGTCGTAGTCGGCGTCGGGGATGGCGGGCTGGTCGAGCTCGTAGTACGCCCGGTCGTGGGTGGCGATCAGTTCGCGCAGTTCCTCGACCCTGGCCACGGGGTCCACGTCGGCACGTCGCCCACCGTCGTCGTCGACGTTGCCGCTGCGCACACCGTCGGTGGCACCGGTGGACTCGCGTGCAGAAGCCATCGGCCGCAGCCTACCGATACACCCACGCCCGACACGGCGCCCACCACAGACAGGGGCGACCACGCCAATGAAGGAAGCGCTGTCAGGCTCCGCCGGTGAATCGGGCGGTGATGGCCTGGTCGTGCAGGCGTTCGGCCAGACGGTTGGTGAACCACAGCACCTGTTCGGCCTGGGTGACGCCATGGCGGGCCAACCCGCACGCCGGGGTGATCATGGCCTGGGTGCGCAGCTGCACCGGGTCACACCCGCCGTCGCTGACAAGGTCGGCCCACAACATGTTCAGCTGCCGCCACATGCGTTCCACGGTGGTGCCGATGGGACGGTCGGTGGGCACCGCCCCCCATGCCACCCAGCCCCCGGCTTCCAAAAACGACGACAGGGCCGCCGCCGCCCGCTCGATGCCACCATCGGTGGGCAGCGACAAGATCTGGGGACCCGCCTGCATGATGAGTCGCCAGTCGGCGTCGGTGGCACAGCAATGCAGGCCCGACACCGCAGCCGGTTCCACTGCCGCCAACGCGCTGGAGGCCAGGTCGATGGCTGCCAGTGGCGCAAGCGGGAAGCCCGGCACCATGGCCGAACCCAGCACCGGCTCGTCGATGAAGACCACCAGCTGGGCCTGGGGGACCCGGGCCTGCACGTAGTCCACCATTGCCTCGGCCCGCTGCCGCACCGCCGACCCGGCCACCTCGAACGCCACAGCGGCCTCCACCCCGGCGGTGTGCAGCGCCACGCCCAGGGTCACCGGCCCGGTGGTCGACACCTTGATGGGACCGCGTCGCTCACTCACTGCGGTGACAAACGCCCGCAGGCCGACAAAGGCGTCACTGGAAAAACCCGGGTCCCACAGGGGCGCCTCGGGGTCGAGCGCAGCATCGTCGATCACCAACGAGCCGTCGTCGGTGACCGTGATGCCAGCCACCCCGTGGGCGGCCTGGGCGATCATGCCTTCACGTCGGGATCGACCCGGCAGCGACGGGGCCGCCGGAAGCCGCGACTGCTGGGTCAACACGAAGTCGACTGCCTCCCCGGGGTCGACGTGCGGCAGGCTCCCAATGGACGTGGCCATGCCCATGGGCAGGCGCACCCGTTGCGTCGCCGGCCCGGTCGACAGGGTCACAACCCTGCCTTTTGGTGCATGTCCACACAGGTGGATTAGCCACCGCAGGTGATCGCGCGCAAATCTTCGCCGTGTGCGAAGCCCCCGCAAACCTGTGACAACCCTCGCCCCCGCGCTTGTCAGCCTCGTTCCCGTGCTGGTGGGACTGTGCTGGTTGGCGCTGCCGTTCACCGCCGGGGACCTCCTGGCTACCGCCGCTGCCCAACGATCGACTCCGGTCCAGTGGGTGCTGGCAGTGGGCCTGTGGCTGGGTTGGGGCGTGGGGGTTGGCACCATCGCCATCGCCCGAACCAGCAGCCTGACGCTGGCCCGCTACGTGATTCCAGCCGGTCTGGCGGCCACCGTGTGGGCGGCGATTGACACCGACCCCGACGGCAACCGGGCGCTGGGCGCAACTGGGGTAGTGGGGCTGGCATGTGCAGCAGCGGCCTGCGCCCTGGTGCTGACCGCCGCCTATGGCGACCGCAGTGTCAACGGCTCGTCGTATGGCGCTGAACGACGCTTTGCCCTGCGCCCGCCAACCGCCGTGGTGCTGGGCCCGTTGCCGGTGCTGTGGGTGGTGGTGACCGCCGGTGTGGTGGCGGGGCCGTTGCTGCTGGCAGCGCGATCATGGATCGCCGGGGTTGTGGTGCTGGCCGCCGGTTGGGCGCTGGCACCGGTGATCGTGCGCCGTACCCATTTGTTGTCCCGGCGATGGCTGGTGCTGGTGCCCGCCGGGGTGGTGGTGCACGACCCGCTGGTGCTCACCGACTCACTCCTGGTGCAAAAAGGCAATCTGGCCGGGGTCGGTCCGGCACTGGCCGACACCACCGCCACCGACCTCACCATGGGGGCTCTGGGGCTGGCCATCGAGGTGAGACTCGGTGAACCCTCCACCATCCTCACCAACGCCGACCGTCGTGCCGCCGGAGGGTCGTTTACCGCACCGGGAACCGACGTTGAAGCCGTGCTGGTGACCCCCAGTCGGCCCGGTGCCGTGATGCGCACCGTGGCCGAACGCGGACTGCCGGTGCGCTGAACGCCCACCACCCCGCTGCCGGGGTGGGCTGGAGCGCTCAGACCACCACGCCTCCACCGAGCACCATGTCGTTGCGGTAGAACACCACGCTCTGACCGGCGGCGATGCGTCGAACTGGTTGGTGCCACCGCACCTCGATCGTGCTGTCGCCATCGCCATCGTCATGGCTGTCAACATCGCCATCGTCATGGCTGTCAACATCGCCATCGCCGTCGTCAGGGCTGTCGGTTGACGCCGCCACGGGCGCCACGGGCGTCACGGTGGCCGCCAGTGGATCACCGTGGGCGCTGGCCTGAGCCAGCACCTCACCGTGCACGGCTGCACCCGACCACGTCACCCGCTGGCACACCGTGGTGTCGGTGAGCATCTGGTCACGGCTGCCCACGGTGACCGTGCGGGTCGTGATGTCCACGGCCACAGCGAAGCGATGGTCACCGGTGCCCGACATTCCCAGGCCCCGGCGCTGACCCACCGTCACCAGTTCCACGGCATCCACCTCGCCGACCTCGTTGCCATCGGTGTCCACAAGGCGGCCGGGATGCAGCTCGACACGGGTCTCCAAAAATCCCCGACGACCCTCGGTCGAGGTGATGAAGCACACGTCCTGGCTGTCGGGCTTGTCGGCGGTGCGCAGACCGAGGTCTGTGGCCATGACCCGCACCCGATCCTTGGTCATGTCACCCACCGGCAACTCGATCATGGCCAGGGCGTCGGCGTCGAGCATGTACAGCACGTACGACTGGTCCTTGGCTGCGTCGGCGCCCCGGGCAATGCGGCGCACCCCGTCGGCGTCGGTGACCACCCGGGCGTGGTGGCCAGTGGCAACCGAGTCGAACCCCAGGGCCCGGGCCCGGTGCAACAGCCGGTCGAACTTGAGGTGACGGTTGCACTCGATGCACGGATTGGGGGTGCGACCGGCGGCGTGGTCGGCCACGTACGGACCGACCACGTGGGTGGTGAACTCATCAGACATGTTGAACACGTGGTGGTCGATGTCGAGTTGCTGGGCGACGCGCCGGGCGTCGTCAACGTCGGCCACCGAGCAGCAGCCGCTGTCGCTGTCGCCACCCCACAGCCGCAGGGTCACCCCCACCACGTCGTGACCAGCGGCCACCAGCAACGCCGCGGCCACCGATGAGTCCACCCCGCCGGACATGGCCACCATCACCCGACGCGGCGAGCCTGTGGGAGCCGTGGTCATGACCGCTCCGACGAGGACACGTCGAACAGGCGAAGCCGGGCAACGGCAGCCGGCATCACCTCGATGACACGATCGATGGTGGTGTCGTCGGTGGTCCAGCCCAGCGACAGACGCAACGACCCGCGGGCGTCGGCAGCCGGCACTCCCATGGCCGCCAGCACGTGCGACGACTCGGTGGCTCCGCTGGCGCACGACGACGCTGCCGAGGCGGCCACCCCGGCGTCGTCGAGCAGGAACAGCAGTGCCTCGCTGTCCACTCCCGACACGCACAGATGACTGATGGTGGGCAGACGCTCGGGTGGGGCGCTGCCGCCGGCGGCCACGGTCACCGACACCCCCTCGATCGCCACCAGCGCCGCTTCGAGGCGGTCACGCATCGCACCCACCGTGGCGGCCAGCTGGGTGCGGTGCTCGAGCACCAGTTGGGCGGCCACGCCCAGACCCACGATGCCGGCCACGTTGTGGGTGCCCGAACGCCGGCCACGTTCCTGGCCGCCACCGCGCAGGCGGGGCGCCAGCGCCACGCCAGGACGGATGGCCAGGGCCCCAATGCCCTTGGGGCCGCCGATCTTGTGGCCACTGAGCGACACCAGCGGCACACCGGCGGCCAACGCCGCCACGTCGCACCAGGCGGCGGCCTGCACCGCATCGGTGTGCATCACCGCTGCTGGCGCATGCCGGGCCACAACCTCGGCGATGTGGGTCAGAGGCTGGATGGTGCCCACCTCGTTGTTGGCCACCATCACCGACACCACCGTGACATCGGGGCCGTCTCCCGTGGCCGCCGCAGCACCTGCGGCATCGAGCATGTCGGCCAATGCTGCGCAGTCCAGCACCCCGCGTCGATCCACCGGGACGATCGCTCCACCCCGGTGCACCACCGGGTCGAGCACGGCGTGGTGTTCGATGGCGCTGCACAGTGCCATGCCACCCACGGCGTCGAGCACGCCATTGACGGCCAGATCGTCGGCCTCGGTGCCCCCAGAGGTGAACACAATCTCCCCACCCGAACACCCCAACAGTTCGGCCACCGGCTCGCGGGCCTCGTCCACCGCCCGGCGCGCAGCGCGGCCGCGGGCGTGGGCACCGGTGGGGTTGCCCCAGTGCTCGGCCAGCCACGGCAGCATGGCCTCGACCACCTCGGGGCGCGCCGGTGTGGACGCGGCGTGGTCCAGATAGGCCTCGGGAGGTGGAACACCGATGGTCACCTCCACAGGCTACGGCCACCGGGCCCCAACGGCGAAGGGCAACCGGCACGCCACCCCAGTCGTACACTCGGCGCCATGGGACGCATCCAGGTCCAGACCACCATCGACGCCACCCCCGACAGGGTGTGGGCATCGCTCGAGGATGTGGCCACCCACGTGCAGTGGATGGCCGATGCCGAGGCCATCCGATTCACCACCGACCAGACATCGGGCGTGGGGTGCGTGTTTGAGTGCGACACCAAGGTGGGTCCGTTGCGGCTCACCGACGTGATGGAGATCACCGAATGGGTGGACGGATCGATCATGGGGGTGCGCCACACCGGGTTGGTGACCGGCACCGGCCGGTTCGAGCTGTTGGCCGACGGCGACCAGCGCACCACCTTCACGTGGGACGAGAAGCTGGTGTTTCCGTGGTGGATGGGCGGACCCGTTGGCGGTGTGGTCGGTGGGGTGATCCTCAAGCAGCTGTGGAAAGGCAACCTCAAGCGGCTGAAGGCCATCGTCGAGGGCACCTGACCCACACCCGTTGGCGTCGTCAGCCAGACGATCAGCGTTGTCAGTTGAACAAGCTGAGCACCGGTTGCTGCCACTGGCTGGCGGCCCACAACGACCCGACGAAGAACACAACGGCCATGGCCACCCCCACAGCCACCGCTGCTGACGCCGATCGCATCTTGCGGTCCACGGTCACCATGGCCATACCGGTCAGCAAGCCTCCAAGCAGACCGCCAACGTGACCGCCCACCGAGATGCCCGGCATCGTGAACGTGAGCAGCAGGTTCACCACCAGCAGGGTTCCCAGGCCTGAACTCCACCAATTCACTCCGGAGGCCCGTTGCAGGGCCACGGCCGCGCCCATGAGCCCGAAGATGGCCCCTGACGCCCCCACGGTCATGGCGGTGGGATCGAGCAGCATCACCCCGAACGACCCCGCCAGCAGCGACGCCATGTACAGCGTGACGAACCGGGGCCATCCCATGGCCCGCTCCAGCTGCGAACCCAAAAGCCACAACACCAGCATGTTGAACCCGAGGTGCAGCAACCCCCCGTGCAGGAAGCCGCCGGTGAACAGTCGCCACCACTCGCCGCCGGCCACGCCGAACGGCAGACCCGGGGGGGCAAAGGCGGGGTACCCGATGAGACCGAAGTCGGCCACCACCGAACCACCCCACTTTGCAGGGCGGCCTGGGGGTTGCCCGAGGCGGCGATCATGAGCACGAAGGCGACCACGTTCACGCCCATGAGCACCTTGGTGGCGATGGGGTCAGCTGGGGCCAGGGGACGGGCCACCTGTGCGCTGCTGGCACCGGCGGTGCACGCCGGGCAGTGGAACCCCACCGACGCTGGCACCATGCACTCCGGGCAGATCGGACGGCCGCAACGTTGACAGGCCACACCGGCACGCCGGTCGGCGTGGCGGTAACAGGTGACCACCGGCGATGCATCCACGCCGTGAACCGTACCGGTCACGCCACCGTGCCCGGCACCTGCGCAGGCCGGGCCGGGCGTCACCGCAACGGCAAACCCGAGTCAGCTGCCGGTGAACTCCGCTTTGCCGGGGCCGTGTTCGAGGAAGCTGGCCACCCCGATGGCGGCATCGGAGGTGGCGAACACCTCGGTGAACACCCGGCGTTCGAGCACCAGACCGTCGGCGAGGGACCCGTCGAGCCCGGCATCGATGGCGTGCTTGGCCAGGGCGTGAGCCCGCCGGGGTCCGGCAGCCAGCCTGTGCCACCAGCGCCATGGCCTCGTCGCGCAGCGACTCGGCCGGCACGACCCGGTCCACCAGACCCATGGCCAACGCCTCGTCGGCTGCCACCTGCCGGCCGGTGAGGATCAGGTCCTTGGCTCGGGCCGGGCCGACCAACCGGGCCAGCCGCTGGTCCCGCCACCGCCGGGAATGATGCCCAGCAGGATCTCGGGCTGGCCCAATTTGGCGTTGTCGGCCGCCACGCGCAGGTCACAGGCCAGCGCCAGCTCGCACCCGCCGCCAAGGGCATACCCGTTGACGGCAGCCACCACCACCGACGGGATGGCCGCCACCGCATCAAGGGCACGGTGGAACCCCTCGGCGATCACGGCGGCCTCGTTGGGCCCGCCGAACTCACTGATTTCGGCACCGGCGGCAAACATCCGCCCCCGTCCGGTAATCAGCACCGCTCCAGCTGGCGTGGCCGTGAGCTCAGCGGCCACGTCGGCGAGCTGGGCCAACACTGCGGTCGACAGGGTGTTGGCCTTGCCGTGGCTGATCTCCACCAGCGCCACCCCGTCGTCGGTGCGGGTAAGGTGGACAAGAATTTCGGTGGTGTCAGACCAAGATGCGCTCATGGCCGCAGACCCTACCGTTCGCTAAGGTTCGGGTCATCACACCGGCGGAAAGTTTGGAAGGCGGGATAGGTCATGAAGGGTCTGCTCAGCGAGTTCAAGGACTTCATCAACCGCGGCAACGTCATTGATCTGGCCGTGGCCGTGCTCATCGGTGCTGCGTTCGGTGCGGTGATCACCAGCTTCACCGAGAACATCTTCGGCGGGCTCCTCGGCGCCATCGGCGGCCAGCCGTCACTCGGCGACCTCACCTTCACCATCGGCGAGGGCGTCATCCGCTACGGGGCCTTCATCGACTCGATCATCTCGTTTTTGATCGTCGCTGTCGTGATCTTCGCCGTCGTCAAGGGACTCAGCGCCATGCAAAACCTGCGGCGCAAGGAAGAAGCCGAAGAAGAAGACGAGGCAACCGAAATCGACGTACTGCGCGACATCCTCGCCGAGCTGCGCAAAGACGCCTGATTTCAACCGATCTGATGTCGGGCAACCTGGTTTCGGGCAACCTGGTTTCCGCGAACCTGGTTTCCGGCAACACGTGGCTGCGAACCGGACGTCAGGTCAGTCGGCGGTTTCCCCCAGCAGTGCGTCGGTGGCCGACCACGGGTCAAGTTTCCGGGTCACCACGAGTTCACGGGCCCGGTCAAAGGCTTCACCCTGACCGAGGGCGCGGGCACGCTGACGGAGCCGCTCGGCAATGATGCGGTGCAATTCGTCGTCGAGTCGACGATGTCGTCTGCGTTCGAGTCCGTCGCCAGTCTCCAGGTGGGTGCGGTGGGCGGCGATGGCGGCGACGAGTTCGTCCACACCGGCACCGGTTGAGGCAACGGTGGACACCACCGGCGGACGCCACGACGCCTGCTTGCCGGCGTCGGGTGCGCTCACGTCATGTCCGCTCACGTCGTGTCCGCCGACGTCGTGTCCACCCAGGTCATCGTGGTCGTGCACCGACAGGTCCAGCATCTGCTCGAGGTCACGGCGGGTGCTGTCGGCTCCGGGGCGGTCGGCCTTGTTGATGACGAACACATCGGCGATCTCCATGAGACCGGCCTTGTTGGCCTGCACGCTGTCACCCCATCCCGGGTTGACCACCACCACGGTGGTGTCGGCGGTGCCCACAACCTCGACTTCCACCTGCCCCACCCCGACGGTCTCAAGAATCACCCACGGGTAGCCGGCGGCGTCCAGCACCCGCACCGCCTCGGGGGCGGCCAGGGCCAGACCGCCGAGATGACCGCGGGTGGCCATGGACCGGATGAACACACCTTCGTCCAGCACGTGGTCGCCCATGCGCACCCGGTCGCCCAGGATGGCACCGCCGGTGAACGGGGACGACGGATCGATGGCCAGCACCCCCACCCGGTCGCCACCGGCACGCAGGGTCGAGACCATGGCGTTGGTGAGGGTGGACTTGCCGGCCCCGGGAGCCCCGGTGATGCCCACGGTGTAGGCGCTGCCACCAAGCTGGTGGGTGCGGCGCCCAACGGCCCGGGCCGAGTCGCCACCTTGTTCCACCAATGACAGCAACCGGGCCAGCGCCGACCGGTCACCACCACGGGCCAGATCCACCAGCTCATCGGGATTGCGGGTACGCGCTGCCACGACGACGAGACTACGGCGTAACCGGTGACTCAGAGACTGACGGGGCTCTCGCTGACCTCGGCCAGCGTCTCACCCACGTTGCGCACCTCGGTCACACCGGGCACACGGTCCTTGAGGATCCGCTCCACGCCGGCCTTGAGCGTCAGTGTGGACGCAGGACACGACACACAGGCACCGGTGAGCTCGACTGACACCAGGCCGGTGTCCACGTCGACGTCGCGCAGGATGATGTCACCCTTGTCGGCCTGGATGGCCGGCCGGATGGCCTCGAGGACCTTCTCCACCTCTGCACGCATTGCCACTCCACTCACCGTCGACGACCGGGACCACCATCGTGCCGCGCCGCCGGCGCGATCACAACCACACTGGGCACACAGGGCCCAACCGGCACACAGGGCACACAGGTGCCTGCAACTGGGCCTGAGCCGCCGCCGGGCGTCATTGCGCCACGGCGATGTCCACGCCGATACCCGACAGCTTGTCCACGAAATGCTCGTAGCCCCGCTCGATGTGGTCGGCCCCGGAGATGATGGTCTCACCTTCGGCGGCCAGCGCCGCCACCGCCAGCGCCGCCCCGGCCCGGATGTCGGGAGCCTTCACCGGTGCACCCGACAGCTGAGGCAGGCCCCGCACCACGGCGTGATGACCCTCGGTGCGGATGTCGGCACCCATGCGCACCAGTTCGTCGATGTAGCGGAACCGGCCGGCAAACAGGTTCTCGGTCACGATGCCCACCCCGTCGGCGGTGGCCAGCATCGCCACCAGCATGGGCTTGTAGTCGGTGGCGATGCCGGGGTACGGCAGGGTGGCCACGTCCACCGAACGCAGGCGCTCGGGCCCACACACCGCCAGGCCCTCAGGCGTCTGGTCGATGGTCATGCCCATGTCCACCAGTTTGGTGACGAGCATCTCCATGTGGTCGATACGGGCCCGCTCCACCACCACCTCACCACCGGCCACCCCGATGGCAGCCAGGAACGTGGCCGCCTCGATGCGGTCGGGGATCACCTCGTGGGTGGCGGGATGCAACGACGTGACGCCCTCGATCACCACCGTCGATGAGCCCGCCCCGGTGACCGAGCCGCCCATGGCATTGAGGAAGTTGGCCAGGTCGGCGATCTCGGGTTCACGGGCGGCGTTGTCGATCACGGTGGTGCCGGTGGCCAGCACACCGGCCATCATGGCGTTCTCGGTGGCGCCCACACTCGGGAACTCCAGCAGCAGGTTGGCGCCCACCAGTTGGTCGGTGGTGGCCTCCACGAAACCGTGTGAGGTGGTGAACCGGACTCCAAGGTCCTCAAGCGCCCGCAGGTGCATGTCGATGGGGCGGGGTCCGAAGTCGTCGCCCCCGGGCAGCGCCACGCGTGCCATCCCCTCACTGGCCAGCAGCGGGCCCAGCACCACGATCGATGCCCGCATGCGTTCGACAAGTTCGTAGGGGGCCTCGGACACGATGGCGTCGGGCCGGACGATCTCCATGCTGTCGGGCCCCAGCCACTGCACCGAAAGGCCCATGGAGCGCAGCAACTCGGCCATGTAGTCCACGTCGCTGATGCGCGGGACGTTGTGCAGCACGTGGGTGCCACGGGCAAGGATGGTGGCCGCCATCAGCTTGAGCACCGAGTTCTTGGCGCCACCCACCCGGATGCGGCCATGCAGGGCCCCGCCGGGCCGGATACGGAGGCTGTGCACCACCTAAGTATGCTCCGCTGCGAGCGACCCGGTGTCCGAGCACCGCGTCGGGGAGCACCACGTGCCGACTGTCACTTCGATCACCGTCACCGACCACGCCGGCGCCGAGCGCCTGTGCACCGCCCGTGACGACCTGGTGGCCGAGTCGGCCGGAACCCAACAGGCCGGTGATGGGCCGTCGACGGTCACCCACTTTTCCCTGGCCCACGGCCCGTTCACGGCGTGGGACCGCACCGTGGACGTCCGCCCGCTGGCGTCCGCCAGTGCAGACGACAGCGTGGAGGTCACCGAGACCATCTCGTTCCGTTTGGCGTTGCCGGTCTGGCACGTCATGTTCACGCCCCTGGTGCGCCGTGCCGTGGTGCGACCTGCCGCCCAGCGACGCTCGTTGTGGTGGCTCACGCCTGACCGCCTCGACGCCGTCACCGCCGCTGCGCTGTCCCGACTGTGCATGCTGTCGATGGCCGCCGGCTACCTCGGCACCCTGCTCACCCAGACCAACACCTTTGCCAAGGCCCAGTTCGCAAGTTCGGACACCGCCTTGAGCACCATGCTGGCCTCGGTGCGTCTGGCGGCGTTGCTGGCGCTGGGGGTGGTGGCCATTGCCGACCGCCGGGGTCGACGCTCGGTGCTGTTGTGGTCGGCGGTGGCAGCGTGCGTGCTGGCCGCCACCGGGGCACTGGTGCCCGACCTGGCGTGGCTGGGCATCAGCCAGACCGCCGCCCGCACGGCGTCAACGGCCATGGCCATCGTGATCGGCATCTACGCCATCGAGGAGATGCCGGCGGGGTCGCGGGCGTTCGCCGTGTCGGTGCTGGCCATGACGGGGGCACTCGGTGCCGGGATGTGTGTGGCCGTGCTGCCGCTGGCCGACATCGGGCCCGGCGGATGGAGGTTGCTGTACCTGGTGCCCCTGCTGTTCGCTCCGGCGGTGTGGCGTCAGGCCAGCAAGCTGGGCGAGACCCGGCGGTTCCAGGCAAGTGGTCCCGCAGCGGCCGCCAAGTCCCACACCGCCGCGCCCCCGGTGCGACGCACGCGCGCCGAGCGCTCGGCCAACCGCCGCCGGTTCGTCCTGCTGGCCGCCAGCGCCATGCTGCTGGCGCTGTTCACCACTCCGGCCTCGCAACTGCTCAACGAGTACCTGCGAACCGAGCGCGGCTACTCGGCGCTCACCATCACGCTGTTCACCCTGTTGACCAACACCCCCGGGGTGATTGGCATCATCGTCGGTGGCCGACTGGCCGACACCCGCGGGCGCAGGGTGGTGGGGGCAGTGGCGATCTTCGGCGGGGTGGCGTTCACCGTGGCCATGTTCGTCGCCACGGGCAGCTGGATCTGGGTGTGGTCGGCGCTGGGGGCGGTGATTGGGGCGGCTGCCGTTCCGGCACTCGGTGTGTACGGCCCCGAGTTGTTCCCCACCGCCTCACGGGGATCGGCCAACGGCGGCATCAACCTGGCCGCAGTATCTGGCGCCGTGGTTGGCCTGCTCACCGCCGGGTTGCTCAGCGATGCGCTGGGGGGATTGCCTCCGGCCATGGCCCTGCTGGCGCTGGGTCCGCTGGTTGTGGTGGTGCTGATCGTGGTGGCGTACCCCGAAACCGCCCATCGGGAACTTGAGGACATCAACCCCACCGACCGGCCACCGCCCGCTCCGTCGCCGTCACCCGCCCCACCGGGTGCACCCTGATTGACCCGTGTTCGCAGGTAGGGTCTCAGGCCATGCACACAACGTCCTCACCCTTGCGGCTGCGTCCCGCCACCCGTCTGCGGGCGTTGGCAGTGGTCTCGATGCTGGTGCTGGGCCTGGTCGGTTCGGCGTGCGCCGACGACAACGCCCGGCCGACGCTGAACACCGATGTCACCGTCCCCGCCGGAGCGGCGCCGGTCGAGGCACCGGGCACCTCACTGGTGGCCACGGCATCAACGGTCGGGGATCTGGAGTTCCGGGCCGGTCCCGACGCCGGTGCCGAGGTGGTGGCCACCCTGCCCAACCCCCGCCCGCTGGACACCGACCCGCCGGTGTCCATCCCGCTGGTGATGCTGGTGGCCGATCAGGTCGACGGGTGGGTGCAGGTCTACCTGCCCATCAGGCCCAACGGGAGCACCGGCTGGATCCAGTCTGACGCTGTGGACCTCACCACCCACCCGTGGCGCATCGAAGCCCTGCTCGACGACTTCACCCTCAAGGTGTACAAAAACGACGTCGTGGTGTTCGAAACCGACATCGGCGTGGCCCGCGAAAACGCCCCCACTCCCGGCGGGCTCTATTACACAACCGAACTGCTCAAGCCCCCCGATGCCAGCACCGTGTACGGCACCTACGCCTACGGTCTGTCGGGGTTTTCCGAGGTGTTCGAAAGCTTCAACGGTGGGCCCGGTCAGCTCGGCATCCACGGCACCAACGAGCCCGACCTGATCGGCCAGCAGGTGTCAGCGGGGTGCATCCGGCTGCGCAACTCCGACATCGATTACATCGTCGAGGTACTGGGCCTGCCGCTCGGCGTGCCGGTGAGCATCGTGACCAACTCCGTGCCGGCGGCCTGAGGAACCGGCGTCGGCGCCTTAGGTCCCCAGATCCACCAACCACTGACCCACGGCGTCGGCCACGGCGGCGTCGTTGCGCGGGTCGTGGGCACCGGCGAGCCACACCTGCTCGACGGGCCCGGCAATGGTGGGCGCCCAGACTGCGAACTCGTCGGGCGACCCGAACGGGTCACGCTCGCCGGACACAAACAACGTGGGCACGGTGATGTCGGGGAAATGCTCGGTGCGCAAGCGCTCGGGTTTGCCGGGTGGATGAAGCGGATAGCTGAGCAGCACCAGGCCGGCCACCTCCAGCCCGCCAGCAACGGCCATCGAGCAGATGCGCCCGCCGTACGAGCGGCCACCGATCACCAGTGTCGACGGGTCCACGCCCCAGATGTCGGCGACCTCGGTGATTGCGGCCACCACCCCGGCAATGTCCACGTCGGCCTTGCCCGGAGCCTTGCGACCAGCGATGCGGTGGGCGTGGTCCACGCGGGCGACCCTGACCGGGGCCAGCAGTTGCTCGAGTGCAACCAGGGTGCGGTGATCACGGTCGGCTCCCGACCCCGGCCACAGCACCACACCCGACGCAGTCATCCCAGCAGGATGCGACGGGCCTCGGTGAGCTCGGCGATACGCCGGGCAGCGGCGTCGCTGTCGCCGCCGTGATCGGGATGGGCGGTGCGCAACAGGTTGCGGAACCGCTGCTGTACGTCGCTGCGTGACGGCCCCGACATCTGGGCTGAGGCCCGCTCGCCGTTCACGAACCCCAGGGTGTCCAGCGCCCACGACACCGGATCGCCAAAGGCGGCGGTGGACAGACCCCGACCCCGGCCGAATCCGGCCAGGGTGGCAATGAGGTCGGGGCCGATCGGGCCGGTCCACCCGATGGCCCGACGCACCGTTGCGAACACGGTCCGCCGAGATGACGGTTCCAGCTCGCCGGCGGCGTACAACGCTCCCAGCACCTGCTGGGCGGGATTTCCCTGCACGTCGTCGAAGTCGAAGTGCAGTTCGTCACCAACGCCGACGAGCCGGTGGGTGCTGCGCTGCAGCCCGACCCGGTCGACCTGCGAGACGGTGACGCAAGCGGGGCTGGGTGATGCGCTCGCCGTCTTCGAGCTGATGGGTCATTTTCACCAGGTCACCGACCAGGTCGGCGTCGATCCCGCCAACGTTGGCCGCAACCACCCCACCCAGCAGCAAGCCGCCGTGGCCCGGGGCAGGATCCACCGGCAGGTGGCGACGTCCCAGCGACACCCGACGCGTGGGAGCGATGGGTCGCGAGTGATAGATCTCGAGTTCGGCCAGGACCACGTCCCTACGGTACCGGTGCGGTGACCTGCGGGACCCAACCGGGCCGTCGGATGGACGTGAAAACCCGGTGGGGTCAGACCCAGAGTCGCAGCAGATCGCGCATCGACGCCGCTGCGGTCTCCACCTCGTCGTCGGTGGATCCGATGACCGTGAGCATCGACGTCAGCTCGGCCGCCGATGAACGCATTCGTTCCCATGCCGGCTGTTCGAACCCGAACGGCATGGCCCCGTCATCCAGTTCGGCGGCCAACTCCAAAAACGTCAGCACGCCCCGGGAGTCCGAGGCGCTGCGCGCCAGCCGGTCGGAGGCCACGAACAGGCCACCGAGGACCCGATCGGGGTCGATCTCCACCCCGGCGGTGGCGGAGGCGTCGCCGTCGCCGTCACCAACGTCACCATCGCCCGCACCACCGTCACCGGCACCACCGACACCGGCACCGTCACCGTCGCCGTCGCCGTCACCGACGGTGGCTGCCGGCGTGGCACCGTCTGTGTCGGTCAGGGGCAGGGCGTGGGGAACTCCAGCGCCTCCACCACCTCGTTCACCGTGTCGGCGCTGTGGGCAGGCACCACCAGGTCGCCACCTTCTTCGAGGGCCCAGTCCACCCCGGCATCACCCAGCGCCGTGAGCAGGGCGTCGATGAGGTCGTCGTCGAGGTCGGCGACGTCGAACACCGCCGGGGCCACCGACGGGTCGTCGAGGGTGCCGGCGAACGTGGCAGCGGTCTGGTCGACAAGGTCGTCGACCTGCATCTCGAACACCTCGGGCACCACCAGACGCCCGGCTTCCCACACGTGGGGCACGTCGGCGCCCACCAGCAGCTGGCGGAGCATCTGGCGAGACTCCACCGCCCAGTCGTCGAGCTCGTACTCGATGTGACCACCGCCGTCGCTGGTGCCGTGGTCGTCAGGAACATTGATGGGAAAGTCGGGAATGGTCACAGGAAGGGAGTCTCCACGTAGGTGCCGAACACGTCGCCCATGGCCGCCATGATCTCGCCCTCGCTGGCGTTGGTGGCCACGACATCAATCAGCGTGGGCATGAGGTTCACCAGCGGGTCGGCAGCGTCGGCACGCAACCGGTCCAGGGCGTCAGCCACCGCCTGCGAGTCCCGCTCGGCCCGAACCCGGGCCAGACGACCGACCTGCGACTGCTCTTGTTCGGCCGAGACCTGCAGCAGTTCGGGGGGGCCGTCGTCGCCATCGGTGAAGGCGTTCACACCGACCACCACCCGCCGGCCGTCACCCACCGCCCGCTCGAACCGATAGGCCGACTCGGCGATCTCGGACTGGAAGTACCCGTTGTCGATGCCGGCGTACACACCCTCGAGCATGGACCCGTCGCCCAGGTCGAGCAGATGGGCGAACACCTCGGAGGCCTGGCGTTCCATCTCGTCGGTGAGCGACTCCACGAACCACGACCCACCCAGCGGATCGGCCACGTTGGTGACCCCGGTCTCGTGGGCGATGACCTGCTGGGTGCGCAATGCGATGCGCGCCGCCCTCTCGGTGGGCAGGGCCATGGCCTCGTCCAGCGAGTTGGTGTGCAGACTCTGGGTGCCACCCAGCACTCCGGCCAACGCCTCGATGGCGGTGCGGGCGATGTTCACCTCGGGCTGCTGGGCGGTGAGCGACACGCCGGCGGTCTGGGTGTGAAAGCGCAGCATGTGCGAGCGGGGGTCGACGGCGCCGTAATGGTCCCGCATCCACGTGGCCCACAACCTGCGGGCGGCCCGGTACTTGGCGATCTCTTCGAAAAAGTCCAGATGGGCGTTGAAGAAAAACGACAGCCGGGGAGCGAAGGCGTCCACGTCGAGACCGCCGTTGCGGGCCAGTTCCACGTAGGCAAACCCGTTGGCCAGAGTGAAGGCAAGTTCCTGGGCGGCGGTGGAGCCGGCCTCGCGGATGTGATAGCCGGAGATGGACACCGGATGGAACCGCGGCATCTCGGCGGCGCAGAACGAGATCACGTTGTCCACCAGGCGCATCGACTGCCGCGGCGGGTACACGAACTCCTTTTGGGCCTGGTACTCCTTGAGGATGTCGTTTTGCAGGGTGCCGCCGAGCTTGGCGTGATCCACCCCGGCACGCTGGGCGGTGGCCACGTACATGGCAAACATCACCGCCGCCGGTGAATTGATGGTCATCGACGTGGTGACTGACCCCAGGTCGATGCCGTCGAACAGGTCGACCATGTCGGCCAGGGTGTCGATGGCCACCCCGCACTTGCCCACCTCGCCTTCGGCCACCGGGTCGTCGGAGTCCCGGCCCATCAAGGTGGGCAGGTCGAACGCCACCGACAGCCCCGTGCCCCCGGCGGCCAGGATGTCGTGAAATCGGCGGTTGGTGTCGGCCGGCGTTCCGAACCCGGCGAACATCCGCATGGTCCACAGCCGTGAGCGGTACATCGAGGCATGGGGACCCCGGGTGTAGGGGAACTGGCCGGGCCAACCGATGCGATCGGGAGTGTCGTCGCCGTCATCGGGCGGACCGTAGGCCGCAGCCAGGGGCACCCCGCTCATGGTGGTGAACTCCACGTCACGCATCGGTGACGCTGCCAGGGCCGCCTCCCACGCCGCCGCGTCGGCGGCCGGGGTGCTGGGTTGTGCTGACACGTCGGCGGACATGGGATCAAGTGTGGCCCACCGACTGCGCCACGCGCACACGAGACGCTCCGGCGTGGCGCACCCACGTGGCGCCCACACGAAACGCCCACACGAAACGCAGGAGTCGGGGGATACTGGGGTCATGCCCGAAAACCTGTGGCCCGACGTGGACCATGCCCTGGCCTACCTGGCGCTGGCCGACACCATCCCGCACCGCACCGAAGGTGAACAGGTGGTGCTGGAAGTGCTGGCGTCGGTGAACGGGCCGGTGCAGCGGGTGGCCGACCTCGGCACCGGTGACGGTCGGCTGCTGGCTTTGGTGCGTACGGCCTACCCGGGAGTGCTCGGCGTGGGCGTGGAGTTCTCGCCACCCATGTTGCAGCGCTTCACCGAGCGCTTCGACGGCGTGGACGGCGTTGAACTGGTGGCCCACGACCTCAACGACACGCTGCCTGACATGGGAACGTTCGACGCCGTGGTGTCGAGCTTTGCCATCCACCACACCGTCGATGCGCGCAAGCGCACGCTGTACGCCGAGATTTTTGCTGCCCTGCGGCCCGGTGGGGTGTTCGCCAATCTCGAACATGTGTCGTCGCCCGATCCCGAGCTGCATGAGCAGTTCCGACGGGCACTGGGTACCCAGGATGACCCCGACGATCCGTCCAACCAGTTGGCCCCGGTTGACGACCAGCTGACGTGGATGCGTGAGGCCGGGTTCGTCCGGGTGGACTGCCTGTGGAAATGGCGGGAACTGGCGCTGCTGGTGGGGGTTCGGCCCGACTGAGCCGACGTGTGTCTGATGGTTGGGCCCGAGTGGGTGCCCCGTGGTGGGGCTCGGCGGCAGGAGGCCGATAAGTGGGTCGCCGAAGTAGGGTCAGGTGCATGAGCAACAACACCAATGCCCCCGATCGCAACCTGGCCATGGAGCTCGTCCGGGTGACCGAGGCCGCCGCCATGGCCGCCGCCCAGTGGATGGGACGGGGCGACAAGGAAGGTGCCGACGGCGCCGCCGTTGACGCCATGCGTCTGGTGCTGGGCACGGTGTCGATGGACGGCATCGTGGTGATCGGCGAGGGGGAAAAAGACGAGGCCCCCATGCTGTACAACGGCGAGCGCATCGGTGACGGCCAGCCCCCCGAGGTGGACATCGCCGTGGATCCGGTGGAGGGCACCACCCTCACCGCCAAAGGCAGCGGCAACGCCATCTCGGTCATCGCACTGAGCGAGCGGGGTTCCATGTTCGACCCGGGCCCGTGCGTGTACATGGAAAAGATCGCCGTTGGGGCCGAGGCCCGCGGCACCATCGACATCAGGTTGACGCCCACCGAGAACCTGGCAGCGGTAGCCCGCGCCACCGGCAGGCGGGTGACCGACCTCACCGCCGTGATCCTCGAGCGCGATCGCCACGCCGACATCATCGGTGAGGTGCGTCCAGGCCGGGGCCCGCATCCGGTTGATCCCCGATGGTGACGTGGCCGGGGCCATGTCCACCGCGTCGCCCGATTCGGGTGCCGACATCCTGTTTGGCGTTGGCGGGACCCCCGAGGGCGTGATCGCAGCCGCCGCCCTCAAGTGCATGGGCGGTGAGATCCAGGCCCGCCTGTGGCCCCGCAACGACGAGGAGCGCACCGCCGCCATCGCTGCCGGCTACGACCTCGACCAGGTGCTGATGACCGACGACCTGATTGCCGGCGACAACGCTTTTTTCGCCGCCACCGGGATTACCGACGGCGACCTGCTCAAGGGCGTGACCTACAGCCGGTCACACGTGACCACCGACTCGCTGGTGATGCGGTCACGGTCGGGCACGGTGCGCCAGGTGCGAGGCCGCCACCGCATCGAGAAGGCCCCGGCCGCCTGATCAGTCGGGTACGACGCCGAGCTGACGCTGGGCCAGCCGGGTGGCCTTGGCCAGTTCCTCGGCCGACTCGATCGACGAACGCACGAATCCCTCGAGGGCTTCTTTGCGCTGGCTGAGCCCGTCGGTGATCACGTCTCGCTTGTCCGCCAGCACGTCGGCGGCATGGTGGCTCGTGGTGGCGAGCTTGTCGGCAGCGTGGTGACCGGTGGTGGCGAGTTTTTCGGCTGCATGGTGGCCGGTGGTGGCCAGTTTTTCGGCAGCATGGTGACCGGTGGTGGCCAGTCGGGTTCCGACGTTGGCTCCCGACGCCTGCACGGCCGCCCCGGCACGCACCAGGTGCGCCCGGAAGGTACCGATGTCGAACGCACCCTGTTTGATCCGGTTGGAGGCCTTCACCTGCGACGACGGGGTCTTGAGGTCGCGCGCAATGCCCACCCACGACAGTGCCCGCAACACGTAGTAGCTGATGTCGAACTCCCACCAGAAGAACCCCTGACGGGCCGACGACTGGTGGTAGTGGTGGTTGTTGTGCCATCCCTCGCCCAGGGTGACCACGGCCAGGATGGCCGAGTTGCGTGACGTGTCTTCGGTGGCATAGCGACGGCGCCCCATCACGTGGGCCAGCGAGTTGATGACGAAGGTGCCGTGCCACAGCAGCACCGTGGACAAAAAGAACCCGATCACCAGACCGCTCCAGCCGGCGATGAAATAGCAGGCGATACCGAGGGCCCACGGGCCGATCCAGTCGAACCGGTTGATGAACCGCAGTTCGGGGTAGGCGGCGAAGTCCTTGATGCGGTCGGTGGGTGTGTCGTTGTACTTGTCGCACAGGATCCACCCCACGTGGCTCCACCAAAAGCCGCGCAGCGGGGAGTGGATGTCGGCCTCGGTGTCGCTGGTGCGATGGTGCTCACGGTGGTGGCCGGCCCACCACAACGGCCCCTTCTGCAGCGCCATGGTGCCGCCGAACGCCATGAGGAACTGCGGCACCCGGGCCAGCTTGTAGGACCGGTGGGCGAAGTAGCGGTGGTACCCGGCGGTGATAAAGAACATCCGGGCCACATAGGTGACGACCCCGAGCACGACAGCCTCGATGGCCACGCCGGTGAACACCAGCGCAAAGGGAATGAGATGCACGAGCACGAACGGCACCGAACTGACACGGTTGACCCGTTCATCGGCAGCACGGCGGTAGGCGGCCCGACGAGGGGTGCGACGGCGACCGTCGCTGCCGTCGTCGTCGTGGGAGCGAACCAGCGACGCCCCCGGAGGTGCGTCAACTGGGGATGCAGCAACAACTGCACCAGCAGGTGCTGCGTGGGGTGCTGCGGCCGCGGACGTCGCCGCAGAACTCGCCATGGGGGGATGTCGTTGGCCATCGGGTCCTTCGCTGCGTTGCGCTGCATCGTGGTGGATCGCACCCGGAGGTGCCGAGGGCACGGTAGCCCACTGCCTGGCTGGACGCGCCCCCCGACACCCTGCGTGGCCATAGTTCACACCGTGACCTTCGGCTCGCCCAATCAGGTATCGGGAAGGTCCTGGGGCCCTTCGCTGTTGGCTTCCACTAGTGATCCCTCCAATCCCTGCCGAACGCCCCATGGCCCAGTCCCCGTTGCGAGCGGGTCCACCCCTGTCGCTGACCTGGTGGTCGGGCGCGGTGGCTGCCGGCATGGCGCTGGCCACCGGGGAACTGGTGGGTGGCCTCGGCGGGGTGATCACCGGAACCAGCTCCAGCCTGCTGGGGGCCGTCGGCGACTGGTTCATCGACTCGGGGGGACGCCCGCTGGCAGCTCCTGCCGTGTCCACGTTGGGGTCGGCGTCCAAGCCCACCCTGGTGGCGGGCATCGTGGTGGTGTGTCTGGTGCTGGGGGCGGTGATCGGGCGCCTTGGGGCCCACCGACGATGGGTGCCACCGGTGGCGTTCAGTGCTGCCGCAGTCGCCGGGGCCGCCGCCGGGCTGGCCATCGAGGGCGCTGTGGCCTGGGTGGTGGTGCTGGCGGCCGGATCGGCCGCGCTGGCCGGTTGGGCCACCCTGACCTGGTTGCTGGGCATCGCTGCTGGCGGTAGTCCCCTGCCGGTCACCACCACGGCGAGCCTCACATCGGGCCGTCGCTCGGGCAGCGCGTACGGCAGTACGTCGGGTGCCACCGCAACGGCGGGAACCGCCCGGCGGACATTCCTTGTGTGGGCCGGTGCCACCGGCGCATTTGCCGTGGTGGTCGGGTTTGCCGGCCGGGCCCTGCGGGGCTCATCAGTGGCCGAGGTGGCACGGTCCACCGTGGTGCTTCCCCCCGCCGTCACCACACCGGGGGCCAGCCGGGTTGGGGCCGCCGGTACCGACCTGGGCATCCCGGGGCTCACCCCCACCATCACCCCCAACCGGGACTTCTACCGCATCGACACCGCCCTGGTGATCCCCGACGTGGACCCCGCCACCTGGTCGATGGACATCACCGGCATGGTGGATCGCCCCTACAGCCTCACCTACGACGAACTGCTGGCCCTGCCCATGACCGAGCAGGTGGTGACCCTGTCGTGCGTGTCCAACACCGTGGGTGGGTCGCTGGTGGGAACTGCGGTGTGGCAGGGGGTACGCCTGGCCGACGTGCTCGACGCCGCCGGGGTGCAGCCCGGTGCCGACCAACTGGTGGGACGTTCGGTGGAAGGGTTCACCGTGGGATTCCCCACCGAGGCCGTGTACGACGGTCGCACCGCTCTGGTGGCAGTGGGCATGAACGGTGAGCCCCTGCCGGTGCGCAACGGATTTCCCGCCCGTCTGGTGGTGTCGGGACTGTACGGCTACGTGTCGGCCACCAAATGGCTCAGCGAACTGGAACTCACCACCTGGGACGGCTTCGACGCCTACTGGGTGCCGCGGGGGTGGTCCAAGGAGGGTCCGGTGCGCACCCAGTCACGCATCGACGTACCCAACGGACGTTCGCTTTCCGGGCCCGGCCCGGTACCCATCGCCGGGGTGGCGTGGGCGCCCAACATCGGCATCGAAAAAGTTGAGGTGCAGGTGGATGACGAACCGTGGGTCACCGCCGAACTGAGCGAGCCGCTGTCTGCCGATACCTGGCGGCAATGGCAGGTCATGTGGGACGCCACCCCGGGCCTGCACCGCATTCGGGTTCGGGCCACCGACCGCACCGGGGCCACCCAGCCCGAGACGCCACGGCCCGTCGCCCCCGACGGCGCCACCGGTTGGCATACCCGCCGCATCACCGTGGACGGCTGAGTCGCCCCACAATCTGCGTTCACGGCGACGGCTGACAGACCCCACCTTCAGGCGGTGCCGGCGGCCGAACCGGTCGCAGCGCGTCCAGCCGGTCTCGCACCGCGTCGCCCACGCCACCTGCAGGCGGTGCCACCACCACCACGGCGACACAACCCAGGCGGTCCACCTGGCGCAAACGGTCGTAGACCTGCCGGGCGAACCCGTCGGCGTCACCCACCGGTTCGAGTTCAACCACGTCGTTGACGCCCACTGACCGAAGCGAGAGCTGGCAATCGTCGAGCTCGGTCACGGTGCCGGCCAGCACCGCCACTGGACCCACCACCGAAGCGGCCGCCAGCGCCGACCCGGCGTCACCGGGAGCGTCGACCACCACCACCCGGGCGGTGGGGGCGTAGTGCGACGCCAACATTCCGGGGGCTCGGGCAGCTCCGTCGCCGGCCCACACCCCCACCGGTTCACCCAAAAGGTCCGACAACTGGGCGGCGGTCACCGCTCCGGTGCGCAGCACCTCGGGGTGGTCACCGGTGAGGTCCACGATGGTGGACTCCACCCCCACGTCGCACGGCCCGCCGTCGAGCACCAGGTCCACGTCGTCGCCCAGGTCGGCAGCCACGTGGGCCGCGGTGGTCGGGCTCACCTTGCCGAACCGGTTGGCCGATGGCGCTGCCACCGCCTCACCCAGCCGCCGCAACACCTCCAGGGCCACCGGGTGGGCCGGCACACGCAGCGCCACGGTGGGCCGGCCGCCGGTCACCACCGACGGCACGCTGGCACCGGCGGGAACCACGATGGTCAACGGACCGGGCCACAGTGCCGCCGCCAGCACCTCGAGTGCCGCAGGGGTGTGGTCGGTCCACCGGCCCACATGGCTGGCGTCGGGCAGATGGACAATGAGTGGGTGGTCGGCCGGTCGGCCCTTGACGGCGAAGATCCGGGCCACGGCGTCGGGGTTGGTGGCCACTGCCGCCAGCCCGTACACCGTCTCGGTGGGAAGGCCCACGAGGCCACCGGCTCGCAACACGGCCACGGCGGCATCCACATCGGTGGTGATCACAGGCCCGCCCATGACCCAATCATGGCCTGCGCACCAACGCGTCGGGTGACGCCAGCGTGCGACACTGGTCGGCGCGCCAGCACCTCCAGGAGGATCCGTGACTACCAACGATTTTGTGTTCACCACCGTTGCCGGCGGCGGCACCGTCGGCATCACCGGCACAGGGTTCATCGGGACCGCGCTGGCCCGCCGGCTGCGCCTGGCCGGCGACGAGGTGCGTGGCGTGGACCTGCGAGCCCATCCCGACACCACATGGGCCGACATGGGCGCGGTCACCACGGTGGGTGACATCACCAACGCCGACGACATGGCGGCGTTCTGTCAGGGTCTCGACACCGTGTTCCACACCGCCGCTTTGGTGGCCGAAAGCGGCGACATGGACGTGTTCACCTCCATCAACGTGGACGGCCCGGTCACCGTGGCCACCGCCGCCCGCAACGCCGGGGTGCGCCGGTTCGTGCACTTTTCGTCGGTGATGGTCTACGGCTTCGACTACCCCGATGGCATCGACGAGACCGGCCCCACTGACGGCGCCGACAACCCGTACTGCATCACCAAGATCGCCTCGGAGCAGGCCGTACTGGCCCTGCATGACCCCGGGGTGTTCGACGTGTTCATCATCCGGCCCGGCGATGTGTACGGACCCGGTTCGGTGCCGTGGGTGGTGCGTCCGTTCGAGGCCATGCAGTCCGGGTTGTGGGCATCCATCGGTGCCGACGCCAAGCCGTTGATCAACCATGTATTCATCGACAATCTGATCGACGGGATCGCCGTGGTGCTCGAGTCGGGCCGCAGCGGGGAGCCGTTTGTGATCACCGACCAGCGCCGCACCACCACCACCGAGTTCTACGGCCGACTGCTGGCCATGGCCGGCATCGACGAGGTGCCGTCGGTGACCGCCGACGAGGCGCTGTCGTTCGGGCTGGACCCCGAGGCAGTGCGGTACCTGATGCGCACCGGCCAGTACTCCGCCGACAAGGTGGCGTCGCTGGGTTACGCGCCCGCCATCGACCTCGACGAGGGCATGGCCATCACCCAGGCGTGGCTGGCAACGCGTCCCGGGGCGAACCTGACTGACTGACCCCGCCTGACCCACGCCCATCCGACCCGAGCGTGGCCGGCCCACGCCCCACCAGCCGACGCACCAGCCACGTCAGCACGGCGGCGACAGCCACCATCACCGGCGACCACAACACCACCATGGTGGCCAGGTTCGGCAGTGGGCTCCATGCCCGCACCGCTGCCACGTGCGACGCCAGCGACGCACCGGGCTCACCCCAATACCGCTCAATCATGCGCTCGGCCACCATGGCGTGCAGCACCCAGCCGGTTGCGGCCATGGCAATCGCCACCCGAAGGGCGCTGACCCGGCGGACCACGGCGTCGGCCGTTGCACCCGAGCCGCCAGTCAGTGCCGCCACCCCCATGGCCACCAGCACCGCCATGGGCACCAGCACGATGAAGAAGTACCGACCCTGGAAGCCCTCGAGCCCCGAACCCCTGAAGTACCCGGCCCAGTTGGTGCGAAACACCAGCGCCACCTGCACCACGCACAGCAACGCCAGCATGGAGGGAATGGCCCTGCCCGTGCCCCGCACGCCATGCCGCCAGCAAACCCACCGCCATGAGCACGATGGCTGCCACCGACAGCACACCGGTCACCGCCTCAGGCAGCGACACCCCGGTGCGCCGACCGGGCTGGCCCCAAAAACTCACGCTCAGCCGGGCTGGCCAGGTGGTGACGAACTCGCCCAACGACGTGGCCACGTCGTCACGCACGTCGAGCCGGTACGACGACGGCTGCACCTTGCCGAAGCGCACCAGATTCGCCAGCTGCCACGAGGCACCCACCACGGCGATCGCCACCGCCATGGCCAGGGTGGTGACGTGGCGGCGCACCGGGGCGCTGGCCCGCCATGCCCACCACACCGGCAGCGCCACCGCTGCCAACATCCACGGCAGCACCGGGAGGGCGGTGGACTTGGAAGCCACCGCAACGGCGACACACCCCGCCGCAGCCAGAGCCCAGCGGCGTTGGTGACCCCGACCCAAAAACACCACGGTGGCGGTGATGCCGGCACTGGCCATGAGCACCACGAACGAGTCGCTGTTGATCACCGAACCCAAAAAACTGTGCATGGGCACCAGAAACACGAAGGCAGCAGCCACCGCGGCGGCACGTCGGCGCAGCCCGGCGGCCAGGGCGGCAGCCGATGCCAGCAGCGGCAGCACCCCCGACAACGCCACCGATTCCCATCGGTACAACAACGACTGCCGATCCCACGACCACACGTCCGACGGCACCAGCCCGGCAACCACCCCGGTGACGGCGTTGGTGGCCACGTAAAACAGCGCCGGGTGCTGGCTGAGCTGGTTGGTGGCCTCGCCCGATCCGCCGTCGATCGTCCCGTCGGCGATGGCCGCCGACAGCTCGTCGAGGGTGGGGCGGTCGGCACGTGGCGGCGCAGCGCCCTCCTGCAACGGTGGACGCGATGTCTCGCCGGGGCCTCGCGGTGGGTCCACCCCAATGGCCAGCAGGGCAGGATCGACTGGCAGCTTCACGGTGGGGTCGGTGTACCCCACGCTGGTGCCGTACCAGCGAAGCATGGACAGGTGGAGCACCTCATCAGGACCGCGGAAGAACGGGACCAGCAGGCTGAAGCACAGGGTGAACGTGATCTTGGCCACCACGATCCACCACACCACCGGGTGGTGTCGTGCCGCCCAGCGTCGCAGCGTCGATGGGCTGCGGGTCGACGGACCGGCAGGAGTCATGGGCACGGCAGACATCGCACCGGCGACGCTAGTGCCTGACCCACTGGCGGGTGCGTTGCCCCGCAGGGGCACAGGGTGCGTTGCCCCATAGGGGCACAGGGTGCGTTGCCCGCAGGGGCACAGGGTGCGATGCTGCCCCCATGGCAATAACCACGCAGCCCGACACCCGTCCCGATGTGGACCTCCTCGATCCGCATTTCTGGACCGGTGACTTCCACGCCCCGTTGCGGTGGATGCGAGCCAACGAACCGGTGTTCCGTGACGAGCGCAACGACCTGTGGGCCGTCACCATGCACCACGACATCCAGGACACCGAGGCCCGCAACGCCATCTTCGTGAGCGGCCGCGGTTACCGCTCCTACGACGCCCCCGACGAGACCAACATGATCGCCCTCGACGATCCCCGCCACGCCGACCAGCGTCGGCTGGTGTCAAGGCGTTTCACCCCCAAGGCGGTGCGCGGTCACGACGAGTGGATCACCGACGCCACCATCGAGATGACCGATGCCTTCATCGATGACGGCACCGTGGAGGTCATCGACGGGCTGGCCGGCCAGCTGCCCACCCGCATGACCGCCCGCCTGCTGGGCTGGCCCGAAGACCGCTGGCCCGACATCAAGAGCTGGGCCGAGCGGCTCATGGCCTACGACCAGGCACCGGTGGACAACGACGTGGCCATGGCCATGATCACCGCCATCATGGAGTTCGCCGGCGACATGGGCCCCATGATCGAGGAGCGTCGGGGCTGCCCCATGGACGACCTCATGTCGGTGTGGGCCAACGCCGAGATCGACGGCGAGCCACTCGATGTGAACACCATGATTCACGAGGTGGGGTTGTTCATCTCCGGTGGCGCCGAGACCACCCGCACCGTGATCAGCCGTGGCCTGCGCACGTTCTGCGACCACAACGACCAGTGGGAACTGCTGGCAGCGCACCCCGAGCACATCCCCACCGCCGTGGACGAGCTGGTGCGGTGGGTCACCCCACTCAACAACTTCTTCCGGGTGGCCGCAGTGGACACCACCATCGGCGGAGTGCCCATCGCCGCCGGTGACAGGGTGATGCTGGTGTACCCGTCGGGCAACCGGGATGAAACCGTGTTCGACGACCCCTACCGCTTCGACGTCACCCGCAACCCCAACCCGCATGTGGGCTTCGGGTTCGGCACCCACTTCTGCCTGGGAGCATCACTGGCCCGACTGGTACTGACCCGGGTGCTCGAACAACTCACCACCCGCATCACCAACCTGCGGGTGGACGCCGAAGTGGTGGACACCCCCAACATGTTCGCCTGCATGGTGGAGTCGTTCCACCTCGGCTTCGACCGCCGCTGAGGTCGTCAGTCCTCAGGGCCGAACGGGCCTGCTCAGGGGCGAAGCGCAGGGTGACCAGTTCGAACGGTCGCAGCTCAAGGGTCACCGACCCGTCGATCACCTCAACAGGCTCCAGCGGTTCTTCCAGCAGGTTGCACCGCCATGCCAACGACGCTCCCCCACCCGCCTGCACCGTCACCCGAGCACGGTCGCCACACGCTTCGTTGAGACGCACGATGAGGTCGTCGGGGGTGGTGGTGCCACCGGCCTGCCCGCCAACGGCCTGCCCACCATCGGCCTGCCCATCAGTGTCGGGCCCACCGTCCATGGCGGAGTCGGCCCGCTTGACCGCCGACAGTTCCACCCCGGGGTGGTCCACGGTCACCACCGGCGGCGGGTAGGCGCCCTGCCCACCGTCAGCCTGCCCGCTGGCCCCAGACACCACCCGCAACGGCATGTTGAGCGCCGCGGCGTGGGCCAGCACCTCGTGGGTGCCGGGCCCATGGGGCAGCACCGTCACCGTCACGTGGTGGCGGCCCTGGTCGGCATCGGGGTCAGGGAATCGTGCCGCCCGCATCAGCGACACCCGGATGCCGCCGTCGAACAGACCATGACCGAAGCGGCCGTTGTTGAGCACGGCCACCCCGAAGCTCGGCTCGGCAAGATCCACGAACCGATGGGCACACACCTCAAACTTGGCGGCGTCCCACGGGCTGCTGGCATGGGTGGGTCGGCGCACCTGGCCGAACTGGATGTCACACGATGCCTCGGGAGCATGCACGTCGAGCGGAATCATCAACGACAGCAGCCGCTCGGACTCGTGCCAGTCCACGTCGATGCCGATGTCCAGACGGGGGCTACCGGCGGTCAGCGTGTAGGTGAGTTCGATCGACGAGGCGTCGCCCACCGCCCGGCGCACCCGCACGCTGGCCACCAGCGGGTCGCGGCGCACCCACTGCACCGTGGCGTCACCGGCCAGTGGCGACCCCAAACCGTGGGTCCACGACTCAAGGTCCCAGGCGTCGTATTCCACCGGCTGGTCGGGGGCCAGTTCCACGTCCACACTCCGCCCGGCCGGCAACAGCTCACGGTCACAACGCAGGTCGGTGATCGACGTGACAGTGCCGTTGGCGTCCCACGTCACCGCCACCGACTCGTTGGCCATGGACCGGTCGGTGGTGGCGACGACGTCGTCGCAGGAACGTTCCACCAGTGGCGCCACCGCGCTGCCGGGCACCGACACCATCACCGGCCCGCCCGTCGAGGTCGATCACCTCGGTGCGGGCGTGGGTGGCGGCGTTGGCCACGTGCAGGCCCGCACCCAGCCCGAGTCGCCCCAAAGCGTCGGCAATGAGTTGCTCCACCCGGTCACCCACGCGCTCAAACGCAGCCTCGGCGTCTGCGTGCACCCAGGCGATCGACGACCCCGGCAAGATGTCGTGGAATTGCTGAACCAGCACCTGCTTCCACAGGTCGTCGAACTCGTCGGCCACCCCGGTGGGCACCGCGCCGCCAGCGGCCCACCAGAGCTCGGCTTCGCGCAGCAGTCGCTCGCACCGGCGATTGCCCAGCTTGGTGCGGATCTGGCTGGTGAGGGTGCCGCGGTGCATCTCGAAGTACAGCTCGCCACGCCATTGCGGCACCGGCGCCCCGGCGGCAGCCTCGGCCTCAACGGCGGTGAAGAAGTCGTCGGTGGTGCCGATGGCCAGGGTGGGTACGCCGTCGAGGTCGGCCATGCGACGGGCCCGCTCCAGCATCTTCGCGGGTGGGACCACCACCGCCGTTGCCGTAGCCGAACGGCATGAGGGCGTTGCGGCTCCAGCCATGATCGGAAAAGTTGCGTTCGCTGAACACCATCTCGCCGCCGGTCACCTCGGCGTTGTAGGTGTCCACGGGAGGGAAGTGGGTGAGGACCCGCGACCCGTCGAGGCCCTCCCACCAAAACGTGTTGTGGGGAAAGCGGTTCTGCTTGTTCCAGCTCAGCTTCTGGGTCACGAACCGGTCACAGCCGCCGGCGGCGAAGATCTGCGGCAGCGAGGCGGGATAGCCGAACACGTCGGGGATCCACACCTCGGTGCATCGCACCCCGAACCGACTTTGGAAGTACCGCTGACCGTGCACCAACTGGCGCACCAGGCTCTCGCCGCTGGGCAGGTTCATGTCGGCTTCGACCCACATGCCACCCACCGGCACGAACTGACCCGACGCCACCCGCTCGGTGATGCGTTCGAACAACGCCGGGTACTGGCGTTCCATCCAGTCGTACTGCACGGCCTGCGAACAGGCGAAGTGGTACTCGGGGTAGTCGTCCATCAGCCGGGTGGCCGAGGCGAACGTGCGGGCGCACTTGCGCACCGTCTCGCGCAACGGCCACAGCCAGGCGGTGTCGATGTGGGCGTGGCCCACCCCCACCACGCTCAGGGCGCTGGGGCGCGCCGGGGTGGCCAGCACTGGCGCCAGGATCGCCCGGGCGCCAGCTGCCGTACCCGACACGTCACGCACGTCCACAGCGTTGAAGGCCTGTTCCAGCGTGCGCAGCAGTTGCGACCGACGGGGATCATCAGCGTGCAGGGCGCGCATCAACCCGTCGAGCACCTCAATGTCCAGCGACAGCGCCAAACACGGCGTCGTCACGCACGGCCAGGTCGGCCCGACGCACCCGGTACAGGGGGCGGTCGGGCGCGGTATCGAGCGATCCCATGGGGTTGGGGCCGTACCCCGGTCCCATCACCGGGTTGGCAGCCGCCTCCACGAAAAACTGCAGGCGCCCCGGGCCCACACCGGCCAGCGGCACGCTGGTGCGTCGGGGGTGCACACCCTGCAGCGGCTCGCCGTCGAGCGCACACCAGGCCCTCGGCCTGAAATCCGGGTCCTGCAGCATGAAATCCAAGGTCGAGCACGGCCTCGAGGCGGTCGCCCACCCAGTCGCCGGGTACATCCACGGTGCAGCGAAACCAGCTGGTGCCCCACGGTCTGCCCCAGGCGGTCCCGAGCACATAGGGCCCGTAGTCCTGGGCCATGGCCTCATCTGCCGACACCGGCTCACCGGGGGCGTGCCACACCTCGACGGTCAGCGGCAGCACGTCGCTGTGGACGTGGGGAACAATGCGCTCGAACAGCTCACGGGTGATGCGGTTTTCCACGATGGTGCGGTCGTTATGCACGCCCCGACACTAGACCCCGGCCTCCAGCCGATGGCCCCTGGAAAGACTCGTGCCTGTCCTGACTACAAGGTGCACCCCATCTGCCGACGCAGCTCTTGGCCGGGCGGGTCAGCAGCGAAGCGGGCGGGGCGTGGCGGGGCGGGGCAGGCAGGTGCGTGGGCAAGACTTCCGCCATGGTTCGCATCCGTCCCGCCGTCTCCAACGACCGGGCATTTGTCCAACACATGCTGGTCCTGGCCGCCGACTGGCGGCCCGGTGTCAGGTTGAGGACTGTGGACGAAGTCCTCGCCGAACCGGCCCTCGCCCGTTACGTGGACGGCTGGCAGCGACCCGGCGACAGCCGGGGTCATCGCCGAGGACACTCACGGCAACCCGGTTGGTGCTGCCTGGTGGCGGTACATGTCCATCGATGACCCCGGGTTCGGATTCGTCTCGCCCACGATTCCCGAGATTTCCATCGCCGTCGTACCGGCGAGCCGTGGCGCTGGTGTCGGGCGGCTGCTGCTGTCAACCCTCATCGGTGAAGCAAGGGAACGCGGGATTGGCCAACTGTCACTGAGCGTGGAGGACGACAACCCGGCGCAGATGCTCTACGCCAGCCTCGGGTTCACTGCACACAGCAACAACGGTGGATCGGTGACGATGCTGACGAAGACGTCGGCAGACAAATCCTGAAACTTCGGTACCTGCCTCTGGGTGGGGCAATTACCAAAGTCCGAACTCCTGGCCTCTTCGATGCGACCGAAGCGCTCGATACAGCTTGCGGGTGATGCGGTTTTGCACGATGGTGCGGTCGTTATGCACGCCCCGACACGAGACCCCGATTCACCGCCCACATCGATGGCGCAGGGGCAATCACCCCCGCTGCCAGCAAGTGATCACCAGCGTCGCAGCGACGCCTGCCGCTGCGCCCCGGGGACAACCTCCCGGGTCATCACGACTCGTTGGCGACCGGGATCTGTGAGTACGAGTTCTGCAGTTCGTCCTGCAGCACACGGGCGGGCTGATCGCCGAAGTCGATGACCAGGTCGGCGTCGAGCGTCCGGGCTTCGTACCGCCAGCCGTCAGGCAGGTTGAGCCGATCGCCCAACGTGGCCAGGTCCGCCTCGGTGAGCCCGGCGTCAACCTGCTGGCTGAAACTCTGCATCACGTGCTGGTTGCCGTCAGGGGCCACAGCAGCGTAGACCTCGCTGCCGTGCCACGTACGTCATGATGGCCCGACGATCCACCGACTGGGACGTGTAGCGCTGCTCGGCGCGCTGAAGGTCGGCGATGTCCACGGTGGCGTACCGGTTCATTTCAGGCCACCGAGTTCACGACGCACAACGTCGCTGGTGGTTTCCCGGCTCACGGTGTCGATCAGCCAGTAGCGCAGGCCGTTGGCGATGGCCACTGGCACCCCGGCCGATGCCGCCACCTCGGTGGTGTCGGCGGCATCCCACACCTCAGCGGGGCAGTCGTTGAGCGGGAACGTGGCGTACACCTCGGCCCTCACACCAGCAGCCGTTGGGGTGACAAGCAAGAACTCGCAGTAGCGGTCGCCACGGATCGAGTCCCTCAGCACCGCCGAATCCCCCGGCATCCCCGGTTGGGTCGTCTGTGGTTGCGCACCACCGTCGGAACCCGCCGTACCGGTGACGTCATCGGCAACGGTTGGTGTTGCGGAATCGGTCTGGTCGTCGGCGCAACCAGCAAGTGCCACTGTGCCCATGGCCAGCGTGAGTGCCATGGCCACCACCGCACGCCGGCCTCGCGGAATCAACGTGTGATTTGTCAGCATTCACACAATCTAATGACTTCGTGGGTGTCAGTTGGCACAGCGGCCGTCATCTCCGGCAACCCGGCGGCCCTGACCCGTCGACTACGCACACGCTGGCCTCAACCCCATGGGACTAGGTCGGCGGCGTGTGGAACCCCACCGCCCGTCAGCGTCGCTCAGCTGAAATCCTTTTCGGCATCGTGGTGGTCATCCTCGACCTGTTTGCCGGCCTCCAGATTGAATACGGAGCCGTCTTTTCCCCCGACGTGAGCCAAACCCTTGAGATAGCCGAGATTGTTGGGGCCATCGGTTTTCTGGCCATCCTGACTGCGGCGGTTATCGCCGGATTGCAGCACAAGGACCGCGCCACACTGCAGATTTTCGTGGTGTTTTTGGTGTTCGCCACCGTGCACCTGGTGGCCAACATCACCGCTCTGGTGCTCACGGCCCACGTACGCGACGAGAGTTACCTATGGGGCCTGTGGGATGTCGGATCCGCCTACCTCATGGTGGTGGCGGTGTTCACCGGCTGGTACTGGGCTGCCGACACGCTGATCCCCAATGGCGCCTTCGACTTCCCGGTACCCGAGAGAAAGCCAGCCCCGACGCCCAACCTGATCGACTACGTGTTCATCGCCTTCAACACCAACGCCACGTTCGGGCCCACAGTGGAGACGGTGACGTCTCGCCGGGTCAAGGTACTGATGATGCTGCAGACGACGTGCTCGCTGGTCGTACTGGTGGTGTTGGTGGCTCGCATGGTGAGTCTCAAGAGCTGACTGCTCTGGCAGCGTGGGGCCACATCTCGCCCGGGTGCGGCGTCTGGTGATCTCAACGGCCGTACGATTCAGCCCATGGGTGCCGATCACAACACCACCGACCAAGACGACTTCGGTGGCCTGCAACGTGATGGCCTGAGCCGGGTGGACCGCCGCCAGGCGTCGCAGTGCTTGGCGGAGCGGGGATCATGGGTCTGCTGGCGGCATGCTCCCCGGGTACTCCCGACGACGGCGGCGCATCGGTGACCACCCAGCAGCCGGGAACGACTGCCGGCGGCGCCGGGCAGGCCATTGCGGCCGAGACGCCAGGCCCGTTCCCCGCTGACGGCACCAACGGGCCCAACCTGCTCACCGACGGCGCCAGTGGTCCGGCCCAACATCACATCCAGCATCGGGGACCTCACCGGTACCGCCGATGGGGTGCCCGCCACCGTGCAACTCACCGTTGTTGACGCCGTCACGGGCGACCCGCGGCCTGGGGCGGCGGTGTACCTGTGGCACTGCACAGCCGCCGGGCAGTATTCGATCTACGAGGTGCGCGACCAGAACTACCTGCGGGGGGTGCAGGTGGCTGACGATGCTGGCCGTCTGGCGTTCACCACCGTGTTCCCCGGGTGCTACCCCGGCCGGTGGCCCCACGCTCACATTGAGATCTACGACAGCCTGAGCGAGGCCGACACCGGGTCCAATGCAGTGCGCACGTCCCAGTTGGCCCTGCCCCAGGCCGACTGCGAGGCGGTGTACGCCGATACCCGCTACGAAAACAGCGCCGCCAACCTGTCCCGCTTGTCGCTGAACCGCGACGGCGTGTTCGCCGATGGCTGGGCCGACCAGTTGGCCACGGTGTCGGGATCAAACGACGACGGCTACACCGTGTCGCTGCTGGTACGGGTCTGAGCCCGACTCGGGCGTCGGCCTTTTCGGGCGTCAGTCTTTTCGGGCGTCAGTCTTTTTCGGGCCGCGGCGAGTCACCACCTTCTGGTCGGCCCGCTCAGCGAAACAGCTTGCCCAGTCCCCGCCCGGTCAGCTTTCCCGCCTGACGCCTCATCACCCGTTTGCCCACCGTGCCTTTTTGCACGGCGTTCACGTCACCAAGCAACTTGGCCAGCGTGTACAAGAACCCGCGGGTCTTGTTGATGCTCATGGGATCACCGACGCCTCGTGGAGCACCGCGGCGCACAACGTCTGGGCCGTGGCAGACCCGGGGTTGTCAGCGAGATGGCTGGTGGCCGCATCAGCCAGCCGACCGTAGAACTCGTACTTGTTGAATGCATCAAGCCGTGGTGCGAAGGCGTCACGCAACTGCAGGAACAACCAGCTCAACTGCGGAGCGAACTCGGTGACCACGAATATGGGGTCGGGATAAAACGACGGCTCGGAGCTCTCAGCCTTTGGCGTTGCGGTGATCATCACATCAGCACCACCCCAATCGTCTGCGGAACCCAGATCTCCCCGGGCTACCCGCTCCGCCAGTGCCGCCAGCGCATCGAGTTGTGTGGAAACGTCATCCATCTTGTGACCTCCCTGGTCAATGAACACCTTTGGATACACATCTGTTGTGACATCCACTTGATACATCGCAACAAACCAGGTGATCGGTGTGACTGAAGGGGAACAGCTGCCCGACCCTACCGGTACGGAGGGGATTGCCACCGTGCAGGTCGTTCCGTACAATCGTCCGTACTGAACGTGTGGAGGAGCGGTGGCCATCAAGACCGATCGAATTGAGGCGAGACTGTCGCCTGATGAGCGCAGCCTCATCGAGCGTGCCGCTGCGACTTCGGGGATGTCAGTGTCTGCGTTCCTGGTTGGAGCGGCAGTGGAGCGGGCTGATGAGGTTGTTGCTGAGTCGATGGTGACCGTGGCGCCGGCCGGCTACTTCGATCGCCTGCTGGCTGCGCTTGACGAACCCGACGCTGCCCCCGCCTCACCCAGGCAGCGACACGTGCGCGTCGCAACGCCCAAATCACCCCTCGGTGACCTACCAGGTCGAGCCCCTGGGTGACCACCCGCTCACCGGGTTCGCAAGCGGGAACGCGCAGCTCGACGAGTGGCTGCAACGCCACGCGCGCACGGCGACGGGCCACGGCACCCGCACCTACGTCCTGGTCAACGTTGACCACCTGGTCGTCGGGTACTTCGCCCTTGCACCCCACCTGCTCAGCCGGGCACAGGCACCAAAGCGCCTCAGTCGGGGTGCGCCCGAGCAGATCCCGGCGATCCTGCTGGCCAAACTCGCCCTCGACTCCTCGGTGCACAATCAGGGGCTGGGTGCGGAGCTCCTCGTCGCCGCTCTCGACGTGATCGTCGTCGCTGGGCGTCGTGTCGGGGGCAGGCTCGTGGTCGTTGACGCCATCGACGACGCAGCCCGCTCGTTCTACCAACACCACGACTTTCAACCGCTTCCCGGCCAGCCGCACCGTCTGGTCATGAAGCTCAGTACGGCGGCCAGAGCTCTGGGCATGGCGTGGCCGTGAGCGGTGCCGGCATGATCGCGCCGAGATCGGGTACCGGACCGAAGACCGCCTGCTTCAGCACGCCCTCCGGGTGGTCAAGGCCGGGACTGCCGCAGGTCCACAACCCTCCCTCGGTGAAGCCAGGCGCAGGGGAGGACTATTCAGCGTTATTCGGCATTCCATTCAGCGCCCAGCGAACCTGATCACAGTCAACCAGCGGCCCTCGAGCGCTTGGCAGCCTGCACGTTGTACTTACCTGCAGCGGCGTCGTAGGCCTCGGTGAGCAGTGGCTGCATCCCGGTAAACGTTTCCTTCGATGGCGACAGCACCTGCACCCACCCCATCCATGCGTAGACAGGGTGGGGCATCAGGACGTCGGTGGCCGTGAAGTCATACTCAATCGCCACAACCCCGCCCTTGGGTGGCCGTGCTGGCCGGTCGCCGAACAGTTGCTCGTAACGTGCACGAGGCAGGCCCAGCGCCACCCGGAACACGCCAGGGCGGTCAAGCTGTGACGCCGAGTCGTTGGCGCCGTCACGTTCCTTGATGGTGGCAAAGTAGACGCCGTTGGGGAGCAAACCATCGGGGTTGTAGAACAGCGAGGTCTCGCCCCAGCTTGCCTTGGGGTGGAGCCCGGCGAACCTCGCCGTGACAGCAGCAACCACATCCTCGGGTGTCACCACCACGACGGTACCGCCATACGTAGGCGGGGCCAGGAACATGAAAGTCCCCGCCACCAACTGCCGGACGTGGGCTTCGGTAGGCAAATGCCCGGATCTAGGTGTACCCGGCCTGGACGTTGGTGACAGTCCGTTGAGATAGCGAAGACCTCCGGGGCATTGTGGAGATTGCCGTCTTCACATCCCAGGAGGTCTTCGTGTCCCACCGTAACGCCCGTTTGACTGTGCATGGTCGCCGACTCATCGTTTCTCGTGTTCGCGACCAGGGCATGAAGCCTGCTCATGTGGCCAAAGCCATGGGTGTGTCCCGAAAGTGTGTGTACCGGTGGTTGCAGCGTTTTGATGCTGAGGGTGACGCCGGACTGTTCGACCGTTCGTCACGGCCGCATCAGATGCCGACCAAGACGCCACCGCAGGTTGAGGCTGTGGTGCTTGCTGCTCGAGCCGAGCATCGTCGCGGCCAGGACTGGCTGGGCCCCGAGCTTGGCGTTGCACCGCGCACAATCGCACGGATCCTGCGCCGTCACGACGTGCCCAGGTTGGCGTCGTGTGACCCGATGACCGGCGAGGTAATCCGGGCCTCCAAAACGACCGCTGTTCGCTACGAACGCGACCGGCCTGGCGAGCTGGTCCACATGGACGTCAAGAAAATCGGGCGGATCCCCGACGGGGGCGGCTGGCGCGCCCACGGACGTCAGATGAGCAAGACCCACGCCCAAAAGAAGGCCAGGATCGGGTTCGATTTCGTGCACTCGATGGTCGACGACCACAGCCGCTTCGCCTACTCCGAAGTCCTTGCCGACGAACAAGCCCCGACGTGCGCTGCGTTTTTCGCCCGGGCCGTTGCCGTGTTCGCCGCCCATGGCATCAACCGGATCGAGGCAGTCATGACCGACAACCACTGGAGCTACACCAGAAGCCTCGCCCTCGCTGCGCACCTCAAAGAGTTGAAGACAACCCACATCACGATCAAGCCGCACTGCCCATGGCAAAACGGCAAGGTCGAGCGATTCAACCGCACCCTGCAGACCGAATGGGCCTACCACCAGGTGTTCCACACCAACGACGAACGCACCGCCGCTCTGGCGCCATGGCTCGAGACCTACAACACTCAACGACGCCACAGCGCCCTCAACGGTCAACCGCCAATCAGCCGACTACCGTCACCAACCTGATGGCCGGGTACATCTAGGTATGTACCTGTGAGTGGGGTTACTACCTAAGTCCGAACGCCAGCGGTGGCGCGGGTTCTGCGGGGTGCCGAGAGCGATTATTCAGCGTTATTCGGCTTACCATTCAGCGCCCAGCGAACCTGATCACAGTCCACCAGCGGCCCTCGAGCGCTTGGCAGCCTGCACGTTGTACTACCTGCAGCTGGCGCGCGTCGTAAGCCTCGGTGAACAGTGGCTGCATCCCGGTAAAGATTTCCTTCGATGGCGACAGCACCTGCACCCACCCCATCCATGCGTAGACAGGGTGGGGTATCAGAACGTTCGGTGGCCGTGAAGTCATGCTTGATCGCCACAACCCCGCCCTTGGGCGGCCGTGCTGGCCGGTCGCCGAACAGTTGCTCGTAACGTGCACGAGGCAGGCCCAGCGCCACCCGGAACACGCCAGGGCGGTCAGAGCTGTGACGCCGAGTCGTTGGCGCCGTCATGTTCCTTGATGGTGGCAAAGTAGACACCGTTGGGGAGCAAACCATCGGGGTTGTAGAACAGCGACGTCTCGCCCCAACTTGCCTTGGGGCAGAGCCCGGCGAACCTCGCCGTGAGAGCAGCAACCACATCCTCGGGTGTCACCACCACGACGGTACCGCCATACGTAGGCGGGGCCAGGAACATGAAAGTCCCCGCCAGCGACACGCCAACGGGGACTTCGGTAGGTAAAACCTTGGATTTAGGTATTTACCTGTTTGTGGGGTAACTACCTAAGTCGGAACCGCAATGGTGGCGCGGGAACTGGGGAGTGCTGGGGACGATTATTCAGCGTTATTCGGCTTTTCATTCAGCACCCGGAAACCCCGGAATCTAAGGCTTTACCGGCTTCAGTCGTCGTCAGGCGGGTCGTTGGCCTCAATCTCGCAGCCCAACACCCCAGCGATAGCGTCCAAGAACTCCAGATTGGTGGTGTACCACTCCCGTCCCGGTCTGAGCCGCCGCCCGAGGTGTGACCGGCTGCTTCCAGCAGACAATGGAACTCGCTTTCCACGTCTTTGGGCATCCGAGTGGGATGGCGGTACACCCGAGCAATCCAAGGGTCCTCCGGCAAGCCCGTTGCCCGCATCTGCTCACCAACCCGAACGCCAGCAGCACGGTCGCTCTTGCCGACCTTGAAGAAGTAGCGGTCTGGGTCAGTGCGTTGAACCGCCCGGTAGTAGGTGGGAAGCGTGTACACGTACACCCCAGGCAGCTGCTCCAAGGACTTCTCCAGCACTTTGGAGGCCTGCTCCAACGTCTCGTCCTCATGTTCAATGGCAGCAGAGTCAGTCGCAATCGCATCCAGCCGCCCCCGCAGGTCAAGCAGGTAGCCACGAGCGCCGCATCACTCAGGTCAGGGTTGTCACGCAGAACCCCGCCAACGCTGCGCCCCGCCATCAACGCAACCGTCGGGCCCGTGGGCAGTTTCTCGTCCAAGACCGCCCGAACAGCAACCCGCAGATTGGCTGCAGCACCAGGTCCGCCCGTTGCACCGCCCTCCACGAGTTCCTTGTTGGTCGTGGCTCCGGCCGCCATCAGGGAATACACAACCCCCAGTTGGCGCTCGTTGTTGCCGAGCGCCTCAGCCAGCTCCTCACGCACCTCAGGGGTCAGCGTGGTCATACGTCGCTCTTTCGGCGGTTGTCGTCCTTGCACAGCAGTTGGCAGTTCTCCGTCGTCGTGGGGCCGCCTTGGCTCCACGGCGTGATGTGGTCAGCCTCCATTTCCTCAATCTCAAAGTGCTTCTTACACTTCACGCAGATGCCTTCTTGCCTTCCATAGGCCTCCAGTTTGTGATTTTCGGAGAAGGCACGGATGCTCAGATGGCGCTCCTCGCCGCTAAGCAAGTACGGGTAGATGCCTCTCTTGCTCGTGACGTCCTCGTCTTTCATCAGGCGAGCAACCTCGGTTTCAAGCTCTGCGGCGTTCTGGGGCTTGTCCTTGAAGGTGTTGTGGAGCGGACCCCACGCGACGTTCTCCATCGGCTTTCGGTAGTTTGGGAAAGTCGCCCTCACCCAGGCAATGACGGATTGGAAGTAAAGCCACTCTGTGTTGGCGTTCGGGTCATGCTGATGAGCGCCCATGTAGCCCTCAATGTCCCCGTCACTAATCCAGCTGATGACCGTTTCCAGGTACTTCTGCCGTTTCGGGTCGCCCGTCAGGTAATCACCGCCCAACTTGGCTGCAACACAGTTCGTCTTGCTGAAAATCGGCTTCGCAGCCGAAAGCCACGGCCCCGCGTACACAGCGTTACGCAGCTCCTGGTCCGTCAACTTCTCACCCGCGATGTTGATGGTGCGGAACCATGCGAGCTTCTCGCTGTCGGTTCCCGAACAGCGGTAGACGTTCAACATGTAGCTGAGAATCGTCTCTTTCTCATCAGCCTGCAGATTGTGGAAGTACCGGCCCTCAAAGGAGAAGTCGCCGTTGATGTACTGGCAGATGGAAATGGTTCGCTGCTGGCCGTCAATAATTTCAAAGTTGCCGTCGTCGCGGACCGCCCAATACATGACGTTTAGCGGGAAGCCGTTGATGACCGAGTTGATTACGGCGTCGCGCTGCTCGTCTTTGTAGACGAACTCACGCTGATAGGGCGGCCGGACGTCCAGACGACCCGAGTAGCCGACGACGCCTTCTTCGTTCCGGTCCTCATAGCCCTCAGCCAATTCCCTAACCGTGATGTTGCTCGGTTCCACGTTCACGAGGCGGCCTCCCGGCGACGAATGAGAATTCTCGGATACTTCTGAACGAAAATGTCTCCACCAACTTTGTAGTAGGTCTTTCCGGCAGGTGGCTTAGCAACCTTGATGGCGGCGCCGTCGTTGAGCTTGCTTACCGTCGTCTTGGTGCCGTCGGGGTCAACCTGACTCTGCTTTGGGTAGGTCTTGCTGGCGGCTCCGAACCAGGTCTTGGTGATGCCGACAATCTCAAATTGGCTGGGGTTGTATTGCTCCATGAAGGTGCTAGGTACGCCCATCACCCCGTCGCAATCCAACATGAGTTTCGGCCGTCGCAGGGACGACAATGGCGTCAAAGTTGTCAAACGACTGGTACTCGGCAGGGTCGTATGTCCTATACAAGACGAGTTCCTCATGGCGCTTGGAAATGTCCAAGTTGGTGAACCACCGAGCATTGCGGAATTTCACAAGGCCAGTTTCAGGGTTGTAGACGCCCTTCGCATACTCGTTCGGGTACGGGGTCGCGAAATAGGCGTTGCCAGACTGGAACCCGTAACCGAGCCACATCTTGTTCTCCATGAACAGCGGAAACAACTCCTTGTAGGTCACAGCGCCGGATGGCCCGATGATGATGAACTTCTTCTCGTACTCCATCAGCTGGGCGACGTACTCGCGAAAAAGCGAGAACGGCGGGTTGGTCCACCACGATGTCGGACTTGCCTCAGAAGCTCAAATGCTTTCGGGACTGCGAGAAGTCTCCGTCGCCCTGAAGCGGCCGCACACCAATCTCGTCCAAGTCGGGCACGTTGTTGCCGTCGCGGTCGCCGTCATACTCAAGCCAGATGGCCTGGTCGCTTTCGTTGCGACTGAACAGGTCAACGTCTTGGTTTTTGTAACAGGTGGCGATGAGCTTCTTCAGGCCGAGCTTTTCAAAGTTGAACGAGAAGTAGTGGAAGAAGTTGCTAACCCGAGGGTCATCGCAGTTGAGGTAAACGACCTTGCCAGCAAAATGCTGCCGGTAGTGCTTCAGCTCGCGCTCTATATCGGGAAGCTGGGTGTAGAACTCGTCCTTTTTGGCCTTACGAGCATCACGCAAGTTGCTGTTCTTGGCCTTAGGCATAAGCGACCTCTCCTTCTTTACCTACGACGCTTTGACGACAAGTGTCGGCCCACAGGTCGGTCGCCCGGTAGGGCAAAGGTACTAGCAAACTGTGACCGGGTTTTTGCTGCTGCTTGCCGCCATCAAGCCAAATTCCTGCTTGTCCAGCACCGGCCAGACGTCCACGCCCAGCACGACCGCCCACGTGACGAAATCCGCCCGACATCGGCAGGGGGCGTGGCCGTGCAGCTTGCTGGACCAGCCAATCGGGCCGCTCCCCAACCGCTTACGCCAGGTCATCAACCGACATTTTGGGCTGTGGATAACGCCTGATAGGTGACAAACGCCGCCCGATGCTGCAACAACGCCCAAGTGCGCTCCACCGGAGACAAACCGGCATCAGCACGCAGCTCCGGATGCTCCAAACGCCCGAAATGGCGCGGGTTTGCCACCAGCCGGGACGGCTTAAACCGGGGTGGGCCCACACCACAGCATCGCCCACCGGCGCGGAACATACGCGGATATCCCCGTGTGGCAAACCCTCAACCGCTCACGTTCGGGCCATGACCACCCCCACGGAGGCAATCGCCAACTACCGGCCCACCACAGAAACGTGCAGCACCGAACTGTGGGAAACCCTCGCCACCACCGTTCGCCAAACCGTCACCAACGCCCAGGTTGGCACCAGCGCCCGCCAGGTCCGCCCCTACCTCGGCACCCTGGTTGGCCTGCTCGTGTGGATGGACAACGAAGGCTACGACACCGATATCAACGTGGCGTTGGCCGGCCCGACCGTGGAGGCGTACATCGGCACGCTTGCCAGCAACCCGGCGACGCACCGCAGCCGGCTGCGAAAGCTGGCCGTCGGCAACAACATTGACCCCAACGCCGGGTTGCCCCCGCTACGTGCGACGGGAGTTCCAGCCGCCGTACACCGACGACGAAATCCAGACGCTGTGGGGGTACGGGCAGGCGCTCACCAACCGGCAGCGAGGCCAAACCATCAGCGCCATCGTCGCCCTCGGAGCAGGATGTGGGCTGCGAGCAGGAGAGATGAGGGGCGTGCAAGCCCCCGACGTCCACGACCACAACGGCAAGTGGTGCGTGAGAGTGAACGGCCTGCATGTCATCGCCCGTGGACGGCTACGCCACCTGGGTGCGCCAGGTTGCCGCCGAACGCCCCACCGGTGCACTCGTCGGGGCCGCCACCGGGCCCAACAGCATCGCCAAAGTGTCGGGGTGGTTGCGCAACCAGCCGGGCGTGCCAGCGCTGAGCGTGTACCGGCTGCGCAGCACCTGGCTGTGCACTCTGCTCGTCAGCGACGTGGCTGTCACCCGTGTGATGGCGTGGGCGGGGCTGACGAAGTACAACTCGCTGGACGGCTACCGGGCGTACCTGCGAAGTGAGGACGTCACTGCCCGGCGTGACCGGCCAACCCGACGCCGAGGCGGTCCGTACCGCCGAGCGGGTCGTGGACGCCTCCGGGCTGGCAGCGACGCTGGAGGCAGCGGGTGAAAGCCCACCAGCGTCGCACCGGGCGACCCCGAGAACTGACCATGCGCAACTTCTTGGTCGGCATGTACCTCGTGGCAACCACCGGCACGCTGCACATCTGCCGCATCGCCTCCACCCTCAACGGTCTGCCCCCAGCCACCCGCAAGCGACTGGGCCTCACCCGCCCCGGCGGCATCACCGACCGGCAGGTGCAACGCCTGTTCAACACCGATCTGTACCGCCCTGCGAGCCGACGGCATCGCCAGTTTGGACGACGTATTTGACGCCCTGTGTGATGCCACCCAGCCAGCCGAAGCTGACGCAGTGACGTCCATTGCCGTGGACGCCACCGACATTGAGTCGTGGGGGCGGCGACGCAGCCTGCGCTCAGCCAAAACGTCGTCAGACCCTGACGCACGCTGGCGAGGCACCCAACAGGCGAAGTCCACATGGAAGAACCCTTTGTTCGGCTACGACCTCACTGCAGCGGTCACCGTGCCCGACATCGTCGGCGCCGACGTCCCCCTGGTTGCCCGACGAGTCCGGCTGCGACCCGCCACCCAAGACGTCGGCCCCACCGCCCTCGGTTTGATTGCCGACGTGGCAGCTCATGCAAGGAAGCCTCGGCGACGTCGTTGCCGACCGGGCGTACAGCCGCCGCCACGACGGCAGCGACTTTGCCCTACCGGTGCGAGCGCTTGGCGGTGAACCAGTGTTCGGTCTGCGCACCGACCAACTCGGCGTATCAGGCACCGTGCACGGCGCACTCATTATTGACGGCAACCCGTTCTCACCGGCCACACCTGCGAACCTGCGCAACCTCGCCCCGCCCCCGGTGGGCGCCAGCATCGCCGACATCGTTGCCTACCAACAGCAAATAGCCAAGCGTGCCCAGTATGCCCTCGTTGCCCACGGCAAACGCCGAGCCAACGGCGACGCCGACTACCGCTGCCCGGCTGCTACTGGCAAGCTCCGTTGCGCCCTCGTACCCGGCCTCGCTGCAACTTCCGATGTCGGTGCCGACCGCACTCACTCCGCCGAAAGTCGCTCGCAACCGCACGGTATGTGCTCAGGCCACCAAACGGTTCAATGCGGCCGATATCCCGCTCGCCCAGCGGGACCTGCACGGCAGCCGGGACTGGTACGCATCGTGGAACCGACGCAACCGGGTGGAAGGGTTCTTTGGCAACATCAAAGACGAAGCCCGAGAAAGCATCCGGCGAGGCATCGTAAGAGTCCGCACCAAGGAAAAGGTCGGGCTCGTGGTTGGCGTTCGCCGTCGCAGCAGCCAACGTCCGCCTTGTCGCAGCGTTCCGGCGACGGCCCACCGCCGTCCCACCGAAACGCAAGCGGGGCCAGCCCCGCAAGCCAGGCCCGGCCGTCTACCTGCCGACAGGGGTAGCGACCCGAACGGCGGCAGCGAACGCCCCGCCGCCACACGCCGCCTAACCGCCAGCCTGCGCCAACGCAGCGGTGACGCAGGTTTTCCCGCGCCGCCACCCTGACACGAGCCGCCCCGGTGGGGCGGCTCGTTTGCGTTACGGGCACAAATATCGCCTGCGCGACGGTGACAGGCAGAGCAAACCGGGTGCGCAAACAACAAAGCCCCCGCCAGCGACACGCCAACGGGGACTTCGGTAGGTAAATCCTTGGAATTAGGTACTTACCTCTGAGTGGAGGTGAGGGGAATCGAACCCCTGGCCTCTTCGATGCGACCGAAGCGCTCTACCAACTGAGCTACACCCCCGAAGGAGTTCTCAGGTTACCGCGGGGTGGGGTTGTGGCCGAACGAGGACCTCACGGCCCCGATCCCGACACCATCGGCTCCGGGGATCACCAACGTGGGAGCGTCAGTTGGCGTAGCCGGCGTAGGCCGGCTCAACGTAAGCGTCGGAGTCGGCGTCGGCGTCGGAGTCGTAGCCAACGTCATCAGCGAAGCCGTGGGCCGGTGCTGAGGTGCGCCCGTAGTCCTGACCGTAACCCTGGCCGTAGCTCTGGCCGAAGCCGCGATTGACCGGTTCGGCATACGTTGCGACCACCGTTCGAGGGGCCCGGCCAGCTGCGATGTTGCGCACCTTGACGGCACGTTCGATCTCGACCCGTCGGGCCCTGACCAGCAGCACCCCGTAAGCGACAGCGGCAAGTGTCACCACGACCGCGAGTTGGACGAACAGACCACCAAAGGCGAGTGCCAGCAAGGCCATGACAGGCACGGCTGCTCCGAGACCGAACACCACCTGGCGGCGACGCTGCTGCGCCTCGCCGAGGGTCAGGGTCCGGCTCGTGGCTGAACCCAGGGAATAACGGCTGACCTCCATTGGTGAGCCGGCAACCAATCCGCGCAGACGGTCAGTCGCCGGGGCACCGGGAGCGAACCACGGGTTGGAGGCGGGACCGGGGCGGTAGGGACCAACCACACTGGGCATGGCTACGTTGCGCACCCCAGTGCCACCGGTGGCCGGGCTGGATCGTTCCAACACCGAAAGGTGGTTGTTGAATGAGGCAATGGAATTTACTCGTCGACCCGTCGAGTGACGACGGTCACGCCAAGTGACCACTCCCCACCAGGTCCAGGCGATGATCAATATCGCAACTACGACCAAGGTCACGCTCCCAGCCCTACCTTTGCGTAATTGTGAACATAGCCGACCCGTTCGACGGTTCGGTGGATGCTCTCGATGGCCCCATTTGGCCGAAATGCAGGGCATTCCTGACTGGGGCGAATGTTACGATTCGACGACATTGATGACGTTTCTACTACGTCGCCGGAGCCCCCGCCACTTGGTGTCGGCGGATGTTGGTCCTACCCCACGCAGCACTGCTGCAGGGTGGACTACCGGTGACTCAGATGCCCGAGTCGTCGGCATCACCGGGGTCGCGACGCCAGGTTCCTGAGCGTCCCCCGGTCTTTTCCCACAGGGTCACATCACCGATCACCATTGAGCGGTCAGCTGACTTGCACATGTCGTACACCGTCAGCAGCGCCATGGTGCAGGCCGTCAACGCTTCCATCTCCACGCCGGTCCGGTCGAACGTCTCCACCTGGGCCTCGACTTCGATGTGGGTGTCCTCGATGCGGAAGTTGATCAACACCGATCCCACCAATAGCGGGTGACACAACGGGATGAGGTCGGGGGTGCGCTTGGCCGCCTGAATACCGGCCACGCGGGCCACCGCAAGCACATCACCCTTGGCCACCGCACCCTTGGCCACCAGCGAGGTGGTTTCGGGGGTCATGTACACACGGCCCCTGGCGATGGCCCGACGATGGCTGGGCTCTTTGGGTGTGACGTCGACCATGCGGGCACGGCCCATCGGGTCGAGGTGAGTAAGGCGCCGTTCGGGCATGGACACAGAGTGTAGGCCAGTGGTCCGAAGGCGTATCGGGCCACCAGGGTCAACCACAGGGCCCGCCGACGTGCGTCAGATTCCGGTTCTTCGCCCCGCCAAGCCGCAGCGCCGACGCTCAGCACTGACCCTCAGCGTCGGTGATGACCGTCGAGTACCGAGGCGAACCATCGTTGCTCGCGCTCAGGTAGGCCGTTGGCCGTTGCCACCTGCCTCCAGTGTGAAACGCCCGCCTCAACCTCGGCCATCACCGCTGCGGCCTCATGCGCTGAAAACCCGAAGTGCGGGGCAGCGTCGACGAGTGCCTCCACCTCGAGCATGGGGTTGGTGACACCGTTGATGGAGGTGGCCCGCAGCGCTGCCGGGTCAGGATCTGGGTTCACATCGAATACCGGCGACAGCGTCCAACCCATGGGACCGAGCACCACCCCGTGATTGCCCAGATGGTCATCAGTGTTGTGGACCGCCACCGACATCGCCGCCCGCCGCCACAACTGACGCAGGTCGCTGGCCACCGAGCCTCCGTGGTCGCTGAGCGCCTCGGCCACGGCCACGTAGTCGTTGCCAGCACCAGCACCAGCACTGCCGGGAACACCCAGCAGGGTCCGGGCACTCAGGTAGGCGATGCGCTGGCCGGCGTCACGATCAAAACGCTCGACCAGCAACACCTGAACACCTCCCACATCCACCAGTCGGCGGTTCGGAGCGTTGATTCCGCACAGCTCGGCCAAATCGAGTGCAGTCTTTTCCCAAGCCGGCACGTTCCACTCATCGTCATGACGGGGAAACTTGGCAATCATCTCGATGCCATCGACCACCACCGGGACCTTGGGTCGGCTACCGCCCAGCGATGCCGAGCCGGCACCCACCAGCGCGTCAACCGCCGAGGCCCGGTCATCGCCGGTGTCGTTGCCGCCCACAACACCGGCGGCATCCAGCAGCGCGGGCAGGTCTGCGAGCGTGGGCATCACCGATCCGGTGGACACCGGCGTCGGATCGTTTCCCACCGTGAGTCGCAGTGCCCCCATCCTGGTCAAGTCGCTGGCACCGAGCAGATGATCGAGATCGGTGATGGCGCCACCGGTTCGTCGCAGATCGTGGGCTCCGGTGTGCAACTCGCTGCGAATCAGGTTGCGGCCCCAGCCGTTGGGAGTGGCGTCGGTGAGTGCCCCGGGCAGCCCGGTGATGGCAGCCCCGCCGGGTGCCAGTGGCAAGTCTGGACTCAGCGCCCAGGCTCCGGGCGTGGCCAGATACCCGGGGTCGTAGGCAAAGGTGGTGGCAACGATGCCATTGCGGTTGGTCACCGAAGCGGTGCCGACCATGACGCCGGTGGCAGTGCGGTCGTCGCTGACAACTCCGGGATTGGCTGCCGAGGGCCGGACCGAGTCCACGAACACACCAATGGTGACCAGAGTGGGTGCGGTCACCGGCGCACCCGCTGGGGCAGCACCTGCGTGCTGCGGGCACGCCCAAGAGCCGAAGCGTAGGGATCAACCGAACCCACCAGGTCATCGAGTTGTCCAAGTGCCCTGGCCACATTGAGCACCACGTCGAGCCCCACGGTGGGTTCACCGCGCTCAAGTCGACCCACGGTGTTTCGACTGACACCAGCGCGTTCGGCCACCTGCCCGGCGGTGAGTCCCTCGAGCTTGCGCCAGGTGCGCAGATGCATGCCCAGGTCGCGTGCCGCCTGGCGGGTACGGGTGGGAATGGGCCGGGTCGCCATGGATCTCCTCAATCAGCCTGACTACACAGGACGTGGCTTTAATGCACGCTACAGATGTCATTATTGACGAAAAAGACCGTTATAACGTGCATAACAGGATGTATGAAGCCTACAGCAACCCTGCGCAACAGGATGCGTGACGACACCTGCAGCCGAACGTGCTACTGTGCGCTGGCCCGTGTGGCACCTGGTGCTGGCGCTTGGCCTGGCAGCGAACCACCGGCAGGCCGACAGGCCCTCAGCCGCCGATCTGGCTCATCGATCGGCCGGGACGGATGAAGTGGACCTGACCGATCTGGTGACCGGCCCACTTGGCGCCAACTGCGGTGGCCATGACCGCTGCCACGGAGTCGTCGTCGGCACCGCTGCGCAGCAGGGCGCGCAGGTCATGGTCGTCATGGGCGAACAGGCAGGTGCGGAACTGGCCATCGGCGGTGAGGCGCACCCGGTCGCACGTCGAACAAAACGACTGGGTCACCGTGGGGATGACCCCGATGCTCCCGACGCCATCGGCAAACGTCCACTGCTGGGCCGGGGCAGCGGTGGTTCGGGGAACCTCAACCAGGGGGTACACCTCATGCACGGCGGCCACGATGGCGGCGGCGTCAACGACGTCGGAGCGTTCCCAGTCCCCCTGGGCGTCGAGCGGCATGAACTCGATGTAGCGGATGGTCACCCCGTGGGCACGCCCGAACGTGGCCATGTCCACCACTTCGTCATCGTTGACACCACGCATCACCACCATGTTCACCTTGACCGGAGCGAGCCCGGCGGCAACAGCGGCATCAATGCCGGCGATCACCCGGTCCAGACCGTCACGCCCGGTGATGGTGGCGAAACGCTCCGGTCGCAGCGAATCAAGCGACACGTTCACCCGGCCCAGACCGGCGGCAGCCAGATCGGAAGCCAGCAAGCCCAAGGTGGCCCCGTTGGTGGTCATGGCCAGGTCCACACCGAGGCGGGACAACCGGTCGATGAGCAACGGCAGATGGGCCCGCACGGTGGGCTCGCCCCCGGTGATGCGCACCGAGTCCACACCGAAGCGGCCCACGGCAATGCGCACCACCCGCTCGATCTCTTCGAAGGTGAGCAATTCGTCGCGAGGCTGCCACACCATGCCCTCGGCCGGCATGCAGTACTGGCAGCGGAAGTTGCACCTGTCGGTGATGGAGATGCGCAGATCCCGATGCACACGCCCAAAAGAGTCGACCAGAGGCACCGGAACAGTCACACCCAGAAGCGTAGACGTGCCAGTTCAGCCAAGCACGTGGTTCAACCCATCACGGGACTCAGTCGAGCACGGGATTCAGTCGAGCACGAGGATGTCGACGGTTCCGCCGTCGGGGACACCGTCGCCATCGGGCAGCACGGCCAGGGCGTTGGATCCCGCCAGCACACTGAGCTGATGCGATCCCTGCGACCCGGCTGAGGTCACCGTCCACCCGCCGCCGGCAGCCGGGGTGGCCACCACCCGGGCAAAGTGCACCTTGCCGTCACGGCGTCGGCGCAGGTCCCCACTCACCGTGGCTGTCACCGCTGGTCGAACCAGGTCGTCGTCACCGTGGCCGGCGATGCGGCGCAAGCCCACCCGGGCCAGCAGCTCGTAGGACACCGCCGATGACACCGGGTTGCCGGGAAGCCCGAACACCGGGATCCGGCGACCGCCCGATGCCACCACCCCAAAGGCGAACGGCTTGGCCGGCTTGATGGCCACCTGCATCCAGTGCATGTCACCCAAGCGGTCGAGCACCACGCGCACCAGGTCCACCTGCCCCATGCTCACGCCACCGGTGGTGACCAGCGCGTCGCAGCTCCTGGTCGCCGCAGTGATGGCCGCACGCAGGGCCGTTTCGTCATCGGCAACCCTCCCGAGATCCACGGGCTCGAAGCCGTCGCGGGCCAGCATCGCCAACAACACGACACGATTGGTGTCGCGGATCTGGCCCGGCGCCAACGGCCACGCCGGATCCACAAGTTCGTCACCGGTGGTGAACACACCCACCCGGGGCCGGGGGTGCACCACGACCGAGCTGCGACCCACCCCGGCCAGCACCCCAAGACGTGCCGGGGTGAGGGTCGTGCCCTCGGTTACCACCACGTCGCCGGCGGACACGTCGTCACCGGCACGCCGGATGTGATCGCCGACCGTGGCCGGGCCGGTCAACACAACGGTCTCCGGGGCAGGGGACTTGGGGGAAGCGGTATCAGGGGTGAAAGCGCCGCCATCAGCTGACCACTCGCCGGTGGAGGTGCGCTCCACGGGCACCACGGCATCGACGCCGGCGGGCACCGCGGCCCCGGTCATGATGCGCACACACTCGCCCGGGCCGACCGTGACGTCAACGGGGTGTCCGGCAAACACGCCGGCGATCACGGTGAGCGTCACCGGGGCATCGGCGTGTGCATGGGCGATGTCGGCGGTGCGCACGGCGTACCCGTCCATGGCGCTGTTGTCGAAGGTGGGGACGGCATCCACGGCGGTCACCGACTCGGCGGTCACACATCCGTCAGCCACCCGCAACGGCCACCGCAACGGCGGCGGGGCCTCACAGCCGGCGAGCACAACCGCCCTGGCGTCGTCGAGTGGGATCACGTGTCGCCAAGCAGGCCGCGCTCGCGCACCAGACGCACGAGGAAGTCTTCGAAGGCCGGGCCGAGGTCGTCACGCTCGAGGGCCATCTGCACCGTGGCCTGCAGGTAGTCGATCTTGCGACCGATGTCGTAACGACCGTCGGTGAAGCAATACCCCAACACCTCCTGACGCTGCAGCAGGATCCCGATGGCATCGGTGAGCTGGATCTCACCACCGACCCCGGGCTTCACCTCGTCGAGGGCATCGAAGATCTCGGGGGTCAGGACGTAGCGACCCATCACCGCCATGTTCGACGGGGCGTCGGCCGGATCGGGCTTCTCCACGATGTCGAGGATTTTCACCAGCTCGGCGGCCACGCCGTCGATGGCCTCGGGCTTGATGCACCCGTACGACGACAGTTCATCGGTGGGGACCTCCTTGACCGCCACCACCGATGAGCCCCGCTCCATGTGGGTGGCGATCATCGCCTCGAGCACCCGCGAGCGCTGATCCATGATGTCGTCGCCCAGCAGCACGGCGAAGGGGTGGTCACCCACGTGTTTGCGGGCCACCGACACGGCGTGCCCCAGGCCCAGCGGTTCGCCCTGACGCACGTAGTGGATATCGGCGATCTCGGCCAGGGCCTGCACCTCGGCCAGTTCCTCGGACTTGCCCCGCTCCGCCAGGTAGTACTCCAGCTCGAAATTGCGATCGAAATGGTCCTCGAGTGACCGCTTGGCCCGACCGGTGATGATGAGGATGTCATCAATGCCGGCTCGCACCGCCTCTTCCACCACGTACTGGATCGCTGGTTTGTCCACCAGGGGCAGCATCTCTTTGGGCTGGGCCTTGGTAGCCGGCAGGAATCGTGTTCCCAGACCGGCAGCAGGAATCACTGCCTTGGTGACGGGCAGGGGGGACATGGGGGTCACGGGGCTCCTTGCATGGTGCTGTTACCACCTTGGGCGATGCGCCGGGTGGAGCAGGGACAACACGACACTCTAGGAGGCCCCGGCACCGCACGGGGTTCCCGGCATCAGTGTCGCCGCTCCAGCGGCCGGCAGGTATGCTGGCACTCTCATAAGCCGAGTGCTAACGCCCCGGACGGGCGTCACCGTCGATCCGAGGAAATGATCCATGCCGACCTACGACTACCGATGCCGGGACTGCGGTCACGAATTCGAAGCCCAGCAGGCCTTCACCGACGACCCCCTCACGGTGTGTCCCCAGTGCGGGGTGGCCTCGCTGCGCAAGAAGTTCGGGTCGGTGGGCATTGCGTTCAAGGGCAGCGGCTTCTACAAGACCGACAGTCGCGGCTCGGGTGGTGGCTCCAAGTCGACGACGGCGTCGGTGCCGGCGTCGGGCGGATCCTCGGGGAGTTCAGGCACAGAGTCGTCGGGTGGTTCATCGGGTGGTTCGTCGAGTGGCGACGCATCCAGCAGCGGCTCGGGTTCTGGCTCGGCTCGGCTCGTTCTGGTAGCTCGGTTCTGGTAGCTCTGGCGACTCGTCCTCAGCGCCCAAAAAGCCGATTCATCCGGCTCGGGTTCATCCGGCTCGGGCTCATCGGGCTCGGGTTCAACGGGGTCGTCAGGATCAGGCTCGTCGCCGTCGAAGTAGCGGCGTGCCGGCGCTGGCACCGGTCATCGTTGGCCACTGTGGGTGATCACAACGACCGACGTCGCATTGCGCCTCCTACCGTGGCCGCATGGGCCCGTGGCCTCGGCCAACCTCTGACGCACTGCACCGTCGCGCTGCCCGTCCCGCACTTCGGCAGCTGACTGACCGACGCCGGCTGCGTCAGCAACGCTGGCGGGTGATGGTCGCCGCAGCTACAGCAGTGGCGCTGGGGATGACGGTCAACACCCTGTGGCAGGCCGATGCCGCCCGCAGTCGCTGGACCGACACCCGTGAAGTGGTGATCACCACCGGCGACCTTGACACCGGCCGGGTGATCGGGGCCGCAGACGTGCGCACCGTCGAGCTACCCCAAGCCGCCATTCCGGCCGGGGCCACAACAGCTTCAGTCGACCAGCTGGTGGGTGCCACGGTGAACCGTCCGATCTACGCCGGCGAGGTCGTGGTCGACGGTCGGCTCGGTCCGGCCGGGCTGGGGCCGGTGGCGGCCAGGATCCCAGCCGGATTCCGGGCCGTGGCCGTGCCCACCGGTTCGGCAGGTTCCCCCGCTGGCACCGGGCGATCGCGTCGACCTGCTGGTGGTGGGCGACCCCTATGGCGCTCGATGGTCCCCCAGCGCGTCAGGCAGCTCCCCCGGCGCAGCGCGCACCGTGGCCCGCCGGGTTGAGGTCCTGGCCACCGATGCCGACACGCTCACCGTGATCGTCGCCGACCAGGCTGTCGCCGACGTGGTTGGTGCCGCAGTGGGCGGGGTGATGGTGGCCGTGTTGGTTGGTGGCTGATGCCCACCCACCAACCGGCGGCCAGCGTCAGCTGCCGCCCAACGACATCTCGCCCACCACGATGGTCGACGCCGCTGAGCCACCGGGGCGCCACTCCAGGTCCGAGCCCACGGCCACGATCCCGGCCAGCATGCGCTGCAGCGTGGACGCCAGGGTGATCTCGCGCACCGGTTCGGCCACCACGCCGTTGCGGATCATGAACCCTTCGGCACCCACCGACACGTCACCGCTCACGGTGTTGACCCCCGAGTGCAGGCCGGTCAGCGACTGCACCAGCAGTCCGTGATCGATGCCGGCAACCAGTTCGTCGTGGGTGGACGAGCCCGGAACCATGGCCAGGGCCACTGCCCCCACCCCGGGGGTGGACCGGTACCCCCGCACCGCCGAACCCGTGGACACCGCCCCCAGACGGCGGGCGGTCCAGGTGTTGTGCATGAATCCCTGCAGCACACCGTCCACCACCAGGTCGGTGCGTCGGGTGGCCAGACCTTCGCCGTCACACGAGCTGGCGCTCAGCGATCGGGGGTCGGTGGGGTCGTCGACCAGGGTGAGCAGCGACGACGCGATGGACTCGCCAACACGATCGGCATACAGCGAGCGCCCCTTGGCCACCCGCTCACCGGTCAGGGTGCCGGCCAGCAACCCCAGCAGCGTGGCCGCCAGCCGGGGTTCGAACACCACGGCCAGCCGGGTGGACGGCACCGGACCCGCCCCCAGCATGCGAACGGCACGGCTCACGGCGTCGTCGGCGACCATGGCCACGTCGAGCGCTGCCGGGTCACGAGCAGCGTCGACTGACCCGGCTGCGGTGGTGCCCGAGTCGTCGGTGGCCAGGGCGGCCACCGACAGGTAGGCCTCGGCGCTGCGGTCGAGCACGGCGATGCCCGTGGACGTTGCCACCGCCGCCTCGCCCACACCGTCGCCGTACATGGCCGTGCGCACGCTGCGCACGCGTGGGTCCCGGCTGGTGGTGGCCCGTTCCAGTTCGAGCGCCAGCGCCACCTTGGCCGAGGTGTCGAGGGCGTCGACCACCGACGGGTCGAACGGAGCCGCCACCAGTGGCACCCCGTCGGGGTGGGCCACCCCGGCGAACTCGTCGGGTTCGGCGAACCGGGCGTTGTCACGAGCGTCGGCAAGGGTCTGGCGCACCACGGCGTCGTCGAGGGACCCACAGTGGGCGAACCCCTGACGACCATCGACGACCACCCGAATGCCCACGCCTGCGGGCTCGGCCACCGACAGCGACTCCACCTCGCCACCGTGGGCCCGCACCGTGACCGATCGCGACCGTGACACGTAGGCCTCAACCTGTTCACCGGGCCCGGCCTCTGCGGCCACCCGTTGGGCGAGGCCCAGAAGGTCGGTCACAGCCCCGACACGGTGACGTCGTGCACCACCAGCGACACCCCGGCGGCCCCCATGGGCAACCACACCAGGTCGCCACCCACGATGTCGATGTCGGTGAGGATCCGTTGCAGCGTTGACGCCACGGTGAACTCCCGCAGCGGTTCGCCCAACGCGCCGCCGGTGATGCGCAGGCCTTCGGCGCCCACCGATACATCACCACTCACCGGGTTGACGCCCGAATGCAAGCCGGCCACGTCGGCGATGAGGATGCCGTCGTCGATGCCGGCGATGAGGTCGGCCTGGCTCAGCGTGCCCGGCAGCAACGACAGCGCCGTGCACCCCACCCCCGGCGCACCGCGAAACCCCCGACGCACAGCGCATCCCGTGGATGACTGCCCGGCCCGTCGGCCCGACGTGGCGTTATGCACGAACATCTGCAGTTCGCCACCGTCGATGAGCACGTTGCGTCGGGTGGCCAGACCCTCGCCGTCGGTGACCGACGCCGAGAACGCCGCCGGGTCGGTGGGGTCGTCGACCAACGTCACTGATGCCGCTGCCACCGCCTCGCCGAGGCGGTCGGCAAAGGGCGAACGGCCCTTGGCCACGGCCTCGCCGCTGAGCGTGGAGCCCACAACCTCGAGCAACTGGGCCGTCACCCACGGGTCGAACACCAACGTCGGCCGACCCGTGGACGGCCGGACCGCCCCAGCATGCGCGTGGCGCGCTGGGCCGCCTCGGTGGCGGCAACCGACGGGTCGAGCTCGCCGGGCCGTCGTCCCAGGGAAAAGCCGAAACCGGTCTGGGTGGCGTCGCCGTCACCGGCAAGTGGATACACCGACAGCCAGCACACGCTTTCGGCCGACAGCGACCTGATGCCGGTGGTGCTGGCCACCACGCCAAGCACCACCGAGTCGGCGTACTCGGCGCTCTCGATGCCGCGAGATGCGGGCGTCGGCGGCGTAGGTGGCCCGCTCCAGTTCGATGGCCAAAGCCACCTTGTCGGCCGTGGGCATCGAGTCTGCTGCCGGGTCGAACAACTCGAGGTGCGGGGGTGTCACGCCGTCTGGTTCGGCCAGACCGGCGAACTCGTCGACCGACGCGAACCGCAGGTTGTCACGGGCTTCAGCCAGCACGGCGTCGACGGCATCGGCGTCCAGCGTGCCGGCCCAGGCAAACCCCTGGCGACCCCCGTCAACCACACGCACCCCGATGCCGGCGGTGTCGGCCGACGACAACGACTCCACGTCACCGTCGTACACCCGCACCTCGGTGCCGCGGTCGGCCACAACAACCACTTCCACCTGCTCGTTGCCGGTTGCCCGACCCACCACGCTGTCGGCGATGGCCAGCAGGCGCTCGGCATCGGCGGTGGCAGGGGCGTGCACCTCAGGAGCGCTCACGCCGCGGTGCCACCGATGGTGAGGGCACCCACCCGCAGCGTCGGCACGCCGTCGCCCACCGGCACGCCCTGGCCATCTTTGCCGCACGTCCCGGGAGGCCCCATGGCGAAGTCGTTGCCCACGGCGTCGATGCCGGCCAGCACCTCGGGACCGTTGCCGATGAGGTTGCCCTCACGCAACGGCTCGGTGATCTCGCCGTTTTCGATCAGGTAGGCCTCGCTCATGCCGAACACGAAGTCGCCGGTGGCGGTGTTCACCTGACCTCCGCCGAGGTGCTTGACGTACACGCCGTTGGGGGTGTCAGCGATGATGTCGTCGGGATCGCTGGTGCCGGCCAGCAGGTAGGTGTTGGTCATGCGCACCATGGGCAGGTGCTGGTAGCTCTGGCGCCGGCCGTTGCCCGACCCCGGGCGACCCTCAGCGCGTGACCGCAACACGTCCCACATGTAGTCGGTGAGGATGCCGTCTTGAATGAGCACGTTGCGCTGGGCGAGGTTGCCCTCGTCGTCGATGCCGTAGTTGCCCCATTCGCCGGCCATGGTGCCGTCGTCGACCAGCGTCACCAGCGGGCTGGCCACCAGTTCTCCCTGACGACCGGCAAATACCGACGCACCCTTGGCCACCAGGTCGGCCTCGAGCCCGTGGCCGCATGCCTCGTGGAACAACACGCCACCGCCACCCGACCCGATGACCACCGGGAGCTGACCCGATGGGGCGGGGCGGGCCCCGAGCTTGGTCACGGCCCGCTCGGCGGCCCGGGCAGCGAGGTCGGCCACGTCGTAACGATCGAACAACTCGAACCCGATGGTGTGGCCGATGCTCTCGCGACCGGTTTGCATGCCGGTGTCGCCGGTAGCCACACACGACACGTTGAACATGGTGCGCACCACCTCGTCGGCGGCCAGCGTGCCGTCGGAGTTGGCCACCAGGATACGGCGTCGGCTGTCGGCGTAGCCCGCAGACACCTGGCTGATGCTGCCCGACCGGGCCCGGGCCACCTCGTCGGCATGACGCAACAGCGCCACCTTGTCGGCCTTGTCCACGCCAGTGGGGTCGATGCCAATGTCGCGCACCGAACGGTGGGGGGCGGCAGGCAGCGTCACCACACGGACACCGCCACCGCCACCTCGGGCGGCAGCCGCAGCAGCACGAGCCGCCGACCGCAGGCCCTCGGCCGACAGGTCGGCGGTGTGGGCGAAGCCGGTGGTCTCGCCCACCACCACCCTGATGCCCGCGCCCCGCTCACGACCCGAGCTGAGCTCCTCGACACGTCCGTCGTCGAGGTACGCCGACGACGACGCCTTGTCCTCCACGAACACCTCGGCGAAGTCGCCGCCGGTGGCCAGGGCCACCCCCAGCGCATCGCTCACCACATCGGTCTCGACCAGTTCGGACATTGGACCATCCTTCGTCTGGGGCACGTTCATTTCGGACACGTCTCACTCGCACTGCTGCACCGAACCCACGGGCAGTGACACCGGTGACAACCGGGCACCGATGGTGGGTCAGGCACTGCTGTCGACCGATGGGTACGGTACCCCGCCGGCGGCATGGCGCGATGGGCCGGGCCTGCAGGTGGGCCGCCGCAACACGGAAAAGGGGTCGGCTGGCCACGGGTACACCAAGGCCTTAGGGTTGCGGCGTGCCCGTAAGCGTTGGACAAAAGGCCACAGTCGAACTCGAGGTTGGTGACGCCGACACTGCGATCGCCTTGCAGTCGGGGATCCTTCCGGTGTTGGCCACCCCTCGGGTGGTGGCGCTGGTGGAGCAGGCATCGATGGAGGCCGTGGGCCCGACGCTGGCAGAGAACCAGACAACCGTGGGGATGAAGGTGCAACTCGATCACCTCGCTCCCACTGCCGTGGGCCGGGTGGTGGTGGCAGAGTCCACCATCGAGGCGATCCAGGGGCGGCGCATCTCATTTCAGGTTTCGGTCACCGATGACCGGGGTCTGGTGGCCGTGGGCAGAGTCACACGGGTGGTCGTGGACATCGAACGCTTCATGCACAAGGCCCGCTGAGCCGACCTTCCGCCAGACAGTCCCGACGGTGCGATGGCGCCGTGCGCAGCCGCCTTGTGCCTGACGGCGCCCCAGGTCCTACCCCTCAGGACTCGAGACGGGCTCTGCCTCGCCTGCGGAGGCCAGTTCGTCGGACGGATCGTTGATAAGGGCCAGCAGTGGCACCCGAAGGGCATCAGCCAGATGCCGCAGCACCGCCGGCGACGCCTGCCGTTTGCCTGTTTCGATGTTGGAAAGATGGGGTTGGCTGAGCCCGGCGATCCGAGCGAGTTCAGTCACTGACAGCCCTGAACGCTCGCGGATGACACGGAGGGCGTGGGGGTTGACCTGCATGGCGCTAGGTAACCGTAGGTAGCGCTAGGTGTCAACGACGACCACGGTCAGTGACGCCCGCACCGCCTGTGGTCAACGGATTTTGGGTAGCGCTAGCTATGGCCAGCTATTCACATCGACGGGATGATGCGGCATCATTGCCACATGGCCGACACCCCACCGCTGCCCCGCCAAGAAGCCGAGGCGATCCGAACTCGCCGCCTTGAGCTTGGATGGACCCAACATCGTCTTGCCCATCAGGCAGGCATCTCCATCGCCACGGTGCGCAAGCTCGAGGCCCACAAGCAGCCTTACTACCGGGCCCTCACCCTGGTTCCGCTATGTCTGGCATTGGGGTGGCGTTCTGATGCGCTCGACAACCTTCTTCCGCCCGGCAGCCAACTTGGCGATCCACCCGACGACACCGCCGGTGACACCGGCGCTGACACTGAACCTGGCGCTGGCGCTGACGCTGACGCTGGCGCTGGCGGATCCGGAACCACCGTCGCCGCTGACCCCCCGGGGCAGGTCGACCTGCTGGCTGCCTTCGACGGAGGGCTGGCGGGGTTGGACCCGGATGAAATCGACGAGTTGGCCGAGTTCGTTCGCCAGCTCCGCAAACGCCGTCGCCATTGAAGCGCCGTCGCCGTTGAAACGCGTTGCGTCGCCCCCAATGGATGCTCCCCGTTTGGGCGCCGACACCTTTGTGGTCAGCCAGATAGCTGGGTGATGACCACCCACCGTGACGATGGATCCCCCAGTCGCTGGTTGGTCGTTACCTTCAGATGATGCAGACCCGGCGGATGTCTCCTGAAGCGAACGACGGGGCCGGGACAGGCAATGCCGATGACGCCACCGCCAGCGACGGCATCGCCAGCGACGGCATCGCCAATCACGACAACGCCCACGACGGCATCGAGATCGTGTGGCATCCAGTGGCCGGGCTCACCGGCGGGGGATTCGCCGTGGGCGATGCCGCAACCGGGTACGTGGTGGTGGACCCCGCCCTCGACGAATGGCACCGGCGCACGGTCATCGAGCATGAACGCGTCCACCTCGAGCGTGGCATCACCACGACGTGGCCCCAGGCTCCCGCCAGTTGGGCAGCAGTGACCGCCCGAGAGGAGCTGTTGGTCAACCGCGAGGCCGCCCGTCGACTCGCTCCCGAACCTGCCCTGCGCACGCTGGTGACTCAGGCCTGCACCCAGGGAGAAGCGGTGACGGCTTCATCAGTGGCAGTGGCGTTTGGAATCACGCATGACCTTGCCACCGTTGCCCTGGAGCTATTGGCAGCAGACGGTCACCCCTGACGACCCGACCACCCGACCACCCGACGACCCGTCAGGATGTGAGGCTGTCGAGGAATGTGGTCATCGCCTTCCACCAGGCGTCCGGCGACTCAAACTGCGGACTGTGGCCACCATCGGCCAACAACTCGTACCGGGCGTCAGGGATCGCACCGGCGAGTTGCTCGGAGGCATTGACGAACGGCTCGTCCTGCTCCCCGACCATCACCAGAGTGGGAACCGCCAACGAGCTGAGCGCCTCCAACCGACTGGGTGACGACGACATCTCAGCCAGCATGGCGGCGAACATGGGCCGCCGACGACCGGCGGGTCTTGTCTATGCCGGACTGGAAGTGCCCGGGTCGCTCGGCGCACACCCGGCGATAGGCCTCGGAATCCAACGGGCCGGGTTCGGTGGCGACAGCCATCAGGTCGGCAATGGCGTCGATCCCGTTGCTGCGGGCCATGTCGATTCCGGCGTCCACTATGGCCGGGTCAACGTCAATGGCCCCGTAGTGGGTGTCCATCAACACCAGCCCGCGCAGTCGCCCGGGATCGCGCACCGCCACTACCTGAGCGACCATGCCACCCATCGGAATGGCCCAACAGCACGAACCGGTCCCACGCCAGGGCATCTGCCAACGCCAGGACGTCGTCGGCAAAGAGTTCGAATGAGTAGTCGCTCTCGGCAGAGGGTTTGGATGACGACCCGTGTCCACGATTGTCAGGAGCGACCACGTGGAAGTGACGGTCAGCCAGGGCTCCATCCAGTCGGCGAAGTCCTCCTTGGCACCCGTCCACCCGTGGACCAGCATCAGTGGGTGTCCACCGTGACCGGCCTCGGCAATGGTCAGCTCCACAGTGCCCAGATCAATACGTCGTACTTCGGTCACCACGGACCCCCTCAATGACCCGCCCACGACGCCACCACGTGCCGTCGCAGGCTGTTGCGCCGTTCGACCCAGTGTCCCGGCGATGTGCAGAGACTACCGACCAACCGGCGCCACGGCCCGCCGTTCTGGGCTACGGCCCGCCGTTCACCTCAATCACCTCGTCAGCCGCTGGCACGACGATGTCCACCACCCCACCCACCTCGACCAACTCGTAGCGCATGACCAGACGACGGCCGCTGCGCCCAGATGCCGGCACCGTGCCTTGCACCACGGCCTCAACCGCCCGCACCAGTCCGTCATCGCCGACCCACACCACAACCTGATCCCCGATCAGAGCGAAACCACCCAGATCCCCAGACGCCGCCGGAGACGGGGACGGGCCACCCGAACTGCCTTCCGGTGATGACGACGACGGCGACGGCGAGGACCCACCCAGCACCACCCGCAGCCGTCGAGCCGGAACCCTCGCCACGGTGTCGGCCGCCCCCTGATCAGCCGAGACCGCAAGATCAAGCAGGGCCAGCAGCCCCGTCACCGCCGTCGGTGTTGGCCGGTCGTCAGGACCGGTGGCCAGTCGCAGCCATGCCGACCCCGTGCCAGCCACCTCGCCCAGCGACTCCGACCGGATGTAGAGCCAGGGGCCGTCCACCACCACTTCGGTGGGCGCAGCGCCCATGACATCCGGGCTAGCCGACTGAGACCCCCTGACGCTGACGCTCCGGGGGTTTCCAGCGGGGCCCCGGCACCAAGCGCCCAACGGGAGTCACCGGTGGCGAGCCACTGCCGAACGATGGCTGAGCTTTTTCCGGCCGGAAGGTCTACCTGCCCGTCAACCTGCAGCACCGGCGAGACCTCGCCGTCGCCATGCCATGACAGCGTGAGCACGTACCGGGCCGTGGGCAGCACAGCAGTGCGCCGAGCCGCCTCTCGCACCAACTCCGCTCCGTCGGTGCGTGGGCTCATTTTCGACGTTGATGCCGTCGCCGCTGTCCCCACTCTGGGCAGGGGTCCACCGTTCACCGGTGGCTGGTGGTGGCCCGGCCACCGGGTCCGACTGCGCCGTCCCACAACCCGCCAGCACCAGGCCGACCAACCCTGTGGTGACCAATGCCAGCGCCAAACAGAAGTCGGCACCCGCCCCTGGTGGTGTTGGTGCGCCGGTCTGGCCGGTCTGGCCGGTCTGGCCGTCGCCCGTCGTCTCGACATGTCGGCCATCCCCACTACTGTCCCAATCACCGGTGGGAGCAGACTCCGAGGGACCGACACCGCGCTCGGCCCGTGGACCGACCGTAGGGTGGCCGCCAGCCCGCCACGCCCCGCAACCACGCGCCGTGACGAACGGGTCCGTCTCGGCCACACCACATGGGGTTGATCACGACGCCCCCCGCCTGCAGGCACCAGCACACCTGCGGGCACCAGCTCGCCTTCGGGCACCAGCTCCCCTACTGACACCAGCCGAGCACCGGCCTTGCAGGTACCCTTGGCAGGCCCGGACACGCCATGAAATCCGAGCCACGACACGCCGTGGAATCGTCACCACGGGAGGAAGGCCACCAGCGCCTTGAGTGAGCAGACACGCATCCCGCAAGGCCACGATCCCGAGCCCGCAGCGTCGGGACCTCCAGACGCGCCAACGCTGGGCTCGTTGACCCGCCGGCGCTACCTGCTGTGGATCAGGGTCGCCGTCAGCGTCGGCATCCTGGCGCTGATCTACACCCTCATCCCCGACTTCGATTGGTCACGACTGGTTCCGGTGTGGTCGTTGAGCAACACCCTGTGGCTGGTGGCCGCCGCCGTGCTGACGCTGGTGGGATTCGTACTGTCCACCCTTCGGTGGGATGCGGTGCTGCGGGCGATGGGAATGCGTGCAACCCCGCTACGACGACTCTTTGGCCACTACATGGCCGGTCAGTTCGTATCCAATGTGCTGCCGACCACCATCGGCGGTGATGTGGTGCGTGTGTCACGCCTGGCCCAGGACAACGGCAACGCCGCTGACTCGTTCGCCTCGGTCGTCATCGAACGGCTCACCGGATGGCTGGTGTTGCCCATCATCACCATCATCGGGTTCCTCGCCGATCCCGGACTGCGCGAGCTTGGCGCAGCCACCACCATCGCCTTGTCCATCGCTGCCGGCACCCTGGCGCTGCTGGTCCTGATCCTGGTGGCAGCCGACCACCCGCGAATGCTCGGCCGCTTTGCCAAACGCGACGGATGGCGGCGCTTTGCCGGAGGCCGTGCACACCGGGGTGGGCCGCCTCCGGCAACGACCTCTGGCGGCGCTGTACGTGGTGGGAGTTGGGCTGCTCTACCAGGGTGCGATGGTGCTGGCGGCCACCGCAGCGGCCCGATCACTGGGCATGACCAACGTGGGACTCACCGTGCTGGCGGCGTTCCTGCCTGCGGTCCTCATCTCCCAGGTCCTCCCCATCGGCATTTCGGGACTCGGCGTGCGCGAGGGCGCGTTTGTGCTGTTTTTGACCCCGCTGGGGGTACCCACCGAGCAGGCTGTGGCCCTGGGCCTGCTGATCTATGCCCTCACCCTGGTCGTGAGCCTCATCGGGGCACCGGCGTTCGCCCTGGGCAGCCGGCGCAACGCTGTGGTGTGAACCTGAGCCGCGACGTCGCTGCCCGGGGTCGGGTTGGCTACCGTAGGAGCCGCATGCTGACGTACCTTTCCCTCCCGCACTGGCGGAGTCACCGATGAGCAACCTTCTCGACACCATCACCTGTCCCGCCGACCTGCGTCGGCTCAGCCCGACCCAGCTCGAGCAGTTGTCAGTGGAGATCCGCAACCGCATCGTGGAGTCGGTGAACGCTCACGGAGGTCACCTGGGATCGAACCTGGGCGTGGTGGAACTCACCCTGGCCATGCACCGGGTGTTTGATTCCCCCGGGACATCCTGCTGTGGGATACCGGCCATCAGGCCTACGTGCACAAGATGGTCACCGGCCGTGCCGACGACTTCGACTCGCTGCGCACTGCCGGCGGGCTGTCGGGGTATCCCAGCCGAGCCGAGTCCGAGCACGACTGGGTCGAAAACAGCCACGCCTCCACGATCCTGAGCTACGCCCACGGTCTGGCCACTGCCCAGGCGTCGTCGATCGGCGAGGGTCGCCGGGTGGTGGCAGTGATCGGCGACGGCTCACTGACCGGTGGCATGGCCTTCGAGGGCCTCAACAACATCGGTCATTCCGGTCGTGACTGCATCATCATCCTCAACGACAACGGTCGGTCGTACGCCCCCACGGTGTCCAAGCTGGGTGAGACCCTGGTCAAGATCCGGGCAAACCCCACCTACATGCGCCGACAGGCCCGTCTGGAAAAGATGCTGCAGGAGGTCCCGGTGGTGGGGCCCCAGTTGGAGCGGGGCCTCGATGCCACCAAGGCAGCCCTGCGCGAGATGTGGGAACCGCCGGCATTTTTTGAGACGCTGGGCGTGCGCTACACCGGCCCGTTCGACGGCCACGACATCCCGGCTCTGGAAGAGGCGTTGCGCAATGCCGCCCAGATGGGCGGACCCCAGGTGGTGCACGTGCTCACCCACAAGGGTCGCGGGTACGCACCGGCGGAGAACGACCCGGTCAAGCGCCTGCACGACACGTCCGAGGCCAAGCCCGGCTCGTACACCGCAGCGTTCACCGAGGCACTGGTGGAGATTGCCGCTGATCGCCCCGAGGTGGTGGCCATCACCGCGGCCATGCCCGACTCCACCGGGCTGCTGCCGTTCAAGGCCGCCTACCCCGACCGGGTGTTCGACGTTGGCATCGCCGAGCAGCACGCCGTCACGTCTGCTGCTGGCATGGCCATGGGCGGACTGCGGCCGGTGGTGGCGGTGTACTCCACCTTCCTCACCCGGGCCATCGACCAGGTGAACCTCGACGTGGGTTTGCACGGCCTTCCGGTGGTGTTCTGCATCGATCGGGCCGGCATCACCGGTGATGACGGTCCGTCCCACCACGGGGTGCTGGACATGGTGCTGTTCACCAAGGTGCCCAACATGACCATGTTCGCCCCCAGCTCGTACCAGGAACTGGGCGTGATGCTGCGTGATGCGATGGAGATCACCGACGGCCCGGTGGCCATTCGGTGGGCCAAGACCGCAGCCCGCCAGGCCGAGCCCGGTGAAGTGGGGTCGGGACTCAGCGCCCGCAAGCTGTCAACGGGCACCGACCTGTGCATCATCTCGGTGGGCAAGATGCTCGACGCCGCCGAGGACGCCGCCGCACAGCTCGCCGCCGACGGCGTGTCGGTCACCGTGTGGGATGCCCGGGTGGTCAAGCCCCTGGACCCCGACATGCTGACCGATGCCGCCCGCCATCCCTACGTGCTCACGGTGGAAGACGGCATGCGTGACGGTGGCGTGGGTGCGGCCATCGCCGATGAACTGGCCGAGCTGGCCCTGGGTGCCCCCCAGCCACCGCGGGTGCGGGTCCTGGGTGTGCCGTGTGCCTATCTCCCCCACGGCAAGCCCGACCAGATTCTGGCCGACGTCGGGCTCGACGCCGCCGGCATCACCGCCTCGGCGCTCAGTCTGGTGACCGCCCACCAGCTCGACGCCCCGCCGGTGTGAACCGGCCAGCTCGCTGCCCTTCGCAGCCATCGGCAGAGCGCATCGTCGCTAGCCAAGCGTGGAGTTCGTCGGTCAGTTGGCGATGCTGGTGGGTTCGGTACGCCGCCTGATCCGGTGGGACTTGGCGCACCCGCCTCGCAGTGTGATCAGGCGACACCACCACCAACACCGTCACCACCACCATCACCGTCGAGCTGTGTGATCAGGCCTGTGTGATCAGGCGTAGAAGGGGTTGTCTCCGGCGGTGTGGTCGGTGGCGTCGATCACCTCGGTGATCTCAGGGATGGCGCCGGTGATGGCAGCGGCAATTCCCTGGACCATGGTGGCCTGACTCAACGAACACCCCTGACAACCCCCACCCATGGTGAGGTAGGCACGTTCGCCGTCCACACCCACCAACGTGGCAAAACCCCCGTGGGAAGCCAGCGACGGATTGATCGACTCCACCAGCAACTGCCGGATCTTGTCGGCGGCGTCACCGGTGAGGGTGAGGCCCTCGATCTCCAGCAGCGGGTTGGGACGGTTGGGATTGCGAATGACCAGGCCGGACTGGCCTTCGGTTGTCGGCAGATCAAGGGTGGCACCGCTCAGCTTGGGCACCGACGCCGCCGGCACCAGCAAGGTCAGGTCGCCACTGTCATCGTTTCCAGCGCACGACAGGCGGTGGTCATCGGCGTCGGCCGCATCCACGGCGTCGAACGAGAGGTCGTAGGTGTAGTCGGTGCCGTTGACACCAACCACCTCGATGCGCAGGGCCAGCGACGCCGGGTCGTCCTCGGCGGCGCGAACTGCCAGCACCTGAACGAGCGCCGCAGGGGTGATGTTGAACACCAGAGTCTCGGCAGAGGTGTCGGTGTCGGTGGCAGTGTCGGTGTCGGTGTCGGTGTCGGTGTCGGTGGAGGCTGGCGCGTCGATGTTCATTGCCAGCCATGGTAGCGATCGCACACGCCATCGGGGCAGACCAGCCGCACCACGGGGCACACATCACCTGCCTGACCGCAACACCTATCGGCCACGTGACTCGGCTTCGTCTGACAGCGCCAGCCACGCCTCTTCGGCTGCCTCCAGTTCGGCCACGACCCCTCCCAGTTCGGCACCCAGCGAACGCAGGGCCTCGTGGTCGGCACCGGCATCCACCAGTTGGGCCTCAAGCTGGGCGCGCTTTTTGGTCAATCGGGCCACCAGCTTGTCGGTTGCCTTGAGTTCGTGACGGATGGTTGACATCGACCGGGCCGACGCAGCGCCTGACGCAGGGCTCGACGCCAGCGCCTGACGTAGGGCTCGACGCAACGCCTGACGCAGGGCTCGACGCCGCGCCCGACACAGGGCTCGACGAAGCGCCTGCAGCCGACGATGCATCCGCGGTGGATGGCACGTTCTCGGGCGAGACCGTGGTGACAGCGCGTCCCACCGAGGCGGCCCGACCGCCGCTGCGCGGACGCCCGGCGGCCGCCCTCCGCTCTGCGTCCCACGCCGCGTACCCACCGGGATGGCGACCCACCCAGCCGTGGGTGTCCACCACCACCACGTCGTCCACGGTGCGATCCAAAAACGCACGATCGTGGCTCACCACCACCAGCGCCCCGGGCCAGTCCTCACAGAAGTCCTCGATGAGGCGAAGCGTGTCGAGGTCGAGGTCGTTGGTGGGCTCGTCGAGCAGCAGCACGTTGGGTTTGGCCGCCAGCACCACCAGCAACTGCAACCGACGGCGTTCCCCGCCTGACAGCAACCCGACGGGTGCGAACTGGGCGTCGGCGCCAAACCAGAACCGCTCCAGCAGCGCCTTGTCCTTCCAGTCCGGGCTGCGGTGCGGCCCGGCCACCACGTCACGCACCCGAAGAGTTGGATCCATGTCGGGACCACGCTGGCCGTAGTACCCCAACGACACGGTGGGGCCCACCTCACGACGCCCGGCCACCGGTTCGATGCGGCCGGCCAGAATCTCCAGCAGGGTGGTCTTTCCGGCGCCGTTGGGCCCCACCACCCCGAGGCGCTCACGATTGCCCAGCGTCAGGTCCACACCCTCGAACAGCGGGGGCTGGCCTGGCCAGGCATGGGCGACCCCGTGCAGTTCGATCACCTTGTCGCCGAGGCGGGGGGTGTCGGTGTGGCGATTCACGCCCCACCCACGAGACCCCGCGGCACGACCCGAACCCGCCGGGTCGGTACCGACCCGGGCCAGGTCAGCTGATGCATCACGCTGCAGGTCGGCGATCGTCTCGGGAGTTTCGATCACGGCCAGGGCCCGACGGATGTGGGCCTTGGACTTTGCCGTGCGCGCCGGCGCCCCTCGCCGGAGCCACTCCAGTTCACTCTTGGCCAGGTTGCGTCGGGTGGCTTCCTCGGCCGCATCACGTTCGATCCTCGCTGAGCGACCCTCGAGGTAGGCGTCGTAGCCGCCGTCGTACACGTAGCCCTTGCCACCGTCGATCTCCAGCACCCGGTTGGTGAGACGAGCCAGCAGGTGGCGGTCGTGGGTCACCAGTACCAGCGCCCCACGAAACGAAACCAGACGTTGTTCGAGCCAGGTGACGGCGTCGAGGTCGAGATGGTTGGTGGGTTCGTCGAGCACCAGCAGGTCGGCATCGGTCACCAACGCCCGGGCCAGTGCCACCCGCTTGGCCTGACCACCCGACATGCGATCAACGGGAACGTCAGCCAGCTGCCCCATGCCCAAACGATCCAGTACCGCAGCCGCCTCCCACGCACCGGCACCGGCGGCCTGTTCCACCGCAGCCAGCGCCGTGCCCGCCGGCAGGTCACCCTGCTGGTCGAGCACGGCCACCGTCACGTCACGTCCCACCACCACCCGGCCCGACTCCGGTGGCTCGTCACCAGACAGGATGCGCAGCAGGGTGGACTTGCCGGTGCCGTTCACACCCAGCACCCCCAGGCGGTCGCCGGTGGCCACCGTCACCGACAGGTCGTCGAACAATGGCTTGCCGGCACGGCTGGCAGCCACACCCTGAAGGTCCACACAGATCACCCACCAAGGGTAGGCACAGCCAGACGACACCACGTCCGCCAACTAACGTGACCGTCGTGACCGCCACCAGTGACGCCGTATCCGTGACCACCACCGACGCCGTAACCATCGTCACTCTCGACGACGGCAAGGCCAACGCCTTCACCCACGAGATCATCGATGCGGTGCGACAGGCCCTGCGCGATGCCGAGGAGCGCGGCGGCGCCATGGTGCTGGCTGGCCGCCCGGGCCGGTTCTCGGCCGGCTTTGACCTGTCGGTCATGACTGCTGGCCCCGACGCCGCCATGCCCCTGCTGTCTGCCGGCGCCGAGATGGCGTTCGAGATCTTCATGTCCCGCATTCCGGTGGTGGTGGCCTGCACCGGTCATGCCCTGGCCATGGGAGCCATCGTGCTCATGGCCGCCGACACCCGCATCGGTGCCGACGGAGCGTTCAAGATCGGGATGAACGAGGTGCGCATCGGCATGCCCATCCCCCATTTCGCCATGGGTCTGGCCCGTGACCGGTTGTCATCGCGCTACTTCGTGCCGGCCATCCAGCACGCCATGGTGTTCGACCCCACCGGGGCCATCGACGCCGGCTACCTCGACCAGACCGTGGCCCCCGACGACGTGCTCGACGCATCGGTGGCCCACGCCACCGAGCTGGCCACCAACTTGAGCCGCGGTGCGTTCCAGATGACCCGCGACATCATGCGGGGCCCGGTGGCAGAGCAGTTGCGGGCAGGACTCGCCACCGACATGGCGTCAGCCAGCTTCGGCTGATCGGCTCCGGCCGTCCGGGGCCGGTCCGGCCTGATCGCCGGCACTCGCCACGTTCGCTGCCCCGACGCCGGCACTCGCCATGTTCGCTGCCCCGACAGCCTCACTGAGATATCATCAATGATAGTATTATCAATGATAGTATCTGGGTCTTGAGGGAGGTTGCCGGGTGAGATCGTTTGTCGGTCGGACCAGGGAACTTGAGTCGTTGCAGGCAACCTTCACACGCGTCCACGAACAACTTGGCGGGGCCAAGCCCGGCCGTCTGATCATGATGCGGGGGCGGCGGCGGGTGGGCAAGAGCACCCTCGTCGAACAGTTCATCGACCGGGCGAACTGCCCCAATCTGTTCTTCACCGCCTCACGACAGGCCGGACGGGAACCCTCCCTTTTCGCCCACGAACTCTCCGCCTCGTCGCTTCGGGGGTCGGAGGTCGCCGCCGGGCAACAACCCGAGAGTTGGGACGCCGCCCTCATGCTGCTGGCCGCCGCCCTGCCCGACGACGAGGTGTCGTTGGTGGTGGTGGACGAGTTCCCCTATCTGGCTCGAATCGGACCGTTCCATCGAGGCGGTGTTTCAAAAGGGATGGGACCGTCACCTGCATGCCAAGCCGGTGGTGCTGGTCCTGGTGGGTTCGGACCTTGCCATGATGGAGCGCCTCAACGACGCCGACCGGGCCCTGCACCAGCGGGGCACCGAAATGCTCGTCCATGCCCTCAACCCCCGCGAGACCGGCCAGATCGTGGGTGCGGCCACCGCTGCCGATGCCTTCGACGCCCACCTCCTCACCGGCGGGTTGCCGCTGATTTGCGACGAGTGGGCGCCGGGAGTGTCGATGTGGGAATTCCTTCACGACGCGTTGTCGGAGCCCACCTCAGCGCTCATCGTCAGTGCCGAACGCAGCCTGCGGGCCGAGTTCCCCACCGAGGCCCAGGCCCAGCTCATTTTGGGCGAAATCGGATCGGGCGCCGTCACGTTCACCACCATCTCGCGTGCCGGGGGCGGGCTGACCCATGCCGCCGTTGCGCGTGGCGTCTGACCTGCTCCAGGCCAAACGTCTGATCGCCCGGGACATGCCATTGTCCACTGGGCGATCGCGTGAGGCCCGCTACCGCGTCACCGATCCGTACCTGCAGTTCTGGTTGCGGTTCATCGGGCCGTATCTCCCCGAGATCGAACGCGGGCGCGGTGACCGGGTCACCGACCGCATCCGCCGCCACTGGACGACCTGGCGCGGGCGGGCCGTCGAACCAGTGATCCACGAGGCCCTCACCCGGCTGCTGCCGCTTGACGCTGTACCCGAAGCGGGAGTTGTCGGCGGCTACTGGACCCGCAGCAATACGCCAGAGGTGGACATCGTGGGCGCCGATCAGGGTCCGGTGGCGAAGTCGGTGGCGTTCACCGGCACGATCAAGTGGCTCGACACGGGGGTGCTGGACCGTCGCGACGTCGCACAGCTCATCGCCGACACCCCGAAAGTTCCCGGGGCCAGGGAGTCAACGCCACGGATCGCCGTTTCCCGCAACGGAAGCGAACCCGGGCTTGACGTCGCTGCGGTGCTCGGGCCTGACGACCTCATCACGGCCTGGGCCCCCTGACACGCCCGCTCCCCCAACACGCCGCTCCCCTGACACGCCTGGCCCCCTGACACGCCGCCTGGGGGCCCGGGCGCTTGTGGCTCACGGGGCCGGTTTGGCCACCGACCTCCACGCCCGGGCCCGCAGGTAGGGGGCGAACTGCTCACCGAGGTGGGCCATGTCGGCGTCGGTTTTGGGCTTGCGCATCTCAAACAGGTGGGGCACCTCACCCCAGGCGCACACCACATCCCACAGGCGCTGGGCGTCGGCACCAGTGGGAGCCGGGGCCACCACCGGCCCAAACAGCACCGTGCCGGTGTTGAACACCAACGTGGGCACACCGTGCCCGGCGTGCAGACCCACCACCTCGTCGTGGTCGGCTCGCACCTCGTCGGCGGTGGTGGGGTCGGCCAGCGCCTCGTCGAGCACGGCGGCACCGACCCCGATCTCGTCGAGCACCTCACGGTGCACGTCGGGGGTGTGGGTGGGACGCTCATCGACGAAAAACGCCCGACCCACCGCCTCGTACCACGCATCCACGGCGTCCTGACCCCGACGACGCAGCAGGGCGCCAACGCGCATCTGGCTGAACCCGTAGGCCCAGTCGCGTTCCCACGGGTGGCGCTGGCCGGGTTCGAGGTTGATCTCCTCGAGGCTGAAAAAGCGCCACCGCAGGTCCAGGTCGTTGGTGTCGCGCACCTCGCGCAACCACAGCGACGTCTGGTAGGCGAACGGACACATGGGGTCGATCCAGGCGTCAACGGAGGTAGGCGCAGAAGGCATGACTGGTAGGGTAACCCCGCACCACACCACATGTTTGGGGGATAACGATGAGCGCACACGGCGGACCCACGGGTGAGCGGATCACCGCCCAACTGGCCACGGTGTGGGCATCGATCACCGAGCTCGGCTCGGGTCTCAACGAGGCCGACTGGGACACCCCCACCGACTTGCCGGGATGGACGGCCAAGGACTGCCTCAGCCACATGGCCGGCACCGAAGCCATGTTGCTGGGCGAGCCGGTACCCGACGTGAGCGTGGATCACATCCCCCGCGTGACGTCGTCGTTTATCGCCATGATGGAAGTGCCCGTGGAAGCCCGACGGGCCACACCTGCCGCCAAGGTGATGGCCGAGTTCGTGGACGTCACCAACCGTCGGCTGGCCGTACTGGCGGCAATGAGCGAGGAGGAATGGTCCACACCGGGGTGGTCGCCGGTGGGCGAGGTGCCGTACGCCACGTTCATGGAGGTGCGGGTGTTCGACTGCTGGATGCACGACCAGGACATCCGTCGGGCCGTGGGCCGGCCGGGAGGCATCAACGTGGGCGCCGAGGTGTCGTTGGGTCGCATCGAACTGGGCCTGGGCTTCATCGTGGGCAAGCGGGCCGGGGCCCCCGACGGCACCAGTGTGGTGTTCGAGGTCACTGGCCCCTACCCGCGCACCTACGCCGTGGTGGTCGACGGGCGAGCCGGGCTCACCGACGACATCCCAACCGACCCAACCGTGCGCATCACCACCGACCTGGAGGTGTTCACCGCCCTGGGGGGCGGCCGCTGGAGTGGTGAGCGCGCCATGGACACCGGCCGGGTGACCGTGGCCGGCGACAGCGAACTGGCCGAGCGGATCCTGTCGGGCATGGCCATCACGCCCTGACCTGAATCGCACCCGGCCCCGCACCGTGACCGCGACGTCACGGATCGGGCGCCCACCCCGACAGCCCAGCCCCGACAGCCCACCCCCGAACAGGCAGGCAGGCCCGCAGTGGACATGTCACCCATGCTCATCGACCATCACCGGGTCACCACCGCCGACGCCAGCGAGGTGCGGTCGCCCTACGACAACCGGGTGGTGGGATTGGTGCCGGTGGGAACCGCCGACCACCTCGACCAGGCCGTTGCCGCTGCCCGGGCCCGTCACGCCGCCGGTGCCCTGCCGGCCCATCAGCGTGCCCGCATCCTGGACCGGGCCGCCGACGCACTGGACCGTGACAGCGAGGCGTTCGCCCAGCTCATCACCGCCGAGTCGGCCAAGCCCATCACCACAGCACGCACCGAGGTTGCCCGGGCCACCGACACGTTCCGGTTCGCCGCTGCGGTGGCCCGCACCGCCACCGGCGAGATGGTGCCACTCGATGCCAGCAGCGCCGGAGGCCACAAGCTGGGATTCACCCTGCGCCTGCCCATCGGGGTGGTGGCTGCCATCACCCCGTTCAACTTCCCGCTCAATCTGGTGGCCCACAAGGTGGCCCCGGCCATTGCCGCCGGGTGCCCGGTGGTGCTCAAGCCGGCATCAGCCACGCCGCTGACCGCGCTGCGACTCGCCACCATGCTGACCGAGGAATGCGGCCTGCCCCCAGGATGGCTCAACGTGGTGACCTGCGACGGTGCCACGGCGTCGCACCTGACCACCCACGACGACGTGGCCCTGGTGACGTTCACCGGGTCGGCCCCGGTGGGCTGGAAGATTCGCCAGGCTGCCCCCCGCAAACAGGTGAGTCTCGAACTGGGCAACAACGCTCCGGTGATCATCGAGCCCGACTCCGACATCGCCGACGTCGCCCATCGGGTGGCAACCGCTGCCAACAGCTTCGCCGGCCAGAGCTGCATCTCGGTGCAGCGGGTGTACGTGCACCACGACATCGCCGACGCCTTCACCGACGCCCTGGCCGCCGAGGTGGCCGCACTGGTGGTGGGTGATCCCGCTGACGACGCCACCAACGTGAGTGCGTTGATCAACCCCAAAGAAACGTCCCGGGTGTGCGATGTGGTGGCCGCTGCGGTGGCCGATGGCGCCCGGGTGGTTACCGGCGGGCAGGTGCGGGCGCTGGGAGCAAACGGCGTGCTCGAACCCACCGTGCTCACCGGGGTGACCCCCGCCATGGACGTGAGTGCCACCGAGGTGTTCGGCCCGGTGCTGGGAGTAGCCAGCTACACAACACTCGACGAAGCCATCGCCATGGCCAACGACACCACCTACGGGCTGCAGGCCGGCATCTTCACCACCGACATCGCCAACAGCCATGGCCGCCGCCCGGCAACTCAACTTTGGCGGCGTGATGGTCAACGAGGTGCCCACGTGGCGTGCCGACCAGATGCCGTATGGCGGGCGTCGGCGAGTCGGGCAATGCCAAAGAGGGCCCGGCGTGGACGGTGCGGGAGATGACCATCGAGCGCATGGTGGCCATCGACTACTGACTCGCCGGTCCGAGTCGGCAGTGCAGGCGGTCAGCGCTCGTTGCTCAGCGCTCGTTGCTCAGCGCGCCGCTACGGCACGCAGCAGCGCTACTTCGTCGTCGTCGTAGGGTCGCCCGTCGGGATGGAGCAGGTCGTGGAACCACGGTCGACCCGGGCGGTCCCGACGGATCCACGACGTCCACGAGTACTTCGTCTGGGTCCGGCCATCAACCAGTCCCCACACGTAGCCACCTACACGTTCATCACGCAGGACCTCGGCCAGCTGCACCGGCGAGGTGGGTCGGGCCCAACCATTCGGTGCAGATGAGCGGTCGGCGATGGGCACGCAGCGCTGCGATGGTGGCCCGCAGACCGTCGACGTCCTGATAGCTGTGAAACGACACCACGTCGGAGCGTTCAAGTGCGGTGCGGGCCACCTGGCTGGCCCGCTCGGCGTGACGACCCGGCTGCATGTACACGCCAACGGTCAACGGCTGCATGGGGTCGACGGCCACCGACCAGTCCCACACCTGTTCGAGCAGGTCGCCCACCAGCTGACGCTTGCGGGCGGGGTCCTTGCCGGCATGGAACGGGTTGAAGCTGTCAGGTTCGTTGAACAGGTCCCACACCACCACCCGCGGGTCGTCGCCAAAGCGCCCCATCACCGCTTCCACATACGGCTCGCAGTCCCGGCCACCGGCTGCGGTCGGCCACCACGGTGGCCCCCGGGCTCTGCACCCACATCGAGTTGTGCACCCCGGGCCGGGGCGAGCGCTGCGGTCCGGGGCGCGGGTGGGGATCCCAGATGCCATCGAACAGCACCGGCATCACCGAGATGCCGTGCCCGGCGGCGATGTCCAGGACACGGTCCACCCGGTCAGAAATCCAGCCGGGTCAGACTGCCAGGCCAGGTCATGCAGGAACAACCGGATGCTGTTCATGCCCGCAACCTGCGCCGCCCAGCCCAGCTCCCGGTCAATGGTGTCGGGGTCAAAGGTGGCGGACTGCCACAGCTCCAGCTGGTTGCCGGCGGTGGACGGCGTGAAGTTGCACCCCAGCAGCCACCCCGTGCGGTCGTTCCACTGATGGGCCTGCTCGGGGGTCCACCGTGCCCGTGACGCAAGGGTCACGGGTCGGCTCAACCCCCACGCACGAGCAGTCATGGCGACACCGGCGCCGTAGGCGCGCATACGACTGGTCATGGGTCCATCTTGGCGTACCGGATCAGCCGGTGAACGCCGGGACCGCCGACACCACCGGTGTCGGAGCCGACGGGGGTGAGGACGCCGCAGTCGATGGACCGGACGGTTGCGGCGCGTCCCTGGCCACAACGAACGCCGCCAGCGCGTCCCGCACGGCGACGTAGGCCGGCTTGGGCATGAACCCGTCGTCAAAAAGCAACGGCCGCGTGGGTGTCGGGAAGATGCCCAGGTTGTTGAGCCATGTGTTGGCATCGGTCACTCCCCACACGGTGACCTCGTCGCACCCCGCCACGGCCAGACAGGCCTCCACAATGGTTCGGTAGGCGGTGGCCTGCGCATCCAGTGCAGCGTCGTCGCCGGGCGGGATGGGTATGTCCAGTTCGGTGATGGCCACCGACAGGCCCAGGTCGGTGAAGTCCCGCAACTGACGTTCGAAGGTTGCACGATCCGGACCTGATGGGCCTGGACGGTGCACCTGCAGGCCGACACCATCGAGAGGTGCCCCCGCAGCCAAAAGGCCCTGCACCAGAGCCACCAGCGCCTCATGCTTGCCGGGCACCCAGTCAGTTCCGTATTCGTTGATCCACAACTCGGCATCCGGGTCGATGGCGCGCACGGCGCTGAACACCGACACCATCCAGTCGGGCGGAAGCAACCGGTGAAACACACTGTCTGACAGCGTGGTGTCGAAGGTGCCCAGCGGTTCGTTCACCACGTCCCAGCGAGGCACCTGCCCCGCATAGCGACCTGCCACCGTGGCGACGTGCTGGGCGACCCAGGTTGCCAACTCGCTGCCATCGGAGATATCGAGAACCCACGACGGCGTGAAGGTGTCCTGGGTCCACAGCAGGGTGTGGGCACGAACTGCCATGGCGTTGGCGTCGGCGAAGGCCACCACCGCATCAGCGTCGGCGAACTCGAACACTCCGGCCGCCGGATTGGTGGTGTACCACTTCATGGCGTTTTCGGGTGTGAGCGAGTTGAACTCCCGTGCGAGGGTGTCGGCGTAGGGACCGGGCAGCACCTCGTTTGCCTCCGCACTCGCACCGATAAGGATGCCGGCTAGATCAGCGAGCTGCCGCAGGGTGCAGGTGGAGGGGTCTTCCGGGTTGCACTCGGCCTGCGCCACGGCGACAACAGCGTCGCTGCCTCGAGCCGACACCACTGTCACCGGCACGGACATCGTCAGCATGGCAACAAGACCCACTGACAACCCAAGGACCGAGGTGCGCTGCATCGTCGTCCAACCCCCCATGCGCCTGCTCCCCGCCGATTGTTTGGCCAGATTGATTGGCCAGATTGATTGGCCAGATTGATTGGCCACGTCGCGTCCACAAAGTACTAGGCCTCATGTCGTTGCACATGAAAAGGGTGGTGTCTGACCGGGGAATCAGCTGGCGGCACCGTCTGGTCGGGTACCGGCCAGGCGGGCCACCCGTGGATCGTCAGCGCCGACCACTCCCGCCAACGATGCAGCAGCAACGGTGCGGTCGAGCGTGCCGCAGGCGGCCATTTCGTCGATGTCCACCCAGTCCCGAGGACGATCGAACATCGCCTTGAACACGGCAAGGTCATCAGCGCAAAGCACCCGCACGGTATGGCCTGCCAGCGGCACCGACCGACATCGCCGGGCGGCGTCGAAGTGAAAGGCGTCGGCGGCGAAGAACACATCAATCGGCGTGCCATCCCACCACAGGCGAACCTGATCGGCGGCCAGCACCGCCGCACGGTCGTCAGCGCTGTGGGCCACCCCCGGCGGCAAGGCGGCGAACACCCGATCCACGTCACTGGCCTCGACAAAGACGTTGATGTCAATGTCACGAGTGGCGCGTGGCTCCTCGGTGGCATAGGCCAGTGCCAGCGCACCGCCCAAGGCCCACTCGATGCCGGCGTCATCAAGCGACGTGGCGATGGCCACGATGCGGTCGACCAGGGTGGGTTTCACCGTCACCTCAGCGCCGGGCCGTGGAAAGCGGACGGGGGCGGTACGGCAAGGCCTCAGCGAGCGTGAGCACCTCAACAAGTCGGCGACCCTGCACCTCAGGGTCCAGTCGGGGCCGGAAGGCCACGTCGAACCCCATGGCGTCAATGAGCCGACCAGCCGTCTCCATGGAGGGTTGTCGACGGCCACATTCGTAGGCACTCACCACGGTGGCAGGAATCCCGACCCGGCGGGCTACCTCGGCCTGCGTCAGCGAGGCCCGACGCCGCAGTTCACGAAGGGTTTGACCACTCAACACCGTACGAGCCTACCCGCTTGTGAGCGGATCCGCTCACAACGCCTCGTGGATCACTCAGCGACCCGGCGGTGGATGCCCCACATGGGCCCAGAACACGGCACGGCCAGACACTTGGCCATGGCCAATCGCCAGCCCCGTACGCCGCCACGCCCGACGACCGACGTCGCAGTTCCCGTGACCATTCGTGTCGCTGCCTCTAGCTTGGAGACGTGACCACACTTCGCACCCGAATCCGTTCGGGATTGGTGGCCGGCGCCGACCGGCTGGAGCGTCGCCTGTTTCCCGAGGCCTTCACTGCTGATGAGCACTGGCTTCGCGTTGCCATGAACGAAGCCGTCGACGAGTTTCTCAACGGGCTGGACGTGGCAACACTGTCAGCCGCCGAGATCAGCGGCTCGGCATCGGCCAACCGCGGCTGGGGTCAGTTCCAGACGCTGGATTACCCGGCATTCGACATATGCGCTCCTGTGACCCTCACCGAGAGGTTCGACGTGGTGATCTGCGAGCAGGTCCTCGAACACGTGCTGGATCCGTGGGCAGGCGTCGCCAACCTCGCCGAGCTCTGCCGGCCCGGCGGGTATGTGGTCATCACGTCGCCATTTTTGGTCAGGGTGCACGAACTGCCCCAGTACGGCATGTTCGACTACTGGCGTTTCACCCCCCGGGGCCTGCAACTGATGGTGGAAAAGGTCGGCCTCGAGGTGGTCGAGTCCGGGCAGTGGGGCAACCGGATGGGGGTCATGGCAAACCTGACCCACTGGTCGGCGCGCCGAAGGTGGCATCCCATGCGCAATGAACCCGAGGTGCCCGTGCAGATCTGGTGCATTGGGCGTCGACCGCACTGACAGGCCACACCACCATGCCGCACACCAACGACTTCTTTCCCGACTTCGACTACCTCAGGCAGTGGCGCACCGCCCACTACGTCGGGTGGGACCCCACCACCGCGCCGCGTCGCCGCCGGGCGGTGATCACCATCGTGCGTGACGAACCCGAGTTTTTCCCCATCTGGCTGAGGTACTACTCACAGTTCTTTGCCGCCGACGACATCTACGTGCTCGACCACGACACCACAGACGGCTCAACGTCGGGTACCGGCTTCGTCAGGATCCCGGTGGTGCACCCCACATTCGACATCAACTGGCTCCTCGGTCAGGTCACCGAACTCCAGCACCGCCTGCTGGCCGATTACGACGTGGTGGTGGTGTGCGACGTTGACGAGATCATCGCCCCCGACCCGGCGTCGGCGACGCCCGATCTCGGCACCTACCTTGACCGGTTCGACGAATCGTTCGTCAACTGCATCGGCTTTCAGGTGCTGCACCAACCCGATACCGAGCCCCCCATCGACCTGACCCAACCGCTGCTCGCCCAGCGGGGCTGGTGGTATCGCGACCCGCTGTACGACAAGCCACTCATCGCAACCACGCCGATGCAGTGGATCGGGGGGTTCCACCGTCGCACCGACAGGGTCAACAACTTCGACCCCGACCTGCGCCTTGTCCACCTGCACCACCTCGACGTCGAGCGGTGCTATTCGAGACACGTGTCCAGGGCCAACTTCATCCACGCCGAGCGGGATCTGGAGTCCGGCGTGAACTCGCACAACCGGATCAGCGACCGTGCCGAGTTCGATCACTGGTTTTTCGACAAACGTCAGATCAACGGCACCCCGGTGACGCTTGAGCCCATCGAACCCCGCTGGCACACCGTCGTCTGACTGTTCCCTTCCCCGGCCACCCTGATTGGCATTGGGGACTGCCCCTCGGTGAGGTGACCGTGGCTCGTCGGACTACGAGCGACGGCGACGAACCACAGCCCGAATCACCACAAGTGCGGCCACCACTGCGGCCACCACGATCACCAGGCGAACCTTGGAACTCGCCGGTTCGGGCACTGACGACACCCACGGGTTGGGCGGGGTCACAGGCGCTGAAACCGGTTCGAAAACCGGACTGTCGACCGGCTCGCCAACAGGTGCTGGTTTGAAGTTGGCTTCGGCCGTTCCGTTCAGTGTCGGTGTGGGCTTCGCCGACTTTTTGGGTGGCACGTCGGCGCCGTGTTCCACGGCGTCGAGCAGGGCATCAACAGGTACGGGTTCGTCAGCCGCCGGTTCGGGGCGGGCCCGGCGGGCCTTGGGGTCGTAGTCAGCCACCGGTCACCACTCCTTCACGTCCCTCTGATTGCTCACTGCGTGCACCACGGCCTGCGTCGAGGCGCAACGACGCCAGCAGGGCGTCGAACTCGGCCGCCGCCTCGGCACCACCGGCCCGGTTGCCCAGCCCGTGCACCGGCAACGACTGCGCCGACGCCTCAGCCACCGCGGCACGCTGGCTGATGGTTCCCAGCACGCCGTCGGCGTAGGTGTCCACCAGCTGGGCGTGCCAGTAGCGGGCGTCGCGGGTGCGGCCCAGACGATTCACCACAATGCCGGCCAACTCGAGTGGCTGGGGCCGACGGGCCGAGATGCGTTCGATGGTGCGGGTCACCTGCTCCACGCCGTCACTGGCCCAGGCGCTGGGCTCGGTCACCACCAGGGCACGGTCGGCGGCGAACAACCCGTTCACCGTGAGCAGGCTCAGCGACGGGGGACAGTCGATGATGACCAGATCGTGATCCACGCCCTGCATGGCGATGCGCAAACGGTCCTGTGCCCCAACGGGATCGGTGGCCAACTGCGGTTCGCGCTGGGCCAGCCGCGGTGTGCTGGCAGCCACATCGGGGACCACCGACGGCGACTCCCACCCCGAGCGCACCAGCACCGACAGCACCGCACCGGATCGATCCTCGGCCAGAGCGTCGTCGATGGTCGATGGGGCATCCCACACCGCAAGACCCGACGTGGCGTTGGCCTGCGGATCCAGGTCCACCACCGCCACGCGCAGCCCGGCGTGGGCAGCCGCAGACGCAAGTCCGAGGGCCACGGTGGTCTTTCCCACCCCGCCCTTTTGGTTCACCACGGCAATCACGGCCATGCCCCCACGGTAGTGCAGGTGCCCGGTCGGGAACATCGGATGCCTCCGGGGTGTTGGCTCCCGATGCGTGGTGAGTCGCGTGACAGGTCACCGAACCCCGGGGGCTGCTGCACCAGTCATGCCACCGAAGGCCCACACCGATCAGCGCCACCCGGAATCACCCAATCGCCACCACCTGGAGGATCAATGTCAGCAGGACCAGCAACCGAAGGCAGCCCCGCACCCGACTTCACCCTGACCTCGGGTGACGGCAGCGACGTCACCCTGTCGCAACTGCGTGGGCAGTGGGTGGTGGTGTACTTCTACCCGAAAGACGACACCCCGGGCTGCACCGCCGAGTCGTGCGCATTCCGTGACAGCCACCAGGACTTCACCGACGCCGGGGCTGTGGTCATCGGCATCAGCTCGGACTCGGTGGATTCCCACAAGGCCTTTGCCGCCAAGCACAACCTGCCGTTCACCCTGCTCAGTGACGCTGGCGGCAAGGTGCGCAAGCAGTGGGGCGTGGCCCGCACCATGGGAATCCTGCCCGGCAGGGTCACGTTTGTGATCGACCCCGACGGCGTGGTGCGCAAGGTGTTCTCGTCGCAGTTCAAGGCCACCGCCCACCAGGCTGAGGCTCTTGCGGCGATCGCCGCCGGCACCGCCGGCTCCAGCTCGTGACGTGAGCCAAACCCCCCAGCACGATCCTTCACCCCCGACGGCACTCCCGACGGCACTCCCGACGGCACTCCCGACGGCACTTCCAACGCTGCTGCCCGGCGCCCCGCGGGTGGTGATCGTGGGTGCCGGAGTGGTGGGCACCATGCACGCTGTGTGGGCCCGCCGGCACGGGTTCGCGGTGGTGCATGTTGAGCGTGACGCCGAACCGCGGTCGGCCACGGTGCGCAACTTTGGCCTGGTGTGGGTGAGCGGTCGGCGGGTGGGCCCCGAGCTGGATCTGGCCCTCCGGGCCCGCCACCTGTGGCAGGAGCTGGCCGCCGCCGCCCCGGGGGTGGGGTTCCGTCCCGACGGTTCGCTCACCCTGGCCCAGCGTGACGACGAAATGGCGGTGATCGAGCAGGTGGTGGCCCGATCCGACGCCGGCGTCCGGGGCGTGGAAATGCTCGATGCCGACGGCGTCCGAACCGCCAATCCGGCCCTGCGGGGACGCTTCCTCGGCGGCATGTTGTGCCGCACCGACGCCGTGGTGGAACCCGGTGCGGCCCTGCCGGCACTTCGGGGGTGGCTCACTGCGTCGGGCGGCTACACGTTCGTGGGTGGCCGCACCGTGACGGCCATCGACACCGGGGCCGTCACCGACCACACCGGGGAGGTGCACTCCGGCGACGTGGTGCTGGTGTGTCCGGGTGCCGAACACACCGCCGGGCCACTGGCCGAACTGCTGGCCGGCGCCCCCATCCGTCGGGTGATGCTGCAGATGATGCAGACCGAACCGCTCGGACAGCGACTCACCACCTCGATCGCCGACGGCGACTCGATGCGGTACTACCCCGGCTTCGACGTGCCGGCACTGGCCGACATGGAGCCGGCTGCCGATGTTGTGCAGCGGTATGCCATGCAGTTGCTGGTGTCGCAGCGCACCAGTGGGGCACTCACCATCGGCGACACGCACCACTACGACGAACCGTTCGACTTCGCTTGCGACGAGGTGCCCTATGTCCATCTGGCACAACGGATCGAGTCCCTGCTGGGTCGTCCCCTTCCGCCCGTGGTGCGGCGCTGGACCGGGGTGTACTCCCAGGTGGCCGACAACCAGGTGTGCTGGCGCAACCAGCCCACCACTGGCGTGTGGGTGGTGACCGGGCCCGGCGGCCGGGGGATGACGCTGTCGCCGGCCATCGCCGAACAGACCTGGGCCGAGCACATCGTGACCACACGTTGATGAACGGGTCGACACTCACGCCATCGCGCTCGCGCCCACGCCCACGCTCACGCCCACGCCCGCACGCACCCACGCCCATCCCAACAGACGCCCATGCACAACCGGAGTATCCCGTGAGCACCACCGCAACCCCCGACAAACCCCACAAACCCAACAAACCCGACGAACCCAACAAACCCGCCAAACCCACCCGTCACGCTTGCGGTCCTCGACATGGCCGGCACCACCGTGGTCGACGGGGGCCTGGTGCAGGCGGCGTTTTTGGCCGCACTGGAATCGGTGGGCATCCGCGGTGATGATCCCGGCAATCCCGGGCGGCTGCAGTACGTGACCGACACCATGGGCCAGTCCAAGATCGTGGTGTTCAGGCATCTGCTCGGCAACGAGCACACTGCCCAGGATGCCCTGGCCGGCTTCGAACACGCCATCCAGGGTGAGATCGCCGCTGGCCGGGTGCAGGCCCTGCCTGGTGCCGTCGATGCCCTGGCCGCGCTGCGCGCCGCCGGGGTGAAGGTGTGCCTCACCACGGGGTTCACCGGTGACACCCAGCAGCGCATCATCGACCAACTGGGATGGAACGAACTCATCGATCTCGCCCTGGCACCGGGCCCCGGGGTTCGAGGCCGCCCCTATCCCGACCTGGTGCTGGCCGCCGTGATGGCCATGGAGATTGATGACGTGCGCAGCGTGGCCGTGGTGGGTGACACCGCCAACGACCTGCTCAGCGGCCACCGGGCCGGCGCCGGCATCGTGGCTGGTGTCCTGACCGGCGCCCACGATGCCGCCACCCTGGCCGCCGCCCCACACACCCATGTGCTGGCGTCGGTGGCCGACCTGCCGGCCGCAGTGGCCGCCCACAACGCCGCTCCTGGCGGCAGTCACGCCCCCGACCCAGACTGACGGCGGTCTGAACGGCGCCTGAACCGGCGATCGGGGCCGGGTGTCGAATCCGACGCGCACGGCTAGGTTCAGGTGCATCATGAAAGCCGTCCAGACCTTCACCGTGGTGTCCCGCCTCCCCCCCGAACTCGAGCCGTTGCGCAGCATCGCCATGAATCTGGGCTGGATCGCCGACGAGCGGGCCCAGGAACTGTTCCGGCGCATCGACCACGAGCAGTGGGAGTACGTGCGCGACCCCGCCGGCATGCTGGCCATCGAAAACCAGAGCCGTCTCGAGGCGCTGGCTGCCGACGACGAGTTCACCGCCCTGGCCGCGCAGGTCCACGCCGACCTGGTGCGGTCGCTCGACAGCCCCCGGTGGTTCCAGGACCACCACGACGGCACCCTGGAGTCGGTGGCGTACTTCTCGCCCGAGTTCGGCGTGGCTCCCGGCCTCCCCCAGTACTCCGGCGGTCTGGGCGTGCTGGCCGGTGACCACCTCAAGGCCGCCGACGCCCTGGGCCTGCCCCTGGTGGGCGTGGGGCTTTTTTACCATCACGGCTACTTCACCCAGGAGGTGGACGACCGCGGCCGTCAGATGGCCCGGTTCCCCCGACTCGACGCCGACGCCATGGCGTTGGAGGCGGTGCCAGACGTACAGGTCACCGTCGACATCGCCGGGGTGCCGGTGGTGGCAACGGTGTGGAAGGCCAACGTGGGTCGCATCGCGTTGTACCTGCTTGACACCGACAACGACCACAACGACGCCGAGCACCGGCTCATCACCGACCGCCTCTACGGCGGCGGCCAGCTCGAGCGCATTCGCCAGGAGATCCTGCTCGGGGTCGGCGGGGTGCGCGCCCTCGACGCCCTGGGGATCACCCCCAGGTCTTCCACATCAACGAGGGCCACGCCGGGTTCCTCGCCCTCGAACGCATCCGCCAGGCCATGGTTGGTGCCGGCCTCACCTTCGACGAGGCCGCCGCCGTCGTGCGACCCGGCGGCGTGTTCACCACCCACACCCCGGTCCCCGCCGGCATCGACCGGTTCCCCGCCGGGCTCATGGAGGACCACTTCTCGGGCTGGTGCCGCGAGGTGGGACTTCCCATGGACCAACTCATGGCGCTGGGTCACGAACCGGGCAACGAGCCGGCCCATGCACCCAACGACACCTTCAACATGGCCGTCATGAGCCTGCGACTGTCGGGGGCGACCAACGCCGTGTCACAGCTGCACGGACGCGTCAGCCGGGAGATGTTCGCCGACGTGTGGCCGGGCGTTCCCACCACCGAGGTGCCGATCGGAGCGGTGACCAACGGTGTGCACGCCCCGTCGTGGACGAGCCAGGAGATGGCGGCGGTGTTCGAGCGGGTTGTCGGTGACGACTGGCCCACGGCCACTCCCGAGCGCTGGCAGGCGTTGGCCAGCCTCAGCAACGACGAACTGTGGGCGGTGCGCCGTGCGTTGCGCCAACGTCTGGTCACCTACGTGCGTCGTCGGCTGCGCCGCCAGGAGCTCCATCGCGGACTGTCGGAGTCGCAGGTGGCGTGGTGCGACGAGGCACTCGACCCCGACGTCCTCACTCTGGGATTCGCCCGACGGTTTGCCACCTACAAGCGCGCCGCACTGCTGCTGAGCGATCCGGCCCGGTTGCAGGCACTGCTTTGTGACCCGGACCGTCCCGTGCAGCTGGTGTTCGCCGGCAAGGCCCACCCCGCCGATCTCGATGGCCAGAACCTCATCGCCCGGGTGGTGCGGGCCGCAGAAGAACTCGAGGTGCGCCACCGGCTGGTGTTCGTGGAGGACTACGACATCGCCGTCGCCCGCATGTTGGTGGAGGGTTGCGACGTCTGGCTCAACACCCCGGTGCGCCCCATGGAGGCGTGCGGAACCAGCGGGATGAAGTCGGTGTTCAACGGTGGCCTGAACTGCTCGGTCCTTGACGGCTGGTGGGATGAATGCTTCGACCCCACCGTGGGCTGGGCCATCGCTTCAGCCGAGTGGCAGTCCGACCCTGTCCAGCGCGACGCCATCGAAGCGGTCAACACGTTCAATGTGCTCGAGCGGCAGGTGGTGCCGCTGTTTCACGATCGTGACGACAACGCCGTGCCCACCCGATGGCTCGACATGGTGCGGTCGTCGATGTCCACCCTGTGTCCCCGCATCGAATCCACCCGCATGCTTCGGCAGTACGTCGGTGAGTACTACGAACCTGCCGCCCGACGTTCTGCGGCCATGCACGCCGACAACAACGCCCGGGCATTGGCACTGGTGCGGTGGCGTCGGGCCATCGACCGGGCCTGGCCGTCGGTGGCTGTGGTGGCCACCGACCGAACCCGGGTGGCCGACGACCACGGCGTGACCTACGTGCTCGACGCCGAGGTGGTGCTCGGAGACCTCGACCCCGGTGATGTGCAGGTGCAGGCGGTGCACGGCGTGGTGGACCCCGACGACGAACTGCGCTCACCGACGGTGCAGGCCATGGCGGCCGTGGGGCCGGGCAGCCTGCCCGGACGGGTCCGCTTCGAGCTTGAAGTGGTGTTCCCCCATCCCGGCAACTTCGGCTTCACGGTGCGGGTGGTGCCGTCGCACCCCGATGTGCCCACCTATGCCGACCTCGGCCACGTGGCCTGGGCCCCGACCCCCACCACCCAGGCCACGCAGGGCTGACGCGGCAGGCTCCGGCCCACCGGCAATGCGCAGGGCTGTCGCGGGTGCGAACCCACGGGAGTTGCGGTTCGCCTCACGACACCAGTGCCAGCCCGTTGATCAGTTCGTAGCGGTCGTCGGTGGCGGCAAGGTGACGAAGCCCGCGGCGCATGCGCGACACCGCCTGTCGCACCGCCTCGGGTGACACGTCGAATGTGGCGCCGAGGGTGACCGCCGGAGACGTGTCACCGGCCTGCTGCTGCACCACGTAGGCAATCAGCAGTTCCTGGTCGCGGACCGACCCCACCTGGGCCAACGCCTCACGCAGCAATGCCAGGGCCGGATGCAACCGGGCGAGCTGGTCGAGCAACTCCAGCATCGACGGCTCGTGCCCGGTCCACGGTTCGGCCACCGTTACCGGGCCACCGGCATGGCGCTCCGGATCAAACGATTCGGCGAACTGGCCCACCCATGAACTCACCACGGCGGCCACCCGTGGCCGAGCCCACTGCCACGGCAGGGCACCGTCGCTGTTCCAGGCCCGCGCACACGACGACAGGGCGAAGCACACGTCGAGCACCAGACCGTTCAGGTCGTCGTTGTCGATGCGATGGACATGATGGCGGCGAAGCTCCACCCGCACCACGGCTGCAATGGGGGCAAAGAACTCCTGATGGAGGTGCAGCACGGCGCCGTCATCGCCATCGCCGATGGCGCGCATGATCTCGGTCAGTCGTGTGCGGTCGACGCCGCGCGGCGGTCTGGCCACGGCCCCCGGGGCGGCACTCACCATGCACGCTGCAAGCCGTCGGCCCCGCAAACCCACTGCGATCGCCATGGGGTGCGTGGTCGGGTCGTGGCCCATGTGGGTGCCGACACGGGCGGGTTTGAGGCCAGTGGTGTCGGGTGCGCTGTTGGATGTCGTGGTCACGTCATCGATCCCTTTCGAGGTACGTGTCCATCCTGCAGAGCACCTGTGACAAGTTTCAGCGATGTGATTTGCGGGGGTCCCACTACCGTGGTGCCGTCCCCGCCCCCAAATGACCGGATCAACCCCATGTCGACGACCCGAGCTGTGGTGCTTTTGAGCGGAGGACTGGACTCTGCGACGTGCCTGGCCGCTGCCCTGGCCGAGGGACGCACCTGTACGGCGTTGTCGGTGCGCTACGGCCAGCGCCACGCCGTCGAGCTCGACGCTGCCGCCAGACTTGCGGCGCGCCACGGGGTGGACCATGTGGTGGTGGACGTGGACCTGCGCGCCATCGGGGGGTCGGCACTCACCGGCGACATCGACGTTCCCCACACCGATCCCACGTCGGACGGCGACTCCGTCGGGATCCCGGTGACCTACGTGCCGGCACGCAACACCGTCCTGCTGGCACTGGCGCTGGGAGTGGCCGAAGTGCACTCGGCTGACGAGGTGTGGATCGGGGTGAACGCCGTGGACTACTCCGGTTACCCCGACTGCCGTCCGGAATTCATCGCCGCATTTCAGACCGTGGCCGACCTGGCCACCGCAGCTGCCGTCGTCGACGGCCGGTCACCACGCATCCGCACCCCGCTGATCCACCTGTCCAAGGCCGACATCATCAGGCTCGGCCATGATCTGGGCGTGGACCACGCCGCCACACTGTCGTGCTACGACCCGATCGATGGCCTGGCCTGCGGCACATGCGACTCGTGCCGCATCCGACTGGCCGGATTCGCGTCCGCCGGACTGTCGGACCCCGCCCCCTACGCCGGTCAGCACAGTGACCCCAGCGGAGACGAACGATGACCTACCGGGTGAAGGAAGTGTTTGCCACCCTGCAGGGTGAGGGAGCCAACACCGGCCGGGTGGCGGTGTTCTGCCGCTTTGCCGGCTGCAACCTGTGGAGCGGCCAGGAGCGCCACCGTGCGACGGCGGTGTGCCAGTTCTGCGATACGGACTTTGTGGGGACCGACGGGCCCGGCGGCGGGAAGTTCGGTGATGCGCCATCGCTGGCTGCCCACGTGGCTGCCATGTGGCCCTCGGGTGATCCCGCCACCGAGGCCGACCGTTCGGGGCAATCGCCGCTGGTGGTGTGTACCGGGGGCGAACCACTGCTGCAGCTCGACGACGACCTGATCGACGCCCTGCACAACCATGGGTTCGAGGTTGCCGTCGAGACCAACGGGACGCTGCCGGTTCCCGACGGCGTGGACTGGGTGTGTGTGAGTCCCAAGGCCGGGGCGCCACTGGTCGTGACCTCCGGCGACGAACTCAAGCTGGTGTTCCCCCAGCCCGGCGCCGAGCCCGGGATGTTCGAGCATCTGGCCTTCGGACACTGGTTTTTGCAACCCATGGACGGCCCCGACGCGGCGGCCAACACCTCAGCGACGGTGGCCCATTGCCTCCAGCACCCACGCTGGCGGCTCAGCGTGCAGACCCACAAGGTGATCGGGATTCCCTAGAACCTGGCGCACACCAGAACCTGGCGCACGCCCGGGTTCACCGGTCGTCGTCGTCAAGGCGGCGCAACCGGCGTGACAACTCCTCGAGGTCGTCGTCGAGCGCCGCCAGTGGCGGCGGCACCGGCTCATCGGGGGCCGCCGCGCCCGGCTCAGCGCCAGCTACCTGCCCGGCGCCAGCGCCAGCTACCTGCCCGGCGTCGGAACCCGCATCGACCTCCCAGCGGGGCTGCCAAACGATGGCGGCGCCGTCGGATCCAGGGTGGCCCACGGCGACCGGGCCGGCACCCGTTGCCGCAGTCGCACGCCGTCTGGCCATCTTCGACGCCACGGCAATCGACGCCGCCACCAGCGCCACGCCAAGCACCACGCCAACGACAATGAGCCCGATGGGCCCCGAGCCCGCATCGGGTTCCTCAGCGACCACTGCAGGGACGGTCACCGCGGCAATGGATCCGCTCTGCGCCAGCCAGGACCGGTCGCCGGCCATGCCCGCAGCCACGGTCTGGGTGCCGTCGGTGGCACTCACCACCCGCGACACCGACACCGCCAGCGGCTCACCGGGCGCAGCGAGCCCCAACTGTCCGAAAGCGGCAGCCAGATCCACGGTCAGCGACGGCGATACAGGAGATGTTGCGTCGACCGGTTGCGGGGCGCCCGAGGGCAGCCACGACGAATCAGCCTCAACCACCGGAGCGCCAATGTCGTTCAGCGACACCGGACCGGTGAGACTGCCAGTGGTGAGATCGACCTTCCCGGTGGTGAGGCTCACACGGACCTGGGCCCCCGGCGACGACCCCGTGGGGTCGGTGGCAAACGTCACCACGTCCACCACCTCGGCAACGGCGAGTCCGGCCACGGTGTCGGGGGGTGCACCAAGGTCCACCACCGCCGTGTCGCCCGACACCTGCACCGTGGACGCCACGCCGGTGTCCACCACCACGGGGTCGGCCCCGGTGGCACACCGGGGAGGTATCGGCCCCAAAGACGGAACCAAAACGACCACCGGTCACCACCCCCGGGTCACCCTCGCCGAACACCGACGAGCGATCGAACCAGTCGCTGCGCACAGCCGCCTCGGGGGCGGCGTCGTCACCCAGCAGCGCTTCGACCCACAACACGTCACCCAGCGCCTCATCAAAGGCGGCGTCGGGAAGATCAATCACCACCAGGCCGCTGGTCTGCACGTTGGCCGGCACCGCGCCCAGATCCTCGGCCTCCACTCCGTTCAGCTGCACCGCCTCACCGGTGACGTCGGTACCGTCCCATTGCATCGAGGTGCGTACCCAGGTCCCATTGGGGTCACCAACACCCACCGACACCCGCCAGCGACCGTCGGGGAATGCAAACGGCCCGGCGAATCCCACCGCCACCGCCACCGTCTGACCCGGGGTGACCGGAGGGAGGTACACCGACGTCACCTGCAGCGTCGGTGGCAGGTCTGCCGACACCGACAACGGGCCCCACACCGCAGCCGGAAAGCCCGACACCGACGGCGCAACCTGACCAACCGCCGCCGACAACGGCGCCGCAACCGGCCCGGCTGTCACCACAACGGCAACCGCCATGGACGGTCAGCGCCCCCAGCACCGGCCCCAGCACCGACCGAAGGCACACGGGGCCTCTGGACCATGGCGCAGACCTCTCGGACCTGCAGGGGGCGGGGCGCAGTTCGAATCGCACTCCTCCAGTGTCGCGCCACACGGTCATCCCCGCAGACCCAGCACCTCGGTCACGCCGAACACCACCGCCAGCAGGCCGATGACCACGCCGAACACCATCCGCACGGTGCGCTCGGACGCCCCTATCGTGAGGCTGCTTCCGAGTCGGGCGCCGGGCACGACCCCCACCATCAGCGGCACCGCAAGCAGCCAGTCGATGTTGCCGTTGACGGCGTGGGTGACCAATGCCGGAACCGAAAAGATGGCCACCGCCACCAGGCTGGCCGCCACCGACTTTCTCACCGGCATGCCCAGCAATGACGTGAACGCCGGCAGCAGGATGATGCCACCGCCCACTCCGAGAATTCCGGCCACGAACCCCGCCACCACACCGAGGACCACCAGCCAGACCCATGACGCATCGGCATCGACATCAGCATCAACGTCGGCATCGGCATCGGCATCGGCATCGGCATCGGCATCAACGTCGCTGCCACCTGCGGGCCCCGGGCCGGTGGCGACCGTCGAGGTAGCCACGGCCGGCACCGAACGACCCGAGCGGGCCACCGACCACCCGCTGAGCCCCATGAGCACAGCGGTGGCGACCATCAACCATCCCGGCTCGGCCACCCCGTCAGCGACCACCGCCCCCGCCACTGCGGCCACGGCCCCACTGGCTCCACACCACAGGCCGACGCGCCAGTCCACCAGACCGGCCTTGTGGTAGCGCCACACGCCCACCAGCGCCCCGGGCAGGATTGCCGGCACCGTGGTGCCCACTGCCTCGATGGGCGTCGCCCCCAACACCCGCACCGCCGGTGTGGACACCACGGCGCCGCCAATGCCGAGCATTCCCGACAGCACTCCAGACCCGAACCCCACCGCCACTGCGGCGACGAGCACGGCGATGTCGGCGGCAGGCACCCGACCAGTATCACCACCGGGTCGCAACACTGTCGACGTCGAGGCTCGGGGCCAGCTCGGGGTTGGGCCCACACGGCAGCACCGCCGTAGGGTCGCGTCATGACCGCCCGTCGATGGCTACTGCCGGTTGTTGGGTGTGCAGCAGCAGTCGGGGCTGTCGCCGCCGTGCGTTACCGGGCCGGTACCGGTAGCGGGGCGCTCGACCCCGGCCGGGCGCTTGCGGCCGGGATGGGTGCCCGCCGCCGCAAGCTGGCCGTGGTCGGGGCCCGTGCCGGAGCCGACTGGGCCGGGCACCGGGCCCGACGGGTGTTCGCCTCGGCCGAACGACGCCAGCTGCTCGACACCGCCTTCGAGCTGCGCACCGCCGAGCAGGTCACCGCCGCCCTGGGCGAAATGAAGGGCGCCCTCATGAAGCTGGGGCAGATGGCGTCGTACCTCGACCAGGGCCTGCCCGAGCACGTGCGCTCAGCCCTGGCCCAGCTGCAGTCCAACGCCCCACCCATGTCGGCCGAGCTGGCCGCCGGGGTCATCCGCACCGAACTCGGCCGTCAACCCGAGGAGCTGTTCGCCACCTGGGACCCGGTGCCCATCGCCTCGGCGTCCATCGGCCAGGTGCACCGGGCCATGACCCACGATGGTCAGGCCGTTGCCGTCAAGGTGCAGTACCCGGGGGTGGCCGAGGCCATGGCGTCGGACCTGTCCAACCTCGGGCTGTTGTTTGGCGGGCTCGGCCAGCTGTTCCCCGGCTTCGATCCCGGCCCCGTGGTCGTCGAGTTGCGCGAGCGACTGACCGAGGAGCTCGACTACGCCAACGAAGCCGCCAACCAGACCCTGTTCGCCGATGAGTACGCCGGCCATCCCTACATTCACGTTCCCCGGGTCCTGGACCATCTGTCCACCGCTCGGGTGCTCACCACCGAGCTGGCCGAGGGTGTGTCGTTTGCCGAGGCAGCCATGTGGTCAGACGACGAACGCAACCTGGCCGCCGAGACCATCTACCGGTTCGCCTTCGGATCGCTCTACCGCCTGCGAATGTTCAACGGCGACCCCCATCCGGGCAACTACCTGTTTCGGCCCGGCGGGCAGGTGACGTTCCTGGACTTCGGCCTGGTCAAGCACTTCACCGCCGCCGAGCTCAGGCCGTTCGAAGAGATGATCACCGCCATGGTCATCGACCCCGACCCCGCTGCGTTCCGACGCATCATCGAGCGGGTCGGCCTGCTTCCCGAAGGCCAGCCATTCGACGACGCCGAACTGGTGGACTACTTCGGGCACTTCTACGAGCTGGTGCGCCAGCCCGGCGAACTCACCATCACCGCCGAGTACGCCTCGGAGTCGGTACGTCGCTACTTCGACCAGCGTGGCCCCTACGGTCCCATCATGCGGGCGGTGAACCTGCCGGCCAGCTTCGTGGTCATCCAGCGCATCAACCTGGGGCTGTACGCGCTGTTTGGTGACCTGCACACCACCGGCGACTGGCGGCGACTGGCCGAGGAGCTGTGGCCATTCGTGGCCGCTGCACCCTGCACCCCCATGGGCGAGCGCATCGCCCAATGGGAAGCATCACGATCCTGACCCCGCCACCGGGTTGATCAGGATTCCGACGACGCCACCGCCGGCAGGTCGTTGTCGTCGATTCGGTGTGGGGCGTCAGCGAAGGTGACCTCGGCGCCAAACGCCGCCCGGCGCGACACCCGGCGCAACGCTGCCAGCACCGCCGGGCCGAACACCACCATGAGCACGGCGTTGGTGACGGCCCGGGGGATGTCCCATCCAAACGATGTGGCCAGGTGGAACACCCAGAACCGACCCAGGTTCTCGCCCACACCGGCACCGGGCAGGTAGGCAAGTGCGCTCTCGGGGCTGGCACCAAACGGCCAGAACCACAGGTTCATGGCCAGTCCGTAGGCCAACCCGGCCACCACCCCGTAGGTCGCCAGCAACCCGATCTCGCGGCGACCGGTGGCCGGGGGCAGACAGCCAGCGAAGAACCCCACCCACGCAGCGGCGAACATCTGGAACGGCAACCACGGGCCCACCCCACCGGTGATCAGCGCCGAGGCGAACAAGGTGAGGGCCCCCAACACGAACCCGAATCCCCGACCAAACACCCTGCCGGCAGGAATCAGCAGGAAGAACACCAATTCGAAGCCGGCCACACCCGTGGACGGCAGACGCAGGGCGGCACCCACGGCCACCAGCACCCCCAGCAACGCCACCGCCTTGGCGTCGATGCGGCCCTCGGCCAACTCGGCCAACATCACCGCCATCAGCAACGGCAGAAGCAGCATGAAAATCCACGGGGCGTCCGAGGCATGGGCGGCGTCCACCGATCCGTCGGCACCACCCGGGGCGATCACCAGGGGCCACACAAAAGCGAACACCCCCAGAGCTGACACCGCCGCCAACAACAGCAGGGAGCGGGCCCGAAGCGGGATCACCGGGCCACCTCGGCGTCAACCAGCGCACCGGCCACCTCGTCGACGGTCAGCCACGCCTGGGGCGCCAGCACCTTGGCCACCTGGGGTGCGAACACCGGAGAGTGGGTGACCACGTCACGGGCCGGCCCGTCGGCCACCACCTCGCCATCGGCGAGCACCACGGCCCGGTCGGCCACCGACGCCACCACCTCCACATCGTGGGTGGCCAGCACCACGGCCCGGCCCTCGGCGGCAAGCCCCGCCAGCACGGCCCCCAACGACTCCTTGGCTCCGTAGTCGAGGCCTCTGGTGGGCTCGTCGAGCAGCACCAGTCCGGGGCCGGCCACCAACACCACAGCCAGCGCCAGCGCCAGGCGTTGTCCTTCCGACAGGTCCCGGGGGTGCAGGTGGGGGTCCACCGGTCCCACCAGCCGGGTCAACAGACGGGCGGTGTCACCTTGCGCGGCGGCAGCCTCAACGTCGGCGGCGGCACACTCGGCAGCCACGGTCTGGTGGTAGAGCAGCAGCGACGGATCCTGGGGCACAAACCCCACCCGACATCGGGCCTCGCGCCCATCGAGACGGTGGGGGTCGTCGCCCTGAACCCGAATGGACCCCCGCAACGGTGCCCGCAGGCCGGCAAGCTGGGCCAGCAGCGTGGATTTGCCGGCGCCATTGCGCCCCATCACGGCCGTCACCTCGCCGGCGTACACCACCAGGTCGAGCCCATCGAGCACGGCATGTGACCCGTAGCCGGCAACCAACCCGCTCACCTCGGCCACCGCCGTACCCCGAGCGACCGCACCAACCGCACCAACCGCCCCAACTGCACCAACCGCCGGGGTCGGTTCCGTGAGGATCCCCGGAGCAGTCAACAGCTGGAGCCGCTCACGCAGTGGCCCTGCCATACGGCGGGCATCACGCACCGACAACGGCAGGGGGTCCCAGCCCTCCAACCGACCCAGCTCCACCACCGGAGGTGCCACCGGAGCGTCGCGCAGCACGTCGGCCGGGGCGCCACTGCGCACCTGACGGCCGTCGCCGGGGACCACCACCACCCGATCAGCGAACTGCACCACCCGCTCCAGTCGGTGCTCGGCCACCAGCACCGTCACCCCGATGTCGTGCACCAGTCGGGCCAAGGCGGCAAGAACGTCCTCGGCAGCGGCCGGGTCCAGCGCCGACGTGGGCTCGTCGAGCACCAGCACGCGCGGCGACGCCGTGAGTACCGAACCGATCGCCACCCGCTGTTGCTGACCGCCCGACAGCGTGGTCAGGGCACGGCGACGCACGTCGTGCAGCGACAACAAGTCGAGAACATCCTCCACCCGGCGGCGCATCACCTGAGGGTCGGTACCCAGGTTCTCCATCACGTAGGCGAGCTCGTCTTCCACCGTGTCGGTGACAAAGCCGGCGGCGGGGTCCTGACCCACGTAGCCGATCAGGTCGGCGAACTGACGAGGCGGTTCATCGGCGGTGCTCCGGCCGTTCACCGTCACCCGTCCGTCGAGCCGGCCGCCCGAGAACCGGGGTACCAGCCCGTTGACGGCCCGCAACAGAGTCGACTTGCCCGACCCGCTGGGCCCGACCACCAGACACATCTCGCCCTCACCGATCACCAGGTCCACACCCGACAGCACCGGCGACGACGCCCCCGAGTAGGTCACCGACACGTTGTCGAATCGGATCATGCCGGCACCTGCCCAGCAGCCGTAACGCCCGGGGTCGCCGGGATGGTCGCAGCAGTCGGGTGCGCTGCCGGGGCCGGGGCCGGGTGCACTGCCGGGCCGGGGCCGTGCGCTGCCGGGGCACGCACAGCCGTTGTCGCCGAGCCCACCGAAGCTTCCCGGGACGCGGGTGCAGCGGCGTGGTCCAGACCGGAGTACGTCATCACCGGCAGCGGGGTGACGATGCCAGCCAACACACTCGCCGTGATGCCGACGACTGCCAGCGGTGGAACAGCCGGCCACCCAAGTGGGTACAGCGGCATGGTCAGGGCGTCGGGATCCACGGACCCCACAACGGCCACCGACACCGCCGACACCATTCCCAAAGCGACCACAGCAAACTCCGCCATGCGCCAGGGATCGGGACGGTACCGGCTGCGGTCAACACGACGTCCCGACACCACCATCCCCACGGCCAACAGCGCCACGCCCACCGACAGCACCGGAAGGCCAGCGACGTCAGGTGCGCCAACGTCGAGCACGGCGTACACCCCAACTCCCACGCCCACGATCCCGACCATGAGCGCAACGGTGGACACCACCACGGCCGCACCGGTGGCCTGACGGCGCCGGCCGTAGCCCCGGGCGTCCATCGACGCCGCCAGATCCACCGACCGCTCCAGTGCCCCCTCGAGCACCGGCATGGCCAGACCCCGCAGCCCCCGAAGGCCGCGCACCGCACGACCCCGCAACCGGCGGGCCTCGCGCACCCGTCCGGCGGTCAGAACCGTCTGGGGAACGATGGCCAGCGCCACGGTGAGGGCGACGCCGATTTCGTACAGCACCGACGGCATGGTGCGCAGCAGCCGGTAGGGGTTGGCCAGGGAGTTCGCCGCCCCGAACGCAGCCACGATGGCCGCCAGGCGCAAGCCCTCAGCGGCTGCCCCCAGCAGCATCTGCACCGTCACCGCGCCACCGATGTTCACCCCCGCAGCCCACTCGGGCAGTTCGGCCGCCGGCAGGGTGAACAACACCGTGCCGGGAATCCGCAGCCCGAACAACGCCGCCAGCACCACCCGCAGCACGACGATAAAGGCCCCCAGACGCAACGCCAGCGAGAACGAACGCCCCCACGGGGCGTCGGTCCGGCGGGCGGCCACAACCCAGCCGACGACCACAATGAGCAGCCCCAGAACCAACGGGTTGGTGGTGCGCATGGCAGCTGCGGCCATGCCAACCGCCCACAGCCACCACGCCAGCGGATGCACGGCCCGGGCCCGACGCCAGCGACGCGAATGGCCTGCCCGCCGGGTGCGGTGCCGGTGGAGCTCAGGCCCGGCCGACTCATGTCTGGCTCCGTCGGCGCGGATCGCACAAGGCCGCCGATGCCCAGGGCTGCGACCGCCACCACCATCAGCACCACCGCAACCGGTGCTCCTGACGTGGCCGACGGTTCGCTGCTGCGTGCCGCCGCCATGGCCGGCCCTGCACCCGCAGCCATGGCGTCGCCATCGCCACCACCGCCGGCCGCATCATCGCTCGGCGGACCCGGCGGCACCATCGCCTGTGCTGGCGTCGCCAACCTGGCCGTCACCCGATCCACCGGTCGTCGTTGATCCGTCCCCGTTGCGCCCGGCGCCCAACACCCCGGCACCGCCGTTGCCGTTCCCACCCCCGGAGCCGTCAGGTCGGGTGGTTGACCCGGGGTTGCCCGCACCGCCGGGACCTGTGGGTGCGTTGGGGACCCCTGCGTCAACGGCCGTCGGGGCTTGCTGCTGCGGTACCGCACCAGACGCCTGCCGGCGGAGCGGTGGTGGCCGGCAGGTGCCGGTGGGCACACCGCCGACGACGACGCCGACACCCGGGGTGGGGGGTCGGCAGGACTATTGGCTCCGGCGATGAAGTGCCACCCCTCCATCCGTTCGGCACTGGCACGCCGTAGGGCGGGCCCGGTTCGGGCGAAACTCCACGAGCCGGCGTCACCCAGGTGGTAGCTCCAATACCTGAACGAACCGTCCACCCGCTCACCACACCCGGATGCCGGATAGCCGTCGATGGCGCACATCAACCCACTTGGAGCCCACCGCGGTGCCGGACGCCCGAGCAACCGGGCACGTTCGACCAGCACGTCGGCCCCCGTGGCACCCTCGGCCACCGTCACGCACAGCGTCTCGGGACCCCGAGGCGATCCCGGCAGTACACCCGGGTCCACAGCAATGGCGACGTTGACCATTCCGGCAGAGGCTTCGGCGCACGAGACCGAGCACGTCGGTGACCACAGCGGGCAACGCTCCTCCGGGCGACACTGCCACCGAGGCGCCGGTCACCAGCATCACCACCGCCAACACGCGCACCGCTGCACGGCCCGACGACAGTCGTCGGGGCTGGCGGCGGGTCGACCGGGCTGTGATCACGAGAACTTCCCCGGATCGGGCCGCCGGACCCGAGGAGGCCACCGGACTCGCCCGAGGCACAACGGGCTCCGCGGCCGCAATCCTCGACGGCTGATGGTGGAGCAGGGCGACGACGGGCATTCCGACTCGTCGCAGCGAAACCGGCGCAAACACCGCCTTCACTACGACCTACGGCTGCGGGACAGCGCCGGATTTTGACCGGCTTTCCCCATTCGTCACCCAGATACTTGTTGATGTACCTCACCACACCTGTGCCACCGGCGTCAACCACCCCGGCAACGCCTGAGCCACACCGGCGGCGTATCGTGGTCATGTGGCCTCCACACCCCGACTTCCCGACCTCACCCGGCTTCCGCTGATGGGCCTGGACCTCGCCAGCGGAGCCGTGGATGGCGTGGTCACCTCGGCGCGACGCCAGTTGGCTGTTGCCGTGCGTCGCATGGTGGTCGGAGACCGTGAGGTCCGTGACCTGAGCCTGCCGTTGAAGGGCGACCCCGGGCTGTTCGGGCCCGAAAGTGTGACCTGGCGGGTCCACTCCGACAGCTCGATGTTCGTGGGTGGGTTGCGGGCACTGATGCTGCAGACGATGCACCCGCGGGTCATGGCCGGGGTGGCCGACCATTCTTCCTACCGCAACGACCCCTCGGTCGCCTCGGCCGCACCGCCGAGTACGTGGGCGTCACCACGTTCGGCACCACCGCCGAGGCTGACGAGATCGTGGCCATGGTGCGCAAGGTGCACACCTACGTTGTGGGAACCACACCCGATGGCCAGCCCTACGAGGCCAACGACCCCCATCTGATGTTGTGGGTGCATCACGCCCTGGTGGACTCGTTTCTGCAGCACCTACCAGCGGTACGGCACCGCCCCGCTCACCAGCGACGAGGCTGACCAGTACGTCGCCGAGATGGCCGTGGTGGCCGATCGCCTGGGTTGTGATCCGGCGGCCACCTCCACCGCACAACTGCGCAATTACTTCCGGGAGATGCGTCCCGAGCTGGGCGCTGGCACCCAGGCCCGCGACGCCGCCCGCTGGCTGCTGATGCCACCTCTGCCACTGGCAGTCCGGCCTACCTACGCCGTGATCACCGGGGCAGCCATCGGGTTGCTCCGCGCTGGGTGCGACGCCAGCTCTGGCTGCCGTTGGCCCCGGGGGTGGACCCGGTGGTGGTGCGCCCATCAACCACGGTGCTGTTGCGGGCACTGGACTGGGTGATGGCCGGGCATCCCGAACCGCAGAGGGTCCCCACAACGTGAGTGCTGCTCCTGCCGGCGGGTCGTCCCGCCAGCTCGATCCCCCTCCCCCACGCATCGGGCCCACCGGACGCGCCGTGCTGGCGGCCGCCGGGGCGTTGTCGGGCCTTTCACGACGGGCCGGCATGGGTTCGGGCAGCGTGATCGGGGCCAGCTGGCGGTCTTCGTGCACCGCCGCCTGCTGACCCAGCTCACCACTGGCCGCAACGTGGCGCTGGTGAGTGGCACCAATGGCAAGACCACCACCAACCACTTCCTGGCCCGGGCGCTGGCCACCCGTGGTCCGGTGGCCACCAACGCCGACGGCGCCAACATGGACGCCGGCATGGTGGTGGCACTGGGGGCCGAGCCCACCGCCGCCAACGCTGCGCTGGAATGCGACGAACTGTGGATGCCCCAGGTGCTCGCCCAGGTGGGTGCCGCCGTGGTGGTGCTGTTGAACCTGAGCCGCGACCAGCTCGACCGAACCCAGGAGGTGCGCAGCATTGCCGACGGCTGGCGCACGATGCTGGCTGAACTCCCCACCCGTGCCGTTGTGGCCAACGCCGACGACCCACTGGTGGTGTGGGCTGCCAGCGGCGCCAGCGGTGCTGGCTCTGCCCGAAGTGTCGGCGGCGCTGCATCTGCCGGCCACCACCGTGCTTCCCCGGTGGTGTGGGTGGGAACCGGAACCTGGTGGACACTCGACGCCACCGGGTGCCCGGCGTGTGCAGGGCGCATCACGTTTGCCACCGATGCCCAGTCCACCAACGCCCAGGCCACCAACGCCCAGGCCACGATGCCCGCCACAGATGCCCGGCCGCAGATGCCATGCCGCAGTGGCAGTGCTCGTCATGTGACTTTGCTCGCCCCCAGCCTCACCTGTGGCTCGACGGCGACCGCCTGCACACCGCCGACGGCTCGGTGATCGATGTTCCGCTGGCATTGCCGGGCCGGGCAAACCGGGCCAACGCCGCCATGGCTGCGGCTGCAGCCGAACTGTTCGGTGTGGATCCGGTCACCGCCGTGGCGGCCATGGCTGACGTCGGCGACGTGGCCGGCCGCTACCGCACCGAGACCGTCAACGGACAACCGGTGCGGTTGCTGTTGGCCAAAAACCCCGCAGGGTGGCAGGAGGCGCTGGAGATGGTGGGTGATTCCAGCGCCCCGGCAGTGGTGTCGATCAACGCCCGGATCGCCGACGGTCGCGACCCGTCGTGGCTGTGGGACGTACCGTTCGAGCGGTTGCAGGGTCGCTTCGTGGTGGCGGCTGGCGAACGCCGTCACGACCTGGCGGTCCGGTTGGCATACGCCGAGGTGGAGCATGCCTGCGCCCAGTCGTTGTCTGATGCCGTGGCCCAGGTGCGGGCCCATCAGCAGGCCCATCAGCAGGCGCACCGGCACGACGCCGGCAATCCACCCGGGGCCACAGGCGACAACGTCGAACCGACCATCGACGTCATCGGCAACTACACCGCCCTGCAGGACTACCGCATCGAGGTAGACCGATGACCGGTGACGCCGGCGGCCGCCGTCGTGATTCGGCAGTGCGCATCGTGTTGCTGTACCCCGAGTTGCTCGGCACGTACGGCGATGGGGGCAACGCCACGATCCTGGCCCAACGCCTGCGATGGCGGGGCATCGATGCCGAGGTGGTGCAGGTGGCCGCCCACGAAGCGGTACCGGCCGAATGCGAGTTGTATGTGCTCGGCGGTGGTGAGGACGGACCCCAGGTCGAAGCCACCCGTGAGCTGTCCAGCCAGGGGGTCCTGCATCGCAACGTGGACCGCGGTGCAGTGGTGTTCGCCGTGTGCGCCGGACTGCAGTTGGTCGGCACCCGGTTCCCCGGGCCCGATGGCCAGTCCGTCGAGGGTCTGGGCCTGCTGGACTGCGCCACCGAACGCACCGGCGAGCCGCGGGCGGTGGGCGAACTGCTGGTGACCGGTGACCCGATGCTGGGAGTGGGTGAGCTCACCGGTTTCGAAAACCATGCCGGGCGCACCCGGGTGGGTCCGGCGGCACGCCCGCTGGGCTCGGTGGTAGCCGGGGTCGGGAATGGCTCGGTGGGTGTCACCGCCGATGGCGTCGCCACCGAGGGAGCCGTGGCCGCTGACGGCACCCGGGTTCTGGGCACGTACCTGCATGGTCCGGCGCTGGCCCGCAACCCGGCGCTGGCCGACCTGTTGCTGGGTTGGGTGGTGGGTGACCTCCCCGACATCGACGCCGACCACCAGTTCGTGGATCAGGAGGCGGCAAGTCTACGCGACGCCCGGTTGGCCGCCGTGCGCGCTGGTCACCTCGACGGCGTTCTCAACCGAACGTGGCGCGACCGCCTGCTGGGTCGCAACTGAGTTCGCCGCCACTGGCGACCAGCGTCGACCCACGCCCTGTTGGGAGACGCGACACCTGAGGATGTCACATTCGCTAGGGTGTGCCACATGGCACACCTTTGGGGTCCCGTCCGACGTCGACGCGCAGCGGTTGCTGTGGTCGTGGCTCTGGTTGCGTCGGTGCTGATGACGCCAACGGTTGCTGCACCAGTCGGTGCGGTGCCGATTGAGCCACCCGACACCACGCAGTACCCCTTCGCCTGCACCGTGTTCCAGGAACTGGGCGTGCAGCCGATGGTGGACAACCAGGACGGCGAGGGCATCCCGGTCATCGACGAGACCAAGGTCCCCTTGTGGCGGGACGCATGTACGGCAATTACCCGTGGCGCGGCGACGTGTCGATCCTCGGACCGAATCAGGAACCACCAGTCCGGATCTGATCCGGTGACCGATGACAGAGCTGGCTGTACTGGAGCCGGGACTGCAACATCGCTGAACCGGTAGTGGAGTACCGCTACCTGACCAATGCACCCGAGAACCCCGCCACCCCATGGGTCCTTCCGGGCCGGTGGCAGACATTTTCCAACACCTGGAGAAAAGCCCACCAACATCGCCAAGGTCCGGCCCCGCGACCCCAACGGCTTCGCCGAAGGGGAAGTCGACTTCATCGTGCGCTGGGAACGCGGCGTGATCAACCGGTTCATCTACTCGATCGCCGTGCTGGCCCCGTTTGGCGAACAGCCCGGTGATCCGCCGTCGACCGACCTGTGGAACGGCCGGCTGATTTACCACTTCGGCGGTGGCGTCGGCATCGGCCACACCCAGGGCCGCGTCAGCGCCGGCAACGCGCTGTACACCCAGGAACTCGAGCGTGGCTACGGCGTGGTGTACTCCACCGGTACCGCCACCAGCCACCACTACAACCTCAAGCTGGGCGGCGAAACTGCGGTGGCCACCAAGGCCAGGTTCGCCGATGTGTACGGCACCCCCACCTACACCGTGGGGGTGGGTGGCTCCGGTGGTGGCATCCAGCAGTACGTGTACGGGCAGAACCACCCCGGTCTGCTCGACGGTGGGTGCCGCAGTACTTTCGTACCCCGACATGGTCACCCAGACCATCCACATCGGTGACTGCGAGTTGCTCGAGCATTATTTCGAAAAGACCGACGCCGCCAACCGGCGCTGGCAAACCGCCGAGAACCGCATCCCGGTGATCGGGCTCAACGCCGAGTCGGCCCCCATCAACAAGCGCGGGGTCGGCCACCCAATGGAGCTTCCTCTACACGATCTACAAGGCGTTGGGGTACTCCCCGCCCACCACCAAAACCCCGGCACCTCGCCGCCTTTGACCGAGTGCCGGGCGGCGTGGACCGGCCTGACCCCCAGCGCCATGAACCCCACGTTCCAGACCATCGGGGGCATGAACCGCGTCGAGGGCTACAACCTGGCCGACGTCGAGTTCACCCACTGGGCCGACGCCGGTGAGAACTACATGGCTACGACGACGATGGCTGGGCCCGGGTGCCGTGGGGCAACGAGGGCGTGCAGTACGGCCTGCGGGCCGTGGCCGAGGGCCGCCTGACGCCAGCCGAGTTCCTGCGCCTCAACGCCCTGGTGGGGTCATGGAAAGACACCGGCGAGCAGGTCCCCGAGGGCGTGCCGTTCTCCTACGCCTCCACCCCCGGGTTGAACCTGATCGCAGCCGTGTCGGAGTACCTCCTGACGATCAACGACCCCGACCCCGTCATAAGTGGGCCGGCGCGGGCCGAGTTCGACCAGTGGTCGAGCCGCAACATGAACCTGTCACCCGATGGCGTCACCCCCGCCCCGCGTCGCAGTGCCGACCCGATTGCGGTGGCCAACGCGTTTGCCAGCGGCCAGGTGTTCACCGGACGCAACCCGGTGACCGACGCCGCCATCGACATCCCGTTCATCGACTGGCGCCACTACCTCGAAGAAGAACTCGACATGCACAACTCGCACCAGTCGTTCGCCGCCCGCCAGAGGCTGATCGACGGTCGCGGCGACTACGGCAACCAGCTGGTGTGGTTCACCGACGGTCGACCGACCAGAGGCTACGACCAGACCCCCATGGCCCTCGACGTGCTCGACGAGTGGATCGGCATCATGCAGGCCAACGCGGGCATGTCGGCCGCCGACGCCAAGGCTGCACTGTTCAACCTCAACCCGCTGGCCACCGACGCTTGCTTCAACACCAACGGTGCCCTCATCGAGGCCGGTCCTGACGTGTGGGACGGCATCATCGACGACGACGCCCCGGGACGGTGCAACGAGGAGTTCGAGATCTACACCACGTCGCGCATCGAAGCCGGCGCCCCCATCAACGGCGACCGTTTCACCTGCGACCTGATCAGTGTTGAGCAGGCCTTCAACCAGGGGCTACTACGGCTCGTGGCGACCCACCACCGCCCAGCTGACCAGATTGAACGAGATCTTCCCCACCGGGGTGTGCGGTTTCGGCAGCTTCCACGCCCCAGATGACCCACCCCTGCCGCCACCGGTGTCGTTCACCGACGTCAACCCCGACGGTTTCTACGCGGCCGCCCTGCGGTGGGCAACCGCCCTGGGCATCACCACCGGCGTCACCGACACCACGTTCAATCCCTTCGGCAATCTGAACCGGGCCCAGGTGGCGGCGTTTTTGTGGCGGTTCGCCGGTGAGCCACGCACGACATTGCCCAAGCGTTTTGGTGACGTGCCTGCGGGGTCGTACTTCGACGTCCCGACGCGATGGCTGACCGACAGGGGTCTGACGACCGGCGCCAACAACAACCCCGACCGCTACAACCCCACCGGAACGGTGACCCGGGCCCAGGCCGTCAGCTTCCTGTGGCGTCTGGCCGGCGAACCCACACCACTTCGCACCGTGGGCAACCAGTTCACCGACGTGAACCCCGGCTTCTTTTACGCCGCAACCCAGTGGGCGTTCGAAAACGGCATCACCGAGGGCAAGGGGTCACCCACCAGGTTCGCTCCCACGTTGCCAGTCACCCGGGCCGAGATGGTGACGCTCCTCAAGCGTTTCACCGAATGGAGCGACTCCGAGTGCCTTTACCCGGTGTCGGCAGACTCGGTGGTTGCTGCCGTCTGCTGAGGCCCACAGTGGCCATGCGCCCCATGGCGCCCCGTGGCGCCCCGGTGCACCCGCAGGACCGGCCGGTACCCTGAGAAGACGACCGCAGAAAGGGACCTCCCATGCGCAAGATCTTCCGATTCCGCAACCTGCTCATCGTGGCCGCCATTGGCGGCGTCGTCGCCGTGGTGATGTCACGTCGCTCCGCCGTGGCACCACAGGCCTATCCCGACCCCTGGCTTGCTCCCACCACACCGGCCACCACCTCAACGGCCACCACCGGGGCCGAGGCCACTGAAGCCTTCACCAGCAATGGTGTGGCGCCGGCAGCGACTGACAGCGAGCCCGCCGACTCGTAACCCATGCCTCGTGACCGGCGGCGTCGTCTGGCGTCGCCCGTTTCCTGAGTCCGCTCGAGGTGCCGGCTACTGGGTGCCGGCTACTGACCGGGGCAACCCCGGTCGAGGGCATCGCCGTAGAGGTCGACAAGAACGTCTACACCTGCCGGGGTGGGATGGACGGTGTCCACCAGCATGTCCGGTGAGCCCGGCGGCGCCTGCTCGGCGAACACCACCGCAGTCCAGTCGATGACCTCCACGCCCCGTCGCATCGCCACCTCTGCCAACGCAGCGTTGGTGGCCTGTGACCATTGGGTGAGGAACCCGTCGGCGTAGGTGAACATGAAGTCGAACACCGTCACCAGATGCACACACCGCACCGAGGCGAACTGGTCGAGCAGGCGTTCGAAGTCGGCGGCTGACTGTTCAGGGGGCAGCTTGCGGGAGGCGTCGTTGGTCCCAAGGTTGACCACCAGTTGGTCCGGCGACAACCGGGCCATGTCACCGGCAACGTCAACCATGTCGCCCATGGTCGCTCCGGGCACGGCCACGCACGTCCAGACGCCACCGGTCACCGAGGGCATCGTTGATGGGTCCACTGCTCTGCCAGGTGATGGAGTCACCGATCACCGCCACTGGCTGGCGCTGGTCAGTTCAGCCCACACCCACTGAGCCCGATGACGGCCGACACCACAACGGTCAGTGCCACCACCAGCCTGACCGCCGGCCTCACCGGCCGCCTCACTACCGGCTGGCGACCGGCGCGACACGCCGACTGCGCCGTCCCGGCCGCAGGCTGCCCACCGTCACTTGGCGGGACATGGAGTGGGCGGCATGTGGACCAACGGTACCGCCGGTCAGGTCATCGGAAGCTGGACATCACCGCTGGGGTGCCACCGCCCGGAGCCGGGGCCAGCAGGCCGCGACGGCGCAGTTCGGGCATGACCCCCTCACCCACCCAGTAGGCCTCCTCAAGGTGGGGATAGCCCGACAGGATGAACTCGTCGAACCCGACGGCGTGATACTCGGCGATACGGTCTGCCACCTCGGCGTAGCTTCCCACCAGCGCCGTACCGGCACCACCACGAACCAGACCCGGTCCGGCCCACACGTTGGGGTACACCTCGAGGCTGTCGGTCGAACCGCCGTGCAACGACGCCATGCGGGCCTGACCCACACTCTGGGTGGTGGCGAAGTCGGTCTGGGCCGATGCCAGCTGTGCCGGGTCGATCTCGGCCACCATGCGATCGGCCACCGCCCACGCCTCTTGTGAGGTGGGCCGGGTGATCACATGAAAGCGGATCCCGAAGCGGATCGTCCGGGCCGGCGGCCGCAGCCAGGGCCCGCACCCGCTCCACCCGCTCGGCAACCATGGCCGGAGGCTCACCCCACGCCAGGTACACATCGACGTGTTCGGCTGCCACCCGCTCGGCCGCCGGCGACGCACCACCGAAGTAGATGGGCGGCACGGGGTCGGGCTGCTGACGGGTGGTGGCGGCCACCATGCGGTAGTGGGTTCCGTCGAAGTCGTAGGGATCGTCGGCCCACGATCCGCGCACCACCTCGATGAACTCGGCAGTGCGTTCGTAGCGTTCGTCATGGGGCAGGTGATCACCGAAGCGGGCCAGCTCGGCGGCCTCGGCGCCGGTGACGACGTTCATCATGAGCCGGCCACCGGACATCCGCTGGTAGGTCGAGGCCATCTGGGCCGACAGCGTGGGCGACATGCCTCCGGGCCGAAACGCAACCAGGAACCTGATGCGGTCGGTCCGACCCAACAGCGATGCCGTGGTCACCCAGGCGTCCTCGCACATGGTGCCGGTGGGAGTGAGCATGGCTTCAAAGCCCAGACGCTCAGCGGCCAGCGCCACCTCCAGCAGGTAGCCGGGATCAGGTGGGCGGCGATGGTCGTCGGCCCCAGCGGGCGCCAACATGCGGCTGTCGCCGCCGGTAGGCAAAAACCAGTGCAGCTGCACGAGATTGGTCATGCCGCATCATCGCACTGACACCGCAGGAGCACGAGCGGACCCGCTGGGAGGCACGCAGCGAGGCCCCACTCAGAGGCCCCCACTGGGAGCGCCCACCACAGGCGATCAGCTGGCAGTTCGACCGGGTCGCCAGAACACCGCAAGCAACCCCAGCGAGCCGCCCAGCCCCACCACCACGGTGACCACCATCGGCCACCATCCCGACATCGACAGGTCGAAGGCATGGTCGAGCGACCACTGTCCGGGGCCCACTGTTCCGATCGCCACGGCCACCACCGACACCACCATCACGTACTCCCATCCCTGCCCGGGAGCGAAGATGAAAAAGCCGTTCGACCGATGGGCAGTGATCCAGGCCACCACCATCACACCCAGCAGGGCACCGGCGGCAAACGGAACCAACAGGCCCAAAAGCAGCAGCACGCCAGCCACGAGCTCGACCACGCTGGCCATGAGTGCGTGCAGGCGTCCCGGGCGCAGACCAAGCGAGTCAAACCAACCTGCGGTGCCGGCGAGTCCGCCGCCACCAAAGAGGTGGTTCCACCCGTGGGCGATGATCATCGCCCCCACGCTGGCGCGCAACAGCGCCAGCGCCAGGTTCACTGCGTCGCCACTGACCCCCACTGGATCACCCATGTCCGCCCCCGTTGTTCGGTTGGCCTGTGGCGACCGATCCCCGGTGCGCCCCGCCTGAGTTGAGTGGACCAGACCCTACCGGGCCGGTGCAGGCCCGGCGGTCCCGGGCTGTGGCGGCGGACGCTGACTCGTGCGGTAGCGACTGCGGAACATCCCAAACGCCATCATCCCCGCTGCCATCGGGATCCAGTACGACGCCAGTCGGTAGGCCAGGGTTGCCACCACGGCCAGCGAGGCGGGCACGCCGGCCACGGTCAACGTGGCGGTCAGGCCGGCCTCCACGAACCCCAAACCGCCCGGGGTGAGCGGGATCATGGCAAGCACCTGCGACGCCACGAACGCCAGGAGCACCAGTGACGGGTTGGGGTCGGCCCCCACCGCCAGCAGCGCCACCAGCAGCGACCCGTAATCGAACATCGACCGCCCCACCGACGCCAGCAAAGCTTGCCACCACTGCGACTGCATGGACTGACGCACCTGATTGCGTTCGGCCACCAGACGCTGGGGCAGGTCACCGCTGGGTTCGTGGTGACGTCGAACGATGTTGATCAACCACTGGGCGATCTGGCCCACACGCTCAAGCACAGGATCGGAAAACAACAGCGCCGAACCCACCGCCACCATCACCAAAAACACCAACCCACCCAGCAGCGCTGCGCTCACCAGGCCGCTGTCCACCGAACCGCCGATCATGGCCGGGATCGCCAGCACCGGCAGACCGAGCACCACCGCCAGAGTGAGCAACGACACCGCCGTGAGGCTCGATGCCGCCCGGGTGGTGGAGATCCCGGCGTCGGCCAGCATTCGGTACTGCAGCGCCACCCCGGCAGCGGCCCCGCCGGGCACCAGCCGGCTGAAGGCGTTGCCGGCCAGCTGCGACGTGGCCACCACGAACCACCGACGGGTCTGCAGCGCGATGCGCAACAGGTACCAGATGCACACGAAACTGGCCGCCTGAAGGCCCAGGATTACCGGGAACCACAAGGGATTGACCCGGCGAAGGTTCTGCACCGAGCCGAACACCCGAAGCAGCGACGGCGCCAACAGGTACAGGCACAGGGCCGTGACGGTGAGAAGCACCACCCGCCAGAACACCCGCCGACGAACCGAAGGACTGGCGCGCTGGCCGCTGAGGAAGTCGGCAGCGACTTCCCCGCCCTCGATACCGCCGGGATCGCCTGCAGCACCGAACTGTGGAGGGCCCAATGGGTCTCCGTCAGACCCGGTGGCGCGCTCTGGACGACGTGCAACCACGTCGTTACGCTAGCCGCACGGCACGCCACGCCACAGATTGCGGGACAGAGTGCACGATTGCGCGGGCCGGCCGGCACCGCCACGGGCTCACCACGGTCCCACCTCGGCAGCGCCGCCTGGGCTCACCGTCCCACTCGGCCACTGCCGCCCGCACCACCAACGCCGGGGTGGCTTCGGTGTCCAGTTGGGTGGCTTCGGGCCATGCATCGGTGCGGGACGCCAGCAGGTCGGCCACCTCAGCAGTGGCGTCCGAGGCTCCTGCGGCTCCCGACGGCCCCGCCGCCCCCAACCGATCGGCCACACGGCGGCGTGCCTGGTGGGGGTCACATACACACTGCAGCTCGATCACGTCGGCCCGGGCCCCGTTGGCCACCTTGCGGGCCCGGTCCCGCTCGGCGGCGCTGGTCCACGAGGCGTCGAGTATCACCGACCGCCCCATGGCAAGGTGATCCGCCGCCGCTGCCAGCACGTCGGTGTAGGTGGCGGCCACCTCGCTGGGCTCGTACAACCGCCGGTAGTCATCGGCTGACGGCCGAGACGCCGGGTCCAGACCGATCCGCTGTTTGCGCACCACATCGGAGTGCAGCACCGGCCAGCCGGTGGCCTGACCCAGCCCGACCGCCACTGTGGTCTTTCCCGTTCCCGGCGAGCCCCCCACCACCACCAACCGTGGAGCCGCCGCCTCCAGATGGGCAGCGCACATGGCGAGAAGGTCCCGGGCGGCGGTGGCAGTCCCGGTCGCCTCGGGCGATCCCGGCGACTGCTGACCGTGCCGCAGGCATGCCACCTTGGCCCGGACAAACGCCCGCTCGGCGATGTAATGGTGCAACAGGGCCGGGTGCACCGCAGGTCCATCCAGCGCAGGTCCACCCGGCGCAGATCCACCCAGTGCAGATCCACCCAGTGCAGATCCACCCAGCGCAGACGCCCACGACGCCACGAAGCGGTCGCCGGCGGGTCGATCGCCCAGTCGTTCGAGGTCCATGGCCATGAAGGCCACGTCGGCCAGCACGTCGCAGTGACGAAGATGGGAGTCGAACTCGATGCAGTCCAGCACCTGGGGCCCGTCTGGGGTGCAGAACACGTCCTCGGCCTGCAGGTCGCCGTGGCCGTCGCACACGTAGCCGGCGTCGATGCGGGCGTCGAACAACGCCGTGCGTCCGTCGAGAAACTGTCGATACCGCCGAACCACGGCGTCGAACACCACCGGGTCCAGTACCGGACCCACGAACTCCGCCATCTCGTCGGTGCCGGCATCCCACTCCCGACGGACCGCCTCGGCGGTGGCGTCGGCGTCAATGGCCGCCGAACGTTCGGCTCGGCGATGGAACCCGGCCACCACCCCCGCCAGCTCCACGAGGCGGTCATCCACCTCGGCCGCCCCCGCAACCACCAGTGACCCCAACCGGCGACGGGGATCCATGCGCCGCATCACCACCGCGTAGTCGGGACGCCCGTGCTCGTCGAGTTGCTCGGCTATCCCCAGGTACACATCGGGTGCCAACCGTCGGTTCAGCACCACCTCGTTGTGGCACGCCACCCGACGCAGCTGCGGGGTGGAAAAGTCCAGAAACCCGAACTTCACCGGCTTTTTGAACTTGTACGCCCGGTCACCCATGAACACCAGTGTCGAGATGTGGGTCTCGACCACACCCGCCTCACCGAACGGGTCGGGCGGGTCTGGCGGGTCTGGCGGATCTGGCGGGTCTGGCGGGTCTGGCGACACGGGACCTCCCGGAGGGTTACCTGGGCCACCGATGCCACCAGGTGAACGGATCGCTGCGATACCCATGGAGTTGGGCTCCCCCGACCCTACCGTCGGGAGGGGAAGTAGTATCTGGCACCTGCGTGCCGGCTGTGAAGGACCCACGTGACCGAACCCGATCCACCAACAACCAACCTGCCGGCCCCCACCAGCACCGGCTTGGCCGTGCCCGATCCTGCTGTGGCCCCCACGAGGATCCCGCCATGCTGGCCCGACGCCTGACGCGCCTGGGTCTGGGAGCGCTTATTGCCTCGACCGGTGCCGCCCGCACGGCGCTGGGAACCGAACCCTCGTCGCACCGGCTGGGCGATATCGGCCTGGGAGCACTTGCACTGGCTCGCGAGGCGTCACTGACCGCAGGCCGCATGGCCACCGATGCCAGCACGAGAAGCCGCCGCCGCAATGGAACCCGTGGTTCGCCAGGCCGGGGCACTCCCGGGCGTGACGCCACTTGTGGACGCCGGGCGATCGGGGATCGAGAGCACCCTGGAAGCCCTGGCCGATGCCGGCCGGGTGGAGCGTCGTCTGGCCGACACCGAGCGGTCGCTGGTGGTGCAACGTTCGATGGACGCAGTGACCGGAGGCGACCTCCTTCCCGACATCATCGACAGCATCGCCACCAATCCTGATCTGCTCATACCGGTGGTGGCCGGTGTCCTCGATCGGCTGGCCGATGACCCGTCGCTTGTCGAGCCGCTGGTGGACGGGGTCATGACCCAGATGGCCGCCGACCCCGACAAGCTGCTGGCGCTGGTCGACAAACTTCTGGACCCGGTCGTGGGTGAGGCACTCCCCATCACGCTGCAGCAGCTCACCGACGACCCCACCGCCATCCGCTCGCTGATCTGGGATCAGTCCGGGGGAATCGCCACCGAGATGGCGAACTCCTTTCGGTCCCGCACGCTGTCAGCCGACGATGCCATCGACCGGGTCACCGCCCGGCTGCGTGGCGGGCGCCGTGGCACGAGGCGACCAAAGCACGGCGGAACGTCACCCGACGAAGCTGCCAACGCCGCAACGACAGGGTCCGGCACATGACCTTGTCGGCCAGCTCTGCCGATATGTCCGGCGCCCCGTCGACGCCTCCCGCCGAGCGATCGGGCCGACGCATGACCGCCGGACCGAACCGTCGGGGAACCCCGGCCGGGTTCGTCACCAGGTTTGTGGCCTACTCCATTGACGCCGTCGTCATCGTCGTGTTGTTGTCGGTCATCACGTTCGTGATCAACGCCATCGGGACGCTCACCTTCGGTGACCGCACCACCATTGAGCCGCCCCAGGGCTGGGCGGTGACCCTGGGTTCGGTGAGCCTGGTGAGCCTGGTGTACCTGACGCTGGGCTGGTGGCTGTTTGGACGCACGGTGGGCAAGCTGGTGATTGGGGTTCGGGTGGTGGGCGCCGACGGCCGGCACCCAACATTTGCCATGGCATTGGTTCGGGCACTGATGTACTGGGTGTCAGCGATCCTGGCGCTGGGATTCCTGTGGATCGCTTTCACGCCAGCCCGCCGCGGCTGGCACGACCGGGTGGCACGCACCTGGGTGGTCTACGACTGGGAAGCCCACGTCAGGACGTACTACGACGACGATCCCTTGCCACCCTTGGACACCGAGATCGCGCCGACGTGCTGAAGCACGACCAGTGAGAACGTGATGATGCCCAGCGGCACGTGCCATGCGGCCGCCTCGACACTGTCACGGGCCACGTAGCCAAGCCCGGTCTGGGTGAACAGCAACAGCAGCACGATGCCGGCCAGAACTACCTGACGCTGGGGCATCTTTGACACCACCGCCAGCAGCGCAGCAACGAATCCCGCCACGAACGAGGCATTGCCCACGTACCCGTGGGTCAGGAAATTGCCCAGCCCGGCGATACCCCGGCCGGCGAGAATCGCCTGGATCAGCACCAGCAAGGTGAGGATGGCGGTGACGATGACGTAGGCCCGCACCAGGCCAGGTCGGGAGGTGGACGTTGCCTGCACGTTCGTTGTCATACCCGAGATGGTGCCCCACCATCACCCCATGGGGCCACTCCCACCATTGCGGACGCACCAACCGGGCCCGCAAAAGTCATCGAAGAGTCTGCGCATTTTCCCCGGCGGCGAGCGGTGGGATCGTCGTGGGCACCAGTGCCGAACGCACGTGATGCATCCACCGCCGGCTACCCATCGGGCCATACGGTAGGAGATGAACAGTTCAGCGGGCCATCGGTATGTCGCCGGTGGGTTCAACACAAGGGGGTACCCCATGCGGATCGCACCGCGTCTCGGCGCCGAGTTCCTCGGCACCTATGTTCTGGTCCTCGGTGGCACCGGTAGTGCGGTGCTGGCGGCCAAGTTCCTTGATGCCGAAGGTGACAACACCGGGCTCGGCATCGGCTTCCTCGGAGTGTCTTTGGCCTTCGGTCTCACCGTGCTGGTGATGGCCTACGGCGTCGGCCATATCTCAGGTGGACACTTCAACCCGGCGGTCACCATCGGGTTGGTGGTGGGCAAGCGTTTCGACGCCAAAGACGCCATTCCCTACATCGTCACCCAGGTGGTGGGTGCCATCGCAGCGTCGGCCACGGTGCTGGCCATCGCCGCCAACCGGGCCGGGTCGTCGGTAACCGAGGTGCGCGAAGGTGGCCTTGCCGCCAACGGCTACGGCGACCTTTCACCCGGTCTGTACAACCTCGCCGCCGGCCTGGTGGCCGAGATCGTGCTCACGGCAGTGTTCGTGATCATCATCATGGGTGTCACCGGGCGCAAGGCCCCCAAGGGGTTCGCCGGGCTGGCCATCGGTCTGGCCCTCACCCTCATCCACCTCATCAGCATCCCGGTCACCAACACCTCGGTGAACCCGGCCCGCTCCACCGGTCCGGCCCTGCTGGCCGGCGGGGAGTACCTCGGTCAGCTGTGGATGTTCTGGGTTGCCCCCATCGTGGGCGGCATCATCGGCGCTGTGATCTACAACCTCATCGGTTCGGGCGACAACGACGATGCCGAGGATGCCGACTACGCCGCCTGAACCGGCAGCGTCATCTGAGGCAAGTACCGACAGGCAAGTACCGACAGGCAAGTACCGAGATATGCGACGTCCCCCCGGCATGCCACACGGCATGGCGGGGGACGTCGCGCGCAGTCCAGGCGCAGTCACTCAGGCGCAGTGGACCGGGCGCAGTCACCCGGCGCATGGACCGGGCGTCAGCGACCGGGCTGGGGCAGCACCCGCAGGTAGGGCTTCACCGTCGTCCATCCCTGGGGAAACAGCGTGGCTGCCTCTTCGTCAGACACCGCCGACCCGATGATCACGTCGTCGCCATCGGTCCAGTTGGCCGGGGTGGCCACCTTGTGGGCAGCGGTGAGCTGCAGCGAGTCGATGACCCGCAGGATCTCGTCAAAGTTCCTGCCGGTGGAAGCCGGGTAGGTGAGCGTCAGCTTCACGGACTTGTCCGGACCGATCACAAACACCGAACGCACCGTGAGGGTGTTGTCGGCATTGGGGTGGATCATGTCGTAGAGGTCGGCCACCACCCGGTCGGGATCCCCGATCATGGGGAAGTTCACCTCAGCGCCCTGGGTCTCGGCGATGTCGGCTTCCCACGTCACGTGGCTGGCCACCGGGTCAACCGACAAGCCGATGACCTTCACGTTGCGACGGGCAAACTCGTCAGCCAGATGGGCAACGGCGCCCAACTCGGTGGTGCACACCGGCGTGAAGTCCTTGGGATGGCTGAACAGCACCCCCCATGAATCACCCAGCCAATCGTGGAAGGTGATGGTCCCCTGGGTGGTCTCGGCAGTGAAATCGGGGGCGGTGTCGCCCAGTCGAATGGCCATGGTGGCTCCTTTGAAGGTGATGGTTCGTGATCTGCGATCGGCACGATGGGTGATGGGTGATGGGCTGATGGGCGATGCGCCCGCCCATAACTGACAATTCCGATCATATTAGTCAGGAATTGGAACCACAACCCAGGAAGAACAGAGCCACCGAAAACAGAACCAGAAATCAACCAGGTTCGGCGGTTGCCACAAGCCCCGACCACGCCGCCAGGATCACCTCGGCCAGCGCCTCGGGATCAGGACCGTCGGGATCGATGTCGGCGAGGACCAACCCGAGGGCATAGGCCTGGGCAAACACGCCAATGGCCCGGGCATCGAGGTCTGACCGGAGCAGACCAGTCTCCTGTGCGGCACGCGCCACGCGCTCGAACTGGTCGGTGAGGTCCCGCTGGACCTCACCGTAATAAGCGAACAAGTCGGGGCGACCAAAAGCCGAACCAAGCAGGGCCACACGACTCATGCGGGACCCCTCCGCCGATGCCTGAGCCACGGCGTCCGCAGTGAAGTACCCCAGACGGGCGAGGAAATCGTCGGGCGTCGTGGCTGCTACGACTCCAGCCGCAACGTCATCGAGGTTGGCCAGGGACCGCCTGGAATAACGGAAAGCCTGGGCGGCCTGAATCAAACCCTCACGGCCGGCGAAGTGGTAGCTGATGAGCCCGACGGCCACACCAGCGTCGTCGGCGACCGACGCCAGCCGGACTGCAGCCTCACCCGAGGTCTCCAGCACCTTGACGGTGGCCTCAAGGATTGCCTCGCGGGTCCCACCTCGTTCCGACGTGGCTGAATCGCTCTGCAGCGAGCGATCTGACCTGTGATCGGAAGGTTTGTTGCTCAGTCATGATCCCACCCTATACAGAGGTACTCGCAACACCCTGCGACCCCTGAACGCCCGGGCGCAGGGGCAACAGGGGCAACAGGGGCAACAGGGCAACAGGACAGACAAGCACCGGTGCCCTATCGTGGGTACCCGGCGGAGTACGTGGTGCTGTGGTTAGGAGTTGTTGTGGACGCTGATTTCAGGGATTCCCAATGGAAAGAGGTACTGGGCGCGGCGGCGCTGATTGATGACCTCACGGTTGCCGCCATGAGTGCAGCCGCAGCGATACCCCCTGAGATGGCCGTGCGCATCCACGATGACGCTGTCGCCGCCGGAATCATCCGGCGCGGGCAACTCAATGCTGAGGCGGCGGCTGACCTGGTCGACGAGCTGTCCCCCGATCGATACGCCGCCATTCACGCAGCGGCAGCCCGCTACTACGCCCGGGGCAGTGCCACCGAGCAGCTCAAGGCCATCGTGCTGGCGCGACGGGCTGCCGGTGTGGTCAGCCACGCCGAGCTTGTGGCAATCATCGATGCCGCTGCTGGCGCCGTGATGGCTGACGGGGACTTCGCCCAGGCCGTTGACCTCTTTGCCGAAGCCGATGGCCTGGACCCCGAGCGCTCGTCGATCCAGCGGGCCCGTCGGCTGGTCAACTGGGCCGAAGGTGCCGAGTTCATCGGCGACACCGTCACCGCCGGCACCCTCCGGGTTCGGGCCTTTGACCTGGCCGAGGCTGCCGGTGACGCGTCCCTCATGACCACCATCGCCGTTGATCACAGCACCCCACCGGGGTGGCGTTTCGGCGACGACAACGCCCACCGGATGGTGTCGCGCAGCGAACGGCTGGTCAGTGACGACGGTGACCGGGCTCGTCTCACCGCCACCCGGGCCATGTTGTCGATCCGGGTACCGGCCGACCCCGGGGTCACCTCGCAGATCGGCTGGGTTACCCAGGCCTCGGTGGCCCAGCCGTTGGCCGACCAAGCGCTGATCCTGGCCACAGATTGCGACGACGACGCCGAGTTGCTGGCGTTGCTCGCCTGGCGCACCACCCACACCGGTCCGGCATGGCTGGCCCGCCGCACCGAGGCCAGCCAGGAGGCCATCGAGCTGGCCCAGGGGCTGGGGCAACCCGACCGGCTGGTGCAGGCGTGCACCTGGGCTGCCGTCGACGCCATCGAACGTTGCGACGTGGTCAGCCTGGATCGCACCGTCACCATCGCCCGTTGGGCTGCTGAACGCTCCCGCATACCCCGGGCGTTGTGGTACTCCCATGCGCTTCAGGCCGGTCGGGCCCTGATGACTGGCGACACCGCGGAAGCCACCGCCCACCAGGCTGAGGCGCTGCGTATCGGCCAGGCGGCCAACCTCCCGGGAACCCTGTCTGCAGAACTGGTGTTCACCTCCCAGCTGGTTCTGGCCCGAGACGACCACGACGAGATCGCCGGGCTGTGCATGGCTGCCGACCATCCGCTGCTGGCAGGTTTGGTGGGGCGGGTATGCAATGCCATGGGTCTGGCCCGCACTGGGCAGTTCGACCACGCCCGTCGGGACCTGGCCGTGACCATGCGCTGGATGGATGACGAGTCCAGCCTGCTGCTCATGGCTGTGCTGGCTGCTCGTGCTGCCATCGACATTGGTGACGAGGAACCAATGCGGCAACTCATCACCAGGCTGACCCCGTGGAGCCACCACATCGCAGTGGATTCCAATGGCTGGTGGTGTGTTGGCCCGGTGTCGTTGACCCTGGCCGAACTCCACCACGCCGTGGGTGACACCGACGTTGCCCGTCCTCTGGTGGCTGAGGCTGCCTTTGCTGCCGAACGACTGCATGATCGGCGCAGCCTCCAGCGGGCTCAGGCGCTGTGGGCCGAGATTGGTGTCGAACCCCAATCCCCGGGCAGCCAGGTGGAGTCGGCACGTCTCAAGTCGCTCACCGAACGCGAGCGCACCGTTTTGCAACTGTTGGCCCAGGGCCAGACCAACCCCGACATCGCCAACCAGTTGGCCTACAGCCTGGCCACGGTGCGGCGAGACACCATCACCATTTACCGCAAGCTGGGAGTTGGCGGGCGGGTGGCGGCCACTGCCATCGCCATCGCCGAGGGTCTGGTCGGCGACGACGGCAGCACCGTCACCGCTGACCGGCCCTGAACCAGCTGGGGTCACCGATTGCAGACCGGCCCCTCAACTGCAGCGGCCGCCAGCTGCAGCGCTCGCTCGGCTGACGCGGCCGCCAACTGCTCAGGGCCCGGCCAACGCCTGCAGACGCAGGTAAGCGTCGTTGGCGCGCGACGCCACATCGTCAGACATCGGCCCGGCCGCCGCGTCACCCCATGGTCCTGACGGACCGGCGTTGGGGCGTTGGGCCAGCAGGTCGCTCATGGCCTGGCGGTCGGTGATGCCAATGCCGGCAAACGCCGCCACCTGGTCAACCACGGCATCAAGGTCACCCACCTCCACCACCGTGGCCCGGTCGCCAAGGGACGCCACCGTGTCAGCCAGAATCTGGTTCACCTCGGCGTAGTGAAGACCGATGAGGTCAACCACACCGCGGCCAGCAGCGTCAGGCGGCAGGATCCGCCATTGGTCCCACTGGTCGCCCTTACGCATCACTCCCCGGCTCCAGGCTGAGGCCACGTAGCCCGACGGACTCCTGAACAACACCACCAGCCTCGACCCGGGGGCGACCCTGGCGATGTCACCCACCAAGGTCGGACATCGCACCGACTCGCCGTAGCGGTCACCGTCGAGCCTGCGGAAACCCAACATCCGCCGCACGTAGGTGGGTGAGTACCGCCAACGACCGAGATGGGCCCGTTGGGCCTCGGCCAACAGCAGCGGCTCGGGCTCGTGTCGCACCTGATGGTCGGAATACTGGCCAAACGCATCGCAGATCGCCTGGGTCCCGCAACGACCGGTGCTGGCGATGATGAACACGGTCATACGGTAGTTGCCACACCAACAACGACAGGCCCAGGTTCGGGCCCGACGGCAGGCCCGTTCCCCTACCCGTGCTCTGGCCCACGCCCTGGTCCAGGCCCTCGTCCACGCCCTACGCCGCAACCGCTCCCGGTAGTGTTGCAACGTGTTGGTCAATCACCCCCACTTCGGCAATGCCTGGAGCTGGACCTTCAGGCGTTCGACGCACTGGGGAGAGTGTGATGCCTGAGGCCACACCCCTCACGGGCGTACTTGGCGCCGAGGTGACCGTAGGCGACGTCCGCACGCTCGACGATCACGATCTCGCCGAGTTGCGGCGCCTGGTGTGTGAACACCTGGTGGTGATCATCCGGGGCCAGTCCCTGAGTCCGCACGAGCAGGTGGAACTGAGTCACCGTTTCGGCCCGCCCGGTGACACGCCATTCATCGAGCCCGGTCCCGACCATCCCGAAGTGATCATGGTGCTCAAGGAGGCAGCCGACGGCAACGCCTTCAACTTCGGTGGTGCATGGCACAGTGACTTCAGCTTCCAGGCCGCACCGCCAGCCTTCACCCTGCTGTATGCCGTGGACGTTCCACCGTGGGGAGGCGACACGGTGTGGTCATCGATGGTGGCCGCCCACGACGCTCTCGACCCCGGCACCCTGGCGGCGCTGCACCCGGTGACCGCCGTGCATACCGCCCGTGACGCCTACGCCCCCAAGATGCAGGCCCTGCACTCCGGCCTGTCCTCGATGTCCATCGTGTGTGACGACTCGGCCAATGACCAGCAACTGCATCCGCTGGTGACCACCCACCCCGAGACCGGTCGCGACGTGCTGTTTTTCAACCGTGGCTACGTGCGGGATCTGCAGGGGCTCGATCCCGATCAGGTCCCGACCACCCTGGCCTGGTTGCACAACCACACCACCGACGTGCGTTTCACGTGTCGGCACCGGTGGCAGCCTGGCGATCTCGCCATTTGGGACAACCGTTCCACCCAGCACAACGCACTCAACGACTACGCCGGGTTCCGCCGCCAACTCCACCGGACCACGGTGGCCGGCACCGTGCCCGTGTCACGTCATCGCCCGCTGGTGACCTGACGACGCCCTGGCCTGACGAGCTGGCCTGACGGGCTCGGCGTTGGCCTGACGGGCTCGGCGTTGACCTGACGAGCTGGGCTCAGGGCCTCAGGGCGCCACGCTCACCCACTGGGCGTTGTGCCCTCCGGTGCGGTACAAAAACGCCGCCATCTCGCCACGGGTCACCTGCGCAACGGGGCGGTACGGGTTGTTGGTGGTGATGCCGTTGGCCTTCAACCAGCACGCCCCTTCACGGAAGTCGGGACGGATCGACTCCTGGTCGACAAATCCACATTCCGACTCGCTGTCGGGCCCGCCAGAAAACACCCACAGGAACTTGGCCATCTGACCCCGGTTCACGATCCCGGCCGGATTGTAGGATTGACCGTGGTGATGCCCTCGGCCTTCAGCCAGCACGCCCCGGGACGGGCGAACAGCGGTATGAAAGATTCGTCAGCGAAACCACACGACGACGGTGACGGGGGCGAACCGGCCATGCGCCAAAGGAAGGCCGCCATCTGGGCCCGGCTCACTGCGCCATAGGCGTTGTAGGGATCGTTGGTGGTGATGTCACGCTCGGAAAGACACGACGCTCCGCGCTTGGCGAATTTCGGGATGGCCAACTCGTCAGAAAATGCCGTCGGAACCACCCCACACACACCCGGCACCACCGGAATCGTGCCCGCCGACGGCATCGAGGACCCGCGGGCATTGGTCGCCGTCACCGTGAATCGCACCGCGGCTGACTGACTCAGGCCCGCCACGCCACACGACGTTGCCGGGGCAACCGAGGTGCATCCCGCCCCACCTGGCCAGACGGTCACGGTGTAGCCGGTGACCGGCGACCCGGCATCGTCGACAGGAGGTGTCCACGACACGGTGGCGCTTCCCGCAACCACTCGGGCCCGGACGTTGGTGGGCGGCCCGGGAGCGGGTGATCCGCTGAGCGATGCCTGAGAACCCCAGCACACCACGACTTCCTGGCTGGTGAGTCCACACGCGTTGTCGCCACCGGCGGTGACCGCTGCGAACGGTCCGGCCGGAGGAGTTGCGCCACCGGCGAGATCGCTTCCCCAGCACACCACCTGCTGGTCCGAACGCACACCGCACGAGCGGGTGGCCCCGCTGTCCACAGTGGTGAAGGTGCCCCACGGGGGCGAGGCCTGCCCGGCGCCGTTGCTTCCCCAGCACACCACGGTGCCATCGGTGCGCACACCACAGCTGTGGTCGTCACCCGCTGACACCCCGCTGAACCTACCGGTGGGGGCATTGGTCTGGCCGTTGGAGTTGAAACCCCAGCACGCCAGCGTCTGATTGGGGCGCACTCCGCACACGTGGAGCCCGCCCACCGACACCCTGGTGAACGAACCCGACGGAACGGCCAGTTGACCAAAGCCATCGTTGCCCCAGCACACCACGGTGCCGCCGGTGCGCACACCACAGGTGTTGAACCGACCGGCTGATACCTGGGTGAACGTTGTCGACAGGGGTGTCAGGGGGGACGACTGGCCCTCCACGTTCCTGCCCCAACACACCACCGTGGCATCGGATCGCAACCCACAGGTGTGGGCCGCTCCCGACGCCACACTCGGTGAATGTTCCCGTTGTTGGAGGTGTGGATTGGCCGAAGTCGTTGTTGCCCCAGCACTCCACGCTGCCATCGGTGGTGACCGCGCACCAGTGGCGAGCGCCGGCTGACACGGCGGTGAACGTTCCCGACCATGGCGACGCAAACTGACCAAACGCGTTACTGCCCCAGCACACCACTGATCCATCGGGTCGGGCGCCACACGAGTGCAGTCGGCCTGACAACACCTCAGTGAACAGACCTTCCGGTAGCGGGGTGAAGACGTTGTTGACCACGTTGATGGCCGCACCCCAACATCTCAGGCCCCCAGAATCAAGCACGCCGCACACATGATTGGAACCCGATGAGATCTGCTCGAACGCCTCTGCGGGTGCCGACAGCTGTTCGAACTCGTTATCACCCCAGCACACCACCCGGTCGTTGGTCCCCAGCGCGCAGGTGTGATTGTCGCCGGCCGACACCGACACGAACGATCCCGCTGGCGGAGTCGACTGATCATCAAGGTTGGCGCCCCAACACGTCACGGTGGCATCCACACCCACCGCACAACTGTGCGACTCCCCAGCAGTAACCGACACAAACGAACCGGCCGGCGGAGTCGACTGACCAGCAGTGTTGGCGCCCCAACACGTCACGGTGTCATCCACGCCCACCGCACAACTGTGCGACCCACCCGCAGCCGGCGTCGTGAACGAACCCGCCGGCGGAGACGACTGACCAGCAGTGTTGGCGCCCCAACACGTCACAGTGGCATCCACGCCCACCGCACAACTGTGCGACCCACCCGCAGCCACCGATACGAACCGTCCGGACGGGGGGACTGCCTGGCCTGCGGTGTTGCCACCCCAGCACGACACGATGCCATCGGCATCCACCGCACACGAATGCACCCCGCCACCGGTCAGCTGCTGCGCGGGAGCCGGGAGTGCGACCGGCGACGCCAGAGGCACTGCGTTCACGTCGGACTCATCGGACTCGTCGGACTCGTCGTACACCGATTCCGCCGGCACCGACTCCGCTGACACCGGCAATGGCTGGCCTTCCACCAACTGGCCAGACGACGTTGGGTCGGCTCCCGCCACAGGCACGACCGACACCACCAGCACGCAGCAGATCAGCGCCACCAACGTCCTCACTCCACGACCACCGGGTCGGTAAGCCTGCACCCCACGCAACGACATCTGCACAGGCTACGACCGCCACCCGGCCAGCGTCCGGTCAGCTGCGCTGGCCCCGCGGCGGCAGCGTGGTGAGTGCCGAGTAGCACATCTCGTCCTCGGTGCCCTCGGACCACGTGATGTACCGGTTTTCCGGCACCTTGAGATGCGCTCGGTCCCAGGTGCACTCCACCCGGATCACATCGCCGGCAGTCAAGGCCACCGGATCGGTGAACCGGTAGTTCAGCTGCCACCCGAAGTCCCACGCCGGGATGTCGAGCAGGATGCGCTCGGTGGCGGTGCCGGGATTGAGCGTCATGCGGAACGCATCACCAATTTCGTGCATGTGGCCGAACACGGCGATCACGTCCACGTCCCGACGAATGGTGTGGTTACAGCTCGCTGATGCCACGCCATTGGTCATGGCGGCGTACTCGTCTGGCGTATTACCGCACTGGCGCAACAAGGCGTCAGGAATGGCACCGAACATTCCCAGTCGATCAAACAGGTCGGCAATGGCTGCCCCGCGGTCGCACAGCGGACCAGCCTCGATGCCGTCTCGACACGGGATCTCGGCAGGAGCCAGGTAGGTGCGGTAGCCGACCTCAATGGGAGTCGACCCCGCCGGGGCCAACTCGAACTGCAATGCCGACTGGTCGAGCGGAGCACTATGGGTGAAGTGGTAGTGGATCTGCAGCACCACCACGTCTCCGGCGTCCATGCGCATGGCCGTGCCGTCGGGGAACTTGGTGGGGTCCTGCCCCGGGGCCCATCCCATGAACTGGTTGGACATGGCCACACCGGCATCGCAATCCCAGCCGCTGCCGTCGCCGGCTTCGTCAAGGGCCACAATGCGGTCCCGTTCATTTCCCGGGATCCGGAACGCCAAAGCGTGGTGCACCACCTCGGCACGGTCGGGGACGAACTCGTAGCCGGCAACCCACGTGGTGTCGGTCAGGGCGGGATCCACCATGAAGCAGCGGTAGTCGTTACGCACCAGCGTGGAGCCCTGATAGGGCTCGGCCAGAGCCATCACCACATCGGGTGTCAGGCCCGACCCCGGCACCACCGGAGCAACGATCGGGGTGGCCGGGTCCACGTCGAGTTCCCCACCGGCGGCGGCCCACGACACCACGGCGTCGATGTCGTCCTGACTCAGCGAGGGATTGTGGTCAAACGGGCCGCCCAGATCGCCGGCGGGCCACGGGGGCATGAACCGCGATGCGGTGACCAGGCTCAACCCCGACGCGATCTCTGCCGCATCGGCGGCGGTGCCCAGGGTCCACACCATGGCCCCCACCCCGCCGTCGTTGTGGCACGACGCACAGCTGTTGGTCAGCACCGGCTGCACGGTGCTGGCAAACGACGGTCCACCCCCGGCCGTGGCCGTCGTGGTGCCCGAACGTCCCGGCACCTCGGTGGCGATGGTGCGACGGGTCGGGTCCACGTAGGTCAGGTCAAAATCAAGCGTGACCTCGTCACCGGTTCGCACAAAACCGATGAGCTCAATGGGCCCGATATCGAACGTGGACATCGCCACGGTGGTCGACGCCGTCACCGACACCTCGTCACCGGTTCGCGTTGCGGTGGCGTTGAGCACCACCGGGGCGGTGGTCTCCTTGACGGTGAGCTGGCCGCCAATGGTGATGTCGTAGGCCTCCCCATCGGTGATCGACGCCGGCATCCCGTCGATGGCACCGGGCACGAACCGCACCAGCGGGTAGTGGCCGGATTCCAAGAAGTCCTGGCGGATGCGGCGATCCCGCAGCGACTGATCCGAGGTGAGCTGCTGCACATTGACCATCACCTCACCGAGTACCGACGCCGACGGGTCGGCATCGTCAATGACAAGGTCACCGGCAATGCCCTGGGTGGAGCCATTGGCGGTGCGCGACACCCGGCCAGAATCTCGTCGACGGCGTAGGTCACCGACGATTCCAGTGGGTCGATGCGGTACAGCGTCTGGCTGGAGCCACCGGCGGCGAGCTGGGGAGCGGTGGGCACGGCGTACGACACCGTGATGTCGGGCACGTTCACCTGGTCCCAGACGTACCAGCCCCCCACGGCGACCAGCGTCACCAAAGCAACCAGCCCGCCACCCAGCCATGGCCGAGAGGTCATGTATTTCGCTACACGTGTCATTGGTTACCTCGTCGACAGCAGGCGAACCTTACGGCATGGGGCCTGTCACCACACTGCTTGTGGTCGCTGCGGGCGACCAACTGACCGCCGTTCACACCCCGCTGAGCACCTCACCCAGCAAGGCAACCTTGTCGGGCATGTGGCCTTGGGCCGGCAGGCTCACGGTGAAGCCGTCGATGCCCGTTGCCTTCCACTCGGCGAACTTCTCGCCCACCGTGGCAGCGTCGCCCACCACCAGCACAGCGTCGATCATGGCCTGGATGTCGGCAGGAAGCGACGTGTAGTCCATCCCCCGGGTGGCCAAAAAGGCGTTGCGGTCGGCCTCGGCCTCAGCGGTGGTGGGAGCAATGCAGGCCGAACGATTCCACGACAGCACGATCTCGCCCCGGTCCCGACCCAGGCGGTCGCAATGCCCGGCCAGAGCCTCGAGCTTGCGCGGCACCTCGGCGGGATCACAGGTGAGGTTTCCCAGGTCGGCGTACTGGGCCACCATGCGCAGGGTCTTTTTCTCCCCGCTGCCGCCGATCATCACCGGGATGCGAGACAGGGGCGCCGGTTCGTTGATGGCGTCCACCACGTTGTAGTGCTTGCCGGCGAATGTGGGCCGCTCGCCGCGCAGCATGGGCAGGATGACCTGCAGGGCCTCTTCGAGCTTCTCGAACCGGTCGGTGAAGGTGCCGAACTCGATGCCAAACGAGTCGTGTTCGAGTTCGAACCAGCCTGAGCCGATGCCCAACTGGGCCCGCCCGCCCGACACGTGGTCGAGGGTGGTGATGCTCTTGGCCAAAATGGCGGGATTGCGATAGGTGTTGCCGGTCACCAGTGCCCCAAGGCGAACCTTCGACGTGTGCTGGGCCAGCGCACCGAGCAGCGTGTAGCACTCCAGCATCGAGTTGTCGGGAGCACCCAGACCGGGCAGTTGGTAAAAGTGGTCCATCACCATGACGGTGTCGAACCCGGCCGCCTCGGCGGCAACTGCCGACGACACCGTGGCCGCAAAGGCGTCGGACCGGTCCAGGCCCGGGTAGTCGAAGTTCGGAATCTGGTAGCCAAGCGTGGTCATGATGCCCCTTCAAGAAGATGTGGAATCACCTTAGGCTTTCTGCATCGTGGTCACCGGTAGGGCCGCAGGGCCCTGTGCCGGCTTCCGATACGCAGATACGGTCGTGGCCATGACCACCGTGCTGATGGCCCGAGACCTGGTCAAGACGTTCGGTGCCACCCGGGCACTTGACGGTCTGAGCCTTGACGTGTCGGCCGGCGAGATCCACGGGTTCCTCGGGCCCAACGGGTCGGGCAAGACCGTCACCATGCGCATCATGTTGGGTCTGCTCCGCCCCGACAGCGGCACCGTGGAGGTGTTCGGGAGCAACCCCTGGACCGATGCCGTGGAGCTTCACCGTCGGATGGCCTACGTGCCTGGCGACACCAAGTTTGAGTACCTGCCGCCCTGATCACTCGTGACGCCGCTTGGCGCGCCGCTGGGACCACCAGGTGGTGGGCTCAACCAGCTCGATTCCTGCCCGTGTCGCCAGCGCCACCACCACCTTGGCCGACGGGTTGACCACGGCATCGTCACCCACCACCACGGTGGGCACGGTCTCGTTGCCTCCAGCATGCCGTCGCACCTCAGCAGCGGCGGCAGGGTCGGCCCAGATGTCGATCTCCCGGGTCGGCACCCCGGCACGGCGCAGCTGGCCCCGCAACGACGAACAAAACGGACAACCCGGTCGCCAGTACACGACGACTTCGGGAGATGGGGTTTTGTTCACGTTGGTCCAAACCCGTCGCCGGTCAGGTCCATTCCCGCACCCTCTCCGTGCAGCCCCGACACGGACCACTCACACGGGTCGCTTACACACGACGTCCACACCACCCAGCGCCGCCGACCATGTGGCGTCCGCTTCGGCCCGGCAGCACCCGCCGCTACCATCACGTGCCCGGGCTCATACCCGGAAATTGACCCCGGTCCCGCCCTCGTAGCTCAGGGGATAGAGCAACCGCCTCCTAAGCGGTAGGTCGGCAGTTCGAATCTGCCCGAGGGCGCCACGAGTACAGCCTCAGCATCACCCACGTCATCGACAGCAAAACCGAACCGGCTGGCACTCGTGCGATGCGGAGTTGGCGACGCTTTCGAAGCCACCGGCGTCCTGCGGTGTTGCTGGAGCCATGATGTTGACGAGTAGGGCCAACCTAGCCGGACACCCAGTCCGTGGGAGGGCCGCCTGTTATCTTTTGGACCTCTCCAATAGAAACTACGTCAACATCACGATCTGCCAGTAGCCCGCTGTGGCCCCGGCTCGGTACAAAAAGGCCGCCATCTGGGCCCGGTTCACTGACGAGGCAGGCTGGAACGTGTTGTTGGTGGTGATGCCGGTGGCCTTGAGCCAGCAGGCACCCGGACGGGCAAATAGGGAGATGGATGCTTCGTCGGTGAAGCCACACACTCCGTTTCTGTCGTAGGTTTTTCTGCCAGCCGCCACAAGAAGGTAGCCATCTCTTCGCGGGTCACCGGGGCGGCAGGCCGGTACGGGTTGTTGGTGGTGATGCCGTTGGCTTTGAGCCAGCAGGCGCCCGGACGGGCCCACTCCGCAATGGCAGCCTCATCGGTGAAGCCGCATGACGCCAGAACCGGGGGGCTGCCTGCGAACCGCCACAGGAATGCGGCCATTTGGCCCCGTGTTACCACCCCAGCAGGGTTGTAGGGGTTGTTGGTGGTCACACCCTCGGCGAGTAGACACGAGGCGCCCGTGGCGAAGTACGAACCCGGTGGGACGTCAGGAAATGGCGTGATTGGGATGCCGCAGACATCTGCTGGCCGTCGGGTCGTGGGTCGGGGGATGATTCGGGCGACACTTGAAGTGGTGTTGCCGGGTGCGTCACCATAAGAGGTAAACGTGCCTGCGATATAGAGACTTCCGCTCCCGGCTAAGGGAGGGGGCACCAGCGCTGCGGCCTGTACCGTTCTACTGGCACCGGCATAGGGCGGCGAACCTTGCGTCGAGGACGTTATTGGCTGAGACACGCACGACACCAGAGGCACTGACGCCCTGATATGTCGTGAACGAACCGACCAGATACACACTGCCAGCGCCTCGCTGGCCTTGTGGTACTACGTCAATGTCGTAGACCGGCTCCATTTGCCGCCGAAGCGGTGGGGAATGCGAGACGGTCAAATCCGCCGGTGGGTGTGAGTCGGGCCACTCTTTGGGCAGCCAAACCCAGATAGGTGGTGAACACTCCACCGATGTACACCGAGTTGTCGGCAAGTACTTTCACAGCGAACACATCACCGCCCTGGGCTCCGGCGCCGGTGGGGAAAGTGGCATCTCGGTTACCGGCAGCGTCAAGGCGAACAACCCGGCCAGCGTTTGCCTCTCCGTACTTGGTGAAGGACCCGATAGCCACGACGCCACCGGCTGCGTTACCGGTTCTCACGAAGGCCAGAGCGTTCACTCGCTGGTTGGTGCCGTTGCTGGAGTCGAAGGTCGTGTCGAGCGAGCCGTTGGCGTTCAGCCGGGCGACACCACCGGCCAGCGCCTGATTCCCGCCCGGCACCAGACCAAAGCGCATGAACGACCCACCCACGTAGAACTTGCCCTGCAATGCACCAAAGTCGTTGGGGACAAGTTCGATGTCCCACACGGTGGCGTCAGCACCAGTGTTGGACGCGAAGGTGGCGTCAAGACTGCCGTCAGCGTTGAGTCGTGTGAGTTTTTGGCGGGAATTCCCGTTGTACTGGTTGAATGCACCACCGATCAGCACCTTGCCGGCGTCAGCGGTGCCCGGCGGAATGACGGCCACCGTATACACCCCTTGATCGGCACCAGTGCCCGGGTTGAAGGTGGCGTCAAGGCTGCCGTTGGCGTTGGAGTCGTGCCACCCTCCGCCGTGACTCGTCACCCCATTGGGTGAACGTTCCGACGACGTAGACCTTGCCGGCATCGGGCAGGCCGGTGGGCACCACGGCCACGTCCCACACTTCGTTGTTGGGGCCAGGCGCAGCGACGGTAAAGTTCTTGTCCCGGCCGCCGCCGGGCATGATCTCAGCGCTGGCCGCAGGTACCAATGCTGCCAGAACCCCAAGGGTGAGGGCCGTTGCGACGGCTGCCACGGCGGTCCAGGCGGGCCACCGGGCGTCTCTGGGTGCACCGTGTGCTGGCGAACCGTTGGGCAGTTTCAGCGTCTTGGGCGCCACAGCCTTGCAACGCCACTTGTCCAATGTGCCGTAGGTCACCCCAACCACCTCGCAAACCTCGCCGAGCGGGCACCGTTCAACGTGCCTACCGGCACCATTTCGATAACGCAATTTAGACTCACCCCATAATAGCCTGCTTCTACAAGGTTCTGGGTGCGGGTGCTGACCGCCTCCATGGAGGTGGGTCGCCGGTTCGAGCCGAGCCGAGGGTGCCACACACGATTGGGGGGTGCCGCCGCTGAGTGACTCAACGGGGCGCTGTTCGCAAGCACCGGCGCCGATACGTCAACCGGTGATGACGGCGTCGACCTCGATCTCGACCTTCCAGGCCGGGTTCAACAGTGCAGCCACCACCACCGTCGTATTCGCCGGTCGGATCTCACCAAAGACAGCCCCGTGCGCAGCGGCGACGGCATCAAAGTCGGCAGCGTCGACCAGATAGATCCGCGTCCGCACCACATCGGCGGGTGTTGCGCCAGCCTCGGCGAGCGCACCGGCAATGATCTCCAGGCACCGAGAGGCCTGGGTACCCGGGTCGGGGTCAATCGTGCCGTCGGGCCATGCCGGAGCGGTGCCTGAAACGGCGACGTGTGAACCGGTACGAACTGCTCGGCAGTACCCGAGTACAGGCTCAAATGGGGACCCGGAGGTGACGGAGATGCGATCGGTCATGACGCCACCCTAGAAGCCAACCCGGGCCCGCCTAGCGTCTGGCTGTCGGATCCGGGAAATGGTTGCCGCCACGCAACTCGGCCACTTCGAGTCTGCGCATCACGTCAACCGGCGACACCACACCCACCACCTTGTTTCCGGCGATCACCAGCGCCCGGCCGCTGGTGGTGGCCGCCATGCGGGGCAGCACCTCAACGGCCAACTGCTCGGTGGTCACCACCGTCACCCACGGCAGTGGAACGGCCAGGTCCTCCACCTGTGGTCTGCGCACGCTGTGCCGGCGGCATGGCCTTGACGTCCCGCAACGCAATCACACCCACCGGGTTCCCTGACTCCCCGACCACCGGGAAGGTGGAGAAATTGTGGGCGAACACGTACTCATCGATGAAGTGATCGACCGTGGTGCCAGAAGGCACCGTCACCGGATCAGGCGACATGACCTCACCCACCGTCACCCCGGCGAGCGTGCCCGACATGCGGGCGTAGTCCTCCTCGCCACGAGCTGCCATGGTGATGAACCACCCGATGAACGCCAGCCACAAGCCTCCAATGCCCGCGCCCAACACGGCGATTCCCACCCCCACAGCGATGAGGAACCAGCCGAACACCCTGCCGGCGTGGGCTGCGGTGATGGCCGCTCGGGTCCGATCGCCGGTGCGCCACCACACAAGCGACCGCAGGATCCGTCCGCCATCGAGCGGAGCCGCAGGCACGAGGTTGAACACCGCCAGCACCGCGTTGATCAATCCCAGCCACAGGGCCACACCGACGATCAGTTCGGGTGCACCAACGGCGTCGAGCAGCAGGCCGAGCAGTGCGAAGACCAACGCCAACACCAGACTCACCGCCGGACCAACCGCCGCCACCCGAAAGTCGGCACCTGGGGTGGTTGGCTCACCCTCGAGCTTCGCCACGCCACCGAACAGCCACAGCGTGATGGCCTCCACCGGAACACCGTTGCGCTTGGCCACCACGGCGTGGGCCATCTCATGGGCCAGCAACGAGGCGAAGAACACCACACCGGCCACCAGGCCAGCAGCCACGTAGGCGCCGGCGGCAAGATCGGGATAGAGCAAAGGGAAGCGTCCGGCAGCCAGACCAACGGTGATCAGGGCGAAGATCACCACCACGCTCCAGTTCACCCCGACGCGCACCCCGAAGATGTGTCCAAGTCGGAATGTCTCGCTCATGACTACCTCCATCGCTCGATGACACACCGATCGACGGCCCTGACTGGTCGGGCCCTGACTGGTCGACGGCCCTGACCGGCCCAGGCGCAGACCCGGGCCGCACGGCTGCTTCCCAACCTATCCAGACCCGGCATCGGTGCCTCCCAAGGTGCGCGTCGCCGCCAATGGCGCGATCATGGCAACGTCGTTCGCCGTGAACGTCACAGCATTGGGGAAAACCGTGGAACCGAACACTGGGCCGGAGACAGGTGCACCGGCAGCGCACACGCCACCATCGGGCACAGGAACATCGGGCACAGGAACATCAGACCGTCTCGATGACGCCACGCTCGACCAGCTGGCTGCCGAGCTGCTGCTGGATCCGTCGGTACGCTCCAACCCGTTTGACCACTACCGGCAACTGCGCGACAACGACCCGGTGCACGCAGCCGGATTCGGGCCGCTGTGGTTCGCCACCCGCTACGACGACTGCCACACCGTGCTGCGCCATCCCGACACTGCCCAGCCCCCCACCGTGCTGCCCGAGGATCCCGAACCCGGCGCCGAAGGTGAGGGGACCAGCCTGTTCGGCCGACGAGACGGGCGCGATGCCGACCCCAACGTGGCCAAGTCCCTGCTGAGGCTCAACCCGCCCGACCACACCCGGCTGCGGGGACTGGTGAGCCGGGGATTCACCCCCCGTCGGGTCGAACAGCTCCGACCGGCCATCGCCGCCATGACCGACGCCGTGCTCAACGACCTCGCCGGTGCCGGCACCGGCGACCTGCTGGACCTGGTGGCCTTCCCGTTGCCGGTGCGGGTGATCGGGGAGCTGGTTGGGGTGCCCGAACCAGACCGGGACCAGTTCCGCTCGCTGGTGCGGGCGGCGGCGACGTCACTTGAACCCGGCATCACCGACGAACAGATGGCGGCGGCCGCGGTGGCCGGCACCGAAATGAACCACTACTTCCACGCCCTGATTGCCGACAAGCGGGTCAACCCCGGCGACGACCTCATCTCGGCGCTGCTGGCCGTGCAGGCCGAGCAACACGCCGAGTCATCCGACGGTGCCGTCGAGCCATTGACCGACTACGAAATCGTGGCCACGGTGATCCTGATTTTCGCAGCCGGCTTCGAGACCACCACCAACCTCATCGGCAACGGGCTGTGGTGCCTTCTGCACAACCGCGACGAGATGCAGCGGTTGCGCAATGACCGGTCACTGGCTCCCGCAGCTGTGGAGGAGATGCTGCGCTACCAGTCGCCGGTGCAACTCGACGCCCGGCGCGCCGTGGCCGACATCGAGGTGGCCGGGCGTCACATCCCCCGCGGCAGCTGGATCTTCACCCTGCTGGGGGCGGCCAACCGCGACCCGGCACGCTTTGACGATCCCGAGGTGTTTCGCATCGTCGACCGCCCCACCCCGGTGCTCAGTTTCGCCAGTGGCATCCACTACTGCCTGGGGGCGTCGCTGGCCCGCATCGAAGGTCAGGTGTTTTTCAATCATCTGCTTGACCGGTTCGACAGCATCGAACTCGTGGCCGAGCCCCAGTGGCGCACCACCCTCACCCTGCGGGGCCTCGAGGCCCTCGACGTCAGCGTGAGTTGAAGCTGGCGGCGATGACACTGCTCGTGGTCATGGCCGGTTCGGGGTTGGCTACTTCGTCTCGTTCGGGTGGCGGGCGACGGCCTTGGTTATCCACACGACGCGATCGTCGTCGTGGACCGCGTACCAGACCCGTCCGCCTCCGGCGATCTCGTATTGCCACTGCTCGAGCACCTTGCCATTGACGGTCACCCGCCCGAGGCCACCCTTGAGCAGACCCTGCCGGTCACGGTTGTCGACCTGGCGGGGATCGGTTGCCAACCGGTCGTACAGCGTGGCGATGTTCCCGGGCTGCTGCGCACAGAGGTTGGTCCATCCATCGGCCGCCTCCCTCGATGCATGCCGGATCAACCATTCCCCAGGCTTGCGAGGACGCAACGCCTGTGCACCACGTTTCGATGGCATGGCTCAGGGGCGCTCGGCGTGCAGTTCTTCTGCGATTTCGACCGACTCGAGCGGAACCAGACCGTCCGCCCACGCACGAGCGGTGCGACGCCAGTCGGCGATCACATCCAGCAACGGGCGGTAGGTGCCGAGCGACTCGGACATCTCTGCCACCCGACCCACCTCGGCAGCAAGTTCCAGTTGATCGTTCGCCGGCAGTGCCCTGGTCCACGGCCACGCCATCTCAAGGATGGCGATGACGTGCTCAGGGTTGTCAGAACTCACCAGCGCAAAAAGCAGCCTGCAGAGGTCGCGCTGCACCTGCGCCACGTCGGGCGGGTCTGGGGGCCGAGCCGCAGCGCCTGCGAACCACGCTGAACGGTGACCTCGCCGTACTCGTCCAGCGCCGCGCCGACCTCGGCAGGTCGGCGAGCGAGCCTCCGGACCACTGGAAGCTGGGCATGATGCTCGCCGTCATGCGCTGGACTGTACCCCTCGAATCAAGGAAGTCAACGATAATTCAATACAAATCATGAATCCACGCTGAACTGGGGCACCTACGGCTCGTTCCCTCAGGATCGGTGCCCGCAAGCCTTCTGCTGTTGTCCCACCGAACCGCCGAACTGCCGAACTCAGAGCGGGCGGACACTGCGTTGTTCGGCTGCAGCAGCCATGGCCCGGACCAACCGCCCGAAGATCAGGTAATGAAACGGGGTGAGCACACCCCAGTACATCCGGCCCAACAAGGCCCCGGGGGGCGAACAGGGCCGTCTGGTGCAAGCGGCAGCCACCCCCAGCCAGCGTTTCGATCCGCCAATCCAGCCAACCGGTGCCCGGCAGCATCATCTCGGCCCGCAAGCGCACCTCGTTGGGGGCGTCGGCCACCTCTACACGCCAGAAGTCCAGCGGATCTCCCACCCGCAGGTCGTCAGGGTGGCGTCGACCACGGCGCATCCCGACACCACCGGTGAGCTTGTCGCCGAGTCCGCGCAGTCGCCACATCCAGTTGAACCCGTACCAACCCCGGTCGCCACCAATGCCCGACACCACGGCGTACAGATCCTCGGCACTGGCACTCGTCACCGCCTGTCGCTCGTCTCGCAGCAACGTGCCCCCCGACCATCCCGGATCGGTGGACACCGGCTCGGCTGGATGGGCCAACGGGGCGGCCACCGCATTGGGTGGCATCAGTCCCGAGGCAGCCCAACCGGCCACTGCCTGACCAGCCACTGCCTGACCAGGCACTTCCCGACTCGCTCCAGTCCGACTCGCCACGGCCCGGCTCACGCCAGCCCACGACGTCACCACGTTGAGATCGCGAATGCGCAACAGGGCCCGGCTGATGGCATCGGCCAGCCCGGTGGTGGTGTGGGGTACCCAACGATTGATGTCGTGGTCGGCGCGCACAACCACATCGGTAGTGAGGCTGCGCACCAACGGCTTGGCCAGTCCGATCGGCAGTGGGGTGACGACGTTGATCCAATGCGACGACAACCGGGGGCTCAGCACCGGCACCGGGATGATCACCCGACGGGGCAACCCGGCCACCTTGGCGTAGATCTGCATCATCTGCTCGTAGGTGAACACCTCGGGTCCGCCGATGTCGAGCACCCGGCCGGCGGTGTCGGGCACGTCGAGCACCGCCACCAGATAAAACAGCACGTCACGGATGGCGATGGGCTGGCACCGGGTGCGATGCACCCACTTGGGCACCACCATCACCGGCAACACCTCAACAAGACTGCGCAACATCTCGAAACTGGCGCTGCCCGACCCGATGATGATGGCGGCGCGCAGTTCGGTCACCGGCACCGACCCGGCGGCCAGCACCTCACCCACCTCGTGTCGACTGGCCAGATGCGACGACAGGCCCTCGGCCGGGCCCAAGACCCCCGAGGTAGATGATGCGACCCACCCCGGCAGTCGCAGCGGCATCACGCACGTTGGCCGCGCCGCGGCGGTCGGCGTCGGCAAAGTCGGCAGCATCGCCCATGGCGTGCACCAGGTGGTACACCGCATCGGCTCCGGCGAACGGTGCCTGCAGCGACGTCACGTCGAGCACGTCACCGCGCACCACCTCCACGGCATCGAACCACGGCAGGCCCGACAGGTTGCCCGGGGTGCGGGCCACGCACACCACCTCATGGCCGGCAGCCAGAAGCTCGCCCACCAGCCGACCACCCACGTAGCCCGAGGCACCAATCACCACGGTGCGCAACGGCGTGCGGCCGGCGACAGAGGCGTCGGTCATGTGAGTCCCAACAGCGCCACGGCCGGGGCATCGTCACGCAGGCGCGGGGCGCCGGTGCGGGGGTTGATCTCGACCCGCATGGCCCGACAGTGGGCCTCGCCCTCCTCGCAGTGATCCACGAAGGCACACCAACCACACAGCGGGCCGGTCACAGCGTCGGCCACGCCCGCCGCACGGGCCTCACCGATCTGATGCCAGCGCAGGGCCAGTTCGGCCCGGGCGGCATCCAACGACCCCTGATCCACGCCAGCCGACAGCACCCCGGTGCGCCCGGCAAACCCACCGTCGGGTGTGTCCACGGCGGTGAAGTACAGCAATCGGGCCAGCTTCGGGTCGTGCTCGCCCATCTCCATGAGGGCAGCGGCGTACCACATCACCTGCAGCAGCTTTTCGCTGTTTTGCTCGTCAGACCATCGGGTGCCGGTCTCGGGGGGCTTGCCGGTTTTGTAATCGGTGACCACCACGGCGTTGTCTGTCCCGTCGCCGTCACGTTCCACGAGGTCGATGAAGCCCCTGAACGGCACGCCAGCAACCTCCACGTTCAGGCGCATCTCCTGGGCCACCGGCACCACCGTGGCCGGCGAGAACTCGGCAAAGTACGTGGTGATCATGGTCCACGCCCGCTGGCGGAAACGCCGTGCGCCGGCCTCGTCGAGCTGCAGGGCCCGGTAGTCGCCTTGGTCCTCGGTCACGTCAAACTGGCTGCGGGCCAGCGCACGGGCCAGCTCGGGGGTTCGGTCGGCGGCGTCGTGATCCAGCAGCTTTTCCAGCACGGCATGAACGAACGTACCCATCACCGCCGGTTCACCGGGGGCGGCTCGGGAAGCCGGTCCACATAACGGAACCACCATTTGCGGGGGCATTGCTTCCACAGGGCGGCAGCGGAGGGGCTCAGGTAGTCGGTCACCTCCCCATTGTGGTCCCGATATGCGACACCTGCTCGCCCGGGGAGCTCAGCATCCCCCGGTAGCTCAGCGCAGGAGTCTCGCGAAGCTCAGTTCATGGCCGGCGGGGTCGGTGACGTGGAAGTAGCGCTCACCCCACGGGGCGTCGGCCGGCGGCATGTGGGGCACGCCTCCGGCGGCCACCACCCGGTCGTACATGGCGTCCACGTCGTCGACCCAAAAGATGATCCGACCCCACACAGGGTCGCCGGGGGTGTGGGCGGCGTCGAGCTGGAGGTTGAGAAACGACTGGCCGGCGGCGAACGATGTGAACGGGGTGTGCGGCCCCCCAAAGGTGACCTCGAACCCGAGTGCCCCGTAAAACCCGCAGGCCGCCGCCATGTCGGCCACGGCCAGGGTGACGGCATTGATGGAGTGGATGGGCCCTGACCCTGGCGGCTGCTTTGCTTGGCCCATCTCGGACAGGTGATGTCACATCCGTTTCGTACACTCCTGCCTGTGACCCGCTTCATCCATTCCGCTGATTGGCAACTGGGCATGACGAGGCGATTTCTCAGCGCCGAGGCACAAGCCCGATTCACCGGTGCGCGCATTGATGCCATTCGGACCATCGGCCAACTCGCCCGACAGCATGAGGCCCAGTTTGTCGTCGTCGGGGGCGACGTGTTTGAGACCAACCAGGTTGAGCGCCAGGTGGTGGTCCGGGCGCTGGACGCAATGGGCGAGTTTCCGAATCTCGTCTTTTACCTGCTTCCCGGCAACCACGACCCCCTTGATCCCGGGTCGGTGTTTACATCCCCGACGTTCACCGACAAGTGCCCGGCAAATGTCATCGTGCTGGGCGACAGCACACCTGTCGACTCTGGCCACGGCGTCGACATCATTGGCGCCCCATGGATTTCCAAACGACCCGACGAGGACCTGATCGCCCGGGCAACCGACGGCCTCGACGCGAGTAGCAGGCCGCGGGTGGTCGTTGGTCATGGGGCGGTCGACACACTGTCGCCCGACCCCAACAACCCCGCACTCATCTCCGTGGCCTTGCTCGACGCCGGTCTCACTGCTGGCCGATTCCACTACGTGGCACTCGGGGATCGGCACTCCACCACCGATGTCGGAAGTTCAGGACGGGTCCGGTACTCGGGAGCGCCTGAACCCACAGACTTTCGCGAGGTCGAGCCGGGCAATGTCCTGTTGGTTGATCTTGCGGGTGATGACATCGAGGTCACCCCGCTGAAGACCGCCACATGGCGTTTCCTGTCGTCCGATTTCGAGTTGTCTGGCCCCGACGACTGCGCTGCGGTTGCCTCCTTTCTCGACGACATCGTCGACAAGCCCACCACGGTGGTGAAGCTGGGCCTGGTCGGCCAGCTGTCTCTGGCCGCCCACAGCGGGCTTGAGATCACCCTGGACCACCACCGTGACCTGCTGGCCGGGCTGAAGCTCTCGGACTCACGCAGCGACCTGATCATGCTTCCCGACGACCGGGATCTGGCCGACATGGGCCTGCGCGATTCGGCAGCGATGCGCCTCGACGGAGTTACTGGCGCTCACCGGTGGCGAGACTGGAAGCGAGGACGCCGAGGCGACCACGGCGCGCGACGCCCTGGGCCTCCTCTACCGCCTACAGCGGGGTGTGGCATGAGGATCAACCGCATTCGCATTGCCAACTTCAAGGGCGTCACAGCATCGGAGGTCGTCTTCGACGAGACGGGTGTGACGATCGTCGAGGGAGACAACGAAGCAGGAAAATCAAGCCTCCTCGAAGCCCTGGACTTCCTGTTCGAGTACAAGTCCGACTCGAAAAACCGTCGGGTCGTTGCTGCCCAACCCGTTGGTCTCGACGTCGGGCCAGAGGCCGAGGCCGAATTGACCGTTGGCGGGACGCGCCTGACCATCCGCAAACGGTGGATCAAGTCGCACGAGACCAACCTCGTGATCCACGGGTCGCCCGATCAGCAGTTGACTGGGCTTGAGGCCCACAACCGCTTCCGGGACATCCTGGACCAGCATCTCGATCAGGACCTGTTTGCTGCCCTTCGTCTGGCCCAAGGGACCGAACTGGCGCAGGCGGGCCTTGCCAACAGGACGCTGTCGGGCGCCCTGGACGCTGCCGTCGGCAAGGACGTGGCCGGCGAACGCGAAGACAGCCTGTGGGACGCCATCACCGCAGAGCGTTCCAAATACTGGACAGCCACGGGCAACTCGAGCACCGACCGTCGAAAACTTGCCGAGAACCTGGAGCATGCCCAAACCGGACTGACCGGGCTCACCGAACAGTCCCACCAGCTCGAAAACGATATTGAGAAGCTTCGCAGGCTCGCGGTGCTCATCGCCGAACTGGAGGAACGGCAAACGCTCCAGACCGCAGGTGTCGACGAACTACAGAACGATATGGCGAGAATCTCGGAAATCCGCAAGTCGTTGCGCGAGGGCGAGGCCGAGCTCAGGGTGAAGCAAGGAGAGCTGCTTCTGGCCCAGGAGCGGGTGAACCAGCGGCAGCAGCTCGTCGACGGTCTTGCCGAACGCCAACTGCATCTAGCTGGCGCTCAATCCGCTGGCACCGCCTCGGACACTGCGCTGACGGAACTGGCCACACGGGAAATCGAACTGACCACGGCTCGAGATGGCGCAGTGGCAGCCCTCGCCGCCGCCCGGAATGTTCACAAGGCAGCGGCTGACGACCGCGACCTGACCAGGGATCTCATCGACCTCGAGCTTCTCGAGGAGCGTCTCACCAAGCTGGATGATGCCCAGCAGCGATTGATCGAGGCCGAACGGGGCATTGACCAGGCGACGATCGACGCCGACCTCCTGAGCTGAGATCGAGCACGCCTACGAGCAGTTTCTCATCGCCAACGCCTCGGCGGCCGAGTACGCGGTTGCGCTGTCCATTGAGGCCCTCAGCAACATTGAGGTGACAGGCACCCACCTTGACGGAACGCTTGAGGCCGGCTCAGTCACCGAGTTCGTGACTGGTGACCCGGTCGAACTCACCATCCCTGGCCAGCTCCGCATCAACCTCCATCCCGGCGCTGGGGCCGGGGACACCCAACACCACAAAGTGGCGGCAAGCGAGAAACTCCGGCGTTTGCTCGAACAGGCTGGGGTCGATGATGTCGCCGCCGCCCGCACCGCCGAAACGGATCGACAGGCCGCAATCAGCGCCGCCCAGGAACGTTCGGTTGAAATCAAAGGATTGCTGCGTGACCTGACCCGGGAGTCGCTGGCTGCAAAGGTCGAACGGCTGGGCGACAGCACCAGGGCTCGCCCAAGATGCACGACCTGTGGACCGACCACTTCCTGCCGATCTGGATGCCGCCGAGGAAAGTCTCGCCGGTGCCGCCGATGCAGTGACTCAGGCGGAAGAAGCCCTCGAGGCCGCCACCTCAGCACTCGAGGATCTGCGTTTGCTGAAGTCTGCAGCTGGAATCAAGCAGAGTCGGAAGGACAGCCGACCTTCAGCAGGCCGAGCGGGAGGTTGACAAAGCTGCGGGCGGCCCTCGACGAGGCCCGCACGGAATGCCCTGATGAGAAACTCAGTGCGAACCTGCAGACCATCAAAGACCACGCTGCAAAGGCACAAGAGGTAGTTGATGCCGCCAATGCCCGACTCGGCGAACTAAACGCCGAGAGCACCGAGGAACTGTTCAACAACGCTCGTGATGCCCTGGAGCGCACCAAGGGAGAACTGCGAGACGCCGACAGCGCCCACACGCAGCTCAGCATCTCGTTGCGACTGCGTGGCGAGGAGGGGGATCGCCGGCGCCATTGACGAGGCAGCCCGACTGGTTGAGCAACTCGCCAATGAGCACTCCCGCCTCGAGGCCAAAGCCGAGGCCGCAATGCTGCTCCACCTCACTTTTGAGCGCCACCGGGCCCTGGCCAGGGAGCGCTACGCCGCCCCACTGCGCCAGGAAGTGGAACGACTGGGAAGGCTCGTGTTCGGTGAGGACGTCGGCATCGAACTCGACGACGACCTTCGGATCACCTCCCGCCATCTAGACAACAAGACCATCCCCTTCGACCAGCTGAGTGTCGGTGCCCAAGAGCAGTTGGGCCTTCTCGCCCGTCTGGCCTGCGCCTCTCTGGTTGGAGTGGACGACAACGAAGGGGCTCCCGTCATCCTTGACGATGCGCTTGGATGGACCGACCCCGAGCGCGTCGAGCGCATGGGTGCGGCCATCAACGCCACTGGGCGTCAGGCCCAGGTCATCATCCTCACCTGCACGCCCAAGCGCTACGCCGCAGTTGGGAACGCAACCGTGGTTCGGCTGCACAATGTGACCAAGGAATCTGCCCCAGCCGGCGAGTAGGGGTTGACCCGGTCCACCACGATCATCACCGGCCGCATCGACCGGTCACCGGTATCTGACACGATGGCGCCATGGTCAGCCCCCTAAACACCCCACTCCGCCTGGTCCTGGCGTCGGCATCGCCGGCCCGCCTGCGGGTACTCACCGAGGCCGGTCTGCGGCCTGAGGTGATCGTGAGTGGCGTGGACGAAGACGACGTCGACCACCTGCCCACCAGCGAGGCGGTGGTGGTGCTGGCACAACGCAAGGCCCAAGCCGTGGTCAGCGCTCTCGCTTCGGGTGTCACCGCCGGGGCCACCACTGCTGCCCGCACCCTGGTGCTGGGGTGCGACTCGATGCTCGACCTCGACGGCCAGCAGTTCGGCAAGCCTGCCGACGCCGCCGAGGTGTGGCAGCGCTGGGAAGCCATGCGTCACGCCACCGGCATCCTGCACACCGGGCACTGCATCATCGACACCGCCACCGGCGATAGCGCCACCGAGTCGGTGTCCACCGTTGTGCGGTTCGGTGATCCCACCACCACCGAGCTCGAGGCCTATCTGGCCACCGGCGAGCCGCTGGCTGTGGCCGGAGCGTTCACCCTCGACGGTTACGGCGCCGCGTTCCTCGATGGCATCGAAGGCGACCCCGGTAACGTGATCGGCGTGTCGGTGCCGGCGGTCCGACGCCTGCTGGCCGTCCATGGCGTGGCCATCACCGACCTGTGGGCACTGCCCACCAACACCGACCCATGACCACACTTCCCACCACCACCACGCTGCCGGCGCTGACCATCGGCCCCATCACCGTGGATCCCCCCGTGGTGCTGGCCCCCATGGCCGGGGTGACCAACCCGGCGTTTCGCATCCTGTGCGCACGGTTCGGGGCCCTATTGGGGGTGAGCGAAATGATCACCGCCCGGGCGCTGGTGGAACGTCACCGCACCACGCTGGCCATGGTGGCCCGTGCCCCCGGCGCAACAACCCACAGCGTGCAGCTGTACGGCGTGGACCCAGCCGTCATGTCCGCCGCCGTGCGGATTCTGGTCGACGAGGTGGGCGTCGACCATGTGGACCTCAACTTCGGCTGTCCGGCGGCCAAGGTCACCCGCAAGGGCGGTGGCTCGGCGCTGCCGGTTCATCATGTGCTGTTCGCCCGCATCCTGGACGCCGCCGTCACGGCCGCCGGTGACGTGCCGGTGACCATCAAGATGCGCATGGGGATCAACGACGAGCTGCGCACCGATGTCCGATCCGCGCTCATCGCCGCCAACGCTGGGGTGGCATCGGTTGCCCTGCACGCCCGCACCGCCGAGCAGCTGTACTCGGGGTTGGCCCGCTGGGACGCCATCGCCGAACTCAAACAGGCGGTTGCTGCGGTGGCTCCCACCCTGCCGGTGCTCGGCAATGGCGACATCTGGACCGGCGCCGACGCCGTGGCCATGGTGGAGCGCACCGGCTGCGACGGCGTGGTGGTGGGCCGGGGTTGTCTGGGTCGCCCGTGGCTGTTCGCCGAGCTGGCCGCCGCCTTTGCCGGCCAGCCCGCCCCCGCTGCGCCCACGCTCACCGAAGTGGTGGACGTGATGGTCGAGCATCTCGACTTGCTGTGCGTCCATGTCCCCAGCGGAGGACGTCCCGGCATCGAACTCACCGCCGTGCGCGACTTCCGCAAGCACATCGCCTGGTACCTGCAGGGATTCCCGGTGGGCCGCACCGCACGTCAGCGCCTCATGGCCGTCACCACCCGCGACGAGGTGGTGGCCGAGCTGCACAAACTGCTCGACACCAACGACGGCTCGATCACCGTTGCCGACGACGTGCGCAACGCCCCACGCGGCCACACCAACGGTCCGCGCCCGGTTGCGCTACCGGAACGATGGCTGGACAACCCCGACGACCCCGCACCCCCCAAGGGTGCCGACGCCTTCGTCTCAGGCGGCTAGCCCGAGGCAGACCGGATCAAGGCGGGTCGGGTCGGGTCAGGTCTAGGTCTTGGCGTTAGTTGGCATCGTCGGCGTCGCCGACGGCCGGGGTGGCGTCGCCGGGAGCCTGAGCACTGTCGCCGGGGGCCTCGCGCAGCAGCGGGAACAGCACCACGTCACGCAGTGTCGGTGCCCCGGTGGCCAGCGCCACCAGCCGGTCGATGCCCAGACCCAGACCCGACATGGGTGGCATGCCGTGACGCATGGCCTCGATGAAGTCGTCCTCCATCATCATGGTCTCGTCGTCGCCGGCAGCCCGAAGCTCCACCTGTTCGAGCAGGCGCTGTTCCTGTTCGATCGGGTCCACCAGCTCGGAGTAGGCCTTCACGATCTCCCAGCCGGCCACCACCACCTGGAACATGTCGAGCACGCTGGGGTCGTCGTCGTTGCGACGGGCCAACGGCACCAGTTCGGCGGGATGGTGAATCAAAAAGCACGGCTGCACCAGGCCGGGACGAACCGTGCGCTTGTACAGCAGGTCCACCAAAGCCGCATACGACACGGTGTCGCCCAGGTCGTCGGCGATGCCCCGGCTGGTGATCTCGGCTTTGAGGGTGTCCACGTCACGCACCACGGCCAGGTCGATACCGGTGGCGTCGCGCACCAGGGTGCGGTAGTCGTACACCGGCCACTGGACACCGAACTCGAGGGCCACACCGTCGTGGTCCACGGTGGTGGACCCGGTGGTGGCCTCGAGCGTGGCGGTGAGCAGGGTGCGGATGGCCTCCATGTTGTCGGTGTAATCCCAGTACGCCGCGTACCACTCCAGCATGGTGAATTCCTGCAGGTGGGAGGCGTCGATGCCCTCGTTGCGGAAGTTGCGACCGATCTCGTACACCCGGTCAAACCCACCGGCCACCACCCGCTTGAGGTAGGTCTCCGGTGAGATACGCAAAAAGAAGTCCCGGTCCAGGGCGTTGTGGTGGGTGGAAAATGGCCGGGCGGCCGCACCCGAGGCAGCGGCAGTAAGCATGGGCGTTTCCACCTCCATGAATCCCTGGTCATCCAGCCATCGCCGGATGAACGAGATCATGGCGCTGCGCACCTGGAATCGCTGGCGGGACTCGGGATTCACCAGCAGGTCCAGGTAACGCTTGCGGTAGCGGAGGTCGGCGTCATGCACCCCGGCCCACTTGTCGGGCATGGGCTCCAGGGCCCGTTGCAGCACGGTCACCTCACGGGCACCCAGCGTGGGCTCGCCCTTGCCGGTGATGTAGCGGTAGCCCTCCACCCCAACGAAGTCACCCATGCGCACGCCCTTGGCCAGGGCGCGGTAGGTGTCGGGGTCCATCTCGTCACGAAACAGCGACACCTGCATGCGGCCGGTGCCGTCTTGCAGGGTGCCAAACAGGCGCTTGCCCATATGGCGCCACAACATCACCCGTCCGGCGACCCGGTCGGTGGCCTCCGGCGCACCATCGGCGGCGACCTCTTCGTGGGGACGCCCGTCAGCGGCCACCAGCGCCTGCACGTCGGCCAGCATGCCAGTGGTGACGTAACGACCCGGAGGGCTGAACGGCACCGCGCCGTGGTCGGTGGGCGCTTCGCCTTGGGCCGGCGCGGGGTCGGCCTGCGACGGGTTTGCCTGTGAGGGGTCGGCGGGCTGATCGGACACGATTCCCGACCCTACCGGTTGGGCCGGTGTCAGCTGCGATCACCACCACCGGCACCGCCGGTGATGGCATCAAACATGACGCGGCATTCGGGGCAGACGGGGTACTTCTCGGGGTCACGGGTGGGAACCCACCGCTTGCCGCACAACGCCGTGACGGCTTCACCGCCCACGTAGGCCCGCATCTGGTCGGCCTTGCGGATGATGTGGGCCAACTGCCCACTGTCGCCGTCGTCAAGACGGACATCAGTCCGTTCCTCAATCCGTTCCTGCACCTGTGTATCGCTCACCACCCCATCGTAGGCGGCGCCGATGACGCTGCGGTCGCCCGGTACCGTTGTTTTGTGCCCAATCCTGACGAGCCAGTGACCGATCACGAACTCGTGGGTGACGAAACCGTTGGTGACGAACTCGTGGGGGACGAACTCGTGGGTGACGAAACCGTGGGCGTCGGCCCGTGGGAGGGCCCGTGGCCGGCTGATCACCGCCTTGACCCGGATCTGCTCGCAGCCGGCGACCGGCGCAACGTGGTGGACCGCTACCGGTACTGGTCCAACGACGCCATCGTGGCCGACCTGGACCTCTCGCGGCATCCGTTTCACGTCGCCATCGAAAACTGGGTTCACGACCGCAACATCGGCACCGTGGTGCGCACCGCCAACGCCTTCAACGCCGCTGCTGTCCACATCGTCGGACGTCGCCGCTGGAATCGCCGCGGGGCGATGGTCACCGATCGCTACCAGCACCTGCACCACCACGACGACGTTGATGCCCTGCTGGAGTGGGCGGCACAAGCCGGGCTGCCGATGGTGGGCATCGACAACCTCCCGGGTCGGTTGCGATGGAGACCGCCGTGCTGCCGGCGGCCTGCGTGCTGGTGTTCGGCCAGGAGGGCCCGGGGTTGAGCGCTCCCGCCCAGGCTGCCTGTACCCAGGTGCTGTCCATCGCCCAGTTCGGATCCACACGCTCGATCAACGCCGGTGTTGCCGCCGGTATCGCCATGCATGCGTGGGTGCGGCAGCACGCCGTGGATCCACCGACTCAGGGCGCCATCTCCCGGGACCCGTGACACGATCCGGCAGGGCAACGTTCGCAAGCGGCAAGGCCGGGACCGCAGCTGACTCGGTAGTATTGCGGCATGGCACTGGGCACCGGTACCGAGCGAGTGGATCTGCCCATTGAGGGCATGACGTGCGCCTCGTGTTCCAACCGCATCAACCGCGGCCTCAACAAACTCGCCGGTGTCACTGAGGCCGACGTGAACCTCGCCACCGAACGGGCCGTGATCCGGTTCGATCCCGCCGCCCTGGACGTCAGCGACCTGCGGGCCACCATCGAAGCCATGGGGTACCGGGTACCCGACGACGATGCCGTGGACTCCGCAGCCGTTGAGGAACACAACCGCAAGGTGCTGACGCTGCGGCTGGCGGTGGCCATAGCGCTCACCATTCCGGTGGTGGCGGTGTCAATGATCCCGCCGCTGATGTTCGATGGCTGGCAATGGCTGGCCTTTGCGCTGACCACACCGGTGGTGTTCTGGTCGGGAGCACGATTCCATCGGGCCGCACTGGTGAACCTGCGTCACCGCACGGCCACCATGGATTCGCTGGTGTCGCTGGGCACGGTGGCGGCATGGACCTGGAGCACCGTGGCGCTGTTGTTCCTCGGGGCTGCTGACACTGACGCCATGCAAGGCATGGAAGGCATGGCATCCATGGCGTCGGGCGACACCGCCCACGTGTACTTCGAAACCGCCTCACGTGATCATCACCCTGATCCTGTTGGGCCGGTGGTTTGAGGCCCGGGCCAAACGTCGCTCCGGTGACGCCATTCGCGCCCTGGCCGACCTCGGTGCGCAGACGGCGCGCCTCATCGACGGCTCGGAGATCCCGGTGGCCAGCCTCGAGGTGGGTGACCGGTTTGAGGTGCGCCCCGGCGAACGCATCGCCACCGATGGTGTGGTGGTCGAGGGCCACAGCGCCGTGGACGCCTCCATGGTGTCGGGCGAGCCGGTGCCGGTGGAGGTCTCGGTGGGCGACGAGGTGATCGGTGCCACCGTGAACGCCCACGGATTCCTGGTGGTGGAGGCCCGTCTGGTGGGCAGCGACACCACGCTGGCGCAGATCATCAGGCTGGTGGAGCAGGCCCAGGGCTCCAAGGCCGCTGTGGCCAGGCTGGCCGACCGTGTGTCGGCAGTGTTCGTCCCGGTGGTGCTGGCCATCGCCGTGGCCACGCTGGCGGGGTGGCTGCTCACCGGCCATGCCGCCACCGAGGCCTTCACGGCGTCGGTGGCCGTGCTCATCATCGCCTGTCCATGTGCACTCGGGTTGGCCACTCCCACCGCCATCATGGTGGGCACCGGTCGCGGCGCCCAGTTGGGCGTGATCATCAAGGGTGGCGAGGTGCTGGAGGCCACCCGCGGCGTGGATGTGGCGGTCCTGGACAAGACCGGCACCCTCACCGAGGGTCGCATGACCGTGGTCGACGTCGTCGCCGCACCCGGAGTGGACCGTGCCGAACTCGTGCGGCTGGCGGCGTCGGTTGAGCGGCTCAGCGAACACCCGGTGGCCGCTGCGGTGGCCGCCACGCTGGGTGACGACCCCCACCACAGCGCCGAGGACTTCATCAATCTGCCCGGCCTGGGCGTGAGCGCAACGGTGGCGGGTACCGAGGTGATGGTGGGTCGAACCCGGTTGTTCGACCAGATCCCCCACGAACTGATCACGGCCATCGACGTAGCCGAGTCGGCCGGACGCACGGCGGTCGTTGCCGGGTGGGGACCCGCCGGTGACCGGGTGGCCACCGGGGTGTTCGTGGTGGCCGACCGCATCAAGCCAACCTCAGCCGAGGCCGTTGCCGCATTGCAGGGGCTCGGGCTCGAGGTGGTTCTGGTCACCGGCGACAACCGACGCACCGCCGAGGCCGTGGCCGCCGAGGTGGGCATCACCCGGGTGGTGGCCGAGGTCTTGCCCGACGGCAAGGTGGACGAGGTCCGGGCCCTGCAGGCCGCTGGCCATCGGGTGGCCATGGTGGGCGACGGCATCAACGACGCCCCGGCGCTGGCCACTGCCGACCTGGGCATCGCCATTGGCACCGGCACCGACGTGGCCATGGAAGCCTCTGACCTCACGTTGGTCAGTGGTGACCTGCGGGCCGCCGCCGACGCCGTGGCCCTGGCCCGACGCACCCTGAGCACCATCAAGGGCAACCTGTTTTGGGCGTTCGCCTACAACACCGCTGCCATCCCTCTGGCCGCCTTCGGGGTGCTCAACCCCATGATCGCTGCCGGGGCGATGGGGTTTTCATCCGTATTCGTTGTCACCAACAGCCTGCGCCTGCGCCGGTTCGGGGGGTACCGCCACTCATGACCATTCGCACCTACGACGTTCCCGGTATTTCGTGTGGCCATTGCAAGGCTGCCATCGAAGCTGAGGTGGGCGCCCTGAGCGATGTCACCACGGTGACCGTGGACATTGACGCCCGCACCGTCTCAGTTGATGGCGAGGCCACCGACGATGCCGTGCGTGCCGCCATTGATGAAGCCGGCTACGAGGTTGCCTCGGTCCGCTAGGGCTCGCGTTACAGGGCTCTGGGCCGGCGCAGGTGGTACGCCTTGGGCTGGGTGAAGGCCACGATGCCTTCCACCGACAGCGTCAGGCCGATACCGGAGTTGCCACGTCCCGACCACGGCAGTCGGGGGCTCACCCGATCGCAGCAGTTGAAGTAGGCGCTGCCGGCATTGATCCGACCCAGCAAGGGCACGGCCCTGTCCTCGTCGGCGCAGAACACCCCGGCGGTGAGACCGAAGCTGGTGTCGTTCATGCGGGCCACGGCCTCATCGTCGGACTGCACGGTGGCGATGCCGATGATGGGCCCAAACGACTCGTCGCGCATGACCGCCATGTCGTCGGTCACCCCGGTGAGCACTGTTGGGGCGAACCACACGCCACCGTTGCGCTCCAGCACCCCGCCTCCGATGCGTACCACTGCTCCGGCGGCCACCGCCTGGTCCACCTGGGCGGCCAGCACCGAAGCGTGCTGTGGTCGGGCCAGCGGGCCCAAAAACGTGTCGGGGTCGGTGGGGTCACCGAGCACAAACCCCTCCACCTCGGCCACATACCGCTGCACGAACTCGTCGAACACGTCGGCATGCACGTACAGCCGTTCCACCGCACAGCACGACTGACCGTTGTTGTAGAACGCCCCTTCGGCCAGTGACTCGGCGGCGGCGGCCACGTCCACGTCGTCGGTGACGTACACCGGATCCTTGCCGCCCAGCTCGAGCTGCACCGGGATCAGTCGGGCGGCCACCGACTCGGCGATGCGGCGACCGGTGGGGTACGACCCGGTGAAGGCAACGGAGTCGACAGGGAGTTCGAGCAGTGCCGCACCGGTATCGCCGCCACCCACCACCACGGTGAACAGCCCCGGGGGCAGTCCGGCGTCGGCCAACAGGCGACCCATGGCCAACCCGGTGAGGGTGGCGTACTCCGACGGCTTGTACAGCACGGCGTTCCCGGTCAGCAGGGCAGGAACGAACACATTGGTGCCCACGAACCACGGGTAGTTCCAGGCCGAGATGTTGGCCACCACCCCCAGCGGCTCACGGGCAATCATCTCCACGGTGGCGCCGTCGTCGCCCACCTGGGTGATGGCCAGAGCGTCGGCCACCTTGTCGGTGAAAAAGTCGATACGGCCCAGCACCGCACCCAGTTCGCCGGTCGCCTGCGAGATGGGCTTGCCGGTTTCCGACGTGAGCACGGCGGCCAGTTCGTCGGCCTGTTCGGCCACCAGGTGTCGGAAACGGTCGAGAACGGCGACGCGTTCATCCACCGGGGTGTCGGCCCAGACGGCCTGGGCGATGCGGGCGGCGTCCATGGCGTCGGCGAGTTCGGTGGCCGTGGTGCAGGCGATCTCGTCCAACGGCTCGCCGGTGGCGGGATTGGTGATCAACAGCGTTGCGTTGGGGTTGGTCATGTCAGGTCTCCTCGGGGCGGACGTGCAGCACCGGCGGCGGCTCTGCCGATGGCGTTGGCGGCGGCGGCAGCGATGAACTCGTCGAGCAGGGGGGCGGCGGCCAGCAGTGGGCGTGGCAGGAGGGTCGATGGCCTCAAACTCGGGATGCCATTGCACCCCCACCGCCCAGCGCCGTGATCCCACGGCGCTGCCCGACAACCGCACCGCTTCGATGATGTCGTCGGTGGTGCAGCGGGCCTCCACCTCCAGATCCGGGGCCAGGTCGCGAATGGCCTGGTGATGCACCGAGATGACGGTGCCGGTGGGCTGGTCGGGGTACAGCGCCGCCAGGCCCGAGCCGGGCACCACGGCGACATCGTGGATGTTGCGGTGGTAGCGCTGCTGGCTGCGGTGCTCGAGTTGCACCTCGAGTTCGGTGGCGAGGTCCTGGTACAGCGTTCCCCCGTAGGCCACGTTCAGCAACTGATGGCCGCGACAGATCCCCAGCACCGGGCGACCGGCGTCAATGAACGCACGCAGCAGCGAGATCTCGTAGTGGTCACGTTCGGGCTGCCCGGCCCACGCCGGACGCAACGGTTCAGCCCCGTAGCTGCCCGGAGCCACGTCAGCACCACCGGCGAGGACCAGGGCGTCGAGGTCGGCAGCCACGTCGTCGGGCGTGGCCATGGCCGTGGCTGACCACCACGGCCGCTGCCGCACCGGCGTTGGACGCCACCACCGGTGGTGGCACCAGGTACACCAATGCCCCGGTGCCGGCCAGCATCGAGGCCATGTGCTGCTCGGCGTACAGCAACCACGAATGGGGTAGTAACGTGCGATCGGGGTCGGGAGCCATGTAATTGGCCGACAACCCGATACGCAACCGGCGGCCGCCGGGGCCAGCGGTCACGTGAGCGACCGCCGGAAGATGGCGGTGAAGTCGTCGGCGGTGACCGGCCGGGGGTTGTTGGGGTGGCAGGCGTCGGCCACGGCCACCTCGACCAGTCGGGACTCCAACGCCGGATCAATGCCCAGCGCCACCAGATCGGCCGGGATGCCCACCGAGGCCTTCAGCTCGCCCAGCCAGCGCAAAAACCCGTCGGCACCTGGTTCACAGCCGACAACGGCGGCCATGGTGGCGAAGCGCTCGGGCACCGCCTCCACGTTGATTTCCAGCGCCAGGTCGATCATGACGGCGTTGGCCAGGCCGTGATGCACGTCGGCCACCGTGCCCAGTGCGTGGGCACACGAGTGAACGACCCCCAGACCCTTTTGGAAGGCGACGGCCCCCATCATCGAACCCATGAGCATGCCGGCGCGTGCCTCGAGGTCGTCGGGCACGGCCACGGCCCGCTGGAGGCTGGCGGCCACAAGGCGCAGACCCTCCAGGGCGATGCCGTCACACATGGGGTTCCAGTTGCGGGCCAGGTAGGCCTCGACGTTGTGGGTCAGCGCATCCATGCCGGTGGCTGCGGTGATCGACGCCGGCAGCCCAACGGTGAGTTCGGGGTCGGCCAGGACCACCCGTGGCAGCAGGTGTGGTCCAAAGATGATGCGCTTGATGTGGGTGTCGTCGTCACTGATCACCGCCGAGCGCCCCACCTCGCTGCCGGTGCCGGCGGTGGTGGGCACGGCGATGATGGCGGCGGTGGCCGACGTTGGCATCAGTGCCCCGGGCACTTCATCTTCGTAATCAAACAGGTGCCCGTCGTGGGTGGCCATGAGGGCCACGGCCTTGGCCACGTCCATGGCGGCACCGCCGCCCACCGCCACCACCACGTCGGCGTCGTGGGCACGCCACGCCGCAACCCCGGCATCAACCTGCGACACCACCGGATTGCCCCACACCCCGTCGAACACCGCCACGGCGTAACCGGCGGCGCCAATCTCGTCGACCAGTTCGGCAAACCACCCCAGCGTGGACACCCCCGAGTCGGTCACCACCAGCGGCCGACGTGCCGACACCGCAGCCAGCTCGCTGGCCACCTCGTGGCGGGATCCGACAGCAAACCGGATGGTGGTGGGAAACGAGAACGTGGCGGTGGGAACAGACATCAGTGACCTCAGTGGGGGTGCGAACAGGCGGGAAAGGCTAGGGGCGGTCACCGGGGCCGGGGCCGCGTCCTCAGATGATCTCGAAGTAGCGGCGCAGCTCCCAGTCGGTGACGGCGTCCTGGTACTGGCGCCACTCCCACTCGCGGGTGGCGGCGAAATGGTCCACGAAGGCGTCACCGAGCAGGCCACGCATCTCCACCGACTCGCCGAACAGGCGGGTGGCGTCCATGAGGTTGCGCGGCAGCCGGTCCACCGACTCGTCGGCGTAGCCGCTTCCCACCGTGGCCGGCTGGTCGAGTTCCAGTCCCCGCTCGACTCCCCACAGTCCGGCAGCCATGCACGCCGCCACGGCCAGGTAGGGGTTGACGTCGGACCCCGGGACCCGAAGCTCCAGACGGGTGGACGACGCCGATCCGGGGATGACCCGAGCGGCAACGGTGCGATTGTCGATGCCCCAGGTGGGCCGGGTGGGGGCCCAGAACCCGTCGACCAGACGCTTGTACGAGTTCACCGTGGGAGCGAGCATGACCAGCATCTCGGGCAGCAGCGCAAGGATGCCGGCCAGCCACGAGCGCATGGTGGAGCTCATGGACCCCTCACCGGTGGCGTCGTGGAACAGGTTGTGCTCGCCGTCGATATCCCACAGGCTCTGGTGGGCATGACCCGAGCAGCCCGGAAGGTCGGTGTTGAACCGGGCCATGAAGGTGGGCAGGATCCCGAACCGATGGCCGATCTCTTTGACACCAGACTTGAACAACGTGGCCCGGTCGGCAGCGGCCAGGGCGGTGGAGTACACGATCGCCGCTTCGAACACCCCGGGACCGGTCTCGGTGTGCAGGCCTTCCAACGGCACCCCGAAGGCCCGAAGCTGGGTGAGCATGGCATCGAAAAAGTCCTGCGAATGGGTCTGGCGCAGCACTGAATAGCCGAACATCCCCGGGCTCAGCGGCTCGAGGTTGCGGAAGTCCTTGGCATGCAACGACTGGGGAGTCTCCGAGAAGTTGAACCACTCGAACTCGAGTCCGAAGTTGGCCACGTAACCCATCGACGCCGCCCGTTGTTCGAGACCACGCACCAGCAACCGGGGGCAGACGCTGGCGTCGGGCTGGGAACCGACGTAGTCGCACAGGAACAGGTGTCGCCCCGACTCCCACGGGACGCGTCGATGGGAGTGCAGGTCGATGCGCACCGTGCCGTCGGGGTAGCCGCTGGCCCATCCGGTGTAGGTGCCGTTGTCGTAGCACTCGTCAGCTGAGTCCCAGCCAAACACCACGTCGCAGAATCCGAACCCGCCCTCGACGGCGGAGAGAAACTTCGACTTGTCGAGGTATTTGCCCCGGAGCACGCCGTCGATGTCGACGATGGCCACCTTGACGTAGTCGGCCGGGTCGGCAGTGAGGGTGTCCACCACAGCCTGTTCGTCACGATCCAATGGTGCGGTTCGCCGCTGCAGAGTCACGGGTGCGAAGTGTAGGCAGCAACACCGGGGGCCGCCGATCCGTCACGGCCCGACAACGACGTGACCACGACCCGCCAGCCGATCACCGTGGCACCGACGGCCAGAACGACGCCGTAGAACACCAGCGTGACATCACCGGCCATCGCCCCGTAGACCCCCCACACTGCGGCGTCGGCCAGCGACAGCCCCACCGTGACCAGCGACAACCCGGTCAGCCGGGGGTACCGGATGACGGCGAGCATCTGGGGGGCCATGGCCACGGCCACACTCACCACCAACACGGCACCCAGCCCTCCCAGGCCGGCGACCCACCATGCACCCACCAGTGCCACCGTCCATGCCGTCGCCGACGCCACCGTCCAGCGATTGATGCGTGAACGAACGACCACCATCGACAACACGTCGATGGGAAGCGCCAGCACGGCCACGATCCACACCGGTGCCAGTCCGGCCTGAAGACCGAACCACAACCAAAAGACGTCAGACACCAGGTTGTTGCCCAGCGCCGTGGCTGAAACCCCGTCGAGATGCCCAGACCGCAAGTTGTGCCAGGGCTGCGAGCCCAGGCGCGCGAACGTGAGTACCACCGCCAGCACGCCGAGCATTTGGACGACCATCATTGGGCCGTCACCCTACCGTTGATCGACCAACGCTGATCGGGGTCAGGTGGGGCTGGGCGCCAACTCCGGTGCGGTGGAGTCGAACATGCCCACGGCTTTGGCCAACTCGGTGGCCTCCACGGCCAGCAGGCGCTCGGCCGCAGCGGCGGAGGCGTCGGCATCCCCCGAGCGCATGGCACCCACGAGGGTGCGGTAGCCGTCGATGTCGGCAGGGACGCCCTCGGAATAGTGCGACATCAGCATGACCGCCTTGGGCAGGGCGGCGCCGAGGCTGTTGAGCATGAGTCGGTAGCAAATGTTCCCGGAACCGTCGACCAGCCGGGACCAAAATGCCCAGTTTGCTGCGTGTCGCTGGGTCGGACTCCCCGCTGACGGCATGGACTCGACCAGCTCGGCGAGCTCATCCAGAACGTCGGGCTCGGCACGCATGGCACACATGCGTGCAGTCTCCATGCCGAACGTCCGGCGGATCTCGAGCAGAGAACGCGCCAGCACCTGGTCGAGTTCGTCGCGACCCGACCGCGACCGGATGGCCAGCAGACCCACGAGTTCAAACGTCCCGGTATAGGACCAGTCCAGCACCCGGTTACCGTCGCCCTGGCCGGATCGCACCAGCCCGACGTGAACCAGCCGCTTGACCGCCTCGCGCACCACCTGGCGGTTCACACCGAACTGCTCGGTCAACTGCCGTTCGGACGGGAGCGTTTCCCCGGGCTGCAGCGCCCCGCTGACGATCCTCTCGAACAGGTCGTCGAAAACCCGCTCGGGCAGACTCAATCGGTTAGCCGGCTCAGAGTTCGCAACCATGGGACGCCCCTCCAGACGGAAAATCCGCATCTCCCGACACACCAAGTATGGGACAAATCCGAGCCTTGGGGAAGGGTCGTGTCTGAATATGCCTGTGGGGTCCCGCCCGGTGGTGTGACCGGCAGCCCGGTGCTGTGACCAACAACCCCCACCAAAGTGGTCTGACCACTTGTGGTTCTGATACGTTGATAACGGTAAGGGCATAGTTGCCACTGCATAAAGGTAGTTGTGAGGTGCATGCGTATGAAACATGTACCTTCCATAACCTTCTACACGTAGTAAGGATCTCCGATCACATTATTCTGGACTGAGGCGACAGTTTCACTGATCACGTTGGCCGGCGTGCCCACCGTTCGCAGGGCATCAAGGTTCCAGAACAACACAATCGATGCGGACCACCAACGCGAGGACCGAAAACATGAGCGATGACCGTCGAGCACTCCACGCCTACCTGAGCCGTGAAGCCCACGATGCCTGGCACGACTTTGCCGCCGAGCAGGGCGTTTCGGTGTCGGGCCTTCTTGAGGCGTCAGGTCGCAACCTTGCCCCCGTTGTGGATGGCAACGCTGAGCCACGCAAGGAACAACTGGAGCTCGTTGACGCCGCCCGCAAGATCGACGCCGCCCGGCGTCGGCGTCGGCGCAGCGGCTGATCCCCACTGGGCCCTGCTCCAACCAGCGGGCCCTGCTCCATTCAGGGAGCCGTGAATCAGTGTGCCTGAATCAGTGTGTCTAAATCAGTGTGACCGGGGGTTGCAGCAACCAGGTCAATAACGGCTTGGGCCAGCTGCGGCCCTTTGTCTTCCTGAAGGAAGTGCCCCGCCTCGGTAATGGTGACGTGGGGCTGGCCGGCAGTCCCGGGAATCCGTCGATGCATCAATCGCTCCGATCCGGCGGTGACCGGGTCGCTGTCACTGAATGCGGTGAGAAACGGCCTGTCGAAGGTCTCGAGTTCGGCCCACGCCGCCCTGCTTGCAGCTGCACCGGGGGCGTCTGGGGAGTCGGGCACCAGCGTCGGAAACTGTCGGGCGCCGGCCTTGAAGTCCTCGGTGGGGAATGGGGCGTCGTAGGCCGCAAGCGCATCAGCCGACAACTGGCCCACACACCCACCGTTGACGATGGCGGCAACAGGAAACTCTTCGATCTCCTGGGAGAACTGACGCCACCGGTGGAAGGCGTCGCTGAGTGGTCGCTCGCCAGTGGGCAAAAAGGTGTTGGCCGCCACCACCCGGGCAAACCGGTCAGGGTGCTCGCCCACCAGACGAAGGCCAAGCAGACCCCCCCAGTCCTGACACACCAGGGTGATGTTGCGAAGATCAAGGCGCTCGAACAGCAATTGGCCGAGCCACGCCACGTGACGGTCATAGGTGTAGTCAGAGCGCAGCGCCGGCTTGTCTGACCGTCCGAACCCCACGAGATCAGGGGCCACACACCGCATGCCGGCGGCCGAGAACATCGGGACCATCGAGCGGTAGAGATAGCTCCAGCTGGGCTCGCCATGAAGGCACAGCACCGTCTCCGCCGGATCACACACAGTTCCGGTCGCGGGCTCGTCGACGTAATGCATGCGCAGCACCCCCGCCGATGCGTCACCAGCAACGGCGTCGACGTGGTGGTAGTTCGGCGCGAACGGGTAGTCGGTCAGATTGTCGAAACGTTCGTCGGGGGTACGCAACACGTCCATGGCACACTCCGGTTGGTTGGCAATCACGGCATCAGGGTCGTACGGGTTTGCCGAGTTGGTGGCAACGATACTGTCAGATCATGCCACGACCACCACGCCCGGTGCCGCTATGTCGCCTCGTCATGCTGGCGAATGACGGACAACCCGTCAGCCAGCGGGACCATGGCCACCTCCACCCGATCGTCACTGGCCACGTACTTGTTGAACGCACGCAGTGAGACGGTGTCGGCCTCGGTGTTGGCGGCGTCCACCACCCGCCCCGACCACAAGACGTTGTCGACCAGGATCACCCCACCGGGCCGCAGTCTCTGCATCACCAGGTCGTAGTAGGTGCGGTACCCGCCCTTGTCGGCGTCGATGAAGGCAAGGTCCACCACCAGACTGGCCGGCAGGGCCGCAAGGGTGTCGGCAGCCGGGCCCAACCGGAGGTCGATCCGGTCGGCCACGCCGGCGGCCAACCACGCCTTGCGCGCCAGCGAAGTCCATTCGTCGGACACGTCACAGGCGATGAGTCGCCCTCCCTCGGCCAGGCCGCGGGCGATACAGATCGACGAGTACCCCGTGAACGTTCCCACCTCGATGGCGGTGCGGGCCCCCAGCATGCGGGTGAGCATGGTCATGAACACCCCCTGCTCGGTTGATATCTGCATTCCCGCCACTGCCCCAAGGGCCTGCGTCGCCTCAATGAGATCGGTCAGGACCGGATCAGCCTGGCTGCTGTGGTCGGCCACATACCGGGCCAGATCCCCGGACAGAAAAAACGCCTTGGGCCCGTCGGGGGCGGAATCATCAGGTGGGCTCATGGTGGTGACCTCCCAGTCGGCAGCCGGCGATCCGGCGTGCCCCCATCCTGCCAACCACCAACCCACTTCGCTCGGTTTGTGGTCCAACCTGTGGAGCGATGTACCCCGTCGGCAGCTGAGCCACCTAGCCTGTGAAGGTTCAGGCAATTGCGCCGACCGCACCCGACGGTGACCAGACAACGCTCCTGTGGGAGGAATGATGACCACGACAGATCCCGCCCCCGACGCCGGCGCCGCCACCCAAAACACCCCGACCCTGGCGGCCCGGGCAGAGAATGCGCTGAAGGTTTATGGGAGTGGCGACACCGAGGTCAGGGCGCTCGACGGTGTCACCTGCGGCTTCGAGACTGGCCGCTTCACCGCCATCATGGGCCCATCGGGGTCCGGCAAGTCCACGCTCATGCATTGCGTGGCCGGACTGGACACCCTCACTGGCGGTGCCGTGTTCATCGGAGATACCGACATCACAACGCTGCGTGAGCGTGACCTCACCCAGTTGCGACGCGATCGCATCGGGTTCGTGTTTCAGGCGTTCAACCTGGTCCCCACCCTCACCGCCGCCGAGAACATCACCCTTCCCATGGATCTTGCCGGACGCAAGCCGGACAAGGAATGGATGGACAATGTGGTGTCCACCGTGGGGCTGGGCAATCGGCTCAACCACCGACCGTCGGAGCTGTCGGGTGGCCAGCAGCAGCGCGTGGCGGTTGCCCGGGCGCTGGCGGCGCGGCCCGACATCATCTTCGCCGACGAGCCCACGGGAAACCTCGACTCGCGCGCTGGCGCCGAGATCCTCGACTTCATGCGCCAGGCCGTGACCGACCTCGGCCAGACCATCGTGATGGTCACCCACGACCCCATGGCAGCGGCGTACGCCAACCGGGCGCTGTTTCTGGCCGACGGTCGCATCGTCGATGAGATGGACGACCCCACCGCCGAACGGGTCCTCGATCGGCTCAAGCAGTTCGGGGAGTGACCGGCGTGGCGACCACCACCGGCCGCTCACCAGCCTCCCACCCCCTGACGAATGCTGAAAGCGACGGCACCATGCTGACTGTGACGGCACCATGCTGAAAGCGACGCTGCGTAGCATCGCCGGACACCGCGCCCGGCTGGCCATGACCGGTCTGGCCGTGGTGCTTGGCGTGGCCCTCATGTCGGGCACCCTGGTGCTGACCGACACCGTGGGTCGCACCTTCAACGAGTTGTTCGCCAATGCCTACGCCGGCACCGACGCCGTGGTGCGGTCGACCGACGTGGTGGAGTCGCAGTTCGGTCCCGAGATCCGCTCACCGGTGGCGGCGTCGGTGCTCGGGGTGGTCGACGGCGCCCCGGGGGTGGCCATCGCCGAACCCAGCGTCACCGGATTCGCCCAGTTGGTGGCCCCCGATGGCGAGGCGGTGGGCAACCCCCAAGGTGGTGCTCCCAGCTTCGGGTTCAACTGGAGCCAGTTCGAGCAACTGAACCCGTTTCGTCTGGTCGACGGCGCCGCACCGTCGACTGCCAACGACGTGGTGATCGACAAGGGGTCAGCAACCGACGCCGACATCGCCGTGGGTGACACGGTCACCGTGCTGACCGCCAGTGCGCCACGGCAGTTCACGGTGTCGGGCATTGCCGCCTTCGGTGAGGTGGACAGCCCCGGCGGTGCCACGGTGTCCATGTTCACCCTTCCGGTGGCCCGGGAACTGTTCGGAACCCCCGACACCTACAGCGAGATCGCCGTGGTGGCCACCGACGGAACGTCCCAGCAACAACTGGTGGACGATCTCACCGCCGTGATCCCAGCGGGCACCGAGGCGATCACCGGCGCCGACCGCACCGCCGAGGACCAGAGCGCCATCGCCGAAGCGCTGGGATTCTTCAACACTTTCCTGCTGGCCTTCGCCGTTGTCGCCCTGGTGGTGGGGGCGTTCATCATCTACAACACCTTCTCCATCGTGTTGGCCCAACGCACCCGCGAGCTCGCCCTGCTGCGTGCGATCGGGGCCAGCCGCCGACAGGTCCTGACCTCGGTGCTGGCCGAGGCCACCGTCGTTGGGGTCCTGGCCTCGATGGTGGGCATGGTGCTGGGCATCGCCACATCGATCGGGTTGCGCGCCCTGCTGGGCGTCGCCGGCTTCGACATCCCCAGCACCTCCATCGTGGTGAGTTCGACAACCGTTGCCATCGCCATCGGCACCGGCACCGCCATCACCCTGGTGGCCGCCGTGTTCCCCGCCTTGCGGGCGTCTCGAATCCCCCCCATCGCTGCGTTGCGAAACGTGGCCGCCGAATCCACCCGCACCCCGGTCCTGCGGGTCGTGATCGGCATCGTCGTGCTCGGCGCCGGTGTGGCCAACATCGCCAACGGCCTGAGCCGGGGCGGCGACAACGCCCTGGCGGCCGTGGCCGTGGGCGCACTCCTGGTGTTTTTGGGGGTGGCCGTGCTGGGTCCGGCGTTCGCCCGACCAGTGTCACGCGCCATTTCCTGGCCGCTGCCGCGCCTGTTCGGGATCACCGGCACGCTGGCCCGCGAGAACGCCTCCCGCAATCCCCGGCGCACCGCCACCACCGCTGCCGCGTTGATGATTGGCGTGGCGCTGGTGGGCTTCATCGCCATCTTCGCCTCGTCGGCAACGGCATCCATCGACGAAATCATCGATGAGTCGTTCAGCGGTGACCTCATCATCGATTCGGGACAGTTCTTCGTCGGCGGGGTGAGCCCCGATCTTGCTGCCGGGGTCGCCGAGGTACCCGGAGTGGCGGCATCAACGGGCGTGCGGTTCACCGACGCCAGCATCGACGGGGCGGCAAGCACGGTGTTCGCCGTGGATACCGCAGTACTCGCCGAGATCACCGACCCCAAGGTGGTCGACGGAACGGTGGCCGACCTGGCCATCGACGAAATGGCGGTGGCTGCCGAGGTCGCTGCGGCCAACGGCATCGTCGTCGGCGACACCGTGACCGCCCAGTTCCCCACTGGTGAACGCACGCTCACCGTGGTGGGCACCTACGACAATCGCGCCCTGCTGGGCGACCGTCTCGTGGACCTGACCACCATCGAGCAGGGTGCCACCGAACAGTTCGACCTGCAGGTGTGGGTGAAGGTGGAGCCCGGAGCCGACGTGGCCGCCGTGCAGGAACAACTCGTGGCCGTGGCCGCTCCCTGGCCCACCGCCAAGGTGCAGGACCTGACCGAGTTCAAAGAGGCCCAGGCATCGCAGTTCAACCAGTTGCTCACCCTCGTCTACGCACTGCTGGGTCTGGCCGTGATCATCGCCCTGGTCGGCATCGCCAACACGCTGGCTCTGTCGGTGTTCGAGCGCACCCGTGAGCTGGGCCTGATGCGAGCGGTGGGCATGAGCCGGTCGCAGCTGCGCAGCGTTGTGCGCTGGGAGTCGGTCATCATTGCCGTGTTCGGCACCCTGTTGGGTCTGGTCATTGGCATCGGATTCGGCTGGGCCATGGTGCAGGCGCTGTCGAGTCAGGGCCTCGGTGTCCTGCGCATCCCGGTGGGCACGCTGGTGGGTGCAGTGGTGGTGGCAGCACTGGCCGGCGTGGTTGCGGCCCTGCTGCCGGCCCGGCGGGCTGCGCGGCTCGACGTGCTGGCTGCCGTCAGCAGCGAGTGACCCCAGCGGCCACACTGGAGACCCCATGAACCCACCTGACCCTGACGGCCCAGCACCCCCACCGCGCCCGTACGCCATGCCCGCGTCGCCTGTGTCGCCTGTACCCACCGTGGCACCGGGCCGCTACGTGATCGTGGAGGGCGGCGAGGGCGTCGGCAAGAGCACCCAGGTGGCAGCGCTGGCCAAGCGGTTGGAGGCCGCCGGTGTGACCTGCGCTGTGGTGCGCGAACCGGGTGGTGACCCGTTCGCCGAGGCCGGACGGGAACTCCTGCTGGGTGACCTCGACCGCACCCCAGCCGCCGAAGTACTGGCCTTCAACGCCCTGCGGGCCCAACTGCTCGAGTCGGTGGTGGCACCACTGCTGGCTGTCGGCACCTGGGTGCTGGCCGACCGGGGTCGGCTGTCGACCATCGCCTATCAGGGTTACGGGGCCGGAGCCGACCTGGGCTGGACCCGCCGTGTGTGCGATCTCACCATCTCGCTGTGTCCCCCCAACCTGGAGGTGGTGCTGGACCTCGACCCGGTGGTGGCCGCCGAGCGGCGCACGGCCCGTGGCAGCGATGACCGCTTCGAACGCATGGATCTGGGTTTCCACCAGCGGGTGGCCCATGCCTACCGACACGAGGCCGAGCGCGCCGGCATCACCGTGGTCGATGCCGACGGCACGCCCGACGAGATCACCGACCGCCTATGGGCCGTCGTGGGCCCCCTACGCCCATCGCCGTGACCGTGCCATAGCCTGAGTTCCATGTTCACACTCACCGTGCGCGGCCTGCGCTCCCATCTGCTGCGACTGGGTGCAACGGCACTGGCCGTGGTGCTGGGCGTGAGTTTCATGGTGGGCACCACCGTGCTGGGTGACACCGTCAAGGCCGGGTTCGACGAGGCCTTCGCCGACGTGAACCTCGGTGTGGACGCCGTCGTGCGCTCAGACCGGGAAATCCCCACCCCGTTTGGCGCCGAACGGGTGCGCATCGACGCCACCGTGGTGCAGCAACTGTCGGGCGAGCCCAACGTTGCCGCCGTCGCAGGTCAGGTACGCCGCCCCATCCGACTGATCGACACCGCCGGCGAACCCATCGGCAACCCCAACGCCGGTCCTCCCACCTTCGGACTGAACTGGTCCGAGGTGCCCGACCTCAACAACTGGGACCTCGTGGCCGGCGCGGCCCCGACACCCGGGACGCTGGTGCTCGACAGGCGCACGGCAACCGACGCCAACATTTCGGTGGGTGACTCGATCGGGGTGGACATCGCCTCGGGGACCCGCCAGTTCACGGTGTCGGGGATTGCCACGTTCGGTGAGATCGACAACTTCGCCGGTGCACCGGCGGCGTTGCTGTCCACCGCCGAGGCCCAGGAACTGCTGGCCGAGCCAGGCACGTTCGACTGGATCACCGTCGCCGGAGCCAACGGGATCGATCAGGCCGAACTCGTGGCCGGGCTGTCGGGGTCACTGCCCGACGGCACCGAGGCCATCACCGGTGAGGCGTTCAGCGACGAAAGTGCCGGACCGTTCAGGGACTTCATCAATCAGTTCACCACCTTCATCACCGCCTTCGGCGTGATCGCCCTGTTCGTCGGTGGCTTCATCATCTTCAACACCTTCGCCGTCCTGGTCGCCCAGCGCATGCGCGAACTCGCACTGCTTCGTGCGGTGGGCGCCAGCCGGGGTCAGGTGCTGGGATCGGTGCTGGGGGAAGCCGCCCTGGTGGGGGTCGTCGCCTCAGCCATCGGTGCGGTGGCCGGGGTGGCTCTGGCCGCCGGGCTGCGACAACTGCTCGACGCACTTGGCCTCGAGCTTCCGCCCCGTCCGCTGGCGCTGGAATCGGCGGCGTTCATCCTGCCGGTCACCCTGGGCATCGTGATCACCGTGCTCAGCGCCCTGCTGCCGGCGCTGCGGGCGTCACGGGTGGCACCGGTGGAAGCCATGGGAGCTGCCGCCATCGACACGTCGGCGCGGTCCACGCCACGACTGGTGGTTGGTGCCATCGCCGCCGTCGGTGCCGGCGTGATGGTTGCCATTGGCTGGTCGGCCGAGCCCACCCGGGCCCTGCAGCTGATCGGCGCCGGCCTCGTGGCCACCTTCGTGGCCGTCACCGCCCTTGGGCCGCTGTATCTGCGACCGCTGGCCGGCTTCATCGGTGCCCCCCTGCGGGCCATCACCGGCATCACCGGTCAGCTGGCCACCGAGAACGCCCGGCGCAACCCGGCTCGAACCTCGTCCACCACCGCCGCGCTCACCATCGGCATCGGGTTGGTGACCGTGATCGCCATCGCCGCCGCGTCGGCGTCGGCGTCGGTGGCCTCGGCCACCCAGCGCAGCTTCACCAGCGACCTCATCGTCACCCCCGACTCGTTCCTCGGCCTCAGTCCGCAGGTTGCCGAAGACATCGACGCCCTCGACGAGGTGGACGTGGCCACCGGGCTGCGCTTCACCTTCGCCGGGGTGGACCAACCGTCCATCGGGCCGCAAGGTGATCCCGCCGTCCCCGACGGCGGTGACCCGACACTGGGGCTCGGGGATCTGCGCGGCGCCACGGTGCTGGGCATCCAACCCGACCGGATCGACGGCCTGGTGGACTTCGAGGTCACCTCCGGCTCGCTCGACGACCTGACCGGTGCCACCGTGGCGGTGTCGGCAGATGAGGCCAGCAAGCTGGGCGTTGGCGTCGGCGATCAGGTCACCCTCAGTTTCCAGGCCACCGGAGAACAGTCGTTCACCGTGGTTGGCGGTCTACGGCGAGAGCCCGTTGCTTCGCGGTGGCGGCTTCATCACCTCGCACGAGACGTTCGATGCCAACGTGCCGCCCGCCAACAGGGTCGACCAGCAGGTGCTGATCGAGTTCGCCCCCGGGGTGGACCCCACCGAGGGTCGCCGGGCAGTGGAACAAGTGGTTGCCGCCTACCCCACCGCCGAGGTTGCCGACCTCGCCGACCTCACCGCCAGCCGTGCCGCCCAGGTCGACCAGAGCGTGGCGTTGCTGTACGCCTTGCTTGCGCTGTCGCTGTTCATCGCCCTCATCGGCGTGGTGAACACGCTGTTGCTGGCGGTGTACGAGCGAACCAGGGAGATCGGTCTGCTGCGGGCGGTGGGCACCAAGGCCCGCCAGATCGCGGCGATGATCGTGCAGGAAGCCATGGTGATCGCCATCGTGGGCACCGTGCTGGGCCTGGCCATCGGGCTCGGGTTCGGCGTGGCGTTGTTCGGGGTGCTGACACGGGCCGAACCCACCTTCAGCGTGCTGTCCATCCCGGTCGACAACCTGGTGGTCATCGTGATCATGGGCACGGTGGCCGGAGTGATGGCCGGGCTGTACCCGGCGTGGCGGGCCAGTCGTCTGGTGGTCCTCGACGCCATCGGCACCGAATGACCGCCGTTGCCCATCAGGCGCCCGCCGGTTCGCAGACGCCGACAGGTTCGTCAGCGCCCGCCAGGGCGACAACGTCCCACCACCATCAGGAGCAGTGACCCATGGCCCTCGACCCCCGCAACCTGTCCGACGAGGTCACCGCCTTTGTCACCGAAAGGCACCTCGCCACCCTCACCACCCTGCGACCCGACGGGACCCTGCACGTGGTGGCGGTGGGATTCACGTGGGATCCCGACGAGTGTCTGGTCCGGGTCATCACCTTCGCCCCCAGCCGCAAGGCCCGCAACGTGGTGGCCCAGCCCGGTGGCCCTGCAGCTGTCTGTCAGGTGGACGGGGGCAGGTGGCTGACCGCCGAGGGCACGGCCACGGTCACCAACGACCCGGTCAGGGTGGCAGAGGCGGTGCGCCGGTACGCCGAGCGCTACAGCCAGCCCAAGGAACGCACCGACCGGGTGGTGATCGAGATCGCTGTGGATCGCATGATGGGTCGGGCCTGACCCGGCGCAACATGTGGGTCGTGCCGTACACTCGGCGTATGGCTGCCTATACAACCCCCGAATGGCATCCGGCGTTCGAGGAGTACTGCGAGGCCATCTTCGAACTTCGCGAAGACGACGTGTCAGTGATTCAGGCCCGCATCGCCGAACGCCTTGACGTGTCCCGTCCCGCAGTGTCGGAGATGATCCGTCGTCTGGAGGTCGAGGGGCTGGTCAGCGTGGACAAGGGCCGCATCGACCTGACCTCCGCTGGCCGGGAACTCGCCGAGCGGGTGGTGCGACGCCACCGCCTCGCCGAGCGCCTGCTCACCGACGTGTTGGGGTTGTCCTGGGCCGAGGCCCACGCCGAAGCCGGCAAGTGGGAACACGTGATCTCCGACCGGGTGGAAGGCGCCATGATGCACCTTCTGGGCGACCCCACCACCTGCCCGCACGGCAATCCCATCCCCGGCTCGGGATACCAGGCGCCGGTTGCGGTGTCGCTTTCCCGGGTGCCCGCCGGTGGTGACTTCACCGTGAGCCGGATCCCCGAGGAGCTGGAGTTCGCTCCGGGCATGCTCGACTTCCTCGAGGGTTCCTCGCTGCGCCCCGGCATCTCAGGGGTGGTGACCGGAGCCTCACCCGACGGCACCCTCACCGTCGAGATCGGCGGGGCCCATGTGGGGGTCGGGTCGTTTGCCGCCGAACGGATCCTGGTCACCGTCGGCGAGTGAGATCACCTGGTGCCCACCGGGGCGGTCGGGATCACTTGACATGACTGCGGCCCATGGTGTGTAGTGACGCTCCTGAATCTTGTTAGGCTTGCCTAACAGCACGTGGATCACACCATCAGGAGATTTTCCATGAAGTCATTTCGTCTCACCGCACTGGTCGGAGCACTCGCCATCATGGCCGTGACGGCAACCGCCTGCTCCTCGAGCGACACGGCGTCTGAATCGAGCGGGACCAGCGACGGGGCCGCCTCGTCGTCGATCACGGTGTACTCGGGTCGAAGCGAGGAGTTGGTGGGGCCGCTGTTCGAGCAGTTCACCGCTGCCACCGGCATCGCTGTCAACGTCCGCTACGGAGACTCCGCCGAACTGGCCGCCCAGATCCTCGAAGAGGGTGACAACTCTCCGGCCGATGTGTTCTTCGCCCAGGACGCCGGAGCGCTCGGGGCCGTGTCGTCGGCCGGACGCTTCAGCCAACTCAACCAGTCCCAGCTCGACGCCGTACCCGCCGCCTACCGGTCACCCGATGGCGACTGGGTGGGAGTGTCGGGGCGGGCCCGGGTGGTCGTGTACAACACCGACCGCGTCAGCGCCGACGAACTCCCCGAGACCCTGGCCGGCTTCACCGACCCGGCGTGGTCGGGTCGGGTGGGGTGGGCGCCAACCAACGCCTCGTTCCAGTCCTACGTCACGGCCCTGCGGGTGCTGTCGGGTGACGAGGTTGCCGAACAGTGGCTGTCGGACATGAAGGACAACGACGCCCAGGCCTACGAGAAGAACTCGGCCATCGTCGACGCCGTGGCCAGCGGCGAGATCGACGCCGGCTTCGTGAACCACTACTACCTGTACGCCTATCTCAACGAGAACCCTGACGGTCCGGTGGCCAACTCGTTTGCCACCACCACCGGGGCCGATGCCCTGGTCAACGTGGCCGGCGTCGGCATTCTCGGTTCATCGGGCAACGCCTCGGGTGCATCGGCGTTCGTGGACTTCCTGCTGTCCGACACCGCCCAGCAGTACTTCGCCACCGAGACCTTCGAGTACCCCCTGGTCATCGGCATCGCCCCGCCCGACGGTCTTCCGCCGTTGGCCGAGCTCGACGTTCCCGACCTGGACCTGAGCCAGCTCGAGGACCTGGCCGCCACCCTGGAGATGCTCCAGTCGACTGGGGTGCTGTGATCCCACCTGATGACCGGGTGGCAGCGGCGTGACGCTGACACCCACCCTCGAGGCTCCCGACCGGCCCGGTGCACCACGTGCGCCGGGCCGTTGGCGCGCCCGACCCGCACTCCGGTGCTCACCACCCTGGGGCTGATCGTGGCCGCCGGAGCGTTGCTCCCCCTGGCCTACCTGCTGGTGCGTTCGGGACAGGCCGGGTGGTCACGGGTGTGGGAGATCGTGAGCGCCCCGCGCACCCTGATCCTGCTGCGCGACACCCTGGCGCTCACCGTGGCGGTCACGGCAACCACCATCATGATCGCGGTGCCGTTGGCATGGCTCACGGTCCGCACCGACCTTCCCGGCCGACGCCTGTTCACCGTGCTCACCGCCCTGCCGCTGGCCATCCCCACCTACGTGGGCGGGTTCGCCTTCGTGGCCTTCGCCGGCCCCCGCGGCACCCTGCAGTCGTGGCTGGAACCACTGGGGGTGGACAAGATCCCGTCCATCTACGGCTTCTGGGGTGCGTGGCTGGTGCTGAGCCTGTTCTCGTATCCCTATGTGCTGCTGACCGTTCGCGCCGCCGTGCGCAGGGTGGACCCCAGCATGGAAGAGGCCAGCCGCACCCTGGGGGCATCGGCGTTCACCACCTTCCGTCGCATCACCCTGCCGCAGCTGCGTCCGGCCATCACCGCCGGGGGCCTGCTGGTGGCGCTGTACACACTCAGCGACTTCGGAGCCGTGTCGCTGTTGCGCTTCGACTCATTCACCCGAGCCATCTACGTGTCCTACCGGGCATCGATCGACCGGTCCACAGCGGCAGTGCTGGGGGTGATGCTGGTGGTGCTTACCGCCACCGTGCTCATTTTGGAACTGCGCAGTCGGGGCCGCACCACGTACCACCGTCTGCATGCCGGCGGCGGCCGGCGCGCCGCGGTGGTGTCGCTGGGTCGGTGGCGCTGGCCCGCCGTCGGCGCCTGCACCGCTCTGGTGGTGGTGGCGCTGGGCATCCCCGTCGGGATCATCGTGTACTGGCTGGTGCGGGGCATCCGTGCCGGAGAACCGGTACGGCTCACCGTGGACCTGGCCGGCAACAGCCTGTGGGCAGCGTTGCTCGGCACCATCGTGGTGGTGTTGGCGGCGTGGCCCGTCGCCCTGCTGGCCGCCCGACACCGCACCCGCACCGCCCGGTTCGTGGAGTTGTCGGCCTGGGTGGGCTACGCCCTGCCCGGGGTGGTGGTGGCACTGTCACTGGTGTTTTTCGGCGCCCGGATCACCCCGGCGATCTACCAGACCATGGTGATGCTGGTGTTCGCCTACGCCGTGCTGTTCCTGCCCCAGGCCATGGGGTCGATGCGCTCGTCGCTGCTGCAGGTGAACCCCGAACTGGAAGAGGCATCGAGGTCGCTTGGTCGTGGCCCGATGGCCACGTTCACCCGGGTGGTGCTGCCGCTGGCCCGACCCGGAGTGCTGGCCGGGGCCGCACTGGTGTTCCTCACCATCATGAAAGAACTGCCGGCCACGTTGTTGCTGGCACCCACTGGGTACAGCACGCTGGCAACGCAGGTGTGGAGCGCCACCTCCGAAGCCCTGTTCGGGCGGGCCGCCGGGCCAGCCCTGGCGCTCATCGTGCTGGCCAGCGTGCCCATGATGTTTCTGGTCCTGCGCGACCGGGACAGGTAGCGCCGCCGGTCAGGCTGGCCCGGCAGTCAGCGCTGGCACCGGCGGTCAGCGCTGGCCCGGCGAGTCAGGCGGGATCGTCAGTGGAGGCGTAGGCCAGAGTGGGCCCACCGGTGAACACCACCGACACGGCGTCACCGCGTCCCGCCCGGGGTGCCGACGTCTCGCGAACCCGTATCCGGCCACCACCCGACAGCCCCACCACGTACACCGTGTCGTGGCCGTAGTACTCGACCAGCTCCACGCGGGCATCTCCGCCCTCCACCAGATGGCATTCCTCGGGCCGCACCAGCACCCTGGCTACCCCACCGGCACGATTCACGGGGACGCCCCGCAATGGGATGACCCCGATGGCGGTGTCGGCGGTCGTGGACCCGGCGGCGTCACCCACCGTGCCGTCAACCAGGTTGGCGTCACCGACGAAGGTGGCCACCCACGGTGACGCCGGATTGGCGTACAGGCCGGCTGGGGTGTCCTGCTGCACGATGCGACCCGCCTGCATCACGGCCACCTGATCACCGAGCACGAACGCCTCGTCCTGGTCGTGGGTCACCACCACCGTGGTGATGCCGAGCTCAACGAGAAGTTCGTGGACCTCACTGCGCACCTGGGCCCGCAACGATGTGTCGAGGTTGGAAAACGGCTCGTCGAGCAGCAGGATCGCCGGTTCCGGTGCCACCGCCCGGGCCAGCGCCACCCGCTGCTGCTGGCCACCTGACAGGGTCCCGGGCATGCGATCACCAAGGCCGGTGAGCCCAACCATGGCCAGGGCCTGATCGATGCGACCGCTGCGATCTGACCCTCGGCCGAGGCCATACCCCACGTTGTCGGCCACGCTCAGATGCGGGAACAGGGCCCAGTCCTGAAACACCAGTGAGATGCGGCGACGCTCCGGCGGCACGAAGGTGCCGGGTCCGGCCAGCACCCGGCCATCAACCGACACCGTGCCGCCATCGGGCCGCTCGAGGCCGGCCAACAGGCGCAGCAACGTGGTCTTGCCACAACCACTTGGCCCCAGCAGCGACACCAGCGTGCCCGGCGCCACCCGCAGGTCCACGCCGTCGAGCACACGGGCACCGTCGAACGACTTGGTCAATGACCGCACCGACACGCCGACATCGGTGGTGTCGACGCCATCGACAGCGCTGGACGCGTCACCAGACGCATCACCAGACGCATCACCAAACGCAGCACCAAACGGGCCCGACCCCGATGACGGGAGGTCTGCATCGGTGGCGATGTTTGGCATGCCTCACATAATACCGCTACCAACCCGAACACAACCAACGCCCACCCGTCCCGGCGCTGGCGACAGCATGCAACAATCACGACCATGCCGTCGCCACCGAACACCGCCGCCATCACTGCCGACGATGCCACCATCGCCGCTGCGCTGGGCGAGTCCACCGTCGGTGCCCTGCTGCCGGCAGTCGCCCAACTCACCGGCGACCTGTCGGTGTTGCGGGCCGACCTGCAACCCGACCCCGACAACATCATGGACCCCCAGGCCGGCCTCACCGCCGCCCAGGTCGACGAGGCCCGTCAGGTGGCACTGGCCGCCCTGGTGGCCCATCGCAACGCCGGCAACCCCGACGCCCCACCGCTCGACGACGCCGCCCTGCGCCAGCTGATGGCGTGGGCGGTGGGCGAAGCCAACGTGGACCAGTACTTCGCACTGCTGTGTGAGGAACTGGCCCCCGACGGCACCGACTGGCGAGCGCCAACGTGGCACCTCACCGACATCGCCGCCGACACCACCTTCACCGTGGCTGTGGTCGGTGCCGGGATGTCGGGCCTGCTCATGGCCCACCGCCTGCGCCAGGTGGGTGTCGAGGTCGTGGTGCTGGAAAAGAACCCCGATGTGGGCGGCACCTGGTTCGACAACACCTACCCCGGCTGCCGTGTCGACGTACCCAACCATCTCTACAGCTATTCGTTCGCACCGGCATTGTGGCCCCAGCACTTCTCGTCACAGGAAGTACTGCGCGACTACTTCTCCGACTTCGCCACCACCAACGACCTGCGCCCACTGGTTCGTTTCAACACCGAAGTCACCTCCATGGCGTGGGATGACAACGCCGGCATGTGGCACGTCGAGGTGCGCGACGTCGCAGGTGACACAGGTGGCGCAGGTGGCGCAGGTGGCCAGGTGGCGAAGGCAACTCGGATGTCCAGACACTCACCGTGAACGCCGTGGTGAGCGCAGTCGGTCAGCTCAACCGGCCCAACATGCCCGCCATCGAGGGACTCGAGTCGTTCGCCGGTCCGTCGTTTCATTCCGCCCGCTGGGACCACGACGTGGACCTGGCCGGCAAGCGGGTGACGGTGATCGGCACCGGGGCCAGCGCCATGCAGTTCATCCCCGAGATCGCACCTGAGGTGGCCGGGCTCACCATCTTCCAGCGCACCCCAGCGTGGTTGGTTCCCTCACCCGACTACCACGACGTGGTCACCGACAACCAGCGCTGGTTGTTCGAGCATCTGCCGTCGTACACCCAGTGGTTCCGGCTGTGGCTGTTCTGGCGCACCCATGAGGGGCTGCTGGTGGCCGCCGAGGACGACCCGCAATGGGAGGGCAAGCCAGCGTCGGTGAGCGCGCTCAACGACATGGTGCGCATGGCACTCACCGGCTACCTCACCGAGCAGTTCGCCGATCGGCCCGACCTACTGCCCAAGGTGGTGCCCGACTATCCCCCCATTTCCAAGCGGGTGGTGCGCGACAACGGCGTGTGGTCGGCCACGCTGACGCGCGACAACGTCGAACTGGTCACCGACCGCATCGCTGCGGTGACCCCCACCGGGGTGGTGACCGCCGACGGAACCGTGCACGACACCGACGTGCTCATTTTGGGCACCGGGTTCACCGCATCGGACTTCCTCATGCCCATGACGGTGCGCGGCACCGGTGGTGCAGACCTGCATGCCACGTGGGCCGGCGACGCCCGGGCCTATCTGGGCATGACGATCCCGGGGTTCCCCAACCTGTTTTGCATGTACGGCCCCAACACCAACATCGTGATCAACGGAAGCATCATCTTTTTCTCGGAATGTGAAGCCAACTACATCACCGGTTCGGTGCGGATGCTGGCTGAGCACGGCGCTCGCTCCATGGACGTGCGCACCGACGTGCACGACGCATTCGGGGAACGCATCGACGCCGCCAACGCCCGCATGGCGTGGGGGGTGTCGTCGGTGAACAGCTGGTACAAAAACGCCAGCGGCCGCGTCAGCCAGAACTGGCCGTTCCCACTGCTCGACTACTGGCGGGCCACCCGCGCTCCCGAGCCAACCGACTACCACCTGGGGTAGCGTCTGGAGCGTGCATCGCGGGGGTGATGCGCACCACCAACGAAGGGGAACCGTCATGCACGACCTGGTCATCCGTGGAGGAACCGTTGCCGATGGCACCGGAGCACCGACCCGCACCGCCGATGTCGCCATCGACGGAGGCATCGTGGTGGCCGTCGGGGACGTGGACACACCCGGGGTGCGCGAGATCGACGCCGACGGTGCCCTGGTCACCCCCGGATGGGTGGACATCCACACCCATTACGACGGCCAGGTCACCTGGGATCCACAGGTGTCGCCATCGGGCTGGCATGGCGTGACCACCGTGGTCACCGGCAACTGCGGTGTGGGCTTTGCCCCGGTCCGGCCCGGCCAGCGGGACTTCCTCATCGGCCTCATGGAAGGCGTGGAGGACATCCCCGGTTCGGCGCTCGACGAGGGCATGACCTGGAACTGGGAGAGCTTCGGTGACTACCTCGACGAGGTGGAGCGCTACGACCGCGTCCTGGACGTGGCCGCCCTCATGCCCCATGGTGCGCTGCGCGCCTATGTGTTGGGGTCCGGTCGGGCACAACGACGTTGCCACCGACGCCGAGATCGCCCAGATGGCCGAGCTGGTGCGCGACGGCATCGCCGCCGGCGCCATTGGCGTGTCCACCACCCGCACCCTGTTGCACCGCGACCGCGACGGCGAGCTGGCGGCAGGCACCACGGCGGCGGCACGTGAGCTGGTTGGTCTGGCCGCCGGCATGGCCGGAGCCGGTCACCGGGTGTTCTCACTGGCCAGCGACATGGCCGACCTCGACGGTGAATTCGCCTGGATGGCCGAGTTGAGCCGCACCCACGGTGTTCCCGTCACCTTCCAGGTGCTCGACGCCGACTTCGCCCCCGACGCCTGGCGCCAGTGGATCGAGCGGGCCATGATCGCCAACCGCCAGGGGGCATGGCTGGTACCCCAGGTGCCGGGCAAGCCCACCTCCCTGCTGGTGGGTTGGGATTCAACCTTCCATCCCTTCCACCGCTACGCCACCTGGCAGGCCATCGTGGACCTCCCCCGACCCGAGCGTCTGGCCCGGTTGCGCGACCCGGCCACACGGGCGGCCATGCTGGCCGAACCCGCCCCCGCCACCGGCATTGAGGCGCTGCTGGTGGGTGACCTCCACAAGCTGTACCCGCTGGGCGACCCGCCGCAGTACGAGCCCCCGGCCGACGCCAGCATCGGCGCCATGGCCGACCGGGCCGGGGTCGACGGGCGTGGCATCGCCTACGACCTCATGTGCGAGCGCGACGGCACGGCGCTGCTGTACCTGCCCGTGCTCGGCTACGCCGGTGGCAGCCTGGCCAACATCGCCGAAATGCTCAACCATCCCGGCACCGTGCTGGGCCTGGGCGACGGTGGAGCGCACTGCGGCCTGCTGTGCGATGCCAGCCTGCCAACGTTCATGCTCACCCACTGGGCCCGCGACCGTTCGCGCGGCGACACCATCCCGGTCGAACAGGTTGTGGCCCACCAGACCAGCCGCACCGCCGGGCTGTACGGCTTTGGTGACCGCGGGGTGCTGGCCCCGGGGTTCATCGCCGACGTCAACATCATCGACTTCGACAACCTCACCCTGGCCAGCCCGGAAATGGCGTGGGATCTCCCCGCCGGCGGCAAGCGGCTGATCCAGCGGGCCAGCGGCTACACCGCCACGGTGAAGTCCGGTGTGGTGGTGCGCGAACACGACCAGGCCACCGGCGAACTCCCCGGTCGCCTGCTGCGCGGACCCCAGCACGCCCCCTTGGTCACCGCCTGACCGCACACGCAGCCACGTTCGGCGTGGATCATCGATACCCTCAAGACTCCCGGCAATTGGTTTGCCGAATAACTACCGCGCGCCCGCAGTGGGTGGCACCAGCGAAAGGAATGGCGGAATGGGAATCCTGGATTCGATCAAGAACCTCATTGGCGACAACAAGGACAAGCTCAAAGACGGCATCGACTCGGCCTCGGGCATGGTGTCTGGCATGGCCGGTGACCATGCCGACAAAGTCGACAAGGCCGCCGAGATGGCCAAGGGCGCCGTGGACAAGCTCCCTGAATGAGCACGCCTGTGTGAGTAGTCCTGTGTGAGCAGTCCTGTGTGACTGTGTGGGGCCACCGGGACCACACGCGTCACGGCTCGGTCAGCACCTCGGGGAGCGGCCGGTCGTGCACCACGGCCAACCGCTTGGTGGCCCGGGTCAGCGCCACATACAACGACCGCATGCCCTGGGCCTGCTCGTCCACGATGGCGGCCGGTTCCACCACCACGCTGGCGTCCAGTTCCAGACCCTTGACCAACCCCACTGGCACCACGGTGACCTGGGTGTCGAGGCCGTGACGGGTGGCCTGACCGTGGGCGATGCCGGCGTCAGCCAGCGCCTGGCTGACAACATCCACCAGCGACGCAGGGCAGATCACCGCCACGTTGCCCACCCCCACCGCTTCCAGTTCAGCCGCGGTGGTGGCAGCCACGGTGGCCGCCAGCGACATCCCCGCAGGGGTGGCAACGATCAGCGGCGGATCGCCGTCCTGGCGGATGGACCTCGGGGGGGTCAGATCTGGCGCCGCCAGCCGCAGGACCCGGGCAGCCAATGCCATGTTTGGCGCCGGAAGGCGGTACCCGATGGTGAGTTCGGCACGTCGGGCCGGACGACGCTGGGGCAGCAGGTCCAGGATCTCATTCCACGACTGGTGGGCCCACTGGCCGGTGGACTGGGCGATGTCGCCAACCACGGTCATGGAACCGTTGAGCGACCGGCGGTTGAGCATGCGCAACTGCATGGGCGACAGGTCCTGGGCCTCGTCGACCACGATGTGGCCGTAGGTGCGGACCTCGTCGTCACCGGCGTCACGGCGTCTGCCCGGTTTGGGGCCGAGCAATGCCCGGGCCTCATCGAGCAGGGGAGCGTCGTCGTGGGTCCAGGCGATGGCTGCGGCGTCGGGACGGCGCTCGGCAGTCAGCGACCGAACCTCATCGTCGGTGAGAACTCCGGACCCGGCGTGGGCCAGCAGTGCGGGTGACCCGAACAGGTCGTTGAGCATCTGGGCCGGGGTGAGGACCGGCCACATCCAATCGAGGGCTTCACGTATCGCCAGCTGACCCCGCAGCTGGTCACGCACGGCCGCTGCGTCCAGATCGCCACGTCCCGAAGCGGCCAACGCCGCGAACAGCTCGTTGTCGACCATGCGTCGCCCGGCGTTGTGGCGCCGGTACCGGCGACGGGCCTCGGCCACGATGCGTCGGCTGGTGTCCACGCTGACCCGCAGGGTCTGCAGCCCGAACCCCACCTCCAGCGGTGCGCGCAGGCCCCGCTGACGGTCACGCAGGGCGCGGGCCAGCACCTGCGCCATGCGGGCATCACCCTTCACCCTGGCGGTGAGACCGGTCTCGTAGCCGCGCACCAGCGGCGGATCCACCAGCAGGTCGGCCAGCACCGCCAGCTCCACCCCCGCCTCGCCCAACGACGGCAGCACCTGCTCGATGTACCCCAGGAACAACCGGTTGGGCCCGATCACCAGCACACCCTGGCGATCCAGCGGAAACCTGTGGGTGTAGAGCAGGTAGGCGGCACGATGCAGCGCCACCACCGTCTTGCCGGTGCCAGGCCCGCCCTGCACCACCAGCACGCCGGGCAGCGGGGCACGGATCACCTCGTCCTGCTCGCCCTGAATGGTGGCCACGATGTCGCTGAGTCGACCACTGCGGGCCGTGGTCAGCGCAGCGATGAGGGCTCCGTGGCCCTGGATGCCGGGCCCGTCGGGGGCGTCGAGGGCCAAAGCGGCATCACCGAACAGCTCGTCGTCGATGTCGAGCACCGTGCGACCCCGGGTGGCGAAGTGACGGCGACGCACCAGACCCAGCGGCTCGGGGCCGGTGGCCCGGTAGAACGGCTCAGCCACCGGCGCCCGCCAGTCCACCACCACCGGCTCCTGATCGGCGTCAGACACCGCCACCCGACCGATGTAGAACGTGCCGTGGTCCGACGCCACCGAGCCGTGACCCACCCGGTCGTCGGCATCCGGGGTGTGCAGTCCCTCAACGCTGGTGTCGATGCGCCCGAAGCACAACGCAGCGTCGCCCAGGTTCAGCTGGCCGAGCCGGTTGACCATCGTCTCGTAGATCACCTCGCGCTCGAAACGGGCCTGTTCGGTGCCGCCGCGACCCACCTCCACCATGGATCCCATCTGGGACGCCAACGCACGACTGCTGTCCAGACAGCTATAGGCATGATCCACGTAGGCCTGCTCGGCCTCGAGCTCTGGATGCGACGCCATAACCCTCCCTGTCGGTCAAGCCCCGACTCAGCACCAACACCGACTCGTCACCACGGGTGACGGCGACTCGCCATAGGCGCTTGTGGCAGCTTGTCATGCTATCCGCTTGGTCCACGATCGTCCCGGTCGGCCCCAAATCACCCGGCCCACGAGGTGCGAAAGGCATCCCCACGGGCGAGACTGTGGTCCATGGCCGGCAGCATCGCAGTGGTTTTGGGTGCCGGCGGCGTTGTCGGTGCGGCCTGGATCGCCGGGTCGCTGGCAGCGATCTCCGAGACCACCGGGTTCGACGCCCGTGATGCCGACCTGCTGGTGGGTACGTCGGCCGGATCCAGCGTGTCGGCCACCCTTCGACAGGGCTTCTCACCCGCTGACCACCTGGCCCAGATGCTGGGCGAGCCTCTCAGCCCCGAGGGTCAGGTGCTGGCCGGCGAGTCCCATCCCCGGGTGGTGGCCCTCCCCGATCCCCCGTCGATCTCGCTCACCGGATGGCGACCCCAGGCGCCGCTCATGGCGGTGCGCACCATGGGCCGACTCCGTGACCGCCGACCGGGTGTGGCCCTGTCGGGCCTGGCGCCTGTGGGATCGGTACCCCACCGTCTGGTGGGTGACCCCATCCGCGCCCGCCAGAACCAGCCCTGGCCCGACCGGCCCACCTGGCTGTGCGCAGTGCGACTCGACGACGGCGCATTCACCGTGTTCGGGCGAGACGAGTCACCCACCCCCGACCTGGCCACGGCCGTGGAGGCGTCGGTTGCCATCCCCGGCTACTTCGCGCCGGTGTCCATCGACGGCCGTCGCTACGTCGACGGCGGCGCCCGCTCGGTGACCAACGCCGACATCGTGGCCGGCCTCGGGTTCGACCTGGTGGTGGTGGTTGCACCCATGACGGCAGTGCCCTCGGCGGTGCGTCCACCGTCTCGACAGGTGGTGCGCGGTTTTCATGCCCGCATCCTGGGCCAGGAGGTTCGAGCCGTACGCCGCTCGGGCACCCCGGTGCTGGTGCTGCAACCCACCGCCAACGACCTGGCCGCCATCGGTCCATCGCTGGCCGCCTCTGCTGCCGCCCCGGCTGCCCGCCAGGCCCGATTGTCGGCGTTGGCACGGCTTGCGCTTCCCGACGCCGCCGAGGCCACCGAAATCCTCGGGTCGGCTCGGGACCAGGGTCCCCGGCCGTAGCATCAGCGTCGTGAGCGACCTCCACACCCCACCCCCGACCCCGGGCCCGGCATCGGGACCGACACCGCGACCAACACCGGGACCGACCCAGCACCGGCACCGGCACCACGCACCGGGGCCCTGCCGCCGTTTCTGCGGGCGTGCGCCGGCATCGGGGGCGACCGGGTCCCGGTGTGGTTCATGCGACAGGCCGGCCGATCGCTTCCCGAGTACCGGGCGTTGCGGGGGTCGGGCACCATTCTCGACGCCATCGCCGACGCCGACCTGGCCTGTGAACTCACGTTGCAGCCGGTGCGTCGCTACGGCGTGGACGCCGCCATCTTGTACTCCGACATCGTGGTGCCGGTGGCTGCCATCGGCTTCGGGGTGGACGTCGCCCCGGGGACCGGACCGGTGGTGGACCAGCCGTTCACGTCCACCGCCGACCTGCAGCGGCTGCGTCCGCTCGAACCCGACGTGGACACGCCCTACGTGCTCGACACGGTGCGCAATCTGGTGCGCGACCTTCCCGCCGACGTTCCGCTCATCGGGTTCGCCGGTGCGCCGTTCACCGTGGCGTCGTACCTCATCGAAGGCAAGCCGTCGCGCACCTGGTTGCGCACCAAGGCGATGATGCACGGCGACGAGCCGTTGTGGCATGCGCTCATGGACCGCCTCGCCGACCTGGCCATCACCTCGCTGCACTCGCAGCTCGACGCCGGCGCCCGGGCCATACAGCTGTTCGACTCGTGGGCCGGGTGTCTCAGCCCCATGGACTACGAGCGGTTCGTGTTGCCGCATTCGCGCAAGGTGTTCGACGCCGTGGCCCGACCCGGTGTGCCGATGATCCACTTCGGGGTGGACACCGGGGAATTGCTGGGCCTCATGGCCAGCGCCGGTGCCACCGTCATGGGCGTGGACTGGCGGGTGCCACTCGATGCCGCCCGCACCCGCGTTCCCGATGGCATGCCGTTGCAGGGCAATCTCGACCCGGCGGTGTGCGCCGCTCCGTGGGATGCCGTGGCAGCGGCCACGCGTGACGTGCTGGCCCGCAACGCCGGCAACCCTGGCCACGTGTTCAACCTCGGTCATGGCGTGATGCCCGAACTCGACCCCGGCATCCTCGAACAGGTGGTGGAACTCGTCCACGCCGAAGGACGCGCCGACGGCGTTGCGAACGCTGACCCGGCATAGGGTGCACCCATGAGCGACAACGAACGCATTGGCGTGCTGGTGATGGCCTACGGCACACCGGCCAGCGTGGACGACATCGAGCCGTACTACACCCATATCCGCCGGGGTCGGCCGGCGCCGCCGGAACTGCTGGAAGAACTCATCGGGCGCTATGCCGCCATCGGTGGCATCTCCCCTCTGGCGGCGCGCACCGAGGCCCAACGGGCGGCCATCGAAACTGCCCTGGAGGCCATCGCCCCGGGCCGCTACCAGGTGGTGCTGGGCCAAAAGCACGCCACCCCGTTCATCGAGGATGCGGTGGAGGCGTTGGCCGCCGACGGCATCACCACCACCGTGGGCCTGGTGTTGGCGCCGCACTACAGCGGCTTCAGCGTGGGCCAGTATCAGGGCCGGGCCGCCGAGGCCGGGGCCGCCCATGGCATGACCCACCACGCCATCGACTCGTGGCATCTCGATCCCGCCTACGTGGATTTCCTCACCGACGCGGTGACCGCCGCCGATGCCACCCTGCCCGATGACCGCAAGGTGCTGTTCACCGCCCACTCGCTGCCCGAGCGGGTGCTGGCCGACGACCCCTACCCCGAACAACTGCGCCAGAGTGCGGCGGCGGTGGGCGAGCGGCTGGGTCTGGACCCGGGGTCGGACTGGTCCATCGCATGGCAGAGCGCCGGGCGCACCCCGAGGCACGTGGCGCGGCCCCGACATCCTCGACGTGCTGCGCGAACTCGCTTCCACCAAGGCCACCGCCGGTGTGCTGGTGTGCGCCCAGGGGTTCGTGGCCGACCACCTCGAGGTGCTGTACGACCTCGACATCGAGGCCGCCGGCCTGGCCGAGGAACTGGGCCTGGCGTTTGCCCGCACCCGCTCGCTCAACGACGACCCCACCGTGATGGCGGCACTGGCGGCCCGCATCCACGATGTCGCCAGCTGACCACCAGCCCGGGCCCCGGAGCCCGCGCCCAGCCAGTGGGCACGGTGGTGGTGATCGGCGCCGGCATCACCGGACTGGCCGCCGCCCACCGCCTGCACGCCGACCACCCCGGTCTCAACGTGGTGGTGCTGGAGGCGTCAGCGGGTCGGGGGCTGAGTCCGACCGAGCCGTTCGACAACGTGGCGCTGGACTGCGCCGCCGACGCCTTTTTGGCCCGGGTGCCCGAGGCGGTGGCGCTGTGTCGCCGAACTCGGCATCGCCGACCAACTCGTACATCCCGCCACCGGGTCGGCGCTGGTGCTGGCTGATGGTCAGCTGCGTCGACTTCCCGCCGGTCTGGTGCTGGGTGTCCCCACCGACCTCGACGCCCTGGCGGCGTCGGGCATCGTGTCCCCCGCCGGAGTCGCCCGGGCCGCCGCCGACCTCGATCGGGTCGCCAGCGACCTCAGACCTCCCCGTCGGGTCGGCCACGACGGGGTCCGCCGACCAGAGCGTGGGTTCGCTGGTGCGCCACCGCCTGGGCGACGAGGTGTTCGACAAACTGGTCGCCCCACTGCTCGGCGGGGTGAATGCCGGTGACGCCGACCAGTTGAGCCTGGCCGCTGGCGCCCCCCAGCTGGCCGAGGTGGCCGGGGCCCCCAGCCTGATCGCCGCCCTGCGCCAGCGGGCGCCAGCACCGGGCACCGTCGCCCCGGTGTTCGCCGGATTGCCCACCGGCACCGGCTCGCTGGCTAGCGCTGGTGGCGGCGATGCCGTCGGGCACGGTACGCACCGGCACCACCGTCACCGCCGTCACCGCCCTTGCCGGGGGCGGTTTCACCATCGCCGTCGACGGTGAAGACTCCGGTTCGATCCGGGCCGATGCCGTGATCATGGCCCTTCCCGCCCATCGGGCTGCGACCCTGGTGTCAGCGCTTCCCGGTGGACTCGACCACGTGGCCGACGGGCTGGCGACACTGCAGTGGGCGTCGGTGGCCATGGTGGCCCTGGGCATCGACACCGACCACCTCCACCATCCCCTCGACGCCAGTGGCTACCTGGTGCCGGTGGCTGAGCGTCGCACAGTGACGGCGGCCTCGTTCGCCTCGTCCAAATGGGCCCACCTGGCCCGTCCGGGTCGGGCGTTGCTGCGGGTGTCAGCCGGCCACGCCGGCGACGACTCGGCGTTGGCCATGACCGACGCTGAACTCGTCGCCGCCATCGAGGCCGACCTCGCCGATCACCTGGGCCTGGACGCCCCGGCTGCCACCGCACGCGTCACCCGGTGGGAACGGGCCCTTCCCCAGTACCGACCCGGTCACCTCGAGCGGGCCCGCTCGTGGCAGCACGACGTGTGGTCGACCCACCCCGGGCTTTGGCTGACTGGCGCCTCGTTCGAGGGTTTGGGGATTCCGGCCTGTGTTCGTCAGGCCACCGCTGCTGCCCGCAGGGTTGCCCCCATCAGCGCCTGACGGCGAGCCGGGCAGCAGCTACAACAGCGTCCACGGCGGCGCAGCACCTGACGGGTCATGCCAACGCGCCAACCTGGCTCGGGCCTCAGCGGCGTGGGTGACGTCCACATGGGCGTTGGCCACCGCCCACGCCGTGAGCCACAACTCGTAGGTGTCACGCAGTACCCCGCTGCGGGCCGCCGCCGGGATCGGTTGGCCGTAGCCAGCCACGTAGTCGGCGATGGTCGATGCCGGCGCCCCGTACCGCTCCACGGCCACCACTGCGGCCACCAGGTCGTAGGCCACCGGCCCGATTCCGGCCAGTTCGAGGTCGGCCAGCACCGGGCCGCGTCGGGTGGCCAGCACGTTGCCGGCGTGCAGGTCGCCGTGCACCACACCCATCCCGACGCCGGGGGTGGTGGCTGCATCGGCTGCTGCCGCCGGCCATGCCACAGCCAGGCGGCCGGTGACCGTCGCCAGCAGTTCCAGGTCGTCGGGTGAGGTCGCCCCCGTCGCCGCAGCCATGGCCAACTGCTCGATGATGGCCACAAACGGCTCGAATGGCGGGACACCAACCTGGCCCCCAGCGGCGATGGCAACGTCATGGAGCTGGCGGGCCATCCCGCCCAATTCGGCAGGGCCCACCACGGCGCCGGTGAGTTCCTCGAGGTGCCACGCCGACACGGTCACCACAGGATCACCAGGCACCACAGGGTCACCAGGCACCACAGGATCGTCAAACACCACCGGCTGGGGATGGTCCCCGGCCAGACGAATGGCCGGGAGTCCAGAGCGCTCCAGTACCGACGCCACCGCAACCTGTCGCCGGACCCGCTCGGCAGGAACCTGGTCATCCACCCGGAACATCACGCCCACGGCATCGGCCACCAGCAGCACCGACGTGCCCACCCGGACCACCCTGAGGTCGCCGTGGGAACCGATGCCAAGGAGTGCGGCGGCTTGCACGACGCTCGCCACCGCTCGTGCCACCCGATCGTCAGAGCCGGTCAGCGGTGGGGTGGCAGGCACACGATCACGCTAGGCCAACCTGCCGGGCACCCCTCTGGCCGACCTGTTGCCCAATCCGAACAGGGTCGCACGGTGGCAGGGTCACAGGATCGTGGGCTCGCAGGTTGCTAATGGGAGTCACTCCCATTACTATCTAAGGACTGCCGGACCACGTTGGCCAGCTGCTGCACACAAGGAACCACCATGACCAGTCCCCGACGCCTCCCACTGATTCTGCTGGCCGTCCTCTCGGCCGGCGCGCTCGTGCTCACCTCGTGCAGCAGCACGACCGAGACCAGCACCGAAGCCGGCACCGCCGGAGGCGACAAGCCGGTCATCGTGGCCACCACCAGCATCCTGGGCGACATCACCTCAAACGTCGTTGGCGACCTCGCCACTGTGGAGGTCATCGTCCCGGCCAACACCGATCCCCACGATTTTGAGCCATCGGCCAAGCAGGCCGCACTGTTGCGTGACGCCGACCTCATCGTGGCCAACGGGCTGCTGCTCGAAGAGGGACTGATCAGCATCATCGAATCAGCCGAAAGCGACGGGACCCCCGTGGTGGAGGTGGGCGAGTTGGTCGATCCGTTGACCTTCGACGAGGAGTTTGAGGAACAGGTGGACGCCGCTGCGGCGGAACTCGGGATGGAAGAAGAGGGCCACAGCGACGAAGAAGAGGGCCACAGCGACGAAGAAGAGGGCCACAGCGACGAAGAAGGGGCACAGCGACGAAGAGGGCCACAGCGACGAAGAGGGCCACGGCCACGGCGAGTTCGATCCGCATTGGTGGATGGATCCGGCCCGGGCCGCCCAGGCAGCCGGCGTGATCTCCACCGCCGTTGCCGACAACACCGACGTCGACGCCGGTCAGCTGGCTGAGCAGACCGAGGCCTACGAGGCCGAGCTGCTGGCACTTGATGCCGAGCTCGACGCCCTGTTCGCCGACATCCCCGCCGATCGTCGCCTCATGGTCACCAACCATGACGCCTTCGGGTACCTCGCCACGCGCTACGGCTTCGAGGTCGTCGGCACCGTGATCCCGTCAGGGTCCGACATGGCCGAGCCCAGCGCCGCATCACTGGCCAGCCTGGCAACGCTCATCAACGAGCTCGGCGTGCCGGCAATCTTCACCGAGAACACCTCCTCGTCCGACCTGGCCAACACCCTGGCCGCCGAGACCGGCACCAACGTCGCCGTTGTCCCGCTGTTCTCCGATTCCATCGGTGAGCAGGGGTCGGGGGCCGAGACCTACATCGCCATGATGCGCACCAACGGCCAGCGCATTACCGACGCACTGAAGTAGGCACCCGGTCTGGTCCATCTGACAGGCGGTCCGCCACGGGTCACAATGGGAGTCATCCCCAACGGAGCGACCCTCGAACTGACTGCATGACATGGACTGGCTGACCGAACCCTTCGAACCCGCATTCATGCGACAGGCATTCGCTGCGGCCATGCTGGCCGTGGTGGTGTGCTCGCTGGTGGGTACCTGGGTGGTGCTGCGGGGACTGGCCTTCATTGGTGATGCGCTGGCCCACGGGGTCATCCCCGGGGTGGCGCTGGCCCAACTCTGGGGATTGAGCCTGGTGCTGGGGCCGTCGTGAGCGCACTGGCCATGGCCGGTGGCGTCTCCTTGGTGAACCGCCGGACCCGCGTGGGTGACGATGCCGCCATCGGTCTGCTGTTCGTGGGGATGCTGGCGCTGGGGGTGATGATCGTGTCGGCGTCGTCGTCTCGTGACCTCACCTCGTTGCTGTTCGGATCCATCCTCGGGGTCACCAGCGCAGACGTGTGGCTGCTGGTGGGTGCGACCATCGTGGTGTTGGTGGTCATCACCCTGTTCCACCGTCCGCTGCTGGCACTTGCGTTCAACCCCGACAAGTCCGCCTCACTGGGGATGCACCCTGGATTCACCCACGCACTGCTCATGGTGCTGGTCACGGTTGCGGTGGTGTCGTCGTTTCAGGCCGTGGGCACGCTCATGGTGTTCGGCCTTATCGTGGCCCCGCCTGCCACCGCCACGCTGTTCGCCCGCCGGGTCCCGACGGTGATGGTGGGGGCCGTGGGTGTTGGCTGGGTGGCTGCGGTGGGAGGACTCCTGCTTTCGTACCATCTCGGCACTGCAGCCGGGGCCAGCATCGCCGGATTGTCGGTGGCGCTTTTCTTCATCACGCTGACAGTCAGGGAAGTGGGCTCCAGCCTCCGGCGCCGACGGAGTGACGCCATGCGAGACACCAGCCGCACACCAGTTGCCGTGGAGGCCTGATGGACACCTTCGACACGCTCTTTGCCCGGCGCTCGATCAGCCGGCTGGCTGATCCCGGCCCCACCGACGATGAACTCGCCACGATGCTGAGCGCAGCGGTGGCGGCACCTGACCACGGTGAGGCCCGGCCGTGGAGATTCGTGGTGTTCACAGGTGACGACCGCCTCGCCTTCGGAAAGGTACTGGCAGCCTCGTACACCGCCAGCGCCGAGGCGGCCGGCACCGCCGTCGACTCCGAACGGCTCGACAAGGAACACCGGCGGTTCCTGCGGGCGCCGATGGTGGTGGCAGTGCTGTGCAGGATGCAGGCCCGCCGGGTGGTCCCCGCCGAGCAGCGCGACGCCGTGGCCCGCCGCCACCCAGAATCTCCTGCTGGCGGCGACCGCACTCGGCTACGGCAGCATCTGGCGAACTGGCGACGCCGCCACCTCGCCGGTGGTGCGCGACGCCCTGGGGCTCGAGCCCGCCGACGCCATCGTGGGATTCGTCTACCTGGGCACCGTGACCCCCGAATGTGCGCAGCCCCCGCGCCGCATCGACCCGTCGCCGTTCATCGAACGGTGGACCCCCGATGGTGCCGACCACGACGACAGCTAGCGCCCAGCGCCCCGCCTCAGACAGCCGGCGTCACGTAGCTGACAGCTGCACAGTTGGGGGTGTGCCTACAGCGAACCCCGGTCGAAGAACCGGGGCCAGTTGGACTGCATCTCGGAGCCATCGGCGACGATGGCGGCCCCGTTGATGAACCGCCCGCCCGGCGAGCACAAAAAGGTGATCGTGGCCGCCACTTCCCCCACCGACCCCATGCGCCGCATGGGACCAATCTTCTCGGTCTCGGCCGCCCATGCCTCCTCGTCGTACCCGAGCTTGCCCACCTCGTTGTCGTGCATGCCCTCGGTGGCCACCGTGCCCGGGGCCAGGGCGTTGATGGTCACCCCGTGGTACCCGAGGTAGGGGGCCATGGAGTGGGTCAGGTTCACCACACCAGCCCGGGCCGCACCCGAATGCACAAACCACGGTGACCCCCGATTGAACGAGAAAATGTGCACCACGTTCACGATGGATCCGTAGCCGGCGGCGACCATCGGTTCCATGAACCGGCTCACCATGTTCCAGGTGCCGTTCAGGTTCAGGTCCACCACCGAACGCCATCCATTGTCCGAGATGTCCGACGGCAGGGCCGGGAACTGGCCTCCGGCGTTGTTGATGACGAAGTCCACCTTGCCGAAGCGGTCGTAGGCGGCGTCGCGCAACGCGTCCACATCGGCCACCTCACGGATGTTGGTGGGGACGGCCACACCCACCCGGCCCATTGCCGCCACCTCGTCGGCCACGGCCGCCAGCGGCTCAGGCCGGCGACCGGCCAGCACAACGTCGGCGCCAAGGGTGGCGAACGCCAACGCCGTTGCCCGGCCGATGCCGGTGCCGCCACCAGTGACCACGGCCACCCGGCCATCGAACAACCCGGGGGCGAACATGGACGCCGCATCACGCAGGGGCGGTGCCGGCGGGGGTGGGACACGACGTTGATCGCTCATGGGGCCACGCTACGACCTCACCACCGCCTGGTAGCCCAACTTCGGACCACCTGCAGGCGGCGACGGCAACCGACGCCTGCAACAGGTGCCACACCGACGAGTGATCACCCCAGACAGAGGGCATGATGAAGGTGCTGTGACCACCACGACACCCACCACGACACCCACCGCAGACGGTCCCGCATGGACGGGCTGGGCACGGTCGCGCCTGGGTGCCGCAGCGTGGTGCGTGGTGGCCGGTGGCCTCATCGCCCTGTCCATCCCACCGGCGGGATTCTGGCCCCTTGCCATCGTGGGGGTGGCCGTGTGGGACCGGCTGCTGTCGGGGCAGTCAGTGGGCGTGAGGGCCCGGCGATCGTTTCTGGTGGCGGCGATGTGGCTGTTTCCGATGATGCTGTGGATGTGGGACCTCACCGCACCGGGGTACCTGATCGCCGGGTGTTGTTCTCGGGTTACTTCGCCGCCGCCGGGGCGGCAGTGCCACCGGGGCCGGGGCGATGGCTCGTGCTGCCTGCCGCCCTGGCGCTGGCCGAACTGGCCCGGTGGTCGTTTCCCTTCGAAGGCGTGCCGCTGGCCACCCTGGCCATGGGTCAGGCCAACTCCCCGTTGGCCGAGCCGGCTCGTCTGGGTGGTGCCCTACTGGTGTCGGCGCTGGTCGGTGTTGCCGGAGTGGCACTGTCAACAGCCAGCCAGCGTCGCTGGCGCCCATCTGCGGTGGCTGCCGCCGTGGTGGTGGTGGCCATTGGCGTGGCCGCCCTCGCCCCCACCGGCGAGGTGGTGGGCACCATGGACGTGGCCGCCGTGCAGGGCGGCGGTCCCCAACGCACCCGGGCGTCCACGTCCGACGCCCGAGCAGTGTTCGATCGCCACGTGGCCGCAACCGCCATGGTCACAACCCCCGTCGACCTCGTGGTGTGGCCCGAAAACGTCGTGAGTGTGGAGGGGGTGCTGGCCGGCAGTTCCGTGGACGACGAAATCGCCGAACTGGCCCGGGGTCTCGACGCTCCCATTGTGGTGGGGGTCACCGAAGGCATCAGCGACACCGAGTTCCTGAATGCGTCGATCGTGTACCTGCCCGACGGAGCCATGGGGGCGCGCTACGACAAGGTGCTGCGGGTGCCGTTCGGCGAGTGGGTGCCATCACGCGGGCTGCTCGAGCGCCTCGCCCCGGGTGCCGGTCTGCCCCGACGCGACGCCAGGGCCGGGACCAGCCCTGCGGTTCTGGCCACGCCGGCCGGACCGGTTGGGGTGGCGATTTCGTGGGAGGTGTTCTTCACCGGTCGGGCTCGTGACGGCATCACCAACGGGGGCCAGGTGCTGCTCAACCCCACCAACGGTTCGTCGTACTGGCTGACCCAGGTCCAGTCCCAGCAGGTGGCGTCGTCACAACTGCGGGCCATCGAGACCGGACGGTGGGTCGTGCAGGCCTCCCCGACTGGTTTCTCCGCCATCGTGGACGCCGATGGCCGGGTGATCGAACGCACCGATCTGGGCGAGCAACGGGTGCTGCAACACACGGTGGAGCGTCGCACCGGCACCACCGTGGCCACCTGGCTGGGTCCGCTGCCCGTGGCCGTTCTGGCCGCCGCTGCCATAGCCGGCGGCTGGTGGATCCAGCGTCGCAAAGGATCGCTCACACCTCGACGATGACCGTGACCGGGCCGTCGTTGACCAGTTCCACGGCCATGTCGGCACCGAACACCCCGGTGGCAACCGTGGCCCCCAGACGCCGGAGTTCGGCCACCACAGCCGCAACCAACGGCTCGGCAACCGAACCCGGGGCGGCGTCACGCCACGACGGCCTTCGGCCACGCGACGTGTCGGCGAACAGCGTGAACTGACTCACCACCAGCACCTCGCCGCCGGTGTCGGCAACCGCCACGTTCATCACACCGTCGTCGTCGGCCATGATCCGCAGGCCCCACAGTCGGTCCGCCAATCGCACGGCGTGGTCCACCGTGTCGCTGTGGGTCACCCCCACCAACACGCACAACCCGTGGCCTATGGCGCCCACCACGGCATCGTCGACGATGACCGATGCCCGTGAAACCCGCTGAACGACAGCCTTCACCGCCAATCCTCCCTGCCCCAGCCCACCAATAGTGTGACCAACGTCACTAGCTGAACCGGCACGCCAACGTGCGTCCATTTGACCGACCGGTCAAGGCATCGGAAACTTGTGGTTCCCGATGCCCGGGAACGGTCCGCCTGCTCCACAAACCAGGCCGGTTCCGGACGATCAAGGACGCCCCAGTGACCTCACGGCCAGATGACCTTCCCCTCAGCATCGCCTTTCTGGCCTACCGCGGCAAGCCTCACGTGGGGGGGCAAGGTGTCTATACCCGTCACCTGACCAAGGCGCTCACTGACATGGGTCACCACGTCGAGGTGCTCGGCGGCCAGCCCTTCCCCGTGCTCGACGACCGGGTGCCACTGGTGGAACTTCCCAGCCTCGACATTTACAACGACCATTTCCCCATGCGCATGCCGGGGTTCTGGGAACTCAAGGACTGGACCGACTGGACCGAGGTGCTCACCTTCGCCGCCGGCACCTTCCCTGAGCCGTTGGCGTTTTCGATGCGGGCCTGGCGCCATCTGCACTCCCGGGTCAACGAGTTCGACCTCGTCCAGGACAACCAGTCGCTGGGCTACGGCCTGCTGCTGATGGAGCGCGACGGCTTGCCGGTGCTGCCCACCATCCACCACCCCATCACCGTGGACCGCCGCTTGGAGATGGAGCACGCCGAGAGCACGTGGCAGAAGTTCTCCAAGGCCCGGTGGTACGGATTCACCAAGATGCAGAGCCGCGTGGCCCAGCGCCTCAGCCGTGTCCTCACGGTGTCGGGCAATTCCGCCATCGACATCGAACGGGACCACGGCGTGGCGGCGTCCAAGCTCAACGTGGTGCCGGTCGGCGTGGATCAGGACATCTTCCGCCCGCTGCCTGGCGTGGAGCGCATCCCCGGCCGACTCATCACCACCGCCTCGGCTGACGTCACCATGAAGGGCCTGCGCTACCTGCTCGAGGCCGTGGCCAAGCTACGCACCGAACGCCACATCGAGCTGGTGGTCATCGGCAAGCCCAAAGAGGGCGGACCGTCGGCTCGGACCATCGACGAGTTGGGTCTGTCCGACGCCATCACCTTTGTCAGCGGCGTGCCCGAACAGCGCATCATCGAGCTGTACAGCGAAGCCGAGCTGGCCGTGGTCCCGTCGCTGTACGAGGGATTCTCACTGCCGGCCATTGAGGCCATGTCATGTGGCGTTCCCCTGGTGGCCACCACCGGTGGGGCGCTGCCTGAGGTGGTGGGCAAGGACAACGAGACCGCCTTTGTGGTCCCCCCGGGAGACAGTGAGGCCCTGGCCAACCGCATCCGCACGGCACTTGACGACCCCGAACTGCGGGCCCGCATCGGGGCGGCGGGACGCGAGCGTGTGATCTCGCGCTGGACGTGGCGCCACACTGCCGAGGGCACCATCGAGCAGTACCGGGCGCTCCTCGACGAATCCGGCACGGTGGAAACCCGGCGCCCCGGTGGGCCCGGCGCCGCACCCCGATTCGCCAGGGCCCAATCCACGAAGGCCCAACCCACGAAGGCCCAACCCACGAAGGCCCAACCCACGAAGGCCCAACCCACGAAGGCAGGCGCCTGAGATGCTCACCGTCGACTACGACACCCTGGGCCTGCGCGCCGGCGACCTGTTGCTGGACCTGGGCTGCGGCTTCGGCCGTCATGCCTTCGAGGGGCTGCGGCGCGGCGCCGACATCGTGGCCTGCGACATGGCCCACGGAGAGTTGGTGGAGGTGCGGTCGATGTTCGGTGCCATGCACCAGGCAGGCGACATCCCCGCCGACAGCGTTGGAGCCACCACCCAAGGTGACGCCACCCGCCTGCCGTTTGCCGACGGAAGCTTCGACCGCATCATCGCGTCGGAGGTCATGGAACACATCCCCGACGATGTTGCCGCCCTCGACGAACTCACCCGGGTGCTGCGTCCGGGAGGAACGATGGCCATCACCGTGCCGGCGTGGCTGCCCGAAAAGGTGTGCTGGGCGTTGTCGTCGGATTACCACGCACCGGTGGCGGTGGGCGGCCATGTGCGGATCTACACCGAGAACCACCTGCGCACCATGATGCGGGCCGCCGGGCTGGAGCCGGGTGCCACCACCCACGCCCATGCCCTGCACTCGCCGTACTGGTGGCTGCGGTGCGCGGTGGGACCCACCAACGACGCCAACCCGCTGGTGAAGGCCTACCACCGGCTCCTGGTCTGGGACATCGAAAAGCAGCCGGCGGTGACCCGTGTGGCCGAGCGTCTCCTTGCCCCCCTGGTGGGCAAAAGCGTGGTGCTGTACGCCCGCAAGCCGTCGCACGCTCCGGTCGGTGCCGACAGGGCCACCCAGGCCAGCGTGCCCGCCGATGGGCCCGCCGATGGGCTCACCTCCGACATCAGGGCTCTCCTCCGACACAGAGCCCAGCCTCCGAATCAAAGGCGACCGTCAGTGCCTGACGAGGCGTTTGAGGTACCCGCAGTCGACGGCGTGCTGAGCGCCGACGAGGTCCGGGCCACCGTGGACGCCATCGCCGACTGGCAGCTTCCCAACGGGATGGTGCCGTGGTTCCCGGGAGGCCATGCCGACCCGTGGAACCACGTCGAGGCCGCCATGGCACTGGCCGTGGGCGGCCGTCGCGCCGACGCCGAGCGGGCCTACGACTGGCTCGCATCCATGCAGCGCGACGACGGCTCGTGGCACCAGTACTACCTCGCCGACAGCGTCGAACAGGACAAGCTGGACGCCAACACCATCGCCTATGTGGCCGCCGGCGTGTGGCACCACTGGCTGATGTTCAGCGACCGGGGTTACGCCGACACCATGTGGCCGGTGGTGGAACGGGCCATCGGGTTCGTGCTCGACCTGCAGACTCCACGCGGCGAGATCATCTGGGCCCGCCACGCCGACGGCACCCCGTGGTCGTTCGCCCTGCTCACCCGGTCAGCGCCTCCGGTGTGCCACATCGCTGCGTGTGCGGTGGCTCTGGCCCAGATGCTGGGTCACGAACGCCCCGACTGGGAACTGGCCGCCGCCCGGCTGTCACACGTGGTTGCCGCCCACTGCACCGGCGACATGCCCGACGCCTTCGCTCCCAAACACCGCTGGGCCATGGACTGGTACTACCCCGTGATGGCTGGTGTCCTGCGTGACGACGTGGCCGCCGCCCGTCTGGACGAACGCTCGGACACCTTCATCATGGAGGGCAAGGGCGTGCGGTGTGTGTCGGATCGGCCGTGGGTTACCGCTGCCGAGACCTGCGAGTGCCTGCTGGCCTACCTCGCAGTGGGCCGCGCCGACCGGGCCCTGGAGCTGTTCACGTGGGCTCAGGCCCTGCGGTGCGACGACGGCCACTACTTCACCGGCCTCGTCCATCCCGACGGCGTGACCTTCCCCGATGGTGAACGCACCACCTACACCGATGCCGCCGTGGTGATGGCGGCCGATGCCATCAGCGGCACGTCCAAGGCGTCGTCGCTGCTCACCGACCACAACGCACTGCCAGCACTCATCTCCACCGATGCCGTTGCCGATCCGTCGAGGGACTGATCCATGGCCGACCCCCTGGCGCTGATCGCCGACCGGGCCCGTGCCGCCATGGCCGTGGTCGACCCCGACACCGCCGACCACGACCCCGTGGTGCGGCCATCACAGCACGCCGATGTCCAGGTCAACGCCGCCCTGGCCATGGCCAAGCGGCTGGGGCGTCCGCCCAGAGACGTTGCCGCCGACCTGGTGGCGGCGCTCGACATTGACGACCTGTGCCATCCCCCCGAGGTGGCCGGGCCCGGATTCATCAATCTCACCGTGCGCGACGACGTGCTGGCCGCCCTGCTGACCGACCTGGAGCACCCCATGCGCGGTGTTCGGCCCACCGACGACCCACACACCGTGGTGGTGGACTACTCGGCTCCCAACGTGGCCAAGGAAATGCACGTGGGGCACCTGCGCTCCACCATCATCGGCGACGCACTGGCCCGCAGCCTGGCCTTCATCGGCCACGACGTGGTGCGCCAGAACCACCTCGGCGACTGGGGCACCCCGTTCGGGATGCTCATTGAGCAACTCATCGACAGCGGGGTCGACCCCGCCACCGCCACCACGGCCGGAACTGCCGACACCACCGCCGGGCTCATCGCCGACCTCAACGCCTTTTACCGCAGCGCCCGCGCCACGTTCGACGACGACCCCAACTTCGCTGAGCGCAGCCGCAACCGCGTGGTGGCCCTGCAGGCCGGTGACCCCGACTCGCTGCGCCTGTGGCAGCTGCTGGTGGATACGTCCAAGGAGTACTTCTCCGACGCCTACCGCCGTCTCGAAGTGAGCCTCACCGAACACGACTATGCCGGCGAGAGCACCTACAACGACGTGCTCGACGACGTGGTGGCCGAACTGGAGGCCAAAGGCCTGCTGGTCGTCGACGACGGGGCCCTGTGCGCCTTCCCGCCCGGGTTCACCGGCCGCGACGACGAACCCATGCCCCTCATCGTGCGCAAGGCCGACGGAGGCTACGGGTATGCCGCCACCGACCTCGCCGCCCTGCGCCACCGGGTGCGTGAGCTCGGCGCCACCGAGCTGCTGTACGTGGTGGGCGCCCCCCAGCACGACCACCTGGAGATGGTGTTCGCCGTGGCCGGGCAGGCCGGCTGGCTCGATGGCGGCATCGACGCCGAACACGTGTCGTTCGGGTCAGTGCTGGGCGAGGACGGCAAGATGTTCCGCACCCGGGCCGGCGACACCGTGCGTCTGGCCGAACTGGTTGACGAAGCCGTGTCCCGGGCCGCCGGGCTGCTTGATGCCAAGAGCACCGGTCTCACCGCCGACGACGCCGCCGACGTGGCCAGCGCCATCGGCCTGGGGGCGGTCAAGTACGCCGACCTGTCCAGTGATCGGGTCAAGGACTACGTGTTCGCCTGGGATCGCATGCTGGCCCTCACCGGCAACACGGCGCCCTACCTGCAGTACGCCCATGCCCGCATGTGCTCGATCCTGGCCAAGGCCCGCCCTGAGGATCGCCAGGCGGCAACGGCGCAGGCCGTGGTCATCGGCGAGGCCGCCGAACATGACCTGGCCATGGCCCTGCTGGGGTTCGATGCCGCCGTCCATGCCTGCACCCACCGACGGGCGCCGCACCGGTTGTGCACCTATCTGTACGAACTGGCCACCACCTACACCGCCTTTTACGAGGCGTGCCCGGTGCTGCGGCCCGACGACCCTGCTGTGCGTCGGTCCCGACTGGCCCTGTGCGCACTCACTGCCACGGTGCTGGCCACCGGACTGGACCTGCTGGGTATCCGGGCCCCCGAGCGGGTCTGACCCGTCAGCAGCCCTAGTCATGGCGGCCCAGCCAGTAGCCCCGTCCTAGCCCAGTCAGCAGCCGGGCCCGACCCGACGCAGCACCCGCAGCGAACCCACCGCACGCTCCTCGGTGAACGCACCCGACTCCATCGCCCGGCAGTAGATCTCAAACGGCGGACGACCGCCGTCGGCGGGATCGGGGAACACGTCGTGAATCACCAACTGTCCACCGTCGGCGACGTGTGGAGTCCAGGTCTGGTAGTCGCGATGTGCCGGCTCTGCGCCGTGCCCACCGTCGATGAACAACAGCGACAACGGCGTGGTCCAGTGCCGACCGACCACCGAGGACTCCCCCACCAGCGCCACCACGCTGGCCTCCAGCCCGGCGTCGAACAGCGTGCGACGGAACAACGGAAGGGTGTCCATGCGTCCGGTGCCGGCGTCCACCAGATCGGGTTCGTGCCATTCCCACCCCGGCTGGTTCTCCTCGGATCCACGGTGGTGATCCAGGGCAAACAGCACCGTGTCGCGCACTGCTGCCGCCGATCCCAGATACACCGCCGACTTGCCGCAGTACGAACCGATCTCCAACATGGGATAGCCACCCACCGGGACCGACATGGCGGCCTGATGCAAGGCAATGCCCTCGTCGGGCGGCATGAAGCCCCGGGCCGCCTCGGCAGCAGCCTGCACTGAGGGGTCCATCACCCTGGGGCTGTCGTGGGACGTGCACCGCCGACACCAGAGGCACCGGCATCAGCGTCATCAACGTCGTCAACGTCATCGCCGGAGTCGTCACCGTCGTGGTGTCCGGGACCAAAAACCATCGAGTCGAGCACGAAGAACTTCACCACCCACAGCAAACCAAAGGCGGTGATGTTGGCCAGGTTGGCAACGATCTTCACGTCGGTGAGATTGGCGGCGATGTTCACCGCAGCGGTGGACAGCACCAAACCAGCAAAGGCAAAGCCCCAGAACGGCAGGATCTCGCGGGTGAGGTGACTGCGGCCGCGCTTGCCCCACACCCAGATCCGGTTGAGGTAGTAGCGCCGGCAAGGCCCCCAACGACACCGCCACAATGTTGGCAACGGTCCACGCCACCCCGGTGGACCAGTCGGTGGACCAGCTGAACAGCCGTACCAACACGAACAGCAGGGCCTGTCCAACCACCACGTTGATCACCGACACCATCGAGTAGCGCAAGCCGTGGGCCCGCACCTTTCCCATGGCTGACTGCAGGCTGGACTGCTGCAGCACGGTTGGTTCAGACACGTCGCAAAGCGTACTCCGGCCGGTCAGGACTGCGACAGACGCCGCCCGACCCCTGAAACATGCCCCCACCTCACTAGCCTTGCGATCCATGACCACACGTAATTTTGCTGTTGTGATTTGCGGCGCGGTCCTGGTGGTGGCCGTTGCCGCTGGGTGCACCTTCGAGTCAAACGACATCAGCAGCGAAGGTCAGGCAACCAGCACCTCCACCACCGAGCCCAGCACCGAACCGCAGGCCCCGGCGCCACCCGGGGCCGTCCTGCAGCCGGTGGGCGCCCGACTCGAGGAGGCGGCCACGCTGGACAAACCAGTGGCGTTTGCCATGCGGCCAGGTGGCAACGACGTATTCATCGCCGAGCAAGGGGCACGAGTGAAGCGTCTGGTGCCCAACACAGGCCAGCGGCAACCCGATGAACCTCCCGACGACGGCAAGCCCTTCCGGGTCATCGACGAGCCGGTGCTCGACATCTCAGCTGACGTCCGCAACCAGGGCGAGCAGGGCCTGTTGGGCATGACATTCTCCCCCGACGGTCGACGCCTCTACGTCCATTACTCCGACACCAACGGCGACACCCAGGTCGTCAGTTACGAGATGAACGCCGAAGGCGCCGACCTGTCCACCCGCCGCCGGGTGTTCTCCACCGCCCAGCCGCAGCAAACCCACAACGGCGGTCAGCTGGTGTTCGGACCTGACGGCTACCTCTATCTGGGGTTGGGCGATGGTGGCGGATCAGGTGATCCCGACAGCAACGCACAGAACCCCGGCACCGTGCTGGGCACGGTGATTCGGATCGACCCTGATGGGGCCACAGGAGGCCTGCGCTACTCGTCACCCACCGACAACCCGTTCTTCGATGGTGGCGGCGCACCCGAGGTGTGGTTGTACGGGGTACGCAACCCATGGCGTTTCAGCTTCGACCGGCTCACCGGTGACCTGTGGCTGGCCGACGTGGGCGAGGGCGACATCGAGGAAGTGAACTGGCTGCCGGCCCAGGAGCAGGGTGCCGGGCGCCGCGCCAACCTGGGTTGGCCGTTGTATGAGGGAAGCCGTCGCTTCACCGGGGGGCAGGTCGCCGGAGAGCAGATCCCCAGCGGACTGGTGGCACCGGTATTTGAGTACAACCACGATCAGGGATGTTCGGTGACTGGAGGGATCGTCTACCGGGGATCAGCCATCGGGGCGCTGCAGGGAACCTACGTCTTTGGCGACTACTGCTCACCGGCCATCGTCGGCATCCGCATGGCCGATGGCGCCGTTGCCGAAGCCGGGCCCATCGGCGTGGACGTCAACCGCACCGTCAGCTTCGGCGAGGACAACAACGGTGAGCTGTGGATCCTGTCGCACGACGGGCCCGTGTACCGGCTCCTGCCGGTGTGACCCCCATCGCCCCGGCCGGGCGGTGGGGCAGATAGGGTGGGGGAATGGTTGGGACCGCACCCCGCCGGGCATCAGCTGCCCGCTCCCGTTGGCAGCTGTCGGCGTCATGGCATCGGGGGCCGTCGATCATGTCGGTCCTCGAACGGCTTGACGACGACCCAGTGCTCCTGTGCGACTGCGCCGAGGGCGCTGCGCACTCCTGCGACTGATGGTTGATGCCCTGGCCGGCATGATCGGCACCTGGACCGGGTCTGGCACTGGCCAGTACCCGACCATTGCACCGTTTGGGTATGAAGAGACCGTCACCTTCGGGTTGGTCACCGGCAAGCCCTTCGTCACCTACACCCAACGCACCTCGGACCCCACCACCAGCGCGCCCATGCACAGCGAGTCGGGCTACCTGCGACACCCCGCTGTTGGCCAGATCGAACTGGTGGTATCCCAGCCCACAGGGGTGACCGAGGTGCACACCGGCACAATCACCACCGACGGCACCACCGACGGCACCACCGACGGCACCACCGACGGCACCACCGACGGCACCACCACGGTGCTGAGGTTGAGCACCATGTCGGTGGCGTGCACCCCGACAGCCAAGGAGGTCACCGCCGTTGAGCGCACATGGCGACTGCGGGGCGATCTGCTGTCGTATGAGGTGTCCATGGCAGCGGTCGGTCAACCCATGACCCTGCACCTTCAGGCGACCCTGGAACGCACCGTCACCAGTTGAGGGCTATGAGCCCCACCCCGAAGGCCGCAAACAACACTGCCGACCCGATTCGGGTGGCCCGCTCGGGCAACCGGGCGCCGATCAGCCTGCCCACCACCACACCCACTGCCCCAGCGGCGATGATCCCGATCGTGGCCCCGATCCACACCAGCACCGGTGGCCCCTGGGCAGCGAGGGTGGCGGTGGCCAACTGGGTCTTGTCGCCCAGCTCAGCCACGAACACCGCAACGGCAACCGACACCACCACCGCCCGGGCCGGGCGACTGGGCATGGCCCCATCCGCACTGCCTCCAGCACCGCCGTCAGAGGAGTCGCCACCACCGTCGCCAGCGTCGTTGTCATCGCTGCGAAGACTCCACGCTGCGAACCCCAAAAACAGCACGCCTCCCACCAGCCCGATGGCCCGGGTGGGCAGCGCCGCCCCCAGCAGGCCCCCGACCACCACCGCCAGCAGGTTGGCCACGGCGTAGGCGATGGCCATGCCAACCAACACCGGGCCTATGCGGTGACGGGCGCCGAACCCAAGTGCCACCAGTTGGGTCTTGTCTCCCAACTCAGCCACAAACACCAGGCCCATGGCGGCGAGCAGTGATCCCACGTCAGACCACCTCCACAGAGCAGACGCTACTGCGCCCTACGGTGGGGACATGACCTACGAACACATCCTCGTCCAGCACGACGGTCCCACAGCAACGGTCACCATGAACCGTCCCGACCGGCGCAATGCGCTGTCGCTGGCCCACCTGACCGAACTGCTCGACGCCATCATGGCCGTCGGGAACTCCGACGCCACCGGCCTGGTTTTGGCCGCAAACGGACCGGTGTTCAGCGCCGGCCACGACTTCAGCGACATCGACGGCGCCGACATGGCCGCCATGAAGCAGCTGGTGGGCACCTGTTCGGACGTGATGCTGGCGCTGCGTTCAATCCCCCAGGTCACCATCGCCCGGGTGCACGCCCTGGCCACCGCCGCCGGGTGCCAGTTGGTGGCGGCCTGTGATCTTGCCGTGGCCGCCCAGTCGGCGGCGTTCGCCGTGCCCGGCGGCAAGGGCGGCTGGTTCTGCACCACCCCCATGGTGGCGGTGGGTCGCGCCGTCCCGCTCAAACGGGCGGTGGAGATGGCATTCACCGGTGACCCCGTGGATGCCGCCACAGCCGCCGACTGGGGGCTCATCAACGCTGCCGTGCCGGACAATGATCTCGTCGATTCCACCAACGCCCTGCTGGCCAGAGCCACCCGGGGGTCGGCGGCGTCCAAGGCCATCGGAAAGCAGGCCCTGTACGCCCAGTTGGACATGCCACTGACCGACGCCTATCGCTACGCCACCGGCGTGATGGCCGAGGCCAGCCAGACTCCCGATGCCCGCGAGGGCGTGCGGTCATTTCTGGACAAGCGTCCCGCCCGCTGGGATACCCCGGAACATGAAAGGTCATGGCCTGCCCGGCGACGATGTCGAGGCGGGTGTCGAGGCGGGCTTCGGGCGGGCGTCGGGGCGGGCGTCGGGGATGTGAATCAGCGCATGCCGCCGGGTGGGCGGGGCACCAGTTTCGAGGTGGTGTCGCGGTAACGGACGTACTCGGGGTCGCTACCCCAACGGGCATTGGCACGGGCCTCGAGCAGCGGGATGCCGCTGACCCGGGTGAGCAGCATCCACACGAACAACGGCGACACCAGCGCCGTGTACCGCCATCCCGACAATGCCGGCAATGCCACCATCGCCACCCCCACCCACAACACGATCTCGCCGAAGTAGTTGGGATGCCGCGACCAGGCCCACAACCCGGTGGTGATGAAGCGTCGGCTGTTTGACGACTGGGAGGCGAAGGCACGCTTTTGGGCGTCGGCAACCACTTCAATGGCGAACCCTGCCACCCACACCGCCGCACCGGCCACACCCAGCACCCCAAAGGCCCGATCCGACGGCGCGGTGATGGCCGCCACCGCTGCCGCCGAAGTGACACTCACCCACAGCGCCTGCAGTGTCCAGGTGGAAAAGAACCTGGCGGGGTCAGCCTTGATCCGGTCGAAGCGGCGGTCTGCACCCGTGCGACGCACCCGGGCGAACAGGAAGCTCCCCAGCCGGACGGCCCAAACCGCCACCATCGCTGCCAGCACGACGCTTCGGCCGTCCACCCCCATGCCCGAGCGCCCCGTGAGAACCAACGCCGTCGTGACCACGGTGAGGTACGTGAGACTGCCGGTCAGGTCGTACCAGCGTTCGGTTCGGGCCGCCAACGACGGCACGAACACCACCCAATTGATGCAAAAGGCCAGCACCACACACACGGCAAAGACGCCGACACCGCCCACGGTGGCCCCGCCCGAGCTGACTGCCACCGCCAATGCACCTGCGGCCACCACCGAACCGACCACGGTGACCACTGACTGCACATCCATGCCTGATCTGGCCATGCCGGCACCCTAGGCCCCCCGCAGGGTTGTTCAGGCCAGCTCGACCAGTTCAAGCATGGACTCGTCGAAATGGTCCACCTGACCCTCAGGCATGATGAGCACCCGGTCGGGGCGCAGGGCGTGGACGAACTCGGGGTCGTGGCTCACCAAAATGATGGTGCCGGGCCAACCGCTGAGGGCGTCACCCACCGCCGCCCGTGACGGAGGGTCGAGGTTGTTGGTGGGTTCGTCCAGCAGCAGCAGATTGTGACCACCGACCACCAACTGGGCCAGGGCCAGCTTGGTCTTTTCCCCACCCGACAGGGTGCCGGCATCCTGAAACGCCTTGTCGCCCTGCAACCCGAACATGCCCATGACCGCCCGGGCATCACCGTCGCCAATCGGAGAGGCCATCCGCATGTGGTCGATGAGCGACCGACCGTCGGCGATGCCCTCATGTTCCTGGGCGTAGTACCCGATGCTTGTGCGGCGCCCGGCGGTGACCGTGCCGGCGTCAGCCGACGCCTCACCGGCCAGCAACTTGAGCAACGTGGTCTTGCCGGCGCCGTTGAGGCCCATGATCACCATGCGCTCGCCCCGGCCGATGTCGAACGTCACGCCGTTGAACACGTCGAGGTCGCCGTAGGACTTGGCCAGCGATGCCGCCTCGAGCACGGTGCGGTCAGACGGAGGCGGATCAGGCAGCCGAACGTTGATCTTGCGCCGCTTTTGTGGTCCGGTCACCTGCTCGGCGGCCAGACGGGCCGCCCTCATCCAGGTTCTTGGCCACCTTGGCCCGCTTTGCCGTCTGGCCACGCATCGAGTCGGCCCGCTCGGCCAGCCGACTGATCTCCTTGCTCTGGCGTTGGGCCAGCCGGCCCTGGCGTTCTTCAGCTGCATCCCGAGCCACCAGATACCCCGAGTAGTTACCCCGGTACTCGATGAGTTCACCGGTGGCTTCCTCGGCTTCACGATCGAGGTGAAGCACCCGGGTGATGGCGTCGTCGAGCAGACCCAGGTCGTGGCTGATCACCACCAGGGCGCCACGAAAAGACCGCAAAAAGTCCAGCAGCCAGTCCCGGGCATCGATGTCGAGGTGGTTGGTGGGCTCGTCGAGCAACAACAGCTCGCTGCCGGCGAACAGGATGCGGGCCAACTCCAGTCGGCGCCGCTCGCCACCTGACAACGCACCCACGGGCAGTTCGAGTCGGTCGGGGCGCAACCCCAGCCCGTCGACCAGACGACGGGCCTCGGCCTCGGCGCTATAGCCACCGAGGTGCTCGAAGTGGTCGTGGGCGTCAGAGAACCGGGCGATGGCGGCGTCGGTGGGGTTCTCCCCCATGGCCACCGTGAGCTTTTCGATCGCCAACATGGCCTCGTCGAGCCCGCGGCCCGACAGGATGTGGGCCAGACAACTCGTGTCGGGGGGCACATCGTCGCTGCGGGGATCCTGCGACAGGTACCCGGTGGCTGGCGGACGCTTCACCGTGCCCGCCCGCGGCGGCACCGCCCCACCCAACACCCGGAACAACGTGGTCTTGCCGGCCCCATTGCGGCCCACCAGGCCCACCTTTTCGCCGGCGCGCACATCCAGTGACACGTCTTGCACGATCATGCGGTGGTCGATGGCGACGGTGACGCCGCGCACTACAAGGGCCATCAGGCTGGATCCAGGGGTTCGGGGGGAATGCAACACGGCGGTGCACTCCCAGCCAGCCCCACTCAGTCAATGATGGGCAGGGATATGAACACCGCAAAAACGTGCCTGCCTTCAGGGTAGCCACTCAAGCGGCCAATGGTTCCACCACCACCCGCAGCAATGCGTGCTCGCCGATGGCGACACCCAGACTGCCGGGACGGTCAGCCGACCCGGGCACGACGTGCCGCAATGAACGACCGCACCCCGAGGACCACGTACACCACCAGCACAATCGCCATGATTGACTGCACGCCTACAGCCCAGGGGCGCTCAAGATCATTGCCCGACAACAGGTCCGGCAGGCTGGTCAGACCACCCACCGACCCAATAATGCCGATCACTGCGACCAGCACGGCAATATGCATGGCCATCATGCGACGGCTTTCCTGGGCCCCCACTACCCCCAGCACCGCCAGAACAAGGCCCAGCACCGCCGGGATCAAGGCGGTGAAGCTCTCCGCCCCGGAACCGATGTAACCGACGATTCCCAAGGCCATGAGCCCGAGACCGAACCACAGGGTGATCTTTGCCATGACGATCAAGCTAGTGGTCGCGCCACCACGACATCGAACCTTCAAGGTACGGGTTCACTGTGGGTCAGCGCTGAATGCCTGACACTGGCCGTCAGGCACAAACGACTCAGTCGTCGTCGTCATCCTCGACGACGTCCTCGTCATCACTATCGTCGTCGTCATCATCATCGTCGTCGTCGTCGTCGTCGTCATCGTCATCGTCGTTGAGGTCGACGTCGACGCCATCGTTGACGAAGCTGCCCGACGAGCGTTCGAGCGCCCGCTGGGCTTCGAGCCTGAGGAGATCGTCGTAAAACCACGCCAACTGCTGGTTGTACAGGGCCGTAGCCTTGAAGTACTGACTGAACAGTTCCCGGTACTGGTCCTCGTCTGACGATGACGGGCCGGCATCGGGCGAATCACCGGTTGACGCCACAACGTCCGAGTCAGGTGACGTTGCCGGTACCAAGGCAACCGCCGGGTTGCCAGCGGCCGGCACACGAACGTCGACCACAGCCAGGAGACCGATACCGCGATCAATGGTTTCGGGCGCCATGAGGGCGCTCTTGGAGAGCACGACCCCGCCCACCGAGCCAACGCAAAACAGCACCAAGCTCGACCACAGGACAGTCCGGCGCCAAAACACGACCGGACCCTAGCGGCCAACCCCCGGATGTGCCACTGGAACGGGACAAATCCTTGAGAAAATTCAGTGCGCCGGTCGTGAACGTGACACGCTTACGTTATGCGTCTGCTCCTGGTCGAAGATGACCTGGCCATTGCCGAGCCGTTGACACGCGGCCTGCGTCGCGACGGCTTCACGGTGGAGCATGTGACCCACGGACTGGTGGCTCTCGACGCGATTGATGCGTCGCCGCCCGAGATCGTGGTGCTTGACCTCGGATTGCCCGACATCGACGGGTACGAGGTTTGCCAGAGAATCCGCGAGAAGTCGGCAGTTCCGGTGATCATCCTGACGGCCAGGGGTGACGAGACCAACCGGGTGCTCGGACTGGAACTGGGGGCCGACGACTACATGGTGAAGCCTTTCGGGATTCGTGAACTCGTGGCCCGCATTCGCGCCGTCGTGCGCAGAACCGGCACCGATACGGGCGCCTCCGACGCCGATATCGACCTCGGGTCAGGGCTGGTGCTCGACGTCCGTGCCCGCCGGGTCATGCGCGATGGCAACGAGGTGGTGCTCACGCGCAAGGAGTTCGACCTGCTGTCTCTTCTCGCCAGCGACCCGGGTGCCATCCATCGCCGGGCCGATATCCTCGATCAGGTTTGGGACGCCCACTGGTACGGACCGACCAAGACCCTCGATGTCCACATCGCCGGGCTCCGCCGCAAGCTTGGTGACCACGACCTCATCGAGACGGTTCGCGGGGTGGGCTTTCGGCTGAGGGAAACCCCGTGAGACGACGTCTTCTCATTTCGTACCTCACCCTCACCCTGGTGGTGCTGGTGATGCTGGAGGTGCCGCTGGCGCTGTCGTTCCGCCAACGCGAGACCGAGGCACTGCAATCACAGCTTGAGCGTGATGCGTTCGTGTTGTCCACCTTCGCCGAGGACGCCCTCGACGGAAGCGCCAACCCGAGACTGCAGGTGCTCGCTGAGGAATACCTGCAAGAAACCGGGGGTCGGGTGGTGTTCGTGGACAGCGACGCCGTGGTGCGGGCTGATTCCAGCCCGCCCAACACGAACCTGCGGTCGTTTGAGTCACGACCCGAGATTCAGGCTGCCCTGGACCGCCGGGTGGCCACTGGCACCCGCTCGTCAGCCACCCTGGGTACCGACATCGTGTTCGCTGCCGTGCCGATCACTTCGGGAGGCACCATCCAGGGTGTCGTACGGGTCAGCTGCCCCTTGGGCGACCTCGACGAGCGGGTGGAACGGTACTGGGCCCTGCTGGCATTGATCGGTGCAGCCGTCATGGCTGCGGTCACCATGATCGGTATCCTGCTGGCCCGCTGGGTGACACGCCCGGTGGAACAACTTCAACAAACCGCCATGGCCATCGGGCGAGGCGAGCTGTCGGCCCGAGCGCCTGCCAACGAAGGGCCACCGGAGGTGCAACGGCTCGCTCGCGCCCTCAACGTCACCGCCAGTCGGCTCGAGGAACTGGTCGTGGCCCAGGAGCAGTTCGTGGCCGATGCCTCCCACCAGCTTCGCACCCCGCTCACCGCCCTGCGCCTGCGCCTGGAGATGCTGGAGATGCACTCCCGTGACGACGTGATGGACAGCGACCTGGCGGCAGCAGAACGTGAGGTGATCCGTCTGTCACGGCTGGTCGACGGCCTGCTGGCTCTGGCACGCGCTGACCGGTCACCGGGAGTCGGTGTGATCGACGGTGTCGATGTCGACGCCGCCCTGCGCGAGCGGGCCGCCAACTGGCGACCGGTGGCCGACACCCGTGATGTGCGCCTGGAAACCCTCGAGGCTGGCCTCACCGCCAGGGTCGACCCCGACCGTCTCGACCAGATCATCGACAACTACGTGGCCAACGCCATCGACGTGGCACCTGCCGGGTCCGTGGTCAGGTTGTATTCCACCATGGTCGACAACCCCGACACCGGGCCCATGGTTGCCATCCATGTGCAAGATGAGGGCCCGGGACTCACCCCCGATCAGCGATCCAGGGCCTTTGACCGGTTCTGGCGATACTCGGATACCTCAGGGCCTCTGGGCGGTACCGGGCTCGGGCTGCCCATCGTGCGCAAGCTGGCCAATATGGACGGGGGGTTTGCCGATCTGGGTGAGGCCCCCGGGGGCGGACTCGATGCTGTGGTCACCGTGCCCCCGACGACAGGCGACCGCAGGGCCTGAGCGCTAGCGTCTCCGCATGACCTCCACCTCGATCCTGCGCACCGGGTTGCACTTCGGCGAGGGCCCACGATGGCACGACGACCGTCTGTGGTACTCGGACTTCTACGACCACGCCGTCCATGCCATCACCCTCGACGGCGTTGACGAACGCATCGTGGAGGTCGTCGGTCAACCATCGGGACTTGGCTGGATGCCCGATGGATCGATGCTGGTGTCGTCGATGACCGACCGCCGCGTGTTGCGGTGGGATGGCACCACGCTGTCCGAACATGCCGACCTGTCGGCTCATGCCGGATGGTGGGTCAACGACCTGGTGGTGGCTGCCGACGGTACGGCGTGGGTCGGCAACTTCGGGTTCGACCTCGACAGCTTCCTGGCCGAACACGGTATCGAGGGCGTGCTCGGCGAGCCCGGCCCCACATCCACCGTGCTGTGCCGCATCGACCCCGACGGCAACGTTGACGTCGCCGCAACAGACATCGTGTTCCCCAACGGCTCGGTCATCACTCCCGACGGTGGAACCCTCATCGTGGCCGAGACCCTGGCGCTTCGTCTGACGGCGTTCACCATCAACGCTGATGGTTCGCTCACTGACCGCAGGGTATGGGCAGACCTGTCGGCGGTCATGGGAGCCCCCGACGGCATCTGCCTCGATGCCGAGGGTGCCGTGTGGATCGCCAATGCCATCGCCCCGATGTGCATGCGGGTGGCCGAGGGCGGCGAGATTCTCGACACCGTCGACACCTCACAGACCGCCTTTGCCTGCATGCTGGGCGGCCCCGAGGGTCGGCACCTGTTCGTCATGACCGCCCCCGACTCTGATCACATCGCCCGGGCTGCTGCGGCTGAAGGCTGCATCGAGATGGCTGAAGTTGCCGTGCCCCACGCCGGGCGTCCCTGAAGGCGGTCAGCGACACCACGCACCCGCACCGATCGCCGCCACGACAGCGGCGCCAATCGCCCCCACCGACCTTGACATGCTGCGGGGGTGTCGGGCCACAACCACCGGGTACTCTCCGACCATGACCGATGCACGATCCGGACCCACAACTCAGCCGGTGGTGGGCGAGGTGGGGCAAGCGTGGATGTACCCGGTCAAGTCGCTCCAGGGTGTCCGGACCGACCGGCTCGTTGTGACGGCATCAGGCGTGTCGGGCGACCGACGCTGGGGCATCGTGGACGAGGAGTCGGGCAAGGTGCTGTCTGCCAAACGGGAGCCCGTGTTGCTCGGGGCCAGCGTCAACTCCGAGGGCTCGGTGGTCACCCTCGACGACGGCACGATTCTGGCCACCGACGACCCTGCGATCCACGATGCGCTGTCGGCGTGGCTGGGTCGGCCAGTCATCCTGCAAGCATCTGCGATGAGCAATGGCCTGTCGTACCAGATGACCTTCGATCCGCCCGACGACACCGCTGAGGTCTTTGACATCCCCGTACCGCCTGGCACGTTCGTCGATCTCGCACCGCTGCACCTGGTGACCGGCGCCACGTTGGCGGGATGTGCGGCCCTTCGGCCCGACCTGGACTTTGACGTGAGGCGCTTTCGCCCCAATCTGATTCTTGACGTCGACGTGGAGCCATTTGCTGAGGACAGCTGGACGGGCCGGACCATCGCCGTGGGTGAAGCGGAACTCCGCATCACCCAGCCCACCGTTCGTTGTGCCATGCCGTTGCGGGCCCAACCAGCCCCCCCAACAGGCGGCCCGGCACTGGCTCGTCAGCCGGACCTGCACGCTGCGCTGAACGAACTGAACCCGGTCTTCCCCAACCATCTCGGGGTCTACGCCGAGGTGGTCACCGCCGGCGTGGTGAACGTCGGCGACCACGTCGTCATCCCCGACGGCGCCTGACCAACGCGCCAGCTCACCCGGCCGCTACCTCAGCCCGGCCGCTACCTCAGCCCGGCCGCTACCTCAGAACGTGCGCCTCAGGGCGTCGGGGCAACCCGCTCGACCCGCAGCACACACCGGACATCGTCGAGGCCACCCAGAGGGGCGACGCTCTCCCACTGCCGGGATTCGCCGGACTGCAGGTCACTCACTCCGGCCTCCACCACAGCGCGCGTATCGCCAGACGAGTCCACGAACCCGGTGTAGATGCGGTAGGTCCGCGGCCCGTCGGCGCTATTGGTCACCGTGCCCGACGCCACCCAGGTGCCGTCGCGGTTTTCACAGACGTCATCGGTAACGTCAGCACGGGCACCCTCGGCGCTGGTGTCGGTGCCGGGAAGCACCGACACGTCGACGTTGAAGTCCTCAGCCGCAGTGGTTGACGGCGACACCTCCTCGTCAGTCGACGAGCACGCTGACAGGGCCAGCAACGACACGGCAGCCACCGCCGTCGCCATGCCCCGCCATACCCGTCGGTTTTGAGGCCGACGGGCAACAACCAACGTCGTCAACGGCGCCGCCGTCACTTGCGCCGCCGGCGGGACGTGGTAGCCAGCGCTGATCCACCGACGAGCATCGACACTGCCACCACCAGCAGGACCAGCACGCTGGCACCAGTGGAGGGGAGCCTCGGAGCCGACGGACGACTAATCGCCGGCGTCTTCGGCGTGGACGGAGTCTGGGCAAACACCACGCTCGGGTACACGACATCGGCGACCACCGGCACCTCACTGTTGATGGTGGCCGAGAAGGGCTGCACCTTCCCGGTCACCGGATCAACGGCGGTGCAGGCGAAGCCACCGAAGGGAAGTCCGTCGATGAGGTAGTTGCCCTCGGCGTTGGCCACCGATTCGAACGTGACGTCATCGGCGGTACCAGCCTTGCCGTCGGGTCCGTCCCACACACACGCCAGCTTGGCGTTTGCGATGGGCAACCCGTCGACCTGGCGGTAGACCTTGCCTTGCAGGGTGCCCTGGCCGATGGCGGCGAAGTAGGCGATCACCGGACGATCCACCACCGACAACTGGACTGACCAGTCGAGGTCGCCGTCGCTGTCGCTGGTTTGCACAATCCCGGGCAGTGACATGGACGACCGAACGACGTAGTTGCCCACGGCCACGGCGCCGAACGTGTAGCGGCCATCGGGACCGGTGGTGGTCACCGCACGCGGCGACCTGCGATCACCGGGCTCGAACGCCGGTCCGGCAGTCACCGAAGCAAAAGCCAATTCGGCCGGTTCGACCTCATCGGACGATTCGCCCTCATCGGACGGTTCCAGGACCACCTCAACGCCAGGCAGCAGCGGTTCACCCTCATCCTGCACGCCGTCACGGTTGCGGTCGAAGAAGGCGAAGCCCGAAACCCCGAAGGTGTCGGGATCCACGTCAGCAACTGCCGTTGCCGGCTCGGACTCGACCGCCGGTGCCCCAGCGATGGCGGTCACCGTGTTGACGGTGGTGTTCCGAACGAAAGATCCGGCAGAGACCACAACCGTCTCACCAGGTGCCAGCGTGGCGGGCAAACCTGCGGGCTGGGCACCTGAAGGCGACATGTCGAGCAGGTCGTCGTCGATGGCCACACCGGTCAGGGTCACGTTGCCCGGGTTGGTGATGGTGAAGCACCACACCACGTCGCCGCCGCCTTCAGGCAGGGCGATGAAGTCCCCGGACCCGTCACACGAAGCCTCGGTGGTGACCGACTTGGCCACGGCCACCGACGGATCGGCGGCGATTGGCACCAGGTCGGTGTCGGATCCACTGATCTCCCCGGTCGGGGTCTGACCCGACACCGTGGCCGTGTTGGCCACGCTGCCGGCATCGACGTCGGCCTGCACCAGGACGTACGTCGCTTCCAGCACACACGTCGCATCGGGAGCCACGACCTCACAGGTCACGTTCTGCCCGGTGAGATCGTCGGTGACGGTCAGACCAGTGATGGTCGTGTTGCCCGTGTTGGTCGCCGTGACCGTCCACGAATACGTCTCACCAGCATCCACCCGACCATTCGAGTTCTCATCGTCATGACCTGTGAACACCTTGTCCACCGCAACCGACGGCTTGGCCTCAATCGACTGGGTGTCACTGTCTTCGGCCGTCACGTCATCACCAGCTGGCGGTGAACCCACCACATCAGCAGTGTTCGACACCGTCCCGGCATCAACATCAGCCTGCGTCACGCTGTAATCGGTCGACAACTCACACGTGCCACCAGGAACAACCGACGAGCACTCGTTGTCGTCACCAGTGAGATCATCAGTGACCGTCACGTCGCTCAGTGTCACGTTGCCCGTGTTGGTCGCGGTGACCGTCCATGAGTACGTCTCACCAGCATCCACCCGGTCGTTGTCATTGGCATCGTCATGACCGGTGAACACCTTGTCCAGCGTCACCGACGGCTTGGCCTCAATCGACTGGGTGTCAGTGTCCTCGGCCGTCACGTCATCACCAGCCGGGGGCGAACCCACCACATCAGCAGTGTTCGTCACCGTCCCAGCATCAATGACTTCCTGAGTCAACGTCAGACTCGTCTCCAACAAACACCGACGACCAGGAGCAATCGACTCACACGAGTTGGTCCCACCCGTCAGATCATCAGTCAACGTCACATCGGTCAGCGTCACGTTGCCCGTGTTGGTCGCTGTGACCATCCACACCAACGTCTCACCAGCATCAGCACGACCATTCGAGTTCGTATCACTCAAACCCGTGAACACCTTGTCGATGGCAACCGACGGCTCGGCCTCAATCGACTGGGTGTCAGTGTCCTCGGCCGTCACGTCATCACCAGCCGGGGGCGAACCCACCACATCAGCAGTGTTCGTCACCGTCCCAGCATCAATGACTTCCTGAGTCAACGTCAGACTCGTCTCCAACAAACACCGACGACCAGGAGCAATCGACTCACACGAGTTGGTCCCACCCGTCAGATCATCAGTCAACGTCACATCGGTCAGTGTCACGTTGCCCGTGTTGGTCGCTGTGACCATCCACACCAACGTCTCACCAGCATCAGCACGACCATTCGAGTTCGTATCACTCAAACCCGTGAACACCTTGTCCAGGATGATGTCGGGAAGGCGTTCGTAGTCGACGGTCGCTCCCTTGGTGCGCTCGAGCTGGGTGCCATCGGCTCCCACTGCAGCAACCGAGGCGACATTCAGCGTGGCGCCAGCGTCAACGTCGGCCTGGGTCACCACGTACATGGCGAAACAGGTCTGGTTGCTACCAGGAGCCACCGTGGCCGGGGACACCGGCTCACACGACAGTGGTGTCAACCCAGCGAGACCATCAGTAATGGTCACACCCGACAACGTCACGTTGCCGCTATTGGTGGCACGGAACCGGTACACCAGCGTGTCACCCAGCGAACGATCACCCGAAGCGTCAGCATCCACAAAACTGTCAAGCGTCTTCGCCAACTTCACATCAGCGTCACGCTCAATGGACTGGGTGTCACTGTCTTCAGCCGTCACGTCATCACCAGCCGGCGACTCAGCATCCACATCAGCAGTGTTCGTCACCGTCCCGGCATCAACATCAGCCTGGCTGACCCGGTACCGGGCAGTGAGCACACAGGTCCCGTCGGGCTTCACCGACGAACATTCCTTGTCGTCACCGGTCAGATCATCAGTGACCGTCAGGTCGGTCAGTGTCACGTTGCCCGTGTTGGTCGCCGTGACCGTCCACGAGTACGTCTCACCAGCATCCACCCGGTCGTTGTCATTGGCATCGTCATGACCGGTGAACACCTTGTCCAGCGTCACCGAAGGCTTGGCCTCAATCGACTGGGTGTCACTGTCTTCGGCCTTCACGTCATCGCCAGCCGGTGACTCAGCATCCACATCAGCAGTGTTCGACACCGTCCCGGCATCAACATCAGCCTGCGTCACGCTGTAACTCGGTCGACAACTCACACGTGCCACCAGGAACAACCGACGAGCACTCGTTGTCGTCACCAGTCAGATCATCAGTGACCGTCACGTCGCTCAGTGTCACGTTGCCCGTGTTGGTCGCGGTGACCGTCCACGAGTACGTCTCACCAGCATCCACCCGGTCATTGTCATTGGCATCGTCATGACCGGTGAACACCTTGTCCAGCGTCACCGAGGGCTTGGCCTCAATCGACTGGGTGTCAGTGTCCTCAGCCGTCACGTCATCGACCAGCCGGGGCGAACCCACCACATCAGCAGTGTTCGTCACCGTCCCAGCATCAATGACTTCCTGAGTCAACGTCAGACTCGTCTCCAACAAACACCGACGACCAGGAGCGATCGACTCACACGAGTTGGTCCCACCCGTCAGATCATCAGTCAACGTCACATCGGTCAGCGTCACGTTGCCCGTGTTGGTCGCTGTGACCATCCACACCAACGTCTCACCAGCATCAGCACGACCATTCGAGTTCGTATCACTCAAACCCGTGAACACCTTGTCCACCTCGATGGCAGGGCGACGGTCGTAGTCAACGGTCGCTCCCTTGGTGCGCTCGAGCTGGGTGCCATCGGCTCCCACTGCAGCAACCGAGGCGACATTCAGCGTGGCGCCAGCGTCAACGTCGGCCTGGGTCACCACGTACATGGCGAAACAGGTCTGGTTGCTACCAGGAGCCACCGTTGCCGGAGACACCGGCTCACACGACAGTGGTGTCAACCCAGCGAGACCATCAGTAATGGTCACACCCGACAACGTCACGTTGCCGCTATTGGTGGCACGGAACCGGTACACCAGCGTGTCACCCAGCGAACGATCACCCGAAGCGTCAGCATCCACAAAGCTGTCAAGCGTCTTCGCCAACTTCACATCAGCGTCACGCTCAATGGACTGGGTGTCACTGTCTTCAGCCGTCACGTCCGAGCCAGCCGGCGACTCAGCATCCACATCAGCAGTGTTCGTCACCGTCCCAGCATCAATGTCTGCCTGGCTGACCCGGTACCGGGCAGTGAGCACACAGGTCCCGTCGGGCTTCACCGACGAACATTCCTTGTCGTCACCAGTCAGATCATCAGTGACCGTCAGGTCGGTCAGTGTCACGTTGCCCGTGTTGGTCGCCGTGACCGTCCACGAGTACCGCTCACCAGCATCCACCCGGTCGTTGTCATTGGCATCGTCATGACCGGTGAACACCTTGTCCAGCGTCACCGAAGGCTTGGCCTCAATCGACTGGGTGTCACTGTCAGAAGCCTTCACGTCATCGCCAGCCGGTGACTCAGCATCCACATCAGCAGTGTTCGTCACCGTCCCGGCATCAACGTCTGCCTGCGTCACGCTGTACTCGGTCGACAACTCACACGTACCACCAGGAACAACCGACGAGCACTCGTTGTCGTCACCAGTCAGCGGATCATCAATCTCGACATCAGTCAGAGTGGTGTTCCCGGTGTTGGTCGCGGTGACCGTCCACGAGTACGTCTCACCAGCATCCACCCGGTCATTGTCATTGGCATCGTCATGACCGGTGAACACCTTGTCCAGCGTCACCGAAGGCTTGGCCTCAATCGACTGGGTGTCACTGTCTTCGGCCGTCACGTCATCACCAGCCGGTGACTCAGCATCCACATCAGCAGTGTTCGACACCGTCCCGGCATCAACATCAGCCTGCGTCACGCTGTAATCGGTCGACAACTCGCAGGTGGCGCCAGGTGCCAACTTCCCGCAGTCCTCATCGTCACCAGTCACATCATCAGAGACCGACACATCGCTCAGTGTCACGTTGCCCGTGTTGGTCGCGGTGACCGTCCACGAGTACGTCTCACCAGCATCCACCCGACCATTCGAGTTCTCATCGTCATGACCGGTGAACACCTTGTCCAGCGTCACCGAGGGCTTGGCCTCAATCGACTGGGTGTCCGTGTCCTCAGCCGTCACGTCATCACCAGCTGGCGGTGACCCCACCACATCAGCAGTGTTCGTCACCGTCCCAGCATCAATGACTTCCTGGGTCAACGTCAGACTCGTCTCCAACAAACACCGACGACCAGGAGCAATCGACTCACACGAGTTGGTCCCACCAGTCAGATCATCAGTCAACGTCACATCGGTCAGTGTCACGTTGCCCGAGTTGGTCGCTGTGACCATCCACACCAACGTCTCACCAGCATCAGCACGACCATTCGAGTTCGTATCACTCAAACCCGTAAACACCTTGTCCAGGTTCAACCTCGGATCAGGCGAGAAGGTGACGGTGGCGCCCGCTATCTCTTCGAGCACCTCGCCACCCGGGGTCTGCGCAGCGGCGACAGCAACGTTCATGATCGAGCCAGCGTCCACGTCGGCCTGGGTCACCACGTAGTCAGCCTCGCAATCGACGCGCTCTCCCGGCGGGAGAATCGCAGGCAGCGCGCGGTCACACTCCAGTGCCGACAGTCCAGCCAGGTTGTCCGCAATGGACACTCCCGACAGGGTGACGTCGCCGCGGTTGCGGGCCTGGAACTCGTAAGTGACGGTGTCGCCCACCTCCGGAGTCGACGAACCCTCGCCAAGCTCCTTGCTGAACTCCAGCTCGGCATCCCCGACGGGCTCCACAACCGGATCGTCAACATCTGCGGGCGGTTCTTCGTCCGGTCCCTCGTCAACAGGCGGTTCTTCGTTGAGCTCCTCGTCGATCGGCGGCTCCTCAATCGGGAGCTCCTCTTCCACGGGAACCACCACCGGGTCCGACAACGGACGGACTGCGGCGTCGCCCTGTGGCAACACCCGCAGGATCCCCCACAGGCCGGCATCCACCTGGTTGCGGAGGTTGCCATCGCGGTACAGGAAGTCACCGGTCATGCCGCTGGTGCCACCGGCTCCACCGAGCAACCACTGCGAGAACGAGCGGCCTGGCATCAGCATACCAATGGCGCTGCGCACTGTGGATGTTGGGTCGAAGGGCTGGTAGTTCCAGCCGTGGCCCGAGAGAATGAACTGGTGCACGCGAACCCGGTCGCTGCTTTGCAGCACCCTCACCTGGACCGGATCACCCACGTGGGCCTCGAACACCGGTGTGGCCGGATCGCCATGGCGCGCGCTACTCATGGCGTACCACGGCTCGTCAACGCCAGTGGGCTGACCCTGAGTGGCCAGTGCCCGAGGCCGCAAGCGTTCGGTGCGATAGTTGATGGCCCGGCTGCCCATATCCCAAGGGGTCTCAAGCTCGTACGGCGGGGGAAGGATGGCGTTCTCGGGTGCCGCCGTCCGCATCTGGAAACCGTCCTGATAAGCCACCACGAATTCACGCTGTCGCTGGGTGACACCCTGGGCGTCGGTCCAGGTGATGTCAGCGCGGTCACCGGTGATCACCGGCTCACCAGTCTCGGGGTCGGTCCACACCGAGCCGGCGGGCTCGATGAGCAGGCCACCAAACAGGCCATGATGCACGTGACCCTTGCGGTCACCGAAGTCCATGAGGTTGGCGTTAAGACCGGTGAGTTCGGGCGCGGCGTACCAGCGATAGCGGATGGACTCGCCCGGGGCCACGGTGGAGTCGAAGTTGTACCCCACGGCAGCACCATCGCCTGACGCCACCACGGACTCAACCAACGAGGCGTTGATACCGGTACGAAGACCCCACGGGAAGTCGGCCTCAGCGACCATGGGCACATCACCGTCGTGCTCGCCCTGCCAGTCCCCACTGCGATTGGTGAAGTCCACGATCACGCACTCACCGGCGTTGGCCCGCAGGAACAACGGACCGTCCTGCTCGGGAACACCATCAAGGACGTACTTCAGGCCGTAAGGATCGTGTTCACCCGTGGTCGGGTTGTAGACGATGTCACGAGCCACCGACGACACGCTGTAGCGACGAATCGGGGTACCTGCCGGACACGGGGTCTGCTCGGGTCGAACCGCGCTCGAGTAGTCAGAGCCGGGCTGGATCGCCGGCCACGGTGACGCCGCTGTTGCCGGCGCCTGGCGGTCAGGCAACGGCTTCAGGTCGTCGACCTGGCTGCTGGGAACACGCATGATGCCCCACAGACCCAGCCACTGGTCGTCAATGGCCGGGGAACCATAGAGGTAGTCGCCCGGCGAACCGGCCCCGTCGCCCAGGATGATCGGCGTGCCGTTGTCGGCACCGTTGGTGATTTCGGAATTCACCGTCTCGTCGTCATTGGCGACCCGAACGACCCGGTTACCGCGAATCTCGAAGTTGAACCATTCCGCCAGCATCATGCCGGCCGAGGCGGAGAGCATCGACTTGGGGTTGTCGGGCTCGCTCAACCAGCGATGCCCGTTCAGATTGAACGTGTGGGCCTCTTCATGCGAACCGGTGACGGTTCTGATGATGACGGGGTCGCCCTCATAGGCGCGGAACACCGGGGTGTCGGGATCGCCGTGCACCACCGATGAATACACGTACGCCGGATCACCCTCGGGGCCGTCGACACCTGGCTTGGAACGAATCTGGTAGGGCGCGTTGCGGTAGTTGTAGGCGCTGCCACCCTGGTCGGGCTGATAGTCGTCAGGTGCGAACGGCGGGGCAATGGCGTTCTCGTAATTCACAACCCCGTTTTTGAACTGCGGGGCGCGGTCCTGCACGAACAGGGTGAACTCCCGGAAGTCTGCGCCCGAAGCACTGCGGATATCGGCCACCGGGCGGACGTAGCCGGTCTCGGTCACGTCGTCGCCAGTCGCCGGGTCATGCCACGTTGCATCAGCCGGCTGCACGTTCATGGCGGCAAACAGGCCCTTTTGCTGGTGCTCGTTGGCGTACTGATGGTCATGGAAGAACACCGTGCGCAGGGCCGTGTCCACAAACCAGCGGTAGCCGTAGGTCTGCCCCGGCATGGCGGCCTGGACGTAGTTCCAACCCACCGACGTCCCGTCGCTCCCCAGCTGATCGAACTCCACCAGGTGGACGTGGGTGCTGACCTCGGACGTGAAGTGGGGGTTCTGGTAGACGCCGTCGAACTTGCTCAACACGTCGATGGGCAAGTCGGGGTTTTCTTCGTCGAGGTGCAGATTGTTGGTGAGCAACATCTCCACACACTCACCAATGCGCGATCTGGTTGTGTACGGCTCGGTGGGTGCGAGGTTGTTCAGCACGGCTTCCCGACCGGCGTCGCCCTCGACGTAGATGCGACCCTGTGGATCGAACCATCCGTTGTCGTTGTACACAATGGGCACATCAATGGCTTGCGGGTTGTACCTCCGCATCGGAGTGCCCTCAGGACACGGGTCGATGAAGGCGGCACCGGGCTTGTTCCGGTCCAGGGCGGGGAGGTTGGCGGCTTCCAGAACGGTGGGCTCACGCACGGTGTCGCCGGGGCGACGCAGCGGCAGGCCGTCGGTGCCAACGCCATCCTTGAAGGTGTCGGCCACCACGGCGTAGGGAGCACGGTAGGTGCGCTGGCCAACATCACCCTTGAGGAACAGCGGGAAGCCGGGATGCTCGGCATCAATCTGCAGCGGGGTGTCACGGTCGACCAGGGGCTGGAGGGTCTGGATGGGGGTGCCGTCGGGGTACTGGTTGGACGGCACGCCGTTGAACAACATGGTGCCGCCGTCAGCATCGGTGAGCACCGTGCCGTCACGCATCCGGTCGAACACCCGGAAATGGCCCCAGAAGCCGGCAGCAAAATGGGCGTAGAGATGGCAGTGGAAGATCGAGTCACCGATGGTGCCCTGCAGACCGCCGGCACCGCCTTCGAACACCAGCGCGAAGCCTTCACCTGGCCCGAGCGACTGCACGTCGTTGCGCGGCGAGTTGGGGTTGTTGGGATCGGCAAACCAGCGATGGGTGTGCTGATGCCAGGGGTGGGTTTCCACCGCACCGGGGTGCACGATGCTGAATCGCACCGGGTCGCCCACGTAGGCCTTGGGGATCAGGTTGTCGCTGTCGGTCACCACGGTGCCGTCGTCGAGGGTGCGGGTGAGCTTGCCTGCGTCACCGAACGGCCACGCCTGCAGATGAGCCTCCTCGCCGATGCACATGGCGAGACCGTCACTCGAGGTGTAGCCGCCCGCACCGTCGTTGAACTCGGGCACCCAGCCGTCACAGAACTTGTCACCGGCGTTGGGGTCGTAGGTGAGCCCGTTAGGCAGGGTGACGGCCTGACCGGCCCTGAACTCCTTCACCGCCCGCATCCGGTTACTCAATGGCTCAGATCGGTAGTTGATGCCGAAGAGATCCTCCCCAAATCCGGTCTTGGGGTTGGTGGGGGGGAGGCCGTCACGATCAACGATGTCTTCGTTCTGGTCCATCATCACCATGGCGAACGAGCGGTAGTCGGGAACCTCGGGGATGCGGATGTCAGCAAACAGCTGCGACTCCACGGCCTCATCGCCATCCAGCAGGTTGGCTCCGGTGATCTGGTTGTGCCAGGTGGACCCGGCGGGATGCACGATCACGGCGCCGTAGAGACCCTTTTGCACGGTGGCATGCCCGGGGGCCGCCGTATCGAGGTTGGCGATATCGAGAACCGGGGCTTCGCCCTCACGGTCGGCGTACCAGACGTACTCACGCTCCTCGCCGAAGCCAACCGTGGTGTCGGGGTTGTTGCCCACCATGGCGCCGTCGGACACCTTGGGATCGAACTGGACCACGCCGTCGGGGTGGATACCCACCCGCCGGTCGGAAATGTCGTTGCGCAGGCTGACGATGATGCAGTCACCCACGTTGGCCCGGATCACGATGGGCTGGATGATGTTGGGGTTGGCGACGATGGCGTCCTTGTCGTCCTCCAGTGCGTACACCAGCCCGTTCATTATCCGGTCCCCCCAGCCGTTGAGCGGGATGACGGTCTGGAATGCGGCCAGGTCGTATTGGACCTCACGGGCGCCAGCGGGGCACACCCCGTTGGCGGCGGCCGCAGGAGAGCTCACTGCGGTGGGGACCACGACCACGGTGGCGCCCAACAGGGCGACGGCCAGACAGGGCCGGGGCGATGCGGTGACGGGGGCTCACGGCGAGCTCCACGGTGGACAACCCTCGGGCCATGCTCACCGCTGCGGCGGCCACGGGCAGGGCAACGGGAAGTGCCACCAGCGCTCGGGCAAGCGCCTGACCGATCGGGAACCCGGCAGCCATGGCAATGGCCAGCGACGACGATCCGGCGGCCACGACAACCACCGACGTCGTGCCAGCACTGCGGCGTGTCCACAAGGCGCCACCGACCACTCCAGCGACAACCACGGCCACCAGCACCGTCAGCCCGATGCCGCCGACCATCGTCGACACGTTGCCGATACCGCTGGTGCCGGTGCCGTTGGGGTCGAGGATCAGGGCATCGGCCAGCCGAAGCCACAGTCCAGCCGCCCAGGTGGCGGCGACCGCAGCCACAGCGGCGATGACCGTTGGCGTCACCCACCGTCGGGACTGATCCCCCGACATTTCTTGACCCTGGCTGGAGAGATTGGAAGAAGCGAGCATGTTCATCATCCCGTCGTGACCTTGAATATTGTCGTGACCAAAAGATTGCCTACAACTGGCGAACAATTAACTATAAACACATCTGGCATAAAATCAACAACACCACCGTTGTCACCCCGGTTCATGGAGCGACGACGCACAGACCCGTCCGGGCGTTGAGCAGCACACGGAAGCGACATCAGTTCGCCTCAACCCTGGCCACCAACGTCGACCGGGCGAAGAAGTCCTGCCCTGGGAGGGCGTACACCTCGTACTCCCCGGCCTGTGGTGGGTCGAAGGTGGTGACGTAGCGGTCACCGACCTTGCTGGCGTCGAGGTAGGCCTGAAACGGTCCGGTCTCGAGCATTCCGTAGGCAAGGACCTGCACGGTTTCAGGCTCAGCGCCCGACACAGCGAAGTCCACCGTGACCGCCTCGCCGCTGCTGACGGCCAGTTCCTGGGCTGGGCCGGTCACAACCGCCGACGGTCCGTCACCATCAACCGCGACGGGGAAGGTGACCGATCCGTCGCCGATGCGCAGGGTCAGTTCGTAGGTTCCGTCCTCTGACATCACGGTGCGGAGCTGCCATGTGGTGGGATTCAGCTCCACCAACCGGCTCGACGAAGCCACGGCCACGTCACCCGCCGTCCCGGTTGCATCGGACTGCATGATCATGGGCCGGCCCATCATCATGTGCACCCGCTGCAGACGCTGGTCGGCGGCGATCGGGATGAGAACTTCCTCGCCCACCGGGTCGACCGAGAGCTTTCCGGCCACCCCTCCAGCGATTGACATCTCACCCGACCGGTTGCCCTCGGCCAGGTCGACCCAGGTGAGGACCAGCTCTTCAGCATCAGCGACAACGGCGAACTCGTTGAGCATCACCACGTCGGTTGGTGAGGAGGTGACCTGCTGGGACCCGACCACAGCCAACTCAGCCAGATCCACCACGTTCAGCTTGCCCTGGGCGCGATCCACCACGGCCAGACGGGGGTAGCCACTGGCGGCCGCCAGCCCGACGTCACCGGTTGTGGCCACGCCGTCGAGGGTTTGCACCGACGCTGCCGGGTCTGTCGACGAGTCGGAGGCCGGCGAGACCACCACCAGACGGCCGTCGGCGCCGACAGTTACGAACACACCCGGGTCGGTGGCGAACACCACGGGCCCGGCGACCACACCGAGATCAACCGACGCCACCAGCTTGAGCGAGTTGAGGTCGAGCAGCTGGGCCACGGATGACGTCGTGTCGGTGACCAGCACCAGACCCAGCGACGGAGCGAAGGCGACGTCGGCCGGCGACCCGGTGGCGCCTGTGGCGCTCACCGAACCCGTCAGCAGGTCAACCACCGCCAGACCGCCGGCACCAACCACCCAGGCGCGGTCGGAGCCGTCTTCGACGCGCACCACCGTCGGGGCGATCGGCGACCGCACTTCACCAGTTGAGCGCCGCAGGAGATCGACCACCTCGAGGTCGGTGCTGTCGGGACGACTGACCACCATCCAGCGACCGTCGGTACCCGATGCCACGGCACCACCTGCAGTGAGTGAGGCCGCCCACTCGGCAGCACCCCCAGCGAGGCGAGCCAGGGATCCGCCCGAATGATCCTCGTGACCGTTGCCCTCACCGGGCATGAGGAGCAACTCGCCGGTGGTGCTGTTGACCACGGCGGTGCCTGCCCGGTTGAGATCGACCTCGACACCGGCGTCGGGGGTCGCCACCGGCCTGACGGTGGCAGCAAGGTCGGGGAGGTCTGTTGCCGGCTCACCATCGAGGGCAAAGGCCAGCGTGACCGGCGTGCCTGACTTGACCGCACCGTCATCAGACCGAGGCGCTGAAACCAGGAGTTCGACGGTGCCCCCGCCATTGTCGAGATCGAGCACCTGACGAGACACCACGATGGCCCCGTGACCGTGATCCTCGGGACCATCCGGACTCTCGGCCCGCGCCCCTGCCAGTACACCCACAGTGAGCAGAACGCTCACCGCCCACAGGCCACCGATGATCCTCCACGACCGACGTCCAGTCGGCGGCGCATCCCTCAGCATGACCACACCCGGGTCGCCGCTGCCCTGCGCCGGGGCATGTCCACAGCGACACCAGTGACAGCAGCGACACCAGTGACACCAGCGAGACCATTGACAGGCTCACCAATAAACCTTGCGGCAGCGAGGTGATGGAGTCGTTGAGACGATGATGTGGTGGTCATGGAGTGGCCTCAGGGGGAAAAAGCAGGAAGTGCCAAATAAATGCCGCTATTGAACTTTCAGCGACTTTACCTTCTGCTAACCCTCACCACAACTCGTACATAACCAACACCACAGCTGTACTTAACCCGCCCACCGGCACACCGGCTCACCGCCTGGGGTGTACCCGCCGGAGTCCGGCTCGGTGTGCCAGACCCGATGGGTACACCCCAGCGAGAAGTCAGCTCCCACGCACCTCGAGGGGAACGACCAGCTTCTCGCCGCTAGCGAACTCCAGCGTGACATCAAAGTTCTGACCAGCCGTGAATGGCGCTGCCAGACCGATGAGCATGAGATGGAAACCACCCGGCTCGAGCATCACCGTGGCACCGGCCGCAACAGCGATCGAGGGCACTTCCTGCATGCGCATCATGCCGCCGGTGTTCCCGTCTCCGGACATGTCGCCCATGTCGCTGTCACCCGACATGTCATCCATGTCGCCCATGTCGCTGTCACCCGACATGTCATCCATGTCGCCCATGTCGCTGTCACCCGACATGTCATCCATGCCGGCATCGTCGCCATCGGACATGACGACCTCGTGCAGTTCCACCGACGCAGAGATGTCAGCCGGTACGGTCGCCGCCACCAGCGACTCGTCGGTGGCACCACCGGTGAGCGTCATGTACCCCGCTCCCACGGTCTGACCCATCGGCGAGTTACGGGCCCAGCCGTCTGCTGCGGTGACGGTCTCTGCCACCGAGGTGGTGGCGTCTGATCCGGCAGTGGTGCCGGTGGACTCGGACGAACCCGAGTCGTTGCCACACGCCGATACGCCGAGCACGAGGCCACCAACCAGCGCCACCGCGCCAAGTCGTGTAGCCAGCGAACGACGACGGCCCCCGAAACGATGATGAATGTCGGTTGCATTGTTCATTGTCTGTCCTTCCATTTCTGATCTATGCCGACACGGTGGCCGGCGGGAAAATGAGTGATGGGGTTCGGCACGAAGCGTCCACACACGCACGTCTGTGCACGCGGCGGGGACCACAACGCACCTGTCAGATGTTCCCGGGACCGAGGCAACGCAAAGCGGCGACCCCAGCCCCACGGCTCTGGCGTGAATTCAAACCAACGCCATGCCCGGCGGACCACGGCCGGGGCGTGCCAGCGCCCACCCCAGCGGGTCAGGTCGCACGTCATCGGGAGCAACACACACTGCCGGCGGCGACGTTGCCAGCCTCCGGGCGGCACCGGTGCGAACCAGATGGACCACCATCCGGCGCACTTGGCGACACAGGTGGAACACGACCACGGCGACGGGCACCTGAACCATCAACGCCAGCACGACCGGTCCGGCCGCAGGGCTGGCGTCAGTTGCCCACCCGGCGAACTCGATCAGGCCCATGACCACCAGTTGGGCCAACAGCAAAGGCCACAACCCCACCCGGGGGATATCAGCAACCCGCCGGATCGTCACAACGCCCGACAACAACGCCACCGCTGCGACCAAAAGGGCACCCGAGGTGAGCGGAATCAGTGGGAGGTGCGAGGCATGGACACTGGCGACCTCGCCAGCATGGGCTGCGTGCCCACTGTGGGCAGGACCACCGGCCAACGGCCCGGCGACACCTTCAAGACCCGATGCAACCTCGTACCCCAGGCAATGGGCCGCCACCGCAGCCGGGACGGCAACGCCCAGCAGCCCGGGGAGCCCACGCACCTTGCGCACCAGTGTCAACACGCTCGTGACCCTACCGGCAGGCGGTGCCTACGGGTGTGCGCGCTGCGTTTCCAGCGCCGCAAAGGGTCGATGGTCCCATGACCGGCGTCACCCCCGCAGCGCTGCGCCGATCACCGGCACTGGACTGTCAATCTCCACACGGCCGTCGGCGTGGGCCTCAACGGTCAGCAATCCATGGGGAGTGGGCACGGTGGCACGGGCCCACTCGAGCCCGCCCAGCGCCGGTTCCACCCGGACTGACCCATACCCAGGCTCGGCAGGTGTGATGCCAAGGACATGGACAATCAGGTCCCGGGTGGGAGTTGACGACCAGCCGTGGCAGCGCGTGCCGCCGGTCCAGCACTCGGGCCAACTGGTCTCACCACGATCCACGAAGACCTGCCAGTCCCGACACAGATCGGCCACCAGGTCGGCACGCCCGGCTCGGGCCAGCCCGTCATGCACCACGTAACGAAAGAACGGCTCGGCCGCCACCATTTGCTCGTCGACGTCCCAGTCGGGTTCGGGATACCCGGTGACCAGGTGCACGAATCCGGTGGATCCACCGGTGACCGTCACCGGGTCCATCACCCAGGAGTGACGGATGAGACGGGATCGGTCGGTGAGTCGCTCAACCACCCGGCTCACCCGTTCGGGCGGCACGATCCCGGCGGCCAGCGCTGCTGCCCCACCATGCTGAGCGGCAACCGGCTGGGCAATCCCGTCAACCACATGGTCGACGTACACCCCTCGTCGCTCGTCCCAGAACACATCAAAGGCATCGCTCACGGCCTGGCGGCGCTGGGTGGCCCACGCCGCCATTCCCGCATTGCCCAACCAGGTGGCCATGTCAGCAAAATCCTCAAGCGCACGGGCCCACAACGCATTGAGGATCGACGAGCAACCCTGCGAGTACACACTGGCCCAATCCAGCAGCAGCCAACCCGATACGTCGTGGAGCAGGCCGTCGTCGGCCAGGTACGACTCGAACCAGCGCAGGGTGCGCTCGGCCACCGGCAACATCTCGGCAATGAGTTCCCGGTCGCCGGTATACCGGTAGAGGTTGTGCACCGACCGCACCCAGTGCAACGACCAGTCCGGCACGATGGTGCGGTCGTCATCGGTGAAGTCACTGGCCGCCGCCATGGGCAACATGCCGTCTCCACGCGACACCGAGGCCAGCTGGGGTGCCACCGGGCCATCGACCAGTCCGGGTTGGCCACCAGGTCCACCATCTGGTGCACCACCGAATCACCGGTCCATGCGCGCTGCTCGCGCGTTGGGCAGTCCACATAAGCGTCGAGTGCACACAGATCCACGGTGCGAAGCCCAATGGCATGGATGCGATTGAGATCGGGGTCCGAACACTCAAACGACGGCCCGGCCGGCCGGGGTCGATGCTGGTCACTGATGGCCACGGTGATGGTGGGTTGGGTGGCTGCGACCGGCACCCGAACCGAGGCATGCAGGAACCGGGCGCCGATGATGTCCAACGATGCAAAGTGTTCGTCACCATCCCCAGCGCACACGTACCGCAATCCGGCGTGCTGGCCCAGCATCACCAGACGACCGTCGGCGTCGAGGTGCTCGGCTCCGGCAATATCGACCACCGTCCCGGCCACCGCACCACTGACTCCAAGCTCGAGGGTGCCAGCAGCGATACAACCGAGGTCGAACGAATGCACCACCACGCCGCTGCGTGACGAGCCATCGCCAATGGACACCGGGTGCCCCTGATCGAGTTCCTTCTCATCGTCGACCACCTGGCGCACCGGATCCTCGCTGGGCTCACCCCCGCCAACAAGAACCGACGCAGTCAGGGTCGCCGGGTTCCGCCTTCCGCCAGGGAATGCCGCGCGAACCGGCGGCCGCAACATCCCGAACGGCTCACTCGGAGGATGGGGGTCGCCATGGGCACCGGTGTGCATGGGCGATATCTCAACCGCAGCAGACCACTGGGAGTCGTCGAACCCCGGCAATTGCCAGTGACGGGGATGTCGACGGGCATCGAAGGACTCCAGTGGCAGGCAGGCGACATCACCTGGGACCGGCACCGGAGTCCACGCATCACCAGCACTCGCCCGCCATGACCGGTCGCTCACCACCCACTCATCACCCACAAGCGCCTCAAACAGCACCGAGCCTGCCCCCAGGGTGTAACTGGCCGGCACCGGCATCCACCATGACGTGGCCGTGCCGAAGTGACGGGCGGTGATGGTGATGACGTTGTGTCCCACCTGCAGCGGTCCAGCCAGGTCGACCACGTCGTAATGGGCGGTGCGCGGGTCGCTACGCACCGGGCCGCGGGCAACTTCGACGCCGTTGACGCACAGCACATACCGGCCGTCGACCCAGATCCTGGCGGGGACGGTGGCGGGCACGACGTCGAGATGCAAGCTGCGGCGCAGCAGACCCACACTGTCGTGGGGATCGGACTGGACGGGGCGGGTGGCGGTCTCGGTGACGATGCCGGGCCGGGTGAACCAGATCCATCGTGACCGCCAACGGGCCGCAAAGGGCGCAGGATGATGAAGTTGCACGGTCGCCCCCCGGGACACGCCGGCCTCGGTGGTGCCGGGCACCAGACCGTACCAGCAGGCAGATCCACATCCCTGACCCCGACACAGCTTCGGAACCCCAGCGGTTCATGAATGTTACTATTGCAACGCTAGAATCGTAGAGCCTATAATCCAGGAACTCATGATCCAATTAACCGTGAACGCTGGACCAGCGGGAGCGACCGAACCGGAATCGGCGCCCCTCGTTACCGGGCCCTGGGCACCGACCGCCCAGCGCCTGCTTCGAGCCACCATGGCCCTGATCGACCACGGCGGTGAGGCTGCCGTGAAGGTCAAGCCCCTGACCGACGATCTGGGGATCAACGTCACTGCCATCTACCGGTACTTCGGTGACCGACAGGGTCTGATTGACGCCGCCCAGGCCGAACGCTTCGTGAGCGGGATCTACCAGGATGCCCGGGCTCTGGCCACCGCCCTTACAACAGCCACCTCGGCCACCGACTTCCGTCGCCGACTGGACACCCTTGTTGTTGACATCCTGGGGTCGGACCGGTTTCCCGGTCTGATGCGTCAGGCGAACATCGTGGGGAGTGCCCATGCCCGGCCCGAGTTGCTCACCCTGATCGGGGAGGCCACCCGCGCTGCCAGCGACGAAATTGTCGACCTGCTGCAGTCGGCTCAGCGACGCGGATGGATACTCCCCAATGCTGACGTCGGGGTGGTGGTGTCCTGGATCACTTCGGTGTTCTTCGGCCGGGTGCTGGTGTGGATCGATCCACGCCCACCTGCCGACCAGGACGCATGGCTGACGATGGTGCTGGAGCCACTGAACCAGACGCTGTTCGGCCGCAAGGCCCCCCGGCTGGCCACCCTGCGAAACACACACACCTGACCTTCATGATCGCCGCGGCATCGGTGCAGCGGCATCGTTACCGCGGCATCGTCGCCCGCAACTGCGAGCCCGCCCGGGGACCAGCCCCGGGGGTCAGCCCTTCACGGCATCGGTACGACTGACCTCGACCCCGGGGAAGTCACCCGACGAACGCCACCGGTCCAGAATGTCGCTGAAGTTGAGTGCACTGCCCATGTAGGCAGCGCCACGCGCCGACCGCATGTCGCCACCACCCTCGTTGTTGAGATAGCCCGGGGTGCACGCAGCGTTGTAGCGCCAGGTGGCGTCCAGTTCGGTGAGGATGGCGCCGAACCATTCCTCCTGGGCCTCGACCGTGGGCTCGATGGCTTGCACGCCGCCGTCGAGGCAGGCCTTGATCACCTGGGCCACGTGGCGGGCGGTGGCGGTGATGGGGCTCAGGAAGTTCACGTTCTGCCCCCCCTGCACCGTGCTGATCATGAGCATGTTGGGAAATCCCCGGGTCAGCACCCCGTGCAGGGTGGATGGCCCCTCGGCCCAGGCCTCGCTCAACGACACCCCGTCACGGCCACGGGGGTCGAAGCCCAGACGGTGGGTGTAGTCGGTGGTGACCTCGAACCCCGAGGCGTAGATCAGACAGTCCACCGGGTACTCGACATCACCGACCACCACTCCGGCGGGGGTGATCCTGTCCACCCCCCTGCCTTCGGTGTCCACCAGCGTCACGTTGGGTCGGTTGAATGACGGCAGGTACTCGTCGTGAAAGCACGGCCGCTTGCACGACTGGCCGTACCACGGCTTGAGCGCCTCGGCGATGGCCGGATCGTCGATCACCTCATCAACACGTGCCCGAATGCCTTCCATGTTGGCGAAGTCGATGGCATCCAGCTCGGCCTGGGCCTCCTTGTTGGGTGCCCGGCGACGGGTGTCGATGCGCAGCATGGCCGTCCAGCCGTCACCCACCAGGTCCTCGTCAGGTTGGTCACCCGCCGCCAACGCGGTGAAGTTCCGGATGCGCTCTTCCTGCCAGCCGGGCTGCAGCGACGCCGCCCAGTCGGGGTCGGTGGGCATGTTGTTGCGCACACCCACTGCCGCCGGAGTGCGCTGGAACACGAACAGCTCACCAGCCGATTCCGCCAGCCGGGGAACGACCTGCACTGCCGTGGCGCCGGTGCCGATGATGCCGACCCGCTTGTCGGCCAGTTTGTCCATGCCGCCGGTGGGCCCGCCCCCGGTGTAGTCGTAGTCCCAGCGACTGGTGTGGAAGTTGTGGCCGGCAAAGGTTTCGATACCGGCGATGCCGGGCAGCTTGGCCTTGTGCAGCACACCGCCGGCGATCACCACGAATCGGGCCGTCAACTGGTCGTCGCGGTTGGTGGTTACCAACCAGCGGTCCGACGCGTCGTCCCATGCTGCGTCGGCCACCTCGGTCTGAAACAGCGCGACGTCGTACAGGTCGAAGGTGCGACCCAGCAGCTGGCAGTAGGCGAAGATCTCGGGCGCCTTGGCGTACTTCTCGGTCGGCATGTACCCGGTTTCTTCCAGCAACGGCAGATAGACGTACGACTCCACGTCACACGCCGCCCCCGGGTACCGGTTCCAGTACCACGTGCCGCCGAAGTCTCCGGCCTTGTCGATGATGCGGAAGTTGTTGATGCCGGCCTTGCGCAGGTTGGCCGCCGCCAACATGCCGCCGAACCCGCCACCAACGATCACCACATCCACCTCGTCCACCACCGCATCACGGGTGAAGCCCGGTTCCACGTAGGGATCGGTGTCGAAGTCGGAGTACACGCCACTGAAATCCACGTACTGGCCGATGCCCTCGGGCCGCAGACGCTTTTCGCGCTCGAGGCGGTACTTCTCCTTGAGTTCTGCGGGCGACGGGCTGTGGGCGACTGATCGGCCCGAGCCTGACTCGCTCGTGCCCGAATCCTCAGTGCCTGGTTCGTGGTGTGCCATGTCGGACCTGTTCTCCTGACGGTGCGTCAGATTCCATACTGGCATGGACAGCCCCGGTCACGCCCCTCGGCCCGACTGGGCCTGCTCGGCGAGGAATCTGGCCACCCACTCGTGGCGTCGCCCTGACGCTTGAGGCTGCCGTGGCGGCAGGTACCGTGGGGTGTCGACCCCAGATGCGACAGCACCGACGCCATGGTGCCGTCGTGGTCGGCGTCCAGCGAGTTGCTCGTAGCCCACCGCGAACGGCCTACGCCGATGCTCGCTGAAGCACGCGGGCCCCCATGCCGCCTCATACCTTTTTTCGGCGGCCAGGCCTGCGGCAATTTCAGCGGCGTCGTAGACCGGGTCGGCCACGGCGCGACCATCCTGCCGGTCCATACTGGCCGGTCTGTTGGCACGCACGACCGACACCGCCCTGGCGGGCGCGAGTCGACCCCGCTGCTGTGTGCGGAGCCATTCCACGGGCACTCCCCAGTGGTCCGCGCTCAGATCCCTGGCCAGCATCACGCGGTCGGTACTGCGTCCACATCACCTTTCATCGACAACACCCCGGTCGGGCCGGCGGTGTGTTCAGCCAGCGTGTCAGATAGCGGACCAGCGACCGCCGGTTGTACCAGACGGTGTCTGCCCAGTTCCGATCGCAGCAAGGCGACGGGCTGTGGGCGACTGATCGGCCCGAGCCTGACTCGCTCGTGCCCGAATCCTCAGTGCCTGGTTCGTGGTGTGCCATGTCGGACCTGTTCTCCTGACGGTGCGTCAGATTCCATACTGGCATGGACAGCCCCGGTCACGCCCCTCGGCCCGACTGGGCGTGCTCGGCGAGGAATCTGGCCACCCACTCGTCACGATGGCCTCTCTGGCAGGTTCATTCTCAGGGCCATAAGTGATGTGCGCCTCAGGGCGACGTCGTCGTAGACCAGGTTGTCGCCGAATATCCGGCGGTGGGTCCAGATCTGTTCGAACCGTGTGATGACCACCCCATGGCGATGCATCCTGAACAGCAACTCGGTGTCCTCACCGATCCACAGCGACTCATCGAAGCCGCCCACGTCGTCGAACACCGACCGGGTGGTCATCATGGTCATCGTGTACCACCGAGGTCGCGGCTGGCTCAGCTGGGCCGAAATCGACGGCGGAGCGACAACACCATCGGCGATCTCGATGTGTTCCTCGCCCATCACCACCGATCGCGGCCCCAGACGTTGCAGCTCGCTGACCTGAGCCGCCAGACGGCCGGGCATCATCAGATCGTCGGAGTCGAGAAACGTGAGCCAGCGTCCCGTGGTCAACGCCACACCGGTGTTGCGGGCCGCCGACGGGCCGGCGTTGGCCTGATGCACCACCCGAACGGCGTCGAAACGTGCGGCGATGCCATCGGCAACTTCAGCGGTGCCATCGGTGGAGCCGTCATCGACCACCACCACCTCAACGTCCACGCCGGTCTGGGTCAACACACTGTCCACGGCCTCGGGCAACTGGCGGTGGCGGTCACGCACGGCGATGACCACGCTCACCAACCCTGCTACCGAGGTGCCGGGTGTCACTGCTGCTCCCGGCGACGGGCGGCCAGATGACTGCGCAGGGCCGTCGACCAACTGGTGCGATCGGTCGACGCCTGAAGACTGTGGTTGGCAGCATGGATGCGTCGACGCACCAGCACCCGGTCGACAAACCCGATGGCAGGTACCTCGTCGGTGAGCGCAACACACCACGGCACCCAGTCGGCTCCAACCACATCGCTACTGAACGGCCCCACCCGTCGCAGCGCGGCAGTGGTGACCATCAGCGCTGATGGCCAGCCGGGCCCGGGCCACCTCGCCAAAGGTGCGTCCGGCCAGGAGCCATGGCGGGGTCAATTTCGGGACTGAGAAACTCGCTGGCTCCGCAGAACACGGCCGCCTCAGCCGACGGGTCACCCAGGGCATCGAGCTGCAGGCTCGAGCTTGTCGGGCAGCCACAGGTCGTCGGCGTCACACAGGGCGATCACGTTCCCGGTCGCAGCGGCGATCCCGGTGTTGCGGGCGGCGCCTTCGCCTGCGTGTGGTGTGCTGATCACCCGCACCGGCGGACCAAACCCGCTGGCGATGGTGGCGGTGGCATCGGTGGAGCCGTCGTCGACCACGATGACCTCATCGGGCATCCGGGTCTGGGCAAGGATCGATTCCAGGCATTCGGCCAGGTAGAGGGTCGCCTGATGGGCCGGCACGACCACCGATATCACCGCGCTGGGTGTGGCGGAATCGGGCACGGTTGTTTCGACGTCGGTCATCGATCGACCCCACGCAGACGGCGGACGAACTCGGCAGGCAACGCACCGGGCCCGTCGACCCCGACCTGCTCGGCGATGAACGCCGGCGCCGAGGCCACCGCAGCGAGCACCGCCTGGTTGTGGGTGGCACGCGCCCATCGGGTGGCAAGTCCCACCAGGCGATTGGGAGATGAACTGGTGGCAGCCCAGCGGGCACGGCGGGTGGCGCCGGCCCGGGCCAGCGCCCCCGTCACCCCATCTCCCACCGACAGGCCGAATTCCGACACCACCGACTCAAGCCCCGGCACCAACAGCGGCCCCACCCCCTGGCGGCTGGCCTCGTGCACCAGGGCATCAGCGTTCACGGCGCCCGATCTCACCAGATGCACCACGTCCACCATCCAGCCGTGACCATCCCGGGCCACCGCAGTGGGGCCACCCAGCAGCGTGACCATCAGCTGCACCTCGGCCGACACCGGCGCCCACGCGATCGCTGCGGGGTGGCTATCGCCGGGCCAGTTGGCAGTGGCAGTGGCAGGGGCAGTGGCAGGGGCAGGGGCAGTGGCGTGCACCGCCATCTGGCGCGCTGGCGTCGGCGAACACCACGGGTTGGGTGTCACCACCAGAGTCAGCGGTCCGACACCCGGCACGTCAGCACGGGTGAACCGTCGTGGCACGGCGAACGTCGACGCCTGCCTGGAACGGCGACCAGCCGCCGTCACCCAGCCAGCACCGGCGAGGATGGACCGAGGCACGCTCCAGGTCGTCGGGATGCACGACCAGGGCCGTGTCGTCGACGGGGCGATCACCGGGCCCGTCGTAGCAACGCGCCACCATCGATGCGCCACCCACCACCTGCGTTGGCACGCCCACAGACTCCAGGGCGTGGCAGGCGCCGTCCACGGACTCAAGAGTCTGGCGACCCGCATACCAGTTGCGCCGGTGTACACCTGCGAGTCGGGCCAGGTCAGGGTGGTCGACCCCGCTGGCAACCAGGTTCCGCCACACCAGTGGCAACACCCGCATGATGTCGGGCTCCCAGCACGTGTCGAGATCCACGGTGGCTCGCATCTGGTCCCACGCCACCAGCGCATCACCTGGATCGTCCACGGCGGCGTGCAGCGCCAGGCGCACGTCGTCGGGCATCAGGTGATCGATGTGGCGATGGTGGACCGAGGTCATGGTCGCCTCATCGACGGATCGGCCAGTACGGCGCGCACCACGGCGACGACTTCATCGCGGTCGTGGCCCAGCTCGATGCGGCACACCGGGGTCGATCGCACCAGCTGGCTGAGGGCGGTGAACGACGCCGGAGTCACCCCGGGCAACTGCTGCAGCGAGTTGGGGGCCAGGGCCGCCAACACCTCGGCCCGGGAGGCATCGTGCACCCGGGTGCGACTGTCGATACCCACCGACACAGCGGCAACCACGGCCACCGGTGCCGACGCAACGAGATGCGCACCGTCACGGGCGCTCACCAACGCCACCGCCTTGCCCCCTGCCGGTGGTGTGGCCCGCATCATGTGGGCAGCGAGAGGACCCGACTCGACGCTCTCGCCGATGCGCACCTTGGCCGTGCCGTACAGCGAATGCACCACGGGGACCGGATCGTTGGAGATGAGGCAGTAGTCGTCGCCCACGTACCCCATGCCGTCGAGATGGCAGGCCAGTGCGGTGGTGGACTTTCCCGACCCTCCCGGACCCACGAGCACGATGGCACCATCGCTGCTGCCCACCGCTGCGCAGTGGGCGAAGTGCCGCTGGTGCGTGGGAAGAATCCACGACAACAACGGCCGAAATGGTGCCGCCTCCTCCCACCATTCGAGTCCGTCCACCGACTCCAGACACCACCACGCCACATCCGACGCCGAATCCCAGGCCATCAGTGCCCGGTTGGCGTGATCGAAGCGGGCCCGCACCCGTGAACCCCCCGGCCCACTGGCCGAGGCGTCACCACGCTGGACCAGCGCCGGAGGCATCGCAGGCCGCACCGCGCCGGGAGCATCGAGCGACCAGATGCGCAACGTCACCACGCCACGCCCGGCATCGTCGTTGGTATCGCCGACGTCGTCGTCACTGCCACCGCCCCCGTCATGGCCGCTTCGGTCGCCGGCGTCGAGCCGGGGATGATGGGCGAGGGCCGGACGAAGCCGGTCGAACAGTGCAGCGTCGGCACTCTCGATGATCACCGGCACCCCGCCGATGCGGACCCCCAGTCGGTGCAGCGACGCCGTCGACGCCACGCTTTGCCACGACTCTTCCAATCCCGACAGCACCGAGGCCGCCTCAACGGCACCGAATGGGTGCTCGATGACGTCGGGCTGCAGTTCGTCATCACGACCCGGCCGGTCGTGACGGCCGCCGGCAGCCGTTCCCCCCACAGATGAAGTGGCGTCGGCGTCGGGACTCATCAGGACAGGTGCCGGCGTGGGATCACGCGGTGGGCGGCGCTGGCCAGCCCTTGTCGGCGTCCACGTCGTGCACCGGATCCAGCAGGATGAGGTCAGCCATGTCGGTGAACGACTCAACTGACAGTCCCGACCATGGCGCCGACGGCACGTCAATGGCAGCACCGTCGCCCTGAGGGTCGCCTGACGCCACAGGATCACCGGGAACAACCAGACCCTCGGTGTGCAGTCGATCGGCGAACACCGCCACGGCGTCGTCGGGAGCTTCGCCAACGTGCTGGCTGAGCGCCTGCTGGGCCCCGTCGACCGTGGCCCCATTCAGCAGGTGTGACCACACGAACGTCGACCAATCCCGCAGGTTGACGTAGGCGCCGCGTGGCCATGTCGATGGCAAGCACCTCACCGTCGATGGTGTCGGCCACCACCCGGGGCTCATTGAGTCGAAACGTACGGCTGTCCATAGCTACATTCCCATCCGTGGTCAGTACCAGACATCATCGCGCTGGGCAGGCCCAACGTTTGGGGCTCAGCGAAAGCGCACCATGTGGTGAAGAACATTGTGACAACCACCGTGGGAAAAAACTCTACTAGAGACATCGAATTGGCCAATTCAGGGCCAGCAGGTGTGACAGACGTTCTCGATTCCGCAAGTACGCCCGGCAGGATCGATGGCATTGCCACCGGCAGTGCCGGCGGCAGTACCGTTTGACTCGATGCCGCCACTGACCTTCGGTTTCGCCGGCCCCGACGACACCGCAGCGGTGGTTGACCTCGTGCAGTCGGCCTACCGCGGGGAGCGCAGCCGTCGAGGCTGGACGTTTGAAGCCGACCTGCTCGACGGTCAACGCATTGACGCCTCCATGCTGGGCGAGGTGTTGGCCACCCCCGATGCCATGGTGCTCACGGCACGGCGCAACGGACTCCTGCTGGCGTGCTGCGAGATCCGCCCAGCCGCTGATCCGCTCACCGCCGTGTTCGGGATGTTCGCTGTGGATCCCGATCATCAGGCCGGGGGTATCGGCAGCGAGGTGCTCATTGAGGCCGAACGCATCGCCACGACACGGTTGGGTTCGGTGCGCATGGAACTGACCGTCATCGACCGTCGCCATGAACTCATCGCCTGGTACCGGCGACGCGGCTACCGGCCCACCGGTGAAACCCGCCCGTTCCCCCATGGCGACGAACGCTTCGGCCTGCCTCGTTACGACGACCTGCAGTTCGTGGTGCTGGAAAAGACGTTGCCGCCTGCGTGACCGGGCTGCCGATCTGATTCGGGCCAGCAACAGCCCCCACGGTCGTGGCGGCTGACCTCATGACGAGGGAGAGTTCATTCGTCCTCAAACGAGACTGCGCAAAGATCAACCTCCGGGTCAGGCGATCGGTTGCGTCGGGTCCACAACAAGCAGTGCCTCGTCCGATGTTCGACCGAACTCCGCAGCTTCACGAAGCGCTGGAAATACGCCCCACTCGTACCGACTCAAACTCGACTGCAGCGAGCACGAGTTCGTCGGTCAATTCGGGGAAGTCGTCGACGATCTGTTCGGCCGTCATTCCCGATGCGAGGTAGCCGAGGACATCATCGACCGTGATGCGTGTGCCGACGAAGCAAGGCTTGCCGCCACGCACCCCCGGTGTCGACACAAAGGTCGAGGTGATGTCCATACGACGAGGGTAGCGACGACTTCAAACGATGGCCACAGGAATCCAGCCCACCGGGTTGGTGTGATCAGGATTCGAGCGTGCAGCGGCACACATTCGTCATCATTTTCTGACTGGAAACCGAGATCCGGCGACTGAGAGTGGCGTGATGGCATCGAGCGCTTCGCCGATTTCGTCCCGCTCGACTTCCAGGTCGTGGCGAGACTGCAGGTTCAGCCAGAACCGGTCGCTCGTCCCGAAGTATCGGGCGAGGCGGAGCGCGGTGTCAGCGGTGATACGGCGCTTGCCGTGAACGATCTCGTTGATCCGTCGCGGCGGCACTGCGATCGAATACCGCCAAATGGTGCTGGGTGACACCGAGCGGAATGAGGAAGTCCTCGTAGAGGACCTCACCGGGGTGGATCGGCTCCATGGTCTTCGTCATCTCGACTCCTCTCAATGATGGTCGGCGATGGACACGTCTTCGGGTCCTGACGCCTTACGTTAATAACGCAAGGCGCCATGTCCTCATGTGGTCGCTGTCGACGACGCTGCGATCGTCGGCCCGGTGATGGTCGGCTACTCGGAGGACTCCGTGACCTCCTTCGGACTCCGCCTCATCCCTGACAGTTGAGCCTGTCGTGACGGCATGATGTCGTGATATCATGATTGCTATGGCCAAGCAGACGACAGTCAGACTGCCCGACGAACTCGCCGACGAGGTCGATGCCGTTGCCCGTGCCAAGGGCACCAGCGTGAACCAACTCATCATCGACTCGCTCACCGCCGAGATCGACCGAGTACGTGACGACAAAGACTTCCTCGCCACTCTCAAGCGGCTCGTCGATCGTGATCAGGAGATCCTGGACCGCCTCGCGCAGTGAGGTTCCTGACACTCGCCGAAGCACTGGTGATTGCAGAGGCCGTGACCGGGATCAACGCCCGCACGCAACCACCCACTCCAGGATGGGAACAAACGACTGACGTGGAACGAGCCACCGGGTGGATCGAGAGGCACGTCGAACCCCGTTCCTCCTGATCAATCTTCCAGGCTGTACCGGTACACATTGGTGCTGCGCTCGGTGAACCCCATGCGCTGGTAAAGCCGATTGGCGGCCTCACGGCTGGGCCGCGACGTGAGGTCCACGGTGCGGGCTCCGCCAGCACGGGCCCGCTCGAGCGCATGCGTCGTGAGTGCCTGGCCCACACCGCGCCCACGCATGGATGAATCCACCACCACGTCCTCGATCCACGCCCGCACCCCGGTGGGGATGCGAAACAGCGCCAGGGTGAGCGACCCCACGATGGGTCCGTTGGCACCGTCACGGGCCACCAGCACCACCGAAGCCTGCGACGCCACCATGGCTGCCACCTCGTCGGCTGTTGGCGGTGGGTTCGATGACGACAACTGCGGGATCAGGTCAGCGAACGCCGCCACCAGTTCGTCGGAGGTTTCGGTTGCCTCGGAAACGACAATGCCGACGTCGTCGCTCACAGCGAGTCCAAAAACGCTTCGGCCACCGTCGGCGGCCGGGCGATGATCACGGCGTCGGGGGTGGTGTCGGGGTGGTGCAGGTGGTGTCGTCGGCAGCGTCGGCAGCGTTGGGAGGGCGTCTTGAGGTAGGCCACCACCCCCACGTCGAGTCCGCGGGCCGTGATGGCGTCGAGCACCTTGCGGTGACGTGCCGCACGACGGATTGTGAAACATGGTCAGCGTCATGGGTCTCCCTGATTGGCTGGTGGCTCGTTGGTGGTCTCGCTGATGGCTGGTCACCGGCGGCCACGGGCTGCCGTGGGACCGGGGACTGTCAGATGTTGTCACACCCCCGTCGATCCGGCCTGCGGTCGGGTGCGCGGTCTGGCCTGCGGTCCCAGTCCCGTGAACAGGTACGGTGGCCCCGTGGCTGCAGACAACGACCACCTTCGGTGGACCGACCGACCCGACACCAACCGACCGGTGCTGGTGGTGGCATTCGAGGGCTGGAACGACGCCGGGTCGGCGGCCACCACGGCGGTCAGCCATGTGGAGGGTTGTGGGGATCGGAGTCGTTTTGCGACATCGACCCCGAGGAATTCATGAACTTCTCCGAGACCCGACCCACGGTGTTCTTCGACGACGACGGCACCCGCACCCTGCACTGGCCCGAAAACCGGCTGTCGTTCGCCCGGGTGAACGATGAGCTCGACGTCATCACCCTGCTGGGCATCGAACCCCAACTTCGATGGCGCACCTTTTGCGACCAGATCACGTCGCTGGCTCTCGATCTGGATGTATCGCTGGTGGTGGTGCTGGGCGCACTGCTGGCCGAGGTGCCCCACACCCGACCCACCCCGGTGTACGGCACGGCCTACGACCCGAGCCTGGCCCTCGAGCTGTCGCTCACCCCGTCGTCGTACGAAGGCCCCACTGGCATCGTGGGCGTGCTGCACGACGCCTTTCGGGCCACCGGCATCCCGTCGGCGTCGTTGTGGGCGGCAGTCCCCACCTACATCCCCAACACCCCGTCACCCAAGGCAGCCCTCGCCCTGGCCGCCCGACTGGGCAGGCTGCTGCACGTCGAGTTGCCCGCCGACGAGTTGTCGGTGGCCGCCGCCGAGTACGAACAGCGCATCGACGAGGTGCTGGCCGACGACGAGGATTCCGCCGACTGGGTCAGTCAGCTTGAGGCCGCTTTCGACGAACAAGAGATCGACGTCGCCGACGGCGACGAACTCATCGCCGAAGTCGAGCGTTTCCTGCGCAATCAGCGCTAGGCGCCTGCATCAGGCCCAGTCAGACATCACTCACGCGCCACGGCGGGGTGCGGGGCAGGTCGTAACGCACCGCCACCGGTGAACCGTCGATGGCGGCAAACGCCAGGTCGCCCCACAGGTCGTAGCTGGCCAGCGGCTCGGGAAGGGCATCGCGGGCGAACCAACCGGCGTCGAGGCATTCAAGCGGGTGGGGATTGACCTCGCCACCGACGGCACGGCAGTGAAACACCAACGAGTACAGCGGGATGCGGGTCAGACCCATGCGCATGCCGTCGAGCACGGCCAGCAACTGCACCACCTCACACTCGATGCCCGTCTCTTCGAGCACCTCTTTGACCGCCACCTCCGACGCCGAGTAGCCGATGTCGGCCCAGCCGGTGGGGTACAGCCAGATGCCCGAGTCGGCCCGCTTGATGAGCAGGACCTCACCGTTGTCGTTGCCCACCACCGCCCCCACCGCAACCTTGGGGGTCTGGTAGCCAGCGACGCCCTCGCCCACCGACGCCATCCATTCCTGCACCAGCGCATCGGGATCGAACGAGCTGTCGGCGGCGTGACGGATGTCGGCGGCGACGGCCAGAATCTCCTCGAACCGTTCCCGCTCGTAGGGGTTCTCGCTGAATCCCAGACCGGTCCGGGCGATGCCGGCGAGGGCCTGACTCCAGCGCAGCAGGTCAGCCTCGCTGGGCGGCCCACCGGTGCCCGTGGGCCCAGACTGCGGAGGTGTTGGTTCGTCGCCAGCCACTCCTGAACGCTAACCCATCACCATCGACACTGGTCGGGCCGGCCCATCACCAACCCGCCGGTCACAGCCCTATGGCGTGACCGAGGGCCCGGTGGACCTCACCGAGGTGGGCGTCGTCGGTGACCTTGGCCCCGGCGGCGTCGGTGACGTAGAAGGTGTCCACCACCTGCGGACCCAGGGTCTGCACCTTGGCCGAACGGATGTCGAGGCCGAGCTCGGCCAACGTCTGGCCGATGGTGGCCAGCACACCCACGGCATCGTCGGCCACCACCTCGATCACCGTCGCCGACCTGGTCATGTCGTTGTCGATCCGCACCGCTGGGGTGGCCACACCCGGAAGCACGACGCCCCGGCGGGGGTTGGCGCGGGCCCGGGCGGCCAAACGGGCCGTGAGGGCGAACTGTCCGGCAAGCGCCGGTTCCAGGTCACGGCGCACCGCCGCCCACGCCCGCTCGGGGTCAGCTGGTGGGGCCACCTTGAACACTTCCAGTGCCATGCCGTCGTGGGACCACACGTCGGCAGCCAGCACGTCCATGCCGGCAAGCGCAAGCACGCCAGCCACACGGCCGAACAGGCCGGGCTGGTCGGTGGCGATGACCGTGAGGGTGTCGTCGTCAACTTCCACCACCGTGGCGCCGTCGGCCATGCGCTGGCGTTGGGCGGCGGTGGGGAACGTGTCGTCGCCCATGTCCGCCATCTCGCCCCCGGCCAGCACATGACTGGTGCGTCGCACCAGCTTGCGCACCAGTCCCTTTTTCCAGTCGTTCCATGCCGCCGGACCGGTGGCCGCCGAATCGGCCTCGGTGAGCGCACCCAGGAGTTCAACCGTTGACACCGAACCCACCAGCCCCGCCACGTGGAGGATGGTGTCGTCGTCTGCGAGGTCCCGACGGGTGGCCACGTCGGGCAGCAGCAGGTGATGGCGCACCATGTCGACCAGCACGGCGATGTCGTCGTCGTCGAAGCCCATGCGGGCGCCCATGTCGGCCACCACCACCATGCCCACCTCGGTGTGGTCACCGGGCAGCCCCTTGCCGATGTCATGCAGCAATGCCCCCACCACCAACAGGTCGGGCCGGTCCACCCGGTCGGCCAGTGCGGCGGCGTTCACTGCCGTCTGACACAGGTGACGATCCACGGTGAACGTGTGATAGGCGTTGCGTTGGGGCTTGGAACGCACGGTGTCCCATTCGGGCAGCACCAGACGCCACAACCCCACCTGGTCCAGCGACTCCACCACGTCGATGGCCGCAGGCCCGGCCAGCCACAGCCGGGTGAACAGGTCCCGGGCCTCGGCAGGCCACGGTTCGGGCAGCGGCTGGGCCACCTCCACCAGCTTTTGCAGTGACAGCCGGTCGATGCGCACACCCTCGGTGGCAGCGGCCACGGCCAGGCGAAGCACGAGCAGTGGATCCACCGTCGTGTTGCTGTCGGCAGCGCCACCGGCATCGCTGTTGGCGTCGCTGTTGGCATCGCTGTTGGCAGCGCCGCCGGGCACTGGCCAGCAGGTCGGTGACAACCAGCTGCCCCTGCCGCAGCACCACACCGGGTTCTATGACCCGTTCACGCCGGAACCGGCCGGCCAGGGTGCTGGCCACCGACGACGACAACGATGCGTCGACACGCTCCCACACCTCGTCGCTACGCCACGCAATGGTGCGGGCCGCCTCGGAAAAGCGCCGCATGAAGGCGTCGGCATCGGAGTACCCCAGCGCAGCGGCCACGGCGTCCTGCTCCTGGAGCAAAAGGATGTCCCCGCGGCGTCCGGTCCGGCGGTGCAGTTCGACGCGGGCATCGAGCAACACGGCGTAGGCATCGGTGAAGGCGGCGTCGTCGCCGTCGAGCATCACCGAGCGGGCGGCCTCGGCCCAGTGCACGGCGTGCACATCACGCAGGCCACCCCGACCGTCTTTCACGTCGGGCTCCAGCAAAAAGGCGGCATCACCCGCCCGGGCATGCCGGTTGCGAACCGACGCGCTCAACTGGGCCAACCACTTGGACGCCTGCTTTCGCCACATCGCCAGCGACCGCTCAGCCAGCTCGTCGGTGAGTGCGGCATCGCCGGCAATGTGGCGAACGGCCAGCATCGACGTGGCCGTGTCCAGATCAGAGGCGGCAAGGTTCACGGCCTCACCCACCGACCGCACGGCGTGGCCCAGCTTGAGGCCCTCGTCCCACACCGGGTACCACAACGCCTCGGCAACCTCGGCGACCTCGGCGGGGTTGGCGCGTCCCGACGTGATCAACACCACGTCGATGTCGCTTTGCGGTGACAGCTCCCGTCGGCCGTACCCACCCACTGCCACCAGGGCATATCCCGATGGGCCAGCAGAATTGCCGGCCACGGCGGCATCGAACAGTCCCGACAACCAGGCGTCGGTGCAGTCGCTCAACGACCGACACAACGCCGAGCCGGTGAGGGATTCGCTGGCCAGCACCTGCTGACGTTGGGTGGCGGGGGCCATGGGATCGAAGCATGGCCGGTGAGTGTTTCCGGCATGTGTCGTGTCCATTGCGCGTCCATGACCCCGTGACCCCATGACCGCAAAACCCTGCGGTATCCCCCGGCATCGGGGTTCCGACGCTCAGATGTGACGGATGGCCTGGCGCGATGCCAGCACCACCGGATCCCACACCGGGGAAAACGGCGGGGCGTAGGCGAGGTCCAGATCCACCATGTCACGCACTCCGAACCCGGCGGTGATGGCCGTGGCCATGGTGTCGATGCGTTTTCCGGCGCCCTCACCACCCACGATCTGACAGCCCAGCAGCCTGCCGGTGCCCGGTGCGGCCAGCACCTTGACCGTCATGGGCGACGACCCGGGGTAGTAGTGGGCCCGGGTGCGGGACTCCACCTTGCCCACCACGAACTCCAGGCCAGCCGCCGCGCACTCGGCTTCTGACAGGCCGGTGCGGGCGATTTCGGTGGTGCACACCCGGGTGATGGCTGTTCCCACCACCCCGCCGAACGTGGCGTCGCCACCGGCGATGTTCACACCTGCCACCCTCGCCTGCCGGTTGGCCACGGTGCCCAAAGCCACGTGGATGTCCTCGCCGGTGAGGATGTGCCGACTGGTGGCGCAGTCCCCGGCGGCCCAGATGTTGGCTGCGCTGGTGGCCTGACGGGCGTCCACGGCGATGGCTCGGCGGTGACCGAGCGTGATGCCGGCGTCGGCGGCCAACGCCGTGTTGGGCACCACCCCCATGCCCAGCACCACCACGTCGGCGGCAAGCTCGCCGTCGGCGAGCACCACCTTGTGGTCCTCAAACCCCACCACGCCAGCCCCCAGGTGCACGTTGATGCCGTGACCCACCATGGCGTCACGCACCAGTTCGGCCATGTCGGGGTCGAGGGTGGACATCACCTGGTTGGCGCCGTCCACCACCGTCACCTCGGCGCCCCACGCCACGAACGCCTCGGCCATCTCCAGGCCGATGTAGCCACCGCCCACAACCACCACCCGGTGCACGTCGGCGTCCGACGCCCGGGCCAGCAATGCCACCGAGTCGTCGAGGGTCTTGACGATGTGGACCCAGTCGGCGTCAATGCCGGGGATGGGCGGGCGCACCGCCTTGGCCCCGGTGCCGATGCACAGGTCGTCGTAGCCCAGCGTGTAGGTGGTTCCGGCGTCGAGGTCACGTACCTCCACCGAACCACCGGCCACGTCGATGCCAGTGACCTCGCTGCGCAGCCGAACGTCGATGTTTTGTCGGCTACGGAACTCCTCGGGGGTGCGGGCCACCAGGTTCTCCACGTCGGGAACCATCCCGGCCACGTGATACGGGATGCCACAGGCGGCGTACGACGTCCGGCTGCCCATCTCGAGGGCCACGATTTCCACGTCGGGACGCATGCGCCGAACCTGAGACGCCGTGGCCATGCCCGCAGCGTCACCCCCGATGACCACCAGTCGTTGACTCATGACCGAACCCTACCGACCGCCGGCGGCTGCCGATGCGGCCAAATGGCCCGTTCGCAATTCAGATGGCGGTCTCGCGACCCTCCCAGTAGGGGTCGCGCAGCTTGCGCTTGTACAGCTTGCCGTTGGGATCGCGGGGCAGTTCGGGTGAGAAGTCGAAACTGCGCGGGATCTTGAACTTGGCCAGCCGGGCGGTGCACCACTCGGTGAGTTCGGCGGCCAGCTCGTCGCTGGGCTCGACACCGTCGACGGGCTCGATGACGGCCTTGACCTCTTCGCCCCAGTCGGGATGGGGGATGCCGAACACGGCCACGTCGGCCACCTTGGGATGACCCTGCAGCTCCCCTTCGATCTCGGCGGGGTAGATGTTTACCCCACCCGAGATGATCATGTCCGACTTGCGGTCACACAAAAACAGGTAGCCGGCGTCATCGAGGTAGCCGATGTCGCCCACGGTGAAGAACCCTTCGCGGCGGCTCTCGGCCGTGCTTTCGGCGTTCTTGTGGTACTCGAACGCCGCCGACGCCAGCTTCATGTACACCGTGCCGGTGTCGCCGGTGGGGACATCCACACCGTCGTCGTCGAGCACCCGGATCTCCGACGACGCCCACGCCGTGCCCACACTGCCGGGACGCTCGAGCCATTCCTCGGGTCCGATGAGCGTGCCACCGCCCTCGGTGGCGGCGTAGTACTCGTAGATGACCGGCCCCCACCACGCCAGCATCTGGCGCTTGACCTCGATGGGGCACGGGGCGGCGGCGTGCACGATGTTGCGCAGTGACGACACGTCGTACTTCGCCTTGACGTCGTCGGGCAGGGCCAGCAGCCGGTTGAACTGGGTGGGCACCATGTGGCTGTGGGTGACGCCGTAGCGGTCGATGCTGTCCAGCATCGTCTCGGGAGTCCATTTGTCCATGAGCACCACGGTGTGGCCCAGATGCAGCGACGACGACGCAAAGGCCAACACGGCGGTGTGATAGAGCGGCGACCCACAAATGTGGACGTGGCCGTCGTCGGGGGCAATGCCGAACATCTGCAGCAAGAACGTGAACAGCATGCCGGCATCGTCGGGGGCAAGGCCCGACAACTGGCGCCGCACGCCCTTGGGGCGCCCGGTGGTGCCCGACGTGTAATGCATGGGCTGGCCGGCGGTGCGGTCGTCCGGGGCGGTGTCGGGCTGGCCGTCGGTGAGATCGCTCCACGGACGGAACCCGGGCACCTCACCCACCGAGAAGCAGCGGTCGGCACCCAGGCCGAACTCGCTGGCGGCGGCGGCACAGGTGTCGGCGAAGCGCTCGTGGCCGATGAACACCGAGGCGTCACAGTCGTCCACGATGTAGGCGATCTCGGGACCCACCAGATGGTGGTTGATGGGCGTGAGGTACCACCCGGCCTGCATGGCGGCGAAGTACAGCGCCATCATCTCGATGCCGTTGGGCATCACCGCAGCGATGCCGTCTCCGGCGGTGAGGCCCATGGCCCGCAGGCCGTGAACCAGACGGTTGCACTCGGCCAGCAGGTCACCGGCGGTGATGTCGGCGCCGTCGGGGGCCACGACGGCCAGACGGTCGGGCTCGACGGCGGCGTCGATCCAGAATCCCTGGGCCATCACTCACCACCCAGCAACATGATGGACTTCATCTCCAGGTAATGGCTCAGACCCTCGGGGCCGAGCTCACGGCCCAGACCGGAATCCTTGTAGCCACCGAACGGTGAGCAGAACTCGATCATGAAGCCGTTCACGCTGACGGTGCCGGTGTCGATTTTGCGGGCGATGTCGGTGGCCCGGGCGTTGTCGGCTGACCACACCGACCCCGACAGGCCGTAGGGCGAGTCGTTGGCGATGGCGATGGCCTCGGATTCGTCGCCGTAGGGGATCACGGCCAGCACCGGGCCGAAGATCTCCTCCTGGGCGATGCGCATGGAGTTGTCCACCCCGGTGAACACGGTGGGTTCCACGTACCAGCCCCGGTCGAGTCCGGCCGGGCGACCTCCGCCGAGCGCCACCGAGGCGCCTTCGTCACGGCCGGCGGTGATGTACCCCTCCACCCGCTCGCGCTGGCGCGAACTGGTGAGCGGCCCGATCTCGGTGGCCGGATCCATGGGGTCACCGACCACCATGTTGGCGACGGCAGCGGTGAGGGCGTCGACGGTGTCGTCGTAGCGGTCACGCTGCACCAGGATGCGGGTCTGGGCCACACAGGCCTGACCGTTGTTCATCAGTGACGCCGACATCAGCCCCGCCACCGTGGCGTCGAGGTCGGCATCGGCGCAGATGATGGCGGCCGACTTGCCGCCCAGCTCCAGCGTGCAGCGCTTGAGCTGCTCGCCGCACAGCGCAGCGATGCGTCGACCGGCGGCGGTGCTGCCGGTGAAGGCGATCTTGTCCACGCCGGGATGGGTCACCAGGTGCTCGCCCACCTCGCGGCCCGCCGCCACGATGTTGAGCACACCCGGGGGCAGGCCGGCTTCGATGGCGGCCTCGGCCAGCATGTAGGCATCAAGAGGTGTCTCGGGGGCCGGCTTGAGCACCACGGTGCAGCCCGCTGCCAGTGCCGGGGCCAGCTTGAGCATGGTGGTGAACAGCGGGACGTTCCACGGCACGATCGCACCGACCACACCGACCGGCTCACGCCGCAGCAGCACCGGGCCCATCATGCCGTCGCGTCGCTCCTCGAAGTCGTAGGTGCGGGTCAGGTCGGCGTAGTAGTCCAGCGCCAGCGTGGACGAAAACACCTGGCCCATGATCGACCACGAAATCGGCGACCCGTTCTGCTCGGTGATCATCTGGGCGATGTCGGTGCTGCGGGCCTGCAGCACACCCGACAGGGCCGTCATGATGTCGGCGCGTTCGCCGGGCGACATGGCCGGCCACGGGCCGGAGGTGAGGGCACTCCGGGCGGCAGCCACGGCGCGGTCCACGTCCACGGTGGTGGCGTCGGGCACCGACCCCATGACCTGCTCGGTGGACGGCGAGATCACCTCGATCACATCGGTGGAATCGGGGGCGACCCAGTCCCCTCCGATGAAGAGCCGGTCCTTGCGGTAGAAGCTGTCGTCCACGATTCCCCCTGTGACGGCCGATGTGACGCCGGACCTCCCGGTCGTCCACGCCGGAGCGACCCTACGGCCACTGCGACGCCGCCGCAAGGCGCACCACCGGGCCCTGCCACGGTGTTCTAGGGTGATGAATCACACATGTCCTGGTGACCGTTGTCACCAGAAACCATGCACACGACCCAGGGGGGAATCCAGATGCGAGCAGCAGTGCTGCGCAACACCGGCGACACGACACTCGACGTTGTCGGTGACGTCGGAGTGGTGGACACCGAGGCCGGCTTCGTCCGGGTGGCCATCAAGGCCACCGGCGTGTGCCATTCGGACCTTTCAGCGATGAACGGCACCATCCCGCAGCCCGCACCCGCGGTGCTGGGCCACGAGGGTGCCGGCGAGATCGTGGAGGTGGGCCCCGGGGTCACCAGCGTGGCCGTGGGCGACCACGTGATCGTGGTGTGGGTGCCGCCGTGCGGCAAGTGCCGATACTGCATCGGCGGCCAGCCCAACCTGTGCTCGGAAATCATGATGAGTGCCGGGTTCAGCCCGCGCTTCGTGCTCGACGGCGAGCCTTGCTTCGGCATGGCCGGCACCGGCACGTTCTGTGAGGAAGTGGTGCTGCCCGAGCAGGCCGTGGTCAAGGTTGACGACGACGTGCCGTGGGAGATCGCATCGCTCATCGGTTGCGGCGTGATGACCGGTGTGGGTTCGGCCATCAACGCCGCCAAGGTGACCCCCGGGTCGTCGGTGGCCGTGTTCGGCTGCGGTGGCGTGGGTGTGAGCATCATCCAGGGCGCCCGACTGGCCGGTGCCGCCGAGATCGTGGCCATCGACCTGGTGGCCGAACGCCGTGACGACGCCCTGCGCTTCGGAGCCACCCATGCGGTGAGCCCCGACAACCTCGACGACGTCAAGGGTGAGATCACCGGTGGTGAGGGCTTCGACTACGCCTTTGAGGCCGTGGGCCTGCCGTCCACCATCCGTGGTGCCTACGACGCCGCCCGCCGCGGTGGCACGGCCTGCATCGTGGGCGTGGGGCGCATGGAAGAGACGGTGTCGTTCAGCGCCTTCGAGTTGTTCTACGCCGAGAAGACCCTGATGGGCACCATTTACGGGTCGGCCGATGTACGCCGGGATTTCTCCCGTCTCATCCGCCTGTGGCGTGCCGGTCGCCTCGACCTCGAGGGCATGATCAGCCAGAAGGTCGGCCTGGGCGACATCAACACCGCCCTCGACGACATGCGCGCCGGCCGGGTCATCCGCACCGTGGTGGAGATCTGACGCTGACCAGGGGCCGACAGGCCCCTGTGAACTGGCCATCTGGGGTTGGGATGCTCGTGCGCCCCACCCCCAGATGGCGCCGTTAGCCAGTTGCCCTTATCGACACGACGGCAACGGCCATGCCAGTGTTGTGGCCATGGCCGTGCGCAAGGACTGCCGCCACTACTCGACGAGAACCACCGCCAGTGGCGACATGGTGCAGCGGTGCCGACTCGGCGCCGCCAGCGAGGCTCCTTTTGCCTGCCCCGACGACTGCCTGTTTTTTGAGCCTCGCTCGCTTGCCAATGCCGGCTGGGAACGGTTCGACGAACCCGCTGACGGCGACCGCTGGGGTGAGGGTTTCACCGACCCCGACGCTCCTGCACCCGCCCCCAGGATCCAGACGACACCTGAGCCTTCAGCTGCCGGCGAGCCAACTGCGGTGGGCCCGGAGCGGCGGCCCTCCTGCGGTAGGCAGTGCGGTCAAGCCCAAGAGCGCCGACAGCCGACTGAAGAACACCGATCGGGCCATCACCTGGTCACAGCCGGCAGCCCTGGCCTCGTCGAGGGTGTCGGCATCCACGTGAGACCCGAACCCGATGGTGCGCACCCCCAGCGCCGACACGTCGGCCAACACGTCAAGGACCCCGGGTCGGGACAGGTCGACCACCACCACGTCACATCCCGCAGCCAGGGCCACCAGTTCGTCCGGTTTGGCGGCAAAGCGCACCGATCCGGTCACCGCCCCGGTGATGCGCGACCGGTCCATCAGGTCGGGCACGTAGGCGACCACGGAGATCATCGACGCCCCTCGGCCCGTCGGCGGGCCAGCACCACGTGGGCCTTGCCCGCCCCCCAGGCGATGCCAGCGTCGTGCAACGCCGGGTCAAGGTCGGCGAACGATGCCGGGGTGAGGTCGTAGTCATCGTCGGGAAACTGGCGCTCGGCCTCGGCATCACGCACCACCGGGGGCACCCCGGCGCTTCGCAACACGGCGGTGGGGTAGCTGGCGGCGACCCGCAGCAACTGCAGCGGGTTCATCCGCTGTGCGTCCACGTCGCTCATCAGCACTGCCCGAACCTTGCTGCCCACCTCGTCGGCGGCACGGTCGCCGGCGGCCTGGGCCTGATCACGCACCGACGGTGGGAACTCGCCTTCCCACGCCATGCACAGGCGTTCCACGCAACGCACCACCCACGGGCCCAAGGCGGCAGCGACGCCGTCGGCCAGATCAGTGGCCAGCTCGGCCAGCCGCTGCTCGTCGGCAGCCAAACCATCGGGGTTGGCGCCATTGGGGCCGGCGCCGATGGGGTTGGCGCCGTTGGGGTTGGCAATGTCATCCACATCAACCATGCTGGCCCATGTGACACGCCCCCAACGCATCGAACCGGGTCCCGGCCAGGAATCGGTGTGGGACTACCCGCGTCCCCCACGTCTGGACCCCACCGACGCCGTGGTGGTCGTGAGGCACGCCGGGCACACCGTGGCCGAAACCACCGCCGCGGTGCGGGTGCTCGAAACCAGCCAGCCGCCGGGCTTTTACCTGCCCGCCAGCGATATCGACCACTCGGTCCTGCAGCGCTCGGACACCGTGACCGTGTGCGAATGGAAGGGCCTGGCCACGTACTGGCATCTGGTGGTGCCCGGAGCAGATCCTGTGGCCGACGTGGCCTGGAGCTACCCCGACCCCCGACCGGGGTTCGAAGCCATCGCCGGGTACCTGGCGTTCTACCCCCAACGGGTGGACGGGTGCTTTGTGGATGGCGAACAGGTGGAGGCCAACGAAGGGTCGTTCTACGGCGGGTGGATCACCAGCAAGGTGGTGGGCCCGTTCAAGGGTGGACCCGGCACCATGGGTTGGTGAGGTTGCTGCCATGACGAGACAGCCATGAGAATCAGGGCGTTGTCGGTGTTCGAAGGCGTGGTGTACCACTGCTGGCCCATTGACACCGACCAGCCATGCCGACCGACGCTCGAAGTGGAGGCCCTGTTGCGCCCCGGCGACGCCGATGCTGATGCGGGGCCGTTGCTACTGAGTGTGGCCGACTACATCGTGATGGCCGGAGGCCTCGGGATTGCCCGACCGTGTCTGCGTGACATGGCCAGCGCCGGCAGGATCGTGGAACACCTGGGAGTGCAGCACATCGCCTTCCCCACCTGGACCCCGGTTGCCACCGGCGACGAGAACTCACATCAGGCGGACCCTGACGATTCCGGGCCGCAACCCACCGACTCGGTGGAACGACCGACCCTGCGGATGGTCCAACCCCACCCGACGACGGGATCACACCCACCTGACCGCCCACAGGCCCGATGCCCACCGACCGACCGGTCAGATCCGGCGGCCGGTGCCCTCCCAGTGCGGGTCTCGCAGCAGGCGCTTGTAGAGCTTGCCGGTGGGCTGACGCGGCAGGCGGTCAAGGATCTCCACACGGCGAGGCACCTTGTAGCCGGCCAGGTGCTGACGGCAATGGGTGAGCAGGTCGTCAACCAGGGCATCGGGATCGTCCACGGCAACGCCCTCGGCTAGCTCCACCGACGCCATCACCTGCTCGCCGAAGTCGTCGTCGGGAATGCCGTACACGGCGGCGTCGGCAACGGCAGCGTGACCCACCAGCACACCCTCGATCTCGGCGGGATAGATGTTCACCCCACCGGAGATGATCATGTCGATCTTGCGGTCGGACATGAACAGGTAGCCGTCGTCGTCGAGGTACCCGATGTCGCCGAGGGTGCCCAGACCGTCGGGCCGGTGGGCGGCAGCGGTCTTGTCGGGGTCGTTGTGGTATTCGAAGTCGGCGCCCACCTTGGACCCGAACCAGATCTGGCCCGACACGCCCGGTGCGCACGCCAGCCCGTTTTCGTCGAACACGTACACGTCGGCCATGGGTGTGGATCGACCCAGGCTGCCGGGGTGCTCGAGCCATTCGGCGCCCGAGATCATGGTGAGGAAACCGCCCTCGGTGCCGCCGTAGTACTCCGACACCACCGGCCCCCACCACTCCAGCATCCGCCGCTTCACGTCGGGCGGGCATGGGGCGGCACCGTGCATCACCGTGACCAGCGACGACCCGTCGAACGCCGACCGCACCGCATCGGGCAGCTTCAGCATCCGCACGAACTGGGTGGGCACCAGGTGGATGTTGGTGACCTGATGGTCGTCGATGGCCCGCAGGGTGGCGGCGGGGTCGAAGTGCGGTCGCATCACTAGCGTCGACCCACCCGAGACGAGCGGGAACATGGCGAACACCCATTGGGCCGAGTGGTACATCGGGCCGTCGAGCAGGGTGATCCCACCGGCGGGCAGACCCAGCATGCCCACAAAGCTGCCGGCCACCAGTTCCCACAGCACGATGTCCTCGCCGGTGCGGTTCAACCCGCCACGCACCCCCTTGGGGAAGCCGGTGGTGCCCGAGGTGTAGAACATCGGCCCCCCGGTGCACTGGTCGGCAGGCTCGACGGGCGAGCCCGAGGCCACGAAGTCCTCAAAGCTGACGAACCCCGCCGCTGCGATGGCATCACGGTCGGCACCGGCACCATCAGCGGCACCAGAACTGGCACCGGCACCATGAGCAGCCGGATCCACCAGCACCCGCAGGCCGCACTGGTCACCCATGCGTCCCAGCGCATCGAGAGCCACCGGCAGATACGCGCCCTCCACGAACAGCGCCACTGAACCCGAGTCGGTGAGCACGTGCAGCAGTTCGTCGGCTACCCAATGCCAGTTCACCGGCACCACCACCCAACCGGCATGGACGCCGGCCAGGGTCACCTCGACGAGCTCACGGCGATTGCCGCACAGCACAGCCACGGTGTCACCCACCCCCACCCCGGCGGCCCGGGTGGCGTCGATGATCCGGTTCACCCGGGCATCAAGCTCACTGAAGGTGCACTGCGATGATTCGTCCACCACGGCCACGGCGTCACCACGCTCGTGGACTTCGTGGGCCAGCAGTCGTGCCATGTCAGATCCCCCCGGGTCGCGACCAACGACCCCGAGCGTAGCTACAACCCCAAGGCGGCGTTCAGGTTGCCCGAGCGCAGACCCTCGAGGTCCACGGTCACGTACCGGTAGCCAGCGGCATGCACCGCACCGACCACCTCGGCCCGCAGCGCCACCAGCCGGTCCAGGTCCGCCAACGGCACCTCGATGCGGGCGGTGTCGCCGTAGTGGCGCACCCGCAAGTCCAGCAGGCCCAGGGCGTGCAACGCTGCCTCGGCGTCGGCCACCTGACGCAGACGGCCCATCGTCACCGGGGTTCCGTACGGCAATCTCGATGACAGGCACGCCGCTGCCGGACGATCCCAGGTCTCAAGACCCAGCCGACGCGACGCGACGCGCACCATGTCCTTGGTGAACCCGGCTTCCACCAGCGGAAAGCGCGCCCCGCGCTCCGACGCTGCCTGCTGCCCGGGTCGGTGGTCGCCGAGATCATCCACGTTCACACCCAGCACCACCGTGGCCCCGGTGGCCGCCGCCAGCGGTTGCACCGCATCCATCAGTGCCACCTTGCAGCGTGCGCACCGGTCGGCGTCGTTGCGCACGTAGTCGGGGTCGTCGAGTTCGGTGGTGGCCACCTGACGCCAGTCCAGGCCCCAGTCGGTGGCCAGCCGGGCGCAGTGGTCCAGCTCGGCCGGTGCCAGCGACGCCGACACGGCGGTGACGGCGACAGCACCGGGACCCCCGTTGGCGTGACCCACCGTGTCGTGGGCCATGCGGGCGACGAACGCCGAGTCGGCACCGCCGGAAAACGCCACCACCACCGGGCCCATCGCCGTGAGCACCCCGGCCAGGCGTTCGATGGCCTCGTCCACGGCGTCTGACACCCGGGCGGGCCCGCTGGTCACGAATCGATGCCGGTGGCGGCCAGGACCTCGTCGAGCGTCCCCACCGCACCGGTGTAGAAGGCGCCGAACTCGGCGTACTCGGCCGATGCCTTGTCGAACCGCATCGTGTACACGACCTCCTTGAGGTCGTCAGGGTGTTCGGCGAACAGGGTCACTCCCCACTCGAAGTCGTCCACGCCGGCCGACCCGGTGATCACCTGCAGTACCCGGCCGGCGAACTTGCGACCCGACGCCCCGTGTTCGTACATGAGTTCCTTGCGGTCGTCATAGGGCAGGGTGAACCAGTTGTACTCGTCGCCGCGCCGCTTGGACATGGGATAAAAGCACCACGCCGACTTCCCCTCGGGGGGCAGCTCGGGATACAGACGAGCCGACCGCATGGGCTCGGGCACGCCCTGGGCGTATTCGGACAACTCGGTCATCGACACGTACGAGTCAACGACGTCGAGGCCGGCGGCCTGCAGTTCGGATTGCAGGTTGCGCAGGCGCCACACGTCGGAACCAACGGCCATGATGGCGACGTCGGCTTTGTGGCCGAGCATGGCAACCGGCACCACGGTGTCGCCCTCGGCTTCCACCTTGGCCACCGCCGTGCGCACGGCACCGGCATCAACCGACCCGGTACGACGGCAGAACAGATGCACGACCATGCGGCCGACCGAGGGTTCGAGAGGAGTGGTCACAAGCCCAAGCCTACCGCTGCGTCACCGGCCCCGGGCCGGGCCCATGGCGCCCACCAACCCACCGGGCTTGGTCACCCGGGTGATCCCGGCCAGGTACACGTCTCGAAACGCCTGCATCTTCAGCAGTGAACTCTGGTGCATGCGGGGTCCTGTTCAGTCGTGACGCTGTGGGGCCACGGAATCTGGCTGCGACCCGAGCGCTTCGATGGTGACCACGGCGTTGTAGTCGGGAATGTCGGTGTGGGGCTCGCGATGCTCGGGCCCGGCAGCGATGAGCACGTTGCCCTCGGGCCAGTGCACCTGCACGGTACCCACCGGAAGGCGCACCAGGTGGGCGGTGCCGTCGAAGGTGGCCAACTCCGAGCGAAGCCGCACCCGGTCGCCGTCAACCACGCCCAGCCGGCGGGCGTCGGCAGCGTCGATGTACACGGCGTCGCGCCCTGCCCCGGTGAGCGGGTCCACCTCGGCGAACACCATCGAGTTGAACTGCTTGCCCCGACGGGTGGCCACCACGAACGATCCGTCGGGCACCTCGGAATCCGGCGGCACCACCACAGTGAACGCACCCCGACCCGACGGCGTGGGAACACACCGTCGGCGCACAGGTGCCGGCCGCCCCATTGCACGGCATCGCCGGTGTGGGCCAGGTCCTCGATACCGGCGTAGTCGGGCACCACCGCAGCGATCTCAGCCCGCAGGTCACGGTTGGTCGGCCAGGCGAATGCGTGAGCCAGGTCGGGTCGCACCATGGCGGCCACGGCGCCGAACAGACGCCACTCGCTGCGGGCCTCACCCACCTGACGGGGGATCTCGGGAGAAAAGGCGATGCGACGCTCGGTGGTGGTCGGACGTGCCCCCACCTTCTTGCTCGTAGCGGGTGGCCACCGGCAGCAGCAGCACGTCGTCGCCGGGCACGAACATCTGCGACGACACCACCACGTCTTGATGCACCCGCAGCCCGATGCGCTCCATGGCCGCGGCCACACGGGGTGGGTCGGGCAGCACGTCGAGGAAGTTGCCGCCCGACATCCACAACACGTCGAGTTCGCCCCGCTCGGCGGCCTCCACCATGGCCGGGGCGGTGAGTCCCTCGTGGTCGGGCACGTCAAACCCCCAACGCTCAGCCAGGTCGGCTGCGTTGGCCGGGTTCACCTCGATGCCGCCGGGCAACGCCGAGGCGTACGCACCCATCTCGGCGCCACCTTGCACTCCCGAATGGCCCCGCAGGGGCATGAGGCCGGCGCCGTTGCGCCCGATGTTGCCGCGGGCCAACGCCACATTCACCAACGCCCGCACCGTGTCCACCGCTCCGGGGTGCTGGGTCACGCCCATCGACCACAACACGATGGCCGACGACGCCGAGGCGTACAGCTCCACCAGGGCATCGAGGGTGGGCCGGTCGATGCCGGCCTGCACCAGCAGGTCGTCGAGCGACACGTCGGCCAGCGACGCCTCGAGGTCGGCGAAGCCCTCGGTGTGGGCATCGATGAAGGCCCGGTCCACGGCGTCGGTGTCGACGAGCCGGCGCAACACGGCATTGGCCAACGCCACGTCACCACCGGGGCGCACCGGCACGTGCAGGTCGCACATCTTCGTGCCGAACAGCGCCGACTCGGGACTCGACGGCACCCAGTACCGGTCCAGTCCGGGCTCGAGGTAGGGATTGACCACCACCACCTTGGTGCCGTGGTCACGTCGGGCCTCAAACAGGTACTTCATGAACACCGGCTGGTTGTTGGCCGGGTTGGCGCCCCAGATCACCACCAGGTCGCTTTCGAGCACATCGGCCAGCGAGTTGGTGCACGCCGCCACCCCGATGGTGGATCGCAGCGCCTTGGTGGATGGGCGTGGCACACCCGGGCCGCCGAATCCACCGAGGCGATGCCCATGGCCCGGGCCGCCTTGCCAGCGACGTAATAGGTCTCGTTGGTGAGGCCCCGGCTGGTGAGGTACATCGCGGCGCGGTCGGGGGTGGTGGCAGCCAGGCCGTCGGCCAGCACGCCAAGTGCCTCGTCCCAGCTGATGCGGGTGAATCCCCGCTCGCCCCGGCGCCGGCGCATGGGATGGGCCAGCCGGCCCAGGGCACGAAGCTCGGCACCGGTGTGGGTGGCCAGGGCATCGGCGTCACCGAGCACCCGGGGGTCGATGGGGTCGCCGGTGTTCACCTCCAGCAGGCGCAACCGGGTGGTGCACAGGTGCACGCCGTCGATGGTCCAGTCGTGAAAGCCCAGCCACGCCAAGCGCGCACCCGTCACACACACCCTTGCTCAACACCTGCCAGGCATACAGCGGGTGGGCGCGGTTGTCCCACGCCACCTTGGCCATCTCGGTGACATGCTTGGGCTTTTGCTGGCCCAGACCGTTGGGGCTGGGGCCCACCCACAACTCGGGTCGTACCCGCAGACGCCGACGACGGGGCCGTTGGTTGGTCACGGTGCTTGCGCCCCTGGATCCGACGCCGACGGGGACGTGGCTGTCGCAGGCGCGTACAGGTTCATCTGGTCGTCGCGCACGAACCCGGCCAGCACCAGGCCAGCGGTCCGGGCGGCCTGCACGGCCAGTGCCGACGGGGCGCTGACGGCCACCAGGGCCGAGAACCCCGCCGCCCACGCCTTGGCCACCATCTCAAACGACGCCCGCCCACTGACATACAGACCCAGTCCCGACCCGGGAGTGCCAGCCGGCGTGGCCGCCAACAGATGGCCCACCACCTTGTCCACGGCGTTGTGGCGGCCGATGTCTTCACGCACCACGACAACGTTGCCCAACGGGTCGAAGGCGGCAGCAGCGTGCACCGCCCCGGTGGCGTCGAACAACGGCTGACTGGCTCGCACCGTGGCCACCACCGCCAGCAGCACGGCCGGATCAATCGCCACCGGGTCGGCCAGAGGCTCGAGTCGTTGCGCCAGGTCGTTGATAGCCGTCGTCCCGCACATCCCGCACGATGACGAGGTCATCCCCAACCGGGGCTGCGCCGGTGGCGCCATGGCCCCGGTGTCCACCACGACCGTGTTGGGGTCCACAACAGTGTTGTGGTCCACGACTGCGCCAGATCCCAGGACGGCGCCCTCGGATTGGCCTGCCTCGGGTTGGCCTGCCTGGACGCTGCGGCAGTGCCGACACTCGAGCACCTCGGCCCCGCCCAGCAGACCCTCGGTGAAGCACCACCCGGTGGCCAGTTCCTCATCGTTGCCCGGGGTGCGCATGGTGGTTGCCACCAGCACGCCGTCAAGCAGGATCGACAGCGGCTCCTCCACGATCAGCTCGTCGGGGGTGTCGGCCACCACACCGTCGTGCCAACGCCGGGTCAATACCCGAGCAGTGGGATCAGCAGCCATGACGCCAACCTATCCCGGGCGCAACACGACCCCGGGGCGGTACCTCCCCGGGGTCGTGCAGCGTTCACGCAAACAGATCAGCCAGGCCGGCAGATCAGCCAGGCCGGCAGATCAGCCAGGCCGGCAGATCAGCTGGGCCGGCCGGATGGGCCAGCCCGGTGATCTGGTGGATCAGTAGTCCATGCCTCCACCAGGCATGCCGCCGCCACCGTTTTCTTCGGGCTTGTCAGCGATGACAACCTCAGTGGTGAGGAACAGCGCAGCGATCGAGGCTGCGTTCTGCAGGGCCGACCGGGTCACCTTGGCGGCATCGATGATGCCAGCGGCAACCAGGTCCACGTACTCGCCAGTGGCGGCGTTGAGGCCTTCGGACGCAACGGTGAGGTTACGAACCCGCTCCACGATGACGCCACCTTCGAGGCCGGCGTTCTCGGCGATCTGCTTGAGGGGAGCCTCCAGCGAATGCCCAACGATGCGGGCACCGGTGGCCTCGTCGCCGCTGAGGGTCTCGGCCATGGCCAGCACCTTGGCCTGGGCCCGCAGCAAGGTGACGCCGCCTCCGGCGACCACACCCTCCTCGATGGCTGCCTTGGTGGTGCTCACGGCATCTTCGATGCGGTGCTTCTTTTCCTTGAGTTCCACCTCGGTGGCCGCACCAACACGCAGCACCGCCACGCCGCCCGACAGCTTGGCCAGACGCTCCTGGAGCTTCTCGCGGTCGTAGTCGGAGTCGGTGTTTTCGATCTCGGCCTTGATCTGGCTGACACGGCCGGCCACATCGTCAGACGATCCGGCACCTTCGATGATGGTGGTCTCGTCCTTGGTGATGACCACCTTGCGAGCCTGACCCAGAAGGTCCAGCGTCACGTTTTCCAGCTTGAGGCCCACCTCTTCGGTGATGACCTGACCGCCGGTGAGGATGGCCATGTCCTGCAGCATCGCCTTGCGGCGCTCGCCGAAGCCGGGAGCCTTGACGGCAACCGAGGTGAAGGTGCCACGGATCTTGTTGACCACCAGGGTGGCCAGGGCCTCGCCCTCGATGTCCTCGGCGATGATGACCAGCGGCTTGCCGGCCTGCATCACCTTTTCGAGCACCGGCACCAGGTCACGAATGGCGCCGATCTTGGATCCCACGAACAGCACGTAGGTGTCGTCGAGGACGGCTTCCATGCGCTCGGTGTCGGTGACCATGTAGGGCGAGATGTAGCCCTTGTCGAACAGCATGCCCTCGACCAGGTCCATCTCCATGCCGAAGGTCTGTGACTCCTCGACGGTGATGACGCCGTCCTTGCCCACCTTGTCGATGGCCTCGGCGATCATGGTGCCGATCTCGGGATCAGCCGATGAAATGCCGGCCACCTGGGCGATCTGGGCCTTGTCGTCCACATCAACCGACACCTCGGCGATGGCTTCGACGGCAGTGCGCACGGCGGCTTCGATGCCGACCTTGAGGGCCATGGGGTTGGCACCGGCGGCCACGTTGCGCAGGCCTTCGTGCACCATTGCCCACGCCAGCACGGTGGCCGTGGTGGTGCCGTCACCGGCGACGTCGTCGGTCTTTTTGGCAACTTCCTTGACCAGCTCGGCGCCGATGCGCTCGTAGGGGTCGGACAGCTCGATCTCACGGGCGATGGACACACCGTCGTTGGTGATGGTGGGGGCGCCCCACTTCTTGTCCAGCACGACGTTGCGGCCCTTTGGCCCCAGGGTGACGCGCACGGCGTCTGCAAGCTGGTTCATGCCACGCTCAAGGGCGCGGCGGGCCTTCTCGTCGAATTCAATGATCTTGGGCATTGCGGACATCCTCCGTCGGCTGGCCTTCACGTGGCGTTAGCACTCTCGGTGAGAGACTGCTAACAGGAAACCAGAATTGGAGACGTTCCGCAACCTCAGACCGGCCGGGATCACCGACGGGCCAGCCGCGATCACCGACTGGGGTCCGCCACAGCGCCGAAGCTGGGGCGGAGCGGGAGCAGCGGGTCAGCCGCCAGCCACGGCCTGCATGATGGACACCTCGCAACCATCGGGCACCGGGGTGGCCATTCCGCCGAGGAACCGCACGTCGTCGTCGTCAACGAACACGTTCACGTACTTCACCAGAGTGCCGTCGTCGGACAGCAGCTTGGCCTCGAAGCCGGGATGGTCGGCCTCGAGTGCACTGATCACCTCGCTCAGCGTGCTGCCGGTGACCTGGATCTTGGCCTCGCCGCCGGTCAGGGTTCGAAACACGGGCGGGACTCGGACGGTGACGGTCATGGCTATCCCCGGGTGGTCAGCGGACGCGGCCTCATGCCACTGGTCCTTGCGAAGCCTGATCCTACCGACCGCGACCACGGGCGCGTCCACCGGACGCGTCCGGCAGGCAAATCGATCGGGAACATCGCTGGGGGTCGAACCCTCAGGCGAACACCCCGGGGCGTCGGTCGGCCCACGGCATGGCCATCTCGAGCTGCGCTGCCAGCCGGACCAGCACGTCCTCGGCACCGTGACGGGCCACCACCTGCACCCCGATGGGCAGGCCCTCGTCGGACCATCCCAACGGCAGCGACATCGCTGGCTGGCCGGTGACATTGAACGGGGCACAAAACGGCACGATGGCCGCTGCCCGGGCCACGCCGGCCAACGGGTTGTCGGGCGTGGGGGCGAACTGGCCGAGTGTCCACGGCAGTTCGGGGACCGTCGGGGTGACCAGCACGTCGATCCCGGCATCGTCCCACCACGCCGCCATCAGCCGGGTGTAGGCGGCCAGGCCGTCAAGCGCCTGCTGGAACTGCACCCCCGACAGCATCCGGCCCAACTCCACCAGTGACCACGTGCCCGGTTCGGTGCCGTCGGCCCCGATGGCCACACCGGCGCGTGCCGACAGGTCGGCGATCCCGGCCGCCGTCCACACCGACAGCGCGTTGACGAAATGACCGGTGAACTCCGCCGAAGCAGCGGTGTCGCCCCACGGCCCGGGCTGCACTTCATCAACGCGATGGCCGAGACCGGCCAGCACGCCGGCCACCGAAGCCGTGGCTGCGGCAACCTCGCTCACCGTGGTCACGGTGGGGTCAGGACCCTGGGTGGTCCACGCCACACGAAGGCTGCCGGGGTCGGCGCCCACCTCGGCCAGCCATGGCCGCTGCGGGAGCCGGGGCGGTGGTGGGGTCGCCAGGGCCTCCACCGGCCACGGCGTCGAGCACCGCGGCGGTGTCACGCACCGACCGGGTCACCACCAGGCGTGCCACCAGACCGCCCCACGCCCCGACGGCCTCAGGGCCGAGGGTGACACGCCCACGCGAGGGCTTGAGCCCCACCAGACCACACACCGACGCCGGCACCCGGATGGATCCGCCGCCATCGCCGGCGTGACCCAACGGCACGATGCCAGCAGCCACCGCCGCCGCCGACCCCCCACTGGATCCGGCCGGAGACCGGGTGGTATCCCACGGGTTGCGCGACGGCCCGTACAACGCCGGCTCGGTGCTGGGCACCAGGCCCAGCTCGGGGGTGTTGGTGCGCCCGATGATCACCGCCCCCATGGCCCGGAAGCGTTCGGTGAGCCAGCTGTCGGCGTCGGGCACGAACCCGGCCTCAGCCAGCGCACGCATGCCGGCGTGGTAGGGCTCACCGGCCTGGAAACCGTCGAGATCCTTGAGCACCATGGGCACGCCGCGCATGGGGCCGTCGGGAAGTTCGCCGGCGGCTTCGGCCAGGGCCTGCTCGTAACGCGGGTGGATGATGGCGTTGAGCTCGCCGTTGAGACGCTCCGCCGAATCGATGGCAGCAGCTACCAGTTCGGTGGGCGACACCTCCCCCGAAGCCACCAGAGCGGCCTGGTCGGTGGCGTCGAGCGAGGCGAAGGGGTTGGAGGCTTCGGTCATGCCGGTGATGGTACGCCCCGCGGCCGATGCGGTGCCGGAGTTGCGCAGCAATGCCGGGGTCGTAGGGTGGCGCCCATGGTCACCCCCACCAACGGGCCCACCGCACCGGGATCACCGTCGTTCCTCGGCGTCGTGGTGATGGTGCTGATCGTGATCGGGCTGTTCACCGTGGCCGGCTGGTTGCTGGGTGCGGCGTGGTCGCTGATCCGTCTGGGCCTGCTGGTGGCGGCAGTGGCGGCCGTGGTGTGGGCGATCAAGGCCGTGCGCTCATGACTGCGCCGGCTATCCCCCGTATCCCCCTGAGGCCAGGTAGTCGGCAACCACCTCGGTGACGCAGGCGGCGGTGTCGGCCATGGACCGACTGGTGCCGAAACGCTCCACCAGCGACACCACCGTCACCCCCGCACCGGCCAGGGCGTCAGCCACTGCGGCGTCGTCAAACACCTCGCCGGCGATCACCAGTGCCGGCAGGCCCAGCTCGGCGGCGTACGACAGCACCCCGCCCACGACCTTGCCATCGAACGATTCGGGATCCACGAATCCCTCACCGGTGACGACGAGGTCGGCGGTCTCCATGCGGTCAAACAGGGCCACTTCGTCGGCCACCAGATCGAACCCGGCAACCAGGTCAGCCCCAAGTACCGCCAGACCCCCGGCCAGACCTCCACCGGCACCCGACCCCGGGATGTCCCGCACGTCCACGCCATGCTCGGCGATGAACACCTCAGCCAGTCGTTCCAGGCGTCGCTGCAGCAGTTGCACCTGACTGGCCGACGCTCCTTTTTGGGGCGCGAACACCGCCGGGGCATCCAGGAACCGGGTGCGCACATCGCACGCCACCACGATGTCGATGCCCCGCAGTCGCTGCAGCGGGTACAGCGCCCGCTGGGCACCGAACCCACCGTCGGTGGTGGCCGACCCACCCACACCAACAAGGATCCTTCGGGCCCCGGCGTCGATGGCCGCAGCCATCAGCTCACCGGTGCCGAATGTGGAAGCGGCCAGGGCGTCGTTGGCCTCTGCTGCCGACACCTGTGCCGTGGCCAACAGCCCCAGACCCGACGCCCGGGCCATCTCCACCACCGCCGTGGTGCCCACCAGCCGCCACCCGGCTTCGACCTCGTCGCCGAGCGGTCCGGTCACCACCGTGGTGCGGTTCGCACCGCCGAGCACATCAAGAAAACCTTCGCCCCCGTCGGCCATGGGAACGCGGTCGCACGTTGCACCGGCGTCACGTGCGGCACCGCTGGCGGGACCAGTCGCGGCGTCACGTGCGGCACCGCTGGCGGGACCAGTCACGGCGTCGGCAATGGCGTCGGCGATGGCGTCAGCCGTGGCAGTGCCGCGGAACTTGTCGGGGGCTGCCAGCACATGCACCTCCCCTGTCTAGCGGTTGAGGGCTCGACAGCCCCCAGACCGACTGGCGGTCAACGGTCCGGCCGTGTCGGTAGGGTGCAGAGGTGACCGACGAATCTGCCGATCCGGCACCGCCTGCGACCTCCCGGCCTGTGGTGCTGGTGTCCAACCGGGGTCCGGTCTCGTTCAGCCGCAACGACGACGGCGAACTTGTTGCCCGTCGGGGATCGGGCGGCCTGGTGTCGGGCCTCACCCCGATCATGGCCAACACCGGTGCCACCTGGGTGGCAGCAGCGCTCACCGATGCCGACCGTGCCGCCGCCGACGCCGGGGTCATCGACGCCGCCGGGTTCCAGGTCGCCACGGTGGCCATCAACCCGGAACTGTTCACCATGGCCTACGACGTGGTGTGCAACGCCACGCTGTGGTTCGTGCACCACGGCCTGTTCGAGTCCGCCCGCCGCCCGGTGTTCGACGGCCGGTTCACCCAGGCGTGGGAGGCGTACGTGGCCGTGAACAACGCCTTCGCCGACGCCGTGGCCGAGGTGGCCCCGCCCGACGCCGTGGTGCTGGTGCAGGACTACCACCTGTGTCTGGTCGGCCAGCGACTTCGCCACATCCGCCCCGACATCGACAGCGTGCACTTCAGCCACACCCCGTTCACCGGTCCCGATGGGCTGCGCATGCTGCCCGACGCCGTGGCCACCCAGCTGCTCGAGGGCATGGCTGCCCACACCGCCTGTGGGTTCCACACACCACGCTGGGCGCGACGGTTCACCCAGTGCTGCGACGAGGTCCTGGGCGTCACGCCAACCACGTTCGTGGCCCCGCTGGGTCCCGATGCCGCCGACCTGTCATCGATCGCAGCCACCCCCGCCAGCCGCTGCGGCTGCGGCCGACCTCGACGCCGTGGTGGGCGACCGCAAGCTGCTGGTGCGCGTCGACCGCATCGAGCTGTCGAAGAACCTGTTGCGGGGGTTTCGGGCTTTTGACCAACTGCTCGGCGACCATCCCCAATGGCGACAGAGGGTGGTGTTCGGGGCGTTCGTGTACCCGTCACGCGAGGGCCTGCCCGAGTACCTGGCCTACCGCCAGGAGGTTGAGGGCATGGTGGCTGCCATCAACAATCGGTGGGCCACGCCCGGATGGACGCCGATTCTGGCCGACTTCACCGACGACCACCCCCGGTCGGTGGCGGCCCTCACCCGGTACGACGTGCTGCTGGTGAATCCGGTGCGCGACGGGCTCAACCTGGTGGCCAAGGAGGGCCCGCTGCTCAACGGACGAGACGGCGTGCTGGTGTTGAGTACCGAGTCCGGTGCCGCCGAAGAATTCAGCGACACGGCGCTGCTGGTCAATCCGTTCGATGTGGCCGCCACCGCTGATGCCCTCCACCGGGCGCTTTCGATGGACGCCACCGAGCGGGCGACCCACGCGTCGGGTGTGGTTGAGGTGGCCCGGGCCAACACACCGGGCACCTGGTTGGCGGCACAACTCGCAGCCGCCGGCGCCTGATCACCGCACCACCCGGCTGATCACTGCAACACCGGGGACGACTCCGGCGCGCCGCCCCGGGAGTTCAGTGGGCGGTGACGGCGGCGTCGAACGCCCGCAACAACCCCACCACACCGGCAGGGCTGTTGATCACGACATCGGCCCGTTCCACGAGTTCGGGCGCAACCTCGTCGCTGCGCACCGCTGCCCGGATGGTGGCCACCCCCTGGTCGGCCAGCTCGTCGAGGCTGGTGAACGCTGGCAAGTCACCGATGTCGTCACCCACGAAGCACACCGCCGACAACCCGTCGGCGGCTTCGTGCAACGCCGTGCCCTTGTCGGCCCGGATGGGCGGATGCAACTCGATGGACTTGCGGGCTGGTCGGGCCACCAGTCCCGACCGGATGGCCTGACCGGTGGCCCACTCCTGCACGGCTGGGGCCAGCGCCTCGTCGCCTCGGTAGTGCAGGGTGATGGACAGGCCCTTGTGCTCGACCCGCATGCCCGTTGGGCCTCGATCCCTGGAGCAGGCGGCAACGTCGTCGATGACCTCGCGCCACGTACCGGCCTGGGGGTGATCGCGTCGCTGACCTCCGTCGACGACCTCCAGGCCGTACAACCCGGCCAGAAACAACGACGGAGGAAAGAACTCCTGCAAAAACGAGAGCGGGCGTCCCGACAACACCCCGACCCGGGCGTAGGTGCCACTGAGTCGGTCGAGGAGTTCGACGGACTCGGCCACCGGACGGGCACGCGCCGGATCCATCACGATGTCAGAAAGGGTGCCGTCGAAGTCGCAGAAAATGCCGGACTTGGCCGGCTCGCGACCAAAGGGGTCCATCAGGGCCCTGGCGATTCTCATCGGCACAACTCCCAGCGTAACCCCGCCTTGACGATGGTCGCCGTTGGCCAGGACACAGGAGTACTACCGGTCACCGTGGTTCACCGACGGTGAGCCCGTCGGCCCCACATCACTCCCCAGCAGCCGGGAAGTCGGCACCGAGCACCACAACCACCTCGGCGGTTGCGATATCAGCCACGGGCGAGGGTGTCGCCAGCGGCACCACTGCCGACGCCGGCAGACCGAGGGCCTCGGCCACCGACCGGGCCGCAGCCTCGAAGTTCTCGGTGAAGTACACCCTGGTGACCGGTGCCGTGGTCAGCGCATCGGTCGGGGACAGCACCTGATACCCGTCGGCTTCCAGGGTCGCTGACGTCTGACCGGCAAGCCCGGTGACGCCACTGCCGTTGGCCACCAGCACGGTCACGTCGCCGGGGGCGGGACCCTCGGGAACGGTGCTCTGGGCCACATCGGTTGGGGGTGGCGCATCACGATCAACGGTGGTGGCGGTCACGTCGGCTGCGGGGTCCTGGACCGCTGTGGTCTCTGGCGCAGACAGACCCCGGAACAACAGCACCACACCGATGACCACAGCGACCACGATGATGAGCACCCCCACCAGTCGCTGGCGGTCTGGGTCAACGCGCTCGGGGGTAGCCGGCTCCATCGGGTTGGCACCCGGGGTACTCACGGCGTCCTGCTGTCGACGGGCGCTGCCTGCGCCTGGGTGCGGGCACGACGTCGGCGGTCACGCAGCCGGCGCAGGCGCCGCACCACCAACGGGTCGTGCTCGTAGGCGGCGTCGGTATCAACCAGTTCGTTGAGGATCTGGTAGTAGCGACTGGCCGACAGATCGAACTTCTCCAGGATCAACGTCTCTTTGGGTCCGCTCTGGGACCACCAGGAACGCTCGAAGTCCAAAATCGCCTTGTCTCGATCGGTCAGTTCCATCAGGAGCAGCCTTGCCTGCCGGCGCACCGGTTGCAAGGACCCTCACCGCTGGCCCTGCCCGGCGAGCCGCGGGACAGCCCAAGCGGCCCACGCAACGCCGGGGTGGCCGTGGTCAGCTAGCCACAGCCGGCGGGTCGAGCTGATCGGCCAGTACGCCGTCATCACCAAACAGCGTGGCCTTCCACTGCTCGAGCACAGCGGTGGAATCGTGCTGGTCGGGATGGAATCCCGGACGGTTGTAATCGCGCAGGCGATGCCAGACGGCGGCGGTCAGCCACGGCGAGCGGCGCACCCCGGCCAAACTGCGCAGCACCCGTACGGGATGACGCCACGTGGCCGGATCCCTGGCCAGCGATGCCGCCGTCCACACCACGGTCACCCCGACGAATCCCACCGTGGTGGTGTTCATGACCAGGCAGCGCACACGGTCGTTGCCCGACACGTGCCGGTAGACGTCGAACGCCACCGCTTTGTGCTCGGATTCCTCCAACGCATGCCACAACAGCAGGTTGCGGATCTCGGGATCCACCATGGTGCGGGCCCGTTCGTCGGTGAGCAGCACCTCGGCCAGTGTGGCGGTGTAGTGCTCGAGCGCCGCAGTGACCGCCAGCCGGCGCGACCGCCCCGGGAGCCGTTCGGACAACCGGAACTGCCAGTTCACGAACCGGTCGATGGCCCCGGTGGGGTACCCCAGCGCGGCCAGACACTCGTTGAGATGACGGTGTTCACGACCATGGATCGCCTCCTGGCCGATGAAACCCCGTACCTGTCGTTTGAGTTCGGGATCGGTGATCTCGTTGCGGTACGCCCGCACCGAGCGCACAAAGAAGTCCTCGCCCGCTGGGAACAGCCCCGACAACATGGCCAGCAGGTGACTCATGACCGGATCGCCATTGGCGAAGTGATGCTGGATGCGATGCTCGTCAAAACCGAAGTCGACGCGTCGGACGGTGACGTCACGCTGCACAATGTCGTGGCCCATGGGGTTCATGATGCCACCTTCTTGCGGCCACGCGGGTACGTGACCACCCCGTGCACGGCCAGACCGATGCCCCATCCCACCAGCACGATCAAAAACCACGGGAAGCCTCCCCCCACGGCCAGCCAGATCACGAACAGCAGGATCTGCACCATGACGAACACCGTCAGGTGGATCCTGAATCCGCTTTCGGCCAGACGTTGGCGGTGCTGGCGGCGACGGGTGCGCTCCTGGGCCACGGCCCGTTCGAAGGGATCAGTTGTCATCGTTCCTCCATGTGGCTGGATTGATTGCGTGCGAGGCGCTCGGCCTCGATGGCGGTGGTGGTGAGCAGGGTTTCAACATCGGCGACGTCGAGTGAGGCGGCAGCAGCCCGGATGCGGGAGTCGAACCGGGCCAGGGCGGCATCCAGCTCGCCGGCATGGCTGAGACTGCACGCCGGTGCGCACCTCGAGTGCCGCCACCATGTCGGCTCTGGCCACGAGTGCGTCTCGGCCACTGTCGGTGAGGGCGTAGACCGTGCGGTCACCGTCGGTGGTGCCCACCGACCAGACCCTCAACAAGCAACGCCTCGGCGGCCGGGTACACGCTGCCCGGATGACGGACGGTAGGCGGGGCCGAACAACCGGCTCAGTTCGCCCATGAGCTCGTACCCGTGCATGGGGCGACGGGCCAGCAGGCTGAGCACAACCAGGTGGAGCTCGCCGTAACGAAAGAACCTCCTGGCCATGGTGTCTCCTGTGGTGCTGGCGGCTATCGAATCTCTTACGAAACTACTCCGAAAGTCTTACGAAAGTCAACACGCCATGGCTCTTGGGCAATGCCGCGCACATGGTTGCAGGTTGCGCCAACCGTCGGCTGGTGCCGGATCGTCACCAGCGACTGGAGCAACCGCGGGTTGACGCCTCTGTGGTGCGGAACCGCGATGGCGTGCTGGAGAACCGACAGCGGGTGGCAGCCGCGGTGACGCACAGGTCAGGGGCTGGTCATCATGTGAGCGATCACTGAGATCTGACATTCACGATCAGGCAGTCTCAAGTGGTCATCGCCAATGACGGGTTTCCGTGATCGCTCACACCACCGGCGGTGTCGGCGGTTCGGCGCCCGTCGCGCTGAGTTGGTAGGGGTCGGTTTGCTGGTTGTGGGTGTCTGCTCACTTCCACCAAGGCCCCTTTTCGGCAGTGAGGCGCCGGGCCGGCCTCACTGGACCACCAAACGGGGAACCCTCAGCCCCACCAAAACGGGTGTGGGGTAGCGGCGAATTACTTGTTTCCCCTAGGCCGGGGTGTGGATCCCGCAGAGCGGTCCGGAAGGAGTAGCTCTCCTGGCCCGCTTCACAATGTGCGGAGCTTTGCGCCGAACTATCTGCGGAAGTCCCGCCCGAGTGGGACTTCCGCGGATTGCGAAACGACGCCGTTTTCCAAGTTGTTTGGGGGGTGCTCATCCGGGTTTCTTGGAACGCCGACGTTCCGATCTTGGAACGCCATTTTGGTGTCAGACCCAGGTGGCGAGCTCGTGCTGGTACCAGTCGGGGAGCCCGAACTCGACTGCGCCCGCCAGAATCTTGTCGACATAGCCGTCACGAGGTTCACCAACTCGGATGAAGTCCTCGATATACACCAAGGCCTCAAGCGGTCCACGGTCGGTCTCAACTCGCAAAATCTCCCGACGGTAGATGCCGTTGTGAACGCCCTCTGCCCGGTCGAGTGCCGGAATCTGGTCTGCAGGGATTGCCCACAGGCCGCCCCAGACACTCCCCGTTTCGGCCGCAGTAACAGTGGCCACTCCCCGCTCGCCGATTCGGAACTGCCAACCAGCCAGTTCCGCGACACCCATCGGATGTGCACCCCGACAACGTGACGTCATTTGGTCGGTGAGGAGATTGGAACCGTAGGCGAAGTACGTGACGGTCTCGTTCATTGTCAACTACTACCTGATTGGCCACCGTGTTGCTCTGACCGTTTGAGTCCAAAGCCCAGGATCAACACCCGCCACAGGTTCACCGCTGATCGTGGGTCAGCTGATGCTTGCTTTCGGTCGTCGTCAGCTGGCACCAGGAACGGCGAACACCCCGCACGGAGTTGTTGCCGAGACCGTCGGCGGTGGTGCGGTTGGTGAAACTGGTCCCACCATTCGTCGAGATGCTCAACCCGCCATTGGTGGCGGCGTACACCGTCGACCCGACAGCGAACACCCCGTTCACGGCTGTTGCTGCCGAGACCCTCGGTGGTGGTGCGGTTGGTGAACGTGGCCCCACCATCTGTCGAGATGCTCAACCCGCCACTGGTGGCGGCGTACACCGTCGACCCGACAGCGAACACCCCGTTCACGCCGTTGCTGCCGAGACCGTCGGTGGTGGTGTAGTTGGTGAAACGTGGTCCCACCATCTGTCGAGATGCTCAACCCGCCACCGGTGGCGGCGTACACCGTCGACCCCGACAGCGAACACCCCGTACACAATGTTGCTGCCGAGACCGTCGTCGGTGAGCCGGTGGTGCGATTGAGAACGTGGCCCCACCATCTGTCGAGATGCTCAACCCGCCATCGGTGGCGGCGTACACCGTCAACCCGACAGCGAACACCCCGTTCACGATGTTGCTGCCGAGACCGTCGCCGGTGGTGGTGCGATTGGTGAACGTGGCCCCACCATCTGTCGAGATGCTCAACCCGACATCGGTGGCGGCGTACACCGTCAACCCGTCAGCGAACACCCCGTTCACGATGTTGCTGCCGAGACCGGTGGTGTAGTTGGTGAAATTGTCCCCACCATCTGTCGAGATGCTCAACCCACCATCGGTGGCGGCGTACACCATCAACCCGACAGCGAACACCCCCTTCACAAAGTCGTCGCCGAGACCGCTGTTGGCGTTGGTGCGATTGTTGAAATTGTCCCCGCCATCTGTCGAGATGCTCAACCCACCATCGGTGGCGGCGTACACGACTGGTGGCACCGCCGCGATGGCGGTTGCGAGGAGGACTCGACGGTTCTGACGTGGTGGTGGCGTTGACGGCTACGACGTAGAACTCGTAGGTGGTGGTGTTGGTGAGTCCGGTGACGGTGACAGGTCCGGTAGTGATGGTCGTTGGGGGCTCAGCCGGGGGAATTCGGTGTCCGGATCTGAGGACCCGAATATTCGGTAGAACACCTTGTAGCTGGTGGCGCCGCCAACGTTGGTCCAGTCGACGATGACCTGCTGGGACGCGCCGGGGGTGGCGGTGACATCGGTGGGGGCGGCCAGGGTGGCTGACGGGGATGCCGCTGATGCTGCGGTGGGCAGGATGAGGGTGTGGATCCCGGCGGTGGTGGCCAGCGTGGCGGCTCCGGCAGCCAGTGCGCCGGTGCTGATGAGGCGCCGTCGGGACATCCCGGTGGTGGCACCGTCGACGACAGCGGGGCGCGCGTCGGCGTTGGTGTTGGTGCTGGCGACGATCACGCCTCGTTCGGCCAGAGCGGCCACGGTGTCATCAAGGTGCGCTGGCAGCACGTCGGCATCGGGTGCGGTGCCGGGTGCGTCGATGGCGGTGAGCACGTGGGCGGCGGGTCCTGATGCCCGCAGCACCATCCCGGCGTCGGCATCAAGCACAATCCAGTCAGATCCGGCCTGCTCGAACGTCAACTCAGGGTTGAACTGCCATGTGGTCACGACTTGTCCTCCGCTGTCCCAGGGACACAGCGAGGAACTCCCACTGGCATTGCCATTGACAATATACCACGCCGACGAAGGAAACGTATCTGGCTAATGTTGAAAGGCCCAGATTGCCGGGCGCTGACACGGTGGTGCTGTCACACCACCCAGATGACGTGCCGCCCATGACCCCTACCGACCCCAAGTGATCCGGGTGGGGTTCTGAGACCAGGCTGTGGATCCCACAGAGCGGTCCGGAAGGAGGAACTCTCCCGGGCCACTTACAATGTGCGGAGCTTTCCGCGGAACTATCCGCGGAAGTCCCGCCCGAGTAGCTCAGTGGCTAGAGCAGCTGTCTTGTAAACAGCAGGTCGTGGGTTCGATCCCCACCTCGGGCTCTTCCCCCGATGCCGGCCAGATGAGGGTTCCGGATGCCGCAATCAGCGGAACCCCATCAGCCCAAGGGAGCGGGAGGAGCCAGCAAACGGGGATCACCGAGCGGTGGCTGCAACCCTCCGGGCGACTGCGACGCACCGTTGGACCCATTGAACGGCCTTCTCGGCCACGCCGGGGGCGACAGAAGCCGGTTCGAACTCCGTTCGGGTCTTGAGCGGCAAGAGCCGTCGGAGTTCCCGAAGCACCTCGGCGCCATCTGCTCCGGCTTGGACAAGGAGCGCCTCGACCTGCTCATGATCCTCCTCGGCCGCCGCCTCGGCGAACTCGACCGCCTTTGCTGCGCAGGCACGGACCTGTGCACCCGATACTGGCCGGGTGCGTAGGGGCTTAGCCACCCATCACACCCATCAGTTCGTCGATCGCCAAGCCGAAGATCACCACGCCCTCCTCTTGCACCACGGGCCACACGTCACCGCCCGACGAGAGACGCGACGAGACGTCGGACGCATCAACCTCGAGCACCTCGACGGGGTTACCGGTGAAGCGACGCACCTGCTGTCGCCACTGTGCCAACGAGTCGGACCATGAGTCATCGGAGTCATCAATATCCGAAGGGCGCACGACCACGACGTCGAGATCACTCTTTGCGTCGGCCTCCCCACGGGCGAACGAACCGAACACGATGACGCTCACCGGCGGGATGTCGCACTCGCCAGCACACCGCCCCATCTCCGCCAGGACGATCTCTCTGGACCGACGAAGGTCGGACAGCAGCCCGGTCATGAGGTGTTCGGGGGCGAGACGAAAGAGCAACGATGGTGGAACCTCCCGTCGATCCACCACCCCGAGTTGCACGAGTCGGGGGAGTACCCGCGAGGCCTGTGCCTGGCTGACTCCCGCCAGTTCGGCGATGGTGCGCAGGTTCAACTCGGCAGTCGTTGCGGCGAGTACTGCCAGCACCTTGCCCTGCACTCCAGGAATGAGCGCCTCGATCGGTCGTACGAAGTCCACGACCGGAACCTGCCGGCTGCAACGCATTTATGAAAGGGACGTTTCATATTTGCATGCATCCCAGCCACTCACCCACCGCAGGTCGTGGGTTCGATCCCCACCTCGGGCATTGACCGGCGCACTCAACAATTGGCGCACTCAACAACTGGCGCAGCGAACAATTGGTCTGGCGCGTTGTGGCGCCGTCCACGGCGGCATTGCGGGGTGACCGCAACCATTGGGGATAGCATATGGCCATGGCCCGACGGGAAGTTCTTGTCCAACTCGACGACGACCTCGTCGCACGGCTCGACGAGCTGGCTGCGCAGCTTGGAACGAACCGCTCCGAACTGCTCCGCAGGGGCGCCACAGCAGTGATCACCGCTGAGGAACTCGCAGGGGCTGACCGGGAGCTCATCGCCGGGTACCAGCGTCAGCCGCCCGACCCTGCACTCGTGCAGTCGGCGCGCCGTCTCGCTGCGCAAACTGCACCGGCGTGGTAGCTCGCAACGACATCATCTGGGCCGACCTCGGGCCTCCCGCAGGACGGCGACCCGTTTGCGTCCTCACCCGTGATGCCGCCATCGCAGTATTGACGTCGGTCACTTGCGCACCGATCACCCGGACAATCCGTGGAATCCGCACCGAGGTCGAGGTCGGTCCCGAGCAGGGATTGCCTGAGCGCTGTGTCATCAGTTGCGACAGCATCATCACGGTGCCCATCGACGATCTTGATGATCAACCAGTCGGGCACCTCGATGAGGTCACACGCGCATCACTCGACATGGCGCTGCGGTTCGCGTTGGACATTGTGTACTGAGGCGATTGTGTACTGAGGCGATTGTCCACTGAGGCGATTGGATAGTGTGCACCCGGATCCAATCACCCGGCGGGGAGCAGACGACATCATGAGGCTCACCGACCTGGCCAACGATCGCCTCAGCGTGATGTACCCCCCCATGGCCGACCATCCAGCCGGCCCGGTCCACCAGTGTGTGCCTGCTCACGCTCAACGAAGCCGAGCACATCGGGCGGTCGCTGGACCTGCTGGCCCCGGCGCTTGCCGATGGCACCGTGACCGACCTGTGGGTGGCCGATGGTGGATCCACCGACGGCACCCGAGACATCGTGCGGTCGGCAGGAGTCAACCTGATCTGTCTGGAAGACGTGCTGCCCGGGTTCGGCCCCGTGCTGGGCAAGGGTGACTCGTTGTGGCGGACGTTGTCGGTGCTGCCCGGCGACGTGCTCGTGTTCCTCGACGCCGACATCGACGGCGACCTCGCCGGCGCAGCCCGCAAGCTTGCCGCCCCGGTCCTCGCCAGCGGGTCCTGCCATTTCGTCAAGGGGTACTTCACCCGGCTGCAGCCGGCATCGTCTGATTCGCCTGAATCAGATGCCGACGCCCCCCCGCTGGTCGGCGGCAGGGTGACCGAGACGGTGGCCCGGCCGCTCATCGCCCAGCTGGCGCCGTGGCTGTCGCCCATCCGCGAGCCACTGAGTGGTCAGGTGGCGCTGAGTCGGGAATTCGCCATGCGCCTGCCGGTGGTCACCAGCTACGGCCTCGAGATCGCCATGCTGTTCGACGCCGCCATGATCCTGGGGGTGGACAACATCGCCGAGGTGGACATCGGCACCATCGTGAACCCCCGCAAGCCTGGCAGTGACCTCGATGGCATGGGTGCCCAGGTCACGTCCACGCTGGCCGACCGGTTGATCGCCTGCCACGGCGACCCCACCATCGACTCCAGGCTCGGTCAGCTGGTCACCACCCGCCTGCCGCAGCGGCCACCCATGAACACGCTGACCAGTTGACTACGGTGACCGGCGACCCGACCAGCGCCTAACCGCCAGCGGCTGGCGGTACCCGGCGCAGCGACGGATCCAGGTCCAGGTCTTCGGCAACGGCGACCCGTCCGTGCATCACGTCGGCCATGGTCAAAAAGTCCCGGCACGAGCGCACGTCGTGGACCCGGTAGATGAAATGGCCCCGCTGTTCGAGCACCGCCATCACCCCGAGGGTTCCGGCCAGCCGTTCGTCGGGGCGACGGCCCAGCACTGCCCCGATGAAGTCCTTGCGTGACACCGCCATGAGCACCGGCAGCCCAAACGGCTGCAACGACTCGGCGCCAGCCAGCACCGTGGCGGTCTGGTACGGGGTCTTGGAGAAGTCCGGACCCGGATCCAGGATGAGTCGGTCGTGGCGGACACCAAGTTCCACCGCCTGACCGATCTTGTCGTCGAGGTAGGTCACGACTTCGGCCACCGGATCGTCGTACAGGGCCGGCTCGGTGAGTCGCTGCTTGGGTCGGGAGAGATTGTGCATCAACACCAGGTAGGCGTCGGTGGCCGCCACCAGCCCGGCCACCTCGGGATACAGCAATCCCGACACGTCGTTGATGATGGTGGCCCCGGCGTCGAGCACCGCCCGCACCACATCGGGCTTGTAGGTATCCACCGAAATCCTCACCGACGGGTGATTGGCGGCCATGTAGGCAACCAGGGGTTCAACGGCGGCGATCTCTTCGGCAGCAGCGGTCTCGGGCACCCCGGTGATGGCCGACTGGCCCCCGATGTCGATGATGTCGGCACCATCGGCGATGAGGTTGTCGATCAGTGCGACGCGCGAGGCGTAGTCGGGATACCGACCGGCGTCGGAGAACGAATCGATGGTGGCGTTGACCACACCCATGAGCAGCGACCGGGTGAGGGGGTTGAGCTGCACGGCACCTTCAGGTTCGGATCGCATCGTGGTACAGGTTGTCATGCCGGACCCGACCACGTCCGATCAGGGTGGCATCGCCCGGCACGGTACCGTGACCCCATGGCAGTGTCCGGGTCGCCCAGCTCCAACGGCGACGGCACAGCGGCCCCTAGCCCGACCGCCCCGAGCGCAACCGCCCCGACCGCACCCGCCCCGACCGCGGGCGCCCCGACCAACCCGACCGCGGGCGCATCGCCGCGCCTCCTGTGTCGAAGATGCTGGCTCGGGCGATGGCGTTGCGGTGCCCGGTGTGCGGATCCGGGGGCCTGTTCGGTCGCCGACGCGGGCTGCTGCAGCTGGGTTTGCCTCAGCAGTGCCCGGGGTGTGCGCTGCGTTTTGACCGTGAAGCCGGCCACTGGACGGGCTCATGGGGGCTGAACGTGACGGTGTCGTTCACGGCGCTGTTCGTGACTCTGGCGGTGGGGCTGGCACTGGCCTGGCCCGACCCGCCGGGCTGGGGTCTGGCCGTGGTGGCCCTGAGCGTGGCGCTGGTGTTGCCGGTGCTGTTCGCCCCGTGGTCGGCAACATTGTGGCTGGTCATCGACCTGGCATTCAGGCCTCTCGAACCAGGTGAGGCGCCCGACCGGTAGCCAGGAGATCAGGCCCCGGCCCGGGCCTCCACAATGATCGACAATCCGAACGGCAGCGACCAGCGACGCAGCCAGCGACGCTCGAGGGCCGCCAGCGTGCCCAGCACCCGGTCCACCACACCGCCATTGGAACTGACCTCTTCGTCGGTGACCGTCACCAGATGCCGCAGTGGCGTGCGCCGCAGCAGCCACGCCGGCGGCACCAGGAACGAAAAGCAGTAGCTGGCCCGCTCCACGGTGAACCCGGCGGCGGTCACCACCTCGCACACCTGACGGCGCCGGTAGCGACGACGGTGGGCGGCCCGGTCGTCGTGCTCACTCCACAGTGACTGGTAGGCCGGCACGGTGATGACGATCCGGGCCCCGGGCACACACACCCGCCGGAACTCGTGCAGCGCCATCAGGTCGTCGTCGAGGTGCTCGATCACGTCCAGGCTGGTGAGCCGGTCCACCGAGCCGTTGGCCAGCGGCAGATGCTCGGCCACGCTGCGCACCACCACACGCTGCTGCGGCGCCGACACTGCCGTGGCGATGGCCGGCTCGCTCAGTTCGGTCCCCACGGCCACACCGGCCCCCATGGCGGTCAGGGTGTCGAGGAATTCACCGGTGCCGGTGCCCACGTCGAGGGCCACGCACCCGTGCGGAACACGCCCACCGAGGGCATCGGCCACCAGATTGCGCCTCGCCACGTACCACCAGTGCCCGCCCGCCGAAGCGGCCATGCAGGCGAAGTAGTCGTCGTCGGGCTGATGGTCAGACACAACGGTCACGCTAGGGGTCCCTGCGTCCCACCACGAGCACATGCGGGTGCAGGCGCCCGGCGTCGATGCGCCAGCTGGTGACCGACAGGCCGGTGGCCGCCACGCGATCGGCCAGAACCTGCTCGGATTCAAACCCGTGGTGGGCACCCTCGGTGATGCCCATCACCCCGGTGGCCAGGCGTTCCTGCACTGCGGCCACCCGGGCCTTGAAGCGCGGTTCGGTGCCCACCTCCTTGACCACCAACACCCCACTGGGGGCCAGCCGTTCGGCTGCCGCCGCCAGCATGGCGTCGCGTTGCGCCGAGGTGAACAGGTACAGCACGTCCACGATCACCACGGCGTCGAACGGGCCCGGGGGGAGCTCACCGTCGGCGATGGTGTCAAAGCGCACCCGGTCGGTGTCGGTCACGGTGGTGCGGGCGAGGGCGATCTTGCGGGCGTCGATGTCCACGCCCACCACGTGACGGCCCGGTGCGGTGTCGGCCAGGTAATTGCTGAACAGACCGTGGCCGCAGCCCACCTCGAGGATGGTGCCGCTACGCGGAACCCGGGCCGCCACCGCCGGCCATCGGGCACGACCGCCACCGCACGCTGCACGTGCAGCCGGTCGGCCACGGCCCAGTGCGCCGTAGCGGGCCAGGGTGGCGGGAGCAGGGGAAAAGGTGGGCATGCGGTGGCGACCTCAGCGCGGTCCGGCGGCGGCCACGTCGGCAAAGGTCCCCAACCGGAACCCGAGGTCGTCGACGGCGGCGCGCACCTGCGGCGAGCACAACGCCTCCAGTTCCTGCTCCCAGGCGTAGTTCCAGCGGTAGCGGGATCGTTCTGCGTCGGTGAGCCGGCCGGGATGGGTGGCCAGCTCGGCCGACCCCACTCCGTCGGGCAGCTGCGCCTTGAGCGAACCAATGGCCGCCACCATCGACGGGGTGTCCAGGCCGCCGGCTTCGTCCAGCCCGGTGGACGCCGTCGGGTACCGCCACCCGGCGGCGTCGGCTCGTGTTTCGAGGTCGGTGGCCAGCCGGCGCACCACGATGCCCACCGGCCCGCGTGCCGTTGAGCGGGTGACGCGCACCACCCGCACCCCGGCGGCGTCGCCCACGTTCATGACCACGTCACGCACCGACGGCCACAGGTGCAGGTTCTGGTGGGTGTCGAGGTGGTCCACCTTCAACCCGGCGCCGGTGATGGCCTCCATCTGGGCGGTGAACTCCCGGCGCAGGTCGTCGGGGTTGATGCGCCCGGCCGCCGCCCGGGGCAGGAACTGCCGCCACGACAACCACAGCCGGCCGCGACGGTCCACCAGCGTGGGGATCTCAGCGGCGCTCAGCAATGGCGGGTCCTCACCCACCGCCGCCAGGTGGGCACCGACCCCCACCCCCGCAGTGGCCGCCAGCCCGCAGTGGCGGCCAGCCAGGGTGCCGAGGCAGCGAAACCGGGCCCCAGAGCGATGACCGAGGTGGAGGTGACCACGCCATCGGTGGCGGCGTCGACGATTGCCCGGCTCACGCCCTCGGTGAGGCCGTAGTCATCGGCGTTGACCACAGGATCGGTCGTGGGTCACCGTCCATGGCCGGTCCCCGTCACTGCAGCGCCAGTGGATGCGGGACCGGTCGTGGGGCCGGTCGTGGGGCCGAGTGTCGGGCCGGCGGCGGGCGTGATGCCGACGAGTTGACGCCGCAGCGTGACCAGTTCGCGCACGATGCCGGCGATCCCACAAGGGGGTCCGCAGGCAGCAACGACCCCGAGAGGTTGGCTACCACCCACAGCACCACGGTCATGGCGGCGAACACCCCGAGACCGAACAAGGCGGGATCGGTGGTGCGTACATGTCCCGCCGCGCGGGTCATCGTGGCCGTCACGTTGGTGCGGGACGGTCGGGATCGTCGTGACCCTCGTGACCCTCGTGACCCTCGGGACCCTCGAGACCCTCGGGATCGTCGTGGTCGTCGTGGGTTGCCACCAGCATGGCCGGCGACGTGGCCTGGCTGGCCGTCCACGCCGCCAGCGCCGTGGTCAGCGGCACGCTGGCCACCAGACCGATGCTGCCCACCAGCGTGCGCACGATCTCGGTGGCCACCAGTTCGCCGTTGGCCACCACCCCAAGTGGCTGCGCCGTGAGGCTGAAAAACAACAGCAGCGGCATCGACGCCCCGGCGTAGGCCAACACCAGGGTGTTCACCGTGGAGGCCACGTGGTCACGTCCGATGCGGATGCCCGAGCGGTACAGCTGGGCCACCGATCGGGGGCCGGCTGCGGCCCGCAGTTCCCACACTGCCGACGCCTGGGTGACGGTCATGTCGTCGAGGGCCCCCAGGGCGCCAATCACGATGCCGGCCAGCACCAGACCCTGCAGCCCCACCTCCACCGATCCCAACTGCAAAAAGGTGGCCTGCTCCGACGCCAGCCCGGTGATGCCGGCCAGCTGCACGAACACCGTGGCCAGCACCGCCGTCAGCGCCAGTGACCCAATGGTGCCCATGAGGGCCACGGTGCTCATGGAGTTGAAGCCGTGGGCGAGATAGATGGCGGCAAACGAGATGGCAGCCGCCGACACCAGCGCGACGGCCAGCGGGTCTGACCCGTCGACAAGCGCCGGCACGGTGAACACCAGCAGCACCGCCAGGCTGATGCCCAGCCCCACCAAAGCGGCCAGACCCCGCCATCGTCCGAGCACCACCACCGACGCTGCGAACAGCACCGTCAGCCACAGCAGCACCGAGCGTGCGCTGGCGATCGCTGAACCGGTACTGGAATCCCTCGGGGGCCTGCTCGTCGAACTCGACGACCACCGTCTCGCCCACCGAGAAATTCGCCGAGGCGGCGTCGAACACGTCCAGGGCAACCACCACGCCGGTGTCGGGACCCTCCAGCAGCTCGACGTCGAGTTCGGCGCAGCGCAAGGTGGTGTCTTCGCCCGAGGGCAACCCGGGGCACGGCACCACCTCCACCCGGTCCACCCGGGCGTCGTAGAAGGTGGTGGTGAAGTTGTCGAGTGAGCTGGTGACGTCACCCGACGGCCACAGGGCCACCAGCCCGATCAGGGTGGCGAAGGCCAGCACCGCCGACACCACGGCCAGACGACGCGACGTGGTCGTGGGCACGCGCAACGTGCTCGAGTGACCGTGTCCACTACCCATGGCGCAATGGTGACCCGCCCGGGCCGCCCAGCGGTGGACCCGTCACGGGAAGGGAACCACGTGCTCAGGCAGCGCTGGTGGTGCCACCCAGCAGGGCGTCCACCTCGGGGTGCGAATCCCAGACGGTGCACACCATCGACACGGCCCATGCCGGCCACGTGCACGGCGATGGTGCCCCGATGCTCGATCCACGGTGGCAATTCGGAGATGGGGTCGGCGGCCAGGATCTCGCCGGGGCCGGCAGCTTCGCTCAACCGGGCGGCGAGGTTCACGGTGCGCCCCACGTAGTCGTCGCCCTCGAACAGCAGCACGTCGCCGGCGGCGATCCCCACGTGGGTGTCGAGGCCGGTGGCCCGAAAACGGCTCACCAGTTCCACGCAGGCCGCAACCAGTGGTCCCACGTCGGTACCGACCAGCATCACCCCGTCACCAAGCCACTTGGACACCCGCACCCCGCGCTGGCCCACCACATGGCGGGTCACCGAGCGGAACCGGCCCAGGACCTCCACGGCGGCGGCCTCACCATTGCGGTCGCAGTAGGACGTGAAGCCACAGATGTCCACGAAAGCGAAGGCCCGGTCCACGGCCAGAGGCTCGCCCTCTTCAGACACCGGGGGTGCCATGCCGGGATCGTCGGCGTCAGTGGGCTGACGCAGGTGGTCCAGGTCGATGGGCAGCAGCGAGAGTGCATCGGACCCGACATCGGTCGATTGCGACGTGCCAGAACCCGGAACCAGCGAACCCGGAACCAGTCCGCGCAGGCGGTCGAACACCATGCGCGACGCCCCCAGCCAGGGATCGGCGGCCTGCTCGGCCAGTGAGGCCTTGCGGGCTGAAGGAGGAGGGGATTTGCGACTGTCCATGGGGAGCGAATGTCCTACGTCAGAGGGATTCCACCCAGACTACCGACCGCCACACGGACGACTCGGCTCATTTCGATGACCATCAGGTGAATTGCGCTCCGTTTCACGCCCAAAAACCCGTCGGTGGGGCTGTCTGCGGGCAATCGATGGGGCCGTGAACGCCTGTCAGTCGGTGGTCGAAGCGGCCACACTGCGGTGGCGGGCCACCTCAAAACAGGCCACCGCGGCGGCAGTGGCCACATTCAGCGACGCGAGGCTCCCGGTGAGTGGGATGGAGGCCAACTGGTCGCATCGCTGGCTGACCAGACGAGACAACCCACGGCCTTCGGCACCCAGTACCAGCACCACCGGCTCGTCGGCGATGGTGAGATCCCACACCCGAGTGGTTCCCCCGGCGTCGAGGCCCACGCTCCACACGCCGAGTCTCGACAGTTCAACCAGCGCAGCCGGCAGACCCGGCACCACCGCCATGGGCAGGTGCTCGACGGCACCGGCAGCGGCCTTGGCCACCGTGGGGGTGACGTGCACGGCCCGATGACGGGGCAGGATCACACCGGTGGCGCCGGCGCATTCCGCTGCCCGCAAAAGGGCCCCCAGATTGCCGGGGTCGGTCACCCCGTCGACGGCCACCAAAAACGGTGGGCGTGCCGTCGTGGCTGGGCTGGGCCAACTCGGCCAGCTCGACCGGTTCGAGAGGTTCGGCGATGGCCACCACGCCCTGGGGTGCCTCGGTGCGGGCCAGCGCAGCAAGACGCCCGCGGCTTATCGGACGCACCAGCACCCGAAGGTCGCGGGCCAGTTCCACCAGTTCGTCGCCGCTGTCGCCGTCCTCGTCGGGCTCGAAGCGGTCGTAGTCGTCGGAAGTGTCGCCCTTGTCCACCACCATCACCTCGCGCACCCGGCGGCGTCCGGCCAACAGCAGCTCGCGCACCGCCTGGCGGCCCTCGACCTGCTCGCCGCCGAGGCCCTTGGGTTCGGTGCGACGCTGTCCTCCACCGCCCGATGGGCGACCACCCACGGCCCGGCCCGAGGTGCCGCGTGACTGTCCGGCGCGACCTCCACCCGACTTGGCGGGGCGACCCCGCTGGTCGTTGCCGCCGGCGTCACCGCCGCGGCCACCCTTGGCCCCGGTGGGCCGTGCCGCACGCGGTGCGGGGCGCCCAGCCTTGCCACCCGCTGACTTGCCACTGGCAGGCTTGCTCTGACTTGCGCCCACCCGAACCGCCCGACCCGGCACTCCCCCGGCCCGACATGCGCCGCCCGGTCATCGGGTCACCAGCGCCACGGCCATACAGGCGATTCCCTCGGTACGCCCGAGGGCACCAAGCTTCTCGGCCCGGTTGGCCTTGACCGACACCGGGGCACCAACTGCTGTGGACAGGGACTGCTGCATCTGATCACGGTAGGGCGAAAGACGGGGGGTCTCGCACACCACCGAACAATCCACGTTGGCCGGCTCCCATCCCGCCGACCTCACAAGGGCCGCAACCGTGGCCAACAGCACCAGCGAGTCGGCCCCGGCGTGGGTGGGATCGGTGTCGGGGAAATGCTCCCCGATGTCGCCCAGGCCGACCGCCCCCAGCAAGGCGTCGGCACACGCATGGGCCACCACGTCGGCGTCGCTGTGCCCCACCAGGCCTGCTGAGCCCTCGATGTGCACCCCGCCCAGCATCAGGCGTCGGGCGGGGTCGTCGCTGAACCGGTGGACGTCGAACCCGTGACCCACCCGGATCTGCGGGGTGGGTCCGGACGTGGCGCTGTCGTGTGACGCAGCGGTCATGGTGACTCCCGTTGTAGAAGGGCATCTTCGGCCACGGTCAGGTCGTCGACCAGGGTGACCTTGCGGTTGGCGGGCTCACCGGGCACCACAGCAACCCGGCCCCCAACTGCCTCCACCAGCCCGGCGTCGTCGGTGGCCTCGGGCTCACCAACGTGGGCCCGGCGCAGTGCCCCCACGGTGAATGCCTGGGGGGTTTGCACCGCCATCAGTTCATCGCGGTCCAGTGTTTCCACCACCCGACCATCCGCCACCCGCTTGACGGTGTCAACCACGGCCACACCCGGCACGGCGGCGTCGGCCCACTGCGCACCGCCTCCACCACAGCGCCAAACAACTGCGACGTGGCCAGGGGACGAGCGGCGTCGTGGATCACCACGATGTCGTCGTCGGCGGCGCGGCCCGCAAGTGCCGCCAGCCCGGCACGCACCGATCCCGAACGGGTCGCTGCACCGGTCACCACCTCCACACCCGGCCGGTCCAACGTCCCGTCAACGGGAGTTTCGCCCGACGGCACCACCACCACCACGGCGTCCGAGCACGTCAGGGCTGCGTCAATGGACCACGCCACCATGGGGCGGCCCGCAACCGTGCGGAACTGCTTGGGCGGACCCCCGAACCGCGACCCGGCACCGGCGGCGACCACCACCACCCATACCGACGGGCTGTGGCCGTCGCTCAGCTGAGTTCCTGATCCAGGCGGGCTTCGGCCTCTTCCTCACTCACGTTGATGGCAAAGGTGAGTTCGGAGACCAGGATCTGACGGGCCTTTTGCAGCATGCGCTTCTCGCCGGCCGACAGTCCCTTGTCCCGGTCGCGCAGGGTGAGGTTACGCACCACCTCGGCCACCTGGTAGATGTCACCGGACTTGAGCTTCTCGACGTGGTTTTTGAACCGTCGGGACCAGTTGGTGGGCATTCTCGCCTCCTTTTTGCGAAGGACGGCAAACACCTCCTCAACCTCTTCGTCGTTGATGACCTCGCGCAACCCGACCTCGTCGGTGTTGTCCGCCGGCACCTTGAGGGTGAGGTCGCCGTAGGCCAGACGCAGCACCAGGTACTCCCGCTTCTGCCCGAATGCTTCCACCAGTTCGCGTCGCTCAATCACGGCAGCACCGTGATGGGGGTACACGACGTTGTCGCCGACGTCGAAAGGCATGGATCTCCCTGCGGGGTGTTGAATGACGGGTGGAACGGCCATGCCCAAACCCCCTCAGGGGCGCACAGGACCTCGCATAGGATACCAGCGCAACGGCCAGCGCCGTTGCGCCGGGGGTCTGCGGTGTGACACATGGCCATGCCCCGGTACCATGCCAATGTGGCTGACATCGAAATTCTCCGAAACGTCGAGTTGTTCGGCGCCCTGCCTCCCGACCAGCTTGAGCAGATCGCAGCGCATGCGGCACCCCGGCTCCTCACCCGTGGCGACGTGCTGTTCGCCCAGAACGACGAGCCCACCGAACTGTTCGTTGTGGTGTCTGGCCGCATCGCCATCTTCAACAATGCCGCTGACGGGCGGGAGTCCATGGTGGCGCTGATGGAACCAGGGGACCTGTTCGGCGAGTTGCCATTGTTCGACGGTCTGGCGCGGTCGGCGGGCGCCCGGGCCCTGGAGTCCTCCGAGGTTGTGGTTATCCCCTACGCCCCGTTGCGCGAGCTCTACAACAGCAAGCCCGAACTGCTGTGGCGGGTGGTGAACCTGCTCGCCCAGCGCCTGCGCACCACCGACGAGGCCCTCGCCGACTCGGTGTTTCTCGACGTCACCGGCCGAACGGCCAAGCGGCTTTTGGAACTCTCGTCGGGTGACGACGAGTTTTCCCTGCCCGTCACCCAGGAAGAGCTCGCCGGCATGGTGGGCGCGTCTCGTGAGCGGGTGAACAAGGCGATCTCGTCGTTTGTCCGGTTGGGCTGGATCGAGCAATCCGACCGCCGGTACCGCATCCTGGACCGCGATCAGATGGAACGCCGCTCAAGCTGACAGCGCACGGTCCAGCAAGGTCGCCGGGTCGCACAGTCCAGCAAGGTCGCCGGGTCCAGCAGGCTCGCACACCCGCAGGCGTACCACTCAGCGGCGCAGGAACTCCAGGGCCCGACGCCAGGCATCGGCGGCGTCGTCGGCCCGGTGGGCAGGCCGGTCGGGGTCGTGCACGAAGCCGTGTTCTGCATCGGGGTACACCACCACCTCAGCGCCGATCGACCGCAACTCGTTCACATCATCGGGCGGCGTCCAGGTGTCAGCCCCACCGATGATTGCCAGCACCGGGCAGTGCGGGCCGGTCAGCAGGTCCAGCGGCTGGGCCTGGGTGTCACTGGCCCACGCATCGGGAACACGGATCATCCCGTAGAACGACACCGCACGACTGAAACGTCCCGACGCCGCCGCCTTGAGGGCATACATGCCACCCATGCAGAACCCCAGCACGGCGACCTGATCGGCGCCGGTGGCGTCGGCAGCAGCGGCAGCGTCGGCAAGAACGGCGGCATCGTCGAGCGACCCCACCTGCTCGAGACGCTGCGCCACCGGGAGCTCCTCGCGACCCGGCCACGGTTCGAACGCACACACCGGCCAGCCGGTGGCTTCCGACAGACGCTGGACGTGCCCGTCCATCAACGGGCGCAACCCCATGATGTCGGGGATGACCACGATGCCGGCAGCCGGAGGCTCCGCATCGGGGGCTGAATCGGGCATCACAAGTTCGGCGGGAGTTCCCGTAGCGAGACTGAGACGCACATAAGGTGTTTAGCGCCTGGCGGGGAGTTTCTGGCGGAAATCGGGGCCGGTTGCAGGTGACATTGGTCTCACGACACGACCCACACAGGCGTGCAATGCCGACCACGAGCCACCTCCGCCGGCGGCACCGTCACGAATAGCGGTCCAGAATGCTCGACGATGTGAGCTTGGACAGCCCGTCCTTGATGGCCTGGGCCCTTGTCGCCCCCACGCCCTCCACCTCGTCGAGATCGGCCACGTTGGCCCGCAGGATCATGGACAGGTCGCCGAACGAATCCACGATGTTGCCGATGATGACCGACGGCAGACGCGGGATGCGAGACAGCAGTCGGTACCCCCTGGGCTGCAGCGGCGCTTCGAGATCCGACGAGTTGCCTGGCAGGTGCAGCACGTCGGCCACCAGCTTGAGGTCGAGGAGCTCTTCGGTGTCCAGGCCTTGCAGTCCCGTCATGGCCGCCTCGAGGTCCCAGGTCCCGGCGGCATGGAAGTAGTCGCGCACCACCAGGCGACGCTCGTCTTCCACCCCGACGACGATCTCCTCGAGCTGCAGCTGCACCAGCCGGCCGTCGGTGCCCAACTCCACCAGATCCGACTCGATCTCGTCGGCGATGCGGAGCACCAACTCGGTGATCTGCAACATGGTGACCACGTCCCTGATGGTGACCACGTCTTCAAGCTCGGCGGTGGACAGCTCGGCTGAGGTGAGATCCAGCCGGGTCTTGTAGCGCTCCAGGGTCTGCAGGGCGGTGTTGGCCCGACTCAACAGCCGGGGAATCGGCTCGAGGGGCTTTTTGTCGTCACCCACGTACACCGTGAGCACGGCCATGTCCTCGCTGACCGCCACCACCGGCACGTCGATGGATCTGGCCACCCGCTCGGCGGTGCGGTGACGGGTCCCGGTCTCCGACGTGGGAACGTTGGGGTTGGGCACCAGATGCACGTTGGCGCGGGCGATGCGGCTGGCGTCGGCAGCCAGGATGATGGCGCCGTCCATCTTGGCCAGCTCCGACAGACGCTGCGGGGTGAAGGCGGCATCAAGCAAGAAACCACCCGAGCAGATGTTGAGCACCTCGGGGCCGTCCCCGATCACGATGAGCGCCCCCATCGAAGCCTGCGGAATCCGATCGAGGCCTTCGCGGAACGTTGTTCCCGGCGCCACGATCCTCAGGGCGTCAATCAACGCCTGGCTACGTTTGCGCGGCACCCGGCAAGCATACCCCCGTAGGTGCCTGCGGGAACCGGGTACGCCGGCGATGTTGCGGGTTCGGTGGAGTCAGTGCAACCCGAGGATGTCCATGGCCTCGGCCAGGGTGCCCACCGGCGTGCCGGTGCCAGCCGGCCCCACCACGGTGGTGAAGCCGAGGCGGTGGGCCTCGGCGATGCGTTCGTCAGCCCGTCCCACCTGCCGGACCTCGCCAGTGAGTCCCACCTCGCCGAACACCACCACATGGGGCGGGACCGGCACGTCACTGAGCGCCGAGGCCACCGCCAGGGCAACGGCCAGGTCGGCGCCCGGCTCGCCCAGTCGCACTCCACCCACCGCCAGGGTGTGCACGTCTGATGACCCCAACTGGCCCAGCTTCACCCGACGTTCGAGCACGGCCAACAACAGGGCCAGACGCCCGGTGTCCAGACCCTGGGCGGTGCGGCGCGGCGACGGCGAGTTGCTGGCCCCCACCAGTGCCTGAACCTCCACCAGCAGGGGTCGACGACCCTCGAGCACGGCGGCCACCACCGACCCCGACACCCCGGGGCGTCGGTCGGCCAGGAACATGCCGCTGGGATCGGGCACCATGCGCAGACCCTGCTCGCGCATCTCGAACACCCCGACCTCGGCAGTGGAACCGAAGCGGTGCTTGCTGGCCCGCAGCAGACGCAGACCACCGTGCCGGTCGCCCTCGAACGACAACACGGTGTCCACCACGTGTTCGAGCACCCTGGGGCCGGCCAGCGAGCCGTCCTTGGTCACGTGACCCACCAACACCGTGGCCATCTGACGGCTGCGGGCCTCGGTCACCAGGCGGAACGCGCACTCGCGCACCTGGGCCACCGACCCCGGTGCCGAACCCAGTTCGGGTGCCACCAGGGCCTGCACCGAGTCCACCACCACCAGATCGGGATTGACCTCGTCGAGCAGTTCGATCACCCGCGACACCGAGGTCTCGGCCACCACCCACAACCCCTCCACCACCGCTCCGAGGCGTTCGGCGCGCAGGCGGACCTGGGCGGCCGACTCCTCGGCGGTGACGTACAGAACCCGTCGTCCTCCCGACGCAACGCCGGCGGCGACCTGCAGCAACAGGGTGGACTTTCCGATGCCGGGCTCCCCGCCCAGCAGCGTCACCCCACCGGGCACCAACCCTCCGCCCAGCACACGGTCCACCTCGGACACGCCCACGGCGAACGACGGCGTGGCCTCCACGCTCACCTCGGTGATGGACATGGGTGGATCCATCGGACCCGATGCCCAGTGACCGCCGCCCAACCGCGCTGCTGGCGACGAGGCCGGCGTGTCCACTTCCTCGACCAGCGTGTTCCACGACTCGCACTCGGGGCAACGCCCCTGCCAGCGTGGGGTCGTGGCGCCGCATTCCTGACACCGGTGGACGGTTCGAACCCTGGCCATGGCCGCACACTACGACCCCGGTGCGACACTCAGGCGATCGGGTGGTTTCTGCGGCGCTGCACCACCGCCACCGTGAGGACGACCCCAGCAACAACGGCCAGCGCCACAGCGGGCAGCACCATCCATTGCAACGGCCGGTCCTGCTGGCTGAGTTCCACCACCACCGGGGGGTCGCCCAGACGGGGCGTGACCACCGCCGAGTCGGCCCCCACGGTCCACGACACCGTCACCGGCACCATGTCGGCCACCGGTCGTCGTTCGTCGGCCTCCACCTCGGCGATGAGCCCGGCGAAAGGCAACCCCACCGGTGGCGGTGGTGAGGTCGGCATCGGCGAACGGCGCCAATCCGGCCGACAGGTCCACCACCCCGACCAGTGCGGTGGTGGTGTTCACCAGACCCCGTTCGACAGACACCGACGACCCTGTGAGCGGTCCGCCGGCACCAGCCACCTCGTCGAGCACGGCCGAGAACCCGGCAGGGTCGTCGAAGGTTCGGCTCATCCGCACCCAGGTGACGCCCTCATCGTTGCGTTCGATGGGTTCGAGCGACCACCCCACCGCCACCAGGTCGTCGAGGGCCAACGCCTCGGCAGGGTCGCCGAGACGCTCCACGGCGGCGTCGTCGAACCCCACCGACACGACAACGGACCCGGCGCCGCCAGACTCCACGTCAACGGCCACCTCGACACGCATCTCGCACCCGGTAGCCAACGCCAGGACCACCACCGCAGCGCACGCCACCACAACCGCACGGGCGCGTCCCACCAGCCACGATCTCACTGGCATGATGCCACTGCCGGGCCCGCCGACCCTGGAAGTGTTCTAGGCGCCGGCGGCAGCCGGCTCGGTCACCGGTGGCGGCTCGAAGCCCTCGACGGCGGTGAAGGTGATGACCCGCTCGCCGGTTTCGGGATCGGGTTCGGCGTCCACGTGCACCGTCTGGCCGGCGTGGAATTCCTTCCACAGCAGCCGCTCGGACATGGGGTCTTCCACCATGCGCTGGATTGCCCGACGCAACGGCCTGGCCCCAAGGGAGGGGTCGTAGCCACGGTCGGCCAGCAGCACCTTGGCCGCCGGGGAGAGCTCGAGGCCCACTCCCTGGCTGCGCAGCTGCCCGGTGACCCGAACGATCATGAGGTCCACGATGCGCACGACTTCGTCCTTGGACAGCTCGTGGAACACGATGGTCTCGTCGATCCGGTTCAGGAACTCGGGACGGAAGTGGGTCTTGAGGGCCTCGTTGACCTTGTCCTTCATTCTTTCGTAGGACACGGCCTCGTCGACCTTGGAGAAGCCCACGTTGGCCTTGCGCAGGTCCTGGGTGCCCAGGTTCGAGGTCATGATCAGCACGGTGTTGCGGAAGTCCACCGAGCGACCCTGGCTGTCGGTCAGCCGGCCTTCCTCGAGGATCTGCAGCAGGGTGTTGAACACATCGGGGTGGGCCTTTTCGATCTCGTCGAACAGCACCACGCTGAACGGCTTGCGCCGCACGGCCTCGGTGAGCTGGCCGCCCTCCTCGTAGCCCACGTAGCCGGGGGGCGAACCCACCAGACGGCTGACGGTGTGCTTTTCCATGTACTCGCTCATGTCGAGCTGGATGAGCGACTGCTCGTCACCGAACAGGAACTCGGCCAGCGTCTTGGCCAGCTCGGTCTTGCCCACACCCGACGGCCCCAAAAAGATGAACGACCCTGACGGACGCTTGGGGTCCTTGAGGCCGGCACGGGTCCGGCGGATGGCCTGGCTGACGGCCTTGATGGCGTTTTCCTGGCCGATCACCCGCTGGTGCAGGTGCTCTTCCATGCGCAGGAGCTTGGCCGTCTCTTCTTCGGTGAGCTTGTACACCGGGATGCCGGTCCAGATGGACAGCACCTCGGCGATGGCTTCCTCGTCGACCTCGTCGAACAGGTCCACGCCGGATTCCTTGATTTCGGTCTCCATCTCCTCCTTGCGGCGGAGCAGGTCCTTTTCGGTGTCACGCAGACGCCCGGCGGCCTCGAAGTCCTGGGCCTCGACGGCGTCTTTTTTGGACTGCTGGACCTGGGCGATCTCGTTTTCGAGTTCCTTGTAGTCCGGAGGGGTCTCCATGCGCTTGATGCGCAGCCGGCTACCGGCCTCATCGATGAGGTCGATGGCCTTGTCGGGGAGGTAACGGTCCGAGATGTACCGGTCGGCCAGGTTGGCGGCGGCCACCAGGGCCTGATCGGTGATGGTGACCCGGTGGTGGGCCTCGTACCGGTCACGCAGACCCTTGAGAATCTCGATGGTGTGGGCCACCGACGGCTCTTCCACCTTGATGGGCTGGAAGCGTCGCTCGAGGGCGGCGTCCTTTTCGAGGTGCTTGCGGTACTCGTCGAGCGTGGTGGCACCGATGGTCTGCAGCTCGCCCCGGGCCAGCATGGGCTTGAGGATGCTGGCGGCATCAATGGCGCCTTCGGCGGCACCCGCACCCACCAGGGTGTGGATCTCGTCGATGAACAAGATGATGTCGCCGCGGGTCTTGATCTCCTTGAGCACCTTCTTGAGGCGTTCTTCGAAGTCGCCGCGGTACCGGCTGCCGGCGACCAGGGCACCGAGGTCCAGCGTGTACAGCTGCTTGCCCTCGATGGTCTCGGGCACGGTGCCGTTGGCGATGGCCTGGGCCAGGCCCTCCACGATGGCGGTCTTGCCCACGCCCGGCTCACCGATGAGCACGGGGTTGTTTTTGGTTCGCCGGCTCAACACCTGCATGACGCGCTCGGTCTCCCGGTCGCGACCGATCACCGGGTCGAGCTTTTTGTCGCGCGCCAGCTGGGTGAGGTTGCGTCCGAACTGGTCGAGAACCAAAGACCCGGACTGGCCGGCCTCGGGTGAACCGCTCCCAGCGGTGGCGCCGGCCTTTTCCGAGCTGGGCCCGGAGTAGCCGCTCAACAACTGGATGACCTGCTGACGCACCCGTGACAGGTCGGCGCCGAGCTTGACCAGCACCTGGGCGGCCACGCCCTCACCCTCACGGATGAGCCCGAGCAGGATGTGCTCGGTGCCGATGTAGTTGTGTCCCAGCTGCAGTGCCTCGCGCAGGCTCAGCTCCAGGACCTTTTTGGCCCGGGGGGTGAAGGGGATGTGGCCACTGGGTGACGAGCCACCCTGACCGATGATTTCCTCCACCTGGCTGCGCACCGCCTCCAGGGAAATCCCCAGCGACTCGAGGGCCTTGGCGGCAACGCCCTCACCCTCGTGGATCAACCCGAGCAGGATGTGCTCGGTGCCGATGTAGTTGTGATTGAGCAGCCGCGCTTCTTCCTGCGCCAACACGACGACTCGGCGAGCTCGGTCTGTGAAACGTTCGAACACGGAATGGGTCCTCCCCGTACGAAGAGATCGTGGGGTGAGTGTACCGGCCACCCGGGACTTCGCACGGCCGGGGCGGGTGTGACACACCACCAGTGCGCCCGGTTTCCCGCGTCGGCGGGGGTTCACCTACGCTCAAGGCCGTGCCGTCCTCCGGCCCCCTCACCACTGAGCCAGTCATCATCGGCTGATCTTGCGCGGGTTGAGACGGCCCTTCGGACGTCGGTGGAGGCGGAGGATCCCTTCCTCACCGAGGTCGTCAGCCACCTGATGAACGCCGGGGGCAAGAGGGGTCGACCCCTTTTTGCCGTGGCCGCCGGTGCCTGTGCCCATCACGACCTCACCCCGGCCACCGACGACGTGATCATGGGCGGCGTTGCCGTGGAGCTGGTGCATCTGGGCTCGCTCTACCACGACGATGTGATGGACGAGGCCGACACCCGTCGCACCGTGCAGAGCGTGAATGCCCGCTGGGACAACCTCACCGCCATCCTGGCCGGCGACTACCTGCTGGCCAAGGCGTCCGAGATCGCTGCGTCACTGGGTACCGAGGTGGCCGGACTGCTGGCTCGCACCATCGCCCACCTGTGCGAAGGCCAGGTGTACGAGTTGCAGAGCACCTTTGACCCGGGGCGCACCGAGGAGGCCTACCTGCGTTCCATCGGGGGCAAGACCGCTGCGCTGTTTGCCACCGCCAGCCGCATCGGGGCGCTGGTGGGCGGCCTCGACGGCACCCAGGTCGACGCCCTCACCGATTTCGGCCGGGGGTACGGCATGGCCTTCCAGATCGTCGACGACGTGCTGGACATCTCGGCCACCGACGAACAGCTCGGAAAGCCGGCCGGCCACGACCTCATGGAGGGCGTGTACACGCTGCCGGTGGTGCGGTGCCTCGCTGCCGGCGGGCCGATTGCCGAGTCGCTGGGCGAAATTCTTGGCCGGGTCCCGACACCTGAGCAACTGGTGATGGCCCGTGACATGGTGCGGTCATCGGGCATGGTGTCGGGGGCGCTCGACACGGCGTCGGACTACGTCGAAGACGCCTGCGCCGCCCTTGAGCGCGTGGGCCCGTGTGCGGCCACCGAGCGCCATGGCCGCCCAGGCCCGGTCGCTGGTCGACCACGGCCGTGCTGTGGCCATGGCTGTCAACGCCGCCTGAACACCGCTCAGGCGCCGACGGCCGGTGTGCCGGTACGCGGTTGCGCGTGCCGGCGGCTGGATTCGTGACCCGGGATCGGTGACCATGACGGTGCGGTCGAGGAAATCGAGCACGGTGCGGTTGTAGGTTCCGGCCTGCTCCACCATCAGTCCGTGGGCGGCACCACCCAGCACCGCCAGCTCGGCGCCGGGAATCAGTTCGGCGATCTCCTCGGAGTCCCCCATCGGGGTGAGCATGTCCTGGCTGCCGACCACCACCTGCGTGGGCACCGTGATGGTGCCGAGCTCATGGCGCAGGGCATCGTCGAGCATGAGGATGGCACTGATCTGGGCGGCGAACTGCTCGGGTTGCACCCGCAGCGCCAGCGGCCCCAGCATGCCGATGGCGGGCTGGAACCGACGCAACAGGCGAGGACCCACCAACCACCGTGCCGCCGTGTTGGTCAGCGCCCCCATCCCATCGGTGAGGGCAATCTCACGCCATTCCTCCAGCAGTTCACGTCGCCACCGATGATGACGGCACGCCGTGCACGCCAGCACCAGCGAGCGCACCCGGGACGCGTGGCGGACCCCAAGCACCTGGGCCAGCACCCCACCCATGGAGGCACCCATGACGTGGGCCGACTCCACTCCGGCGTGGTCCAGCACCGACACGGCGTCGGCGGCCATCACCTCGAGGTCATAGGGCCCGGGAGGACGATCAGACCCACCCACGCCGCGGTTGTCGACCACGATGAGTTTGAACTTCGACCCAAAGGCCCGCTGCTGGGCGATCCACCCGCGGCTGTCGGCACCCAGGCCCTGGATTGCCAACAGGGGCTCACCGTGCCGCCGGCCGAGCACCCGGTAGTGGATGGTCGTGCCGTCAGCAGCTGCGACGAAAGGCACAAAAACGAGTGTAGGTCAGGCCAGGTCGGCGAACGAGGTCGCCACCGACGCCGCCACCTCAGCGAGTGAACGGGCCGAGCGCCGGGTGCGGGTCGGCACTGGATCGCCGACAACCACCCGGGCCCACGGGGACCACGGGCGTGGTCCGTGGACCATCACCGGTACCAACGGGACCCCCACGTGCACAGCGGCCTCCACCTCGTCGTCGGGCAGCCAATCGTCAACCCGGGTGTCGATGGGCCGGCCACCCGCAGTCGCACCAGCAGCCGCAGTGGCACCCGCAGCCGCACTCGCACCCGCAGTGGCACCGGCACCCGGGGTGCCCAGGTCCTCACCGACCCATCCGATACCGGCCAGCGACTCCTCAAACGGGTCCTGACCTACCGCCAACCGCATGGCCACCAGATTGCCGCTGCGAAGCAGGCCGCGCAGATCCGACACGTCGCCGCCCACCCCGCCCAACCGACGCAGGACACCCCGCACCGGAGCCACATCGGGCACGCCGGTGAAGCGCACCGGTCGACCGGTGGCGCTGCCTATGCCGGCGGCCACATGGATCCAACCCACTCGGGGCCCCGCCACAGCAGCAACGCAGGGCCGTCGGGGACCCGTCCGGCGCCAGTGGTGCGGACGCCGAACGTGGGCAACACCCGCCCGAGCACCGACACCAAATCGGCGTCAAGACCCCAGGCGTCGGTCTCGAAACTGCCGTCCAGACGACGACGGGCGACGGCGGCAACCGACCGGTCGACGCGCTCCACGTCGGACACACCCATTGAGGACGGCGCCGTCATGCTGATTGCCCAACGGGACGAATGGTGGTGACCTCAGGCCAGTCGAACAGATGGTCCACCACCTCGGCGGTGCGACGCTGGGGCACCACACCCAGCAGGTCGGCAGCCGCCGACCCTTCGGCGCTCCGGCCCCGAATCAGCAGCTCGGCGACGTGCTCGGGCACCGGCGCACCGGCCGTCTCGGCGGCGAGGCGTGCCGCTCGCCATGCCAGGCCCACCACCGGCACCGGAACCCGTCGACCCATGCGGGCGGCCTGGGTCATGGTGACGGCACCGGGGGCAACCACGTTCACCGGCCCGTCAGGACGTCGCATGATCGCCGCCACCACCGCAGCGGCGGCGTCAGTCTGGTGGACCACCGAGAACGGAGGGTCGCCGGCCATGGAAAACGGCACCGCCGGCAGCCGCAGCAGGCGGCCAAGAGGACTGGGGAAGTGCGGGCCCACCACCGGGGCCATGCGCAGCAATGCCACCGGCACCCCCAGCTTGCGGCAGGAGTCCTGGGCCACCTGCTCGACGTGGCGCACCGCATGCCCGAATGCCGAACTGGGATCGACCACCGACGACTCGTCGGGACACACCGGGGCACCGCGATGGCGCCCGTACACCTCGATGCCCGACCGCACCACCACCGCCTCCACCGAGGCCAGGCCGTCGAGGGCCTGGAACAATCCCACCGCCCCCGACGCCGTGAGCGCCCCGGCCAGCCGCGGCCCCGAACGGGCGTCGGGCTCGAACACCCCGAGATGGGCAACCACGGTGGGCTCAAAGTCGCGCACCACTTCCATGGTGCGATGGCGCAACCGTGGGTCGACCCGGAAGAAGTCGGCCCGGTGCAGTCGATGGCGGGGCGGGTCGATGTCCACGCCGCAGATCTCGGTGACCGAATCGTCGGCCTCCAGCATCTGGGCGACCCGGGTTCCCAGCTCGCCCCCCATGCCCGTGATGAGTACCCGCATCGGTTCCTCCCGGGTCGGGTGGGCGAATGCCCACCGGTAGCCCAGCGCTGGCTCACGTCCGGAAGATATCGGACCGGATCAGTGAGCCTCTACCCCAATTCAGCCATTATCCCAATTCAGCCTGTATCCCAATTCAGCTTGTGTCCCCAGTTCAGCCTGTGTTCATCTCATGCACAAGCCGCAGGCCGTGCAGGGTGAGCCACGGCTCAGTGTGCTCGATGCGCCGCGACAGCGGACTGATGTGATCAGCCAGCCCGCCGGTGGACACCACCGTGCACGGACCCAGAAGGTCGGTGATGCGGTCGCACAGCCCATCGACCTGGGCGGCGAAACCGTAGGTGGCTCCCGACTGGATGGACTCCACGGTGGTGCGACCCAGCACACTGCGTGGCTCACGAATCTCGACAGGCAGCAGGGCTGCTGCCCGACCCGACCAGCGCATCCATGGAAATCTCCACCCCGGGGGCAATGGCACCACCGAGATACTCACCGTCGGCACTCACCGCATCGCAGGTGGTGGCGGTGCCGAAGTCGACCACGATGGTGGGACCACCGAACAGGTCGTGGGCCGCCACCGCGTTGGCGATGCGGTCGGCACCGAGTTCCTTGGGGTTCTCGATCAGGATGGCGATGCCGGTGCGCACCCCGGGCTCGATGACCACGGCCTTGAAACCCAGATGACGATCGGCGAGGTCACGCAGGTTGGACGTGACCCTGGGAACGCCCGACGACACGGCCATCCCGTCGATGTCATCAAGGGTGAAGTCACGAAACCCCAGCAATCCCTGCAGGAGCACCGCCATCTCGTCGGACGTGCGATCAGGGTTGGTTGCCAGCCTCCAGTGGTCCACAAGCCCATCGGAGGCCACGCGATCGTCGTTGGGCGCATCGCCGTTGGGCGCAGCGTCGCTGTCGTACAGGCCGATCACGGTCTGGGTGTTTCCGGCATCAATGGTGAGCAGCATGGTGGTCCCCGCTGGTCGTCGGTACGTTTGGTCTCTTGTAGGCGGTGTCTTTGGTGGGCGGCGTCTGTTGTGGGCGGCGTCTTTGGTGGGCGGCGGGTCAGGGCGCAGGGGCTGCGATGTCGAGGCCGATGTCGAGCACACCGGCAGCGTTGGTGATCGCCCCCACCGAGATGCAATCCACCCCGGCGGCGGCATAGCTGGCCACATTGTCGAGCGTGATGCCTCCCGAGGCCTCCACCAGCGGCCGACGCCCGTCGCCACAGCGGTCGGCCACCAGAGCCACACACTGCGCCACCATCGACGGGTCCATGTTGTCGAGCAGCAGTGCGTCAGCTCCGGCATCCACCGCCTCGCCCACCTGGGTGATGGTGTCGCACTCCACATGCACGGTGCGCCCCGGCCAGGCCGCCCGGGCGCGCGTCACCAGGTCGGTGATGGGGGCGCCGAGCAGATGGTTGTCCTTGACCATGACCCAGTCCGAGAGGTTGCCTCGGTGGTTCACTCCGCCACCGGCCCGCACGGCTGCCTTTTCGAGTGCCCGCAGGCCCGGGATGGTCTTGCGGGTGTCCCAGATGCGCGTCGGGCCGCCCGCGGCGGCGGCGTCGGCAAACCGCCGGGTGAGGGTGGCCACGCCCGACAGGTGCGACATGAAGTTCAGGGCGGTGCGCTCGGCGGTCAGGATCGAGCGCAACGACCCGCGCACCTCGGCAATGACGTCACCGGGCGCCAGCACGTCTCCGTCGTCACGATGCCACTGCATGGTGACGTCGCCGTCGACCAGTTCGAAGGTGCGCCGGGCGCAGGCTGACCCCGCCAACACCCCCGGGTCGCGGGCCACGAACCGGGCCACGGTCACCAACTGAGGATCCAGCAGCGCCGAGGTGATGTCACCCAACGGGGTGAGGTCCTCGGTCAGGGCTCGGCGCACGGCAGCGTCCACGGCGTCGGTTGGGGGGGTGCAGTCGACCACGACGTCAGCCTGCCCCAGTCGATCCGGCGGCGTCGAACGACCCGGGAACCGCGACCCGAGGGCGACCCACGATCCGACACCGCTGGTCTGGATCGGTGTCGGGACAGTCGGTGCGGGTGTGCACTCCGCGACTCTCGGTGCGCTCGAGCGCCGCTGCCACCGACGCCGCAGCCACAGCGATCAGGTTGGCGGTTTCCAGGGCGTCCACCGAGCCGTCACCGCGCCGTGTGGACAGGTCGTGCACGGCAGCAGCAACGTCGGTGAGGGAGGCGCGATTGCGGAGCAGTCCGGCGCCGCTGGTCATCAGCCGTCGCAACTCGACGGCTCCGGCCGGGTCACAACCCGACGCCCCCACATCGCCCACCACGTCCAGATCGATCATTCGGGCACCGGGTGCGATGTGGTCCAGATCGCCACCGCCCGACGGCCGGGTCGCTGCGGGGGTTGCACCGCCCACGACGGCGGCCATGGCACCGGACGGTGACGCACCGAATCGCCCGGCAGCCACCGCCGCTGCAGCCCGCGACCCGAACACCAGACCCTCGAGCAATGAGTTGGGAGGCCAGCCGGTTGGCCCCGTGCACCCCGCTGCAGGCAACCTCACCGGCTGCCCACAATCCGGGCAGGGTGGTGGCGCCGTCGAGATCGGTCACCGCGCCACCACACAGGTAGTGGGCAGCTGGGGCCACCGGCAACCAGTCGGTGGCCGGGTCCAGGCCAGCCCCGGCCAGCACCGCCGTGATGCTGGGGTAGCTGCCGGCCACGTCGTGCATGGCGGTGGCATCCAGCCACAGGTGATCCACCTGCTGGTCGAGCATGCGGCGGGTCATGGCCCGGCTCACCACGTCACGGGGTTCCATCTCATCGACGAACCGCTCACCGTCGGTGTCTCGCAGGATGGCGCCATCACCGCGCATGGCCTCAGACAGCAGTGGCCTCGGCGACCGGTCGATGTGCAACGCAGTGGGATGGAACTGCACGAACTCGAGGTCGGCGGTGGCCACCCCGGCTCGAAGTGCCATGGCGATGCCGTCGCCGGTCGCCTCCAGCGGATTGGTGGTCACGGCGAACAACTGGCCGGCGCCGCCGGTGGCCAACAGCACGTTTCGGGCCCTCACCGTGGTCACCGACCCGTCGGACAGCAGCGCCACCACACCGGTGCATCGGCCGTCGTCAACCACCAGGTCCATGGCGAAGGCATGTTCATGGATCACCGTGGCCGTGCGGCGCACGGCGGCAACCAGCACCCGCTCGATCTCGGCACCAGTGGCGGCACCGCCAGCGTGCACCACCCTCGACACCGAATGGCCACCCTCACGCCCCAACGACAGCTGACCGTCGGGGTCACGGTCGAAGCGGGCGCCCAGGTCCACGAGTTCACTCACCCGGTCAGGACCCTCGTCAACCATCACCCGCACGGCGTCGGGATCACACAGGCCCACACCCACGGCCAGCGTGTCGGCCAGGTGAAGGTCGGTGGAGTCGTCGGCGCCGCCCAACACCGCAGCCACGCCTCCCTGGGCCCAACGCGTGGCGGCGTCGGGCAGCCCACCCTTGGTCAGCAGGCCGACCGACAGACGGTGGTCACCGGCAGCACGCAACGCAGCTGAAAGCCCGGCGATACCACTGCCCAGGACCAGCAGGTCGAGCATGGGGTCAGCGTGGTCGATGGTGATCTGCGGGGCCGCGATACCGGGACCGGGTCAGCCCAGACCGTCGAGTTCGGCGTCGAGGCCAGCCATGTGACGGCCCACCTCGGCTTCGATTTCGACGTAGCGAAGGGGTTCTGCTCCCGCACGCTGGGCCAGCCGACGGGCGGTGGCCTCGTCGACGGCACGGTTGGACGTGTCCACATGCACCACGGTGGGTTCGTAGCCCTCGAGCTCGCTGGACTCGAAGTCGGCGTAGGTGATCACGATGATCCTGTCGCCGGGCTGCACCAGACGGGCGGCGGCACCATTGAGGCACATGTCGCCGGGACCGCCGGGAATGGCGTAGGTCTCAAACCGGGCACCGTTGTCGATGTCGACGATGGTGACCTGCTCCCACTCCATGATGTCGGCCGCCTTCAACAACTCGGTGTCGATGGTGACCGATCCGATGTAGTGCAGATTGGCGTCGGTCACCACAGCTCGGTGGATCTTCGACTTCATCATCCGACGGCGCATTGGGTCTCCTGGGGCTTGGTGCCCGATTGGGTCACCATCCGGTTGGAACAATGCCCACGCTACCAGTGCGCAATGCCCCGGAGGCAAGTGACCCACCGGTAACCGACCCCGCAGGCGGCGGCCGCGGTTACGACTCCGAAGGAACCGTCACCCCAATGTTGTCGAGCAGTCGGGGCCGGCCCACCTGGGCCGCTGCCAGCAGGCGGAGCTCCTGCCCGGCAGCGAGGTCATCGACGGGTGCCAGGGTGTCGGGATCGGCGACCTCCACGTAGTCGAGAACGGCGGTGGGTTCGGCACTGATGATGCCGGCCATGAGGTTGCGCACCTGGGTACCGGAGCGCTCGCCGGCCACGATGGCGGCGGCACCGGCCTGCAGGGCCCGATGGATCACCAGTGCTGCCAGACGTTGGTCGCCGTCGAGGTAGACGTTGCGGCTGGACATGGCCAGACCATCGGGCTCGCGCACGGTGGGACATCCCACCACCTCGACGGGCATCGACAGGTCGGCAGCCATGCGCCGCACCACAGCCAGCTGCTGGAAGTCCTTTTCGCCGAAGTAGGCCCGACAGGGGCCAACCACGGAAAACAGCTTTGCCACCACGGTGGCCACGCCGGCGAAGTGGGTCGGGCGGGCAGCACCTTCCATGGGATCAGACAGCTCGGCCACACGCACCGTGGTGAGCACCTCGGTGGGGTACATCTCCGACACCGACGGGGCGAACACATGGGTGGCACCGGCCCCGGCCACCAGCTCCAGATCCCGGTCGAGGTCACGGGGGTAGGAGGCAAGGTCCTCGTTGGCGGCGAACTGCAGGGGGTTCACGAAGATGCTGACGACCACGATGTCGCACTCAGCCGCCGCTCGCTGCACCAGGGTGATGTGACCGGCGTGGAGGTAACCCATGGTGGGGACGAAACCCACCGAGGCGCCGCCGGCGCGTCCGGCGTCGAGATCAGTGCGAAACGTGTTGATGCTGTCGAACACCTGCATGGCCGCACACTGCCACGACCGCAGGTGTCACGCACAACGAGCCTCCCGGTGCGTCCGGCTCGGGGCGCGCTCAATCTCCGGCAATGCGCTGACGCACCAACGCCAGGTCGTCGAGGTCGGCAAGGACCATGAGCCGGTCGCCGTCGTGCACCTGCGTTTCACCCCGGGGCACGATCACCTCCCCCTCGCGGTCGATCAGCACGATGAGCACATCGGCGGGGAGGCCCAGTTCGAACACCCGGCAGTGATGCACCGATGAACCAGCGGGCACGTTGACCTCGTGCAGCGCGGCGCCGACCTGGGGATGGGCCACCGACTCGATGGGGTAGGCCGGAGCCGTGGGCACCGGACCGGTGACCCCCAGCCACCTGGCCACCAGCGGGATGGTCGTCCCCTGGACAAGCACCGATACCAACACCACAAAGAACACCACGTTGAACACGATGTCGGCCCCGTCCACACCAGCTTCGAGCGGGAAGGTGGCCAGGATGATCGGCACGGCCCCGCGCAGGCCCACCCACCCCACCATCGCCGTTTCGCGAGCTGGCGAGCGGGTGGGCAGCAGGCTGATGGCCACGGCCAGCGGACGGGCGACGAAGATCAACACGGCCGACACCGCAAGGGCCGGCAGTGCCACCTTGACCACCTCTGACGGGGTCACCAGCAATCCCAACACCAGGAACATGGCGATCTGGGCCAGCCATGCAATGGCGTCGTGGAAGCGGCCGAGGCTGCGGCGGTGCACAACGTGGCTGTTGCCCAGCACCAGCCCGGCGACGTACACGGCCAAAAACCCGCTGCCGCCCAGCAGCGCGGTGGCGCCGTAGACCACTCCCACCAGCGCCAGGGTCACCACCGGGTAGAGACCCTCGTACTCCAGACGAAGCCGGTTCACGGCCTCCACGGCGATCCGGGCCACCCCGAATCCGACGGCGGCACCCACACCCATCTGCAGGAAGAACAACGGCACCAACCCCACGGCCGACACGTCACCAAGGGCGAAATCGATCAGGGCGATGGTGAGGAACGCCGCCATCGGGTCGTTGGATCCCGATTCGAGTTCCAGCAGGTCACGAACCCGAGGCCGCAGACCCACAGACTGCGACCGCAGGATGGAAAACACAGCGGCGGCGTCGGTCGATGACACCACGGCTCCCAGCAGCAACCCGGTGGCCCACGGAAGGTCGAGCACCACCGCCGCCGCCACGCCAACCACCGTTGCCGTGACCACCACACCCACCGTGGCCAGCATCGCCCCCGGCACCAGGACCGTGCGGGCGTTGCGCCACTGGGTGTCGAGACCACCGGAAAACAGGATGAAGGCAAGGGCGACGACACCCACATTGCGGGCCAGGGACACGTTGTCAAAAGCGATGCCTCCGGGCCCGTCCACCCCGGCCAACACCCCGACACCCAAAAACAGCAGCAGTGCAGGCACACCGAGGCGAACCGCTGCCTTGCTGGCCACCACACCGAGCAATAGCAACGCCCCACCCAGGGCCAGGGCCGTGTTGAGCTCGGTCACGAGGGGCTGGGCGGCTGGGCTTGCGGCGGCTGGTTTTGCGGCGGGTCGCTCTGCCGGACGGCATCGCGTTTGCGGCGGATCGCTCTCGGGTCGCCCGGCGAGGCGTTGGGCCGATCGCATCATGGCGTCGTAGGCCTCGAGTTCGTCGGGAGCCAACGCAGCCCGGTGGCGGGCGATGGTGGCGGCGTCGCCGCGGGCAGCGGGACCAGTAAGGGCAGGTGCGCACCCCAGCTCGGCCACGTTGTCCACGGTGGTGCGCACCAGATCCATGTAGGTGTCCAGCGGCACCCCGGCGGTGGCGGCAACCCGCTCCACCTGAGCCAACAGGGCCACCAGGTGGTTGGCGGCGATGCAGGCGGCGGCATGGTACGAGGCCCGATCGGCATCGGCCACCGTCACGTGCCGACCCCCAAGGGCGTCGACGATGTCCACGGTGACCGGGTCACCGGCTACCGCAAACCACGCACCGGTCAGACGCCGGGCACCCACCTCGGGCGAAGGGAGCGACACCAGCGGATGCACACACCCGTTGCGGAGGTGGCCGTCGAGCACGTCTCGACCCAGACTCCCCGACAGATGGACCACCACACCGTCGGTCAATCCGACCAGGGATGCGGACACCTCGGCCACGACGTCGTCGGGCGTGGCGATCACCACCACGTCGGCGTCGGCCACCGATGTGGCCAGATCGTCACCGCGCCGCACCGGTGCGGGCACATCCCACCCTGCGTTGCGAAGCGCCAGCGACAGCGCACCACCGGCTCGCCCCGCACCGATCACCACCAGCCGGGGCACCGCCCCAGTGGTGCCCACGCCGTGGTACGCAGCACCGCCGGCGGCGTCGACGCCAGATGCGACGGGTCTGCTCACCTCGGGGCCAGCTGGGTCGTGGGCGGATTCCATGGGGCCATTGTCGCAGGCCTGCGCACCAAACCGACCCAGAGCGACCGTCCGCCGCAGCGCCGGCGACAACGATCGGGGCGTTCGGACAGGCGGCCACAAGGTGACCGTACGTGTCCAGATGGCCGTACGTGTCCAGGTGGGCGTTCAGGTGTCGGGGTCGAACAGTCCGCCCACCATGCGGACCTCGCCATCGGCCTGCGTCTGCCACCCCGGAAGTGCGAGGTCGGGGGCGACGTCGGCCAAAGGAGCCATGACGAAGCGGCGGGAGGTCATGCGGGGATGGGGGATCTGCAGGTCGGGCTCGTCAACCTCGTGACCTTCCATCCACAAGATGTCGACGTCGAGCGTCCTGGGACCCCAGCGCTCGGCGCGCACCCGGTCGGCAGCCGCCTCGAGACGATGGCACACCCCCAGCAACTGCTGGGGTTCGAGGTCGGTGTCGATCACCACCACGAGGTTGAGGTACGGCCCCTGACCATCGGGGCCACCCACCGGGTCGGTCTCGTACAACGGTGACACCGCCGTCACCCCAGACAACGAGCGAACCGCCTCGGCCAGCAGCTGACGGCGGTCTCCGAGGTTGGAGCCCAGCCCCAGCAGTGCCCTCATCGGTGACGGGTGATGCGCACGCCGGTGGTGTCGACGAGCTCGGGAACCGGGGGGCGCAGCTTGCGCACCGAAACCGTCACCGCAGTCACTCGCTGGTCCAGCAGGCACTCATCGGCGATGCAGGTGGCCAGCCGTTCCAGCAAGGCGAAGCGTCCGGTGGTGATCAGCCGGTGCACCCGCTCGGCCACCGACCCGTAGTTGGCCGTGTGGGCAAGATCGTCGCTGGCTCCGGCCTCGGTCAGGTCGGCGTAAAGGTCCAGATCCACCATCAGGGGCTGGGCCCGCTGCTGCTCTTCGGGCAGGACACCACAGATGCCGGCAGCCCGCAGTCCACGGACCTCGATGACATCGCCTGGTGTTCCACCGGGCAGGTCGGTCGGCACACCCCCGCCCGATGCCGGCATCAGGCCTTTGCCTTCAAATCGGCGGCGATGGCCACCATCTCGCGTCCCACCGGCCCCAACTGCCGATGCACCATGCGCTCCACGATGGTGACGGCATGCGGTCCACTGTCAACCATGTCGGACCACAACAGGTACGCACCCATGAGGCCGCACACGTTGTCGCCGAGCTCTTCCTGGTGCACCAGCAGCTGTGCCCCGCTGCTGATCATGGCGCTCAGCTTTGGGAAGTGAACCTGCTGGAACGTGGAGACGTCGTCGTTTCGACCGAACGGCCAGTGGGTCCACTGAACACCGAGCTCGTCGTAGTTGTGGAGGTTGTGCGGTGCGGTGATCAACGAGATCACCGAGGTGAATCCCTGCTCACGGATCCACACGATCTCCTCCTGGCGGCGCACCCGACGGTGGTTGGTCCCATAACCCCCGGGACGTTCGCACACTGCCAACTGTCCACCGATGATCCAGTAGAAGTTGCGGGGAACGATGCCCTGCTGCCACTTGCCTTTGGTCGCCACGCTCCTATCTTCCCACGCCAGAGCGTCCGGCGGGACACGATTCAGAGCCTTTTCAGGTTATCTCGTTGTTTTTCATTGTTTTCCACTACGTCCGGCAGCCGGATTATGCAACATTTAGTGGCAGAGGACCGCCGCAAAATGTGGTCATCCCGGTCGGGAGCGCCCACCGCAACGGTGTCGGGCTCAGCTGGCGACGACAGCCTTTGACCACCCTGGCCGCCTGAACGGTGGGGGCCACGTCGTGCACCCGGACCATGTGAACACCCTGGTCGAAGGCCCACACCGCCGTCGCCAGCGAGGCTTCCAGTCGGTCGTCGATGCGAACTGGCGCCGTGGCGCCGTCGGCAGCGGCCAGCAGTGCTCCCAGGGTGCTCTTTCGACTCGTTCCCACCAGCACCTGGTGACCGGTGGCCACCAGCACATCCAGATGAGCCAGCAGGTCCAGATTGTGGGTGATGGTCTTGGAAAAGCCGATTCCGGGGTCGATCCACACCTCAGGGACTCCGGCCGCCACCGCCTGGGCTGCCCGGTCGGTGAGAAAGGCGCACACCTCGCCCACAACGTCGTCGTAGGACGGTGCGAGCTGCATGGTGCGCGGATCGGTGCAGCCGTGCATAGCAACCCACCCCACCCCCAACTCCGCAGCCACCGCCCACAGCGTGGCCGACACGTCGTTGATCAGCGACGCCCCCGCGGCCACGGCGGCGGCCGCCACCGAGGCGTTGCGGGTATCCACCGACACCCTCACGGTGTCGCCGAACTCATCCACCAGAGCCTCCACCACCGGCACCACCCTGGATCGTTCCTCATCGACCCCCACCGGCTCGGCGCCCGGTCGGGTGGACTCACCGCCCACATCGATCACCGCCGCACCCTCGGCGACCATGACCCGGGCCCGGTCGAGGGCGGCTGAGGGATCGAGGTGCAACCCACCGTCAGAGAACGAATCGGGGGTGACGTTGAGGACCCCCATGACCGCGCACGGCCCTCCGGGGTGCGTCAGGTCGCCCACACCGTTCAGGGCGCTACTCCCGGCCAGTGATGAGACGCATGGCCTCAGACCGGGTGGCGGCATTCTCGCGGAACAAACCACGCACCGACGAGGTGACCGTGGTGGCCCCGGGCTTGCGCACCCCACGCATGGTCATGCACAGGTGCTCGGCCTCGATGACCACCAGAACGCCCTGGGGCGCCAACATCTGCTCGAGCGTGTCGGCCACCTGGGTGGTGAGGCGCTCCTGCACCTGTGGACGCCGGGCAAAGGCATCCACCAGCCGGGCCAACTTGGACAGACCGGTAATGCGACCATCGACGTTGGGGATGTAGGCCACGTGGGCCTTGCCCAAAAACGGCACCAGGTGATGCTCACACATGGATGCAAACGTGATGTCCCGAACCATCACCATCTCGTCGTGGCCTTCTTCGAACATCACCTGAAGGTGACTTTGGGCGTCCTCTCGCAGGCCGGCGAACACCTCGGCGTACATCTTGGCCACCCGGGCCGGAGTGCGCACCAGGCCGTCACGATCGGGGTCTTCACCGATGGCGAGCAGGATCTCGCGCACCGCAGCGGCAATGCGATCGAGGTCCACCGGCATCTCAAGCGGGGTGGGAACGGCACCGCTGCCATTGGTCGGCGGTGCAGTGGCGGGGCTGGCGGTCGAACCTCGGTCGGTCATGGTCAGCCTCCGATGGGGGCAGGTTGGGTGCACAGCAGTTCTGGTCGGGGACTGCACCGGCCAATGCGGTTCATCAAACAATAGGCGGGGAGACGACAAACAACCACGTCGGGCAATCAGGCACGTCGGGTGATGGGGCCCGATCACAACGCTGCCCACTAGGGTCGCTTTCGTGGATCAAACATCCTCCTGGAGTCCTGAGATCGATCCGGCGCTGGGCGCGGTCGTGCTGACCGGCGACCAGATCGCCACCCGGGTGACCGAGCTGGGAGCCCAGATCACCCACGACTACGGGGGCCAGGCGCCGTTGCTGGTGTGCGTGCTCAAGGGAGCGTTCATGTTCGCGGCCGACCTGGCCCGGGCCATCGACCTGCCCGTGGAGGTCGACTTCATGGCGGTGTCGTCGTACGGCAGCGCCACCAAGACCAGCGGCGTGGTGCGCATCGTGAAGGACCTCGACGCCGACCTCACCGACCGCCACGTGGTGATCGTGGAGGACATCATCGACTCGGGCCTCACGCTCAGCTACCTGCGCAAGAACCTGGCGTCGCGTAATCCTGCCTCACTGGAGGTCTGTGCCCTGCTGGTGCGCGAAGGCAGCACCGAGCGACCGGAACTTCGCTACACCGGCTTCACCATCCCCGACGACTTCGTCCTGGGTTACGGGCTCGACATCAACGAGCGTTACCGAAACCTCAACGAGTTGAGGGTCTACTGCGACCCCGGTGCTGGCGGTTCAAGTTCCAGCCGCCGCTGACGGCGCACCACCCGCCATCCGCCGGCCACCTCGGTCGCTCGTCGGGCTCCCGACACCACTGCCAACACTCTTGCCACCGCAGCTGCGTCTGGGGGATGCCGGTCCGGTGAGCACTGGCGCAGCCAGCGGTGCAACGCCACCGATGCCACCGCCTCGGGCGCAGCACGCAACGCGGTGACGTCTGCGGGGTCCGGCACCAACCGGTCAGCTTCGGCCTCGAGATGCCCGACCATGGTTCGGGCCTGCCCGGCGGTGCGCGCCAGCAGGGGCACCACGTCTCGCCCAGCCACGTCGTCGAGCAGCGGCACGACCTCGTGACGGATCCGGTTGCGCCGGTGGACAGGATCGACATTGGACGGATCCATGACCGGAACCAGCCCCATGGATGCGCACACCTGCTCGGTCTCGGCGCGGCGCAAGGCCAGGATCGGGTGCGACGGCCCCGGCGCCATGCCGGCCAGTCCCGACAGCCCTGCCCCCCGCAACACGTTGAGCAGGACCGTCTCGGCCTGGTCGTCGGCGGTGTGTCCTGTGGCGGCGTGTGAGGGCAGTACCGACCAACGCGCCTGGCGGGCCCGGGCCTCGAGATTCGGACCCGGGGCCACCACCACGCTCTCAGACCGAAAGCCCGCTCCCAGCATGGCGGCGGCACTGGCCACCACGGCAGCCTCGGTGTGTGACCCGGGGCGCAACTGATGGTCCACGTGCACGGCGGTCACCTCGCAGCCGGCTGCCACCGCCAGCACCAGCAGGGCCAGCGAGTCCGCACCCCCTGACACCGCGCACACCAACGCCGAACCGGGGGCGGCAAACGTGCAACGTTCCAGCAGGCCACTGATCAGTGCATCGGGCGCGCCCTCAGGCGTTGGTGGCACCGGCACCGATCCGACTGAGCCAGGCGTCGGGATCACGGATCTCCACCAGGGTGGGCAGCAACCCGGGGTCGGCCCACACCCGATCGATAAGGACCGGATCCTGACGTTCGACGGCGGCGATGAACTTCTCGCCCTGCTCGTACTGGGCCAGCTTGGCCTCCAGGCCGATCAGTTGCTGCAGGATGCGAGCCAGCCCCTGCGACTGCTGGCGACGCTGACGCAGCACCCGCGAGAAACGGGCCGCCGACGGAATCCGGTCGGCGCCGGCGCGGTCCATGGTGACGTCACCGTGCCCCTCGAGCAGGCTCATCAAGCCCGACATGCGGTCCAGCACCTCGCGCTGGTCGTCGGTGGCGACCAGCGCCATCACCCCACCATCGGCGAGGGGGTTGCGCCCCTGGCGCAACGACTCGGCGGCACGCCCCACCGCAGCTGCGAACCGGGCCGGATCCGGCCCGACCGCCGACACGGTCTGCTCCACCAGCCCCAGGAAGTACCCGCGCATCCACGGCACCCCGGTGAACTGGGCCCGGTGCGTCACCTCGTGCAATGCCAGCCACAGCCGAAACTCCGACGGTGGAAAGGCGAAGCGACGCTCAAGGGCCAGCACGTTTGGACCCACGTAGTACACGAGGTCCTGATCCTCGGGGTTCTCGTCCTCGATGACCAACAGGTCGTACTGCCCGAGCACCCGGGTGCTCATCCACCCCAGCATCACGCCGAGCTCGGCGCCGGTGACCCGACTGGTGAACGGGGCGAACGGACCGGAGCCGGCGGTGGCGGAAAACGGTCGAGCACCGGCCGCAACAGTCGCTGGAACGACGCCACGTTGGCCCGCACCCACCCGCTGCGATCGGTCACACGAGCCCGGGCCGGGCCGGCTGCCGAACGCAGTCCGGTGCACTCGGCCACGAGGTCTTCGGCGATGACGGTGAACTGCTCGAAATCCGGCACCAGCGACTGGGCGTGGTACGAGTCGGCGAACGGCTCGCGTCCGGCCACCCGCACAGCCACCCGTTCCGCCAACGACCAGTCGACGGCGGACGGGGTCACCGTCAGTTGCTCGGGTACCGGGGCTTGGACACCTTCACCACGTAGCCGATGATGGTGGCGATCACCAGACCGATGGCCGGAACCACGATGGCCACACCTAGCCAGAAGTGCCACACGACAGACAGGATCATGAAGTCATCCTAGAGCGGCAACCCGACGGGGCGACACTCGGGCTGGCACGGAGTCACACGGCGGGGGGTTCAAGCGACTGCAGCATGGTGAGCAGGCGCTCGCGCAGGTGCTCCGGGGGCTCGTCCCGGGCCCGGGTGGCAATCACTACCCGCAGCTCGGCTTCGAAGTCGAAAGCCTCAAAACACGGTGAGCATTCGTGCAGGTGGACCTGCACCGCTGCCATCTGGTCGTCGGAGAGTTCCTGGTCCAGATACAGGTACAGGTCACGGACGGCTTCGCGACAGTGCCCCTTGGCGTGCTCCTGCGCGTGTTCCCGGTCGCTGTTGGGGTCGCTGGCGGGGTCGCTAGCTAGATGGCGTCGGTCGTCGTCAGGGGTGGAGCTGTTCATCGGCGAGTTCATGTCACGTGCTCGGTGTGGTTGTCTGCTTGGGGGCCGACGGGTCGTCGAATCCGGCACCGACCAGCCCCCGGGTCTTTGCGTAGTCGTACAACCGCTTTTGCAGTGCCTTTCTTCCCCGATGGAGTCGACTCATCACCGTGCCGATCGGGATGTCGAGCATTTCGGCGATCTCCTTGTAGGAAAATCCGTCCACATCGGCCAAAAGCACGGGGATGCGGAAGTTCTCCGGCAGGTCGTCAAGGGCCTCCTTGACGGTGCTGTCGGTGAAGAAGTCCATCAACTCGTCCTCGGCACTGCGTCCGGCCCGGACGGCCTCGAGACCGCCGAGATTCCGGAACAAAAAGAGGTCCTCGTGCTCACCCATGTCGGTCTCGTCGGGGCGGCGCTGACGCGAGCGGTACTGGTTGATGAACGTGTTGGTGAGGATGCGGTAGAGCCACGCCCGCAGGTTGGACCCCTGCTCGAACCCGCTGAATCCCCGGTAGCCCCGAAGGTAGGTCTCCTGCACCAGGTCCTCGGCGTCGGCGGCGTTGTCGCGCCATGCGCACGGCCGCCGAGTACAGCTGTCCCATGAACGGCATCGCCTGTTCGGCGAAGCTCTCCTGATCAGCCATGCGGTCGGCGGTCTCCTGGTTGGGCCACGACCCGGAGCCAGACGCACCGGTGAGTGGGGAGCGATGGCCATCAACTCATCGGGTAGTTGGGGGCTTCGTTGGTAATGGTGACGTCATGGGGATGGCTCTCCCGCACGCCTGACGCCGTGATGCGCACGAAACGGGCGTCACGACGCATGGAGCCCAGGTCGGCAGCTCCGCAGTACCCCATGGAACTGCGCAGGCCGCCCACGACCTGGTAGAGCACCTGAGCCAGTGGCCCGCGATACGGGACCCGACCCTCGATGCCCTCGGGCACCACCTTGTCCGGCGTGGTCACCTCGGCCTGGAAGTAGCGGTCCTTGGAGTGCGATCGGGCGTCCATGGCGCCCAACGACCCCATCCCCCGATATTCCTTGAAGAACTGGCCCCGCAATGGCACCAGCTCACCGGGGCTCTCCTCGGTGCCGGCCAACAGACCACCGAGCATGACGGCATGGGCCCCGGCGGCGATGGCCTTGGCCACGTCACCGGAGTAGCGGATGCCGCCGTCGGCCACCACGGTGACCCCCATCTCCTGGGCCGCAACGGCGCAGTCGTGCACGGCGGTGAGCTGGGGAACGCCAACGCCAGCCACGACCCGGGTGGTGCAGATCGACCCCGGCCCGATGCCCACCTTGACGATCGCCGCACCGGCCTCAGCCAGGTCCCTGACCGCTTCGGCAGTGGCCACGTTGCCGGCCATGACGATCGTGGACGAAACCGGCTGGCCACCTGCCGCACGGTGTCGATCACCGACGAGCTGTGGCCATGGGCGGTGTCGACCACCAGCACGTCCACACCGGTGGCCACCAGCGTCTCGGCACGCTTGATGGCATCGTCACCCACGCCGATGGCGGCACCGACCTGCAGCCGTCCCTGGCTGTCCTTGGTGGCATTGGGGTACTGCAACCGCTTGCGAATGTCCTTGAGGGTGATGAGGCCGCTCAACCGGCCGTCACCGTCAACCACCGGGAGCTTCTCGATGCGGTGGGCCCGCAACAGCTCCGACGCCTCGGCCAGGGTGGTCCCCAACGGCACGGTCACCAGACCCTGCGACGTCATGATCTCCGACACCGGTCGATCGTGTCGGTCCTCAAACCGCAGATCCCGGTTGGTCAGGATGCCGACAAGACGATGGTCGTCGTCAACCACCGGCAAACCCGAGATGTGGTACCGGGCCATCAGTTCGAGGGCGTTGGTCACCGGCTCGTCGCCACGCAGCACCACCGGGTCGGTGATCATCCCCGACTCCGAGCGCTTGACCCGGTCCACCTCTGACGCCTGGGCCTCAACGGTCATGTTGCGGTGAAGGATCCCGATGCCACCGTTTCGGGCCATGGCGATGGCCATGGTGGCCTCGGTGACGGTGTCCATGGCCGCCGACACGATGGGGATGTGCAACTCAAGACCATCGGCGAGGCGGGTGGCGGTGCTGGCCTCGTTGGGAAGCACGTCGGATCGACGCGGCACCAGCAGCACGTCGTCGAAGGTGAACGCCTGCGGTCCGAACTTCTCATCGAACGGAGGAAGATCGGGGACCTCAGGAGCCATCATCATCACCTGTACGGGTAGTGGGAGACCTCAAGACTACCCGAGCCACCACGACCCCGTGAAGCCCACGGCAGGCCCCAAAGCAAGGCGGCGGGTCTAGTGTCGAATTCGCATGTCCCGGACCACACCCACGGCCACGACAACGGCCACGCAACGGCCACGACAACAGCCACGACAGCGACCACGACAGCGACCACGGCCACGGCCACGGCTGACAACATCAGTCATGCTGCCGTGGTGCAGCGCCGCACCATCGGGGTGTTGTCGCTGAGCCAGGTCCTCAGTGGGGTGGCCATAGCCGGCACCATCCCCGCCGGGGCGCTGCTGGCCGACTCCATCGCCGACTCCGACGCCGCCGCCGGATTCGCCCAGACGTCGGTGGTCACCGGTGCGGCCCTGGTGGCGTTGCCCCTGGCTCGCATCGCCCTGGCCAAGGGGCGGAGGTCGTCGTTGACCACCGGGTACGCCATAGGCGGCCTGGGAGCAGCCATCGTGGCCGTGGCGGCAGTGACCCGGTCGCTGCCGTTGGTGTACCTCGGCAGTCTCCTCATGGGTGGTGCCCAGGCCGCCAGCTACCAGGCCCGCTACGCAGCGACCGATCTCGCCCCCGAGCACCAACGGGCCCGGTCGCTGTCCTGGGTGATCTGGGCGGCCACCATCGGCGCTGTGCTGGGGCCCAACCTGCTCGACCCGTCGGGTGCGTGGAGTCAGGCGTGGGGCCTCCCCCGTCTGGCCGGGCCGTACCTGGTGGCCGTCACCAGCCTCACCGGCGCCGCCGTGCTGCTGTTCCTGCTGTTGCGACCCGACCCCTACCTGCTGGCCACGAGGCACCGCACCGAACGCGACGGCGCCGAGACCCGCCCCAAGCTGCGCGACGGCATCGCCCATCTTCGAGGCGCGCCAACTGCTGTGGTGGGCATCGCCACCATCGCCATCGGCCACGTGGTGATGGTGATGGTGATGGTGATGACCCCGGTGCACATGGCCCACGTGGACGTGACCGTGTCGCTCATCGGCCTGGTCATCAGCGTCCACATCATCGGCATGTACGCCTTCTCCCCGGTGGTCGGCTGGCTGGTGGACCGCCTGGGCTGTTTCCCGGTGATCTACGCAGGGCTCAGCATCCTGGTGGCGGCGTGCGTGATCAGCGGCTTCACTGGCCGGTGACAACGTGCCGGTGCTGGGGCTTGGCCTGCTGCTGCTGGGCATCGGCTGGTCGTGCACCCTGATCGCCGGGTCCACCCTCATCGTGGACTCGGTGGGAGCCCGGGAACGGCCGGCGGTGCAGGGTCTGTCGGACCTCACCATGAACATCGCCGGGGCGCTGGGCGGGGCACTGGCTGGCGTGATCGTGCTGCTCGGGTCGTACACCGTGCTGTGCCTCACCGCCCTGGTGCCCATCGCCGTGCTCGCCGTGTGGGTCCTGAAGGTGCGGTCGTCAGCCCCCGGTTCCGGCGGTCCGGGCCCCGACCCCGACGAACACGGGACCGACAGCCCGGAGCACGACCTGCAGGCGACACTGGACTGACCGGCGTCCAGCCGGGCGGCTCCTGCGTCCAGCCGGGCGGCACCGGCGAGTTTGCCGATCTGGGCAAAGCAAATTCGCCGACGGCAATGCAGTGGAGCCCGAGAGGAGAATCGAACTCCTGACCTGCTCATTACGAGTGAGCTGCTCTGCCAACTGAGCTACCCGGGCGGGTGTTGCGAGCCTATCTGCCGTCACCGGGCCAAAGGCAAAGGGACGACTACCGCGAAGACAACGGTGGCAGCTTCAGGAACAGCGCCTGCAACTGCAGCTTGTGGTTCGGGTTGCGCACCAGTACCGAGCTCAGCCGGCTCATGGCGTCCACGGCGTCGCTGGCCCCAACCGCCGTCATCGTGCCGGCCAGCACCGCATCGCGATAGCAGCGCGCCAGCACACCAAAGCCGGCCTGCAACTCGCCGTTGTAGAAACGACGCTTGATGCGGGCATGACGGGCCTTCTCGTCGGTGCGCGATTCCCGGCGTGACCCGTACTGCTCGGCCTCAGCGTCAGCAGCAGCGGTCTCGGCGGCCAACACCACTTCTATCGGCTCCCACGCCTCGTCCATCATGGACATGAGTTCGGCCACCAGCCGGCGCACGGTGGCACCGGTGCCGTCGAGCCGGCTGGGCACCGCCGCCCACGTGTCCAGACGCACGGCGAAGCGCTCGTCGGTGGCCAGCACACGTGCCCGGCGCAGGTCGCCAACCGCCCCGGCCGCCGCCCGCTCGAGCTGGGCGGTGGGCAGCGCCGCCAACTCCGGATCGGCGAACAACGCCTCGCTGATCTCGTCGGCCGACAGGGCGGGGATGTCCACGCGCACACAACGCGACGCAATGGTGACCAGATCGGCCGGCACATTTTCGGCCAGCAGCACGAACACCACCGACGGACCCGGCTCCTCGATGGTCTTGAGCAGCAGGGCGGCTGCCTCGTCGGTGATGGTGTCGAACCCCACCCCGATGATCACCTTGACCGCCCCCTCGGTGGGTTTGCGGAAGGCCTCGGCGGTGAGGACTTCTGCCTCCGGTCTGCGGACCCGGGCGCCTTCGGCCCCCTGCACGATCACGTCGGCGAACATGTTGCGCAAGACCAGGTCGCAGATGCGGTCCCGTTCGGCGGGGTCGGCATGGGCGCACACCACGTCGGCGGCAAACGCCAAAGCCAGGTCCAGTTTCCCCGATCCCGGGGGACCCACCAGCATGTAGGCATTGACCGGGTCGGCGGCCTGGGTGGCCAGAAACTCGCGGGCAGCACGCTGGCCCACGACCTGCCGGTAGCAGTCGGGGTCAGCCGTCGGCGTCGCCATCACCCGTCGTTGCGTCATCGGCCGGCGTTGGAGCCGCGGCCTTCCTGGTCGCTGCCTTCTTGGCGGGAGCCTTCTTGGCCGCCTTCTTGGCAGGAGCCTTCCTGGCCGCCTTCTGGCGGGAGCTTTCCTGGCCGCCGACTTCCTGGCCGTCTTCTTGGCCGCCTTCTTGCGGCCACCCTTTTTGGCCGGGCCCCGGGACCGCCGGTCGCCGAGCAGCTCCGAGGCGCGCTCGTCGGTGAGCGTTTCCGGGTCGTCGCCGGTGCGCAGCGAGGCGTTGGTCTCCCCATCGGTCACGTACGGACCCCAACGACCTTCCTTGACCACCATGGGCTTGCCCGACACCGGATCAACGCCCAGTTCCTTCAACGGCGGTTTGGGAGCGGCCTGGCCACGACGGCGCTTGGGTTGGGCGAAGGCTTCGGCCACGCCGGCCATGTCGATGGTGAGCAGCTGGTCTTCGTCATCGAGACTGCGCGAATCGGAGGAGCCGTCGGCCAGGGTCTTTTGCAGGTACGGCCCGTACCGGCCGTTGAGGGCGATCACCTCGCCGCCGTCAGCAGGGTCAACGCCCACCACCCGGGGCAGGCTGAGCAGCGCCAGGGCGTCGTCGAGCGTGATGGTGTCGAGCGCCATGCGGTTGAACAGCGACGACGTGGGGGGCTTGACCTTGGACCCCTCTTCCATGGCGCCCAGCTGGACGTAGGGCCCGAACCGCCCGGCCTTGGCGTAGACCTCCATGCCGGTGTCGGGGTCGGTGCCCAGCACACGACCCTCACGCGGGGCACTCAGCAACTCCAGTGCCTTGTCCAGGGTGAGCTCGTCGGGGGGCAGATCCTCGGGCACCGGAGCGGTGTCGGTGCCGCGGCTCACAAACGGGCCGTACTTGCCCGAGCGGGCCTCCACGGCCACGCCGTCGGCATCCACACCGATGGCGAAGGCGTTGAGCTCGCGCACGTCGAGACCGGGCAGGTTCTCAACCATGGCGTGCAGGCCGCTGCCACCACCCTGGGGGCCACCGGGCGGGATGGGCCCGTCGGTACCCCAGTAGAACTTGCTCAACCACGGCACCATTTCCTTGTCGCCGTTGGCGATGGCGTCCAGGTCGTCTTCCATGCGGGCGGTGAAGGCGTAGTCCACGAGGTCTCCGAAGCGTTCTTCCATGAGCTTCACCACGGCAAACGCCGTCCAGGTGGGAACCAGCGCCGTGCCCTTTTTCCACACGTAGCCGCGATCCAAAATGGTGTTCATGATCGACGCGTAGGTCGACGGGCGACCCACGCCCAGTTCTTCGAGACGCTTGATGAGCGACGCCTCGGTGAACCTGGCCGGAGGCTGGGTGCTGTGGCCCTCGGCGGTGACGTCACCGACGGCCAACACGTCGCCTTCGGCCATGGCCGGGAGCTGACGCTGCTGTTCGTCGTCGTCGGACTCCTCGGTTTCTTCCACGTAGGCCAGACGGAAGCCGGGATGGGTGATGACGGTGCCGCTGGTGCCCATCTCGGCGTCGCGACCCGAAGCCAGCACCGCGCCCATGCGCACACTCACGGTCTCGCCGGTGGCATCGGTCATCTGTGACGCCACGGTGCGCTGCCACACCAGGCGGTACACCGACTTCATGTCGGCGTTGCTCATGAGACGCTCGACATCGTCGGGATGGCGGAACTGCTCGCCGGCCGGGCCGGATGGCCTCATGGGCCTCCTGGGCGTTCTTCACCTTCTTGGAATACGAGCGGGGGGCGTCGGGGAGGTAAGCGGCACCGAACCGTTCGGCGATCTCGGCCCGGGCGGCGGCCACCGCCGTGGTGGACAGCGTGGTGGAGTCGGTTCGCATGTAGGTGATGAAGCCCTGCTCGTACAACGCCTGGGCGGCACGCATGGTGCGCTGGGCCGAGAACCGCAACTTGCGTCCGGCCTCCTGCTGCAGGGTGGACGTGATGAACGGGGCTGCCGGACGGCGCCGATAGGGCTTGCGCTCCACCGACCGCACGGCCACGTCGGCGGTACGCAGCTCGGTGGCCACGGTCGAGGCACCCGACTCGTCGAGCACCACGGTGCCGGCCTTGACCGCACCGGCGGCGTCGAAGTCACGTCCGGTGGCAACCCGCTGGCCGTCGAGGGCCAACAACGCAGCCGCGAATGGTCGCTGGTCGCCGTCGGTGCGGGCCAACTGTGCCTCGATGCTCCAGTAGCCGGCACTCACGTGGGCCATGCGCTCGCGCTCGCGCTCCACCACGATGCGCACCGCCACACTCTGCACCCGACCGGCCGACGCCCCGTGACTCACCACGCGACGCACCACCGAGGTGACGTCCCATCCGTACAGGCGGTCAAGGATGCGACGGGCCTCCTGGGCGTCGACCAGGCGACGGTCGATCTCGCGGGGGTTGTCGATGGCGGCCTGGATGGCGGCCGGGGTGATCTCGTGGAACACCATCCGCTTCACCGGCATGCCCGGTGGAGGATTCAACACCTCGAGCAGATGCCAGGCGATGGCCTCGCCCTCGCGATCCTCATCAGTGGCCAGATACAGCTCGTCGGCGTCTTTCATGAGCCGCCGCAGTTCGGCCACCTTGCCCTTTTTCTCCGACGCCACGACGTACACCGGCTTGAAGCCGTCGTACACGTTGATGCCGTAACTGGCCCACGGTTCATGCTTGTAGGACTCGGGAAGTTCCGACGACGTGGGCAGGTCACGGATGTGCCCCACCGAAGAATCCACGGCGAAATCACCACCCAGATAACCAGCGATGGTTCGGGCTTTGGCGGGCGATTCGACAATGACGAGAGACTTTGGCATCGCCGACAGGTTGGGAGCACGGAACCACTTCTGTCAACACGCCGTCTCAGCTGGCGCTGCCGGCACCACCGTCAGGGACTCCGCACAACCGCCCCAACACGGGTACCGTTACGGCCATCGGCGCCATGCCGCGCGCCTGCCGACATCCGCCGACAGCTCGGCCCAAACCTCACCAGGAGTGGTCATGGACTTCGAATTCAGCCCCAAGGCCGCCGAACTGCGCCAGCGACTCGTCGAGTTCATGGACGAGCGGATCATTCCGGCCGAGGCCATCTACCGCCAGCAAATGGAGGCGTCGGGCGACCCCCATTTCCACCCGCCGGTCATCGAGGAACTCAAGGCCGAGGCCCGAACCCGCGGTCTGTGGAACCTGTTCCTTCCCCACGCCACGGAATGGACCGAGGGGCTGTCCAACCTCGACTACGCGCCGTTGGCCGAGATCCTTGGTCGCAGCCCGCTGGCATCGGAAGCTCTGAACTGCGCCGCTCCCGACACCGGCAACATGGAGATCCTCACCATGTTCGGCACCCCCGAACAACAAGACCGCTGGCTGGTGCCGCTGCTCGAGGGTGAGATCCGGTCGTGCTTCGCCATGACCGAGCCGGCAGTGGCATCGTCAGACGCCACCAACATCGAGTGCTCGATTCGGCGCGACGGCGACGAGTACGTGATCAACGGTCGCAAGTGGTGGATCTCAGGGGCTGCCAGCAGCCGCTGCAAGGTGGCCATCGTCATGGGCAAGACCGATCCCGACGCCCCCACCCACTCGCAGCAGTCCATGGTGCTGGTGCCGATGGATGCCCCCGGTCTGGTCATCGAACGGGCCCTGCCGGTGTTCGGGTATCAAGACCGCGAAGGCCACTGCGAGCTGTCGTTCAACGACGTGAGGGTGCCGGTGACGAACCTGCTCGGCACCGAGGGTGGCGGCTTCGCCATGGCCCAGGCCCGCCTCGGACCCGGCCGCATTCACCACTGCATGCGCACGCTGGGTGCCGCCGAGCGGGCCCTGGAACTCATGTGCCGCCGGGTGGTCGAACGTGAGGCGTTCGGCAAACCACTGGCGTCGCAGGTGTGATCCAGACCTGGATCGCCGAGGGACGCATCGAGATCGACCAGGCCCGCCTGCTCACGCTGTACGCGGCGTGGCTCATGGACAACGTGGGCAACAAGGCAGCCCGTACCGAGATCTCGGCCATCAAGGTGGTGGCCCCCAACGTGGCGTTGCGGGTGATCGACAACGCCATTCAGGCCCATGGCGGCGGCGGAGTATCAGACGACTTCCCGCTGGCTGCCATGTACGCCGGCATCCGCACCCTGCGCATCGCCGATGGGCCTGACGAAGTGCATCGCATGGTGATCGCCCGGCGCGAACTGCGTCGCTATGCCGAGTCGGGCGCCGATGCCTGGGCGTCATCAGGCGCATGGTTGATGGGCGCTGGCCCCAGGGCCGCTGACCCAGCGCGCCGCCTGGGCCGGGAGTCGGTGCTGCGGGTGGTGTCGCGTTACTGGCCCGCCACGGGGTGTACACCACCAGCCGCACCGACGTTCCCGACTCACCCACGGTGACCTCGGACTCATCGGCGAAGTGGCGCATGAGGGCGGCCGAGGCCCCGCTCCTGATCGAGCCGGTCGGGGTCGTCGGGTGACGGGAACGGTGCCGAGCCGGGTTCGAACCCGCCTCCGCCGCGATCGCTGATCTCCACTTCCACCTGGTCGTGATCCAGATTGCATCGGATCACCACCCGCTGGGAACCATCGGGGTCGGCGTGGTGGAGGTCGGTGTAGGACTCGATGGCGTTGGTGGTGGCTTCGGACACCGCCAGTCGCAGTCCCTCGATGCGATCGTCGCGCAGCGGCTGCACCCCGGCAGCCGCCACCACCACCTGGCGCACCAGCGACAGGTACTCAGGCCGGGCCGGCACGTCCAGTTCGATCTCACCCACCGTCCACGCTCACTGCGGCAGTGGCTGAGTCGAGATCGTCGTGACGCTCGAGCACCCGGTCGAGGCCCACCAGGGTGAACACGGCCCACACCCGGTCGTCAGGTCTGGCCACCCGGAAACTTCCGCCGTGGGACAGGACCCGTTTGGCCACTGCCACCACCCCACCCAGGCCCACCGAGTCGATGAAGTCCACCGCTGCCATGTCCAGCACGACGTCAACATGACCCGAGGCCACCAGTGCCACCACCTCCTGCCGCAGCCGGGGCACCGAGGCAAGGTCCAGCTCCCCGATGGGTGCCACCACATGCCACCGGCCCCACGGTGTGACGAGCACGTCGGTCAGCACGGCCAACGCTCCCCAGGCCAGAGCGCCCAGAAGGTGAACCTGTCGGTGAGCAGTCAGCGCCCACACTGCATCAGATGGCGCACTGAGGTGTCGGGACGGGTGCACGCGGTCAACGGTAGTGCGTCACCCCGGCGTCACAACGGTGCCAGGACCATCGGGGTGTCGTATCGACTCCGTACACTGCGGCCAACTCCACATGCCCACCACCGAACCCACCACCGAACCCGGCACCGGCCGCGCCGGCCCCGGCACCGGCATCCCAACGGTCCGTCGCCGGCGACCACCGCCGCCACATTCGCCGATCTCCTTGGCGCGCTGGCCGGTGATCCCCGGGTGGTCCACATCGAACGTTTCGACGCCACCGCGGCTCGATACGGCGTCACCGACCCCCCGTTGCCACCTGAGGTGATGGCCGCCATCGGGGTGGAGCAGTTGTGGTCGCATCAGGCCGAGGCCATCGACCTGGTCCGAGGCGGCACCTCGATTGCTGTCACCACTTCCACGGCCTCGGGCAAGTCGTTGTGTTACCAGGCACCCATCGCCGAAGCGGCCCTGGACCCACAGCGCCCAACGACGGCCTTGCTGATTTTTCCCACCAAGGCGCTGGCACGCGACCAGCTGGGCTCGTTCACGTCCATGGGCATCAAGGGCCTCACTGCCGGGGCCTACGACGGCGATTGCACACCCGAGGAGCGCCGCTGGGTGCGCAGCAACGCCAACGTGATCCTCACCAATCCCGAGATGCTGCACGCCGGAATCCTGCCGAGGCACGAACAATGGTCCCACTTCCTGGGTCAGCTCACCCACGTCGTCGTCGACGAACTGCACGTGCTTCGCGGCGTGTTCGGCAGCCATGTGGCCCACATCCTGCGGCGACTTCGGCGGCTGTGCGACCACTACGGCGCCGACCCCACCTTCGTGTTCACGTCGGCCACCATCGGTGCCCCAGCCGATCTGGCGTCGGCGTTGTGCGGCCATGCCGTCACTGAGGTGACCGACGACGGATCGCCGCGCGGGGAGCGGCTGTTCGTCCTGTGGAACCCCCTTGCCGATGGCGATCCGATCGACAGTGGGCAGGCCGACGCCGGATCCACCGATGGCCGCGGCCACGTCGATGACGACATCGACGACGACCCCGACCCGTGGCGACCAACGGTCCGGCGCCGATCGGCGTCACGCGACAGCGCCATGCTCACCGGGCTGCTGGTGAGTCAGGGTCGCCGAACGCTGGCGTTCTGCCGCGGTCGCCGGGGCACCGAGGTGCTGGCGGCCGAGGTCCGTCGACGACTACCGGCCGAACTGGCCGACAGCGTCCAGCCCTACCGAGGTGGCCTGCTGGCCAGCGAGCGCCGGGCGGTGGAGCAGGCCCTGTTCGCCGGCGACCTGCGGGCAGTTGTGGCCACCACCGCACTCGAACTGGGTATCGACGTGGGCGGCCTGGACGCCGTCGTGCTCAACGGCTTCCCCGGCACCACCGCCTCCATGTGGCAGCAGGCCGGCCGGGCGGGCCGTAGTGCCGAACCCTCGGTCGCCATGCTCGTGGCCGGCGACGACCAACTCGATCAGTGGTTCATGAACCATCCCGACCAGGTCTTTTCGCGACCGCCCGAGCCGGCGGTGATCAACGCCGCCAACCCCTACGTACTCACCGACCAGCTGGCGTGCGCCTCCTACGAACTCCCGCTCGCAGCCGACGACCACCGGTGGTGGCCCGACATGCTCGATGAGGCGGTTCGCCTGCTGGTGCTCGACGACGCCGTGCGCATCAGGCCACGCCACCGGTCCCGACCGGCGGGCCCCGTGGCGGTGTGGGCCGGGCGCGGCCTGCCGGCAATCGGCGTTGGTCTGCGGTCCAGCGGCGGCCGCGAGGTGCGCATCACCACCGACGACGGCACGCTCATCGGCACGGTGGACGCCAGTCGCGCCCCCCGGCAGGTACACCCCGGTGCCATCTACCTGCACCGTGGCCGACCGTGGAGGGTGACCTCGCTCGACCTCGACAACGGTGAGGCGATGGTTGAAAAGGCCATCGACGGCGAGCACACCCGGGCACGCACCACCACCGACATCACGGTGCAGTCAGTTGACCGCACCACCGACCTGGGGGCCGTGGAGTTGTCGGTTGGTGCGGTGACGGTGCGCACCCAGGTGGTGGGGTACCAGCGCATCGAGACCCGCACCGGGATCATGTTGGCCAACGAACCACTCGAGATCCCGGCCCAGCATCTCGACACCCGGGCGTTCTGGTTCACGGTCCCGCACCAGGTGTGTGACCTCGCCGGGGTGGACGCCGCCTCCCTGCCGGGAAGCCTGCACGCCGCCGAGCACGCCGCCATCGGGATGCTGCCACTGTTCGCCATCTGTGACCGGTCTGACGTTGGCGGGGTGTCCACCGCCCTGCATGCCGACACCGGACTGCCGTCGGTGTTCATCCATGACGCCCACCCAGGCGGCGCCGGGATGGCCGAGCTGGCCTACGAACGGGCCGTCGAACTTCTCACCGCCACCGCCGAGGTCATCAGTGCGTGCGACTGCACCGACGGATGCCCGTCGTGTGTGCAATCCCCCAAATGTGGCAACGGCAACGAACCGCTGGACAAGGCCGGCGCCCGTCGACTGCTCGAAGCGCTACTGGCTGCGGAAGTGCCCACCCCCGGCGCCCACCCTGACGCTGATCCTGACGTCATCGCCCTGTGATCACGACCTGATCACGATGTGATCACGATGTGATCACGACGTGATCACGCCGCCCTGACCGCCACCGTCGGGCGCATCGGGTGTGGCGGGAGCATCTGGCGCATCGGGCGTGTCGGCCGCAGCGTAGGAGGCGACCAGACGGAGTTCTTCTTTGCGGCCCGGGTAGAACAACGCCACCACCGCTGCCCCCACTGCCATGGCAACGATGCCCACGGCGTAGGCCCAGTTCGCTCCGCTGAGAAACGACGACTCCGCCGCCGCTGAAATGTCTGACGCGTACTGGGGGTAGCGGTTGGCCAGATCGGTGGCACTGCCGAAGGATCGCTGCAGGCTGGCCGACACCTGATCGGTCACCTGGGACTGCTCCTCGGCAGGCGCAGCGGCGATTGCCGACCTGATGGCGGCGGCGTACCCGGCGGCCAGCACGGCACCCAGTAGCGACTGCATCACGGCCCCACCCAGATCACGCTGCAGGTCGGCGGTGGCTGATGCCATCCCCGCCCGGCGCACCGGCACCGACTCCACCAGGGCCCTCGACGACGGCGTGGCGGCCAGACCCACACCGATGCCCACCAGCAGGTAGGCGCCGCCCACCGCCACATACGACGTTCCTTCGTCCCACAGCACCAGCATCACGATGAACCCGGCCATCACCACACCGAAGCCCACCAGCAACACGGCACGGGACCCGAAGCGCACAACGGCCGCTGCCGACAGTGGGGCCATCGCCACCATGCCGATGGCCTGGGGCAACACGGCGAACCCAGCTGCCAGCGTGGAATACCCCAGGACGTTCTGGATGAATTGCTGGCCGATGAACATGCCCCCCATGAGGGCACCGAACACGATGATCCCGGCCACTGCCGCCACCCAGAACAGCCGCCGACGGGCGATATCGAGGTCGTACAGCGGTTCGCGGGCCCGACGCTGGCGGACCACGAACGCCACCAGGGCCGCAACCGCCACCACTCCCAGTCCCACAGCCGTGGCGGTCATGCCGGGCTCGGGTGCGAAGTTGATGGCCAGCACGAGCGTGGCCACGAACAACACCGACAGCACCCCGCCCAGGTTGTCCACCGGGTCAGAGGACTCATTCACATGGTTGGGGATGAAGGAAATGGTGAGCACCAGGCCGACCACTGCCAACGGCACCGACACCAAAAACACCGAGCCCCACCAAAACGTCGTCAGCAGGGCACCGGCGATGAGCGGACCGAGAATGCTGAGCCCTCCCCCGATTCCCGACCACAACGCAATGGCTCTGGTGGCTGGCACACCCGACCACAACGCCGAGACCAAAGCCAGGGTGGTGGGAAAGGCCATGCCGGCGGCAAGACCACCCAACAGTCGTCCGGCGATGAGCAGTTCGGTTGATGGGGCGAACGCGGCCAGCAAGCCGGCGGGAATGGTGAGACCCATTCCGGCCACGACCAACTGTTTGCGGCCATACCGATCGCCCAAAGCGCCGAGGTACAGCACCGACGCCGCCAACCCGAGGGAGAAGCCGACAGCCACCAGATTGAGGCCGGTCTGGGTGGTGTTGAGCTCCCGGCCAATTGATGGCAGAGCCACGTTGGCTACGGCCAGGTTCACGTTGGCCACACCGGCGACCACGATGAGCGTGGTCAACACCAGGCCGGCCCGAGCCGGTGCCGTACCTGATGCAGTCGCTACCGGACGGGAACCGGAAGCTGCTGGAGAAGGCACCCCATTTACTGTAGGGCCGGGAATCCGGAAGAGCAGAGAGCCGGGCAACCAGTCGGCTCTCGCCATAGGTTCCGAAAGCTGACCCGCCATGGAACGGAACCGGCAGGATCACCAGCAGGATCACCGCGGTACCGCGGATCACCAGCAGGATCGGATCACCAGCAGGATCACCGGCGCCACTCGGCCATCATGTGGGCCTCGGCCGTGACGGTGACGTCGGGGAGCAGCGGGCCCACCAGTGCCACGTCGGTTGGCGAGGCGTAGCTGATGGACACCCGCACAAAGCCAGCTGCGTCCACGGGGTCGACCACCACCTGCAACCCGTCGACGTCGAGTCCGTGCCGTTGGGCAACCTCTCCGACGCTGGGGGCGGTGGCCGAGACCGAGGCGGCACGTGCCACCTCGCGCGCTGTGTGGACCACGACCACCCGATCCCGAACCACCTGACCCACCTGCACCACCATGAGCACCAGCACCACCACCACCGGCACCACCAGGGCAAGCTCGACGGTGGCCTGACCGCGTTGGTGCCGGCCCGCCCGACCACAGCCGAATCCGGCGTCAGATCGACAGGCCTCCCTGCGGAAGATGGATGGGGTCACCATGGCGGTCGAAGGTTTCAGCAGTTCGTGGTGCACGGCAACGGGCACTGCCGTTGGCAGCTCACCCTGACCTGCCGATGACCTGGTCGACGACGAAGTCGAACAATCTGCTCACCTGGTCAGTGGTTGTCGCCCAGCCGATGAGGAGCAAGGCGACTGCCGCTGCGCCCAGCAGCACCAGTGCGTACTCAGCGGTGGCCTGTCCGCTGTCGACCACCCGGTTGGCCAGAGTGGCACCATCGGGTTGGGCGCCCGAATCACCGTTGTATTGACGGCTCTGCTCGTGGCTGTGTTCGTGGCTCTGCTCGCGGCTGTGTTCGTGGCTCTTGCTCTTGCTGGCGGGTTCAGACATGGGGCTCCCATCGGTGCGCTGGCCAGCAGCGATGGGCCACCAGCCGGCAGTTTCGTGCAGGTTGAGGCGGCCCAACGGGCCAGCAAGGTCTCACCAGGCAAGGCCGTCAAGCGACACTGCAACCACGGGAACAACAGCCAGCACCAGCGTTGCCGGAAGCGCACACACCACCAGGGGTCCAAGAAGCTGAACCGGGAGTCGGCGGGCACGGGCGTCGGCCTGGCGGCGGCGCTGGTCCCGGGCGTCGGTGCCCAAACGCTCGAGCGACCGAACCAACGGGGTGCCATAACGCTCAGCGTCGATGAGAGCGTCGGCCAGGGGAGCCAGCATGTCGTCGGCCCTGAGGTGTTCAAGGGCATCAACAAGCCGTTCCCCGGTCCGGGTGCGGGCCACCACGATGGCGGCCTCGGAGGCCACCGGTCCGAGTCCGTGGTCAGCAACAGCGCCAATGGCCTGCAACACCGTGAGATCTGCCTCGGCTCCCAATCTCAACAGGTCCACCACGTCGGGCAGGGTTCGACGCACCTCACGTCGGGCACGGCCACGCGCCGTCCTGCGGGCGACAACGACGGTGCCCGCAGCCGAGACGGCCAGCACCACGGTGATGAACGGCCCCACGACCACCACCATCGCTGCGGTCAGCCCAAGCCCGGCTGCCGTCCGCCATCGAGGGTCCACAGCGATCACAGCTCGCACCACACCCGACAACACCGCTGAGCCAGTGGACGTGGGGTGCAGGGTCGCTGATGGCTCCGAGCCCGATGGCGTCATGGCAGCACGCGATGGCGGACGGCTGGCGACCGTCACAGCACACCGGCCCGGGCAACCAGCGACCGCATCCACACCACGCAGCCGATCTCCAGGCCCGCACCCACCACCAGACAAAGCCATCCCACCGGCGTGGACAGCAAAAAGCCAGCCACACGCGGATCAGCGACCGCCACCACCACGGTGAACCCCACCGGGGCCGCCCCCACGACCAGGGCACTGGCGCGGGCCTGGGCGGCCAACACCCGCACCTCGCCCTGCAACGCCATGCGTTCGCGCAATGTGGCCGCCGCTCCGTCCACAGCCCGCGCCAGCGACCCGCCCGTGTCCACACCGAACGTGAGCACCGCCGTGGCCAGCGCCACCACCGGGGTGCGCCGCCGCCTGCGCCAACCGGCCAGGGCCTCCACCAACGTCATCCCCCCGTCGAGCTGACCCACCACACCGTTGAGGTCGGCGGTGTGCACTCCGGCAGTTGACGTCACCGACCGCAACGCCTGGTGCATCCCCGACCCACCTCTGACCGACCGGGCCACGGCGTCGAGTACCTGCACCATGTCGGCAGTCGGGTCGCCCGAGCGACCGGTCGTGGACTGACCAACGTCGGTCGACCCGCCTCGCAGCCGACCTTCCACCGAGGCGACAGCACGACGCCATGCCGCAGCGACAGCAGAGGCGACGCGACGGCGACGGCTGACGCAGGCAGCGCCCAGGAAAGCCCCAGCGCTCGTGCATACGGCCCAGCCCATCCATACGACCCAGCCCGGTAGTGGCGGTGCCTGGCTGATTCACCGGGTGTCCCCGACAGCACCACGGCACGCCGCCGAACGCTTCGACCGACCATACGACGACCAGCCACCGACCACGCCACGACGACGGCCGCAAACCCTGCCGACACCGTGCCGACCAACACCGCCGTCACCGCCGGGCACCGCTGTCGGACCGACGCCACCGGCTGGGGGAGTCCACCACCCGGCCATCGACCACCAGGGGTCGGGTGACCACGGGTTGGTCGAGGTGACCGGCCCGGACCACCTCCTCGACGGCCGTCACTGCACGACGGTCGCCCCCGGCGCGAGCGACATGCACGATGACGTCCACGGCGGCGGCGATATGATCACGCACCGCAGGCAGCGGAAGTGCCCCGGCAGAGGCCATGACCATGGCTTCCAGCCGACGGACGGCATCGGGGGCCGAATTGGCGTGGAGGGTGGACAGTGAGCCGTCGTGCCCGGTGTTCATGGCGCCGATCATCGCCAGGGCCTCAGGGCCACGCACTTCACCCACCACGATGCGGTCAGGCCGCATCCGCAGGGCGGTCCGGACCAGATCGTCGATGCCCACCTGACCGGTGCCCTCGACCCCAGCCGGTCGGGCCTCGAGGCGGATCACGTGATCACCGGGCAACCGCAGTTCGGCCGTGTCCTCGATGGTGACCACCCGGTGATCAGGGTCTATCCCCGCCGCCAGGGCATTGAGCAGCGTGGTTTTTCCCGCTCCCGTGCCGCCGCTCACCAGCACGTTGCACCGTCGGGCCACCACGTCGCCGAGCAGTGCGACCACCGACGAGTCGGCAAACGACGCCAACGGCACTGCAGCGACCCGAAAGCGCCTGATGGTGAGGCACGGTCCGTCAACGGCCACCGGTGGGAGCACGACGTGGACCCGGGAGCCGTCGGCAAGCCGACCGTCGGCGATCGGGTGGCGTTGGTCGACCCGCAGGCCCAGCGGGGCCAGGATCCGCTCGGCCACCCCGAGCACCTCGGAGGTATCCATCCACATCGCGGTGCGCACGACCACGCCGGCACGCTCGAGCCACACCGAGCCATCGCCGTTGACCATGATCTCAGCGACGGCATCATCGGCGAGCAGAGGGTCCAGCCGGCCGAGACCACCGGCGTGGGCCAGCACCACGTCGACGGCCGCACCGACCAGATGCGACCCCAGCAGTGGGTCGTGACGCCTGATCCACTCGGCGACTGAGGCAGGTTCGAGCAGGTTCTCGCTGGCCTGGGTTCTGGCGACCTCGGCCACGAGGGCGCGATGTACGTCACGAGCCACAACAGCGACGCGGGACCGCTGGTGGTCCCTGTTTGTGAAGGTGTCGAGCCCCGACATGTCATCCGACCTCACGCAGGGCACGGTCCAGCAGTCGGGGAAGTCGTGTCGCCAGCAGACCAGCGTCGACGGAACGGGCGACCGACCCCTCAACGGCGATCTCTGCCACCACCGGGGCACCGACCACGTCGGCGACATCGGCGCTGGTCAGGGCCCGCCAGGGTTCACTCACCACCACCACGGCCGTGGGCCGCACCCGACTCGCCACCACCCGACGCAAGGCGAGGTAGCACGGCCTCACCACCAGCAGCGACACGCCGGCCGAGGCCGCCAGCACGCGCCACCCGACTCGGACCACCCATCAATACGACCGGCATCGACCACGACCTGACGCCGCTCGGATCCGAGCAGGGTGGCCAGGAGTCTCGCCTGGTCACGGCGATCCCGATCACGGTTGTGACGACCACCACGACCATCCCGGTCGTTGCCAGCGACGGTGCCGGGGTCGGGGTTGGGGCCAGTGCCGGGGTTGGGGTCGGGGTCGTCAGCTGACCCGGCCGCAAGCAGCCGCAGTCCGGGGATCACGTCAATCTCGAGTCGCGCCAGGGCATCGGGAGGGGCGTTGACGCCGTCAGCCAGCCAGTCCAGCACGCCGGGACCATCGGGCTGACGAAGACCCAGCATGGCGGGCTGGTCGCCACACAGATCCACCAGCAGCGACCCGGGTGGGCGACGGGCAGCCGCCACTGACAGGGCAGCCGCCACCACCGAGGTGCCTGAGCCGCCCTTGGCTGACCAGCAGCAGATCATGGGCTGCACTCCCCGGCCAGTGGCCATTGGCACCGGTCAGCAACCCTGGGGTGCTGCGGTCTTGGTGGGGGAAGAACGAGCTGTTGGTCGACCCGACGCAACGGATCACTGACCAACCTAGAAAGATGGTCTGCCGACGCCAAGCGATCGACACGTGCGGTGACATCGCCACCACCTCAGGCGTTCACAGTGACGGCGCCCCGATCACCCCTAGGATCCGAAGCAGTGATCGCAGCCTTTTTCGACCTCGACAAGACCGTCATCGCCAAGGCGTCGATGGTGGCGTTCGGTCCACCGCTGATGAAGGCCGGGATGATCTCGCGGCGCATGATGCTGCGCGGCGCGTGGACCCAACTGCTGTTCCAGCGGTTCGGGGCCGACGAGGCCCAGATGCGCAAGTTCCGTGAGTCGGCGCTGCGCATCACCCGGGGCTGGGACCAGTCCGTGGTCACCGCCATCGTGGGTGAGACCCTGATCGACGTCATCGAACCAATCGTGTTCGACGAGGCGCTCCAGCTCATCCGCCACCACCAGGCCGAGGGACACCGGGTTTTCATCATCTCGGCATCACCTGCCGAGATCGTTGAACCACTGGCCGACTACCTCGGGGTGGACGATGCCATCGCCAGTCGTGCCTGCATCGATGGCAACGGCCGCTACACCGGTGAGGTCGAGTTCTACTCCTACGGGCCGTTCAAGGCCGAGGCCATGCAGAACATCGCAGCGCTCGACGGCATCGACCTGCAGGCGTCCTACGCCTACTCGGACTCGATCACCGATCTGCCCATGCTCGAGGCGGTTGGACACCCCACTGCGGTCAATCCCGACCGCGACCTTGCGCGCATCAGCGGCGAACGAGGCTGGGATGTTCGCTGGTTCGACCAGCCGGTGCCCCTGCGATCCCGGGTTCCGTTGCCCGAGTCGCGGGCAATGGCGATCACCACCGGGGTCATGGCAGTGGCTGCCGGAGGGGCGGCACTGGCGCTATGGCAGCGCCGGTCGGCTCGCCTTGTCAGGAATCCTGGAGCTTTTTGACCGCAAACACGGCGAGGGCAACGACGACGGCGAGGACCAGAAGCTTCTTCATGGTTCCCAAGTGTAGGCCCAACCCTCGCAACGCTGCCCCGTCGGACGTCACCCGCCCCACTGAGTCAGCTACGCGATCCCACTGAGTCAGCTACGCAGGCCCGTGAGCCAGCTACGCAGGCCTGTCAGACAGCGAGAAGGTCCCGGGCACCGGTGTCCGACGATGGATGCCGCAACTTGGACATGGCCCGAGCCTCGATCTGACGAATCCGCTCACGGGTGAGGTTGAAGTGCTCACCGACCTCTTCGAGCGTCCGCGGCTCACCACGATCGAGTCCGAAGCGCAGCTTCAGGATCTCACGCTCACGCTCGTCGAGCGGACCCAACAGGCGGTTGATCTCGTCGGGCAGGAGCGCCGTGGCGGCGGCTTCGAATGGCGATTCCGCCGACCGGTCCTGGACCACGTCACCAAGCTCGGCGTCTCCGTCTTCGCGCAACGGCTCCGACAGCGACAGCGGCTCGGCGGCGAAGCGCAGGGCCTCGGTGACCTTGTCCTCGGGCATCTCGACCTCGGCCGACAACTCGGCCAGCGTGGCGGGACGACCCATCTTCAGTTCAAGTCGCGACCGGGCCTTCTGCAAACGGGCGAGGGTGTCACCGGCGTGCACAGGCAGACGGATGGTGCGACCGGTGTTGGCGATGCCTCGGGTGATGGCCTGACGGATCCACCACGTGGCGTAGGTCGAGAACTTGAAGCCCTTGCGCCAGTCGAACTTTTCGACGGCATGCATCAGGCCGAGGTTTCCCTCCTGAATGAGGTCGAGAAGCGGAAGTCCCGACGCCTGATACTTCTTGGCGATCGACACCACGAGGCGCAGGTTCGACTGCACGAACGTGCGCTCGGCGTCCTCGCCGGCGCGCAGCGCTTTACGCAGCTCACGCTTGCGGGCGACGGTCAGCGTGCCACCGGCATCGATCTCGGTACGCGCCGCCACGCCATTTTCAATGGCTTGGGCGAGGCGGACCTCGTCTTCCTTGGTGAGCAGTGGGTACTGCCCAATGTCTGTGAGATACAGCCGGACGAGATCTTCCTCGTCGCGCTCTACGCGCTCCTTGGCCACAGTGCCCCTCTTTACCTTTTCGACTTCCGCAACGAGATGGCCACACCGCACCACAGAGGACCTGCAATCGGAGCACCCCGTACGCCTACAGCCAAGACGATACCGCCACGGTCAAGACCCCCCACCCATTGATCAGGTGATCTGGCAAAAAACCTGCAATGGCGGGGTTTTTGAGCCAGATTACGCCGAACTTGCCGCCAACTGGCTACCGAGACCGGCCAAAGTGCCTGTCCGGGCGCACTCCGGATGGGGCGCCGTGCACCCACACCTGTGCATGCCGGGACAGCCGGTTGCCGTCGCCTACCAGCCGCCGAGGTCGACCAACGGCGACGACACCAGCGCTGCGCTGGCATCACTGGCATCACTGCCACCACTGCCGTTGTCGGCATCGGCACGCAGGGCTGCCACCACCGCCCCGTCGCGACGCAGGTCCGCCACGACCATGGGGAGGGCGCGCAGCAGCGGGGCATCGGCCACCGGCGACAGCGTGTCGATCAGCGTCGTCGTCGCCTCTACCAGTCCAGCGATCATCACGTCGTCGAGCACCGCCAGGCGGTCGGCGGTGGACTGCACCGTGGCCATCTCTTCCACCACAGCGACCAGACCGGCGTGGCGGGGCACCGTCACAACGTCGACGGCCAGCGCACCCACCGTGGGCAACCGGTCACCCAGCATCTGCGCCCTCCACGCTGCATGGCGTGACACCGCATCCAGGGCGACCCGCACGTCGTGCTCCGGGGTGGTCACGACCCAGGACCCGACCACGGCGAAGGCCTGGAGTTCGGCCCATCGCAGGTTCCCGACCCGGGCCATCGACACCGCCTGGGGTGGCGACGGGCCGAACACCACCTCACCACCTGCACGCACCCGGACGTCACCTGACGCGCCATCGTGGGGAGTGTCGCCCGACGCCACGGATTGATGGGCAGGTCCGGTGGTCACGTCATCCACGGTAGGCGTTGGTGATGGGCAGGCGCCGATCCTTGCCAAAGGCCTTGGTGGTGACCCGCAGACCCGGCGGGGACTGGCGACGCTTGTACTCGGCTCGGTCCACCAGGGCCACGATGCGCCCGGTGACGGCCGGGTCGTGACCGTCGTTGATCAGGTCGGCGATGGACGTGTCACCTTCCACATAGGCCTCCAGCAACGGGTCGAGAACCTCGTAGGCAGGCAGGCTCTGGTCGTCTCGCTGGTCGGGACGCAACTCGGCCGACGGCGGTTTGTCCAGCACCGACCCCGGTATCGGTGGCACTGCCCCAGCGGCGGCGGCCACGTCGTTGCGATGGCGGCACAACCGGTACACCAGCAGTTTGGGCACGTCCTTGATCACGGCCAGTCCTCCGGCAGAATCCCCGTACAGCGTGGAGTACCCCACGGCGCTCTCGCTCTTGTTGGACGTGGTGAGCACCAGCCACCCGAACTGGTTGGACAACGCCATGAGCACCACCGCCCGAAGTCGGCTCTGGAGGTTCTCGCCGGTGAGTCCGAGCTCGGCGTCGCCGAACGACTCAGACAGCATGTTGAGCATTGCCGCATGACCGGCCTCGATGGGAACGGTGCGAAAGTCGATGCCGAGTCTGGTGGCCAGTTCAGCGGCGTCGGACAGGGAATGCTCCGACGAATACCGAGACGGCATGGCCACCCCGTGCACATGATCGGGTCCCAACGCGTCCACCGCCACAGCGGCCACCAGCGTCGAGTCCACCCCGCCCGACAACCCCACGACCACGTCGGTGAAGCCGTTTTTGGCCACGTAGTCACGGGTCCCGAGCACCAGGGCCTCGTACACCTCGGCGGTCTCGGGGAGCATGGGTGCGCTGTGGGGCGCCAGCACCGGCTGGGCCGAAGCCGCCGACTGCGTCGACAGCTCGACAACCGGCAGGGTGGTCGGCTGCCGGCTCTGAACTTCCAGATCCACCACCGACAACTCAGGTGCGAACGACACCAGGCGGTGAATGACCTGACCGGAGGCATCGACGATCATGGAGGCGCCGTCGAAGACCAGCTCGTCCTGACCGCCCACCAGATTCACGTACACCTGCGGGCATCCAGACTCCGCCGCCCTGCGGATCAGGTTGCGCTCCCGCTCCAGCACCTTGGCGATGTGAAACGGCGACGCATTGATATTGACCACCAGGTCGGCGCCACCCTCACCCAGGCGGGCGACCGGACCGTCGTCCACCCAGGCGTCCTCGCACACCGTGATCCCCACGTCGACTCCGGCCACACCCCACAGCATCAGGGGTTCGGTGCCAGCGGCGAAGTACCGCTGCTCGTCGAACACCGAGTAGTTGGGAAGCAGGCGCTTGCGGTACACGCCGCGCACCCGGCCGCCGGCGCACACGGCGGCGGCGTTGAACAGCCTGCCCGGTTCGCTGTCGACGAATCCCACGATGGTCACGCACGCCGACCCAGCGGTGGCGGCTGCCACGAGGCCTGAGGGCGTCGAGCGCCCCGGCCACGAAGTCGGGTCGAAGCAGCAGGTCCTCGGGTGGGTAGCCGGTGAGCACCAGTTCGGGGAACACCACCAGGTCGCTGTTGGCTGCGGCGGCACGTCCGATGGCGTCGACCACCAGGGCCACGTTGCCGTCGAGGTCACCCACGGTGGGGTTTACCTGAGCCAGGGCGACACGCAGGCGGGACATGGTTGGCAAGCGTAACGGTGACGACCCACCCTCACGGCCCGTAGGCTCACAGCCATGCAGGTCGAAGCCACCGCCGCCGCCCGGGCCGTCGTGGAGCGAGCCCTCACCGAACGGTCAGGGCTCCTCACCATCACCATTGGAACCGGGTGCTGTGAGTCCACCGCCCCATTTCTGTACGAGGATTTCTGGCCCGGCCCCGATGCCGAGCCCGTTGGTGAAGTGGCGGGTGTGGTGGTGTACGCCCCCGAGTATCTGCGCAAGCTCTACCCCGGTAACCAGGGCGCCACCATCGATGCCATCGAAGTGAACGCCGAGTCAATGTCGGTGGAGACGGCGTGGGGCCAACGGCTCATCCTGCGCGGACATGGCCTCGACACCGGCAACGACGACACCTCGTGCGCCGTGTCACCCCGCACCACCGACTCGTTCGATCCCGACGACCCCGACCGCCCCGGTGCCCGGGTGCGCGGTCAGATGCCCGAGGCCCTTCGGGCCATGGCCACACGCCGAACGATCCGCTGAACAACATGCACCACGGCCCATGACCGGCAAGCAATGCCCGGCAAGCAATGCCCGGCAAGCGATGACCTGCGACGCCGATGAGTAGTGACGCCGATGAGTAGTGACACGGGCGTAACCATCGAGGTGTTCGCCGACGTGGGCTGTCCGTTCGCCCATCTCGGACTGCTGGCCGTGGTCGAGCAGTGCCGCCAGCGAATAGTCACTGGCGAGTGACCGCCGGCCAACAGTCACCGGCGAGTACCTGGCAGCGTCGGGCCGTTACAGGTCAGCGGCGTCGAGCGCTGCCACCGCAGCATCGAGCATCCGGGCCGAACACCCCGCCATCGCAACCGGAGGCACAGCCTCGGTCACGATGAGGTCGGCCAACGCCCGAAAGGCGTCGGCAGCGGGTCCCTCACCCAGCACGATGGGCTCACCGGCATCGCCACCGGCGGCGACCGAGGACTCCAGCGGGATTGACGCCAGCAGCGGCACGCCCGCCTCGGTGGCAAGCGCCTGACCTCCGCCGGTTCCAAACAGCGGGTAGCTGGTGCCGTGGTCACACGTGAACGTGCTCATGTTTTCGATCACACCCGCCACCCGCAGATGACTCCGACGGGCCATGCTCACCGCCCGCACCGCCACCTTCTGGGCGCTGACTGCCGGGGTGGTCACCACCACCATCTCCGACCGCGGCAGCATCCGGGCCAGTCCCATCTGCACGTCACCGGTACCCGGAGGCATGTCGATGATCAGGTAATCCATCTCGCCCCAGCGAACGTCTTCGAGGAAGTGCTGCACCGCCCGGTTGAGCATGAGGCCTCGCCACATGAGGGCTGGTCTCCTCATCGTCGACGAGCAGCCCCATCGACACCACCTTGAGCACCCCGTCGCCCACCTTCTTGATGTTGGGGACGATCTTGCGCTGTCCGAGATCGCCCGACGTGGAGCTGGCCGCAGCGTCGGCACCAGCAGTGTCGGCACCAGCAGCGTCGGCACCGAGCACCGGCGCCAGCAGCACCGGCGTCGGTATCCACGAATCCCTGCAGTCGACCCTCGACGCCCAGCATGCGCGGAATCGAAAAACCCCAGATGTCGGCATCAAGGACACCCACGGTGAGCCCGCGGGCCGCCAGGGCAGCGGCCATGTTCACCGTCACCGACGACTTGCCCACCCCACCTTTGCCCGACGCCACGCAGATCACCCGGGTGGTGGCCGGGATCTCGGTGTCGGGCGCATTGGCAGCGGCGTTGAGCCGGGCACGCGACATCGTCTCGGCCTTCTCGGCGGCGGTGAGTTCGGTCCAGTCCATGCGGACCTTGGTCACCCCGGGCCACGACCCGACACGGGCCCGCACGTCCTTTTGGATCTGGGCCCGCAACGGACACCCCGAAGTGGTCAGGGCGATCGTGACGTGCACGGTGCCGTCTGAGTCGATCCGGGCCCCCTTGGCCATCCCCAGATCCACAATGTCACTGCCGAGCTCCGGGTCGATCACACCCCGCAGCAAGGCCATGACATCTTCTGCCGTCGGAAGCGACGACGAGGTCCCGTTGCGGTGGTCATGGTCGGTCACTTTGCTCACGACCGAATTCTACCGGGAAATACCGTGTAAACTGCCATCCATGTCCGCCCAACCCACACCGACGCCGTCTGGCGGCGATCGAACCAGTGAAGCTGCGGGCGAGCTCGAACTGCTCAAGGCATTGGGAGACAACACCCGTTACGCCATCCACGTGGAGTTGGCCCGATGCGGACGGCCGCTCACGACTGCCGAGGTCGCCGAAGCACTGGGGCTGCACCCCAACACCGTGCGTCCTCACCTTGAGCGCCTGCGCGACGTGGGACTGCTGCACCTGACCACCGAACATCACGGGGCGGTGGGACGTCCCCAGCACCGCTACGCCCTCTCACCCGATGCCCCGGCGCTCGGCCTGACGCCATCACCGTGGCCCACCCTGGCCCGGGCGCTGCTCGACGCGGCGTCGGCAGCGGGCCTCGATGCCGACGCCCTGCACGCCGCCGGCGTGGCCCAGGGCATCGACGACGCCCGTCGCCATGGGGCCTGTGACACCACCGACGCCCTCACCACCGAGCAGTCCCGCATGGGGTTCGACCCCAAGGTCTCCACCGACGGCGACGCCACCACCGTGGTCTTCGCCAACTGCCCGTTTCGCCAGTTGGCCGAATCCCAGCCTGAGCTGGTGTGCGGCCTGCACTGCGGCATGGTCGAGGGTTTCGTGACCGAACTCGGAGGCCAGCGCGTCACCGACTTCCACCCCCTCGCCGACCAGACCCCTTGCCGGGTGGAGCTTGTTTCCACCTGACTAGCTATCCTGCCCATTGTCAGTACTTCCAGGAGGAATAACTACCGTGATCACGCTCACCGATACCGCAGCCGACAAGGTCAAGGATCTCATCGTCGCCGAGGGCGACACCTCGCTGATGTTGCGGGTTGCCGTCCGCCCCGGCGGGTGTGCCGGCTTCTCGTACGAGATGTTCTTTGACGGCGACCGCGACGACAACGACATCACCACCATCTTCGGTGAGGTGACCGTCGTCGTTGATCCTTCCAGCGCCCAGCTCCTGCAGGGAGCGATGCTGGATTACAAGGGCGGACTCGAGAGCGGTTTCGCCATCACCAACCCCAACGCCGAGAAGACCTGCGGCTGCGGGTCGTCGTTCTCCTGATCATCGGAGCGGTCATCGCCCACCACCACTGGGCCGATGACATCGGGCAGCAACGGTGATCGTCCAGTTCACCGTTGACGGTGAGCAGGTCGAAGTCGACGTCGACGATCCCCGCGCAACCCTGCTCGACGTGCTGCGAGGTCAGGTCGGGGTCACCTCGGTCAAGGACGGCTGCAGCCCCCAGGGCCAGTGCGGGTGCTGCACGGTACTGGTTGACGGCGCCCCCGGGTGGCGTGTGTGACCCCGGCGCGCCGTATCGCCGGTCGGTCGATCACCACCCTCGACGGCCTCGACGATGCGGTCCGTGACCGCTGGCTGGCGGCGTTTACCGCCTGTGGCGCCAGCCAATGCGGCTTTTGCACCCCGGGGATAGTGGTGCGACTGGTCGGCACCCACCAGCGCACGGAGTCCGCCGCGCTGCAACCCGGCGACGCCGACGATCGCCTCGTGGCAGACGACGCCGCAGCCGTGGAGAGGGCACTGGCTGCCCACCTGTGCCGCTGCACGGGATGGAAGCCGATCGTGGATGCGTGGTTCCTCGCCGCCAGCGACGACGACGACCCCCGGCTGGCCGACGGGGGCATGGGTGGTCGAGACTGCGCTGCCGCTGAGCAACGGGCCACCCTGGAGGGCCACACCGTCCAGAGCGTCGGTCCGTTGGTGGCCGCCGGACGAGCCGGCTTCGCCGACGACACGGCGCCGGCCGACGCCCTTGTGGCCCTTCCGGCCAGTGACCCCGCGCAGCCCAGTGACCCCGCGCAACCCAGTGACCCCGCGCAGTTCTGGGTTGTGGCCGACACTGTGGCCCAGGCCCGCACACGCGCCGCCAAGGTTCAGGGGCGTCGGACCACCGCCGCTGCGGTCCCCCCGCTCGAGGTTCCCCCGGGCCAGTGGGACCTCACCCTGCGCACCTCGTGGGTGGAACCCGCCTACCTCGAGACCGACGCCTCGTGGTGCCTGCCCGGCGGTGAGCCGGCAAACCCTTTGGCCAACGGTGGAGCGTTCGGAGGGAAGGTCACTTCTCCGGCGCCCGACGCAGCGCGACGTCTGGCCGATCAGCACCAACGGCCGGTGCGGGTCCTGCTCGATCGGGAAGACACGGTGCGCCTCGGCCCGAAACGACCTCCCATCGCCGCCGGCGTGCGCTCAGACGGCACGGGTGTGGTGCGGGTTGTGCGCACCGCAGGTATCGCCGAAGCCATCCGCTCCTGCGCGCCAACGCTCGACGTCGAAGAACACGACGTCGCCGGCCCACCCACCGGTGCCCACCTGCGCGGAGCCGGGTGGGTCGAGGCCGCCGTGCTCATGGCCGCCGTGCGTGGCGACCACACCATCACCTCACCCGACGGCGCCACCGCTTCGGCACACGTGGACGACGACGGCACCGTCACCGTGAGCGTGGCCTGCGGCGACCCCTTGGACATCACCACACTCACCTCGTACTGCACCGGGGCGGCCCACATGGCCATCGGGTTGGTGACCTCGGAGTCGCTGGCGGTCGCAGACGACGGCACCATCGGCGATCTCACCATCCGGTCGTTCGGGGTCCTGCGGGCGTCGCAAACCCCGACGATCACCGTGACGGTGGACCCCTCCCTGGGCGACACCACCGGCCCACCAGTGCCCGGCAGCGACGCCGTGTTTGCCGCCGTCGCCCTGGCGGTGTGGCGTCATCAGGGGTTTCCGCCCTGCTGGCCCACTGGTCAGCCGCTACGGTCACGCTGAATCCACCCCCATCACAGGAGTGCACATGTCCACCCCCATCGGCCCCTACACCCCGCTGGTTCGTGCCGGCCACTGGCTCATAAGTTCCGGACAGATCGGCCTCAGGGAGGGACGCGTGGTCCAGGGCGGTGTTCGTGACGAGGTCCGTCAGGCCCTCGACAACCTTTCCGCCCTGTTGGCCGCCGAGGGTTCAGGCCTCCACGAGGTGGTCAAGACCACCGTATTTTTGCGGCACATGCGCGACTACCCGATCATGAACGAGGTGTGGGCCGAACACTTCGGTGACCACCGGCCGGCGCGCTCGGCAGTGGCTGTGGCCGAACTCCCCCTGCACGCCCTCGTCGAGATCGAGGCCTGGGCCTGGAATGGGCCTGCCTGACCTGACGTGATCGGGGCTGGCCGATGGTTTGCCCGCCAGCTGATCCCGGGGCATCATGGGGACATGGTTGGCGCACTCATCATGGCTGTGATCCTCGTGTTCGTCATTCCGGTCGGATTCCTCATCACAACTGGCATCGTGGCCGCGCTGCTTGGCCAAACGGTGAAAAGCGACGTCGACCACCGCTTTGAGGGCACCGAACACCTCGAAATCTCCTGACCCCTGCGGTCGCCACGGTGGGCGTGCCTCCGTGAAATCGCGGTGACCGATAGCCCCGTCGGCTGCCCGGAATGCACCGACCTGACGTTGTAGGGTTTTGCGTCATGCGATGGCCACGACTCCAGCGACTCACACCGCCGTACTCGCTACGTGCGCGGCGTCTGTCGCTGATCGGTTTGCTGGGTCTGATGACGGCGTTGGCCGTGGTGGTCGGAACAAGCACCGGGTGGAGTTCGGCCGACAGCAACGCCGATGCAACCGCTGCTGGGGTTGCTGCCGGAACCGACGGAACCCCACCGCCGTCTGCTGCCACATCGGCCACAACGTCAATCCCCGCATCCACCACCGCGTCCACCGGCACGATTGCACAGTCGACAACCGCAGCTCCCACCACCGCAGCCCCCACCACCGCAGCCCCCACCCCCGAACCACCACCGCCACCCCCAACGGCGCCCGTGGCTCCCGGCACGATATGGCCTGGTCCGTGGCAGGTGGCGCTCACCTTTGACGACGGTCCCGATTCCACCTGGACCCAGCCCATCCTCGACGTGTTGGCCCAGTACGGCGTGCCGGCAACGTTCTTTGTCCTCGGCAGCAGCGCCCAGCAGCGGCCCGATCTGGTCAACGCCATGGTGGCCGGTGGGCACAGCGTGCAGAACCACAGCTGGAACCACCCCTACCTCACCGGTCTTCCCGACGAGGGTGTGCGGGGCCAGCTCAGTGGAACCAGTGACGTCGTGGGCGAGATCACTGGCACCCGCCCGGTCTGCTGGCGACCCCCCTACGGGGTTTCAGATGGCCGGGTCGACCAGCTGGGGTTCGAACTGGGCATGTCCAAGGTGATGTGGAACGTGGCGCCCAGCGACTACCTGAACCCGCCCCCGCAGGCCATCATCGACAACGTCATGGGCCGCGCCGCTGCGCTCGCCGGTGGGCCACTGGTGGTGGTGCTGCACGACGGCGGCGGGGTGCGATCCAGCACGCTGGCGTCGTTGCCCGGGATGATCGAGTCACTCACCGCTGGAGGATTCACCTTCGTGTCGCTGTGCTGACCCCGCTGTGCTGACCCCGCCACGGCGCTCGACCACCGGTCGGGCCCGGGGACTGCGGGTCTACAGACCCCAGCGCGACTGACCGAAGCGGTAGCCCACCGACCGAACCGTCTGGATCAGGCCGGCGTGCTCCTCACCCAACTTCGCCCGCAGGCGACGGATGTGCACATCCACCGTGCGGGCCCCGCCGTAGTACTCGTAGCCCCACACCCGGCTGAGCAGCGTCTCGCGGGTGAACACCTTGCCGGGGTGTGACACGAGAAACTTGAGCAGCTCGTATTCCATGTAGGTGAGGTCGATGGGATTGCCGTTGATCGCCGCCTGGTAGGTCTCCAGGTTCAACATCAGCTCGCCGTACTCGACCAGCTCGGGCCGCGTGCCCTGCCCGGTCCGCCAAAACAGATGGGTGAGACGGGCAACCAGCTCGCCGCCATCAACGGGCGTCGTGCAGAAGTCATCAAACAGGTCGTCGCGCAGTTCGAGTGCCCCCAGCTGGGCTGACGACACCACCAGCAGCATCGGCTGCAACGGCAGGTCCCGCTTGCGCAGCATTCGGCACACTGCCAGGGCGCTGTCGGTGTCGACGTCGGCGCACACCACTGCACCCGACCATCCGTCGACGGGTTCGGCCCGCTCCACATCGGCCTCACTGCCCACGGCCACAAACGGGTACCCGGCCGAGTTCAGGGCGGCGGTCACCACACCGGGCGGAGGGTCGGGATACACCAGCAGCGGTTCCATGGGGTGGGGTCCTCAGACGCTCGGGAGATAGCGGGCCAGCTCAAATGGCGTGACGTGCGACTTGTACGCCTGCCACTCACTGCGCTTGTTGCGCAGGAACCATTCGAAGATGTGGTCCCCCAGGGCCTCGGCCACCAGCTCGGAACCTTCCATCACGTCCAGCGCCTCGGACAACGACTGCGGCAACGAACCGATGCCGGCAGCAGCGCGCTCAGCCGACGACAGCTCGAACACGTTGGCGACTGACTCTGCCGGCAGCTCGTAGCCCTCGTCGATTCCGCGCAAGCCTGCCGCCAACATCAGGGCGAAGGCGAGATACGGATTGCAGGCCGGGTCCGGCGAGCGGAACTCGATGCGCGTGGACGACTCCTTGCCCTGCTTGGTCACCGGCACCCTCACCAGCGCCGAACGGTTGTTGTGGGCCCAGGTGACGTAGGTCGGAGCCTCGTAGCCGTGGATGAGGCGCTTGTAGGAGTTCACCAGCTGGTTGGTCACCGCCGTGATTTCGGGCGCATGGCGCAACAGGCCGGCGATGAAGGCCTTGGCCACCGCCGACAGTCCGTCGGGGGCGTCGGGGTCGTGGAAGGCATTCCCGCCAGCGTTGAACAGCGACAGGTGGGTGTGCATGCCCGATCCCTGGACTCCCTCGAGGGGCTTGGGCATGAACGTGGCGTAGCTGCCGCGCTCGAGGGCGATCTCGCGCACCACCAGCCGGAACGTCATCACGTTGTCGGCCATGGTCAGCGCGTCGGTGTAGCGGAGGTCGATCTCATGCTGGCTGGGGGCATCCTCGTGAAACGAGTACTCCACCGGGATGCCGAGGGCCTCGAGCATGGCGATGGTCCGCTTGCGCAGGTCGCTGGCGGCGTCGGTGGTGGTGAGGTCGAAGTACGACCCGGTGTCGAGCGGTTCGAGCGGTCGGGTCGGATCGCCATGGGCGAAGTAAAAGAACTCCATTTCGGGGGCGACCATGAACTGGAACCCCTTGTCGCTGGCCCGGTCCAGGTTGCGCTTGAGCACATGACGGGGATCACCCTCGAATGGCAACTCGTCATGGGTGCGGATGTCACAGAACATCCGGGCGCTGATGTCGTCATCACGGTTCCACGGAAGAAGCTCGAACGTCGACGGATCCGGACGTGCCAGCACGTCGCTCTCCTGCACCCGGCTGTAGCCGTCGATGGCGGATCCGTCGAAGTGCACGCCCTCGTCGAACGCCACCTCGAGCTCGGCCGGCGAGATGGCCACCGACTTGAGCTGACCGAGCACGTCGGTGAACCACAGCCGAATGAGCCGCACGCCACGCTCTTCGACCGTGCGCAGGGCATAGTCCTGCTGACGTTCCATGGCTTCCATCATGGCACCTCCGTCCAGCGACGGTCGTGGACGACCACCGCCCCCACGTACTACCCCATGCGACACCCCCCCAGAGCCTGTGGCAGGGTTGTTCACAATGCGTTCACAACCGGGCAACAGGCCTGAAAACGCTGGATGACAGGCTGACGCCCGTTACATCCGCTCTCAACGACATCACGGCTGTGGCCGTCCTAACACTGGAGACATCGAGTGGCCTATCGAGCTGAATACATCTGGATCGACGGAACCGAACCCACCCCCCTGCTGCGATCCAAGACCAAGGTTCTGGAAGATGGCGACACCCCCGGCATCTGGGGCTTCGACGGCTCCAGCACCAACCAGGCCCCCGGCAAGAACTCCGACTGCGTGATTCGTCCGGTGTTCGAGTGCCCCGACCCCATTCGTGGCGGCAACGACAAGCTGGTGCTGTGTGAGGTGCTCCTCACCGACATGACGCCCCATCCCACCAACACCCGGGCCGCCTGCGCCGCCGTCGGCGAGAAGTACGCCGACCAGGAGCCGATCTTCGGCATCGAGCAGGAGTACACCTTCCTCAAGGAAGGTCGTCCGCTGGGCTGGCCGTCGGGAGGCTTCCCCGGACCCCAGGGCCCGTACTACTGCGGCGTGGGCGCCGACGAGATCTGGGGCCGCGACATCGTGGAGGCGCACACCACGGCCTGCATGGAAGCCGGCCTGCACATCTCGGGCACCAACGCCGAGGTGATGATGGGCCAGTGGGAGTTCCAGATCGGGCCGATCGGGCCTCCTCAGGTTGGCGACGAGATGTACATCGCCCGCTGGTTGCTGTACCGCATCGCCGAGGACTTCGACGTGGCCGTCACCATCGACCCCAAGCCGATGCCCGGCGACTGGAACGGCGCCGGTGCGCACACCAACTTCTCCACCAAGGCCATGCGCGAGGGCTGGGACCCGATCATCACGGCGTGTGAGGCCCTGGGCACCAAGGCCGAGGAGCACATCACCAACTACGGCGCCGGCGTCGAGCGTCGCCTCACCGGTCTGCACGAGACCGCCCCGTGGACCGAGTACTCCTATGGCGTGTCGGACCGCGGAGCGTCGGTGCGTATCCCGTGGCAGGTCGGCCAGGACCAGAAGGGCTACATCGAGGATCGTCGCCCCAACTCCAACTGTGACCCCTACACGGTGACCCGTCTGATCGTGGAGACGTGCTGCTCGGCCCTGGCCGAGTGATTGGCTGCTCGGCCCTGGCTGAGTGATTGGCAGTTCGGCCCTGGCCGAGTGATTGAATCCCGGGCGGTGGGGAGGCCACACCCATCGCCCGGGGGACATCCCGTGCGTGATGAAGCCGCCTAAGCGACATCTCGTGCCCGGTGTAGTACGACATCGTGGGTGACCGTGGTTCTTTCCATCCCCCCGAGACGCGCCAGCGTCACCGTGACAGCAGTGGTGGTCACCCTGACACTGCTCGTGGTGGCGGCAGCCGGCTGCAGCAGTGGTTTCTCGGGTAACGAACTCCGTGCCGGAGTTCCGCAGGCACCAGTGCCGGCGTCGGCGGCCCGGGAGGCGGCCGGATCCGTGAGCGCTCTGGGTTCCACGCTCCTCGGTGAACTGGTGTCCACCACCGACGGCAACATCGCCTTCTCCCCCAGCGTGTTGGCCACACAACTGGCCATGATCCGCCTCGGCGCAGCCACGGCAACGGCGGCTGAGATCGACGCCCTGCTGGGCCTGGCCGACAACGAGGCGAGCGACCGGTTTTTGGCATCGATCCCCGTCGTCACCCCGCTGCTGGAAGCCAGGCAGGGTCCACGACGCAGCAGCGACCGACGCGGTCGGGTGGTGGTTGCCGAGGCGGTGGCGCTGTGGATCCAGCGCGGCACCGAGATCGACGACACGTATCTCGAAGCGCTGGCCGGCACCCTGGGAACCGGGATTCGCCAGGTGGACTTCCGGTCGGGTGCCGAGGTGGCCCGTCAGGCGGTGAACCTCTGGGCCAGCGAGGCCACCGACAACCGGGTCGAGCAGATGGCTCCCCGGGGTCGCATCACCACCGGAACCCAGCTGCTGAGCACTGGGGCCCTGTGGTTGTCGGCGCCGTGGCTGCACCCGTTCAACGTCGCCGCCACCTCCGAGGCGCCGTTCACCACCGACACCGGCCGGGTTGTCGACGTCGCCATGATGGAACTTCCTGCCTCCTCGGGTGTGTCGTGGGCGCGGGGCCCGACGTGGCAGGCCGTCGAACTGCCCTACCTGGGGCGGGAACTGTCGATGGTGGCAATCATCGCCGACCCGGGTGCAGAAGACGACCTGGAACAGGCCCTGACCACCGGACTCATCGACGAGGTGACCTCATCACTGGTGCAGGACCCAGGCGCTGGTGCGCATGCCCCGTTTCGCATTCACCACCCAGGCCGTCCTGTCTCCCCCGCTCACCAGCCTGGGGGCGGTCACGTTGTTCGACCGCGACCTGGCTGATCTCACCAGACTGGCCCCGACCGAGCGGTTGGCGCTGTCCGAAGTGATCCAGGAGGTGTTTGTGTCGGTGGACGAGGAGGGAAGCACCGCTCGGGTCGCAACCAGCACCCGTCCGGCTGACCAGCAACGCGCCCCCGACGTCGAGGTGACCTTCGATCGCCCATTTCTGGTCTGGATCGTGGACCGGTCCTCCCGGCTGCCGCTCATCGCTGCCCGCGTGGGTGACCCCACCCAGTGAGGCCTCCGCCGGTTGGCCGCACCGGTGCACCGGTGCACCGGTGCACCGACCCGTCCCCGGCCAGGCGACCCGGCCCTAAGCAAACAGAGGCGCTGGTAAACAGCTTGACCTGACGCATCATGCGTGGTGCAGTGGTGGATCGGGTTCCCAGCCGGGATCCCGGTCAGGTTCGGGGTCACACGACCCCACAACCGGCATCACCACAACCGGCACCACCACGATGGACAGCAGCACCATGGCGACGACACCCACCAACACGAGCACTGCCACCGGCACCACCCGCCGGTCGGCGCGCCGCGTCTGCCCCAGCATCTTTACCGCCGTGCCGGCCACCTATGGCTATGCCACCACCACCCCCACCAATGTGGGGATCGTGACCTGGTTCGGCAAGCACACCGCAGCCATGCACCACCATCGGCGACCTGAGGAGGTTGCTTCGCCCTGACACCCAGCGAAGCATGATCCCCAGGCCGCCGGCTCCAGCCGGCGGCCTTTTTTCGTTCCGGAACCACGCGACACCCATCCACGACACCCATCCACAACACCCATCCACAACACCCATCCACAACACCCATCCACGACACCCATCCACGACACCCATCCACGAAAGGCACCAATCACCATGGCCGCCCCCGCACAATCCGACCTTCCCGGCCAACCCGGCCAACCCGGCGTCGGCGACGTCACCGTCATCGACGACGACAACTGGACGGCGCATGCCCTGTGCCGAACGGGCAACGGCGAGCTCACGGGTGTGTTCTTCGCCGACTCGCTGCGCGACATCGCCCGGGCCCGGGCCATCTGTGTCCAGTGCCCGGTGATGCTTGCGTGCCTCGAGGGTGCGATCGCCCGGCGTGAGCCGGGGGGTGTGTGGGGCGGGCAGCTGTTCTCCGGCGGCCGGATCCTCACCGGAAAGCGCCGGCAGGGACGCCCATCGGCGGCGCCCGGCCCCGAAGACCAGATGCCCGACATTCCCGTGCCGGTGCATCTGCGGCAGTACCTCCGGTCGGCGTGAGGTCGGTCAATCTGAGCTCTGGCGGTGCATCACCCCGCCGGAGTGACAGATGACCGGCCCCGTCGACGGCGGTGCCGCCTGTCCACAGGTCCATCTGGGCCGATAGCGTTGCCCCCAACCATGAATTCCACAGCGCACCCCGAACGACATCCCGACGACCTCGGCCCACCCGATCTCGATGACGGCCTGGCCCCACTGGGCCGTCGGGGTCTGCCTCGTGGCCTGGCGTGGGCGATGGGCCTCGCCATCGTGGTGGTCGCCGTCATGGCATGGGTGGCGCTCGACAGCTCCGACAGTTCCGCACCCGACCAGCTCGACGCCTCCATCACCCAGCCCGGCGGCGGGAGCAGTTCCGGATCGGGGCAACCGCTGCCCGACCTCACCCTCACCGGACTGGATGATGGCTCGATCGATCTGACCAGCTATCGGGGTCGCCCGATGGTGGTGAACTTCTGGGCGTCGTGGTGCGCGCCGTGTCTCAGGGAAATGCCCGATTTCGAGCAGGTGTACCAGCAGCGCGACGGCACGGTGGCGTTCGTTGGCATCAACGTGCGTGAGAGTCCGGCCACCGCAGCCGACCTGGCCACGCGCACCGGGGTCACCTACGACCTCGCCCTGGACACCACCGGTGAGGCGTCACGGCAGTTCGCTGTGGTGAACATGCCCACCACGGTGTTCGTGAATGCCGACGGCATCATCACCAGCGTGCACGCCGGGGCCCTCACCGCCGACGAACTCAACGAGCGCATCGACGCCATCTCGGCTACCGGCACGGCCGGGCCCTAACCCCGCCATGGGCCTGTCGTGAACGCCGTTGTCGTCTATGCGTTTGCCACCGGCATGGTGGCGACCATCAACCCGTGCGGGTTCGCCATGCTGCCCGCCTACCTGTCGTACTTCCTGGGTATTGACGACCCCTCAGAAGACAGCCAGTCGGTGGTGTTGCGGGCTGTGGGCATCAGCGCCGTGGTCACGGCCGGATTTGTGGTGGTGTTCACCGTCATCGGTGTGGTGCTCAACGTGGCGGCGCTGCCCATCGAGGCCAACATGCCACTGGCCACGATGGTGATCGGAGTGGCCCTGACGGTGCTGGGCATCGCCATGCTGGCTGGATTCCAGCCGTCGTTCGCCCTGCCCAAACTGGAGCGTGGCGGTGACCGCCGCACGCTGTGGTCGATGTTCGTGTTCGGGGTGTCGTACGCCGTGGCATCGCTGTCGTGCACACTGCCGCTGTTTCTCGTGGCCGTCACCGGGGTGTTCAGCAGCCAGTCGTTCATCGGCGGGATGGGGGCATTCGTGGCCTACGGGCTGGGAATGGGCCTGGTGCTCACTGCCATCACCGTTGCGCTGGCTTTGGCCCGTCAGTCACTGGTGACCAGGTTGCGGGGCGCGCTGCGCCACGTTGGCCGCATCGCCGGTGGACTGCTGGTGATAGCCGGCGTGTTCCTCGTCTACTGGGGTTGGTGGGAACGTCAGGTGTTGTCGGGAAACACCGACCCCGGTGGCCCCGCCGACACCCTGCAGCGGTGGCAATCCAGTGCCAGCGCATGGATCAGCGATATCGGTCCGGCCCGGATCGGCCTGGTACTGGTGACGTTCATCGCCCTGGCGCTGCTGGTGTCTGCCAGCCGATCACGACCCCCCGGTCGAACCGGACAGCACGTCGACCGCTGACGCACGGGACAACGGGCCGATCCTGCGGACTCTCACCGTTTCCTTACCCGGGTCAGGCACACTTGTCACGTGGGGACGCGTGTGTTGGTGGCCGATGATGATCTTGCCGTGCGCGAAGCGCTGGATCGGGCACTGACCCTTGAGGGTTACGACGTCACCACCACCACCAACGGCGGCGAAACCCTGGAGGTGGTTCGCGGAGGTGGCTTCGACGCACTGGTGCTCGACGTGGGCATGCCCGTGCTGGACGGAATCACCGTGTGCAAAGTGATCCGGGCCGAACGTCTGCGCCTGCCGATCCTGATCCTCACGGCCCGCACCGAAACCAAAGACCGCGTCGAGGGCCTTGACGCCGGCGCCGACGATTACCTCCCCAAGCCGTTCGCCCTGGAGGAACTGCTGGCCCGGCTGCGCGCCCTCATCCGGCGTGTCGACGACCTCGGTGGCAACGACGACACCGACGGCCGAGGCCCGGATGATCACGGTGGCCGACCTCAGGATGGACCCCGCCGCCCGACGGGTGTGGCGGGCCGACGTCCCCGTCGAACTGTCCAAAACCGAGTTCGACCTCCTCGAGTTGCTCATGCGCAACAGCGGCATCGTGCTGGAGCACAGCACCATCTACGACCGCATCTGGGGTTACGACTTTGGCCCCGACTCCAAAAATCTGGCCGTGTACATCGGCTACCTGCGGCGCAAGATCGACCACGACGGCTCCCAACCCCTGCTGCACACGGTGCGCGGCGTGGGGTACACGCTGCGGGATTCCTGACCGGTGGGGCTCGGGGGGAAGGTCGCACTGGCGGTCGCCGTGGTGAGTGCGGTGGCCACAGCCACGGTGGGGTTGCTGTCGTATCAGGCCACCGAGGCGCGTCTGATCGAGGAAGTGGACCGATCCCTGCAGAGCGCGGCGTCGGTGCTGATCACCCAGTCATCACGACCCAGGGGTCCGCTGGGCCTCATGGATCCACGCAACCCCGGACCCCGGGTTGTCGTCCCCGAGCGCCTGGTGGGCATCGACCAGTACGTGGTGCAGGTGCTCGACGACAGCGGTCAGGCCATCGACGCCTCCGACGGTGTGACCCTGCCGGTGGACGGGGTCGATGCCGACGTCGCCCGCACCCAGCAGGGAGCGGCGCTGACCTCGGGTAGCGATCCCAACGACGCAACCCCCTACCGGATCATCACCGTGGGCATCCCCGGCGGGGCGCTGCAGGTGGCCCGCGACCTGACCGAGACACAGTCGGTACTCGACGGGCTGGGCACCCGCCTGTGGACCGTCGTGGTGTTGGTGACCCTTGGCGGGGCCGCCGTCGGGTGGCTGCTGGCGTTCGGCGTCACCCAGCGCATCCGCCGTCTCACCGCCGCCGCCGACCAGGTCGGAATCAGCGGGAGCCTCGAGGTGGCCATTGATGTGACCGGCAGCGACGAAGCCGGCCGTCTCGGTCGGGCGCTGGACCGGATGCTGGGTTCACTGGCGGAGTCACGCCGCCAGCAGCAACGGCTGGTGGAAGACGCCGGCCACGAACTGCGGACCCCCCTGACCAGCCTGCGCACCAATCTCGACGTGCTGCGTCGTCATCGCCAGTTGCCCGACGACGTCCAGCTGCAGGTGCTGGGAGACCTGGACCGCGACGTGCTCGAACTGGCGGCGTTGGTGGACGAGGTGGTTGCGGTGGCCGCTGACCGCCACAGCGACGCCGAGGCGACCACCGAGAGTCTGGGCGCCATCTGCCGGACGGTGGCCGAGCGCGTACACCGGCGCACCGGCCGGCAGATCGACGTCACCTCCGACGACACCACCGCCATGGTGCAGGCCGCCTCGATGGAGCGCGCCGTGGCCAACCTGATCGACAACGCCGTCAAGTTCGACAGCTCCGATGCCCCCATAGAGGTGAGAGTTGCCGGCGGCAGGATCAGCGTCGCCGACCGGGGACCCGGCATCGCCCAGGCCGACCTGAACCGGGTGTTCCAGCGGTTCCATCGCAGTGCCGAGTCCCGCACCCTTCCGGGGTCGGGTCTGGGGCTGTCCATCGTGGCCAAGGTGGCCGCCGACCACGGTGGCGAGGTGTTCGCCGGCAACCGCCCGGGTGGTGGGGCAGAAGTTGGTTTCCAGCTTCCGCCTGACATTCTCAACTAGGTCTTACCTTCCTCCGGTCCCCACCACACATTGGCCGTGCAGCATGTCCCTGCGGTCAGCAACCGACCTTTCGGAAACCGGCCTTTCGGAAACCGGCCGCCACAAACCACGACACACCACGACTGCCGCCGGGATCACCGGCGGCTCAGGAGGACAGCGACATGGCAAACAGGAAACTCATCGCAGCAGGGGTTGGGGCAAGCATGCTCATCGGAGGAGTTGCCGGCTTGGCCATCACCGTCCCCACCGGTGCGTTCGCTCAGGACGCCTCCGCCACCGAAGAAGCCCCCACCGGCGGTGGCCCGGCCATGCGCGGAGGCGGCGACCGGATGCAGGCGATGCTTGACGCCAAGGTTGCCGACGGCACCATCACCCAGGAGCAGGCCGATGCGATGGCATCGGACGCCGCCGCCCACCGGGCCGAGCACAACGGTGATCGCGGCCCCGGTGGCATGGGTGGTCGCAGGGGTCCCGGCGGTTCTGGCGGGCCTGGCGGTCGTGGCGGCATGCCCCTTGAGACCGCCGCCGAGACCATCGGCATCAGCGTTGAGGACCTGCGCACCCAGCTGCGCGATGGTCAGAGCCTGGCCGCCATCGCTGAGGCCAACGGCGTCGACACCAACGCACTGGTTGACGCCCTGACCGACAAGGCGCGCACCCGCATCACCGACATGGTGAACCGGGTTCCCGGCGAGCGCATGGGCGGCGACAACTCCCCGGCTGGCGAGGGCGACTGACCCCCGGACAACGATGTACGTCGTCCCGACCTGTGTCGAGGCGGCTCATTCAACCCCTAGACCCCCCCGGGACGAGCCGGGTGTCGCTTCGGCGGCACCCGGCTCGCTCCTTTGTCGGGGCGGGTCGCTTGCGAGGGCGGGTCGGTAGGGTGACGCCATGGAACTGTGCATCTTCGTTGAACCCCAGTTGGGCGCCACCTTCGACCAGCAGTTGGCCATGGCCGTGCTCGCCGAGGACAAGGGGTTCACCGGGTTCTTTCGTTCCGACCACTACCTCACCATGTCGGGGTTCGACGGGCTTCCCGGACCCACCGACACGTGGATGACCCTGGCTGCCATCGCCACCCACACCGAACACATCCGGCTGGGTTCGCTGGTGTGCTCGGCCACATTCCGGCTGCCCGGCCCGCTGGCGGTGGCCGTGGCCCAGGCCGACCAGATGAGTGGCGGGCGGGTTGAACTGGGCCTGGGGGCGGGGTGGTTCGGCGACGAACACACCGCCTACGGCATCCCGTTTCCCACCCTCGGCAGCCGGTTCGACGCCCTGGCCGAGCAGCTCGAAATCATCACCGGCATGTGGCACACCCCGCCGGGCGACCAGTACTCGTTTGAGGGCGACAGCTACTCGGTGGTGGCGTCACCAGCGCTTCCCAAACCTGTTCAGCCCGGTGGACCCCCCATCATCATGGGCGGCTACGGCCCCCGCCGCACCCCGGCGCTGGCGGCCCGGTTCGCCACCGAGTTCAACATGCCATTCCCCACCCTCGACGCCTTTGCCGCCCAGCGGGAGCGGGTGCGTACCGCATGTGAGGTCATCGGACGCGACCCCGACGACCTGATGATGTCGGTGGCTCTGGTGGTGTGCTGCGGTGTGGACGACGAGCAGGTGGAACTTCGGGCCGGTGCCATCGGTCGGGCCAGTGACGAACTGCGCAGCAACGGCCTGGCTGGCACACCAGCCGAGGTCCTCGACGGCATCGCCCGATGGGCCGAGGCCGGCGCCCAGCGCATCCACCTGCAGGTCCTCGACATCGCCGACACCGATCACGTCGCTTTGCTGGGCGACAAGGTCCTGAAACTTCTCCCCTGAGGGACGCATCCCCTGTCCGACTTCAGCCCTGCCCGACGAGCGTCGACCGGACCAGGCAGGGTCAGCGGGCCAGCAATCGCACGGCAGCACTGTCAGGGCTGAACTGTCAGGGCGACAGGCGCTCGACCACCCACCCGGCACCGCTGCGGCGGTAGCGGAACCGGTCGTGCAGGCGCGACGGCCGACCCTGCCAGAACTCGATCTCGTCGGGCACCACCCGGTAGCCGCCCCAGTGAGGCGGACGGGGAACGTCTCCCGTGGCAAAGCGCTGCTCGGCTGTCGCCACACGCTCCAACAACTCGTGCCGGCCTGCCAGCACCGAACTCTGCTGCGATGCCCACGCCCCCACCTGCGACCCCCGGGGCCGCGAGGCGAAATACTCGTCTGACTCGGCCCCGGTCACCCGCTCGACCGATCCCACCACCCGCACCTGCCGGGCCAACACGTTCCACGGCATGCACAGGGCGGCCTGTGGATTGGCCGCCAGTTGACGCCCCTTGTCGCTGTCGTCGTTGGTGTAAAACACGAAGCCATTGGTGTCGAGGCCCTTGAGCAGCACATGCCGGGCCGCCGGACGCCCCGAGTCATCAGCGGTGGCCAGCACCATGGCGTGCGGCTCATGCACCCCGGCACGCGCCGCAGCGTCGAACCACACCTGAAACTCGGTGATGGGGTCGGGGTCCAGGTCGCCGATGTCGAGGCCGTCAGCCTCAAACTGGCTGCGCAGCTCGTCGAGACCGGGATGGGGACTCGGCGGCCGGGTGATGTCGTCAAACAGCATGGGTCCAGTCAAGCGGGATCGAGCCGACGATGCCACACCCGACTGGCCCACCCCGTCGGTCCGGGGACAGGTCCATCACCCCAGTGGCGTGCAGCCACGTCACCGGGTTGCAGGCCACAACTAGGGTTCGGCCATGGCCTGGATCAATTCGCTGACGATCAGGCTTCGGGTTGTCGTCGCCCTCGGCGGGGTGGTCGGGGCCTCGATGCGCCTGGGTCTGCTGGAGCTGGTGGGCGACACCGGCACCAGCCTGTTGATTGCCGTCGGGGTGGCCAACGTGGTCGGCAGCGCCGGAGTGGGGGCCACCGTGGAGGCGGCCCGACGCTGGAACTGGCCCCCCACCGTGCGCACCACATTGGTGGTGGGGGTGTGCGGGGGGCTGACCACGTTTTCAACCGTGTCACTCGAGGTGGCCCGCTCACTTCGTGACGCTGCCGGGCCGGGCACTGCCGTGTACGCCGTGGTGTCGGTGGTGGTGTGCGTGGTGGCCGTCGCAGTGGGACGCGCTGTGGTGGCGGCGTCGTGACCATCGGGCGGAGGGTCACATGACCCCGGTGGCCATGGCGGCGGCGTTCGTGGTGCTGGCGGCGACCGGCACCCTGGCCCGGGCCGGTACCCAGCAGATTGCCCAGCGGGCGGGCCTGTGGCCGATGGGCACCCTGGCGGTGAACCTCGTGGGGTCGTTGGCCATTGGCGTGCTGGCTGGTGCCGCTGGCGATGACCTCAGCTCGCTGTCCACACTGGCACTGGTCACCGCCGTTGGCGGACTCGGCGCCTTCACCACGTTTTCGTCGTTTGCCCATGAGCTGACCCAGCTGCTGCAACGGCAACGGTGGCTGATGGCCGGGGCCTACGGCGCCGCCACGCTGGTCGGGGGTGTGGCACTGGCATGGGTGGGCCTCACCATCACGTCATGACCCCAGCGGATACCCGGCCAGGCTCGCCCCCAACAATCAGGCCCAACAATCAGGCCCAACAAGCAGACCCGAGAATCAGCCGGGTGGATCAGCCCTGAACATCAGGCCCGATGAGCAGGCCCGGAAATCAACGTCGGGGACCAATCACGGTGGCGCCTCGCATGTAGGGGTGCAGCACCTCAGGTATCGCCACCGTGCCGTCGGGCTGACGGTGGGTCTCCACCACGGCTGCCCACACCCGGGGCACCGCCAGCGCCGACCCGTTGAGGGTGTGCACCATCACCGGTGACCCACCTTCGTTGCGGCGGTAGCGAATGTGGGCCCGGCGGGCCTGGTAGTCGCCGAACCACGACACCGACGAGCACTCCAGCCACTGGTCCACACCCGGGGAGTACACCTCGAGGTCAAAGGTGCGGCGCGACGACTGGCCGATGTCGCCGGCGCACAGGTCCAGCACCCGGTAGGCCAGACCCAGCTGGGCCAACAACCGCTCGGCACGCGCCAGCAGGTCGGCGTGCACGTCAGCGGCCTGTTCGGGGGTGCAGTAGGCAAGGATCTCGACCTTGTCGAACTCATGCACCCGCAACAGGCCACGGGTGTCGCGGCCGGCCGACCCCGCCTCACGGCGGAAGCAGGCCGTGTGGGCCATGAGCCGCATGGGGAGGTCGTCCTCAGCCAGGATCTCGTCACGGGCCAACGACGTGAGTGGCACCTCGGCGGTGGGGATGGACCACAGGTCGTCGCGCTCGGCGTGATAGGCGTCGTCGGAAAACTTGGGCAGATGACCCGTGGAGATCATGGTGTCGGTGAGCACCATCGACGGCGGGCGAATCTCCTCGAAGGCGTCGGCGTTGGCGTCAAGGGCCAGCTGGCACAGCGCCCGGGCCAAGGTGGCACCGGCACCGCGGAACATGGTGAACATCGATCCCGACATCTTCACCGCACGCTCGACGTCCAGGATTCCCAGGGCTTCACCCACATCCCAGTGCGGCACCCGCTGATGGTCGACATAGCTGTCGGGATCCCAGCCCTCGTGGCGCAGCACCACGTTGTCGGCCTCGCTCGCCCCGTCGGGGGCGTCGTCGGCCGGCAGGTTGGGCACCACCAGCAGCAACTCGCGTATGGCCGCTTTGAGTTCGTCCTCGCTGGCGTCGAGTGCCCGCTCGGCGTCACCGAGTTGACGACTGCGGGCGGCCACCGTCTCGGCCTCGTCCATCCGACCGTCGCGACGCAGCCCGCCCACGGTGCGCGACAACTCCTTGATCTCACTGCGGATGCCGTTGCGCTCGGTCTCCACCGCCCGGTGGGCCTCGTCGAGTTCCCGCACACGTTCCAGCCCGTCGAGGGCAATGCCCCGCCTGGCCAGCGAGGCGGCCACGGTGGGGTAGTCCGAGCGGATCTGCCGCAAGTCGATCACGTCGTTCACCCTAGCCATCACACGCCCGGCGCCGGTCCGGGTTCTCGCCGGGGCCGGGGCGACGGGTAGCGTCGGAGACCGTGGCCGACCGTGACGTACTGGTGGAGGTCGATGACCTGGTCGTGCGCTACGGCGACCTCACCGCCGTGGACGGCATCTCGTTCACGGCCAGAGCCGGTCAGGTGCTGGCCGTTCTTGGGCCCAACGGAGCCGGCAAGACCAGCACGGTGGAGACCCTCGAAGGCTACCGACGACCCACGTCAGGCACCGTGCGGGTGTGCGGGCTGGATCCGGTTGGTGACCACCGAAAGCTGGTGGGCCACATCGGGGTGATGCTTCAGGCGGGGGGCATCCCCAACCAGATGCGGGTCGGCGAGGCGGTCCGGCTGTACGCCTCGTACTACCCCGACCCGCTCGAGCCGGGCGAGCTCATCGAACGGGTGGGCCTCACCGGACGCACCCGCACGTCGTGGCGTCAGCTGTCGGGTGGCGAGCAGCAGCGGCTGTCGCTGGCGCTGGCGCTGGTGGGTCGTCCCCGGGTGGCGTTTTTGGACGAACCCACTGCCGGCATCGACCCCGCCGGCCGTGTGGTGGTGCGCGACCTGGTCACCGCCCTTGCCGCTGACGGTGTGTGCGTGGTGCTCACCACCCACGACCTCGCCGACGCCCAACGCATCGCCGACCACATCGTGATCGTGGACCGCGGGCGGGTCCTGGCTTCGGGGACACCCGACGAGCTCACTGCCGGCGACCGGTTGTCGTTCGGGTTCACCACTGCTGCTGGCCTCGACGGCGCCGGCTTGGCGGCGGCGCTCGACGCCGTGGTGACCGAGGGCGCCGACGGCCACTACGAGGTGGCCGGAGCGCCCACGCCCCAGCGCATCTCGGCGCTCACCACCTGGCTGGCCGACCGGGAGCTGTCGCTGGCCGACCTTCAGGTGGGAAGGCGGACCCTCGAAGAGGTGTTCCTGACCCTCACGGCCGACCCGCCCGCACCCGGCCCGCCCGACCGTGCTCTGGCCGACGTGCCCGACGTGCCCGACGATCCTGATGGACCGTCGCCCCGTGGGGACTCCCCGTCATGAGGCCCTACCTCGGTCAGCTCACCGCTGAACTCCGGCTTGCCGCCCGCAACGGCGAACAGTTGCTGGTCAGCATGGTGATCCCCTGCTGGTTCTGGTGTTTTTCAGTCTGGTGGATGTGGTCGCCGTTCCCGACGGCTACGACGCCCGGGTGGACTTCATCGCCCCGGGAGTGTTGGCGCTGGCCGTGATGTCCACGGCCATGGTGAGCCTTGGCATCGGCACCGGGTTTGAACGGCAGTACGGGGTCCTCAAGCGGCTGGGGGCCACGCCGCTGGGACGGGGCCGGTGGCTGGCGGCCAAAGTCACCACCGTGCTGGTGACGATCGCCGTCCAGATGGCGGTACTGATCCCCACCGCCGTGGTGCTGGGATGGCGGCCCGATGGTCCACTCGTGGCGTTGGTCCCGGCGTTGCTGGCCGGTACCGCTGCCTTCGCCGGCCTGGGGTTGCTGCTGGCCGGGACGCTGCGGGGCACCGTGACCCTCGGGGTGGCCAACGGGCTGTACGTGATCCTGCTGCTGGCCGGAGGGATGGTGTTCCCACTCGAGCAGCTTCCCGACGCCGTCGAAACGGTGGCCCGACTTCTGCCGGCCGCTGCGCTCACCGGAGCCGTCACCAGTTCGGTGGAGTCCGGTGCCGGTGACCCGGGGGCGTGGGTGGTGCTGGGGGTGTGGGCGGTGGCCATGCCGGTGCTGGCAACCTGGCGTTTCCGCTGGGAGCGCGCTGGTGCTGGGGTAACGCGCTGGCGCCGGCGCGGTCGCGGCGCTGGTGCGGGCGCCCAACCCAAACTGACGAACCGATGGGGTGGCTACCGCCAACCGCCAGCGGTCAGGCCATGCCCCCGCCGCCGCCTTGTGAGAACAGGCGGAACATCGCCATGAGGGCGACGTAGACCAGGATCGCAAGGATGAAGCCAACGTAGAACACCCGGCTCAGCAGCTTGTTGTCCCATTTGAGATGCATGAAGAAGTAGCCCACGGCCCAGAACTTGGCGAACATGGTGATGAGCAGGGCAGCGATGTAGCCGGGGCTGCCGGAACCCCCGAACAGGTCGGGGAAGCTGTGCACGCCAACCTCGAGGGCGGTCAGCACCGCCAGCACGAGGGCGATCTTCACGTACAGGCGGTCACGGGGGTAGGCGTGTTCGGCGCCGTCAAGGACGGTGGTGTCGACCTCGGTGTCACCGAAGTGGGTGGTGTCAGCCATCTGCGTCACTCCTAGGGAATCAGGTAGACCACGGCGAAGATGAAGATCCACACCAAGTCGACGAAGTGCCAGTACAGCCCCACGATTTCGACGGTCTCGGACCGGTGCTCAGGAAGCCGACCCCGAAGGCTCAGCAGCAACAGCGACATCAGCATGATGATGCCGACGGTCACGTGCACACCGTGGAAACCGGTCAGACCGTAAAAGGCCGATGAGAACCTCGAGGTGGTGAACCCGAGACCCTCGTTGAGAAAGGCGGTGAACTCGTAGACCTGACCGGCCACAAAGGCCGACCCCAGCAGCGCCGTGGCCACCAGCCACGACCGCAGACGGTGATGGTCGCCGCGCTCGATGGCCGACACTGCCAGCACCATGGTCAGCGAACTCATGAGCAGCACGAACGACGACGCCGACGTGAAGGGAATGTCGAACAACTGGTCGGGGCCGGGGCCCTGGCCCTCGAGCGGGTACTTGTACACCAGGTAGGTGGTGATGAGGCCGCCGAACAGCAGGCACTCTGAACCCAGAAACAGCCACATCCCCAGCTTGGTGTTGGAGATGCCGGTGTTGGTGTCGTGGGTTGGGTGGGCGACCTCAACGTTGGCGCCCACCTCAGGGTCGAACACCGCTCGTGTCAGCCAACGGTCTCGACCTCCCGCTCGGTGACGCCCTCGCCGTTGGTGCCAGCGTCGGCGCCCTCGCCATTGGCGCCAGCGCCGGTGCCAGCGTCAGCGTCAGCGTCGACCAGATCGGCCTCCGGAGCGGCCCCGGCCACGGGGTGATCGTCGTGTCCGGCACCATGACCGGCGTCGGGATCGTCAGCCGGTTCCAGCGCCCACGCGTACAGTGCCCCGGCGGTGATCAGACCACCGATCAGGCACAGCCACCAGGTGAAGATGAGTCCGTACCCAACGATGGGAAGACCCACGGCAGCCACCAGCGGCCAGTACGACGGCGACGGCAGATGCACGTTGTGCTCCCCTTCGGCTGACTGGGTGACATCCTCGGTGGCGGCGATGCGCACCAGACGGCCGTCCTCGGTCTCGCCGTACTTGCGGTACCAGAAGTCGTCCAGACGGGTGACGGTGGGGATGGGGTCGAAGTTGTACTCGGGGGTCGGTGACGGGATCATCCACTCCAGGGTCCGTGAATCCCACGGGTCGGGGCCGGGTTTGGGCAGCGACTTGGCCTTCACCTTGGAGTAGAAGATGTTGAAGATGAACAGGGCGATGCTGCTGGCCAGCACGAACGCTCCGATGGTGGCCAGCTTGTTCCAGAACTCGAACCCGTACCCGGCGTCGTAGGTGTAGATCCGTCGGCTCATGCCCTGCAGGCCCAGCACATGCATGGGACCGAACGTGAGGTTGAACCCGACGAACATCAGCCAGAAGTTGGCCTTGCCCAGCTTTTCGTTGAGCAGGTAGCCGAACACCTTGGGCCAGTAGTAGTAGAACCCGCCCATGAAGCCGAAGAACGCACCGCCGAACAGCACGTAGTGGAAGTGGGCGACGATGTAGTAGGTGTCGGTCTGCTGGGTGTCGGCGGGAGCCACCGAGTGGGTCACCCCCGACAGGCCACCGATGGTGAACATGGTGATCAGGCCGATGCAGAACAGCATGGGCGAGGTGAGGCTGATCTTTCCGCCCACCATGGTGGCGGTCCAGTTCAGGATCTTCACGCCGGTGGGTACGGCGATGAACATCGTGGCCAAAGAGAACACCAGCACCGAAACCGGTCCGATACCCGACACGAACATGTGGTGGGCCCACACGCCCCAGCCCATGAAGCCGATGGCCACACCGGAGAACACGATGAACGTGTACCCGAAGATGGGCTTGCGACTGAACACCGGCAGGATGTCCGACACCAGGCCGAACGCCGGCAGGATCATCAGGTACACCTCAGGATGACCGAAGATCCAGAACAGATGCTCCCACAGCAGCGGCTGGCCGCCCTTGGACACGTCGAAGAAGGCGGCGTCGAAGTTGCGGTCGAACAACAGCAGGAACTGGGCGGCGGTGAGCACCGGGATGGCGAACAGCAGCAGGAACTGCGTCACCAGCGTCATCCAGGTGAACACCGGCATCTTCATCATGGTCATGCCCGGAGCCCGCATGTTGAGCACGGTCACGATGAGGTTCACCGCACCGGTCAGCGATGCGATGCCGGTGATGAGCAGGCCGAGGTTCCAAAAGTCGATGCCGTTGGATGGTGAGAAGGTGACGGTGCTGTTGGGGGCGTACATGAACCAGCCGCCGTCAGCGCCACCGCCCAGGAACCAGCTGGAGTTGATGAACAGGCCACCGGCCAAAAACGCCCAGAACGAAAAGGCGTTGATCCTCGGGAACGCCACGTCGCGAGCCCCGATCTGCAGGGGCATGAGGTAGTTGGCGAAGGCGGCACCGATGGGCATCACCACCAGGAAGACCATGGTGGTGCCGTGCATGGTGAACACCTGGTTGTACTGGTCGGCACTCAGCAGGGTTCCACGCGGCGCCCACAGCTGGGCCCGGATCAACAGCGCCTCGACCCCGCCGATGATGAAGAACGCCAGCGCGGCGGCTCCATACATGATGCCGATCTTCTTGTGGTCCACCGTGGTGAGCCACGATCGCCAGCCCGGGCCGCCGGTGGGTCGGGCGAACACGCCAAACGGACGGCTGGTGGAGCCGTTTCCGCTGGACAGTTCCAGTGGGGTGTCGACAACAGTCATCGCAGGATCTCCGTGGGGGAGGGTGTGGGGTTCGTCGTGGCGGTCATGACGGTCACTTCAGTGTCTCGAGGTAGGCGACAAGGTCGTCGATCTGGTCCTGGGTCAGCCCCAGATTGGGCATCCCCCGACCTTGATCGGGTGCCATGGGCTTCATCGCCGGGGCGTTTCGCAGCCAGGCCTCAAGGGCCGGGCGGTACAGCGGGTTGTCCGGGTTGCCGGCCAGGCCGACGTCAGTTGGGTCACCGCAGTCGCGCAGCGTCTGCATCGGTGCAGGTGGCGCCGAACGGCTGATTGTTGCCGTCGGGGTTGGGGTAATGGAGGTTGAAGATGGATCCGGCGAAGGTGCCCCGACTCATGAGATGGGTGAGGTTGGGGGCGATGCCCGACACCAGAGCCGCCGGAGTCTCGGCCAGCTGCTCGTTGTTCACGCCGTCGACGAGATGGCACGAGGCGCAGTTGTTGTTGAATTCGGCCAACCCGGCCCGGGCCTGGGCCGCCAGCGGGTTGATGGCCGGCTTTTGCTGGTCGGCGATCCAGCGGTCGTAGTCGTCGGCGGGAATGGCACGCACCAACATCCGCATGTTGGCGTGGCTGAGTCCGCAGAACTCGGTGCATTGACCGCGGTACACCCCCGGTTCGTCGGCCTGGATCTTCCACGGCGACACCATGCCGGGCACGGCGTCACGCTTGCCGTTGAGCGCCGGGATCCAGAACGAGTGGATCACGTCGTTGGATGTCACTGACAGCTCCACTGGCCGACCCACCGGGATGATGAGTTCGGCTGCGGTCTCGACATCGCTGTCGCTGTCGAAGCTGCCGTCGTTGTCCACGTCGTAGCGGAAACCCCACCACCACTGCTGGCCGAACACCTCAACCTGCAGCGAGTCGGGCTCCTCGGCCGAAAGATCCAGGATGGTGATGGCCGTCAGCACAGCCACCACGGCCAGGATGGCTGCGGGGATGGCAGTCCAGGTGACCTCGGCGGCGGTGTGCCCGTGGGTCTGCCTGGGCATGGGAGCGGTGTCGAGTTCGGGATCACCCTTCACCCGGTACTTCATCACGATGTAGAACACGGTGCCCAACACGCCGACGAACACGATGCCGGCGATGATGAACACGGGGGCGACGAGGTTGTCGATGAGCGTCGAGAAGGGCCCCTGGGGCTGAAGGGTGGTCAGCGGGAAACGGCCGCCGCCGGACACGCCGGCGATGACCATGGCGACCCACAGCACCACGAAAAATCCCAGGGACGCTGCGATGGCGATCTTGGCGGCAGTCGAGTTGAAGCGCTTCATGCGGATTCTCCGGTTGTATCGCCCGACGTGATGACCGACTCGGCGGTACTGACCCCGATGGACGAGGGGTACTTGCTGTAGTCCTTGAACTCACGCTGACCGACCACCAGACCGGCAATGGCCGAGCCCAAAACGATGAGGACGGTCAGCAGGATCAACAGTGCCAGAGCATTGCGAGGCATGCGAGGTCGGGAGGCGATCAGCGCCGTGATGCCAAAGAAGGCGATGGCGATCAGGACGAACACCACCACCGACCCGGTCTTGGTGGTGGCCAGCAACAGGCGCGACACGCCGAGCACCACGATGGCCACGATCACCACCGACATCACCGGAACGCGCCACGGTTCCATGAGGCGCTCGTACATGGCTGAGTTGGTGGCATCGTCATCGGTGGCCCGGTTGGCCCATGCCCGTGTGGTCCACACGACGGCGGTGGCCGCAATCACGAATGCGCTCGCCATCGCCAGCGGAGTGCTGGCGGCCAGGCCGATGAGCAACCCCACCCCGGCCAAAGCCACAGCGATGGGGGCGTAGGACGCACCGTGCGGAATGGCGGTGAGTGGGCGAACCTCAACCTGGGTGACCTCGGCCTGGGACTCAGGATCAGCGTCACGGAACGCCTGGATCATGCCAGCCACGGCTCCCGACCCCACGGCGGTACCCAAAAGCAGTGCGTAGCCCAGCTGGCTGCCCACACCGCCCTTCCAGCCGAAGGTGAGGGGACCAACGACCGAGTCGATCAATCCCTGGTCGGTGTTGGCGAAGTTGCCGCCGACGGCGAACACGAAGGCACCCACAAACGCCACCACGGCGATGCCGCCGAAGAGCTTGAAGCCTGGGGTGAGGACACGGGATTGCAGCATCATCGCCTCACTTGGTCACGTACACGGCGAGCCAGATCAATACGTACATCGCCACCATCACGTGCCAGAACACGGCGGCAGCAGCGATTCCATCGTACTGGCGGGAGTTGTAACCACCTGCCAGGGCCCGGAAGGCCATCAGGGCCACGAACACCATCGCCACCGCCGCCATGGCCACGTGGGTGGCAGTGATCGACTGGATCAACGTGGCCTGAAGGCTGGCGTTGACGTCCAGACCGGCCTTGGACCACAGGTAGGCCATCATGTTGATGTAGCCCAGGCCAAACAGCAGCGTGAGGCCCAGGGCGAGGTAGCTGTTGACCCGGTCATCGTTGCGCACGGCGCTGACGGCCCACTGGATGGCCACCGACGACATGATGAGCCCGAACAGCATCACGTTGGGCTGGGTCAGGGGCAGGACCACACCGTCGGGAAGCCACGTTCCGCCGGCAGACACCACGGCCGAACGTTCAACCAGGTACACGCCGATCATGCCCACCACCACCATGGCGGCAGCCACAGCGGCAAAGGCGGTTCCCACCACCAACATGCGGGGACGTTGCATCGGCGGGGATGCGAGAGCGGGTGCAGTCATCAGGCGGACTCCTCACCATCATCACCATGGCCGTCGCCACGGACGTCGCTGAGCGGCTGGGGCGTGACCACGGCGGGTACCTCATCAAAGTTGCCGCCTGCAGGAGGTGAGCTTGTCGCCCACTCCAGGGTCTGCCCGGTTCCCCACGGGTCGTCATCGGAGGTGCCACGGGCACCGGCCAGCGACAGGCCGGCCAGCAGCAGCGACGCCGCCACCAGCGCCACACCGATCACAGCCACAACCACAAAGGCATCAACGGCGCCCTCAAGGGCGGTGAAGCGTGCCGAGGCCCCGGCCAGCAGCAGTCCCACACCCCATGCCAGTCCTCCACCCAGAGCGGCCAGCGACGCCAGCATGACGGCCGGCCCCGCTGCACCCCCACTGATCTTGGACGACCAGTAGGCCACGGCGGTCACCGCACCGGCGGCCACGGCGGCGAGCACCAGACCGGCCTGACCGAGTGCCACCAGGGGAAGACCCGACTCCAGGGCGGTCAGCAACCCCAAATCCAGCGGGCCGATGGCGAACAGGGCGCCGACCACTCCAGCCAGCACCAACAGGATCAAGGCGACCATCGAAGCCACCAACGGTGCCGACGGCTTCGGCTTCCCGGCGGCCAGGACCGACCCGAAACCGCCCGCCAATCCCAAAATGGGTAGCACGATGGCAAAGCTCATGGCGACGAACAGCGGCTCGGTCCACAGGTCACCGGGCTGGCCCACCTGAGCCCACGAGCCGATCGACAACGCAGCAAAGGCGCCGATGGCCACAAGCATCACGTTGCGTGACGCCTGGCGGCGTCCGGCCAGGGTGGGGATGGCATCACCGAGCAGACCGAGCACCGGAATGGCCAACACGTAGATCTGGGGCTGCATGAACGACCAGCTCACCGCTGGCCACTGCTCACCAGCGGCTCCGAAGCCGAACATGCCACTGGTCAGATCGACCCGCAGCAGGATCAGATTGCCAAGCAGCACCGGCCAGGTCAGCAACCACACACCGGCAGCGGCCAGCATCGAGAAGGTGAACATGGGAACACGATCGAGCGTCATGCCCGGGGCCCGCAGGGTGATCACGGTGGTGGCGATGCACACCGCTCCCAGCAGCAGTCCCACCACGAGCATCCCCAGCGACGTGAAGGTGAGGTCAATGGCCCGCTGGTTGTCGCCGCCGACACCACCGCCGATTGCGTAGGCCACCAACAGGGTTATGGCGCCGGCCAGCCACAGCCACAGCGACAGCGCGGCGGCACGGGGGAAGGCCACCGACGAGGCGCCCACCTGCAAGGGGACCACAAACAGGCCCAGACCGACGAACAATGGAAGGGCGAAACCGAACACCAGACCGAACTGGCCTGCGGTGAACAACCGCAGGTTCACCGAGTCTGAAAACAGTCCGCCACCGGAGAGATTGCCAAGCATGCCCAGAGCCAGGGCCACCGCTGAGACGATCCCCAGCAGGAGTGCGAAGCCAATGAACATCCGGCCGATGACCTTGTGGTCGCCGGAACCGAGTAGCTCCGGCAATGCCAGAGGGCTGGGGAGCGTCATCACCTGGGACCAGTTCGGTCCGGGCGTCGGGTCGTGTCTCAGTAGTGGTCATCGCCGTATGCTGCAACCCTGGTTTGGCCAGGCCCGCATCGCCGCAGTGACCTGGAGCGTCGCCTGAATCGCGGCGACGTCATCGGATGGGACGTCCTGACGATGTGACACTACACACTCCCTGACAGACGCTGACAATCCGATGCCGGGGCGTTGCGCGAGCCTCGGTGCGGGGCGTGTGGTCGTGACCGGTTTCATGCCGTTCCCAGCAACAACTGGTCCACGGCCATGGCGCCGAACAGCACGACCAGGTACGTGATGGAGAAGTGGAACAGTGACATGGCCACGTTCTCCGAGCCGGAACGCAGCAGCGCCACCGACTTCAAGGTGAACAGTGCGCCCATCACCACGGCTGTGGCCAGATACAACCAACCCATCGACGCCACCGGGACGAATACGAGGCTCAGGGCCCACACCACCAGTGTGTAGGCCACGATGCGCACCGAGGTGTGGCGCATGGTGGCCACCGACGGAAGCATGGGGACGTCGGCAGCCGAGTAGTCGTCTTTGTACCGCACCGCCAAGGCCCAGAAATGTGGTGGGGTCCAAAAGAAGATCACAGCGAACAGCACCACCGGTGCCCACCCGAGCGAATTGGTGACCGCCGACCACCCGATGAGCACCGGCACCGCACCGGCCGCCCCGCCGATGACAATGTTGGCCGACGATGTCCGCTTGAGCCACAGCGTGTACACGAACACGTAGAACAGGCAGGCCGACACCGCCAACACGGCGCTGAGCAGGTTGACCTGCCACGTCAGCCAGACAAAGGCCAGCACCTCCAGCGTGATGGCGAACACCAGCGCTGCGGTGGGGGTGACCATGCCGGTGACCAGCGGGCGATTGCGGGTCCGGTCCATGACGGCATCGATGTCGCGATCGACGTACATGTTGATGGCATTGGCACCACCGGCGGCCAGGGTTCCGCCGATCACGGTGGCCACCATCAACCACAACGACGGCATGCCGCGCTCGGCGACGATCATGGTGGGCACGGTGGTGACCAGCAACAACTCGATGATCCGGGGCTTGGTCAGGGCGACATAGGCCCCAATCCGGCGGATCAGTGAGCGGTCGGAGGGAACCGACGCTGCGTGGGCGGCGGACGACACGCCCTTGATGGTACGCCACCCCCGACCGGGCCCCGCAATCCGCCACCCGTTCTGCCGCCGGTTCTGTTGTCGGCTCTGTTGTCGGCTCTGCCGCCGGTTCTTCCAGCACTGCGTCGGGCCCCGATTGGGAAGACCCCGACGTGCTCCCTACCATCGGGGAGGTGACCACCCCCGCCGTGCGGTTCCCCCGTTTGTCGCCCCGGACCTACCGGGTGGTGACCGTGGCGGCTCTGGTGGCCCTGGCGGTGATCGTGGTGACCGGGGCTGCGGTTCGGCTCACCGGGTCGGGCCTGGGCTGCACCGACTGGCCCCAGTGTGAGCAGGGCCAGTTCTCGCCCGAGCTCGACAACGTCCACGGCATGATCGAGTTTTTGAACCGGTTGTTCACCGGGGTGGTGTCGGTGGCGGTGATGCTGGCGGTGGCTGGCAGCATCATGCGGGTGCCGCGTCGGCGGGACCTGCTGTGGTTGTCGCTGGGACTGGTGGCCGGAGTGCTGGCCCAGATCATCTGGGGTGCGTTCACGGTGTGGACCAAGCTGCGCCCCGAAATGGTGATGGGCCACTACCTGATCTCGGCGGTGCTCCTTGCCAATGCCGCCGTGCTGGTGCAGCGGGCGTGGACGGGTGGCAGGCCGACCGCCGTGGCGGTTCGGCCACGGGTGCTCAACCTGAGCCGGGCCATGGTGGCGCTGATGGTGGCGGTGCTGGTGACCGGCACCGTTGTGACCAACACCGGGCCCCACGCCGGCGACGAGAACGCAGTGCGCTTCAGCTTCGACATCTCGTCGGTGGCCCGCATCCACGCCCTCACCGTGCTGGCAATGGCAGCGGTGGCGGTGGCAACGCTCTATCTCGCCTACAAGAGCCCGGCCGGCCCACGCCTGCGACGTCGAGGCGCACTCCTGGTGGCTGCCATCGTGATGCAGGCCGTGATCGGGTACGTGCAGTACTTCACCGGTGTGCCGGTACTGCTGGTGGGGTTCCACATCCTGGGGTCGATCCTGGTGCTGCTGGCCGTGATGGCGGTGCACCTCGGCATGGTGACCCGACCGCCGCTCGAACAGCCCGGAGCCCCTGGCGTCGGCGGCCGTCACACCCCCAGCTCCCCCGATGACCACGAGGCCACCGGCCAGCCCAACTCCGAGGACAGGCCCGACACCAGCGACAGGCCCGACCTCCGAGGACACGCCCGACACCAACGACAGGCCCGAAGTGGCGGCGCTGTGAGCGGCCCGTCGTCGGCTCCGGCCGAGGCCGAACTCGTCACCCCCGACCACGACGTCCGGCCCGACACGCCCTGGGTGGTCATCGTGTGGAACGACCCCATCAACCTGATGTCGTACGTGACGTTCGTACTCCAGAAGTTGTTCGGGTATGCCCGCCCCAAGGCCGAGAAGCTGATGATGGAAGTCCACAACAACGGTCGGGCCGTGGTGTCGTCGGGGCCGCGCGAACGCGCCGAGATGGACATGTTCCGGCTCCATGAGCACGGCCTGTGGGCCACCATGCAGCAGGACTGATGATGAACAGGCACACCCCATGAGCCGGGTGACCAGATGAGCCGGGTGACCCCATGAGCCGGTGGCGCAAGCCGGCTGGGCCGTTCGTTTCGCTGGGCGGCGGGCGCTTTGCCCTGCGACTGGATCCTGACGAGCGGAGGGTGCTCGGTGGGCTCCTGCCCCAGATGGCCGAGATGCTGGAATCCCCCGACACTCCCGACCTGCGGCGGCTGTTCCCCACCGCCTACCCCAACGACCCCGAGCTTGATGCTGAATATCAGGGCCTCATGCGCGATGAACTGCGCACGTCGCGCTCATCAGCGATGGATCGGGTGGTGGCCAGCCTTGACGGTGAGGAACTCGATGCCACCGACATGCAGTCGTGGCTCCAGACCCTTAATGCCGCCCGGCTGGTGCTTGGCACCAGGCTGAACATCAGCGAAGACGAGGACCCCACTGAGGGATTGTTTGTGGATGGTCCCGAAGAAGGCGGACGACCCCGGGGCCAGCGCCAGATGGCCGACACCCCCGAGGCTGCCGCCCGGTTCGCCTACCTGTGGCTGTCGGAACTGCTGGAGGCGGCCGTTGCCGCCGCCGACGACGATCTGGGATGAGACAGTGTGCGCGGCTGGTAGCCTCACAGCGCCGCCGTGGCGGCCAGGCCCCCATCGTCTAGCGGCCTAGGACACCGGCCTTTCACGCCGGCAGCACGGGTTCGAATCCCGTTGGGGGTACCACGAGCCTTTTCGTCGGTTGCATACCGATGGGGTAGGCTCGTCAAGCTACGCCGGCTCACGCTGGCGTGGTGGTGCCCAGGTCTTTCGGGGTCGGGGCACCGAACGGGACTCCGGTCCCGTCCACGGATGGTCCCGTGGTGCAGTTTGGAGTGCACGCCGGCCTGTCAAGCCGGAGGTCGCGGGTTCAAATCCCGTCGGGACCGCCACGTTGTACCGGCCGTCGTCTGTCCACCACCGGACGTCGGGCCGGTACAACGGCCCGGTCGGGTAGCTCAGTTGGCAGAGCGTCCGCCTGAAAAGCGGAAGGTCACCGGATCGACGCCGGTCCCGACCACTACAGAACCCCCTTCGCGGGGGTTCTGACGCGTCCGGGCCCCGGAGATGCGGTCCGGGCAGCACGGGTCCCCGAGGTGCCGGTGCCTATCAGGGTGTCCCAGAAATCGAACGTGACGGCATCAGGGGGCCGGGCGACGAACGCCGCCAGCGGCCCCGATGCCGCCATCACTGGCCAGGAGACTCGAACAGGTCACCCAGAAGAAGGGAGTCGTCGCAGGCCTCGGTGGCAGAGATGGGGTTGCATCGGGCCACGCCACCGGCAGGCAGGTACGCGGTGAACAGGCTCCCGGCCGTACCCACCGGAGTCGAGGTGGAATCGGTGGGTTCGAGGTAGTCGGAGCTGATCCAGCTGGCCCCGCTGGTCCAGGCCGCCAACCTGGTGAACACACCGCTGGCCACCTTCCCGGGTCCTACCGCCGGTACGGGCTTGCCGTTCACCAACGGCCCGTCCACCAACAGCGAGGTGTAGGGCCCATCAGAACGGGTCCGCACCATGTATCCATCTTCGATGAGGCCAGGCGTGCTGGCGTCACTGGCGGTGTTCCGCTTGAAGAAAGCGGCGCCGGGGTCGTCTTTACCCACCTCGGCGAACATGGCCCGACCGACCAGATCTCTGGCCTGCCCCACGTAGTCATCAAGGATGGATCCGCCGGTGTTGTCGAGGCCGAACATGACCCTGCCCCGGGCCTGAGCCAGGGTAGGCCAGCCAGTGCCGCTGGTGACGGCGGCGCACACTGTCGAAGGATGCCACGCACGTCGTCGGGGGTGATCATGTCGGTGGGGTCGAGGACCGACCGGATCTCGGCGTCGAGGGCGTCGAGCAGCTCGGGGGTGATGGCCGGTGGGATCGCCGGCTGCAGACCGATGATCGCCGGGATGGCGTCGGACTTGACCTCGACCAGGATCATGATGGGCAGATGGGTGGGGTTGGCATCCGACCACGCCTCGACCTGCTCGAGGCAGGCCACGAAGGTGAGGCAGGTGGATTCGTAGTCCAGGTCCTGGATGTGCAGCACCTTGTAGCCGGGTGCATCGAGCGCCGGCTCACCAGATGCCGCAGGGATGCCCACACCCGGGAAATCGTTGAACACCCGGTTGGCGTACAGCCCGCCAACGGGGTCGGCGAACACGTCCAGTTCGATCTGGCGTGCCCCCAGACGGGTGAACTGCTGGTCCAGTGGCCGATGGCCGTAGTCCAGCTGATAGGGATCGACGCCATTTTGTATGGCCAGATCCCGGAAGCTGAGCAGCGTGTTGAACAGTGGGGCCGGCGTGCGCTGGCGGTAGCTGTTGTGGGTGCCCATCATCTGGATCTCGTTGATGCGCACGGCGGCGTCGTGAGCGGGGTCGATGCCGAGGTCCTGGGTCACGTCACGGAACAGCATCGTGATGGCCTCGGCCCGCTTGGCCAGGTTGGCGGGCAGGAACTTGCCGGTGTTGCCCACGCCGGTGGTGATGCCCACGGACACACCCCAGTTCACGGCGTCGTAGAACCCGACGCCCTCGGGTACATCGGTCAGGCCGCTGGGTGGGGCGTTGGTGGGTTCGCCGGCAAGGCGCCACAAGAACAAGATGATCTGCGCCCGGGTGATCGGAACGCCCACCCCGAACTCGGTGCCACCCTTGATGCCTTCGGTGATGCCAGTGGCCTTGGCCCAGTTGACGGCCATTTCGTAGTACCTGCCCGGCACCACATCGGCGAAGCCCGACGCCGGGAAGGGTTCGTCGGGGGGCATGCCGGGCATGCCGGCCAGACGCCACAGCCACGTGATGAACTCCTGGCGGACGATGGTGCGTTCGGGGCCGAACACCCGCTTGTAGGCGCCGTCGCCCACACCATTGGTTAGGCCCATGGACCCGGCCCAGTTCACCGGGGTGGAGAAGTAGCGGCCACCGGGAACGTCGTCGAACCCCTCGAATTGTGGCGGGGCCCCGTTGGCCACACCCGCCACCGGTTCAGCACCCGACGGCACACCCGGCAACGCCACGACCGAGGCCGCAAGCGCCAGGCACACGACCACGGCAAGGCTAAGACGACGTACGTTCATGTGTTGTTCCCCCAACGTTCAATGACGTTGTGACGATAGTCGCACAAGCGACGACCGTCACCGCGGGGAAACCAACCGGCGGGTTAGCTGCGGACGACGCCGTCTCGCACTGCGGCCTCAGCAGCGGCCTTGGCCACCAGTGGGCCCACCCGATGGTCGAACACCGACGGGATGATGAAGTCGGCGGCCAGGTCGTCGTCGGACACCGCCGAGGCGATGGCCTTGGCCGACGCCAGCTTCATGCCCTCGGTGATGCGGGTGGCACCGGCATCGAGCGCGCCCCGGAAGATACCCGGGAAGCACAGCACGTTGTTGATCTGGTTGGGGAAGTCGCTGCGGCCGGTGGCCACCACCGCCGCGATCCCGGCAGCCACCTCGGGCCGCACCTCGGGGTCGGGGTTGGCCAGGGCGAACACGATGGATTCCGGCGCCATGGTGCGCAGTTCATCGGCACCCAGAAGCCCGGGGCCGCTCACCCCGATGAACACGTCGGCGCCCGGCATCACCTCGGCCAGAGTGCCGGTGCGGCGATCGGGGTTGGTGTGTTCGGCGAACCACTGCTTGGCCTTGTTGAGGTCGTCCCGCCCCTCCCAGATGGCGCCCTGGCGGTCCACGCCCACCACGTGGGGCACCCCGGCCTCGAGCAGGATCTTGGCGCAGGCCACACCGGCTGCACCCACGCCGGCGATGACCACGTTGATGTCGGCCATCTTCTTGTCCACGATGCGCAGGGCGTTTTCAAGCGCTGCCAGCACCACCACGGCGGTGCCGTGCTGGTCGTCGTGGAACACCGGGATGTCGAGGCTGGCCTGCAGGGCCTCTTCGATCTCAAAGCAGGCCGGGGCGGCGATGTCTTCGAGGTTGATGCCACCGAACGCCGGGGCGATGCGCTGCACGGTCTCGATGATCTCGGCGCTGCTGGAGGTGTTGAGGCAGATGGGGAACCCGTCCACCCCGGCGAACTCCTTGAACAACAGGGCCTTGCCCTCCATCACCGGCATGGCGGCCTCGGGGCCGATGTTGCCCAGGCCCAGCACGGCGGTGCCGTCGCTGACGATGGCCACCGTGTTGCGCTTGATGGTGAGCTCGTGCACCAGCGATGGGTCGTTGGCGATGGCGGTGCACACCCGGGCCACGCCCGGGGTGTAGGCCATGGACAGGTCGTCACGGTCGCCCACCGGAGCCAGCGCCAGAACCTCGATCTTGCCGCCGTGATGCATGGCGAAGGTGCGGTCTTCCCAGCTCAGCATCTCGATGCCTTCGAGGCCCTCGACGGCTGCGATGACCTCGGCCTGGTGGGCCTCGGAGCGGCAGTTCACCACCACGTCCTCGTCCAGCTTGGAATGCTTGGCCTCAAAGCCTTCAAGGCCGGCGATGTTGGCCCCTACGGCGCCAATGGCCGTGGTCAGCCGGCCGAGGGATCCCGGCTGGTTGTCCAGACGGACCCGGATACGCACTGAGAACGCCGCTGTCGGTGTATCTGCCACGGCGGGAAACGGTAGTCGCGCCTGTGGCACAAGCCCCAACCGTCACCCAGGCACCCGTGCAGCGCGCCGTCGGATTCGCCAGGGCGCCATCAGCTGCGGCACCCCGTGAACCCGCTCAGGACCGTGAGCTAGTTCAGGACCACCGAGCCGTCGCCGGCGATGACCTCGCCGATCACCACCGGCTGGTGTCCGGCAGTGTCCAGCACCGCCAGCGTGGCGTCGACGTCGGTGGGCGACACCACCGCCACCAGACCGATACCCATGTTGAACGTGCGGGCCATCTCATCAGCGGCGACGTCGCCCAGACGAGCGATCTCGGCGAACACCGGCGGCGGGGTCCACGCTGAGGTGTCCACGGTGGCCGCCGTGCCGGCAGGCAGGACCCGGTTGAGGTTTCCGGGGATGCCCCCACCGGTGATGTGGGCCAGGCCGTGCACGTCCACGGCGTTGAGCAATTGCAGGACCGCCGGGGCATAGATCACCGACGGGCTGAGCAGTTCGGTGGCCAGGTCGTGATCGGCACCATCGAATGCGGGGCCGTCCAGTGCGAGGCCAGCGCGCTCCAGCAACACCCGCCGGGCCAGCGAGAACCCGTTGGATCGCAGGTTGGGCGACCGCAGGCCCACCAGCACGTCTCCCGCTGCGATCGACATCCCGGTGATGATGCGGTCGCGCTCGACCACACCCACGGCGAAGCCCACCAGGTCGAAGTCACCGGAGTCCATCACCCCGGGATGCTCGGCCATCTCGCCACCCACCAGGGCACACCCGGCCTGACGGCAACCGTCGGCCACCCCGGACACCAGGTCGGCCATGCGGTCGGGGTCCAACTGACCCACCGATACGTAGTCGAGGAAGAACAGCGGTTCGGCCCCCTGGCACACCAGATCATCCACGCACATGGCCACCAGGTCGATGCCGATGGTGGTCAGGCGACCGGAGGCGGCCGCCACCATGGCCTTGGTGCCCACCCCGTCGGTGGACGACACCAGCACCGGCTGGCGGTAGCGATCGGTGTCGAGGGCGAACAACCCTCCGAAGCCGCCGATCCCGCCGAGCACCTCGGGCCGCACGGTGGACGCCACCATCGGCTTGATGCGGTCCACGGCCCGTTCGCCGGCGGCGATGTCCACACCGGCGGCGGCGTAGGTCTCCCCATCGGTTCAGTTCCCCTCGGCGCTGTCGTCGACCGGCGTGGTTCTCGCACGGGCGTCACGGGCATCGCGGGCGTCACGGGCATCGCGGGCATCGTCAGCCGGCCGACTCATCTCGCTTTCGAACAACAGGTGCAGGGCGTTGGGGGCCTGGTCGGTGGGGTCGGGGGCGTCGGGCTCGAGGACCCTCTTGCTGAGGTCAACCGGCACCGCCACGGGGTAGTTCCCGGTGAGGCAGGCATCACAGAATCCCGCCCCCACGGCCCCGATGGCGTCCACCAGACGATCCAGGGTGAGGTAGGCGATGCTGTCCACGTTCAGATAGCCGGCTATCTCATCCACGCTCAGGTTGGCGGCCAGCAGGTCGCCGTGCTGCCCGGTGTCCATGCCGTAGAAGCACGGCCAGCGATAGGGCGGCGACGAGATGCGCAGGTGGACCTCGGCGGCCCCCGACTCGCGCAGCATCGACACCATGGCCCGGGTGGTGGTGCCGCGCACGATGGAGTCGTCGACCACCACGATGCGCTTGCCGCGGATCGAGTCCACCAGCGGGTTCAGCTTCATGCGCACCCCGAGGGCACGCAACTGCTGGTTGGGGGCGATGAAGGTGCGCCCGATGTAGCGGTTCTTGACCAGTCCCTGCCCATAGGGGATGCCCGATTGCCGGGCGTAGCCTTCAGCGGCCGGCAGGCCCGACTCGGGGACGCCCATCACCATGTCGGCGGCCACCGGCGCCTGGTCGGCCAGTCGGGCCCCCATGGCCACTCGGGCGGTGTGCACGCTGCGGTTGTAGAGCCGGCCGTCGGGACGATGGAAATACACGAACTCGAACAGGCACAGGTGGGGGTCCACCTCGCCGGCCGGGAACGGCCGCACGGTGCGGGGCCCGTCGGGACCGATCACCACCATCTCGCCGGGTTCGATCTCGCGGATGAACACCGCACCAACCACGTCGAGCGCCGGGGTTTCCGATGCCAGCACCCAGCCGTCGTCGAGTCGGCCCAGCACCAGCGGCCAAAAGCCGTGCGGGTCACGCAGCCCGATGACGTGGGTTTCGTCGCACAGCACGAACGAGAACGCCCCGTCCAGCCGGGGTGCGACGGCGGCCAGGGCACGCACCAGTGGGTCGTCATCGGCAGTGCCGTCGTCGGCAGCGGAGGAGCCGGCGTTGGCGGCGCCGTCGCCGGCAGGGGGTGCGCCAGCGGCCAGCTCGTTCTCGATGAGCTCGGCCACCAGGTCGCTGTCTGAGGTGACGGCGCCGGGAAGCATCCCCAGCTCGGCGGCGAGGTCGGCGGTGTTGACGAGGTTGCCGTTGTGGGCCAGCGCAAACGAGTGGTCACCCACGTTGCGGTAGAAGGGCTGGGCGTTGCTCCACTGGCTGGACCCGGTGGTGGAGTAGCGGGTGTGTCCGATGGCCAGATGCCCGGTGAGCGCCGCCAGCATCCGGTCGTCGAAGGCGTTGGACACCAGACCCATGTCCTTCATCACCGTCACCGTGTCACCGTCGGACACCGCCATGCCGGCCGACTCCTGACCACGGTGCTGCAGGGCGTACAACCCCAGATAGGTCAGGTGGGCCACGGGCTGGTTGGGGGCGTACACACCAAACACGCCGCACTCGTGGCCCGGGGTCTCATCAAGTTGAACGAGATCCGGGTGCGCACCCTCCGCCGTCACGAGGCCATGCTAGCGACCAGCCACCCCGACCCGGTACCGGTCATCAACGCACCCACTGCGAGGTCACCCCACCGAAGACGGATCGGCAGCGGTCACGGTTCGAGCCCTGTCGGGCCTTACGAGCTGTCCTGCCCGTCGAAGCTGGGTCGCTAGACCGCCTGGACGCGAAAACCCACACCGGGTCCTGTGATGAATTTCGGTGCCCCCACCGCGCCCTCCAGGAAACTCCAGGGTTCGGGCAACGGCGCATTGTCGTCCAGCATCAGGAACTCACTCCACAGACCGGTGTCGCCCATGACGTCCTCGCAGGAGATGCCAAAGGCATGAATCAGATACTCACCCGGTGGGAACTGTTGACCGGCCACGGTCTGCAGCTCGGTGACGTCATAGGTTCCACAAGGTGGGACCTGGGGCCCTCCCCCCGTGCTCAGCGCGTCAGTCGGGGCCGATGTCGTGGTCGACGATGGTGGTGACGATGTCGTCGTCGACACGTCGGGCGCAACGTTCACTGCCTCGTCGCTCGCTGCCTCGTCGTTCGCTGCCTCGTCGTTCGAGCAGGCCACCACAGTCGTCAGACCAACGGTGAGCGACAGCACCAAAGCGAGCGAGCGGGCAAGGCGAGGAACAACTCCTGTGTGGGAGCCCTTGGCCGCGATGAATGGTTTCCTGACCATGCCGCTGTCCTCCTTGGTCGCCGGCGGTGCCGACGACTGTCGTGGTTGGAGGCGAACCTGCAGGTGACGCAACCCGCCTTCAGTTTCATGCTGCCGGTTCAATGTGAGCTGCGGACCAGAGGGGAGTAAGAGCCCAGTGAGAATGTTGGCCGGGAACCAGAAACCCACCTCGGGACAACCCGCAGGTTCCCACTTCAGGGTGCGCACCCTGCGCCATCACGAGGCCACGCCGGTGGCCGGCCACCCCGATCGGCTACCAATCCCAAAGCGTCCGCTGCGAGGTCACCCCTGGCTTGTGCCCGTGACCGAGCGCGCCAGGCAGGCGTCCGCGCCAGGCGTCAACAACATCGTCGACGGCCAGGTCCACCAATCCCTTGATGGCCAGCCGTTCACCGCCGGCCACGCCGATGCGCATCGTGCCCACCCCTGCGGTCTCACACACGTTGATCACCGTGGCCAGATCGTCAGCCGGCACGCACACCACCACACGAGACGGCGACTCACCGAACAGGTCCACGTGGTCGGCCACCCGGGCGATGGTGGCGCCAAGCCCGGAATGGCACACCATCTCGGCCACCGCCACACCCAGGCCTCCTTCGGCGATGTCGTGGGCGCCGGTCACCAGCCCGGCGGCCACCAGCTGGGTGACCACTCGGGCCACTTCGGCGTGCACGCCGAAGTCCAGCGATGGCAGACCGCCACCGCGGTGACCCTTTGCCGCTGCCCACGCCGAGCCCGACAATTCGCCCTGCACCGGCGGCCCGATGACCACCAGACGACCGCCGTCGGTGAGGGTGGGGCCCGGGGGCGGCACCTCGAGGCGGTCCACCATGCCCAGCAGACCCACCACCGGAGTGGGGTCGATGTCCACACCGGCCGACTCGTTGTACAGGCTCACGTTGCCGCCCACCACCGGGATGCCAAAGGCGGTGCAGGCGTCGGACATGCCGTCGATGGCCTCCGACAGCTGCCACATCACCTCGGGATGCTCGGGGTTGCCGAAGTTGAGGCAGTTCACCAGCGCCAGTGGGGTGCCGCCCACCACGGCGATGTTGAGCATGGCCTCGGCCACGATGGAGGCGGTGCCCACCCGGGGGTCCACGGCGCACCAGCGGTGGTTGCCGTCGGTGGTCAGTGCCAGCCCGCGGCCGGTGTCGGCGCCGGTGTCGGGGTGACGCAGCCGCAACACGGTGCCGTCACCGCCGGGCCCGACCACGGTATTGAGGAACAACTGATGGTCGTACTGGCGAAACACCCACGACGGGATCGCACAGCAGGTTCAAAAGATCGCCGGCGGGGTCGTCGCACCCGGGCATGGGACCTGACGACGGACCCACCCGGGCCACCTCATCAAACCCGGCCGGAGCCTGGCGAGGCCTGTCATAAAGGGGCGCTTCGTCGTGCAGGGCAGCAGCGGGAACATCAGCCAGCACCCCGGCGTCGGGGTCCACGATGCGCAGCCGACCGCCATCGGAGTTCTCAATGCCAGGGGTGACGGTGCCGATCACGGCCGCACGCACCTCCCACTTGTCGCAGATGGCCAGCACGGCCTCGAGGTCACCGGGCTCGACGATGGCCAGCATGCGCTCCTGGCTCTCGCTGGTCATGACCTCGAACGGCTCCATGCCCTGCTCACGGCGTGGGATGGCCGACACGTCGACGTCCATGCCAACCCCACCGCGCGATGCCGTCTCGCTGGTGGCACAGGCCAGACCGGCGCCGCCCAGGTCCTGGATGCCCACCACCAGCTTGGCGTCGAGCAGTTCGAGGCACGCCTCGATGAGTCGCTTCTCTTCGAACGGGTCGCCCACCTGCACGCTGGGTCGCTTGTCGGTGTCGTTGTCGTCAAAGCCGGCTGAGGCCAGCACGCTCACACCGCCGATGCCGTCGCGCCCGGTGGCCGACCCCAGCAGCACGGCCACGTTGCCCACCCCGCTGGCCTGGCCCAGCACCAGCCGATCGACGGGCAGCACACCCACACACAGCACGTTCACCAGGGGATTGCCGGTGTAGGTGGCGTCGAACACCGTCTCGCCACCCACCGTGGGCACACCCACCGAGTTCCCGTAGCCAGAAATGCCGCTGACCACGCCCTCGGCGATCCAGCGGCTGCGGGGGTCGTCGAGCGGACCGAACCGCAGGGGGTCCATCAAGGCGATGGGACGGGCCCCCATGGTGAAGATGTCGCGCAGGATGCCACCGGCACCGGTGGCTGCGCCCTGATAGGGCTCGATGGCCGACGGGTGGTTGTGGCTCTCGATGCGGATGGCCACGGCAATGCCGTCGCCCACGTCCACCACCCCGGCGTTTTCACCCGGACCCACAAGCACCCAGGGCGCCTCGGTGGGCAGACGCTTGAGATGGATGCGAGACGACTTGTACGAGCAGTGCTCGGACCACATGACCGAGAACATGGCCAACTCGAGGTGGTTGGCCTGCCGTCCGAGGATCGTGTCGATCTGCTCGGCTTCGTCGTCGGTGAGACCAAGGGCGCGGTGCACGGGCTCGCTCATTCCCCGCACGCTACAAGAGGAGTGGGGACCCCCTGACGAAGCCATTGAACTCCGGGGGATTGGGCGGCGGTTTGCCGTCAATGGTCGACGCCGCTCCGCCTCTTCATGGAGAAGGTGGTATTTGCATCCTATGGTGATCACCATGAGTGGTCCTTAACACCACAAAGAGTGATCGGATGCGTTGTCTTCTGGTGCTACCAATCGTGCGCGACCGTCCGAATCTGATCCCAATGGAACGGTCTGCCGAACCTGCGAACGCCCGAATCCCCCTGCCGTGTATGGGTCAACAAGGAAGTTGGGGAACTGATGACAAGGCAGTTCCAGCCCATTGGGGAAATAGCCCGGCGTGTTCATCCATCAATACGTCCCGAGCCCTTACTTGCATGTCAACAGATTCCGCGTCTAACACTTATGACATGGCTGGAAAAAGCGGTACCGAATCCAAAATGACCGACGAGCACAAGGCCGCTCTGGCCGAGGGCCGGGCCCAGGGCCGGGCGGTGCGCAGTTACCTCGAGGCGCTCGAGCGAAACAAGCCACGTCGTGGCCGCCGCCGCACCCCGGCTGGCATCAAAAAGCGCCTCGACGCCATTGACGTCGAAATCAGCGAGGCCGACCCCCTCAAGAGGGTCCATCTCATCCAGGAACGCATGGACCTTCTCGACGAACTCGACAATGCCACCACCACCGTGGACATCGACGAGCTTGAAAAGCAGTTCGTCCTCAATGCTGCCGCCTACTCGCAGCGCAAAGGCATCTCGTATGCAGCGTGGCGTGAACTGGGCGTGCCGGCAACCGTGCTGCGCTCCGCCGGCATTTCCCGGGCTGCCTGACCAGCCACATCGCCGCCTGGGGCAAGAACCCGGGGCACGAACCCGGGGACATGAACCCGGGTCAGTCCCGTCAGACCGGTCAGACCCCGGCGGTGGCTGCGCCCAGCAGCGATCCCAACAGCACCAGGCCGTCAGTGGACCCAAGCAACGGGGACGACGCCCGCTCGGGATGGGGCATGAGCCCCACAACGTTGCGGCCCTCATTGCAGATCCCGGCGATGTCGTCCACCGACCCATTGGGGTTGTCCACGTACCGCACCACCACCCGATCCTCGGATTGCAGTTGGGCCAGTGTTTCGGGCGAGCAGGTGTAGTTGCCCTCAAAGTGGTTCACCGGAATGGACAGCACCTGGCCCACCGACGCCTGACTGGTGAGCACCGACCTTGTGGTCTCAACGCGCACTTCGGCCGGGGCGCACACGAACTTGAGCCCGGCGTTCTTTTGCAGTGCGCCGGGCAACAGACCGGCTTCGGTCAGCACCTGAAACCCGTTGCAGATGCCCACCACCGGACCCCCGTCGGCGGCAAAACGGGCCACGGCCTCCATCACCGGTGAAAACCGGGCGATGGCCCCGGACGGAGGTAATCACCGTGGGCGAAACCGCCGGGGATCACGATGGCGTCCACCCCGGCCACGTCGGGACGGTGATGCCACAGCAGTTCGGTCTGGGCGCCCAGCGAGCGCATGGCGTCGGCGGTGTCGAACTCGCAGTTGGTCCCGGGGAACAGCACCACCCCGATGGTGGTGGTCACGAGCCGCCCGACCCGGCGTCTGACGCAGTCACCGTGATCACGGCATCCTCGATCACCGGATTGGTGAGAAAGCGTGCACACATGTCGCCCACCTCGGCGGTGGCGGCGGCCTCGTCGGTGGCGTCCACGGTGAAGCGGATGCTCTTTCCCACCCGCACACCACTCACGCCGGCAAAGCCGAGAGTGGGCAGGGACCTTTCGATGGTGCTGCCGGCCGGGTCGGCGATGCCGGGCCGCAACACGACCTCAACCTGTACGTCGAAGATCATGAGCCCATCGTCGCACACGCGGCCACCATGGCAGTCACACGCTGTGTCCGGGCCAGTCGGCGAGCGCCAGACCGGTGATGCGTTCGTAGGCGTCGCGGTAACGCGCCGCGGTGGCGTCGACCACCGACGGCGGCAGCGGCGGGGCCGGGGGACGCTTGTCCCAGTCCAGACCGTCGAGGTAGTCACGCACCGGTTGCTTGTCGAACGACGGCGGAGTGGCCCCGGGGTGCCACAGGTCGGCGGGCCAGAACCTCGACGAGTCGGGGGTGAGCACCTCGTCGGCCAGCACCAGCTCACCGTCCACCAGCCCGAACTCGAACTTGGTGTCGGCGATGATGATGCCCCGCTCGGCGGCCCACTGGGCACCGCTGCGGTACAGCTCCACGGCCACGTCCCGCAGCCGGGCGGCCAGTTCGGCGCCCACGAGGTCGGCGGCCCGCTGGAAGCTGATGTTTTCGTCGTGGTCACCCATCTCGGCTTTGGTGGAGGGGGTGAACACCGGCTCGGGAAGCTGGGACGCCTCCAGCAGGCCGGCGGGCATGGCCATGGCGTGCATGGTGCCCCCGGCGCTGTACTCCTTCCACGCCGACCCGGTGATGTAGCCCCGCACGATGCACTCCACCGGCAGCATCTCGGCGGCACGGCACAACATGATCCGTCCGGCCAGACCGGGCAGACGGGCACCGTCGGGCAGGTCGGCAACGTCGGTGCTGATCAGGTGGTTGGCCACCACGTCACCGAGATGGGCGAACCAGAACGCGCTCATGGCCGTGAGCACCCGGCCCTTGTCGGCGATGGGTTCGTCCATCACCACGTCGAACGCCGAGATGCGATCCGACGCCACCAGCAACAGACGGCCGTCGCCGGCGTCGTAGACGTCCCGCACCTTGCCTGACGCCACCAGTGGGAGATCGGGGATGACGGCCTCGGGTGTCTGAGCGCACATCATGGCCCGCCATCACAGGACCCGCCATCACAGGCCCGCCATCACAGGATGGGTGCGGGGTCGTAGGCGGCGGCGGCGCCATGGCGTGCCACCACGCCGGCCACCTCGTCGGCGAAGGCCGCCACCTGGTTGCGGGCCGTCCCGGTGAACTCCAGCGGCTCGGCCAGCAAGGCGTCGAGGGCGGCACGGTCCAGCCCCAGGCGAGGGTCGCCGGCCAGACGGGTCAGCAGGTCCTCGCCGCCGTCACCGCCCTGCTCGCGCATGGCCAGCGCAGCGGCCACGGCGTGTTCCTTGATCACCTCGTGGGCCTGTTCGCGACCCATGCCCGAGCGCACCGACGCCATGAGCACCTTGGTGGTGCCCAAAAACGGCAGGTACCGACGCAGCTCGCGCTCCACCACCGCCGGGTAGGCCCCGAAGTCGTCGAGGACATGCAGGAACGTCTCGAACATGCCGTCGATGGCCAAAAACGCACCCGGCAGCGCCACCCGGCGCACCACCGAACAGCTCACGTCGCCTTCGTTCCACTGGTCACCCACCAGCCCGGTGACCATGGCCAGATAGCCCTGCAACACGGTGCCCAGGCCACCCACCCGCTCGCACGACCGGGTGTTCATCTTGTGGGGCATGGCCGACGACCCCACCTGGCCGGGGGCGAACCCCTCGGTGGCCAGCTCGTGACCGGCCATGAGCCGGACGGTGAGCGCCAGGTTGGCCGGGCCCGATGCCACCTGCACCAGCGCCGACACCACCTCGAAGTCCAGCGACCGGGGGTACACCTGGCCCACGTTGGTGAGCACGGCGGCGAACCCCAGATGGTCGGCGATGCGGCGCTCGAGCTCGTCGACCGACCCCGTATCGCCCAACAGGTCGAGCATGTCCTGCTGGGTGCCGACCGGGCCCTTGATGCCACGCAACGGGTAGGTGGCCAGCAGGTGCTCGAGGCGCCCGAAGGCCACCAGGAGTTCCTGACCGGCGTTGGCGATGCGCTTGCCCAGCGTGACGGCCTGGGCCGGCACGTTGTGGGTGCGTCCGGTGAGCACCAGCGCCTCGTACCGGGTGGCCAGGTCGGCCAGGCGGGCCAGCACGGCCACACACCGGTCACGCACCAGTTCGAGTGACTGGCGCACCTGCATCTGCTCCACGTTCTCGGTGAGATCGCGGCTGGTCATGCCCTTGTGGATCTGCTCGTGCCCGGCCAGGGCGCAGAACTCCTCGATGCGGGCCTTCACGTCGTGGCGGGTCTGGCGCTCGCGGCGGTCGATGGATTCCAGATCCACCTGGTCGATCACGGCCCGGTAGTCGTCGATGACCGACCGGTCCACACCGAGGCCCAGGTCGGCCTGCGCTTCGAGCACCGCCAACCACAGTTCCCGCTCGGCGGTGACCTTGCGATGGGGCGACCAGATGCTCACCATCTCGGGACTGGCATACCGGGTGGCCAGCACGTCGGCCAATGGCGGTGTGGTCATCGCCGCCACGTTAGGCGCTGGTGGCGATGTCTGACCGCACCTGCATGCCGTCGAAGTGCACCCGACCCACGGCGTCGTAGGCACGCTGACGGGCGATGGCGGCATCGGGCCCCTGACCGGTGATGGCCAGCACCCGACCACCGGCGGTGACCAGCCCACCGGCGATGTCGGGATCGGCCGCCACCCCGGCGCAAAACACGGTCACCCCGTCGACGGCACCGGCATCGTCGAGCCCGGTGATGGGGGTGCCGGTCTCGGGGGCAAACGGGTAGCCCGGTGCGGCGCACACCACGGTGACGGCGGCACCGTCGTCAAACGCGGGGGCGTCGGTCAACGCGCCGTCGGCAGCCGAGGCCAGCAGGCCAGCCAGATCCCCGGTCAGCCGGGGCAGCACCACCTGGGCCTCGGGGTCACCGAACCGCACGTTGTACTCCAGCACCTTGGGCCCGTCGGGGGTGAGCATGAGCCCACAGAACAAAAAGCCCCGGTAGTCGATCCCCCGGCTGCGCAGGGCGGCCACGGTGGGTTCGATGGCGAGGTCCATCACCGTGTCCACAAAGGCATCGTCGGCCCCTGGCACCGGAGAGAAGCGCCCATGCCGCCGGTGTTGGGGCCGGTGTCGCCGTCACCGATGCGCTTGTGGTCACGCGCCGCACCCATGGCCACGGCCCGGGTGCCGTCGCAAAGGGCGAACACACTCAGTTCGGGCCCGGTGAACCCCTCTTCGATGATGATGCGCCGGCCGGCGTCGCCAAAGGCCGAACCCGACAGGTACTCGCGCACGGCCTGCTCGGCCTCGACACGGCTGGTGGTGACGACCACGCCCTTGCCGGCGGCCAGACCGTCGGTCTTGACCACGAACAGGTCACCCAGGGTGTCGAGGAATGCCAGCGCCGGGGCCGTGGTGTCGAAGGCGCCATGGCGGGCGGTGGGAATGCCCGACTCCACGAACAGCTGCTTCATCCATGCCTTGGATCCCTCGAGACGGGCACCGTCGGCACCGGGGCCGACCACCCGCTGGCCCGACGCCCGCAACCGGTCGGCCAGACCATCAACCAGCGGTGCCTCGGGGCCGATGACCACCAGATCGGCCACGTCGGGTCCAAGCGACTCAGGGTCAAGTGACGCCGACCCGGGGATGCCGGGATTGCCAGGGGTGACCACCACGTCGGCGGTGCGTCCCAGCACTGTGGCCAAGGCGTGCTCACGGCCGCCCGATCCCACAACCGCCACTCTCATCGGGTACCCACCTGCACGAACTCGGTCATCGTCGCCTTCACTGTTGACTGCCGCCTCAGCCGTCGAAGCGCAGGAACTGCTCGCGTCCCGGGCCCACACCCACCAGGGTCACCTTCACACCCACCTGTTCTTCCATGAACGCCACGTAGTCCAGCGCCTCACGCGGCAGCTGGGAACGCTCGGTCATGCCGGTGAGGTCGGTGCGCCAGCCCGGCAGTTCCTCGTACACCGGCGTGACCTTGTGCAGCACCGACTGGTGGTAGGGCATGTGGTGGTACCGCTCACCATCGGCCTCGTAGGCCACGCACATCTTGATGGTGTCGAGGGTGTCGAGCACGTCCAGCTTGGTCACGGCCAGCTCCGACAGGCCGTTGACCCGGGCCGCCTGGCGCAGCATGACGGCGTCCAGCCAGCCGGTGCGGCGGCGGCGTCCGGTGTTGGTGCCGAATTCGTGGCCCCGATCCACCAGCATGTTGCCCACCTCGTCGTCGAGCTCGGTGGGGAACGGTCCCGACCCCACCCGCGTGACGTACGCCTTGGTGATGCCGATGACCCGGTCGATCTGGGTGGGACCCACGCCAGCACCGGTGCAGGCACCACCGGCCACCGGGTTGGACGACGTGACGTAGGGGTAGGTGCCGTGGTCGAGATCCAGGAACGTGGCCTGGGCACCTTCGAGCAGCACGTTCTTTCCTGATTCCAGAGCCTCGTGCACCAGGCCCACGGCATCAGTGATGAGTGGGGCGATGCGCGGGGCACACACGTCGAGGTACTCGGCGCAGATCTCGTCGGCGTCCAGCGGCAGCTGGTTGTACACCTTGGCCAGCACGGCATTCTTTTCCCGCAGCGCCGCCTCCAGCTTCTGGCGGAAGATCGACGGGTCGAGCAGGTCCTGCACCCGGATGCCCACCCGTGACGCCTTGTCGGCGTAGGCCGGACCGATGCCGCGCTTGGTGGTGCCGATCTTGGCCTTGCCCAGCCATCGCTCGCTGACCTTGTCCAGTTCCTGATGGTACGGAAGGATCAGGTGGGCGTTGCCGCTGATGCGCAGGCGGGACGTGTCCACGCCGCGGGCCTCGAGCATGTCCATCTCGGTGATGAGCACCCGGGGGTCCACCACCACGCCATTGCCGATCACCGTGGTGATGTCGTCGTAGAGGATGCCCGACGGGACCAGCTGCAACGCAAAGCTCTCACCGCCCACCACCAGGGTGTGACCGGCGTTGTGACCGCCCTGATAGCGCACCACGAGATCCATCTCGCGGGCCACCAGATCGGTGAATTTTCCCTTGCCTTCGTCGCCCCATTGGGTTCCGACGATCACGGTGGCTGGCACGCGCTACTCCGTTCACACTCACTCGTGGTACCCGACGACACTAGCCGCAGGGCAGATGAACCCCTAACGGGTACCGGTCAGCGCAGCACGAAGTCGCCGTGGGTGTCCATGTCCACGGTGATGGCGTCACCCTCGGTGAACCGGCCCTCCAGCAGGGCCACGGCCAGCCGGTCACCCAGTTCGCGCTGGATGACCCGCTTGAGGGGTCGGGCCCCGAAGGCGGGGTCGAACCCCTCACGGGCCAGCGCCGCACGGGCGGCGTCGGTGACCTCCAGGGTCATGCGCCGCGCCGCCACCCGGCCTTCGAGTGCCTCCAGCTGGATGTCCACGATGAGCCGCAGGTCGGATTCGGCCAACTCGGTGAACCGCACGATCTCGTCGATGCGGTTGATGAACTCGGGGCGGAAGAAGTCCCGGGGTTCGCCGGGAAGGTTCGACGTCATGATCAGCACCGAGTTGGTGAAGTCCACCGTGCGGCCCTGACCGTCGGTGAGTCGGCCGTCGTCGAGCAACTGCAGCAGCACGTTGAACACGTCGGGGTGGGCCTTTTCCACCTCGTCGAGCAGCACCACGGCGTAGGGGCGCCGGCGCACCGCCTCGGTGAGCTGACCACCCTCGTCGTAGCCCACGTACCCCGGGGGCGCCCCGATGAGCCGGCTGACGGAGTGCTTTTCCATGTATTCGCTCATGTCGATGCGGACCATGGCGCGCGGGTCGTCAAACAAGAAGTCGGCCAGGGTGCGGGCCAGCTCGGTCTTGCCCACGCCGGTGGGCCCCAAAAACAGGAACGACCCGATGGGCCGGTCGGGGTCGCTCAGACCGGCGCGGCTGCGACGGATGGCGTTGGCCACAGCGGTGACGGCCTCGTTTTGACCCACCACCCGCTCGTGCAGCACGTCTTCGAGCCGCACCAGCTTGGCCATCTCACCTTCCATGAGCCGGCTCACCGGCACCCCGGTCCAGCGGCTCACCACCTCGGCGATGTCCTCGTCGTCCACCTCCTCTTTCAGCATCGGATGGCCCGACTGCAGCTCGTCGAGACGGCCCGAGGCCTCCTCCACCCGGCGCTCGATGTCGGGGATGCGCCCGTAGCGGATCTCGGCGGCCTTTTCGAGGTCGGTCTCGCGCTCCACTTCGCTGCGCAGCGACTCCAGCTCCTCCTTGAGGATCTGGATGGCGCCGATGGCCTCCTTTTCCGCCTGCCACTGCGCCTTCATGCCGCTGGTCTGCTCGTTGAGGTTGGCGAGCTCGGCCTGCAGGGTGGCCAGGCGTTCGGCCGAGGCGTCGTCGGTCTCCTTGGCCAGGGCCACCTGCTCGATCTCCAGCTGGCGCACGCGACGATCCACCACGTCGATCTCGGTGGGCATGGAGTCGATCTCGATGCGCAGCTTGGACGCCGCCTCGTCGACCAGGTCGATGGCCTTGTCGGGAAGGAACCGGCCGGTGAGGTACCGGTCGCTGAGCACCGCAGCACCCACCAGGGCGTTGTCCTGGATGCGCACGCCGTGGTGCACCTCGTAGCGCTCCTTGAGACCGCGCAAAATGGCGATGGTGGCTTCCACCGACGGCTCCTCGACCATCACCGGCTGGAAGCGTCGCTCAAAGGCGGGGTCGGTTTCGATGTACTTGCGGTACTCGTCAAGGGTGGTGGCGCCCACCATGCGCAACTCGCCGCGCGCCAGCATGGGCTTGAGCATGTTGGAGGCGTCCATCGACCCCTCCGACGCCCCCGCACCCACCACGGTGTGCATCTCGTCGATGAAGGTGATGACGTCGCCCTCGGCGTCGGTGATCTCCTTGAGCACCGCCTTGAGGCGCTCCTCGAACTCGCCGCGGTACTTGGCACCGGCCACCATCGAGGCCAGATCCAGCGACACCAGGCGCTTGTTGCGCAATCCCTCGGGAACGTCGCCTTCCACGATGCGGCGGGCCAGGCCCTCAACGATGGCGGTCTTGCCCACACCGGGCTCACCGATGAGCACCGGGTTGTTCTTGGTGCGTCGGCTGAGCACCTGAATGACGCGCCTGATCTCGTCGTCACGGCCGATGACCGGGTCGATCTTGCCGGCGCGGGCCGCCTCGGTGAGGTCCCGGCCGTACTTTTCCAGGGCCTGGTACTGATCCTCGGGGTTCTGCGACGTCACCCGGTGGCTGCCGCGCACGTCGCGCAAGGCAGTGAGGATCTGGTCGGTGGTGACCCCAATGCGGTCGGCCATGGCCAACAGCAGGTGCTCGGTGGACAGGTACTCGTCGTGCAGGTCGGCCCGGGCGGTATCGGCAGCGTCGATGAGGTCCCGCAGCTCGCGGCCCAGTCGGGACTCACCGCCATAGGCCTTTGGCAACTTGCCCACCGCCTCGGCGGCCTGGTTGCGCAGCGCCACCGGGGACAGCCCCACCTTTTGCAGGATGGGCAGCACCACACCGTCGGTTTGGCCGAGCAGGGCCAGCAGCAGATGGTCGGGGGTGACCTCGGGGTTGGCATCGGCACGCGCCGACTCGGCGGCGGCCTGCAGGGCCTCCTGGGTCTTGAGTGTCCAGCGGTTGGGGTCCAGTGCCATGTGTGTTGCGTTCCTTGCAGATCATGCCGACAGATCGTGGTGATGGATCGTGTCGATGAATGTTGGCAATCCATCCAATTCTATGAAATGGCAACGAAATCCCCACCGCCAATGGCAGCGCCGGGACCACCACGCCATCCACACAGCCGCTACCGTTGGCCCCACTGCACGGCCGATGAGGGGAATGCCATGGACGCGGCCATCGTGCTGAATGACGTGACCAAGCAGTTCCCCGGCAGCGCCGACGTGGCGGTGGGCCACCTCAGCCTGAGCATCGCCACCGGAACCATCACCGTGCTGGTGGGCCCGTCGGGGTGCGGCAAGACCACCGTGCTGCGCATGGTGAACCGGCTGGTGGAACCCACCAGCGGCCAGATCCTGGTTGAGGGCACCGACATCCGCAGCCAGCCGGTGCACGAGCTGCGACGGCGTCTCGGGTACGTCATCCAGCAGACGGGGTTGTTCCCCCATCGGACGGTGGCCGACAACATCGCCACGGTGCCGGGATTGCTGGGCTGGGACAAGGCCCGCACCGCCGCACGGGTAACCGAACTGGCCGAACTCGTGGGCCTCGCTCCCGATTTGCTTGACCGCTACCCGGCTGCGTTGTCGGGCGGCCAGCAGCAACGGGTGGGTGTGGCCCGGGCGCTGGCCGCTGACCCTCCGGTACTGCTCATGGACGAGCCGTACAGCGCCGTGGACCCCATCGTGCGCCACCGGTTGCAGGACGAACTGCTGGACCTGCAGCAGCGGTTGGGCAAGACCATTGTGCTGGTCACCCATGACGTGGATGAGGCCCTGCGCCTGGCCGACCGCATCGCCGTGGTCAACGTGGGCGGGCGACTCGAGCAGTACGACACCCCCACCAACGTGCTGCGGCAACCGGCCAGCGCCTTCGTGGAGCAGTTTCTGGGGGCCGAACGCGGGCTGCGTCGCATGGGCCTGCTCCACGTTGCTGACGTGACCCCCAGCGGTGGCGCCATCGTGTCGCCCACCGACACACCGGCCACAGCCCGCTCGGCGATGGCTGCGGCCAACATGACATGGGTGGGAGTGGTTGACGACGGTCGGCTTCTGGGATGGGTCGACGGCGGCGACCTCAACGGCCAGGCCACCGTGGCCGAGGCTGAGCTGCGCCCGTTCACCACCGTGGTGCAGCCCGCTACGGTGCTGCGCGAGGCGCTGGACGTGGTGGTCACCTCACCGATGCTGGCCGCCGCAGTGATCGACCCCGACGGCCGCTACCTGGGCATGATCACCATCGACCAGATCAGCGACGGCCTGCGTTGAACGGCCCCGACTCGTTTATCTGGCCATCGTCTATCTGGCCATCGGTGGCCAACGGCCCCGACTCGTTTATCTGGTGGGACTGGATCGGCAACAACGCCGACCTGATCTGGCTGCGCACCGTCCAGCACCTGCAACTCACCGCCGTGGCCCTCGGTGTGGGTCTGGTCATCTCGGTGGTGCTGGCCATGGTGTCGCTGCGATGGCGCCGGACCTACGCCCCCATCACGTGGATGTCGGGAGTGCTGTATTCCATCCCCAGTGTGGCGCTGTTCGCCTTTTTGGTGCCCATCACCGGCCTGGGGTTCGTCACCGCCGAAATCGGCCTGGTCAGCTACACACTGCTGATCCTGGTCCGCAACATCGTGGCCGGGGTGGACGGCGTGCCCGCCGACGTGCGCGATGCCGCCAACGCCATGGGCTACACGCCGTTTCGACGGTTCGTCGCCGTCGACCTGCGACTGGCCACCCCGACCATCGTGGCCGGGCTTCGGATCGCCTCAGTGACCGTCATCGGTCTGGTCACCGTCACCGCCCTGGTCGGTTCGGGGGTACGGCGTGTTCATTCTTGATGGGCTCAGTCGCAGCTTCACCACGCCCATCGTGGTGGGAGCCTCGCTGTCCATCGCCTTGGCGGTGAGCGTCGACGTGGCCCTGATCGCAACGCAGCGACTGCTCACCCCCTGGGATCGCACAGCGGCGTCGACGTCGGCACTGCGACGTGACACACAACATGCCTATGGCCACCCGACCGGGGCACCCGGCGACCCGACCGGGGCGACCCTGTGAGCGCCATCGGAGAGTTCATCGACTACGTGACCACCGCCGGCAACTGGACCGGCCCCAAGGGTCTGCTGCGGCTGACGGTGAACCAGCTTCTGGTGTCGGGAATCGCCGTGGTGGTCGCCGCTGCCATTGCCGTGCCGGCCGGCCTGGGGTTCGGACATGTGCGGCGCGGTGGTCTGGCTGCGGTGTCGGTGGCCAACATCGGCCGGGCACTGCCATCGTTCGCGGTGTTGGTGCTGGCGTTCGGGGTGTTCAGCCAGGCCGGTCGCGGGCTCAGCATCTGGCCCACCGCCATTGCCCTCACGTTGTTGGCCATTCCGCCGATGTTCACCAATACCTACACCGGGGTGCGGGGCGTGGACCCGCGCATCCGCGACGCTGCGGCCGGCGTGGGCATGCGGCGCAGCCAGCAGCTGTGGAAGGTGGAGGCCCCCATCGCCCTTCCTCTGGTGATGACCGGCATCCGGGTGTCGGCCACCCAGGTGGTGGCAACGGCCACGTTGGGGGCATGGGTGGGATTCCAGTGTCTCGGCACCCTCATCTTCGAAGGATTCGCCCAGCAAAACGACGGCAAGATCATCACCGGTGCGGTGTTGGTGTCGGTGCTCACCATCAGTATTGAGGTGGCGTTGTCAAAACTGGAACGCCGGCTCAGTCCTTGGGCTACGACCCCCTCCGGCGGGCCCGTGGACGAACCGCCCGACCCCACGCTTGCATCCCCGTTCCACCCCGGCCGCCCCGCCTGAGCCCGTCACGCCGCCAGTCGGCGTGTCATGCTTGAGGCCCTGGATGCACAAGGGTGCGTTGCCCGGAGGGGAAGCCATGACGAAGACCATGAAGTCCACCACACTGCTGATCGTGGCATTGCTTGCCGCTCTCGGCCTGATCGCCAGCGCGTGCAGCAGTGACGACACAGCTGACGCCGGCACCACACAGGGGCCGCAGATCATTCTGGGGGCCCAGGACTTCGGCGAGTCGGCCATCCTGGCCGAGATCTACAGCCAGGCGTTGGCCGACGCTGGCTACGACACCCGCATCCAGACCCTGGGGGGCTTTCGCGACATCTCCATGGGTGCCTTCGCCAGCGGTGAGATCAACTTCGCCCCCGAGTACGTGGCCTCCCTGCTGGAGTTCCTCAACGACAACGCCGGAACGGCCTCGGGCAACCTGAGCACCACTCTGGCCGAACTGCAGACCGAGCTCGAGCCCCTGGGCCTCGAAGCATTGGAGCCCGCACCCGGTGTCGACACCAACGCCTTCGTGGTCACCGCCGAGACGTCCGAACGTCTGGGCATCACCAAGCTCAGCGATCTGGCCAACCTCGACTCGCCCATCAAGCTGGGCGGTCCTGCCGACTGCGAGACCAACCCGTTCTGCATCCCGGGCCTGCGCTCGGTGTACGACGTGGATCTTTCTGGCAGCTTCGTGGGCCTTGACTCCGGTGTGGTGGCAACCGCACTGGGCAACGGCGAAATCGACATGGCCGTGCTGTTTTCCACCGACGGCCGTATCGCCTCCGAGAACTGGGTGCTGCTCGAAGACGACCAGAACCTGCTGGCCGCCGACAACATCGTGCCGGTGGTCACCGCCGAACTCATCGACGCCTACGGCGAGGCCATGGCCAAGGTGGTCAACGCCGTGAGCCAGAAGCTCACCACTCCGGTGCTGATCGAGCTCAACCGGCAGTTCGACGTGGACAAGCAGAGCGCCCGCGACATCGCTGCGGCGTGGCTGGCCGACAATCCCATCGGCTAACCAGGTCAATTAGCTAACCAGGTCAATCAGCTAACCGGGCCAATCGGCTGAGCGGGCCGCCCCAACCGCTGAAGTCGCTGGCACATTCGGCGCCGGCGGTCCGGTACTAGGGTCTCTGATCGTGCCTGAAGTCACATCCATGCCATCGCGGCAACACTCCCGGGTCCTGCGGCCAATCGTCCCGTTGGCGATTGCCGCTCTGGCCGCGCTGGGCACCATTGGCGGTCTGGCCTGCAGCGCGTCGGGCTCCGGCGAGGTCGCCCAGACCGGTGCCGGCACCGTGGTTGAGGTAGTCGCCGTGGACAACACCTTCAAGCCCGAGGTGATCGAAGTCGAACCCGGCACCGAGGTGGTGTGGGTCAACCGGGGCCGAAGCAACCACGATGTCATCCCCACCGACGCCAGTGAGGACAAGGACTGGGGAATCGCACTGGGTGTTTTCACCCCCGGCGAGACCTACTCAAGGGTGTTCACCGAACCCGGGGAATACCCGTACTACTGCACGGTGCACGGGACCCAGACCCGGGGGATGGTCGGCAAGGTCGTGGTCAAGGGCTGACCACCGCTTCATTTTCACAGCCAATACACATAGTCAGACACATCAACATTGGGGGGAAAGATGGGACGCAGAAAGACGACAACCCGCTTGGCGGCGGTCGTTCTCGCACTTGGATTGCTGGTGACCGCATGCGGCACCAGCGACGAGACATCCACCGAGGGGGGAGCCAGCATCGGTGATGGCATCGGTGACGGCACCGCAAGCGGCACCACCATCGCCGTGCCGGCCGATTACGCCACCATCCAGGGAGCGGTTGACGCCGCTTCCCCCGGCGACCTGATCCTCATTTCGCCGGGTGTGTACAACGAAGCCGTGGACGTCGAGACCGACGACCTCACCATCCGGGGCCTGGACCGCAATGAAGTGATCCTGGACGGCAACTTCGAGCTGGCCAACGGCATCAAGGTGGTCGGTGCCAATGGCGTGACCATCGAGAACATGACCGGTCGCCACTTCACCGGCAACTCGTTTTTCTGGACCGGTGTTGAGGGGTACCGGGGGTCGTACCTCACCTCCTACCGCACCGGTGACTACGGCATCTACGCCTTCGACTCGGTCAACGGCCAGCTGGAGAACTCCTACGCCTCGGGCAGCCGTGACGCCGGGTTCTACATCGGCCAGTGCTTCCCGTGCGATGCCGTGATCGACAACGTCATCTCGGAGTGGAACGGGCTGGGGTACTCCGGCACCAACGCCGGCGGCAACCTGCTCATCATCAACTCCACCTGGCGGCTCAACCGTGCCGGCATCGTGCCCAACACCGGCTCGTACGAGCTGTGTTACCCGCAGCGTGAAACCACCATCGTGGGCAACATCGTGCACGACAACCAAAATGCCGACACCCCAGCCATCGACGTGGCCCTGTTGGCCATGGGTAACGGCATCCTGGTGGCCGGCGGCATCGCCAACGTGATCGAACGCAACCTGGTGTTCGACCACGAACGCACCGGCATCGGGCTTGTGCCGTTCCCCGAGGAAGGCGCCAGTGACGTGCCCGATCCCGACGGCGACCTCACCCGGCCGTGCAAGCCCATCGTGGAGCCCACCATCGATCCCGCTGAGATCGACGACACCATCTTGTGGTCGTCCAAGCTCAACAAGGTGATCGGCAACACGGTGAGCAACTCCGGTCTGGGCGACATCGCCGTGGCCGATCTGGGCGGCGACCTGTCCGAACTGGGCAACTGTTTCTCCGACAACGTCGTCGGGTCGAGCGCTCCGGCCAACCTGCAGACCCTGGCTCCGTGCACCGGCACGGGTTCGGGCTCCTACGACGACGGCGCACTGGACCTGGTGGCGTTGATCGCCTCGGAGCGTCCGCCCGAAGCCGACTGGCGCACCACGCCCGAGCCGGCCCCACAGCCCAACATGCCCGATGCCGCCACGGCACCAGGTGAACCGGCCCGGGGCATGCCCCGCAAGGTGGACCTGACGGCGATCACGTTGCCCACGGCACCCTGATCCACACTGACGAACCCGATGCCACGACTCCGCCAACTGTCAGCCACCTGGCTGGTGGTGCTGGCCGCCTCCATCATGGTGGTGGCCGGCGGGGTCGTGGCGTTGGTCGTCAATGGCGGCAACGACACCGCCACCGCCACCGCTCCTGACGACCCTGTCCAGTCCAACGAGATGGATGGGGCCCACGGCAGCGGCGGTCACCAGGGTGCAGACATGGCGACAGACATGGCTGCGAACCGACCCGACCCCACACCGGTTCGGCTCGGGCCCCAGGGTGCCCACCCGCAATTCATCGTGGAGTGCGACTGGAGCCACAGCGCCCTCGACGATCCCATCGTGATGCCGGGTGGCCCCGGCATGTCCCACCTGCATGAGTTCTTCGGTGCCACTGACGCCGACGCCTTCAGCACCGGACAGTCGCTACTCAGCAGTGACACAAGCTGCCAGAACAAGGCCGACACCGCCTCGTACTGGGTGCCTGCGCTGTACGACGGCGACACCCGCATCCAACCCGACGAACTGGTTGCGTATTACCGGACCGGTGACGGGGCCGATCCCACTGCCGTGCAATCGTGGCCGCTGGGCCTGGTGATCCTGGCCGGCGATCCCGGTGCCGAGCAGCCCCAATCCACTGGTGTGGTGGGCTGGAGCTGCGGGGCGTCGGACAACGTCACCGTGCTGCCGCGCCAGTGCAGCCCCCGTGCTCCCATGGTGCTTCGACTCACCTTCCCCGACTGCTGGGACGGTGAGAACCTCGACAGCGCCAACCACCGCGACCACACCGCCTACAGCACCGGTGGCCAGTGCCCGGACGCCCAACCGGTCCCGATGGTGCAGCTGATCCTGGCGGTGCGGTACCCGTTCGACAGCGATCCATCGAACCTGCGTCTGGCGTCAGGTCCCATGATCACCGGCCACGGCGACGTCATGAACGGCTGGCGTCACGACGAGTTGGCCAAGCTCACCCAGCTTTGCCTCAACCGCAGCGAGGTCTGCGGGGTCAGCTCCAGCCGCACAGACGTTTGATTCGGGCGCCTGATTCGGGCGTCTGATTCAGGCGCCTGATTCCGGGCGCGCAGTCAGCGCAGTCCGTGGCCGAACCGCACCAGCGTCTGGCGCAACGGCACCAGGTCCCGGCGGTGCTCACGATGGGCGTCGCGCACGGCGGTGTCGGCCTCACGGCTGACCCGATCCAGTTCGGCGGTGAGCCGCTCCACCTCGGCCTCCAGCGCCAGCACCCGCTTCACGCCAGCCAGATTCAGTCCCTGTTCGGTGAGTTCGGCGATGCGACCGAGGAGCTGCAGGTCGTGCTCGCTGTAGCGGCGACTGCCACCGCGGGTGCGGGCCGGCTCCAGCAGGCCCTTGCGCTCGTAGATCCGCAGGGTCTGAGGGTGCACGCCGGCGATCTCGGCGGCCACCGAAATGACGTACACCGCACCCGGGCGCTCGTTGCCTCCGGCGCTCTGCACACCCTGGACCCCGGTCATGACTCCATCCCCAGATGGGCCCGGAGCGACGAGTCGGTGGCCGCCGCCAGGGCCTCGACGGCGGTGCGCTGGGCGTCGGTGAGTTCACTGGGAATCTGCACCTCCACGGTGACCAGCAGGTCGCCGGTGCCCTTGCGGGTCTCGACCCCACGGCCCTTGACCCGCAACACCTTGCCCGACGGTGTGCCCGGAGGAATCCGGATGCTGACCGGGTCACCCATCACCGTGGGCACCTTCACCTTGGTGCCCAGTGCCGCTTCGGCGAAGGTCACCGGCACCACCAGCGTGATGTCACGGCCCCGACGACCGAACAGGCGGTCGGGGCTCACGTGCACCACCACGAACAGGTCTCCGGCGGGACCGCCGTTTCTGCCCGGGCCACCGCGTCCTTTCAGCCGGATGCGCTGGCCTTCGTCCACGCCGGCAGGAATGCGCACCTTCACGTCACGACTGCGACGCACCGCGCCCGACCCCGAGCACTGGGTGCAGGGGTCGGTGACCATCGAACCCCGTCCGCCACAAGCCACACACGGTGACGAGAACGAAAAGAACCCCTGGTTGTCCTCGTTGACCCCGCGGCCACCGCACTGGGCGCACATCTGGGGGGTTGACCCTGGACGCGACCCGCTCCCGCCACACACCGGACACGCCACGTCGGACGTGAGCTGGATGGTGGTGGTGAGCCCGGAAATGGCGTCGGTGAACCCAAGGGTCAGCTCGGCCTCAAGGTCATTGCCGCGACGGGGCCCAGAGCCCTGGGGGGCACCACCGCCTCGCCGACCGCCGCCGAACAGATTGCCGAACAATCCCCCGAGGTCCTCGGCATTGAAGTTGGCCCCGGCACCACCGAAGCCGCCAGGACCACCGGCACCGCCCGGCCCCCCGAAACCACCCATGGGACCGAGCCTGCGCACCTCGTCGTACTCGGTGCGCTTGGCCTCGTCACCCAGCACGTCGTACGCGCCTGAGACCTCCTTGAACCGCTCCTCGGCGGTGGGGTCATCGGGGTTGGCGTCGGGATGCAGCTGACGGGCCAGCTTGCGGTAGGCCTTGGTCAGGTCCTTGGTCGAGACGTCCGGTGACACCCCAGAGGACCTTGTAGTAGTCCTTTTCGAACCATTCACGCTGGGCAGTCACGACCGGTCAGCTCCCCGAGATCCACGACGGCTCAGCCACGCACGCGGACCATGGCCGGACGCAGCACGGTTCCCTGCCAGATGTAGCCGGTGCGCAGCGTCTCGGCCACAACCGTCTCGCCGTCGTCGTCGCCGGGCTCATGCACCACGGCTTCGTGCAGGTGGGGGTCGAAGGCCACGTCGGTGGCCGCCATAACCTCGAGACCCTCCTTGGCCAGCAGGTCAAGCAGCGACCGGGCGATGGGCTCAACGTCGGTTGCACCCTGGGCCATGGCCGCCTCACAGGAGTCGAGGACGTTGAGCAGTTCTCCCACCAGCCGGGCCGACACCTGGGCGGTGAGCGCCTCGCGGTCACGGGCCACGCGCTTGCGGAAGTTGTCGAACTCGGCCTTGAGCCGCATGAGGGCGTCGAGGTACTCGTCGCGCTCGGCGATGACAAGCATCAGCACGTCGTCGGCCGACACCTCCGTTTCGTCCTCAGCGGACGCCTCGGGGGCAGCGGCGGTGGGGTCAAGGCCCTCGTCAACGTCCCCGGCGGCATCGTGGCCGCCGGGGACGTCGGAACCATTGGGGTCACTCACGTCAGCTCTCCTCGTCATCGACGATCTCGGCGTCAACGACCTCGTCGTCGTTGGGAGCCGAAGCCCGGCCGAGTCGCCACCGCCACTTGCCGCCTCCGACGCCGCCGCCTGCTCGTACAGCTTCTGGCTGAACTCCTGGCTGGCGGTCATGAGGGCTTCGGTGGCGGTGCGGATGGTGTCCACGTCACTGCCGGCCAGCGCCGTTTTCAGTTCGGCCAACCGGCCTTCCACGTTGCTGCGATCCTCGGGCGACAGCTTGTCGCCCTGGTCGGCCAGCAACTTGTCGGTCTGGTACACCAGCGAGTCGGCCTTGTTGCGGATCTCGGCCTCCTCCTTGCGGCGGGAGTCCTCAGCCGCATGGGCCTCGGCGTCACGCACCATCTGGTCGATGGCGTCTTTGTCCAGTGACGACTGACCGGTGATGGTCATGGACTGTTCCTTGTTGGTGGCCCGGTCCTTGGCCGACACATGCACGATGCCGTTGGCGTCGATGTCGAAGGTGACCTCGATCTGCGGCACACCACGGGGGGCGGGCGGCAGGTCCACAAGCTGGAACTTGCCCAGGGTCTTGTTGTACTGCGCCATTTCCCGCTCGCCCTGGATCACGTGGATCTCCACCGACGGCTGGCTGTCCTCGGCGGTGGTGAACACCTCGGTGCGTCGGGTGGGGATGGTGGTGTTGCGTTCGATGAGCTTGGTCATCACGCCACCTTTGGTCTCGATGCCCAGCGACAGCGGGGTGACGTCGAGCAGCAGCACGTCTTTCACCTCGCCCTTGAGCACACCGGCCTGCACCGCCGCGCCCACGGCCACCACCTCATCGGGGTTCACGCCCTTGTGGGGGTCACCACCGGTCATGCCCTTGACCAGGTCCATGACCGCCGGCATGCGGGTGGAACCACCCACCAGCACCACGTGATTGATGTCGCCCTTGGACAAGCCGGCGTCGGCGATCGCCTGCTCGAACGGACCCTTGCAACGGGCCAGCAGGTCGCTGGTGAGTTCCTCGAACTTTGACCGGGTGAGCTTTTCGTCGAGGTGCAGGGGCCCATCCTGGGTGGCAGTGATGAACGGCAGGTTGATCTGCGTCTCAGCCACCTGCGACAGCTCGATCTTGGCCTTCTCCGCCGACTCCTTGAGTCGCTGCATGGCCATGTTGTCTTTGGACAGGTCCACGCCGTGGGCCGACTTGAAGCTGGCCACCAGCCAGTCGATGACGCGCTGATCCCAGTCGTCGCCACCGAGTTCGGTGTCGCCGTGGGTGCACTTCACCTCGAACACGCCGTCGCCGATCTCGAGCACCGACACGTCGAACGTGCCACCGCCAAGGTCGAACACCAGAATCGTCTGGTCGGTACCCTTTTGCTCCAGGCCGTAGGCCAAAGCGGCTGCGGTGGGCTCGTTGATGATCCGCAACACCTCCAGCCCGGCGATCTGGCCGGCTTCCTTGGTGGCGGTGCGCTGGGCGTCGTCGAAGTAGGCCGGCACGGTGATCACGGCCTGGGTCACGGGCTCACCGAGGTAGCTCTCGGCGTCTCGCTTGAGCTTCATGAGCACCCGGGCGGCGATTTCCTGCGGCGTGTACTTCTTGCCGTCGATGTCCTCGGACCAGTCAGTGCGGCCCATGAAGCGCTTCACCGACCGGAACGTGCGGTCGGGGTTGGTGATGGCCTGACGCTTGGCAACCTCGCCGACGAGCACCTCGCCATTTTTGGCAAACGCCACCACCGACGGGGTGGTGCGGGCTCCCTCGGCGTTGGGGATGACCACCGGGTCACCACCCTCGAGCACCGCAACGACAGAGTTCGTGGTTCCTAGATCGATTCCGACAGCCTTTGGCATGTGTGTTCCTCTCGTTACTGCTGAATGTTCAGGTACTTGCTGTGCATGTTCCGGGCGGGCAGCAGGTGCTGCCGTGGCGACAGAACCCCCGACAATGCCGGGAAATCCTGTGATGAGACGGGGGAACACCCTTGTTGTCGCCAGTATTCCAGCGGGTGTTCAGGACTTGCGTATTTCGTAATCATATAAGTTGAGTGTGTCATTACCAACTTTGAACACCAGGAATTTCCGGCGGTGTGTCCACGGCCGGCGATGTATCGTCCGTGCATGGCGACTCACCTCGTACTTCTCCGCCACGGCCAAAGCCAGTGGAACCTCGAGAACCGCTTCACGGGATGGTGGGATTCCGATCTCACCGCCGCCGGAGAGCACGAGGCCCGCACCGCCGGCGTGTTGATGGCCGAGGCCGGGATCCTGCCCGACGTGCTGCACACGTCGCTGCAGACGCGGGCCATCCGTTCGGCCAACCTGGCACTCGAGTCCATGGGCCGGCTGTGGATACCGGTACATCGCACCTGGCGCCTCAACGAGCGTCACTACGGGGATCTCACTGGCCTCGACAAGGCCGAGACCGCCGCCCGACACGGCGACGCCCAGGTGAAGGTGTGGCGACGGGCCTACGACGTGCCACCGCCACCCATCAGCGCCGACAACGCCTTCAACCCCGGCGACGACCCCCGCTACGCCGGGCTGGACCCGGCCGTGATCCCCACCTCGGAATGCCTGGCCGACGTGGTGCGGCGCACCTGGCCGTGGTTCGAAGACGACGCCGTCACCGAGCTGCGCCGGGGACGCACCCTGCTGGTGGCCGCCCACGGCAACAGCCTGCGCGCCGTGGTCAAGGTGCTCGATGGCATTTCCGACGCCGACATCACCGAAGCTCAACCTGCCCACCGGGGTTCCCATCGTGTACGAGCTCGGTGACGACCTCCGTCCCACCGAATCGCGCCATCCGCTTGAGCGGTGCCTTGGTGACCCCGCTGCCATCGCCGCCGCCGCGGCCGCCGTGGCCGCCCAGGGCACAACGCACTAGGGATACCCGGCCCCTAGACCGCAAGGGGTGCGGCACCCGAAGGCACCGCACCCCTCACCACTGACATTGCCTGTCACCTAGATGGCGTCGGTACCGCTTTCGCCGGTACGGATCCGGATGACCTCGGAGACCGGAGTCACCCAGATCTTGCCGTCACCGATCTTGCCGGTGGCGGCCGCCGCCGTGATGGCGTCGGTCACCTTGGTGGTGTCCTCAGGAGCGGCCAGAACTTCGACCTTCACCTTGGGAATGAACTCCACCGCGTACTCGGCACCCCGGTAGGTCTCTGTGTGACCTCCCTGGCGGCCGAAGCCCTTCACCTCACTGATCGTGATGCCAGCGACACCAATGCTCTTGAGGCCTTCTTTCACCGCATCAAGTTGATGCGGCTTGATCACTGCCGTTATCAGCTGCATGTCTGCTCCTTTGGGTTCGTTTGTTTCGCGACCGTCATCAGGCCGTTGCTGCCGCAGGAGTCAGCATGTCGGGACCGTACCCGGGTGCGCCGTGCTCCGACACGTCCAGGCCTTCGATCTCCTGTTCTGCGCTCACCCGCAGGATGCCAACTGCCTTGAGGATGCCAAACAGGATGCCCGAGGTGATACCCACGAACACGATGATGGCTCCGGCACCGAGCAGCTGCGTGCCGATCGAGGCCTCGTCCACGAAGATGCCCACGGCGATGAGGCCAACGAGGCCCGACACCGCATGCACCGACACGGCACCGACCGGATCGTCAACCTTGAGCACCCGCTCGATGAGAAGGACGGCGGGAACCACGATCAGGCCGGCCACGAAGCCGGTGATGATCGCAGGCACGACGTCCATGCTGCCCACGCCGGCACAGATCGCCACCAGACCGGCCAGCAGGCCGTTGCCAGCCATCGACGTGTCGGGCTTCTTGAGCAGGGCCCAGGAGCTGACCAGGGCGCCCAGCGCACCGGCACAGGCGGCGAACAAGGTCAGCACGGCGATGACCGGCACCGACATGTCTGCCTGCAACGCCGAGCCCGGGTTGAAGCCGAAGAAGCCGATGAACAGGATGAACACACCTGTCATGGCCAGCGGGATGGAGTGACCGGGAATGGCCCGGGGCTTGCCGTCAGCGCCGAACTTGCCGATGCGGGGACCGATCAGGGCTGCACCCACGAGGGCGGCAATGCCACCGGTGAGGTGCACCAGGCCCGAGCCGGCGAAGTCAACGAAGCCACGCTCGGCCAGCCAGCCGCCGCCCCACTGCCAGCTCACCACCACCGGGTAGATGAAGCCGGTGATGACCACGGTGTAGGCCAGGTAGGCCACGAACTTGGTCCGCTCAGCAACCGCCCCAGCCACAATGGTGGCCGCCGTTGCGGCGAAGGCAGCCTGGAAGAAGAAGTCCGACGACACGCTCAACGGGTAGAACCCGTCCTCGGTGGCACCGGCAAGGTCGGGCAGGCCGTCCATCAGGCCAGGGATTCCCCAGCCGGCGAAGCCGAACCACGCACCACCGTCACCGCCGGGGTACGCAAGACCCCAACCGACGAGAGCGAACACCAGAACGCCCAGGGCGGCGTCCATGAGGCTCTTCATCATCATGTTGGACGAGTTCTTGGCCCGGGTGAGTCCTGACGCCAGCAGGGCGAACCCTGCCTGCATGAAGAACACCAGCACACCGGCGATGAAGATGAAGATGTTGTCCAGGATCACCGTCTGGGCGATGTCGGCGGCGGTGCCACCGAAGCGGACGTACAAGTCCACCTCCTCGACCACAACGTCGCCGTCCTGGGCGAGGACGGGAGAGGCGGCCAGCAACATGGCTGTCGTCGCAAGACCTCCCCCCGTGAGCAGTTTCCAACGCATGCTTCCTCCTAATTGGTATGTCTGTTGATGTCGGTCGGGCGGATGCCACGCCGTTGGTCGCACCGTTGAGACCTTCGGGACCACTGGTTTTCTGAATGAAACGTGACCATAAGGGGAGGTCGTTTCCCGGTCGTTTGCGTGGCGTTACGTGTTGCGGTCCGGTCTGTGTCGGCTGTGTTTCACGCCCCGGGGAGTGGGGCGCAGGGACGGTCGACAAATCCAGCAGGTACCCGCGGGACCGGATGGTTCGGATCGACAGACCAACCGAGTCGATGCGACGCCGCAGCCGCAACACGTGAACGTCGAGGGCGTTGCGTCCCGGGGCGCCGTTGGGCCAACCCGCCTCGGCCAGATGGGCACGTCGCACCACGGCGCCAAAGCGAGCGACCAGAGCCGTCATGATGCGGGCTTCCACCGGGGGCAGCGCCACCCACCCCCCGCCGAACCGCACCACGCCGTCGTCGTCGATGCGTGGCATCCGAGCGGGAGATGTGCGGGCCCGGCTACGCAAGGTGGCCAGTCGGCTGGCCATCTCGTCGTCTTGTGCCGGCAGACGCACCCAGTCCTCGAGCACGTCGTCGCAGGTTGGGGCCGTCGCCCCCGGGGCGACCAGGAGCAACCGGGGGAACCCGATCGCTGCCAGTTGGCTGCGACGCTGATCTCCCTGGGGCCACTCCACCAACTCCACGTCGATGTCTGATTCCGGAAGCGTTGCCACGGCCCCGAAGGTAGGAAGCCGGTGTTTCATGCTGGTTTCGCACTCGTGAAATCGACCGAACACCCCGCACGCGGGGCAACACCGGTCACGCAACCGTAAGCTGACGTCATGGCTTCCAAGACGTATCTGACGCATCTGGCCAACATCCCCCTGCTGAGCTCGTGCTCGCAGCGTGAGTTGCAGCGCGTAGCCAAGGCCGCCGACGAGGTGGAGGTCGCCGAGGGCACCACCATCATCGAGCAGGACAAGCTGGCCCGCGAAGCGTTCGTGATCGTGTCGGGAACTGCCGAGGTGCTGCGTGATGGCGTGAAGGTGGCTGTGGTTGGCCCGGGCGAATGCGTGGGGGAGATGGCGCTTTTGGACCATCAGCCCCGCACCGCAAGCGTGGTGGCACTCGAACCCATGACCCTGCTCGTGATCTCGTCGCAGGCCTTCACCGCGTTGCTTGACGACGCCCCCACCATGACCCGCAAACTGCTGCAAAATCTGGCCGCCAGACTCCGCGAACTGGACTCACGCCTCACCTCGTGAGCTGGTGACCCGGCAGCCACCCCGGCGTGCCCGGCCCGGTTGGGGGTGAACCCCTCGGGGTGAGGCATCGCAACCTTGTCCCCCCAATGCAGCGCCCACGATCGTGGGCGGGTAGTTTCTGCGGTGTTATGAGCACCTCAACTGCAGATTCCGACACCACGTCCGCGCCGGCCCGCAAGCGGCTCAAGGCCTCCCAGCTGGTCATCATCATCGGTGTAGCCGTCGGTGCGGTGACCGCCGTGTCCGGTGTGGCGTCGTGGATTTTTTCCCAGTCCCCTGATGAGAACGCCGTCACCCGTGAGGTGTTCGGGGGTATCCCCGGGCCACTCAAGGCCGCCTTTTACATCGTGATCCCCGTGGTGCTGGTGTACGGCGCCGTGCTGTTCAGCCAGCGGGTGAAGAACTGGGAGCGCGGCCGCCCCGACAACCGGGCCCTCAACACCCGAACGGCGAAGAAGCGGGCCAAGAGCTTCCGTGCCGGCGTGTGGATGAAGACCCTGCTGCGTGATCCGCCGCCGGCCTCATGCATTCGCTCATCTACTTCAGCTTCCTCATCCTGCTGGCCGTCACCACCATCCTGGAGATCAACCACCAGCTGCCCAAGAACTTCCAGTTCCTCGAAGGTGGCGTATATCAGGGGTACTCGTTCGTGGCCGACGCCGCCGGGCTGGCCCTGGTGATTGGCGTGGCGTGGGCCCTGGTGCGCCGTTACGTGCAGCGCCCGTACCGCATCCGCATCAAGTCCAAGCCCGAGCACCTGCTCGGCCTGCTGGTCATCGGCTTTCTGGGCGTTTCGGGATTCATGGCCGAGGCCTACCGGATCGCCAACTCGGGCATGCCCAGTTTCGAGAAGTGGTCGTTCGTGGGTTACCCCATCGCCCTGCTGGTGGAAAACAACGCCAACGTGGCCGGCTGGCAGCAGATCTGGTGGGTGGCCCACGTGATTGGGTTCGTGGTGCTGTTGGCCATCATCCCGGTCACCATGCTGCGCCACATGTTCACCTCACCGCTCAACATGTGGCTGAGTGACCGTGAGCGTCCCAAGGGCGCCATGAAGCCCATGCCCAACCTGATGGAGACCGAACTCGAGAGCTTCGGTGTGGCCACCATCGAGGACTTCACCTGGAAGCAGTTGCTGGATCTCGACTCGTGCACCATGTGTGGACGTTGCACCTCGGTGTGCCCGGCCCATGCCACCGGCAAGCCGCTGGACCCCGCGAGATCGTGCTCAAAAGCGGCGAGGTCATGGCCGCCACCGGCGACCCCAAGGTGTCACCCCCACTCAGCGTGGACGGTGAGATCACCGTGTCGGCGGGCTCGCTGTTCGAGCGCATCAGCTCGGCTGAGGTGTGGGCCTGCACCACCTGCAAGGCCTGCGACGAGATCTGCCCGGTGAACATCGAGATCATGGACAAGATCCTCGACATGCGCCGTTACCTGTCGCTCATGGAGTCGGACTTCCCCACCGAGCTGGGCAACGCCTACCGGGCCATGGAAAACCAGGGCAATCCGTGGGGCATGAACCAGGGCGAACGGGCCGACTGGGCCGACAAGCTCGACGTGGACGTGCCCATCGTGGACGGCAGCTCAGCGCTGGACCACGAGTACCTGTACTGGGTGGGCTGTGCCGGGTCGTTTGACGACAAGAACAAAAAGGTCACCCAGGCCATGGCCAAGCTGCTCACCCGCGCTGGCGTGGACTTCGCCGTGCTGGGGTCGTCGGAGATGTGCACCGGCGACTCCGCCCGCCGCTCGGGCAACGAGTACATCTTCCAGATGCTGGCCATGCAGAACATCGAGACCATGAACGGCATGGGGGTGCGCAAGATCATCACCCAGTGCCCCCATTGCTTCAACACCCTGCTCAACGAGTACCCCCAGCTCGGTGGCAACTACGAGGTGGTGCACCACACCCAGTTGCTGGAGTTCCTGGTGGATTCGGGCCAGCTCGACATGAGCCAGGCCCGCCTCGAAGAGCGGGTTGTCTACCACGACTCGTGCTACCTCGGTCGCCACAACGACGTGTACCTCGCCCCCCGCAAGCTCATCGGTTCGCTCGGTGGCGTGGAGATCGTGGAAGCCGGGCGCAACGGCACCACCGGCATGTGCTGTGGTGCTGGCGGTGCCCGCATGTGGATGGAGGAATCCACCGGCAAACAGGTGAACGTGGAGCGCTCGCAGGAACTGCTGGCCACCGGCGCCACCCGCATCGCCACCGCATGCCCGTTCTGCTACATCATGATCGACGATGGTGTGAAGGGCGAGGGCGTGGAAGAAGACCAGGTGCGTGTCGGTGACATCGCCCTGCACATGCTCGAGGCCCTCGAAGAAGGCGACGCCAACGCACTGCGGGCGGTCGATACCGGCATGGCCTGAGCTGCGTCACGCAGGGCCGCCAACTGCAGGGCCGCCAACGCAGGGCCGCGGCCATGCTCAGCCAGTGATCAGCTGAAGTTCTCCCAGTACCGGCTGGGCCGCGGGCCCTTTTGGTTCTGGTACTTCGACCCGACCTCTTTGGAGCCGTAGGGGTTGTCGGCCGGGGTGGTCATGCGGATGAAGCTGATCTGGCCGATCTTCATGCCGGGGTACAGCGTGATGGGCAGGCTGGCCACGTTGCTCAACTCCAAAGTGAGCTGGCCGTCCCAGCCGGCGTCCACGAAGCCGGCGGTGGAATGGATCAGCAGGCCCAGGCGGCCGAGTGAACTCTTGCCCTCCAGGCGAGCGACCAGGTCGTCGGGCACCGCCACCCGCTCGGCAGTGGACCCAAGCACGAACTCACCGGGGTGCAGGATGAACGGGTGGTCGTCGTCGTCGACCTCAATGAGTTCGGTGAGGTCCTCGAGGTTCTTTTTCACATCGATGAGGCCCATGGTGTGATTGCGGAACACCCGGAACGAGCGATCAATGTGAAGGTCCACCGAACTGGGCTGGACGCAGGCGTCGTTGAACGGCTCGATGACGATGCGGCCGGCGGCGACCTCTTCACGGATGGTGCGGTCAGACAGGATCACGCTGGCCGAGGCTAGTTCGCCGCCGCAGGCTGTGGGAGCACGTTGGCGTCGGGCGGGCAACCGGCGTTGGCATGTGCCGGCAACATGCCCAAGGGGGTAGGGTCACAGGCGTTCCGCGGGCGTAGTTCAATGGCAGAACATCAGCTTCCCAAGCTGAATATGCGGGTTCGATTCCCGTCGCCCGCTCCACTTGTAGCGTCTGTACGCTTTGGGCCGGTTTTGGTGCACAACCAAAAAGTCTCGAGGCTTCCGTCGACGAAATCGGTCGATTCGGGATCTTCCGCAACGGCAAAGAGCCGCCAGCTCAGTGCTGGCGGCTCTGATCGTGACGGGGTGCTGTGCCCGGGCAGGCCGAAGTCCGGGTCACCGACCCGGACCATGCGGGCCAGGCCGCTGCGAAGCACCGAGTTGGAGGTCTCGGAGTTGAGGCGGCGGCTGTAGGACTGGCAGGCGTCCTCCTACGCCGACGCCTGCAGCACGGCTGCCCCCAAGAGACGCTCAAGATTGGCTGACGTCATCGACCGCAATCGGGAAGACGGAATCCGCTCAACCCAGTACTGCAGGAGGCTCATGTCGAACCCCTCCGGGAGTTCGATCTCAGGCAGGCTGGCGCGACCATGACGGGCTCCGAAGAGGTAGACGGTGTCGAAGAGAGCCTTCTCCGGTGTGGCTACACCGGAACACAGCCCGGACGCACCAGCGAAGCCGCCGTAGAGGTCCGGGTGGATGTGGTGAATCTCGTAGCGATCAAAGCTTGTCTCGACGGTGCGTGCGCGGTCGAGTGATACCGCGAAAACGCTGCGGGGGATTTGCTCGATCATGCCGCTGCGGGCAAGGACACTCCATCCTGAGATGTAGCTCGGGTAGGGATTGGTCAACACGGGTAGGACGCAGAGGGGATCGGGCGCATCCTGGCCCACCTGCCACACCCCGTGGCAGATCTTCGTCACGAGTCCTGCATCGGCGAGGCGAGTGAGGCTACGAGCGGCGGTCGCCAACGACGAAGACCATGTTGCGGCCGCTTCACCGGTCGTCACGACCGGCCGACCCAGCGCCCTCAGGCGCGCGTAACGGTCGATCGTGCTCACGGTGCGCCTCCTGACTGCCCGGTGGCGGCGACCTCATCGAGACGACTGGCGACGTCGAGACACATGGCGTTCCAGGCCGCTGCGTCGTAGAGCGCGGCGATGTCGGGGTCAAGGAACGGAGCTACCTCGGTCATGAAGTTCGGGAACGGGATGTCAAGGGCCCTCCCAGCTGCATCACGGGCGTGCGTCACGTCGATGCCGCCTACACCGAGCCCAGCGGCCCTGCGCTGCCGGAACAGCAACTCCAGATCGAAGATGTCCCGTGCCTTCGTCTCACTACGGAGGGCCAGCGCAGCGATCTTCTGGTCGATTGCGGCTCCGGCGCGGTAATGACGAACGGTCGGTGACTGCAGACCGTAGGGACCGACGATGCGGTCAGGAACAACATCGAACCCCACGTCGTCGCTGTCCCCTGGCCGGCCTGAGAACTCGACCTTGGTGCGAATGGGGTGGTGATGGTCGGGGTCGGCAAGTCCGACCTTCCACCGGAGCGTCGTGTCGGTCTGCTTGGGGGCAGTGACTTCCACGATCCCGATACCCACCGACTGGGCGAGTGTCGCCAGCGCCCGACCGCCGTCGAGGACCGACCCGACCTTCTCGGCAACCTGCCATCCCTTCCGTCCGGCGAAGTCGAGGTCGATGTCATTCGAGTACCGGGGACTGGCGAAGAAGTACCGAAGGTTCGCCCCGCCCTTCAGGGTGAACCAATCCGGTCGGCCGCTGGCCAGTACCCGCAGAAACAGGAGGTGGAAGACTTCGATGATCTGGGCTTCGCTGCGCACCCAGTAAACGATACTGATTGTTGGCACCAATGACAACTAATCGGATCGTTAGTCAGGTTTGCGCCTTTCCACGCCTCGGATCAGGACGGACGCCACCGTCACAGGATCCAGCAGCGATCGGGACTTCTGTGGAGCACCCCACCCCGCAACTGTGGAGCCCCTCGCAACAAGGTGCCTCCGCTGCAGGTCAGAAGTGGTTGTGCAGCGGCATCTCGTAAAGGCGTCTGCACGCTTTGGGCCCGGTGGTGCGCGGCGATGAGTCCCCCGCTGGCGGCGGCAGGTATCCCCATGTGCGCCCAGGCCGTCGACATCGGCTGGCTGCGCCGCCAACGTCATCGATCCACACCTGCCAAGGCCCGGCGGTAGGGTCGCGACACAACCGCGACCTGCCAGGAGCACCAATGCTGCACCGTCACACCCCCCTCACCGGCGATTCCGATGACCTTCTCGCCCCAATGTTCTCCAGACGGCAGATGCGCGAGCCCATCCCGCGCTGGGAGATTCCCGAAGGTGAGATGCCTCCGGGTGCGGCCAGCCAGCTGATCCGCGACGAGCTGCAGCTCGACGGCATCCCGGTGCTCAACCTGGCATCGTTTGTCACCACCTGGATGGAACCCGAGGCCGACAGCCTGTTCGAGCTCACGGCATCCAAGAACTTCATCGATGCCGAGGAGTACCCGCGCACCGCCGAGATCGAGCACCGGTGCGTGAACATGATCGCCAACCTGTTCGGTGCCGGGGCAGCCCCGGGCGAGGCCGTGGGCACGTCCACGGTGGGCTCATCCGAGGCCATCCTGCTGGCCGGCATGGCCCTCAAGCGCACCTGGCAGCACCGACGGACTGCGGCCGGCCTCCCTACCGACTCGCCCAACATCGTGCTGGGTCGCCACGTCCACGTGTGCTGGGAGAAGCTCTGCCGCTACTTTGAGATCGAGCCCCGCTGGGTCCCGGTGTCGGCTGGCAACATCGGCCTCGACATCGACGCGGCGGTGGCCATGGTGGATGAGAACACCATCGGGGTGGCCGCCGTGATGGGAAACACCTTCACCGGGGCATTCGACGACGTGGCCGGTCTGTCGGCCGCCCTCGACGCACTGGCCGAGCGCACCGGGCTGGACGTGGGCATTCATGTCGACGCCGCCAGCGGGGGATTCGTGGCGCCGTTCGCCTACCCCGACCTGGCGTGGGATTTCCGGGTGCCGCGGGTGCGCAGCATCAACACCTCGGGCCACAAGTACGGCCTGGTGTACGCAGGGGTGGGGTGGGCGGTGTGGCGCAACGCCGACTACCTGCCCGACGAGTTGTTGTTCCATGACAACTACCTGGGCAACGACCAGATCACCTTCAGCCTCAACTTCTCCAAGGGTGCCGCCCAGGTGGTGGGGCAGTACTACAACCTCATTCGCATGGGTCGCCAGGGGTACCAGGGCGTGGTGGCCAACATGCTCGACGTGTCAGAAAAGCTCTCGACCTGGATGCACAACCATGACCGGTTCGAAGTGGTCAGTACATCTGGTGCGCTGCCGGTGGTGACCGCACGACTCATCGACGAAAGCCGGTTCACCGCCCACGATCTGGTCGGTGTGCTGCGCCAGCGCGGCTGGATCGTCCCGGCGTACACCCTGCCGCCCAACGTGGACACCACCACCGTGGTGCGCGTGGTGGTGCGCGAGGGGTTCAACGACGACCTCATGGATGCCCTGATGACCGACACCGTGGCCGCCCTCAAAGAACTCGACCAGCGCCCACCTTTGGCCCCCACCCTGCCGGGAGCGTCACGACCCGAGACCAGGGTCTGCTGAGCGGGACACCGTCGCAGGCATCGGCAAGCGTTACCTGCTGGTAGCGCCCGCAGGTAGCGTCGTGGACTGTGCAACCCACCGCTGAACTCGACGGCAAGACCTTCATGGTGACCGGGGCCAACACCGGGATCGGCCGGGCGACCGCCGCCGATCTGGCCAGCCGCGGGGCACGGGTGATCCTGGCGTGTCGTTCGGCGCAGCGCACCGCGCCGGTGATGGCCGACATCACCGCCACCACCGGCAACGACCAACTCGAACACCTCGAACTGGACCTGGCCGACCTGGATTCGGTGCGCCGGGCAGTCACCGAAGTCCACAATCGCGTCGACACCCTCGACGTGCTGGTGGCCAATGCCGGCCTGGCCGGACAGCGCGGCCAGACCGCCCAGGGCTTTGAGCTGGCGTTTGGCACCAACCACCTCGGGCACTTTGCGCTGGTGACCGGGTTGCTGGATCTGCTCGTGGGCCAAGGCACCCCGGGCGCTGCGACCGACGCTGGTCCACCGCGGGTCGTGATGGTGTCGTCGGATTCGCACTACTCCGCCAAGGGGCTTCCCGAGGACCGGCTGCGCCGTGCCACCCGCAGCATCACCGGCATGCCCGAGTACGCCCGATCCAAGCTGGCCAACGTGCTGTTCACCCAGGAACTGGCCCGGCGTGTCCCCGCCGACCAGCTCGCCGTGCACGCCCTGGATCCCGGGGTTATCGCATCGGACATCTGGCGGCGGGTGCCGTGGCCGGTGCGGCCCCTCATGACGGCGCGCATGGCGTCCACCACCGACGGGGCCCGCACCTCACTGTGGTGTGCCACGTCGGCAGACCTCGATGGCATGAGCGGCGGGTACTACGCCGATTGCGCCGCCAAGGACCCCAGCGACGTGGCCACCGCCGACCTGGGGGCGTGGCTATGGGAGCGCAGCGAGGAGTGGACGACCCCATGACCACCCAACACGACAAGGGTGAATCAGACGCCACCTGATCTGTGGATGAACCCGTTCACAGGTACCGCTCAGCGGCCGAGCACCTCGTCGAGGTCCACCACCCGGCCTTCGTCAATGGACCGGTGGGCGGCCACCCCCATGGCCACCGACAGCAGTCCGTCGGCCACATCCACCCCGGCGGTGCCGCCACCACGCACCGCCGCCAGCAGGTCGAGGTGCTCGAGGTAGCTCGAACCGTGATGAAATCCTTCGTACGCCACCCGGTCGTCGGTGACCACTTCGCTGGTCACCCCGGCCCGGCCATCGGCGCGCAGCCCAACGCGGAACTCCGACGACGGCAAAAACGCCTCGGCCTTGCCCAGGTCGCCCACCACGCTGATCTCCTCCTGGTGCTGCGACGCCTCGGCGAACATGCACAGGTCCAGCGATGCCCTCGCCCCCCCGGCGTACTCCACGATCACCAGGGCGTGGTCGTCGATGTCGGGTGTTCGACCGTCGTAGGACTCGTCGAGGTGGTTGACGGCCTGACCCCCTGATGCCATCACCCGCACGGGCTGCGTCGCCGGTGAGCAGGTTCATGAGGTCGAAGAAATGGCAGCACTTTTCCACCAGGGTGCCGCCGGAGTTGGCGTTGAAGCGGTTCCAGTCGCCCACCTTGACCAAAAACGGGAAGCGGTGCTCACGGATGGCCACCATGCGCACGGTGCCCAACGTGCCCGACGCCGCGGTGGCGGCCAACCGGGCCACCGGGGGCATGTAGCGGTATTCCAGACCCACCCACACGATGCCGTTGTGGCTGCGGGCCCGCTCGGCCACCCAGGCGCAGTCGTCCACGGTGGTGCACAGCGGCTTCTCCACCAGCACGTGCATGCTCCGATGGTCGAACACGTCGGCCAGCACGGCACGGTGGGTGTGGTTGGGACTGGCCACCACCACCACGTCCACCAGGCCCGACGCCAGCAGGTCGCGGTGGTCGGCAAAGGTGGTGATTCCAGCGCCGTCGTCGCCAGCGGCAGCCACGATCCACTCGCGCTGTGCGGCGACAGGGTCGGCGGCGGCAGTGACCACAGCGCCGGGCACCGCCTGCAGGTTCCACAGGTGCTCGGTGCCCATCATCCCGGCACCGATGATCCCGTACCGCACCTGATCGGTGGTCATGGCGTTCCCCTGGGTGTCGGGCAATCGGACATGCGGACAGATGGGCAGGTGGGCGGACGGGTGGACGTCGTCGGCCACGACCCGGCGTGGTGGACGCCCCTAGTCTAGGGATCTCCATGTCGGCCGACCTGCTCATTGACCCAACCGACCGTGTGCTCGGCGCCGCGCTGCGCACCGGGCCGCTGGCCTTCGGGTGCTGGCGCTTCACCCACACCGACACCGCCCACGCCGGCAAGGTCCTCGACGCTGCCGTCGATGCCGGGATGAACCTCGTCGACACCGCCGACGTGTACGGGCTGGACTGGGGTGGCACCGGCTTTGGCACCGTGGAGCAACGACTCGGTGACGTGTTGCGCCAGTCGCCGGGTGTGCGCAACCGGATCGTGCTGGCCACCAAGGGCGGCATCGTCCCCCGGTGCCGTACAACTCGGGTCCGGCGGCACTGCGTCAGGCGTGTGAGGCGTCGCTGGGGCGTCTGGGTGTGGACCACATCGACCTCTATCAGGTGCATCGCCCCGACGTGTTCACCCATCCCGACGACGTGGCCGACACGCTGGCCGCGTTGCGGGCAGAAGGCAAGGTTGGCGAGGTGGGCATCTCCAACCACACCCCGGCCCAGCACGACACCCTGGCCGCTGCGCTTGCCGAACGCGGCGTGCAGATTGCCACCACCCAGGTGGAGTACTCCGCCGCCCACCTCGACCCGCTTCGTGACGGCACCTTCGACGTGGCCATGCGCCGTCGCACCGCCGTGATGGTGTGGAGCCCGCTTGCCGGGGGGAGGCTGGTCACCGGTCACGGCGTGTCGCCCGACCTTCTCGACACCCTCGACGACATCGCCGCCACCCACCGCACCGACCGCACCACCGTGGCCCTGGCGTTCACGCTGGCCCACCCGTGCCGCCCGGTGGTGGTGGTGGGCTCACAGGATCCCGGCCGGCTGGCTGCCGCTGCTGCAGCGATGCACGTACCGCTCGACCGCACCGACGCCTACCGGATCGTGGCCGCTGCACAGGGAGAGCCACTGCCATGACCGATGAGCGCCCGCCGGTGGAGGTGTCGTGGTTCTCGGCGCTGTGCGACGACGACTACCGGTGGCTGGGCGTGCCCGACCCCGCAATGCTGTCGAGCTGGGACCACTGCCGCACCATCGCCACCACCGCCGAACAGCAGGGCTTCGACAACCTGCTGCTGCCGTCGGGGTATGCACTGGGCATCGACTCCACGGCGTTCGCCGCCGGCATGGCCGCCGTGCTCGAGCGCATGCACCTGCTGTTGGCAGTTCGGTGCGGCGAGCTGGTGGTGCCCCAGCTGGCCCGGCAGCTGGCCACGCTGGACCAGATGCTCGGGGGGCGACTCACGGTGAACATCATCTCGTCGGAGATGCCCGGTGAGACCCTGGACTCTGCGGCGCGTTACCGGCGCACCCTCGAGGTGATGCAGGTGCTGCGCACCCTGCTCGACGGCAACCACGTCGACCACCACGGGGAGTTCATCGACCTCAACCTGGATCCACCGCGCATCGCCACGGTGGCCGGTCGCTGCCCGCCGCTGTACTTCGGTGGATTGTCCGACGCCGCCCGCGACACCGCAGCCGCCGGTGCCGACGTGTACCTCATGTGGCCCGACGTGTTGCCGGCGGTGGCTGGCATCATCGGCGACCTGCGCCAGCGGGCCGCAGCGGCGTGGGTCGCACCCTGCGCTTCGGGTACCGGGTGCACGTCGTGGTGCGTTCCACTCGAATCCGAGGCCCGGGCCGCAACCGCCGAACTGGTGAGCAGGCTGGACCCTGTGGACGGCGACGCCATCCGGCAGCGGTCGCTGGACTCGACGTCGGCAGGCGTGGGTCGTCAGGGAGAACTGCGGGACCTGGCCGACGACGACGGCTACGTGGAAGACAACCTGTGGACCGGCATCGGCCGGGCCCGTTCAGGCTGTGGTGCTGCGATCGTGGGCGACCCCGACCAGGTGGTGGCCAAGCTGGCCGCCTACCGCGACCTTGGCATCGACGCCTTCATCCTGTCGGGCTATCCCCACCGTGACGAGTGCGAACTGGTGGGCGAGCACGTCCTGCCCCGGCTGGCCCACGCCCCGTTGCGACCCGTCTTCGACGCCAGCTAGGAAACCGGACCGGCGCCGTAGCGAGCCATCACCTTGTCCCGTTTGCGGGGATGAATGTTGGCCCGGGTGATGTCGCCGTCGTAATGGGCCAACACCCGCGGGTCCATGACCCGTCGCCACAGTGGCGGCACCACAGCCATGCCGATCATGGCGGCGTAGCCCGACGGCAGCTGGGGGCCTCGTCGAAATGGCGCAACGACTGGTAGCGCCGCAGCGGGTTGGCGTGATGGTCCGAATGCCGCTGCAGGTTGTAGAGCACCAGGTTGGAGGCGATGTTGTCGGCGTTCCAGCTGTGTTCGGGCTGGCACTTTCGTAGCGCCCGTTGGGCAACTGCTGGCGCAGCAGCCCGTAGTGCTCGATGTAGTTGACCACTTCCAGCAGGCTGAACCCGAACACCGCCTGGATGGCCAAAAAGGGGATGATCGACGTGCCGAAGATGGCGATCACGGACCCGAACAGCACCACGGTCAGGGCCCAGGCATTGAGGATGTTGTTGCGCGGCGACCACCACCGGCGACCCTTGCGGGCCAGGGCAGCCACCTCGATGGCCCACGCCGACTTCAGGCTGCCCACCACGGTACGGGGCCAAAGGCCCAGAACGACTCCCGAACCGGGCAGCTGGCCGGGTCGGCCGGGGTGGCCACCATGACGTGATGACCCCGGTTGTGCTCCACGTAGAAGTGGCCGTACCCGCTCTGGGCCAGCGCCAGCTTGGACAGCCGACGCTCGAGGCGGGCCCGCTTGTGGCCCAGTTCATGGGCGGTGTTGATGGCGATGCCCCCACCAGGCCGATGGTCAGGCTGATTCCCACGTACGACCATGCCGACAGCGAATGGGTGGAGATGTACCAGCACGCCCACACGAACGACACCAGCTGCAGGGGCATGCACGCGTACAACATGATGCGGTAGTGACGGTCGGCCTCGAGTGCCGGGGTGGCCCACTCCGGTGGGTTGGTGCGATCGACTCCCTGCACGGTGTCGAGGATCGGCATCAGGAAAAGATCCACAGCGGTCCCATCATCCACAGGGCGTTCCAGCCCGTGGCCGCCACCACACCCCAGGTGAAAAACGGCAACAACGGGACGCCCAGACCGTTCCACCACCGGTAGCGGTTGGGATCCCGCCACTGGCGGTTGGGTACCGGGGTGTGGATGGTCTCGGTCATGGACTGGACTCCTGGGGGGTGAGGGCACCGACGGTGAGAAACGTGGCCACGCTGGACGCCACGAGCTCGGGCGGTTCATCGGGGGCATTGACGACGTAGCTGATGAGCACACGGGTGAGCACGTCGGCGAGCCGATGGATGCCGGGGGCGTCGAGACCGGGCACCTTGGCCACCAGCAACGCCTCAACGGTCTGGCGCACCACCGACAGCACGCTGGGTCCGGCGGCGTCCACCTCGGCAACCAGCACCGGCACCAGCGACTCGGGTTCGGTGCGCACGATGCGATCCAGCAGCGGATGGGCCCGGGCCAGTCTCAGCGTGACGAGCACACCCATCTCGATGGCCTGGCGGGGGTCGTCAATCGGGGCGACCGCTTCGATCACCTGTGCCACCACCACCGTGGTCTCGGCCAACAAGGCAGCGGCCAGCAGGTCCTCTTTGGAGGCGAAGTACCGGTACAGCGTGGGTCGTGACACCCCGGCGGAGCGGGCCACATCGGTCATCGACAACCTGGACACCCCGTGCACCGACGCCGCCGACACGGCCGCAGCCAGGATCTGCTCACGGGTGTCAGCTGCCTCGGCGGGAGCGACGTCTGGTCGCCTGGGCGACCGGGGGCGTCGAGCCGGGGTGGTCATCACGACAACATAACAGATTGCGTCAATGTGTAATGTGACGCCCTCGGTACCGGGACGGCTGCCGATGTGTCTGTCTGTGTGTGGCGGCAGATCCACCGGCTCAACCACTCGTGCGGACGGTAGCGCTTAGAGTGTGCGAATAGGAGCACTCAGGATGTGCGTATGGTAGCGTTCGATGTCATGGCAGGGGCAATCCAGCCCATGACGGGCTACCGGGAACGTGTGATCGACGACGAACTCGACGAACTGCTCGCCGATCTCGGGGCCGTGAGTCTCGAGGGACCCAAGGGCATCGGCAAGACCGCCACCGCCGAACGCAGGGGAAAAACCATTGTCCGTCTGGACGATCCCACCGTTGTCGAGGTCATCCAAGCCCAGCCCGACCGACTGGTCGCCGGCACCCCGCCGATCGTCATCGACGAGTGGCAACGGTTTCCGTCATCGTGGGACCTGGTGCGCAGAGCGGTGGATGCAGACAGCTCCGCCGGTCGATTCATCCTCACAGGCTCGGCGACTCCAATCCAGACCCCAACACATTCCGGAGCCGGCCGCATCGTGCCGATCAGGATGCGGCCACTCAGCCTCCCCGAACGCGGGGTGGAGACCCCGACCGTGTCACTCGCCGAGATGCTCGACGGGGGCGCCCCCATTGCGGGAACCACCGCTGTCGGCCTCGAGGACTACGTCGCCGAGATCGTCGCCGGGGGGTTCCCCGGCATGCGCCACCGCAGCCCACGCGCCCGCCGGGCCGCGGTCGACGGCTACCTGGAGCGCATCATCGACACTGACCTGCCCGAGCTCGGAGTCGGAATCCGCAGCCCACGCACACTGCGACGCTGGCTCGCCGCCTACGCCGCAGCGACCGCAACAACAACTTCCTACGACAAGATCCGCGACGCCGCCACGCCTGCCGAGGACGACAAGCCGGCCAAGACCACCACGATCGGCTATCGCAACGCCCTCGAACGAATCTGGGTACTCGATCCAGTCCCGGCCTGGTCGCCCAGCCCGAACCATCTGTCCCGGCTCAAGGCCTCCCCCAAGCACAACCTCGCTGACCCGGCACTTGCGGCGCGTCTCGTCGACGCCGATGAGCGAACCCTGCTGGCCGGACATGGACCAGACCTGCTCCCCTACGACGGGACGTTCCTCGGGCAGCTGTTCGAGTCACTCGCAGCACTCAGCATCCGGGTATTCGCGCAGGCTTCAGAGGCGTCGGTCACGCACTACCGGGACCGCAACGGTCGCCATGAGATCGACTTCATCGTTGGGCGCAACCATCGGGAAATCCTCGGCATTGAGGTGAAGCTCTCCGCCACGGTCAACGACCGCGACGTCCGACACCTGCTCTGGCTCCGCGAACAACCCGGAGCGGTCGTGGTCGACATGGTTATCGTCACCACCGGCTCCCATGCGTACCGGAGAGCTGACGGTGTAGCCGTCGTTCCCCTCGCTCTACTTGGGCCCTGACGCCGCCGTCCCGAACTGTCGCTGGTCAGCCACACTGGGGGGATCGATCCCCGACTGGCTCCGCGCCCGCTCACTGAACCCGCCGCCGACCGGTTGGCAACCGACCATCCCCGCCGGGCCGAGATTCTGGCTGCCCATGCCGCCGCCCTGGCCGCCGGAGATCAGGGATACCTTGACCCCGAGACGGGGCGCTACGTGCTCACCGCCGCCCGGTTGGTGGTCAACGGCGAGTGTTGTGACTCGGGTTGTCGTCACTGTCCGTGGTTGCGATGACCACCGTCATGCCCGTTGCGTCACAGGCATTGCCTAGGGTGAAACCCACAACGACTGCGGGTTCATCGCAGCCACAGGAGACCGGACCGTGAGTAACCCAACAGCCCAGCCCACCCCGACGCCCGCCCCGCCGCTGTTTCACTTCCCCCAGCCCGGCGGCACGGGCGAATCGCTTGCCGGCCTGCCGCTGGCGGTGGTCGACGTGGAGACCACCGGGTTTTCCCCCGGTGCCGACCGCATCGTGGAGGTGGCCGTGGTGCGAGTGGCACCTGATGGCACCGTCATGGAGCAGTTCGTCAGCCTGGTGGATCCGGGCAGGGACGTGGGCCCCACCTGGGTGCACCAGATCACCGACGAGATGGTGGCCGGCGCCCCAACATTTGCCGACATCGCCGGTGACGTCCTCGAGTTGTTCGATGGCGCCGTGGTGGTGGCCCACAACGCCGGCTTCGACGGCGGCTTCTCGGATTCGAGCTGGCCACTGCCGGTATCGCCACCCCAGCAGTGCCGGCTGCGTGCACCATGCAGCTGGCACGGTGGTCACGCCTCGACGTGCCCAACTTCAAGCTGGTCACCTGCTGCGAGAAGCTCGGACTCACCAACACCGGTGCCCACAGTGCGCTGGGTGACGCGCTGGTCACCGCCCAGCTGGCGTCACAGCTGCTGTTGACCCATGACCTCGACCTGAGGTGGGCATCGGGCCCACCAGCTCTTCCCCGGCCCGCCCGTGGGGCCCCAGGCCCGCCTGCGGGCCTAACGCCTGCGGCACAGCCCGACGCCTGCGGCACAGCAGTCCGGGTCCCGGAAACGGAAAAACCCCCGGGAATGATCCCGGGGTCCTCCGCCCGCCACCTGTCAACGAACCGGTCGCGGCTCAACGGTGGCGGCGGGCCACAGCCGCCCTCGTCGCTTCACGACCGGTTCGTTCACCGGTGACAGACTAAGGCCTTCGTCAACCCGCTGACATCGGCCTGACGCTCACTGTCACTTTCTCTAGCATCGTTAGCATATAGACCCTACAACGAAGAATGCAAGCCATAAACAGGGATTTTTCCCCGACGCACGAGCCTCCAAACACGAGCCCTCAAGCCCTGGAAGTAGGTCGCCCTGACACTGCCACCATCACGATGAACCCGCAATGGAAAACCCGGTGCAACGCGTGACCGGGTGGTTCATTCCCCAGCGGGAGCACCCACAGCAGCCTGGTCCTGTTGACCTCTGCCAAAAGCTCCGATTGCTGGCCGCCAATCCACGTCCTGCAACGAACCGAACAGGGAATCCACCAACCCCACACCCAGGACCGACGCCACGAAGTAGCGCAGCAAGGGCTGGATCCCGGCGATCCTCTCGGGTTCCACGAGTCCGGTGGCGGCGGGATAGGTGCGGAGTGACTCCTCAAATCCCTCGACCAGAACCGCAGCGGCGCGCGGTCGATGGCGGGCGGCGAGGTGGGCCTCGAGTCGAAGTATGCGCCACGAACGCAGCGAGGGAGCGAGGTAGGTCGTCACACTGCGAGCCACGCCCGCCAACCGGTCGTCGACCGGCGCAGCCGCCAGTAGCTCCCGCTCGCTTTGGGCCAGCACCTTGTTGAGCAGGACCGCCAGGGTGTCAACCAGCAGATCCTCCTTGGATGCGTAACCGGCATAGATCCAGTTCTGACCCAGGCCGGCACGCCGGGCGATGCGCGACGTGGTGGTGCGCTCCAGGCCCACCCGGCTGATCACTTCCATGGTGGCCGTCAACAACTGGTCACGCATCTCGTCACCGGTGTCCACCTGCAGATCCGGGACCTCCACCGGCCCGGGCGCGTGATCGGGCACGAACGGCGTTTGTGCCGCCCGATGGGCCCACCGAAACGACCGCTGCCAACCGGGGTCGGGAAGTCCCGCCAACGCAAACAGCGCCACGCCCCACGCCGCCGCCAAAGTCCACAGGACCCGGGCGTCGCGATCGTCGTCACCGGTCCCGATGCCCCATGCCTGGCGCCACTGCGCCACGTCGTCACCAATCACCTCATCGAGCTCGTCGATGCGGTGGGCGGCGGTGAGGAGTTCCACTGCCGCCCGGGTTTGGGTCGACGGCGAGGCCAGGTTGGCGACCACCTCCACCATGTCTGTGGGGGCCACGGATTGATCCATTGCCGAGATCAGGCGATTCAGGTCATGCACGTGCACGTCACGAAGGTCGGTGATCCAGACATCCACCAGCATTTCGGGGACACTTTCGTAGCGGCCATAGACCGCCCCGGTGGTCAATCCGGCCCGGCGGGCCACACCCGTGGGCCCGAGGACGTCGACACCCACCACGGCGATCTCGTCCACAATGGCGGCACGAATAATGGCGTCATTGGCCATACTGCGTGACGATCGGCGACGGGCACTTGCTTCCATCCGAACAAAGCTAGACCAGCTCCGTAAGAACATCGCGGGGTGGGACGATCCTGTCTCCACGCCCGCGCAACCGTCCGGTGTCACAGGCCCAACTAGCGTGACCCCGATGCGCATGTCCCTTGATCCCCCGCTGGATCCTGACGCCTACCCATTTCGCCACCCCATTCGGGTGCGGTTTGCCGAAACCGACGCCATGGGCGTGGTGCACCACGCCAACTATCCCCTGTACCTGGAAGAAACCCGGGTGGCATGGATGCGCGACCTCGGTCATACCTACGCCAAAGCCCGCGACGACGGCATCGACCTCGCCGTCATTGAGGTGTTCGTGCAGTACCGCAAGCCCCTGGCCTTCGACGAGGTGGTCGACGTGCACCTGATACTGGGGCGTCAGACCCGCATGACCTTTCAGGTTGGGTACCTGCTGGCCGTTGACGGTGAACCGCGGGCCACCGCCGTGACCGTCCACACCTGCGTCAACGACACGGGTCGGCCGGTGCGTCCTCCCCAATGGCTGCGCGACATGGCCGACGAGGCGCTGGCCTGACGCAACGCGCCCCCGCGATCCTGGAGGCAACGCGTCCCCCGGATTGGGCGACGCCTAGGAAATGCTGGCGACCAGCTCGTCGCACAGGGCGACGAACCTGACCCGTTCGGCCTCGTCGAGCACCGACAGCGACGCCGCCATGGCCACATCGGTGTTGGCCTCGGCCCGGTCCCACGCCGTCTGGTGTGCCGAAACGTCACCGGGCTCGGGCCAGCCAAAAAGTACCGCCATGTAGGGGGTGCGAATCGCAAGCGCATCCTCGGGGGCAAGACCGGCGGCGACCACCGCACAGCCGTGCAGCCCACCGCGCAGCTCGCGCAGCAGGTTCATCCGGTGCACCACCAGGGCGGCGGCGTCATCGGGTTCGGGCATGGACCGCCAGGCGGCAAACAGTGGGGCGCCGGCCGAACTGGCTCCGGCCACCACCTTGCCGGCCAAATCGGCCAGGCCGGCGGAGTCGAAGGTTTCGGGGATGTGCTCTCGCCCCCAGCGGTGTGAGCAGTCGGCAAACGCCTGCGCCGCGGCCAGCCGCGGCATCACCGATGCGGTGCTGTCCCACGCGTCGCGAATCATGTCGGGATGGAAGTACACGAATGTGGCCGTCACGACATCGGCGTCGACGTCGCCCAGGGCCCCGGCGCGCCCAGCGACATAAAAGCTCATGCCCTCAAATCCGAGTTCGCCGCCGGTGGCGTAGGTGGCGGGATCCAGCATGAAGTGACTGGCGATGCCGGACACGGCGGCGGCTGATGCGGTGGCGGTCTGCTCTGGGGTCATGGAGCGAGATTAGTGGCAGAGCCATCGCCCACGACGGCCACGACGACCACGACCCCCACGACGCCCACGGCAACCGCGCCGCCAGGCGCCTCACCCCGACAGCAACGACGCCAAACCCCATATCGCAGCCACCAGACCCACTGCGATCATCACCAGGCTGCGACCCAGAGGCGGCCGGGCCAAAGCGCCCGTCAGCCGCACTCCCGTCGACCTGCTGTGGGGGCGGCCGCACCAGGGCCAGCAAGGTACCCACGGCCAAAGCGCCGCCGATGGCCAACGTGAGCCACCCCAGCAGGTCCTCACCCAGGAACGTCTCGAACCCGGTCCCCTGACCCATCACGATGCTCAACGGCGCCATCAGCACGACCGGACCCTACCGTGGGCACAGGCAACCCGTGCAGGCCACCGGACGCTATGCCAGCATGATCGCATGGCGTTCCACCATCTCGCTCTGGCCACCCGGGATCTGCCGGCCACCCACCGCTTCTACACCGAGGCCATGGGGTTCACGCTGGCCAAGGTGGTGATCGGTCCCACCGAAACCCCCGACGGCTGGGCCCGTCACGTGTTTTACGACACCGGCGGCGACGGCCTCATGGCGTTTTGGGAACTCAACGACGACACCCTGCCCGACTTCGACCCGGCCATCTCCACCGGCATCGGGCTACCCCCGTGGGTGAACCACGTGGCCTTCGCCGCTACCCCCGACACCCTGCCCGCGTGTCGTGACCGTTGGCTGGACGCCGGCATCGACGTGGCCGAGGTGGACCACGGGTTCTGCATCTCCATCTACGCCACCGACCCCAATGGCGTGTTGGTTGAATGGTGCTGCGACACCCGACCCCTCGATGACGACGACCGCGCCGCCGCCGAGCGACTGCTGGTCGATCCCGCCCCTGCGTTCGACCCCCCGCCCAACATCACCTTCCACGAGGCGCCCAGCCGGGTCGCGACCACCTGACTCGGGCGCCTGACTCGGGCACCTGACGAAGGCGCCCTACGAAGGCGCCCTACGAAGGCGCCTGACTGGCTCAGTTGATGCGCCCTGCCTGGCGGGCGGCGTCGGTGGCGGCCTCGAGTTGCCCGTCCACGATGTCCAGGCCGGCATCCCAAAACGCCGGGTCCTCAAGGTCGCAATCCACCAGGCGCCCAAGTGCCACCGGATCCATCGACCCGCCGGCCGACAACAACCGGAGGTAGTCGTCAACAAAAGCGGCACCCCGCTCGGCGTACCGGGCGTACACCGACAGCGCCAGAAGCTGTCCGTAGGCGTAGGCATACACGTACCCGGGACTGCCCATGAAGTGCGGGATGTAGCTCCACCACGACCGGTAGCCGTCGGTGAGTTCCACCGAATCACCCAACATGTCGGCCTGGCTGGCCACCCACAGGTCGCCCAGCTGCTCCACCGACAGCTCGCCCGCCGTGCGCCGGGTGGTGTGCACCGAGTCCTCGAACCGGTTCATGGCCACCTGCCGGAACACTGTGGCGATGGAGTCCTCCAGCGACGACGCCAGCAACGCAAGGCGGTCGCTGGGGTCATCGAGCGAGCCCAGCAGGGCGTTGGTGGTGATGGTCTCACCGAACACCGACGCCGTCTCGGCCAACGTCAGCGGCGTCATCTGGTGGAACACCCCCTGGTCACGGGCCAGCCAGGCGTGCAGGCCGTGGCCCAGCTCGTGGGCCAGCGTGGCCACGTCACGGGCACGCCCGGTCCAGTTCAACAGCACGTAGGGATGGTGCGACGGCACGGTGTAGGCACAAAAGGCACCGGGCCGCTTGTTGGGCCTCACCGGGGCGTCGATCCAGTTCTCGTCGAAGAACCGGCCAGCGGCGTCGGCCAGCACCGGCGAGAAGCTGCGGTATGCGCCGAGCACCAGGTCACGGGCCTCGGACCACCCCACCTGGGTTTCGGTGTCGGCCAGTGACGCCATGCGGTCGTAGTCGGCAAGGCGATCCAGGCCCAACACCTCGGCCTTGAGCCGATACCAGCGTTGGGGGATGTCGTAGCGGGCGGTGACGGCGTCCACCAGGGCCTGCACCGACGAGTCCGACGCCTCATTGGCCAGGTTGCGGGCCGACAGCCACGACCCGTATCGACGCAAGCGGTCGTCCACGGCCTTGTCCAGCAACAACGTGTTGAACACGAACGCCCGGGTGCGCAAGCCGGGTGCCAAACCTTCGGTGACGGCCTCGGCGGCGCCTCGACGCACCTCGCGGTCGGGATGCGCCAGCATCGACAGACCCTGCTCGATGCCCACCGGGGCATCAGCGCCCGGCAGTGTCACCTCGATGGACGACGTGAGCTCGTCGAACAGGCGAACCCACGCCGACCCGCCCGACACCGACTTCTCGGCCAGCACCTGCTCCTCGGGTTCGGTGAGCAGATGGGGACGATAACGGCGCAGGTTGGCGAGGTGATGGGCACAAAACGCCAGCCGGTCGTCGGCCAACAGGCGCTGCACGTGGGCATCGTCGGCCTCGGCCCACTCCAGTTCCAAAAACACCGTGCGGGTGGACAGCGTGGCCGAGCGCTCCTGCACCTTGGCCATGAGGGCTCCGGCGTCGGCGTCCAGGGTGTCACCGGCCAGACGCAGACCCACGTACGACCCCACCCGACCCAAGGTGTCGTCGAGGTTGGCCAGCGTGGTCATCAGCGCCACCATGCCGTCCACGTCCAGAGTGGCCACCGTGCCGCGGTAGCCCTCAATGGCATCCACCTGGGCGTCGGCGCTGTTGAGCAGTTCGTCGACAGTGGCACCGGCCAACAACGGCTCGATATCCCAAGCCACCGACGCTGCGGTGAGGTCGTCGCTGTCGGGCGCAGGGCCTGCGGAAGAGGAGCCTGCGGGCGTGTCAGTGGTGCTCATGGCGATCATCGTAGGCAACGACGTTGACGACCCCACCAAGCATGAGGCCGATGGCGATCAGATACGACCACAACAGCGCCACCAGCACCCCGCCCAGACCCTGCACCACCACGTTGTCGCCCTGGATGCCGAGGTAGATCCGAAACCCGATGGTGAACACACCCCACAGCACCACCGCCACCACGGCCCCGGGCAGCCGGTCACGCCATCGCCCCGGCCATCTCGAGGCGAGGTGGTAGAGCGTGGTGATCCACAGCACCAGTGCCACCACAATGACGGCGACCGACTCGAGGGCGTTGGACCGAAACGGGCCGATCACCAGCACGGCCAGCAACCCCGACACCACCACCAACGTGGCCAACCCCAGCGACACACCCAGCAGTCGGCGGACCAGCCACGGCCGGCGGTGATGGTCGGCGCGTGCCCGGCCGGTCACCCCCGGCGACGACGCCCCGATCACGGCAAAGGCGTTGACCGTGGCGGCGAACACCCGCCCCGACGTCCACAAGATGAGCACCAGGCCGACGCTGAACAGACCGGGCCGGGGCCCCGAGAACAGGCCCGACACCGACTCCACCACGCCACCGCCGTCGGAGGTGAACACGTCGTTGAGGGCGTCCACCACCCGACTCTCAGCCCGGGCCACTGCGTCCGCACCCACCAGGGGTTCGAGTGCGCCAAGCAACGACGCCAGCACCAGTGCCGCCGGCACGAGGCTGAGTGACGGCCCAGAACGCCACCTCCGAAGCCAGCCCGGCGATTCGGTCGGACACGAACATGTCAACCATGGGACGGGCCGTGCGACACACCCATTGCCAGACCCTCGACATCTGTGACGCCACAACCACTCCCTGCCCGCACCCAGTGCTCACACCCACTGGCCGCACCCGCCACCAGTTGAATCCCCAAGGGTAAACCGGGGGGCCAGAGGCCGTCGGTGGCCGTGCCATGATTTGCTCATGGAGCCCGTGAATCCCGCCGACGTCGACTACGCCGTGGACATCGTCCGCCGAGCCGGGGAGCTCACCCTCGGATGGTTCCAGTCGCCGGACCTGGACGTCGACGCCAAGGGCGACGGCACGCCGGTCACCGTGGCCGATCGTGCCGCCGAGCGGTTCATGCGCGAGCAGATCGCCGAGCGTTGGCCCGACGACGCCGTGATCGGTGAGGAAGAGGCCGACCAGTCCGGGACCAGCGGCCGCACCTGGATCATCGACCCCATCGACGGCACCAAGGCCTTCACCCACGGCGTACCGCTCTACACCAACCTTCTTGCCCTCAACGACGCCCACGGGCCGGCCATCGGCGTCATCAACGTGCCGGCCATCGGGGTGACGGTGTGGGCCGGACGCGGTCTGGGGTGTTTCGAAAACGGCCAGCCCGCCCACGTGAACGACCGCGACCGACTCGACGGCGGGTACGTGAGTACCTCGGGTCTGGGGACCTGGAGCGACCGTGACCTGTTGGCGGTGCGAGCGACCGGCGCCCAGATGCGCACCTGGGGTGATGGCTACGGCTACGCGCTGGTTGCCACCGGGCGCATCGAGGCCATGGTGGATCCGGTAGCTGCCATCTGGGACGTGGCCCCGATGCCCGTGATCCTGACTGAAGCCGGTGGCCGGTTCACCGACCTGCGGGGAGACAACCGGGTCGACGGCGGTTGCGGGATCGCCTCCAACGGGTTGGTGCACGACGACCTGCTGGCCGCCTTCGGCCGCTGACGCCCAGCCATCCCCGAAGCGAGCCTGCCCACCCCCGTCACCCAACGCTGCGGGGTGCGGGCTGGACTGGGTGCGAGCTGGACGGGTGCGGGCTGGCGGGGCAGCGGTTAGTGGGGTGGTCGTGTCCGCCGTCGCCACCCGAGTGCTCGACGTCCCGGCGCCACGGCCCGCCCGATGACGGCGTGCCGTGATGATGGGGATCATCGACCACCACGGTGCGGTCCGCTTCCATGACCAGCAACCGGCCGCCGTAGGCCTCACGCAGCACATCGGTGACCAGCACGGCGTCGGGCGGTCCCTGCACCACCCGGCCACCAGTGAGCAAAAGCACGTGATCAGCGTCAGCGGCCTCGTTGAGGTCGTGGGTGGTCATCACCACCGCCGTGCCCCGGTCGGCCTCGCCGCGGGTCACCTCCAGGATCCGTTGGCGCGACACCATGTCCAGACCGGTGACCGGCTCGTCGAGAAGGAGAAGCTGGGCCTGCTGGGCCAGACCCTGAGCCACGAACACCCGCTGGCGCTGACCTCCGGACAACTCGTTGACCTGCCGGTTGGCCAACGTGTCAACTTCCAACCGCTCCATGGCGTCGTCCACGGCCCGTCGGTCGGCGTCGCGGTCGCCGGGCCGCGACCACCCCAACATCCCGCGACGGGCATAACGTCCCATCGCCACCACCTCGCGCACCGTGACCGGCAGCCGGGCACTCACCTCAGTGGATTGCAGAACCAGCGACACCCGTTCACGCTGCGAACCGGCAGGACCATCCAGCACGGTCAGGTGCGACCCCGCAGACGGCTGCAGCAGGCCAGCAATCAGGTACAGCAGCGTCGACTTGCCTGATCCGTTGGGACCGATCACGGCAGTGACCGCAGCGGCGGGTACGGTGAAGTCGGCGCCATCAATGACCACACGCTGACCCCTGCGGGCCACGACTCCATGTGCGTCCACCGCCAGCGACATGTCACAAGTGTGGCCCGCCGGGCCGCCGATCCGAAACCGGTGCCCAGGCACCACCCCACACGGCCACAATCGCAACCATCACGACCACCACACACACCACCCACCACGACCATGCCTGTCCGCCTACTCCCATCACACAGGGGCCCATCACACAGGGGCTCGCCTCATCGGGGCCTGCTCTCTGGCTGCCGGGTCCTGATGGCGGTGGCGGTGATGATGGCCGTGGTTCTGGCAGCCGCCTCACCGGCATCCAGCCATGCCGTGTTTGTCTCGTCTGTCCCGTCTGACGGCGAGCAGCTGGTGACTGCACCGGATTCGGTGACGTTCACCTTCAATGAAGGTGTCACCGCCGAATTGGGTGGGGTCACCGTTTTGGATCGCGACGCCCGGCGCATGGACCTGGGCGCCACCACCCAACCGTCGCCAACGCAGGTGCGGGCAAACCTCACCGCCGACATGGGCCCGGGTACCTACCTGGCCAGCTATCGGGTGCTTTCGGGTGACGGGCACGTCATCACCGGGGCCACGGTGTTCGCCGTGGGTGAGGCCCTCGACGCCGCTTCGGTGGCGAACCTCACGACCGGCAGCGGTGCCCTCGTCCGAGGCGCCAACGTCGCCGCCAACACCTTGCTGTACGCCGGTTCACTGGCGGCGATCGGTCTGGCGTTGTTCAGTCTGCTGATTCATGACGGCGCCAGTGACCGCAAGCGACTGGTCCTGTGGGTGCAATGGTCGGCGCTGGTGGGTGTGATCGGCGCTGTGGCCCACGTGGTGGCCCGGGCCGCTGAAGCAACCGGGCGCGGGCTGGGGGCAGTGACCGAATCCGGCGTGCTGGCCGAAGTGCTGCGCCAGGGGGGAACCGGTTGGTGGCTGGTGGGGCTACTGCTCGGACTGGCCGTGGTGGTGGCCTCGGTGGGGCTGACCAGCGGCTCCGTACGCCAGGTGCTGGTGGTCTACGGGGCGTTGGTTGCGTCCGGATCATTCGCCCTCACCGGACACACCGCAGCAGCCGAACCTGCCGTCGTGGCCGGACTGGCCAATGCCACCCACCTGCTCGTGGGTGCCATCTGGTTCGGCGGTTTGTTGGGACTGGCCCTGGTGCTGCGATGGCGCGCCGGTGACGACCCCGAAACCGCGTCCGGTTCCAGTCCCGCCACGTCGCCGGCTGCGCTGGTGGTGAGGTTCTCGACGGTGGCGGCCGTGTCGGTTGCCGTGTTGTGGATTTCGGGTGTGACCCAGGCGTGGTTCACGGTGGGGAGCCTGCAGGGGCTCATCGACTCCGACTACGGCGTCATCTTGCTGGTCAAGCTCGGCGTGGTTGTGGCCACCATGGCCATGGCGGCGTGGAACCGCTGGAAGTTGATGCCGTCGCTCCTCGACCCGGCGGCGGCCCCAGCCGACGTGACCACCCGGGTGGGTCGAACCGTGCGATTCGAGGTGGTTGCGCTTCTGGTGGTGGTGCTGATCACCTCGGTGCTGGTGGAGACCCCGCCACCCGACCCCGGTCTGGCCGAGGCCCAACCGTTCAACCAGACGGTGCCATTGACCGACGACGTCGACGTGAATCTGCTCGTGACCCCAGGGGCGGTGGGCCTCAACGAAGTGCACCTCACCTACATCGATGAGCAGGGCCTGCTCGTCGATCGGGTGGAATCGGTGGTGGTGGAGATGTACCTGCCAGCAGAAGGCATCGGGCCCATCCCGGCCAACGGTGCCACACTGGGACCCGGGCACTATCTGGTCACCACCTGAAAACCTGGCCGTTGCCGGAGTGTGGCGGCTTGAGGTGGTCAGCCGGGTCGGACTGTTCGACCAACTGCGAACCACCTTCGACGTACCCATCAGATGAAACGCAATCCGCAGCCCGGAGTTCGAACCGCGCGACGCAACGACAGGAACCGATACACCATGAGCCACGAACAGCGCCCCGCAGCCGACGCAAGCACCCACAACGCCAGCACCCACAACGCAAGCACCCTCGAGGATTTCGCAAGCGGGGACCAGCCGTTCAAGGTGTGTCCCGCCGCCCGTTTTGGTGTTGTGGCCATGATGGTGGCGCTGGTCGTCACCTCGATCATGACCGTGACCGCCGAGGCCCAGATGCCGTCGACCACCCCCGGCCCCGACGGCGCAACCACCGGCACAAACTCGTCCAGCGGCGCCGGAGTGGTGGTGTTCGCCGTGGTGTTGGTGTTGATCATTGGTGGCGCGGTTGTGCTGTACCTGCGCAACCGCCGACGGACCCCCTGAACCCCATGACCACCCCCGCACCCGGGACCACCCCCACATCTGGCCCCACATCTGGCCCCACCACCGACGACTACCGGGCAGCACTCGTGGCTGCGACGGCCCGGCTGGCCCACGTTGAGACCGTGAACCACGACGCCCCGGTCAGCACCTGCCCGGGCTGGACCGTGGCCCGCCTGGTGGTCCACGTGGGTCGCATCCACCGCTGGGTGGCCATCGCCCTCGACACTCCCCACGGTCAGGACGTACCCGCCGTTGCCCGCCCTTCATCAGGGACCGACCTGTCGCGGTGGCTGCTGGACGGCGCCGACCACCTGATGGACGCCTTCACCGCTGCCGGGCCCGACGGTCGGGTGTCGTCGCCCGGGTGGGAGCAACCCGCCCACTGGTGGCTGCGCCGCACCACCCACGAAACGATCCTGCACGCGTGGGACGCCCAGGCTGCTGTCGGCTCACCCGCAGCGCTTGGAGCGGCCATGGCCGTCGACGGCATCGACGAGGTGATGGACGTGTTCATCCCCGCTGGCCTCGACCAGGTTGCGTTTGGTCCCCGTCGCTCGATTCACCTGCATTGCACCGATACCGAAGGTGAGTGGTTGGTGACCCTGGGAGAAGGTCCGGCCGTCGTGGAGCGGCACCACGCCAAAGGTGATGTGGCCATCAGGGGCAATGCCTCGGACCTGCTGTTGTGGTGCTGGAACCGGATCGGCCCCGACCGGCTCGAGGTGTTCGGCGACGTCGATGTGCTGAAGCGCTACAGCGACGCCACCAGCTTCTAGAAAGCCCGACGCTGCGTGGTCGCCGGCGTCAGGTTATGAGGGTTGCCTGGGGGTCGAACACGGCACACCGCACGCCGCGCCCGGCCAACTCGACCAACAGCGGCAACGGGTCAAACAACCCCGCCATCCCTGCTGCGCCGGTGCGCAGTGCCTGGCCGTCACCCACGAACACCGCGGCCAGGGCTGCCACTGCGCCGCCGGCCACTGCCGGACGGTCCATGGCCCCCAACACCACCACGTCGTGACCATTGGCCGTCATGCCCCTCACCTCAACCCGAACCGCTCCCGGACCACCGTCCAGGATGGGGACGACGCAGCATCGGCAGGCGGGCGGTGAGCCGGTCGCGACGGGTGGCGGCCAGACGCGCCGTAACCCGCGACACGCCGGGAAACTCCGGGGCGAGCAGCAAGGCGTCAGGAAGGGCGGCGCGGTAGCAGTCCCGGGCGGCAATGGGGTCGGGGAACCACGCCAGCTCCCGGCCCGATCCCCCTGACGGTGAAGCCATTGGCCGTCGCGCCAGTCGACGGCCATGCCGGCGAGTGCCCGATGGTGGGCCTGTGCGCACGCGGGGCCTCCGGTGCCGACCTTGCCCACGTGGACTTCGTTCACCTCGGTGAACCGCCCAGCGGCGTGACGGGCCAACAGGTCGGTGAGGCCCGGAGCGAAACCGGCACCCACCACCACAGTGCGGTCGAGCTCCACCGCCTCATCGTTGAGGGCGAGCAGTCCGCCGACTTCGTCCACGTCGTCAGTGGTGGCCACGATGTGGGCGCCACGACCCAGGTGCAGTCGGGCGGCAGGAAGTTGGGTGCCGGCCGGGCCTGCCAACACCACCACGTCGGCGTCAACGGGGTCGTCGATCCCGCTGCTGTCGGCGATCGATGTCTCACTCAGCGACGCCTGGACTTCGACGGTGCGGCCGTGGTCCGGGTCGCGCAGAACCACCGACGACACCGACGGTGTGGACACCAACTGACGGGCGCAGCGGGCCCCCATCGCACCCACACCCATCACGGCGATGCGAAGTCCGTCGCGATCAGACACTCAGGTGAGTCCCGGGCCCGACAGTTCCCGCCAGCCGCCGTGGGCCGGGGGTTCACCCGACGAGCCGCGCAATCGCAGCACGCCGGCCACCAAACCGGCCACACCCAACGCCACCAGTGCGCCACGCAACAACTTCACCGGGGATCTCCTCGATCGGGCAGCACCATGGTGACTGGGCTGTTGGTCGTGGGGCTAGCTGGAATCGAACCAGCGACCTCACCCTTATCAGGGGTGCGCTCTAACCAACTGAGCTATAGCCCCGATCGGACTTCGAACGCTACCTGTTCCGTGACTGCAGCGGCCACTTACGGGCCAGCTCTGACGCCCAGCCCGACACCCGGGCACTGAACGATGGCGTCGGCGCCCTCATGGCGCATGGCCCGATCAGTCGCCGGCTCGTCAGTGGGCACCGGACCGGATCCGGTCTGGTCGACGCCGACCGGCACACCTCCGGTGAGATCACAGATGCTGTTGAACAACATGGCGAACATGACGTGCATCAGGGTGATCACCGCAACCAGCACCAACCCGCCGAGAATCACCACCCACAGCAGCACCGATCCGTTCAGCGACACCGATTCCTGTCCGGTGGCCTCAGCCCAAAACGACTCGAAGTTTTCCAGCAGACCCGTCACCCCGGCGGCCTGCCACAACAACACCGAGGCGATCACCAGAACTGCCCACAAACAAATGGCAAACAACAGGGAAATCCGGCCGACGGCCTGCAATGACACCCGACGTACCGTCCACGTCTGCTGCGGTTGACTGTCGGGGGATCGACTCACCCCGTCAGTGTAGGGAAGCAGCTGTGGCCGACCGGCCATCCGCAGCCGGAGACGATCCGGCCTCGGCGCGCGCCGACGCCGTTGCCCGGCCCACCCGCACGGTCACTTCTGCGCCTTCAGATGTGACCGACACCGATTCGAGCTCAGCGCCGTTGCGACGACTGGCCTCGGCCGCGGCCGCCGGCCCACCGACCGCCGCAGCCAGGGCGCTGGCGTCAGCTGCGGTGCGAGCCGCTGCCCGGTCGGCTGCCGCCGAGCCCAACTGGGCCACCACCAGCCCGGCAACGGCCACCACCACAAGTACCACGGCGACACCCACGAAAGCCTGACCCCGTGCCCAAAGATGGGGTGTCGAACGGGTTCGGATCTGCAGCATCCGGCCCTCCTGCGGCATTGCCGCTGGCCCGCTGTCAGTCGTCGGAGGCCAGCACGGGAGCCACAGCGGCCACGCTCTGACCGTCGGTGACGTTCATCACCCTCACCCCGGTGGCGTCGCGGCCCTGCGAGGAGATCTCGCGCACTGGCATGCGGATGACCACCCCACCGGTGGCGATAACAAGCACCTCGTCGTCGAGACCCACCATGAAGGCGGCCACCACGTGGCCCTTGCGCTCTGTGATCTTGATGCAACGAACACCCTGCCCGCCGCGTCCCTGGGGGTTGAACTTGTCCAGCTGGGTGCGCTTGCCATACCCGCCGTCGGTGACCATGAGAATGGCCGAGTCGTCACGACCAACGTCGCACGACACCACCTGGTCGCCCTCACGAAGCTTCATGCCCCGCACACCGGCGGCCGACCGGCCCATGGATCGCACGTCGGATCCGGCAAACCTGATGGCCATGCCGTTGTGCGACACCATGAAGATGTCGTCGCCGTCGTTGACCGGAATCACCCGCACCAGCTCGTCGCCGTCACGCAACTTCACGGCGATGAGCCCGGCCCGAAGTGACGAGTCGTATTCGGTGAAGCGGGTCTTTTTCACCTGGCCCTTGGCGGTGCAGAAGAACAGGTACTGGTTGGTCTCGTAGTCCCGGGTGTCGATGATCGACTGGATCTTCTCACCGGGCTGCAACGGCAGCAGGTTCACGATGGCCGTGCCCCGGGCCGTGCGTTCCTTCATCGGGATCTCATGGGCCTTGAGGCGGTACACGCGGCCCCGGCTTGAAAACAGCAGCAGGTAGGCGTGGGCCGTGGTGTGCACGATGTGGGTGACGTAGTCCTCGTCGCGCAGCTTGGCCCCGGCCACTCCCACACCGCCGCGTCCCTGGCTGCGGAAGGCGTCAGTGGACACGGTCTTGACGTACCCCTTGGCCGACATGGTGACCACGAGGTCCTCGTCGTCGATGAGGTCCTCGATGTCGAGGTCGCCCACCTCGTACCCGATCTCGGTGCGGCGGGGCTGGGCGAACTCGGCGCGGACCTCGGCCAGTTCGGCGGCGATCACGGCCCGGAGCTTGGCCTCGTCGGCCAGGATGGCCTCCAGCTCGGCGATGGTGGCCTGCAGGTCGGCAAGCTCCCTTTCGAGCTGGGCCCGCCCCAGCCGGGTGAGGCTCTTGAGGGCCATGTCCAGGATGTACTGGGCCTGCACCTCACTGAACGAGAACGGGTCGTCCATCAGGGCGTCTCGGGCACCGGCGGTGTCGTCGGACGCCCGAATGGCGGCGATGATCTCGTCGATCAGATCCAGCGCCCGGATCAGACCCTCAACGATGTGGGCCCGGTTCCGGCTCTTTTCAAGACGGAACTCGGACCGGCGGCGGATCACCTCGGTCTGGTGCGACGTGTAGGCGGTGAGCGCGCTGCGCAAATCCAGCAGACGCGGCACGCCGTCGACCAGGGCCACGCAATTGACCGAGAAGTTGGTCTGCAGTGAGGTGCGCTTGTACAGGTTGTTGAGCACCACCAATCCCGGGGCGTCACGCTTGAGCTTCACCACCAGGCGGGTCTTGCCCTTGGCCGACTCGTCACGCAGGTCGGCGATGCCGTCGAGTTCCTTGTTCTCCACCAGTTCGCGGATCTTGAGCAGCACGGCGTTGGGACTCACCTGGTACGGCAACTCGGTGATGACGATGTTGTCGGACCGGGTGCCCTCGATGATCTCGGCCCGGCCCCGCATGCGGATGGATCCCTTGCCGGTGCGGTAGGCGTCCATGATCCCCTGGCGACCCATGATCTGGGCGCCGGTGGGGAAGTCGGGTCCCTTGACGAACTGCATCAGGTCGTCGTTGGTGGCGTCGGGGTTTTCCAGCAGGTGGTTGACGGCGTCGATCACCTCGCCCATGTTGTGCGGCGGGATGTTGGTGGCCATCCCCACGGCGATGCCCTGGCTGCCGTTGACGAGCAGGTTGGGGAATCGGGCCGGGAGCACGACGGGCTCTTCGTCCTGGCCGTCGTAGTTGCGGATGAAGTCGACGGTGTTTTCGTTGATGCTGTCGAGCATCCGCATGGCCACCGGGGCCAGACGGCACTCGGTGTACCGGGCGGCTGCGGCAGGCTCGTCGAGCGACCCGAAGTTGCCCTTGGGGTGCACCAGCGGGTGACGCAGTGAGAACGGCTGGCCGAGCCGCACCAGGGCGTCGTAGATGGCGGAGTCGCCGTGGGGGTGGTACTTGCCCATGACGTCGCCCACCACACGGGCGCACTTCACCGTGGGGCGGTCGGGGCGCGCCCCGCTGGAGTACATGCCCCACAGGATGCGGCGATGGACCGGCTTCAACCCGTCACGGGCGTCGGGCAGCGCCCGCGACGTGATGACCGACATGGCGTAATCCAAAAAGGAGCGTTCCATCTCCTCCTGGATCTCGATGGGTTCGACCGACAGTCGTTCCACCACCAGTTCGGTGTCGGTGTCGGTTTCTGCGGCATCGGGGCCGTCAGCACCCGGCGATTGGGTTGGCTCGGTTGGCTCGTCGCTCATGTGATCGTTTCCGTGGGGTTCAGATGTCGAGGAATCGGACGTCGTGGGCGTTGGTCTGGATGAAGTGCTTGCGAGCCTCGACGTTTTCGCCCATCAGGGTGGAGAAGACCTCGTCAGCAATGGCGGCCTGCTCGGTGGTGACCCGCAGCAGGGTGCGCTGGTCGGCGTCCATGGTGGTGTCGCCGAGCTCTTCCCAGTCCATTTCACCCAGACCCTTGAGGCGCTGGAATTCGCGCTTGTGGTCGGGGTTGGCCGTCAGGAATGCCTGCTTTTCGTGCTCGTCTTTGAGGTACACCTTCTCCTTGCCCACCACAGTGGAAAACAGTGGGGGCTGGGCGATGTAGACACGCTCGGCGTCGACCAGGTCACGCATCTGCCGGAAGAAGAACGTGAGCAGCAGGATGCGGATGTGCGAGCCGTCCACGTCGGCGTCACACATGATGATGACCTTGTGATAGCGGGCCTTGTCGCCGTCGAACTCAAGGCCGATACCGGCTCCGATGGCGGTGATCAGCGTCTGGATCTCGGCGTTTTTGAGCATCTGGTCGATGCGGGCCCGCTCAACGTTGAGGATCTTGCCCCGGATGGGCAGGATGGCCTGGGTGCGCGGGTCTCGGGCCTGAATGGCCGAACCACCGGCGGAGTCACCCTCGACGATGAAAAGTTCGCTCTCGGCGGGATCCGACGACTGACAATCCTTGAGCTTGTCGGGCATGCCGGCGCCCTCGAGCGCCGACTTGCGACGGGTGGCTTCGCGGGCCTTGCGGGCCGCCATCCGGGCACGGGACGCCTGCACCGCCTTGGCCACGATCTTTTTGGCCTCGGTGGGGTGTTCCTCCAGCCATTGCGACAGCTTGTCGTTGGTGGCCTTCTCGGCCAGTGACCGAGACGACACGTTGCCCAGCTTGCCCTTGGTCTGACCCTCAAACTGCGGGTCGCGCAATCGCACGCTGATCACACAGGTGACACCTTCGCGGATGTCGTCGCCGGTGAGGTTTTCCTCGCTGTCCTTGAGGGCCTTGGCCAAACGGGCGTAGCGGTTCACGGCGTTGGTGAGCGCCTTTTTGAACCCCTCCACATGCATGCCGCCTTCAATGGTGTTGATGCCATTGGCGAACGAGTGGATGCCGTCGGCGTTGTAGCCGGTGTTCCACTGCAGGGCGATCTCGATTTCCTGATCCTCTTCGGACTGCTCGAAGTGAATCACCTGCTTGAACAGGGCCTCACGGCTGGAGTTGAGATGCTTGACGAAGTCGATGATGCCGCCGGCGTAGCGGTACACGACGGGTTCGGCGCTGTGGCCGGGTCGCTTGTCGCGAAACTGGATCTCGAGGCCGCGGTTCAAAAACGCCATCATCTGGAAACGCTCGACCAGCGTCTGGGCCCGGAACTCCACCGTCTCGAACACCAGGGGGTCGGGCCAGAACCGGATGGTGGTGCCGGTGCGTCCCTTGGGGGAATCTCCCACCGGCTTGAGCTTGTGTTCGACCTTGCCGCCCTTGGTGAACGTGATCAGGTGCCGGGTGCCGTCGCGGTCCACCTCGCACTCCATGCGGGCCGACAGGGCGTTGACCACCGACACGCCCACTCCGTGCAACCCGCCCGAGACCTTGTAGCCGTTGCCGTCGAACTTGCCACCGGTGTTGAGCTGGCTCAGTACGGCTTCAACCGCCGACATCCCCTTGAGTTTGGGGTCGGCCATTTTGTCCACCGGAATGCCCCGGCCGTCGTCGACCACTTCGCACCCGCCGTCGGGCAGCAGGGTGACGATGATCCTGGAACAGTGGCCGGCCATGGCCTCGTCCACCGAGTTGTCCACGACCTCGTAGACAAGGTGGTGGAGTCCACCGATACCGGTGGACCCGATGTACATGCCAGGTCGCTTGCGGACGTGCTCAAGACCCTCAAGGGCCGTGATCGAGCTTGCGTCGTAGGTGGATTCGGTGGTTGATGCCACAGGCAGGTCTCTCAACGTTTGGCAGCGGGTGTGATGGACGTGGGTGGGAGGTCATTCCGATGGCCGGAGGCAGATTCGAGGTGCCAACCGCAAGGGACGGCGCGCCTGTCGGAAAACCAAACCACAACGGGATAATTCTACCAGCCACAGAGCCATGTGAGGCTCACCCACACCGTGTCACCACCCAGGGTCACCGGCGAGGTGCACCGCCCCCAGGAGCCTCCACTCTGACCTCGACATCGGTAACCACACCGTCGCCCAGGCCGGCGGCCAACCGCTCGAGCAACTCGGGTGCCATCCACCGCACCTGCGATGCCCAACCGGGCTCGTTGACGGCCACCACCAACGTCGTGTCACGCAGTCGAACGGGACGCACGTGGGCGGCCATTTGATCGCCGACCATGGCGTCCCAGTCCTCGAAACAGGCTTCCGAGTGTGGCCGGGGCTGGCGCACCCAGGGATCGCAACACCCGGGCCAGACCGGTGTCGACCCCCACCGGGTCGCCGCCAGATCCCGGTAGTGGTTCCCAAGGCATGACCCCAGTGAACCACGCCGGCGGCCCCGCCCGCCCCACATCGGCGGTCGGAAGTAGGCCGGTCACTGGGTGGTGACGATGGTTCCGTTCGTTACCCGCACGATCTGTCCGGGCTGGATGCCGGGCGGGAGGCCACCGGCGGTGGTCAGAAGTGTCTGACCCGATGGCAGTGCCCGCACCAACGCGTCGGACCGGTCGGCATCGAGTTCGGAGAAGACGTCGTCGAGGAGCAGCACCGGGCTGCTGTCGGTGGTTTCGCTCACCAGTTGGTGGGCCGCCAGACGCATGGCGAGCGCCGCTGAGCGCTGTTCACCCTGTGATGCATGGGTTCGGGCCGGCAACCCGGCAATGGACAGGTCCATGTCGTCGCGATGCGGGCCCACCAGCGTGACCCCGCGCCGGACATCGTCCGCCCGGCCCGACGCCAGGGCGGCGGCCAAACCGTCGTTCAACCACGACGGTTCGTAGCTGAGGGCAACGTGGGCCGATCTTCCGGCTACGGCGTCGTAGGACGCTGTCAGCAGTGGGTTGAGGCGCTGCAGAAGCTGGGACCGTCGGGTGGCCAGGTCATCACCGAGGGCGGCGAGTTTGATGTCCCAGACGTCGAGGGTGGTGGCGATGTCGGCGGTGAGTTTCCCCCGGGCCTGTTTGAGCAGGGTGTTGCGTTGACGCAACACCCGGTCCAGGTCAGCGCGCAACTGGTGGTTGGCCCCCGACATGCTGACCAGCGTGTCGTCGCAAAACCCCCGGCGCAGGGCGGGGCCTGCTTTCACCATGTCGAGGTCGTCCGGAGAAAACACACTCACCCGCAAAGCGCCGAGAAGGTCACGAGTGCGCTGCTGGCGCTGACGGTTGACCTGCACGCGGTTACGACCTGCGGTGGTGATCTCGGCTTCGATCAGCAGTGACCGCCCGTCACGCTCCCCGTCGGCGCGAACGACGGCAGTGGCTGCTCCCTGGCGCACCAGCGCTTCGGTTGGAACCCCGCGAAACGACTTGAGCGACGCCAGGTACCCGACGGCCTCCAGCAAGCTGCTTTTTCCTTCACCGTTGGACCCCACCACGGCGGTGAGCCCGGGATCAAAGGTGAGTTCGGCTTCGGTGTAGCAGCGGAAATCCCGCAACCAGAGGTGATGAAGATGCACCGACTACGGGAAACGCACCGGCATGAGCACATAGCGGTACTCGTAGCTGTCGGGTGACACCAGCAGGGCCGGTTTGAGGTTGTCGATGGTTTCGATCGTGACCTCGTCGCCAGTGGACGCCTCGGCGCCCTGGATGAGGTAGTCAGGGTTGAACGCCACTGCCAGTTCGGTTCCTTCGAACTTGGCGTCGATCTGTTCGAAAGCAGTGCCGTAGTCCGTTGACGACACCGACAGTTCGAGACCCTCGGGCTTCATCACCAGCCTGATGGGCGTTGACGAGTCGCGAACCACCACCTTGACGCGCTTGACGGCCTCGATCAGCGCCGCCCGGCTCACCGTGAGCTTGTTGGGGTGGGCGTGGGGAATGAGGCTGCGGTAGTTCGGGAACTGCCCCTCAATCAGCCGGGTGGTCACCCGGGTGGTGCCAACCTCAAACGACACGTCGCGCTCACCAACCCGCATCGACAGGGTGTCGGTGTCGTCGATCATGCGCACTACCTCAGTGAGGGCATTGCTGGGCACCAGGACAGACTGGTCGGCGGCGAGAATGGTGATACCCGGGAGGTCGCGAACGGCCAGGCGGTAGGAGTCTGTGGCCACAAGACGCAGGCCATCGTCTTCGTTTTCCATCTGGACGCCCCGGAGGATGGGACGGTCGAGATCGGTACTGGCAGCTTTCAGCACCTGGTTCACGGCCGTGGCGAAGTTCTGCGCCTCGATGCTCACCGACGCTCCGGAAGGGTCGGCAAGGTTGGGGAATTCGGTGGCGGGGATGGTCCTCACCGAAAAAGCAGACCGGCCGGCGGTGACCGACGCCTGGTCGTCTTCGACCGAGAACATCACGGCGCCAGCGTCAAGGGCACGAACGATGTCGGTGATGAGGCGGGCGGTGACCACGACGACGCCTTCGCGTTCCTGGTCAACGCTCACACTCACACTGATGGTGGTGTCCAGGTCGCTGCCGGTAACTCGCAGGGTTCCACCCTGGAGTTCGAGCAGCAACCCGCCCAGAACGGGCAAGGACGGTCGACTGCTCACCGCACGACTGGCGGTGGTCAGGGCATCTGCAAGTAGGTCTCTTTCGCAGCGGAACTTCACCGTGCGCTCACTTTCTCTTTCTGGTTCTAGAGAGAGTAGTAGGGGTAATAAGGGCTGTGGATTGTGGACAACATGGCATTGGTGCTGGTCAGGTGGCAATTAGTTGTTCGCGGGTTGTCCACCTTGGTCCACAGTTGGAGCCGGCGGATTGTCACCGACCGGGGACAACGCGCAGTTGTCAACCGTTGACCAACGTTGGTGCACAGGTTGGTCGCCACGATGTGCACAGGGTGGGATACCCCACCGGGATCACTCGAGGAGGCCGCAGCGGGCACCCCGGCGGCGGGCAGCGTGACCGTCATCGGTCGCTCTTGATCATGCGGATGAGTTCGGTGACCTGGTCGTACACCTGGCGACGTTCCTGCATGAGCGCCTCGATCTTTTCCACGGCGTGAATCACCGTGGTGTGATCGCGACCACCGAACTCACGGGCGATGGCGGGGTAGCTCATCTCGGTGAGTTGACGAAACACATACATGGACGTCTGTCGCGCCGTCACAAGCGGTCGGCGCCGGCTCTTGCCCTGAATCTCTTCGATCGGGAACCCGAAGAGCTTCGACGTGGCGTCCAGGATGGTGGTCGCCGTGATCGGCCGGGGTCGGGTGTCGGCAATGACATCGTCGAGCACACGGGTGGCCAGATCGACCGTGAGCGGTTCCTTGGTGAGGCTGGCGTAGGCCGTGACCCGGATGAGGGCGCCTTCGAGTTCGCGGATGTTGGTGGTGATGTTGGTGGCGATGAACTCCAGCACCTCAGGCGGTGGTGGGGTCGGTTGACGATCGCTCTCGGACTTCTTGCGCAGGATGGCCAGCCGGGTTTCGATGTCGGGAGGGTTGATCTCTGTGGTCAGACCCCACTTGAACCTGCTGCGCAGTCGATCGTCGAGGGTTGACAGGGCGTCGGGCGGACGATCCGACGACAACACGATCTGCTTGTTGGCCTGATGCAGATGGTTGAAGGTGTGGAAGAACTCCTCCTGGAGGCCCTCTTCCCCTCGATGAACTGGATGTCGTCGAGCAGCAGCACGTCCACATCGCGGTAGCGACTTTTGAAGTTGGTCCAGTCGCCGGTTCGGATGGTTTCCACGTACTGGTTCAAAAACGACTCGGTCGTGAGGTAGCGCGTGACGTACGACGAGTAGTTCTCGTTCACGTAGTGGGCGATGGCCTGCAGCAAATGTGTCTTGCCCAGGCCCGCCTCGCCGTAAATGAACAAGGGGTTGTAGGACCGGGCAGGGGTTTCGGCCACCGCCAACGCGGCGGCGTGGGCGAAACGGTTGGACGTGCCGGTCACGAAGTCGTCGAACCGGTACCTCGGATTGATGCTGAAACCGTCGGTGGGTTCTTTGTCCTGAAGTCCCGTCGGCCCCCGTGTCGAGCTGCCGTTGCCGGTGTTGGTGGCGCTGTTGGTGCCGCTGTGGGTGTTGCGGTCAGCCGTGCGGTTGGCGCCGTCAGTCGGGTCGGGTTGGTCGGCCACCAAGGCGGAGTCCGGATGATCCCTGGTGGGAAGCGACGGATCGTGACCACCTCGGGGTTGTACCTCGATGACCACTTCCAGGTTGTGCACTCCGGCCTCTGCCAGAGCCTCGGACAGCAAACCCAGATATCTGCTTTCGATTCGGTCGCGAAACACCGAACTGGGAACCGACAGCACGAACTTCTGGTCGGTGAGCGCCACCGGGATGGCCGCATTGAACGACGTGAGCCACACCGGATCAGTGACCTTGTCGCGCAGGGTCTCCGCACACGCTTTCCACAACAGTTCCGCCTCGTCCACCTGCTGTGATGCCTTCCTGTCGTGTCGAGGGTCCACAGGTCCCTCCACAACTGTGGATAACCCGCTCATGGCAGGTCATCCTCGTAAATGTCACTCAAACGTGGCCAAATGTGGCTGCTTGACGGGACCGCATGGGATCCCGGATCACTTCTGTCGCACCATCGTTGGCTGAGTGCTTGGGGAGCGGACGGTAGCACCGCCCAAGAAGTTGTGCACAGGCACTCCACGCTGGGTAGGAATGTCCTGCTCAGAGTGGGTAAATGACACGTTTGCAACCCTGTTGACGCCACTGCGGGTGGCTGCGGGTGGCAGTGGGCGGACTGAGGTTGCCGTAGGCAGTGGCGACCATCTAGCGTACGTTGGTCTGTCATGTCCCCGGCTGTCGAGCGTGTCTGCGCCGACAATCCGGGGATTGTCGAAACCGCGTGTGGTTTCGACCGAAGTCTCGGGATGGGCGATCCATTCCTGCCTGAGGAGGCAATCCGTGAAGAGGACTTTTCAACCGAACACCCGTCGGCGGGCCCGCCGCCACGGTTTCCGGCACCGCATGGCGACCCGGGCCGGCCAGCGCATCATGCGCTCCCGCCGTCAACGGGGTCGTGTCCGGCTATCGGCCTGATCTGGAGCATCCGGGATCGAGCGACGTTCGTCGAACTGACGCGACGCGGTCGACGGGTGTCCAGCGGCCCACTCACCGTGGTGCACCTGCCGGAGAAGCGGGAGAACCCCTCTATTGCAGGGGATTCCGGGTCTTCGACGTTTCGCCCCCGGGTGGCCTTCGCCGTTCCGCGCGCCGTGGGTTCGGCCGTGGTTCGCAACCAGTTTCGGCGCCGGATTCGGGCCATAGCGGCGCAACGTGCGTCCGATGGACAGATGGCTGCGGGGGCGTGGCTGTTCATCGGGCGGCCTGGAGTGGCGGACCTGAGCTTCGCCCAACTCGATCATGCCGTGACCGAATCGGTGAACTCGCTGAGTGGTCACCGGGTGGATTCATGAGCCGGCCGACGGGTTCTTCGCCTGTGTCGCGAGGCGACGACGTGCCCGACTGGACCCTCCCCGATTCGCAGGATGCGTCGCCGGGACCGGTTGTCGCCACCGGCGGGATGTCGCTGATGGCCCGAGTGGCCCACCGCATGGTTCGTGGCTATCAGTCGTTGTTCGCCGGTCGTCCTTCACCGTGTCGGTATGTGCCGACATGTTCCAGTTATGCCCTCGACGCCTACGAGCAGCACGGGTTCTTCCGTGGATCCTGGCTGGCGCTGCGCAGGGTTGGGCGTTGTAATCCATGGGGTGGCAAGGGATGGGATCCCGTGCCGCCCCGTCGGGCGGACTCCGCCCACGATCGGAAGGCGATCTAGATGCAGTGGCTCTTTGATGCCATGGCCGCACTGCTGGCATTTTTTTACCAGTTCATTCCCAGCTATGGAATGGCCATCATTTTGCTCACCCTGGTGGTGATGCTCGTGGTGACACCGCTGACCATCAAGGGCACCCGGTCGATGATGATGATGCAGCGACTGCAGCCCGAAATCCGAAAGTTGCAAACCCAGCACAAGGACGACCGCCAGAAGCTCAACGAGGAGCTCATGGCGGTATACAAGGACAATCAGGTCAACCCTGTTGGTGGTTGCCTTCCCTTGTTGGTGCAGGCCCCGGTGTTTTTGGTGCTGTACACGGTGCTGCGGGGCCTTACCCGCCGCATCAGCGACATGGGCTTTGCCAACGGCTGGGTGAGCGGCGGAGTGGACACGGCAGCTATTTCGCCGACGCCGGGAATCCTGCGCAATTTTGATCCCGCCTATCTCCAGCCAGACACCAACCTCTATCAGTCGTTGTCAGAGACCAACGAGATGCGCTGGTTTGGCATCGACCTGGCCGAATCGGCCAGCAATGTGTTCAGTCAGGGCGACTGGGTGGCGTTCATCCCCTACGTCCTGCTGATCGCTTTGGTGGCGGTGACCGGTTTTGTGCAGCAGCGACAGATCCAGGGGCGGGTTCCCAAGGGTCAGGTGAACTCCCAGCAGCAGATGATCATGAAGTTCCTGCCCATCATGCTGCCGATCTTCAGCTTCACCCTTCCGGGTGGTTTGGTGCTCTATTTCGCCGTGTCCAACCTGTACCGCGTGGGTCAGCAGTGGTTCATTTCCCGCAAGATCTATGGCCTGCAGCGTGGGGAGACGGTGGAAACCAAGCAGGTCCGCGAGGGTGGGGGCAAGGCGGCTGCGGTGGTGACCACCGCTGTGGTTGCCGACGGCGGGCCGGAAAAGGACGCTGGAAAGAACGGCAGTGCGACGAGCAAGGGGTCGCAGAAGAAGTTGGGCCCGTCACCGGATTCGTCCGGTGGTGAAAAGGCCCAAACCAAAGGCACTGACGGAGCACGTGGACGGAGGTCGACATCTGCGGGGAACGAGTTCCCAAAAGACGTCGAGCAAGGCGAAACCCTCGGGCAAAACTGCCCGCCGTCCATCTTCAGGGGCATCGCCCGCCCCGTCCGTCCAGCCGCGGGGGCGTAAGAAGAAGAGGTGAAATAGCGTGGAATGGGTTGAAACGACCGGAAAGTCAGTTGAGGAAGCCAAAGAACATGCCCTGGATGAACTCGGGGTGGACGATCAGGACGCCGAGTTCGAGATCATGGAGGAGCCCAAAGCCGGACTGTTCGGACTTGTGCGAAAAGAGGCGCGGGTTCGGGCTCGGGTGCGGCCGACTCAGCCGCGACCCAAGGTGGAACGCCGTCGCACCCGGCGCCGTGATGGTGCCGAACGTGGACAGCGCAACGGATCTGGGGCAGGCTCGACAATCGAACCCGATAGCGATGCCTCTGGTGGAGGCGATAATGCCCCGGATGAAGTGCCACAGGTAGCTAAAAGTGACACAAATGGAAAATCAGTAACAAAAAAGGCTGGGAGCGGTCGTAGTCGGGGGGGCCGAAGCAAGGCGCCCGCTGCCAGTGTGGCCGCCGGGACCAAAGACGCCGGAACCAAGAAGCCGGAACCAGACAAGCCAGGACCGAACAAGCCGGACCGAAACCGGACGAACGACGATCGTGACCCCGCCGGAACCGCTGGTGGTGGACGATCGAAGGCTACGAAGGAGAATGAGGAACCGATGGACGAGATCACACTGGACCAGCAGGTCGAGGTCATGGAGGATTTTCTCGATGGTCTTGTCGAGGCGTTTGGGCTCGATGGCCAGGTGTCGAGTGAGAATCTCGACGACGACACTGTCGAGATCAGCATTGAAGGCGGCGACCTCGGATTGCTGATCGGTCCCAAGGGCCAGACCCTTGCGGCAGTGCAGGAACTCGCCCGTACCGTCGCACAGCGTCGTCTGGCTGGTCCCCACCAGGGACGCGTCCGTCTGGACGTGAGTGGTTACCGCAAGCGTCGGGCTGAGGCTTTGACCCGTTTTGCCCTTCAGGTCGCCGCCGACGTCAAGGAAAGCGGTACACCCAAGGTGCTGGAGCCCATGTCACCACCGGATCGCAAGGTCGTCCATGACGCCCTCAACGACTTTGAGGGTGTGCACACAGCCTCCGAGGGCGAGGACTCTCGTCGTCGTGTGGTCGTCCTTCCTGACTGATCAGCCCACTCCCCCGGCAGGTGAACCTGCCGTCGTGGTGGTCTGCTGGTTGTCCGGCTGGTGATGACGACGGCTGCCTGTTGATGGATACTCCGGTTGATCCGCTGACCCATGGCGGTCTGCTTGAGGTGCTTGATCGCGCCCGGTCATTGGGGTTCACGGGACCGGGCGACCCCCGGGACCACATCGTGCATGCCCTTGGTTTCGTGGCACTGGCAGGTGAGATGGTCCCCGAGCCGTCTGAATCTGGTTCAGTGGCCCCACCATTGCGGGGTTCGGCCTCCAGCGTGCTGGATGGTGGATCCCCCCTGGACGGGCCCCACCGCCCTCTGGGCATCGATCTGGGTACGGGTGGGGGTGTTCCGGGGCTGGTTCTCGCCGTGGCTCTCCCCTGGATCCGCTGGGTTCTGGTGGATTCAATGCAACGCAGGAGCACAATCCTGGACGAGGCCGTGGTTCAGTTGGGGATGAGTGATCGAGTCACCGTGCGTTGTTGTCGGGCTGAGGACCTCGGGCGTGAACCGGAGATCCGTCACAGGGCCGATCTGGTTGTGGCCCGCAGCTTCGGACCACCGGCGGTGACCGCCGAGTGCGCCGGCCCGCTAGTGCGCCTGGGTGGTCGGCTGCTGGTGAGTGAGCCCCCCGACAGCGGCGGGCAGCGGTGGCCGGCGGGCCCGTTGCAGGAGTTGGGAATCGAACCGGTCGGGGTGGAGCGTGGGATCATGGTGTTGGCAAAGGTGGCAGATACCCCCGATCGGTACCCCCGCAGAGTGGGTGTCCCCTCAAAACGGCCTCTTTTCTGATCCTGGGGTGCGCCACAGCAGGGTTCCGGCCAACGTGGCAGCGCGGCTGTTTCACGTGAAACAGAGCGAGATTGGCGGCGATTGTGCACCCGGCACATGCTGTCGCTGGTGTGTGGCATTATCTGGACCCCTGCCACTGAATGGTGACCACCATGCAGATGCAGTCAGGGACTGTGGTGGGGATGTTTCACGTGAAACGCATCCTCCCCTTCGGTTGGGCCTCACAGGTCCGGCATGCAACCGGTGGCGCCACAGGGCTTGGGCACAGGGCTTGGGCACAGGGCTAGGGCACGAGGCGTTGGACGTGAGGTACGTGAGATGAGAGTTGCGAGATGAGGCGTGACCGTGAGTACTTCTGATCCCTCTGGTACCCCCGATCCTGCTGGCTCGTGGGATGCCACCACACCGGCCCCCGACGAATCGCCGGTGGTGACCCCGCCCGAAAACCCGCCGGAAAACGAGCCCGAGAACCCGGCCGAGAACCAGCCCGAGAGCTCCCCGGCACCCCCAAAGCCGCCTCACCGCATGGGTGACGGGCGGAGTGTTCCCCGGATTATTGCCATCGCCAACCAGAAGGGTGGCGTGGGAAAGACCACCACGTCGGTGAATCTGTCGGCGTCACTGGCCGAAGAGGGGTACCAGACCCTGGTGGTGGATCTCGACCCACAGGGAAACGCCGGGACGGGCCTGGGCATCGACATCCGTCAACTCGACGTGTCGATGTACGACGTCCTCCTCCACGACCTCCCGATGGACGAATGCATCCGGAAGACCGAAACCGCCAATCTTTGTGTCGCTCCGTCGAGTCTTGATCTTGCCGGCGCTGAAATCGAGCTGGTCCCAGCGTTCAGTCGGGAACACCGGCTTCGCAAGGCGCTGGAGCAGGTGTCTGACCAGTACGACTTCATCATCATCGATTGCCCCCCGTCGTTGGGGTTGCTGACGGTGAATGCGTTTGCGGCCGCCACCGAGGTGCTGGTCCCGATTCAGTGCGAGTACTACGCCCTCGAGGGGTTGGGTCAACTACTTGGGAATGTTGATCTGGTGCAGCGGAACCTGAATCCAGCCCTTGAGGTGAGCGCAGTTGTACTGGTGATGTTCGATGGTCGGACCCGACTTGCGTCCCAGGTGGCTGATGACGTGCGGGAGCACTTCGGTGACCGGGTGTGCCGTTCGGTCATCCCCCGCACCGTTCGGTTGTCTGAGGCGCCCTCGTTTGGGCAGCCCATCACCATGTTCGATCCGACGTCCCGGGGCGCAGTGGCCTACCGGGACCTGGCCAGGGAGGTCAGCGATGGCACGCCGAAGCGGACTGGGTAAGGGACTCAACGCATTGTTGCCTGAGGCGACCAGCGTGGCGCCTGAGGGAACGGAACTGCGTGAGATCCCGATCACGACCATCACCGTCAACCCCCACCAGCCACGGACGGCGTTCGACGACGACGCCCTGGCGTCACTTGCTGCCTCAATTGAGGCGCTGGGAGTCCTGCAGCCGGTTCTGGTGCGCCCATTGGGTGATGACACCTACGAACTGATCGCCGGGGAGCGTCGGTGGCGAGCTTCACAGTTGGTGGGCCTGGAGAGTATCCCGGCACTGGTGCGGGTCATTGATGACAATGAGTCACTCCAGCAGGCGCTGGTCGAGAACCTTCACCGTGAGGACCTCAACCCCCTCGAGGAAGCTGCCGGTTATCAACAACTGATCGATGAATTCGCCCTCACCCAGGACGAGGTGGCCAGTCGGGTGGGGCGAAGCCGGTCGGCGGTGGCGAACACGATCCGGCTTCTGGCCCTTCCCCCTTCGGTGCAGCGGCTTTTGGTTGAGGGTTCCCTCACCGCTGGTCATGCGCGGGCGCTGCTGGCCATTGAGTCAGACGACGCCCAGCTGAGTCTGGCCGAGCGGATCGTGTCTGAGGAACTCACCGTGCGGGAGACCGAGGAGGCCGTCCGCCGCCTCGTTGCAGCACAATATGCCGACGACGAGGAAGATGAGGGTGCCGGATCACGCCCCTCCAAGCCCGCCGCGTTGCTCGAGGTGGAGAGTCGACTGGCCGAGCATCTTGATACCCGGGTTGCCGTGACCATGTCGGGTCGCCGAGGACGACTCGTGGTGGATTTCGCCAATCTGGACGACCTGGACCGGATTTTCCGGGTTGTCGTCAACGGTCGCGAGACCGACGACTGACACTTGATTGCTGGGGGTGACCACGGCCTCAAGGGTTTCTCCACAGGATGTGGACAAAGCTGTGGTCAACCTCAGGTTCACCTCATGATGCGAGGGGTTTGATCGAGGGTTTTTGGCCCTCAAATCATCGCTGGAGGTTCAGACTTCAGGGTCGAGAGGATCCCTGATCCATGCGGCGATGGCTTCGGTGCAGGCGGCGGTGATGGCGGCGGCGTTGGTCACGGCTTCACTGGTGGGGCCGATATGGATCATGACCGCCGGCATGCGTGATTCCCGCAGTGTGGGCAGCCGCATGCCTTGTGCAGGGGCCCCAGCAAGACCAACACCGATCAGGACGGGGGTCATGATCTCGGCCAATCGCCTGCCCCCGGTGGATTCGAAGTCACCGGAGCGGTAGTACGCGCACCACGTGGGTGCATCGCCCACCTCAAGGTCGATGAGGAGTTCGCTCCGGAATTCGTTGGCCTGACGGGCGACTGCCGAAGGGTCATGGTGCTGGATGACAACCACCTCGGCCCCCGCCTCTCCAAGGCTTCTGGCCAGGGCGTGGGCTATGGCGTCCACGCCACCGCCATGGGCGACCACCACCCGTCGCTGGTGAAGGTTCCGGGGTGCACTGCGGAGTCGTTCGCGTTCACGCACGCCTGCCACGGCGGCGGGACGATCAATCCGGTTGCCGAGTCGACCCAGGTGGTGCAGGGTGGCAGGCCCACCGAGGCCGTCAATGGTCAGACCACTGTTGCGCTGGAATTCCCTCAGGGCATGGTCGGTGTCGGGCCCGAAGATCCCGTCGATCCTGCCGGCATCGAACCCCAGGCCTCCGAGATGCTGCTGGAGCTGGGCAACGTCGTCACCTCGGGTCATGGGCCGGGTCAGATACAGCAGTCGATCGCCCAGCGCAAAGCCCGCCTCAACCAGCGCCGCCCACGTGGAGGTGTCACACACGTCGGAAACCATCAGACCCCGGCTCTGTTGAAAAGAATTCAACATCTGACGGGTGTGTGGACCGAATACCCCGTCAGCCGCGGTGTGCAGGCCCACAGCGGTGAGTCGGCGCTGAAGGTCGCGCACGGCCCCACCCTGGTCGCCCTCGGCCATGGGGAGCGCGGGATGCCCCGGGGGGGTGGTGTCGGGGGGCGTCATTGGCGGGAAGTCGGCATGTCAGTGGCACCCAGACACAACCAGGAGGCGTCCTGCCGGGCGTCGGTGAGGCAGACCGCCGGTTGACCGGAAGCACCGGTTGATCGGAAGCAGGGAGCAGGGTGCGGGCGGACAGGCGTCAGAGGTACTCGTCCAGATCCTGCAACATCTGGCCTTTGCCCTTGGCGCCAACCAGCCGTTTCACTTCCTGGCCGTCGCGAAACACGATCATGGTCGGGATGCTCATGACCGAGAACTGACGGGCGATGTCGGGATGCTCGTCAACATTGAGCTTGGCGATGCGGATGTCGTCGGGGTGCTCATCGGCGATCTCGGCCAGCACCGGGGCGATCATCTTGCACGGGCCACACCATTCAGCCCAGAAGTCGACCAGAACGGGCAGCTCGGCGCGCCCCGATGGTCTCGGCAAACGTTGCTGCGGTCAGCGTGGTGATGTTGTCAGCCATGTCGTCATCCTCGTGATGGTGCGTCTGGCCGCCCGGTCGGCAGTCAGCACGCTTGCGTCAGAACCTGCAACCGGCTCCGGCGGGCGGTATTCCACCGTAGCGCGCCGTGTCAGTGCTGGGATTCCAGCCAGCGTTCGGCGTCGATGGCGGCCATGCAGCCCGAACCGGCGGCCGTGATGGCCTGGCGGTAGGTGTGGTCCTGCACGTCGCCGCAGGCGAACACGCCATCCACGCTGGTGAGGCTCCCGTCGTGGGTGATGAGGTATCCCGAGTCCTCGAGGTCCAGTTGCCCGGTGAACAGGTCGGTGCTGGGCCGGTGACCGATGGCCACGAACAGTCCGGTGGCGTCGAGGTCGGTCACCTCGTCGGTCTGGAGGTTACGGAGTCGGACACCCTCGAGGCGGTCGGTACCCACGAGCTGGTCAACCGTGCTGTTCCAGGCGAACCGGACCTTTTCGTTGTTGAACAGGCGGTCCTGCATGATCTTGGACGCCCGGAGCTCCTCACGCCGGTGCACCACGGTGACCGTGGTGGCGAACTTGGTCAAAAACAGGGCTTCCTCGGCTGCCGAGTCGCCACCGCCCACCACCACGATGTGCTGGTCGCGGAAGAAGAACCCGTCGCACGTGGCGCAGGTGGACACACCATGGCCCAGCAACCGGCTTTCGCCCTCGATCCCCAGCATCAGCGACTTTGCCCCGGTGGCGATGATGATGGACTCAGCCGTATGGGTGGGTTCGGGGGTGGTGGGGTCGCCGATCCACACCTGGAACGGACGTTGGCCCAGCTCAACCCGGCTCACCTTTTCCGTGATGATTTCGGTCCCGAACCTCTCGGCCTGTGCCCGCATGCGTTCCATGAGCTCGGGACCCATGATCCCATCGGGGAATCCCGGGAAGTTCTCCACCTCGGTGGTGAGCATGAGCTGCCCGCCGGGCTGGTCACTGGTGGACGAGGGCTCACCCTCGATCATGAGCGGCTCGAGGCTGGCTCGGGCGGTGTACACCGCAGCGGTGAGGCCGGCCGGGCCCGAGCCGATGATGATGACCTTGCGTGGATTGCCTTGTTCCATGGGGTGCGCCTTTGCAGAGAATTCGTCCCGATGCGGTGAAAGCGGCGGGGCGGCTGGTGTTCGGGGGGATTGCGTTCGGGGGGGACTGCGTTCTGGGGGAGTGGTTCGCGCGTGACTGGGATCAGTGCCTGTCAGCGGGGAACCGTGGCCCGGCGCGACCAGCACAGCAGCCCACCGGCCAGCGAGATGACGGCCAGAACCAGGTAGGCGGCCCAGACCTTGCGCCACAACAGCAGTTCAAGGCCCCGCACGGTGGCGGCGGTCAGGACGATGGCCAAAATGGCCACGCCCATCACGGCCACGATGCCGTACACGATGCTGGCCACGGCGGTGATGGCCGGCCCCGACGTCTTGTCGCGCACGGTGTCGACCACCTGCACGATGGAGCGGGTGGCCTGCACGGGCCAGTCGGCATCGGCGGCGACGCCACCGGACGACCGGGTGGCGGCGGGGTTCCCAGCGTCTGGGGTCACCGGATCCATGGCCGGTTTGTGTGAGTGGTCTGGCGCGGTCATCGTGCGCAGCCTAGTGCTGCGGGCCCGATCATTGGCCGGGCAGCAACTGAATGTTGCCCGTGTCGCCTACCAGGGCCACGATGACGACGATGGCGATGATGACCAACACGGTGATCACGAGGTGGCCAATCTGGCGGCGCCGTCGTGACGCACTGATTTCATGACCGTCGCCCCATTCGTCGTCAGGCGTCGCTCGTCGTCGGCCCATTCGTCGTCAGCCCATTTGTCGTCAGCGTTGCCGTGCCCGTTGCCCACGGCGTCCTGTCCCGCGGCGTCACGACGACTGGCGGGGTCGTGTTCAGCAGGGATGCTGTCGGTGTGTGATGTCAGGGCCTCGGTGCGGTCGGCCATCCACTGCGGTGGGGGCGTGGCCTCGACTGATGGCACTGCCGGGTCCTGATCGGTGAGTGCCTGGAGTACCCCGACGAGGGTTGCTGCATCGGGGTACCGGTCATCAGGCGACCTGGCCAGCAGGGTGGTGATGACGTGCTCGAGCCCTGCCGACATCGTCGGGTTGAGTTGGCCGGGGGGCACCAGGGGTTGGTCGAGACGGGCCAGGGCCGTGGCCGCAGGAGTGGCGCCCTGCCAGGGGGTGGCCCCGGTGACGCACTCGTAGAGCACCACACCGAGGGAGTACAGGTCGCTGCGTCCATCTGGAGTGGTGCCCTGCACCTGTTCGGGGCTCAGATACCTGACTGAACCCAGCAATGTGCCGGTGGTGGTGTTGTCGACCTCGTCGAGCGCCTTGGCCACCCCGAAATCGGTGACCATGGCCCGTTGCTCACCGAACAGGATGTTGGCGGGTTTGATGTCACGGTGCACGAGTCCGGCGGCGTGGGCCACACCAAGACCTTCGGCCACCGAGATGGCGATGGTGATGGCCTGGTCGTCGGTGAGTCGACCAACCCGGTCGAGGTACTGGCGCAGCGACGGCCCGTCAATGAGTTGCAGCACGATGGCCTCGCGACCGCCGTCGTTGCAGGTGTCGTACACCGCCACGATGGCGGGGTGGTGCAGACGGGCAGCAGCCCGGGCTTCGCGGCGGAACCGGGCAACCACGTCGGGATCTCCCGACAGGTGCGGATGCAGGAGCTTGACCGCGATGCGTCGACCAAGTTCGGTGTCGGTGGCCTGCCAGACCTCTCCCATGCCACCGCTGGCGATGTGGCGCTCGAGGCGGTAGCGGCCGCACAGTACGACGCCGGCGCCTGATGGGCTGGTGGGTGTGCCCGGCGGACCACCGGGAAAGGGAGTGTCGGTCACGGCCGCCTCAGGTTACCGGTGGTTGAACGGCCGGCCGTGTTGTTGTGCGCCAGCTCACCCCGATCATCCCGGGTCCACTGTGCGAGGCGATGACCGCCCCCACCGCACACACCCCCACCGGGAGCGGCGCCACCGTCGGCGTCAGCATGGCAACCAGTTGGTCGGCACCGTTGGCCCGACCCCCGTCGGGGTCCAGGGTGTGGATGACCGTGACGTCGGCAAGCGGGCCATCGTCGCTCTGGGCGCACACCAGTTGGTTGTGCATCCATTCCATGGCCCGTCGGCGGGTGCGGGGCCGGGCGGCGAGGTCGATCCCGGCGGCGGTCAGGGTCACCACCGGCTTGATGGCCAGCATCGTCGCCAGCGCCGCAGCTGCACCGCCGATGCGGCCGCCCTTGCGGAGGTACTCGAGGGTGTCGAGCATGGCGTAGGTGCGCACGGTTGGGGTGAGGCTGTTGACCAGCGCCACGATGGCAACGGCGTCGGCGCCGCTTGCTGCCGCTGCCGCGGCACACCCGACGATGCTCCCAAGCCCGGCACTCACGGCGCCACTGTCCACAACGTGCACGTCTGGCGCACCGTGGGCCTCGTGCACGCCGGGCGCGCCGGGCGCGCCGGGTGCCTCGCGCGCCGTGGGCGTTGTGCACCACAAGGGCCGCCGTGCGGGCAGCGTCGATGGTGCCCGACAGCTCGGCTGACATCGTGATGCAGACCACGGCGTCGGCACCGGTGGCGGCGGCGGCCATGAAGGCGTCGACAAACGCCCCCGGGGCCGGAGCGGCAGTGTGCGGCAGGTGCGATCCATCGGCCAGTTGACGGTGGAATGCGCTTCGTTGGGGTCCGTCGACATCGGTGAATTCGTGGTCGCCCAGCCGTACCGTCAGCGGCACCACCGTGACCCCGAGGCGTTGGACCTGCTCCGCGGTGAGATCGGCGGCACTGTCGGTGACGATATGGACCGTCATTGTTCCGGTGGTTGCGTACCGACGGACACCAGCTGCTTGCTGCGTCGGGCCGATCGCAGGTGCACGGCCCACCAACCAGCCAGGAACACGCCGGCCACGATGGACAACGCCAGCCCGGTTCCCGAGATGGCAGTCGAACGCACCGTGAACCGTCCTTCGCCAAGCTGGATGGCACTGTCAGGGGTGCTGAGCCTGATCTCGACGGGGAACCCGCCTGAGGCCCGGACCTGCACGGCGACCTCCCGGCGGTTGGTTCCCGGTTCCAGGATCAGTTCAACGGCGTCGCCGTCGGGGAAATCGAGCTTGTCGGATGTGAGTTCGAGCTGCACCCGAACCGGATCGGCCCGGCCGTTTTGGAGGGTGACGGGTATGACTCCGGCGTCTGCGGTGAGGGTGATCGATCCCTGCTCTGGCACCCCGATGGGGGCAAGGGCGGCCCCGATGGCCACCTCGGCGTCGGTCAACAAGTTGGTGCGCTCAGTGCCGTCGAGGGATCGTCGGCCAGAGGCCAACACCAGCTGGTTCACGGCGCCCACCGTGGCGCTGGCTTCGGGGGCAAGGGGTCCCGGCATCACGGTGCCGATCAGGGTGGCCGTGCGCGCATCCACGTCCGCCAGTTGCCCGGGGAACGCCCCCAGCGGCTCGGGGTCGTCGAACGTCCAGGACCGCACGAGGTCGTCTTCTCCGTCGAGGTCACCGACGGCGACGGTGTTGGCGAACACGTCGCCCACGCTGCGGGCCTGCATCAGCGGCTCGATGGTGGCAGTGCGTCGAGACGCCACCTGCAGGCCGTCAAGCACGGCCGAGATCGTCGCATCTGGCACGTTTGGGACGGTGGCGTCCACGATCACGCCGCGTGGCAGATCGGCGAGGTCGAGGGCCACAACGGCCAGGTCGGCGAGGACCCGGTTGGCGGCAAGGGCTGGTTGCTGCGACGACTCCAGCAACGCCGACAGCACCAGATCGCTCTGCATGGCCGGGAGTTCGGTGTCGGTCGACGTGGCGATGGTGAACGGTCGGGTGAGGGTGACCGGAAACTGGTTGGAGTCGAGCGGTTCGGCCATGCCCTCGGGGAGCACCACCCGGGCCACCCCGCGGCTGGCCAGCGCGTCCAGTGCGGCGGGGTCCACGGTCGGGTCCATCACCCAGGTGCTGCCCGACACGGTGGTGCCGAGCAATTGCTGCAGCGTCGACGCCCCGGTCAGCAGTTGACGGTCGATGAAGGTGTCCAGCGAGGCAGCGACCAGGCTCCCCATGTCGACGGGTACCCAGGTGTCCAGCAGTACCTCGGACTCCCCAATGGCCGTGGCCAGGTTGGCAACGGTGGTTGCCCCGGTGGGTCCGCTACCGGCAAGGGCCTGAAGGGATTCCGGGCTTGCCCGAATCGTGACCGGCACCCCCGGATGTGCGGCCAGCGCCGTCGTGACCCCTTCGACGCCGTCGGACCCGGCCAGATCGAGCAGCATGCCGACGGAGAATGCGGGCGCATCAACCGGGGGCGCATCAACCGGCGGCGCATCAACCGAGGGCGCGTCGGGCACGGCCAGGCGAACGACATGGGTCACCAGCGGGGTTGCCGGGGCGTCACCGTCGACCGTGATGGTGATCGGGTACACACCCGGTTCGGTCACCAGCAGGGTGAACGGACCCGGGGTCACGTCGGGCTCGGGAACCCTCAGCGAGATGGCGATTCCGCCGGTTTCGGTGGCGGGAAGGTCGGACACGGCGATGCCGTCGAAGCGTTGCAGTGGCGTCCCGAGTTGCCGGGCGCCGAGAGTCTGACCGAACTGGATCCGGCTGGACACCGGCGGATACAGGGCCAGCGAAAACCGGGTGTCGGCGGTGGCCTCGGCCAGTGCGATGACCATGTCGAAGGTGTCACCGGCGCCCACGAACGTGGTCTGTGACTGCAGCGAGATCCGGGGGTTCGACACCGGCCGGGGAATCGGGATCGCAGATGCCTGATTGAGAGTTGCCTGGTTTCCGGGTGCCTGATTGCCCGATGCCTGACTGCCCGATGCCTGACTGATTGATGCCTGACTGATCTGGGCGACGGCTGGGATCGGGGATCCGGCGGTTCCGCTGGGCCCGTTCACACCACTAGCCACACCACTTGCCACACCGCCGGCCACACCAATGCCAATAGCGCCGACGCCGATGACGAGCCCAGTGACGAGCATCGTGACGAGCACCGTGACGAGCAGGCCCGTGGAAGTCCTGCCTGCCACGGGTCGGTTGGTGCGCCACATGGCCCTCACCTCGGATCCCAGTGCAGCACGTCGAGGCCACTGGCCTGGTTGGCGAACCCGAGGCCCAGGTAGAGGTGCAGGGCGCCAGTGTTGCCTTCCTGGGTATTCACCAGCAGGTCGGCGGCGCGACGTTCGCGTGCCCATTGCAGCGCATCACACACCAGTGCGGTTCCGGTTCCGAGACCGTGATGGTCGGGATGGACCGCCAGGCGTTGCAGGTAGCAGGTCCGGTTGGCCCGGCCGGTCACGGCGTAGCCCATCACTGTTGACGGCGTGGCGGTGGGATGGGTCTCGCCTGAACTGCGTTCGGTTCCGCGATGGTCGTCTTTTCCGGGAGTGGTGGCCACCCTGAACCGACTGATGGGCGTGGCGTTGCGGGCCTCCACCAGGGCGCGGTGGTCGAATTGCCAGAAGCCGTCGAAGGCGAGGGTGTCCACCTCGAGCACGGCGGGGTAGTCACGTCGCCAGCCTCGCCGCAGGCGATGGTGGGTTGCCTGGCCGGGGCTCGGGGAGCACCCTCAGGTCGTGACGCAGAAGAATGAGGTGCTCGCGGTGGGCGAACCCGGCGGCGATGAACGGCTCGGCCTCGGGTGGTCCGAGGGCGGTGGTGTACACCTCGCTCACCCCCGACGCATGCAACTGCTCAATCGTGGAGTGCACCTGATCCACCGATGGCACCACCCCCGGCACTGGACCGGCAACGACGATGTCGCTGCGCCCCCGCCACGGACTCACTCGCAGGGCCGCCTCGTGGCGGCGGAGGGTGCGAGGGAGGTGGGGTCGGGTCATGGGTTCTGGGGCGGTGCGGGCAGTGATCGTGCTGGCGGGTCTGGCGTTGTTGGCAAGGATGTCTGGCGTTGTTGGCAAGGATAGGGCGGCCCCGGCCCGGTCACCGGCCGCGCCGCTAGCCTGAGGCGGTGCGCCTCCTGGTCGCCAGTCATCCGCAGTTCGAACTCCACGACGCCGGTCCCGGGCATCCCGAGCGGCCCGAGCGTCTCGCAGCGGTGCACCTCGGCATCCAGTGGTCGGGTGTGGCCGATGCGGTGACCATGTTCGAGCCGTCCCCGGCCGGTCGCGACGCCGTGTCGCTGGTGCATCCCGATCGTTATGTGGTGGCACTCGAGGAGTTCGTCGCAGGCGGAGGGGGACAGATCGACGGTGACACCGCCGCCGGCGAGGGGTCGTTCGACGCCGCATTGTTGGCCGCCGGCGCTGGGCTGGATTCGGTGGCTCGCCTGCAGGCTGGCGAGGGCGACGCTGCCCTGTGTCTGGTGCGACCCCCCGGGCATCACGCCACGCCACGCCGTCCCATGGGCTTTTGTCTCATGAACAACGTGGCCATCACCGCTCGTCACCTGGCCGACGCCGGCGAGCGTGTGCTGGTGGTGGATTACGACGCCCATCACGGCAACGGCACCCAGGACGCCTTCTACTTCAACGACTCGGTGCTGTACGTGTCCACCCACGAGTACCCGCTGTACCCCGGGACGGGCGCCATCGACGAGATGGGCGACGGGTCCGGGCTCGGCACCACCATCAATTTCCCCCTGCCCGCTGGCGCCACCGGCGACGTGGTGCGGTCTGCCCTCGACGACGTGCTGGCCGCAGTGGTGGACGCCTGGGCACCGACGTGGCTGCTGGTGTCGGCCGGGTACGACGCCCATCACCGTGACCCGCTCACCGGAATGGCGTTATCGGCTGGCGACTTTGCCGCCATCACCCGGCAGTTGGCTGAGTACGTTCCCGCCGGCCGCACGGTCATGTTCCTGGAGGGGGGCTACGACCTGCAGGCGCTCACCCACTGCACCGCTGCCACCGTGGCGGCGATGGCCGGCACCACACCGCCGGTGGGTGGTCGTCCCGATCTGGCCGACGACCTGCGTCCCACGTCGGGCGGGCCCGGTGCAGCGGTGGTCGACGGGGTCAGGCGCCGTCGTCGCATCCTCGGGCTCGACGAATTGCTGTGACGGCAAGTCGTTTCGGGCGTGGCGAACCGCTCCGGTAGCCTCCGCGGTGTGATCCCCGACCGTCTGCAGCCCGTCCTCGAGGCAACCCGGCCGTTGGCCGACCGCTTCACCGCTGCCGGTCACCGCCTGTATCTGGTGGGTGGGATCGTTCGGGACCTGCTGCTGGATCGGCCACTGGATACCGGCGACATCGACCTCACCACCGACGCCCTGCCCGATCAGGTCAAGGCGCTCCTGTCTCCGGGAGCCGATGCGGTGTGGACCCAGGGCGAGCGGTTCGGCACCATCGGGGCCCGGTTCGACGGCCGGGACTTTGAGGTCACCACCCATCGTGCCGAGGCGTACCACCCCGATTCCCGCAAGCCCCAGGTGGCATTCTCCGAGGCGGTGGAGGCGGACCTGTCGCGCCGCGACTTCACCGTCAACGCCATGGCCATCGAACTGCCCGAGCCCCGGCTGGTGGATCCCTTCGACGGGGCCGCCGACCTGGCGTCGCTCACGCTGCGCACCCCGCTGTCTCCGGCCGAGAGCTTCTCCGACGATCCGCTGCGAATGCTGCGTGCCGCCAGGTTCATTGCCGGCTACGGATTGAAGCCGGTGGACGAGTTGACGGCGGCGGTGGTGGAGTTGCGCGACCGGCTGTCCATCGTGTCGGCCGAACGCATCCGGGACGAGTTCGACAAGCTCATGGTGGTGGACGACCCGGCCGTGGGGTTGTGGTTTTTGGTCGACACCGGACTGATGGACCAGTTCTTTCCCGAGATCGGTGCCATGCGGCTCGAACAGGACCCGATCCACCGCCACAAGGACGTGCTGGCGCACACCATCGCCGTGATCGGTGGCGTGAAGGCCCGCAAGCCCGACGGCACGCCCAACCGCATCACCCGGTTGGCGGCGCTCTATCACGACCTGGGAAAGCCCCGCACCCGAAGCATCGGGCCCAAGGGAGTGTCGTTTCATCATCACGAGGTGGTGGGTGCCCGCATGACCCGCGAGCGCATGAAGGCGCTGCGGTACTCCCGGGCCGACATCGAGGCGGTGAGCCAGCTGGTGTACCTGCATCTGCGGTTCCATACCTACGGCATGGGCTGGACCGACGCTGCCGTGCGACGGTTCGTGCGTGATGCCGGTCCGCTGTCGGACGAACTCATCGAGCTCACCCGGTGCGACTGCACCACCCGCAACAGGCGCAAGGCCGCTGAGTTGTCGCGGCGGATGGACGAACTCGAGGAGCGCATCGACGAACTGCGCCAGCGCGAAGAGGTGGAGTCGTTGCGGCCCGACCTGAACGGATCGCAGGTCATGGAGGTGCTGGGCCTGCAGCCGGGACCCGACGTGGGTCGGGCCATGGCGTTCCTGCTCGAACTGCGTCTCGAGGAGGGCCCGTTGGAGCCCGCCGACGCCGAAGACCGCCTGCGGTCGTGGTGGGCAAGCACGCAGGATTAGTGGGCCAGGCAGGGTTAGTGGGCCAGCAGGGTCAGTGGGCCGGCAGCGACGCAGGGTTGGCTACAGGCCGACCTTGCGCACCCGCAGCACCAGCGTGGCCGGGATCATCCGCATGGCGTCGTGCCACCACCGGCTGCGGGGTCCGCTCGATTCGGGCTCGGGTTCAAGCACCACTTCGACCCGGAATCCGGCCCGGTACAGCCCGCCGAACACACCCCCGAAGGTGGTGGGGTAGGTGATGGGGTCGGGTCCGGAGGTGACCCGTGGGCTGGCGTCGAACCACGACCGGGCCACGCGCATCGGGTCGTCGCTGTCAGGTGCGATGAGATCCCACGCCGGGTGGGGCACCGACATCACCATGGCGGCTTCGGTGCGCAGGACGCGATGCACCTGGCGGAACACCCGGTCGGGGTCGTCCACGGTGGCCAGGGCGTGCACGGTGAGCACGGTGTCGACGGTGTCGGCCCTCACGAAGGCGATGTCGGCCAGGTCTCCCTGATGGAACTCCACTTTCACGTCGTGGCGTTCTGCCAGCGCCCGGGCCGACTCGAGCCGGTCGGGGTCGGGGTCCACGGCGATCACCTTGGCCCCCTGACGGGCCAGGGCCACCGAGTTGCGACCGCTGCCCACGCCCAGTTCGAGGATGCGGCGACCCTCCACGGTGCCCAGCAACCGCAACGACCCTTCGTCGGCGATGTCGGGGCCGTACACCACGGTGTCACCGTCGGCGACGCCGGCGGGGAACAGGGCGGGTGGTGTCTGGGAGTGAAGTTCCATGGTGGATCAGGTTCCTTCGCCGGCGAACGTCTCGACCATTTCGTGGGCTTCGGCATCGCGGTACTGCACCGGCGGGCTCTTCATGAAGTACGCCGACGGTCCGAGCAGTGGACCACCGATGCCGCGGTCCATGGCCAGTCTGGCGCACCGCACGGCGTCGATGATGACACCGGCAGAGTTTGGCGAATCCCACACCTCGAGCTTGAGCTCGATGTTCAGCGGCACATCGCCGAAGTTGCGGCCCTCAACGCGGATGTAGGCCCATTTGCGGTCGTCGAGCCACGGCACGTGGTCGCTCGGCCCGATGTGCACGGCATCGGCTTCGAGGGGGTGGTCCAGCTGGCTGGTCACCGCCTGGGTCTTGGACACCTTCTTGGACGCCAGGCGGGAACGCTCCAGCATGTTCTTGAAGTCCATGTTGCCGCCGAAGTTCAGCTGGTACGTGCGGTCGACGGTCACGCCGCGATCCTCGAACAGGCGGGTGAGCATGCGATGGGTGATGGTGGCGCCCACCTGGCTTTTGATGTCGTCGCCGATGATGGGGATGCCGGCGGCCTCGAAGCGGGCAGCCCACTCGGGATCCGAAGCGATGAACACCGGGATGGCGTTGACGAACGCCACACCAGCGGTGAGGCAGGCCTCGGCGTAGTACCGCTGGGCGTCTTCTGACCCCACGGGCAGGTAGCTCACCAGCACGTCGGCGCCCGTGGCCTTGAGGATCTCGGCCACGTCCACGGCCGGCTCGGGGGATTCCTCGCATGTGGCGGTGTAGAACTCGCCGAACCCGTCCAGGGTGGGGGCACGGTGGACCTCGACGCCCAGATGGCCAACGTCGGCGAACTTGATGGTGTTGTTCTCCGAGGCCCACATGGCCTTGGACAGGTCGGCGCCCACCTTGGCTGCGTCGACGTCAAACGCGGCCACGACCTCGATATCGGAGATGTGATAGCCACCCAGCACCACGTGCATCAGGCCGGGGACCTCATCGTCGGGGTCGGCGTCGGCGTAGTAGGTGAGGCCCTGCACCAGGGAGTTGGCGCAGTTGCCCACCCCGGCGATGGCCAGTCGGACCTTGCGGCGCTGGGTGCCAGTGTCGGCGCCTGTTTCGGCGGTTGCATCTGTTGGGGTGGTCATCGGGATCCTCCAGGGTTCGTCACGAATGCGACAGATGGGACGGGTGCCACCACAGGCGTGGTGGGTGTGGACGGTGGGTTGGTGGCCTGGTCGTCGGCGATCAGTTCCTCCACCCAGGTGATCTCGGTGGCGATGGTGACCAGCGCATGGCGTCGAAGTGACTCCCGCCACCGGTCGGCCATCGGAGCGGAGTGCGACCGGGCCTGCTCGAGCCGGCCGGTCAGTTCGGCACGACGCCGGGCCAGCACGGTGAGGCGCTGGGTGGCGTCGAGGTGGCGACTGAACGCCACCTGCAGGGCAAACGTGCGGTCGTCGGCCGGGTCCAGGGTGGTCAGCAGCTCCAGAAGCCTGACCCGTCCCGGGGCGGTGATGACATAGACCTTGCGGCCCCTGCGGCTGCGTCCCTGCCGTACGGACCGCTCCCGAAACTTGGTGCGGAATGCGGCCAGTTCGCCACTGAGGGCGCCGGTCATGGGGGGCATCGTGTCTGTGGCCGAGGGTTGGCCTTCGTCTGACGCACGGGTCGACGTCGGGTCGTCGTCGTGCAATGCCCGCACATCCCCGGTGCGCTCCAGACGGCCCAGCGTCGGGTACAGCGAACCGAACGACACGCTCGACCACGCCGGAAGCACACTGTCCAACCGCTTTTTCAGTTCGTAGCCGTGGAGTTCCCCGTCGCCCAAAAGGCCCAGCAGCGCCAGCTCCAGCAGGGAACCGCCCCGGCCGGCACGACTGGGTCGACGCCGCTCACCGTCGGTGGCCGCGTTGGGAAGGGGACTGCCAGCGGCTGTGCCGGCGAGAGGGCAGGACCGGCGGCAGGGGTTGGGGTGTCACTCACGACGACATGTTATATCGAATCGATATATCAAGCGAGTCGAACGCCAACATTCCCGGTTCCCTGCCCCGGCAGCGGGTGATCTCGGTGGCTACCCTGTGCCCGGTGGGATCCAGCCGACATGCGACCGTCCGTACCGGGGAGACCCGGCCCGGTGAAGTGGACTACCGGCTGGCCCGTGGTGCCCGTCTAACGGCCTTTCGCACGGGCCGACTCAGTCGCATGGAGGTCTGCGATGCGCAGACCGAACTGATGCGCAACGCAAACGCCTGCGGCAAGGCCACCCGTCGCAAGTGCCCGGTCTGCGAGCACCGCCATCTCGTGGATGTGACCTACGTGTTCGGTCCTCGTCTGCCGAGGTCGGGTCGTTGCATCACGTCCACCCGTGAGCTGGTCACACTGGCCGAGCGGGTCGGGAAATTTGAGGCCTATGTGGTTGAGGTGTGTACCGAGTGCCGCTGGAACCACCTGACAAGGGCCTATCCACTGTCAGCGTCCTGACCGGGTCCCCGATCCGGGGGGCTCCCGCGTGGGTTTCGGGACCGTCGCCGTCTAGCGTGGGGGTATCGGCGTGTGGCCCCGGCGGGTTCTTGTGCACCCGATGTCCAGCACGGTGACTTTTCTGATGGCCCCATCCCGCACCCCCTCCTCCACTGGCTCCACCGGGTCCGATTTCGGACGTGACCAGGCGCGCCGCCCGTGGCGCTGGTGGGTGCGGCGTGGACTGTTCTCGGCGGCATTGCTCGGCGTCGCCGTTGTCGCCGGACTGGTCTACGCCCTGTGGCAGATCCCGCTTCCCTCGGGCGAGCCGCCGTTGCTGCAGACGACGTTCATGTGCGCGTCTGACGTCGACACCGACTGCAATCGCGACAATTCCATCGCCCAGCTGTCGGGCGGGGTCGACCGGGTCCGGGTCACCTACGACGACATCCCCGAGGTGTTCATCCTGGCCTTGCTGGCCACCGAGGATCGTCAGTTCTTCGTGCATTCGGGCGTTGACCCCCTGGCCGTAGTTCGGGCCCTCGCTGCCGACCTGCGCAACGAGGGCATACGGCAGGGTGGATCCACCATCACCCAGCAATACGTCAAGAACGCCTACCTCACCTCCGAGCGCACCTGGGAGCGCAAGCTTCGCGAGGCGGTGTTGGCGATCAAGCTCGAGCGTGAACTGCCCAAACAGGAAATTCTGGAGCGCTACCTCAACACCATCTACTGGGGTCGGGGGGCCTACGGCATTCAGGCTGCGGCCCGCACCTACTTCGGGGTCGATGCCAGCGAGCTGGGATTGGCCGAATCGGCCTATCTGGCCGGAATCATCCGGTCCCCCGAGGCCGCCGACGCAAACCGCCCACCCGATGACCCCCTGTTCGAGCAGCAGCGGGCCACCGCCAACGCCCGACGGGGCACGGTGCTGCAGGCGATGGTGGATCTGGGGTGGATTTTCCCCGAGCAGCGTGACGAGGTCGAGCGGGCTGGGTGGGACTACGTCGTGCCGCGTGAGGTGCAAAACAACTACGGCACCGTGGCCCGCACCGACATCGGCACCGAGTACTTCGTGGATTACACCCGGCGGTGGTTGGTGGACAACGACCTGTTCACCGACGAGGAGGTCTACGGCGGGGGTTTGCGGATCTACACCACCCTGGATCTCTCCGATCAGGAGGCGGCGGCCAATGCCATCCGCTCCACCCTTGGCCGCGACGACGACCCCGACGCGTCGCTGGTGGCGCTCAACGACGCCGGAGGCGTGCAGGCCATGGTGGGAGGGTTCGACTTCGAGCGTTCCCAGGTGAATCTGGCCGTCGGCATCCTGGGGGGCGGCAGCGGCCGCCAACCCGGCTCGTCGTACAAGCCCATTGCCCTGGCCACCGCCCTGCAGGAGGGTGTGCCGTTGTCGCGCACCTACAACTCGCCAGGTCGCATGACGCTCCCTCAGGCCAACGGTGGTGAGGACTGGAGTGTTGGCAATTACGCCGACGGCGGACTCGGGACCCTGAACCTGCTCGACGCCACCCGGGTGTCGTCCAATACCGCCTATGCCCAGCTGATCCTCGACGTTGGCACTGCCGACGTGGTGGACATGTCCAGACGCCTGGGCATCACCGCCGACGTGCCTGAGGTCCCGTCCATCGTGCTGGGGGCGGCCGACGTGTCGGTGCTGGACATGGCCACTGCCTTTTCGGTGTTTGCCCAGCGTGGTGAGCTGGTGGGGCCGTGGCCGGTGGACAGGGTCACCGACGCCAGGGGCACGGTGTTGTGGGAGTCACCCACAAGCAGGGATCGGGTGCTCGACACCGACGTGGCCGACACCATGAACTGGGTGCTGCGCCAGGTGGTGGAGTCCGGCACCGGAACGGCAGCCAGATTCGCCCAGGTGTCAGCCGGCAAGACCGGAACCGCCGAAAACTTCCGTGACGCGTGGTTCGTCGGGTACACGTGTCGGCTGACCGCAGCAGTGTGGGTGGGCTACGCCGGCGAGCAGGCGCGATTCATGGACAACGTCCGCGGCGTCGAGGTCACCGGCGGGACGTTCCCGGCCCAGATCTGGCGCAAGTTCATGGTTGAGGCCACCAATGGTCTCGAGGATTGCGACTTCCGGTTGCCCACCGACGACGGCGACGACGACACCACCACCTCGTCGTCGTCACCGCTGACCGTCCTTCCCGCGCCCACAACCAGCATTCTGCCGGCGCCGACCACGCTTGCCTCCCCAACTACACGTCCGCCGGCGCCCACCACGCTCGCGCCACCGACCACACCTCCGCCGGCGCCCACCACGCTTCCGCCGCAGCCAACGACCACACCTCCGCCGGCGCCCACCACGGTCGTTCCCGTCAGCGAGTGACCCACCGGGCGGGCGTCAGACCTGTTCGCCCATCAGTTCATGGGGGTAGTGGATCCGGCACACCTCACACCACACCTCGGTATCCCCGGGGGTGACCAGCGGCCCGGCCCCGTCGGCGTCGCCGGCCCGGATGGTGTCATCGGCCGGCGGAAGAGTTGTGACGTACAGACGCCGGACGGCCATGAGGGTGTCGTCGGTGTCGCCACAGCTGTCGCAGTAGTGGATCGGATGGGTGTCCATGGGGCGACGGTAGCTGCCATCCGGTAGCGTGGGGTGTCCGCCGGTAGCCATCAGGGCACTGGACGGTGAGGAGGATCCCATGGGCAAGGTGACGGTTCCCGCTGTGCGTTCCTGCAAGGTCCGCACTGGCTCTGACCCAGTGGTGATGGTCACTGCCTACGACGCCCCCGGGGCGCGCATCGCCGAGGCGGCGGGCGTGGACGTGGTGCTGGTGGGCGATTCGGTGGCAATGGTGGTGCTCGGTCATGACAGCACGCTGGCCGTGACCGTGGGCGACATGGCCCATCACACCGCAGCAGTGGCCCGCGCCGACACCCGGTGTCTGGTGGTGGCCGACATGCCATGGATGAGTTATCACGTGTCGCCTGCCGACACCGTGCGCAACGCCGCGGTACTCATCCGGGCCGGCGCCCAGGCGGTGAAGCTCGAAGGCGGCGCCAAGCGTGTCCCCATGATCGAGGCCATCGTGGACGCCGAAATCCCGGTCATGGGTCATCTCGGGCTGACCCCCAGTCGGTGCATGCGTTCGGGGGTTTCAAGGTCCAGGGTCGCGATGACGCCGCCGCCCGGGAGCTGATCGAGCATGCATCAGCCCTCGAAGCCGCCGGCTGTTTTTCGCTGGTGCTCGAGGGGATTCCCACCGAAGTGGCCGCCGTGATCACCGAATCGGTCACCATTCCCACCATCGGAATCGGGGCGGGGCCGCACTGTGACGGTCAGGTGCTGGTGTTTCACGACCTGCTCGGCATCGAAGACCGCATCACCCCCAAGTTCGTGCGTCGCTACGCCGACATCAAGGGCGACTCGGTGGCGGCCATGGCTGCGTGGGCTGCTGACGTGCGCACCGGGGCTTTCCCCAGTGACGCCGAGTCCTACCATTTGCCCGCCGACACCGAGATTGATGGTCTCTACGGCGGAAGTGCCCGTACCGCTCCGACCCGCCTGGCCCGCCTGACCCGCCTGACCCGAGGGGCGTGCCCGGTTTACCGGGCGTGCCGGGCCGCCCTCAGGCCGGTTGGACCCGAACCACCCACGACGACGGCCACAGTTTGCCGGCCAGCCACATCTGGTCGGTCGTGCCCGGAACCATGGCGATGCCATTCAGCACGTCGGCACCCGGACTGGCCCTGCGGTCGAAAATCCCGCTGGCATCGAGTTGAGCCAGCACCTCGCCGGTGCCGGGGTCGATGGCCACGATCGTTTCGGTCGGCCACACGTTGGCCCACACCAGTCCGCCCGCACACTCGAGCTCGTTGAGCATCGGCAGCGGATTGCCCGACCGGGTGACGGTCACCCGGCCGACGATGGCGAAGGTGCCGGGGTCTCGCAAGGTGAGCTCGTCGGTGCCGTTGCTCATGATCAGGTTGCCGTCGTCGAGCTGGCACAGGCCCCATCCCTCACCGTCGTAGCTGGCCCGTCGCCGTTCGGTGAGGGTGTCGGGATCAAAAAACGCAACCACGCCCTCGCGCCAGGTGAGCATGGCCAGTTCATCGGGGCGATCGCCCTCCACCAGCTCGATCCCCTCAGCCCACCACGAGGGATCAACGGGTGTTTCGACGATGGTGGCGCCGGTGGCCGGGTCGATGCGGCGAAGAGCCGACATCCCATACCGGCCCGTGCTTTCGAACAACCTGCCGTCGGGGGTGAACGTCAGGCCCTGGGTGAACGAGTTCGGATCGGTGGGAACCTCCTCGATCACCTCGAAACGCAGTGGAACCGGGTCACCGTCGAAGGCGGCCCGCAGGTCGGCGATGTCCAGCGACGCCGCCGATGAGGTGTTCGTGGGACCGTCGAGGGCCCGGCTGGCGGACACCCGTGGGGAATCGTCGCTGGTGCAGCCCGCCACGCCCCAGGCCACCAGCAGCACACCGAGCACCACCCCGAGGATCGCAACGCCGACCCGGGTCGTCGCTGTGGTTGAGGACCTTTGCACCCCGACAGTATGACCACTCGCCGTGCCGATCAGGGGTCTGGCGGTGGCGCCGATGGGCGCGTGGCGGCCTGAATCCACTACGGTTGTCCCCCGGTGGCCCAGCTCGTCTGGTGCTGCCTGTTCAGACAAGTGCCCCCGCCGTTGGCGGGAGGTTCCTGCTCCGCACACTGCGGGGCCCCGGCTGCGGCCGGGTCCAGAGGAGGTGAATGCTCGTCATGCGAGCCTACGAACTCATGGTCATCATTGATGGCGACGCCGAAGACGGGGTTGCCGAGACCTTCCGGGACCGGATCACCGAAGCGGTAACAACCGCCGGTGGCGAGGTGAAGTCGACCGACATGTGGGGTCGACGCCGCTACGCCTACGAGATCAATCACAAGTGGGAAGGCATCTACTTCGTGATGGAGCTGCTCGGAGCGGGCGGCAACAGTCTCGACGAGATGGAGCGCTCCCTGCGTCTGGCCGACGAGGTCGTCCGCCACAAGCTGATGCGCCTGCCCGACGATGAGGCCGCCCGCCGTGGCCTCGTTGACACCTCGGCCTGACGGCCCTGACCGGCACGACCCTGAAGGGATTCCAAACCATGGCAAACGACAACAGCGTCACCATCACCGGCAACTGCACCCGGGACCCCGAACTCCGCTACACCAACAACGGCATGCAGATCGCCACGTTCGGTGTGGCCATCAACCAGCGCAAGCGCAACGACAGTGGTCAGTGGGAGGACGGTGAAACGTCGTACTTCGACGTCACCTGCTTCCGCGAGCTGGCCGAGAACGTGGCCGAGTCGGTGAGCAAGGGCACCCGCGTGATTGTGTCGGGCACCCTCAAGCAGCGTTCGTGGGAAACCCCCGACGGTGACAAGCGCTCGAAGGTTGAGGTCATCGCCGACGAGGTCGGCCCGTCCCTGCGTTGGGCCACCGCTTCGGTGGAGCGCATGGGTCGGTCAAGTTCAGACGGTGGGGGCGGCTCCGCAGCCGCAGCCCCATCAGGGGGGTCCGACGGACCTCCGCCCAGTTACGACAACCAGGAGGAGCCGTTCTGATGGCCAAGCCCGTTCAGCGCGGCAAGAACAAGGACAGTGCACGCCGCGCCAAGAAGAAGATCAGCGTTCTCAACACCGAGGGCGTGGACTACATCGACTACAAGGACGTCAACCTGCTTCGCCGGTTCATGTCCGATCGGGCCAAGATCCGTGCCCGTCGTGTCACTGGCAACAACGTCCAGCAGCAGTCCGACATCGCCATGGCCATCAAGAACGCCCGTGAGATGGCGTTGCTTCCCTACGCAAGCCGGGTCACCCAGCAGCGTGGCGGCAAGCGTGGCGACCGTGGCGACCGTGGGGATCGCGGTGACCGTGGCGATCGTGGTGACCGTGGTGATCGCGGCGAGCGCGACACCGGGCGTGACACCGCTGACGACGCTGTCGTGGTTGACGAGGTCGATGTTGACGTGATGATCGACGAGGTCGTTGTGATTGACGAGGTCGTTGTGGTTGACGAGGTTGTCGTCGAGGCAGTGGCCACCACCGATGGTGCGGAGGAGACGTCATGAAGCTGCTGTTGCGTTCAGATGTTGCCGGACTCGGCCTCAAGGGCGACGTGGTCGAGGTGGCCGACGGCTACGGCCGCAACTACCTGGTGCCGCGTGGCATGGCGATCCTGGCCTCGGGTGGTGTCGAGCGGCAGGCGTCGGCGATGCGTCGCTCCCGCAAGGTCCGCGACACCGCCGATCGTTCAGCGGCCGAAGACATTGCCCGGGTGCTGGTTCCCGCCGTCATCACGGTGTCGGCACGCGCTGGCGCCGAAGGCAAGTTGTTCGGTTCGGTGACCACCTCCGAGGTGGCCGACGCCGTGCGGGAACAGCTGGGCATCGAGCTCGACCGTCGCCTGTTGCACGTGGACGAGCCGATCCGTGAACTTGGGACCCATGGTGTCCAGGCCCGCCTGCACACCGACGTGCAGTTCCAGATCTCCATCGAGGTCGTCGCCGCCGACTGAGGCTGCAACACTCCGGCTTTTTGGCCACGAAGTGTCACAGCCGGCTGGCATGATGAGGTTGTCCCCGGTTTTGACGCGCCGGGTCGGTCGTTTGGCCGAACCTTGCCGTCCACACCCCGGGGCACATATCCACAGCTCGTCCACAGCCTGATCCACCAATAAAGCAGGGGTTTTGCCCCTGTTGGCCCACAGGCTCCATGGTGCACAGTGGGGAACACATGAGCACATCAGATGATCGCCCCGACCAAGGCAAACCGGCGCGGGTCCCGCCCCATGACCTGCAGGCAGAGGAATCCCTCCTTGGCGCCATGCTTTTGTCGCGTGATGCCATCTCGGTGGCGTCGGAGACGCTGTCGGGCGACGACTTCTACAAGCCAGCCCACGCCCACATTTTCGAGGCCATCTGCTCGCTGACGGCGGCCGGAGAGCCGGCCGACCCGGTCACGGTTGCCGACGAACTGCGTCGGGCGGGCGTATTCGACGCCGTGGGTGGCGGTGCCACCCTGGCCACCCTGCAGGCCAACACCCCGGCAACGTCAAATGCCCTGCACTACGCCCGCATCGTGGAGGAGCACGCCTTGCTGCGGCGGTTGATCGGGGTGTCGGCCGAGATCGCCGAAGCGGCCTACGAACTTCCTGAAGACGTGGTCAAGACCGTGGACTGGGCCGAGTCGAGGGTGTTCGAGGTCGCCCAGCGTCGGGTCACCGACACCCTGGCCCCCATTCACGACCTGCTCGATGCCAACCTCGACCATCTCGAGCAGCTGTACAGCCGCGGCGACTCCATCACCGGCATGCCCACCGGGTTCGCCGACCTTGACGAGCTCACCTCGGGGTTCCAGTCCAGCGCCCTCATCGTGCTGGGCGCTCGCCCGTCAGCCGGCAAGACGGCCCTGGCGTTGTCGGTGGCGGCCAACGCCGCCATGGAGTCCAACCGGCCGGTGCTGGTGTTCTCGCTGGAGATGAGCCACCTCGAGCTCACCCAGCGCCTGTTGTGCGCCGAGGCCCGGGTGGATTCCAAGAGGGTGCGCAACGGCGGGCTCACCGCCCCGGACTGGGAGCGCATCGCCCACGCCACCGGACGTCTGGCCGAGGCGCCATTGTGGATCGACGACAACCCCAACCTCACCATCATGGAGATCCGGTCAAAGGCCCGCCGCCTCAGGAGCCGTGTCGGTGACCTGGGCCTCATCGTGGTGGACTACCTCCAGCTCATGAGCGGGCGGTCGCGGGCCGAAAACCGGCAGGTTGAGGTGTCCGAGATCAGTCGGGGGCTCAAGATTTTGGCCCGCGAGCTTGAATGCCCGGTGCTGGCGTTGTCGCAGCTGTCCCGAAATCTCGAGTTGCGGGCCGACAAGCGCCCCATCCTGGCCGACCTGCGTGAGTCGGGCTGTCTCACCGCCGACACGCTCATCACCCGGGCCGACACCGGCGTCGAGGTGACCATGGGCGAGTTGGCCGCCAGCGGCGAGGTGGACATCCCCATCTGGACCCTGGACCGCCACTTCCGGCTGCGTCGGTCCACCATGACCCACGTCTTTCCCACCGGCACCAAAACCGTCTACGAGATGCGCCTGTCGTCGGGCCGCACCGTCAAGGCCAGCGCAAACCACCCGTTCTTCGCCCTCGAAGGATGGTTCCCGCTCGAGGACCTCGACGTGGGCGATCAGGTGGCCGTGCCCGTCGGGGGTCACTGGCCCGACGCCGTGGGCACCGACACCGACGCCGTCGCTGACGCCATGGTGCCGCGTGAGATATGGCCCTATCTCCGTCGGGTCATGGCGTCCAGGGGCATGGACACAGCCGAGCTGGCCCGCCGCTTGCCGGTCACCGACTTCGTGGACGAGCTGTACGGCGATCCACTGGATCGCAAGCAACTCCAGATGGTGGCCGAGGTGGTGGGGGACCGCCGCCTGAGCGACATGGCGGCCGGCGACATCCGGTTCGAGACCATCGTGTCGGTCACCGAACTGGGCGACGAGCCGGTGTTCGACGCCACCGTGCCGGGAACGCACAATTTCGTGGCCGGCGGCATCGTGGTCCACAACTCCATCGAGCAGGACGCCGACATCGTGATGTTCATTTACCGCGACGAGGTCTACAACCCCGAGTCACCCGACCGCGGCACGGCCGAGATCATCGTGTCCAAGCAGCGCAACGGTCCCACCGGCGTGGTGCGGCTGGCCTTTTTGGAGCAGTACACAAAGTTCGTCAACATGGCCAAGGGCATCTGACCACTTGTAGGGACTCGTCGAAGTTGGCCAATTTCCGATTTGGTTGGCCAATGGTTGGCCAAATTCCCGGTCAATCTGGCCAACGACGTCTGGAAGCTCTGAGGAGCTATCGGCAAATTCGGTGAGTGATGGTTGGCGATCACCGGATGTGCCCCAGGTCGTTTCCGACAGGAGCCGTTTGACGCCGATGTGGAGAGTGGGATCTCCGCTCAAGGTGGGGGTCCCATGTGCTGTCATCCCACGACAAAACGGCAGCACCACACAGCGGGGTCCGGCGAGACTCGTCACCTTCCCTACAAGTTGCCCACGTTCTTGGTCCCGCCAATACCCAACCGACAATTTCTCAGAATGGAGACCACCCTTCACTGCATTTACGCGCGCTCCAGGTGGGCGACCACAGCATCCGATTCCAACACCGGCGAGCACTGCTGGATCGCGCGACAGCTCCTGCGGGAAGGTGCTTGGCGTTAACTCTGTGCCGCCCGTGGACGGCTGTAACTGATCGACGGGCCACCGACTCTCAGAACCGGTTCAGGACCCCACCCGAGACGCCGTCCGCTTTCCTACCGCTGCATGGACGCCGGTCTCGGTGAACACCACCTGGAGCGTGTCCTTGTCGGTGAACCACCCCTGCAAGAACTGCTCGTCGGTGATTTTCACCATCCGGATCGATCCGTCCGGACTGATCACCCCGAGCAAGTCCTGCTGCCTGGTCGTCGTGAGAGGGGCCCCCTCCTCGAGTTCGGACGGCTTTTCCAGATTCAGCGTCTCGCGGACTCTGAAGACCCCGTCGATCGGCGCCGTGATCTCATATCGGCCGAATGAGCGCATCGCACCCGAGTCGACCGTGAGGATCGAAGCCTCGCCCTCCCAAGTGCCGGCGATATCGATCGCACTGGCATCGACATACGTCAGTGGAGCAGAACCGGCAGCATCGGATTTGGGTGCCGACTCCCCTGCACACCCCGAGATCACGATTGCGGAGCACAGGACCGCTACCGCACCAGCCATAACGCGTATCCGAATCATCTCTGCACCGATTCCCATCCCAATGTCGACACCGCAACACGCAAAGCGCCGATGCTAGATCATGCCCTTACCCGCCAGCCCATCGCAACCATTGGCCAGGTAGCTCGCAATTTCCACCATGTAGTGACCATGTAGTGACCATGTATTGACCACGCATTGACGACGCACTGGCCACTGGATTGGCACCCTGTACCCGGGCTCGGCCCGTCAACCCGTCAACCCGTCAACCCGTCAACCCGTTATCCTGTTATCCCGTAAATCGGGGAGTGGCCGTGGCGGCAGGGTGGCGACGCCGCCCGCCTGCAGCGGTCCGTCGGTCAGGGTCTGGGTGCCAGCAGGGACCTCAAACGATGTCAGCACTGTCAGGTCGGCGCCAGGGGTGGTGATGGTCTCGGCTTCGAGGAACGTGACCATGGCGCGCGTGCTGGTGAGTTCGACGATCCCCACACCGTGGTCCTCGGCCTTGAAAAACGTCATGGTGTTGGGGTTGGCGTTTTTCAACAAAGGCAGCACGACACTGGTGGACGGATAGCGGGACTGTTCCCTGGCATTGGCCGAGGTCACCGACGATGGCCCAAATTCCACCACGACGGGACGGGCTTCGGCGTCATCCCAGTCGGGGGCTACCTGTGCCGCGCTCCACACGTGTGAGTCACCTGACAGGACCAGGGTGTTTTGCACGCCGTTGGTGGCCAGGGCGTCCAGAATCACCTGGCGGTCGCCCTGGTAGCCGTCCCACTGGGTCATGTTGAGGTAGCGACCCGGATTGCGGCGCAGTGGGTCGGCAGTATCCCGCTGGTCGGGGAATGCCTGCACCCGCCATGGCCAGAACATGAGCTGGCTTCCGACCGTTCGCCATGTGGTTGTCGACGAGACCAGGCCATCGACCAGCCACTGACGCTGTGTGGATCCGAGCATGGTGCGGTTCGGATCGAGCATCTCGGGGTACTCGAGTGATGACAGTCCGAGGGTGCTGCCCGACGCCCGCACGGTCGGGTCGCGAAATGAGCGCTGGTCGGTGAGAAACAGGTCGAGCATCGAACCCCATGACAGGCGCCGGTACTGCGTCAGCGCGCCGCGGGATTGCGGACCCACCGGCTGGTATTCCCAATACGCTCCAACGGCACCCGGGCCCTGCGGATCGGTGGGAGACGACATCCCGTCGTGGTTGTCGAAGATCGCAACCACCGGGAACGCAGCGTGCATGGCCTGAAGGTAGGGATCGGATCTGTAGAGCCGGTACTTGGCGCGAAAGTCGTCGAGACTGGATGCGTTCTGGATCGGATCGACGCGTCCTGCCACCTCTACGCCATCGGCAGCGCCGGTGTCGTACACGTAGTCCCCAAGGCTCACCACGACGTCGAGGTCGGTGGATGGGTCGGCGGCCATGCCGGCAAGGTGCCGATGAACGTTGTAGTAGCCGTGGGTGTAGCGCTGGCATGAAAAGGCGGCGAGCCGGACGGGCCGGTCGTCACCGGGTGCCGGTGCGGTCTTTGTGCGACCCAGCGGGCTGGTGGCGCCCCCAGCGGAGAAGCGAAACCACAGCACTGAGCCCACGGGCAGGCCGGTCAGGTCGACGTGCACGGTGTGATCGCGACTGGCGTCGGTGGGCACCGAGGCGGTGGCGACGGTCGATGACCCGAACTCGGGGGTGGTGGCAATCTCGACGTCCACGGTCATACCGGCACCAGTGTCAAGACCCGGGTCCACCCGGGTCCATAGGGTGATGCTCCCGGGTCCCGGGTCACCCGAGGCGACACCGCACGGGAACTCGGGAACGATCACGTAGGGGTTGCCGTCAGCTCCTCTTGCCGACGGCCAGGTGGAAGGATCTGCGCCGGCCGGAGCGAACCCGGCAGGCAACCACAGTCGGGAGCCGTTTCCAAGCAACAGGGTGGCGGCACTGACGGCACCGGCGGCGCCGACTCGGGTGAGGAAGCTTCTGCGGTCCATCGTTACTGGCTATCAGCCGATGGTGAACAGGGGGTTTCGGGGGGTAGGCCCTGAGGTGGCACTCAGCCGTCCAGTCGGTGCGCTCCCGGTGCTTCGGCATCCCACTACGGTCTGCATCGTGCCGCTGCTGCGTATCATGATTCCTCCCGATGTGACCGGTCAGGTTGTGGCCATGGTGTCGGCCGAACCCAGTTGCACCACGGTGGTGGTGAGTCCGGGCGTGGCCGTGCACCCGGCGTCGGGTGACTTGGTGGAGTGCGAGGTCGGACGCGACGCCGTCGACGAGTTGGTGGACGCCATTGCCGGCGTTCCCGGTGCGCTCGTGTCGCTGGGTGACACCACCACCCTGCTCGGAGGATCGGGCACGCAGGTGCGTCGTGGCGACGCCGTGGTCTGGACCCAGGTGGCCGACATGCTCGACCGCAGCAGTCGGCTCACCTACCTCTACGTGGCGGTGATCTCCATCGCCGGTGCCATCGCCGCTGTCGGCATCCTCGAGGATCTGTTCCTGTTGATCATCGCCGCCATGGCGCTGAGCCCGGACTACTTCCCGCTCATTGCCGGATCGCTGGCGCTGGTGCGCCGAGACCGTGCTGCGCTGGTTCGTTCGCTGTGGGTGCTGACGGCAGGCTTTGCCGCTGCAGCTGTGGCCGGATGGCTGCTCACCGAGGCGTTGCTGCGCACCGGGGTGGTGCAGTACCCGGGCCTCGATCCGGACCGGGCGGTGGCGTTGTTCGTGGCCAGCCCCAACTGGGTGTCGGTGGTGGTCGCCTGTCTGGCGGGTGTGGCTGGCGCATTGTCGGTGACCATCCTGGACAACCGGGCGCTGGTGGGCGTGTTCGTGTCCATCACCACCATCCCCGCTGCCGCCGGGATCGGGGTGGCGTTGGCGTTGCGTGCCTGGGGTGACCTGGCGGGTTCGGCAGGCCAACTGGGCATCAACGTGGCCTGCCTCTACGTCACCGGCGCCATCACCTTGTGGGTCCAGCGTGTGTACTGGAGTCGTCGGGCTCCCGGCGTGGCCCATCCCCTGGATCGCCATGTGCCATCCTCAGATAGCCGACCGTCGCTGTAGACACAGGAGTACCCCGTGACCAGTCCCGACCCTCACGCCGAGATCGACGTGCTCATCGAGATCCCGCGCGGATCACGCAACAAGTACGAGTGGGACGAGCAGGCAGGTCGGTTCCGGCTGGATCGGCACCTGTTCTCGGCCACGGTGTATCCCGCCGACTATGGGTTCATCCCCGGGGCCCTCGGTGAGGACGGCGACGAACTCGACGCCCTGGTCCTGCTCGAGGAGCCCTGCTTCCCGGGCTGCCTGGTGAGTGCCCGTCCGGTGGGTCTGGTGCACATGGACGACGAAAAGGGTCGCGACACCAAGATCATCTGCGTGTTGTCGGGCGATCCCGCTGGGATTCCATCCAGGACCTCAACGACATCCCCATCCACCTGCGCCGGGAAATCCAGCACTTTTTCAGGACCTACAAGGATCTCGAACCGGGCAAGGATTCGCAGGTGGGCGAATGGGGCGACCGGGCCGAAGCGCTGTTCGAGATCGGTGCAGCCTTTGACCGGATGGCTGCCACCCAGCCTGCTGCTACCCAACCCTAGGAATCAGGGCAGGTAGTTCAAGGGGTTCTGCGCTGAACCGCCAACTCGGGTCTCGAAGTGCAGGTGGGGCCCGGTGCTGTCGCCGGTGCTCCCGATGTAGCCGATGAGCTGGCCCCTGCCCACCGATGCGCCGCTGCTAGTTGCGAAACCCGACAGGTGGGCATAGGCGGTGACGAAGCCGCCACCATGGTTGACCAGCACCAGGTTGCCGTACCCGCCCTGACCACCGGCGAAGATGACGGTGCCGGAGTTGGCGGCGTAGACCGGAGTGCCATAGGGAGGGGCGATATCGATGCCGGCGTGCATGGCACCCCACCGCATCCCGTAGCCCGACGTGACCGGTCCCGAGGTGGGCCAGATGAGGCCCGATGCCGACGCCGGGCGATTCACGCTGGACGCGGCGCCAGGCGGGATGTTCCCACCCGAGCTGCCCCGCGACGACGCTGCGGCTGCGGCTGCTGCTGCTGCCGCCGCTGCCTGGGCCTCAGCCTGGGCGATGATGGCGGTGAGGGCGTCCTCTTCGGCGGCGAGGCCGCAACCTCGGCCTGGAAACCGTTGATCCGGGCCTGGAGGGCTTCCTGCAGACGCTGCTGCTCGGCCCGGCCGGCGGCCAGCTCGTCGAGGCGTGCGCTGGTTTCGGCCTCGAGCGACTCCGCCTGGGCCACGGCCTCGGCAATCTGGTCACGCTGACGCTGGAGGATCTCACGGGTGAGGGCGAGCTGGTCGATGGCATTGCGGTCCGAGCCGTGGACGGTCTCGATGAGCACCCTGCGCAGCTCGAGGTCGGTGGGGTCGGTTGCGTCCAGCAACGCATCGCCGGCCACTCCGCTGCCACCGGTCTGGCCGATGTAGGACTGGACGGCACGGTCGCGCAGGAGTTGCTCGAGTGATGTCACCTCGGCCTCGGTCGCCTCGGCCTCACCGGTGAGACGGTCAGCCTCAGCTCGTGCCTCGGCGGTGGCCCGACGGGCGTCGGCCACCCTTGCCTCCTGGGCCACAACGTTGGCGGTCAGCTCGGCGACGGCGGCTTCGAGGGTGGCGTTGTCGGATGCGAGTGCGTCGACTTCGGCTGCAGCAGCGGCCCTTTGCCGGCGAACGTCTTCACGCTGACTGCGCTCGCTGCCTGCTTGTGCGCCGGCTTCAGGTCCGAACGGAATCACGGCGACCAGGAGCACCAGGGCCGCAGCGACGAGGCCGGTGCGGACCACCGAGGTGGGCTTTGGGGTGCGTCGGGCGGACCGCACACCGTCAGGGTCGTAATGAGAGTGCAACATAAGCAACGAGTCTGAAATGTAGTCGCTTGGGCCGGCGGTGTCGTGCCCTCGCATCAATTTCTTCCGCCCCGATCGGTCCACAACCACGCTGAGCAGGGTTTACGCGCCGTGGGTGTGCCAATGGTGACATGCCAACACGCGACTTTGGATGCACGGCTGCACCGGATGGTTCATGACACTCCGGTGTCAGCGGGCATCGGTGTGGCCCTGCCCGGTGGTTAGGAACGAACGCGCACGGCGCCGGACAGGTCGTCTTCGGTAAACGGCCCGATGACCTCTCCGCTTGTGGACCATCGATAGAGGGCCACGCCGAACACGTTGCGGCAGGTCACCGCCAGCACACCACCGATGAGCATGAGCACCAGGCCGACAATCACCAGCACGACGGCCACGGCGATGCCGGTGGGACCACCGATCACGATGCCCAGACCAACGCCGGCGGCAATGGCCAGCAGGCCGGGCAGGGTGTAGAGCAGACCGAACCTGAGCCCGATGCGAACGCCACCCAGAAGGGCGGTACCCCAGGAGGTCTTGATGATGGAGCTGGACCGCTTGATGGCGGCGATCACCCCCACGTTCTCGAGCACGATCACCGGCATGACCAGCATGGTGATGACCGACCAGACGACGGCAACCACGCCCGCCAGCAGGCTGCGCAGGATGGAGGAAACAAGGTTGCCGTCGCCGTCACCCCGCAGGAACGAGACCAGCAACCCAACCAGCGCCGAGATCACCGACCAGCCCAGCAGCGTGCCGATATGGCTGCGAGCAGTGGCCCGGCAGGCGGCGGGGTCCGACGGACGATCATGGAGAAGATCGTCGGATGCGGCAACCAGCGCAGCGATCTGGACGTTGGCTGCCGTCCACCCGGCAATCACGCCGATCACGATGAGCACGATGCCTGCCAACAGCAGTGGGGTGTTGCCTGAATCGGCAACCGACGTCACCGCCGCTTCAGCATCGGCGGGATCGGTGGGATCACCGGCCCCCAGCGCCGCAAGAATTGCGCCGGGCACCACTCCGAGGGCACCGATGCCCACGCCGTACGCCGCCGCCCGAACGGTCCACATCTTCAAATCAGGCGCTGCCTTCACCAATCCGTAGGTTTTGGCGGTGAGCGCCTTGCTCCGTTGACGGCTGTCTTTGGCACGGCCTCGAAACCCTTTGGGCTGGTTGTTTGCGCTGTCGGTCATGGTGGCTCTCCGGCGGTCGTGGCGTCCCGATTTGGTGGTACCGACAATGTTGTTGTGGCGGAATCTCCTCGGCAGCGTACGCTGCGAGGAGTCGCGGGGCCATCAGGTAGCCGCAATGGAAAGATAGAGAGTGCAGTGCCTACAGGAACAGTGAAATTCTTCAATGCAGAAAAGGGCTACGGATTCATCTCCCGAGAGGGCGGTGACGACGTGTTCGTCCATTACTCAAACATCCAGGGCAGCGGCTACCGCTCGCTCGAAGAGGGCCAGACCGTCGAGTTCGACGTCGGCCCGGGTCGCAAGGGCGACGAAGCCCAGAACGTCCGGGTGGCTTGATCACCTACTGAATCAATAACTCTGGCGCTTCGGCGTCAAGAGATCGTTCCGAACCGCCGGCTTAGCCCGGCGGTTCGTGCGTTGTGGGGGGACGTCCTGTTGTTGGTCACTGGAGTGATGGCCGGACCGGTGTTGGGTCCAGGCTGGCTCTGAGGTCAGTGAGGTTGCGTCAGTGAGGTTGCATCAAGGCGATGTGCGTGCCGCCCACGTGGCCCGGGTTTCGGCGATGGCCTGCTCGGAAGGTGCTGAGCCACCGGCGGCAGTGGCGTAACCGATGCCTTCGTCGCTGATCATGTAATCAACCAGCCCGGCAACTGTGGGGTCTGCCTCGCCGTCGGCGTCCACTGCCACGTACAGGTAGAGCTCCCGGGTCAGTGGGTAGCTTCCGTCACTGATGGTGGTCTCGCCAGCCTCGACGCAACCGTCTCCGGCATCGATTGCCACGGTTCTGATGATGTCGAGCTGTCGGGGCAAGGCAGTAAACCCAATCACCCCGATGGTGTTGTCGCCGATGTTGACCTTGTTCACGATGAGGGCGTCGCTGGGTTGGACGCCCCAGTCGGGGCGAACGTTGACGGCCGTGTCCCGTTCCACGGCAAGTGGCCGCACGGCAAGGTCGATGAACGTGGACAGCGTGCCCGATTCGTTGCCCGGGCCCACCACCGTGACGGGTCCCCCAGGCAGGACTGGCCCCGCTGCAGAAGGACTCCCGGTGATCTCGGCGGTGAGGGCGCCTACACCCTCCCATGTTGAGATCGAACGTGATTCCGGGCCGGTGAGTGCGTAGACCTGCTCCGTGGACAGGCAGGCCACCTGGTCGTTGCCGACACTCGTCAGCAGGACGATGGCGTCGAGTCCGATGGTGAGTTCCACGAAGTCGACTCCGGTGGTCTCGCAGTTCACGAGTTCGCGGTCAGTGATGGGTCTCGACGCTCCGTTGATGTCGGCCAGGCCGTCACAAAACAGGGTGAAACCGTCCGCAGTTCCGGGACCGTCCACGTCGAAGGTCACCAGTGGGTTGGCGGCGGCGAAGCGGCCGCTGACACGCCGAGATGGTGGGTCGCAGCGTGGACGACCCCGTGATGGTGATCGATCCCTCCAGTTGACCGGCGCCTCCGCAGGCGGTGAAGGCTCCGGCCAGCACCGCCATCGCTACCAGTGGGCCAAGGACACGTTGGGGAGGATGCACGTCCGCGAAGGTAGCCGATGTGTGCTGCTGACGGCCGTCGTGAACCGGGGCTATCCGCATGGCCCATTGGCCGTCTAAGGTTCGGCTGCGATGGAGGTCGCTCACGTCACTACCCGCAGAATGGCTGCTGCTGTTTGTGCTGGGTGGCGTCCTGGTGTTTTCGGGCCTGATGATCGTGGTGTTGCAGCGAACCGTTCGCACCGACGGGCGTGAGCGGGCTGGGCTCACCGCCGCTGCCTACATGACCGCGCTAGGAAGCCTGTTCGCCATCCTCACCGGGTTCCTGCTCAACGGTGAGTACGCCGTGCTTCGTGACACCCAGCGTCTCGTGTACGAGGAGGTGGCTACGCCGGCAACCGTTGCCTTCAGTGCCGAGGGCCTCCCCGCTGCCGACGTGTCGGTCGTGCAGGACAGGTTGGTGAACTACTTCGGCTCCTTGCCCGGTAGTGAGTGGCGGGCCCTCAGCAGGGACGCACCCGATGAGTCGGCCTCGGTGGAGGCCCTCAGTGACCTGCAGCGGGTGGTCTTCGCCATCGGCTCACGGCCCTACGCACCGCGGTCGTCAGTTGACGGCATGCAGGCGGCGGTGGGAGAGATCACCGGCATCCGCAGGGAGCGGGCGTCGGTGGCGTCGCAGTCGACCCCGGTGGCTCTGGTGGTGCTCAGTGTGTTCACCGGTCTGGCCCTCATCGTGAATGCCATCGTCGTGGCCCTGCGGTCGGGCGTGGGCTTCGCCGTGTTCGCGGTGGGAATCATCGTGATCGTGGCACTGGACCTCGGCGCCGTCATCGGGATCTCGGCGCCGTTCAACGGGCCGTTTCAGGTTGACCCGTCCCCTGCGGCCGAACTCGCCCGGGACATCCAACGCGGGGAATACCTGTCGTGGGTGAAGGTGCGCTGATGCGTCGGGTGGAGGCGTTCGGCCCGGGGCGGTTCTGGCGGCGTGCCGGCATCCTGGTGGCAGTCCTGTGTGGGGCTGTGGGGTTGGCGGCGTGCGGAACCAGCGACAGCGCCACCGTCGTCGACGACGTGGAGGAGATTTGTGCCGCCGACCCGTTCGGGTGCGTCGTGTACGACATCGGGGCACCAATCGACCTGGGGGCCTTGCTGTGGTTGTCCGAGGAGACCCCCGGCATGGGTGTGAACAGCCGTCTGGGTATCGAGTTGGCCATCGATTACCTCGACGGTGTCTTCGACAGTGTGCCGGGAGACCTTCTGGGCCATCGCGTGGAACTGCTCGCTGACGATGACGGGTGCTCGGCGGAGCAGGGGGTGGTGGCCGCCGAACGGTTGCGGGTCGAACCCGGGCTGCTGGCGGTGGTTGGCACCTCGTGCTCCTCGGCCGCACTTGACGCCGCCGCCAGGGTGTTGTCAGCCGATGGCATCGTGCTGGTATCCCCATCGGCAACCGCCCCGGCACTGACCAGGCCTGACACCCGGGAGCGGTTTTTCTTCCGGACGGCTCCCAATGACCTGATCCAGGGCGCAGTGGTGGCCGACTACGTGGGGCGTGAAGGACTTGGGGCACGGGTGGCCAGCGTCAACGACGGGGGCGCCTACACCTCCCAACTGGCTCAGGTGTTCGGCCGTCGCGTGGACTTCAATGGTGGGGAACTGGTAGCGGAACTGGCCCTCGATGGGCCTGACGGTCCGGTGGATGCCGCCGTGGTCGAACTGGTGGCAGCGGCACCGCCGGTGGTGTTTCTCCCCCTGTACGAACCAGCCTGTTCGAACATGGCGGCCTGCCATCAGGGCCGAGCCGGCACTCGACGGGGTCACCATCATCGTGGGCGAGGCATGCCTGTCCGACGAGTTGTTGAATCGTCTCGGCCCCGCCGCCGACGGGATTCTGGCTTCGGGGCCCGACTTTACCGACACCGTTGCCGAGGCGTTTTATGTGGACGAGTTCCTGCCCGCCTTCGAGCGTCGGTTCGGCAGCGGACCACCCGGGGTCTTCCACACCCATTCCTTTGATGCGGCCAATCTCATTTTCGACGCCACCCGCCGAGTGGCGCTGCCCCTGCCGGGGGGCGCATTTGCCGTGCCGCGAAGCGCGCTCCGGGCGGCGATGCTGGATCTGGCCAACTACCGGGGGCTCTCGGGCAGGATCACCTGCCGTCCGTCGGGGGATTGCGCCCAGTCGGCCCGCATCGCGCTGTACGAGGCCCCGCTCTGGCCGGTCGGATCGGCTGCAGCCAATGTGGCGCCGATATTTAGCCAGGAAAAGACTCTGGCTGAGGTTGAGAGCTTCGGCTGAACGGGCAAGGCCCGTCTTGGGTCCTGAGCCCACCCGGTTGGAATCCGGGAGTCGGCACTACAGTCCGGGACGATGCAGTATCTGACAAGCCTCCCGACCGTCCCGTTGCTCGTACTGGTTGGGCTCGTG
>JAGYKS010000024.1 GCA_018401565.1 Acidimicrobiales bacterium | reverse complement strand
GAGTCCGTTGCCCCATGATGGGGCCAGGAGGACAGCAACCATGACCAAACGACGACGGCATACGCCCGATCAGATCATCCGCAAGATCGCTGAGGGCAACAAGCTTTTGGCTGGCGGGTCCGAGCTTGATGAGGTGTGCCGGCATTTGCAGATCGCCGAGTCGACCTGGCATCGGTGGGTCGCCCAGTACGGCGGCATGAAAGCCAGCGACGCCAAACGGCTCAAGGAACTCGAATGGGAGAACGCCCGGCTGAAGAAACTGTTGGCTGAAGCAGAGCTCGACAAAGCGATGCTCAAGGAGCTGGCCGAGGGAAACTTCTGACCCCGAACCGTCGCCGGGCTGCAGTGAATGTGCTCACAGAACGGTTCGGGGTTTCTCAGCGGCGGGCGTGCCGGGTTGTTGGCCAGCACCGGTCAACCCAGCGGCTCGAACCGCCGACGGTCAGTGATGATGAGGCCGAGCTACGCGCCTTCCTGCGTGACTTCTCTCGGGAGCGTCCACGCTGGGGTTGGCGTCGAGCCGCCACAGCGGCCCGCCGGGCAGGCTGGCGGGTCAACGACAAACGGATCCAGCGCCTGTGGCGTACAGAAGGCCTGAAAGTCCCCTACCGCAAACGTAAAAGGCCCCACCGTGGCGTCGGAACTGCCGTCGGAGCGATGTGCCCCATCGCACCGAACGCCTTGTGGGCACTCGATTTCCAGTTCGACACCACCATCGATGGTCGCACCATCAAGCTGCTGAACATCGTCGACGAGTACACCCGAGAATGCCCCGCCATTGTTGTGGGCCGCTCCATTGACGCCGACCGTGTCGTCGCCTGTTTGGACCGGCTCAGCGTCACCCAAGGCACACCAGCGTTCGTAAGGTTCGACAACGGCCCCGAGTTCATCGCTGCGGCCGTTGCCGACTGGTGCCGCTTCAACAATGTCGGCACCTGTTTCATCGATCCCGGCTCACCCTGGCAGAACGCCTGGATCGAGTCATTCAACGGCCGGCTACGCGACGAGTTCCTCAACGGCTGGCAATTCGACAGCCTCCTCGAAGCCCAAGTCCTCATCGAGGACTGGCGCATCGACTACAACATGAACCGACCCCACAGCGCCCACGGCGACCTCACCCCAAACGAGTTCACCCAAGCCTGGACCACCCGAAACCAACCAGTACTCACATAGCAACTGGACCACCAGACGGGGACCCCTCAGCTGGCCCGTAAGAACTCGACAACCCGCCTGGAATTGTCCATGGCCGTGACTGGCTGAAGCGAAACGTTCCAAAACCGCCGGCGACGCCACTCATCAATCGGTAACGACTCGCAGCGACTTCGATCGACGACAACAAAACAAACCGCTACCTGAGTCTCACACCGCAGGTCCCCGATCAGAGGTACACGCCACCTGGACCACTACACAGGGGTCACCTCAGCCGGACTTCTCCTCGAAATAACCCAGGCCTTGTGAACCTGAAACAAGATTCAAGGGGCAAAGGCTCACGGCGTGTCTCAAAAACGGGTTCTGGATGCCACTGCAGAAAGAATCAAACCCTCAACCTTCTTCGAGACTTTTGAGGCATCGAAACGCCATCGCTCATCGTAGGCAGCGTTGGCCAAACGTTTGCGCAGCGACCGACTGGTACCTGCGAGAGACAGCGCTCCAGGCTCAAAGCCACAGTGTCACCGGGCTGCACCACAAGGGCGTTCAAGCCGTCTCTGGAAGTGAGAACGGACGATCCCAACTTCCGTGGTCACAATCGGTAGGCCTACAGCACACGCTTCCATAATCACGAGCGGGCCGACTTCATAATCGGCTGAGTGAACGAATACATCAAGATCCTCCAAGAAGGAAGCGATCTTCGAGCATGAGCCAATGGCGTGGACCCGTCCATCAAGAGCCCGCTCACGAATCATTTGAGCAAGTGCGGGACCATCGGTCCGATATCCGGCAATCGTCAAAATGAACTGAGAATCCACGCTTGCGATCAAAGAGAAGGCATCCAACAGCAAGGTGTAGTTTTTGTGGAAGAGAAGTTGCCAATTGCTCTAAAGTGAATAGGTCCTTCGGCGATGCTGTGATCGTAGTAGAAACCGGAGCGATCTGACCGTCTAAAATCCTCGAGCGCCACTCCGTGAACCATAGTTCGGACTGCATCTGCTCTACGAGAGGGCATCGAGTCAGTTGCGTCGTCTGAGACAGAAATAACCAAATCATCGAATTGGACGGTGAATCGGTTTAGCAAACGAGTTGATGGTCGATAACCACTCCAAAGTGAATGCTCCGTGGTCACCAGAATGGGGCGCCTACCCATTCTTGCTCTGGACAGAACTCTTGCGACTGAACCAGGAAGAGGTGAATGTATATGAATCGCATCAAACGATGCTCCAAGAAGCCGGTAGAGACGAATAGGCCAAAGAAGATGGCCTCCTCGCCCTTGTCCAAGGTTGTGGCATTTGACGCTCAAGGTTCGAAGTTGTTCAATGAAATCAGGATGGGTCTCTATGACATACGCGCAATGAAGCTCAACCTCGCTCCTACAATGATAACGAGCGAAATTCAGCATGATCATTTCAGCGCCACCAAAGGCCCCGTTCTTGATGATCATCAAAATCTTGGTTCGGCTACCCGGCATTCCGTGGAAATCCTGTCTCGATCACAATCACTCGCGATTGGAATCGTTCGTATTCAATCGGCCACTAAGTGTGTTGTTCAGGGAGGTTGCACCCGAGCAAATGGGCGGACTTAAACGCGCTGCAGAAAGGTTGTATTTGCAAAAATAACTAATCCAGTGAAGGCGGTTAATCATTGGATGCGGTGAAAGCCAAAGTCGCATCGATGCCCATTTTTTGAGTAGGAACTGGGCGACCTGTTCGACTTCCGCCGCTAGTCTGACGCCGGAAAAAGTTAAATAGCTATCAAGCTCCCGTCAAAGCTCAGCCAGCGCCTCTCCCAATGAATGTGATCGGTGGTAATCCCGGTGTTCGTGAGTGCCCGCCCATCAAGGTCGCCACAGAGCCTCCAACCAACTTTGGGCATGCTGCCAAGACGCTGGCGATCGGCTGGGCCTTTTCCATCAGTGACGATTCTACGCGACCAAAGGCTGGTGCGGTCATCGATGGCGGTGTGGCTGAACCGGTGGCCGAGTGGAGGAGAAGACGGCCATCACACGCAGCCAAGGTTGATTTGATAAGACTTATTTTTACCTACGTCACAAGAGATTCTTATACGGTATCAGGATGCGCCCTTAGATGAGGTCCCCGCCCGCACTGGCTCGTTCGACCCCTCTGCGCCAAAGCGATTCGCGCCGCCCCGGATGGCGACTCTCCAGGTGCAGTGGGCTCCCTGCTCGTTGCCCCGCCGATGGACCTTCCCGCCGGCGCAGCGGCGTTCTGGTCACTCAACCGGGTGGCGGTACCGGAGCCGGCAAGCATTGGGCAGTCGGACAGAACGACCACGCCTGTTGCCGGTATGAAATGGGCTGCAGGGCCAAGCTAGGCTGGAGCGTGACTTCAGCAAAAGCGCAGGGGCCGCAGGCGATGGTCGGGGGTGAACAACCGTCGCACCACCCCCAGCCCGATCACCACCACGGCGGTGGCCACCGACCCCAGGATCAGGTACATGACGGCCAACTGCACGGCCACAGCCTGACGGGCATCAACCCCGGCCAGCACCAGACCGGTCATGGCCCCGGGCAAAAACACCAGGCCCACCGCCTTGGTGCTTTCGATCTGGCTGGTCATGGCGGTGCGCATGGCCCGGCGCACATACGGCCGTGACGCCTCGGGCCAGGAATGACCCAGCGCCAGGCGGGCCTCAACCTCGTCACGCTGTTCGCTGAGCTCGCCCACCAGCCGGCGGGCGGCCACCACGGTGGCAGCCATGGCGTTGCCCACCATCATCCCGCCCAGCGGCACGATGGCCCGGGCCTCCATGGGGAAGATGCCCAGACCGAACACCACGCCCAGACTCACCACCACCACGGCCACACACGCCACCAACGCCAGCGGCCCGATCCCGGGCACCTCGGGGGTGCGCCGGGCCACCGTCACTGCGGCAAACACGGTCATCCCTGCCACCCACACCCACGCCCACGCCACCGGGGCCCCTGGTTCGAGCACCAGGCCCAACGCCACCCCCACCGCCGCCAGCTGCAGGGCTGCGCGCGCACTGGACCACAACATGGTGCGGGCCAGCCCCAGCCCCAACGCCAGCGACAACCCCACAGCCACGGCCACCAGCACCAGTGATGCCGCCAGACCCCACCAGCCGATGTCGGTGGTACTCATGACTGCTCGATGCTCATGGGTGCCCGATCCTCATGACTGCTCGACGGCCACGACAACGCCGTCGTCGACCACCACGGTGCGTTGGGCAATCCGGCGGGCCTGGTCGTGGTCGTGGGTGACCCACAGCACGGCGATGCCGTCGGCGGTCAGCTCGGTAGCCAGCGCCTCGATGGTGGCGCGCGCTGCGGGATCCAGCGACGACGTGACCTCGTCCATGAGCACCACCTCAGGGTCGGTGCACAGGGTGCGGGCGAGACACATGCGCTGGGCCTCGCCACCCGACAACTGGTCGGCGGTGCGGTCCAGCAGATCGGCACCGAGGCCACACCGGGCCAGCGCGGCGGCACCGGCGGCGGGGTCGGTGTCGATGCCAGGGGCGGCCACGGCCAGATTGTCGGCCACCGTGCCGGCAAACAGCACCGGACGCTGGAACACCATGCCCACCCGCCGTCGCAACGCCAGCGGGTCGAGGTCGGCCAGGTCGGTGCCGTCGAGGGTGACGTGCCCCGACGTTGGCACCTCGAGGCGGTTGCACAACCTCAACATCGACGACTTGCCCGACCCCGATGGCCCCACCACCGCAGTGATGCCGTCCAGTGGCACGGTCACGCTGATGCCGCGCAGCACCTCGGCGGGCCCCGACGGGGTGTCGAAGGCCAGATGGACGCCCTCGAACCGCAGCGCGTGCCACGGAGTGTCTGATGTCATGGTTCCAGCATGCCACGGCCCGGTTTCGGTACCGATGGCCGCCAGCCCGTAACGTTGAGGCCGTGAGCGACACACCTGCACCCAACGACTGGCAACGATGGAGCGAGATGGCCGCCGCCGAGATGCGCGGCGCCGATCCCGAGGGCCTGATCCGGTCCATCCCCGAGGGCATCGACGTGCCGCCGATGTTCACCGCCGCCGACATCGCCGGGCTCGACGGGCTCGACCAGCTGCCCGGCGAAGCACCGTTCAAGCGCGGCGTGCGGGCCACCATGTACGCCAACAGGCCGTGGACCATCCGCCAGTACGCCGGCTTTTCCACCGCCGAGGAATCCAACGCCTTCTACCGCAAGAACCTGGCCGCCGGGCAGATGGGTCTGTCGGTGGCGTTCGACCTGGCCACCCACCGGGGGTACGACTCCGACCATCCCCGGGTGACCGGTGACGTGGGCAAGGCCGGGGTGGCCATCGACTCGGTGGAGGACATGAAGGTCCTGTTCGACGGGATCCCGCTGGACAAGATGTCGGTGTCGATGACCATGAACGGTGCGGTGATCCCCACGCTGGCCATGTTCATCGTGGCCGGCGAGGAACAGGGCGTGGCCCCCGAGCAGCTCAGCGGCACCATCCAAAACGACATCCTCAAAGAGTTCATGGTGCGCAACACCTACATCTATCCCCCGGCGCCCAGCATGCGCATGGTGGCCGACATCATCAGCCACACCGCCGCCCACATGCCCCGCTACAACTCGATCTCGATTTCGGGCTATCACATGCAAGAGGCCGGAGCGACGGCCGACCTGGAGCTGGCGTTCACCATCGCCGACGGCCTGGAGTACGTGCGATCGGCGTTGGACCGCGGCCTCGACGTGGACGCTTGCCCCCGGTTGAGCTTCTTTTTTGCCATCGGCATGGACTTTTTCACCGAGATCGCCAAGCTGCGCGCCGCTCGGGTGCTGTGGCATCGGGTGATGAGCGAGTTCTCACCGTCCAAGCCCCAGTCGTTGATGCTGCGCACCCACTGCCAGACCTCGGGCGTGTCGCTCACCGAACAGGACCCGTACAACAACGTGGTGCGCACCACCATCGAGGCCATGGCCGCCGTGCTGGGCGGGACCCAGAGCCTGCACACCAACGCCTTTGACGAGGCGTTGGGCCTGCCCACCGAGATGTCGGCCCGCATCGCCCGCAACACGCAGCTGATCGTGGCCGAAGAAACCGGCGTGCCGGCGGTGGTGGACCCGCTGGGTGGGTCGTATTACATCGAGTGGCTCACCAACGCCCTGGCCGAGCGGGCGTGGTCGATCATCGAGGAAGTGGAAGAACTCGGTGGCATGACCGCGGCGGTGGCCTCGGGCATGCCCAAGCTGCGCATCGAAGAAGCCGCCGCCCGTCGACAGGCCCGCGTGGACCGCGGCACCGACGTGATCGTGGGCGTGAACAAGTACGTGCCCGACAACGTTGAAATGGTCGACGTGTTGATGATCGACAACACCCGGGTGCGCCAGTCCCAGGTGGACAAGCTCGAGCGCCTGCGTGCCGAACGGGACCAAACCGCCGTGGACGCCGCCCTGGCCGCCATCACCGAGGGCGCCCGTGGCGACGCCAACTTGCTGGCGTTGGCCATCGACGCCGCCCGGGTGCGCGCCACCGTGGGCGAGATCTCCGATGCCATGGAAGAGGTGTTCGGCCGCCACACCGCCGAGGTGCGTAGCATCTCGGGTGTGTACGGCGCCGCCTACGAAGGTGATGAGGGGTTCGCTGCCATCACCGCTGAGATCGAGGCGTTTGCCGCCCGTCAGGGCCGCCGACCCCGCATGCTGGTGGTGAAGCTCGGCCAGGACGGCCACGACCGCGGCGCCAAGGTGATCGCCACCGCCTTTGCCGACATCGGCTTTGACGTGGACGTTGGCCCGCTGTTTCAGACTCCGGCCGAAGCAGCCCGTGACGCGGTGGAAAACGACGTGCACGTGGTGGGTGTGTCGTCACAGGCCGCCGGCCACCGCACCCTGGTGCCGGCACTCATCGACGAGTTGCGGGCTGCCGGGGCCAACGACGTGCTGGTGGTGTGCGGCGGGGTGATTCCCCCGCAGGACTACGACATGCTGGCCGACGCCGGGGTGGCAGCGGTGTTTGGGCCCGGCACCAACATTCCCGATGCCGCCCGCAAGGTGCTGGAGCTGGTGGAACAGCGCATCGAGGGCGCATCCTGAGCGCCGACGACGCTGCTGCCGGCACTGGCCGCTGGCGTGCGCGCCGGTGACCGGCGGGACCTTGCCCGGGCCATCACCCTGGCCGAATCATCGCGACCTGACCATCGCGCCACAGCCGAGCAGGTGTTGGCCCTGTTGGGGCCATCATCGACTGACACCCTGCGCATCGGCATCTCGGGGCCACCGGGGGTGGGCAAGTCCACGTTCATCGAGGCCTTCGGGCGTGGTGTGGTTGATGCCGGCCACCGGCTGGCGGTGCTGGCGGTGGATCCGTCGTCGAGCGTGACCGGCGGGTCGATTCTGGGCGACAAGACCCGCATGCCCGAGCTGTCCCGTCATGACAACGCCTTCATCCGCCCCAGCCCCGGTGGCGGTGAGCTGGGCGGTGTGGCCCGACGCACCCGTGACGCCATCGCCCTGTGCGAGGCGGCCGGCTACGACGTGGTGGTGGTGGAAACCATCGGGGTGGGCCAGTCCGAGGTGGCCGTGGCCGCCATGGTGGACGCCTTTGTGGTGCTGGTGAGCCCGGGTGGCGGCGACGAACTGCAGGGCATCAAGCGCGGCATCATGGAGTTGGCCGATCTGGTGGTGGTGACCAAGGCCGACGGTGATCTGGCTCCGGCTGCCGGCCGCTCAGCTGCCGACTACCGCAACGCCCTGGGATTGCTGCGCCCCCGCTGGGCGTCGTGGCGTGCCGAGGTGCTGACGTGTTCGGCGGCAACCGCCACCGGGGTGACCGAGGTGTGGGATGCCCTGCAGCGCTTTGCCACCGACCTGCGGGCCAGCGGTGAGTTCACCGGGCATCGGTCGGCACAGGCCGTTGACGCCATGTGGAACGAACTGCGCGGGGCGCTGGTGGACCGGCTGGCCACCGACAAGGTGGTTCGCCAGCAGCTCGACGAGCTTGAGCCGCAGGTGGCGGCGGGGACGGTGCCACCATCGGCAGCGGCCCGCCGGGTGCTGGACACCTGGATGACCGCCCAGCGCCCCTGAGGCGTGCGCCCCTCAAGAGGGCGCCCCCGAGAAAGGCGGCACTGCCGGGTGGGGGGTGGGCGTCAGTCGCTGCCCGACTGGGTGGCGATGGCAGCGTCGGGATCGCACAGGTAGTCGTAGATGTCGCCAAGGGCGGCGGGCCAGTTGGAGAACCCCTCGGCGATGGTGGCCAGCGCCCCGGCTGACATGGCCTTGCGGGCAGCGGCGTCGGCGGCCAGGTCGCCGATGGCGTCGGCCAGACCGTCGATGGTGCGACGGGCCCGCAGCGAGTTTTCGCCGTGGTGCAGGATCCAGTCGCCAGCCGGGTTGTCGAACGCCACCACCGGCACCCCACAGGCCATGAGTTCCAGGGGCAGGTACGACGGATGCTCCGACACCGTGAGCGCAACGCCCACGTCGCAGGTGCGGTACAGCTGACCGGTCTCGGCGTAATCCAACAGGCCCAGGTGCGTCACCCCACTGCCGAGGTCGTCTGACCCGGCCCACGACCCGGCGGTGACGATGCGCACCTTGTCGCCCAGCCGACGCTTGACCTGCTCGAGCGCAGGGGCGGCCAGTTCCCAGCAGTTGCGCCAATGGCCGGGACGGGCGTACACGAACACCGTGGCGATGTCGTTGTGGTCGACGTTGGTGCGTCCCCGGGCGTGGAACACGCTGTCGTCGACCGCCGGCATGAACGACCAGCCGACGCCGTCGTACCGGTCGGCATACAGATGGCGCAGACGGTGGGTGTTGCACAATCCGTACAGGTTGAGGCGGTAGCCCTCTTCGCACAGGGCGTAGTTGGTGCCGGCCGGGTAGAACATCGGCTCGAAGTCCTGGATCAGATAGAACTTGCGCCCGATCCCGGTGGCAGCCGCCACCTGGTAGGCGGTGGTCCACAGTGTGGCGATGGCAACGTCGGCCGGCGGCGTGTGGGCCAGTGACGCCGGGCTGCCGTCGACGAACATCAGGTCGCAGTCGGTGAGGGCCGGAAACGCGGCGGCCAGTGCCGACCGGAAGAACGCCTCGTTGGGGGCGGCGGTGATGATGAACCGGTTGGTGACGCCGTGGTCTTTGGCCAGCGTGTCGGCGATGCGCAGGGCGGTGTTGATGCCGCCGTAGAACGGGCTGTCGATGTCGGGCACGTGCCAGTTCACCGTGCGCACCTCGACGCGCCCGGTGGTGGCGGCGTGCAGGGCGGCCACGGCCTCGGCGGTGGCGTCGGTGGCCCGGCAGGTGTCGGCCAGATGGGCGGACTCGGCTGCGGTGCTGGACTGGCGAAACACGGTGAACGACCGGTTGAGCACGTCGCCCACCTTCACCATGGGGCTGGGCTCGTCGAAGCTGCGCAACACCGGTGTGCGGTTCATCAGCGACAGGTTGGGGCTGAAGTACGGATCACCACCTCGCAGGTACTTCTGGTAGCGCCACCAGCTGGCGTGGAAGTCCTCGCCGGGCACCGACGTGCCACGGGTGGCCGACTCCAGATGGCGCATGCCGTGGTCGGGCACCACCACGCTGCGGTAGCCGGCGTCGGCGGCGTCGAGACCCAGCACCACGTCACTGCCGCACAGCACGAACTTCTCGTCGAAGCCGCCGAGCTGGTCGAACAGGTCACGGCGCACGGCCACGCACGCGGCGGTCACCGACAGACAGTTGCGCACCCACCACGTGGGCCCGAACATGGTGTCGACCCCCGGCACCATGCCTTCGAACAGATGGTCGGCGAAGCCGTTCATGCCCAGCACCACACCGCCGTGCTGGATGGTGTCGTCGGGGGCCAGCAGTTGCATGCCCACCAGGCCGATCTCGGGCTGCACCGCCCAACCCACCATCGTGCGCAGCCAGTTGGCGGTGAGCACCTCGGTGTCGTCGTTGAGAAACAGCAGCACCTCGCCGGTGGTGGCGGCGGCAGCCACGTTGTTGACCTGCGAGTAGTTGAACGGCTGATCCCACCACGTGACGGTGAGGTCCAGCGGGGTGGGCAGGGCGTCGTTGAGCTGGTGGTACCAGGCCTCGTTGGCGGGGGTGTGGTCGCCGTTGTCCACCACCAGCACGTTGAACGACGGGTAGTCGGTGGTGGCCAGACTGGGCAGGCACCGCTCGAGCATGGTGCGGTTGTGCCGGGTGGGAATGACGATGCTGACCGTGGGCCACTGCTCGGGGCAAAGGTGATGTGCACGCCGTCGGCGGTGGGGCTCAGCGTGGCTGTTCGGCCCAGGCGGTCGAGATGGTCGCCCACCACGGTGGTGCGCCGGGCAGCGCTGGCCGTCGGCCGGGCGGCGAGATGGGCCAGTACCCGCGGGATGCGGCCCACACGCCCGGCATCGAAGTCACAACGCAACAGCAGGTCCCACCAGGCGGCGTCGTCGTTGACGTCGTCCACACCCAGGCCACCGGCTGCGGTGATGACCCGGTGGCGCACGGCAAACGACCGACCCAGGTAGTTGGCTCCCAAAAGCATCTCGGGAGACCACCGTGGTCGAAAACGCGGGTCGGTGAGGTTGCCGTCGACCACAACGTCGTCGTCCCAGCCGATGATGTCGAGCACGGGGTTGTCGTGGGCGGTGGCGGTGACCTGAAACGCCCAGTCGGGTTCGAAGGCGTCACCGGCGGCAACCACCGCCAGCATCGAGGCCGGCCCGCCAGCGGCCATGGCCGCAGCTACGCGGCGGCCAGACCGGCAGGATCGGTCACCGTCACGTTGCTGCCCGAACTGGACTGACCCTCGAGCGACACCATGGTGCGGCGCAATCCGGCGGGGTCGCCATGGTCGACCACCACGACGTCCATGGCGGCAGTGTCGGTGCGATCCTTGGCGATGCGACGCTGGTCGGCGACCTGATCGGGGGTGAGGCGATGGTCGGTGAACCACGCTCCGTAGGTGGGATCGCTGGGTACCGGCTGCGAGGCGTGCTGCCACAGGCTGCCCATGCGATGGGCGTAGCGGCGACCGTCACGGGCCAACTGGCGTCCTACCCGGGCCACCCGGCGCCTCGACGAGTCTGGCGGCAGGGCCCTGGCCAGCACGGCCTTGATCTGGTCGCGATCGGGTGTGGAGGGGGTCATGAGTCCGGTACCGGGTCGTCGGGCGGCGAGGGGGGTCGCGATGACGGGGCTGAGGCGGCGGCTGCAATGACGGGCTGACGGGGTGACGCACGGAGGTCGGTGAGCGCCGGCGCCCATGTGCCGCCCAGGTCCACTATGCCGTGCACGGGACGCTCGGCGGGCTGGATCCGCAGGGTGCGGGCGTCGGTGATCTTGTCGAAGCACACCGGGGCCTGGCTGGAGTGAATCGCCACCGAAATGCGGTACAGACCTTCGGACAACGGGAGGCTGTCGAGGTGGTAGTCCACGAAGCCCTCACCGGTGAGTTCCACCCGGGCCCGGTCGGTGCCAATCATCCCGGGGTTGGCCACGTACACACTGGCCTCGTTCTCGATGGAAAACGAGAACAGCGGGTCAGGCAGTGGTTCGTGGCAGCGGTAGTGGATGCGAATGGTGAGCGGGTCGTGGGTGCGGGCCACCGGCACCACCTCGCCGGCACCGTTGACGAACTCCACCTCCCCCAGCGAGATGGGACGCTTGGACGCCGGGGCGGGCTGGTGCAGCGCCGAGCGCTCGGCATCTTGTGCCGACTCGCCCTCCACGGCCTCTCGGGCCTGGGCAGCCAGTTCCACCGACCGGGCGTCGGCTTCTTCGAGCCGGGCGGCCTCGGCCTCGTTGACTTCGGCCAGGTAGGCGTTGACCACGTCGCCGGCGTTGCCTTCCAGCAGCATCTTGCCGTGTTCGAGCCAGGCGGCACGGTCGCACATGCCGCGCACGAGCCCAAGGCTGTGGGTGACAAACATGATGGTGACACCCTCGCCACGCAGCTTGTGCAGGTGTTCGAAACAGCGACGCTGGAACTCCTCGTCGCCCACGGCGATGACCTCGTCCACGATGAGGATCTGCGGGTCGACGTGCACGGCCACGGCGAACCCCAGGCGCACGTACATGCCCGACGAGTAGTGGCGCACCGGTGAGTCGATGAATTCGTGCAGGCCGGAAAAGTCGATGATGTCGTCGATGATGAGGTCGCACTGCTTGCGGCGGATGCCCAAAATGGAGGCATTCAGGTAGATGTTCTCGCGGCCGCTCAGGTCGGGGTGGAACCCGGCGCCCAACTCCAGCAAGGCCGAGATGCGGCCCTTGGTGGTGATGCGTCCGGTGGTGGGGCGCTGGATGCCGGCCACCAGCCGCAGCAGGCTGGACTTGCCTGAGCCGTTGTGGCCCACCAACCCGTACACCGACCCCTGAGGCACCTCGAGCGAGACGTTCTGCAACGCCATGAACTCGTCGTAGCGACCGAAGTTGCGCGACGTGATCATTTCCTTGATGCTGCCGGCGCGTTCGCGGTACAGCCGGAACTGCTTGGACACGTCGTCAACCACGATGGCGGGGTGCTCGCTCACAGCTCCTCGGTCACGGTCAGGGCCTTGCGGCCAAACAGCCACCATCCCACGGCGAAGGTGAGCGTGCACGACACGGCCAGCCCGATCACCGTGGACCACGACGGCAGTTGCTGCAGATAGAACAGGTCCCGGGAGAAGTCCACCATCTGGGTGATGGGGTTGAGTCGCACCAGGGTATTCATGGGCAGGCCAAACAGCTGATCGGGCACCAGGTTGATGGTGTAGATGATGGGGGTGGCGTAAAACAGCGCCTGCAACAAGATGGTGACCAGGTACGACACGTCGCGGTAGTACACGTTGTAGATGCTGACGAACAGCCCGATGCCAAGCGAGAACAGCATCACGAACACCATCAGCACCGGGAACAGCACGATCTGCCAACCCAGGTTGCCGATCACCAGCAACACCACCACCAGGATCAGCGACTCCAGCAGCGTCTGGGTGAGCACGGTGATCATGTTGGCGATGGCCGGACACGCCGGTGGGAAATACACCTTGCTCAGCAGCGGACCCGCACCCTGCAATGCCCCCATGGCCCCGGTGACGGTGCCATTGAAGAAGTTCCAGATGATCAGGCCGGCGAACAGGTAGATGGCGAAGATGCCCTCGCTGCCGTCGGGAAATGGGGGCGGCACGATGCGCAGGAAGGTTCCGAACACCACGCTGAAGATCAGCAGGGTGGCGGCCGGATTGATGAGCGACCACAGCCAGCCCAGGATGCTCTTTTTGTACCGGCTGCGCAGTTCCCGCTGGGTGAGGTTCCAGATGAGGTTGCGGTAGGTCCAGATCTCAACCGGGGTGGTCATGGCTGCACCAGCCGTCGACGCACGCCCGACAGCACGCGCCGGGTAACGCCGGGCGTGACAGGGGTGAGGGAGGGGGTGGGAGGGTCAGGCAACAGTGTTCGTGGTTCTCGACAAAAGGCCCGAAGGGGCCCGGCCACCGTTGGCCAGGTCACCGTGGTTGCCATGGAGGCCACCCGGGAACGCACGTCAGCATACCAACCGGCCTCGCGTACACGGCCGATGGCCCCGGCGACCGCTTCCACGTCGCCAGCGGGCACCACAATGCCCAGCTGGTGGCGATCGACAAGATCGGCCAGGTCGTCACCAGCCGAGCACAACACCGGCAGCGACGCCCACAGGTAGTCCAGCACCCGCGTGCGGTACGCGAAGGTGGTCTCGACGTGATCGGGGGCCAGCGACACGCCAACGTCGGCATCGCACAGGTAACCGGCTCGCTCGTCGTAGGGCACCCACCGGTCGGCAAACACCACCTGACCGGTGCCAGCGGCGTCCAGGCCGGCGGCAGCGGCAGCGGCAGCAGGCCCGGTGGGCCATGGCCATGGTGGGCACCGTGGGGGTGGGGTGGTCGCCGGCCATGAAGAACACCTTGACGCTGGGGTCGTCGCAGGCGGCCACGGCGTGCACGAGAGTGACCGGGTCAAGCCAGTCCCACAATCCCCCACCCCACAACAAGATGGTGTCGGTGTCGTCGAACGGGCCCTGTGGTCCACGTAGCGGCCCGGTGCCAGGGGCCGGCGGCGTGGGAGGGCTGGCTGGCAACCCGAACGGGACCTCGGCCACCACCGAGGCGAGTCGGGGGTTGTCGTCGTAGGCGGCCGCCCCCAGACGACCCTGAGCGGCCAGCACCCCCAGCAACAGATGCCGTTGTGAGGTGGTGGCACACAGCACCAGGTCGGCCCACGCCAACGGGTCGCACATCCGGCGGGCGGAATCGGCGATGCGGTTGGAGCGCTCGGGTTCGGGGGTGGAGGCGTGACCGGCCAGCACCTCAAACAGCACGGGGTCGTAGGCGTCGGCCACGATGTGCACTCCCGACGCCCGCAGGTCGGCGAGCCACGGGAACTCGAACAACACACCGGTCATTGCCACCACCACGTCGGCGTTGGCAGCCAGGGGCCGCAGGGCGTCGCCCCAGGCCTGCACCCGGCGCACGCCAGTACCCGAGGAGCCCGGAGTACCCGAGGAGTCCGAGGTGCCCGACGTGCCCGACGTGCCCGACGTGCCCGAGACACCCGGGGTGACCGATTCTTCGGGCTCGTCGCCATCCACCCACGGGGCGGCCAGCACCACGTCGTGTCCATCAGCGGCCAGGACCCCGGCAAGTTCGCTGGCCCTGATGGCCGGGCCAGCCATGGACGGGCCGACCCGGTCGGCTGTCAGCATGAGAACCCGCCGCGTTGCAACCATCAGGGTGCCAACCTAGCGGCCCGGTGCGGACCCGGCCGGTACCTCGTGGCGAGCCACCAGATCGGCTTCAACCACCTCAGCGGGCACCCTGGCCGCCCGACGAAGGAGTGCGCCGTGCCGCCAGTGCCTGTGGGGTCGCCGCCACCACGGCCCCGACGGCCCGAAGCCGCAATCCGAGCATTCGCAGCTGGGGCCGACGCAGGTGCAGCACCGGCCCCAGCACCTCGTAACGCAGCGATGCCCACAACGACCCCACCAGATCGCCCACTGCCCGGCGCACAACCGCCGGCGACCCGTTGCGCATCACCATCACCATCCGGTTGCGGGTGGTCGACACCACGAACACGTCGCTGAGTGATCCCCCGCTGGCGCCCTGCACGTGGCGCATGCGGGCTGCAGGCACGTACACGTGCCGCCATCCCATGGACCGCCCACGCCACGACAGGTCGGTGTCTTCGTAATACAAAAACAGGCTGGGTTCGAACACCCCGACGTCATCCAGGTACGACGACCGCAACAGCACCCCGCCACCGCACCAGGCGAACAGGTCGCAGGGTTGATCCAATGGCGGCCCCAGGTGTGCGAAGTGGCCGCGGTCGGCACCGGTGCCGTCGTCGAACACCATGGACCCGGCATTGGCCACCAGGTCGTGGGGAGTGCCCGCCAGCACCACGGTGTGGGTGGTGGGGCGGGGCCCGACGGTGACCTCCACGCTTGCTGCCGGGTCATTGGCACCGCTTCGATCAGGCGGCTTGCCAGCAGACGGGCTGCCAGTGGATAGGCCGGCAGCAGATGCGCCGATCGTGACCTGCTTGGTGGAGGGGGCGGCCAGGGTCAGCTGCACGGTGCGGGCCGGGTGGTGACGGTCCACCGGGATGCCAACGGTGGCGACACCGGCCAACCAACGAAACGCACCCGACGGCCCCTGCTCGACGTCGTGCACTCCATCACCGGCGTGCACCCGGCCCAGCAGCGCGGTGCCGTCGATGCGCACATCGCACAGCTGCACGGCCAGATCCCGCCGATCGCCACCTGCAGGTCTCGCTGGCGGCGGTGATCACCAGGTCGCTGAATTGATGGGCGAACAACATGCACGGTGAGGCCGCCCCAACACCAGGGTCACCAGCCAGGGCATCAGCCAGCACTGTCAGCCAGTCGACGGCGATGGTGGCGTCGGGATTCACCAACGCCACCACGTCGGCGTCGGCGAGCCCGGGCACACTGCCCATGGCCTGATTGGCGGCCACGAAGCCCAGGTTGGCGGTGTTGGCGATCAGGTGGACACCGTCGCCGAACCGCTCCACCACCGCTGCCACGCTGCCGTCGGTGCTGGCGTTGTCGACCACCACCACGTCGATGGTGCCGTCGAAGCGCTGGGCCAGAATCGACTCGATGCACGCCACCACCAGGTCACCGCCGTTGTAGTTCACCACCACGAAGCGGGCGACGGTCATGGCGGGGCTCAGTCGGCGTGGTCGGCGAGCCACGCCACCGTGCGGTCCAACGCCTCGGTGAACGGTGGCATGGGATCAATCCCCGACAACCGCAGGGCGGCATTGTCGAGCACCGAGTTGGCCGGACGGGCGGCCGGTCGTGGCGGCTGCAGGTCGGCGGTGGTGATGGGGCGGACCCGGTCGGGATCCAAACCGGCGGCGCTCAGCACGGCACGGGCGAACCCGTACCAGCTCACCGCCCCGCTGTTGGTGACGTGGAACAGCCCCGGCCGTCGCTCGGTGCCAAGGCGCACCAGCATCCGGGCCAGGTCGTCGGCGAAGGTGGGATGGCCGAACTGGTCGTCGACGAAGGCCAGCTCGGGGTTGTCGGCGGCCACCCGCAGGATGGTCTTGACCATGTTGGAGCCGTGACGGCTGCACACCCATGAGGTGCGGGCCACCGTGACCGAGCGGGCCCGCAACGCCTCGATCTCGCCACCAAGCTTGGTGGCGCCGTACACCGACGCCGGGCTGGGAGCATCCCACTCCACATACGGCGAGTCCTTGGTGCCGTCGAACACGTAGTCGGTGGAGATGTGCACCAGGTGGGCACCGACGCGGTCACTGGCTTCGGCCAGGTGGCGGACGGCCAGCGCATTGGTGCGCCAGGCAGCGTCGACATCGGACTCAGCGGCGTCCACGGCGGTGTAGGCGGCGGCGTTGACGATGAGGTCCGGTGCGGTGCTGGTGACCAAGGCCAGCACGTCGTCACGACTGCCGATGTCCACGGCGGGAAGGTCGACACACACCAGCTCGGTGGAGGCGTTGGCGTCGACGAACGCTTCTTGCAGGTCGCGTCCCACCTGCCCGTTGGCACCAGTGATGAGGACTCTCATCGCAGCGGTTCCCACCACCAGCGATTGCTGCGGTACCACTCCACGGTGGCCGACAGCGCCTCCCCCAACTCCCGGGTCGGCTGCCACCCCAGTGACCGCACCTTGGAGCAATCGATGGAGTAGCGGCGGTCGTGACCCAGACGGTCGGTGACCCGGTCGATGCGGTCGTCGCCGCAGTCCAGCAGCGCCAGCAGCCGGGTGGTGAGTTCCAGGTTGGTGATCTCGTTGCCGGCCCCGATGTTGTAGATCTCCCCCACCGTTCCGTTGCGCAGCACCAGGTCCACCGCCGCGCAGTTGTCGGCCACGTGGCACCAGTCACGCACGTTGCCACCGTCGCCGTACAGCGGCACGTTGGCTCCCTCGAGCAGGTTGGTGACAAACAGCGGGATGACTTTTTCTGGGAACTGGTAGGGCCCGAAGTTGTTGGACGACCGGGTGACGATCACCGGCAGTCCGTAGGTCTCCTGGTAGGCCAGGGCGATGAGGTCGCTGCCGGCTTTGGACGCCGAGTACGGCGACCGTGGCCCAAGGCGGTCGGTCTCGGAGAACGAGCCGTCGTCGATGGATCCGTACACCTCGTCGGTGGAGATGTGCACGAAGCGGTCCACCTCCATTTGACGGGCCACGTCGCACACCACGTTGGTGCCGTCGCAGTTGGTGCTGACGAACGCGTCGGGCCCGGTGATGGACCGGTCCACATGACTCTCGGCGGCGAAGTGCACCACGGCGTCGTGACCGGCCATGGCGGCGGTCACCGCATCGCGGTCGCAGATGTCGCCCTGCACGAACGAGTACCGGGGATTGTCGGCCACGTCACGCAGGTTGTCGAGGTTGCCGGCGTAGGTGAGGGCGTCGAACACCGTCACCTCGTCGTCGGAGGTGTCGAGCACGTGATGCACATAATTGGACCCAATAAACCCGGCCCCGCCGGTCACGAACAGCTTCATGTCAATCCCTCTAGTTCGGCAGGTCTCTCAGGTCCGCATCGGCCACGTGGGCTGCAGGTGCGCCGGCAGATCGTTGCGACCCGGGTTGGCCCGGTCGCGGTCGCTCAGCACGGGGTCGGCCATGCCCCAGTCGGCATCAATGGCGGGGTCGTCCCAGGCCACACCGAGCTCGTCGGCGGGGTTGTAGTAGCCGTCGACCAGGTAGGTGATGGTCATGTCGGTGAGCGATGCGAAACCGTGGGCCACACCCGGCGGGATGTAGACCCCGGTGTGGTCGTGGGTGCCATCGTCACGACGACCCAGATCCAGGCACAACGTGGCGCCATCGGTGGGTGATCCCTTGCGCAGGTCGTGCAGCACGACCCGGGCGGTACCAAATGGCACGTACCAGTAGTCGGCCTGATGCAGGTGGTAGTGCAGGCCCACCAGGCACCCGGCGATGCGGTCGCCCCGGTTGGCCTGGATCATTTCCCGTCCGCTGGGGAACCACTGGCGACGGTAGGTTTCGACGAAGTAGCCCCGCTCATCGCCGTGGATGCCGGGCTCCACCAGCCACACACCGGCGATCGTGTCGGATTCGGTGATGTCTGCCATGACATGCGGTTCTACCACGCCCATGGACCGTGACGGCGCCACCGCTACCGGGCTGCGCTGGCCACAGTCGCTGCGGCTGGGTCACACCCGGCGGCAACCAAGCAGCGTGTTGGCGGTTCCCGGCCCGGCGTTCAGCGCGAACACACACACCTCAGCCGGTGGACCGACCACCGACAGCGTGAGGTCGAAGCCGTGGTTGGGGCCGTAGGCCGGGAACACCGCACCCACATCCGGGCGCAGGCGTGAGGCGCTGGCAGTGCCGGAAAACACACCGTTCACGTACACGTGCATGGTGAGTGGATCGGCGGTGTCGGGGTCGATGGCCCACCCCGCGATGCGAACCTGACCCGGACCCGGCGACGTGAGGGAATCGAAACTGCCGAACGGGTTGCCGGTGGCCAACTGGATTGTGCTGCAGCCGAGCAGGGTGTTGGCGGTTCCCCCACCCATGTTGAGGGCGAACACACACACCTGGGTTCGACCGCCGGGCACGGCCATGGCGGTGTCGAAGCCGTGGTTGGGGCCGTAGGCCGGGAACACCGTCCCCACGTCGTTTCGGGTGCCGGCTGCCGGTGACGACCCCACGAAGGCGCCGTTGGCATAGACGTGCAGGGTGACCGGTGCCGTGCTGTCGGGATCGATGGCCCAGCCCCGCATGCGCACCTGGCCCGGGCCCGGTGATGTCAGGGCCTCAAAGTTTCCGAACGGATTGCCCGACGGCAGCTGGACGGTGCGGCATCCCAGCAGGGTGTTGACCCCCGGCGGTCCGACATTGATGGCGTACGCGCACACCTGCACGCGCCCTCCGGGCACGCCAACCACGGTGTCGAAGCCGTGGTTGGGACCAAAGGCGGGGTGGGCTGCACCCACATCACTGCGCGGGCGTGATGCGGTGACGGCCCCGGCGAAGGCGCCGTTGGCGTAGATGTGCACCGAGACGGGGTCGACGGTGTCGGGGTCGATGACCCAGCCCCGAAGGCGCGCCTGGCCCGGGCCCGGGGAGGTGAGAGCGTCGAAGCTGCCGAAGGGGTCGGTGGGTGGGGCCACGTCGATGGATTGACAGCCCAGCAACGGGTTGACCACCCCGGGGGCGATGTTGATGGCATACACGCACAGCTGCTGGCGACCGGGTGCCACATCGAAGGTGAGGTTGAACCCGTGGTTGGGTCCTGACGCCGGATAGACCGCCCCCACATCGGGTCGTGACAACGAGGCCATTCCTACGGCAGCAAAGGCACCGTTGGCGTAGACGTGCACCTCAACGGGTGCGGTGGTGTCGGGGTCAATAACCCAGCCCTGCACCGATGCCCGTCCCGGTGCCGGCGACCCAACCTGCTCGACATTGCCGAACGGATCGTTGGCCGACGTGGGTACGTCGACGCGCATGTTGGCCAGCAGGGGGTAGACGTAGTCGCCGGGACACGACGTTGCATTCACGTCACGATGCCCCACCACCACCGGAAGGTTCTGACCGGCGTAGGTGGTGCGGGCCGCCGGATTGATGTTCCATTGCTGGGCCAGGGCGGTGATGATGCGGATCATGGCGTCAAGCTGCACACCGGGCACCGTGGACGCCGTGGGCATGGCCCCGGGGTGGTACTGGCCGAGCATGGCGATGCCCATGGCCGAGGTGTTGTAACCCGAGGCGTGCGAGCCGCGCACGGCGGCGGTCAGGCTGCCCTGGCGACCCTCGTAGATGGTGCCGTAGCGGTCGACCAGGAAGTTGTAGCCAACGTCGCACCATTGCAGGGTCACCACGTGATAGCGCTGGATGGCCCGCACCTGACTGATGGCGTCGGCCTGGGTGTAGGTGTTGTTGCTGGCGGTGTGATGCACCACCATGAGATCCACACCGGTGCTGGTGGACGGCGTCGTGCCACATCCAGGGTTGGCTGATGCCCAGGGCAGGGCACCCCATTGGGCACGGGTGACCACCCCGGCTGACGCCGCTGATGCCGGTGACGCTGATGCCGATGCCGATGCCGGTGACGCTGACGCACCCGACTCGGGATCGATCGTCCAGGTGGAGGGATCGTCGGGACGGTCCAGCCTGGACCGCAACGCTTCGACGGTCACGCCGGTGGGCGACCCCGTCAGCACGTCGAGGCTGACGGCAGTGGTGCCCCAGCCGGTCCACACCGGGCCCGCTGCCATCACGGCAACGGCCGGCCCCTCGGTGGGACCACGGCCCGCAGTGCGGTCGGGGCCGTCGGCGGGTTCGTGGGACAGTTCCACAGGTTGTGACCAACCGTCGGGACCCCGACTGGACAGCGAAAACTCGGCCGACGGGTCGCCATCCCACTGCACGATCACGAACTCGGCGTCGAACGGCAGGTCGATGATCTGGCCATCGGGTTCAGCCCCGGCCGGGCCGCTGGCATCGCGGTCCAGCGCCTGCGGAGCCACGGTTCCTTGCGCTGGCTGGGCGTCGGGGAGATCCACGGTGATCTCGACGGACTCGAACGGATCGGCACCGGTGGCCGCAGCCGGGCGTGCCGCCAACGGGGCCTGGGCATCCACGGCCGCAGGGGTGGTCGCCGGCTGGACCGCCGACAGGGCGGACATCGGACCCACAACCAGCGCCAGCATCACTGCCAACACCGACACGATCGGTGCGCCAGCGAGTCGCCGGGTGGTTCGCGTCGTCATGTCTGACCGCATCCCAGCAGGGTATTGGCAGTACCGGGACCTGCGTTGAGTGCGAACACACACACCAGACGTCCACCTGGCGCCACGGCCACGGTGGTGTCGAAACCATGATTGTTTCCGTAGCCGGCAAAGGCCGCCCCCACATCAGGACGCCAGGTTGAGGCCTCGACGTCTGCGGTGAACACGCCGTCGACGTACACGTGCATGCGCACCGGGGCCACCGTGTCGGGATCGATGGCCCAGCCCTGCACCCGCACCTGGCCGGGGCCCGTGGACGTCACGGCATCGATCGACCCGAACGGGTTGCCGGTCGGCGACTGCACCACGGTGCATCTCAGCAGCGGGTTGGCCGTGCCCGGACCGGCGTTGATGGCGTAGACGCACACCGTGGATCGACCGGCGGGCACATCGACGGTGGTGTCAAAACCGTGATCGGGGCCATAGCCACGATGCACCGCCCCAACATCGCCTCGGGGGCGAGACGCCAGACGCTCACCCGCAAAACGGCCGTCGACGTACACATGCACGCCAATGGGCGCTGCGGTGTCGGGATCCAGTGTCCAACCCCGCACCCTCGCTTGTGCCCGGGCCCGCCGGTGACACTGCGTCGACGCTGCCGATCGGGTTGCCGGTGGGTAGTTGCACCACGGCACAGCCCAGCAACGGGTTGACCGACCCCGGACCGGCGTTGATGGCGTAGGCACACACCCGGTTGCGCCCACCCCACACACCGACGGTGGTGTCGAAACCGTGGTTGGGGCCCCATGCCGGCCACACCGCACCCACGTCGGAGCGAGGGCGTGACGCCGTGGTGGCACCGGCGTAGGCGTCGTTGACGTAGACGTGCACCCCGATGGCGCCGATGGTGTCGGGGTCGACAGCCCAGCCCTGAACCCGGATCTGACCGGGCCCTGGTGAGGTCACGGCGTCGAGACTGCCGAACGGGGGCGGGGGGCCGGATACCCGGCGAACGCCACCAGATCCGAATACAGCGTCAGGATCTTCGACGAATACAGCGGGTCGGTGGCCCAGTTTCCCGACCCCATGTTCGACCACATGGGGGCCTTGCCCTTGGGCTGCACCAGTTCGAACCGGGGGCTCTCGAGCGGGTGGGCCAGGTTGTTCACCGTGACGGTGGGATCGCCGTAGGCCCGCAGATGCTGGATGTGGGCCCGGACCCCGGCGCGGGCCGACCGAAACACGTTGTACAGCTGGGTGGAGTCGGTGGCGCCGATACCGCCGAAGTTGTTGGCCGACGGCGGGACCCGACCGCTGAAGCTGAACCAGCCTGTCTCCACCACCGCCTGCACGAAGGCCAGATCCCCCGACACCCGCTCGTCGTTGCCCTCCAGCACGAACATGGTGGCCAACTGATCGACCGACACCGTCGCCCGATAGGGCTGTGCAGACCGTGCCCGCAGCCAGGCCGCCATCTGGGCCGCCGACACCCGGGTTCCGCCCATCAACGGGGCGTCAACCACCACCGGCTGGGCCTGCGCCGGTGCCACCGGACCACCAGCGACACCAAACGCCCACCACGGCGAGTGCAGTGCACCAACATGCATCATCACCGTATTCCCACCGCCAGCGACGACCGCATCGATGTGGGGCGCACGGCACGCGGCTGCTCACAGGCCCGACTGTTCCCACTGGCCCGCAAGCTCCCAGGGCCGAGCAACGTCGGCAACAGGGCCACAAGTACGGCCGCCTACGGGCTCCGCTGGGTCGGCTGGGGAGGGAGCGATGGCGGAGTCATGGCACGGATCCGACCGACTGGCATCCCGTGTCGACGCACTCGATCGACGGCTACGGTACCAGCGCTCCCCGTTGCGTCAACCCCCGCCCCTGCTGCGACATGCAGCGGTGTGAGGGCGTCTGACCGGACTACTCCAGGTCGATGACGGAGTGGTCGCCCACCATGAGCCGGTTGGCTCGGGGACGGGCACCCGAACGACGCACCTTGGCTTCTTTGCCGATGAGCGAATCCGACAGCCTGGGAATGTCCGAGATCACACTGTGCTCGAGCACGATGGAGTGCTCGATCTCGGTGTTGGACACCTCACAGTCGTGAAAAATCGAGGTGTAGGGCCCCACGTAGGTGTCACGCAGCACCGTGCGCTTGCCGATGATGGCCGGGCCACGCACGGTGGAGTTGATGATGCGGGCACCCTCTTCGATCACCACGCGACCCACCAGCTGCGAGGCGGCATCAACCTCACCGTCGACACGCGATTCGAGTGGTTTCGAGTACAAGCCGGTTGCCCTCGAGCAGCGGATCCAGCTTGCCGGTGTCGATCCACCAGCCGTCCACCACCTCGTGACGCACCCGGTGGCCATTGTCGATCAGCCACTGGATGGCGTCGGTGATCTCGAGCTCACCACGTGGCGACGGGGCGATGGAACGGCACGGCCTTGTGGATGGAGGCGTCAAACAGGTAAACCCCCACCAGGGCGAGGTCCGACGGTGGGTTGTCTGGCTTTTCCACCAGCCGGACCACCTCGCCGTCGGCACCGATCTCGGCCACACCGAAACGCTGGGGGTCGTCCACGTGAGCCAGCAGGATCTGGGCTGCGGGCGGGTCCTGGGCTTCGGTGGGTTCCGACGTACGGTGCCGGTCGGACTCAAAGGCGTCGACGAACCCGGCAATGCCCTGGCGCAGCAGGTTGTCGCCGAGGTACATCACGAAGTCCTCGTCGCCGAGGAAGTCGTGGGCGATGAGCACGCAGTGGGCCAGGCCGAGCGGGGCGTCCTGGGGGATGTAGGTGACCTTGACCCCGAACCGTGAGCCGTCGCCCACCGCCTCAGCGATCTCGGCCCGGGTGTCACCGACGATGATGCCGATCTCGGTGATGCCGGCGGCGGCCATGTCCTCGATCCCGAAAAACAGGATCGGTTTGTTGGCCACCGGCACCAACTGCTTGGCGCTGGTGTGGGTGATGGGGCGCAGACGGGTGCCAGCGCCGCCGGAGAGTATGAGGCCCTTCACGGCGTCATTCTGGCACAGGTCAGTTGCGTACGGCGGAGGCCGGTCGGTCCACAGCCCAGGCGGCGTCGGTGCCTGCCAACCGCCACAGGAACGTGGCCATCTGCCCGCGGGTGACCGGGCCACCGGGATCGAAACGGTTGGTGCCGGCCACGCCCGTCGAGATGCCGTGGACGTCGGCCCACGCTGCGGCGTCCGCGAACCAGGCGTTGTCGCCCACGTCGGTGAACCGCGACCGTCCGGCGACGCCGGGTTGCCCGGCGGTGCGCCACAGCATGCCGGCTATCTGGGCCCGGGTCACCGGACCCTGCGGGTCAAAACGCCCCGGGTCGCCGTTGACCCCTGAGATCACCATGGAGGTGCGCGCCCAGCACGACGCCACCGCAAGGGTGGAGTCCGGGGCCACGTCATTCCACCCGCACGCCGCCGGACCCGACGGCGAACCCATCAGGCGCCACAAGAACGTGGCGGCCTGGGCACGGTTGAGCACGATGGACGGGCTGAACAGCCAGTCGGTGGGAAAGCCCCGGGTGATGCCGGTGTCGGCCATCCATCTCGACGGCACGGCGGCAGCTGACGCCGGGGACACGTCGGCAAAGTTTCCGTCGGTGACCGTCACGTCGCCACACCCCAGGGTGCGCCCGCGGGCGGTGACACAGACCTTGTGTGGCCCGCGCACCGCCGGCACAGTGATCTCAAATCCCCGACGGTCGTCGAACCCCGGGTACACGTCTTTGACGTCAGCGCGAGGTCGCGACGCCATGGCGGTGAGTGCGGTCGCCTTGCCGTCGAGCACCACGGCGACCTCCACGGGGTCGGCGCTGGTCCAGTCCAGCGCCCAGCCGCGCACGACGATGCCGTCAGTGACCGCTGTGGTCACGTCCACACTGCCCATGGGGTTGCCGGCTGGAACAGTGACGTTGCCGCATCCCAGTTCGACCCGGTCGGCGGTGGGCAGGTCGATGGTGGTGACACACACCCGGCGGACCCCAGCGGTGAGCGGGAGCGGAGACGATGGTGTTGAATCCCCGATCGGGACCGAACCACGGGTAGGTGGTACCCACGTCACTGCGGGTGCGTGAGGCGGTGCCCGTGCCGGCTGGCGCCCCATCCACGGTGAAGGCCAGTTGCACCTTGGCGGCGTCGTCGGTGTCAGCAGCCCACCCCACGACCTGAGCACCGCCAGGGCCCAGCCGCACCACGTCGAGACGACCCTGCGGCGACGCTGACACCCTCACGGTGCGACAGCCCAGTTCGGGGTTGGCGGTGCCCCATGGGCCGACATTGATCGCGAACGCACACACCCGCCGGTCGCCGGCGGCCAGGTTGGCCACCCGCAACGTGAAGCCATGGTTGTTGCCGTAACCCGGTACCACCGCACCGACGTCGGGTCGGTTGCCATTGGCGATGACCGAACCGCCCCATGCCCCGTCGACGTACACATGCACCTCAATGGGTGCGGTGGTGTCGGGGTCGATGGTCCAACCGGCCACCGTCAGAGCGTTGGCGCCGGCAGTGGCGGTGTCGAAACTGCCGAACGGGTCGGCGGTGAAGTCGCCCCACGGGGTGGAGGCCACCGGCGGTGTGCCGCAGTCGCCAATGCCGGCAATGACATCACACACCGAAGTGGCCGGCGTGGCCGTCTGCCACGTCAGCCCGGTGCGGGCGTTGGCGGTGATGCGCTTGAACGCCAGCACACTCACGGTGTATCCGGTGTCGGCTGCGGTCCAGTAGCGGTACTCGATGTCGCCGATGGCGTAGTTGTAAAACGGAGCCGACACCGGGGTGGGTCCCATCGCCGGGATGGCCCAGGCGGCATACCCCTGGGCGGCTGCCGGATCCACCCGATGGCATGGCACCTCAGTGGCTCCACCGATGCGGCACGTTCGGGGCACCATGCCACCGAGCCGTCCCACCGACGGGTCACGCACCACGTTGGTGAACGTGTTGTTCACGAACAATTCGTTGAAGATCGAGATGCACACCGTGGCCCCGGTGGCACACGCGTACCAGGGCGCCCATGCGTAGCGCATGCGATCCATCACGTCTGCTGCCGTGGATGCGCAGAAACGGTCGGCGAGCACCTTGGCGGCTGTGTCGGCGGAGTTCTTCGACGAGATGGCCTGGGCGGTGGTGAGATTCCAGAAGCCGGCGGAGTCGAACTGCCACATCCCTATCCCGGGATGCCAAAACGCCCGGCGGAATTGGGTTGCGGTGTCGCCGAATGCGTACAGCGCCGCCTGGGTGTCCCACCGACTGAGGGTCATGGGCCCCGGTGTGTAGGACCTGGAGTTGATGGCACCGGTCTCGGAGTACACCGGAGCCAGCATCATGGCCGCCAGGCGGTCAGCAGTCAGCGTGCATCCAGCACGCCCCACCACGTTGGCGTTGGCGGCGGCAATCACGTCATCAAGGGGTTGGGTTCCAAACGACCGGGTTGCGGCCTGAGCCGACGCCGGAGGTGCCGACGTGGCCTCCAGTCCGACTGCACCGACCACACCCAGCAAGGTGACGGCCAGAGCCATCACCACGAGTCGCCGAAACACGGGCTGCCGAACCACGGGCTGCCGACCACAGGGCGCTCAGTCATGGTCGTCCCGTCGCCCACAGCAGCGGGGTCACCTCAGCCAGCGGACCCAGCCACAGGCCCGCCCAGCAGCACCACGGCATCGGCTCTGGCGCCGGGGGCGAGCTCGCCCGCCGGGTCAGCGGTGCCGGGCGCCAGCACGTCGGCGGTGGCAAGGGCAACCACGCGTCCCTGACCGTCGAGCCATGCGGCAACCACTGCCGGCGCCACCGTCGGCGTCGCCGAGGTGGAGGCCACACCCACATAGGTCACCAACGGTGCGCCCGCTCCCCCACCATCGGCGTAACCGATCACATCAACGGGCCGACCGCCAGCAGGCCGGGTCCAGTACACCTCAATGCCCATGCTGCGCTGCGAGAACGACGGTGCCGCCGCGCCGTTGGCCACCGACCACACAACATCAACCACAGCCTCAGCGGGCACCCCGGGCGCATCGATTCGAAACGGCCCTGGCTCGCCCGGGCGCAACGGAGCCACCAGCACGTCACCGCTGACCGTCGCCAGCACCGACCCCCGGCGCCGCGAAGCTGCGCGGTCACCACCGCAGTGGTGGCGGGGTCTGACCCGGCACCGGCCACCAGACCGAGCGCCCACCAGCCACCGTTGGTGGCCGTGGTGACTGAATCCACCAGGACTCCCAGATCGGCCGCACCAGGCGCGCCCGGTTGGCCTGCACCGGGTCCGAACACCGGACCAGACGAAACCGTCGGTGGCTTCGAACGGCACGGTGGTTCCGCACGACGGCGGCAGGCACAACCCGGCATCGTTGCCGGTGGCTGGCGCGTCCTGGGGTGACCGGCCCTCGGGTGCGATGCCATCGGGCGCGATGCCCTCGGGTGCAGTGCCATCGGGTGCAATGCCATCGACGGGGGCATCAGCGGCCGGACCGTCGTCGGGCGAACCGGTACATCCCGACACCACCAGCATCACGGCCACGACACAGCCTGCCATCCGAAGCGCGCGACCGCCGGAGTGCCGCCTGGCTGCCGCTTGGCGGCAAGGCGCGCTGACCGCGCTGACTTCCGCTTGACGGCAAGGCGCGCTGACTGCCGCTCGGCGGCAAGGCGGGACGTGCCGGGACACAGGCCGAACCAGCCGCGTACGGCGCAGCGAGGGCAATCTGTGGTCGCAGGAGGTGTCGTGCACGAGGAACGAAAGCCTTTCCAGGCTTGTGGGGGCTCCGCCCGCCTCCCAAAGGGTACCAATTGGACGCCTCCCAGCGTCGTCAGTCCTGCAGCGGGGACTCGGCAGCGGCCTCGGCCAGGGTCACCGGCACCACAACTGGATGACCCGCCAGCCTGACGGTGAGCCACACCGACATCCACACCAGGGCGGTCACCGAAGCGGCCAGAAGCCCCAACTCCACCCGCAGGAACACGTCGTCGAGCGACGACGACGCCACCGTGATCCCGATGAAGACCGCCAGTGCGCCCTGCCCACCCAACGGCCATGAGGCGGTGACCGCTGAGGGCGATGAGGGCCTGGTCGCAGGTAATGGCAATCATGATGATCACGAAGGTTCCTGCCAACAGGCCCATGTCGGTGGCACTCAACACGTCGCTGGACCCGAACACCGCCCCCACCACCGCCGGGCCGACCACCACCGCAGCTACCGTGGCCAACGCCCCGATCACCACGATGGAACGCACCAGTCGGCCCAGGGAATGCCCGAAGTGCTCCATGTCGCCCTCCCCGGCCAGACGCGACAACCGGGGCAGCAACGAGGCCAGCACGGCCTGGAACAAAAACAGCGGGATGCGAGCCACCTGCAGGCCGTTGAGGAACACCCCGGCGGCGGCCTCGTCCTCGCTGCCGGCCAGCAGCTGCACGGCGATGGTGCCGCCCTGCACCACCAGTGCCAGCGACACGGTGCCCATCAGCAGCCAGCCCAGCGCACGGGTGAGTTCACCCCAGGCCGCTGGCGGACCATCAGCGACCAGATGGCGTTGGCCGGCCAGGGCCACCACGACCCCGATGAACGGAGCCAAAGCCAGCACGGCGCCGTAGGCCCCGGCAGCGGCCACAGCGGCCATGCCCAGCACGGCGGCAGCGGCCACCCGGGCAACGCCGTCAGTGGCAAAAAACAGTGCATAGGCGCCGAACCGGCCATGCGACGACAGTGTGCCCCGGGCCAGATGCCCGGCGCTGAACCCGGCCAGGCCGACCAGAAATGCCGCCACCAGCGCCGTTCTGCCGTCGAGCAAACGGTCAAGCAGCCAGGTGTTGGTGAGCAGGCCGATGACCACCAGAGTCACGGTGAAGGCGGCCCCGATGGCTACTGCCCGACGGATGACCGGACCAGCACCCACGCCCCGGGCCCGGCGGTCGGCCACGGCACGGGCCACTTCCTGCTCCAACGGCTGCATGACCCCGTTGCCGACAGCAAACAGCAACGACCACAACACACCGACGGCGGCGTACGACGCCGGGTCCAGCACCCGCGACGTGATGGCGAAAAAGGCGTAGGTGGCCAACCCCGAGATGCCCAGGCCCACCCCGACCACGAACGCGCCGGGGGGAAGCGGGTTACGGCTTCGCAGCGATCGCAGGGCGGTGGTGATGGCGGGCTCCGGGTCGGTGGGCCAGACGGCCATGTACCTTACGCCCCGGCACATTACGCCCCGGCATGCCGACATTGGATGATGTGCCCTGACCCCCCGGCGGTTAGGCCCCGGCGGTCAGGGCCCGCAGCCGGGCCCGGGGTCCATCAGTTGCCAGGCTGCTCAGACCCGGGCGGCAGCCTCGGCCAGAGGGTTGGCGTGCGGCGAGCAGTACTCGTCGTACTCGGCGATCACCAAAGTGTCCGCCGGCACCGAACAGGCCGGGCAGTTGGGGTCACGACGGATCTTGTAGGTGCGGAAGCTCTGGTCCAGTGAGTCGTAGGCCAGCAACCGGCCCGACAGGCTCTCGCCCAGACCCAGGATGAGCTTGATGGCCTCGAGGGCCTGGATGGACCCGATGATCCCCGGCAGCACACCGAGCACGCCGGCCTCGGCGCACGACGGCGCCATTTCGGCGGGCGGAGGCTCCGGGAGAAAGCACCGGTAGCAGGGGCCCTCGTGGGGCAGGAACACCGTGGCCTGACCATCGAACCGGAACAGCGACCCATGCACCACCGGCGTGCCGGTCACCAACGATGCGTCGTTGAGCAGGTACCGACTGGGGAAGTTGTCGGCGCCGTCGACCACGATGTCGTACTGGCTCAGCAGTTCGACCACGTTGCTGGCGTCGAGGCGCATGTCGTGGGCCACCACGTTCACGTCGGGGTTCAACAGCGTGAGGGTCTTTTTGGCCGAATCGACCTTGCGGTCGCCGACGCGCTCGATGTTGTGCAGGATCTGGCGCTGCAGGTTGGAGGCGTCCACGGTGTCCATGTCGATGATGCCGATGGTGCCCACCCCGGCCGCAGCCAGGTAGAGCGCCGCCGGTGAGCCGAGCCCGCCAGCTCCCAACAGCAACACCCGGGCGTCGAGGAGCTTCTGCTGGCCTTCGGCGCCCACCTCGGGCAACAGCAGGTGACGTTGATAGCGATTGCGCTGCTCGGCGGTGAGCACACGCGGCACCCGCCAGTCCCGGCCCTCGTCTTTCCACTTGTTGAATCCACCTGACATCGACACAACGTCGGTGTAGCCCAGCTCGGCCAGCGTCCTGGCCGCAAACGCCGAGCGGATGCCGCTGGCGCAATGGATCACCACCGTGGCCGACTTGTCGGGGATCAGGTTTTCGATCTGGGCTTCCATCTGCCCACGGGGTACAAAAACCGCCCCGGGAATGGAACCCTGCTCGAATTCGTCAGGCTCCCGGACGTCGAGCACCACGGTGTCGCCGGTGCTGCGCATCGCGTCGGCCGTCTCGGTGTCGACCTCGCGAATCTGGGCCTTTGTTGCTGCCAGGAGATCACGGAAAGTGGTCATGGGGAAATATTACCCAATAGGTCAGGATTACCCAACCCCGCCGGTGAGCCCCCGGTAACCGCTGGATTCCTCCACGAGCCGGACCGGGGTGTGCATGCCGCGCCCGTCGGCACCTGACCTGCCCAGATCGCGGGCAACCGCTGCCACCCCGTCACGCTCGGTGATGGCCATTGCAATGGGTGGAAATGATCCCGAGGGTGATGACCACCCATTGCAGCGACACACGGAGGATGAGCATGCAGGCCATGACCAGCGCCACCATCGGGATTCCCCAGCAGCCGTCGGCACCGCCAGCGGTCGATGACGCCGGCACGTTGTTGTGGGTTGAACGATGGACTGACGACGACCGGGTCCCCAAGGCCGCCGGTCACGACCTGCGCAGCGGCTACGTGGAGTCGTTCTGGCTGCCGGTGCTGGGGCCGTCGAGCATCATGTTCCTGCGCATGCTGGCCGCCGGTCTCGAGGGCTCACCGTCGGGTTTCACCCTGGACCTTGCCGAAGCCGCCCGCAGCCTTGGGCTCGGCCACCGCAGCGGACGCAACGGCCCCATGATGCGCACCCTCGACCGTTGTTGCTCGTTTGGGGCCACCCGCATCGACAATGGCCACCAGCTGGTGGTGCGATCAACGCTGCCGGCGTTGTCGGCCCGGCAGCTGGCCCGACTCCCCCAGGCGCTTCAGGATCGGCACCGCACCGCCGGAACCGAGGTGCCAGCGCCAACCGGGGTCGAGGGTGTGCGCAACCGATGCCGCACCCTGGCGCTGTCACTGCTGGAACTTGGTGAGGAACCACTGGCTGCCGAACGGCAACTGCATCGTTGGCGGTTTCATCCGGCGATGGCCTACGAGTCGGTGCAGTGGGCCGCCGGGCGCCTGCACGCCCGAAAGTCCGGATCGCTCCCATCCACGGCCCAAGCCGCGCCGCCAGCCCGGCGACCCACCAACGCCCGATTGACGCTGACTCAATTGACGCTGACTCGATTGACGCTGGCTCAGCCCGGGCGTCGGAAGGTTCGAGCCAGCTCGAGCAGCGTGCGCACCCCGTAGCCGGTGCCTCCACTGACGTCGAGACCCCGTGACTCGCCACTCCAGGCCGTCGACGCGATGTCCAGATGGGCCCAGGCGGTTCCCTCGGTGACGAACGCCGACAAGAACAACCCCGCCGTGATGCTGCCAGCTGACCGGACCTTGGAGATGTTGCGAAGGTCGGCCACGTCAGACTCGATCCAGGGGCGGTAGTCATCGGGAAGCGGCAACTGCCACACCCGTTCCCCGACGCTGTGGGCGGCATCGCGCACCTGATCGATCCAGGCCTGGTCATTGCCCATCAAACCGGCGATGAACGGCCCCAGGGCCACGTCCACTGCGCCGGTGAGCGTGGCCAGGTCGATGATGGCGTCAGGGGTGTCCTCGCAGGCCAAAGACAGTGCGTCAGCCAGCACCAGCCGACCCTCGGCATCGGTGTTGAGGACCTCGACGGTGGTGCCGTTGCGAATGGTCAGCACATCGCCGGGACGGGTGGCATCGCCACCGAGCATGTTGTCGGTGAGCGGGATGTAGCCGTGCACCCGGGCCTTGACACCCACTGCGGCCATGGCCGACATGGCCCCGAGGACCGCAGCGGCACCGCCCATGTCCATCTTCATGGACATCATCGCCTCGCCGGGCTTGATGGACAGACCCCCCGAGTCGAAGGTGATGCCCTTGCCGACCAACGCCAGCGTGCCCCGTGGAGCGTGCGGCTCGTAGGTCAGCACCAGGAATCGGGCTGGGTGGGTTGACCCCCGGTTCACCCCCATCACACCCCCGAGGCCGGCGGCGGCGATGTCGTCGGCGTCCATCACGGTGATCTGCAGGTTCTCGCGCTCGGCCACCTCGACGGCCACCTGGGCGAACGCCTCGGGAGTGAGGGCGCCACCGGGCTCGTTGACCAGGTCACGGGCCAGGCACTGGGCCTCGCCAACATGCACGCCCCGCTCGACGGCATCGGCGGTCTTGCGTCCGCCAGCGCCCACCACCACCACACCGGCTGGTGGACGCCTCGGGGTCACCAGACTTGTACCGGTCAAAGCGGTAGGCCCCAAGCTTGACCCCCTCGGCTACCGCCTGGGCGGCACCAGCCAGAGCACCGCCGGTGCGCCGCTCAGGCGCCAGCGCGTCGAGCACCCGCAGGGCCACCACGTCGTGGCGGCGAGTGGCGCGCACCGCCACCGCCGCGGCCCGGCGCAGCGCATCGTTGTCGGGCCCGTCGCCATCCACCTTGCCCATGCCCACCACCATGGTGACCGGACCACCCTCGACCGCGGCCAGAAACGCCGTCTGGTCACGTTTGCCCTCAAACCCCAGTGCGGCGAGATGCGTGCCGTCACAGCCCGCAGGCACCGGATCGGCGACCGTGGCCCCCAGGACCTGAACGTCGGCGTCCTCGGGAACGGTCCTGGCCAGTTCGATGTGCATCACGCCTCCTGCAAGCCTGTTGTCTGGGTCTGGGCTGGGCTAGAGAATGAGGATCCGGTGACCCGATCAGGTCACTCGGTTCACGACTCGTTTCACGACTCGACTGACGACTCTATTGACAGGGCGGCTGTCGTGGCTTCGTGGTCAGAAAACGTTGGCTCAGGCAGAACGATTCAGGCGTCGCGGGTGGCAAGCACAGCGTCACCTTCAGAGGCTCGGGCCAGCATCCACAGCAGGTCGCTGAGCCTGTTGAGGTACATCCCCACCAGAGAACCTTCGGACGTGGCCGCCAGGGTGTCGCGCTCGGCACGGCGGACCACCGTGCGGGCCACGTCGAGCAGCGCCCCCAGACGGGTCTGGCCCGGGACCACGAACTCGGTCGGCATCTCAAAACTCTCCGCCAAGGCGTCGAGCCAGACCTCCAGGGCCGTCACCATGGCCTCGGTCACCCGTGTCTCCCCGTCGACCAGCCGATCCTGGTTGGCTGCGTCGGTGGCCAGTTCGGCCATCACCACCCACAGGTCACGTTCGATGCGCACCAGGCTGGCGTCCACGGCGGGGTCGGTGACCTCACTGCGGGCGAGGCCGATGAACGACTGGGCCTCGTCCACCGCCCCGTAGGCCATGGGCAAAGCGGAGTCTTTTGACACTCGCCCCCCGTAGAGCAGTCCAGTGGTGCCGTCGTCTCCCTTGCGGGTGTAGATCTTCACGCAGGCGAGCCTACTGACATCGCCGCCGCCCGACGTCGTCGGGGGCCGGGGACCACCGGCCACCAGCCAACACCCACCGGTGACGCCGCTGAACAACCGGGCTGTGCGAATCGTCGTCACCGGCAAGCCACCGGTAACCTTTCGGAATGCCGTCTGCATCCAACAACTTCCTTGCTGCCGCACGTGAGCGCGTCGTGATCTTCGACGGCGCCATGGGCACCGGCATCCAGGAACTCGGCCTCACCCCCGACGATTTCGGTGGCGACAACCTCGAGGGATGCAACGAGCTGCTCACCGTCACCCGGCCCGAGCTCATCCGCCAGCTGCACGCCGAGTACCTCGAGGTGGGCGTGGATGTGATCGAGACCAACAGCTTCGGCTCGTTTGCCGTCCCGCTGGCCGAGTACGACATCGCCGAGCGGTCCTACGAACTCAACGTGGCCGCTGCCCGCCTGGCCAAAGAGGTTGCCGCCGACTACTCCACCCCCGACCGCACCCGCTGGGTGTCGGGCTCGGTTGGACCCGGCACCCGCTTTGCCAGCCTCGGCCAGATCCGCTTCGCCGAACTGCGTGACCATTACACCGAACAGTGCCGTGGGCTCATCGACGGCGGCGTGGACCTGCTCATCATCGAAACGCAGTTTGACCTGCTGGGGGCCAAGGCCGCCATGATCGGCGCCCGACGGGCCATGGCGGCGTGCGGGCGCACCGTGCCCATGCAGGTGCAGGTCACCATGGAGCTCACCGGTCGGATGCTGCCGGGTACCGAGATCGGGGCGGCACTGGCGGCGCTCGACCCCATGGGCCCCGACGTCATCGGCATCAACTGCGCCACCGGGCCGGTGGAGATGAACGAGCACATGCGACACCTGTCGCAGCATGCCCGCATGCCCATCTCGTGCATCCCCAACGCCGGTCTGCCGTCGGTGGTCGACGGACACATGCACTACGACCTCACCCCCGCTCAGCTCGCTGAGCACCACGCCCACTTCATCACCGACCTCGGTGTGACCGTGGTGGGTGGGTGTTGTGGCACCACCCCGGCGCATCTGGCTGCGGTGGTGGAGCGATGCGCCAACCTCACCCCGGCGCCACGCACCCCGGTGCACGAAGACGGCGCCACGTCCATCTACTCGTTCGTGCCGTTCCAGCAGGATTCGTCGTTTCTCATCATCGGGGAGCGCACCAACGCCAACGGGTCCAAGAAGTTCCGTGAGGCCATGCTCGACGCCGACTGGGACACCACGTTGCAGATGGCCCGGGACCAGGTGCGCGAAGGCGCCCATGTGCTCGACGTGTGCGCCGACTACGTGGGCCGTGACGGTGCCGACGACATGGACGAACTTGCCCAGCGTCTGGCCACCCAGGTGAGCGCTCCGCTGGTGCTGGACTCCACCGAACCCGAGGTGATGGAAGCCGGTCTGCAGTGGGTGGGTGGTCGGGCCATCTTGAACTCGGCCAACCTCGAAGACGGTGAGGCCGAGGGGTCGCGCCTCGATCGCGTCATGAAGCTGGCATCGGAGTACGGCGCGGCGGTGATCTGTCTGCTGATCGACGAACAGGGTCAGGCCCGTGACGTGGAGTGGAAGATGCGGGTGGCCCGCCGCATCCACGATCTGGCCATCGAGCGCTACGGACTGGCTCCCGGCGACCTCATCTTCGACGCCCTCACCTTCCCGCTGTCCACCGGCGACGACGACCTGCGCGGCGATGCCATGGCCACCATCGAGGCCATCCGTCGCATCAAGGAAGAGTTGCCGGGGGTGTACACCACCCTGGGCGTGTCCAACGTGAGCTTCGGGCTCAGCCCGGCCACCCGCCACGTGCTCAACAGTGTGTTTCTGGCCGAGTGTGTCGAGGCCGGGCTGGACTCAGCCATCGTGCACGCCGGCAAGATCATGCCGCTGGCCCGCATCCCCGACGAGCAGCGCAAGATCTGCACCGACTTGATCTACGACCGGCGTGTGCCCGCCACCGCCGACGACCCCGGGTACGACCCGCTGAAGGCCCTGCTGGAAGCATTCGCCGGTGTCACCGTGGCCACAGGTCCGGTCGAAGACCGCACCGACTGGCCCATCGAGCAGCGACTCAGCCAGCGCATCATCGACGGCGACCGCCAGGGACTCACCGACGAACTCGACGACGCCATGGCCGCCGAACTCACCCCGCTGTTCATCATCAACGACGTGCTGCTCAGTGGCATGAAGGTCGTCGGTGAGCTGTTCGCCTCCGGTGAGATGCAGCTGCCGTTCGTGCTGCAGTCGGCCGAGACCATGAAGATGGCCGTGGCCCACCTCGAACCCCACATGGAGCGCACCGACGACGGCGGCAAGGGCCGGATCGTGCTGGCCACGGTCAAAGGTGACGTGCACGACATCGGCAAGAACCTGGTGGACATCATCCTCACCAACAACGGCTACGAGGTCCACAACATCGGCATCAAGGTGGGCATCGAGGAGATGATCCGTGCCGCCACCGAGGTGAAGGCCGACGCCATCGGGATGAGCGGCCTGCTGGTGAAGTCCACGCTGATCATGCGCGACAACCTCGAGGAACTGAACCGCCGGGGCCTGGCCGACACCCCGGTGATCCTGGGCGGGGCAGCGTTGACCCGCACCTACGTGGAACGCGATCTGCGCGCCGTGTACGACGGGCGGCTGTTCTACGGCAAGGATGCGTTTGAGGGCCTGCGGGTCATGGACCGGTTGGGCGAGATCCGGCACAAGCGTGCCGAGGACGACCCCGACTGGGGCCGGGTGCCCAGCGAGTCCAAGGTGCCGGCGCTGGCCCGTGTTGCCGCTGCCGAGGCTGCCGCCGAGGCACGCTCCGGACAGGGCGACGCCCCACCCCGCTCCCCCGAGGTGGCCACCGACAACCCGGTGTTCGTCCCCCCGTTCCTTGGTTCAAAGGTGGTCAAGGGCATCGCCGTTGACGACATCGCCGCGTTCATCAACCCCACCGCCCTGTTCCGCAACCAGTGGCAGTTCCGTCCCGAAAAGCGGGCCGACGGCAGTGTGGAAAGCGACGCCGACTTCAAAGAGCGCATGGCCCCGATGCTGCGCGAGCAGCTTGACCGGGCCAAGGCCGAAGGCCTGCTGGTCCCGCAGCTGGTGTACGGCTACTTCTGTGTGAACGGCGACGGCAACGATCTGGTGGTGTGGACCGACGACACCCGGACCACCGAGCGCATGCGCTTCACCTACCCGCGCCAGAGCGAAGCACCGTGGCTGTGTATCGCTGACCTGTTCAGGCCCATCGAGTCTGGTGAGCCCGACTACGCCGCCTTCCACATCGTGACCATGGGCCAGCAGGTGTCGGACCGCACCGCCGAACTGTTCGCCGCCAACGAGTACCAGGAGTACCTCATGGTGCACGGCATCGGCGTGGAGATGGCCGAAGCGCTGGCCGAGTACTGGCACAAGCGGATCCGCACCGAGTGGGGGTTCGTGGACGAGGACGGCCCCGACCTCAACGGCCTGTTCCGCCAGCAGTACCGCGGTGGGCGCTACTCGTGGGGGTACCCGGCGTGCCCCGACCTCGAAGACAACCAGAAGGTGGCCGAGTTGCTCGAGGCCGGTCGGCTGGGCATCGAGGTCAACGAGGAAACAGGCTTCCAGTACCAGCCCGAGCAGACCACCTCGGCTCTGATCTGCCACCACCCCCGGGCGAAGTATTTCGTCGCCCGCTAGGGCGATCGCCCTCAAACCTGGGCGATGAGTGCCCGGGCCACCAGGTCGGTGCCAAACGCAGTGAGGATGGCCAGGTACAACAGGCCGGTGGCTGCCATGACGGCGGAGTAGTACCGCTCACGCAACGCCCGACGGGTGATCACCACCAACCCCCCGGTGGTCACTGCGCACGCCACCCAGAACCAGCCCAGCATCCCGCCCCAGCCGTCATCCACACTGCCGTTGAGGATCGACAGCATCCCGGGCGGAATGAGCAGCAGGGCAACCTGGGGAAACCACAGCCAGCCCGTCCAGCGCACCATCTCCAACAGTGGTCCCCGGCTCAGACCGGGCTGCACCAGGTACCAATGGCCCAGCAACATGGCGTCGCTCACCGCCCCCAAAAAAGCCGCTCCCACCACCGTGCGAGCCAGTGACAGCCAGGCCGGGTCTCCCCCGGCCAATCCGGCGGCCACCACACCGATGAGCCCGATGAGTGGGGCGATGAGATCGAGCCCGGGTGGGAACTCGGCGGCGGAGGTGTCACGCTCGGCGGCAGCACGGTCGATGCCGGTCATGGCCGCCACGCGGGCCGAGCGCTGCTCGGCGAGTGCCTCCTGGCCGGCTACCCCAGCAGCACGACGTTGCACCGACACCCACAGCGCCACCCCGGCGGCAATGGCCACGCCCACCGATGACAGGTCACGCACCCAGTTGGTCTCCACCAGAACAAAACCGATGCCAGCGGCGATGAGGGCGAAGATGCCGTAGGTGCCGCGCAGCAGCCATCCGTAGCCCAACCCCACCTCACGACGACGGGTGGTCACCCACAAAAACAGCAGACCGCCGGTGGCCCACTGCAGCATGAACGTGGCTGCGTCGAGTTCCATCATCGCCGGCTCACCCCTTACCCGCGGCCGTCTGACCCACGGCCGTCTGGATGGCTCACCGCAACTGGTGTCAGCGACCCCGGCGACAGTCCCGGTCATGGCAACCCAACCGACGATGCCACGGGAGCAACCTGACTGGCGGCGCTGCGGGCGTGATAGCTCGATCTGGTCAACGGACTGGCCTCGACATGCCCAATGCCGAACTGGCGTCCCACTTCGGCGAAGTGGGTGAACGTGTCGGGGTGCACCCAGCGGGCAACCGGGAGGTGGTTGGTGGTGGGACGCAGGTACTGGCCGATGGTGACGATGTCCACGCCCACCCCGGCCAGGTCGGCCAACGTGGCCACCACCTCGTCGTCGGTCTCGCCCATGCCCACGATGATGCCCGACTTGGTGATGAGGCCTGCGTGGCGGGCCCGGGCCAGCACCGCCAGGCTGCGGGCGTATCCCGCCGATGGTCGCACCGCCCGCTGCAGGCGGGCCACGGTCTCGATGTTGTGGTTGAGCACGTCGGGTCGGGCATCGAAGATCACCGCCAGGGCGTCGGGGTCGCCCTTGCAGTCCGGGATGAGCACCTCAACTGACACCCCCGGGGTGCGCTCGCCGATGGCAGCGATGGTGGCAGCAAACCCGCTGGCGCCACCATCGGAAAGATCGTCACGGGCCACGGCGGTGACCACGGCGAAGTTCAGACCCAGCCGCTCCACCGCCTCGGCCACACGGGCCGGCTCACCAGGGTCGGGTGGTTCGGGAAGACGGGTGTCCACCAGACAGAAACCACATGCCCGGGTGCAGCGTTCGCCGTTGATCATGAACGTGGCCGTGCCGTCGGCCCAGCATTCGTAGATGTTGGGACATCCCGCCTCCTCACACACCGTGACCAGGTTCAGGTCACGCATGCTGCGGCGCAGATCCCGGTAGCGCTGACCCATCTCAACGGGGGCCCGCAGCCACGCAGGCTTGCGTTCGGCGATCGGGACCGCCTGATCCACCCCGGCCTCGTCGAGCCGGGCGCTGCGCCGAACGGTGGTGCCGTCGCGGCGGCCGAGCTCGACGGCCACCGCACCGGTTGTGTCGGCAACCGGCTCGGGTCGTTGCGGCGTGGGGGGCAGCAGGGGTGCGTCAGCGAGGTGGCCGTCAGGGGCGACCAGTTGTCCCGGCCCCTCACCGCGGCTGAACGCCGACAGGTCGTCGGGGGTCTGGCGCCACACCACGTCGGCCCGCTCACTGCCACCAGCGGGTGACCAGCGTTGGGCGGCGAGCTCGGCCACGGTGTCGACCACCTGGCGCATGGTGACGTTGAGGCCTTCGGCGGCCAGCGAGGTGACCGGCCGATTGGCGATCCCGCACGGCACGATGTTCGAGAACATGGCCATGTCGGGGTCAACGTTGAGGCCGAACCCATGCATCGACCGTCCGCGACTGATGCGCACCCCGATGGCGGCCACCTTGCGGGGCGTGTCGGACTCCGGCGCAATCCACACCCCCGGACAGCCCGGCAACCGCCCCACGTCGTCGAACCCCAGGGCGCGCACGGTGTCGATCACCAGCTGCTCGACGTCATGCACCCACGCCGGAGTGTCCACCGCTCCCCCGGGCAACACCGGCAGGGTGCGGATCGGGTAACCGATCAGCTGGCCGGGGCCGTGGTAGGTGACGTCGCCACCGCGGTCGGTACGCACCACCTCGGCACCCGAGGTGGCCACCCCGTCGAGGAGGTTGGCCGGGTCGGTGCGCACCCCCAGGGTGTACACGTCGGGGTGTTCGCACAGCAGCAGCCAGTCGTCGACGACCCGGCGGTCGGCATCGCGGTCGGCATCGAGGTCGGCATCGCGATCGATGTCGCCGTCGCTGTCAGGCTGGTTGTGACCCGACGGGCCGGCGGCGAACAGGCCCTGTTGCAGGGCATGGGCGTCGCCGTAGGCGGTCCGGCCCAGCCAGCGGATGCGCAGGGCCGGGGCCCCGGGAGTCACAACTCCGCTTCCCAGTCCCGGGTCTCGAGAATGGTGCGAACCTCAGCCAAAAAGGCGGCGGCGTAGGCACCGTCGAAAGCCCGGTGATCCCACGCCATGGTGAGCACGCCCACCGAATGGATGGCGATGCCTTCACTGCCGTCGGCACCGGTGATCACCACCGGCTTGCGGCTGATGCCGTCGGTGCTGATGATGGCCACCTGAGGCTGGTTGATGATGGGAATCACCATGTGGGTCCCGAACGAGCCCGAGTTGGACAGTGTGAAGGTGCCCCCACTTATGTCATCAGCCGACAGTTCGCGACTGCGGGCCCGGGCGGCAAGGTCGTTGACCGAACGGGCGATGGCCCGCAGGCGCATGTCGTCGGCACCATGCACCACCGGGGCCAGCAAACCTTCGAAGTTCACGTCCACGGCGATGGCCAGGTTCACGTAGTTGTGCACCACCAACTCCCCGGTGCCAACGCTGGCATTGAGATGGGGGAAGTTGCGCAAGGCATCGAGCACGGCACGCGAGATGAACGGCAGGTAGGTGAGCTTGAAGCCCTCGTCGGCGGTCCAGGACTCCTGGTGGGCGGTGCGCACCCGCTCCACGTTTTCGTAGTCAACCTCAACAGCGGTCATGGCGTGCGGCGACGTGGCCACCGACCGGATCATGTGCTCGGCGGTGCGGCGGCGGATGTTGTTGAACGGCTCCACGGTGTCGCCGACACCCGAACGGGGCTGGGGACGGCGGGCCGGTTGCGGCTGCGCCGTTGCCCCATCAGCCCCGGCACCACCTGCGGCAGGGCGAGCGGCGGGGCCAGAAGCGGGACGAGCGCCATTGCCGCCAGCGGCGATGGCGGCCTCCACGTCACCACGGGTGATCCGGCCACCGATGCCGGTGCCGGCAATGGTGTTGGGGTCGAGGCCGGCGTCGGTGACCATCCGGCGCACAAGCGGCGAGGCCAGTTTTCCGGTGGTGGCCGCCCCGACCGCACCGCCGTCGGCAGCTGGTGCCGCCACAGGCGGGGCAACCGGTGCGGAGCAGGGGCCTCGGCCTCGTGAGCGGCTGCGGTGGGTGCGGGGCCGCATCAGGTGACGCCTCGGAGCAGCGCTTGTGGCCACCGGCGCATCAGGGGATTCCGCCTCAGCGGCTGCGGCGGCCGGGGCCTCCGCACTGACCACGGCGATCACGTCGCCGACCTCGACGGTTTCTCCCTCGGGGGCGCGGATCTCGGCCAAAAAGCCACCCACCGGAGACGGCACCTCGGAGTCGACCTTGTCGGTGGACACCTCAAACAGCACCTCGTCCATGGCAACGGCGTCACCGATGGCCTTGAACCACTTGGTGATGGTGCCCTCGGTGACGGACTCGCCCAGCTGGGGCATCGTGACCTCGGTCATGGGTGGTGACTCCTGATCTGTGTCAGCCGTGGAGGCTGCGGCCGGTGAGCGACAGCACGGTCTCGCCGTACAGTTCGCTCAGGGTGGGATGGGGCTGGATGAACTGGGCCACGTCATCAACGGTGGCCTCCCAGTTCACGGTGAGATACGCCTGCCCGAGCTGCTCGGTGACCCACGGGCCCACCATGTGGACCCCCACGATCTGGCCGGCAGTGCCGTCAGGACGCTTGAGGGCGATGACCTTGACCAGCCCGTCGGTATCCCCGACGATCTGGGCCCGGCCGTTGCCGATGTAGCGATGCTTGGACGTGACTACGTCGAGGCCCGCCGCCTTGGCCGACTCCTCGGAATGGCCGGCAAAGGCCACCTCGGGATGGCAGTAGATGCACCAGGGCACACGACCGTGGTCGATGGCCAGGGGGTCTTCACCAAGGATGTCGCGGATGGCCAACATCCCCTCGGCGAACCCGATGTGGGCCAGCGCCGGGGTATCGATCACGTCGCCAACCGCCCACACCCCCTCGACTGAGGTCCGGCAGGTGTCGTCAACGACCACGAAGCCGCGTTCGTCGACCTTGACCGAGGTGGCAGCAAGGCCCAGGCCTTCGGTGTTGGGCCGACGACCAACGGCCATGACCACCACATCCACGTCGAGGTCATCGCCGCCCTCGACGTGCACCGTGGTGCCGCCGCCGGAGCGAGGGGTGTGACCTGCGACGCGGGTGTCGGTGCGCAGTGCGATCTTGCGCTTGGTGAATGACCGCTCCACCACCCGGGTGACGTCGGTGTCACAACCCGGCAGGATCTTGGGCAAGGCCTCGATGATGGTGACCGACGTGCCCATGTCGCTCATGGTGGAGGCGAATTCACACCCGATGGCTCCCCCACCAATCACAGCAGCTGTTGCGGGGAGGGTCTGCATGGACAGGAACTCATCGGAGGTGACGACCACAGTGCCGTCGACATCAAATCCGGGAAGGGTGCGCGGCACCGAACCGGTGGCGACGATCACGGCGTCACCGTGCAGCTCGACGTCACCCGACGACCCGCCCGACACGGTCACGGCATTGCCGGCGCCCAACGAGCCCACACCGTCGTACACGGTGACCTTGCGACCCTTGAGCAACCCAACCAGACCCTTGGCCAGGTTGTCGATGACCTGCTGCTTGCGGTCGATGGTTACCGACCAGTCCACCACCGGATCCGAGGCGGTGATGCCGAACACGGCGGCGTCACGCACCGTGCGGTACACCGAGGCAGTCTCGAGAAGTTCCTTGGCCGGAATGCACCCCACGTGCAGGCAGGTGCCACCGATTTTGGACTTCTCGATCATGGCGATGTTGAGTCCCGCAGCGGCTCCGTACAGGGCGGCCGCGTACCCACCCGGACCGCCGCCGATAACCACTACGTCAAAGTGCTCAGCCGTGGGGACCACCCCTTAGTTACCGCTGGCAGCGCCAGCTCCGATGACCAACACGGGCCCGGGGGCTCCGACCCCAGCTCCGTGCTGCGGCACCTGCAACCCTACCGGCCACGCCGGTGGGTGCGAACCGTGATGCGGGCGTTCAGCTCAGGTATTGCATCGGGTTGACCGCCACCCCGTTGACCCGAACCTCAAAGTGCAGGTGGGGTCCGGTTGAGTCGCCTGTGCTTCCCACGTAGCCGATGACCTGACCACGCCCTACCGGACCACCCGATACCGCCAGACGGGACTGGTGGGCATAGGCGGTGACCCTGCCGTCACCGTGGTCGATCAGGATGAGATTGCCGTAGCCACCCATCCACCCCGAGTAGAACACCGTGCCCGACTCAGAGGCATAGATGGGCGTTCCGGTTCCCGCCCCGATGTCGATGCCCTGGTGCATGGCGCCCCACCGCCAACCGAACGTGGACGTGAGGACGCCACTGGTCGGCCACAGCAGGCTCCCACCCGCCGACGGCGGTGGTGGCGACGTGGCCGGAGGCGACGTGGGTGCCGGTGGGGTCGGACCCTGACCACCACCCCCGCCGGGCGACGGAGCCGGGGCGGCCGTCGTGGTGGTCGGTGCCACAGTGGTCGTGGTGGTCGCTGCCGCAGCCTGACGGGCACTGATCAGCCCAACCAGGTCGGCCTCGGACGCAGCCAGGGCATCAGCTTCGCTCTGGAATGCGCCAATGCGACCGTCGAGGGCGGCAGCCACATCGGCAGATCGCTGGCGTGCCTCACGCAACTGCTCCAGATCAGACTCCTGCCCGGCGAGATCGATGCGGATCTGCACGGCATTGGCGCTGACCTCGGCCTCGACCCGGGCCAGCTCGGCAGCGGCCTGCTGGCGCTCAGCGATGATCCGTCGGTCATTGGCGGCAACGTTGTCGGCCAGTACCCGACGCCGTTCGGCCTCGGTGAGGTCCTGGGCACCAAGCACGGTGGACAGGGTTTCCATGGGGGGCTGCATGTAGGCCCACACCGCCCGCTCGGCGGCCAGACGCTGACGCTCCTCGAACTGCGAACGCGCCTCGATCACTTCCAGCTCCAGCTCGCCCACCCTGGACTGGGCTGCGTCCAGTTCTCCGGCGGTGGCCTCAATGCGGGCTTCCAGCTCCACCACGGCCGCCGCCATGCGGTCGGCTTCGGCCTGCAGTTCAACGTCGGAGGCTCGCAGCACGTCGATCTCACCCAGCAGGTTGGCCCGACGCTGCTGTCGTTCGACGCTGGCCTGTCGTTCGGCATCGGTCAGCCAACCGTCTTCGGCAGCGGCTCCAGAGACCCCGGCGGTGGGGACGGCAACGGCGACAAGCACCACGACCGCCAACATCACCGTCAACCGCCGCACAAGGGTTGGACCACCAGCGACCAGCGACGGGGGTTCAACCGACGGAAGCGGGCCACACCTGTGTTGGTGGGCGTGCGACCAACGCTGGCGGGACCTGCCGGGGATCTGGGCTTTGCAACGACGCGCATGAGCAACCTCAAAACGGTCCGCCCGCTTTGAAAAAGGCTACCAGCGCCACCCCCTGAAGGAAACCACCCGTGGTCTGTCCCTCTGGCGGCGGCAACAATCCGCCAGCCACCGCGGGTCATCGATCCGGGGCACAACGGTGCCGCAAAGCGGGCAGGTGGTTACATCACGACCAGCAGCTGCAGCCATGAACGCCACCAAAATGGCAACACCGCACAACAGCGACAGGATGATCAATCGACGCGTGCTCATGGTTCGCTGACTGTAGCGGCGCGGGGCGGTCTGGGCGGAAGCGACCGGCAACAGGCCGATCCCGGCACTGGAGGTAGCATGGCCATCCAGCAGCGCCCGTCCGGCCATGCGGTGCTGGCCGGCCTGGTGACCCGACCCCCCGGGTCAGCAACCCACCGGCAGCAACCCACCGGCGGCAACACAAGGAAGCACCATGGATCCGTCCAACCCCAACCCATCAGCTGGGACACCCGCCGAGCGCCTCGTAGTCATCGGCCAGGGGTACGTCGGCCTGCCAGTGGCAGCTGCAGCTGCCGAGCGCGGGTACGACGTGGTGGGTTTCGATGTGGACGAGGCCCGGGTTGCCCGCATTGCTGCCGGCGACTCACCGGTTGAGGACATCACTGACCAACGACTGGCGGCGGTGCAATCCACAGGTTCGTATCGCGCCACCATCGACCCCGCCGACCTGGCTGGATTCGACATCGCCGTGGTGTCGGTGCCCACACCCCTGAGCAGTGGCGCTCCTGACCTCAGCTACATCGAACAGGCGGCACGCACGGTGGGCGGACACCTGCGACCAGGTGCCTGCGTCATTTTGGAGTCCACCACCTACCCCGGTACCACCGAGGAACTGGTGGCGCCCATCCTCGAGCGGGCTTCGGGACTGACCGCCGGCCGTGACTTCGGCCTCGGCTACAGCCCCGAACGCATCGACCCGGGAAACCCGGTGTGGCACCTGGAGAACACCCCCAAGGTGGTGTCGGGGATCGATGCTGCCTCGTTGGCCGCCGTTCAGGGCTTCTTTGACCGCATCGTCGACAAGACCGTGGCGGTGGGTTCGCCCAAAGAAGCCGAGCTCACCAAGCTGTTGGAGAACACGTTTCGCCACGTGAACATCGCCCTGGTCAACGAGTTGGCCATGTTCGCCCACGAACTGGGCATCGACGTGTGGGAGGCCATCGACGCCGCCTCCACCAAGCCGTTCGGGTACATGAGGTTCACTCCCGGGCCCGGTGTGGGGGACATTGCCTGCCCATCGACCCGTCGTACCTGTCATGGCAGGTCAAGCAGACCCTGGGCCAGACATTCCGGTTCGTGGAACTGGCCAATGACGTCAACGACCACATGCCCGAGTACGTGGTGCGGCGACTCATTGAGGGGCTCAATGCCCGCAGCCTGCCCGTACGCGGCCAGGACGTCCTGCTGCTCGGTCTGGCCTACAAGCGCAACACCGGCGACGCCCGCGAGTCGCCGTCGGCTGCCATCGCCGCCGAACTCATTCGTCTGGGTGCCAACGTGCGAGCGGCCGACCCTCACGTCGTTGATGCCCACATCCCCGCCGGAGTTGAACGGGTTGCCTTCGACGCCGGCGAACTGGCCCGGGCCGCTGCAGTGCTGATGCTGGTGGATCACGACGAGTTCGAACCCCACGTCGTCACCGCCAATGCCCGATACGTCATCGATACCCGCCACGTTCTGCCCGCCGGAGACAACGTCGAACTGCTCTGACCCCCAGGCAGTCGCAGCTGCCACCGGGAATACCCCGATAGGCACCGCTGGTTCGTAGTAGTGCCCGCCGACTGGCAGGCAGCATCGTCAGGAGCCCCCATGGACATCGCCATCACAGGAGCCAGTGGGCTCATCGGATCAACGCTGGTCGAAGCACTGGCCGCTGGCGGCCACCGCCCAGTGAAGCTGGTGCGTCGCACCCCGAAGCCGGGCGAGGACGCCATCGCATGGGATCCCGCCGCCGGGACCATCGACGCCGACAGCCTCGAGGGCATTGGGGCAGTGGTGCATCTGGCCGGTGAGGGCATCGCTGAAAAGCGCTGGAATCCCGAGCAAAAGCAACGCATTCTCGATTCCCGGGTGGACGGCACCACCCTGCTGGCCACCACGCTGGCCGGTCTCGATGCCCCGCCGTCGGTGTTTTTGAGCGGATCGGCCATCGGGTTCTATGGCGACCGCGGCGACGAAAAGCTCACCGAGGCCTCGGCGCCCGGGGACATCTTTCTGGCCGAGGTGTGCAAGGCGTGGGAGGCAGCCACTGCCACCGCCGAAGCCGCCGGCATCCGTGTGGCCCACCTGCGCACCGGCATCGTGCTCGACGCCCACGGCGGCGCCCTGGCCAAGACCCTCCCGCTGTTCAAGCTGGGGCTGGGTGGCCGGCTGGGGTCGGGCAAGCAGTGGTGGTCGTGGATTTCGGTGGACGACGAAGTGGGGGCCATCACGTTCCTGCTCGACGCCGACGTGTCGGGCCCGGTGAACCTCACCGCCCCCGAGCCGGTGACCAACGCCGAGTTCACCAAGGTGCTGGGCAAGGTGTTGGGACGCCCCACACTGCTGCCGGTACCGGCGTTCGGCCCCAAGATCCTTCTTGGCAGCGAGTTGGCCGAGCAGCTGCTGTTCACCAGCGCCCGGGTGCTTCCCACCACCCTGACCGACGCCGGTTACGTGTTTGCCACCCCCGACCTCGAGTCGGGCCTACGGAAGGTTCTTGGACGATGAGTGGAGATGGCACACGCAAGGTGTCGGTAACCCGCAAGGTGGCTGCCCCAGCGGCGGAGGTGTTTGCCGTGGTGCGCAATCCGGCGCTGCACGCGGTCATCGACGGATCGGGCACGGTGAAGGGCGCATCCGACGCCGACGCCCCACTGCTGGAAATGGGGTCCAAGTTCGGCATGTCCATGCGCATGGGCGTGCCGTACTCCATCGCCAACGAAGTGGTGGAGTACGACCCTGACCGGCTGATCGCATGGCGTCACATGGGCGGCCACCGGTGGCGTTACCTCGTGGAACCCGACGGTGACGACGCCTGCACGGTCACCGAGACATTCGACTGGTCCACCTCGAAGCTCCCGCTGCTCATCCAGGTGATGGGCATGGACCGCAAGCACATCCCCAACATGGAAAAGACCCTCGAGCGGCTCGACCGCTATGCCACTACCGGCTCGGCTGACTGACCACCATCACTTGGGGGCGAGACGGGCGGCGCCGTCGAGGCGGATGGTCTCGCCGTTCATGTAGCTGTTGGTGATGAGTTCAGTGGCCAGGCTGGCGAACTCGGTGCCGTAGCCAAGACGCTTGGGGAACACGACGTCCTTCTTCAGCCGGTCCTTGAACTGCTCGGACTGCTCGCCCTGGCCGTAGATGGGCGTGTCGATGAGCCCGGGGGCGATGGTGCAGATGCGCACACCAACGGCGCCGAGGTCACGGGCGATGGGCAGGGTCATGCCGACCACGCCACCCTTGGACGCCGAGTAGGCGGCCTGGCCGATCTGGCCGTCGAACGCCGCCAGCGAGGCGGTGTTCACGATGGCGCCCTTTTCGCCGTCTTCGTTCATGGCTTCCTCGCGGCTCATGGCCGTAGCCACCAGACGCACGGCGTTGAACGTGCCCACCAGGTTCACCTCGATGACCTTGCGGAAGATGTCGAGGTCGTGAGCTGAGGTGTACTCGCCGTCACGGCCCACGGTGCGCGTGGCCCAGCCGATGCCGGCACAGTTCACCAGGGCACGCACCGGACCGAGGTCCTGGGCGGCGGTGATGGCGGCGATGACCTGGTCGGTGTCGGTGACGTCGGTGCGCACGAACGTGCCGCCGAGCTCGCTGGCCAGGGCGGTGCCCTTTTCGTCGTTCAGGTCGGCGATGACGACCTTGGCGCCGCGCGCTGCAAGTGAACGTGCGGTGGCCTCACCGAGGCCCGACGCACCGCCGGTGATGATTGCTGATGCTCCAGAGATGTCCATGGCGCAAAGACTATTGACCGCACGGTCAAGAGGCGAATTCCACTGGATCTGCCATGACAAACCCGCCCTTTCAAGTTGATGAGCCCGGGCGGTACAACCCCTGCCAGCGAGGCGAACATCCCCGCCACCCGACGTGTGCAGCCGATGGCGCAACACCTCGACCGCACACGCGCCTTCCAGCGCCTTTGGTGGGGGTGCGGGTGTTGGTCAGACAGCGGCGCTACGCACACCGGTCACCGATCGAGATCGGCGACATGAACGCGCTGTGCTGCGGATGCCAGGCGTCTCAGGTCGCCGGTGTCGCATGTGGCAATGACCGCCCCTCCGCGCAGGTCGGCGTCGGCCACCAGGAAGGCATCAATCGCCATGTCCGAACCAGCGCCGACGGTTCCAAGCAGCTGCCCGGCTCTCACGCCCGTCCGGCTGTCGACTGGGTGGACCTCGACCCGCTCGCGTCGCAGACCGGCGAACACACCGGCGTCAGCCGGTCGACCGCGGACCACCTCGGCCAGGACAGCAGCGACCGTTGCAATCGGCAGTTCCCGCGATCGCATCTCCATCACGAGTGCCCGGACCCGATCCCGGCGGAGGTCAGGCCCGTGGGCAACCGACGAGATGGCCTCGCTGTCGAGCAGGAGCACTCAACCGGCCTTGGCTGTTCGGTCACAGTGGACTCCCAGTCGTCCACGATCTGCGCCGCCCACTCGAGCGTCTCCGGGTCGACCGGGCCATGCTCGGCCTCGAGTTCAGCGAGCCACCCGTCGACAGCCCGGAGGTGCCGGAGCCGGGACAGATAAGCCGCCCCACCGCCTGGTCGACCGTCGACGACAGACTCCGCGCATCGACGAGCGAGCGGAGCTCCTCGAGCTGCCCGGTATCGAGTGTGAGCGTCACCTTCTCTTTCGGCATAAACGTATGGTAGTACCTTCATACGTCTACTGCGACCGCTCGGCCCCCATGGCTGGCGAGGCCTGACGAGTTTTGCCGAGGGTTGCCGTCACCCACCAGTGCTTGCATAATGAAAGCATGCCGAACGTACTCGTGAGGGACATCCCCGATGACATCCACGCCGTCCTGCAGCGGCGCGCCCGAAGCAGAGGCCAGTCGCTCCAGCAGTACCTCACTGCTGAACTGACAAGCCTGGCGTCCCAGCCGTCGGTCGAGGAACTGTTCGATCGGGTGGGCCGCCGCAGCGGCGGTCGGGTGGGGCTTCGATCTGCGGTGGGCGACCTTGACGCCGAGCGCGCCGACCAGTGATCGTCGTCGACGCCTCAGTCGTTGCGAACGCGCTCGCCGACGACGGTCACGACGGCGATGTGGTGCGGCAGCGCCTTGTGAACGCAACCAGGCTTGCAGCCCCTGACCTCGTTGACGTTGAAACCGTTTCGGTCTTGCGGCGCCGGTGGCGCGCCGGCGACCTGACCGCTCGCCGGTTCTCCGTCGCTGTCGATGACCTCGCCGATCTGCCCATGCTTCGGCTACCGACGTTGCCACTGATGCGTCGGGCGTACGAGCTGCGAGCGAACGTGACCGCGTACGACGCGACCTACGTTGCCCTCGCCGAACAGCTCGACTGGGTCCTTCTCACCGCCGACGGCCGCCTGGCCCGTGCACCGGGTATCCGCTGCACCGTCGAGGTGATCGAAAGTTGAGCACTTGAGTCTCCGCTGTTCACCGGTGTGACCCGCCCACCGTCGCTCGCAGCGGCATAGCGCCCCGGTCATCACAGCTAGCGGGCCACCTCGCCCCAGCCTCCACCGCCGGGCGTCATCATCCGCACGACGTCACCCGACTTGAGCTGGATCGTGCACTTGTCGGGCAGCCGCTCGGCTCGGCTCTCGACGCCGCCGGGCAACAGCCAGTTCTCGCCCACCGCTCGCGGGCTCGCCGCCAGCCAGGCCCCATGGCTGCGAGACGCGTCGCTCGGTGATCAGCGACACGGTTGCATCGACGAGCACCTGAAGGTCGCGTTCGATCCCCTCACCACCGGCGGACCATCCCGCACCACCACTGCCCCGCCGCAGCCGCTGGCGGAGCACCCGCATCGGGAACGCCCGCTCCAGCGCTTCAATGGGGGTGTTGCGCGTGTTGGTCATCGCGGTGTGGATCCCGCTCATGCCGGCTGACCCGGGTCGGCCGCCCTGCCCACCACCCACGGTCTCGTAATACACCCATGCCTGGCCACCGGAGTCGGTGCCACCGAGCAACAGGTTGTTCATCGTGCCCTGTGATGCCGCACCGACGGTTTGTGGCGCCACGTGGGCCAGCGCCAGCAGGCACACGTCGGCCACGCGCTGCGATACCTCCACGTTGCCTGCCCCCACCGCCGCCGGAGCCTGGGCCGCCACCACCGAACCGGCCGGTGCCACCACCGTGACGGCCCGCAGGCAACCGCCGTTGGATGGCAGCGAGGGGTCGACGGCACTGCGCAGGGCGAACACCACCGACGACAACGTCACCGACTCGGGGGCGTTCACGTTGCCGGTGGTCTGGGGGTCGCTGCCGGTGAAGTCGAAGGTGATGGCGTCGCCAGCCACGGTGACCGACACCACGATGGCCACCCCATGACGCTGATCGGGTCCGCCACCTGCCGAGTCCAGCCGGTCGACCGCCTGCCAGGTGCCGTCGGGCAGGGCCGTCAGAGCAGCACGCATGCGACGCTCGCCGTAGTCCAGGACCTCGTCGAGGCGTTGGGCGGCGCCAGAAGCAAGCTGCCCGCCACCCAGCTGCCCACCACCCAGCTGCTCGAGCACCTCGGCCAGCCGGGCCACACCGCGCACGTTGGCTCCCACCTGGGCGTCGAGATCCCCGGCACGTTCTGTGGGCGTGCGTGAGTTGGCCAGCACCACCGAGCGGATCTCGGGGGTCAGGCGCACGGCGGGGAGGCGCAGGCCCTCGGCGAACACCTCGGTGGCGTCGGCGGGCAGCGACCCGGGTGCTGCCCCACCCACGTCGGCGTGGTGGGCACGATTGGCCACCCACCCCGCTACCGCACCGGCCACCACGCACGGGGTCACCACGGTGATGTCGTTGAGATGGGTACCACCGGCGAACGGGTCGTTCACGATCCAGTGGTCACCGGCCTGGGGGCGGTCGCTGCCACCGGTGGTGTCGGCGGCCACGGCGTCCATGACCGCAGCCACCGACGCCGGCATCGATCCCAGATGCACCGGGATGTTTTCGGCCTGGGCCAGCAACTCGCCGCTGGCGGTGAACACCGCCGACGAGCAGTCGGCTCGTTCCTTGATGTTGGGGCTGAACGCCGCCCGTCGCAGCACGGCGCTCATCTCGTCGGCAACCCCCGACAACCGGGCGATCAGCACCTGCAGCGCCGCCGGATCCAGCGGTGGCGGCGTCACGCAGCGTGCCCTCCGGCATTGTGTCCAGGGCTCCGCCCTGCGCTGGGCCTGACGTTGCGCCCGGCGTTCCGCCCGACGCGTCGTTGACGGCGACTCTGGTCAGCATCAGCGCCCCGCCCCGGCCCGGGTCGGCCCGCCACCCCGCTGGGATCCAGATGGTGCAATCGGGCTCGGCCACCACTGCCGGGCCCACCGTGGCCACCCGCACCGGCGGCACTCCATCGGCCTGGCCACCCGCTGTCGGGGACTTCAGATCGGCAAGCGACACCGGGGCGGCGATGGTGGCGGTCGCCCGCAAGGCCACCACCTCAATGGCGGACTGCTGACGCCGGTAGCCGTTGCGCCGTTCGTGTTCGCCGTGGAATGCCTCCACCGACGGCACCGTGAGTTCATGGCTCTGCCCGGCGTATCGGCAATCCACCGACGTCGTCACCACGACGCCTTCGTCATTTGCGGACGCGGGGCCGTTGTGGTCACTGGCGTCGGAGCTACTGGTGTTGGGGCTACTGGTGTCGGAGCTACTGGTATCACGACTACTGGTGTCAGCACTGCCTGCAGCCACCGATGACGCCTGCTGGGCGAGGCGCGTCGAGCTCGGCATCAAGCCCGGTGTGATCAATCGGCGTGGGCCACGACCGCACCAGGTCCACCTGCCTCGGGGCGGTGAGCACCCCGACGGCTGAAAACACCCCGGCTCGCTCGGGGACCAGCACCGTGGTGATGCCAAGGGCGTCGGCCAGTTCACAGCAATGCAGCCCACCCGCACCCCCGAACGCCACCATGGCCACCTCGGCGGGATCCACACCACGCTCCACGGTGACCTGACGCAGTGCCTGTTCCATGGCGGCGTTCACCACCGCCACCACCCCGGCGGCGTCCACCCCGGCATGGTCGAGGGCCGCCGCGGCAGCGTCGGCATCGAGCACGCCCAGACCCGGCAGTGGCGCATGGGCGGGAATGCGCCCCAGCACCACGTTGGCGTCGGTGACCGTGGGCTCGGTGCCACCCAGCCCGTAACTGGCCGGACCCGGCACCGCCCCAGCCGACCGGGGGCCGACCACCAACGCCCCGCCGGCGTCGAGGTGCGCCACCGACCCACCGCCGGCGCCGATGGTGTGCACGTCCAACGACGCCATGCGCACCGGCAATCCGTCCACTGACCGCTCGGCGGCCGGGGCAGGCACGCCGTCGATGATCAGGCACACATCAGTCGAGGTACCGCCCATGTCGAAGGTGACGGCGGCGGCAATGTCGTTGGCCGCCGCCACCGCCGCTGCCGCCCGCACTCCCCGGCTGGGCCCGACAGCAACAAACGGGCCGGCACGTCGGCGGCACCAGCCGGGTCGGTCAGGCCGCCTGCTGAGGTCATCACCCACAACGCCGAGGCGGCGTCGGCCAACGCCGACACATATGGCCCGCACACCGGTCGCAGGTAGGCGTTGACCACCGTGGTGGCAGTGCGTTCGTACTCCCGGAATTCGGGGCTGACCTCGTGTGAGCAGGTCACGTCCAGTCCGGCGGTGCGCAACGATGCGGCCACGGTGCGCTCGTGGTCGGGGTTGACGTCGGCGTGCAGCAGGCACACTGCCACGGCTGCAATCTGACCGGTCGCCCGTAACGCCACCAGGTGGTCGGCCACGCCTGGCCAGCGACGAAGCATCGAGCGGCACCACCACCGAGCCGTCGGCAGCCAGGCGCTCAATCACCTCAAGCCGGTGGGCCCGGGCCACCAGCGGCTCGGGACGGTCCACGGTGGTGTCGTACAGGCTGGGACGGTCCTGACGGCCAATCTCGATGATGTCGGCGAATCCGTCGGTGGTGACCAGAGCCACCGGTCCCCCCGCACGTTCAAGCACCGCGTTGGTGGCCACGGTGGTGCCGTGGGCGAGCACAACCCCAACGACGTCAGCAGGCGCAGTGACGTCAGCAGGCCGCAGCGACGTCAGCAGGCCCACCGACGTCAGCAGGCCCGGCACCGACAAGGTCGGCCAGGCCGGTGCGCACAGCCCGGCCGGGATCATCAGGGGTGGATGGAACCTTGGTGATGCGCCCGTCGTCGGCAACGAGGTCGGTGAAGGTCCCTCCGGTGTCGGACCCGACCCTGCGCCCGATGCCGGGACCACCGCTCATGGCCCGGGCGCCACGCTGTCGAGTGATCCACCCGAACGACCCTGCTGGGACTGGGCCGCTTCCACGGCCAACGCGTCCACCAGGTCGTTGCCGGGATCCTCGCTGTGGCCCTTGACCCACCGAAACGTCACCCCACCGTGCTCGCGCACCAGACGCAATGAACGGCTCCCACAAGTCACGGTTGGCTACCGGCTTGCGCTGGGAGTTCTTCCATCCCCGACGCATCCAGCCCTCCCACCAGCGGTCGTTGAAACAGTTCACGACGTAGGTGGAATCACTCACGATCTGCAGGTCACGAACCTGCGGGACCCAGAGTGCGCACCGCCTGCATGGCGGCCATGATCTCCATGCGCTGGTTGGTGCTGGCCGCCTCGACCCCACTGGCAAACGGCCCGCCGAGCACCGCCCACGCCCAGCCCCCAGGACCTGGATTTCCCAGGCACGCTCCATCGGTGTACACCTCAAGGGTCATGGCGCAGATGGTGGCACACCGTGGGTGACCCGCCGCGCCCACACGCCGACCACACACGCCGACCACACGCCGCAGCCGGATGTAATCGCGCCATGTTCCCGGCATGATGGTTGGACATGACTCCCGACGGATTCGCCCGCCAACTGCCTGACACCGACCCCGACGAAACCGGCGAATGGCTTGACGCCCTCGACGCCGTCATTGCCGCCCACGGACCCGAGCGGGCCAATTTGTTGCTGACCCGACTCGGCGACCATGCCCGCCGTCAGGGTCTGGAACTTCCGCCGTCGGTGTCCACTCCCTACATCAACACCATCCCTGCGTCGGCCCAGCCAGATTTCCCCGGCGACCCCATCCTCGAACGGCGCATCCGGGCCATGATCCGCTGGAACGCAGCGGTGATGGTGGTGAGGGCAAACCGCGCCGCCGACGGCATCGGTGGCCACCTGTCCACCTTCGCCTCGGCCGCCGCCCTGATGGACATGGGGATGAACTGGTTTTTCCACGGCAAAGGATGACGGAGGCCCCGGCGACCACATCTACCTGCAGGGCCATGCCGCCCCGGGTGCCTATGCCCGGGCGTTCCTCGACGGCAGGCTGAGCGAGGATCAGGTCAACCACTTCCGTCGTGAGCTGTCCGGTGATGGCCTGTCCAGCTATCCCCATCCCCGACTCATGCCCCACTTCTGGGAGTACCCCACGGTGTCGATGGGTCTGGGGGCCATCAACTCCATCTACCAGGCCCGATTCCTGCGCTATTTGTCCAACCGGGGTCTCGACGACGCCACCGGGTCGCAGGTGTGGGCCTTTGTGGGTGACGGCGAAACCGACGAACCCGAAACCCTGGGGTCCATCTCGCTGGCCGCACGTGAAGGCCTCGACAACCTCAACTGGATCGTCAACTGCAACCTGCAGCGTCTTGATGGCCCGGTGCGCGGCAACGGCAAGATCATCCAGGAACTCGAAGCCATGTTCACCGGCGCCGGCTGGAACGTGATCAAGGTGGTGTGGGGTTCACAATGGGACGAACTGCTGGCCGCCGACACCGACGGCGTGTTGCTGGCCAAGATGAACAGCACTCCTGACGGCGACTTCCAGCGTTACGCCGTGAGCGACGGGGCCCACATCCGCGACCATTTCTTTGGTCCCGACCCCCGACTGCGGGCCATGGTTGAGCACCTGTCGGACCACAGACCTTGAGACGCTCCCGCGTGGCGGACACGACTACCTCAAGCTGTACGCCGCCTTCCACGCTGCGGCCACCACCACCGGCAAGCCCACCGTGATCCTGGCCAAGACCATCAAGGGTTGGACGCTCGGCCCCGATGTGGAAAGTCGCAACGCCACCCACCAGATCAAGAAAATGACCGACATCCAGTTGGTCACCCTGGCCGAGCGCCTCCACCTCACCGACGTGCTGGACATGGACGCCCTGGCCGCCGGCGAGGCGCCATTTCTGATGCCGGCTGCCGAATCGCCCGAGGCCCGCTACCTGGCGTTGCGGCGTGCCGAGCTGGGCGGCAACCTGCCGTCGAGGCCCGCAGCCACCCGGCGACCCATCACCGTGGCCAGCCACGATGCCTTCACCGAGTTCGCCGCCGGGTCGGGAACAGCTGAAGTCACCACCACCGGGGTGTTCGTTCGCATGCTCCGCAACCTGTTGCGCGACCCCAACATGGGTGAACGGGTGGTGCCCATCGTGCCCGACGAGGCCCGCACCTTCGGCATGGACGCACTGTTTCGGGAGTTCCGCATCTACGCCCACGGCGGGCAGCGCTACGAGCCCGTGGACCACGGTCTGCTGCTCAGCTACGTGGAGGACGCCAACGGCCAGATCCTCGAAGAGGGCATCACCGAGGCCGGTTCGTTGGCGTCGTGGACGGCGGCCGCCACGTCGTACGCAACCCGGGGCATCCCCATGGTGCCGTTCTTCATCTTCTATTCGATGTTCGGGTTTCAGCGAGTGGGCGACCTCGTCTGGGCGGCAGCCGATGCCCGGGCCCGCGGCTTTTTGGTCGGTGCCACCGCCGGACGCACCACCCTGGCCGGCGAAGGCCTGCAGCACGCCGACGGCCACAGCCACCTGCTGGCGTCGGTGGTGCCGTCGTGTCGGGCGTGGGATCCGTCGTTCGCCTACGAGATGGCCGTCATCGTCGAACGGGGTTTGCACACCATGTACGGCCCCGGCAGCGACCCGTCACACGGTGACACCGACGCCAACGACGAATTCACCTACATGACGGTGTACAACGAACCGTGGGTGATGCCGGCGCAGCCCGACGACGTCACCGCCGACGACATCATGGCCGGCATGTACCGGTTCGCCACCGCTCCCGACGGCCTGCCCACCCAGGCGTCAGTGCTGTTTTCTGGCCCCAGCCATGGCGCTGCTGTTGCCGCCCGAGACGCCCTGGCCGCCCGCGGCATCGGCGTGGAGCTGTGGAGCGTGCCGGGCTGGAAGCAGTTGCGTGAAGAAGGCCTGGACGTCGTGCGATGGAACCGCCTGCATCCCGGCGACGAGCCCCGCATCCCGCTGGTCACCCAACTGCTGGCCGGCAATGGCCCGGTGGTGGCGGTCACCGACTACCTCACGGCCGTGCCCGACCAGATCAGCCGGTTCGTCCCGGCGTCGAGGCCGTTTGTGTCGCTGGGCACCGACGGCTACGGCCGAAGCGACGATCGGGCGGCGATGCGCCGCTTTTTCGAAGTCGACGCCGCCAGTGTGGAAGTGGCCGTGCTCGACGCGCTTGGCCGCCTCAGGGATCGGTGGACCCATCGGTGGTGGCCGCAGCCATCACCGACCACGGCCTCGACACGTCTGCCGACAGCCCGCGCGTTCGGTAGCCTCGGGCCATGACCACCCCAGCCATTCGCGTCACCGGCATCGACGAAGCCGACGAGCTGTTGTCCACCGATCCCCTGGCCCTGGTGATCGGCATGCTGCTGGACCAGCAGATCCCCATGGAATGGGCGTTCAAGGGACCAGCCACCCTGCGTGACCGCCTCGGCGGGTTGGATGCCACCGCCATTGCTGCCATGGATCCCGATGCCTTCGTGGCCGTGTTTGCCACCAAGCCCGCCCTGCACCGCTTCCCGGCCTCCATGGGTCGACGCACCCACGAACTGTGCGTACACATCACCGACACCTACGGCGGCGACGCCGCTGCGATCTGGACTGGCGTTGACGATGCCGACGAACTCATGACCCGCGTGCGGGCCATGCCCGGCTACGGCGACGAGAAGTCACGCATTTTTGTCGCCATGCTGGCCAAGCGCCTGGGCGTCCGACCGGCAGGCTGGGAGCAGGCCACCGCCCCGTTTTCTGATGATCAGCCCCGATCAGTGGCCGACATCGACTCACCGGAGTCGTTGGCCCGGGTGCGGGAGTGGAAAAAGGCCATGAAGGCCAAGGGTCGGTCCAAGGCCGACTGATCCGACCACACCCGCTGGCCCGGGTGTCACCCAGGGGGACGCAGTGAAGTTTTCGGCACTGATGCTGAGCTGGATGTCGGGGCCACTGCGCGAGCGCAACCTGCGTCCGTTTTTCTTCCTGCTCGTCCTGTTCATTGTGCTCATCGGGGTGTATTCGTCCATCTTCCACGTCCTCATGGCCAACGAAGGCCAGGACTACTCATGGGCAACGGGGATCTACTGGACCGTGGTGACCATGAGCACCCTCGGGTACGGCGACGTGGTGTTCACCTCGGGAGTGGGCCAGCTGTTTTCAGTGGTGGTGCTGCTCAGTGGTTCGGCGCTGATCCTGGTCCTGTTGCCGTTTACCTTCATCCAGTTCGTGTTCATGCCGTGGATGGACCGCCGGGCCCAACGGGCCACGCCCCGGCATCTGCCCACCGACTTCAGCGACCACATGATCCTGACGGGGTTGGGACCCATCGAGCACGCCCTGGTGGCCCGAGCCAAACGAGCTGGGGTGCCCTACGCCGTGCTGGTGTCGTCGCCAAACGAGGCCATCGAGGCCAGCTCGCTGGGATTCAAGGTCATGATCGGCGAGCTCGATGACCCAGCCACCTACGCTGCCGCCCGGGCCGCCCAGGCCGCAGTAGTGGTGACCACCGGGAGCGACCCGGCCAACGCCAACATCGCATTCACGGCCCGCGGCGTCACCTCGGCTCCCGTTGTGGCCACGGCCAATTCGCCGGCGTCAGTGGACGTGCTGGAGTTGGCCGGGGCGTCCAGGGTGCTCGAGTTGGGACCCATGCTGGGCGAGGCCATGGCCCAACGGGTGCTGTCACCCGAGGGCACCGCCCACGTGGTGGGCCGGCGCGACGACCTGCTGATCGCCGAGGTGGGCGCAGCCCGGTCGCCGCTGGCGGGACGATCGCTGGGCGAGGCTGCGGTGAGGGCCCGCACCGGGGCCACCGTGCTGGGATCATGGATGCGCGGTGGTTTTGCTCCAGCCGGGGCGTCCACGGTGGTCGATCCGTCGGCCACGCTGGTGCTGGCCGGAACCAGCGACCACATCGACCGGTTCAACCAGACCTTCGTGGCGGACGACCTCAGCGGCACACCCTCGTCGTATGTGGTGATTCTGGGGGCCGGTCGGGTGGGCAAGGCTCTGGCCGGGCAACTCACCCGGGCAGGAGTGCCCCACATCATGGTTGAACGCAACCCCGAACGTGAGCACGACATCAACGAGCAGTTCCTGGTCGGAGACGCCGCCGACCTCACCGTGCTGCGCCACGCCGGCATCGACCGGGCAACCACCGTGGCCATCACCACCCATGACGACGACATGAACGTGTATCTGGCGTTGTATGTCCGCAAGCTTCGACCCGACGTGGAACTGCTGTGCCGGTCGAATCTGGATCGCAACGTGGTGACGCTCTACCGCGCCGGTGCCGACTCGGTGTTGTCGTACGCATCAGCGGGGGCCGATGCGGTGTGGCGGGAGTTTCGCGGCAACGAGACGGTGTTGCTGGCCGAGGGCTCCGAGGTGTTCACCATGCCGGTGCCGCTCGACTCTCGAAGGTCACCAGCCTGGCCAGCGCCGACCTGCCGGCTCGCACCCAATGCAGCGTCGTGGCCGTGGTTGACGCTGACGGCACCACCACCGCCAACCCGGGTGCCGATCATCTGCTGCCCGTGGGTGGCTCGCTGCTGCTCCTGGGTGGTCACGAGGCCGAGCATGCCGCCCGTCGCCTGACGGAAGGCTCCGGCAAACGCCGGCGGGCCCGTGTCGGGCCGTTATCAGGCCCGTTGGATGCAGCCCGTGTCGACTACCCGCCAACGCCCGGTGCGGCGGTGTGGGTCTCGTTGCGTTGCCGGTCCAACCATCCCAGCAACGTGGCCACCGCCCGAGGGTCATGGCGCAGCTGATGACCGGCCCCGTCGATGATGCGCAGGTCGGCGGACCCGTGGGCGTCGGCCAGCACCCGGGCGTCGAACACCGGGACGAGGTCATCGTCGGCACCGTGCACCACCAGCAGGGAACGATCGGCCATCCGGCCCACGGCGTCGACGGCGGCCAGTTGGCGCAGGCCCTGGGCCCAACGGTCCACGGCCGGGGGGAAGTCACGCCGACGGATGATGCCCTGGTCCCGGGCGTGTTGCAGCAGGCGACGGGGATGGCCAGCCCAGTCGTTGAAGTCTGCCGGTGCGGCCAGCGCCGCCACACCTCGCACCCAGTCCTGATCGGCGGCGGCGTCGACGGCGAGCGCTCCCCCAGTGCCGAATCCCACCAGCCACACCCCCCACACATCGTCGAGGTCGCGCATGTAGGCGGCGGCGGCGACCCTGGTCGGTGAGCCAACCCGACAGCGAGAAGTCCCCCTCAGACGCTCCACAGCCGCGAGCCGAGTACGACATGGCGCACCAACCCATCTCGGTGGCGATGCGGTCGGCGAGTTCGGCGTGGGTGGCACCGGGGTCAGAGCCACTGCCTGGGCCGGTGGGAAAGCCGTGGGAGATGACCACCCCGGGCATGGCCACCCCGGGTGCCAGACGTGGACGCGCCACGTGGGCATCGAGGGTCACCGACCCCGACGTGAGGCGAACGTCCACGACGGCGTCGCCGTCAGGCCGCCGAGGTGTCCACGTCGGCCACCCCGCTGCCGTTGCCGCGAAATGCCTTGTACCCCCGGTTGCGGGCCTCGGCCAGCGAGTCGGGCCCGAAGCACGCAAACGCCTCGGCGGTCATGAGCTCGTCAATGATCCCGGCATCGTCGTCAGGCAGGTTGTCGAGGTCGTACACGACCTGACTGCGTTTGTCGCCCAACCATCGGTTGTGTTCGAACTTGCCCGGTCGGTGCATGGTGGTGATCCCCGGTTGGGTCAGATCGCCGGCTTCGCTTGGCGAACGGCGATGTGGACGGTGTTCAGTTCGTAAGCCTGCTGTGTTTGGATGACGCTGTGTTCGGATGACGTTGCGTTCGGATAACGCTGTGTTCGGATGACGGTGCGGCCTGATCGCCTGTCACGAGTCGATGCTACGCACTGCACCGATGCCGACCAGGTACGAGCGCTGCACGTCACAGATCTCGGCCACCTGAGCGTCGGTGAGCACTGGAGCGTTGTCGCCGGCGGCCGACATCTGACCGAGCACCCATGCGAGGGCGTCGTCCTCGTCGGCCATCAAAGGCCCGGTGGGTGCGGGATCGAACTCGTCGGATCGGGCGATGCCCTGACCCGCCAGATAATCGAGGTACCAGCCCAGCACGCAGCGGACGTCGTCGTAACTGATCTCGGCAGTGGTGGCGGGCGACAGATGATCCCCCACCCACACCACGGCGTCGTCGAGATCCACGTACGACGTTGACGGTTCGGCCGAAAGCTGGCTTGTGATGCGACCCACCACGACCAGCCCGACAACCACCACCGCCACGGCGATGAGCACCACGAACACCCAGGTCATGACGTCAGCCTACGGTGCCGCTGTCGCACCGGGGAGCACGATCAGATGCCGATGCGCTGAGCCAACAGCTCCCGGTGGTAGGTGGGATCGCCAAACAGCAGCTCGGAGGACTTTGCCCGCTTGAAGTACAGGTGGGCGGGGTGCTCCCAGGTGAAGCCGATGCCACCGTGGATCTGGATGTTCTCGGCAGCGGCGTGGAAGTACGCCTCCGAGCAGTAGGCCTTGGCCAGGCTGGCCACCGCCGGCAGCTCGTCGTTCATCTCCGAGGCGCACCAACCGGCGTAGTAGGCCGCCGACTTGGCCGACTCAACCTCCAGCAGCATGTCGGCACACTTGTGCTTGATGGCCTGGAACGAGCCGATGGGCCGCCCGAACTGGACGCGCACCTTGGCGTACTCCACCGCCATGTCCAAACAGGCCTGTGCTCCACCAACCTGCTCGGCGGCCAGAGCCACAGCGGCCAGGTCCAGGACCCGGCTGAGCACGTCCCAACCGCCACCATCGGTGCCGATCAGGGTGGCCGGGGTGCCGGCGAACTCCAGCTTGGCCTGCTTGCGGGTCTGGTCCATGGTGGACAGAGCGGTACGGGTCAGCCCGGAGGCGTCGCCGTCAACGGCGAACAGGCTCACACCGGCAGCGGTGCGGGCCGCCACCACGATCAGCGAAGCGGTGTGGCCGTCGAGCACGAACATCTTGGCGCCGTCGATGGTCCAGCCGTCGCCGGAGGCGGTGGCCGTGGCCTCGATGCCCGACTCGTCCCAGCGGCCGTTGGCCTCGGTGACGGCCAACGTGGCGATGGTCTCGCCCGAGGCGATGCCGGGGAGGTAGGCGGCACAGGCGGCCTCGTCACCAGCCTGAAGCAGGGTGTTGGTGGCCAGAACCACCGTGGAGAAGAAGGGGGCACAGACCAGGCTGCGACCCATTTCTTCCAGCACCACGGTCAGTTCCACGTAGCCGTACCCCTGGCCTCCGTACTGTTCGGGGATGGTGAGGCTCTGCAGGCCCAGCTGCTCGGCCATCTGACCCCACACCTCGGTGTCGTAGCCGGCCTCGGTCTCCATTTGCTCACGAACGGCCGACTCGGGCGACTTGGCCTCGAGGAACTGACGGACGATGTTGCGCAGTTCTTCCTGCTCGTCACTGAAGGCGAAGTTCACGGTGCTGGCCCCCTGTTGATCGGGTGAGCGGTTCAACCCGCTGCGAGTACTAGACCCGCTTGTCTACTAGACCAGCCGGTCAAGGGCCACCCGGAGGACCTACCCTTGAACACATGGAGTCCCCAACCCCCGGCACCCTGCACCACAGCGACAGCATCTGCGAGATCCACAAGGTGGTGGTGGGGCCAGTCGACAACAACGTGTTCGTGGTGCGATGCCGCCAGACGGGCGATGCGGTGCTCATTGACGCTGCCAACGAACATGATCTTCTGCTGGAGATGTGCCAGAGGCTTGGGGTGCGCACCGTGATCGAGACCCACGGCCACTGGGACCACATTCAGGCCGTTCCCGCCGTGCGTGACGCCGGCTACGAGGTGGGCGTCACTGCCGCCGACGCCGACATGCTCGAAAGCTACGACTACGTGATCGAAGACGAGTCGGTCATTGAGGTTGGTCGGCTGCGCCTGCACGCCCTGGCAACTCCGGGTCACACCCCCGGCTCGATGTGCTTTCGCCTCGATCACGCCCCGGTGCTGTTCAGCGGTGACACGCTGTTTCCTGGCGGTCCGGGCAACACCACGTTCCCCGGCGGCGACTTCGACACCATCATCTCGTCGATCGACACCCGCCTGTTCACCCTTGATGCCCAGACGCTGGTGTTGCCTGGCCATGGTGACGACACCACCGTGGGCGCCGAGCGCCCCCATCTCGCCGAGTGGGTTGACCGGGGCTGGTAGCCAGAAGCCTGCAGTCAGGTGCTGGCAATCAGGTGCTGGCGATCAGGTGCTGGCGACCAGGTGCTGGGGTGTGGGTGCTGGCGTTTGGGAGCGGGTGGACACGTCGCGAGGCGACGACTGCACGACGTCGACCACCAGCGGGGCCAACATTCCATAGGGCTCACCACCGCGCCGGTGGTGACGCATGTGTCGGCTGCCCAGCTGCTCCAGCGGTGCCGCCGGCCGGCGCAACGACGGCGCCCGGCGATGGGCATAGATCTCGTGCACCACGCTGTAGGCAGCGCCGTAGGCCGTGACCCCGGCGGCCACTGCCAGCACCGGGCGCCACCGCAGACGGCTGGCCACTGCAGTGGCCACAATGGTGGCCGACGCAAACGTGACCGGATACAGGTCGTTGCGTTCGAAGGTGCCGGACTTCGACGCGTGGTGACTGGCGTGCCAGCCCCATCCTGCACCGTGCATGACCCAGCGGTGGGTGGCGTAGGCCACTGGTTCCATGACGGCGAAGGCGGCCACAGCTGTCACCACGTCTTTTTTGAGGCCCACGTGCAGACCCTACCGGCCAGCGCCTCAGAAATTCGACCCAGACATTTCCACTACCCACAAGGTGCCCGTAGACTTCTAGACATGGACCACCCGCTTGACGGCACCGTCGTAAAGAAGGACTTTCCCCTCCTTGGCGACCTCCGGCCCGACGGGAGCCCGCTGGTGTACCTGGATTCGGCGTCGTCGGCACAAAAGCCCCAGTCGGTGCTTGACGCCATGGATGACCTCTACTGCACCAGCTACGCCAACGTGCATCGTGGTGTGTACCGGCTCGGGGTCGAAGCCACCGATCGCTACGAGGGCGCACGGCGCACCGTGGCCCGGTTCATCGGTGCCCCCCACGAGCGGGAAGTGATCTTCACCAAAAACGTGACCGAGGCCATGAACCTTGTGGCTCGCACGTGGGGCGCCGCCAACCTCGGCGCCGGTGACGTGGTGGTGCTCAGCGACATGGAGCATCACGCCAACATCGTGCCGTGGCTGATGCTGGCGGAATCGGTGGGTATCGAACTGCGGTGGATCGGCCTCACCGATGATTACCAGCTGGACCTGTCCAACCTGGATCAGCTCGTCGACGGGGCGAAGCTGGTGTCGGTGACGGCCATGTCCAACGTGCTGGGGTCCATCACCGACGTGCGAACCATCGCTGATGCCGCCCACAGCGCCGGCGCCCTGTGCATGGTGGACGCCGCCCAGTGGGTGCCCCACCTGCCCACCGATGTGGTGGCCATGGATTGCGACTTTCTTGGCTTCACCGGACACAAGGTCCTGGGACCCACTGGCATCGGTGTGCTGTGGGCCCGCAGCGAAATCCTCGACGCCATGCCGGCATTTCTGGGTGGTGGCGAGATGATCCGGGACGTCCGCAAGGACGGCTGGACGGTGAACGAGTTGCCGTGGAAGTTCGAGGCCGGAACACCCCCGATCGCCGAGGCGGTGGGGCTGGCCGCCGGTATCGAGTACCTCGAGACCCTGGGCATGGACCGGGTGCGGGCCCACGAGGTGGACCTCACCGCCTACGCCCTGGACACCCTCACCGCCCGATTCGGCGACACCCTCACCATCCACGGCCCGAGCGATCTGTCGGCCCGCGGCGGTGTGCTGTCGCTGGCCCTCGACGAGGTCCACCCCCACGACATCTCCCAGGTTCTCGACCAGCACGGGGTGTGCGTGCGTGCCGGGCACCACTGCGCCAAGCCGCTGATGCGTGAACTGGGTGTGGGTGCCACCGCCCGGGCCAGCCTGTACGTCTACAACGACCGGTCCGACGTTGACGCCCTTGCCGACGCCCTGGCAGCCACCGTGGAGTTCTTCACCCTGTGAGTTGCGTCTCCCCGGCGATGAACCCGGCCTCGGCCCCAACAGTCCCAGCGTTGACCATCGTCGCCTCCGAGGCCACAGCAACGACCTTTCCGTCCAATCCCAACGACGTGCTAGGACTGACCCATGCCCGGCCTTGAAGACCTCTATCGCGAGATCATCCTCGACCACTACCGCAATCCGCGTAACCGCGGAGAGCTTCCGGTGCCTCCCGCCCACCGAACCGAGGGGTTCAACCCGCTGTGTGGCGACGAGGTGGTGGTGTTCCTCGAACTGACCGACGGCAAGGTGACCGACGTGCGCATTGCCGGTCAGGGCTGCTCGATCAGCCAGTCGTCGGCGTCGATGATGTCGTCGGCCGTCAAGGGCCTCAGCATCGAAGAGGTCGCCCGACTGACCCGCGCCTTCAAGGACATGATGTCGATTCACGAGTCCAGCCTCGAGGGTGCCGATGCGGACTCCGAAGCCGAGAGCGAACTGGAAGAAATCGAACTGGGCGACCTTGAGGCCCTGCGCGGCGTGGTGAAGTTCCCGGTGCGCATCAAGTGCGCCACGCTGTCGTGGAACACGTTGTCGCAGGCCATCGAAGACACCCTCGCCGACAGCTGAACCCGGCCGGTTGGCCCCGGTAGCGGTTGGCCCAGATCGCCGACAGGTCAGGTAGCGGTTGGCTCAGGTAGCTGGCAGGTCAGGTGAGGCCGTCGATGGCCCCGGCGAGGTCCAGATCACGGTCGGTGAGGCCACCGGTGTCGTGGCTGACCAGCTCAATCACCACCCGATTCCACGAGTTGGACCAATCCGGATGATGGTTGCGGGCTTCAGCCAGCAAGGCCACCCGGCTCATGAACGCCCACGCCTCAGAAAAGTCGGCGAAGGTGAACTCCCGCCGCAGACGCCCGTGTTCATGGGTCCACCCAACGAGGCCGGCCGCCGCCAGGCGCTCAGTGATGTCAGCTGGGGTGGGGGTGTCTGCTGGGGTGTGATCGGGTCCGGAGACGTCTGGGGCCATGGCCAAAACGGTACCAGCGCCACGGCAACCCACCCCGGGTGCCATCCCCGGTGATCACTTCTGGTTTTTTGGTCGTCGTCGCAGACGGCCAACCATGTTCTGCCACCGCCCGGTCCGTCCCCGCTCGGCTTCGAGGTCGGCCAGGATCCCGGCAGCAGCGGCGTTGATCACGTCCTCGGCGCTGTCGAGCAGTTCGGCGATGCCTTCGGCCTCGGGCTCGGGCGGCGTGGGCGGCACCACCAGCGACCCGTACGACCAGTTCACGTCGGCCATGCGGCGCTCAAACGATGGGCAGTCCGACGGGCAGCGCCACGGAGCCTCGGGGGCCAGGTCCAGATTGCACTTTCGCACCGTCTCGCCGTTGGCGTACGACCGGCTCTCGAACTGTTTGCAATCCATTCGCATCGGCATGGGTCAGTCCCGATCGATCACATCAGGGCGTCGGCCAGCGCCCGCCACTGCGCGGTGGGCACGGACCTGCCATCGGCAGCTACTACCTGTATGCACACGTGGTCGGCCCCGGCGTCGTGATGGGCCTGAATGCGGGCCACGATGTCGTCCATGGTTCCCCACGCCACGATGGCGTCAACCAGACGGTCGCTACCGGCACCGAGGAAGTCGTCAGCGGCAAAGCCGAAACGCTCGAGATTGCCCGAGTAGTTGGGCAGACCGGTGTAGATGCTGGTGTGGGTCCGGGCGATGTCACGGGCCACCGACGGGTCGGTTTCGAACACCACCGCCTGCTCCACGGCCAGCAACGGCCCCTCGCCCAGATCGGCGCGAGCCACTGCGGTGTGTTCGGGTGGCACAAAGTAGGGGTGGGCCCCGTCGGCACGCTCGGCGGCCAGACGAAGCATCCGGGGCTTGAGTGCAGCGAGAACCCGCCGGGGGGCCACGGTGGGCTCAGCGGCCATGAACAGCGACGAGTCCATGGCGTCGAGATAGTTGGACATGGCCGTGAACGGCTTGTCGTAGTGATGGCCTCGAATGTGGTCAACCATGGGTTGGTGACTCACGCCCAGCCCCAGCAGGAATCGACCGGGGTAGGCCTCACTCAGGGTCTTGTGCGCCGCCGAGGCCGCCATCGGGTCACGTGCCCAGATGGAGGCGATGCCGGTGGCCACCGTGATGGTGTTCGTGCCCGCCAGCAACAGGCCGGCGCTGGTGAACGCCTCTCGACCCACCGCCTCTGGCACCCACACGGCACCGAAACCCATCTCCTCGATCTCTGCGGCTGCGTCCTGGGATTGCGAGGCCGGCACCAGATCCAGCTGGAAGGTCCAGATCCCATACCGCCCGATGTCGAGGGTGGACGCATCGGTTGGCGCAGCAGTCGACGAATCAGACATTGCACTCCATTCTATCGGCATGGTTGCCGGGCCCTTTGGCACCGGGGTTGGACCTGACGGCACTCACGCGGCGTGACCCTTGCGACGACGACGCACCGAAGAACCGGCCGCCATGATGGTGGGCTGGGGACCGTCGAGATCAAACGACCACGTGCCGTCGACGCGGTGGGGCCGGCCCAGTCGGGCGCCGGGAATGGACCGGGCCGTGACGACCACAGGGTCCCAGCCCGCAGCCGAGGCCACTGCCACCACCTGGGAGATGAACCCCACATGACCACCCTCGGACCCGGCCGGTGCCATCAGCAGGAAACGGGTGACGATGTCGTTTTCGATGTCGACCTGATCGCTTGGATCCAGGGCCCACTTGAGTGCGGGGTCGGCGATGACGGCCACCGTGGCGTCGGGTTCCTGCTGTTCGAGCGCTGCCACGGCCTCGCGCAACTGCGCCAGGCTGGCCGAGGGGCGTCGCCACCCTGCCAGCAGGTCGGCGTCAACGATCACGAGGCGTTTGTCCACCCCCCGACCGTAGCGCCACCAACACGCCTATCATGGAAGCCGTGACTGCTCCCACGGGACACACCTCGGCCACCGGCGGTCCGGCGACGCCCGGGCAAGGGCCGTCACCGGTGGAACCGGTGGCGTCGGGACCCGGAGCCGATGCCCTCCGGGCAGCAACGCCAGCCCCTCCCCCGCCGGCCGGTTCGGTGCTGCCATCGCGCGCCAGCAAGATCACTGCGTTGGTGGCTGCCGGTGCTCTCGGGTCGGCATGCCTGTACACCGCCATGGTCGATCCCAACTCCTCGGGCGCCTACCCCCAATGCCCACTGCGGTTGATCACCGGTGTCGATTGCGCCCTGTGCGGCGGCATGCGAGCCACCCACGCCCTGTTGGGCGGCGACATCATGCGGGCCGCAAGCCAGAACCTGCTGGTGGTGCTTTTGGCCCCGTTCGCCTTGTGGGCCACCGCCCAATGGTTCGGGGCCCAATGGGGCGTCCGGCTGCCGTCGTTGCCAACCCGAAAATGGATGGCACCGGCACTGCTGGTGATTGCGGTGGTGTTCAGCGTGGTGCGCAACCTCGGGTTCGGCCCCGGACCGTGGTTGCATTCCGACACGTTTTGACCGGACCTCCAACTGGCTGACCGACCTCCAACTGGCTGACCGGGCCCCCAGCTGACCGGACCCCCGATCACCGATCCCTCGGTCGCCATCACGGTCACCGGTTCGCATGCGACCGGGTGGGCGGGTCGTCAGTCGATGCGCCGCAGGTGGGTGCGGTAACGCTCGGCGCGCTGCACGTAGATCTCGGCGGTGAGCTTGATGATCCCGGGATGGGAACGGTCGGGGAAGATCTTGGCCGGGACACCCAGCGCCATTGCGCCAGGCGGCACCACGGTGTCGTTGGTGACGACGGCGTTTGATCCCACCAGGGCGCCGGTGCCCACCACCGCCCGGTGCAACACCACCGACCCGTTACCCACCAGGGCGCCGTCTTCGATGGTGCACCCCTCAAGGTGCACGATGTGGCCCACCACACAGTCATCGCCGATGACGGTGGGCAGGTCGTGGGTGCAGTGCAACACGCTGCCGTCCTGAATGGAGGTGCGAGCCCCCACCGAGATGTGGCTCTCGTCGCCCCGAAGCACCGCTCCGGGCCACACCGATGCCTGCGGGCCGAGCCGGACGTCACCAATGATGACGGCGTCGGGGTGCACGTAGGCAGTGGGGTCGATGGTGGGTTCGGCCCCGTCGAGGGCGTAGATGGGCACCGGTCAGACGGCGAAGCGGCCGTAGCCACCCCGGTAGAACAACAGCGGACCACCCTCGTGCTGCATCCCGAGGTCGGTCACCGCCCCGATCACGATGGTGTGGTCGCCGCCATCAACCGACTGGTGCAGGTCGCAGTCAACCCACGCCAGGCAGCCGTCGATGCGGGGGGCGTGGTTGGCCGACGGTTTCCAGCCCAAACCGGCGAACTTGTCGTCTGAGCGGCTGGCGAACACCCGGCAGATGTCCTCCTGGTCCTCACCGAGGACATTCACACAGAACTTCCCGGACGCCGAGATGCGGGCCAGGGTGGACGACGTGTTGGAGGTGCAGAACAGCACCAACGCCGGATCCAGTGACACCGAGGCGAACGACCCCACAGCCAGCCCGGCGGGCGTGCCGGCATCCATGGCCGTGATCACACACACCCCGGTGGGGAAATGGCCCAGAACCTGTCGGTACTTGGCGGCGTCAACTGATCCGCTGGAGTCTGCGATGTCACTCACGGGTGCCTCCCGGGCTGGTCACCGAGACCGTAGCGCGCCGGGCTGCAGGCTGATGGTGAGGCCCTCGTGGGCGCAGATGACCTCGTCGAGGTCAGCGGCGGCGGGGTGGTTGCGGGCCTGGTCGGCAAGCGCATCGAGGGTGGCGTCGTCGTGCGAGGGATCATGGTGAAACAGCACCAGACGACCCACACCCGCTGCTGCAGCCACGGTCACGGCGTAGTCGACGGTGCAATGGCCCCAGTTGGCCTTGACGGCGAACTCCTCGGGGGTGAACTGGGCGTCGTGGATGAGCACATCGGCCCCCCGACACAGTTCGATCACCCCGGGGCCACCGCGGATGAGTCGTCGGTGGGCTGCTGGTGGTCGGGCAGGTACGCCACCGACGGCCCGTCACCGAACTGCACCCGGTACCCGAACGTCGCTCCGATGTGGGGAACGGCCATGGTCACCACGTCGGCGTCGCCGATACGCGACGAGCCCTCCTGCAGGTCGTGGAACCCGATGTCGGCGGGAAGGTCGGCGATGGTGACCGGGAAGAACGGCGGCACCATGAACCGGTCGAAGGCGGCACGCAGCGACAAGCCGTCAGCTGCCGGACCCCACACATCGAGGCGGGAGCCGTCGGTGAGCAACGGCTTGAAAAACGGCAGGCCCTGCACGTGATCCCAGTGCATGTGGGTCACCAGGGCGTGGCCCCTGAACGCCGGACGACCGGCGGCGATGAGGTCCTCGCCGTACAGGCGCAGACCGGTGCCGAGATCCAGAATGATGGGCTCGCACCCGGGCTGTTCCAACACCACGCATGCCGTGTTGCCGCCGTAACGGCGGTTGGCGTCACTGGCACACGGGGTGGACCCCCGTACTCCGTAGAACCCGATGTTCACGCAGGCAACCCCCACTAGACGACCTTTCGAAACTAGCCCACCGATTCCGCAGTCGGGCCGTTGAGGTACGTGACGTCAGCCACACCAGATCCGCCGGGGTCGCGGGGCGTAGGGTCTGAACATGACGTCAAACTCCCCTGCTCCCTCGCAGCTCACCGTGACGGCCAACGGCGTGGACTTCGCATGCCTGTCCATGGGTGAGGGCCCACTGGCCCTGTGCCTGCATGGCTTCCCCGACACCGCCGCCACGTGGCGACACCTCATGCCAGCGCTGGCTGACGCCGGCTATCGCGCTGTGGCTCCGTGGATGCGTGGCTACGCCCCCACTGCGGTGCCGTCTGACGGCGCCTACCAGACCGGGGCTCTGGCCGCCGACGCCGTGGCGCTGCACGAAGCCCTCGGGGGCGACGCCGATGCGGTGATCATTGGCCACGATTGGGGAGCGTTCGCCACCTACGGGGCCGCCGTTGGCCCCGCAGCGTTGGCGCCGGGTGGTGGCCATGGCCGTACCCCCGGCTGCGGCCCTGATGGGCGGCATGCTCAGCCCGACCCAGGTCAAGCGCAGCTGGTACATCTGGTTTTTCCAGATGGCGGGACTACCCGAGATGGTGGTGCCAACCGACGACTTCGCCTTCATCGCCGACCTGTGGGCCGACTGGTCGCCGGGCTACGACGCCACCACCGACGTCGCCGCCGTGGCCGCTGCCCTTGGCGACCCGGTCAATCTGGCTGCCGCCGTGGGCTACTACCGGGCCATGTTTGACCCCACGAAACATCTCGACACCTACGCCGACGCCCAGGCCGCCACCCAGTTGCCCACACCGCAGCCGACGCTGTACCTGCATGGAGCCAACGACGGATGCCTGGGTGTGGAGATGGTGGCCGCAGCCGCTGCCGCCCTGCCAGCACAGGGGTCGCGTGTTGACGTGGTGCCCGACGCCGGTCACTTCCTGCAGCTTGAGAGGCCGGCGGTGGTGAACCAACTGGTCGTCGACTTTTTGGCCGGCTGACCCGCACCGGGCACCCGGTGGTCACGGTCGCTTGAGGCCACCGCTGCCATCGGGCAGCGCCAATCCGTCGGCCACGAGCGTGGCTGCCACCGTGATGGCACGCTCGCAATCGTGGGGCCAGCCGGCAACCTCGGCCAGGTGTTCGGCCCCCACGTGACCGGCCGACCGCAGGGCGTCGACCAGACGCCCGCGTCCCTGCCGGTCAGACCCCGCGAACCGGGACTGGCGGGTGGTCACCCCGGCCGACCCGGTGGCCGGGTCCGTGCCCGGTCCTCCTTGCCATGCGCACCAGCGCCTGATCGGGCAGCCATCACAACGCGCCACCCGGGCGCCGCACACCTGGGCGCCGAGATCGAGCATGGCCTGGTTGTGGGCCCAACCCTGACCCGCTGGCACTGCGGCGTCGGCGGCCGCCTGGGCCTCGGCTGGGCGCAGGCGCCGACCGGCGGTGCGGGCCAGGACCCGACCCACATTGGTGTCCACCACACCCACGTCACGTTCAAAGGCGAAGGCCAGCACGGCGCGAGCCGTGTAGGGGCCAACGCCGGGCAACGCCAGCAGCCCGGCGAGATCGTCGGGGAGGCGGCCGTCGTGTTCGTCCACACACACCACTGCCGCACGGTGCAGCGCCACTGCCCGGCGGTTGTAGCCGAGGCCGGCCCACTGGTCGACCACGGCGGCTACCCCAGCGACGGCGGCGGCCGCCGGAGTGGGGAACACACCCATGAACTGCTGCCAGCGCGGCGCCACCCGGTCCACCTGGGTCTGTTGCAGCATCACCTCGCTGACCAACACACCCCAGGGATCGCGGGTCAGCCTCCACGGAAGCTGGCGGTGGTTGGCCGGGGCCCACCGGGCCAGCGCCCGCGATGCTGCCCGGGGCAGGTCAGCTGTGGTGGGTGCCACTGGGGTTGGAGGGTCAGTGGGCAGCGGGAGGATCAGTCGGTGAAGACGTCGTCGGCATACGGGTAGCCACGGGTGGGGGCGAACTCCCGCTTCCACACCATCACCCGGCGCCGGAAGTAGCAGACCTCTTCGCTGCGCTGGTTGATGCCCTTGGTCTCCACGGTCACGATGCCCCGCTTGCCGTCGGAGGTCTCGGACTTGTCCAGCACCTTGGTGACGGCGTAGATGGTGTCGCCGTGGAAGGTGGGCTTGGCGTGCTTGAGCGTCTCGATCTCAAGGTTGGCCACTGCCGAACCCGACACGTCGGGAACGCTCATGCCCAACACCAGCGAGTACACAAGGTTGCCCACCACCACGTTCTTGCCGTGCACGGTCTCGTTTTCTGCGAACCACACGTTGGAGTGCAACGGATGGTGGTTCATGGTGATCATGCAAAACAGGTGGTCGTCGGCCTCGGTGATGGTCTTGCCGGGCCAATGGCGGTACACATCGCCGATCTCGAAATCCTCGTAATGGCGGCCGAAGGGGCGGTCGTTGACGGTCACAGTTCACCTCGGGTGGTCAGCTGGCCGCACGTCGCGGCGCAAGGGCTCAAGATGGCCACACGCTAGGCGCAGCAGGCCCGCCCCGGCCAAGGCGCGACCAGGGCGACGACCAAGGCGAGGACCAAGGCGAGACCAAGGCGGGACCAATGTGGCGACCGGGGATCAGTGGGACCCGCACGCCCGATGCGACCAGATCCAGCGCCGATCGGTAATCTTGACGACATGACCACTCCCGACCTCGAGCAGGCAGCCAAGGTGATCGACCTCGCCCACAGCGTGGTGGAGATTGCGACGACCAAGCTGGCCAGTGAGTCCATCGACGCCAACCAGGTGATTGCCTACGACCTGGCCCACGCTGCTGCGGCAGTGGAGACGTGCCGGGCCCTGCTGCCCTACGGCACCAAGGGCGACACCGAGGCCGCCATCGCCTGCGCGTTCGTGGCCGACGCCGTGGGCGAACTGGTCGGCAAGCTGTACGGGCGTGAATCGCAGTGGGGCATCGAACCCGATGCTCTTGATGACGCCCGGGACTTCACCGCCACGTTCCGTGACCCGGCGTTTCTGGCCAGCCTGGCCAACCAGCCCGGGCCCCGCCATCTCGACGACGACTACGAAATGGTGCAGGACACCTTCCGCCGCTTCGCCGACGAGCGCATCCGCCCCGTCGCCGACGACGTCCACCGCCACAATCTCGACATCCCCGATGAGGTCATCACCGGGCTGGTCGACATGGGTGGGTTCGGGCTGTCGGTACCCGAGGAGTACGGCGGTTTCTCGTCGGGTGGTGAGGGTGAGTATCTGGCCATGGTGGTGGCCACCGAGGAACTGGCCCGTGGGTCGCTGTGCGTGGGTGGTTCACTCATCACCCGGCCCGAGATCCTGACCCGGGCCCTGGTGGCCGGTGGCACCGAGGCCCAGCGCGAGTACTGGCTGCCGAAGCTGGCCACCGCCGAGGTGATGGGCGCAGTTGCGGTCACCGAACCCGACTACGGATCGGACGTGGCCGGCGTCAAGGTGACCGCCACGGCCACCGAGGACGGTTCGGGCTACGTGATCAACGGTGTGAAGACGTGGTGCACGTTTGGGGCCAAGGCCAACGTGCTGTTGCTGCTGGCGCGCACCAACCCCGACAAGACCCTGGGCCATCGGGGCCTGAGCCTGTTTTTGGTGCCGAAGCCGACGTCTGATGGCCACGGCTTCGAACACGTCCAGGAGGCCGTTGACGGCGCTCCGGGTGGAGGCACCATGGAAGGTCGCCCCATCGACACCATCGGCTATCGGGGCATGCATTCCTACGAGATCGCCCTGGACAACTGGTGGGTGTCGGCCGACAACCTCATCGGCACCGAGGGTGGCCTGGGCAAGGGCTTCTACTACCAGATGGCCGGTTTCGAAAACGGCCGTCTGCAGACCGCAGCCCGCGCCGTGGGACTCATGCAGGCCGCCTACGAAGACGCCCGCCAGTACGCCGAGGACCGGGTGGTGTTCGGCCATGCCATCGCCGATTATCAGCTCACCCAGGCCAAGCTGGGCCGCATGGCGGTCATCATTCAGGCCTGCCCGCCAGTCCAGCTACCGGGTGGCAGCCCTCATGGGCGCCGGCCAGGGCCAGCTCGAGGCGTCGATGATCAAGGCCTACGTGTGCAAGGCCGCCGAGTGGGTGACCCGCGAGGCCATGCAGATCCACGGCGGCTTCGGCTACGCCGAGGAGTACGCCGTGAGCCGGTACTTCGTGGATGCCCGGGTGCTGTCCATCTTCGAAGGCGCCGACGAGACCCTGTGCCTCAAGGTCATCGTCCGCAAGATGGTGGAACAGGCCAAGGCCCAGGACTGAACACCCCGGCTGAAACCATGTTCCAGCCGGAAACTTTCAGCTGAGGTTGTGGCGCAGGAACGCGAGCGTCTCGGCCCATGTGGCGCGTGGCGGTGGCTTCGTCGTACACCTCGGGGCGGTCGTCGTTGAAAAAGGCGTGGTCCACCCCGGGATGCACCGTGAAGGTGACATCTTTGCCCAGCGCCGTGAGACGCTGGCGCAGTTCGTCCACCTTGGCCGGCGGGAAGGAATCGTCACCGGCGGCGAAGTGGCCCAATACCGGAGCTGACAGCGTCGACCAGCCGGGCTCGGCGTCAGGCCACGGAATCACCCCGTAGAACGTCACGCAGGCGCCCACGGCGTCAGGTCGGCGACATGCTGTCAACATCGCCAGCCCCCCACCCATGCAAAACCCGGTCACCCCCACCAGGTCCGACGTGACGGCGTCGTGCGCCAGCAGCATGTCCGCTGCCCCACCGACGCGGTCCATCGCCGCCCCCAGATTCATGGTCATCATGAGCTTGCCGGCCTCGTCGGGCTCGGCAGTGGTGTGGCCGTCGTACAGGTCGGGAGCCAGGGCCACGAATCCCTCGGCGGCGAATCGGTCGCACACGTCACGGATGTGGGGAACCAGACCCCACCATTCCTGGATCACAACCACCCCGGGCCCTCGTCCCGACGCCGGCACCGACAGATAGCCCGACGATTCATGCCCGTTGTCTGACCATGTCACCAATGACCCCATGATCAGACCGCCTTTCGGTGGTCCCAGGAGACCACCTTGTCCACGTGGATACGGATGGCCACACGCTTGTGCGACAGTGCCTCGGCGGCAGCATCCAGAGCGGCAGGGTCGTCGATGCCGTAGTACCGGGTGACCACGCTGCGGGCCGCCTCCATCAGGATGTCGCGGTCCTCGATGACCTCGCCTGTTCCCACCAGTTCCACGCCACGCAGCTCGTCGTAGTCGTCGCCGTCTTCCACCAGGGCGGTGATGTTGGGATTGCGCCGCAGGTTCAGCACCTTTTGTGACTTGGCGTAGGTCTCAAACACCGGGGCGCCGTCAATGAACCCGTACCACATGGCCACCAGGTGAATCGTGCCGTCGGGCGAGTGGGTGGCGATGTTCATGGTGTGGCGACCGGCGAGGAAGTCGTCGACCTCGTCGGGGGTCATGCGGATGATGTCTCGGCGTTTGGGCATGGCCGAGAGCCTAGCGACAGACCCCGGCCCGCGACGGAGCGGCAGGCGTCAAAAGACGTCGCCGGCAAACAGCTCCGGTGCACTGGGGCAGTCGGGGCTGGCCACCATGGACGCAACATCGGTGAGACCGGTCGGCCGCACCACCACATCGACCAGATCGAGCGGCACAATGTCGAAACCCGAGTCGAAACCCGAGTTGAAAGCAAAGTCGTCAGCCGGGTCGCCAGCCGGGTCGCCAGCCGGGCCGCCAGCAGGGTCGACGCCCAGCTCCGGCAACCGTCCGGCCGGCTCGGGCGCCAACCGGGCCACGAAGCGGTCCCACATCACACCGGGCTGGGAACGTCCGCACGGGACCACCAGCCACACCGGCACCCCCAGGGCGCGGGCGGTGGATGCTGCTGCCAGCGACCCAGCCACAGCCAGTGCATGGGTGGGACCCACCGCGTCAGCCTCGAGGACCACCACCCCTCCGGCCTGAGCCACAGCGGCCACCGCCGCACCCAACCCTCCACCCGAACGGGCGCGGGCGGCGACGTCCACCGCCGACAGTTCGTCGGCCAACTCTGCACCCTCACCAAACGAGTCCACCACCAGCACAGCCACGTCCCCGCGTCTGCCAAGCGCCACCGGTGACTCCTCAGGCCATCCCAGCATCACGATGGTGGCGTCGGGGGCGAGCGCATCGGCCAGCAGCCGGCCGGTGGGGTCGCCGGCGACCCGCTGTGGCGCAGCGCCGGATCTCCGCCACCGGGTCAGACGAGGTCATCACCCTGGCCGCCATCCACACCAGTGCCCCGCACGAACGGTGGCGTTCCACCACCCTGCGGCACGCCGTCACGAGGCCCAACTGATCTGAGCTGAACCCCATCAATGCCCGGGCGGTCTCGTCCACCACCAGTCGCTGGGGTACCCCCGACGACCGGGCCACATACCGGAGTCGCTCGATGGGGTGCACCCTGACGACACTACCGGGCCCCAGAGAGCGTGGTTGGGGTCAGGGGGGCCCGGCGCGCTACATTCCCTCCGTGCCGACCGAGGTGATCAGCGACGTTTCCCTCCGCTCTTTGCAGCGCGATGAGGTCAGGCCACTGAGTGAGTGGACCACCACCTTCCAGCTGTTCGTGGCGGTGCTGGATCCCTACACCCAGCAGAGTGCCTGGATCCTTCCCACCGCTGCTCGCCTGCTGCGCGAGTACGCCGAGGCCGACTGCCGGGTGGGTTTCGTGATGACCTGCGATGCCGATGACGCCCGTCAGTTCCTGGGGCCAATGGCCGAGGAATTCATGGTGTTCATCGATCCCGACCGCACGGCAGCCAAGGCACTGGGCCTGTCCACGCTGCCGGCGCTGGTGCACGTTGACCAGAGCCCAGCGGTGGTGGGTGCCGCCGAGGGGTGGGACACCCAGGGGTGGCGTGCAGTGGCCATGGAGCTGTCCAAGGTCCTGGGTTGGACCCCACCGGGGCTTCCCAATGCCGTCGACCCCGGTGCCTTCGCCGGCACCCCCGTCGACGGATCACCGACGCAGGGCTGAATCCGCCTCCTGCACCCGCACCCGACCGCCGTCGGCCACCGGGCCTCGGGTACGGTACGCAGGGTGTACACGCTCACAGGGGTGAATCGGTGACCGGCCCGGGCCGGTCGGCTGCGTGGCCGTCGTGGAACGTTGAGCGTCCCCCGACCGAGGTCCCGGCCTCGCCCCCGGTACTGGGGCAGCCCCCACGCCGGTGGCACCTGACCCCGACGTCGCCCCTGATGCCCCCCGTCGGGCACGTCAACGCAAGATCGCCGCCCTCGCCGCCGTCGTGGTGGCCGTGGTCGCACTGGTTGCGGTGGGATGGGTCCGCATCACCGACACCGGCGACTCGACCGCCAGCCCATCGGTGGCATCACCGGTGCTGCCAGACCCGGGCGCCAGCAACGAACCGGTCACACCGGAACCGCCGACTGCCGAGCAGATCACCGCCGAGGTACTGCTGCTGAGCCAGTTCGTGGAACAGCAGCGTGGCCTGCAGTTCCAGCGCCCGGTCACCGTCGACGTGCTCCCTCCCGACGTGTTCAGCGCCCGGGTGGCCGAGGAGTTGGCTGCCGACGCTCCCTCGTTTGAAGCGTTGGGCCGGTTGCTGTCGGCGCTGGGGCTGGTCAGTCCGCAAGAAGACATCGTCCGCACCATGACCACGCTGGTGTCGCTGTCAGCACTCGGTTTCTACGATCCGGTCAACGAAGTGATGGTGATCTCGGGTGACAGCCTCGACCTGCTGACGCGACGGACCATCGTGCACGAACTGGTCCATGCCCTCGATGACCAGTGGTTCGATCTGGACCGACCGGCGTACGACGAGCTCACCGACGAGACGCCCTTCGGGTTCTCAGCGGTGGTGGAGGGCAACGCCGCCCGGGTCGACGCCGCCTGGGTGGCCACACTTGCTGAACCCGATCAGCGGGAGTTGTTCCGGCTCGAGTCACTGACCAGCGCAAACATCGACCCGGCGACGGTACCGCCGGCCCTCATCGAATTGCTGAACGCCCCCTACGTGCTGGGCGTCGATCTCATTGCCACCCTGCTGCTGGCCGGCGATGAGCAGGCCGTGGACCAGGCGCTTCAGGCGCCCCCGACCACCAGTTCGTGACGGTAGCTGGCACGGACAGCATCTCGGGTTTCACACCCGTGGCGGTGGACACACCCCCAGCCGACGGCGACCCCACCGAAAGCGGAATGTTCGGTGAGTTCCTGCTGCGACTGTCACTCACCAGTGCACTTTTGGAGTCCGACGCCACAGCTGCCGCCCGTGGATGGCGAGGTGATTCGTACGTCGTGTGGCGCACCCCCGAGGAAAACAACTGCGTGCGCGTCGACACCGAAACGGCCAACACCCGGGCCCGTGACCTGCTCAGCCAGGCCATCACCGACTGGACCGGCACCCTTCCCGACGCCAGCACTGAGCTGTTGGGCGACACCGGGGTGCGGTTCACGTCGTGCTCGGTCCAGGCCCCGGCAGGTGACGGCGGCAGTCCGCTGTAGGCCCCCGGTCCGCTTGGTCTGTTTGGTCCGCTCGGGTAGCGGACTGAGGACCTACAGCTTCGACATCACCCGGTCGGCGAAGTTGGCCATGGCGTCGCCGACCGCAGCCGGGTCGAACGACAGCGGCGGGATCGCCACGCGGTGCACCCCCACCTCCACCAGTTCGGCCACTGCGCCCAGCGGGTCGTCGCCCAGTACCCCCAGGGTGCCGGCGGTGACCTCAATGGCGTCGGGGTCGCGTCCGGCCTCCTCGGCGGCCCGGCGCATCACCACCAGGAGCTCGGCCATGCGCTGCGGCGACCCCCGGCCGGGGAAGAACCCGTCACCGATGCGCCCGGCCCGGCGGGCGGCGGCGTCGGTGTGGCCGCCGATGATGATCGGCACACTGCGGTTCACCGGCTTGGGCAACGAGATGGCGTTGCGATAGGAGACGAACTCGTTGTCGATGGTCACCCGATCCTCAGCCCACAGGGCACGCATGGTTTCGAGGTACACATCGAGTCGACGGCCACGACCGGCGAACGGCACGCCCAGGGCGTCAAACTCCTCTTCGAGCCATCCGGCACCCACGCCCAGCAGCACCCGGCCACCCGACAGCTTGTCGAGCGACGCCACCTCCTTGGCCACAATGGCGGGATTGCGCTGGGGCACGATGAGGATGCCGGTGCCCAGCTTGATGGTGGTGGTCACCGCCGCCACGTAGGCCAGCCACACCAGCGGGTCGGGCAGGTCCATGGAGTCGCCCATCATGCGGCCCGACGGATCGTAGGGGTAGGTGGAGGTGTAGTCGGCGGGGATGAGCACGTGCTCCACGGTCCACAACGAGTCGAAACCGTTGTGCTCGGCGGCGGTGGCCAGTGCCCGGGCCCCATCGGCAGAGGCGAAGGCCCCGACGTTGGAAAAGATCACACCGAAGTTCATGGCCGAACCCTACCGGCGCCGACAGGTACCGTGTCTCGAGGCCCGGGTGGCGGAACTGGCAGACGCAGGGGGCTTAAACCCCCCGGGTGGAAACACCTTGTGGGTTCAAATCCCACCCCGGGCACCAGCGTGCGGACAAGCCGAAGGGACCGAGCTCACTGTCCCCACCGCGGCGCCGGCCTCGTGCCAGAACGGCGACTCAGTGGCGTAAAGCCGCTTTTGCCTGATTTCGGCTTTCAGGCAGCAATCTTCCGCCAGGGCGCAGCGGCTTCGAGTTCATAGCCGAGCTCAAGGAGGAGCCTGTCCTGGCCGTAACGCGCCCAGAAGAGCATGCCGACTGGCAGGTTGTCGACCTCGCTGTGGCCCATCGGCAATGTGAGAGCCGGTCCACCCGATGCATTCGCGACTGGGGTGAAGATCGCCCACTCCTGCATGCGTTCAAACACTTCCTTGCCAGGCAGGTCCATGCCCATCTCGCCCAGCTTGATGGCAGGGTGTGCCATGGTCGGCGACAGGATGATGTCGATCCCGTGCTCGGTGAATGTGTCCTCCATGAGCTGGCGGTAGCCCGCCATGCGTCGCGCCACTTTCGGCATCGAGAGCACTTTGCCGACGGTCATGGTCTTGGAGAGATAGCGGGTGAGGTCGGTCACCTGTGTGCGGTCCATGCCGCGAAAGGCGAGTGCTCCGAACCGGTGAACCAGCATTGCGCCGAGTGCCCAGGTGTCGATGAAGTCGTGGAGGAACTGGTCGGGGACGGGCGCTGCGATCCGCCTAACGGAGTGCCCGAGGCTCTCGAGGAGCGCCACAGTTCTCTCGAGTTCCCGTTGGGTGACGGCGTCGGGGCGACGCTGACCGATCGACTCGTCGATGACTGCCACCTCCAGCCGCCGTGTCACGGGGGACGTCACCAACCCGATCGGTTCAAGCTTCGGGTTTCGGTAGTACTTCTCGGCCTCGGCGTAGAAGTACGCGGTGTCGCGGACTGAGCGGGTGATGACGCCTTCCATGGTGATACCGCTGGGAGCGCCTTTGCTCAGGGCGCCGTACTGGATCCGCCCGTTCGTTGCCTTGAGGCCGACCGCTCCACAACACGCGGCAGGTATGCGCGTCGAGGCCGCCTCCATCTGCCGAATGGGCCATCGGCACGACGCCCGCCGCAACCAGGGCGGCGGCGCCGCCGGACGACCCGCCAGCAGAGTGGGCGCTGTTCCATGGGTTGGTTGTGTCGGGCCGGTACGCCCGTGGAAATTCGGTGGAACACGTGAAGCCAAATTCAGGCATGGTGCTCTTGCCAAGATTGACAAAGCCCTGGGCCAGGATCTGGTCGACGATGGGATCGTTCTTGGTCTTGTTCCTGGTCTTTTCCAACGCTGCTGATCCGTGATGGGTTGGCATTCCAGCGACGTCAACCATGTCCTTGAAGAACATTGGGATGCCAGTAAAGAAGCCACCGGTGGGAAGTTCGGCGTCTGAGAGCGCCTCTTCGAATCGCTCACGGACGATGGCGTTGAGGGTCCCGTCGACCGACTTGGCCCGTGCGATGGCTGCCGCCACGACTTCTTTGGGATGCACCGTGCCCTTTCGGATCAAGTCAGCGATGCCTACGGCATCGTGATCACCCATGGCGTCCTCGGTGAAGGCGTGTACAGCTTCGGTCATGTCAGTTCTCCTGTTGGGCAACGAATGTGGCGTGGTCGGGGCACGGCGCTACCGGGCCCGTTCGATGTGGCGGTTCACCAGATTCTCGAGCAGTTCCTGACGGCCCGACACTGGGGCGGGGTCAAGGCTCTGGTCGACGACGAGTTGGTGGAGGTCAGGCAGGGACGCCGCGCCGTCGGTGATCTGGCGGCCGAGATCGCTGTCCCATCGGGCGTACCGGGCCCGGCGGTGGACCTCAAGTTCGTCGGACTCCGCCAGGGACGCGGCGACGAGCAGTGAGCGGGCGAGGGTGTCGATGGCGCCGATGTGGCCGTGGAACAGGTCGTCGCGTGCCATCGACTGGCGGCGGAGCTTGGTGTCGAAGTTGAACCCGCCGGTGCCGAGTCCGCCGTTGCGGAGGATCTCGTACATGACGAGGCTCATCTCTTCGACGGAGTTGGGGAACTGGTCGGTGTCCCAGCCGTTCTGGGCGTCGCCGCGGTTGGCGTCGATCGAGCCGAGCACACCGGTGGCGATGGCGCTGGCGACCTCGTGGTGGAAGCTGTGGCCGCCGAGGGTGGCGTGGTTTGCTTCGAGGTTGACCTTGACTTCGCCGAGGTCGTAACGGTCGAGGAACCCGGCCACCGTGGCGGCGTCGAAGTCGTATTGGTGCTTTGTGGGCTCGGATGGTTTGGGTTCGATGAGGATGGTGCCGGTGAAGCCGATGCGGTGCTTGTGCTCGACGACGAGGTGCAGGAACCGAGCGAGCTGGTCGAGTTCGCGCTTCATGTCGGTGTTGAGCAGGGTTTCATAGCCTTCCCGTCCTCCCCACAGCACGTAGTTCTCGCCTCCGAGGCGGTGGGTGGCCTCCAGTGCGTGGCACACCTGCGCGGCGGCACGGGCGAAGATCTCCGGGTCCGGATTGGTGGCCGCTCCGGCGGCGTAGCGGGGGTGAGAGAACACAGTTGGCGGTACCCCACAGGAGCTTCACCCCGGTGCGGTCCATGTGCGCCGCTGCTTCGTCGACCATGACATCGAGGTTGCGGCAGGTCTCCTTGAACGTGTCGCCGTCGGGGGCGATGTCACGGTCGTGGAAGGTGAAGTAGGGAAGTCCCAGCTTGTCGAAGAACTCGAATGCGGCCGCCATCTTGGAGCGGGCACCCTCCATTGGGTCGATGCCAGCTTGGACCCAGGGCCGGTCAAACGTGCCGTCGCCGAACACGTCGCTGCCGGGCCACACGAAGCTGTGCCAGTAGCAGACCGCCATCCGCAGGTGCTCGGTCATCGTGCGTCCCGCAACGACCCGGTCGGCGTCGTACCAGCGGAACGACAACGGGTCGTCACTGTCGGGACCGGCGTACACAATGGGCTCAACGTCTTCGAAGAACGGCTGGACGATCATGGTGGCTCCTGGTCAGGCGGACAGTGGGACGAGGGTCGGGTCGGCGAGGGTGGCGTTGAGCACGGTGGCAGCGGCACCGATGGCGGCTACGTCCGTTCCAAGGATGGAGCGACGGACTTCGCAAGGACGCCAGCGGCCACCGAGCGTCTCCTGGCGCAGCTGTTCGGCGACGCGTTCGGTGACTTCGGCCGATGCCGCCAGATCGCCGCCAAGGATGATCGCCTGCGGGTCCACAAGGTGCACCACCGAGCGCAGGGCCACGGTCAGGGCCCGAGCGACCTGTTCGGGTGTCGCTCCGCTACCGGTCCCCGCGTGGGCCTCGAGACACCCCCGCGATCCGCAGGCGCACTGAGGGCCATTGGGATCGACCACCACGTGGCCGATTTCGCCGGCGAAGCCGTGCACGCCACGGACGAGTGCCCCATCGATCACCAGGCCTCCACCGATGCCGACGCCACCAGACACGTAGACGAACGTCCGCAGTCCGACGGCCGCTCCCGCCCGCAGCTCCGCCAGCGCGCCGAGGTTCGCCTCGTTGTCGACACCCAGCTCAAACCCGAGCGCCTGGTCGAGCCGGGTGAGATCCACGTCGAGCCAGTGCAGGTTCGGGGCGACGAACAGGGCACGCGTCGATGGGTCCACCAGACCGGGAACCGCAAGCGCCCCTCCAACACAGCGGATCCCGGCAGCGCCGGCCTCGGCGAGTGCCTGCTTCGCAACAGCCTCAACCCGACCGAGCACGCGCGCCGGAACGGTTCGCCGGTTGTCGCCATCAACCCGATGCTCGATGCGCACCGCTCCGGCAAGATCAACCACGCACGCCACCACCCGATCGACCTCGATCTGCAGCCCCAAGGCGCCGACCGACCAACCGGCGGCAGCGACCTCGACGCCCGGCCGGCCTGACGTCCCCGCCGACGACGCACCACCCTCGATGATGAGGCACCGCGCCGCCAGGTCGGCAACGAGCGCAGACGCCGTGGCCTTGGTGACCCCGATGCGCCTGGCGAGGACCGCCCGCGATGCCGGGCCCTCCTGGAGCAGGGATTCGAGGAGCATCGACAGGTGGTGGCGACGCACTGCGCCGAGATTCATCGAACGACGGGCCACGGCAGTCATGGTTCGTATAGTATCTGAACTATCCGGAGGGGGAACCCATCCCGGCAAGACCAGCCTGACGACACCCGTGGCGATTCAACAGGGGGTTCCGCCTTGTCACATCTGCGCTCAACCGACTTCGACCGGCCACCAACCGGTGCGGCCGAGACCGCATTTGGCCCACTCGCCGAACGGCAGCCGCTCGACGAAGCCGACCTCGAACATGAGGTGAACGCGCTTGTCGACCAGATGTCGGTCAAGGAGCGGATCTCGCTGTTGTCCGGTGACGACCCCCTCCTCGCCGGGCTTAACGAAATGGTCAACTGGTACAACAGGCGGCCGATCCCCGCGGGTGTGCTTCCCCGGCTGGGACTCCCTGGCATCCGGTTCTCCGACGGGCCACGAGGGGTCGTGATGTACCGCTCCACCGCGTTCCCGTCATCGATGGCCCGGGCAGCGACGTTCGACCCGAGCCTCGAGGCACGCATCGGCGATGTGATCGGCGTCGAGACCCGCACCCAAGGCGCAAACCTGTTCGCCGGTGTGTGCATCAACCTGCTCCGGCACCCCGCCTGGGGCCGATCCCAGGAGACCTACGGCGAGGATCCCCATCTCGTCGGTGAGATGGGAGCGGCGCTCACCCGCGGCGTGCAACGCCACGTCATGGCCTGCGTCAAGCATTACGCAGCCAACAGCATGGAGAACTCCCGGTTCTGGGTCGACGTGCGCATCGACGACCGAGACCTTCACGACATCTACCTTCCCCACTTCAAACGAGTGGTCGACGAAGGCGTCGCCTCGGTCATGACCGCCTACAACCGGGTCAACGGGTCGTTCTGCGGTCACCATCGCTACCTCGTGACCGACGTCCTGAAAGGCCAGTGGGGGTTCGACGGCTTCGTCATGAGCGACTTCACCTTCGGCGTGCGGGGACCGCTGGCCGTCAACAACGGCATGGATCTCGAGATGCCACAGACGGCGTGGTTCAGGTTCCTGCCGGCGCTGCTGCGACGTGGCTCGGTATCGCAAGATCGGATCGACGATGCCGCCCGCCGACTCGTCCGGGCGCAGCTGCGGTTCGCACCCCGCGGCGAGCCCGACCGCTACCTCCCCGCTGCCATCGCATCACCGCAACACCGGGAGCTGGCGCACGAGGCCGCAGCGCGCTCACTGGTGCTGCTGCGCAACGAACCACCACAACCCGATGCCGGGCCGGTTCTCCCGATCGACACCGCCCGGACCACGAGCATCGCGGTCATCGGCGAACTTGCTGCGTTCGAGAACCTGGGCGACCGGGGCTCGAGCAGGGTCTATCCCCCCGAGGTCATCACCGTGCTTGACGGCCTCCGTGAAGCAGCCCAACGTCACGGCATCGACGTCCACTACGACGACGGACACGACCTCACCTCGGCGGCCAGCCTGGCGGCGCGGTGCGATACCGCAGTCACTGTCGTCGGTACAACATGGCGCGACGAAGGCGAATGGGTGGGTCGCCATGGCGGCGACCGGCGTTCACTACGTCTGCCCACACCGCATGAAGCGCTGGTCCGCGCCGTCGGCGGAGCCAACGCCTCTCACGCAGTTGTGCTCATGGGCGGCAGCACCTTCGCCACCGACCCCGTCGAACGCTTCGCGCCGGCGATCGTGATGGCGTGGTACCCGGGGATGGAGGGCGGACGAGCGATCGCCGAGATGCTCCTGGGCGAACGCGAGCCCGAAGGCCGCCTTCCCCTCACCTGGCCGACTACCACCACCAAGCTCCCCAGGTTCCGGCGCTGGGCCCGACGGATCACCTACGGACCGCTGCACGGCTACCGCATGATGGAAGCCACCGACCAGCAACCGGGCCACTGGTTCGGCCACGGACTCAGCTACACGACCTTCGCATGGTCGCACCCCCGGATCACCGCCGTGACCAGCCGACCCGACGGCAAACGACAGGTGACCGTGACCATCGACGTGCAGAACCTTGGTCCACGACCCGGCACCGAAGTCGTCCAGGTGTACGTCCCCGAACAACTCGGGTCCCATCCAGGCCGGCTCAACACCCTCCGCGGCGCCGCCGTCGCCCGTGACGTGGCACCCGGTACATCCGCCACGCTCGCCATCGACTGCGTCGTCCCCGCCTCGGTCGCTGTCGTGCGAGTCGGCCGATCGGCGGAACCCGGCGGCCTGATCGAACTGTCAATAGAGCGCGACGAGACCACGCAAGGCTGACCGTCCCGAGCCGGCACTCAGATGCCTGCAATTACAGGGCATACGGCACTCAGCGTCACTGCACCACACCCGCTGTCACCACACCGTCTCGACGTAAACCCCCCGGGTGGAAACAGCATGTGGGCATCGAGAGCCCCAACCCGAGCAGCTGCCAAAGCGGCGATCAGGTCCAGTCGTCGAACGGGTTGTGGGCGACTTCCCACAGGTGCCCGTCAGGGTCGGCCACGTAACCGCTGTAGCCACCCCAGCTGGTCGACGTCATGGGCTTGATCACGGTGGCCCCAGCGGCCACGAACTCGTCGAAGGCGCGATCGGCGGCGGCAGCCGACGGCTCGTTGTGGGCCAGGGTGATCCCACTGAATCCCGATCCCACAGAGTCGATGCCGGCGTCGGCGGCCAGCGCCGTGCGGGGATACAGGCTGAGCACCACACCGTCGAGTTCGAAGAACACCACCTGGTCGCTGGCTGAGTCCATGTGTACCCAGCCCAACGCCCCATAGAACTCCCGTGACCGCTCGAGGTCAGCGACACCGAGGGTGACCAGCGACAGCTTGGGCTTCATGTCCCCACCCTACGTACCCACGAAGCGTCTGGGACACCCGACTCCAGCACGACTGGCAGATTGCTTGGGCTGCTCGTTGATGGGCTCGCTGACGGGCTCGCTGGAAGGAATGGTCGTTTTCTTACGGGAAGAACAATACGTCACAGGGTGTCTCGGGATTAGGGTTGCTGTTGAGCGCAACGGCTGAGGTCCGCCAGTTTCAGGCAGGCGGCGGGCCGGTTGCGCAGTGATTCCCACTGTTGACATTGAGCTGTGACCGCTGGGGGATGCAGTGTCCAAGGCCAGTGACCTCTTCGGCGACCGTCACCCCCGGTTCAGGGCTGCGGTCGCCGCCGACCTCCGGTTCTCACTGCAATGTCGGGGCGAGCCAGTCCCCCGAACCCGCCTGGGACTCGGGCGTGAGCTGGCACGACTGTGCTGGACGAGCGACGCGTTCGCCGCCCAGTGCTGCTACCGGGCGAGGTGCGCACTGATTCGTGCCCGGGTGCCGGTGTTGCCGGTGGTGTTGCATCGGCTGTCGATGATGCTGGCCCAGATCTGCATCGGCGACCCCGTGGTGATGGCCCCGGGGGTGTACATCGCCCACGGGCAGGTGGTGGTGGACGGCCTGACCACGGTTGGCGCACACGTGGTCCTGTTCCCATGGACCACGATCGGATTGGTGGCCGGCAACTTCCACGGGCCCACCATCGGCAACGGGGCCACCATCGGCACCGGGGCACGGGTGCTGGGCCCGGTCACCATTGGCGACCACGCCACGGTGGGGGCCAACGCCGTGGTGCTGCACGATGTGCCCGCCATGAGCACCGCTGTGGGGGTGCCGGCCCGGATAGTCCCGCTGCCCGGGCATTGACGGCCGGCATCGCTGTCGGGCGGCATCGCTGACGGCCGGTAGCACTGTCGGGCGGCATCGCTTCAGGCCCCGAGGCCACCGGCACACGCAATCCCGCACAATGCGTCGGTCCACCACAGACCCGTTCATGCTGCGTTACGGCGACCCGGTCGCAGCGGCACCACTGGTGCGGCCGGTTGCGCAGGTGCCGGGGCAGTGGCGAGCGACACCTCGTCGAGAGCGACCCACAGCGCCGCCCGCAACCGTCCAGCGGCGGTGCCGGTGACCCCGTTGGCCACCACAACTCCTTCGACCATGTCGGCAGCAACGGCAGGCCACGGGCGATCGCGCAACCGCACTGACACGACGGCATCGCTCCCCGACCCCAACAGGGTGCGGTCGGCGCCCTCTATGCGCGGCGGACTGCGAAACCCGGGAGCGGCGAGACCCAGGGACCGTGTGACGTTGGCCAGCACTCGGGCGGTGGTTGCGAAGCGAACAGCTGAGGACTCCATACGCCAATGATCATGCCCACGGGGTGTGACAACGTGGCCGGTCCCGCCACCGTCACCACGACGCCCGTAGGATCGTCGGCGATGGATGACCCCGATCCCCACGACGGGTACACCGACGACGGGTACACAGCTGAGCAGTCCACCGACGATTCCAACGACGGCGCACTCACCCCGGTCCAACAGCAGATCCTGTCGGAGTTGGGTGCCACCGCTGCCGAGCGCCCCGAGTTCGATCCGACGCTGGCACGTCGCATGCGGTCGTACCTTGATGACAGCGTGCGGACCGTTGTTGACGGTCTGGCCGCAACCGGCAACGCGCCCCGACGCACCCGCCGGGGCGCAGGCAGCAGCTGACAGCCGCCGTGACCCTCGCCTCCCGCTGTATGTGTCCAAGCATGCCCTGATGCAGGTCCACAACTGTGAGGGGCTGTACCTGGCTGATGAGGCGGTGCCCTTTGCATGGACGGTGCGCACCGCCACCGGGACCATCGTGCACAAGGCCATCGAGCTGGGTGTGTCCTGGGATCCCGACCCCGTCCCGGCCGAACTGGTGGATGCCGCCATCGCCAGCCTCACCGAATCCACCGCCTCCATCGGCGACTGGCTGTATGGCCTTGACGAACGGCAGCGAGCCGAGCTGCGAGGGGCTGCGGTCGAGATGTCCAGCGCCTTTTGGGAGGTGTTCCCCCCGCTGAAACCCCGATGGCGCCCGGTGGCCGAAAATCGCCTGCGGGCCGATCTGGGGGGAAACAACGGTGTGGTGATTTCCGGCCGTGTGGATCTCACCCTGGGTCGGGCTGAAGGCAACAGGGCCGGCAAGGTCATCATCGACTTCAAGACCGGTGCCATGCGCCAGCACCACACCGACGACCTGCGCTTTTATGCCCTGCTCGAAACCCTCGCCCGCGGCACCCCACCTCGCCTGCTGGCCACGCTGTACCTCGATGCCGGACAATTGCGCACCGAGGCAGTCACCGAGGATCTGCTCACCGCCGCCCTGCGGCGCACCATGGACGGCATCGCCCGCATCGCCGCTGTCGCCGTGGGCGGCCAGGAACCCGAGCTGACTCCGGGCTTCCACTGCCGGTGGTGCCCGGCTGCTGCCACCTGCGACACCGGACAGGCCTGGCTGGCGTCAATCGACGACGCTGACCGCTACGACCCCGACGACATCTGAACATCGGTATCCAGCGACCGCAGCCAGCCTGACACCGCCAGCACCCCCACCACGGCGATGAACAGTCCTGAGGCAACGGCCAGGGTGGTGCGGGCCCCGATCACCGATGCCAGTGCACCCTGAATGAGCGACCCAACCGGGATGGCCACCGTGAACACGGTGATGTACAGCGCCAGCACCTTGCCCCGCCGGGCCTCGGTGACCTGCAGCTGCAGCGTGGTGTTCAGCGTGGCGGCCACCGGCAGGTAGGCGGCACCAGCGGTGAGCAGCATGACCAGGGCCATGGGGTAGCCCGGGGCCAGGGCGAACCCCAACAGGGCGGCTCCGTGCACGGCCATGCCCACCCCCGCCAACAGGCTTCGTCGCACGGCGGTGCCGGGACCGGCAACCAGCGGGGCTGCGATCACCGCCCCCAGACCGATGGCAGCCCCCATGAGTCCGTACCGCAGCCTGTCGACGGCGAACACGTCTTCGGCGAACACCACCAGCAGCGAGTTCACCGGCGTGGCCAACAGACCGAGGAACGCCACGGACACGATGCAGGTGGACAGGCCCCGGTGGCCACGGGCATACGAGATGCTGGCCACCAACCCCCGCCACACCCCTTCGGCCACCCCGGTGCGCACGATGCGCGGCACGGCGATGGCGGCCAACACCGCCAGCACCACCAGGTAGCTCAAGGCGTTGATCATGAACGCCCATCCCACCCCCAGCTGGGCCAACACCAAGCCACCGATGGCCGGGCCGAAGGCACGGGCGGCGTTGAACTGTGTGGAGTTGAGCGTCACGGCATTGAGCAGCACCGACCTCGGCACCAGTTCGCTCACGAAGGCCTGCCACGCCGGAATGTTGAGCCCGGTCACCACCCCGCCCACCGACACCAACAGCAGCACCGGCACCAAAGTGGCCCGGTCGGTCACCCACAGGCCCCACAACCCCACTGCCACCACTGCGGCCAGCGCCTGGGTGACCAGCAGGATCTGCCGGCGCTGGAACCGGTCGGCGATCGAGCCTCCCACCACGCTGAACAGCGCCAGTGGCAGCAGCTGGGCGAACGCCGACACGCCCACCCACGCCGGGTTTCCGGTCAGCTGGAACACGAGGTACGGAACCGTGACGTTCTGCACCCACGTGCCGGTGTTGGAAAACAGTGCCCCGAACCAGAACAGCGTGAAATTGCGGTAGCGAAACGCCACCAGCGCCGAGGTGAAGCCGGGGCTGGTTGCTCGGGAGGTCACGACCCGCCAACCTACCGGCCGTCACCACGATCGCCCTCACTAGGATCATGGGCATGAGTGACTTCATTGATGTCCAGACCACCGACGGTGTGGCCGTGTTGCGCCTGACTGACCCCGACCGGCGCAACGCCATCAACAACACCATGGTCGACGAGATCGGCGCCGCCCTCGACACCCTCGAGTCCGACGGCACCACAGCGGCGCTTGTGGTCACCGGTGAGGGCAAGGCCTTTTGCGCCGGGGCAGACCTCAGCCAACTGGGAGCGTCACGCGAGGACGGCCTGCGCCACATCTACGGTGGTTTTCTGCGCATCAGCGCCTCACCGCTGGTGACCATTGCCGCCGTCAACGGTGCCGCTGTAGGAGCGGGGATGAATCTGGCCCTGGCCTGCGACGTGCGTGTTGTGGGCACATCGGCTCGCTTCGACACCCGTTTCCTGGCCCTGGGGATCGGTCCTGGCGGAGGGCACACGTGGTGGCTCCAGCGCCTCGTGGGTCCCGAAGCCGCTGCGGCCATGGTGCTGTGCGGTCAGGTGATCGACGCCCCGTCCGCCCATCGACTGGGACTGGCGTGGCAGGTGGTCGACGACGACAAACTGCTCACCGCCGCTCACGGTCTGGCTGCTGCGGCTGCGTCGGCCCCACCCGAGCTGCTGCGGCGCACCAAGGCCACACTGGCCTCCACGGCGTCGGGTTCGCATGCCGACGCCCTGGAAACCGAACTCGTGACCCAGGTGTGGTCGATGGACCAGCCGGCATTCGCCGAACGGCTGGCGGCGCTACAGGGTCAGATCAGCAAGAAGTAGTCAACGGCTCACAGGTAGTTGGAGGCGTCGGGCTCGGTGGATTGGGGCTCGGTGGATTGGGGCTCGTGGATTGGGGCCCGGTGGATTGGGGCTCGGTGGATTGGGGCTCGTCGAGCAGCCAGTCGGCCACGAGTTCGTCGCTGCGCACCGCCCACTCCTCGGAGGTGATGGCGTAACGCACGTGGTCCTCCCACACCCCGTTGATCTCGAGGTAGCGCTCGGCGATCCCCTCGTTGCGCAGCCCGAGCTTGTCCACCACCCGACGACTGCGGGCGTTGCGCGGAATGATGGCCACCTGCAACCGATGCAACCGGAGGTCACCGAAGGCATACCGGGCCAACACCACCAACGACTCGGGCATGTACCCCTTGCCGGCGTGGCGGTAGTCCATCCAGTAACCCACGTAGCCGCTTTGAAAGGCACCACGTTGCACCGACGACAGGTTGATCTCACCCACCAGGTCAGTGCCCACAAAGATTCCGAACCCGAAGCCTGATCCCATCTGGAACTCCCGGTGGCGGGCATCGCAGCGCACGGAAAACGACTGCGAATCCTCCACGGTGTCGGGTTGTCCGGGTATGCGGGCCGGTTCCCACGGCTCCAGCCACTTGGCGTTGGCCCGGCGAACATCACGCCACTGCGGGTAGTCCCCTGCCTCAAGCGGTCGCAGCACGACCCGACGACCGGTGAGCACCACCGCCAATGGGGAGTTTCTCCGTCTCACCCGTCCAGCATCTCCCCGAGCACCGCCAGCAGCAGTGCCACGTTGCGCAGGCGGGCGGTGTGGCCCATCAGGCCGATACGCCACACCTGTCCGGCCACCGGGCCCAGTCCCCCACCGATCTCGATGCCGTAGCGATCCAGCAGGGCACGCCGACACGCCGCCTCGTCCATCCCGTCGGGAAGGCGGTCGGCGGGGATGCGCACCGAGGTGAGTTCCGGCAGACGGTGCCCGGCTTCGGCGAACAGTTCCAGCCCCAGGGCCTCCAGACCGTCGTGCAGCATTGCCCCACAGGCGGCATGGCGCTCCCACGACGCTTCCAGGCCCTCGTCGACCAGAACTCCCAGGCCGGCGTGCAGGGCGTACACCATCGAGATGGGGGCGGTGTGGTGATAGGCGCGCGCACCGCCGGCGCTGACGTAGTCGGCGATCATCGACAGATCCAGGTACCACGACTGGGGCCGCTCGACGAAGCGCTCGACGGCCCGGGCGCTGACGGTGAACGGGGACAGCCCCGGAGGCACCCCGAGGCACTTTTGGGTGCCCGAGTAGGCCAGGTCGACGTCCCAGGCGTCGATCTCGACGGGGATGCCGCCCAACGACGTCACACAGTCCACCACCAGCAGTGCGTCGCCCTTGCCGTGACTCAGGCATCCCACGTCGTTGCGGACACCGGTGGAGGTCTCGGCGTGCACCACGGCGATCACTGCCGGGTTGGGGTGGGCGGCCAGGACCTGCTCGGGATCCAGGGGCTGACCCCACGGCGCCTCGACACGCACAACCTCGGCCCGACACCTCCGGGCCACGTCGCACATGCGTTCGCCAAACGCCCCATTCACTCCCACCACCACCACGTCGCCCGGATTCACCACATTCACGAACGCCGCCTCCATACCGGCCGAACCGGTGCCCGACAGGGCGAAGGTGAGGGGGTTGTCGGTGCGCCACACCGTTCGCAGGCGGTCGTTGGTCTCGTCCAAAAGGGCCAGAAATCCCGGATCCAGATGACCCACCACCGGCCGCACCATGGCCTCGGTGACTTCGGGATACGGGTTGCTGGGCCCCGGGCCCATGAGGATGCGCTCGGCGTGACTCACAAGGTCGAAGGCTAGTGCTCACCACGGCGACAGCGGGCGGTCCCGCACACGTGCGTGGGGCGAGGGGCGGTCAGGCGTCGACCAACAACGACATGGCCAGACCGTCGAGGATGTCGGCCTCGCTGACCAGGCACTCGCTGAAGCCCAGGGTCCGCATCACCTGCACCAGCACGCACATCCCACCCACGATCACATCGGCTCGGCCCCGCTCCAGTCCCGGGTTGTGGATGCGGTCTGCCAGCGCTTCGGTGGCCAGGGTTCGAAACACGTCCTCGACGGCGTATCGGGTGAGCACGAAATGGTGGATGGCATCGCGGTCGTACTCGGCCAGCCCCAACTCCACCGCCGCCGCTGCACTCACCGTGCCGGCAAGACCAACCAGCGTGGCGGCCGCTGGTGCGTCGGGGATCTCGCGCAAGACGTCGTCGAGATGCAGCGAGATCACTGACAACGCTGCCGACAGCTCCTCGGCTGAGGGCGGGTCGCTGTCGAGGAACCGTTCGGTGATGCGCACACACCCCATGTCGGTGGACAGACTGCCGGCCACCTCGGCACTGCCGTCGTCGGCTACCGAACCCAGCACGAACTCGGTGGACCCACCCCCGATGTCCATGACGAGAAACGGGCCGTCGGCTGGGTTGAGGTCGGCGGTGGCACCCCGAAACGACAGCAGCGCCTCCTCGGTCCCGGTGAGCAGTTCGGGGCGAGCGCCCAGGACGGCCTCGGCGGCATCGAAGAACTCGTCGCGGTTGGCAGCATCGCGGGCCGCCGACGTTGCCGCCATGCGCACCGTGGATGCCGACGCCTCGACACCCGCCGACTCCATCACCTGGCGGTACCCGGCCAGCACCTCCACGGTGCGTTCCACCGCTCCGGCATCCAGTCGTCCGGTGCGATCGACACCCTGCCCGAGCCGGGTGATGGTCATGCGCCGGTCCAACGTCACCAGCCCCGATGGGCCGGTGGTGGCAATCAGCAGGCGCGTGGAGTTGGTTCCGCAGTCGATGGCGGCCACAGGGCCCGAGGTAGTCATGGCCGTCACGCTATCCAGCCAGATGGTCGTGCACCCATGCGCCGACGGGATCATCTCCACCGGCCAGCCACCAGGCGTAATGGGTGTGCAGACATTTCACTCCGGTCCGGGTACCGCCCACACCCCCCGACGGTGCCGGCCCGGTGTGACCTGCCGGCAAGGCGGCGTCGCGCTCGGCGGCGTAGCGCCGGTGGGCGTGAGCCAGTTCGTCGGCGTCAACCTCGGCTTCTGCGGTGCGGACCCCACCAGCCGACTCCAGCGTGCCGATCCGCCGGTTGACGTCGGGATCCACCAGCCAGAACCTCGTCGGCATGGGGGTGCCGTCGTCGAGCAGCGGATCGTTGCGGATCACCGCCGGCGTCCCGTCGGCACCGTCACGGACCACCACCACGAACGCCCCCTGGGGTCGACGACCGAGCAGCAGCCGAACGTCGGCGATGTCGGCGTCGGAGGCCGGGGCAACGGTGCCGTCGGGCGGTGTCGCCGGGCTGCAGTGTCGTCGAGCCGGATGAGATGTCGGGATGAACCTGGGATGGCGATCACCTGCACGCAGGCAACCTACCGGCCCCTAGGGTGATGGGCGTGACGATTGACCCAACAGCGGAGCCGGTGGTGGACGCCACCGTGCTGCTGGCCGACTTCGCCCAGGTGGTCGACTCGAAGCTGTACCTGCTGGGTGGAGGCCTGACAGCCATTGGACCCCAGCCCCAACCGGTGGCTGTGGCCATCTTGTTGCAGATCCCGTGGGATCGGGCCAACATCGCCCACAGTTGGCTCCTCGAACTGCTCGACGAGGATGGTGCGCCGGTTCCCGACGCCGACAATCCCCTCACGGTGGGCGGAAACGTGGAGACCGGCCGCCCCGTCGGAGCCCGTCCCGGAAGCCCCCTGCAGGTGCCCATTGTGGTGAACTTCACCGCATTGCCGGTGCAGACCCCCGGCACCTACCTGTTCCGGTTGTCGATCGACGACGCCACCGCATCGGGGTGGACCGCACGACTGTTGGTGCGCCCGGGCCAACCCTGACCGTCACCGAACTGCTGGAGTCCACCGGCCCTCTGGGTGAACCGCCCAGCGGACGGACCCGCCCAGCGGACGGACCCGCTCAGCGAATGGACCCGCTCAGCGAATTGACCCGCTCAGCGGGTGAAGATGAGCTGCATCTCAAACTCGCCGTTGTCGGCGATGCCAACAAACGGATTTGAGATGGGAGTGATCCCGAAGTCGGCCAGCACCACCGTGGTTCCCCCGGCAACATCAATGCTGTCGCCATTCCACCGGGCCTGCAGCGGCACCTGCACCGACCGGGTCACGCCATGCAGGGTGAGGTCTCCAGTGGCGACAATGTCCACCGGCGTGTCGAGGCCCGGCAACGACCCCAGCTCGATGGGTGCGGTCAGGGTGAAGGTGGCCTCGGGGTAGGTGTCGGTCTCGAGACCCTGGCTGCGCACGGCGTTGTCACGACGGTCGGAGTCACTGGCAAGCGCCGTCATGTCGGCGGTGATGTCCACTGCGGTGATGGAGGTGCCCGACACGATCATGGTGCCGGTGACCGACGGCGTTCGGCCCACGGCGGTGACCTCGACGGCGTCGCCGGCGAACAGCTCGCTGATGCGGTATCCGACGAACACCCCCTCACCCGCTGACAACGTCCAGGTGCCGTCTGCGGTGTCGGTGGAGGTGGTCGGCGGCGGTTGGTCGCCGCCGGCAGCTGTCGTGGTGGTCACGCCGGTGGTGTCACGAGTGGGCAGCGCCGCCCGCTCGGGGGCGTCGGACCGCAAAAAGAAGTACCAGAAGCCGAGGCTTCCCAGCACCACCACAGCAATAACGGCGACCAGTGCGATCTTTGCGCTTCGTTGCATGGCCGGAGCCTACGACAATCCGGTGCTGTGATCCGGTGACGGGATGGTCACAGGTAGGCACACCCGTTGGCCAGGATCTCAGCGGCGATCCCAGCCTGGGCACCGCTGCTGCACACCGTCACGGTGTCCAGCGCCTGCCACAGCCCTCCGGAATCCTTGAACAGCACCGACAGCAACCGGTCGGGATCGCTGTCGCCGGGAGACATCCATGCCCAGGCGTGGGTGGCGTCACATCCGTAGCTGTCCACGGTGGAATAGATGGGGTTGATGGCGGCCAGTGAGCCCAGGGCGAGGGCAGCCGGGTCACATTCGGCAACCCGTGCCTCGAACACCGTGGTGGTGGTGATGCCGCCGAACGTCGTGGGGCTGGAAACCTCGCTGTTACTGCCCGCCTGCGGGACCGTTGTCTGCTGGCTTGTCGTCGCCGGGCCCGATTGCGGTGTGGAGGTGGAACCATCCGACTGCTCATCGGTGTCGCTGGCGCATCCCAACGCGGTGATCGACAGCACGGCGGCCATGCCACAGGCCAAACCGACAGCCACCAGTCTCGTGCGGATCATCTCCATGGGTCCTTCCCTGCGGTTGTCACTGGTCGAGCCGACGGAAGGCCCGCCAGGCGAAGGTGCCCAGCACCACGAACAAAAAGGCCAGGGCCACCAGTCCGGGCCACACCTCGGCCCAGGCAACCTGACCCACGAACCCCGACCGTGCCATCTCCAGCACCTGGGTGATGGGGTTGAGCCGGGCAACCCAGTACAGCCACGTTCCTTCCATCGCCGACAATGGCACGGTGCCGATGGACAGGAACATGGCAGCGAAGATCCCCACCTGGATGAGACCACCAGCACGCTGGGTCCGTGTGCGGTACACCACCCCGAGGCCCCACATGCCCGATGAGATGGCAACGCCCACCGCCGCCACCACCAGCATGGCGACCCCGGCCAGCCCGCCGTCGATGGTCACTCCGGCCAGCAGCACCGCCGGCACGACGATGACGACCGGGACCATCGCCCGCATGGCGCTATACAGCAACGCACCGAGCATCAGGGCCACCCGGCGGGTGGGTGCCATGAGCAGACGGTCGTAGAAGCCGTTCTCGAGGTCCCGACCTACCGAGAACGCCGACCCGAACCCTGCGAAGGACGCCCCCTGCAGCACGGCGAACGGCGCAACCCAGTTGAGGATGTTGGAGGTGGGAAATCCCGGGAGCATGGTCACGGCGCTGAACGCCCCGCCGAACGCCACCACGAAAAACAGCGGCATCACGATCATGGGTACCACCGACGCCGGAATCCGCAACGTTCCCACCGTTGAGCGGCGCGCCATCGCCCACGCCACCGGCCACACCGCGGCGCTGCTGGCCAACGCCGGATTGGCAGCTGACGCCCGGGCCGACCCCGACGACGTGCTCACCTGGGCAGTCATACCGCCCTCACCCGACGACGCAGCTGCCCAGCGGCCATGGCCACGGTGATCAGTGCCAACCCGGCGGCGATGCCCACCGCCCTGATGGCGTCGGCACCGTCGAAGCCGTAGATCACCAGGTCACGCACCGAGTTGATGAGCCACGACAGCGGGTTGCGCTCAGCCACCCAGCGGAACCACCCGTTCATCAGCGTGGTGGGGAAGAACGCTGACGAGATGAACAACATCACGAACACCAGCGGGAAGAAGTTCTGCACAGCTTCTTGCGAACCGGTCCGCAGGCCGACGGCGGCGGCAAAGCCGCCCACCGCCAACGCCAGAATCATGGCCACCACCACCAGCACCGCAACCGCCGCCACCCCACCCTCGATGGTGGCGCCGAACACGACGAACACCACCAGAAAGAACAGCGCCTGCACTGCGCCCAGCACCACCGCCCCACCCAGGCGACCAAGCAGGATTGCCGGGCGGGCCACCGGCGACGACAACAACCGGTCGAAAAAGCCATTCTGGATGTCGAGGGCCACGTCGGCACCGCCGACGATGCCGCCAAACAGCACCCCCTGAATGACCGTGGCTGGCAACAGGAACTGCAAAAACGAGTCCACCGGCGGGAAACCGGGAAGGTCAATGGTGCGGTTGAGCGAGGCAGCGTTCACCGCAGCGATGAGCAGCGGGAACAACACCCCGGGCACCCACGCCGCTGGCTGGCGGGCGGTGGCCAGCACCGAACGGCGACCCAGTGCCACGGTGGCGGCAAACAGGCCGGCGCCGGCGGTGGCCACAGGTGTGATGGGCCCGGTCGGGTTCGGCGACGTCGCAACGGTCATGCCGGTGCACCACCACGACGACGGCGACGGCCGGGGCGTGCGCGCCCCAGCGGGAGCGCCATCGTTCGATCCCGACCCACCGGCAGCGCCGGCGGCTCCATTGGTGGCGGCGGGGTCCGTCGGTGGCGGATCCGTCGGTGGCGGCTCCGTCGGTGGCCTCGCCGGCCTCGGTGTTGCCGACAGCGCCCTCCAGGCGTCGACCGGTGGCTTCGGCGAACACGTCGTCGAGACTGGGCTCGGCCAGTTCGAGGTGCTCGATCAGTGCCCCCAGGTCATCGAGGGCTCGCACCACGTCGGCCATGGCACCGGGACCACCCTGCAGTCCGATGGCCACCTCGTCGGCCTCGGGAGCGGGACGCTCAGCACCGAACTTCTCGGCCAGCATCACCCGGGCAGCATCGCGGTGGTCGGCGTCGATGCGCACCACCAGGGTGGGGGCGCCCACCTGGGTCTTGAGCACCGACGGCGACCCCTCGCGCACAATGCGGCCGTGGTCGATGATGGCAATGCGACCAGCCAACTGGTCGGCCTCTTCGAGGTACTGCGTGGTGAGCAACACCGTGGTGCCCCGCTCCTCGTTGAGCGACCGCACCTCCTGCCACAACGCAATGCGGCTCATGGGGTCGAGGCCGGTGGTGGGCTCGTCAAGGAACAACACCTGCGGTGAGTGCACCAGCGACAGGGCCAGATCGAGACGGCGGCGCATACCGCCGGAGTATCCGCCCACCCGCCGGTCACCAGCCGCCGTCAGGCCCACCCGCTCGAGGAGCTCACCGCTGCGCCGGCGAGCTTCAACCCGCCCAATGCCGTGCAGGGTGGCCTGCAGCCGCAGCAGTTCATTTCCGGTCATGAGCGGGTCGATGGCGGCATCCTGCAACGCCACCCCGATCGAACGACGGACCATGTCGGCTTCGGTCACCACGTCATATCCAGCCACCCTGGCTGATCCTCCGGTGGGCCGCAGCAAGGTGGTGAGCATGCGCACCGTGGTGGACTTGCCGGCACCATTGGGACCCAGGAACCCGAAGATCTCGCCCTCGGTCACCTCGAGGTCAACACAGTCGACGGCCATCACGTCGCCGAAGGTTCGCTGCAGGCCTGTCGCCTGGATGGGTGAGGCCATGTCAGTTCTCCTGCTCGGTACACGCGGGTCGAATCCACCCGGGTTGCCTGGATCGCACCCTGTTCGCTCCCTGGAGCGCGGCCTGTGGCATCACTCCAGCGCCAGACGGAGACCCAGATGGTTGAACGGCCAGCCATCGGGAACCTGTGGAGGGTCCACCGCCGGAGGCAGCACGTGGTAGATCTCCTCGCCTGGCTTGGCCAGGCCAAAGTCCCTGCGGGCCAGGTGCTCAACCTCGTCGTCGGTGCGCAGGGCGGCCAGCCGGGCGGCGTCATCGGCGTTGGAGGCCACCAGATCGGTGAGCAGTTCCTCGGCGGCGTTGATGTCAGCGGTGCGCGACATGTGCGACCGAACCGGCACGGCCACGATGCTGACCGCCAGCGCCACAGCCACCACCAGCACTGCCGGTGTGACCAAACGGCGTAACCGATGTCCCGTCGACGCCTCCATCGCTCCCGGATCCCGACCAGAAGACGGCGTTGTTGTCCGGCCGGCGCCCATGCCCAACATGGCACCCAGACTGCGCCGGCGGTCGGTCACACGCCACCTCGGGGGGCCAGGGCCGCCGCACCGTGGAAGGCAGCAGCCATGCCAAGGCCATCTTCGATGCGAAGCAACTGGTTGTACTTGGCCACCCGGTCAGATCGCGCCGGTGCGCCGGTCTTGATCTGGCCACAGTTTGTCGCCACAGCGAGGTCGGCGATGGTGGTGTCTTCGCTCTCGCCGGAACGGTGACTCATCACTGATGTGTAGCCCCGGCTGGTGGCCAGGGCCATGGTGTCGAGGGTCTCGGTGAGGGTGCCGATCTGGTTGACCTTGACCAGAATGGAGTTGGCCGCCCCGGCCTCGATCCCGGTGGCCAGCCGATCGGCGTTGGTGACAAACAGGTCGTCGCCCACCAGCTGGATGCGGTGTCCGAGCAGCTCGGTGAGTGCCACCCAGCCGTCCCAGTCCTCCTCAGCCATGCCGTCTTCGATGGACACCAGCGGATAGCGGTCGACCAGCCCGGCCAGGTACTCGGCCATGGCCTGAGGAGACAGCGAGCGGCCCTCGCCGGCCAGGTTGTAGGCACCATCGACGAAGAATTCCGTGGAGGCAGCATCCAGGGCGATGGCGATCTCGTCGCCGGGGGTGCGCCCTGCCCGCTCGATGGCGTCGAGCAACAGCTGAACGGCGGCCTCGTTGGACCCCAGGTTGGGGGCGAAGCCACCCTCGTCGCCGATGGCGGTGGACAGGCCCCGCTCCGACAGCACCGCCTTGAGGGCGTGATAGGTCTCCACCCCCCACTGCAACGCCTCGCCAAACGACGACGCGCCCACCGGCATGATCATGAACTCCTGAATGTCCACGTTGTTGTCAGCGTGGGCACCGCCGTTGATCACGTTCATCATCGGCACCGGAAGCACATGGGCATTGGGCCCGCCGACGTACCGGTACAGGGGCATGTCCAGGTCGGCGGCCGCAGCCCGGGCCACCGCAAGCGACACGCCCAGGATGGCGTTGGCCCCAAGACGGCTCTTGTTGTCGGTGCCATCGAGGTCGATCAGCAGGCGGTCGATGTCACGCTGATCGCTGGCATCGAGACCGACCACGACGTCGTACACCTCGCCGTCGATGTGGGCCACGGCGTCAGCCACACCCTTGCCGCCCCACGCAGGGCCACCGTCGCGAAGCTCATGGGCCTCGAACTTCCCCGTCGAGGCACCCGATGGCACGATGGCCCGCCCCATGGCGCCTGACTCCACAAACACCTCGACCTCGACGGTGGGATTGCCCCGCGAATCGATGACCTGACGGCCGGCGATGTGCTCAATGGTGCTCACTGGGTCTCCATGGTGCTGAACGTCTGGTGGTGAAGGTGTCGTGGTGGACGTGCGGTGCTGTGCGGCTGGCGGTAGGCGGCTGGCGCTGCGCCGCAGGCGGTCACGCCAGATTATCGTCGCCGCTGCCAGTTCACTGGCATGGCCCCGGCATGGCCCCGGGGGTAGCCCGGGCGTCAACGGCGGTGCGGCAGGCGGTGGGCAGGCGGTGGGCGGCTGGCGCTGCGCCGCTACCGGGGGTCCCCAGCCTCAATGGTTCTGGCCTCAACGGTTCTGGCCTCGACGGCTCTGACCTCAGCCTCGAAACGGGCCGTCACCTGCCGCAGGGCCGATTCGGGGTCCACACCGCGCTGTCGGGCCAGGGCCACCACCGCCAAAAGCATCGCCCCGATCTCGGCGTCGGCGTCACCGGCCGCCGCAGCCCGGGTCGGGTCGGGCATGGGTACCGGCGTCGATTCCGTTCGCTCGGCGCTGGCCTGCGCTGCGTCTGCGGCACCTGCATCTGCGGCACCAGCACCGGCACCGGCATCTGCCCCGATCCCGACCACAGAGGCCTTGCGCAGCACCTTGGCTGCCCGGGCCAGCGCCGGAAGCCCCACCGGGATTCCGTCGAACACGCTGTCGCGGCCCTTCTCGGCCTTTTTGGCCTGCTCCCAACTCCCTGCCACCTCGGCCGCGCTTGAGGCGGTGCCGTCAGCGAACACATGTGGATGCCGGTCGCGCAGCTTGTCGTGAACACCCGAGGCCACGTCGGCCAGGGTGAACTGGCCCTGTTCGGCGGCCAGGGTGGCGTGGAACACGACCTGAAACAACAGGTCTCCCAACTCCTCGGCCAGATGACCGAAAGGGTCGTCGCCGACGTCACCAGCCTGGTCGGTGATGTCGCCATCAGCCTGTTCAAGGGCAGCGAGCACATCAAGGGCCTCAAGCACCTCGTGGGCCTCTTCCAGAAGGTGCGGCCGCAACGATCCGTGGGTCTGCTCGCGATCCCACGGGCACTGTTGGCGCAGCGTGGCAACCAGGGCCGCCAACCGGGCCATCTCGCCCGACACCGTGGCCGCCAACGCCGGCACCCACACCGAGGTCAGGTGGTCGGGGGAAATGCGGTCCAGTTCGAACCACGGCACCGCCACCACCTGCTCGTCGGGCCCACCCAACTGCTGCAGCACCACCAGGTCGGGCGCATCAGCGTCGTCGATGCCGGCTGACTCCAGCGCGTCGCCCACCGCCAGCTTCACTGACTCGAGCACCTCGAGCCGGTCGCACTGTGCCACCAGCAACGCACCGGTGGTGCCAGCGGCCTCCACGTCGAAGCGGTGACCATCCACGATTCGGGCCCCGGTGGCCACCGGGTCGATACCCAGTCGCACCCACGCCAGGTCCACGAACGACAGGGCCGGGACCAGCTGCACCGACACCGACGCGTCAGCCAGCAGCAACTCCACGGTGTGTTCAGCCACCACCGGCGACCCGGGAACGGCGTAGACCACGGTTCCGTGCAGCCTGGCCGCCTCGACCAGGCGTCCAGCGATGGTGGTGTACACCTCGTCCATGGTGTCGGCGTCGTCGTACACCCCGTCGAACGACTCGGCACCGGCCACCACCGACGCGCTGGGGTGTCGCACGGTGCGTACAAACCTCACCGGGTGGGCTTCGATGGCCTCGAGGGTGGCCACGGTCAGCAGGTCGCTACCCGCAGGGCCCAGACCCACAACCACCACCGTGGGCAGTGAGCCCTGTGACGGTGGGGTGGACGACTGGACGTGGGTCACGGTCCGGTGAAGCCGTCGCCCTCGAGAGTCGGGACCTGCATCCCGGGCATCGTGACCGATGGGGCGGGTGCGGCCCCGGGCGGTGCCACCACGGCCAGCTGCTCGAGTGACCACGCACCGAACCGGGGATTGACCACCACGTCAACGTCGGCGGCAACCGCGGTGACCAGAACCAGCAGCGCCTCCTGCGGGTCGCCACGCTGCTCAAGCAGCTGGGCTGCGATCTCGGCCTCAACATCCTCGAACGCCGGCGGACCCACCGAGTCCAGACGGATGAGGTGGAAACCGAACTGGGTGCGCACCGGGGCACTCACCTCGCCGGGCGACAACGCCGCCAGCGCTGCCTCGAATTCGGGCACGAAGGTGCCGCTCTGGTTGCAGCCCAGGTCCCCGCCCCGAGCGGCGCTGCCGGTGTCGTCAGACACCTCGCCGGCCACCGTCTCAAACACCTCTCCGGCGTCCAGGCGCTCCTGCACGGCGGTGGCACTTGCCAGTGCGGCGGCGACCTCGTCGTCGGTGGGCTCGGCCGTCGAACCGGGGGCACCGTCGCCAAACGACAAAAGGATGTGACTGGAGCAGCGGTAGTCGGTGAAGTCGCTGCCATCGCCGATCACCTCGTCGTAGGCGGCGCGAATCTCGGCCTCGGTGGGTTCCACGATGGCGTCGCTGAAGGAACGACCCAGAGCTGCCTGCAGCGACACCAACCGCAGCAATGCCTCGTTGAGCTGGACGGGCATGCCCGGCGCCTGGCTTGCCAACCGACCGACCGCATCGTTCGCCGTTCTCAGGTCGTCGGCGTCGGGCTCCACCCCTTCGTTGGCGGCTGCTTCACCCAACAAGGCGGCGAACACGTGAACGTTGAGCACGGCCACGCTGGCCTGCATGCGTGCGGGACCCGACTCGGGACCCCCAGCGTTGATGGCTGAGGTGTCCACGCCGATCAGGCTCTGGGCCACGGCCGGGTTGGCAGCCAGGTAGTCCAGTTCGCTGGTCAGTTCCGATACCGACACCGTGGTGCCGGCGACATCAGAGGGCCCCGGTGGACAACGGGGTGCCACCGTAGGCACAGCCGGCAGTGAGCAGGGCTGCCACGGCCAGCACGACAGCCAACTGCACAGTGGCCGATCGGGAACGGGCATGGCGGGATGGGCTGTCAACGTCACTGGTCACAGGACCCCGAGCCTACGAAGACCTCTGGCCACCCGCCAGTCGCCCCTGCCGCCCCTGCCGCCCCTGCCGCCCAGGTCACCCATCTGCCGGTCCCCCGCCCACAACCACCGTGGGTACGTCGTCGAGCAGGTCGGCCATGATGGCCAGCAGCTCGTCGGGTGCGACCTGTGGCGACGTGACCGGCACCAACAGCTGCGACGTTGGCTGACGCCACGACGCATTGCGGTACAGCCGCTCGAGTCGGGCCTGTTTTGACGCCCGCAGGGTGACCGGCTCGAGCCGGGCCATCCACCGGGGTCCACCGATGCCCTCGGAACGGGTGACGGCCACCTCAGTGACGCCGGTGCGATGGGCCGCAGCCCGCAACCGCCCCATGGCCAGCAGAGTGGCGGCGGGGTCGGGCACTGGTCCGTACCGGTCCACCCATTCACGTTCGATGTCGTCCACCTCGTCGGCTGTGGTGACCGTGGCCAGACGCCGATAGGCCTCCAGCCGCAGGTCCTCACGCTCGACGTAGGACGTGGGCAGGCTGGCGGCCACCGGGATCTCGACGGCCACCTCGGGAGCGACCTCGGGAGTGTCCCCGCGCAGCTCGGCCACTGCCTCGCTCACCATCTCGCAGTACAGGTCGTACCCCACCGCGGCGATGTGTCCGGACTGCCCGGTACCCAAAAGATTGCCGGCACCGCGGATTTCAAGATCCCGCATGGCGATGCGGAACCCCGATCCCAGTTCGGTGGCCTCACCAATGGTCTTGAGCCGTTCGTAGGCCTCTTCGGTGAGCACCCGGTCGGCGGGGTGGAACAGGTAGGCGTAGGCCCGCTGACCGGCCCGACCCACCCGTCCACGCAGCTGGTGGAGCTGGCCGAGGCCCAGCAGATCGGCCCGGTCCACCACCAGCGTGTTCACCGTGGGCATGTCGATGCCCGATTCGATGATGGTGGTGCACACCAGCACGTCGAAGTGGCCCTCCCAGAAATCCATCACCACCTGCTCCAGCGAGCCTTCGTCCATCTGCCCATGGGCGACAGCCACGCGGGCCTCGGGAACCAGGTTGCGCAGGTTGGTGGCCACCCGATCGATGTCGGCGACGCGGTTGTGAACGAAAAACACCTGCCCCTCGCGCAGCAACTCACGCCGGATGGACTCGGCCACCGCCCGCTCGTCGTACTCCCCCACGTAGGTCAAGATGGGCTGCCGGTCGGTGGGTGGGGTCTGCAACAAGGTGAGGTCGCGGATCCCGGTGAGGCCCATCTCGAGGGTCCGGGGGATGGGCGTGGCGGTGAGGGTGAGGACGTCCACGTTGTGGCGCAGGTGCTTGATGCGCTCTTTGTGCGACACCCCGAACCGCTGCTCCTCGTCGACCACCAACAGCCCCAGGTTCTTGAACTGGATCTCGGTGGCGAGCAGCCGGTGGGTGCCCACCACAACGTCGATGGCACCCGACGCCAGGCCGGCCATGACCTCGCGGGCCTGTGCTGTGGTGAGGAACCGGCTCAGCACCTCCACGCGCACCGGGTAGCCGGCAAAGCGATCGGCAAATGTCTGGTGGTGCTGCTGGGCAAGCAGCGTGGTCGGCACCAGCACTGCCGCCTGCATTCCGTCCTGCACGCACTTGAACGCCGCCCGCAGCGCCACCTCGGTCTTGCCAAACCCCACGTCGCCGCACACCAGCCGGTCCATGGGGTGGGGTTGTTCCATGTCGGCCTTGACCGCCTCGATGGCCACCAGCTGGTCGGGGGTCTCGGTGAACGGGAACGACTCTTCGAACTCGGCCTGCCACGGGGTGTCGGGGGCGAAGGCATGCCCCTCGGCGTGCATCCGTCGCTGGTAGAGCACCACCAGTTCCTGGGCGATGGCAGTGACCTCGGTGCGCACCTTGGCCTTGGCCCGCTGCCAGTCACCGCCGCCCAGCTTGGACAGCGTGGGGGTCTCGCCGCTGCTGTGGGGACGGACCTGATCGACCTGGTCGGTCGGAACGTACAACCGGTCGTTGCCCCGGTATTCCAGCAGCAGGTAGTCGCGCTCCACCCCCCGATGGCTCGTGTCACCATGCCGGCGTAGCGGGCAACGCCGTGCTGGGCGTGCACCACGTGCGCACCCGGGGCCAGGTCGTCGAACACCGCCACACCGCTGCCGCGACGGTTGCGGGGCCGGGCCCGCCGGTGGGTACGGCGCCGACCAGTGATCTCGCCCTCGGTGAGCACCGCCAAACGTGCCTCGGTGAGGACCACGCCCCGATCCATCTGGGCCACCACCACCCACACCCCGGGCACGGTGAGGTCGGCGGCTCCCTCGGTGTCGAGGTAGGCGGCAATCCCGGCTGCGGCCAGCAGTTCCACCAGACGCATGGCTGAGCCGGCTCCATCTGCGGTCACCACCACCCGCATCCCATCGGCGGCCAGCTGCCGGACCTGATTGAGCAATGCCCCGGGGTCACCATGCACGGCCAGCCACCCGATGGCAGCCACCGACGGCGTGTCAGGCGACGGCGCCGACGCCGGCAGCTGCCACATGGGGGCACTGGTGTGCTCCAGCAGGCGATCAAACGGCAGATACAGCCGAGGGAACACGGTGTCCTCGCCGGCGGCCGCAGCAACGGTGTCAGCGCCCCAGGTGGCCGCCAGGGAGGAAGCCAGGTCGGCCTCCTCGGCCAGCAGGTCGGCGGCCCGGTCACGCATGCGGCGGGGTTCAACCAGCAGCACCAGCGCGTCGGGGCCCAGCAGGTCGCTCAGCATCGACTCACCGTCGGCAAGCCACGGCAACCACGACTCCATGCCGTCGAACATCTGCCCCTCGGCAAGACGTTCCCAGTGCTCGGCTCCCCACGGTTGCTCGGCGATGAGTTCGCCGGCCCGCTGACGGACGCGGTCGTCGGGCAGCAGTTCGCGGCAGGCGAACATCTCGATCTCAGCCACGTCGATGGTGGCCCGCTGGTCGGCGACCGAGAACTCGGTCAGTCGGTCGACATCGTCGCCCCACAAGTCGATGCGCACCGGAACGTCGGCGGTGGACGCAAACACGTCCACGATCGAGCCCCGCACCGCCACCTCGCCACGGTGCTCGACCTGGTACTCACGGCGGTACCCCATGCCCACCAGTTGCTCGACCAGTTCGGTGGGGTCGACCCGGTCTCCCACGCCCACCACCACCGGCCCGGCATCTCCGGCTGCCGGATCGAGGCGCTGCACCAGGGCGCACCGGAGCCACCACCACCGCCGGTGGACCCTGACGCAGGCCGGGGTCTCCGGCAGAAAGCCCAAGTCGCCAGAGGGTACGCAGGCGTCGGCCCATGGCCTCGACGCTGGGGCTCATGCGCTCAAACGGCAGGGTCTCCCACGCCGAGAACAACTCGACGGCATCGGCACCGAGCCACACCGACAGGTCGGCAGCGAGTCTCTCGGCCTCGGCGGTGGTGGGTACGCCAACCACCAACGGACACCGCTGGGTTGAATGAACCAGCCGGGCGACAGTGACGGCCCTGGCCGCTTCGGGGACCACCAACGTGGCGGTGCGCGAACCCAGGACCTCGACCATGCCGGAGTCGTCATCAATGATGCGAACCAGTCGGCGCAACTGCGATGTGGTGTCGGCGCGATGGCCGGTGCCAGAAACCTGGGTCACTGCACAACGATCCCGTTGAACCGTTCCATGGCGGCGTCCACTCCATCGACGGCGATGCATTCCACCGCATCGGCAGCGTGCTGGACGACGGCATCAAGGATCGACCGCTCAGCGGCCGGCACCTTGCGCAGGACGTGATCGGCGCCGCGCTCGGGGTCGGGGGGTTTGCCCACCCCGATGCGCACCCGCACGAAGTCGGTGGTGTGACAGTGGGCCTTGATCGAGCGCAACCCGTTGTGGCCAGCCAGTCCTCCGCCCACCTTCACCTTCATGCGGCCGGGCGGCAGGTCGAGTTCGTCGTGCACCACCACCAGTTGGGCGGGGTCGTCGATGCCGTGGCGTCCAAGGAGCGGGCCCACACCCTGACCGGACTCGTTCATGAACGTGGTGGGTTCGACCAGCACAACCCGGGCCGACCCGATGCGCACCTCGCACGCCAACGCCGCAATGCCCTTGACGCCCTTGAGCTGCGATCCATGACGCGACGCCAGCAGTTCGACGGTGTCGAAGCCAACGTTGTGGCGGGTGTGTTCGTATTTGGGTCCCGGATTGCCAAGGCCCACGACCATCAGGTCTGCAGGGGTGCCCCGACGTTCGCGCCCCCTGCCACGGGACAGGGCCATGTCAGCCCGACTCAGTCGGCAGAGCTGTCGCCACCACCGGAGCCATCGGCTTCACCGGCCACGAAGGCCAGATCCTCTTCGGTGGCCTCACCAGCAGCGATACGGGCGGCACGGGCCTCCTCCTGCTGCTGGATGATGGTGGAGCGGGTGGGGCTGCCCATGGCGACAGGCTCGTCGGGATCCACCATGGTGGACACACCGGCGGGAAGGGCGATCTCACTGACGGTGAGGCTGGTGCCGATCTCGAGATGCGAGATGTCCCCGTCGAGCTGGTTGGGGATGGACCCCGGGGGGGCCTGCACCGACAGCGTGTACATGAGCTGGTCGACCATGCCCTTCATCAGCTCCAGCTTCTCGGCCCGACCATGCAACACCACCGGCACGTCCACGGTGAGGGGCTTGTCGGGGTCGATGCGCAGGAAATCGACGTGGATCACGTCACGCCGCACCCGATGCCGCTGCAGTTCGGTGACGATGCACAGGGCGCCTTTGCCGTCGATGTCGAGCTGGATGAGGGCGTTCTGGCCGGCATCGGTGGACAGCGCCCGGCGCAGTTCCCGCTTGGGCACCGTGACCGCCATGGGGTCGACACCAAGGCCGTACACCACCGCCGGGACGTCGCCGTCTTCGCGCATCCGGCGCGAGGGGCCGGTGCCGATGTCGCGGCCGGTGCTGACCGTAAGGGTGATCTCGGTGGCGTTCACTTCAGGACACTCCTGGTGGGGTCCCTGCGGGGACCAATGGGCGATGCGGGACCCTGATCGGGCCGAATGACGATCCTACCGGGGCGACACCGGTCGTGGAAAGCCGACGGCCACACACCGATGCAGCTGCGGTCGGAAAAAGCGCTAGCTCTGGTTGGCTCCACCAAAGATCTCACTCACCGACGTGTCCTCGAACACAGCGTCGATGGCGTCGGCCACCACGCTGGCCACCGACAGCACCTCGAGCTTGTCGGCGAGACCATCGGTGGGAATGGGAAGGGTATTGGTGACCAGCAGCCTGGAAATGGATGAATTCTTGATCCGGTCGATGGCCGGTCCCGAAAACACCCCATGGGTACAGGCGGCGTAGACCTCAACGGCGCCCTTGGCCCGCAACTGGTCGGCGGCGGCCACGATGGTGCCAGCGGTGTCGATCATGTCGTCGATGAGCACGCAGACTCTGCCATCCACGTCACCGACCACGTCGAGGGCCTCGACGGAGTTGCGCACGCCCTTGACCCTGCGCTTGTGCACGATGGCCAGATCGGCATGCAGCAGGTTGGCGTAACGCTCGGCAACCTTGACCCGTCCGGCGTCGGGCGACACCACGACCAGGTCGCCACCCATCTCGGCCAATCGGCTGACGAGAACGGGCATGGCCGTGAGGTGGTCCACCGGGCCATCGAAAAAGCCCTGGATCTGGCCGGAGTGCAGGTCGACGCTGATGAGGCGGTCGGCACCGGCGGCAGCGAACATGTCGGCGATGAGCTTGGCCGTGATGGGCTCGCGCCCTTCGGACTTGCGGTCCTGTCGGGCGTACCCAAAAAACGGGCAGACGGCGGTGATGCGCTTGGCCGAGGCCCTCTTGGCAGCGTCAACCATGATGAGCTGCTCCATCACGGCGTCGTTGACCGACATCGTCTCGGACGACCCGTGGCTCTGGATGATGAACACATCGGTACCGCGCACCGACTCGCCGAAACGGCAATGCAGCTCACCGTTGGCGAACTCGGCGTTGTTGGCGTCACCCAGCGGCTCGCCGAGCCGCTCGGCGATCTCCTGGGCCAGCGGCAGGTTGGCCCGCCCCGACACCAGATGCAGACGCTTTTTGCTGATGAGTTCCATCACTACCTTCCCGGATGACTCACGAACGACACCAAACAGTGTGACACGGGCCGACGGGCACGATCACCAGACACGATCACCGGGCGCCATCAGAGGTCGCCATCGTCGGGCGCCATCAGAGGGCGCCATCGCCGGGGACAGTGGCGAACGGCCCGGTCCGGGTTCCGGCGGCGAGTTCGCATCCCGGCGCCAGCACGGCGTAGGGGCCCACCACACAGTCGTCACCGACGGTGGCCTCGGTGCCGTTGGTGTACGAGATGCTGGCGTTGGCACCCACCGAACAGTCCACCAGCCTGGTGTCGGGTCCCAGCTCACTGCCGGCGCCCACCGTGCAGGCGCCCTGCAGGATCGTCCCGGGAAACAGCGTGACGTCACTGGCCAGCTCCACGGTGGTGTCCACGTAGGTCCGCAGGGGATCCACCATGGTGACCCCACGGCGCATCCAGGCGTCGTTGGTCCGCCGTCGCAGCTCGGCTTCGGCCACCGCCAGTTGGTACCGGTCGTTGACGCCCTGGGTTTCACCGGGGTCATCGACGGTCACGGCGGCCACCCGGTACCCCGCCGACGACAGCACCTCGACCACGTCGGTGAGGTAGTACTCCCCCTGGGCATTTTGCGGCTCCAGACGGCGCAGGGCGGGAGCCAGCTCCGACACACGCAGGCAGTAGATCGAGGTGTTGACCTCGGCGATGCCCAGCTGTTCGGCGGTGGCGTCGGCGTGCTCCACGATGCTGTGCACCGACCCGTCGGCCGCCCTCACCACACGCCCGTAGCCCGTGGGGTCGTCCATGACCGCGGTGAGCACCGTGCACGCTGCACCCGAACTGCGGTGCTCGGCCACCAACGCAGCGATGGTTTCCGGCCGCAACAGCGGGGTGTCGCCGGGCAGCACCAACACGTCGCCGTCGCCGTCGAGTTCGTGGTCGGCAAAGGCGGTGAGTCCGACGCTGACAGCGTCTCCGGTGCCTCGCTGAACGTGCTGCTCAACGAAGTCGAGGTCCACCGCCGACACGTTTTCCTGCAGCTTTTTGGTCACCCGTTCGGCACCGTGGCCCACCACGATCACCGCCCGGCGGGTGTCGCAGTCGCCCAGCGCATCGAGCACGTACAGCAGCATGGCCCGGCCGCACAGCAAGTGCAGTGGCTTGGGGCGGCGCGACCGCATCCGGGTGCCTTCGCCGGCGGCCAGCACGATGGCCGACAATGCAGGTGTGCCCATGGGTCTGTTCTATCGCGCCGACGACCCCAACGCGCCGACCACGATCGGACCCCGCCCACACAACTAGGGTGGGCTGTCTGTCGGGGGTGATGTAATCGGCAGCATGCGAGGTTTTGGTCCTCGACGTAGGGGTTCGAGTCCTCTCCCCCGAACCACCTCCCCGGTCGGTGTGGACCCCGTTTCGCACCGACCGGGGTGGTGTGGGTAGGGTGACCACCTCATGGGATCGCTGATCAAGAAGCGCCGCAAGCGCATGCGGAAGAAGAAGCACCGCAAGATGCTGCGCCGTACCCGTTTCCAACGCCGCGCAATGGGCAAGTAGCCACTCGCTCCGTCGCCGGCGTCCGCGCCGGCACCCCGGTTCACGTCTACCCCCGGTCTGCGGCAGACCAACGCCTGCTCCGGCCGGTGGATTTTGTGCTGCGTGGGGATGTGTCGGCTATCCGCTGGTGCCCAGCCGGTGACCGACCGCCCTACTGACTGGCTCCCGGCGCCTTCCACCCGGCGGGAACCATGTGCACCACCTGGCGCCCAGGCCCGGGGTGGGCACCGTGCACGAACCACGTTGACCCGCTTCCGGCCAGCACGGGCTCACAGCCGGTTGCGGTCGCAAGGTCGTCACGCCATTGCATCAGCCGGGGTTCGACGGCCAGGGCCGCTGCCTCGAGATCGTTGGGGCCGTCGGCCACCGGCCCACCCAGGCGGTCCCAGGCGGCGTACACCGCAGGCGTCGAACACCCGAACGGTGGCGTGGCCAGCGTGAGCATCCCGGCCACGTGACCCAGCGGTTCGATCACCTCGCCCACTCCCGACACCCGGGCCCGCCCCCAACGACACAAAAAGGAACGTCGGCGCCGATGGTGACGGTGGCGTCGGGGTCGGTCGCTGCCTGACCAGCGCAGGATGGCTGCGGCGTCAGCAGAACCTCCTCCCAGGCCCGCCCCGGCGGGGATCCGCTTGTGCAGGCGTACCGAGGCACTCCGCCCGGCAAGGCCCAACGCCGCCACCACCAGGTTGTCGGGTCCTGCAGGTATCGCCGACATCGCCACGTCACCGGCGCTCACAGCGTCAACCACCTCGACGGTGGAAGCCCTGCCCGGGTCGTCGTGTTCGACCACCTCGAGGGTGTCGAACAGGTCCACCGTCACCATCTCGGCATCGATCAGGTGATAGCCGTCGGGTCGCACCCCCACCACGCGCAATGACAGCGTCACCTTGGCAGGGGCAGTCAGCGTCACCACGGTGGCGAACCTACAGCGTCGGCGCGCCGGAAGCGTCGACGGCGTCGGCGAGACGGCCCCAGGCCACCACGTCGAGTTCCTCGGGGCGCTGGGAGGGGTCGATGCCGGCAGCGGCGAAGGTGGCAGCGTCGACGACGCTGGCCAGCGACCGCCGCAGCATCTTGCGCCGTTGGCCAAATGCGGTGCGCACCAGGGAAAACAGCCGGACGGGGTCGGCAGAAGTGGCCGGTTCGGGGCGGCGCTGCACCGACACCAGCACAGACTCGACTCGGGGTTGGGGGATGAACACCGATGCGGGGACCCGGCTGACCACCGAGGCCGTCGCCCAGTACGACAGCTTCACCGACGGAATGCCGTACACCTTCGATCCCGGCCCGGCCGCCAGACGTTCGCCCACCTCACGCTGCACCATCACCAGCATGGAGTCGATGGCCGGCACCTCGTCGAGCAGGTGCAGCACGATGGTTGCCGCCACGTTGTAGGGCAGGTTGGCGACCAGCTTCCAGATGGGCGCAGATGCCAGCACCGGCTTCCAGTCCACCTCCAGGGCGTCAGCCGACACCACGGTGACGTCACGACCGTCCACCACCTCGGCCAGCACTGCCAGCAGGCGGGTGTCGGCCTCCACGGCAACAATCCGGGCGCCAGTGTCGCTCAACGCCAGGGTGAGTGAGCCCAGCCCCGGGCCGATCTCCACCACCTGGTCGCCTGGCCCCACACCAGCCAGCCGTGCGATCCGTCGCACGGTGTTGGGGTCGGCGACGAAATTCTGTCCCAGACCACGGTGCGGCTCAATGCCATGGGCGCCAAGAAGTTCGTTGATGCGGGTGCGGGTGAGCGTCACGGCGTCCCCTGCCCCACCGGGCATCCGATCAGGGCGCTCCGACGGTGCGCATGCAACCCCAGGCTGAGAACCCGACCGGGCCCAGTCCGTTGTGGCCGGTCACGGCGATGCGGTTGGCCACGATGATCTGCTGGGCCTTGGTGGCCTGTCCGGCCTTGGGGGCGAACTCGCCGCCGCCCCACGCCAGCCAGGTCTGGTTGTAGATGCCCAGTCCACCGGTGTAGGTGCCGTTGGGGTAGTGGGCCCAGTTGCCGGCGGTCTCGCATTGCGCCATGCGATCCCAGTACGAATCGGCGGGGATCCCCGGCGCGGTCTGCACGCGGCTCGGGGGCGGAGGGGAGGCGGAGGTGGAGGCGGTGGGGGCGGAGGTGCCGCCGTTGTCGGCGGGGCGGTGACGACCACGGTGGTTGGCGGAGCCTCGGTGGTGGGCGGCGCGGTGGTCGCCGGAGCCTCGGTGGTGGGGGGTGCAACGGTGGTTGGGGTCGAGGTGACCGACCCTGAGGTGGACGGTGCCACCCGCTGCTCGGCAGCAGCCAACTCCACCACCGTGTTGACCATGCTGGTGGCCAACGGGGCTGGGCCGGTGCGACTGGCATCGGGGGTCCCGACGGCCAGCGCCGGGATCAACACGGCCACCAGGACCGGGATCATCACCACGGCCAGGGTCAGGGCCACCAGCACTGGTCGGCTGTGCCGAACCGCTGGGCGACCCGAGGGCCGCTGGTCTGTCCCAAAGGAGGCACGCGACTGCGTGGACTCCGGGTTCTCCGCCCGCATGGACACGAAATATAGCGCCGTTCGTAATCATTTCGCAACTATCGCAATCCGTCTGACATACAACGGGACGCCCCATCAGGGCGCTTCGCCGCCAGTGAGACCGAACGCCTCAATGGCGTTGGCACAGGTGAGGGCGGCAACCTCAGCAGTCGGCACCGTGCGAACGTCGGCGACCACGGCGCCAACCAACCCCACCCAGGCCGGACGGTTGGACCGGCCCCGGTTGGGCACCGGAGCCAGGTACGGGCTGTCGGTCTCGACAAGGATCCTGTCGGCGGGGCACAGGGCCGCAGCCTCACGAACCTCGGGAGCCCCGGGAAACGTGACGATGCCGCTAAATGACAGGTAGGCGCCCAGATCCAGCGATCGGCGCGCCTCGACGGGTCCTCCGGTGAAGCAGTGCATGATCACCACGTCGGGAACCCCCTCGGACACCAGCACGTCGAACGTGTCGTCCCATGCTTCACGGGTATGGATCACCAGCGGGAGTCGCCTGGCATGGGCCAGCGCAATCTGGGCGGCGAATACCTGACGCTGGTCGTGGCGAGGGGAATGGTCGTAGTGGTAGTCCAGCCCGCACTCCCCCACGGCCACCACCTTGGGGGCACTGAGCAGGCCTTCGAGCCCCTCGATGCCGCCGGAGGCGTCGTGGGGGTGCACCCCAGCGGTCGCCCACACACCGGGGTTGGCAGCGGCCACCGCGATGGCCGCCTGTGACGACGCAACATCGGTGCCCACATTCACCATCCGGGTGACCCCGGCGGCCCGAGCTTCGGCCACCACGGCGCCCACGTCCCCATCGGGGTCGAGATGGCAGTGACTGTCCACCCAACGCTGCCCGACGGGGGCGCCCTGTGGTGCAGGGTCGTCAGCCATCGACGCTCAGGCGGGGGAACAACGGGTCGCCCTTTCGCACCGGCAGGGCCCCGGGGTAGCCGCCCCAACTGGCGGCGGCCGGCAACAGCTGATCGGTGGGCGTGCCGGGCAGGCCGATGCGGCTCCACACCTCGGCACACGCCGTGGGCATGGCCGGGCTGGCCAGCACCGACACGATGCGCAGGACCTCGAGGGCGTCGCCAAGCACAGCATCGACTGCCGGCCCCGGCTCCATCTTCCACGGCTCGTTGTCCTCGAGATGGGCGTTGGCCTCGCGCACCAGGCTCAGGTGGCCTCCAGCGCCTGCGACGGCGCCACCGCCTCCCAGTGCCGGGCGGTGTCGGCCGCCACCTTGGCGGCCACGGTCGCCAGCGGGCTGTTGGGGTCGGGGGCGGGTCCGATCCCCCACACTTTTTTGCCACCACCGTGGACACCCTGCTCAGCAGGTTGCCCAGATTGTTGGCCAGGTCGGTGTTGTACCGGCCCACCATGCCCTCGAACGAGAAGTCGCCATCGGGCCCGAACGACTGGTCGCGCAGGAAATGGTGGCGGTAGCCATCCACCCCGAACACCTCCACCAGGTCGGCGGGGAAGATCTGGTTCAGCGACGTCTTGGACATCTTCTCGCCGCCCACCAGCAAGTAGCCGTGCACGTTGATGTTGGCCGGTGGCTCCTCACCGGCGGCCAGCAGCATGGCGGGCCAGTACACACAATGAAAGCGCAGGATGTCCTTGCCGATGATGTGGTGGACGTGCGGCCACCAGGTGTCGAAACGTTCACGATCCGAGCCGTACCCCACGGCGGTGGCGTAGTTGATGAGGGCGTCGTACCAGACGTAAAAGACGTGCCCCGGATCCCACGGCACCGGCACACCCCAGTCGATGGAGGTGCGCGAGATGGAGACATCGTCGAGACCCTGCCGGATGATTCCCAGAGCCTCGTTGCGCTTTCCCGCTGGCGCAACGGCTGTGGGATTGGCTTCGTACCACTGCATCAGGGGCTCGGCGAACGCCGACAGCCGGAAGAACCAGTTCTCCTCTTCGAGGTGTTCCACAGGCTTGTTGTGGGTGGGGCACAGGTCGCCGTCGGTGAGGTCAGCGGCTGCGTAGTACGCCTCACACGCCACGCAGTACAAGCCCGAGTAGGTGTCTTTGTAGATGTGGCCGTTGTCGAAGACGCGCTGCAGCAGGTGCTGAACGGCTTGCTCGTGGCGCGGTTCGGTCGTGCGGATGTAGTCGTCGTAGGAGATGTCGAGCAGATCCCAGGCCTCCCGGAACCTCGCCGAGGTGCGATCAGCCCAATCCTGCGGACTGCACCCGTTGGCCTCGGCGGCCCGCATCACCTTGAGGCCGTGCTCGTCGGTCCCGGTGAGAAAAAATGTGGGGTCACCGTTGAGCCGGTGCCACCGGGCCAGGGCATCGGCAGTCACGGTGGTGTAGGCGTGCCCGATGTGGGGAACGTCGTTCACGTAGTAGATGGGCGTTGTCACGTAGAACGGCGGCACAACGGTCACACTACCGATGGCCCGGTACCACCGGACGCATCGGTTCGCACCCGAGCGTCAACTGCGTCGACAGCGGCGCCGCCGACCGTCGACCCTGTGGGTCGTCAGTGGCCAGCCAACAGCCACTGCCGGACCACCACATGGCTGGCCGCCGGCGCACCAGGTACGAGGTGGACACTGACGGCCTCGGTCCCAGGGTCGGTGGCTGCCGGCACCCACCACCCCACATGGGGCTGGAGGTCCTCATCGCCGAACGCCTCACCCAGTCCGGTCAATGCCCCGAGCCACAGCGCACCGGCCAGCGACACCGCCCCCATGCCCCTGCGACCGGTGCGTGCGGTGTCTGTCGCCGTTGAGCCGGGTGCAGGGCGACTCGCTCCGGGGCGACACTCCTCAGTGCTCCCGTTGACTCGCCCGTCACCACGACCGGACTCCGCTGGGCTGCCGAGCGCCTGCCGGTGCCGCTGGTCCAACCCACCACCGGTCGCCACCCCCGCATCGATGGCTGCCAACGTGGCCGGGTCGTACACGTCGCTCAGGTGGTCGGTGCGGTCGTCACGTGGGGACGCCGACAGACCACGGGGCGCAAGGTCGTGATCGGGCAGAGCAGGGTCGTGATCGGGCAGGTCAGGGTCGTAGACGGGCAGGTCAGGGCTGACCATCGACACCACCATCACCCTCATCTGGGGCGGAGTCACTGACGGCGAGCTCGTACACCCTTCGTCGCGACACCCCGGCGGCGGCCGCCACCTCGTCTGAAGCGTCACGAGTGGACGACCCCTGCCCCATCGCCCGACGCACCGCAGCACGCAACTCGTCGTCGGTGGCCGGAGCCGGAGCCGCAGCACCGTCGACCACCACCACGTACTCACCGCGCGGGGTCACCTCAGCGCAGTAATCCACCGCCTCGGCCAGGGTGCCTCGCCATACCTGCTCATGCAGTTTGGTGAGTTCCCGGCACAGCGCCACACGACGCCCGTCATCGCAGACTGCGGCAAGGTCGGTCACGGTCCGCACCAGTCGGTGTGGAGCCTCCAGCAGCACCACAGTGCGGCGCTCGCCGGCCACCGTGGCGAGTCGCTGGACACGCTCGGCCCCACGCCGCGGAAGGAAACCCTCCATCACGAACCTGGCCGTGGAAAAGCCGCTGAGCACCAGACCTGCCAGCGGCGAACTGGGGCCGGGAATGATCTCGACGCTGAGGCCGGCAGCCACCATGGCCGCCACCAGGCGTTCGCCGGGGTCGGCGATGCCGGGCATGCCAGCGTCGGTCACCAGCGCCACCCGCTCGCCGCGTCCCACCGCCTCCACCAATCGCACCGCGGCCTCGGCTTCGGTGTGGTCGTTGACCACCATCAGCCGCTGTGCCGTGACCCCCACCGCAGCCAACAACCTCCCGGTGCGCCGTGTGTCCTCGCACGCCACCACGTCGGCCTCGGCCAGAGCGCGCACCGCACGCGGTGCCAGGTCACCCATGTTCCCGATGGGGGTGGCAACCAGCACCAGCGCCCCACCAACCCCGGCGCGGGTGGGCGCCGCCTGGACCCCGGGATCAGTCACCACGCATCTCCAGCGCTGCGCCGGGGCCGATGCCCCACCGGGCGAACATGCCAGCTGACGTTTCCACCGCCGAACGACACCGGAGCATCGGACGAGTCACCCGATTGGGGCGCAACGTCACCACCCGCACAACGGTGAGGTCGCCATCGCAAAAGGCGACGTCGATGGCAAACCGCATCCCGATGGTGTGGACCGACCGGGTGCCAGGCAACCAGATCGCCCCCTCGATGCCGTCGCGGCCCAGCAACCCGCGCCCTCGTCGCACGGCGGTGTCGGCGATCTCCAGGCTGGCCAGCACCTTGTTGTCGTGCACCAGCCAGGCCATCGACGCATCCTCAGACGTTGAACCGGATCTCGAGCACGTCGCCGTCGGCCACTTCGTAGTCCTTGCCCTCGACCCGGAGCTTGCCGACGTCACGGGCCTTGGACCACGAACCCACCTCGAGCAGTTCGTCGGTGCCTATCACCTCGGCCCGGATGAAACCCCGTTCGAAATCGGTGTGGATCACCCCGGCACAACGGGGCGCCTTTGACCCGGCCCGAAACGTCCACGCCCGGGTCTCTTTTTCCCCGGTGGTCAAAAAGGTGCGCAGGCCAAGCAGGTGGTAGGCGGCCCGCACGAACCGGGGCAGTGCCCCCTCGCCCAGTCCCAGGGCATCGAGCATTTCGGCCCGGTCGGCTGCCGGCAGCTGGGCGGCCTCGGCCTCGAGCTGCACACACATCCCGATGGCTTCGCCGAACTGGCCCAGCTCGGCCTGCACCGGGGCCACCACCGAGTCCACGTCGTCGAGCTGGTCCTCCCCCACGTTGACCACGGCGATCACCGGCTTGTTGGTGAGCAGGAAAAACGGGGCCAGCGCCTCCAGCACCTGTGCCGGCAGCCCGGCCCGGTACACCGGAGTGCCCTCACCCAAAGCCACCAGGGCGGCATCCAGTGCGGCCAGCTCGGCGGCAACGGCCGGATCGTTGCGGGCCGGCTTGCGGCGCCGGTCGGCGTGGCGTTCCACCGACTCCAGATCGGCCAGGCTGAGTTCGGTCTCCAGCACCCGCAGGGTGTCGGCAGGGTCGGTGGGGCCGGGCACGTCGTCGTCAACGAAGGCCCGCAACACGTACACCACAGCGTCGGCTTCACGGATGTCGGCCAAAAACCGGTTGCCGAGACCCTCGCCCTTGCTGGCGCCCTCGACCAGACCACCGATGTCCACGAACTGCACGCTGGCTGGCACCACCGACTTGCTGTTGCTCAGTTCGGCCAGGGCGTCGAGTCGGGGGTCGGGGACCTTGGCCATGCCCACGTTGGCCTCGGTGGTGGCAAAGGCATACGGCGCTGCCAGAGCGCTGCCTCCCGACAACGCGTTGTACAGCGACGACTTGCCGGCATTGGGTAGACCCACGAATCCAAAGCGCTCCATTGAGCTGAGCCTAACGGCCATGGTGACGGCGGCGTCCAAAGGTCGGATACTGCCGTGGGAGCGGCGACCGGTATGCTCTGGCCCATGTCCAAGCGCACCAACAAGTCCCGCACCAAGGCCCGCAGCTCAAAGGCCAACCACGGGCGCAAGCCCAACCGCGGCCGCGGCTGACTTCGCGCTCATGGGCTCGACCCCGTCCAAGGAACTTGTTGCCATCCCCAATCCCCATCCGGGGCGTGACTACGAGATCCTGTGTGAGACACCTGAACTCACCTGCCTGTGCCCGGTCACCGGGCAGCCGGACTTCGGCATCGTCGAGATCACCTATGTTCCCGAAGCCTCCATCGTGGAGCTCAAGAGCCTGAAGCTGTACCTGTGGGGCTTCCGCGACGAAGGCCACCACCACGAGGACGTCACCAACGTGATCCTCAACGACCTGGTGGCGGCCCTGGCTCCGCGGTCGATGACCGTCATCACCCGATGGAACGTGCGAGGCGGCATCACCACCACGGTGACGGCCTCTCATGGCTGACCAGGTCTGAGCCGACGTGCTCGACCATGTCTTCACCGACGCCATCGGAGCCCTGCGCGACGCCCTGGAGTCGGCACTGCTCGAACGCCAGGCCTTCGAGGAACGCTTCAGCGCCGACGTCCTGCTTGGTGACCTGACGTGGGCCACCAGCTACAGCCTTCCCGGTGAGGGACTCCCGCCACGGGTGCAGGCCGACCTCACGCTGAGCTGGCCCACCTGGGCCCAGACGGCGTGGCGCACCTGGTACGCGGGCGAGATGTTCGACGAACGCCTCGCATCGAAATCGAGGTGGTGGTGCGGGTCCAGCGTCTGGTTGAGTCGCCCGATCTGCCCGGGTTGCTGGCCAAGCTCCCGGTTCGCAGCCCGGCGCTGGGTGAGCATCACCTGGAGCGGTCGGCCCCCACGGTGGAGGCGTTTTACCCCATGCCCAGAAGTGGATCCGGCGGTGGATCCGGCGGCGGGCCCGATGGCGCACCAGGTCGCGGGACGGCGACCGGCGGTGCTGGCCACGACGGCGGTGACCAGTCGCTCATCATCGGACCCCCGGAGTACTCCGTTGAGCGTGGTCCGTGCGAGGTTACGAGTCGAGGCCACACTGGCCGACGGCTCGCTGCTCGACAAGCACTTCGGCGCCATGGGCGGATGGATCAGTTCAACGCTGGTGGCCGTCGGTGATCTGACGTGGGATTTCCTGCCCCCGGTCGGCGACCTGCCGTTCGACCACGACGACTGAGGATCGCCCCATGGCCACGACCTCCGACCCCAGCGATGCGCCCGCCCCACCACCGGTGCTCACCGAGATCGACGGCGGTGTCGGGATCATCACGCTGCACCGACCCGAGCGTCGCAACGCCATCAACGCTGCGCTGCTCGAATGTCTGGTCACCGCGGTTCACGACTTCGACCAGACCCTGCCATTGGGGCCATGGTGCTCACTGGCTCAGATCCGGCATTCTGCGCCGGGTTGGACTACCACCTCGACTGGCCGGCGAGCGCATCGGACAGGCCGAGCCCGGCCAGCACGGACCCTTCGGCCAGGTGAGCACCCCCATCATCGGTGCCATCAACGGCCCGGCGGTGACCGGTGGACTGGAGTTGGCCCTGGCCTGCGACATGCTCCTCGCCTCCACGCGGGCCACGTTCGCCGACACCCACGCCCGGGTCGGCATCATGCCGGGGTGGGGCATGTCGGTGCTGCTGCCGGCGGCGGTGGGCCAACGCCGGGCTGTGCAGATGAGCCTGTCGGGCAATTACGTCGACGCCGACACCGCCCTGGCCTGGGGTCTGGTGAACGCTGTTGTCCCCCACGACCAACTGCTCGCCACCGCCGTGGCGCTGGCCGGCGACATCGCCGGTGCCGACCCGGCCGCCGTTGGGCAGTTGCTGGCGCTGTACCGACGCACCACGTCCGCCACCACCGATCAGGCGTGGGACATCGAGGCCGCCACCTCACGGGCGTGGTGGCGAGAGCACATGGACCGCTCGGCGGTCGGTGACCGGGCGTCGTCAATCACCGACCGGGACGCAGCCAGACCCGCCCCGCATCCGGCTGATCCTGCTGCCGCCGGCAATTGATGGTGAGCAGGCGAGCAGGCGACTAGAACGTGTCAGGTGAGGGGGGAAGATCCTCGAACACCGGGTCGCGCTTGTCGGACTTGGCCGAGAAACTCTCGATCATGTCACCGGGATGGAACATGCCCGCCTGCCACGTGGCGATGTGGTTCAGCGAGTCGGCCACCGAATGGTCACGGGAGTAATTGATCATTTCCTTGGATCCCCACACCGCCAGCGGACTCTTGCTGGCGATCTCGGCGGCAATCTCCAGGACCCCGTCGACAAGGTCCTCGTGGGTGTCGAACACCTCGTTGACCAGGCCAACCTGATGGGCCCGCTCGGCGCTGAGGCGCTGACCCCGGTACGCCATCTCGCGTGCCACCCCCTCGGGGATGATCTTGGGCAGTCGCTGCAGCGTCCCCACATCGGCCGTCATGCCCAGGTGGATCTCCTGCACCACGAAAAAGGCGTCGGCCGAGCAGTACCGGATGTCGCACGCCGACACCATGTCCACCGCTCCCCCGATACAGCCACCCTGCACCGCTGCCAGTACCGGCATGCGAGCTCGTTCCAGGGCGGTGAAGGTGTCCTGCAACATCAGCACTGTCTGGCGCAGGCGGGCCCGCACACGACCCTCTTCCCGTGCTCCGCCGCCGCCGAGGGCGTCCCCTCCGCCACCAGTGAACACCGCCAGATCCATGCCGGCCGAGAAATGCTTGCCCGTCGATGACAGCACCACCACCCGGGTGTTGCCGGCGGCATCAAGGCCGTTGACGATCTCGGGCAGCTCGGTCCAGAACTCCCGCGTCATGGTGTTGTAGGCGTCGGGACGCTTCAGGCGCACGTGGGCGACCTTGCCCACGTGCTCGACGTCAAAGCAGGCGTACCCCACGATCAGGCGCCGGCAGCGGCGCGGTCAGTGGTGACGGCGTCGAAGGTGAGGAACTCCTCGGTGGTGTCGGCCCAGTCCTCGAACTGGATCACACCGATTTCCTCGAACCGCTTGCGCAACCATCCGCCCGATGCGTCGAGCAAACCCAGCTTCTTGCAGTTGGGGACGATCTTGGAAAACAGCATCTGCTGGAAGACCTGCTCCTCGGGGGGAAGTTCCAGCAGCATCTTCATGACCTTCTTTTTGTCCACGCCCATGCGATCCCACACCTCTTGCTGCAAGAAGCGGTCGCGCATGCGCACAGCGGCTTCGAAGGCGAACTCCTGACGTTCGCGCAGCTCGGCGTCTGACAACTCGGCGTAGTACTCCTTGAGGCTGAGCACACCGAACGCCACGTGACGGGCCTCGTCACTCATGACATAGCGAAGCAGCTTCTTCAACAGCGGTTCCTCGGTCATCGAGTGCATGAAGCCGAAGGCTGCCAGCGCCAGCCCCTCCACCATGATCTGCATGCCCAGATACGTCATGTCCCAGCGGCTGTCGGTGATGATGTCGTCGAGCAGCATCTTCAGGTGGGAATTGATGGGGTAGTACCCGGTGAGTTTGGTGTCGAGGTACTTGGCGAACACCTCAACATGGCGGGCCTCGTCGACCACCTGGGTGGCGGCGTAGTACTTGGCGTCGATCCACGGCACGGTCTCAACGATCTTGGCCGTGCACAACAGGGCACCCTGTTCGCCGTGCATGAACTGGCTGAGCCGCCAGTTGATGGATTCCAAACCCAGCTGTTCCCATTCCTTCTCACCGAAGTTCGCAAATGGTGACCCCGGGGCGGTGGCAACGCTGGCCAGCGGGCCGGCGGCAGCCTGACCGTCCTGCATGGCGCTCAGGATCCTGGTGGGGTCCACCTCGATGGACCAGTCCAGGTCGGTCTCGCCGTTCCACTGCGACGTCTTGGCCTTTTCGTACAGCTTGTTCAGCGCCGGCCGGGCACCCTTTTCGTAATCCCAGGTGAAGATGGCGTTGGCGTTGTCGGCAACTGAATGCAGCAGTTCGGTGGTGTCGGTATTGGACACCTCCATGATGGCCTCGAGGTCGTTGAGGTCGGATCGGCCGAGAATCTCGGCATCGTTGCGGAACTGGCTGGTTTCGGTCATGACCTGGCTCCTAGGTGGTGGTCGGGATCAGAGGAATGACTGGACGATGAAAGGACAGGCGGGTCGGTGGCTGCGGCGCCGTTGTCGGGAGAAACAACCGATTCGATGAGATGACCAAGCAGGTGTTCCCACGCTGCCGGATCGGGCTGCTCGGCATCGACAGCGCTGAACAACACGAAACCCAGGCCCACAGCATGGGCAAAGTGCACTACGGCGGCAGTGTCGAGACCAGCGTCAACGAGGCCGTCGGCCTTGCTGCGGTCGATGAGCTGGGCGAGCTGATTGGCGCGCATTGCCAGATGGGTGCGAAGCACGGACGCAACCTCGGGGTCGCGACGTGCGGCGGTGAATGCTTCCAGCAGCAACGCCCGGTTGGAACCGGGATCAGGATCCAGCAGGTGCGATCCCACCGTGGCCAGAAGGTCGGTGACACGGCCCCGATAGTCCTCCTGGGCGAACAACCGGTCGAGTTCACCGAGCCCTGATGCCCCGATGGCCGCCGACAGCAGCTCGGCCTTGCCGGTAAACCGCGAGTAGATGGCGCCTGTGGTGAGGCCGGCGCGTCGGGCGATCTCGGCCACCCCAGCACCGTCGTAGCCCTTTTCGGTGAACACCTCGATGGCGGCGCGGACCAGACGGGACGCAGTGTCATCGGCAATCGCGCTGCCGGCCACGTACGGCAATGCCGACGACGACGCCGACGGCATCGACGGCATCGACGGGCATCAATGACGAGTTCCCCCATGTGGGAAAGAATAACGATCATTATCACGATGTCAAGCGATGATTGTTCCCCGGGGAGAATGGCTGTGGGCAACCCCTCACGACCCGACCCACACTGACCGGGGCTGACGCGAACCGACCGGGCCCGTCAGGACGTCGACGGGCGGGCCACTGCGGCGCTGACGGTCAACGCCAGCGGCCACTGCACGCCGGGGTCCAGACCGCTGAGGTCGACGTCGACGACGTTCCCACCGTCGGGGATCGTCCACGGCAGTTCATCACCACCCACCACACGAACCGCCCCAGTCACGCCGGGAACGACATCCACCAAGGTGATGCGGTCGGTGGGACCGTCGAGCACAATCACGTGCACGTCGTCGCCCCGGGCGGTGTAGCGCAGCCGGTGTCCCTGGGGGCTCACTCCCTGCTGGCGCACCCATGGCGACGTGCAGCGCACCGCAGACCCGAAATCCTCAAGCCATGCCCCCAACCAGTCCAGACGCACCTGCTGGTCGTCCACGATGGCGGCATCGTCGCCCCTGGGGCCAACATTCAGCAGGAGGTTGCCCCCCTTGGCCACCACGTCGACGAACGACTCGAGCAACTCGTCACGCCCCAGGAAGTGTTCGGGCGGCGAATCCCGGTTGTACCCGAATGACCGGTCCATGCCGCGGCAGCATTCCCACGGGTCGGCGGGCAGATGGTCGAAGGTGACGTACTCGGGGGTTCGGACGTCGAAGTGGGGTGGCTTGGGCGGGATGATTCCCCCACCACGGCTCATCCTGGCCACCACCTTGTTCACCACCGACGCCACCGGACGGGTGCCCAGCAGATCCCATGCCGCATTGCGGGGCATCCAGCGGTCGTTGATCACACCCTCGGGCACGGCGGCGTAATAGTCGGCGAACATCTGCCACAGCCGGCGGCCGCCGAAGGGCCAGGCGATGTCGTTCCACAGGACGCTGGGCTGGTAGCGCTCCACCAGCTCGCGCAACTGGGCCTCGGCGTAGTCGGCGTACCCGTCAGACCCCGGCACCGACGCCAGCATGTCGGGCAATGATCCGATGGGTCGTTGCTCGAAGGTCCAGTCCAGGCCGCCGGAGTAGTACACACCAAAGCGCATTCCGGCGGCTCGGACGCTGTGCGCCAGTTCACCGACCACGTCGCGCTGGGTGAACCAGTCCTTGCGGTGGGGGTTGGTCACGGCGGTGGGCCACAGGCAGAACCCGTCGTGGTGCTTGGCCACCAGCACGACGTAGCGCGCCCCGGCCCGGGCAAAACGTGCCGCCCAGTCGTCGGGATCCCACAGGTCCAGGGCGTCGACGAAATCCCCGGCAAATTCAGCGTAGGGCCGGTCGCCGTAGTGACGGCGGTGGTACTGCGCCACCGGGCTGCCCTCGAAGCGAAGCGAGTTCTCGTACCATTCGGTGTAGGGCGAATGGGCCAGTGCCTCGGGGTTGCCGGCGGCGATCATCTCGGCCGGTTCGGCATCGCAGGGGGCGAACCCCGGGATCGATGCCGGGGTCCAGTGAATGAAGATCCCGAGCTTGGCGTCCGACCACCACGTTGGCACCCGGTGCCGTCGCAGCTGGGCCAGGGTTGCTCGCCGGCTTCCCATCGTGCGTGACATCACCAACCCCCTCTGCCCAACCTCACCGGTCGAACTCCCCTCGCACCCCAACGTTCCTACCCGGCCGCCACCAGATCCGCCAGCGCCACCGCCGGGCGGGCCCCCACATGGCTGATCACCTCGGCGGCAGCCAATGAACCAAGCGTCGCACACTCGGCCACGGGCAATCCCCGGGTATGGCCGAACAGGTAGCCGGCGGCAAACAGGTCACCGGCACCGGTGGTGTCAACCACCTGGTCCACCGCCGCTGCCGGCACGGCCACCCGGGTGCCGTCACCTGACACCACCACTGACCCCTGCTCGCTTCGGGTGAGGCACGCCAGACTCACGTGGCCGGCCACAGCAGCCGCCGCCTCATCGAAGTTGTCGGTGCCGTACAGGGCGCAAATCTCAATTTCGTTGGCAAACAGGATGTCCACGCTGTGCTCGACCAGATGCAGGAACTCTTCACGGTGGCGCTCCACGCAGAACGGGTCCGACAGGGTGAACGCCACCTGTCGTCCGGCGTCGGCGGCGATCTGCATGGCCCGGGTGATGGCGGCCTTGGCCCCGGGCTGGTCCCACAGGTAGCCCTCGCAGTAGACCACCGCAGCCGAGCGCACCAGGTGCTCGTCAACGTCTTCGGGGCCGATGTCTGCGGACACCCCCAGGTAGGTGTTGAGGGTGCGCTGGGCGTCGTCGGTGACCAGCACCAGGCACCGGGCGGTAGCCGGCGAACCGTCCGGTGCCGGAGCGACGTCGTAGGACACCCCAGCGGCGCGCAGGTCGTGGGCGAACACCTCACCGAGCTGATCTGCGGCCACCTTGCCGATGAATGCTGCCCGGCCACCGAAGCTGGCGATGCCGGCTGCGGTGTTGGCAGCCGATCCGCCCGAGATCTCCACCCCGGGGCCCATGGCCGAGTACAGGTCGTGGACAACGGCGTCGTCGATGAGGCTCATGGTTCCCTTGACCAACCCCGCTGCTGCAGAAAGACATCGTCGGTGTGCGACAGCACATCCACGATGGCGTTGCCGATACACAGCACGTCGATTGATGGAGGACCGGCAGCAGATGTGGACTCGGTGGACATGGGCAGCGAGGCTACCCGTGTGTCGACCCCCTACGCTGACGGGGTGACCGACACATCCTCTGCCATGAACGACGACCAGTACCGCCTTGACCGCCGGGCCGTGCCTTCGCACTACCGACTCACGGTCGAACCCGATGCCGACGCCGGTACGTTCACCGGGGCAGTTGCCATCGACCTCGACGTCATCACGGCCACCGACACCCTGATCTGCAACGCCGCCGACCTCGATCTGGACTGACGCCTGGGTGCAGGAATCCGACGGGACCCGCCACCACGCAACCATCGATCCTGATCCCGACACCGAGCGGGTGTCGTTCACCACCGAAACCCCACTTGCCCCCGGCGCCTACCAGTTGTTCGTCGGTTTCGCCGGCCGGCTCGACGGCAAGTTGCGGGGCATCTACCGATCGACGTTCACCGACACCGACGGCGCCGAGCAGCATCTGGTGGTCACCCAGTTCGAAGCCACCGACGCCCGCCGGGCGTTTCCGTGCTGGGACGAACCATCGTTCAAGGCAACCTTTGCCATCACCCTGGTGGTGCCCGCCGAGCACGTGGCCGTGTCCAACGCCGCCGAGATCGGCCGCACGTCAGCTGACGGCAACCGTGTGGCCGTGGAGTTCGCCACCACCATGGTGATGTCCACCTATCTGGTGGCGTTCGTGGTCGGCCCGCTGGAGATCACCGAACCCGTCGACGCCGGCGGGGTGCCGGTGCGCATCGTGCACCGGCCAGGCCAGGGCCACCTGGCCCGCTACGGGCTCGATGTGGCCAGTTTCTGCCTGACGTACTTCGCCGACTACTACGCCATCGATTATCCCGGCGACAAGCTCGACATGATTGCCATTCCCGACTTCGCCTTCGGGGCCATGGAAAACCTGGGGTGCGTCACGTTCCGCGAGGTGCTGCTGCTGGTGGATCCCGATGAGGCCACGCAGCCCGAGCTGCAAAACGTCACCGACGTCATCGCCCACGAGCTGGCCCACATGTGGTTCGGCGATCTGGTGACCATGGACTGGTGGGAAGCAACTGGCTGAACGAAGCCTTCGCAACGTTCATGGAGATGGCGGCCACCGACGCCTTTCGGCCCGACTGGGACCGCTGGACCAGCTTCGGGGTGGCGCGCACTGCAGCGTTCGACGTGGACGCCCTGCGCTGCACCCGGCCCATCGAGTTCCCGGTGGTGTCGCCCGACGAGGCCGAGGCCATGTTCGACGTGCTCACCTACGAAAAGGGCGCAGCGGTTCTGCGGATGTTCGAGCAGTGGCTCGGGCCCGACGAGTTCCGTTCCGGCATTCGTCAGTATCTGGCCGACCACGCCTACGGCAACACCCGCACGTCGGACCTGTGGGATGCGCTTGAGGCTGCAACCGGGCGACCCGTGCGACGGGTGGCGGAGTCCTGGATCCTGCAGGGAGGGTTCCCACTGGTGACGGTGGATCTGGTCAACGAGGGGCGAACCCTGCGTTTTGGCCAGGAACGGTTCGGGTACGCCGGTGATCGAGGCGAGGACGGTCGCCATGACCAGACACCGCAGACCTGGCCGGTGCCCATCATCTTCAGCCAGTCCGGTGGTGGGGTGGTCACGGTTGAAAACGACCTCGTCGAAGCCGACGGCCTCGACGTGCAACTCGTCGAGCGTGCCGACTGGGTGGTGGCCAACGCCGAAGGAACCGGTTTCTACCGGGTCGCCTACGCCCCCGATCTGCTGGCCGCACTGGTCACCCACGCTCGCGGGGAATTGTCGGCCATCGAGCGTTACTCGATCATCGATGACGCATGGGCTGCCGTGCTGGCCGACCGCCTCGACGTGTTGTCGATGCTCGAACTGCTGGGCAGTTTCGCCGACGAAGGCGACGTCACGGTATGGCAACGCATCGTGGCCGTGCTCGACGCCATGAACCGACTGGTGGTGCACACCGACGCCCGGCGGGCATGGGAATCGCTGGTGTGCGAGCTGCTGCACACCGAAGCTGCCCGGCTGGGGACCAGCCCGACAACGGGTGAGTCCGACCGAACCCGCCAGTTGCGCGGTGTGCTGCTGGGCGCATTGGGGGTGATCGGGGCCGACCCCGGTGCCCGCATGGCCGCCCACGACCTGCACGCCGCCGCCCTCGCCGACCCTTCATCGGTGGATCCGGCGTTGGCGGCAGCGGCGGTGTCGATCATCGCCGCTACCGGCGGTCACGCCGAGTTTGATGCGTTCGCCGCCCAGGTCACCGCCGCTGCGACCCCCCAGGACGAGATGCGCTATCTGACCGCGCTTGCCGACTTCGACCATCCCGACCTCATCGACCAGCTCCTGACCATGTGCATCGACGGCACCGTGCGGTCACAAAACGCCCCGTACCTGCTGCGACGGGCCATGGCCAACCGCACCCAGGGACCGCGGGCATGGGGGTTTGTGTCGACCCACTGGGACACCATCAACGACCTGTTCCCGTCGAACTCCATCGCCCGCATGATCGAGGGCGTACGTCACCTTGACCATCCCGCCGAAGCCGCCTTGGTGTTCGCCTTCTTCGAAAACAACGAGGTACCCCAGGGTGACCGGATTGTGGCCCAGCACCTGGAGCGACTCGAGGTAAATCTGGCCTTGCGCGCCCGGGCCTCGCAACCGCTCGAACACCACCTCCGCCACGGCTGAGACGCCAGGGGCCACCGACGGCATACGTCCTCACCGACGGCACCCGTCCTCAGGGACGGGGCTGGGGCACCACGGTGACCGGCACCGACGACAGCTGCAGCACCCGGGCGGCAAACGATCCAACGATCCGCTCGCGCCATCCGGTGAGCCCCACATTGCCGATCACGATCAGGCCGGCTTCGTTGTCGAGCGCCACCCCAATGAGCGCGGCCGCACCGTCGTCGCCCTCGGCCAGCACGGGGCGGTAGGCAACGCCGGCGTCCACCAGGGGTTGGGCCCACGGCCCAGACAACCGGGCTTCGGCCATCTGCCGAAGCTGGTCGAACTCCATGCGCTCGGAGGTGGCCATCATCTCCACCATGGGGTCGTACCACCGCACCAGAATCACCTCGGCACCCAACGCCCGGGCCACCGGGACCGCCCAACCGAGGGCGTGCAATCCGCCACCAGAGCCGTCGACGCCCACCACGATGCGATCAAGTGACATGGTCAATCTCCTGCCTGACTGGTTGCACCCGCACCGATGGTCGGCCTGGCGACGGCACGCACGACAGGGTCGTCAACCGGTGATCCAGCGGCTGTGGGCGGCGACGGTGAGCTGGCGGCGGGCTGTGCGCCCGTCTCGCCAGGCACCCAGTCGAAGCGACAGGCGCTGGGCGACGAAGGCCACCACGGCGATGAGCGCCAAAAAGCCCAATCCCAGAATGTGCCCAACCCCGGCGATCGACTGCACCGGGTCAACGCTGGTGGGCCACACGAACGTGGACGCCGCCATGATCAGCACCAGATAGGTCGGCCGCCAACGGCCCAGGCCACTGGCGGCCAGCAGGGCAAGGCCGGCGGGCAGGTACCACGGCCACACCACCGGACCCAGCAACATCGTGACCACCATGGCCAGGCCCACCGCCCGCACCACACCGATGCGGGGGCTGCGCACCAGCAACCACAGGCACACCGCGCCAGCCACAGCCAGACCCAGCAGCCTGAACACCGAAAGCCACACCTGCTCTGACACTCCCAGTCCGACCAGACCAGCCACGTCGTTGGCCACCAGCCCCAGCTTGGTGGACACCGAGAACGTGGAGGTGATTGATCCCGTACTGGACAACGCCGTGATCCACCCAAATCCGATGCCCGCCCCCGCAGAAAGCAGCAGCAGCATTGCGCCCGCGCCCGCCCCGACCAGAGCCGTTCCGGCCACTCGGGTGCGCACCGGAGCGTTGCGGTCGGTGGACCAGTTCCACCCGATGAACGCCAACGCTGCAGCAGCCGGCAGTTTGACTGCGATCGCCAGCGTCACCAGCACCACCGACAGGATTTTCCGGTGGGCGGTGAATGCCGCCAGACCAAGGACCATCAGGCCCATCATGAGCGAGTCGTTGTGACTACCGCCCACCATGTGCAGCAGTACCAGCGGACCAGCCACCCCCGCCACCAGCGCCGACGCAGCCGGCACCCGCTCACGACGGGCGATGAGCACCACCCCCAACGCCGTCATGGCCACACCAAGTGCCGCCAAACCCCGCATCACCCACACCGTGGGGGCGGCCACATGACCGGTGGCAGCAGCTGCCCACGCCGACAACTGGATGGCGACCGGCCCATAGGGTGCCGCTGCATCACGCCAGATTGGATCCACGGCGTTGAGGAACTCGCCTCGGTGAAGCGCGTAGGGCCCCATGGCCGTGGGGTCGATGCCCCGGGTGGCCATCTCCCCCTGGGCGGCGTAGCTGTAGGCGTCATTACTGAGAATTGGGGTTCCAAGCAGCGGGGGGATGCACCACAACACCAGCACGGCAACGGCCACAACCAGCCGCGTGCGCGGCGTGCCGGGCAGTCGTTCGCTACGACCAACCATCCCGGCCCAACCAACCCACATCAGCACAAGGCCGCCAACAAACAGCACTGCGGCGGTGACGCTGCTGTCAGGGGGATGGGGTATTCCCACCATGGTCAGGCGCCAGGTGGGGGCGGCGTTGCGCCAGACCGGGGCCGACGTCACCACGATCAGCACCCCCACCAGACCCGACAGGGCGTAGGCAGCAGTGAGCACATGGGCACGCCATCGTCGCTGGCTCAAAAGGGCGTCAGCAGCGACGCTCGGCTGCAGCACCACAGAGGACGCTGACGCAGGCGCCAAAGCAGGTGCCAAAGCGGGAACTCGAGCGGGAACTCGAGCGGGCGCCAAATCTGGAACTCGAGCGGCACGAGAAACCACCGGGGCACCATCGGGGTGGTCCAGCGCCGTCACCCCCGACGATCGGTCGTCATGACCAGGTGAGGCGTTCATGTCCGCCGATGCAGCGGCAGTGGTGCCCAAAAAGGCGTCGGCAACACGGCTCGCAGCCGCCATGGATCGGGCTACACGAGAATGGGCAGGCCGAGAACGGGCAGGCAGGACGTCGGGACGCCCACCACGATCGGTCACATCCGCCCGTTCGACCACGGACGCGTCAGAGGAGTGGCCTCGGGTATCCCCCGGTGTCGCATTCACTGCTTGTTCACTGCTTGCTCGGCATGATCTGTCCCGGTGTTGATGACCGCCTGCACTGCGAGTGCCGGCGATTGATGTGAACCATCTGTACGACACGCACCGGAGGCCTGCCGTTACGCTTGGCGCCGTCAGGATAGCGGCCAGACTCCTCAATCACTGTCATCGCCGATGCCGGCCTCCGAGCCACTGCCATCGCCGGCGTCGACACCACCACCCGTCCGGCGCGCCGCATCGAGACGCTGCAGCACCGTTGCCACCCGGGGGTCGGCGATCAGATCGTCGAGGGGCACCGGCAGCCGCAGGACCCAGTTGGGTCGTTCAGCGGGGGTTCCTGGCACATTCTGGGGTTCGACGGCCCCCACCAGGTCATCCACCGACACAAGCACGGCCGGGGCGTCAGTTGCTCCCATCACCTCGAGCAGTCCGGCCAGCAACGCAACCGAATCGTCGGCCGGGTCGGCGCCAGCAGGGCTGACCGTGTCGACATCCAGGGCCCGGCGCCGGACCAGTTCGGTGCGCAGTCGCGCCACCTGGGTGGCCCGAAGCTGACGCTGGGCAATCACCCCGGCGTCGTCGAGCAGGCCCATGTCCCGGCGGCGGTCGGCGTCGTCAGCGGCCAACCACCCGGCAAACGACGGAGTGTCGTGGGTGTTCACCGACGCCAGCACACCAGGGCCCGGGAGCACCATGGTGGTGTCGGCATCGGCGGGAACCTCGAACTGCCCCACGTACATGCCGTACAGACCATGACGGTCCATGGCGTCGACCACACCCGGATCGACAGTGCCGAGATTTTCTCCGATCACCACGGCACCAGCCCGCCACGCCTCCACACTGAGCACGGCCAGCAACTCCTGCAGGGGCTGGTTGACGTAGGCCCCGCCGTCGGCGCCCATGCCGTCGGGGATCACAAACAACCGCTGCAACCCCATCACGTGATCCAGCCGCAACACCGTGCACACCTGTAAATGGGCCCGCAGGCATCCAGCGACGTACTCGTGGCCGGTGGACCGGGAAGCTCCGGGCAGCACTGCGGGGAAGCCCCAGTTCTGACCGGCGGTGAAGAACTCGTCGGGCGGTGCGCCCACGGCCGCACCCCACCCGAACAACGCCTGGTCGGTCCAGGTGTCGAAGCCGTCGCCGTTGGCCCCCAGCGCAAGATCCAGGTACAGCCGTTGGCCCCTGCCATCCATGTGCGAACCCAGATCGGCCAACTGCCGACGCACCTCCCACTGGGCGTGGATCCACATGCGCACGTCGGCATCGTTCGCCCGGGCGTCGAGGTGTCCACGACGGGCGGCCTCGGGCCAGGCGTGCCAACCGGTTCCGGTTCGTTCCACTGTGGCCCGAAAGCGCGCGTACTCCACGACGCCGGGATTGTCGGCGACAAAACCGTCGACCAGTGAGGTCAGCGTTCCCGACTCGCTGGCATGCGCGGCCAGCGCCGCCAGCACGGCACGGGTGCGGGTCCACTGGCCCGGGGCGTCATAGGGCGCCGCCGGATCAGCCGGGCCCACAAGGGCGCGCAGCGAACCGGCGTCGGCGCACTCGCTGATACCGATACAGGCATCGAGGTCCACCAGCGCCTCATTCCACCATTGCCGGCTCACCGGCGAATAGGGGCTGGGGTCCACCGGTCGATCCAGGAACGTCGCCAACATCGGCAGGGTGCCGACGAGCTTTGCCCCGTGGGCCGCCGTCCATGCACCCACGGCGTCGAGCTGCCCGAGATGCACGTCGGGACGCCGGTGTGACCACGCCGACCACACCGGAGCAAACACGCCCCACAGTCGGGCGTCGTCGGCGAAACGGGGCAGCTGCAACGGGGCCACCACCACGGTGGCGTCATCGGGCCCAAGGGCGTGGGACCCGACCCCACCCTGCGACTCGGCGGTGACACGCAGGCGATGACGACCGATCGGCAGTTCGAGCCCGGCGAGGTCCACAGCGATGGCACTGCGGTCACCGGGTCGGTCACCGGGTCGGTCACCTGTCGCACCGCCAGCAGATCCGCCGACAGGTCCGCCAGCAGATCCGCCGGCAGGTCCGCCGGCGGCATCCACAACCAGACTGCGCACCCCACCGCCGTCGTCACCGTGGGGGTCAAGCGTCACCGACATGGCAATACGACGCACCCCGGGCGGCACCGTCACCACCACCACCACCGGGCCGGGCTGCCACGCCACCACCACGTCGGGCACCAGGCGTGTCGCCATGGACTGCTGGCGCTGCCGAACAGCCTCGGCCAGCTCACCGACCGACGCCCCGGGATGGCCCACCAGCACTCCTGCCACTGCCTGCAGTGATTCGGTACTGGCGTGATGGATGGTGCCGAACACGTCGTGATAGGTCGCACTCACTCCCAACCATGCCGCCATTGCCGACACGCTGTGGGGCACCGATGAGCCCGCCTGACTCACAGGCGACCGCTTGCGAGCAGTCGGTCCAACGAGCGAATCGACACCCCGGCCCGCTGGGGATCGACCACCACATGGTGGCGGATCTCCTGCAACAACCGATCCACCAGCAGAGGCTCGAGCAGCCGGGAGAACTCACCGGAGTCGTCGGGAACGATGCCCGACCCCGCCACCGCATCGCGGTAGCCGCCGATGAGCTCAGACGTCACCCTCCACTGCCAGACCCGCCCGCAGGCCGCCGCCACCTCGTGGACATCGGGCCGCAACGACCCCCGCTCGCTCACGACGCCCAAGGCATGGTGCACGGCGTAGTCCAGCGAGCGGATGAGGCCAGCCAGATCCACCACCGAACTTCGCTTGATGCGACGTTCGGTGGGTGAGCGTGACGGCTCACCCTCAAAGTCCAAAAACACCCAGTCACGACCGCTCAGCAACACCTGGCCCAGATGCAGATCCCCGTGAACGCCGGATGCGACTGGCGTCAAAGCGATGGGTACGAACCTCGCCCAGCATGGTGTCGGCCACCGCTGTGGCCCCCAGCAACCGGTCCACAGCGCCGTCGAGCCCATCGGGCAGGCGGTTCCTGCGGGAGTCGAGCAATGCCATGGTGGGTCCGAGTCGTGAACGCATGGACTGGTAGAGCGACCGCTGCCACAGGGTGGTGAACGGTTCGGGAACGAACCCGGGGTCGGTGCCACCGGCCAGACACAGGTGCAGCTCCCCCAGTCGCCGTCCGAGCTGGGTGGCGCTGTCGAGGTAGGGGCCGATGTACTCGTCGAGCCCTTCGCCCGCCAGTGGGATGCCCCCGACCACCGTCGCCACGGTGGGCTCGGCTGGAAGCGACGACGGCGGCGCCGCCAACACCCCTTCGAAAAACAGCTCCAGGCGGTCGACGGTGTAACGCCAGGCGTCGCCTTCGTTGGGGATGTAGTTGTTGACCAGCGCCAGAGTGCGGGGCTCGCCGCCGTCACCGTGGTACTCGATGGCCCCCAACACCGCTGGGGCGTTGGGGAAGCCGGCATCGGTGAGGAACCGGCCGACTTCCAACTCGGGGTTGATTCCCTCCTGGGCCCGACGGAACAGCTTCAGTACGAACTGGTTGCCGTAGATGCGGTTCGAGTTGCTGTGGTCGCCGTCGACACGAACGGCCGGCAAGTCGTCGGATCCGGCCAGCAGCTTGCGAAACGACGACGACGACGTGGCCCGCACCTCGGCGTTGGTCCCGGACCGGAACACCCGCCGGCGCTGGAACACCGACGGCAGCGATCCGACAAACCTGTCGTTGCCCAGGGCGTCGGCCAGAAGCAGCCGTTCGCCTGACGCCTGCACCTCCACCCACGCCAGTGCGGTGTCGGGCCGGTCGGTCAGCACGTTGACGGCATCGTCGGTCGACTCCGCCACCAGGGGGACCACGTAGGTATCGGATTCCCCGGACTCGTAGTCCACATGCACCAGGCACAACCACGTCGACGGTCGCCCCCGACCATCGGCCACCGGCACCACATCGGGGATCTCAACCGACGACACCACGCGGTGTCGCCCGGCGAACCAGCGGGTGCGACCGAGCAGCGAGGGCATGACGGCGGCCAGCGATCGCAACCCGCGCCCGGTGAACAGTTCGTTCCATGACTCAGCCACCACCAGGGTGGGGAGTTCGCCGGGCTCGCCGGGAGCGTCGGCGGCACCGGGAACCGGGTCCAGCCGGAACCAGAAAAACCCGTAGGGGCCGAGGGTCAGGTTGTAGGAGCCCTCGACGATCTGGGGGAACGCCGCCCCGCCGAACATCTCCACCGGCACCATCCCGCGATGGTCGGCGAGGTCCAGGTTCACGCTCTGGGCCTGACGTGACAGGTTGGCCACCACCAGAACCCTGTGATCCCCGTCGTCGCGAACGAACGCCAGCACCTTGGCGTTCTCGGGGTACAGGAACTCGATGCCGCCGCGCCCCATCACCGGCAACTGCTGACGCACCGAGATGATGCGCCGCATCCAGTTGAGCAGCGACGAGGGGTTGGACAGCTGTGCCTCGACGTTCACCGACTCGTAGTGGTACTCGGGGTCGATGACCGTCGGCAGGAACAGTTGCTGGGGGTTGGCCGTCGAGAACCCTGCGTTGCGATCCGGGCTCCACTGCATGGGGGTGCGCACTGCGTCGCGGTCACCGAGGTAGACGTTGTCGCCCATGCCGATCTCGTCGCCGTAGTACATGACCGGCGTGCCCGGCAGGGCGAACAACAATCCGTTGAGCAACTCGATCTTGCGCCGGTCGTTGCCCATCAGCGGAGCCAGACGGCGGCGGATGCCCACGTTCACCCGCATGCGGGGATCGGTGGCGTAGGCCCGGTACATGTAGTCCCGCTCCTCGTCGGTGACCATTTCCAGGGTGAGCTCGTCGTGGTTGCGCAAGAAGATCGCCCATTGGGCACCGTCGGGAATGGCGGGAGTCTGGTCCAGGATGTCGATGACGGGGTGGCGGTCTTCCATGCGAAGGGCCATGTACAAACGGGGCATGAGCGGGAAGTGGAACGCCATGTGGCACTCGTCGCCGTCACCGAAGTAGGCCACCGCATCCTCGGGCCACTGGTTGGCCTCGGCCAGCAACATCCGGTCGGTGAACCGGGAGTCCACGTGGGCGCGCAGCTCGCGCAAGAACGCATGGGTCTCGGGAAGGTTCTCGCAGTTGGTGCCGTCGCGTTCGAACAGGTACGGCACGGCGTCGAGACGCACCCCGTCGACGCCCATCTCCAGCCAACGGTCCACCGCCCGCAGCATGGTGTCGCGCACCTCGGGATTGTCGAAGTTCAAGTCGGGCTGATGGTGGAAGAACCGGTGGAAGAAGTAGGCGCCGGCCACCGGGTCCCACGTCCAGTTGGACGTCTCGTAGTCCTCGAAGATGATCCGGGACTGGCTGTAGCGGTCGGGATTGTCACTCCAGACATAAAAGTCACGCCAGCGGCTTCCCGGAGCTGCCTGACGGGCCCGCTGGAACCACGGGTGGGCATCACTGGTGTGGTTGAGCACCAACTCGGTGATGACCCGCAGGCCACGGTCGTGGGCGGCCCGCATGAAACGCCGGAAGTCACCAAGGGTTCCGTAGGCGGGATTGATGCCGCCGTAGTCGGCGATGTCGTATCCGTCGTCACGCAGCGGCGACGGGTAGAACGGCAACAGCCACACGGCGGTGACACCCAGCTCGACGAGGTGGTCGAGTCGGGCGGTGAGCCCGGCGAAGTCACCCACGCCGTCGGCATTGGAGTCGCCGAAGCTGCGCACGTGAACCTGGTAGATCACCGCATCGCGGTACCAGGTGGGGTTGTCAGAGGGTCGGGCCACACCCACAGTGTGACAAATTGGCGGGACCGTTCGATCCCGATGGCTTCACCAGCTCACCAGCGACAGCACCAGCAGGGCCTGGGCGACGTGATAGGTCACCATCACCACCACCCCGGCCCGAGGCCACGGTTTGACGAACTCGTTGGACGCCAGCACGGCGTCGGAGACACAAAAGATGACGGCGCCGGCGATGGCGAACGGCAACAGGGTCCCCCACGCCACCACCGCCATGGCCAAAATCACCGTCAGGTACACCGTGACCGGCACGGTCAGCGCCGGTTGCGTGCGCCCAACCCCCGCCAGCACCCTTCGACCCACGATGGCGCCACCCACCAACGCCACCACAAAGCCGACGATCAGCCCACCGGCGGAGGCGCCCAGCAGCAACAGGCCCGGGATGTAGGCGAGATGGGCCAGCAGGAACGACGCCAGCCCGAAGGCGAAGAAGCGTTTGCGGTTGGGGAGCATCAACAACACGTCACCGGCCAGCGACAGCGTCAGGGCGATCACAAACAGCACCCTGGCGGCCGGGTCACGCGGTTCGATGGCCACAGCCACGGCCACAAGGCCGATGGTGGTGAGCGGTTTGAGGATGTACTCGAGCCGCTTGTTCTTGCCGGCGACGACCATCCAGTCACCGACGGCGACCACGGCGGTCAATGCCAGCAACAGCGCTGCGGTGCCGTTCACAGGTCTCGGGCGGCGGTGACGGCGTCGTCGAAGGAGATGCCCTGTTCGACACGGGCCCGCATCAGCGCCACGTGACGGGGGCGGTTCACCCCCAACACTCCGGTGAGCCGGCCGTTTCGCCCGTACACAACGGCGAAGCGGTCGTCGTCGAGCGACCCCGACACCACCTCGGCGTCGGCGTCGGCTCCGGCCATGCCCACCAGCTGCACCTTGGTGTCGTACTGATCAGACCAGAACCACGGCACCGGATCGAACGCCGGGGCATCGGCTCCGGCCAGCAACCGGCGCGCCGCCGCCTCTCCCGAGGCAACGGCGTGATCCCAATGCTCCACGCGCAACATGGACCCGAATCTGGCACTGGGCCATCGGGCCAGGTCACCGGCGGCCACAACTCCGGGAGCTGCCCACAACGTCTCGTCACACACCACGCCGTTGTCGATCGTGAGTCCCGACCCCTGAAGCCAGTCGGTGTTGGGCACCACACCGATGCCAACAACCACACGTTGGGCGGTGACCACCGACCCGTCGTCGAGGTGGACGTCACAACCCGAGCCGTCGCCAGCAGCGGCAGTAACCCGCTGGACCCCAACGCCAAGTCGCACATCCACGCCATGACGACGGTGCACGCCAGCCAGCGCGAGCCCGACGTCGTCTCCCAGGATCCGACCCAATGGCGCAGCCATGGGTTCAACCAGGGTGACGGCAACATCCCGCTGACGACACGAAGCCGCAACCTCAAGGCCAATGAACCCGGCTCCCACCACCACCACCGACGACAAACCGTCGTCGAGTGCCGAACGCAGGGCGAGGGCATCATCGAGGGTTCGCAACACCCCGACTCCGTCGGGCCCACCAGCATCGGGCCCACCAGCGTCGGGCAGCGTGCGCGCCGACGCACCACAGGCGATGACCAGTCCGTCGAAGGCGAGCTCCCCGTCATCGAGGAGCAGGCGGCCTCCCAGCGCGGCGCCGTCGGCACCACTGCTGTTGAGCTCCAGACCCACAGCCGCGCTGCCAAGGCGCCAGGTCACGTCGAGGTCCACCGCCGACCGCAACCCGATGTCATCAGGTCCGAACCGACCGGTGAGCAGTTCCTTGGACAGCGGGGGCCGGTCGTAGGGACGGTGGGCCTGGGCATCAACCACCGTGATGGACCCAACGAACCCGTCACGGCGCAAGGCAGCCGCAGCGTGCACCCCGGCCAACGATGCACCGACCACCACGATGGCGTCCATGGCGGACCCCGGTGTTTGCGTGCCGCTCACCCCTCGAGGCGGATGGCCTGCTTGGGACAACGACGCACAGCCTCTTCCACCTTGTCGCGCAGGTCCTCTGAGGGGTTCTCGACCAGGACGTACAGGAAGTCGTCGTCACGCACCTCAAACACCTCCGGGGCGATGGCCATGCACACCGCATTGCTCTCACATACGTCGAAGTCCACTATGACCTGCATTGCGTTCCTCCCGTGGTGAACATGCTGACAGCAATCCCATCATGGCACCGGTGTGACCCCCACGCCGGTCCAGAGCCGTCACGGCACCGCTGCGACCAGCCCGGCCATCGGTTGCCGGGACCGTCAGTCGCTGGTCAGTAGATCGAATAGCCGCCGTCAACCACCAGCGAGTCGCCGGTGTGGAACACCGCCGAGGGATCGGCCAGATACACCGCCACTGGCCCGAGGTCTGTCGGGGTCCCCCATCTGCGCACCGGCGTTCGGTGCACGGTGTTGGCCACGAAGCGCTCGTTGGTTGCAGCCGGGGCGATCATGTCGGTCTCGGTCCATCCCGGAAGGATGGAGTTGGCCCGGATGCGGTAGCGGGCCAGCTCCACGGCCAACCCCCTGATCATGGCCGACAGACCCGCTTTGGAGGCGGCGTAGTGCTCCATGCCCGGGGCCCCATCGATGGCCGACACCGACGAGATCCCCACCAGTGAGCCGCCCTCGCCCCGCTCCACCATGTGGGCGGCGGCTTCGCGCAGACACAAAAAGGCGCCGTCGAGGTTCACCGCCGTGACTCGCCGGAACTCGGCCAGCGACATGGTGGTGAACGGAGCGAACCCACCGATTCCGGCGTTGGCAAACAGCGAGTCGACCTTGCCCAACTCGTCCACCGTGCGGGCGAACGACGTCACGACCTGGTCCTCATCGGACACGTCGCACTGCAACGCCACCACCCGGACGCCGAGACCTTCGATCTCGGCGGCCGCAGCGGCGTTCTTGTCGGCGTTGCGACCCCAAATGGCGATATCCGCCCCGGCAACAGCCAGCGCCCTGGCCATGCCAAGGCCGATGCCGCCGTTGCCGCCGGTTACCAGTGCCACGTGTCCGTGCAGATCAGTCACAGTCGTCCCATCGTCGGTGGTTGCCGGTACGTCACGAGTCAGTGCTGACCAAAGAGCCCGTCAGGTCGTCTCGGCGAAGGCCTCGACGCTGTCTTTGTCACCAGCCACCAGCACCATCGCCTCTGACCCGAGCACGGTGTCGGGGGTGGCGTAGGTGAAGCCCTCACCGTGGGGCTTGATGCACACCACGGTGACGTTGAACTTCGCCCGAACCTGGGCGTCGGCAAGCGTCTTGCCCCACAAGTCAGCCGGCACCCGAGACTCGACGAGGGCGAATCCGTCATCGAGCTCGATGTAGTCGACCACCTTTCCCGTGACCTGATGGGCGATGCGTCGGCCCATCTCGTGTTCGGGCAGCACGACGTGCTTCACCCCGATGGCCTCGAGAATCCGCTTGTGGGCGGTTGTGGCGGCCTTTGCCCACACGTCGTCGATGCCCATGTTCTTGAGTTCGGCCACCGTGAGAATGTTGGCCTCCACGTCACCGACACCCACCACCACGTGGTGGAAGTCGTTGGCACCGAGTTGCTCGAGCACCTGGCGTCGGGTGGTGTCAGCCACCACCGCCTTGGCCAGGTAGGGGCTGAGTTGGGCCACGACAGTGTCGCTGGCATCCACGCCCAGCACGTCGTGACCGAGCTCGGTCAGCTCGCGGGCCAGACTGCCGCCGAAGCGACCCAACCCGATGACCAGAATGTCCTCGTCGTGGCGTGCGATACGCCGCCTCTTGTCAGCCAATGAGGGGCCGCCCTTCCGGATAGCGCAGCAGGAGCTGACGCCTTCTCAACACTAGCGCCGTGCCAAAGGTGACCGGCCCCAAACGACCCAACAGCATGAGCCCACTCATGAGGAATCTGCTGGCGGGCTCGAGGTCAGGAGTGATTCCGGTGCTGAGCCCCACGGTGCCGACCGCAGACACCGTCTCGAACAGCAGATCACCCATGGCCAGCGCCGGGCTGGTGGCAGCGACGGCCAGCGTGCCCAGCGCCACCGAACCGACCCCCAGCAGCGCCACGGCCAACGCCTGACGCTGGGTCGCCTCGGACAGGCGCCGACCAAAGGTGTTGACCTCACGATCGCTGCGCAGCTCGGCGATGATCACGAAGCCGAGCAAGGCAAAGGTGGTGACCTTGATGCCGCCGGCGGCCGACGCACTTCCGCCACCGATGAGCATCAGGATCGAGGTGAGGAGCTGCGCCCCGGGACCGCTCTGGCCGTAGTCGAAGGTGTTGAACCCGGCGGTGCGGGGCGTGACGGCGGCGAACACCGAGTTGAGTGCCCGCTCGGCGCCGCTGCCCATGGTTCCGAACGTGCCGGGGTTGTTCCACTCCAGCACGGCGTAGCCAACCGTTGCCCCCACCAGCAGCACCGCCGTTGTGGCCAGGGTGAGCCGGGTGTGTATGGACCAACGCCGGTAGTGCCATCGGGTGTTCACCAACTCCAACACCACCGGAAAGCCGATGCCACCCACAATCACCAGCAGCATCACCGGGGCCAGCACGGCCACCTCGCCGGAATAGCCGACCAAACTGTCGCTGAACGTGGAGAAGCCGGCGTTGTTGAACGCCGAGATGGCGTGGAACGTGCCGGTCCACAGCGCCGTGAGGAACGCGCCACCATCGCTGCGCCAGAACACCGCCGTGAGCACGACGACGCCGACGATTTCCACGACCACGTAGAACAACGCGATACGGGCCACCAGCGACCGCAGGTTGCCGAAGTCGGGTTGTTTCTGTTCGAGCTGGGTGGCCAGCCGGGCCCGCAAGCCCAGGCGGCGGAACACCAGCACGGCGAACACGGAGGCGAACGTCGTAATGCCAAAGCCCCCCAACTGGATCAGCCCGAGGATCACCACCTGCCCGAAACGGCTCCACTCGGTGGCAGTGTCCACCACCGCCAGCCCGGTAACGGTGAGCGCCGAGGTGGCAGTGAACACCGCAGTGTCGATCGACACTCCCTGAGACTGGCCCGACACGGCAATGGGCAACAGCAACAGCAAGGCGCCGACTGCAGCCAGCAGCAGGTAGGCCACAATGATCAACCGGGTGGGGTGCAGCCACGACGTCCAGCGCTTGTTGGCCATGGGGCGGGCACTCCTTCCTTCAGCGGGGGGCCTTCAGCGGGGGGTCTCGATCTGGCGCCCCACCTCGGGCGAACGCTAGTTGTTGACTCCGCGCCCGGCGCGCCAACAGCCTCGCCATCGGCATCGCCATCGGCATCGGCATCGCCATCGACCGAACGTGCTCCATCAGCAGCGACCGCAGGATCGCCACTGGTCCGGTTCCCACCGGACCCCGCACCCAGGCGGCTCAGCCACCGTTGGTGGGATCGGTTCCCTTGTCAGGTCTGGTGGCCGGTCGAGCCGGCGGATACTGCCGATGCCGAGGCTGGTGGCGTTCGGCCTGCTCCAACTCCACACCTGGTGCGACCCCGTCGTCGAAGTCCAGCGGACGCATGACGAGATCGATTGCGGTCCACAGGGTTCGGCTGAACGGAAAAAAGGCCAGCGGGACGCCCACGGCCATGACCCCCACCAGCGTCAGGCCCGGCCACGACAGCCGCGCCGGCCAGGTGGCTGCCACCAGAAGCGTGATTCCCACCACCAACACCGTCTGCACCACCAGGATGTTGAGGAACCACGAACCCAGCCAGTGCCCCGGAGCCCGGCGGAACACGAGGCCGCATCCCGGACAGGCGGGAAGCATCGAGAACCAGCGACGGAACAAGTGCCCGTGCCCGCACACCGGGCACCGCCGAACACACCCCCGTCGCACCAACACTCCAGCGCGCAGGGCCACATCCCCATCATGCCCGCAACCGACAGACAATTGCAGTGTTGGGCACAGGGTCGGGCCCAGTGTCGGGCACAGAGTCGGGCACAGAGTCGGGCACAGGGTCGGGCACAGGGTCGGGCGACGTACGCCCCGTCATCGCCCCTAGGGTTACGGCGATGCCGTTCACACTGCGACGCAAGGCCGCCCGGGTGCTGCTGTTCGAACCCACCGGACGGCTTCTCATGATTCGGGCCGTGGACCCCGTGGCCAGCCACACCGGTCACTGGTGGGAGATTCCCGGCGGGGGCATCGACCCAGGCGAGTCCAGCGATGACGCCGCCCGACGCGAACTTCGTGAGGAAGTCGGCATTACCGACGCCGAAATCGGTCCGTGTGTGTTCACACAACACGTCCGGTTCACCTTTGCCGGCATGCGGTTCGACCAAACCGAGCGCATCCACGTGGCGTGGTGTGACACCACCAGCGAACACTGGGATCCCCAGGGGTTGGAGTCTCTGGAAGTGCTGGCGTTTCAGGGGCAGGCATGGTGGACCGTTGCCGACGTGGCCACCACCACCGAACGTCTGCTCCCCCCAGCACTCCAAACCGTGTTGCCGGATCTGGTGGCCGGCCCGCTACCCGCCTCACCCATCGACATCACCAACACCGCCCACCACGCCTGGTGACCGCAAGCAACTGTTCTTCGTCCTGTCACATGAGGGACACCTGAGCGAAACCACCGCTCGGTAGGTTGGCCACTGGTTTCGATGATTGCCCCGGATCCCCCTGGGACAGACGTCGGACCACCCCCATAGAGGGCTTCTCGTGTGCGGCGGGTTGCTTCCACAGGGTGAGCGGTGACGGACGATCCCCACGGGGTCGTCCGTCACTCGCGTCCGACCGGTGCGGCATTTGACCCCGGGTTGTCGGCGTGATCGGCTAGGAAAATGCTGCGCACCCGCCTTACCGAAATCCTCGAAGTCGACCACCCCGTGATGCTGGCCGGCATGGGCGGCGTGTCGTACCACGAACTGGTGGGCGCCGTGTCCGAGGCCGGTGGCTTCGGCACCTTTGGTGCGTCGACCATGAACATCGAGCGCATGGAGTCCGAGATGGAGGCGGTCAAGGCGATCACCTCCAAGCCGTGGGGCGTTGACCTGCTGACGGCGGCCCCCGGCGACATGGAGGCCCAGGTGCGGTCGCTGATCGCCCACGGTGCCCGGGTGTTCGTGGCCGGCCTTGGGGTCCCGCGTGACGTGGTCGACCTGTGCCACCAGCACAACGTGCTGGTGGTCAGCATGTGCGGCAAGGTCCGACACGCCATCGCCGCTGAGGCTGCCGGCTGCGACATCGTGGTGGCCCAGGGCACCGAGGCCGGTGGCCACACCGGGCAGATCGCCACCATGGCGCTGGTGCCCCAGGTGGTCGACGCCGTGGGCGACAAGATTCCGGTGGTGGCAGCAGGCGGGATCGTTGACGGCCGGGGCCTGGCCGCCGCTCTCGCACTTGGCGCCGACGGCGTGTGGGTGGGCACACGCTTCATTGCCACCCCCGAGGCCCAGGCCGTGACCGGTTACAAGGACACCCTGGTGGGCCTGGGCGAGGATGGCACCACCATCTCGCGTGGCTACACCGGCAAGACCTGCCGGGTGGTGGCCAACAGCTACACCCGCCACTGGGAGGAAAACCCCGGAGAGTTGCAGCCGTTCCCCATGCAGTTCCTGCGCTCCATGGAAGACGGCGTGAACCACCTTGGACTTGGTGCCGACGCTCCCGACATCGACCCCGACCGGGAGTTCTTCCCCGCCGGTCAGGGCGTTGGCGCCATCACCTCACTGATTCCTGCCGGTGAGCTCGTGGAGCGGTTCGTGGCCGAGGCCGAGCAGATGCTGGGCCGGATGGGCAGCATGCGAAGCTGACCCCATCTGGCTGTCGCCAGACGTCAGGGCTCGTCGCCAGGCGTCAGAGCTCATAGCCAGACGTCAGAGTTCGTCGACCCAGGTGCGCAGCTTGCCCAGAAGACCGGTTGGATCGTCAGACACCGGAATCACGTTGAGCACCGAGACGCCCGCCTCGGCGTAGGCCGCCAGCCGATCGCGGATCCACCCCTCGGGACCAACCATGTTGGTCAGCTCGAGGAACTCACGAGGGATCTCGGCGGCCGCTTCCTTCTTTTTGCCGTCGAGGTACAGGTCCTGAACCGCCTTGGCCTCGGCTTCGTAGCCGTACCGGCACGCCAGCTGGTTGTAGAAGTTGCGCTCTCGCGCACCCATGCCGCCGATGTACAGCGCTGCCATCCCCCGGCCGAGGTCGAGGATCGGGTCGGGATCGTCGGTGATGGCAACGATGCCACCACCCACGGTCTGCAGCGGCCCCAGCGATGGGTCACGCTTGGCCAATCCGGCCCGCAGGTCGTCGCCCCACACCTCGTCGGCCCGCTCGGGCATGTAGAAGATCGGGAGCCAGCCGTCGGCCATCTCGGCGGTCATGCGCACGTTGGCCGGACCAAGAGACGCCACGTAGATCGGGATCTCTTCGCGTACCGGATGCGAGATCATCTTTAGTGGCTTGCCGAGTCCGGTGCCCTGCCCCTCGGGCAGCGGCAGCTGGTAGTAGCGGCCGTCGTAGCTCACCCGCTCGCGCTTCCACGTCATGCGACAGATGTCGATGATTTCGCGGGTGCGTCCCACCGGGGCGTCGTAGGCAACGCCATGGAATCCCTCGATCACCTGTGGCCCCGAGGCTCCCAGACCCAGGATGCAACGACCGTCGGTCATGGCGTCCACCCCGGCAGCGGTCATGGCCAGCAGTGTGGGCGTACGGGTGTAGATGGGCAGGATGCCGGCACCGATCTGGATGGTCTCGGTGGTGGCGGCCAGATAGCCCATGAAGCTGGGAGCGTCGAAGCCGTAGGCCTCGGCCACCCACACGATGTCCAGGCCGGCCTTTTCGTACTCCGACACCTGCCGGGCCGATTCCTTGAACCCTCCGCTGTACTGCAGTTGCATCGCCAGCTTCATCAGTGTCCCCCTCCGGTCACGAGCTTGGACCGCAGCTCATCGGCGAGACGCTGCTGTTCGACCCGGGCATCGGCGACGGCCGTCTCGTGGGCCCGCCGATCCCATTCCCCCACGGTCACGAGATGTCGGGCATCGAGGCTTCCGCGCTCGACACCGTTGGTGAACTGTACCCGGCATCGCTGCCAGGAGAATCCGGCCACGTACATGACCTTCCCCCGGGTTCCGGCCGGGATCCCCTCGAGGTCAATTCCAGCCACCACCTTGTCGTGGCGTCGGAATGTTCCGGATCTCGACGGTTTCAGCCATGGCGATGATCGTTGCCGTTGGCGCCGTCGGCCGCAAGCCGACGACCCGAGGTGGCCTCGGCCCAACCCTGGCCCGCTTCCACGTCAATGTCGTGGGGTAGCCCAAGCGCCCGTTCGGCCACGATGTTGCGCTGAACCTCACCGGTGCCACCGCCGATGGTGAGCGCCTGGGAGAACAACCAGCCGTAATGCCAGATCCCGGGGTCGGCACCCAGTGGGCGACCATCGGTGACCATGCCCGACGGTCCACACAGGTCCTTGACGAAGGCCATGATGGCCTGACCGTGCTCGTCGGCCAGCACCTTGCGCACCGATGCCTCGGGCCCCGGGGTTTCACCCCGGATGGCAGCCGACACCGTGCGCAGCCGGATCAGCCGCAGGATCTCGGCCTCGGTGTACAGCGATGCCGCCCGCTGGCGCATCATCGGATCGTGCAGGCCGCCGGCGGCCTGCACCAGGTCCATGACATCGGCGAACGTCGGCCCCATCCCCCACAGCGCACCGTCGCCCGACAGCGACACCCGCTCGTTGGCCAGGGTCACCTTGGCCAGTCCCCACCCCCCGTTGACGTCGCCCACCACATTGGCGGCCGGGATGCGGACATCGGTGAAGAACACCTCGTTGAAGGTGTGACCGCCGGTCATCTCCACGATGGGGCGGATCTCGATGCCCGGAGCGTCCATCGGACAGATGAAATAGGTGATGCCCCGGTGCTTGGGGGCATCAGGGTCGGTACGGGCGATGAGGATCCCAAAGGCGGCCACATGCCCGTACGAGGTCCACACCTTCTGACCGTTCACCACCCATTCATCGCCGTCGCGCACCGCACGGGTGGCCAGGTTGGCCAGGTCGCTGCCGGCACCGGGCTCGCTGAACAGCTGACACCAGATCTCTTCGGCCGCCAGCATCGGCACCAGATAACGCTCCTGCTGGGCCTGGGTGCCGGCATGGATGATGGTGGGGCCGGCCCAACCCGTGCCGATGGTGTTGGTGGGTCGTTTGATTCCGGCACGACGCAGCTCGTCGTCGATGATCAGCTGGTGTTCGGGATCGGCACCCATCCCCCACGGCTGCGGCCAGTGCGGGGCCACCAGGCCGGCCTCAGCCAGCTGGCGCCCGGTGGGTGCGGCGTTGACGGCCAACCAGTCGCGCACCTCGACGCGGCGGGGATCGTCATGAGATGGCAGGTCGAAATCCACGGGCGGACACTAGCCCCCGAGCTCACCATCCACACCGAAACAAACACTGTCCGGGTCCGCATTCGGGTCGGCCACCGCATCCTGCTACGGTCCATCGCGTTCGGAAGTTGCCTACGCCACTGAGGACGACGGTGCCAAGACGAATCCATCTCGCCATCGCTGCGCTTGCCGCAGCGATCATGTTGACCGTGGCCTGCGGCCCGTCCACGGCCACCAACTCGGCCACCGGGCAGGCCAGCACCCAGACCACCAAGGCCATCGACGACACCGCCAGTTCGTCCAACGGCAGGCTGTTCGTTGGCTCGGTGGCCTCGCTCACCGGCTCGGGACAGCCCTACGGCATCAGCCAGGTTGACGGAACGATGCTTGCCATCGAGTTTGTGGCCGAGCCGACCGGCTACCCCATCGAGTTCGACTCCCTCGACGACAGCTCAGAGGCCGACGCCGGCGCCACGGCCTTCGGGACCCTGATTGAGCGGGGCGCCTCGGTCATCGTGGGGCCCACGCTGTCACCGGTCGCCGCCGTGGCCGATCCACTGGCCCAGGCCGTGGGAGTGCCGGTACTCGCGGTAACCAACACCACCCTTGACATCAGCGCCATCGGCGACTGCATCTGGCGGATCAGCCTGAGCGAGCGGGCCATGCTCCCGCAGGGACTGGCCGCAGCCCAGGATCTGCGAGGCGTGCGCTCTGCGGTGCTGGTGTCCGACGCCACCGACGACTACTCCACCGGTGCCGCCGCTGCGTTCCGCACGGCGGCCGAGCAAACCGGCGTGACCCTCCTCGACGACGTGACATTCGACCCCGCCACCCTGGACCCCGCCGGATACCGCAGTGTGATCTCATCGGCAGTCGAGTCCAACCCCGACGCCATCTTGTTGGCAGCCCGTTCACGACCGGCGGTCGACCTGCTGGGTGCGATCGACCAACTGGACCTGACCGAGACCATTGTGGGCAGCAACGGATTCAACACCCCTGAGGTGCTGGCCGAGGCAGGTGCGGCTGCCGACGGGTTGATCGTCACCGCTTCGTGGAATCCAGCCATCGATGTCACTGCCAGCAAAACGTTCATTGATCGGTACACCACCAGGTTCCTTCGCCAGCCCGACGCCTTCGCTGCCCAGAGCTACGCCGGCATCGAGGTGCTGATTGCTGCGGTTTCTGCCGGCGGCGGAGACCAGCCGCCAGGCCATCGCAGACGGCCTGGCCAAGCTGGACGAGGTCGACACCGTGTTGGGAACCCTCAGCTTCGTGGACAACGAGGCCGTCTATCCCGCCGCCATTCAGGTGGTCGCCAACGGGCGTTTCGAACTCCTCGCCCGGGGTACGCCCTAGACTCTGCCGGCGCACTCGCCACGTTCACTGCATCCGAGGGGGATCCCATGTCCGGTTGGAACTTTGCTGACATCTGGGAGGTCTGTGCCCGCCAGGTGCCCGACGCCCCTGCCCAGGTCCAGGGTGACCGCACCGTCACCTGGGCCGAGTTCGACCGTCGTGCCAACGGCGTCGCCGCAGCACTGTTGGCCGCCGGGTGGCCCACCAGGACAAGGTGGCGCAATACCTCTACAACTGCCCCGAGTACATGGAGTCCCAGTTCGCCTGCTTCAAGGCTGGTCTTGCGCCGGTGAACACCAACTACCGCTACATCGACGACGAGTTGGTGTACCTGTGGTCCAACGCCGACGCCGTGGCCGTGGTGTTCCACGGGGCATTCACCGAACGCATCGAGGGATTGCGCGACCGGGTTCCCACCGTGCACACCTGGCTGTGGGTGGACGACGGCTCGGGCCCGTGCCCGGCGTGGGCCACGGCCTACGAAGACGCCGCCAATGCCGTCACCGACGGTCCCGTCAGCGGGCCGTGGGGGCGTGACGGCGACGACCTGGTGCTGATGTACACCGGTGGCACCACCGGCATGCCCAAGGGCGTCATGTGGCGACAGGACAGCCTCATCAAGGCGGTGTCGTCGAGCCAGAACCCCCGCCTGCTCGACGTCGACGCCGACTACGAGGCCCTGGCCGGAGACATCGCAGCCCCTGGCGTCTCGCTCATCCCCGCCTGCCCCGAAATGCACGGCACCGGCCAGTTCACCGCCCAGCTGGCGTTGTGTGGTGGCGGCTCGAACGTGCTGCTGCCCGGCCGACACTTTGATGTGGCCGAACTGCTGGACACCATCGAGTCCAAAAAGGTTCAGGCCGTCACCATCGTTGGCGACGCCTTCGCCAAGCCCATCCTGGCCGCCCTCGATGCCGAGCCCGACCGATGGGACATCTCGAGTGTGTTTCTGATGACCTCGTCGGGGGTGATGTGGAGCCAGGAGTCCAAGACGGGGCTGTTGCGCCACAACGCCACCATGATGCTGATCGACGCCTTCAGTTCGTCCGAGGCCATCGGTCTCGGCCAGTCGGTGTCCACCGCCCAGGGTTCGTCGGGCACGGCCAAGTTCATGCTGGGAGACAACTCGCGGGTCATCACCGACGACGGCGCCGACGTGGAGCCGGGCTCGGGCCAGATCGGCCGGGTGGCCGTGCGGGGCTTCACCCCCATCGGCTACTACAAGGACGAGGCGAAAACTGCCGCCACGTTCGTGCGCATCGGCGATGACACCTATTCCATTCCCGGCGACTACGCCATGGTGGAAGCCGACGGCAGCCTCACCCTGCTGGGTCGGGGTTCGGTGGTGATCAACACCGCCGGCGAGAAGGTCTTCCCCGAAGAGGTCGAAGAGGCGTGCAAGCTGCACCCGGCGGTGGCCGACGCCGTTGCCGTTGGCATTCCCGACGACAGGTTCGGTGAGGCCGTCACCGCCGTGGTCGAACTGCACAGCGACACCACGCTGGAACCAGATGAACTGGTGGCCCACGTCAAGGAGCGTCTGGCTGCCTTCAAGGCCCCACGCAACGTGGTGGTCATCGACACCATCGGCCGTGCCGCCAACGGCAAGGTCGACTACAAGCGCCTCAAGGGTTTCGCTGCCGACCAGCTCGGCGTGACGTTGCCTTCGTGAATCACCAACCCCCTATCCCCGATCATTTCCCCCCGAACAACTCCAGGAGAAGCTCTGATGGCTGACATCGGTTACGACGGCAAGGTTGCGATCATCACCGGCGCCGGAGGCGGCCTCGGCCGCTGTCACGCTCTGGAACTGGCCCGTCGTGGTGCCCGTATCGTGATCAACGACCTGGGAGGCTCGGTCGCCGGCGACGGTGGCGACAAGGGCCCGGCCCAGCATGTGGTGGACGAGATCGTGGCGCTGGGCGGCGAGGCCGTGGCCAACACCGACTCCATCGCCACTGCCGAGGGTGGCGAGGCCGTGGTGGCCACAGCCATGGAGGCGTTCGGCACCGTGGACATCGTGATCAACAACGCCGGCATCCTGCGTGACAAGACCTTCCACAACCTCACCCCGAGCTGCTCGAGCCCGTGATCGACGTGCACCTCATGGGGGCGTTCTACGTCACCATGCCGGCATGGAAGATCATGCGGGAAAAGGGGTACGGCCGGGTGGTCAACACCTCGTCGAACTCAGGGATCCTGGGCAACTTCGGTCAGGCCAACTACGGCGCCGCCAAGATGGGGCTGGTAGGCCTCACCCGGGTGCTTGCCAACGAAGGTCGCCGCCACAACATCAGTGCCAACGCCATCGCCCCGGTGGCCAAGACCCGCATGACCGAGGACCTGCTCGGCCCGCTCGGTGACGCACTCAGCCCCGAGCTGGTGACCCCGCTGGTGGCGTGGCTGGTGTCTGAGGATTGCGACACCACCGGTGAGATCTACTCGGCGGCCGGTGGCATCATCTCGAGGTTCTTCATCGGGCTCACCCCCGGGTACCACAACCCCGCCCTCACGGTGGAAGACGTGCGTGACAACTGGGGCGTCATCCGTGACACCGAGGGCTACATCGTGCCCGAGGGTCCCCAGGACGAACTCAAAAAGATCCTCGACACCCTCACCGGGGCATCAGACTGAATGCAGGCCTGCGGCGGTCCTGCCAGCTAACGGGTCTGACGCAGAGCCGCCCACATCATCGGCAACTGCAGCGGAAGCCGAATCCACGCCACCACGCCTTCAGCGTTGCGGGGACGACCGGCATCGATGGCCATTTGGATGTTGGCCGGGTAGACCAGCACAAGGATCATCAGGGTGAGCCACGCCCCCATGCGGCGGGTGCGCGGCACGGCCAACATGGTGCCGGCAACCATTTCGGCCACTCCACTCCACACCACATGAAATCTCGGGTTGCCGGCCCAGGTGGGCACGATCCGCTCGTAAAAGCTCGGCGCCACGAAGTGGGTCACCCCGGCGCCGAACATGAACGCCGCCAGACCCAACCGACCCGGGGCGCCCGCAGTGTTGGCGTCGGGCAGTCGGGTCGCCTCAGGCGGGTGGGTTGAATCGGGCAGGTGTGTGATGGCCATGACGCAAGTGTCGTCGGCGGGGCCCCACCGGGCAAGGCAATGGCCATCGTGTGGCCATGACCCCGTCACCACAGCGCAATCCCCATGAAACTGCGCCGCCGTACCGTGCCGACATGGACCCCATCACGAACGGCTCCGGAGTGTTCACAACCGGTTCCAGCCCTGTCCCCCACAGCCACCCCGAGCGACGATCCACACCCCCGTGGCGTTTCGCCCTGGTGGCCCATGACCACCGCAAGCAGGATCTGCTGGCCTGGGCCGGATACAACCGTGACCTGCTGGCGCAACATGAGCTCATGGCCACTGGCACCACCGGCCAGATGCTGGCCGATGGTCTCGGACTGCCCGTGGAATGCCTCAACAGCGGCCCGCTGGGTGGCGATCTCCAGATCGGGTCGCGCATCACCGAAGGACTGGTGGATTTCCTGGTGTTCTTCTGGGATCCCCTTGAGCCCCAGCCCCATGACCCCGACGTGAAGGCCCTGCTGCGCATCGCGGTGGTGTGGAACCTGCCGGTGGCCTCCAACCGGGCCAGCGCCGACTTCATGGTGTCGTCCCCACTGCTGCATTCGGGCTATCGGCCCGACGTGCCGACCTACCCGGGGCATCCAGCAACCTGACCCCGTTGCGTCCGCCCGCAAACCACAGGCCACAGGCCACAGGCCACAGCCACAGGCCACAGGCCACAGGTCATCGTCTTGCGGCCGCGATCATGAAAATTGGGCACTGGCGGCCATACTGAAAGGGTGTTTCACCGCGTCCGCCACCCAGCCAGCCCCCGTCGGGATGGAGACTCGGGTGGCACGCGACGCACGCGACGCCTCCGACGGGCGTCGTTGGCTGCGTTTGCAGCATGCGTCACCCTCGTGGCCGCCCTGGCGGCGCCCACCGGCATCCCTCGGGCAGCAGCCGTGGAGACCGCCGCCACCCAGGTTGAGAACCCGTCCGACAGCGAGGTCCGACTGGTGGTGAACGACCCGGTGGCCGCCATCAAGGCCTCGGTTGACCCCCGGGTGGACCTCACCGTGGTGAACCCGGTGTTCGGCGTGATCACCGTGGACAGCGGTGATGTGCTCGCTGGCGCTGCGCTGGCATTGGATGCCGGGGCCACGATCGTCGAGCGTGACGCCGTGGTGTACCCGGCGTTCACCCCCACCGACCCCGGCTGGCCGTCGTGGTGGGGTGCCCGGCAGGTAGGGCTTGACGATGCGTGGGACACGACGCTGGGCACGCCTACGGTGGACATCGCCATCATCGACTCCGGCGTGAATCTGGTTCCCGAACTGGCCGGCCGGGTCCAGCCGGGGTTTGCCACCTATCCAGGGGCAGAAGCCACGGTCGATCTCCACCCCTGCAGCACGGCACCAAGACCGCCATGGTGGCCGCAGGAGGGATCAACAACGGCACCGGAGCGTCGGGGTCGTGCCCGCTGTGCGAGATCATTCCCATCAACGTGTTCCGGCCCAACGCGTTTGACCCTGGCCAACCAGGCACGGCCAACCTGAGTGACGTGGCCAACGGCATCACGTGGGCCACCGACAATGGGGCCGAGGTCGTCAACATCTCACTGGCCGGATCTTTTCCCAGTTCGGCGGTCACCGATGCCGTCGCCTACGCCAAGTTGAGTGGTGTGGTGGTGGTGGCTGCAGCCGGCAACGCGGCCACCTCTGTCCCCCAATACCCGGCGTCCACTGCCGATGTGGTCAGTGTCGGAGCACTGGGTGCCGACAACAATCTGGCCTACTATTCGAGTTTCGGGTCCACCGTCGAGGTGACCGCAGCCGGCACCAATGTGGTTGCAGGGTCCAGCCTGGGATCGTTCACCGCCTACGCCGGAACCAGTTCGGCGTCACCGCTGGTGGCAGGCATCATCGGGCTGTACCTGTCGCTGGCGACCAACCCCGGGGTGGACACCATCCGGGCCAACCTGCAGGCGGCGTCACCCATGGTGTCGCCAGCGCTGAACGTTGCCTGGGGTCGCCTGAGCGCACCGGCCCTGCTGGCCCTGGCACCCCCGGGTTGGCCGCAGGCGCCGTTCGACGATGTGGTCCGGCCCTCGTATTACGCCACGGCGGTGGACTGGGCCTGGAACACCGGGGTGACCACGGGGACGTCCGCATCCACGTTCTCCCCGCCCGGGGTGTCGACCGTGCCCAGGCCTTCACCATGCTGTGGCGCATGGCCGGATCGCCAGTGCCCACCATCGACAATCCCTTCTCCGACGTTCCGCCAGGCCGCTATTTCACCGATGCCGCCGTCTGGGCTGCGCAGGAAGGAATCACCACCGGCATTGGTGGCGACCCGAGTGTGTTTGCCCCCGACAAACTGTTGACCCGTGCCCAGGCCATCACCATGCTGTGGCGCGAGATGGGCGGGCCGGCGCCGGCAGACCCCACCAACCCCTTTCCTGATGTGCCCCCGGGCGTCTGGTTCGACGAGTCCACCAACTGGGGGTTTGAGCAGGGCATCACCACCGGCATCGGCAGTACGGGGCTGTTCGAGCCGGCACGGAACATCAATCGGGCCCAACACATCGCCATGCTGTGGCGTTGGGTTGGTTCACCCCCCGCCCCTCCGTCGCCCTAGCGCGTCTGGTCGTCAGGGCATCTGGGCGTCTGGGCGTCTGAGCATCTGGGCACAGGACGGCAGCGCTCGGCCAGGGTTGACCTGAAGTTCAGGGGTTCACGTAGATGAACGAGTACCCCTCGTCCCGGTACGACACGCCACTGTCGTCGAGGGCCTCGGCCCAGTTGCCTGTGCATCCGGGGTTGCTTTCTTCCATGCCGTGGTCAGCGGTGAGGAAAAAGGCCGTCTGGTCGAACACGCCGGCAGCCTCGACGGCAGCAAGGATCCGACCCACCCGGGCATCGGTGTCGTGCACACTGGCAGCGGCGATGTCGGAGTAGGGGCCACCCTCGTGGAAGGCGGCATCGGTGAGTGTGAAGTTCACCCACGAGAACTGCGGAATGGGCCACTGCGTGCCCCGGTAGTGCCCACTCCAGATGCCACAGAACTGGTCGACGGCGGTGTGGTCGATGCGTGAAGCCACCTCGTAGTCCTTGACCGGCCGCACGAAGCGCTCGGTGGCGTCAGGCAGTTCATCGGCCCGGGGCGCCGACGGGATCGACTCGCCCCGACGCATCAACTCGAAGATGGAGTAATCGGCGAGGTGGTCACACGGTTCGTTGATCGACACCGCCACCGACTCCCGAAAATGTCGCTTCACAGCGCCGTACAGCGACTCCACCCCCGGAGTCAGGTGCTGCATGGAGGTCATCCAGTGGGCCGGTGAGTTGGTGATCACCTGCTGGCCCGCTGCCCGATCCCACCACGCGTTGTGCAAGATGCCGTGATGGCCCGGGTAACACCCCGTGAGGATGGAGGTGTGGTTGGCCAGCGTCACCGTGGGCAACGACGACATGGCGCCGTGGGCCAGGGTGGTGCCCATGTCCATGAGACGGGCGATGTTGGGCGCCTGACCCGTGGCCACCATGTCGTACAGCACGTTGGCGTTGGTGCCATCGAGCAGCAACCCCACCACATGGCGTGGCGGAGTACCCATCGGATCGATCACCTCGCTGATCACATCACCGTCCTGACGGGTCAGGTAGGCATCCCCGCGTAGCGAGCCGTTGCGGGCCACCCCGATACCGGGCTCGGCTCCCATCAGGGCCAACACCGTGGGGGCGATGTCCACCAGTCGGGCCGAACGGGCCAACATGCCGACGTTGCGAACGCCAGCTCCGGCGATCACAAACGGGGCCCGCGCCTGCACGATGCCGATGGAGCCGTGCTCACCACGGTGGCCTCCCTGGTCTTCCCAGTTGTGGCCGGCGGTATGGATGGCGACCAGATCGGGGGCCGCCGGACTGTCGAACAGTTGCACGATCTGGTCGAAGGCGAACGGATAGGCGTTGTTGGTGCGATCGGGGTAGGGGTTGGCGCGCTCGGCTACCAACGGTGTGCCATGAGATGGGTCCTGATTGGCCAGGGGGTCCGACCCCACCACCTCGAGCACCTCAACAGCCCAATCGGTCCCGCTGTTGCGGGCGATGAATCGGATGTGGCCGGTGGCCGATGCCGCCTCGTAGACGTCTCCATCAACCCGCAGCACCATGTCCACCACGTGGGCCATGGCCGGGTCCAGCAAGGCAGAGCGGGCGGTGTGGACGTCGGCTGTGTGCTGGTCGTGGCCGGGTCGGGCTGTGGGGTCGACGGTCGTCATGAATGGCAAGATACCCATCCTGTTTGACGTCTGCGTCGACAACGGATGAACGGCGGTGTCCAGCGGGTGAATGCTTGCGTCCACCGGGTGAACGACACACCACGTGCGCCGTGGGGATCAGTCCCGACCGGTCATGGTGTCGACAACCCCCGAACCATGGTGGGCCACCATCGTCCATCCCGACCGGGCCCGGACGAACACATTGATGGCGCTCACCGTGCTGCCCGAGCGGGCCGACAGGATGTTCTCGTTGACGGTCACCCATGCAGCATCCCCGGCCACGGCGACATGGGCGTCGGTCAGGATGAACTGCAATGGCAGCCCGCCTGAAAACAGCGTCATCCAGCTGGCTGACACCTCAGCCCAGCCCCGAAGCACCGCCCACCCGGGGTGACCGCACGTGACCCGGTCAGAGTGCTCCCACACGTCGCTCATGGCGTCCATGTCAGCGGCCTCGAATGCCCGGTAGAAGGCGTCGTTGGCAGCGGTGACGTCGTCGAGGTCGACCGGGTTGATGTCCATGGCGGTCAGCCTAGGGGTCGTCGGGATGGGAGAATCCCGGCATGGCGACCCCTACTGCATCTGATGGCCCGATCGTCACCCACACCACGATCACGTCGACCGACGACGTGATGGTCGCCGTTCATGACTTCGCCGCTCCCGAGCCCGCAGGGCCCACCGTGCTGGCTGCCCACGCCACCGGATTCCACGGCATGGTGTGGCAACCACTTGCCGGCGCACTGGCCGATCGCACCAGCGCCCGGGTGGTGGCACCCGACCTGCGCGGCCATGGCGCCACGGTGCTGCCCGGCGGGGTGATGCTCGACTGGGACGGCTTTGCCGACGACATCCTGGCTGTGGTCGACGCCTTGGGTTTGCAGCGACCAGTCGGAGTTGGCCATTCCAAGGGCGGCGCCGCCTTGTTGCGTGCCGAGGCCCGTCGACCCGGCACATTCGCCGGGTTGTGGTGTTTTGAGCCGGTGGTGTTCCCCCCGGAGTTCGGTCGCCAGCGTAACGACGACAACCCGCTGGCTGCCGGTGCCCTGCGTCGACGCGACCGGTTCGACTCGGCGCTCGATGCCCGGGCCAACTACGGCGCCAAACCGCCGATGGCGGCCTTTGACCCCGGGTTCTGGACGCCTACGTGGCCTACGGACTCGAACCCATCGATCCCGACGATCCCACCGGTCCGGTTCGACTGCGCTGCCGGCCCGAGGTGGAAGCCGAGACCTACCGCATGGGTGCGGCCCACAACACCTTTGAGTTTCTCGGCGACGTCGCCTGCCCGGTCGTGATCGCGTGCGGCGGTCCCGAGCCGTTTGGCCCGGGCAACTTCGCCGACCGGATCGCTGGGGCCATCAACGGCGGCCGCCTGGCCCGCTACGGGGATCTGGGCCATTTCGGCCCGCTCACCCATCCCGACGCCATGGCCGCTGACATCGCCACGTTCATCAACGGGCTCAGCGGGTAAACCCGCCACAGGGCCACCCACAGGGCCACCCACAGGGCCACCCACCGGGCCATCCACCGTCCCGGTAGCATCGCACCGTGTCTTCGCAACCCGACGAACCCACCGACAGCATCGCTGGCGAAGGGTTGTTGGACCAGTTCGACGCCGTCCGTCGCTTCGATTCCGCAGTGGACACGGCGTTCGACCGCCTGCGGGGAAACCCGGTCGCCGACCGGGCCTTCTACGCCATCACCGAACTGGGCGACTTCGGTCTCATCTGGATGCTCATCGGTGGTGTTCGCGCCCTACGCAACGACGATGAGATCGAGGAGTTCGTCCGGCTGGCAGTGACCATGGGGGTGGAGTCGGTGCTGGTGAACGGCCTCATCAAGAATCTGGTCAAGCGTGAGCGGCCGGTGGTGGAGACCGAACGACCCCACAATCTGCGCATTCCGCTCACCACCAGTTTCCCGTCGGGCCACGCCTCATCGGCCATGACCGCAGCCACCCTGCTCGGCCAGGGCCGGCGCACCGCCCCGGTGTATTACGCACTCGGGCTGCTGGTGGCGTCGAGCCGGGTGTACGTGCGCATCCACCACGCCTCCGATGTTGTTGGCGGACTGGCGGTGGGCCTGACGTTGGGTCGCATCGCCAAGCGGGTGTGGCCCGGGCCCCGGGGGCGGTGACCGTAACGGTGGAACCCGCCCGCAACGTGCAGCACGCAGGGGCACACCTCAGTGCGGTTGAGGCGCTCATGTGGACCGTGGACCGCGACCCGGTCCTGTCGGTCACCTTTGGCAGCATCACCGTGCTCGACCGCCCACCCGACATGGATCGCCTGTCAGCTCGCATGTCGCGGGCCATGGCCGCCGCTCCCCGGCTGCGCCAGCGTGTGGTCGACACCCCCAACCCGTTCGCCACCCCACAATGGTGTGACGACCCCGACCCCGACCCCGCCTACCACCTGCGTCGGGTGACCCTCCCGCCACCGGGATCGGTCGACCAGCTTCACGAGTTCGCCGCCACGGTGGTGGCAGATCCGTTCGACCGGACCCGGCCGCTTTGGCAGTTCTGGGTGGTGGACGGACTGGTCGGTGGCCAGGCCGCCCTGGTGCTCAAGATGCACCACACCATCACCGACGGGGTTGGCGGTGTCCGCCTGTGGGAGCAGTTCATCGATTTCGAACGGCATCCACGTCCTGACGACCCCAGCGGTGCTGACGACCCCGGCACTCGCACTGTTGCCAATGATCCGCACCCTGCCGATGATCCGCTCGTTGCCGACGATCCCGTGGCCGACGTGACGGCACCTGCCAGCCGGTGGAGACCGGTGTCGGCGGTGGAGTCTGTGGCATCGGCGGTGGGATCGGTGGCCTCAGCGGTGGCCACCACTGCCCGCACTGGCGTCAACCTCGCCCACCAGTCGTCATCGTCGGTGGTTGCTCTGGCCCGCCATCCCAGCCGGGCGACCCAATGGCCAAGCCGATCGATGGCTGCCACCCGTTCCACCGTGCGCCAGGTGGTGGTCACCGACGGTTCCCGCTCGCTGATGTGGGCCGACCGCTCCATGCACCGAACCGTTCGCACCGTCGATATCGACCTGGCCGATGCCCGAGACGCAGCCCACCATCTGGGTGGGACCATCAACGACCTGTTCGTGACCGCCGTGGCCGGTGCATGCGGCGCCTACCACCGGCAACGCGGGATTGCGGTCACCGACCTGCGCATGGCCATGCCGGTATCGGTACGTCGCGACCGTGTGGTGGGAGGCAACGCCTTTGTTCCCACCCGGGTCCTGATCCCCGCAGGCGAGCCCAACCCCGTGCGCCGCTTTGCCCAGATCCACAGGGTGCTCACCACTGTGCGTGACGAACCGGTGCTGGCGCTGGGAGACATGGTGGCCACGCTGGCCAACCTGTTGCCGTCAGCAGTTGCCGTGCGTCTGGCCCGCCAGCAAGTGGGGTCGGTGGACTTCACCACCTCAAACGTGCGGGCATCTGCCACCAAGCTCTTCATCGGTGGTTCCCGCATTGAGGCCACCTATCCCATGGGACCGCTCGGGGGCACAGCGTTCAACGCGTCGATGCTGTCGTACGCAGGCGTGATCAACATCGGGCTCCACATCGATCACGGGGCCATTGACGATCCCGACCTGCTGACCGATTGCCTGAAGGCGGAATTCAGCGCCCTCATCGACCACAGCCGCTGATCAGTCCCACTGCGACGGGAGTCCCACAGCGAGGTGCACGCCACAAAAGCCTGCCGAACTTCGCCGCTCGCGCTCGTTCACCCAGCCAAAAGCCAGCTGGCCGCCATCCCGCCAGAACTGATCAGACAGAGCTCAGTTGGGCGAGCCGGCGTCCTGCAGTTCGACGTCGAGGTCGGCGTGCAGCACCGTACGCACATCAAGCAACAGATTGGCGACCTCATCGCTGGACACGAGAGCGCGGTGCGAAATATCGGTGAGTCCACGATCAATCAGGGCCAGCGCTTCGTTGATCATGTCGGCACTCTCCTGGGTCTGCGTCATCGTGACTCCTGCTTGTGTGTGCCTCTGACTGCCGACGGTCGTCGAACTGATGTCACGGTAGCGCCTCAGGGCCACTTCGGGCGGGCAGTAATTGTTAAGAGCTGTTGACGAATGGCTCACGGTGGATGAACAGCACGCACGCGTAGTGGCGTTGGCTAACCCCGGGTGGCCCTCGACGAGCAGGTGGCAGCGGTGGCCTAGCATCGCCCCATGGCCGCCGATCCCACGCCCAACACCGGTTCCGGTGCCCAAAGCAGCCATCCCCCGCTGGGGGTGACGTTCGCCTCGTTTCAGGCTTTGGGGGCCGACAAGGCCCTGGTGGCAGCCCGCTGGGCCCTGAGCATGGGGTACCGGTCGTTCTGGACGGCCGAAACCACCGGACCCGAAGCGTTCTCCACCCTGGCTGCGGCCGGGGCCGCAGCACCGGGCCTGGATCTGGGGACCGGGGTGCTGGCCCTGCAACTGCGCAGCCCGGGACTGACGGCCATGGGGGCAGCCACCCTGGCCGCCCTGCACCCCGACAGCGACGTCCTGCTGGGAGTCGGCATCTCCTCACCGGTGGTGACAACCCAGTGGCACGGGGTTCCCTATGGCGACCGTCCGGTGCGCCGGGTGGCCGAATTCATCGACGTGGTGGGTCAGTGTCTCGCTGGCGATGCCGTGACCCACGACGGAGAGTTCTATTCGGTCAGCAGGTTTCGTCTGGGGGTTCGTCTGGGTGAGCGGAAACCCCGCATCGTGGTTGGAGCACTGAACGCCCGCATGCTGGGTCTGGCTGGCGCAGCCGCAGACGGGGTGCTGCTGAATTACCTCCCGGCATCGGCGGTGCCGTGGTGTGTGGAACAGGTGCGCGCCGGCGAAGTGGCAGCCGGACGCCCTGTTGGATCGTGCACCGTGTACGCCTACGTGCATGTCGGAGTGTGCGAACGCTCCGGGGGTATCGAGGCCGCCCGACGGGACCTGTTCAGCTACACGGTGGTGGATGCCTATGCCGATGCCTTCCGTCGGGCCGGCTTTGAGCGTGAAGTCGACGAGGTACGTGCCGCCCATGCCCGACGTGACCGTGACGCAGCGTTGGCGGCAGTGTCTGATGCCATGGTCGATGCCATCGACATCATGGGTGACGCCGCCCACGTGCGCTCGGCAGTCGCTGCCTACTACGACGCTGGCGTGGATCACGCCGTGATCATGCCCCTGCCGTGGGGGCCCGACCGCATGGCCACCGTCGAGGCGACCATGCAGGCAGCCCGACAATGGTGACCGCCGGCGATGAACTGGCTGGCGAGGAACTGGCCGGCAAGGTGGTGGCGGTCACCGGTGGTGGCAGCGGCATCGGTGAGGCCCTGAGCCGACATCTCGCCGCACGCGGCGCCGCTGCTGTGGCCGTGATCGACATCAATGATGATGCCGCCCGGGCCACCGCCGCCCGGCTCGCAGGGGTGGGATCGGCCTACTGCGCCGACCTGTCGGTGGAGTCAGAGGTGGATCGGGTGATCAACGCCGTCACCAGCGCCCACGGGCCCATCGACGTGTGGTGTTCCAACGCCGGCATTTTGGCCATCGGCGGCGCCGAGGTGCCCACCGACCAATGGCAACGCACGTGGGATGTGAACGTGATGGCTCACGTGTGGGCGGCCCGGACGCTCGTACCCCAGATGATCGCCAGGGGCGGCGGCCAGTTCCTCATCACGGCGTCAGCGGCCGGATTGCTGACTCAGATCGGCTCGGCCCCCTACTCGGTGAGCAAACATGCCGCCGTGGCCTTCGGTGAGTGGCTGTCGATTACCCACGGCGACCAGGGCATCGACGTCACCCTGCTGTGCCCCCAGGCTGTGGCCACGGCCATGACCGCCGGAATCCCCGGAGGTGGAGTGGCCGGGGTCGACGGCATGCTCGGTCCTGATGACGTAGCCGCTGCGGCCGTGGAGGGACTTCTGGCCCGCCAGTTCTACGTGTTGCCCCATCCCGAGGTTGCCACCTACGCCCAACGACGGGTCACCGACCCTGAGCGGTGGTTGGCCGGGATGCGCCGCCTGCAGGCGAGATTCGCCCCGCCCAGCGGAACGGGCAACACGGGTGGGCTGGCACACGGGCTGGCAACCCGGGCAATGAAGCTCGCCCCACCGATCACCCAGACCGACCATGACACCAGCATCGCCACCAGACGAGCCTGCCGCGACGAGCCTGCCCTACACGAGCCCGCCCCGCACGAGCCTGCCCTGCACGGGGACGACCCCGCCGATGCACCCGCCGACGACAAGCCCCCCACCAGCACGACGAAGCGGACGTCATCGAACTCGCGTCGCAAAGCCGATGCTGACCGGGCCGCAGCTGACCGGGCCGCAGCCAACCGGGCCGACGAACTGGCAAGGGTCGGGCTCACCCCCGGCGAGGCGGTGCGGTTCCGACGAAGGGTGTCGGCACGCTGGATCCCGGCCACGGTCGAACGGCTCGAGCGCGACGGTTCGGTCGGGCTGCGCGACCCCAAAGGCGCTGCCGTGGCGCTCACTGTCGACCGCATCGAGGTGCGCACCGAAGGTCCGCGGGGGCGTCTGCTGTGGGAACCGCTTACCGCCCGCCTGGCCCGCAACGAACAACTTCGCCTGTTGTAGGAGCGTTTGCGGCCGCAGGCCATGGGCCGCCGCCACCCGCCGACCACGTTCACCTGAACGCGGTGGGCCCCGCACACTACGGTGCGGGTTATGGAGATCAGACTCGAACCAGCCGACGAGTACCCCCACGAGGTGGGACCCGAGGAGCACTTCAACGAGTCGGTCTACAGCAACTGCTTCGACCCGGTGACCGGCATGGGCGCCTTCTTCCGGCTGGGCAACCGGCCAAACGAGGGTCGCGGTGAGGTGACCGTGTGCCTGTGGCTTCCCGACGGAACGGTGGGCTTCACCTTTGCACGCCCCAAGGTGACCGCCAACGAGTTCTCGTCAGCCGGCTTGTCATTCGAGGTGATCGAGCCATTCGAGCACCTCAACATCAGCTTCGACGGCCAGGTCATCATCCTCGACAACCCCATGGCGCTGGAAGACCCCCGCAAAGCCTTCACCGAATCACCCACATCCGATGTCACCGCCCGCATCACGCTACGGGCGGTGAGCCCCATGTTCGGCGGTGAACCCACCGAACGCATCGAACGGCCAGGTGAGGAGTTCGCCAAGGGACACACCGAGCAGTTGGTGTCGGCCACCGGACACATCACCGTGGATGGGGTCCGCCACGACATGAACGGTGCCGGACTCCGCGACCATTCGTGGGGTCCCCGGACCTGGCAGGCGCCATGGTGGTACCGGTGGTTGACCGGCAACATCGGTGACGACTGCGGGTTCATGGTCAGTCGGATCGGACGTCGCGATGGCGACGGGGTGCGAGCGGGGTTCGTGTTCGACCGTGGCGAGATGCACCTGTGCAACCATGCCGAGGTCACCACCACCTGGAGCGAGGACGGACAGTATCCCGAGGCCATCGTGGCGGTGCTGGCCCAACGTGACGCTGACGGCGTCGTCCACCGTCAATGGACAATCACCGGTGAGCCATCCCGAAACGTGCCGTTGCGCAACCGTCGCGATGGTCAGGTGACCCGGATAGCCGAAGCCCCCACCCGCTGGACTCTCGATGACGGGCGCACAGGCCAGGGCATCGCCGAGTACCTGGACCAGATCGTCGATGGCACACCAGTGGGCGTGGGCCAGAGCTAGCCCGCCCCGCAGCACCGACAACGGTCGGCTCGACGTCTGCGTTGGCTCGGGGTCTGTGTCGGCTCGGCGTCAGAGCTTGCGGATCAGTTCAACCTTGGTGCCGCTGTCGTTGGCGTCGTCGCCCTTGGATTCAAGCAGCGCCTGACGATCGGCCTCGGCCTCGGCTGCAGCTGAGGTGTCGGCCATGGCCAGCGCCGCCTCCACCCCATCGTCAGCGATGATCTGGGCCCACGTGACCAGAGCGTCGACCATCTGATCCTCGGGAACCACCCGCACCACCTGCCCCTTGACGAACAGATGCCCCCGTTTGCGACCCGCAGCGATGCCCAGGTCGGCTTCGCGGGCTTCGCCGGGACCGTTGACCACACACCCCATCACCGCCACCTGAATGGGAATGGCCAGATCAGTGAGTGCCGTTTGCGCCCGCTCGGCGATCTCGATGACGTCCACCTCAGCACGACCACACGACGGGCAGGCAATGAGGTCGAGTCCCTTGCGTTCACGCAATCCCAGAGCCTCAAGCAGCTGGCGACCGGCCCGGGCCTCTTCCACCGGATCAGCGGTCAGGAGTAGCGGATGGTGTCTCCGATACCCTCGGCCAACAGCGTGGCGATTCCGGCAGTGGCCTTGACCAGACCCCCCGGAAGCGGACCGGCTTCGGTCACCCCCAGATGCAACGGCACCGACCGGCCGTCATCGTCGACAAAGAACGGGTCATCGGCCAACATCCGATAGGCCTCGATCATGAGCGCCACGTTGGACGCCTTGACCGAGATCTTCACGTCGTCGAACCCCACCTCGCGAAACAACGCCAGTTCACGGCGGGCCGACTCCACCATGGCCTCGGCCGTCACATGGCCGCCGTGACGCTCGTACAGGTCCGGATCCAGCGAGCCGCCGTTCACGCCGATTCGGATGGGCACCGAGCGCTCTCCGGCAGCCTTGGCCACGGCCTTGATGTGCTCGGGTCGGCGGATGTTGCCGGGATTGAGGCGCAGGCAGTGCACCCCCGCTTCCAGTGCCGCCAAAGCCATCTTGTACTGGTGGTGGATGTCGGCCACGATCGGCACCGGCGACCGGGGAACGATGTGGGCAAGCCCCTCGGCGGCAGCAACGTCGTTGCAGGTGCATCGCACAATGTCGGCACCGGCAGCGGCGAGGGCGTAGATCTGGGCCAGTGTTCCGTCCACGTCGGCGGTTTTGGTGGTGGTCATGGACTGCACCGTCACCGGAGAGTCGCCACCCACACCCACCGCACCGACCATGACCTTGCGGGTTGGGCGCCGCGGGAACGCGCTGGATGCTTCCATGACTCAGGGCACCAGCTGCACGGGATCAACGATGTCGAGGTACATCGCCGACAGCCCAAGACCCAGCAGCACGAACACCACCACGTACGTCAACGGCATGAGCTTGGATACGTCAACGCGGTAGGGGCGGCGAGCGATGGCACCGCGCACGGCCTCGTAGGTGGCCACCACGGCGTGACCACCGTCGAACGGCAGCAGGGGAACCAGATTGATCAGACCCAAAAACACGTTGACCATGGCCAGCAGGAAGATCATCGACTCCAGACCCGACACCCCGCTGAGCTGGTCACCGACCTGCACGATCCCGATCAACGACAACGGACGGATCTCGGCCTCTTGCTGCGACGTCACGCCGGAGCGTGGTGCAATGGGGGCGGCGTCGCCCACCGACTCCAACGGAACCAGCGTGCCGTTGGCGGCTGGGGCGGCATCGTCGGACCCGCCGGTGAACAGCCTGGAGTACTCAACGAGGCCTGACGGCGAGAACAACCGGCCGAGGAAAGCGAACATGCCGTCGGTGACCTCGCCCACCATCCCCACCGACTTGCCCACGGCGCTGAGCGCACCCACCGGGGCGGCAGGGTTGCTGCCCATGGACACGCCGAGGAATCCCCGGGCGCCGTCGGCGGGCATGGTCACAGGCAGCGGCATCTCGGCCCGGTAGGTCCCGCCTCCCACCTCGACGTCAACGGTGGCAGTCCCCGTACCCGACAATGCCGCCACCAGCTGGTCGTAGCTGGTGATCTCCTGGCCGTCCACGCTCAGCACCTGGGCACCAACAGGCAGGGAAGGATCAGTGGGGAGCGCAGCCACGCCGGCGGCTGACAGTGCCCAGCCAAGCTGGGCGGTGGTGTTGATGGTCTGGCCATCGCGCACGACCTGCAGATCGACCGACTGACCGGCACGATCGTCGAGCTGGCTGGTGAAGCCGTCCCAGTCCCCCACCGGCTCGCCATTCACCGACACGATGCGGTCACCGGCCTGCACACCCGCAGCCTGGGCCGCTCCGCCGTCGACCACACGACCCACACCCCAGTCGTCGGGGTCGGAAAGCCCCGTGGTCACGAACAGGGCGAAGAACAGCACGATGCCGATGCTGATGTTCACCGCCGGCCCTGCCACCACCGTGGCCAGACGACGGGGGTAGTTCTTGGACCGGAAGGTTCGGCTCTCGGGAACGGTCCCGACGTCTTCCATGTTGCTCATGCCCACGATGCGCACGTAGGCGCCAAGCGGGAAGGCCTTCAGTCCGTACTCAACTTCACCGCGGCGAAATGACCAGATGCGCGGGCCCATCCCAATGAAGAACTCGGTGACCAGCATTCCCGAGCGCCGGGCGACCAGAAAGTGGCCCATCTCATGCAAGAAGATGGACAGGATCAGGGCAACGACCAAAAACAGCACCGGCAGACCGAGGAATACCCCCAGCGCAGCCAGACCGGCCACCACCGCCAACAGGCGCAGCGGGTTGGACCGCACCACGTCGCCGGCGTCGCCCTCAGGGCCACCGGCGCCGTCACGGGACCCGGGACCGCCGTCGTTCGCGCCATCGACGGTGCGAGGCGGCTCAAGACCAACGAGACCTGTCATGACGCCCTCCCTGAACTCCCGGCCCCGACACTGCGATCTACCACCTCAGTGGCGATGCGCCGAGCCTGGGCATCAGCGTTGTACACATCCCCGACGCTATCGGCACTGGCGCCGTCATGGGCATCGAGGACCTCAGCGACCACATCCGCAATTCGGGCCCAGCTGATACGGCCGGCCAGGAAGGCCTCAACGGCAACCTCGTTGGCGGCACTCAGCCAGGCCGGGGCGGTCCCCCCGGTACGAGCGGCGTCGTAGGCCAACGCCAGACACGGGAACCTTGTGGTGTCTGGCGGCTCAAAGTCCAGACGTGCCAGCTGCGACCAGTCGATGCGTCCCGAGGCCACCGCACTGCGATCGGGCCATGCCAAGGCGTACCCGATGGGCAGGCGCATGTCGGGCATCGACAACTGGGCAATGGTGGATCCGTCGGTGTATTCCACCATGGAGTGGATCACCGACTGGGGGTGGACCACCACCTCGACGGCGTCGAGCGGCACCCCGGGCCCGCCAGGGGCGCCGGGCCCGAACAGTTCGTGGGCCTCGATGACTTCGAGGCCCTTGTTCATGAGGGTGGACGAGTCCACGGTGATCTTGGGCCCCATGGACCACGTGGGGTGGGCCAGTGCCTCGTCGATACCCACCTCAGCCAGTTGGGCCGCACTGTGCGTGCGAAAGGGGCCGCCACTGGCGGTGAGGACCAGTCTGGACACCCTGGAAGGATTGTCGTTGGCCCGCAGACACTGGTGCAGGGCACAGTGCTCGGAATCAACCGGTACCAACTCGGCGCCAGGGGTCCGCCACGCCTGTCGCACCACCGGCCCGGCAGCGATCAGCGACTCCTTGTTGGCCAGGGCCAACCGCCGACCGGCGCGCAAGGTGGCCAGCGTCACGTCCAGACCGGCGAACCCCACCACGCCGTTGACCACCACATCGGCCTCGGTGGCGAGACTGGCCAGGGCATCACGGCCACCGCGGATGTCGCATGCGGGCAGCGCTGCTTCAAGGGCGGCGACGGCGGCGGTGTCGGCCACAGCCACCACCTTCACCCCGAACTCGCGGGCGGCGTCGATCAGCGGTTCGATGTTCCTCCCACTTGCCCCGAGGGCAACCAGGTCGTAGCGGCCCGCCTCGGCACGGCACACGTCAAGCGTTTGCGTTCCGATCGATCCAGTTGCACCGGCGAGGGCGACCCGAGGAGTGGTCATCGTGGCCCCATGCTACCGGTCACCACCAGCGGGCGAATACCCGGGGGCGGGGGTCCTGAGGTGGTCACCTTGTGTCGAACACGCAGGCCAACCGGGCAGGTCAACCAGACAGGTCAACCGGACAGGACCAGGCAGGTCAACCGAGCAGGACCAGCACCAGGTAGTAGGCGGTGGGGAGCACGAACAGCATCCCGTCGAAACGATCAAGCACGCCGCCGTGACCCGGCAGCAGGTCGCCCATGTCCTTGAGTCCCAGGTCACGCTTGACCAACGACTCCGACAGGTCACCCACCACCGCAGCCACCCCACACACCAGGGCGAACACGAGAGCCTGGAAGAAGGTAAAGGGGGTGAGACCCAAAACGGTCACGGCCACCAACACGGCCACAACCGATGCGGCAATGCCGCCCACCAACCCCTCACGGGTCTTGTTGGGGCTTGCCGACGACAGTGGGGTGCGGCCGAATCGACTGCCAACCAGCAGGCCACCGACGTCGTAGAAGACTGCGGCCACCACGGCCAGCACCAGGAAGCTCACCCCTGGTCGATGGTGGTGCCGCCCAGTGGTCCGAAACGCAAAATCAGGGCAGCAAACGCCCCCAGCACCCCGACATGGACCACGGCCAGCATCATCGTGCCGATGTCACGCACCGGACGCCCGGGCCCGGCTGAGGTCAGGAACCAGATCATCGAAAACACCACCAGCAAAAACAGCACCATCGGAATGGCGGCGTCACCACGGGCGTAGGCGGCCAACGGCAGGGCGGCAACGGCCACCAGGCCCAGCAGCGTGGGCGGCTCCAGTCCGGCCCGACGCAGGGCCGACAGGTACTCGGCGGCCGCCAGCACGATGGCCAGCTCAACGAGAACCAGGAACCACGGGGCGCCAAGCTTGGCCAGGATCAGAGCCACCACGCCAAGGGCCACACCTACCGCAATCGCCTGCCCCATGTTGCGTCCACCGGTACCTCCGGTCCCGCCCGTCGATGATGACGACAGCGGTCCGCGATCTCGACCCCGCAAGGGCCCCAGACGCGATCCGCCAGACCCGCCTGATTCGCCTGACCCACCTGCTCCGCCTGCTCCGCCTGCTCCACCAGATCCGATTGATGCGCCTGCCGCCGTTCCACCGATCTGGGCTGCGGGCCCCCCGGGGAATTCGACGTCGTCGAGACCAGTGACCTGATCGCTGGCTGGACGCTCACTCGAGAGCGCACCGATGTCAGCCTCAGGGTCGTGGGCCAAATCGGCGGCCAGATCCTCAGTCTCGGACCAGCGGACGTTCTCGTCACGCCAACGAGGCCCGGTCGCCGCTGCTGCCCACTGGCTACTGGTGCGCTCGTCAGTGTCGTCACCGGCCACCACCCGGGGCACCTCGCCAGTGGCCGGAGCCGTCCAATGGGGCAACACAGCCTCAGTCGCGTCCCCAGAGCCAGCAGTGTCCCCAGGGCCGGCAGGCGGGTCTTCCACGCCAATCAGCGGTGCTGCTGCGTCGTCGCCTGTGTCCACCGGCTCGGTGGCACCACGACTCTGGCCGATGTCCGCCGCAGGCTGTGGCGCTGCAGCCGGGGGCTGACCACCGGGTCGCTGGGCACCCGTCGCCTCAGTGGGGCTACCGGCAGCGTCCGCTGCCATGGGGCGCGACCGCTGCACGTCCTCGGGTCGGCTGGACTGCGGCAGCGGGAAGCTGGCGGTGGGGTCGCCCGACGAAGGGGCAGCGGACGTTCGGCGGGACGGGGAGACCCGGCCGCCTGACGCTCTGCAGCCTCACGTCGGCTGGCGGTCTCGGCTACCTCCTCGGCGGTGATGATGCGCACACCCTCACCCTGGGCACGAGGCCCCCTGGGCGGCCCGGCCTGGCGTTGCGGCGGACTCTGGAGTCCGGTCGGGCCCTCGGTGGCGTCGTCGCCTTCGTTGGGTTCTTCAAACAGCGATCCGTCAGTCATCAGTCCTCAAGAAGTTCCTTTTCCTTGGCAGCCAACGCCTCGTCGACGTGCTGCTCGTGGACACGGGTGAGGGCGTCGAGTTCCTTTTCGGCCCTGGACAGGTCATCGGCGGTGATGTCACCGTCCTTTTCCAGCTTTTCGAGGTCCTGACGGGCCGAGCGACGCGCCCCGCGCACCGCCACCCGCCCTTCCTCGGCCATGTGCCGCACGACCTTGACCAGTTCCTTGCGACGCTCCTGGGTCAGCGCCGGGAACGACAGCCGGATGGTGTTTCCGTCATTGCTCGGATTGAGGCCGAGGCTGGAGTTCTGGATGGCCTTTTCGACCGCTCCCAGCGCATCCCGGTCGTAGGGAGTGATGAGCAGTTGCCTGGCCTCGGGCACACTGAATCCCGCCAGCTGCTGCAGGGGCACCTCGCTGCCGTAGTAGTCCACGACCAGCTTTTCGACCAGAACCGGCGACGCCCTTCCGGTGCGGATGGACGCGAACTCCGATCGAGCGTGACCCACGGCCTTGGCCATGCGCTCGGTGGCCTCATCCTTGACCACTGCGACGATTTCGTCGGTCAACCTGACTCCTCGATGTTGTGGGCCCCAGCCAGCCACTGCCCCGTCGACGCTAGCGCCTCGCCATCCAACGTACCCGCCCTGCCTCCAGACGACCGCAACCGGTTCGATCGCACGTGCCGCCAGGACGCCGGGTCACTGCACCAGTGTGCCGACCGCCCCGCCTTCGAGCACGTGGCGGATGTTGCCCTCACCCAGAAGATCGAACATGACGATGGGGAGGTTGTTGTCCATACACAACGTGATGGCAGTCGAATCCATGGCCCTCAGCCCCTGGTTGAGGACGTCGAGGTAGGTGACGGTGTCCAACTTGGTGGCGTCGGGGTTGGTGCGGGGGTCGTCGGTGTAGATGCCGTCGGTCCCTGAGTGGGTGCCCTTGAGCAGCACGCCGGCCTCGATCTCCACGGCGCGCAACGCCGCTGTGGTGTCGGTGGTGAAGAACGGGTTGCCGGTGCCACCGGCAAAGATCACCACCCGGCCCTTTTCGAGGTGCCTGATGGCACGCCGTCGGATGTAGGGCTCGGCCACCTGGGCCATGTGGATGGCGCTTTGCACCCGGGTTGGCTGCCCCACCTGTTCGAGCGTGTCCTGCAACGCCAGGGCGTTGATCACCGTGGCCAGCATGCCCATGTAGTCGGCCTGGGCCCGGTCCATGCCGGCGCCTGCGCCCGCCATGCCCCGCCAGATGTTCCCCCCGCCCACGACCACGGCCACGTCCACACCGAGATCGTCACGCACCTGGGCGATCTCGATGGCGACACGACGCACCACTGCACCGTCGATGTTCTGCCCACCGGCGTCGGCGAACGCCTCACCCGACACCTTGAGCAGTACCCGCGGCCAGCGGGCACCAGCACTCACGGGGTCCCGCCAGGATCCGTCGTCGGGGTCGTCATCAAGACTGCCGGTCAGCCGCCGATGAAGACCTGGGCGAATCTCACCAACGTGGCATCGCCAAGGAGTTGGGAGATGGTCTGCTTGTCGTCTTTCACGTAGGGCTGCTCAAGCAATACCTGGTCCTTGAACCAGGCATTCAGGCGCCCTTCGACGATCTTGGGGACGGCCTGCTCGGGCTTGCCCTCGGCCCGGGTGATGCCCTCGAGGTTGGCCCGCTCACGTTCGACGTCGTCGGCGGGAACCTCATCGCGGGTGAGGTACGGGGGCTTGGAGAAGGCGATGTGCACGGCGATCTGGTGAGCGAGCTCACGATCTCCGCCGGCCAATTCCACCAGCACGCCGTTCACCCCGCGACCCTCCTGCAGATGCAGGTACGAGTCCAAAATGCCACCGTCGGCGGCTTCGAACCGGATGACCCGACCGATGTCGATGTTCTCCTTTTTGGAGATGCGCAATGCGTCCAGACGCTCTGACAGTTCGGACACAGCCTCCTCACCGTTGGCCAACACGGCGTCGGCCATGTCGTGGGTGAGGGTGGTGAAGTCGTCGGACTTTGCCGAGAAGTCGGTCTCACACTTGAGTTCGACCATGGCCCCGACTGAACCGTCAACCACGACGGCGACCGAGCCCTGGGTGTTTCGCGGTCGGACAGCTTGGCCACCTTGGCCATGCCCTTCTCCCGCAGCCACTGGGCGGCAGCTTCCATGTCGCCACCATTCTCGGTCAGGGCGCGCTTGGCGTCCATCATCCCGGCACCGGTGGCCTGACGAAGGCGCTGGACATCTTTGGCGGAGAAATCGGACATCGTCTCAGGCCTCCTGAGGGGTGTCGTCGGCAGTCGGGTCAGCGGCAGCCTCCACTACGGGAGCCTCAACAGCAGCCTCAACCACGGGAGCCTCCACTACAGGGCCTCCACTACGGGAGCCTCAACCACGGGAGCCTCAGCAGCGGCCTCCGCCACGGGTGGGGCGGCAACGGCCGGAGCAGCGGGTGCTTCAGCAGCAGCGGCCAGGCGAGCCTCACGCTCGGCAGCCTCACGGGCAGCAGCCTCACGGGCCTCCATCTGCATCTCGTCCATGGCGGCCTGCTGTTCGGGGGTACGTGACGGTCCGGGTGCTGTTCCGCGGCGAGAGGCAATGAAACGGCCCTCGTCGACGGCATCAGCAACGATGCGGCACATGAGCGTGCCCGAGCGGATGGCGTCGTCGTTGCCGGGGATCACATAGCTGACGATGTCGGGGTCGCAGTTGGTGTCCACCACAGCCACGATCGGGATGCCGAGCTTGTTGGCCTCGGTGACGGCGATGGCTTCTTTTTTGGTGTCCAGCACGAACACCGCCTGGGGCAGTCGCTCCATGTTGCGGATACCACCCAGGTTGCGCTCAAGCTTCTCGAGCTCACGAGACACCTTGAGTGCTTCCTTTTTGGGCATGGCCTCAAACTCGCCCGAGCTGCGCATGCGCTCGTATTCCTTCATCTTGCCAACACGCTTGGCCATCGTCTCGTGGTTGGTGAGCATGCCACCCAGCCAACGGCTGTTCACGTAGGGCATTCCGCAGCGCTCGGCGTAGGACTGGACCGAAATACCGGCCTGCCGCTTGGTGCCGACGAACAACACCTGACCACCGTCGGCGACCAGATCACGAATGAAGGTGTAGGCGTCAGCGATGCGCTCGAGGGTTTGCTCGAGATCGATGATGTAGATGCCGTTGCGCTCGCCGTAGATGAACCGCTTCATCTTCGGGTTCCATCGGCGGGTCTGGTGTCCGAAATGGACGCCGGCTTCGAGGAGTTGACGCATGGAGACGACGGGTGTCGACATTGTGGGTTCCTTCCCTACGGTTGGCGACCCCGGATCCGGCACCGCTAGGGCGACCGAGGGTGGATCCAGGTGATGGGTGGTCTTGATGGCCCTTGACAGGGCTGACACAGCGCCAGCCCTTTCGAGAACCTGAAGGAGTCTAGGGAACCTTCACGCCCGAGGCCAACGCGCCCCACAGAACGCCCGTGTGAGCGAGCCTGGCAACGGATCAAACGCTGCGCCCGGCCCCCATTGGGCACCAGCCCGCCTGCTGGGCAACTTCACGTTTCACAGCACCAACGCCAACGCCAACAGGCTGGCACCGGCGGCGTCGTGGGCTCCAGCCACCCCATGGCCCACCAGCTGGTCGATCATCCTGTCTGCGGTGGATCGACACCCCGGTGGTTGACCCGCCACCGCCAGCCCGATCTCACGGGTGGCAGCCGGCGAGCCGGGCAGGTCATCGTGGGCCGTGACGCCCACCACCGAAACCGTGGAGGTGACCGCCCCCGGGGCCACAGTGCGCTGCACCGGCACCACCGGGTCGCCCCTGGCCGCCAGTGAGGTGAATCGCACGCTGTCGGGCATGGTCACCCCGGGGCCAGCTCCACCGGCATTGGCCGACAACGACGACAGCTCGCTGAGCTGGTTGAGTGCCTGGCTCTGGCCCGACACCGGCAGTCCCAGGGCCCCGGCCATGTCCAACACAGCGCCACCGCGGGCCGTGGATGCGATGGCGGCACCCGCCGTCGCCAGGTCGGCACCGTGATGCGGTGATCCGAGTGTCACCAGATTGGCCACCTCAGGGGGCAGGTCACCAGCGGCGGCCGCAGCAGCAATCCCGGTACGTGCCACCACCCCACCCTGGGAGTGGGCAACGACGTCAATCGGCACCCCCGGCGCAGTTCGTGCCACCTCGGCCAGCAATCGAACCAGGTCAGCGCCGGCAGACGGCAGGTCGCCGAGCGCGTCTGCGGCCACGTAGGTGGATGTCTGGATCTGGCCGAGCGGGGGCGGGGCAGGGGCTGGTCCCTTGCCGGGGTCGCCGGGGTCGCCGGAGTCGCCGGGTCGCCGGGGTCGCCGGAGTCGGAGTCGCAGGGATTCTCCCGCCCCGGTAGGAAAAGCGAAGCACGTCATCAGGGTCGTAGCCCAGGGTGTCGGCGTCCACGGCATCGATACCGGTCGTGCCCGACGACGAGCCAAAACCGGCAACCAGCACCATGATCCGGCGCCCGGTTGGTGCTGGCGGTGGGGTTCCCGCTGGTGTGCACGGGCCCTGGTCGCCCAGCGCGCCTGCCATCGACACCAATGCCTCGCGCATCGATTCCCCGGCGGCGTACCCGTTGGCGTAGTGGGCAAGGACCGGGCCCACGCCCACCAGTTCGGGAAGCACCGACACCCCCGGGCCTCCGCTGAGGGCAACCCCGTTGACGAGCAGGTCGCGCACCACCGCCCAGGCGTCGAGACCTCCGGGACCGGCCACCACCACGGCACCGTCGTCGCCCCCGGGAACCAGACGCACCACCACCGCTGCCATCAATGCCGTGGGGTCCAGATACGCACCTGTGGCGTCACGAACACCGAAATGGAACCTGCCGGCGCTGGTGCCAACCACGTCGCCACCGGCGACCGACTGCCCCGCTTCCACGGCCACGGTGGCCAAAAACGAGTACGAGGTACGAAGCCCGTCGGCGTGGGCGACCGTCACGTGCAGTTCACCGGCCACGTCCCCGGCGAACACCACCTCACCGGGGGCTGACGCCACCACCGCAGCGCCGGGATCGGTGTCGTAGTCCACCCCACGGTTTCCCGACCCCCACGGGTCGTCGGGGGGTCGAAACGGATCCACCACCGGAACGGGCACGCGGGTGGGTGGGCTGTACCTGAGCCCAGTCCAGCCCAGCCGGTCGGCATCATCGGATGGTTGTGCCTCTACCGGCGGCGACGTCACGGCCACAACGGCCACCACCACCACCGCCATCGCTACGGCGATGGACACGTTGTGCAGGTGACGATTCCTGCGTGTGGCCCGCTCCCGGCCAGATGAGGCATCGCCGCCAGGCAAACCCCCGTTGACGCACCATGCCCATGGCCCGACCCCCAACCAGCAACTGCCAATGGGGGAATTGGCGGCATCACGACCGGGGTGGTGCCACGGCGGTCACCGTACGAGGTGATGGTGGTGACAGGCCACCATCGACCACTGGTGGTGGCGGGTCGTCAGCCCCGGGGGTGGGTGGACTGGACCACCGACCGAAGGCGATCGCGGCTCACGTGGGTGTACACCTGCGTGGTCGACAGGTCGGCATGACCAAGCAGTTCCTGAACTGCACGCAGGTCGGCACCTCCATCGAGCAGATGGGTGGCAAAGGTGTGTCGCAAGGCGTGGGGGTGTGTGGGGTTGGCTGAACGCCGATCCACGATCCGTCGGACGTCACGGGGAGTGAGCCGGCGTCCCCGACGATTGACGAACATCGCTGCCGCAGGAGTGTCGGCGGTGACCATCGACGAGCGACCCCAGTCCTGCCAGGCGGCCACGGCATCACGCGCTGGTTCCCCCAGCGGGACCCGACGCTGCTTGCTGCCTTTTCCCATCACCGTCACTAGCCCGCTGACCAGCGTTCACATCGCCCAGGTCCAAACCGCACAGCTCTGCCACCCGCAGACCTGCGCCGTACAGCAGCTCCAGCACGGCGTTGTCGCGGCATCGCACCACCGGGTCGTCATCGGATGACGCCGGCGGATGATCCAGCAGGACATCCAGATCCTCAGGGGTGAGCACCTTGGGCAGTCGGCCGTCTCCGCCCGGGGCGCTGAGACCCACGGTGGGGTCGACCGCCAGCAATCCGCTGCGACACAACCACCCGAAGTAGCGGCGCACCGAGGATGCCTTGCGGGCAATGGTCCGGCGGGCATACCCGTGCGACGTGAGATGCCCCAACCAGCGGCGCAGCACCATCCGGTCGACGCCGGCGGGTCCGGTGGTGCCCAGCGGGTCACACCATCGAACAAAGGCCTCCAGATCGCCGCGGTAGGCAGTCACCGTGGACGGCGCCGCTGCAGTGAGCGATGCCACGAAAGCCTCGACGCGCCACGCATCGACCCCTTGGTCCTCGGTGGCGTGACCCTCGGCAGACGACATCCAGCAACGGTACGCCGCCGGTGGGCGGTCACGTTGGCATCTGGCTGCGGGCCACCCGCTGAATCCACCCGGCGCTGTGAGTCAACCAGCGGGCCGCCACCAGGTCGTCGACCAGCACCACGGCCGTGGCCAGGTCCAGACCGGTTGCCTCCACCACGGTGTCGAGGGTGACCGGCTGCCAGCCGACGGCATCGAGCACCTGCTGACCCTGGGGGTCAGGTGGGCGGCGATCTTCGGCCGATCGGCGCCTGGCCCCCGGCGACATCCCCAACGCCAGCAGGACATCGTCGGTTCCCCGGCACACCCCCACCCCGTCGGCGATGAGGTCGTGACACCCCTGCGATGCCGGGCTGCGCAGGGAACCGGGCATGGCCAGCACCGTGCGGCCGCTGGCCATGGCATGTCGAGCGGTGATCACCGCCCCACCCCGCTGGTGCGATTCCACCACCACCACGACGTCACCAAGGGCCGCAATCACCCGGTTGCGCTGCGGGAATCGCCATGCCTCGGGGCGCGTCCCCATCGGGGCCTCGGTGAGCAACAGTCCGTCGACGGCCACCTGATTCCACAGCCCGGCATTGCGCCGGGGGTACACCACATCAGGCCCGCTTCCAACCACAGCGATGGGTGGTGCACCCGATGCCTCGAGCACCCCCCGATGCACGGCGGCATCGATCCCAGCGGCCAACCCGCTCACCACTGCGACCCCGCACTGGGCAAGCTCACTGCCGAGCTCCTGGGCGAGCTCCAAGCCGTACCGGGTGCACGATCGGGTTCCCACCACCGCCACCCGGGCCCCGGCCAGGGCATCGATGTCCCCTCGCCACAACAGCAGCTCGGGCGGGACAGGTTCGTCGGCAAAAGCCTCGACGGGCCAGGCCGGCGACGTTTTGGAACACAGCCCGACCCCAGCGTCACGATGCCGCTGCCAGCAGGCACCGACGTCGAACCCGGTGGCAAAGCCAAGCCATGCATCGACCAGCCCTGACGGGGTGGCGAACGCCCCGACCAGCGCCCGCACCGACACCTGATCCCCTGCTGCGGCGCGAACCAGCCGACGCCATGTGCGTTCCGGTGTCCCCAACGCCGCCAACCGAGCGAGCCGGGCCGGACCCACCAGCGGAAGCGACGCCAGGGCAAGCAGGTACGCCTCCGGGGGCAGGTACGCCTCGTGCGATGCCCGCGCACCACCGGGCGAAGGCACAGCATCAGGCGGATCGGAGTGCAGGCTCATGACGCCTCGCCCCCATCAGTGACCGCCCACTGGTCAACCCCGCCGACCGGCGCCTGACGCAAAGCCATGGCCTCAAGCACATGGACCCGGCCCAGTGGCGGGTCCTGGCCCGCCAGGTCGGCGAGGGTGAGGGCCAGAGTCCGGACCCGACGAAGCCCCCGGGCACTGAGCCGCTGGGAAGCGACGGCCTGCTCGAGGGTGGCCCGGGCGGCACTGTCGAGAGGGGCGAGGGCGTCCACCTCTGATCCGACGATTCTGGCGTTGCACACCACTCCCCGGCTGCGGGCCCGCAGGCGGGCAGCCACCACACGCTCGGCGACCACAGCGGTGGACTCCCCTGCTGCCGGGTCGAACAACGCCGACGGCTCGGGGACCGGCACCATCACCTGCAGGTCGAAGCGATCCAGAAGCGGTCCCGACAACCGTCGGGCGTAGCGCGCCAGCGCCACTGGCGTGCAGCGGCAGTGTCCGGGCCCACCCGCAGCCCCGCAGGGACAGGGGTTCATTGCCGCAACCAGCACGAAGCGGGCCGGCATGGTGGCGCGAACGTGAGCCCTGGCGATTCGAACCACCCCTTCTTCCAGCGGTGTGCGCAATGCGTCGAGTACGGCCGGGGAGAACTCCGGAAGCTCGTCGAGAAACAACACTCCGCCGCTGGCGAGGCTGATTTCCCCCGGCCGCAGGTGATGGGATCCACCTCCGATCACCGCCACCCCGAGGCCCCGTGATGCGGGGCCCGCAATGGAGGCCGACGAATGAGGCCCCCGGCAGGGAGCCGTTGGCCAGCCGCGGAGTGGACCCTGGTGACCTCCAGGGCGGTGTCGTCGTCGAGCGGGGGCAACAGTCCGACCATGCGCTCGGCCAGCATGGTCTTGCCCGAGCCGGGCGGCCCCACCATCAACAGGTTGTGGCCTCCTGCCGCCGCCACCTCCAGAGCCCGGCGAGCCACCGGATTGCCACGAACATCGGCCAGGTCGGGCCCCGCTGCGAGCTCGGCCACGACCGACACCACCGGCGGGGAAGGCCAACGTCGTCGGCCCCGCAGCACGGCCACGATCTCGGCCAGGGTGTCAACCGGTACCACCTGATGTCCGCCAGGAAGGCTGGCCTCCACGGCGCTATCGGTGGGTACCACCACCGGACCACACGCCAGGGCTGCCACCATTGCCACCACCCCGGGCACCGGGCGCACCGAACCGTCGAGGCCGAGTTCGCCGATCAGCGACACGGCAGCAACGGCATCAAGCGGGACCTGGCCACTGGCGGCAAGCACCACCACAGCCACGGCCAGATCCAGGGAACTCCCCACCTTGCGCTCGCCGGACGGGGCCAGATTGACCGTCGTTCGCTGATTCGGCCAGGTCAGGCCGCTGCACAACGTGGCTGCCCTGGCACGATCGCGCACCTCCCGACACGACGCGTCTGGCAAGCCCACCACGGTAAAACCTGGCAGCCCCGGGCCGACGTGGGCCTCAACAGTGACGGCCAGTCCATCGGTTCCGACCAGACTGGCCGACGACGTGGTGGCCAGCACGGCGTCCTCCACGGAGAGTGATGACAGACGCATGCGTCGAGTCCACCGGCCATGGCGGCGGGATCGCAATCGCAGCACCGGCACGGACGTGATGTCGACCGACGGTACCGGCCGCTACAGGGCCACGGCCGCCAGCGCTGCACTCAGTGGCCGAGGGCTCACGGTGTGCAACCAAACGGCGCGCACTGCACCTGCGCTGGTCGCCGGCCCAGGACAGGACAGGGCAGGGCAGGACAGGACAGGGAACGCCCTAGGAGCCCACCAGGGACTCGCGGGTGTAGCGCACCACGGCGTCGATCTCGGCTGCACTCAGCACCTCGTCGAACGCCCGCATGCTGGTGCCGGGCACGCCGTTGGTCAACAGCGCAATCTGGTCGGCCACATCGGGGAATCGCTCGGTCATCCGGCCGGCGAGCGCCGGCCCGATCCCTCCACCGCCCGACACCCCGTGACACGACGCACATCGGGCCGTGTAGATCTGCTGACCCTGGGCCAGAACAGGGTCGCTGGGGGTGGCCGGTCCTCCACCTGCACAACCAACCCCGACGGCCAGACCGCCGACGGCGACCACGATGATGGCGACTGATCGAGCGATGCGCACCCTCCAATCCTACCGTCGGGTATCCCAGAGACTCAGCTCGGGCCGCAACAGTGTCGCCATGAGCCAGATGTCACGACGCAGGCTTCACGACCCAGGCTTCACGACCCAGGCGTCACGATCCTGGCGTCACGACGCAGGCCCCACAACTCAGGCGTCAGGCGTGCGGTTGTCGCCACCACGGGCGATACTTGCCCCATGGGCTTCAATCCGCACCGGGTACGACGCCGCACACCGTCGGACTACCTGATGGTGTTCGGTGCGCTGGCCGTAGTGGTGGCGCTGGTCGTATGGGCCCTGGTCGGCTGACCGACACCCCGTGACCCCGCCGTCCCGCCCAGGCCCACGTTCGGGGTCCGACCCCGATCCCGACGACGACGACGACGTTGAGGTTCGCTTCGTGCAGCCCTACGAGGCCACCAAGCGGTACCTGTGCCCAGGATGCAACCGGGACATCCCAGCGGGTACCGGGCACATGGTGGCCGTTCCCCGCAGCTACCCCGATGATCGCCGACACTGGCACCGGGGTTGCTGGACGGCGCGCCACCGCCGTCCGCCACACCGGGCCCGGTGACCGTCACTGCCTGCCCGTATGCTCACAGGCGATGGAACTCTTGCTCATTCGCCATGGTCAACCTGCCTGGTCCAAAGACGGCCGCAGTGTCGACGACCCGGACCTCACCGAACTGGGTCATATCCAGGCCACCCGGGTGGCCGATCGACTCGCTGGGCTCCAGGTGGATCATCTCTTTGTCTCACCACTTCGCCGGGCCCACCAGACCGTTGCCCCACTGGCCGAGGGTCTTGGCATGGAGCCGGTGCAGCTGGACTGGCTGGCCGAGATCAGCGCCCCGCGCTTTGAGGGCACTCCCATCGAGCAGGTGGAGCGGGTCTTTGCCGACAGCCGGGCACGTCCCATCGAAGAGCACTGGGGCGGTATCCCCGGAGGCGAGAGCTTCACCGACTTCCACGCCCGGGTCACCGGTGGCCTCGACACCCTCCTGGGTGATCTCGGAGCCGCCCCGATGCGGGTGGATCCCCGCCTGTGGAATTTCGAACCCAGCGACAGGCGCATCGTCGTGGTGGCGCACGCCGGCACGAACTCGGTGGCCCTGGGTCATTTGTTGGGCATTACGCCGGTGCCGTGGGAATGGGAGCGCTTCGTGAGCTTCCATGCGTCCATCAGCACCGTGCAGCCCCTCGCCGTGGGAGGCGCCCAGGCATTCAGCCTCCAGCGATTCGCTGACGTGGCCCATCTCCCGTCAGACATCCAAACCCGCTGACGCCGGCGTCGTCCACCGAACGGAGTGCGTGATCATGGCCAGTGAACAGTTCGACGCAATGGTGGGAATGCTCCAGGCCACCGGGCTTTCCAGTTCAAGCTCTCTGGCCGAGCAGCGCATCGGCATCGACGGTCTGGGTCAGTTGTTGCCCATGGCCGACGGCACCACAGTCACCGATGTGGACGCCGGCGGGGTACCGGCGGCGTGGATTGCCCCGATGCACGCCAGCGACGCTGCCTCAGCGGTGCTGTGGCTCCATGGCGGCGGCTACAACATTGGCGGCACCGAGTCGCACCGGCCATTGGCGTCACATCTTGCGGCGGCACTCGGCGCCCCGGTACTTGTCCCCGCCTACCGCCTCGCCCCCGAGCACCCCTATCCCGCCGCCCTCGACGACGCTGACACGGTGTGGCGCTGGCTGGTCGATGAGGGACACGAGCCATCGGCGACTGCCATGGGTGGCGACTCTGCCGGAGGTGGCCTCAGTCTGGCGCTGGCGGCGCGCCTTCGCAGCCACGACCGCCCGTTGCCCGGCGCCCTTGTCGTGCTGTGCCCCTGGGTGGACCTCACCGGTGACCATCCGGTACCTCCCAGCCGGGTGGCCGCCGATGTGGTGTTGAGCCCGGCCATGCTGCAAACGTGGGCTGCCGGGTACGCCGGCAACACACCGCTCGATGACCCCGGGGTGTCGCCGCTGTTTGGCGATCTGCGGGGCCTGCCGCCGCTGCGGATCGAGGCCGGAGGTCGCGACTCCCTGCTTGACGACGCCATCCGTCTGGCCCAGCGGTGCACCGAGGCCGGAGTGACCACCGACCTTCATGTGGACGACGAGATGATCCACGCCTGGCAGCTTTTCGCCGGGGCCTTTCCCGAGGCCGGGGCGTCGCTCGATGCGGTCGCTGACTGGCTGCGCTCAGTGCTCAGCAACTGAGCCCTGGTCTCCCCGGGCGATCCGACGCCGGCGCACGAGGTCAGAACGCCGCCTCAATGACCTCGACGTTGCCGGCCAGGACCGCCACCACGTCAAACCTGATCTCGCCGTGGAAACCAGGATGGGCGGCCAGCCACTGCATCCCCAACTGTCGGATCCGGCGCTGCTTGGCCGGAGTCACTGCCGCTGCCGGTGAGCCGTAGGCCGTTCCCGAGCGGGTCTTGACCTCGCTGAACACGAGAGTCGAGTTGCGCCTGACAACGAGATCAATCTCACCGAGCCGGCAACGCCAGTTGCGATCCACAATGACGAACCCGTGATCCCGGTACCACGCCGCCGCCAGATCTTCGCCGGCGGCACCCAGCCGTTGGCGGGCGGTGGTCAGGGGAGTTCTTCGCGCGGAAGCTCCTCCACGTTGACGTCCTTGAACGTCACCACCTTCACCGAGGCGACGAACCGGTTCGTCCGGTACATGTCCCACACCCACGCATCCTGAAGGTCCAACTCAATCCACGTCCGGCCATCAGCGGTGCAGGTCTGCTGATTCACCCTGTTGGCCAGATAGAAGCGACGTTCGGTCTCCACCACGAAACGAAACATGGGGGCAACGTCGCGGTACTCACGATAGAGCACCAGCTCGGACTCGGCTTCGTAGTCCTCAAGATCCTCGGTGCTCATCGCACCCTCCGTGGTGTTCGGCACCACTGGCAGTGAAGGAGGCCGGACGTCAGTCCCGCTTCTCCTTGATCTTGGCCTTCTTGCCGACGCGGTCGCGCAGGTAATACAGCTTGGCCCGGCGAACGTCGCCACGGGTGGTGCGCTCGATCATGGACACGATCGGTGAATGCACCGGGAAGGTGCGCTCGACGCCCACACCGAACGACACCTTGCGAACCGTGAAGGTCTCGGCAATCCCCGAGCCCTGACGCCGGATGACGGCACCCTGGAACACCTGCACCCGCTCGCGGGTGCCCTCCACCACTCGCACATGCACCTTCAGGGTGTCACCGGGACCGAAGTCCGGGATGTCGGTGCGCATGTGTCGGTTGTCAACCAGATCGGTCGGCTTCATAGCTGGGGTGCTCCATCGCTGGGCAGGAATCCCGCCGGGATTCCATGAATGAGAAGTTTGGGAAGAGCCACACAGTAGGCGCCCGCCACCGCTGGCCACAAAGCGAGGCGGCACAATCGCCCACGCCGTAGGCGTGCACCCAGTGCACGCTCCCAGCGGACGCGCTCCCAGCGGGCGTGCACCCAGCGGGCGTTCACTCAGCTGGGAACTCCTCGAGCAACCGTCGGTCAGCATCGCTGAGGCCGCCACGCGCCTCGATGAGGTCGGGACGCACGGCCACGGTGCGATGCAGGGCCTGGGCCCGACGCCAGCGTTCGACCCGGGCGTGATCACCGCTGCGCAGCACCTCGGGAACCGCATGGCCCCGAAATTCGGCCGGACGGGTGTACTGCGGGTATTCCAGAAGTCTGTCGGCGAACGACTCGTCGGTGATCGAGGCGTCATTTCCGAGCACCCCGGGGACCAATCGTCCAACCGCCTCGATCACCACTGCAGCGGCCACCTCACCGCCGGCGAGCACGTAGTCGCCCACCGACAGCTCGCCGTCGCACAGGTGGCGACGTACCCGTTCATCCACGCCCTCGTACCGGCCGCACACCAGCGTGAAGCCGTCGAGGGCGGCCAGTCGGCGGGCCATGTCCTGGTCAAAGCGATCACCGGCGGGGCCCAACAACAACACCGGACGTGGAGGTTCCACCCGGTCGACGGTTGCGAACAACGGCTCGGGTTGCATCACCATGCCGGCTCCCCCACCAAACGGAGCATCGTCCACGGTGCGATGGGCGTCGGTGGTGGCGTCACGAGGGTCGTGGATCCGGATGTCGAGGAGTCCGGCTGAGCGGGCCCGGCCGATCACACCGGCTGAGGCCACCGTGTCCACGACGTCACCGAAGATGGTGATGACGTCGATGCGCATCAGGGCCCGTCCAGCAGTCCGACCGGTCCGTCCACCACCAGGCGACGCCGACCAGTCGGCGCATCGGGATCCCACTGGGCGAACCGCAACGGGACCAGCAACCCGGTATCGAGTTCAAGAATGTCCGACGCAGGGTTGTCGATCACGTTGACCACCGTGCCGTGGGTGGCACCGCTGGTGTCCACAATGTCGGCCCCAACCAGATCGTGGACCCAGTAGCTGTCGGGATCATCCACGACGGGCTCGGCCAGCAGCTTCGCCCCCGCCACCGCCTCGGAGCCTTCGCGTCCGTGCACCCCCGCGAACTCAACCAACCAACGGTCCTGATGGGCTTGCACCGCATCGATGGTCAGCACCCGGTCCACGCCGTCGATGCGCGCCACCAGGCGCGCCAACAGCCAGTCGGTCGGGATTGTTGGACAGCATGCGCACCAGCACGCCACCACGGATGCCGTGGGGCCGGTCGATGCGCCCGATCTCGAGCAGGCCCGGGGGGCCGGACATGCTCAGTCGACAAACTCCACGTCGACCTCAAGCTCGTCACGCACGGCGGCAGCCCGCACCACGGTTCGAATGGCGTTGGCCACCCGACCACGCTTGCCGATGACCCGGCCCATGTCGCCAGGCGACACCGTCACGTTGAGACGAACCCGGCTGCCGGTGTCATCGAGTTCGACCTCGACCCCGTCGGGATCCTCCACGATGGACTCGACCAGGTAAGCCAGCACGTCAATGGCGTGGGCACCGGGAAGTTCGTTGCCGTCATCGACATCGTCGTCGACGGCGTTGTCATCGACGGCGTTTGCGTTGTCGTCACTCACGATGCGGTCGCCTCGCTGGAGGCGGCCCCAGCCGGCACGCTGGCGGCCGGAGCGGCCTCGCCGGTGTACTCGGCCCATGCGCCAGAGATCGTCAGCAGCTTGCGCACGGCCTCAGTGGGCTGGGCACCCTTGCGCAGCCATTGCACGGCCTTGTCGTTGTCGATCACGATGTTGGACGGCTCGCGCCGGGGATCGTAGTGCCCCACGATCTGCAGGAACCGACCATCGCGTGGTGAACGCGCATCGGTGGCCACCACTCGGTAGGTGGGCTGCTTCTTCTTGCCCATGCGCATGAGGCGGAGCTTGACCACGTGTGAAACCTTCTCTTCCGTATCGTCGAATCTTGGCCGGCCGGCCGGGCGACGGCCAACCATCGTGGTCCGAAATGGACCTTCAGGGCAAGCCCGGGAGGGTCAGGTCGTCAGCGGCACCCTTTCGGGAGCCTCCCCCACCCTTGCCGCCGAACGCCCCGAGACCTGCCTCGATCTCAGCGGCGATGTCGGGCATCGGCACGCCGGCGCCACCCTTTGCCGTCACCCGGCCACCACCACGTCCCTTGCGTTTCTTGGCCTTTCGGGACTTGGCCGGGCCCTTTTTCGAGCCCAGACCGCCCATTTTCTTCATCATCTGCTGCATTTCGCTGAATTGCTTGACCAGCGTGGAGATGTCGTTGGGTGTGGTCCCCGAACCAGTGGCGATACGGGCCCGGCGCGAGCCGTCGATGATGGACGGGTCGATCCGCTCGGCCGGGGTCATCGACCTGATCATGGCCTCCACCCTGCCGAGCTGGCCGTCGTCAATCTCGGCGTTGCGAACTTCCTTGGGGATCCCCGGCAGCATGCCCATGATCCCCGACAGCGGACCCATCTTCTTGATCTGCTGGAGCTGGTCGAGGAAGTCCTCGAGGGTGAACCGCCCGTCCATGAGCCGGGCGGCGGCCTCCTCGGCTTCCTCGGCGGCGTAGACCTCCTCAGCCTTCTCGATGAGGCTGAGGACGTCTCCCATGCCCAGGATGCGGCCGGCCAGACGGTCGGGGTGGAACAGGTCGAAGTCGGCAAGCTTCTCACCGGTGGAGGCAAAGGCGATGGGACGACCGACCACCTGGCGAACCGACAGGGCGGCACCACCGCGGGCGTCGCCGTCGAGCTTGGTCAGGATCACGCCGTCGAGTTCGAGCGTCTGATGGAACGCCTCGGCGGTGGCCACGGCGTCCTGGCCGGTCATGGCGTCGATCACCAGCAGCGTGTAGTCGGGGCTGACCGCCTCACTGATGAGGCGCACCTCGTCCATCAGTTCGGCGTCGATGGCAAGGCGGCCGGCGGTATCCACCAGCAACACGTCGCGGCCGGTGCGCATGGCGTGTTCCTTGCCAGCCCGGGCCACCGACACCGGGTCGGTGGCTTCGCTGAACACCGGCACGTCAATCTGCTCGCCCAGGGTGCGCAGCTGCTCCACGGCGGCCGGACGCTGGAGGTCGGCTCCCACCATCAGCGGGTTGCGTCCCTGGGCCTTGAACCAGCGGGCCAGCTTGGCGGTGTTGGTGGTCTTGCCCGAACCCTGCAGCCCGGCCATGAGCACCACGGTGGGCGGCTTGACGCGAACGACACCTTGAACGTCTCACCACCGAGGATCTCGATGAGTTCGGAATGGACGATCTTGATGACCTGCTGGGCCGGGTTCAGCGCACCCGAGAGTTCCTCGCCCACCGAGCGCTCACGCACCCGGGCAATGAATCCCTTGACCACGGCCAGGTTGACGTCGGCCTCGAGCAGAGCGATCCGTATCTCACGCAGGACCTCGTCGACGTCGGCGTCGCTCAGCTTCCCCTTGCCGCGCAGTCGCGCAAAGATCCCATCGAAGCGGTCTGAAAGGGTCTCAAACATGAGGGGCAGATCCTATCGGCAGGCGGAGAGAGCGGCAGGTGGGGACAACGGCAGTCACGACACCACCAGGCGGTTCACAACGCCCTGAACCCCAGGCACCGCTGCTGTGGCCGCCTCAACTTCGATGCGGGCCGTGTCGTGCGGGGAGCCGCCTGTGAGCGTGACCACCCCGCCGGACACGGCAACCTCGGGCTGGGGAAGGTGCCACGTCCTCTGGGCGGCAGCCAGCTCGGCCACAACCGCTGACCGCAGTTCGGCGTCGGGCAGCGGACGGCTGCCGGCGGTGAGGGTGCGCAGACGCTGCCGCAGCTGACGCCCCGACACCGGCGCAACGCCAGCAGTCCGACCGCCACTCCGGCGACCAGACACACTATGCCCACCAGCCCGAGACGACGAGACGCCGCCGCCGTCACCCGAACCGGCACCGAACCCACCTGCACACCGGCCCGAAAGGCGAGCACGGTGGCACGCCGCAGCACTCGCAGTGGAAGCACGATCAAACGCCACACCAGGTGGCGGGCTTTGCCGGCGACGGCCCCGGCGACCTGTGCCGCCGGCGTGTCCACGATGTCGTCGACACGCACAGGAGTGCCCGCCCGGTTAAGCGTCCTGTCAATCATCCAGTTGCCCATCAGGTCGTTCAGTTGGTTGCTCATTCGAACAGGGCCTCCACGAATTCGGCTGCGTCAAAGTCCACCAGGTCGGTGGCGGTCTCGCCGAGACCCACCAACTTCACGGGGATGCCCAGCTCGGACTGGATGGCCAGCACGATGCCGCCCTTGGCTGACCCGTCCAGCTTGGTCAGGACCACACCGGTCAGCTCCACCGCCTCGGTGAACTGACGGGCCTGCACCAGGCCGTTTTGGCCGGTGGTGGCGTCCAGCACCAGCAGCACCTCGGTCACCGACCCCTCTCCCTTGTCGGCCACACGCCGCACCTTGCCCAGTTCGTCCATGAGGTTGGACTTGGTGTGCAGGCGACCTGCGGTGTCCGCGATCACGAGGTCGCAACCCTGGGCGGCAGCCGATGCCACGGCATCAAACACCACCGACGACGGGTCGCCACCGGATGCGCCCCGCACGATCGAGGCCCCAGTGCGATCGGCCCACATGGTGAGTTGCTCGGCGGCGGCAGCCCTGAAGGTGTCGCCGGCGGCCAGCATCACCTTGTCTCCGATGCCCACCTGACGATGGGCCAGCTTCCCTGCGGTGGTGGTCTTGCCCACGCCGTTCACCCCCACCAGCAGCCAGATGGTCGGAGCCGAATCCGACTTGTGAAGAACCGTGTCGAACCCCCCGAGCCGTCGAAGCATCTCGGCCTTGAGCGCAGCCAACAGTTCGTCACCTTCGGTCAGTCGCTGCTCGGCGACCGTGGCCCGAACGGCGTCGAGCATCTCGGTGGTGGCCTTCACCCCCACGTCGGCACCCAACAGGGCGTACTCGAGGTCTTCCCACACCGAGTCGTCGATACGGCCACCGCGAAGAGATCCCAGAGCACCCGAGAAGCGATTGCGGGCCTTGGCCAGCCGATCCCGGAACCTGGGCCTGACCAGCGCCTCAGGCTCAAGCTCGACGACCTCAGGCTCGACAACCTCAGGCTCAAGCTCGACAACCTCAGGCTCAGGCTCGACAACCTCAGGCTCAAGCTCGACAACCTCAGGCTCAAGCTCGACAACGCCGGCCCCTGGGCCATCCCCGGGCGGCGGCTCAAGGTCCACGCCCCGGCGTCGACGGGTGGCCACACCCACCCCGGCGACCAGTACCAGCGCGACGACAACAACGGCGAGGAAAATTACGAGCTCCATTGGCCGTGAGCCTACCCGCCGCCCTGCGCCACCCGGCCGGGGCCCAACCACGACAACACTCGGGCCTCATCACAGCGACAACGACCCGGGCCGGCGACGTCGAACACCAGGGGTGCGTCGCATTCCGCATCCATCGGGCCTAGCTTGTCGGCAGTACCCGAGGCCTCAATCCCCCCGCCGCAACCAGGAGCTGGCATGCAAGCAACCCCCCACAACACACCCGCCCCTGGCGCTCCAGTGGCGTCGGCTGAGCTCGTCGAACGTGCCCTGTTCGAGGTCAAAAAGGTGATCGTCGGGCAGGACCGGGCCATCGAACGGATGCTGGTTTGTCTGCTGGCACGCGGTCACGTGCTGCTCGAGGGTGTCCCCGGTTTGGCCAAGACCCTGGCGGTGGAGACGTTGGCCACCGTGGTCGGTGGGTCGTTTGCCCGCATCCAGTTCACCCCTGACCTTCTGCCCGCCGACATCACCGGCACCCGCATCTATCGGGCATCGTCAGAGACATTCGACGTGGAACTGGGTCCGGTCTTTGTGAACTTCCTGCTCGCCGATGAGGTGAACCGGGCCCCGGCCAAGGTGCAGTCTGCGCTGCTCGAAGTGATGGCCGAACATCAGGTCACCATCGGAGGCGTGACCCACCCGGTGCCCGAGCCATTTTTGGTGCTGGCCACCCAGAACCCCATCGAGAGCGAAGGCGTCTACCCGCTCCCCGAGGCACAACGCGACCGATTCATGATGAAGGTCACGCTGGGCTACCCCGAACCCGCAGAGGAACGCGAGATCGTCCACCGCATGGGTGTGGATCCTCCGCACGCCAGTCAGGTGCTCGCCCTGGGGGATCTGGCCGGGCTGCAACGGGCCGCTGATGCCGTGTACGTGGATCACGGGGTGGTGGACTACGCCGTGTCGCTGGTGTTGTCCACCCGGGACCCCGCCGCCCACGGCCTCCCCGAACTGGTCGAACTCATCAGCTTCGGCGCCAGCCCCCGGGCCAGTCTGGCCCTGGTGGCCGGGGCGCGGGCTCTGGCACTGCTGCGCGGACGCACCTACGCCCTGCCCCAGGATGTGTTCGACGTCGCCCCGGAGATCCTGCGCCACCGTCTGGTGCTGTCGTACGAGGCGCTGGCCCAGGGCCGAGACGTTGAGCAGGTACTGACCCGAATCCTCAGCACCGTGCCCGCCCCACGAATCACCCCGTCGCAGGACCCCGCCCGGCAGGCCGGCGACACGTCGGGTGGCGGCGGGATCGGCCAGTCGGTCAACGATGCCGGCGCCATCTGGGGTGCACCTGCGCAACCGCCGGCACCCAACCCGTCGGCATGGGCCGAACCCGGCAGCCCGTGATCGGCCTGCGCAGGCGATCACAGGGCGCTTCGGTCCCGTCGGCGCCGGATGCAACCGGGGCGGCAGGCCTGCCACCGTCGGTGGGAACCACGTCATCGGCGGAGGTGATCCGCAGGCTGGAGTTGTCCATCACCCGACGCCTCGACGGTCTGTTGCACGGGGATTACCGGGGCCTGGTGCCCGGCCATGGATCCGACCCCGGTGAGACCCGTCTCTACCAGGCCGGCGACGACGTCCGCCGCATCGACTGGAACGTGACGGCTCGAACCATCGAGCCCCACGTGCGCGAGACGGTGGCTGACCGCGAGCTGGAAACGTGGGCGGTGGTGGACGCGTCGGCCAGCATGGCGTTTGGCACCGCGCAGTGCGAGAAGCGCGATCTGGCGTTGGCGGCGGTGTCGGCCGTCGGATTCCTCACTGCCCGTGGCGGCAACCGCATCGGTGCGGTCCTCACACACCACGACCACCTGTCCACGGTGCCTGCCCGCAGTGGTCGGCTCCACCTGCAGGCGTTGCTGTCACTGACCCACGCAGCGCTCACCACCACCACCTCCACTGGCGGTGGCGCCGGCACGCCAGCCCACGAGACCGACCAGCTGGCCGCTGCGCTGGCCCGTACCGCCCGCACCGCCCAACGCCGCGGGCTGGTGGTGGTGGTGTCGGACTTCCTCGACAACGGCGACTGGGAGCGACCCCTGCAGGCCCTGGCCACACGCAACGAGGTGCTGGCCGTGGAAGTCAGCGACCCACGCGAGATGGCACTGCCCGACATCGGTGTGGTGCAGCTGGTGGATCCCGAAACCGGAGCCACCATCGAGGTGCAGACCAGTGACCGTCGTGTCCGGCATCGCTTCGCCGAGGTCGCCGCCTCCCAGCGTCGCACCATCGCCCGACGCATCCGCTCGGCTGGAGCCGACCACCTGATGTTGTCCACCGACCGCGACTGGCTGGTGGACCTGGCCCGATTCGTTGCCTGGCGGCGCCAGCGCGTCGACGCCCTGAGCCGGGTACGCCCATGAGTTTCGACAGCCCCCTCCGACTCGCACTGCTGGCCTTTGTGGCCGCCGCCGTCATCGCCTACGTGGTGTTGCAGACCCGGCGCAGCACCTACACGCTGCGGTTCACCAACGTGGACCTGCTGTCCAGTGTCGCCCCCCGTCGCCCCGGTTGGCGGCGTCACCTACCCGCCACGCTGTTCGTGCTGGCGGTGGCCGCCATGGTGGTGGCCTGGGCAGGTCCCACCGCCCCCACCACGGTCCCGGTGGAACGGGCCACAGTAATGCTGGCCATCGACGTGTCGCTTTCCATGCAGGCCCAGGACGTCGACCCTGACCGACTGCGGGCGGCACAGGCAGCCGCCCTGGACTTTTTGGCCGTGGTGCCAGCGGAGCTGAACGTGGGATTGGTGACCTTCAGCGGGGTGGCCACCATCGCCGTGCCTCCGACCACCGATCGCGACCTCGTCGCCGAGGCCGTGGGTCGACTGCAACTGGCCGAGCGCACTGCGATCGGTGAGGCCATTTTCGCCAGCCTCGATGCCATCAACCTCATACCGCCCGAGCCCGGAGGGGAGCAGGTCCCCGCCGCCATCGTGCTGATGTCCGACGGCGCCACCACGGCGGGCCGGGCCGACGACCTTGCGGTGGCCGCCGCCCTCGAACAGGGCGTGCCGGTGACCACCATCGCCTTTGGCACCGACGAGGGCACCATCTCCATCCCCGGTGACCCGATACCCATCCCGGTGCCTGTGGACCGCACCGCCCTCGAGTCCATCGCCGCCGACACCGGCGGTGCCTTCTTTTCGGCGGTCACCGCCGAACAGCTGGAGGAGGTCTACGTGGACATCGGTTCGTCCATCGGGTTCACCACCGCCCAGCAGGACATCTCGGGATGGTTCATCGGTGCGGCCCTCGCTGCCCTCATCGCCACCGGAGCGATGTCGCTGGCGTGGTTCTCGCGCCTGCCGTGAGCAGGGAAACTTCGATCCCGCTCAGCTGCCGACGTCGGCCACGGTGCGCTCGCTGACCACCTTGGACGAACCGCCAGGCTGCATGGTCACGCCGTACAGGCAGTCGGCGGCCTCCATGGTGCGCTTTTGGTGGCTCACGATGATGAACTGGGCCTCGTCGCGGAACTCGGCGACCAGACCAAGGAAACGGTGCAGGTTGACGTCGTCGAGAGCGGCCTCGACCTCGTCCATGACGTAGAACGGCGACGGCCGGCTGCGAAACACCGAGAACAAAAACGCCAGGGCAGCAAGGCTGCGCTCTCCACCCGACAGCAACGAGAGCTTCTTGACGTTCTTGCCTGACGGCTTGGCCTCCACCTCGATCCCGGTGACCAGCAGGTCGTCGGGGGCGGTCAGGCGCAGTTTGCCCACGCCGCCGGGGAACAGGGCGGCAAACAGCTTCTCGAAGTTCTGCGACACGTCGGCGAAGGCTGCGGCAAACACGTTGACGATCTCTTCGTCAATGGCCCGGATGACCTTGTTCAGCTCCCGACGGGTTTCCTTGACGTCGTCGAGCTGGGTCTGCAGAAACTCGTGCCGCTCACTCAGCGCCTCGAACTCCTCGAGGGCCAGAGGGTTGATTGGCCCCATGATGCGCAGGTCCCGCTCCAGCTCGCGCACCCTGGCGATGGGCGTGACCCCCTCAGCGAGTTCGGGCTGCCCGGTGGCCATTGCCGTGGCCGGCTCACAGTCCAGATCCCGGCGCAGGGCCTCGGTGGCTGCCTCGATCCGCAGCCGCACCTCGGCGCTTTCCACTTCGACGCGCTGCAGGCGTTCACGCACCGCCGCCAGATCCCGCTCGGCCTCAGCCCGGGTTCGACGAAGGGCGTCGAGCTCGACGGCCACGGCCCGGGTGGCTTCGGACTGACGCCGCCGGCGATCTCGCAGGTCGGCCAACTGGACGCCGGCCTGTTCCTGGGCACTGGCGGCGATGACGGCCAGGCCGTCGAGGGCAACCGCCTGGGCGTCGAGCAGGATGCGTCGGCCGCGGGCGTCGTCGCGTTCGGCGGCGGTGCGTGCCAGACGCTCGTCCACCTCGGCCAACCGCGACGACAGGAACTGCCGCCGCTCAACCACCGACACCGACCGCATCTCGAGGTCGCTGCGCAACGCCCCCACCTCGGCGGCCAGGGCCTCGAGGGCCTCACGGGCATCAGCCATGAGCCGGGCCCGCTCGGCCAGATCGGACTCGTGAGCCTCCAGAGCGGGGAGACTCGTCTCCAGCTCGGCCACCAGCTCGGCCTCCCGACCGGTGCGGTCGGTGAGTTCGTCCAGGTGCGCCCCCAGCCCCTCGGCCTCGGCAGCGGCGTCCCGCCGTTCGGACTCGACGCGCTGCAGGCCGTCGGAGGCGGCCGTCATCCGCCCGTCATTTTGGTCAAGTTGCCGGGTCAGTTCGGTCTCGGACCGTCGTGCAGCGTCAAGCTCGGTGCGGGCGTGAGCCACAACCGTCTCCGCCTGCTCCACTGCGGCCACTGCGGTTGCCGCCCGCTCGGTGGCTTCGGCCAGCGCAGCCCCGGTGGCCCCGGCACCAGACGCACCCAGCCTCCACCCGGTGGGGGCGAACCGGTCGCCGTGTCGGGTGACGACCACGGCGTCGGGGTTGGCGAGGCTGGCGTCGACACCGGCGGTGGCATCGTCGACGACCCCCACGGCACCGAACAATCCGTCGAGAAGCGATTCGACCGCAGGGGTGGTTCCGCGCACATGCGGTCGCAACGGTTCGCCGACTGCGGGGTCGGGCCCAGCTGGACCCCGGCCGATCCCCCGGCCAGCACGGCCCCGGCCATCGACGCCCGCTGTAGTTCGGCCAGCGCCCTGCGACCCGCCTCAGGACCATCAACAACCACCGCCGACAGTGCCTCACCGGCGGCGGCCTCGAAGGCCAACTCCCACCCGGCGTCTACCTCGACCAGCTCCACCAGCGCACCGAGCACTCCGTCGATGGAGGCCAGGTGCTCAGCTCCAGCGCGGGCCCGAGCCTCGTCGAGGGCCAAGGCAAGAGCTTCAGAGCGAGCCACCCATGCGTGGCGTTCGTCCTGCGCATCACGCAACACCGACTCGGCTACGGCCAGACCCGCCTCGGACTGCGACCGACGGCTCTCAGCACCCTCGATGGCTTCAACCAGAGGCAGCTCAGCCTGTTCGGCGTCCGCCATTTCCAACCGGAGCCGGTCTGCCTGCTCGGCCAGTGCCGCCGCACGTTCGTTGAGGGTGGCAAGGCGGGTGGCGACCCGCTCCAGCTCGGCCTGGCTTCGCTGCTGGCTGCCGCGCCGGGCCGACAGCTCACCACGGACCTCAGCGGCTCGCCCGCTCGGAGCGGGACCCCGTCGGCCCAGGCGTCGCCAAAGGCGGCCCGCCTGGCCTCCAGGTCCGCTTCGGATGTGGCCAGACGCTGCTGGTCGGGTTCGAGCGTGGCTGCCTCGTCCTCGGCCTGAACGAGTTCGGCGGCGAGGCGCGATGCTTCGGCTTCCAGCGATGCCACCACGCCCTGATCCACCGACGCCGCCCGGTCACGGTCCACCCCACGACGCTGCTCGGCCAGCAACGCGACCTGACCACGGGCCCGCTCATAGAGCGATTCGAACTGGGCCAGATCGTCGCCAAGGTCATCGCCACCCATGGCTGTCAGGCGGGCCTCGGTGGCCATCACCGATGCGTCCAGCTCGGCCAGCCGCTTCAGATGGCCCCGCTCGGTGTCGTCGAGACCCGACCGGGTGGCGGTGAGGGCGTCAAGACGCTGGCGCAGTCCGGCCAGCTCCCGACCGGCCACGAAGATGCGAAGGGCGGTGAGCTCGGACACCACGGCGCCGTGGCGACGAGCGGCATCGGCCTGACGCTCCAGCGGACGCAACTGACGACGCACCTCACGCAGCAGGTCCTGCAGCCTGGTGAGGCTGCCTTCTGTCGACAGCAACCGACGCTCGGAGCGTTCCTTGCGCTTGCGATAGGTGAGGATGCCGGCGGCCTCCTCGATGATGAGCCGCCGATCTTCGGGCCGGGCGTTGAGCACGGCATCGATCTGCCCCTGCGACACGATCACGTGCTGCTGGCGTCCGACACCGGACGCGCTGAGCAGGTCCTGCACGTCGAGCAGCCGACACGGAACATCGTTGATGGCGTACTCGCTGTCACCGGAGCGAAACAGCGTGCGGGTGACCGTCACCTCGCTGAACTCGACCGGCAGCATGCCCGAGGCGTTGTCCAGCGTCAGCGACACCTGGGCACGGCCCAGCGCCGACCGCTTGTCGGTCCCGCCGAAAATCACGTCATCCATGCGCTGGCTACGCATGGTGCTGGGCGCCTGTGCTCCCAGCACCCACGCCACTGCGTCAACGATGTTGGATTTTCCCGACCCGTTTGGGCCCACCACCACCGTCACACCGGGCTGCAGGTCCAGCACGGTGGAATCGGCGAAGGACTTGAAGCCCTTGAGCGTCAGTTGCTTCAGGTACACGCCCTACTCCGCTGGTTTATCCACGCACCGGACCAAACCCGGTGCCGCCCGTCGCCCCGACCGTACCGGGTGCGCAGCAATGCCGTGAACATCCACCCCGCCAGGGTGGCTCACATCTGGCAATCGGGGCAGAAATACGTCGAACGCTGGGAAAAACGCGCCTTGGTGATGATGCCCCGACATCGGCGGCAGGCCTGCTTTTCGCGGTTGTACACCTGATGAAACGAGGCGTAGTCGCCGGTCTTGCCGTGCAGGTCCACAAACTGCTCGTCGTCGAGGGTGCTCCCACCATGTTTGACGGCGTCATGGAGAATCTCCACCACCGAGCGGTACAGCCGACGCACCTCCATGGTCGACAACGACCGGGTGGACCGGTCGTACATCAATCCCGACTCGAACAAAATCTCGTCGCTGTAGATGTTGCCGATGCCGGCCATCACCGTCTGGTCGGTGAGAAACGACTTGAGCTTGGTGTCGCGCACCAGCAGCAACTGCCCGAACGTACGCCATGAGATGGGCTCGTCGAGGGGGTCGATGCCCAACGTGAGGATCTCAGGCGCATCCTCGGCGATGGTCTCGGGATTGGTGACGAACATCTCGCCGAAGGTGCGGGGGTCGATGAACCGCAGCTGACCGTGCTGGGTGAAGGTGATCACCACATGGGTGTGCTTTTCCATGGGTTCCTTCACTGCCTGACGTCGCAGCTGCCCACTCATTCGAAGATGCACATAAAGAAGGTCACCGCTGTCCAGTCCGAGCACCAGGAACTTGCCCTGTCGACGGGCCCCGGTGAACTTGGTGTCCACCAGGCGCGAGATGAACTGCTTTTTGGGCTGCCGGCGCACGGTACGCGTGCCGGATACCTCGACGGTCTTGATCCGCTTGCCAACCACCTCGCGCTCAAGCTGTCGACGAACGGTTTCGACCTCAGGCAATTCTGGCATCAGTTCACTCTCCCCCTCGGGCCACACGCGCCTCACCCTCGACCATGATCTGGTCCCAGGCGCTGGCAGCAGCGGCTTGTTCGGCCTCTTTTTTGGACCGACCCGAACCCACACCCCACTGCCGTCCGGCAATGCGCACCGTAGCGGTGAACTGCTTGGCGTGGTCGGGACCCGTCTCGGTTAGCTGGTAGTGCGGCAGTTCATCGGCCATGCGCGAGGCCTGTTCCTGCAGCCGGGTCTTGAAGTCCCCACCTCCAGGACCGGCAGCGGCCTGGGACATGCGATCGGCCAGCAGACCCACCACGATGGGTTGCGTCACCTGCATCCCGCCGTCGAGCCAGAGGGCTGCAATGACGGCCTCGATGGCGTCCGACAGGATCGACGGCTTTAAACGGCCGCCGCTGGTGTCTTCGCCACGGCCCAGGCGCACGACGTCGCCCAGGCCCAGCTCGGCGGCCACGCCGGCGAGGGCAACCGCTGACACCACCCCGGCACGGGCCTTGGCCAGCTGACCTTCGGGCAACGTTGGATTGGTGCGGTAGAGGTGGTCGGTGACAATCACCCCGAGCACAGAATCTCCCAGAAACTCGAGACGCTCGTTGGACGGTGTGCCGGGGTGCTCAGCGCACCACGAGCGATGGGTGACCGCCTGCACCAGAAGCGACATGTCGCCGAACCGATGGCCCAACCTGGACGCAAAGGCGTCGAGGGCGTGTTCGTCGACATCGGCTCGACTACCGCCTGAACCCTGACCCGACTCCCCGCCCACAAGGCCGCTCGACGGCCCACCGTCGTCGTCAGTTGGGCCACTGCCCGACGGCGGCGGCAGGTGTGACTCCGGGACGGACGGACGGCGGCGGATGGGCAGGTCCCTAGCCGACCCTGGCGACGACGTAGTCCACTGCGTCACGAACGGTCTTCATGTCCTCGAGGTCCTCATCTTCGATGCGGAACCCCACCGAACGCTCGGCGACCTCTTCTTCGAGGGCCTCGACGAGTTCGATGAGCGCAAGCGAATCGGCCTCGAGGTCGTCGGCGAACGAATCCGACTCCTTGATCGACGACGCCTCGATCTCCAGAATGTCGGCCAACCGATCCCTGACCAGCTCAAACACGGCCTGTCGGTCGAAGGGGGTCTGCTCCACGTGGGTCTCAGCTGGCACGGGGACTCCTAGTTGTTCGTCTGCCGGCACGTACCGGCGGGTGAGGATGGGAATGTCTGACTGTGAACTTCAGGCCACTGGGCGGAACGACCGTCGGTGAACGCTGGCCTACAGTCGCTCCACCGGCCCTCGCCGGGAGGCTCAAAGACCCCCGACATGGCCCGTGTGGCATCGGACAGGGTCGAAACCCGTCCCGACAACAGCACGAAACGCCGATGTGGAGCCAAAGCGTACCGCTTTGCTCCAGTCGACCGGGGGGACCGTAGGATCAATCGACGTCGATGGCCTGACGGTTTTTGTACCAACCGCAGTTGCCGCACACCACGTGGGGCTGCTTGGCCGAACCACAACGCGGGCAGACGCTCCGGGACGGAACGGCCAGCTTCCAGCTGGAGGCCCGACGGCTACGCGTCTTGGCCTTGGAGGTCTTCTTCTTGGGTACAGCCATGGCGGGTTTCCTACCTCGGGGCCGGCCGACATGGACCGCCGGCGCTGACGAACACCGGAGGCTACCCGAACTGGGTGTCGACGCCCAAAACAGCCCCGCCGGCCAGCCTCACGACTCGTCGTCGAACCGGAGGTCGTCGAGGGCCGCCCACCGGGGGTCACGGGCAACTTCAGCACCATCGTCAGCGACAACAGCGGGGAACCGCTCGGGATCGGGACCGGCGCACTCCTCGGTGCACAGCGGCGCCAACGGAAGCGCCAGCAAAACGGTCTCACGGACCATGGGCTCCAGATCCACGACCCCGTCACCCAGCTGGTAGGTCTCGCCCTCGACGGGCCGGCGCTCGAACACTTCCCGGATTCGCACCGTGCTCGACGACTCGACACTGCGAAGACACCGTCGACAGTCGCCAACCCAGGCGAACGTGATGGCTCCGGTCACCACGAGGTCGTCGCCGATGACCTCGACCACAGCGTCGACGTCCACCTCGGACCCCGAAGGTACCGATGCTGAGCTAATGGCCAGATTGTCGACCACGGCGTTGCGCTGCACGTGACGACGGGTCCCGGGACGGCGCAGGTCCTCGATCACCGACACCTGCAATGGCCGCGAAGAACTCACCGGCTACGGGCCCCTCCACCGGGCGGGGGCGGCAGGTGCCCGTACCCTCGCCCACCGGACCCGTAGCCGTCGTCGAAGGCGTCACCGTCGTCGCCATAGGCAGCGTCGTAGCCGTCGCCGGCGGAACCGTCGTCGTACACCCCCGGGTCATCCTCGTCGCCGACGGGGATACCAGCGGTCAGGTTCGTTCCCTGCAGCTTGGCCCGACCTGTGGCCACCAGGGCCATGGTGCGTTCCAAAACGATCTCGAAGCTGGCCAGCTTCTGGTCACAGAAGTCCTCCACCTCGTGGCGCAGACGCCGGGAGTCTGATTCGGCAGCATCCACGATCTCGTAGGCCCTCTGCTCGGCGGCCTTGATGACCTCGGTCCGTTGCACCAGCTGCTCGGCCCGGGCCCGGGCCTGATTCACGATTTCTTCGCCTTCGTGGCGAACCTTGGTGAGAAACTCGTCGCGTTCCTTCAGGAGCCACCGGGCCGCCCGCAGTTCGTCGGGCAGGCGGTCGACGGCCTCGTCGATGAGCTGAAGCAGTTCCTCTTTGGACACCATGGCGCTGGCAGACAGCGGCACCTTGGGGGCGTCGTGCACGATGTCGCGCAGGCGCAGCATGAGCTGCTCGCTCACGAACTCCCCATACGGCGAGGGAGCTTCGAGATCATCCACGTCATCGTCGTAATAATCAGTCACGCCCGTACTTCTCCTTCAGACGCACCGCTACGGCCTTGGGGACCATGTCGGATACGTCACCGCCGAACCGGGCAATCTCCCGGATGAGTTTGGATGCCAAAAACGAGTGTGCCGACGCCGACGGGATGAACAGGGTGTTGACACCGGAAATCTTGTGGTTCATCTGGGCCATCTGGAGTTCCGATTCGAAGTCCGAGACCGCCCGAAGCCCCTTGACAATGAAGTCGGTACCCATGTCACGTGACAGGTCCACGACCAGGCTGGAGAACATGGTGACCTCGACATTGTCGAGATGGGCGAAACTCTCTTCGAGCATGGCCCTGCGGTCGTCGAGGTCGAACAGCGGTTCACCCTTTTGGGGATTGCGCATGGCGGCGACCACAACATGATCGAACAGACGCGACGCCGTCTCGACGATCTCAAGGTGACCGTTGTGGACGGGGTCGAACGACCCCGGGTACAAGACGCTTGTCACGGCAACTCCGATGCCTGCGCAGATGGTGCCGGGCGGCCGAGCCGCCCAACCGAGGGTTCGGCGAACATCATGAATGTAGTGCCGTAACGACGCTGCCGGGAAACCTCCCAGCCCCCGACCTCGACAGGCCGGTCCGATTCGATGACCACCAGCTCGGCAGGAATCCGTGCCAACAGGTCCTCCCATGCATCAAACACGTAGGGAGGGTCGCAAAACGCCACGTCGAAGGTGCGCCCTGTGGCCTCGGGCGACCCCAGCCAGGCCTCGACACTCGACGACACCAGACGGGCACGATCCTGTAGTCCCGTAGCGGCCAGATTGGCCCGCACCACGGCCATGGCCGAGCGGTCACGCTCCACGAAGACCACCTCGTCGGCCCCCCGTGACAGCGCCTCGATGCCAAGCGCCCCGGAACCTGCAAACAAGTCCAGCACCGTGATCCCCTCGACCAAACCCCGACTGGCCAGGGCATTGAACAATGCCTCGCGCACCCGGTCGGTTGTCGGACGTGTGGACGTGCCTCTGGGAGCCTCCAGCCTTCTGCCACGGGCGCTCCCTGCCACCACTCGCACACCTTGACGGTAGTGGCGCCACCGCGGGCACCCTGCCATGCTCGCCCCATGCACGTTCCCGAGACCATCATCTGCGTGGATTGCGGGGGGGTCTGCCACCTGCTGTCGTACCCACGGCCCGACGAACCGTGGGAGTCAGGCGACATCATCGCCTACCGGTGTTCTGACTGTCTGGACCGGTGGGACATCGTGATGACCGACGATGATCCCGACGACGACCGCCCGTGGCAACCAGAAACCGGTCCGGCCTGACCTATCGACGTTGCGAGCAGGTCTCGTGGCCCCGCAAGGTGATCGCCCGACAGAGCCGACGCCCGGGCCTGATCACGCCCTCAGTCGAACAGGTCGGGGTCGGTGACCACGATGTCGTCCCACATGGGCTGGAACTGGAACCAACCGGCAGCGGGCCCGCCGATCTGATCACGGGTGATCATGGCGGCCTCGTGGGAGATGAGCTTGGGCGTGCCTGCTGCCTGAGCCAGAAGTTGGGCCTGACAGCTGCGCTCCATGGTCACGAACCACCACGTCGCTTCCTCCACGCTCTGACCCACGGTGATGAGGCCATGGTTTTGGTGGATGACGGCCTTGTGGTCGCCGAGGGTCTCTGCCAGCTGGGCACCGACCACCGGGTCGACCACCACCCCGCCGAAATCCTCATGCAACGAGTGGTCCTGGTAGAAGGCGCAGGCGTCCTGGGTCAGGGGATCGAGCAGGCGCCCCAGCGACGAGAAGGCCTTGCCGTTGACCGAATGTGAATGGGCGGCTGCCACCACGTCGGGGCGGGCCTTGTGGATCTCGGAGTGGATGGCGTAGGCAGCGGCATTCACCGTCCGGTCACCGTGCAGGACATTTCCGTCGTGATCCACCAGCAACAGGTCGCTCACCTTCATGCGGTTGAAGCTGACCCCGAACGGGTTGACCCACAACTGGTCGGCGAATTCGGGGTCCCGGGCGGTGATGTGTCCGGCCACCCCCTCGCTGAATCCGAACCGGCCGAACATCCGCAGGGCGCCAGCAAGTCGTTGCTTGCGGTGGAGTCGCTCTTCGGCGATCGTCCGCCCGGAGAAGGGGTCGGCGGTGATGAACTTGCTGGTTCCGGTTCCGGCGTCTGATTCATGCACGGTGGTCATGGACTGATGCTACCCGGCGCCGTCACGACAGGCCGTTGCGTCGACGCCAGTCGGCCCACTGGCTGGCACGACGCACCGCCAACACCACATAGACCAGGCCCAGCGAGGCGATGCCCCCACCGATCACGGGTTGCCATACGAAGGCCAGCACGACGCCCAGCAGCACCCCGGCCACCCCCATGCCCACGTCGGCGACCACGACCGTGCGCCAGTTCGACGCCGCTGCCGCCGGGCTCGGTGGCCTTGCCGGTGACCCCCCATCGTGACGGGAAGCCTGGGCGGAGGCGTCAACATCGGGAGCGTCAGAAGGATCGGGAGCATCCGGAGCGTCAGAAGCATCGGGAGCGTCGTCGTGGGTCATGTCATCCCTTGAGCAGGTAGTCGGTGTCGTCGTCGTCAGGCAGCACGGTGTCGAGTTCTTCCACCAACAGCGGATGGCCCGACAACGTGGGGTCGTCACCCACAATCTCTTCGGCAGCTGAGCGGGCCCGCTGCACCCACACCGCGTCCCGCCGCAGCGACGCCAGCTTGAGGTCGTTGCGTCCCTTTTGCCGCTCACCCATGAGCGTGCCCTCGCCACGCAGTTCCAGATCCACCTCAGCCAGGGCGAACCCATCCTCCGACGCCACCAGCGCCTCGATCCGGGCCTCACCGTCAGGGGTGGATGGATCTGCCACCAGCCAGCACAGTGACTCGTGACGTCCCCGACCAACACGACCGCGCAGCTGGTGAAGCTGGGCGATGCCGAACCGGTCGGCGTCAAGAATCACCATGGCGGTGGCGTTGGGAACATCCACGCCCACTTCGATCACCGTGGTGGCCACCAGGACATCGAGCTCACCAGCCCGAAACGCCTCCATGGTGGCGTCACGCTCGACAGCGGGCAGGCGTCCGTGCAGCAAGCCCACGCGATGGTCGGCAAGCGGCCCATCGGGGGCGGTGAGTTCGGCGTGGGTATCACCAGCCGCAGCCGCATCGAGCTTTTCGCTCTCGTCAATGAGCGGACACACCACGTACCCCTGCCGACCGGCGGTGACCTCCGAACGCACCGCGGCCCACATGGCGTCCACGTCGTCGGGGGTACGGGCCCACGTCGTCACGATCGGGGTGCGGCCTGGCGGCTTGGTGTCGAGCACCGACACGTCGAGGTCGCCGTAGACCGTCATGGCCGCAGTGCGGGGAATCGGCGTTGCCGTCATGACGAGCACGTCGGGCACAGCCAGGCCCGTCGAGCGGGCCCGCAACGCAGCACGTTGCTCCACACCGAACCGGTGCTGTTCATCGATCACCACCAGACCGAGGTCGGCGAACGACACCTCGGCACCGATGAGGGCGTGGGTTCCCACCACCAGTTCCACGGTGCCGTCAGCCAGACCGGCAAGGATGCGGCGGCGCTGGGCGGCGGGCGTGCGATTGGTGAGCAGCGACACCCGCAATGGCCGTTGCGCCGACGGCTCCCCGCTAAACAGGGTGTCAGTGGACGTGTCGGGCACGCTGAAAGCCTCGAGCAGTGCCCCGATGCCCATGGCGTGCTGTTCGGCCAGCACCTCGGTGGGGGCCATGAGTGCCCCCTGATGACCGCCCTGCACCGCCACCAGCAGCGCCGCCAGCGCCACCAGGGTCTTGCCCGACCCCACGTCGCCCTGCAGCAGGCGGTGCATGGGGCCCGGTGCTGCCATGTCGGCGGTGATCTCGGCAATCACCCGCTGCTGGGCGTCGGTGAGTGCGAACGGCAGACCGTCCACAAGTTGCTGCATCAGCGGTCCGTCCACGTCGTGGGCAAGACCCGGCGTCACGGTCTCGAGATAGCGCTTGCGCTGCACCAGACGCAGCTGCAGCCGGAGCAACTCGTCGAACACCAGCCGATTGCGAGCCGTCGTGACCTCGCCCATGGACTCGGGCGCGTGAATCCCCCGGTAGGCGGCGGTGCGGTCGGTGAGATCCCACTGGCCAAGAATCGACGCAGGAACCGGCTCAGCAAACGTCCCGGCCCGGCGCAGCACCTCGGCCATCATCCGTGCCACCTCCGACGTCACCACGCCGGCCTTTTCCGACTGCGGGTACACCGGCACGATGCGACCGGTCTGATCACCAACCAGGTCCACCACCGGATTGGTCATCTGGCGTCGACCCCGAAAGTCATCGACCTTGCCGAACAACACCACGTCGGTTCCCGCAGCAAGCTGGCGTTCTCGCCAGGGCTGGTTGAAAAACGTGATCGACAGCGTGCCCGACCCGTCGGACACCGACGCCGTGACCATGCGCTGGCGGCCACGGGTGGTGCGTGACGAACACGACCGTACGGTCGCCAGCACCATGGCCTCATCACCGGGAACCAGTCGGCCGATCGGCTCCTGACGGGTGCGGTCAAGGTAGCGACGCGGGTAATGGGTGAGCAGGTCCAGCACCGAGTCCACCCCCATGGACCCCAGCGCTTTGGCGCGCGCCGGACCCACGCCGTCGAGCACGGTGACATTGAGTCCCGCCAGCTGGGTGAGTGTGCGCGCCATGTCGAGCGATCCGGTCAGCGGCCCGTGGGCAAAGCCAAGGCGGCCATCAACGTTCCTGCACCGGCCACCCGAGGGCCGCCAACGCCGGCGCCGGGTCAGACAGCGCTGCACCGAACCGCATGTCGTCTACCCGCTGACGGTCGACCCCGTCGGCGTCGACGCTCACCCGACGGCTGAGGCGCCCGCCCTGCACCACCACCGAACGAACGTCGCCTCGATGCAGCACCAGATCCCCGGTGGCGCCGCGCCCCAGCGGAACGCGCACGACCATGACGTCGCGGTCGGCGACCAGTTGACCGCGCGGCCATCCCGCCACCCGCCCGTCGACACGTGCCGTTCCCAAAAAACGCACGCCGTCGATGGGGTCAAAGGCGTGGGGTTCGTCAGGCAGCGGCGCCCTCATCAGCCCACGGATCCACAACGCATAGGAAATGGCAATGACGATGATCACGATGGCGCCAACCACTGCGGTGGGGGTCACTCGATGCCGATCAGGTAGGGGTACAGGGGCTGCCCGCCATGATGCACCTCGACGTCCAGTTGGGGGTGGACATCGGCCAGAGTCCGCTCGATCGTCGAGGTGACGTGGTCGTCAGCATCCGCACCGACGAACAACGTGACCAGCTCATGGTGATCCTGCAGTACCCGCCCCACCAGGCTGGTCACCACCGTGCCCAGATCGTCACCAACAACCTCCACCACGCCATCGGTGATGCCCAGCCAGTCCCCCGCTGCGATGGGACCAACGTCGCAGTGTGACGCCCGCAATGCCCGGGTCACCTCGGCGGCAACGACTCCTTCGGCGGCCTCGGTCATGGCGACGGCATTGACGGTTGCCGACGCAGCAGGGTCAAACGCTGCCAGCGCTGCCAGACCGGCGACGACCGACGTGGTGGGCACGACGACCACGTGCGCAGGGCCATCACCCACCACCGACGCAACCTGATCGGCGACAGCCACGATGTTGCGATTGTCGGGCAGGATCACCACCGACTGTGCCCGGCATGCCCGCACGGCACTCACCAGTTGCGCCGTCGAGGGGTTGGCGCCCTGTCCCCCCTCCACAACCTGCGATGCGCCCTGGGCCCGCATGATGCGCATCAGGCCCTCACCGTTGGCGACGGCGACCACTGCGGAGGCCACTGAACCTGCGGCCACCAAGGGAGCGTCGGGCACCTGGGCGGAAAGGTCGGTGACACGAATTCCGCTGGGACGGCCGACGTCGAGGGAGGCCTCGATGGCGGCGCCAACGTCATCGGTGTGGATGTGACAGTTCCACAGGCCCCCGCCGTCGGGTCCGGAGCCGCCCACCACCACCACCGAATCTCCAATGGCGTCCCATGCTCTGCCAAAGGCGTCGACAGCGTCAGCGTCGACCTCGTCGCTGGTCAGCAGGAACATCACCTCGTAGCGGCCTCGCCTGCCCGAGCCGTCAGCGGCACAGGCTCCAACGTCGGCGCCTGCATCGGCGTCGACACGGGCTGGGACCCGCAGGACCGCACCGAGACCCGCACGAGACTGCCGGACCCGCACCGGGACCTGCAGCGGCCACAAGCCCCCATCGCGCCACCAGATCAACGCCAACTCCGGCTGCGGCCAGCTCGCCGACCGGACGGCGATCGACAACGTCCACCACCGCATCGAACAACAACGCCAGACCGGCTCCGCCGGCATCAACCACCCCTGCCGCGGCCAGGGCCGGGAGCAGTTGGGGGCTGCGTGCCACTGCGCTGGTCGCAGCGTCACGGGCCCGACGCACCACAAGCGCCAGTTCAGCTCCGGCGTTGCTGGCTTCCATCGCTGCCTCGGCTGCCTCGCGGGCCACGGTGAGGATGGTGCCCTCCACCGGTCGACCGACGGCGCCGTAGGCACTGGTGGCCCCCGCCATGAGGGCACTCGGCCACGGCTGCAGCGTCAACCTTTCCGGCTGCGCCAAGGGTGTCGGTGATTCCGCGGAGAATCTGCGACAGGATCACTCCGGAGTTCCCACGGGCCCCCATGAGCGAGGCGTGGGCAATGGTGCTGCACGTGACCTGTAACGAAGTAGCTGCCGGCAGGGAAGTAGCCGTTTGCACCAGGCTTTCGTCAACCGGGTGGCTGCCATCAAGCGACTCACAGACCGCCCACACCGTGGAGGCCATGTTGGAGCCGGTGTCGCCGTCGGGAACCGGGAACACGTTGAGTTCGTCCAGCAGGCCGCGATGCATCTCCAGGGCGTGGGCGTAACGCCGGATCACCTCGACAAGGTCGGGCTCCCCCAGCCGATGCAAAGGCGTGTCGGGGGGAACGTCCATGACTGGGCCATCGTGGACGTCGGACATGGCGCAAGGCTACCCAGCGGGGCTGATTGGGGCCCGGGGGTGCCCGCTGCTAACGTTTTGCGTTGTTCCTCACCCCACTGACGTTGTGCGGCGGGGTGGTGCACCAGCTTGGATACCGTGCCCCCAGGGCGCTTGAGGAGAGGTTGTCGGCCATGGCCGCAGTTTGCGAGCTTTGTGGGAAGAGTCCGTCGTTCGGGATGTCGGTGAGCCATTCACACCGTCGCACCAAGCGTCGGTGGAACCCCAATATCCAGCGTGTGCGGGCCCTGGTCAATGGCGCCCCCAAGCGGTTGAACGTGTGCACCTCGTGCATCAAGGCCAACAAGGTCGTCAAGAACGTGTCCGGAGCGTCGTCGGCTCCCACCTCGGGACGCTGACCATGCAGGGCGTCGTCAAGGCGTTCGACCCGGGTAGTTCCACCGGCTCCGTGATCTGCGACACCGATCTGGTTGAGTACGAACTGGCCGACGGTGCCCTTGTTGGGTCGTTGTTTCGCATGCTCCGTCAGGGCCAGCGGGTGGTCTTTGACATCGATGGCGACGGCTTCGCCGCCAAGATCCGGCTTGGGTCCGAGATCGACATGGGAACCCCAGGATTCGGCCCCCCCATCGTCACCAGCTGACGCCGGCATCAATCGTTGTTCCCGGCTGCGCCGGGATGACCTGAACACGGTTAGTCTTCACCGCATATCCAGCCAGCTGGATCCACACAAGGCCCGATCGATTCGCCCACGAAGTTGTGGGCCGGAGGTTGACATGGCAGGGACCACCCGGAACCAGAAGCTCACCGACTGGGTTGAGCAGTGGCGCCAGATCCTCGAACCCGACCGGGTCGAATGGTGCGACGGGTCAGCCGACGAGTACGAGCGGCTGTGCCAACTGCTGGTCGACGGCGGCACGTTCACCCGTCTCGACGATGCCATGCGGCCCAACTCCTACCTTGCGCTGTCTGACCCCGGTGACGTCGCCCGGGTCGAAGACCGCACCTACATCTGTTCGGAAAACGAGATCGACGCCGGACCCACCAACAACTGGCGGGCACCCGACGAGATGCGGGCCGAACTCACCGAGCTGTACCGCGGTGCCATGCGCGGTCGCACCCTGTACGTGGTCCCGTTCTCCATGGGGCCGCTGGGTTCCCCCATCGCCCACATCGGCGTGGAGCTGACCGATTCGGCCTACGTGGCGGTGAACATGCGGATCATGACCCGGATGGGTCAGGCCGCACTCGACGTGCTCGGCGACGACGGTGTCTTCGTGCCCTGCATCCACTCGGTGGGGGCCCCACTGGAGCCAGGGGCTGCCGACGTGTCGTGGCCGTGCGACGCCGACAACAAGTACATCGTCCACTTCCCCGAGACCCGGGAAATCTGGTCGTACGGATCGGGCTACGGCGGCAACGCCCTGCTGGGCAAGAAGTGTTTCGCATTGCGCATTGCGTCAACGATGGCCCGCGACGAGGGCTGGATGGCCGAGCACATGCTCATCTTGGGCATCACGCCCCCCGGGGGTGAGAAGCGGTACGTGGCCGCAGCGTTCCCGTCGGCGTGCGGCAAGACCAACATGGCCATGCTCATGCCATCCCTTCCCGGATGGAAGGTCGAAACCGTCGGTGACGACATCGCCTGGATGAAGTTCGACGACGAAGGTCGCCTGCGGGCCATCAACCCTGAGGCGGGCTTCTTCGGCGTCGCTCCTGGTACCGGCGCCGACACCAACCCCGCCGCCCTCGACACGGTGCGGGCCAACACCATCTTCACCAATGTGGCCGCCACCGACGACGGCGATGTCTGGTGGGAAGGCCTGACCGAGGCCCCCGGCCATCTCACCGACTGGCAGGGCAACGACTGGTCTGCGGACAGTGACACACCGGCTGCCCATCCCAACGCCCGCTTCACTGCTCCTGCCGCCCAATGCCCCACCATCGCCCCCGAGTGGGAAGACCCCGCCGGCGTTCCGATCTCGGCCATCTTGTTCGGCGGTCGTCGGGCCACCAACGTTCCGTTGGTGACTGCGGCCCGCGACTGGGAGCACGGCGTGTTCCTGGCCTCGATCATGTCGTCGGAAAAGACCGCTGCGGCTGCCGGCACCATCGGCCAGGTGCGCTTCGACCCGTTCGCCATGTTGCCGTTCATGGGCTACAACGCCGGCGACTACATGAACCACTGGCTCAAGATCGGCCAGGCCGGTGACGCCGACAAGCTCCCCAAGCTTTTCTGGGTGAACTGGTTCCGCAAGGATCAGGACGGCGCATTCATGTGGCCGGGCTTCGGCGACAACGTGCGGGTACTCAAGTGGGTGCTCGAACGCCTCGACGGCGAAGGCGACGCCGTGGACACCCCGATTGGGTTCGTGCCCACACTCGACGCCATCGACCGCACGGGTCTGGACCTCGACGATGCCACCATGGCGTCGATCCTCGAGGTCGACCATGACTCGTGGAAGGGCGAGATTCCGCTGATCGCCGACCACTTCTCGTTCATCGGTGATCGGCTGCCGGCCACGGTGGCCAGCCAGCTCGACGCCCTCGAAGAGCGCCTCGCCCAGGCCTGAGATCTGGATCCGGGAACTTCACCATCATGACCAGTCGACACCCCTACCGACCGTGACGGTCAGCGCCTATCTGCTGGTGCAGACCGACGTTGGCAAAGCCGCCGCCGTTGCTGAGGAGATCCGCCGCATCGACGGAATCACCGACGCCCACGGGGTCACCGGCCCCTACGACCTCGTCGTGAGGGCTGAGGCCGACACGCTTGACGAACTCGGTCGGATGGTCGTGAGCCGGGTGCAGATGGTTGACGGCATCATGCGAACCACCACCTGCCCGGTGATCAATCTCTGACCTGTCAGTCCCTGACCTGTCAGTCCCTGACCTGTTACATGCTGAGCACTGAGCTGTTGGCCATGGACTGCAGCCCCAGACCCATGATGAACAGGCTGCCCAGGCCGTACAACACGTACCTGCGTTGCCCCATCGGCACCCGGTAGCCGTACAGGATCGCCACCGCAACCAGGGTCAAAAACCCGTAGAACATGTGAATGCGCGGGGCGGGACCCTCAATGGACGTGTACAGCACCACTCCCACAACCGCCTGCACGAACAGCAACGACTGGGCCGCGGCCACGAACCACCAAAGAGCCGTCACCCGCAGGCGGGGCAGCCATTGCGCTCCAAGGGCCCACAGACCGGCGGCGGCATTGGCCACCACCAGTGCCCACCCCAGCGCGGAGTGGACCTCAACCAGCGTCACGTCGGTGACGTCACTGGTTGCCCGACGATCCCACAACAGGCTCGTAGGACCACAGTTCCGCAGTGAGCCCCATGGGAGGACCGCCACTTCCTGAGCCGCCACCGGCACCGGGATGGCCTGCTGCACCGCCAGCTGCTGCACCCTGGTGACCTTGGGCGAAACTGGGGGATGCCACCCAGGCATCGAAACTGGCCTCGTCACGCCAGCGGGTGACCACCAGCCACGTCGTGCGGTCATCGGTGGGCTTGAGGAGTTCGAAACCCTCGAAGCCGTCGTGTCCGTCCACCGACCCGGCCCGAGCCGCAAACCGTCGAGCCACCTCCTCACCACTTTCGGCAGGAACGGTGATGGCGTTGATCTTGATCACGGTCATACAACGATTGTCCCCGCCCTGGGGTCCCCTGCGCCAACCCAACGGGTGCCGATACCCTCGAACAAGCGCCCGAACCCCCTGGAATTCATGCATCCTCCTACCTCCGAACCACCATCGACTGATTCCTCCGACGTGGGGGTCCTGCTGTTGCGCTGCGCTGACCGTCCCGGCCTCGTGGCCGAAGTGGCGGGATTCATCGCCGATCACCGGGGCAACATCATCGATGCCCAGCAGCACACCGATGCCACCACCAACCAATTCTTCCAGCGGGTCACGTTCCAGTACGGCGACATGGACCTTCCGCCAGGGGAGCTGGCCGCCGCCTTCGCCCCGGTGGCATCCCGACTGGGCATGACCGCCGAGCTACACGTTGGTGGGTATCGCCCGAGGTGGCGGTGCTTGCCTCTCGCCAGGGCCATTGTGTACTCGACCTGCTCCACCGATGGCAGACCAGCGAGTTGGTCATGGAGCCCGTGGCCGTGGTGAGCAACCACACCGACGTCACGGACATGGCCGGGTGGTTCGGGGTCGACTTCCACCACCTCCCCATCGTTGACGATGCCCGATCCGTCCAGGAATCGCAGCTCGAGACGCTGCTGGACGAACTGTCGGTTGAACTGGTGGTGCTAGCTCGCTACATGCAGGTGCTTTCACCGCAGTTCTGCGCCCGATGGGCGAACCGTTGCATCAACATCCATCATTCGTTTCTCCCGGCGTTCGCAGGAGCCATGCCCTACCACCAGGCCCACACCCGCGGCGTGAAGGTGAGTCGGTGCCACCGCCCACTACGTCACCGCCGACCTCGATGCCGGGCCCATCATCGCCCAGGGCGTCGCCGACGTGACCCACCGTGACACCGTGGCCGACTTCGTAAGAAAGGGCCGCGAGCTCGAGACCGCCGTGCTGGCCCGGGCGGTGTCGGCCCATCTTGATCACCGGGTCCTGGTCGACGGGGACCGCACCGTGGTCTTCGCCTGACGCCGTAGACTGGCGACGTGCCTGTCTCCACCCTCCCTCCGGTCCTCAAGCCGAATGACGTGTGCTGGTGCGGCAGTGGGCAGAAGTTCAAGCGCTGCCATCGTCGGTCCACTGAGCGGGTCAGGCCAGGACGCCAGACTCCCATGCGCCTGGTGCCGCCGGAGATCCCCCGCCCGTCCTACGCCGAGTCCGGCGTTCCCGACGAATGGGACGAGCCACTGGTGAAGTCACCTGAGGTGATCGACCGCATGCGCCGTGCCGGTCAGGCCGCAGCTGAGGTCCTTCAGATCGCCGCAGCCGCAGTGGCACCCGGGGTGACCACCGACCGGCTCGACGCCATTGCCCACGAAGAATGCATCCGACGTGGTGGGTATCCCAGCCCCCTGAACTACCGCTGGTTCCCAAAGAGCCTGTGCACGTCGGTCAACGAGGTCATCTGCCACGGCATCCCCGACGACCGGGAGTTGGCCGACGGCGACATCGTAAATCTGGATGTCACCATTTTTCTTGATGGTGTGCACGGCGACACCAACATGACCGTGCCAGTGGGAACCGTGGACCCCGAGTCGTTGCGGCTCATTGACGTCACCCGCCAGTGCACCCACCTCGGTATTGCCGCTGTCCGCCCTGGTGAGCCCGTCAATGTGATCGGCAAGGCCATCGAGACCCATGCCCATGCCAACGGTTTCGAAGTCGTGCGGGCCTTCATCGGCCACGGCATCGGTGAGCAGTTCCACACCGACCTGCAGATTCCGCACTATTACGAGCGTCGCGCCCGCACCATCATGGAACCCGGGATGACCTTCACCGTGGAGCCGATGATCTCGGCCGGCACGTGGCGTCACGCCATCTGGGATGACGACTGGACCGCCGTCACCACCGACAACAGCCGGGTCGCCCAGTTTGAGCACACCCTCGTGGTCACCGACACCGGTTCCGAGATCCTCACCCTTCCCGCCGCTGGCGCCTGAAGCAGGCACCCGGGCAGCAAGCCTCAGGCACCCGGGCAGCAGGCACCCGACACACCCGCTGGCGTCAGTTGCCGGGCGGGGCGTCCGAACTGAGCACCCATTGCATGGCGCCCTTGCCATCGGTCTGGGTCACGGTCACGGTGGACGACGCTCCGTCGATGACCGCCGAGCACTCCACCACCGAACCCTCAGCGACCTCGACGGTTGCGGGACACACGACCTTCACCGTCGACACCCCGATCCCGCGCTGCACGGCGATCTGGGACGCCAGTTCCTGCTCGAGGGTGGCCACGTTGATGGCTTGGGAGCAACCGGTAACCACCGCCAGCGACAAGGTTGCGCCGATCATGACTGACACAGCCTTCACCGGCCATCGTCGCCGGCCGCTGACCTCAACTGCCGCTTTCGACTCCCCGCCCACTGGTTTGCTGCCCGCCGTCATCGCCGTCATCACCACGACCGGGACACTACTGCCGCCACAGCTGGCGGTCACCACAACCGGGCCGCACCGTCAAGGGCACCGACGGCCACCACCACCATTGGCGCCTCACCACCGGGATCCACGTCGACCACAGTCACCGACCCGGGAGCCACAGCCTCAGTGAATACACGGTCGTCACCGGTGGCCTCAGCCAGCACGGTGTTGATGGCCACGGCATGGGTCACCACCACCGTGGGCTCTGCCAGCGAGCACACGAAAGCCACGAGTTCCCGACGCCACTTCCACAACGGTGCGGGCTGGGTGGTCCATGTGCCACCGAGAAGGTCCACCAACCACCGATGGCGCCCAGCCAGATCCTGGGTCGGTGACGGCACCTCGGTCACCGCCGGCTCCACCACCACCTCGACGCTCCACGCTGCTGCGATCACCTCGGCGGTCTGTCGGGTTCTGGCCAAAGGGCTCGACACCACCGGCATGGGACCGCCACCGGCCAGGAGATCGGAGGCGGTGGCGGCATCGCTGCGACCCTGGGGACTCAACCCGGGGTCGAGATGCTCACCCCAGTGGGCGCTGGCCGCACCATGGCGAACCAGCCACACCCGCGTCACTGCGAGCCGGACCCGCTTGCGCCATCGGGCAGCAAGTCGGTGACAAACGGCTGGCCGGGACCACGGACCGACCCGGCGCTGATGTACCACTCGGTGCCGAATGCCAACGCAAAGGCCTCGGGGGGCATGGTGAGGAAAAACGAGTCATCGGCGATCTGCGAGGCGTGGGCCATCAGCGCCGCCCGCTTGAGGTCCAGCACCCCCGACACGTCCACTGCGTGGGTGATCACTGACTCATCGGACCCGAAATCGGGATCCTCAATGCGGTCCGCCGCCGTCGCTTCGGCCCCCTCGGCCCCCTCGGCATTGCCAGACGCCAACAGGTCGGCCTGCTGACTCATCAGTTGCACGATGTGGGTGCGGTTCATGGTGGCCTCGTACAGACCCCCGACCCCAACGGCGGCAGCGGCCCGGTACCCCACCCGGTGCACCTGGATGTGGTCGGGATGACCGTAGCCACCGTGGGCGTCATAGACCGTGAGCACATCGGCCCCCACCTCATCGAGCAACACCGCCAGCCGATCCGATGCCTCGGACACGTCGGCCTGCCAGAAACAGGCGGGATTGTCGTTGCTGGCCTCGCCCATCATCCCCGAATCCTCGTACCCGAGGAACGCCACCCTCGACACCCCGAGAAGCTCGGCACTTCGATGCGCAAGGATGGCTCGCCCGACCGGTCGAGGCCGGGATCGCAGCCGGGTTCGGCATCTATCTCCACGTCCCGTTCTGCCACCATCGCTGCGGCTACTGCGACTTCGCGACCGAGCCGGTCGGCAGCCTCGCACCGCTCGATCGCGACGACGTGATGCGCCGCTACGTCGCAGCCCTGTGCGACGACGTCCGAGCGCAGGCCGCCGTGCGTGAACATCCGCAGGTGACCTCCGTCTTCGTCGGCGGGGGACACCGACCCTGCTGCCGCCCGAGCGTCTCGCAGCGGTGCTCGAGGTCACCGCCGACGTGTTCGACCTCGCACCGGACGTCGAGATCACCGTCGAGTGCAACCCGGAGACGGCCGAACTGCGCGTCTTCGAGGTGCTCGCTGCTGCTGGCGTGAACCGCATCTCGATGGGCGCACAGTCCTTCGACCCCGACGTGCTGCGCACACTCGACCGGTTGCATCGACCGGACCGGGTCGCGACAGCGGTCGAGCAGGTGCGTCGCGGTGGGATCGATGCCGTGAGCGTCGACCTGATCTACGGCACACCGGGGGAGCGTGCGGACTCGTGGGAGGCGACGCTCGCGGCCGTCGTCGCGATGAACGTCGATCACGTCTCCGCGTACGCCCTGAGCGTGCATGCGAACACTCCTCTCGCGCGCGCCGTCGCCGCAGGTACGACACCGTCACCCGATGATGACGTGCAGCGGGAGCGGTTCGACCAGGGGCGCGATGTGCTCGCGGCGGCCGGCTACGAGCACTACGAGGTCTCGAGCTTCGCGCGCGGTCCTCGTGCCCGTTCGCGCCACAACGTCCTCTACTGGCGGCACTGGCGACTATCTGGGGCTGGGCGTCGGTGCGCATGCGCACCGCGACGGCCGCCGCTGGTGGACGACGCGCTCGACGGAGCGCTATCTCGCCGCGAGCGAGGCGAGCGCCCATGGTGCTCACGGTGCTCACGGTGCTGCGGGCACGCGAGGGAGGGACGGGGAGGGTCGACTCCTGGACGTCACGGGCGAGGAGACCTTGGACGACGAGGCACGTCGGCTCGAGCGCCTGCTCCTCGGCCTGCGGGTGCGCGAAGGGCTGCATCGCGACGATCTGCCGCCGCTCTCGGCGACAGCGCTCGACGAGGTGATCGGGCTCGGCCTGGTGCGACTCGAGGGAGAGCGGCTCGCGGCGACCGACGCCGGGTGGTTCCTGCTCGACGAAGCGGTCCGGCGTCTGACCGTCAGCGACTGAGGGCCGAAGGACGCAGCGTCCCGGGTCGACGATGCACAGGTCAGCTGGGGCTGATCAGCTCGGTCCGATCAGCTGGGGCTGATCCCGCAGTGGGCGAGCGCGCGACGGACCAGTCGGTCGTGGCCGTCGGAGAGCCTCGGAGGTGATCTGGCCGTTCACGACGTCGCTGGGCGTCAACCACGAGAACTCGAGCGCATCCTGCGACGGGCGGCACGTGCCTGCGATGGGGACGACGAAGCAGAGCGCGACCGCGTGCTGGCGCGGGTCGTGGAAGCCGCTGCGGGCAGGGTCGGGGAAGTATTCGACGACGGTGAACGGTGACGCTGCGGCGGGCAGTTGCGGGTCGGCGTCAGCACCGAGGTCCTTGGTGAGGTGGCGCCACAGTGCCTCGCGGATCGTCTCGTTGTGGAGCACGCGGCCGGAGACGATGGCACGGGAGATGGTCCCGTCGGGCTGGGGGCGAAGGAGCAGGCCGACGCCCTCCACACGTCCGAGGTGGTCGACGCGGACCGGGACGGCCTCGATGTAGACGATGGGGAGCTGGCCGCGGGCGGCCTCGAGGCGATCGGGTTGGAGCCAGCCAGGACTCGTCTGGACCGTGTCGGTCGCCATGCTCTTCCCTCCGAGATCGTTCGCACGAGGAGCACCGCCGGTCGCGGTCGAGAGCAGCCTACGCGCGCGACAGCGGACGTTCCCCGGCGGACGTTCCCTGGCGGGTGGCGTACGCACGAACGCCCCGGGCGCCCTTTCGGGCCCACCGGGGCGTCGCGGGTGAACGCGCGCCTCTGGAGTGCGCGCTCACCACTCGGGTCGCCGCCCCCGAGGGGTGCTCGCCGAGTCGGATCGGTGCTGACCGCTTCCGAGAGCGGCCCGTGCATCCGGTCCTGATGGCGGCCATCATCCCGAAGGACGATCTTGACCAGCGAGTCGCCTGTCGCGACATCCGAAGATGTGCGCCACGTCCCCCGCCCGAGCGGCCTCTCAGCCGTCCGTCCATCTCCACGGTCCCGCTGCATCGGTCCGTGAGATCCTTCCGGCGCCGACAGACGCTTCCGGATCCTGGTGTCGCGCCTCTCGGCGTCGCGCACCCGGTGTCGGAGCTGTCTCCGAGGAGGCCAGCTGACGGTCATCTCCTGCTCGAGGCCTCGAGCCTGGCGCTGACCGCGATCCTTGCGGATCCTTCACCTTCGCCTTCCGAGGCTGTCACCTCTTGGGCGACCTGGCGGGATGTTGCAGTTCCGTTCCCGTCTGGTTCTGCGACCATACGACGGCGCGTGTCCGCTGTCCAGAGCACGACGGAAAGACACAGGTTGTCCACCGGAAATCCTCAAGTGTTCCGCTGAGGATGGACGGCGTGCGCACGTGAGATGCGCCTTGCGCTCACCCTGTGAGCCCTCATCGGCGCCATCGACTCGGCGAGACGGCCGTTCCGGCAGCGGGCGACAGCGAAGCGCCGTCCTCAGCGGACCCTGTAGAGGTGCGCTGGGCGGCCACGGAGCGCACGGCCGCTTGCTGTCGACGTACTGCACGACGTTCTCGGTCTCTTCGACGAGCCCCGCCGCGAGGTAACGCGTCAACCGACTGCGAGCGGCCTCGACGGAGACCCCTGCTCGCTCGGACATCTGCATCACTGTGAACTCGGTCCGTCCCAAAGCCTTCAGAAGTTCAGCGCGTGTGGTCATCGGTCTGCTGCCTCTCTCGGTCTCACTACCGGCTCCAGTCCCTGGGAGCCGACCCTTCTTGCCACTGCGGCCACGTGGTCCCGCCCGGAACGGTTCCGGCGACCACGGGCTCTGCTGCAGAGGAAGTGTAACGGCCGGCCTGCATGCAGCGTGCAATCTGCGTCGGTCTATTATGGGCCGTCCTAGGCACAAATTCGCGCGATCGCATCGGACGCAGGCGCGCGCATGGCTCGCGGCGGTTCGGCCCACGAGAGGTCCACGCATGGCGATCGATGACGGACCGTGGCGCGAGTACGCAGCGGCGTTCGTCGAGGTGCAGCTGGACGGACGGGTCTTCACGCTGGAGCCGACACAGGTCGCGACGTGCTCCGCGCTGCCGGTCCAGCCGGTCTGGATCGTGACTGCCTGGAACCCCCACCCGAACTTCTTCAGCCGGGAGGAGAACGATCGCCGCGGTCGATCGCTCGAGGAGGCACTCGATGCGGCAGGGCTCATCCATCACCCCGCGGTCGGGAGGTCGCGGGACTGGTCGGCGTTCGAGCACTCCCGCGCCGTCATCGGTGCGGACCGCGCCACGGTCCTCGATCTCGCTGCGAAGTTCGATCAGCTCGCGGTCTTCGAGATCACGGACCGGATCACCTGTGTCGCGGCGGATGGCGAGGTCATGACCTCGATGCCCTACTTCCTGACCGAGCGCGTGGGCGACGCCGGCTGGCAGTGAGCTGCACGTCAGATCGACGTCATGCAGCCGGGAGGACGTCCGCCAGTGCGGCCGAGCACTGCGCGAAGGCCCCACGCGAGCGGCGCGGAGCGTCCGAGATCCTCGAGTCGGGACGTCACGCGCGCGGCGAGGATCGCAGGCTCGCACTCGTTGCGCGAGAAGCGCAGGGTGGCCGTCACGAGACGTCCATCCGTCGTAGCGGCAGTGATGTCGCGCAGCACGGCCACCGGATCCGATGGATCGAGCGGCTCATCGGCGAAGGCGATCAGCGCGAGGTGCCACGGGCGCGCAGGGAGCGACGCGGTCGCTCCGACGAGTTCCGAACGCTCGGCGACGGTGATGAGCTCCCAGCCGGTGAGGAGCGGCGACGCGGCTCTCGGTGCGACGCCCGTGCTGTGGCCGTGACCGGCTGACGCTGTGATCCCCTGAGGAAGTCCCATCAGTTCGACCGCAGCTCGGTCGAGTTCGGCCAGCGCATCGATCCCACCGGGCCTGACGCGGCCCGGCTCGACCGCGAGGGTGCCCTGGCTGAGCACGACCTCGAGCAACCGCGGCGTTGCTGAGCTCGCCGATGATGGCGCGGGCCTGCTCGACGTCGTGCTGCGATGCGCGCGCGAGGTACTGCTCTGGTGTCGCGAGCAGGTCGTCGAGCATGGGAGCGACTTTCCGTGCGGACCGACGGCGTATCGGACCACTGCCATCATGCCGCAGCACGACCTCAGAACTGCGGAGGCCCGACCGTGCATCGTCGGAAGGACCAGCATGGGCCGGTCGCGGTCAGCGTGCGTCGAGCAGCGAGTCCGACCCGGTGACGTCGAGCCGCCACTGCGCGAGCGGCCAGTCGAGCGTCTCGAGCAGGTCGAGCACGCGTTCGGTCGCGCTGATCGCTGACGCGGCGTCCGACATCGTGAAGGGACGCGTCGAGGAGATCGTCATGACCGCATCGCTGCGCTGACGTCGCCACGTCGGCGGGAGGACCACCGCGTCACCGGTCGCCGTCGCGAGCTTGCGACGTGCTGCACGCGCGCGGGCACGCAGCTCGATCGTGAGCTCGTGAGTGCTCGGCGTGAGGGAGCAACGCAGCGTGCTGGTCGCATCCTCGGACAGCACGGTTGCCATCCTGTTCGACCATGCATGAGGTGCGCGAGAGGCGAGCACGAGCTGCTGCCCGGCTCGGAGATGGAGGAGGAGCTCCGCGAACAGCAGCGGTGTCAGCAGGCTCCGGCGATCGGCACGCAGCTCGCGGAGCCTGCGATCGCTCGGCCCGGTCAGGGCATCGGGCGTCAGGCCGATCCCAGGCCGGCGCGAGAGGCCGTCCTCGGACGCGGTCGTCCGGGACGGACGTCCCTTCGCGACCGTGCGCGGAGTGGCGGGCTCGAGCTCGCTCGACGTCAGCCGGCGATAGGCATCGTTGATCGCGGCGAAACGCGCGGCGTCACCACCACGATCCGGATGATGGTCGTGCGCGAGCGCACGGAAGCGACGCTTGAGCGTCGTGAGGTCGACGTCGGGCTCGAGGCCCAGGACCTCGAGCGCGGCCTGCAGCTCCACCCTGCTCTCCGCTCGTGACCGGGGGCCGCCGCATCGTCGGCACGTGGGCGCACGATAGACGGGTCCGCACCCTCGCGGCGAGCGCGACGTAGGGTTGCACGCGGAGCGGAGGGTCTCATGGGAGCATCGCACGATGTCGACCAGTTGGTCGCACGCCTCGATCATCAGCGTCCGGCCGCCGACGATCCGAGAGGCGTCGCGCGCTGGGTGTTGCGCGCGCTCAGTCTGCCGCACGCGCCCGTCTACATGGCGGCTGAGGTGCGAGATGCGCTCGCAACGCTCGGGCTGACCCATCCGCGCGTCGCATACTTCGCGCAGCGCGCCGCACCGCTCGGTCCTGTTCCGGCCGAGGTCGTCATCGCCACGTTCTACGGCTTCGCGCCTCGTGTCGTGAAGACTGCGATCCCGGGCGCATGGTCCGTCACGAGTCCCGAGGCGGTCCTCGCCGCGACGCTCGACGCGATGGGCGTGCTGCTCCGGCGCATCGTGCCGTCGCACGCGCAGATCGAGCGCGCCGCCGACCTGCTCCGACCGATCGCCGAGCTGCACCCCGTCGTCGGCCGACCACTGGCCGCCGCGTGGGCGTCGGTCCCTTGGACGGGCGATGCGCACGTCGACCTCTGGCTCGCGACGACGATCATCCGCGAATCGCGGGGCGATGGCCATATCGCCGCACTCGTCACGCACGGCATCGGCCCGCTGGCCTCGCACCTGCTCCAGGATGGGGACGAAGCGGCACGCCGACCGAAGTTGACGAGCAACCGCGGGTGGACCGAGTCCGAGATCGATGCGACCGTCGCCGAGATGCAGCAGTGCGAGCTGCTCGACGCTTCGGGCGTGCTGACGGCTCATGCCAGGGAGTTGCGTGCTCGGATCGAGGATGTCACCGACGAAACGTCGTCCACCGCATGGGCTGCGACGCCAGCGGACGTCGTCGAGGAGGTCTGCGATCTGGCGGTCGCGATCGCCCGTCCGATCATCGCTTCAGGAACCTTGCCCCCGCGGGCGCTCGAGCGCCTGACAGAACCTCTCACCCGCTGAGGGCCCGAGGCTCCGGCGTCGTGACGTTCAGACAGCCGGGTGTTCCGGCAGCCACAGATCCGCGTCGTCGACGGGCTCGTTGCGGCGTTCGTTCCGGAGGAAGAGTCCGGCGGCGACGGCAGCGCCCGCCACGAGCAGACCGATGCCTGCCCGCTCGACGACCTCTCCGGGCCGGTGCTGGGGAGGCGGCGTTCGCCTGTGCACGTCGCAGCGCGTCGGCGGGTGCAGCGGCCTGGCGTTCGAGGTCGCGTCGACGCTGATGCCGAGTCCCCGCTGCGCTGGCCGCCACGCCGACGGCGACGACGAGCGCGACGCCGGCGGCAGCAGTGAGGGCGGCACGCGGGATCGTGCCCCCGGCGCGAGGATCGAACGTGGCAGCGCGAGCGCGCAAGCTGGCGATGTCGCGGCCGAGCGATGTGCGCAGCGCGTCCATCTGTTCCTCCGCGTGCTTCGCGTTGCGAGCCGGACCTCCCGCGACCGCAGCACGCGTCGTGCGCAGTGCGTCGCGAGCTTCGTCGGCGCTCAGGCGCGCGCGTTCAGCCGCCCGCTGGAACTCCTCTTGGGCCCTCATCGCTGCTCCTCCCGCTCAGCGCCATCGGTCGTCCCACCGCCGAGATCCTTGAGCCATGAGCCGGTGGGGCGGTCGGTAGCTGCGCGCGTGCGCCCGCGGCGTCCAGGGACTCGCGAGGAACCTGCCCGCCACGAGCAGCAGGATCAGCGTCAAGGCGAGAAGGGCGAGCGTGGCGACGCCCCAGGCGTGCCAGCGGGTAGCGAACTGGTCCTCGAGTCCGATCGCGAGGGTGGCGCCACCGAGCCCGAGCACACCGGCGAATGCGAACCCCGCCGCGAGCAGCATGCCGAGCGCGGAGAACTTCCGGCTGACGATGCCGCGCAGCTCGAGTCCGAGGAGCTCGACCTCCTTGGCGAGGAGGGCCTGTGCGGTGACGACGACGGACGCGATGACCTCTGTGGTCGTGCGCTGGTCCGGTCCGACCTCACCGGGTGAGCTGCCTCGCCTCGCCATCTCGTCTCCAGTCGCTCTACCAGGCCGAACCGGTGTTCCCGGGGCACTGACCTGATGTCGAGCACCACGTTACGCGTTCACGTCCGAGGTGTCGTCGCCGTTCGCGTCGGGCCCGTCGGGGGCCTCTTCTCGGGCCTCGCGGGGACGTGCGTCCGACGCGTGCGGGCCCGCATCCTGCAACAGCACCGAGGAGGCCCGCGCAGGCCGTCCCAGAGGCCTGTGGCCGCCGCCGGTAGCATCGCGGACCGCGCCGCAACCCGCCCGTGGCGACGCGCGCAGGCACCGAGGACACGCAAAGTGTCACCTCGCGTCGCACCCGAGGAGGTCGTCGAGATCGTGGCAACCGCAGGCGACGCGCCGACCGTGCCCGTGCAGGTCACGGCGACGATCGACGTCGTGACCGCGGTCAGTCCCGTTCCTCCAGCGGACCTCGTCGAGCGCGTCAGCGACACGCGCTATCCGCCCACGACCAGCGTCGAGCTCGACGAGCGCAAGCGAGCCGTCCTCTGTGCCATCGTCACGGGTTTCATCGCGACCGGACAACCGGTGGGTTCGGCGCACGTCGTCGAGGCGGCGGGACTCGACGTCTCTGCAGCGACCGTGCGCAGCGACATGGGGGCGCTGGAGGAGCTCGGGCTGGTGACGCAGCCCCACACGTCGGCCGGTCGTGTCCCCACCGACCGCGGTTACCGCTGGTTCGTGGACGACCTGCGCAGTGCGCCGCGGATGGATCCACGCATGCGCGAGATCGTCGAGGAGCTGCTGGGCTCTGCGCGTGACGTCGAGGACCTGCTCGCCCGCACGACGACGGTGCTCAGCCAGCTCACGCGCCTCGTGTCGCTGGTCATCTCGCCAGCGATCGAGACGGCCCGGCTCCGACTCGTCGAACTCGTCTCGCTCGGATCGCACAGTGCGCTCCTGCTGTTGGTCTCCGATACGGGGCGTGTGGAGAAGCATCCGGTCGATCTGCCGGCCGACGGGGACGAGCGCGACGTCGATCGCGTCCGACGATGCTGGCGGACCGACTCGTCGGCCGCCGCGTCGGAGAGAGTCGGCGTGACGTCCGCGCGCTCGCTGACGAGGCCCCGTCCGACCTGCGTGCGATCGTGCGCGCCGTCGCGGAGGCCGCAGCGGACGTGCGCGAGGATCGCGTGCACCAGGTCTTCGTCGGTGGACAGGCGTCGCTCGCCGGTGACGTGTCGCTGCACCGGGACGATCTGTCGCGACTTCTGAGCCTGCTCGAGGAGCGTGACACCCTGGCGAAGCTGCTCGAGGAGGCGGCGACCGGTCCGACGGAAGAGGCCCGACGGTGCGTATCGGTCAGGAGCACCCGATCGCGGACCTCCGGGCGACCTCGCTCGTCGCGCAGCGCTACCGCCTCGTGTCCTCAGGATCGCTCGGCGTGCTCGGCCCGACGCGCATGGACTACGGCACCGTGCTCACGACCGTGCACGCGGTCTCCGAGCAGCTCCAGCGCACGCTCGACGATCTGGCCGAGCATGGCTGACCTCTACGCCACCCTCGGCGTCGGTGCGGATGCGGCGCCCGAGGACATCAAGCGCGCATACCGCCGGAAGGCGCGCGAGCACCATCCCGACGCGGGTGGCGACGCGGAACGCTTCAAGGAGCTCACGCACGCCTACGAGGTGCTCGGCGATCCTGAACGCCGTGCGCGCTACGACCGCTTCGGTGACGATGGGAGCAACGGCGCGCGCGGTGCGGGTGACCCGTTCGGCTTCAACGGTGGTATCGGTGACGTCATCGACGCCTTCTTCGGCTCGTCCTTCGGAGGTGCGGGCTTCGGTGATGGACGGCGTGAGCGTCGCGGTCGCGACGTGCTCGTCGGTGTGTCCCTGACGCTCGAGGACATCCTCACGGGCGTCTCGCGCAGCGTCGACGTCGAGGTGGCGGCCGTCTGTGAGCGCTGCGGTGGCGCCGGATCGGCGAACGGTGCACCGCCTGAGCGGTGTGCGGGTTGTGGCGGCGCGGGACGGGTCCAGCGGATGGTGCGCACCCCGCTCGGTCGGATGGCGACGGCGGTCGCATGCGGCGACTGTGCGGGTGCAGTGCCGACGCATCGGCGACCCGTGCCGGGACTGTCGCGGCGAGGGCCGGCGCGATCGGGCGCGGAGCATCTCCGTCGACCTGCCGGCGGGACTCGAGGACGGGGACCGCATCCCGCTGCGTGGGCAGGGGGAGGCGGGCCGCCAGGGCGCCGCGGCCGGCGATCTGTTCGTCCAGGTGCAGGTCCCGGTCCACGCGTCGTACACCCGTGATGGTCGCTCCTTGCACACGCAGGTGACGATCCCGTTGACGACCGCTGTCCTGGGTGGAACGGTGCGCATGCCGGCCCTCGGTGGGGGTGAACACGACGTCGATATCCCGGCAGGTGTGCAGCAGGGCGAGGTGCTGTTGATCGCGCGAGGCGGTCTGCCGGTCCGCGGGGGTGGTCGCAGGGGCGACCTTCACCTTCATGTTGACGTCGAGGTGCCACGCCGCCTGGGTCGTGAAGAACGCGAACTGGTCGCCCGTTGGGCAGCGCTCCGTGGCGAGGGCGGTGCGTCGCCCACGAGCGTCTCGGTCCGTCGCGTATGAGCGGGGCGGGCGCAGTCCCGCACCTGCTGGTGGAGGTCGCGCTCGGCATGGTCGGTCCGGGCGACCGGATCGGACTGGCGGAGGACACGGTCCGGCATCTGCGCAAGGCCCTGCGGCTCTCGGACGAGGCCGCGTTGTCGCTGACCGACGGGACGGGATCGCGGATCGAAGCACGGCTCGAAGGGTCGGACGCGGTCACCGTCGCCGCGGATCGGCGCATCGCAGCGCCGCGGCCCGCACTCGTGCTCGTCCAGGCGCTCTCGAAGGGTCGCCGTGCGGAGGACGCCGTGCGCGCCGCGTGCGAACTCGGTGTCGACCTCATCGTCCCGCTGATCGCCGGCCGGACACAGGGCCGTCCCGACGCGGCAGGCCGAGCGAGCTCTGCGAGCGCGTTGGCAGGCGGTCGCGGATGCGGCGCTCGAGCAGTCGCGCGGCGTCCACCGCGCGGTGGTCGAGGAGGTCGTCGACATCGACGGGCTCGGGGTCGAAGGGATCGAAGGACGGCTGTCGGGCCGCCGCGCCGTGCGCCTCGTGGCCGCCCCAGCAGCGCCCGGTCTGCGCTCGGTCATCCGTCCGGTCATCGACGAGGTCGATCCGGACGTGGTCGCCGTCGCCATCGGTCCGGAGGGAGGGTGGACGCCTGACGAGCTCGCGCAGCTCGTCGCCCGCGATTGGTCGCCGGTCGGGCTCGGGGCGACCATCCTTCGCACCGAGCATGCGGGTCCGGCCGCGCTCGCAGCGCTCGCGGCGCTCACCGGCCGCTGGGAGAGAGAGCGGTAGGCTCCGGGTCACCGTTCGCAACATCGTTCGAACGAGCGTCACGCGGGACATCGTGAGGAGCAGCAGCCACCAGTGAGTGCAACGTCGTCGTCGCCCGCTCCTACGACCGGCGCCACGACCTTCCGCCGCAGCGATGGCGTCATCATGGTCCGCGTCGCGGATGCGACGGCGATGCCCTCCCTCCTCGGCAGTGGTGACGAGTTCCTGCGCATCCTCGAGGGTGCCTTCGCTGCGCGGATCCATGCGCGCGGCAACGAGGTCACCGTCACCAGCGTCCGATCCGAGGACGCGAAGACGTCCGACGAGTCGTCCATCGTCGACCACGCGGTGGATCTCGAGGATGCCGCACGCGTGATCGATGAGCTCGCTGAGCTCGTCGCGCGCGGACAGGCGCTCGACCGTCGGGTCGTGGAGCAGACCATCCGCATCGTCCGCGATCGTGTCGAAGGTCATGCCGCCGACCTGCTGGGCGAGCACCTCGTCACGCATCGCGGGCGGACCATCCGACCCAAGACGATCGGGCAGAAGCGCTACCTCGATGCCATCCGGTCCCACACCGTCACCTTCGGCATCGGTCCGGCAGGGACGGGCAAGACCTACCTCGCGATGGGTGCGGCCGTGCGAGCACTGCGATCGCGTGAGGTGAACCGACTCATCCTCACGCGTCCGGCCGTGGAGGCGGGGGAGCGGCTCGGCTTCTTGCCGGGGACGCTGCACGAGAAGATCGATCCCTACCTCAAGCCGTTGTGGGACGCGCTGCAGGACATGATGGATGCCTCAGAACTCGTCGCCAACGTCGAACGCGGCGTGATCGAAGTGGCACCGCTCGCGTACATGCGCGGGCGCACCCTCAACGACGCCTTCATCGTGCTCGACGAGGCGCAGAACACGACGCCCGAGCAGATGAAGATGTTCCTGACGCGTATCGGTTTCAACGCGCGTGCGGTGATCACGGGTGACGTGAGCCAGACCGACCTCCCATCAGGGAAGCGCTCGGGCCTGGTGGTCGCCTCAGAGATCCTCAATGACGTCGAAGGTGTCGCCTTCGCGCGCTTCGACGCGACCGACGTGGTCCGCCATCCGATCGTGCAGCGCATCGTCGAGGCCTACGACCATCATGAGGCGCTCGAAGAGGCGACGCGTGCAGCGCGAGCAGCACGTGCGGAACGCGTCGCCGTGGCGATCGCACCCGCAGTGCAGGAGTCCTGACGATGCCGGTCTTCTTCGCGGACGAGCAGACGCTCGCGGTCGACGGCGATGACCTCATGGCGCTCGCACATCTTGTGCTCCTCGAGCGTCGCGTGCCCGACGACATGGAGGTCGCGCTGCTCCTGGTCGACGAGGCGACGATCGCTGGGCTGAACGAGCAGCATCTCGGACACGAGGGCCCGACCGACGTCCTGGCGTTCCCCATGGACGAGCCGGGGGAGTCGCCGATCGCCGGGCCGGCCATCCTCGGCGACGTCGTGCTCTGCCCTGCGGTCGCGCACGCGCAGGCGCTGGCGCGCGGGCTCTCACCGCAGGACGAGCTGCAGATGCTCACCGTGCACGGGCTGCTGCACCTCCTGGGTATGGATCACGCGGAACCGGACGAGGAACGCGAGATGCTGACGCTGACCGCCGACCTGCTCGAGCGTTATCGACGAGAACGGGCTGCAGGATGACGCTTCTCGTCTGGTCGGCCGCGCTCGCCGCGGTGCTCCTCGTCGCTGTCGGTGCCACGGCCACACTCGTCGTGCGTCGCGTGCAGGCCGTCCGGGCCCTCGAACTCGCTGATGACGACGTCAGTGGCGGCGATGCACTGCTCTGGCTCGTCGAACGTCCGATCGCGACGCATCGCGTTCACGCGTTCCTCACCCTGCTGTCCGCGGTGATGCTCGCGAGCGTGCTGCCGCTCGGACGCGCGCTGAACGCGGCCGTCGCACTGCTGCTCGTCCTCACGGTCCCGGCGCTCCTCGCCGTGCTGGTCGTGGCGTCGCGGGCCGAGCGGGTCGGTCTGCGGGTCGCCGTCCTCGCGCGGCCGGTCGTCGCAGCTGCGGTCCGCCTCCTGGATGCGTTGACGCCCTCGAGTCGGAGCGGCAATGACATCGATGCTGACGCAGGGCCGGATCCGCAGGAGGACGACGCATCGGGTCGTGGCGAGGACACCGTCCTCGATGCAGGTGAACGCAGGATGATCCTGTCCATCCTCGAGCTCGACGAGACGACCGCGCGCGAGATCATGGTCCCGCGGCCAGACGTCATCTCCGTGCCGTCCGACGCACCTTTTGTGCACGTCGTCGATGTCGCGCTCGAGCACGGACGCTCGCGACTCCCGTCCACGACCCGGCTGACCCCGACGTCATCGTCGGTCTCGTGCACGGGCGGGACCTCTTCGCCCGGATGCGCCAGGACCCGACAGCGATGGAGCAGGGATGCTGTCGCGTGGCGAGATCTCGTCCGAGATCCCTATCACGTGCCGGAGTCGCGTCGTGCGGATGACCTGCTGCGAGACCTGCAGGCTGCGGCCGTCCACCTCGCACTCGTCGTCGACGAGTACGGCGTGGTCATCGGCATCGTGACCATCGAGGACGTGCTCGAGGAGATCGTCGGTGAGATCGTCGACGAGCACGACGACGAACGACCCTCGATCGAGCTCCTGCGCGAGGGAAGGTGGCGCGTCGACGGTGGCGTGAACGTGACGGACCTCGGGTCCGAGCTGGACGTCGAACTCCCCGACGAGGCGTGGGACACGGTCGGGTATGGCTCAGTCCGATCGCTCGGCCGCCTGCCGAAGGTCGGGGACCGTGTCGAAGTGGCGGGGCTCCGCTTCACCGTGACCGTCCGGCGCGGTCGACGCGTCGTCGAGCTCCACGTGGAGCGCCTTGATGATCGTTCGACGCAGGACGTCGACTGGAGACCTGCGCACCGGTCGGGCCGCAGGTCCCACGGATGCAGGGACCTGCGGCCGCCTCGAGAGCACTCGGAGATCCTCGCGTCGGTCACGGTCGCGTGGTGCGACGTGCGACGCATCGGTGCGTGAGATCGTCGGAGCGGTCAGCCAGTCAACGGTGCGCGATCCGGCCGCGTTCGAGCGGGCCAACTACCTCTCGACCATCACCCGCTCCGTGAGCCAGCGCAAGGGGTGGTGACCACCCTGGGTCGAGCGGCCGCGCCACCTACACTCGCGGCGGCGCCTGGCGCGAGGGAGACAGCATGCGGCCGAGCAGCACGGGGAGATCGATCCCCTATGACGAGGCGGACCTCCTGCGGCGCGCCCGGTCCGTTCGCGCGAGGGCCTACGCGCCGTACTCCCACTTCCACGTCGGTGCGGTCGTCGTCACGCCCACAGGGAGCTACGAGGGTGTGAACGTCGAGAACGCCTCCTACCGGATGACGACATGTGCGGAGCAGACCGCCATCGCCCGCATGATCGCCGAGGGGGATCGTGGTCCGATCGTCGCCGTCGCGGTCGTCGGCGACGGAGCCGACCCGTGCACGCCGTGCGGTGCCTGCCGCCAGACGATCTTCGAGTTCGGGACCCGATGCGACCGTCTACTCGTCGGGTGACGGTGGTCGCCCGCTCATCACCCATCACCGATGCCTGCTGCCGCACGGCTTCGGGCCGCACCGTCTCGCACAGGGTCAGCACTGAACGCGCGCGCAGGACGGGAGATCGACGTCGCCTCGATCCTCGGTGATCTGAGCGGCTACGGCGACACGCCCCAGGTCACCGCTGCGGCCTGGTCGCGCTCGTCGGACGGCCCAACGTCGGGAAGTCGACGCTGATCAACCGACTCGTCGGCGAGAAGGTCGCCATCGTGACGAAGGTCCCCGGGACGACGCGCACCACGGCGCGCGGTGCTCACGCGGCCTGACGCGCAGCTCGTGCTGCTGGACACGCCGGGGCTCTCCAAGCCTCGCACGACGATGGCGCGACGCATGAACGCACTCGTGCGCGACTCGCTCTCGACCGTCGACGTCGTCGCGTTCCTCGTCGATGCAGAGTCGGGCGTCGGGTCGGGCGACGAGTTCCTCGCCGCCGAGCTCGCATCGCTGCCGACGCCGATCGTGACCGTCGTCAACAAGATCGACGCGCTCGGTGGTGACGAGCGGCTCATGCCCGTGCTGGAGCGGGTCGCACGCATGACGGCGGCGCGACCGTTCGCTGACGTCGTGCCGGTGTCCGCCCTCGAGGGCGCGAACACCGATCGGTTGATCGACGTGCTCGCACGGCATCTTCCGGAGGCGCCGCGCCTGTTCGCCTCGGACCGCGTCAGTGATCAGCCCGAGACGCTGCTCGCGGCCGAGATCCTGCGGGAGAAGATCATCGCCGACCTCGCGGACGAGCTCCCGCACTCTGTCGCGGTCACCGTCGACGAGATCACCGAGGACGAGCGCTCCGCTGACCTCGTGCACATCGACGCGGTCATCCACGTCGAGCGGGACTCGCAGAAGGGCATCATCATCGGCCGCGGTGGGCTGCGGCTCAAAGAGGCAGCGACCGCGCGCGACTCGAGCTCGAGGCGCTGTTCGCCTGCCGGGTCCACCTGTCCACGCACGTCAAGGTCGCGAAGGACTGGCAGCGAGACCCGCGGCAGCTCGGTCGGCTCGGGCCTGAGCGGCGACGGGCCACCGACGCTGCGCGGCGCACGCTGCGCGTCGCGCGACGAGGGCGCGGCCGCGTCAGAGCGTCCCGGCGCTCAGGGGCGTGCACGCACCTCCTGCGCGCGCTCGCGGATGAGCGGGAGGTCGGGCAGACGGTCGAGGTTCGCATACGCGCGTGACATGCGGTGGTTGCTGCGCAAGGTGGCCCTGTTGCGGTCGAGCACGTCCCAGTAGAGCGTCGTGAACGGGCAGGCATCCTCGCCCGTGCGAGCCTTGCGGTCGTAGCGGCAGGGTGTGCAGTAGTCGAGCGACATGCGGTCGATGTAGGCGCCGCCGGAGACACGTACGGCTTCGTCGCGACCTCGCCACCGTCGGCGAAGGTCCCCATGCCGATGACGTTGGGCACCATCACCCAGTCGTACGCGTCGATGAAGGCGCCGTGCATCCACTCGGTCATGGCCGTGGGGTCGATGCCGGCGAGCGTCGCGAGGTTCGAGAGGACCATGAGGCGCTGGATGTGATGCGCGTAGGCATGATCGTGCACGGACGTGAGGGTGTCCTCGACGCAGCGCATCTGCGTCGGTGCTGCGCCGGTCAGTGCAGGCGGCACCGGCAGATCCGCGGAGAGCGCGTTCCTGTCGCGATCGTAGGCTGGTCCGCGCCCGGCGACCCCCCAGGAACTCGCGCCAGCCGAGGACCTGTCACACGAAGCCCTCGACCGCATTGAGGGGCGCGCGACCGTCCGTATGGACTGCGATCGCCGCCTCGCAGACCTCGCTCGGGTGGAGCAGCCCGAGGTTGAGCGCGTGGGACAGCAGCGAATGGTTGAGATGCCAGGACCCAGCGACCATGGCGTCCTCATGGTCACCGAAACGTGGGAGCACCTCGTCGACGAAACGCTCGAGCCGCGCGAGCGCACCGGCGCGTGACGTGGCCCAGACGCCGTCCGGCGGCGCCCCTCAGGCGGACGGCGACGGCGAGCCAGGTCGACGAGGGCCGCGTCGACGCCGTCGAGCGCGTCGACGATCGGAGCGGCGCGCCGCTTCGCCTGCGAGTGCCTCGGGTGCGGCGGCTGGCGGTTGTCCGCGTCAAGGTTCCAGCGTCCGCCGGTCGGCCCTCGCCCTCCATCAGCCAGCCGCGTGACGCGCCGACGCCAGCGGTAGAAGTCCTCCATCGTGGTCCGCTTGCGTCCTTCTCTGAAGGCGGCGAACTCGCTCCAGTGGCACAGGAAGTGGTCGTTCGGGACCAGTTCGACGCCGAGCGCCTCGAGGGTCGCGGTCCCTTTCGCGCTCGCCGGCTCCATGGCGACCATCGAGCCCGGCGCGAAGGCATCGACGTGGGCGTGCAGGCCCTCCCGCATCGAGGAGGCACGGCGCAGGTCGACGGCGAAGCCCTGCTCCGTGAGCTCGATCGCGAACCGGCGCATCGCAGTGATGAGCAGGTGCACCTTCTGGTGGTGCCAGGTGCGCTCGGTGAGCTTCCGGTCGCTCACGACCATGAGGACACGGGTCTCTGCGGGGTCGCGTCCACGCAGGTGGGCGAGATCGAGGTTGAGCTGATCTCCCCACACCCAGACGCTCGTGAGGCCGGTGTCCGAGGTCATCGTCATGCGCGGAGGGTATGCCGCTCACGTGACGCGCTGGCGGTGGTGAGCGCGCGGATCCTGGATACCACGGTAGCCTCCGCGCATGAGCGCAGCCAAGAACCCCGAAGCGGGCCGGTCCGGGCTGTCAGTCGCCGATGAGCGAGGACGTCTCCGCCTGGTACAGCGACGTCATCGCGCGTGCCGAACTGGCCGACCGAGGCCCCGCGAAGGGGACGATGGTCATCCGTCCCTACGGCTACGCGATCTGGGAGCTGCTCCAATCGCAGCTCGACGCGCGTTTCAAGGCCACGGGGCACCAGAACGCGTACTTCCCGCTGTTCATCCCCGAGTCCTACCTGCGGCGCGAGGCGGAGCACGTCGAGGGCTTCGCGCCCGAGCTCGCGATCGTGACGCACGGTGGCGGCAAGCTGCTCGAGGAGCCGCTCGTCGTGCGCCCGACCTCCGAGACGGTCATCGGCGAGATGTTCGCGAAGTGGATCTCGTCCTACCGCGACCTGCCGATCCTCATCAACGCCTGGAACAACGTCGTCCGGTGGGAGCTGCGGCCGCGCATGTTCCTGCGCACCACCGAGTTCCTGTGGCAGGAGGGACACACGGCGCACGTCGACGAAGCGGACGCGATGGAGGAGACGCTCCGCATGTTCGACGTCTACGACGAGTTCTCGCGCAACGTCGCGGCCATCCCGATGGTCCGCGGGGAGAAGACGCCGGGCGAACGCTTCGCCGGAGCCGTGCGCACCTTCACCATCGAAGGGATGATGCGTGACGGGAAGGCGCTGCAGTCCGGCACGTCGCACTATCTCGGGACGAACTTCGCCAAAGCATTCGACATCACCTACCAGGACGAACAGAACGCGCTGCAGCACGCGCACACGACATCCTGGGGCATGTCGACGCGCATGATCGGTGCGATCATCCTTGCGCACGGCGACGACCGCGGGCTCAGCTGCCGCGACTCGCGCCCTACCAGGTCGTGATCGTCCCGATCGGGCGCGGAGAAGGCCTCGATGCGACGACGGCGGAGGCCTGCCGTGTGGCTGAACTGTTGCGTGCAGCGGGGTGTGCGCGTCGAGGTCGACGTGCGCGACCAGAGCCCGGGCTTCAAGTTCAACGACTGGGAGCTCAAGGGCGTCCCGTTCCGGCTGGAACTCGGTCCGCGCGACCTGGAGGCCGGCGTCGTCGTGCTCGCGCAGCGCCTCGGTGACGAGGACGAGGACGGGCGGGCCCGCAAGCACACGCTCAACGTCGATGAACTCGTCGGCGGGATCGCTGCACGGCTCGACGCCTACCACGACCTGCTCGTCGCGCGCGCGGTCGCGTTCCGTGATGAGCACACGGCGCGTGTCGAGGACCTCGCAGCGTTCGAGGAGCAGGTCGCGTCCGGCTTCGCGGTCGCGCTGCACTGTGGTGCGCCGGCCTGCGAGACGTCGATCCAGGAACGCACCCGCGCGACACCGCGATGCGTCCCGACAGAAGGCCCCGAGGAGTCAGGAGCCTGCATCGCCTGTGGTGAACCGTCGGCCTACGGCCGCCGCGTCGTCTTCGCGCGCGCGTACTGAGAGCGCAGATTGCGAGCCACGACCCTCATCCTGCTGCGGCACGCACGGCAGCGCCGGCGAGCCGAAGCGCCTGCGGCTGTGGCGCCCGGCGTCCATCCCGGCCCGGCGGGTGTCAGCGGCGCTAGGCCGTGGCCCGAATCGGCTCGCTGCGCTGCGCGGTGCGTGCCATCTCACGCTCCGCCGCTCAGAACGGACCGGGAGACTGCGGCCCACGTCGCTCGCTCGCACGGCCTGCGCGTACGCATCGAGCGGGGTATCGGTGAGGTCGATTACGGCGACTGGACGAACGCCTCACTCGCGCAGCTCCGGCGCCGAGCACTGTGGGCCGTCATCCAGGCGACGCCGTCGCGCGTGACGTTCCCGGGCGGAGAGTCGATCCGTGCCGCGCAGGCACGTGCCGTCGAGGCGACGGAGCGCATCGCTGCCGCACACCTCGGTGAGACGGTCGTCGCGGTCAGTCATGCCGACATCATCAAGGCGGTCGTCGCGCACCACATCGGTCAGCCGCTCGACCACTTCCAGCGGCTCGTGATCTCGCCGGCCTCATCGACGGTCATCCTCCTTCCTGAGGGCGCCGCACCGGTGCTCCTCAACCTCAACGACACCTCGGACCCGGGCTTCCGCGCGGCGACCACGGCAGGGAGTGACTGATGGACCTCATCCTCGACGATCCGAAGCGGGTGACCGTCGGTTACCTGGGCGTGCCAGGGGATCGCACGTTCCTCATGGAGGTCGAGGACGATCAGCAGCGCGTCCAGTTCCTGCTCGAGAAGGCGCAGGTCGGCGGGATCGGTGACCTGCTCGCGCAGTTGCTCGCTCGGATCGGTGACCGTCCGCCGGCCGACTGGGACCGTGACTCGATGTCGCTCTACCCGCCGTTCTCTCCGATCTGGCGCGTCGGCTCGATCGCTGCAGGTATCGATCCGGACGAGCAGCGCTTCGTCCTCGAGCTGAGCGAGTTCGTGCCCGATGACGACCGCGAGCCGCGTGAAGCGCGTGTCGGGATGGACCGCGATCAGGCCCGGCGCCTGTCGGCGCACGCGAGCGAGATCGTCGGCGAAGGGCGGGAGCGCTGCCGCCTCTGCTCACGACCCATCGAGCCGACCGGCGGGCACGTCTGCCCCGCGACCAACGGTCACGGGCCGCTGACGGTCTGAATCGGGGGAGCGGTGTCGGGCAACGGTGCGCAGCGCCTGGCCACGGCGCCCTTCGAGGTGGTCGGACGCTTCGCTGATGCGTCGAACGCGACCCTGCTCGGACGTCTCTGCGACCGGGATGCGACACCGCTGACCGAACTCGTCGAGCGGCTCGGTCGTCCGCTGGGCATCGAGGATCTCGATCCTGCCGACCTCGTCGTCTACAAGCCGCGTGACGGCGAACGCCCGTTGTGGGACTTCCCGGAAGGGACGCTGCACCGGCGGGAGGTCGCTGCGTTCGAGGTCGATGCAGCGCTCGGACTCGGTCTCGTACCGTTGACGCTGCTGCGTGACGATGCGCCGCACGGGCCCGGCAGCGTGCAGCGGTTCGTGCCGCACGATCCGGACGTGCATTACTTCATCGCTCCGTGAGGCGGCGCTCGACGGTTCCGACCCACGCCGCGGCGGCGCTTCGTCGAGCTCGCCGTGTTCGATCTCATCGTCGACAATGCGGATCGCAAAGGTGGGCACGTGCTCGTCGAGGACGGCGACGCTCCGGTGTCCATCCGATTGCGAGCGGTCGACCATGGCGTCACCTTCAACGTCGAGGAGAAGCACCGGACGGTCGTGTGGGACCTCGCAGGCGAGCCGCTCGATGCCGTGCTGGTCGAGATGCTCGATCACCTCGAGGCGGCCGATCGCCGGCACGTTCGGTCCGAGGTTGCGGGCGCTGCTCTCCGACGACGAGGTCGAGCGGACCCTCGAGCGCGTGCGAGCGCTGCGCAGCGAAGGACGTCTACCGGAACCTCTTGGGCCACGCGCCTATCCGTGGCCGCTGCTGTGAGTCGTGCCTATCGTGATCAAGGGATCGTGCTGCGGTCCCACAAGCTCGGCGAGACCGATCGCATCGTGACGTTGCTGCTGCAGGGTCGTGGCAAGGTGCGTGCGGTGGCGAAGGGCGTTCGCCGTCCCGGCAGCAGGATCGGCGCCCGGCTCAGGAGGCCGTTCGCCCACGTCGATCTGGAGCTGCATGAGGGGCGCAGCCTCGAGCATCGTCCGGACGAGGTCCAGAGGTCCATCGAGACCAACGCTCACATCCGGGCGAGGACGACCGCCTCTTCGCTGCGGGATCGGTTGGTGTGGCCGGCGGTCGACGCGGTCTCGGGCGAAGGGCAGCGTGATCATGCGCTCTTCCTCCTGCTGCGCGCCGGACTCGCGGCACTGCGTGCCGACCCTGAGGACCCGAGCATCTTCGTCGACGCGTTCCTGCTCAGGGCCGCGTCGGTCGTCGGCTTCCCCGTCTTCACGTCGGCCTGTGCGCGCTGCCGTCGCGCCGGTGAGCACCGTCATCTCAGCGTGATCGGTGGCGGGACCCTGTGCGACGGCTGTGCCGGCGAGGGCACGCGGCAGGTCGGGGCGGACGTCATCGAGGCCGTCCGCCTGCTCGGTGACGACCGGGGCGTGGCAGGCGCCCCCGGGCTCGCGCGTGAACGCCCTGGCGAGGCCCGTGCGACCGCCAGCTCGTACGCGCGCGCCTTCGTCGAGCACCATCTCGATCGCCGACTGCGCGCCTACAGCTCGGTCGAGCGCGACGAGGTCGGCGCGGCACAGGCGCTCGACCTGCCGGAGGCCGACGCAGCGGTGTACGAGGAACCTTGAACGCCGACCTGCCGGCACTACGCTGCTGCCGTGCGAGCAGGTGAGGGGCAGACGTGACGTCGGTCGATCCGAGTCGTATCCCGGCGCACGTCGCCATCATCATGGACGGGAACGGTCGCTGGGCCAACGCCCGCGGCCTGAAGCGCAACGCCGGTCATGAGGCGGGCGAAGCGGCCCTGTTCCGCGCCGTCGAGGGCGCGCTCGAGCTCGGGATCACCGATCTCACGGTCTATGCGTTCTCGACCGAGAACTGGCGACGCTCGCCGGAGGAGGTGCGCTTCCTCCTCGACTTCAACCGCTCGCTCCTGCTGCGTCGCGTCGACGACCTGATCGAGCGGGACGTCCAGGTCCGCTTCATCGGCCGCGGGACCCGTCCCGTACCGGCCCGTCTCGTCCGGCTCATCGAACGCACCGAGGAACGGACCTCGGCGTGTCGGCGCATGACGTTGCGCATCGCGTTCAACTACGGCGCGCGCAGCGAACTCGTCGACGCTGCGCGAAGGCCGCAGAGGACGTCGCGGCGGGCCGGCTCCGACGGATCGACGAGCGGTCGCTCGCCGCACGGCTCGATGACCCCGCGATGCCCGACGTCGACCTGATGATCCGTACCTCGGGTGAGCTGCGGGTCTCGAAACTTCCTCTGCTGTGGCGGGCGGTACGCGGAGTCAGTCGCCACCGACGTGCTGTGGCCGGACTTCGACGAGCAGGAGCTCGCACGCTGTGTCGCCGAGTTCCAGGCGAGGGACCGGCGTTTCGGCGCTGCCCTCGACAAGCCTGCGTCGTGATGGGGCGCGCGCGCATCCTCGCGGTCTGCGTGGGTCCGGCGGCAGAGCAACGCATCGGCGCGCAGGTCGAGATGACCGGGATCGACAAGCGTCCTCTTCCAGGGTCCGTCGCACTGGGTCCGCTCGGGCTCGACGGTGACGTCCAGGTGGATCGTCGCTTCCACGGTGGCCCCGATCGCGCCGTCTACGCCTACGCGCAGGTCGACGCCGAGTTCTGGTCCACCGCGCTCGCGGCGCGACGCCTCCGGGCACCTTCAGAAGCGAGAAATCTGCGCAATCGACGGGCCTCGCCGCGTGCCGGACGCGCGGATCGGTGAACGCTGGCGCACCTCCGGTGGGGTCGAGCTCGAGGTCACGGCGCCGCGCATGCCGTGTCGGACGCTCGCCGGATTTCTCGACGTCCCCGACATGATCTCGCGTTTCGTCTCGGCCGGGCGGCCCGGCGCCTACCTGCGTGTCGTGGTGCCCGGCGCGGTCGCGGCGGGCGACGGCGCATCGCGCGTCCGTCCGAGGTTCTGCGTCGCAGCGGGGCGCCGAGCGTCGCGGAGGTCATGGCCTGGCGAGGTGGACGCAGCGTCGCTGAGCCGGAGGTGCTCCGTCAGCTCAGCGGTCGACGTGCGGCTGCCGCCGCGGACCTGCGCGCATGGGCCGCCGAAGCGTGTCGGCCCGGAGATCGCTGGCCCGGACGTCAGCGGCCCTTCGGGTGCCACACCGTCTTGAGGTCCGTCCAACCCGTGATGCGGTCGATGCCGCGCGGGATGCGCGTCCAGTCGATGGGTGTCGTGGCGGGTCGACGCACGCGGGTCACCCTTCGGCAGCGAGCTGCTCGAGCGCAGCCACGTCGACGTCCGTGCCCTGCACGCCGGTGAGGTCCAGCCCGTCGACGTCGAGATGTCCAGCGAGCACGGGTGCGAGCTCGGCCGGAGATCCGGTCAGCACGTTCACGACACCGGCCGGCACGTCGGACGTCGCGAGCACCTCTGCGAGGCTGATCGCCGGGAGGGGTGCGGCGGAGCTCGCGAGGACCACCACCGTGCAGCCGGCGACGAGGGCGGGCGCCACGACCGAGACGAAGCCGAGGAGCGACGACTCCTGCGGCGCGAGCACGGCGACGACACCGATCGGTTCCGGCACGGACAGGTTGAAGTACGGACCGGCGACGGGATTCACGCTGCCGGCGACCTGGACGAACTTGTCGGCCCAGCCCGCGTACCAGACCCAGCGTTCGATCGTCGCATCGACCTCGTCACGTGCGGCGGCCGCGTCGACGCCGGTGAGTGCCGCGATCTCCGCGACGAACTGTTCACGACGGCCCTCGAGGAGTTCCGCGACGCGGTAGAGCACCTGGCTGCGGTTGAAGGCCGTTGGCGCCAGCCCAGCCGGGCTGGGCGTTGCGGCGGTGACCGCATCGCGGACGTCCTTGCGGGAAGCGAGTGCCGCGTTGGCAAGGAACGTGCCGTCCGCGGCGAGGACCTCGAAGGTCCGGCCGGACTCGGGCGCGGGAAGGCCCCGCCGATCGCCAGCTTGTAGGTCTTCGCAACGCGCAGTCGCTCACTCACCGTCGGCCTCCCCGTGCGCTGCCTGCAGGTAGGCCGCCAGTCACTGCCGTCGCCCTGCGACCGAAACCGGAGTCCTTCATGCCCCCGAACGGACTCGATGGATCGAAACGGTTGAACGTGTTGGCCCAGACGACACCGGCACGCAGGCGGTCCGCGAGCCACAGGATCCGAGAGCCCTTCTCCGTCCAGATACCGGCCGACAGCCCGTACGGCGTGTTGTTCGCCTTCGTGACCGCTTCGTCCGGCGTGCGGAACGTGAGCACGCTGAGCACGGGACCGAAGATCTCCTCCTGTGCGATGCGGGACGACGGTGCGACGTCGGTGAACACGGTCGGTGGGAACCAGAAGCCCTGCGAAGGGAGCGCGCAGTCGAGGCTCCAGCGTGCGCGCCCTCCTTCTCCGGCCGCAGTGAGGGTGCGGATGCGCTCGAGCTGCGCAGCAGAGTTGATGGCGCCGAGGTCGGTGTTCTTGTCGAAAGTCGCCGACCCAGGCGTCTCGAGGCGACGCGTCAGTTTCGCGATAACGAGGGTCATGCAGGCTCCTCGACCAGCAGGCGTGAGCCGGCGCAGCGACGTGGCCCTGGTTGAAGAAGATCGCCGTCAGAGCGATCCCCTCCATTCCAATAATCAAACGCCGCGTCGGCGAACACGATGTTCGCTGCCTTCCCGCCGAACTCGAGCGTGAGGCGTCGGCCGGTGCCTGCGAGCGCCCGCTGGATGTCCTTGCCGACGGCGGTTGAGCGAACCTTTGTCGACGTCGGGGTGACGCACGAGCGCGGCACCATGTCACTGCCCACATCACGATGTTCAGCACGCCCGCAGGCAGGCCGGCCTGCTGGCACAGCTCGGCGAAGCGCAGCGCGCTCAACGTAAATGCTCCGCGAACTGAGCACGACCGTGTTGCCCGTCGCGACGCCGGAGGCGACGCTGAGCGAGCATCAGCGGCAGGGAGTTCCACGGCGTCACACCGACGACGCCGAGCGGGCGCGGGTCGTCGCCGAGTCCGACCCAGTCGAGCTTGTCCGCCCAGCCGCCATGATGGAACAGGTGCGCGGCGGCGGTCGGGATGTCGAAGTCGCGGCTCTCACGGATCCCGGCTTGCCGTTATCGAAGTCTCGAGCACGGCGAACTCTCGGGCACGTTCCTGGAGCAGACGCGCGAGACGGAACAGGAACGCACCGCGTTCACGACCGGGACGTGCGGACCAGGCAGGGAACGCAGCTCGTGCCGCGGCGACGGCGCGGTCGACGTCGCTCGCACCGGCGTGTGCGACCTCCGCGAGCAGGGTCTCCTTCGCCGGGTCGACGGTGGCGAAGGTCGCCGTCGGCTGCGTCGACGAACTCGCCGTCGATGAACAGGCCGAGTCTCGTGCCTTCAGCGAGTCGAGCGAGCGCGCGGCTCTCCGGTGCGGGGGCGTACGCCCAGCCGGGGGTGCCGAGATCGATCGGGTAGCGCGACACGAAGTCTCCTCGCGGCGGTCAGTCGATGGTGATGCGGTCAGGGCTGCCGTACGCGCCGGACGTGAGCTTCTGGCGCTGCAACAGCAGATCGGTCAGCAGGCTCGAGGCACCGATGCGGTAGAGCTCCGGCGATAGCCAGGCGCCGCCGGCGATCTCGTTGACGAGGACGAGGTGACGGATCGCGTCCTTCGTGGTGCGGATGCCACCTGCCACCTTCACCCCACGACGTTCGCCCGTGAGCAGCGCATGGTCGCGCACCGCCTCGAGCATCACGACGGCGACCGGATGGGTGGCGGCGGGGGAGACCTTTCCCGTGGACGTCTTGATCACGTCGGCGCCAGCGAGGAGCGCGAGCCAGGATGCTCGCCGGACGTGATCGTAGGTCGTGAGCTCACCCGTCTCGAGGATGACCTTGAGGTGCGCATCACCGCACACCTGCTTCACCGCGACGATCTCGTCGAACACCTTGCCGTAGCGACCGGAGAGGAACGCACCGCGGTCGATGACCATGTCGATCTCGTGGGCCCCGGCGAGCACCGCATCACGCGTGTCGGCGAGCTTGACGGACAGGGATGCGCGGCCAGATGGGAACGCGGTGGCG
>JAGYKS010000023.1 GCA_018401565.1 Acidimicrobiales bacterium | reverse complement strand
CAGTCGGTGGCGATGTCGATGACCAGCCGGGTGGGATTGCTGAGCACTCCCACCGCAAACGGCGACTCACGGGTGAGTCCCACTGGCCCAGTAGAGGTTGCCCTCGAAGTCACCCACGAACACCAGATCGGTGGCCGGACCGGGACCCTGCATCGGGATCTGAAGGGGTCCGTCGTAGGTCGGTGGAAAGTCCTGCTGTGACATGTCCACCTGCGACGCCGGCTCGGCGTGGATCTGCAGCACCGCCGATCCGGGGATGTCCACCGGGAAGCCGCTTCCGGGCTGACGCACCGGCGGCGTCTCGAAACCGATCCGGTACTGCGGCGCGGTGTCACCGGCGAATTCCAGCACTACCCGCTGAAATCCCGGCTGGCTGGCCTGGCGCACCGCCACCAGCAGGGCGGTGGGTTGCCCGGCAGTGAGGAACCCGGCACTCTGGCGGGTCCGGGCGGAGAGCTCACCGACCACATCGGGGCCTTCCGGCACCCTGGTGGTGCTCGGCGACGATGTCGTGGTCGGGTCTGGAGCCGGTGCCGTTGAGGGCGGGGCGGTTGATGTGGTCGTGGTGGCTGGGTCATCGGCGGACGTCATCAGGCTCGGCGTCTTGACTGCACCCGGCAGCGAGAAGCAGGGCAACGGCCGCAGCTGCAGCAACAGGAGTTCTCATGTCCACCAGCGTAGGGGTGGGCCGATGGTGATCGACCGGAAAGGGGACCGGACAGTACCTAGGCGGGTTTCCCGGCCACATTCCTCGCCTCATGCCTTGCCACGCTCACCGCCAGCCAGATGAACACGAACTGCAGCGGTAGCCGCGCCCAGGCAACGACCTGGTCACCGGCAGGCCGGTTGCGCCAATCCCAGGCCATGTACAGGTTGGCCGGGTATACCACCACCAACAGCACCACTGCAGCCCACGCTCCCCATCGTCGCCATCGGGGGATGATGAGCATGGGGCCCACCACTAGTTCGGCGACTCCGCTGGCCCATGTCCACGCCCGTTGGCTTGGCCACAGCCATGGCGGCACGATGGCATCGAAGAACTCCGGGGTCACAAAGTGCATCACTCCGGCAACGGTGATGAACCCACCCATCACCACCGCAACCGTGCCCCACACGTCGGTGTGTCGGTCGGTGCGGGACGGTTCGCTGGCCATTGCGGCACGGTAGTGCCCACTCGGGGCATGATCTGTCCATGGCTGAGCGTTGGAATGTGTCGTCGAGGGTGATTCGGGCCCTGCTGGCCCGGCCCGAGCCGTGGCTGCGCCTTCTGGGGCAACGTCAGCCGGTCTGGCGTGACGGTCGCCGGCTTCACCGCAGCCTGCAGTTGCTGCTGGCATTGGGCGAGCGCACTGGTGCCACCGGGGTGTCCACCGACTGGCCGAGGGCACGGAGCGAGATGCGCCGGCTGGTGAAGATGTCGTCACCGGTGCGCACCAACGTGCACGCCGTGGATCGGGTGGTGCCGGGACCAGATGGCGACATCCCCGTGCGCGTGTACCGGCCCCACGGTGAGGTGGGGCCACTGCCGGCGGTGGTGTATCTGCATGGTGGCGGGTTTGCCGTGGGCGACCTCGACACCCACGACCCCACCTGCAGGGTGCTGGCCGATGTGGCCCGGTGCGTGGTGGTGTCGGTGGACTACCGCCTGGCCCCCGAGCATCCTTTTCCAGCCGCCATCGACGATGTCACCGCTGCCTGGACGTGGGTGCTCGACCATCCCGCCGACATGGGCATCGTGCCCGGCCAGGTCGGGATCATGGGCGACTCAGCCGGTGCCAACCTGGCCGCCGCGCTGTGCCTCGAGGCCCGCCGGCTGGGGTTGCCCCAGCCCGCAGCCCAGTGCCTGGTGTACCCGTTGGTGGACACCCGGTTCCTGTTCGGGTCCTACGACACGTTCGCCACCGGCTTTGGCCTGAGCCGTGAGGGCGTGGAGCTGTACCGCGATACCTACGTGGAGTCGGTCGCTGACTGGACCGACCCCCGGGTGTCGCCGTTGTGCGCCAGCGATCTGTCGGTGTGGCTCCGGCGCTGGTGGTCACCGCCGGGTTCGACGTGCTGCGTGACGACGGCCAGGCCTACGCCGATGCGTTGGCTGCCGCCGGGGTGCCGGTGACCTACCGGTGTTACGACGACATGATGCACGGCTTCCACGCCATGCTGGTGCTCGACGACGCCGCCGCAGCCGCCGACGCCATCGCCGTCCAGATGGGTCGGATGCTGGTCGACGAAGCCACCACCGGAGCTGTCGCAGTCGCAGTCTCCGTCGATGGAGCGTCGTCATGAGCAACCCACCTGTCGGCACCGCCACTGGTGCTCGTGCCACACTCCCCACCTGGGACGAGGCCGTGGCCTCGGTGACCGGGCCCGGCCAGCGCTACGAGCTGGTGGACGCCGTGATCGACGGCGTGCCCCGCCGGGTGTTCGCCAACCTGCCGCCGTCGTTGCGTGAGCTGTTCGGGTCGTTGCGCAGTCGCGACGGCGACCAGTGCCTGCTGGCCTACGAAGACGAGCGCCACACCATCGCCGACGTGGTCGGTCAGATCGACCAGCTGGCTGCCGCTCTGGTTGACCGGTACGGCGTGCGTCGGGGTGATCGAGTGGCGATTGCCATGCGCAACTACCCCGAGTGGGTGGTGTCGTTTGCCGCCGTCACCTCCATCGGGGCGGTGGCGGTGTGCTTCAACGCCTGGTGGGTGGCCGACGAGATGCGGTACGGCCTCGAGGACTCGGGCGCCACGCTGCTCATTGCCGATCCCGAACGCATCGACCGGGCATTGCCGGCCATGGCCGAACTCGGCGTGGCGGGCATCGTCGTGCGTCCCGGCGGGCCTGCGCCCGCAGATGGGCCCGCGACTGCTGGCGTGGACGCGTACGACGAGATCCTGGTGCCCGGTGGCACCATGCCCGACCAGGCGCCCGGGCCCGACGACGACGCCATGATCCTGTACACCTCGGGCACCACCGGACACCCCAAGGGTGCGGTGTCCACCCATCGTGCCGTGCTCAACGGCCTCACCGCCTACGGCGCCCGGGCGGTGGTCAACGCCACCATGGACCCGCCCGGTCCGCCCCATCCCCATGACACCTGCTTCATCCTCATCGTGCCGCTGTTTCATGTCACCGGTCTGGTGCCGGTGATGTTGAGCTGTGTGGCCGGCGCCCGCAAGCTGGTGATGCTGTACAAGTGGGATCCCGAGCGGGCCCTGGAACTCATCGAACGGGAGAAGGTCACGCACTTTGTGGGCGTGCCGACGATGTCGTGGGATCTTCTGGAGTCGCCCTCGTTTTCCACCCGGGACACGTCGTCGTTGCTGTCGGTGGGTGGTGGCGGGGCACCGGCACCACCGGAACTGGTGCGCCGGGTGGAGGCCAGCTTCGGCAACGGCCGGCCCAGCATCGGGTACGGCATGACCGAGACCAACGCCTACGGCCCCAGAACGCCGCCGACGACTACCTCCGCAAGCCCCGCAGCGCCGGGCGGGTGCTGCCGGTGATGCAGGTGGCGGTGCGCGACCCCGACGGCAACGACCTGCCCACCGGCGAGGTGGGCGAGATCTGGTTCGCCGGCCCCAACCTCATCCGGGGGTACTGGAACCGCCCCGAGGCCACCGCTGCGGCCATCGTGGACGGTTGGCTGCGCACCGGTGACATCGGTCGGGTGGACGACGAGGGCTTCGTGTTCGTGGAGGACCGCGTCACCGACATGATCCTGCGGGCCGGCGAGAACGTGTACTGCGCCGAGGTGGAGGCGATCATCTACAGCCATCCGTCGGTGCACGAGGCCGCCGTGTTCGGGCTACCCCACGAGCGGTTGGGCGAGGAGGTGGCGGTGTCGGTGATGCTGCGCCCCGGTCACAGCCTCACCGCAGCCGAGCTGCAGGCCCACGTGGGTGAGCACCTGGCGGCGTTCAAGGTGCCGTCGGTGGTGGAGTTCGTCACCGAGCCGCTTCCGCGCGGCGCCACCGGCAAGATCCACAAGCGCACCCTCCGGGACAACCTCACCGAAACGCCAGCCTGAGAACACACACGCCTGACGACACGCGAGCGTGTCAGTGGGTAGTTCAGCGGGCGTGTTGCCCGGTGACGATCACCGGGCACGGGGCGTTGCGCACCACATGATCTGACACCGACCCCAGCACGGCCCGCTTGAGGCCGCCGCGGCCACGGTTTCCGATCACGATGGCGGCGGCCGATTCACTGGCGGCGAAGTCACACAGCACCGTGCCGGCATGGCCACGCAGCATCTCGGTGCGCACGCCACCCAGATCCAGGGTGGTGGCGGTCTCGGCCAGGATCCGGCGCCCCTCGTCTTCCTTGTCGCGTTCGATCTCGGTGAAGGTCTCCGGTGACACCGTGCCGCCGGCGAACCCGGTGCCGGTCATCAACGACGGATCGGCCGGGTCCACCACGGTCACCACCACCAGCTCTGCGTCGGGGCGCACCAGCGCCAACCCGGCACGCAGCGCAGCGGTGGACAACTCTGACCCATCGGCACACAACACGATCAACGAAGCCATGCGGCACCCTACCCGCAGCAGGCCCGTGGTGGCACTGGAAGCACCACCTCACAGGCAACCACATGACCAGTCACGCGTCGGCCAGTGAATAGTTTCTGCAACATGCTTACGCCATGAGCTAGAGTGTCAGTAGTCACAGCGTCACGAACGAGGAGCGTCAATGGATTCGGCAGCAACGATTGACGTGTGGGAACTTCCGTCGGGCAACGGCTTTGGGGTGAGCGGAGTCCCAGCGACGTTTACGGGTCCATGGAGGCCCAACGGCGCCCTGTTGCTCGAAGCCGCCATCAGGCTCATCGACAGCGGTGGCGAGCGTGCCGTAAAGGTTGAGCCCCTGGCAGCCAGCCTCGACATGAGTGTCACCATGATGTACCGGTATTTCGGCAGCCGGCAGGGTCTGGTCGACGCCGCCCAGGCCGAGCGTTGGGTCCGCAGCCTGAGTACCAGTGTCAGCGCCTCGGCGCAGCTACTCGACGACGCACGGTCGGCAACCGAGTTCCGCAAGCGATTCAACCAGGCGGTCGTCGCCGGTCTGGGTCGTGACCGTCTGGGCAATCTGCTGCGCCAGGCCAACATCGTGGGCAGTGCCTACGGTCGCCCCGAGCTCATGACGTTCGTGGCTGCCACCGCCAAGCAGGTGGATCAGGGTCTGGTGACGGTGATCGAGGGCGCCAGGCAGCGTGGCTGGGTGCTGCGCACCGCCGATCCCATCACCATCACATCGTGGCTTACCTCGGTGACCTTTGGCCGCGTGCTGGCCTGGATCGAGCCTGATCAGGCATTCGACGACGACAGCTGGCTGACCATGACGCTCGAACCCCTCAATCAGGCACTGTTCGGCAAGCCGGCTCCACGGTTGGCCACGCTCAAGCCCGCCGCCACCTGACTACGGCCTTCCTGTTCTCGGCCTTCCTGATCACGGGCCACCTAGGATTGCCTCATGTCTGACGACGTGACAGCTGCGAACCTCGCCGTGGTGACGCAGTTCTGGCAGGCACTTGGCCGCCGGGACTTCGACGCTGTGGGGGCGTTCATGGCCCCAACCGGTCACTACATCGATGTGCCGGTGCTGGGCGCTGAACCGGGTGCCACCGGACCCGCCGAGGTGGCGGCACGTCTGCGTCTTGGGCTCGGGCCGCTTGATCGCTACGTGCTGCACGATGGTCCGATGGTGGCAACCGGGGACATGGTGATCACCGAACACTCCGAGGAGTGGTTCTGGCATACCGGCGAGCACGTGGAGCTGCGCTTTTGCTCGGTGATGGAACTCGCCGACGGCCAGGTCACGCGTTGGTGGGACTATCTCGACTTTTCGGCGTTGATGGCGTCTGCCCCCCAATGGTGGCTCGACCACATCGCCGCTGGGTACCGCTGACAGCGCCAGGCGCAATCCGCGCTACGGTGCGCGCGTCTGCGTCGTGAAACGCAAACATGCCATTGGGCGCCGACGTGCCTGGATTCTCGGGTCATGCGTCGGCATCCGGGAGAGCAATGAAGATCCGCCACAGCACCCGAACAGTCGCCGCACACTGGTGGGCCGCGCTGGTGTGCGTCGTGGCCTTCGTTGTTCCGCTGTCGTGCACCATCGGTGACACCGCCGACATTGCTGCGGGGAGTCGGTGGGTGCCGTCGTGGGTGGGCGGGAAACGGCCGACCCCGGCGCGTTGGCACCCGTGCCGCAGCGGCGTCCGGTGGCGGTGGACACCTGGGTGCTCGATCTGATCGACACCCAGCGGGCGACGCAGCCGGTGGTGTCGGGTGCAGTGGCGCTTCCGTGGCGGGCCCTGCCCACCACCGTGCGCCTGCCCGCCGGCGACCAGCCGGCCCCACTGGTGGTGTTCAGCCATGGTCTTGGATCGTCACCCCAGCGGTTCAGTCAACTCCTCGATGCCTGGGCGGCGGCCGGGTACGTGGTGGTGGCCCCCCGATTCCCGCTCACCAGTGACGCCAACCCCGATCACAACCTTGAGGTGTCGGACCAGGTGAATCTGCCTGCCGATGTCAGCTTCGTGCTCGACGAGGTGCTGGCTGCAGCGGCCACCCCGGGCGACCGGCTGTTTGGCCGGGTCGATCCCGACGCCATCGGGGCAGCAGGGTTCTCTCTGGGCGGTGGTGCCACCTACGCCCTGGCCTACAACGACTGCTGCGTCGATGAACGCATCGACTCGGTGGCCGTGCTCGGTAGTGCCGTGCTCATCTACACCGGGGTGACCGACCTTGCCCGAGCGTTGCCGGTGCTGATCGTGCACAGCACCACCGACGAGGCGCTCGATTACGTGTACGCCCGCGATGCCTTCGACGAGGTGGGCGGACCGGCGTGGTTCGTCACGGTGCGTGACGTCGCCCATCATGACGCCTTCGACGATGCTCCCACTGCGGTGGACACAACGGTGGAACTTGCCACCACGGCATTTTGGGATCGCACCCTGCGGGGCGGTGACGCCGCTGCCGATGCCGCTGCCGAGGCAAACATGGCCCTGGCAGTGGTGGTCGCCGAGGGTGTCGCCAACTTCGAAGTCCGCAACAACGACCGGTGA
>JAGYKS010000022.1 GCA_018401565.1 Acidimicrobiales bacterium | reverse complement strand
TGCGCCCACCACGACCACGACGGTCGCGCCCACCGCAGCTGCCCCCGCCGTCCAGCCGGCAACCCCTCGCTTCACCGGCTGACCCTGCCCGCAGCGCACGTGCCGGAAAAGTCGGGTGTGGTTGGTCAGCACGCCTGAGCCCATCTGGCCAATTCCGGTTGGACCAGCGCCAGAAGCTCCTTGTGCAACGTGGCGATCGCAGGGGCGTGACTGTCCCCCTACCCCGGACGATTTGCTAAAATGTGTTAGCTGAGCACGGTCCTCCACCACAAGCCATAGGTTCTCTAGCCCGGGTTTTCCGCCCAAGGAGTGTGTGTCCATGATCTCGTCACGAAGCCTGCGTGTACTCGGAGTTGGGGTGTCGGTTGCGGCCCTTGCGGTCACTTCTGTGTCGGTGTCAGCACCGATCGCTTCAGCCAACGGTGCAGAGCTAGGCACGTGCGCCAGCGTGTCTACGTTCACTGCCGACGGCACCTGCACCGTGGCCGCTGGTGAGACTGTTGGGTTCACCATCTCGGGAGGCTTCGGCGGATTTGGTGGCAACGGTGGCAGTGGAGGCGACGGTGGCGCTGGACTCGCCGGCGGGGGACAGTCCGTGCCCGGCGGTGGGGGCGGGCTTGGCGGATTCGGAGGGGTCGGGGGGTCTGGGGCGACCATTGTCGGCGAGTTCACCAACACCACCGGATCCGAGCTGACCCTTGGGGTCGTCGTCGGGGCCAACGGGTTCGCCGGTGTAGATGGCCCAGTCGGCTTCGACGGGGCGGACGCCATATTCATTGGGGAGGACGGCCTCGACGGCACCTCTGGTCTCGATGGCGGTTCCGGCGCAGTAGGCGGGTCCTCCACCATTGTCATCAATCCCAGTGGGCCCGTCGGCGCTCCTTGTGAGCGCAGCGAGGCGAGCACTGCGGCGGTACCGGCGGTACCGGTGGCACCGGTGGCACGGGTGGGATCGAACGGGGAGATCCCGGGTCAGGATGGTGTCGGTGGTGAGTCGGACGCACTCGGTGGTTGTCAATGTGCCAGATCCCAAAGCTCGCCGCTCCCGCTGCCTCAAGGTTGGTCATTTGGATTTGCTGGGTTTCCTGGTGTGGTGTTCACCGGCGGCAGACCACCCCACTAACGGTGACGCCCACCACGGTCACGCCCACCACCGTCACCCCGACCACGGTCACGCCCACCTCGGTGACCACCGACCAGCGCCGTTCCCATCGTCACCCACCCGGTGTCGCCAACATCGGCTGGCGGCCAGTTGCCGGCCACCGGTGCATCAACATCACTTCCTCTGGTGTTGGCCATGGTGGCCTTCGCCCTCGGTGCAGTGATGCTGCTTGGCGTCCAGGTCGCCGAAGCGCCCAACCAAGCGGTAGCCCACCCGCGACGCGGCGGTTGTTGATCCAGCCATCGGGCGTGAACGCGCAACGGAGGAGACGTGACTGCCCAACCCAACGACCCGCCCCGGCTGTTGTCGGGGCAACGCCGCCGAGCGGCCGTTACCGGGCGGCGGCGGCGTTGAGGGCGTCGAGGTGGCTGGTGGCCTCGAGGTACTCGTTGACCCAGCGTTCGATCACCGCCGCGGTCTTTTCCACCTTTTCGAACTGGCCCACCACCTGACCCACCGGGTTGAACGCCACGTCCACGGTCTGGTCGGGCCACCGGTGGGTGGCGGCCACGGCCATGCCCGACACCATGTACTGCAACGGCATGCCCAGCGGTTCGGGGTTGTCGGGGTTCTCCCACGCCTCGGTCCAGTCATTGCGCAACATGCGGCACGGCTTGCCGGTAAACGACCTCGACCGCACCGTGTCACGCGAGCTGGCATCGATGTAGGTCTGCTGTTGCACCGGGGTGTTGTCGGCCTCTTCCACCATCAGCCACTGCGACCCCGACCACGCCCCGGCACAACCCAGCGCCAGTGCAGCGGCGATCTGCTGGCCCGACCCGATCCCACCAGCGGCCAGCACCGGCCGGGGAGCCACCGCGGCCACCACCTGGGGCCACAGCACGATGGATCCCACCTCTCCGCAGTGGCCTCCGCCCTCGCCGCCCTGGGCGATGATGATGTCCACGTCGGCGGCAGCGTGCTTGAGGGCCTGATACGGCGACCCGCACAGGGCGGCCACCTTGCGGCCCTCGGCGTGAATGCGCTCGATCATGTCGGGCGGTGGGGTGCCCAGGGCGTTGGCGATGAGCACCATCTTTGGATGGGCCAGGGCGATCTCCACCTGGGGGGTGGCGGTGGCCTCGGTCCAGCCCAGCAGCTTCAGGCTGTTGTCGTCGTCGTCGGCCAGCGGCACGCCGTGGTCCACCAGCAGGTCGTGGGCAAAGTCCAGATGACGCTGGGGCACCATGTCCTGGAGCATCTTGGTGAGGTCTTCGGTGGACATGTCGGCGTTCATGCCCTCGTACTTGTTGGGGATCACGATGTCCACGCCGTAGGGGTGGTCGCCGATGTGCTCGTCGATCCAGTTCAGCTCGATCTCGAGCTGTTCGGGGGAAAAGCCCACCGCTCCCAGCACCCCGAGGCCCCGGCCTTGGACACCGCCACCACCACGTCCCGGCAGTGGGTGAAGGCGAAGATGGGAAACTCGATACCGAGGTCGTCACAGATGGGGGTGCGCATGGGCGGTGCCTTTCTTCGAGGTCGTCCTGTCAGGCTATGCCGCCGGTCACGCCCGCGCATGCCGGTGTGTGGATGGGTGCGTGCGCCCGTGCGTGCGCCCGTGCGTGCGCCCGTGCACGTGATCGACCCCCACCACCGGTCGGTGTGCTGTGATGGGAGCGTGACCGACGCCGCCGGGTTTCCCGAACCGTTCGACTGCCCGCGCTGTGATGCCACCACGGTTGAACGGCTGTACGGGCCGTGTGAGGACTGTCGGGCCGAGCTTCGTGCCATGTACGACGGGCAGGCCCGTGACGTGGACACCGGCGGGTACGTCCCCAAGATGAACGTGACCCCCAACGCCGTGGCCCTCAAAGACGACTGACCCGTCAACGACTAATTGCTGGCGGCGACTGACAGCTGGCGACGACCTACACGTCGCGTCGGCGCAGCAGGACGGTTCCGAGCACCAACAGCGCTGCTGCCCAACCCACAAACACGGCGTAGCCCACCCACGGGCTGAGGCCGTTGATGCCGGGGTCAACCAGGGTGATCTGTCGCCCGGCGTTGGACGTGACGAACTTGCCGATGTTTTCGCCCCATTGGCCCGGCAGCAGCCCCGTCAACGACGGCACAACGATCAGGCCGGCGATGGCGGCGGTGATGCCGGCGCCCGAACTGCGCACCACCAGCCCGATGCCCAGGCCGAACAGTGCCGCGGCGGTGAGATACAGCGCCGAACCCACCAGGGCCCGCAGCACATTGGGGTCACCGAGACCCACGTTGAGGCTTTCGGAGGCCAGCAGTGCCTGGCCGACGAAAAACGACACGAACACGATCACCAGGCTTGCCACCAGGGCCACACTGGCCACCACGATGGTCTTGGCCACCACCACCGTGACCGTTTCGGCACCGACACCAGGGTGGCCCGGATGCCGCCGCTTGAGTACTCGGCGGTGATGAACAGCACGCCAAACACCACCAGCGCCAACTCACCGAACAACGTGCCCGCCAGCGACGTGGACACGGCGTCGATGCCGCCGCCCATCTCTTGGTCGATACCGCCCATCGTTTGGGGGTCCCAGGTGGCGGCCACACCCCACGACAACAGCGCGCCGAAGGCCACGGTGAGCACGAACGCCGCAATCAGCGACCACCACGTGGACCGCACGGTGGTGACCTTGATCCACTCCGAGGCGATGACGTCACCCAGTGTCTGGGTGTGGGGCTTGTTTGCCCCGGGTGTGGTTGCAGCCGTTGCTGGTGGCGACGCTGTGGTCATGATGCGGTCCCGGTCCCGGTTGCAAGCGGTGGCGGTGGCGGTGGCGGCGGCAGGGTCGATTCGTATTCCACGCTTTGGTGGGTCATGTCCATGAATGCCGTCTCCAGTGACGCCCGATGTTCGAACAGCTGGTGGATGGCGATGGCGTTGGCCGCCGCGATGTCGCCCACCTGTTCGCAGCTCAGGCCGTGCACGGCCAGCACCCCGTGGTCGTCGGCCACCTCGCCACCGCCTGCGGTGAGCACTGCGGCGAGTTCGGCCTGACGCGGACTGCGCACCTGCACGTGCGTTCTGGCGTTGCGAACCAGGAACTCCTCGGTGGTCATGTCGGCCAGGAGCTTGCCCCGACCGATTACCACGAGGTGGTCGGCGGTTTGGGCCATCTCGGCCATGAGATGGCTGGACACCAACACGGTGCGCCCCTCGGCGGCCAGGCTGCGCAACAGGTTGCGCATCCACAAGATGCCTTCGGGGTCGAGCCCGTTGACCGGTTCGTCGAACATCACCACCGCCGGGTCGCCCAGCAGGGCGGCGGCCACACCCAGCCTCTGGCCCATGCCGAGCGAGAAGCCCTTGATGCGACGGTCGGCCACGCTGGTGATGCCGGTCATGTCCAACACCTCGTTGACGCGCCTTGCCGGCAACCGGTTGCTGCGGGCCAGGGCACGCAGGTGGTTGCGGGCCGTGCGTCCGCCGTGGACGTCGTTGGCGTCAATCAGCGCACCCACGTCGCACATCGGCGCCCGGGCACTCAGGTACGAACTGCCGTTGACGGTGGCCGAACCGCCGGTGGGATGGTCCAGGCCCAGGATCATGCGCATGGTGGTGGACTTGCCGGCGCCATTGGGACCCAAAATCCGGTGACGGTGCCGGGGTGCACCTCAAACGACAGGTCGTCAACGGCCAGTGTCGCCCCGAAGCGTTTGGTGAGGTTGCTGACTTCGATCATCGCCCACCGCCGGTCGTTGGCACGGGCTCATCCTAGGTGCCGCAGTGCCGCCGGTTTGGGCGCGTACGGCGCATGGGGGCGCGTGCGGCGCATGGGGGCGGGTGCGTGTTGTGGTTGTGGCCACGGTTGGTGATGGCTCCACGGCCGCACCCGCGGACCTGCCCACCGTCGGCGGCATCGGCGGGCATGGGGTACGTCTCGGCGCATGTCGACCCCCAGCCAGCCAGCGCCCCCGGGTGTCACTGCCAAAGGAGTCGTTGACGCCGATGGAGGCGCAGCCCGTGGTGACGCAGCCCGTGGTGACGGGCACGCCACCGCACCAGATGGTCTTGCCTTGCCCCCGGCATTCGATGCCGGGCGCGGTGCCGGAGCCGGTACTGCCCTGGTGCTCGGTGGTGGTGGGATCGTGTTCGTGACCTGGCAGCTGGCCTACCTGCACCGTCTGCACCAGCTCGGGGTGCCGGTGGAAAGTGCCGACATTGTGGTTGGCACGTCGGCGGGGTCGCTGGTGGCCGCGGTGCTCACCACCGGTCACCTGCGTCGGGTGTTTGCCGAACTGGAACTACTGGTGAAAGTGCCGGCGCTGGTGGGGGCCATGGCGCCGGCCAGCGGACTTGCGGCCAGCCAGCAACGGGCGGTGACCATGTTTCTGGCAGCCGGCGACGCCAGTGCGGCCACGGTGAGCGCCATCGGCCACGCCGCGTTGGCGGCGGCCACGCCACCCATGACGCTGCTGCCGCGCAGTCTGGCGATGTTGCTGCCATCGAACCGCTGGCCGGCAGCCCGGCTGCAGATCACCGCGACTGACACCTACAGCGGTGAACGTCTGGTGCTCACGGCGGCGTCGGGTGTGCCGTTGCGCAACGCCGTGGCTGCCAGCGCCTCGGTCCCGGGGTTGTTCACCCCCCAGCAGGTGGGTGACCGCCGGGCCATGGACGGGGGAGTGTCCGGTAGTGGCACCCATAGCGACCTGGTGGCCGGGGCCAGTCGGGCCCTGGTGCTGAGCCTGCACGACAAGTTGGCCGCACCGGGATCCACCCAGCAACCCGACACGCTGGCAGCCGAACTTGCCGGGCTGCGCGGCTCGGGCACCGACGTCGAGCTGCGGTGTTCGACGCTGCCGGCGGGGGTGAACCTCATGGATCCGGCCCTGATGCCCACGGCTGTGGCCGCCGGTGAGTCACAGGCCGACGCCGACGCCGACCGACTGCGGGCGTTTTTGGCGGGCTGATCGTGCCGGACCCCACTGGCTCAGGTCGTGACGCGCCTTGATCCCATGACGCACAATGCCCCTGTGCCACAAGACGTTCCACTGTCAGGCGACCTACCGGTGCCAGGGGAGCAGGCGGTGTCAGGCGACCAGCCGACGACGCCGGCACCCGATGGGCCCCAGGTGCCGCACCGCTTGCCCGATGCTCTGGTGCGCCAGCCGCTCATCGAGGTGTCTGCCGATCGTGCCGTGCTGCGGTTGCCCGGCGCCGGCCGGATGCTGGTGACCACCCACGACATCGTGGAGGCGCCGGCACCGGGTCGTGGCCATGGCGCGCTGGCACCGCTGGCCGACCCGGCACTGGCATTGCAGTGGTTGTTGCGGGGTGTGCCCACGGTGCGGGCAGCCAGCGTGGCCAGCAACGGCCGTGGCGTGCTGTTGAGTGGAACCGGTCCGGTGGGAACGTCCACCATCGCCGCCGCGTTGGTCCAACGGGGCTGGCAGATGCTGGGTGATGCCGTGGCTCCGGTGATCGTGGCTGACGGCACCATCTCTGTGGTGCCCACTACCGACACCCTCGGGTTGTGGCCCGACGCGCTGGAGGCCCTTGGCCTGGACGCCGAACTGGGCCAGCCGATCCGGCCCGGGGTGGCAAAGCGGGCGGTGACTGCCGGTGAGCTGGAGGCGTCGGGAAAGCCACCCGGGGATTCGGCAACTGATGATTCGGCGACGGGGGATTCGCCATCTGATGATGTGGCCGCCGTGCTCGGGCCGTTGCCGGTACCGGTGGACATGGTGGTGCTGGTGCGCCAGTCCAACCACGACCCGTTGGGGGCGGCGGTCTATAGCGGGACCAAGGCGTTCACCGCCGTGGATCGCAGCAGCTGGCACCATGCCATCGCTCTGGCGTTGCACGGCAGTACCGGCCATCTCGCCTGGTCGTCGGCGATGGCCACCGGCACCCGCATCGTGCGTGTCACGGTGCCGCGTCGCGGTGATCCCACCGAGGCTGCAGCACTGGTGGCCGGCATCAGCGATGGCACCATTGAGGTGGCCCCGGCATGACCACTCCCACCACCCCACCGCCTCCGGGCCTGATGGCGCCAGCCCCGGCAGCCCCGCCAGCAGCGGCGGCAACACCGTGTGGCTGGCGTCGTATCCCAAGTCGGGCAATACCTGGTTTCGGGCCGTGTTCACGGCGTGGCAGACCGGCGAGGCCGTGGACCTCAACCAGCTCGGCACCAAAGACACCAGCTCGATCGCGTCGAGTCGCATGCGCATCGAGGAAGGTCTGGGTGTGGTGTCGTCGCTGCTGACCGCCGACGAAGTGGAACAGCTGCGCCCCCGTGCCGACGAGGTGGCCGATGCCGGGTTCCACGCCCCACACCTGTGCAAGGTGCACGACGCCCTGTTCACCGGGGCCGGCGGGGAACCCATCGTGTCGGTGGCTGCCACCCGGTGTGCGTTGTACGTGGTGCGTGACCCCCGGGACGTGGCGTTGTCGTACGCCAACCACAACCAGTGGGATGTCGCCCGGGTGGTGGCCGAGATGGCCGACGAACGCCACACCATGGCCCGCAGCACCAAGGCGCCGTCCAACCAGGTGCCCCAGCGTTTGGGTACGTGGTCTGAACATGTCACCAGCTGGCTCGACGACGCCCCATTTGCCGTCCACGTGGTGCGCTACGAGGACTGCATCGCCAACCCGGTGGCCACGTTCACCACCGCCTTGCGCTTCGCCGGGTTCGACGCCGACGAGGCCTCGGTGGCCGCTGCGGTGGACCTCACCCGGTTCGACCGTCTGGCCGCCCAGGAGGCCACCGACGGTTTCCGGGAACGACCCACCAACACCGGACGCTTCTTCCGTCGGGGCGAGGCCGGCGGTTGGCGCGACGAGCTCGACCCGGACCTGGCCGCCACCATCGTCGGCGACCACGCCTCGGTGATGCACCGGCTGGGGTACCTCGACGACACCGACATTGCTGGTCTTGATTCGACATCATCCAATGTGCCGGGTGGATCAGGTAGTCCCCGATAGCAAAGGATCGAACCGGCCTGGTTGCTAGGGTCGGGCAGCGCTGGCGGTTGTGCTGGCGATCGTTTTGGCGGGCGTGCCCGATGGGGTGACATGTGATGGACGCACTCAGCAAGACCCCTGATGGGCGCCGCATCAGCTACGCCCAAAACGGCGAGGACATCGTGCTGTTGCGGGTGTTTCGGTCCCAGCCCACCGGCGTGTGGTTGGACGTTGGTGCCAACCACCCCGTGGCCGACTCGGTGACCAAGAACTTCAGTGACATGGGCTGGACCGGCATCAACGTTGAGCCGGTTCCCACGCTGTTCGACCTGCTGGTGCAGATGCGCCCCGATGACGTGAACCTGTGTGTGGCCGCATCGGACCACGACGGCGTCATGACGTTCCATCGCAACAACACCAACCCAGACCTGTCCACCTTCACAACCGACTGGGCCCGTGGCTACCGCAACCAGGGCCACGATGTGCAGGACGTGGACGTGCCGGTGGTGCGGCTGGCGGCAGTGTGCGACCAGTACGTCGACGGCAGGGTGATCGACTTCATGAAGGTCGACACCGAAGGACACGAACTCGAGGTGCTGCGCGGCCACGACTTTGCTCGCCACAGGGTGCGGGTGTTGCTGGCCGAGGCCACCCCGGACCGACTGGGCGACCTGGTGGACCACCTCGCAGGCCACGAGATGCGGTTTGTCACCTTCGACGGCCTCAACGCCTGGTTCGTGCATGCCGACGAGTTCGACGAGCTGGCCCCGGTGGTGGCCCTGCCGCCCAGCGCCATCCTCGACTGGTTCCACCCGGCGGTTTACATGGACATGATGGACCAGCGCGAGGTGCGCATCGCCGGACTCATGCGCCAGGTGGAGCACCTGCAGTCTCTGGTCGACGGGCAGTCACTGGTCGATGGGCACGACCCTGCCAGCTGACCCTGCCACTTGACCGTGCCCTTTGACCCACGGGGCCATTGGGTGCGATCGCACGTGGCGGCCCGAGCGCTGGGGATCCCAGTACCGTGGGTGTCATGCAGGTTCGCCGTCGTCGGCGGCCCAGACCGAGGAGAACACCATGGGTTTCAACGTGTCGAACAGCACCAGCATGAGGACCCGGATCGTTGGTGGGGTGGCTGCGGTGGTGATGGTGGCGTCGCTGGTCGCCTGCGGCGACACCGACGAGCAGGCATCCACGTGTGATGCCCTCCAGGACCTGTCGGCTGAAGTCAGTGGTCTGGCCAACGTGGACCTGGTGGGAGAGGGAACCTCTGCGCTCAACGAGCAGGTCGATGCCATTGAGGCCAGCTGGAACACGGCCAAGGATGCCGCCGACAACCAGTTCGCAAGTCAGTTTGCCGCTTTGCAGTCGTCGCTGACGGCCCTGGGGTCAACGGTTGAGTCGTTCGTGAATGGTGATCAGGGCATCAGCGACAGCGTGACAGCGCTGAGCGCCGAGGTGACAGCGGTGAGTGACGCATGGTCGGAGCTGGCAACCACCGCCGAGGCCGAACTGGGCGACTGCGACCTGAACGCCTGATCGCCCGGACACGCCGACGCCTGGAGCGTCCGGCTAGACCGGCGTTCGCCTGGGGTGTCCGCATGCGCTGCCGTTCGGCTGGGTGGCCGACCGGGGGTGGACGGTAGGATCGGGGGCTGGCAGCTGCCCGTTGGTGTCGTCGTATGGTCGGCGCCATCTGGCAGGTCGACGGTCCCCGCAACGCTGGGCGTGTAGCGGCGTTGGGGTCAGCGTCGAACCTGGACGCCATGACATCCAACCATCAGGCCCCGGAGGCTTCCGTGACACTCGACTTCGCCCTCAGCCCTGAGCTTGCCGACCTGCGCGAACGGGCCACCAAGGTGGCTGCCGAGGGTGTGGCCGAGTACGGCGTGCACCACGACTGCTGGATCAACGGGTTTTCCCGCGAGTTCTCCCAGCGTCTTGCCGCCGAAGGGTGGATCGGCATGACGTGGCCCGTCGAGCACGGTGGCGGCGGACGGCCCGAGATCGAGCGGCTGGTGGTGGCCGAGGCCATGATCTCGGCTGGTGCGCCCATCGCCGCCAGCTGGTTCGTGGATCGCCAGATGGGCCCCACCATGTTCAGGTTCGGCACTCCCGACCAGCAGCAGCGGTTCTTGCCCGGGATGCTGCGCGGCGACGAGACGTGGAGCATCGGCATGAGCGAGCCCGATGCCGGGTCGGACCTGGCGTCGGTGGCCACCAGCCTGGTGCGTGACGGTGACGTGTACGTGGTCAACGGCCAGAAGATCTGGACCAGCTTCGCCTCTGACGCCGACTACGTGTACCTCATTGCCCGCACCAGCCGCGAGGGCCCACCGCATCAGGGACTCAGCGAACTCATCGTGCCGCTGAACCTGCCTGGCATCGACATTCGGCCGGTCACCGACATGATCGGCAATCGGCATTTTTGCGAGGTGTTCTTCAACAACGTGCGGGTGCCGGCAGCCAACCTGGTGGGGGTGGAGGGGGGCGCATTTGCCCAGACCATGGGTCAGCTCGAACACGAGCGCGGCGGTATCGACCGTGTGGTGTCCAACCGTCCGTTGTTCGACATTGCCATGGCCCACGCCGACCTCAACGACCCGCTGGTGCGCCAGGAGATTGCCGCCATCGAGACCGGCTACCGCATCGGGCGGCTGCTGGTGTACCGGGCGGCAGTCGGTCAGGCGCCGGCGGGGTCAGCGGCCATGACCAAATGCATCGGTACCGAGCACGAGCAGCGTGTGGCCGATTTTGCCGCCCGGGTGCTGGGCCCCCATGCCATGGCCTCAGACGACCTGTGGCGGGCCATCGGGTACGCCCCGGCGTACACCATCCAGGGCGGCACCTCCGACATCATGCGCAACATCATCGGCGAGCGCACCCTGGGATTGCCGCGCGAGCCCCGGGCCAAGGCTGCCACCGGTGGCTGATGCGCCCCCGGCCTGGCTGGAGGGTGTCAGAGTTCTGGACCTCACCCGCTACCTGGCCGGCCCGTCGTGTATCCGGTTGCTGGTGGAACTGGGTGCCGACGTCATCAAGGTGGAGCAACCCCCCTACGGCGACGCCAACCGGTCCAACCGACCCCGCATCAACCACCGGGCTGGCGCCCACGTGCAGCAAAACCGGGGCAAGCGCTCGATCTGCGTGGACATGAAGACCGACGACGGTCGCCGCATCATCGCCGAGCTGGCCGCCACCGTGGACGTGGTGGTGGAGAACTTCACCCCCGGGGTGCTCGATCGTCACGGTCTGGGGTACGACCAACTCAGCGCCGCCAACCCGGCGCTGGTGATGGCGTCCATCTCCGGGTTCGGCCAGACCGGCCCGTTGGCCGGCCAGCCGTGCTTCGACCTCATCGCCCAGGCCTATGCCGGCATCATGCACATGACCGGCGACCCCGACGGCGAGCCTACGTTTGTGGGCAGCGGCATCGCCGACACCAACGCCGGGGTGCACGCCTTTGCCGCCATCGGCCACGCCCTGTTTCATCGTGAGCGCACCGGCCGCGGCAGCCACATCGACGTGGCCATGGTGGATTCCCTCTACCACTTCAACGAACAGGCCGTGCATGCCCCGTCCATGGATCCCGACTACGTGGCCATCCGCCAGGGTCGCCACTACGGCAACGTGTCGCCGGCGGGATCGTTTCGCGGGCCCGAGGGCTGGATCATCATCTTGTGCACCCAGGCCCAGATCGACAACCTGTGGCAGGCCATGGGCACACCGGAACTGGCCGCCGACAAGCGGTTCGATACCAATCCCCACCGCCTCGACCATCGTGACGAGCTCACCGAACTGATCGAGCAGTGGATGGCCACGTTTTCAACCGACGCCGAGGTGATGCAGGCATTGGGCGACGCCCGGGTGCCCCACGGCCCGGTGCTGTCACCGATCGCCGCTGCCGCCCACCCCCACTTCATCGAGCGGGGTGTGGTGCGCACCGTGCACGATCCGTTCGTCGGCGACCTGCAGATTCCGGGGTTTCCTTTCAAGGCGTCGGGTCTGGATCCCGATCCCGATCTGGTGGCTCCTGGCCTCGGGCAGCACAACGAGCAGGTGCTCACCGACGTGTTGGGATACGACGCACCCACCATCGCCGAACTCGTCGAGCAGGGCGTACTGTTTTCCAAGCCCTACTGACGGTCCTGCCCGACCGTGTCGACCGGAGGTCGTCTGGTGACCACATCGCAGACCACCCTCAACGTCGGAGCCACGCAGCTACCGGCATCAGTGGTGATCCGGGACTGCAGTGTGCGTGACGGTCTGCAGCCGCTCGATCCGGTGGCGCCGTTACAGCGCGTGGCGCTGGTGGAGGCCCTGTTCGCCGCCGGTGTGTCCGATGTTGAGGTGGGTGCGTTTGTGTCGCCCAAGGCCGTGCCGGCCATGGCTGGTGCTGCCGAGGTGGTGGCCGGGGTGCCACCGATGGGTGGCCGGCGACGGTGGGTGCTGGTGCCCAACCTGCGTGGCGCCCAGATGGCCACCGACGCCGGGGTGGGTCACCTCACGGTGACGGTGTCGGCGTCACCGGCCTACAGCGCCAAAAACGTGGGGATGTCGGTGGCCGACTCCATCGCCGAGGTGGCCCGGATTCGTGCGGCGGCACCTGATGCGGTGGTGGACGTTGTGGTGTCGTGTGCCTTTGGGTCGCCGTTCGACGATGACGCCGACGACGTGACGGTGGCGTCGGTGGCCGAGGTGTGCGCCGCCGTGGTGGCTGTGGGTGTGGACCAGATCACCCTGGCCGACACCACCGGCATGGCCACACCCCGTCGGGTGGCCGAGGTGGTTGGGGCGGTGCGTAACGCCGCCCCGGGTGGAGCAAGTGGTGCGCCCAGTGGTGCGCCCAGTGGCGCGCTCAGTGGCGCGCCCACTGGTGAGCTGGGCCTGCACCTGCACGACACCCGCGGCACGGCGTTGGTGAATGCGTGGGCGGCCATGGCCCTGGGGGTGCGCAGGTTCGACACGTCGCTCGGTGGGCTGGGTGGTTCGCCGTTCGCCCCGGGTGCGGGGGGCAATCTCGCCACCGAGGATCTGGTGCTGGTCCTCGACGACATGGGCATCACCACTGGCGTCAGCCTTGATGGTTTGCTGGCGGCCGGAACGCAGCTGGCGGCAGTGATCGGACGTGCCCTGCCCAGCCGGGTGGCCGCTGCCGGGGGCATCGGCACGTTCGGCTAGCCCGACAGCGCCCGTGTTGGCATGGGCCCGCCGTCGGTTGTGGGGCAGGGGAGTGGCCGTGCGTCAGCTGCGGTGGGTTTCGAACCAGACCAGCGCATCGGGATCGACCAGTGAGCCGGTGGACGCCACCTCGCTGGCGGCCGCCCCCAGCAGGATGCGCTTGACCGGGATCTCGAGCTTTTTGCCTGACAGCGTCCGGGGCACGGCGTCGATGGCGTCGATGCGGTCGGGCAGGTGCCGCGGCGACAGCTCGGTGCGCAGGGCGGTGCGAATGGCCGAGCGCAACGTGTCGTCGAGGGTGACGCCGTCGGCGCACACCACGAACAGGCGCAGCTGGCCCAGACCGGTGTCGTCTTCGAGATGCACCACCAGGCTGTCGTCGATGCCGGGCAGTGTCTCCACCACGCTGTAGAAGTCGCTGGTGCCCAGACGCACCCCGCCCCGGTTGAGGGTGGCGTCGGAGCGCCCGGTGATCACGCAGGCGCCGTCGTCGGTGAACGTGACCCAGTCGCCGTGGCACCACACCCCGGCAAAGGTGTCGAAGTAGGCGGCCCGGTAGCGGCTGCCGTCGTCGTCGCCCCAAAACCCCACCGGCATCGACGGCATGGGGGCGGTCACCACCAATTCGCCGGTGTGGCCGGGGCCCACCGGTTGGCCATGGTCGTCGAAGGCGTCGGCGGCACATCCCAGCAATCGGCCACTGATCTCGCCGGCGCGGATGGGAGTGAGCGGGTTCATGCCCACGAATGCGGTGCATACGTCGGTGCCCCCACTGATGGAATGCACCGGCAGGCCGGTGGTGTCGTGCACCCAGGCGAACCCGCTGGCGGGCAGGGGAGCGCCGGTGGATCCCACCCAGCGCAGCGATCCGGGGTTGGGGGTGAGTGATTCACTGGCACACCGCATGAGAAATGGGGCCGACACCCCAAGGGCGGTGGCCTCCGGTGTCGGCGGCGATGTCCCACAGGGTGGCCATGCCGTCGGCGGTGGGGTCGCCGTCGAACAGCACCACGCCAGCGCCGGTCAGCAATCCCGAGACGAGGTAATTCCACATCATCCAGCCGGTGGTGGAGAACCAGAAGAACCGGTCGCCGGGGCCGAGGTCGTGGTGCAGTGTCAACGCCTTGAGGTGCTCGACGGTGATGCCGCCGTGGCCGTGCACGATGGGCTTGGGCAGGCCCGTGGTGCCCGAGCTGAACAGGATGTAGAGCGGATGGTCGAACGGCACGGGAACGCACTCCGGCAGGGCAGTGCCACCCACAAGGGCAGGGCCACCGGGCAGCGGGTCGCAGGGCAGGGCCACCCCCAGGGGCAGTGCCACCCAGCAGGGCGGGCCAGTGATCGTCGCCGGTGCCGAGGTAGGCCACGCTCACCACGTGCTCAACGTCGGGCAATCCGGCGGTGATGGCAGCCAGGTCGCCGGTGCGGTCGATGTCTTTGCTGCCGTAGCGGTAGCCGTCCACGGCCAGCAGCACCTTGGGGTTGATCTGGCCGAAGCGGTCGATCACCGCCCGCACGCCGGACTCAGGGCACAGCTCGACCACACCGCACCCAGCGAGGCGGTGGCCAGCATGGCGACGAGGGCTTCGGGAATGTTGGGAAGGTAGCCGGCAACCCGATCGCCGGACCCAACGCCCAGCCGTTGCAGTCCCTGGGCGCAGCGCGCTACCTGGTCGGCCAGCTCGGCCCACGTCAGCTCGATGGTGGGGCGGGTTTGGCTGCGGGCCACCACGGCGATGTCGTGGGGTCGGGTGGCAGCGGCAGCCAGGGCCCCGTCGGTGTAGTTGAGGGTGGCACCGGGAAACCAGCGGGCGCCGGGCATGGCGGCGTCGGCCAGGGCCACACCATTGGCCGGCGGGGTCATCCAGCGCACACCGGTGTGGGCGGCGGTGGCCCGCCAGAAGTCGTCGGGGTCGGCCAGCGACCACGCCAGCAACTCGTTGAAGGTGGTCATGCCCCGGCTGGTGGCCAGACGGCCCATGGACGTGGTGGTCAGGGCGTCGGGTTCGGGCTGCCACAGCACGTCACCATGGCGGGTCATCGTGCTGTACCCACGCCGGGCTGGGTCATCGATTGCACCAGGCTCACCGCGCACATTGAGTCACCCTACGCCCCCGCTTGCCACTGTTGATGCTGAGTAGTGTGGCCGCCATGGAGCCCAGATCACGAGCGGGTGTGCAGGCAGTGTGTGCCAATGCGGCGCCCGCCATCGGATGTCCCGTGATGGTCGTGGACTGATGGCCCGGGTCAGCACCTTCGCCCACGACGGTCTCTACCTGGAGCGGGGTCGTTTGGCGCTCACCTCACCGCTTCGGACCTCTGCTGTGGTGGCGTCACTGTTCGCCGTTGGCCTTGCTGTCGACCAGGTGCAGCTGTCGGTGGTGCTGTGCATCGGGGCGTTGTTCACCGGACTGGCCGACAACGGCGAGGCCTACCCGAGGCGGGCGCGGTCCATGGCCGCCACTGCCTTGTGGTGCACGGTGGCGGCCACGCTGGGGGCGGCGGTGGCCGATGTGCAACTGATCCACCTGGTGGTGGGGTTTGTTGTGGCAGCGATGTGCGGGTACGTCGGGGTCCTCGGTCCCCGATCGGCGGTGAACGGGTTTGCTGTCGCTGGTGTTGTTCGTCGTCTACGCCGGCAACGCCACCACCGAGATCGAGGTGGTAACTGTGATGGTGGGCACGTTGGGTGGTGGTGTGCTGACGCTGGTGGTGGCACTGGTGGCATGGCCCACCCACCGGTTTGGTGGCACCCGGGCCGCCATCGCCACTGGTTATCGGATGTTGGCCGTGGGTGCCATTGGTGGTCGGTCTGCGGCTGCATCCCCGGCGGTGGCGGCAGCCTTCACCTCGGCTGGGGTGGCGGTGGCCGATAGTCGGGGGGCTGGCGCAACCGAGCGGTGGATGGACGACCTTGTGAATCGGGGTCAGCAGGCCCGTCTTCATCTGTTGGCGCTGGTGTTCGAACCCGCAGGCGTCGACGACGGCGATTCGGGTGCAGGTGCAGGTGCAGGTGCCGGTGCCGGTGCCGGGCAGGTGGATGCCACCCGGGAGTTTGCCGTGGCCTTCGCCGTCCTGAGCCGTCAGGTGGCCCGGGCCCTGGTGTGGCCAGTGCGTCGACGCGGGCTGGCGTCAGCAGTAGCGACGCTTGAAGCGGCGGTGCCGGATTTGGCGGCTGCCAATGGGCGTGCCGGAGTGCTGGCCCGAGCTGCAGCTGATGAGCTCATCGCCACCGCCAACGATGTGCAGGCACCATGGCCGGTAGGTCGGCGCTGTGGTCCGGCACCAGAGTCCTGCTGGTGCTGGTGCCAGTGCCGGCGCTGGCGCTGGCGCTGTGTCGCCGGGGTGGCGGACGGTGCTGCGGTCGCATCTTGTGCCCGGCGAGGTCTTTTTCGGTCACGGGGTACGTCTGGCGATTGCCATCACCATCGCCACCGCCATCACCTTTTTCATCGATCAACCCCACGACTACTGGCTGCCGATGACGGTGGCGTGGATGGCCAAACCCGACCTGGGCGGCACCGTTGGTCGCGTGTCTTTGAGGGTCGGTGGCACCCTGGCCGGTGTGGCGCTGTGCGCTGCGGTGTTCGCCATGGGCGACCCCGGGTCGGGGGTACTGGTGGCACTCGTTGCTGTTGGGTCCCTGCTGGCACTGGCGTTCATGGCGGTGAACTACGCCGTGGCCGTGGGTGGGGTGACCATCATCGTGCTCACCCTGTTTGCATCGCTGGGACAGTCCATGACCGACAACATCGTGTTGCGGGTGGTGGCCACGCTGGCGGCTGCCGGGCTCACCGTTGCCATCTCGATGGTGCGACCGCACCGTGGTGGTGGGTCGGTGTCACGGGCACTTGCCGACACCGTCGAGGCCATGGCGGCCTACATGGCCACCCTTGATGCCGTCAGGCACGGTGATGCCCCGGCATCGGATCTCGACACGGCACGCCGTCAGGTGCTGGTGGAGCGAACCAGGGCTGAAGCCGCCGTGGCGGCCGCTGAGCACGAACCCGGTCGCTACCGTTTGCATCCCACCCAGGCCCGCCTGCTGCTCGATGAGCTTGTGGCCGCAGCGGCGTTTTTGCTGGCCGGTGAGTTGCTGACCACTGACCTGCCCGTTGATGGATCGGCCGTGGGTGTCACCGACCGGCCCGTCGCCACCCACGGCCCGGTCTCGCTGGTTGACCTGAGCCGGCGCCTCGCCGCCCTCGATGACGGCGGGGACTTCCGACGGCAGTGCACTCCCGACGACTCCTGGCTCCACGGGCACATCGCATCAGCACACCACCTGCTCGACGAACTCGACGGTGGCGTTCCGGTCCGTTGACGTCGTTAGCTGGTGTCGGGCGAGTCGGGTAGCCCAGACGCCCAGACGGGCAGCCCCGTGTGCGGTGCGGTTACGCCGATGGCGTCGTAGGGGAACGACCTGATCAGGTTGGTGAGGTCGCCGACCTGTCCGGTGCTGCCGTGATTGGCCCACCATCGTTCGCCGGCAGCCCGGTCAGCGGCGAACTGCAGGTCGACCCCCAGGTAGGCGGCCCAGTCGTCCCATTTGGCGGGGCAGTCCACGTCGGGACCCAGCCACGCTGCCCACGGCACGCCGTAGGCCTGGGCGATGATGGCGGCGTGCAGCGCCCCGGTGAGCACGAAGCCGGCGGTGGCGATGGTGCGTACCCGCCGCACGATGTCGCGGGTGGTGAATCCCCCGGTGAGGCCGGCCTGGCGCACCCCCACGGTGACCGTCTGGTCGCAGCCCACCTCGGGGGCACCGCTGACGTGGCTGATGTGCGGGACCAGGATGCCCCGGCGCGCCGAGCGGTGGCCGGCCACGTCGATCAGCAAGGGCAACAGCAGGGCGGGGTCGCCCATGGGCACGCTGGTGTCGAGACCCAGCGCGGCGGCGGTGTGTGGCCCGCGCACCGCTCGCACGTCGAGAAGTTGCCGGGTGGCGTCACTGATGGGGTCACCCCGCCAACCGCTGCCCCACACCACGCACCGGGCGTGTCGGTCGGCGATGACGCGGTCGTCCACCATCGACCCGATGGCCAGCAGGGTGGGGCCGGGGTCTGAGGTGCGTGATCCTTCGTCGGTGCTGCCGGGGACGCTGACCGACGGCTGCGCACCGGGGTGAGGCCGAAGGCGCTGAGCACCACGAGGTTCAGGGCGTCGCCCAAATTGCCGTGACTCTGGTTGTGACGCCACCACCACGCCCGTGCCGACGCTGACTGGCTGGGGGTGCTCCCCGCCGGGACCGTCAGGGCCACGCCGTCGGGGGCGGCGGTGGTCACCGCTGGGCTGCGGGGGCCACCACCAGGGAGGACACGGGCATCTGCATCATCTCGGGCGGCAGGTCGGCGGCCTGGCGGTAGGTGTACCAGATGCCCCGATCAAAGTCGTACAGCTTGCACGTCCGGGTGTTGGCCATGAAGTCGCGGAATCGCAGCTTGCCGGCCTTGGCCTCGTCGATGTTGGCCACGATGGCGTCGGCGGCCATGGGCAGGTTGTACATGGGGATGCGCACGTCCACGTGGTGGGGGATGTGCACCATGATCCAATGGAAGAAGAAGTCGACGCCCTTGGGGGCGTACAGGGCCGTGGTGGCTTCCACCTGGCCGGCGAAGCGGGTCCATTCACGTCGGGGCCACCAGCGCAGGTCGGGCCCGATGTGGTGGATGTGCACCAGTGATCCGACGATGAAGCTGAAGCCCAGGAACGGGATGACCCACACCTTGGCCACCATCCACAGCGCTCCCAACGGAGTGCCGTAGCGGGCGTAGCCAACGGCACCAAGCACCACGGCGACCGCAGCCGCAACGCTGCCCACCATCCAGCGGTCCTTGCGGATCGACTTGGCGTAGCGGGCCGGGGGCTTGCCCACGATCATCTTGTTCCACCACACCTCGCGGGCGTAGTAGGCGCCAGCGCCCACCCACGACCATTCGAAGCGGTGGCGCAGGCGCTTGAAGCGGCTCATGGTGGCGAACTCGGCCGGGGTCACCGGATGCCACACGAAGTCGAAACCCTGACGGGCGGTGTAGGTGTGGTGGATGCGGTTGTGGCCCAGCGACCAACCCTCAAACACGTGCCAGCTTGGCAGCATGGCCAACTTGCCCACGGTGCGGTTCATCTTGCGACTGTTGAACAAGGCGCCGTGGGCGGCGTCGTGGCCCACGATGAACAATGCCGACAACATCAGTGATGCGAACACCCAGCCGATCACCAGCAGCAACGGGTTGTTGACCATGATCAGGAATGCGACGGCAACGGCATACAGGGCAACATCGCGGCCGAAGTAGGCCAGACCCTTCCAGGTGGGTCGCTCGTAGGCCTCGGGCGGGATCACGTCAAGAACCCGCTGGAGCGAGCCGCGCTTGCCGGGGGTGCCTGGAGTGTCAGGGGTGTCAGGAGTGGCGGTCACATCGCCGTGTTCGTCAGCTGTAGTGAGGGTCACCGGATTCCTTGAGGATCTAGGCGGGTAAGACGCGGTTTATTGTCGAAAAAATTGCCTGAGCAGAGTCTACGGCAGCCAGCCGCCAGTGGACGGTGTCGTAGGTCATTGTGTCACTGCATGGCGCAGGACCCGCATGGGCGCCGCCGCCTGCGAACGGCCACCTGGCGGGCTGGTCTGCCGCTCATCGGGCTTCCTGGCCTACCAAAACGAGTCGTCGGCACCGAGCCCGAGGTCGTCGAACGGGCCCACGGCGATGGGCTGGCAGTTGCCGACGCCGGTGCCCCCACCGGTGGGGTCGGTGATGCGCACCACGGTGTCGCGGATCTGGTGCAGGCGCCGGGCGGCAGTCGGGTCCGAGCAGTCGGCGATGTGCTCGCCGTCGACGTGCAACGGGCCGCGCCACTGGCCGTGGTGGAAGCCGTCGAAGCCGAAGTACAAGCCGGCGCCGAGATGGAATCCGGTGTCGCCCAGCACCTCCATGCCGATGGTGCGGGTGGATCCGTCGGCCATGGTGAAGTGCACCCTGCCGCTTTGCAGGCGGCGGTTGTGGGGGTCGAACCCCATCTCGGGGTGGATGCCAATGATGGGGTCCACCCGGCCGTCGGGGTACTCGAAGCCGCCGATGGCCTGGGCGTGCACGAATCCGGGGGCCGACACCTCGATGAGATGGAAGAACAACCCGTAGGTGGATCCGTCGGCGGCCTCGAGCAGCGACGGGCACCAGAACATCAAAAACGACAGGCCATCCATGGGGTCGGTGGGGTCCACGTCGGTCGGTGGCACGCCCACGTCGTAGCGCACCCCCCACGAGTGGTCCCGCGTGGACACCCAGTCGTCGGGGGTGATCTCGTGGCGTTCACCATCGAGCTGGATCCACCCCGACGCCACCCCGATCTGGTGATAGCGCACCAGGTCAGTTGCCACCCGCAGCCCCGACGCCGACCGACGGTGCGAGCGTTCCTCGAGCTGGGCCGGGAGTTTCGATTCGAACACCCAGTCGAATGCCAGCGGCTGGGTGTCGTTGGCATCCAGGGCGAAGCGCACGGCATGCAGCGGGTCAAGCACCTCGTAGGTGATGGGGCCGATCACGGTGCGTTCGGGTTCGGGTGCCAGGGCCCGGCTGGCCCGCACCGTCCACTGTTCGACTCCCCGTGACGCACCGCCGTACCCGTCCATGACGTTGCGGTTGGGGTAGCGACCCAGGCCGAATCCCAGCGACAGGCTGCCGTCACGACGGGCTGCCATGGCGCACACCTTCTCGGTCCACGACGGGTCGCTGGTCGACACCACCGCCAGGGTGTCGGCGATCTGGTGGGTGAGGGCCTCGTCGCCGGGGAGCAGTGGCCCGATGGGGTTGGTCATGGCGAGATCGTAGGGGTGGGCACGCCAGCGCGCCCGCCGGGTGCGTCGCTGTCGGGTGTGTCGCTGTCGGGTGCGTCGCTGTCGGGTGCGCCCTGGGCGGCGCCACGACGTGATGCGCCGCCAGAACAGGTGGCGACCGGCCTGCCTGCGGTGACCAAGGTCCCTTGTGGGTTGGGGGTCCGGCGGTGAAGCTGGGCGGGCTGACGTGTTGGCGGATGATCCACGACATCGCCATTGCACGCCGGTGACCACGGCATCACCATTGCCCGGCACACCGGTCTACGGCCCGGTTGCCCGACCAGGGAGGTTGTCATGACCATGCAGATTGAACGTCGTTTGCCAGGGCTGTGGCCCGGCTGGCTGAGCCAGACCATGCCCCGCAGCATTCTGGACCCGTTCATGGAACCGTTTGTTGAACGTGAGCCGATGGTGCCGTTGGCATGGTCGGATCGTGAGGGTATGCATCTCGAGGAGTTCCGCGAGGACGACACCCTGGTGGTTCGGGCCGAACTGCCCGGGATCGATCCCGACGATGACGTGGAAATCACCGTGTCCGACGGAAGCCTGTGCATCCGGGCAGAGCGTCGCGAAAGGCACGAACGCAGCGGCAACGGGGACTTCTACCGCAGCGAGTTCCGTTACGGGCAGTTCACTCGAACGTTGCCGCTTCCTGCCGGGGCCGGCCCCGAGGACGTGAAGGCTTCCTACGACGACGGGATCCTTGAGATTCGCCTGCCCATGGTGTCGCCCTCACAGGCCGTGAGCCGTGTGGCCATCACCCGGGGTGCTGGCAGTCGGGGAAAGGACTGACGTGGGGGTCGGTCCGGTAGAGGTCCGGCTGTGGCGTGATGGCGACATCGCCGTGCGTGAGACGTGTGAGGACCTTGACGAGGCCGCAGCGTTCGTTCAGCGGTTCGCCGAATCCGGTATCACGGCGGTGGACATTGACGATCTGACCTCCCACCACCAGGCCGGTCAGGTACTCGAACCCGATCTTGAGGTTGAGGCTGAGGAACTGGACCCCGACGAACAGTGGCCCCGGGAGTGACGGGCCCCGAGTGATGGGTCCCGAGTGATCCCGAGTGATGGGCCCCGGGATGAACGTCAGCCGCTGAAGTGCCCGCTTCGGATCCGCTCTGCCTCAAGCAGGGCCTGTTCCTGGGCCGCAGACACGACCACTGCGGGGTCGGGCACGAAGTCGAGTGAGGTGTTGCGGTTTTCGTAGTTGACGGCGTTGAGGATGACCCTCATGGCGTTCAGGCGGGCGTCGGGCTTGCTCTCGGAACGGATGACGGTCCACGGCGCATCGGTGGTGCTTGAGCGCTTGAGCATGCGGAACTTCATGTCGGTGAATTCGTCCCAGTGCTCCTGGGCCTGCATGTCGATCTCGCTGAGTTTCCACTGACGCAGCGGGTCGTCACGACGCCGGTCGAATCGGCGCTTTTGCTCGGCTTTGGTGACACTGAAATAGAGTTTGACCAGCACCGTGCCCTGGCGCACGAGGTCCTTTTCGAACCCCACCACACCCCGCATGAAGTTGCGGTATTCCTCGTCGGTACAAAAGCCGAACACCGGCTCCACCATGGCCCGGTTGTACCAGGAGCGGTCGAACAGGACCATCTCCCCGCCATGGGGGAACTGGGCCACGTACCGCTGGAAGTACCACTGTGAGCGTTGCTCTTCGGTGGGCCTGCCCAACGCCACCACCCGGTAGTGCTTTTCATTCATGTAGCGAGTGACCCGGCGGATGGTGCCGCCCTTGCCGGCGGCGTCACGACCCTCGAACAACACGATCATGCGGCGTTGGTGTTCCTCAAGATGCTTTTGCAGCTTGAGGAGTTCCACCTGAAATGGCTTGAGGCGGTTTTCGAGACGGACTTTGCGGGCGGAGCTGGACTCGGCCCTCTTTCGGGTGGCCAGCTCTTCGCGCAGCCGGGCGTTTTCGTCGATCAGCTTCGAAGCACGCAAGCGGCGTCGGCCCACCTGCAGCACGGGGTCATCATTGGCGGCCGCAGCAGCCTTCGTTGGAGCAGCCTTCTTTGCGGCTGCCTTTGTGGGAGGCGCCTTCGCCGGGGCTGCCTTCGCCGGGGCTGCCTTTGCCGGGGCTGCCTTTGCCGGGAGCTGCCTTTGCCGGGGCTGCCTTTGTGGGAGCGCCTTCGCCGGGGTTGCGGCGCGAGGAGGTGCGGTGGTCGGTGGTGTTGGAGTTTCGGTGTTGTCAGTCATGATCGATCCCGGGCATTTGACCACAATGTGGCGTCATTGTGCAGCGCCACAGGTCACATCTGAGGCGCCCGTTGGGCCCACAGGGCCGCCATGGTCACCAGACCAGCAGGTATCTGGCCACCAGGCCAGCACCTTCACGACGGCGACGGGGCGCTCACGACCACGGCACCGGCGGCGCAGCGATGCGCTCAAGCGGCGACGCCACGGCGCCAAAGCGCGGGTCGCCGGCATTCCACTGGGCGGCAGCGGTTGCGGCTTCTGACCGGGTTCGGGCAACGAAGGTCCAGAACATCACGAGCTCCTCACCCAGGGGAGGGCCACCGAGCACCAGCGCAGTCGACCCGACGGTGGCGTGCAGGGTGACACGGGTGCGGCCCTTGCCCAGGTCCACGCCGGTGGTGGCGGCTACCACCACGCCATCGTCTGTGGGCCAGGGGGGTTCGCCGTGCACCACCATCTCACCGGCCAACACCACGATGCAGTATTCGTTTGAGGCGTCGAGTGTGAAGGTGCCGGACCCATCGTCGGTGGCCGTCACCGCCAACGCCACCGCAGGAGTGTCGACCACCGCTGGGGACCGCTCGGTGTCGTGGGCTCCGACGATCACGGTCGTTCGAAACGGTCCATGGTCGACCACGGGAAGGTCGGCATGGTGGTCGAAGCGGGGATCGCCGTTGCGGGTGGCGTCGGGTTGGGCCAGCCACAGCTGGGCGCCGGCCACCGCCACCGTGTGGTCCAGGTGGTGTTCGGCGTGGGCCACGCCCCACCCTGCGGTCATGACATTGAGTTCGCCGGGCCGAACCACCTGATCCGAACCGACGCTGTCGGTATGGCGCAACGCCCCGGAGGTGAGCCACGTGACGGTGTGGATGCCGGTGTGGGGGTGGGGACCCACATCCACCGATGGGCTGAGTACGGCTCCGTCGGCGGTGACCATGGCGCTGGCGTCAGCCGCCGGTGTGGCGGCACCGTCGAACAGGTCGGCAAAGCACCACGCCCCGATGGTGCGACGCCTGGCCCTGGGCAGGACCCGATGTACCTTGACGCCGCCCACGTCGCTCACCCGGGGGGACAGCGCGACGGGGAGGTGTGGGGCGGAGCCGACACCGACGCCGGGGTGGGGGCCGGCGGTGGGCGGGTCCGACGGTGATGGGCTCACGGCTGCTGGTTGGTCAAGGTGGCGAGCACCGTGTCTGAAATGAAGCCCAGCGCCGTGCATCCGTCGGCCCCTATTGGGGCGAACAGCAGGTCGTGCACGGTGGTGGCATGGCCGGGTGCGGCGGCGGCCAGCACCGCAAAGCCTGTGTCGGTGAGTTGGGCGAACGTGCCCCGGCCGTCGTCGGGGCATTCAGTTCGCTGCACCCATCCGGCATCCTCCAGCCTGCTCACAGCATGGGAAAGGCGGCTGCGGGAGTACACGCTGTCGGCGGCCAGCTCGCTCATGCGCAGGCGACGCCCGGGAGCCTCGGAAAGTTGCATGAGCAGGACGTAGTCATTCATCGACAATCCCGAGTCGGCCTGCATCTGCCGCTCGAGGGCTTCTTCGAGCATCCGCACCATGGCGATGTAGTTGCGCCACACCCTTTGTTGGTCGGCGTCCAGCCAGCGGGTGCCCGTGACGTCGGGTTCATTGACCTTCGAGTTGGGTGCCATGAAAGGATCCTAACCTTCTGATTGAAGTTTCAACGAGATGTGCTACAGTTCAGTTGAACGCTCAACCATCTCGCCGTTCCAGGCGGCAGGTGTCGGGCGTTCACCGACCGAGCAACACCCCGGTGGCACCCGCCCCGGCCTCAATCAAGGAGCCATCCATGTCAGCAACAGCAAGCCTCACCAACACCTACGCCATCGACCCCTCTCATTCGCGCCTGGGGTTCGTGGTCCGCCACGCCATGGTCACCAAGGTCCGGGGATGGTTCGACGAGTTCAGTGGCTCAGTCACCATCGACGGTGACAACCCGGCGGCGTCGTCGGTGACGGTGCACTGCCGCTCTGGCCAGCATCAACACCGGTGACGAGGGCCGTGACGGTCACCTGCGCTCGGCTGACTTCTTCGACGTGGAGAACAACGCCTCCATGACCTTCACCAGCACCTCCATCGACGCCGTCGGCGGCAACGACTACAAGGTCACCGGCGACCTGACCATCGGTGCGGTCACCAAGCCCGTCACCATCGACCTCGAGTTCGCCGGAGCGGCCACCGACCCGTTCGGTGCCAACCGGATCGGTTTTGAGGGTCGCGCCGAAATCAACCGCAAGGACTGGGGCCTGGAGTGGAACGCCGCTCTTGAGACCGGCGGCATCCTTGTGGGCGAGAAGGTCAAGCTCGAACTGGACATCTCAGCGGTCGCACAGGGCTGACCTTCAGCAACGACGCTGATCCCGTCGAACGCACCACCGAACCGCACCCCCCGGTTTGCCGGACACCCTCCGGTTTGGTGGTGCGTTCTTCGCGTGTCGGCACCGGGCGCTAGCTGTGGCGCTGTCGGTCAGGACGCCGCAGGTGTCGGCGTGGCTGAGCAGGGCCATGAGGTCGTCGGCGTTGGGGACCCCGGTGGTGCGGGTCACCTCGAGGCCATCGGGTCCGAACAGGATCACGGTGGGAATGCTGTGCACGGCCATGGCGGCAGCAGTGACAGGGTTGTCGTCCACGTTCACCCGGGCAAAGGCGATGGGGCTGCCAGCGGCGGCGTGTTCGTCGGCGATGCGTTCGAATGACGGCATGAACCGTCGACACGGGCCACACCACGGGGCCCACAGGTCCACGGCGGTGAACTGCCCGGAAATGGCGGCGGCGAAGTCGCTGTCACCGATGTCGGCGACTGCACCGTCGTGGTCAGCGCTGGAGCCGGTGGCTCCGGTCTTCGACGTGCTTTGATCCTGGCTGGTCATGGACACTCCTCGATCGTGTGGAGGGGTCAACCCGGTGGGCCCCGGGATTGTTCCGGGTCGGGTTGGTGTTGCAAGAATCGTGCGAATCGACGTGTTTTCCGACGTGGTGTGTCCGTGGTGCTTTCTCGGCAAGCGGCGCCTGGATGCAGCCCTGGCCGATCTGGCTGCAGACCCCGGGGGCGGTGGGGGGTCGTGGGCGTCTGAGGTTGAGGTTCGGTGGCGGGCGTTTCAGCTCGACCCGGGAGCCGGGCCTGAACCCGGGGATCTGCAACGGTCGATCGACGCCAAGTACGGCCCCGGGGCGTTTGGGTCCATGACCCGCCGGCTGGGGGCATTGGGCACGCCGGTGGGGATCGACTTCCGGTTCGACATCGCCGTGCGGGTCAACACCTTCGACGCCCACCGGTTGCTGGCGTGGGCGTTGGCGACTCAGGGCAGCGCCAGCCAGAACGCTCTGGCCGACATCGTGTTCAGCGCCTACTTCGAGCACGGTGCCGATGTGTCTGACCACGCCACCCTCGCCGGTCTCGCCGCCACGGCCGGCCTCGACGCGGACGCTGCGTTGGCCATGCTGACGTCGGGGGATCTTGCCGACGAGGTGGCCGCCGACATCGCCTCGGCTTCTGGCCTGGACATCCACGCCGTACCCACGATGGTGGTTGACGAGCGTCTCATGATCCCCGGGGCCCAGGAGCCCGAGACGCTCCGGGCATTGCTGGTGCGGGCCCACCAACGCCGGGACCCGTCAGCCTGAACGTCGGGTGCGGCAGGCGGGTGGCGCAGCAGGCGGGTGGCGCAGCAGGCGGGTGGCGCAGCAGGCGGGTGGCCACTGTGGGACCTTCGGCCCTGCAACATCAGCGATCGGGATGCCTACGGTGGGCGGTGCCGGGCGGCGAGCTGCTCCAGCGGTCAGTCGTCGTCCGGCGAGCCTTTATCCGATGAGGTTGTACCCGAAGGTCGATAACCGTGAGGTGAATGCCATGCAGATCCGAGATGCAATCCGCAAGCCGCCCGTCTCTGTCGCCTGTGATGCCACCGTGGCCCACGCTGCAGAACTGATGGACACCGCATCGGTGGGGTGTCTGGTGGTGACCGATGGTGGCCAACCCGTGGGGGTGGTGACCGATCGCGACATTGTCGTGCGGGGTGTGGCCCGCAACATTGCTGGTGATGCCCGCATTGATGCGCTCATGAGTACCGACATCATCACCGCCGACGCCGGAGCCGACCTGCGCAGCGTGATGACGGTGTTCCGCTCCCATCCCATCCGTCGACTCCCGGTCATGGACGGCGGCACCCTGGTGGGCATGATCACGTTGGACGACATGATGGTGGACCTGTCGGCCGACTTGTGTGACCTGACCCGGGCCGTGACCGGTCAGGTGATCTTCGGCCATCGCGAGCCCGCTCCCCTCATGACCCGCTGAGTCGGGTCAGGCGATGGCAGGGGCGAGTCCATTGTTTGGCCCACTGTTTGGCCCACCGTTCGGCCCGGGGTTTGGCTCGCTGCTCAGCGCAAAGGCTGGGATGTGGGCTCGACCGGAGACGGCAGGTCGGTCTCGCCCATGAGGGCGGTGTCCACTGCAGCGGCGCACGAACGACCCTCGGCGATGGCCCACACGATGAGACTCTGGCCCCGGCCCATATCCCCGCACACGAACACGTTGTCCACGTTGGTGGACCACGAGTCGTCACGAGCGACGTTGCCGCGGGGATCGAAATCCAGGCCGAACTGCTCGGCCAGACCGGTGGTCTCGGCTCCGGTGAAGCCCATGGCCAAAAACACCATCTCGCACGGCAGTTCGAACTCGCTGCCCTCGATGGGCACCAACGTGGGTCGACCGTCGACGACTTTGGATTCCACCTCGACGGCCTGCAGGCCGGCCACGTTGCCCGAGTCGTCGCCGATGAACTTCACCGTGTTCACGGCGTAGACGCGCTCGACGCCTTCTTCGTGGGCCGAGGCGGTGCGCATCATCAGTGGCCACAGCGGCCACGGGGTGGAGGAGTCACGCTCCTCGGGTGGGCGGGGCATGATCTCGAACTGGTGCACGCTGATGGCGCCCTGGCGGTTGGCGGTGCCCAGGCAGTCGGCGCCGGTGTCGCCGCCACCGATGATCACCACCCGCTTGCCCTCGGCGCTGATGGTGGGAGCGTCGAGGTCGCCCTGCTGCACCCGGTTGGCGATGGGCAGGTACTCCATGGCCTGGTGAATGCCGGTGAGTTCGCGCCCCTCGATGGGCAGGTCGCGTCGCACGGTGGCTCCACCGGCCAGCACCACGGCGTCGAACTCGGCCACCAGATCGGCGGCGAGGATGTCGGTGCCGATCTCGGTGTTGCAACGAAACTCGGTGCCCTCGGCCCTCATCTGGTCCAGGCGACGGTCGAGCACGGCCTTTTCCATCTTGAACTCGGGAATCCCGTAGCGCAGCAGTCCGCCGGGTCGATCGTCACGTTCGAACACCACCACGTCGTGGCCGGCGCGGGTGAGCTGCTGGGCGGCGGCCAGTCCGGCCGGACCCGACCCCACCACGGCCACACGCCTGCCGGTGGACCTGGTTGCCATGACCGGAGTGACCCAGCCTTCGGCAAACGCCCGGTTGATGATCTCCACCTCGCTCAGCTTGATGGTGACCGCTGGCTGGTTGATGCCGAGCACGCAGGCGGCCTCACACGGCGCCGGGCACAGCCGGCCGGTGAACTCGGGGAAGTTGTTGGTGGCGTGCAACGTTTCGATGGCCTCGTGCCAGCGGTCACGAAACACCATGTCGTTCCAGTCGGGGATGAGGTTCCCGAGCGGACAGCCCTGGTTGCAAAACGGGATGCCGCAATCCATGCACCGACCGGCCTGCACCTGCACCTGGTCGACGGGGAACGGTTCAACCACCTCTTTCCAGTCGCGCAGTCGCACCGGCACTGGCCGGTACGTCGGTGTCTGGCGGGTGTGCTTCAAAAATCCCTGTCGGTCGCCCATGGCGGTGTGTCCTGTCGTGTGTCGGTGCGGGTCGTCGGGTGCGGCCTGTTGGATGAGGTCGTCGGGTGCGGCCTGTTGGATGAGGTCGTCAGATGCGGGCAGCGGCCATGACCGCGTCCACGGGGTCGGTGCCGTCGAGTTCGGCCTGGGCCTGGGCGGCCAGCACCCGGGCGTAGTCACGTGGCATCACCTTCACGAAGGCGTCCAGACCGGCATCTCCGGCATCGAACAGCCGCTGGGCCACCGCTGACCCGGTCTCGGCGGTGTGCATGGCGAGGCGTTCGGCGAGCCAGATGCGGTCGTCGGCATCGGGGGCTTCAAGGCTGACCATGTCGGGGTTGACCCGAGAGGCGAAGGTGCCGTCGGCATCGAGCACGAAGGCGATACCCCCGGACATGCCGGCGCCGAAGTTGCGGCCGGTGGAACCCAGGATCACCACCCTGCCTCCGGTCATGTACTCGCAGGCGTGGTCACCAACACCCTCAACCACGGCGACGGCGCCGGAGTTGCGCACACAGAAGCGCTCACCGGCCACGCCCCGCAGGAACAGTTCGCCGCCTGTGGCGCCGTACAAAACGACGTTGCCGGCGATGATGTTGTCCTCGGCGACAAACGGTGACGATGGGTGGGGGGCCACGATGATGCGGCCGCCCGACAGGCCCTTGCCCACATAGTCGTTGGCGTCACCCACCAGACGCAGGGTGATCCCTCGGGGTACGAACGCCCCCAGACTCTGGCCGGCTGAGCCACTCAGGTGCACCACGATGGTGTCGTCGGGCAGACCTTCGCCGCCGTAGCGCTTGGTGACCTCGTGGCCCAGCATGGTGCCCACGGTGCGGTTCACGTTGCGGATGTCGAAGCTCAGCTCCACGGGCTGGGCGTCGTTGAGCGCGGGCCGGCCGCAGCGATCAGCTGGTTGTCCAGAGCGTGCTCAAGACCGTGGTCCTGCACGGTGGTGTTGCGACGATCGGCATCGGCAGCCAGCGGCGGCAGCGCCAACACCGGGCTCAGGTCCAGACCGGATGCCTTCCAGTGGTCCACGGCCTTGCGGGTGTCGAGCAGTTCCACCTGGCCGATGGCTTCGTCGATGCTGCGCAGGCCAAGCTCGGCCAGCAGTTCGCGCACCTCGGTGGCGATGTACTCGAAGAACGTCTCCACGAACTCGGGCTTGCCGGTGAAGCGCTCGCGCAGTTCTGGATTCTGGGTGGCCACACCCACCGGGCAGGTGTCGAGGTGACAGACGCGCATCATCACGCAACCCGACACCACCAGCGGGGCCGTGGCGAACCCAAACTCCTCGGCGCCCAGCAACGCAGCGATGATCACGTCGCGGCCGGTCTTCATCTGACCGTCGACCTGCACCACGATGCGGTCGCGCAGCCCGTTGGCCAGCAGCGTCTGCTGGGTTTCGGCCAGACCGAGTTCCCACGGACCGCCGGCGTGCTTGAGCGACGTGAGCGGGCTGGCTCCGGTGCCGCCGTCGTTGCCGCTGATGAGCACCACGTCGGCGTGGGCCTTGGACACCCCGGCAGCCACGGTGCCCACTCCCATCTCGGCCACCAGCTTCACGTGCACCCGGGCGGCCGGGTTGGCGTTTTTGAGGTCGTGGATGAGCTGGGCGAGGTCCTCGATGGAGTAGATGTCGTGGTGCGGCGGCGGACTGATGAGGCCAACGCCGGGGGTGGAATGCCGGGTGCGGGCGATCCACGGGTACACCTTGTGGCCGGGCAGCTGGCCGCCCTCGCCGGGCTTGGCGCCCTGGGCCATCTTGATCTGGATGTCGTCGGCGTTGGTGAGGTACTCGCTGGTGACACCGAACCGGCCCGAGGCCACCTGCTTGATGGCGCTGCGCTTGGAGTCGCCGCTGGGCAACGCAACGAAGCGTTCGGGGTCCTCGCCGCCTTCACCGGTGTTGGACTTGCCGCCGATGCGGTTCATGGCGATGGCCAGTGTCTCGTGGGCCTCGGCCGAAATGGACCCGTACGACATGGCGCCGGTGGAGAACCGCCTGCAGATGTCGGCCACCGACTCCACCTCGTCGAGGGGAATGGAGGGGCGTTCGCCGGTGCGCAGCTCGAGCAGACCGCGCAAGGTGGCCAGTCGCCTGGACTGGTCGTTGACCGACTCGGTGTACTCCCGGAACACGTCGAAGCGCTTGGACCGGGTGGCGTGCTGGAGCTTGAACACCGTGGTGGGGTTGAACAGGTGGTACTCACCCTCGCGACGCCACTGGTACTCGCCACCGGCTTCAAGGGGGCGGTGGGCCAGTTCGGCGGGGTTGGGCACGTGGGCACGATGATGGCGCTGGGCCACCTCGGCAGCGACCTGGTCCAACCCGATGCCGCCCAGGCGGCTGGTGGTGCCGGTGAAGTACTCGTCGACCAGGTCCTGGCCAAGCCCAACGGCCTCGAAGATCTGGGCCCCGGTGTACGACGCCACCGTGGAGATGCCCATCTTGCTCATCACCTTCAAGATGCCCTTGCTGGCCGCCTTCACGTAGTTCATCTCGGCGGTGCCCGGGTTGTGACCACCGTTGTCGGCGGCATGTCGCACGGCTAGGTTCTCCGCGCTCTCCACCGCCAGATAGGGGTTGACGGCGGCGGCGCCGTACCCGACCAGCAGGCACATGTGGTGCACCTCGCGGGCGTCGCCAGCCTCCACGATGAGGCCCACCTGGGTGCGGGTCTTGGTGGCGATGAGATGGTGGTGGACCGCACCGGTGGCCAGCAGTGACGGAATGGGGGCCATGTCGGCGCCTGAGTGGCGGTCGCTCAGGACCAAAAAGGTCACGCCATCAGCGATGGCATCGGATGCAGCCTGACGCAGCTCGTCAAGGGCCCGGCGCAAACCGGCGCCACCCTCGGCCACCTCGAACAGACATGGCAGCACCCGGGTGGTCCAGTCCGCCACATGGGCGTTGACGTTCACGATGGCGGCCAGCTCGGCGTCGGTGAGCACCGGACGGGGCACCATGAGTTGATGGCACGACGCTGCGGTGGGCTCGAGCAGGTTGCCTTCGGGGCCGATGGACCGCCCCAGGGCGGTGACCAGTTCCTCACGGATGGCGTCGAGCGGCGGGTTGGTGACCTGGGCGAACAGCTGGATGAAGTAGTCGAACAGCAACCGGGGGCGGTCGCTGAGCACGGCCAGCGGGGTATCGGTGCCCATGGAGCCGATCTCCTCGGCGCCGGTGCGGCCCATGGGCTCGATGATGATCTTGAGTTCTTCGGTGGTGTACCCGAACGTCTGCTGGGCGGTGACCAGATCGAGATCACCGGCGGTGCGGTCGGGGTCCACCACGGCGGCGTTGCCGTTGGTGGGTGCGTCGTGGGTGAGGCGGCTGAGCGGCACCAGCTGCTCGTCGAGCCATTGGGCGTAGGGGTGCTCGCTGGCCAGAGCGCCCTTGATCTCGGCGTCGTCGATGATGCGACCAGCGGCGGTGTCGACCAGGAACATGCGGCCGGGCTGCAGGCGGCCCTTGTGCACCACCTTGGCCGGGTCCACGTCGAGCACGCCGACCTCCGACGCCATGATCACCAGATCGTCGTCGGTGACCCAGTAGCGCGACGGACGCAGGCCGTTGCGGTCGAGCACGGCCCCGATCACGGTGCCGTCGGTGAAGGCGATGGAGGCGGGGCCGTCCCACGGCTCCATCATCGAGGCGTTGAACTGGTAGAACGCCCGGCGGGCGGGATCCATGTCGGCGTGGTTCTCCCACGCCTCGGGATCATCATCAACACGGCGTGGGGCAGGTCGTAGCCGCCCATGTGCAGGATCTCGAGGGCCTCGTCGAACGTGGCCGAGTCGCTGGCCCCGGGGGTGCACACCGGAAAGATGCGCTCGATGTCGTCGGTGAGGTCCGGCGAGGCCATGAGTGCTTCGCGCGCCCGCATCCGGTTGCGGTTGCCCTGCACGGTGTTGATTTCACCGTTGTGGGCCACGAACCGGAACGGGTGGGCCAGTGGCCACGACGGGAAGGTGTTGGTGGAAAAACGACTGTGCACCAGCGCAAGGGCCGAGGTGAAGCGCTCGTCGGTGAGGTCGGTGAAAAACGGAGCCAGCTGGCCGGTGGTGAGCATGCCCTTGTACACCAGGGTGCGGCCCGACAGGCTGGGGAAGTACACGCCCGACGAGGCCGTGAGCGGGCCGAGCTCGTGCTCGATGCGCTTGCGGGCGACGTACACCCGGCGTTCCAGGGCGATGCCCTCCAGGCCGTCGCCGGCCAAAAACACCTGACGGAACGATGGCAGGGTGGCGCGTGCCGACGCCCCGATCATGGAGGCGTCGTGGGGGAGGTGTCGCCATCCCAACACGGTCAGGCCTTCGCTGGCGGCCACCTTGGCCACAGCCAGCGCCTGCTCGTCGGCACGCTCGGGGTCACGGGGGAGGAAGGCGATGCCGGTGGCGTAGGCGCCCTCGGCGGGCAGGTCAAAGTCCACAACGGCGCGCAGGAAGGCATCGGGGATCTGCACCAAAATGCCGGCGCCGTCGCCGGTGTTCACCTCGGCTCCCAGTGCACCCCGGTGCTCCATGGCACACAGCGCCCCCACACCATGGCGGACGATGTCGTGGCTGCGCCGACCCAGCATGTCGACGATGAAGTTGACGCCGCAGGCGTCGTGCTCGAAGTCGGGGTTGTAGAGGCCGAAGGGCCCGGGATTCTCGGTCGTCATGGTGTGTCCTGGTCACTGCGGGTGCAACCCCCGACGAGGTCGGGGACGCACGCTGTTGGGGTATGTCGACCGGGACGACGTTGGCCCGAGATGCGTTGTGATGATACCGATTCCGGCGCCGGCAGCGAAACCCGGGGCGGTGATGGGCTGCGGAGCGGAATCTGGCCGCCCGAACCCCCACCCGGGGATTGTGGGTTGGTAAAGTGTCGTCACCAGAGAAAGGAGGTGGTCCACACCAATGAATGACTCAGAAGGTAGTTACGGGACCCTGGAGGTGGCTGGCCGCTGAGCGGCAGTCGGACCACTCGGTGGAATCCATCCATGCCACCGCCGCAACAGGTTGCCGGGGAGTCGTCCCGCCCGGTAGCAGAGGGCCTGTGTGGTCTTTTCGACAGTGTTTGAGGTTCGGGGAGGTCCCTTCGGGGGCCTCCCCGAATCGCGTTCGGGTGTGGCGGACCCCCGGTGCCGGGTGCAGGTAGGGTTTTGCAACCCATCTGGCAGTTTCAGCGGCGTTTGGCTGTTGGGAACCCGTCGCCAGCGAACAGGAGCCACCATGTTGCGCATTTCGCCCCCGATCCCCGGCACTACTGGCGGCCGCCGCCGAACGGGCCGGTTGGGTGTTGTGGCTGTGGTGGCGGTCATGGCGTTGCTGGTGGCGGCATGTTCAGGTAGCTCCGAGGAATCCAGCGACACCGCGGTCAGCGATCCCAAGGTGGTGACCATCGGCGTGCTCGCACCGGTCGACAACGGTCTGGTCGATTTCGGACGGGGCATCGCCAACTCGGTGCAGGTGGCCGTCGACCAGGCCAACGCGCAAGACGCCATCCCCGGCTACCGCATTGAAGTTGAGGTGGTTGACGACTCGTCTGATCCGGCTGTTGGCGAGGCCGCCGCAGAAGAACTGGCCGCCAATGACACGGTGATCGGGGTTGTGGGCCCGTACAACTCCGGCGTTGCCGCAGCGGCGATGCCGGTGCTCGATGCCGCCGACATCGTGATGGTGTCGCCCGCCAATACCGACCCCAAGCTCACCGTTGGTGACGATCCTTCTGACCCGCAGCGTCCGTTCAACGGTTACTTCCGGGTCATCGGCACCGACACCGAGCAGGTCGAGGTGCTGGTGGATTACGTGACGGGCACCTACAACGCCGGGACCGCAGCGGTGGTGACCGAGTCGACGTCGGTGAGCGCAGGCAAGTCACAGGGGTTCGCCGATTCGTTCGTCGGCACGGGTGGTGAGGTCACCAGCTTTGTCACCCTGCCCGATGATCGGGCCAGCTACGACCTGCCGGCGGTGGCTGCCGAGGTGGCGGCCGCCAACCCCGACATCGTGTTCTTCGGCGGTGAGTACGACGTGGCCGTTCAGCTCAGCACCGCCCTGTCGGCGGTGGGTCTGGTGGTGCCGCTGGTGGGCGCCGACGGCATGAAAGACGACCGCTACATCTCACTGGCCGGAGCGGCCAGCGACGGTGACCTGGCCTCCACCGTGGCGGTTCCCGACAGCGCCGACGGTGCAGAAGCGTTCTTTGCCGCCTACGAGGCTGCCGGGTTTTCCAACCCACCGTCGGACTACGGTCCGTTTGCCTACGACGCTGCCAACGTGATCATCGCTGCTGCCGCACAGGCGCTGGAAGGCACGTCTGACGGTGTGACCCCTGAGGTGCGCCAGCAAATGGCCGGCCTGGTTCAAGCCACCGAGTTGACCGGCATTACCGGCACCATCGTGTTCGACGAGTTCGGTGACATTCCTGCGGGGGCGTTCACCGTGTACCGGGTGATCGACGGGGCCTGGCAGCCGGTGGAGTCCGACCCCGGGAGCTGACCACCTCCCCACGTTGCCAGGCAGGGAGGTAGCAGTCAGGTGAGGTGGCAGTCAGGTGGCGGATTGGGGCGCCATCTATGGCAAATTTCCCACAATCCCAATTGCCCATCAGTGGCCTGGCCGGTACGGTAGGTCGCATGACGCTGATCGAGACCGATGACCGAAGCCGCGTGGTGCTCCCGGGACACCCTTGCCAGAAGTTCCTCGTCCAGGAGAACTCCGACGGCAGCGTCCTGCTTCTCCCCGCCCGGGTCGTGAGCGAAGCGCAGGCGGAGTGCGACGAAAGCCCTGAACTTCGCGACCTCCTCGCACGTGCTGCGACGTCCAGGACGGTACGCAAGAGTCGCAAGCGGGCCGTGTGACGCAAGGCCACGTGCCCATCGAAGGCGCGTACTCCGAGATCGCCGATCAGCAACTCGACGACCTCGAACGAAGTGATGCGGCGCTGTACAACGACATACTCACTGTGTGCGAGCTGGTGTTCACCGACCCGGGGCGAGCGCAGTCGATGTCAGCTGCCGTTCAAACCGAACACGGGATCGTGTTCCGGTTGGCAGTCCCCGGTCGCCACCCCTACAAGGTCTTCTGGAGCTCTGACGGACCCCGGGTGGAAGCGATCTTCCCGCACGGGTAGCGCCCGGTGCTGTCCTGGGCGGCGCTGCTGGCGCCGGCCGTTCATCAATCGGGGGAGTCTGTGGTCAGGTGAGTTGCGCCCGCAGGACCTTGCCGGTGGCATTGCGGGGCAGCTCGTCGATGAACACCACCTCGCGTGGCACCTTGAACCGGGCCAGATTGGCCGCCACGTGCTGACAGATGTCGTCGGCGGTGGGGTTGGTGACGCCTGGGGCGTGCACCACGAAGGCCTTGAGGCGGGCACCGAACTCGTCGTCGGGCACGCCCACCACCACGGCCTCGCTCACCCCGGTGATGCGCTCAATGAGTTCTTCCACTTCACGCGGAAACACGTTCTCGCCCCCGACACGATCATGTCGTCGCTGCGGCCCTCCACCCGCAGGCGCCCGGCGGCATCCAGCCGGCCGGTGTCGCCGGTGGACATGTGGCCGTCGATGACCTCCTTGTTGTCGCCGTTTGTGTAGCCGTCGAACAACAGTGAGCTGCCCACGAAGATCCTGCCGGTGGTGCCTGTAGGTACCGGGAGTCCATCGTCATCGAGGATGCGCACGGTGGTGTGCAGCGGGGGTCGTCCGGCCGTGGAGGGATCGGCCCGCAAGTCGGCAGGGGTGGCGATGGTGGCCCAGCCCACCTCGGTGGAGCCGTACAGGTTGAACAGGTTGTCGCCGAAGGTGTCCATCCATCGGGTAGCAAGGGCGCCGGGCAGAGCCGAGCCACTCAGCACCACGGCCCGCAGCGTGGAGGTGTCGTGGGCGGCGATCACGTGGTCGGGAAGGTCACACATGCGTTGCAGCATCACCGGTACCGCCACCAGCACGCTGGCGCGGTGGGCGGCCACGTCGGCCAGGGCCGTGGCGGGATCGAACCGCGGACGCAGGACCATGGTGGACCCCAGAAACACGGCCAGGCCCAGGTTGGCGAAGCCCCAGGCGTGAAACAGCGGGGCGGCCAGCACGGTGACGTCGCCATCACGGTAGGGAATGCGGTCGAGCATGGCCGAGGCGGTGTCCAGCCCGGTGGACTGGGGGCGGGGTGCACCCTTGGGGGTGCCGGTGGTTCCCGAGGTGAGAATCACCATGCGGCCCGGGCGTTGCGGTGCCGGGGGCCGCTGGGGTGCGCCGGTGGTGGCCAGGTCGGCCAGGGTGGCCAGGTCGGCCAGGGTGGTCAGGTCGGCCAGGGTGGTCAGGTCCGAGGTTCCCGGCCCAGCATCGGCAACCACAACGGTGGTGCCGTTGGTGCTTGCATCGGAACCTGCATCAGAGCTGCCGGTCACCAGGGGCACGAATTCGGCGTCGCACACCACGAGCGTGGCGCCTTCACGGTGCAGGACCTCACGCAGCTGCGGTCCGGCGAACCCGGTGTTGGCCAGCAGCACTGTCGCTCCCAGCTTGGACAGCGCCGCTGTGGCCACCACGAACCCGGCATGGTTGCGACACAGCAGACCCACCACGGTGTCGTTGCCCACGCCCCGGTCGGCCAACGCATTGGCGATGGCGTCAGACCGCACGTCCACCTGGCGCCACGTGAGTGTGCCGGTGGGGTCAATGACACACGGCCGATCAGGGTGCCGGGCCGCCGATGCGGCGAACCCCCCGGCGTAGTTGACGCCCCAGTGACGCAACGCCGCCGCTGCTGCAACCAGACGGGATGGGGATACGGGTCGCAGGAGGCCGCTGGTTGCGAGGGCGCGTGCTGACGCTGCAATGGCGGTCAGGCGGGCCATGGCCGTGGTTCTCCTGTGTTTCACCCTCCCTTGCGGGGCTGGGTGCCTGGTGGTGTCACCAGGTGAGGTTCAGCACCTGGCGCATGGTGGCTTCGAACTCGGCATCGTCCATCGAACGTGACGCTCCGATGGCCAGTTTGGCATCTTCGCCCACCGGGATGCGACGCGGTGATGGCGCACCGACGATGGCATCGTCAATGGCGTCGGCGATAACGCCAGCCACCAAATCGGGGCCGGGCCTGTCCCCGCCACCACGCAGGTTGTCGGCTCCTGCGTCCCACTGTTCGCGCAGTTCGTCGTAGGGAGGGGTGCGGTCGCCGGAGTGCACGATGTTGGCCTGGAAGTTGGTGGCGATGGCTCCGGGTTCGATCACGATGGTGCGGATGCCGAAGTGCCCGAGTTCGTAGTGCATGGAGTCCGACAGTGCTTCCAGGGCGTGCTTGGTGCCGGCGTAGAAGCCGTTGAACGGGCCTGACACCCGGCCTGCCGCCGACGAGACGTTGACGAACACGCCGTGGCCCCGGTGCCGCATGCGGGGGGTGAAGGCCTGCACCATGCGGATGACGCCGAAGTAGTTCACCTCGAACATGCGGCGAATGTCCTCGAGCGGAACCAGTTCCACCGGGCCGGCAACTTCGAACCCGGCGTTGTTGACCACCACGTCAATCTCACCGGCGCCAGTCATGCAGTTGCGTATTGACGCCTCATCGGTGACATCCAGGTGCAGGGCGGCGGTCACCCCGTGATCGGCAACCAGATCGGTGATGGTGTCCACGTTGCGTGCCGTGGCCACCACCTCGTGACCTCGCCCTACGAGTAGTTGTGCCGTCTCCCTGCCGATGCCGGTGGAACAGCCAGTGATGAGGATGCGTGCCATGGCCGGCACAGTAGCGGGATCTGACCCGTGACTTTCGGCCCTTTCGCCCGACGGCCCGGTGCGATTGCATGGTGACCTGTACTCAACGGCTACCCCGGTGCGGGTGGCCGATCCATCGGGGCGTCGAACCGTTGGAAGGGAGTCCCCCGATTGGGGGTCGTTGCACGATGACCGGCAATCACACCGCTGCATCTGCTCACGCCGCCCACCGCCAGGGTGGTGGCGCCGATCCATCTGGTTCCGGTGTGGGCATCGATGGCGATGTTGCTGTTTGGGCCCGGGCCCGCGATGCCCTTGACGGCCTGCCCGACGGTGGTCTCAACATCGCCCACGAAACCGTGGACCGTCATGTGGCCGGCCCCGCCGGTGATCAGGTGGCATTGCGGTGCCTGGGGGTTGACGGCACCCGAACGCTTGTCACCTACCGCCAACTCCACGTGCTCACGTCCAGGTTCGCCAACGTGCTGGCTGGGCTGGGGGTGGGGGCAGGCGATGCCGTGTACACCTTGCTGGGGCGAACCCCCGACCTGTTCGTGGCGATGCTGGGTTCGCTGCGGGTCGGCGCCGTGGTGTCGCCGATGTTCACCGCATTTGGCCCCGAGCCACTGCGCCAGCGCATGACCATGGGGTCGGCGCGGGTGGTGGTGACCACCGAGGCGCTCTACCGCCGCCGGCTGGAGTCGGTGCACCACCAGGTACCGACATTGGAGTACGTCGTGCTCGTCGGTGGTGACGACACGCCCACCGACGTGCCCGGCACCCTGGACCTGGCCACCCTCATGGGTCAAGCATCACCGGATCACGCCATGGTCGCCACCCGGCCCGACGACCCCGCCCTGGTGCACTTCACCAGTGGCACCACCGGCACCCCCAAGGGGGCGCTCCACGTGCATGAGGCGATCGTGGCCCACCATGCCACGGCGGTGTCGGCGCTCGACCTCGCCCCCCGGTGACGTGTACTGGTGCACCGCCGACCCGGGATGGGTCACGGGCACCTCCTACGGCATCGTGGCACCGTTGGCCGTCGGGGCGACAGTGATTGTCGACGAGGCCGAGTTCGACGCCCGTCGGTGGCTCACCACGCTCACGGCCGAGAATGTGGACGTCTGGTACACCGCCCCCACGGCGTTGCGGATGCTCATGCGGGCTGGTCCCGAACTGGCCGGCGAGTTCGACCTGGGTGGCCTTCGCCACGTGGCCAGTGTGGGCGAACCCCTCAACGCCGAGGTGGTGCGGTGGGGTGCCGACGTGTTGGGCGTGGACATCCACGACACGTGGTGGCAGACCGAGACCGGCTCCATCATGGTGGCCAACCCTCCAGGGCCACCGGTGGTGCCCGGGTCCATGGGCGTGCCGGTGCCGGGCATCACCGCAGCAGTTGCCACCGTGACTGAGATCGCCCACGCCGACGATGCCGTCGGGCCAGAGGGCATCGCAGCGTGGGTCACCGTGGAGGTCATCGAGGCGCCCGAGGCCGACGGTCAGCTGTTGCTTCGAACCCCGTGGCCATCGATGTTCCGGGGCTATCTGGGTGAGTTCGACCGGTATCGCCGATGTTTCGCCGACGGCTGGTACCTCACTGGTGACCTCGTGCGCCGTGACGCCAACGGCAACCTGTGGTTCGTGGGTCGGGCCGACGATGTCATCACGTCTGCTGGCCATCTGGTGGGTCCGTTTGAGGTGGAGAGTGTGCTGTTGGAGCACCCGGCGGTGGCAGAGGCCGGGGTCATAGGGGTCCCCGATCCCACCGCCGGCGAGGCCGTCAAGGCGTTTGTCACCCTCAACCACGGGTACACCGGCGGCGATGAGTTGGTCATCGACCTGCGGGCTGTGGCCCGTCGTCGGCTGGGTCCGGCGGTGGCTCCCCGATACATCGAGGTGGTCGACGACCTCCCCCACACCCGCAGCGGGAAGGTCATGCGGCGGTTGCTGCGGGCCCGTGAGCTGGGGCTGCCCACTGGAGACCTGTCCACACTCGAGCGCCCCGAATCGCCCGCTTCAGGCAACGGGGATCCTGACCAGTCCACCGGCGGGCAATCCACCGGCGGGCAGTCTGTCCACGACCGGAGCTGACGCCGCCATGGACCATGCCAACAACCTTGACCTCTACACCCAGATGCTGCAGATCCGCCGGTTTGAGGAGCGCTGCGTGGAGCTCTACAGCGCCACGCGCATCAGGGGATTCCTGCATCTGGCCATTGGCCAGGAGGCGGTGGCCGTCGGGGGTGGTGGGGGCGCTGTGGCCCACCGATCGTGTGGTGGCCAGTTACCGCAGCATGCCATGCCCTGGCCAAGGGGTGCCTGCCGGCGAGGTGATGGCCGAGATGTTCGGCATGTCCGAGGGATGCAGCCGGGGTCGGGGCGGGTCGATGCACCTGTTCGATGTGGACCGGGGGTTGTTCGGTGGCAATGCGATTGTGGCCGGGGACTTCCACTGGCCGTCGGGTTGGCGCTGGGCGACGTGATGCGGTGGGGAAAAAGCAGCGATGGCAGCGCGGGTGGAAACGCCGAGGGAGATGGTGGCAGCGTGTATCGACTGACCGGCCGGTGACGGTGTGTTTCTTCGGCGATGGTGCCATGGCCGAGGGCGAGTTCCATGAGTCGGTGAATCTGGCAGCGCTGTGGGATCTGCCCGTGTTGTTTGTATGTGAGAACAACCTGTACGCAATGGGCACCGCACTTGAGTTCAGTCATGCCCAGACGGACCTGGCCCTGCGGGCATCGTCGTACGGCCTGACGTCGTGGGCAGTCGATGGCATGGATGTGGTGGCGGCGCGCACCGCAGCGCAGCAGCGCCGTCGCCTCGGTGCGAAACGGGGGCGGCCCGCACTTTTGGAGATGCGCACCTATCGGCTGCGCGCCCATTCCATGTACGACGCCGAGCGGTACCGAAGCCGTGACGAGGTGCGCCAGTGGCGCCAACGTGACCCGGTACAGGTCATGGCCGCTGAACTGGTGGCCTCGGGGGTCTGCACCGACGACGAACTCGCCGCCCTCGACGCCGACGCCATGGCATGGGTCGACCAGGCCGTGGCCTTCGCCGAGGCCGGTACCCCTGAACCGGTGGACGACCTCACCCGGTTCGTCACGTCGAATGGTCAATGGCGCGATCCGTCGCTCCGCACACCTGTCGGCGACGACCCCGGGATACCGGTTGGTGGCCCCGGCGGGACGCCCGACGACAAGCCCGACAATGTGGACGTGTCATGACGACGTACCGCGAAGCGATGCGGGATGCCATGAGTGAGGCGATGCGCGCTGACGACCGGGTGTTCCTCATGGGTGAGGACGTGGGCCGCTATGGCGGTTGCTTCGCCGTGAGCCTCGGGATGCTCGAGGAGTTCGGCCCCCAGCGGGTGCGGGACACCCCGTTGAGCGAGTCGGCGTTCGTGGGCGCCGGCATCGGAGCGGCCATTGCTGGCATGCGTCCCATCGTGGAGGTGATGACGGTCAACTTCTCGCTCCTGGCCCTCGACCAGATCATGAACAACGCCGCCACCCTGTGCCACATGTCAGGTGGTCAGGTGAACGTCCCGTTGGTGATCCGCATGACCACCGGGGCGGGGCGACAACTGGCCGCCCAGCACTCCCCATTCATTAGAGGGTTGGTACGCCCACATACCCGGCATCCGGGTGCTCACCCCCGCCACGGTGGCTGACGCAAGGGGATGCTGGCACCGGCGCTGGCTGATCCCGATCCCGTGCTCATCTTCGAGCACGGCACCCTGTACGCCACCGAAGCCGACCTCGACGACGAATCTGCCGTCGGCTCCGTGGGTGCCGCCTCTGACATCGACCATGCCGCCGTGCGTCGGCGCGGCGATGACGTGAGCCTGATCACCTATGGCGGTTCGCTCCCCAAGGTGCTGGCTGCCGCCGAGGCCCTGGCTGCCGAAGGCATCGCCGCCGAGGTGCTCGATCTCCGGGTGCTGCGGCCGTTGGACGATGCCGCCATCATGGCCACGGTGGCTCGCACCCACCGTTGTGTGGTGGTTGATGAGGCGTGGCGTTCGGGCAGCATCGCTGCCGAGGTATCGGCCCGCATCACCGAGCAGTTGTTCTGGGATCTGGACGCCCCGGTGGCTCGCGTGTGCAGTGCCGAAGTGCCCATCCCCTATGCCGCCCATCTCGAAGCTGCCGCCCTGCCCCAGGTCGATGACATCGTGGCCGCTGCTCGCCAGGTGGTGGGTGTTCGTGCATGACGTGACCTCCACCGAGTTCACCATGCCCTCGCTTGGCGCCGACATGGACCGCGGCACATTGGTGCAGTGGCTGGTGGCACCCGGCGATCACGTGGCCTGCGGCGACCTCATGGCAGTGGTCGACACCGAAAAATCCACCATCGAGGTGGAGGTGTTCACCTCCGGGGTGGTCGACGAACTGTTGGTGGAGGAGGGGACCGAGCTGCCGGTGGGGCTGCCATGGCTCTCATCCGAACCTCCGGAGCCTGAGCCAGCACCAGGACCAGCACCCGCAACTGCATCCACGCCACCTGGACCTGCACCTGCACCTGCACCCCCTGCCCGTTCAGGGCGGCAGGTGGGGCATCGGGGTCGGTGGCGTCGCCATTGATTCGCCGTCTGGCCGCCGACACCGGTGTGGGATTCATGTCAACGCTGCCGGAGACTCGGGTCCCGGCGGAGCGGGTCACCCGGGCCGACGTTGAGGCAGCGGCGGCTCCCGCCCCGGCCGGGCCTGTTTCCCTTGAGGGGCTGGTCGTACTGCTCCAACCAACGGGCTCCTGCCCGACCAACGGCCCCTGCCCGGCCCCGGGTGTCTCCGCGGGCGCGTCGACTCGCCGATGCCGCGGGAGTGGACACATCGCCGGGGTGACCGGGACGGGCCCGTTCTGGGGATCGGTGACCGGTGACGATGTTGCGGCGGCGTTGATGCGCCATCCGTCACCATCAGCGGCACCAGCGGGGCCTGGGGCCCGCCGGACGGCATTGCGCCAGCGGGTGGGTGCACTCATGGCCCGATCAAGCGGGAGATCCCGCACTACTACCTGTCGCTCACCGTGGACATGGGTCCGGCGATGTCGTGGCTGGCCGATCACAACGCCGATGTTCCGGTTGCTGGGCGCTGCTGCCGGCCGCCATGCTGGCTGCGGCCACTGCACGGGCGGCGTCTGGTGGCGCTCCAGTCAGCGGCCACATGGTTGACGGCGTCTTCACGCCGGCCACCGTGGATCTGGGCATGGCTGTCAGCCTGCGCGGCGGGGATTGGTGGCTCCGGTGATTCCCAGCGCACACCGGCTCGACACCGTGGCCATGATGGTGGATCTGCGGGATCTGGTTGGTCGGGCTCGGTCGGGGCGGTTGTCGGCCACTCAGATGGTTGACCCCACCATCACCGTCACCAATCTCGGCGATCGCGGCGCCGACACCGTGTTCGGGGTTATCTACCCGCCCCAGGTGGCCATGGTTGGCTTCGGGGCGGTGGCCCTAACGCCCATGGGTGGTCCATGGTGCGGTTCGCCCAGCATGGCTGGTCACCGTCACTCTGGCCGCCGACCACCGAGGCCAGCGACGGGCACGACGGTGCGGTGTTTTTGGATGAGTTGGGTCGTCTCCTTGGCGACCCCGACCAGCTGGCCATTGCCCGACCGTCACATCCAGGCCGGTCGGACGCCAATGGGGGCGACGCCGCGATGGGTCTGACGATGCGATGGCGGTGCTGATTGGGGCGCTGGCCCGGGTGGCCCCCGAAGTGGACTCCACCACAGTGGACTCAGCGATGACCTGCGGGTGGCCTTCGATCTCGATTCGATGGATTTCCTGTCGTTTGTTGAGGGGGTGGCGGCGGCCGCCGGTGTCGACATTGCCGAATCCGACTATCCGCAGATGTCGACGCTGTCGTCGGCTACGCGCTTTCTCGCCGGTTCCGGTTCCTGACCACTTTGTCGCCGTGCGCTGGCGCAGACGGGGTCTGGCCGTGGTGGACTGGTCCCCATGGACACCGTCTGGGTGCTGGGTGACCAGCTCGACCGCTCACTTGGGGCTTTGGGCGACGCAACGCCAGGTACGGCGCGGGTGGTGATGGTGGAGTCGGCGGCCAAGATGGCGTCGCAGCCGTGGCATCGTCAGCGGGCCCACCTGATCGTCACCGCCATGCGTCGCTTCGCCGGTGATCTGGCCGACGAGGGCTTTGAGGTGGACTACCGCCACGCTCCCACCCTGGCGACGGGGCTTGCCGGTCATGTTGCCGACTACTCCCCAACCCGAGTGCTGGCCACCGAGGCCAACTCATTTGATGGTCAGCGCATGCTGGATGATCTCGGGGTGGTGTCGGTGGCGTCGGACCACTTCCTTTGCCATCGCAATGATTTCGCCCAGTGGGCCAGTGGTCGCAAGTTGCTGCGCATGGAGGACTTCTACCGGTTCCAGCGCCGCCGACTGGGGTACCTCATGGACGGTGACGAGCCTGCCGGGCGGCCGGTGGAACTTCGACACCGACAACCGGGAACCCCCACCCACCGATGGCCGTGCGTGGCCGACCCCGCCGGTCACGCCGCTCGATGCCACCGACCACGCCGTGCTCGATGGGTTGCCGGCAACGTGTTGGGGGGCTGATCCTGATGGCACCTGGGCCACGTCCCGTGGTGAGGCGTTGCGTCGGCTGGACCACGCCGTCACCGAGGTGCTGCCGGTGTTCGGGCCTCACGAGGACGCCATGCTGTCGACCAGCTGGCACCTCGCCCACACCCTGCTGTCGCCGTACCTGAACCTGGGACTGTTGCGTCCCGACGAGGTGTGTGACGCCGTGGAGGCTGCCTATCGCAGCGGCGATGTGCCCATTGCGTCGGCCGAGGGATTCATCCGCCAGGTGATCGGATGGAGGGAGTACGTGTGGGGTACCTACTGGTTGTGGATGCCTGACTACCGCGACGCCAATGAACTCGGGGCTCACCGCCCCCTGCCCCCGGTGTTCACGTCGATGGCGGATCCGATGGCGAATCCGATGGCTGGGCCCGAAGCCGCACTTGGGGCCACGTCGGGTGACACGCAGGGGGCAGCCGGCGTCGCCGACACCGACATGAACTGCGTGCGTCACGCGATGGCCGACATCCACGACTACGGCTGGACCCACCACATCCAGCGGTTGATGGTGGTGGGCAACCTGTGCCTCATCGCCGGAGGTGGACCCGTGGGCGGTGACACGGTGGATGTGGTCGTCGTTTGTCGACGGAGCGGAGTGGGTGATGCTGCCCAACGTGATTGGCATGGCCCTGCACGCTGACGGTGGCCGCATGGCCTCGAAGCCCTACGCCGCTGGCGGCGCCTACATCGACCGCATGAGTGATTACTGCGGTGATTGCCGCTTTGACCGGCGCAAGCGCACCGGGCCCGATGCCTGTCCGTTTACCACGCTGTACTGGGATTTCATCGCCCGCCACGACGAACGCTTCGTGTCCAATGCCCGGGTCGCCCGCCAGGTCCACGCCTCCCGGCGCCTGTCCGACCTGCCGGAGGTGCGCCAGCGTGCCACCGAGGTGCTGGCGGCGCTGGATGCCGGAACCCTGTGACCTGATCGGTGATGCCAGCAACGGCGGCACCCATCACAGGGGTAGTGCATTCCCCCTCGATCCAATGAGCCGGCGCGTCTCATGTGTGTGCCGGGGCCGTGACTAAAGTATCCAGTGGCTAATCAGTTTTGTGCGCCAGCGATCCGTGGTTCTGCCAGCGTCACCCCGCCCAGTGGTGTGGTGGCGCCAACGACGTGACCGGTGCTCTACTCGACCTTCGACCACCAAAGGGTCTTCTCGGGAGTTGTGATGCCAACGTCATCGTCTGCAAGGTTCGGTCCGGTTGCGAGTGCTCGTCGCTGCGGCTGCGGTGGTGCTGTTGGCCACAGCCTGTTCGGGTACTGGTGCCAGTGACACAGCCGACGGTGCCTCGACGTCGGGTAATGGTGATGGTGACGCCAAGGTGGTGACCATCGGGGTCATCGCCCCGCTCGACAACGGCCTCACCGACTTCGGCCGGGGTATCGCCAACTCGGTGCAGTTGGCGGTGGACGAGGCCAATGAGCGCAACGCCATTCCCGGCTACCGCATCGCCGTGGAGGCACTCGACGACTCGTCGGATCCGGTCTGTGGGTGAGCAGGCGGCCCAGACCCTGGCCGCCGATCCCACCGTGATCGGGGTGGTTGGCACCTACAACTCTGGGGTTGCCGCCGTGGCTGCTCCGGTGCTGGCCGAGGCCGACATCGTGATGGTGTCGCCGGCCAACACCGACCCCACCTTGACGGTGGGCACCGATCGCGCCAATCCGGCACGGGTCAACGACAACTACTTCCGGGTGGTGCGCCACCGACGCCGACCAGGGCCGGCTGCTGGCCGGGTACGCATCCGGCGACCTGGGTGCGGCCACGGTGGCCGTGGTGACCGAGTCCAAGTCGGTCAGCTCAGGTCTGGCCAACGACTTCGTGGCCGCCTTCACCGCTGCTGGCGGCACGGTGCTGTCGTTCGAGACCCTTCCCGACGATCGGGCCAGCTACAACCTGCCGGCTGCGGCGACTGCCGCAGCTGCGCTGAACCCCGACTTCACTTTCTTCGGTGGTGAATACGAGGTGGCGGCTCAGTTCACCACCGCCTTGGGTGCAGCCGGGTTCACCGGCCCGGTGATGGGCGGTGACGGCATGAAGGACGATCGGTTCATCACCGTCGCCGGGGCCGCCAGTGACGGCAGCCTGGCATCCAGTGTTGGCGTGCCGAGCAGCGAGCTCGACGCCCCCGACTTCTTTGCCGCCTACGACGCCGCCGGGTTCAGCTCTGGGCCCACCGACTACGGCCCCTACGCCTTTGACGCCACCAACCTGCTTATCGCTGCGGCCGCCGAGGCGCTGGCCAACGACGACGATGGTGGTGCAGGTGATGGTGCAGGTGATGTGGCGTCGAAGCGTCTTGCGGTGCGTGATCTTGTCCAGGGCACCCGGTACAACGGGATCACCGGTACGGTGGCGTTTGACGAGTTCGGTGACACCACCACGCGTGTGTTCACCATCTTCGAGGTCACCGACGGTGCCTGGAAGCCGGTGGTCACCCGCCAGACTCACTGACTGACCACCCGCCGGTGACCGGCGGTCACCATCTGGGAGGAAGAGCCATGGCAACACGTTCGCTCGACGGTGCAGTAGTGGCGGTGGTCGGAGCCGGAGGTGGACTGGGGTCACCGCTGAGCGCAACCCTCGCCGACCGTGGTGCCACCGTGGTGCTGGCTGGGCGTTCAGCAGAGTCGTTGCAGGCCACTGCGGCCTCGTCGCCGGCGCTGGCCAATGCGCTGCAGGTGGTGTGCGATGTTCGCGACCCTGCCGCTGGTGACGTTCTGGCCGCAGCTGTTGCTGCCGGTCCCGGCCGTCTCGACGGCGTGGTGCTGGCCAGCGGGGTGGTGGCGTTCGGCAACCTGGTCGACCACGACGACATGGTGATCGAGGAGTTGTTCCTCACCAATGTGGTCGGCCCGCTGTGGATGCTCAAGCGGCTGATACCGCTGTTGATTGAGTCCAAGGGGTTTGTGACCAACCTCAGCGCCGTGGTTGCCGAACAACCCCTGCCGGGCATGAGCGTGTACGCCGCCACCAAGGCGGCCCTGACCGCTGCCGACACGGCGCTGGTGCGCGAACTGCGACGCTCGGGCATCACGGTGTGCGACGTTCGCCCTCCGCACACCGAGACCGGCCTGGCCACCCGCCCCATTGGTGGCGACGCTCCCTCGCTGCCCGAGGGTCTGGCGCCCCAGGTTGTGGTCGACCGCATCGTCGCCGCCATCGAGGCCGGTGACCGTGAGGTGCCTTCTGATGCTTTCGGGTCCTGAGCGAGTCGGTCAGGTGCTCGGCACACTGACGTCATGACCTACCACTTCGACCTCTCGCAGTCGGTAGCCGACAACGTCACCCGCATTGCCGCAGCCGAGGTGGACGCCGCCGGGTTGTCGTTGGCCCGGGTGCAGGCCAACGGCGATTCGTTGGCGGTACACGATGTGCGCAAGCGCACCAAGAAGTTGCGGGCGCTGGCATTGCTGGTGTCGGGTTCGCTGGGTCGCAGGCAATGGCGTGCGGTCTATCGGGCTGCCGGTGAGGCGGCATCGGGGCTCGGCGACACCCGAGACCTTCAGGTGCGTCACCTCACGCTGGTGGACTTGCTGGAATGGGCGGCGGTGCAACCCGACCTCGGCGTGGTCGTGGATCCCGATCGCTTCACCGTGGCCATGTCGCACGCTGCTACCGGGGCCCGCAACGCCGCTGGCTGCCGCTGCCGCAGGTGCTGGTGCTGGTGCTGGTGCTGAGGACGCAGGCGCAGGTACAGGTGTCGGATCCGCTGCTCTGGCCGACGCTGCCCAGCACGCCAGCTGGTTGCTGACCGGAGTTGCCGCCGAGGTGGCTGGATGGAAGCTGCCCGACGGGTTCAACGCCATCGCCGCCGGGCTCGACGATACGTATGTGCAGGGTCGGCAACGGTGGCGGGGCCTGGTTGGGGGCGATGGCGACGCGTCGCCGTCACCCGAAGCACTCCATCGATGGCGACGACGGGTCAAGCAGCGGTGGTACCACACCCGCCTGCTGGCACCGCTGGCGCCCGACGTGCTGGGTGCAGACGCCGCATTGCTCGACGAACTGGGACAGGTGCTCGGCTCCGATCACGACCTGGCGGTGTTTATTGAGGCGTTGGCCGACGAGCCGCTGGCCTGGGGCGGGGCGTCGGTGACCGTGGATCTGGCCCATCTCGCCGATCAGCGACGACGCCAACTGACCGCCCGGGCTCTGGAGGTGGGTCGACAGCTGTACGTGGATCCCGCCCGGGTGCACCGGGCCCGCATGCTTGCCTGGTGGGATCAGGTGCATGGGGCGCAAGGGTGAGAACCTGACGGTCTCAGGAATGCCCGTCCGGCTGCCGCCGGTGAGGACGCAAGGCTGACCGCCACCGGCCCCGGCTGGCTCAGCCCAGGGTCAGCGTGTGGCCGGGGGCCAGTTCGTGGCGCACTCCGGCGAACTCCACGGTGATGGGCCCACCCTCGTCGTTGTCCATGCGCACCGTGGTGACGTCACGGTCGAACCTCAGGTGCACCAGGTGGGTGCGGTAGCGCACGGCGAACTCCATGGGGGCGAGCTCGTCGGGTACCACCGGGTTCAACCGAAGCAGGTCGTGGGTGAGTTCAAGCCCGGTGTAGCAACGCTGCAGCAAGTCGATGGTGCCGGCCATGGCACCCAGGTGGATGCCCTCGGCGGTGGTGCCGCCCTGGATGTCGTTGACGTCGGAATGCAGCGCCTCACAAAACAGCCGCCACGACTCGCTCCGGTTGGCCCGGGCGTGGATCCAGGCGTGCACCACCCGGCTGAGGGTTGAACCATGGGCGGTGCGAGGCCCGTAGTAGGCGATGGTGGCCGGGATGAGTTCGGTGTCGTATCCGTACCCCAGCCGTTGCAGGATGGTCGAGAGTTCCTCGGCTGACAGCAGGTAGAACAGCATCATCACGTCGGCCTGTTTGGTGAGCTTGTACCGGTCGGTGGTGTCACCTTCGGCCTCGAGGATGCGATCGAGTCGTGAGATGTCGCCGTAGCGCTGGCGGTAGTGGTCCCAGTCCAGTTCGGCCAGGTCGTCGAAGCCTTCGAACTGGCTGATGACACCGTCGTGGAAGCACACCCGCATCTTGCGGCTGACCTCACCCCAGTGGTCGAGCTCGGTGCGGGTCAGCCCGATGCGGTCGCGCAGTTCACGCGCTGCTGCCGGCGGGAGCACCTCGAGCACCTCGAAGGCCCGGCACACACACCACACCGCCATGATGTTGGTGTAGGCGTTGTTGTCGATGCCCGGCGGACCCCCGGGGTACGCCTGGTGGTACTCGTCGGGTCCCATCACCCCACGGATCTCGTAGCGGTCCAGGGCATGGTTGTAGGTGGCGGCACTGGCCCAGAACCGGGCGATCTCCAGCATGAGCTCGCCGCCGTAGGACGTGAGAAAGCCAGTGTCGGCGGTGGCCTGGTAGTAGTGCCACACGTTGTAGGCGATGGCGGCATTCACATGACGCTGCAGGCGGGAGGCATCAGGGAGCCACCGCCCCGACACCGGGTTGAGATGCATGGTCTGGGTTTCACGCCCCGTTGCTGCCGCTCTGCCACGGGAACATGGCGCCGGTGAATCCCTCCTCGGCGGCCAGACGGCGCGCCATGTCCAGCCGTCGATAGCGGTACATGAGCGCGCTGCGGGCGATCTGGGGCAACCGCAGGGACAAAAACGGCAGCACGAACACCTCATCCCAGAACACATGCCCGCGGTAGGCCTCACCGTGCAGTCCCCGGGCCGGCACCCCGGCGTCGGCAAATACCGACACCGGCGACAGGGTCTGCAGGACGTGGAACAAGTGGAGATGGACATACCTGCCCACCACACCGTCGGTGCCAACACCAATGTCCACGTGTTCCCACAGGTGCCGCCACGCCACCACATGCCGGGTCTGCAGGGCCTCAAAGTCATGGGTGGTTGCCTGGGCCCAACTGCACGCCTCGGTGGCCGGCTCGCCACTGCCGCCATCTCGGGATGTGTACAGCCACACCACCTTTTCGATGCGGACCTGTTGGCCATCGGTGACATCAAGGTCGAACTGCTGGCCCACCCAGGCGCCGGTGGGACCACCATCGGGGTCGGTGAGGCGGATGGGGGGAACACCCACAGGTGTGTCGTCAACGAACACCCGGGTGTGGGCGGCCTGACTCACCAGCACCTGACTTTGGTTGGTGCGCACATGCAGGCACATCACCTCGTCGTCTTCATGGTGGCTGCGATGGCCGGTGAGGTGGTCGTCGGGAAGGTCGGCGTAGCGACGCACCCCGCTGTTGCGCACCCGTCCGTCCAGGGCGCTGCGTACCGAGATCCGTCCGGAGAACCCCTCGGGGGTCAGCGTGGTGGACATGGCGGCCACGTGGGTGTCACGCATGGACACGAATCGGCGCTGGGTGAGGCGCAATCGCCGACCGGCCGGGTCCACCACCACCGAGGTGCGCACCAGCACGCCGCGGGTCATGTCGAGTTCAACCCGGTGCTCGTCAAGCTCCATGCCATCGGTGCCCAGCCAGGGTCCGTCGTTGATGCGCACCGTCAGCGGAAGCCAGTTGGGCAGGTTGACCATGCTCTCGTTGGTGACGTGTCGCCCGGCGACGTCGCTGCCCAACCGGTTGTACAGGCCAGCGCAGTACGTGCCGGGATAGTGGACGTCGGGGTCGGCGACGGCCTCGCTGAGCGCCCCACGGGTGGCCATGTATCCGTTACCCAGCGTGCACAGTGCCTCGCGGTGGCGCTCACTGGCAGGGTCGAAACCGTCGAAGCTCAGGAGCCAGTCGTTCACGTCGGCTGCCAGCGCACCTGCGGGTTGTGCACCTGCGGGTTGTGCACCCGTTGTCGGAACGTCACTCATGGGGCCTCCATCGGGGTCCCGCACCTGGTGATCCAGCCTACGGAACCGTGCGATGATCACCCCATGGCTGCGCAGTCCGTGGTGCCGCTTCCCTCCCAGCCCCACTCGGTGGCGTGGCCGACGCAGGCCTGGCCAACGGCGGAGTTTGCTGCCACCGCCGGAACAGGTCCGGCCGCCCAGGTACTGGCCGCTGTGGATCGCTTGTGGTCCGACACCGACAGCTTCGGCAGCACCTTTGCCACCATGGTCGTGCACGGCGGCCAACTGGTTCACCAGCGCTACGGCGGGGCCATCGAACATTTCGATCGTGACCCCGAACCAGTGGGACCCGACACGGCGCTGCTGTCGTGGTCGATGGCCAAGTCCATGGTGCACGCCTGTGTGGGCATGGCCGTTGGCGACGGGTTGCTGGATGTGGACGCTCCGGCTGCGGTGCCGGCGTGGTCGTCACCGGGTGACCCCCGTGGCGCCATCACGTTGGGGCACCTGCTCGACATGCGTGACGGGCTGGGTTTCGGGGAGGTGTACGACGCCACCGCAACCCCGCCGTCAGACGTGGTGGAGATGTTGTTCGGCAGTGGCAAGCACGACGTGGCCGGGTACGCCGTGGCACGCCCTGCGGCCCATGAACCGGGCACGGTGTTCAACTACTCGTCGGGCACGTCCAACATCGTGGCCCGCATTCTTGGCGATGCCCTGGGCGACACCACCGGCGACGCAGGGTCCAACATGCGGGAGTACCTGCATGCCCGGCTGTTCGACGCCATCGGCATGACGTCGGCCACGTCGCGGTTTGACGACGCCGGTACGTTCATCGCCTCGTCATTCGTGCACGCCACCACGGCCGACTTCGCCCGTTTCGGGCTGTTCGCTGCTTCGTGACGGTGTCTGGGACGGTCGTCGACTGCTGCCGGCGGGTTGGATGGACCATGCCCGCACCCGGTGGTCCACTGATGCTGACAATGGTCGTCATTACGGTGCGCACTGGTGGGTGATGGACGACGACGCCGGTGGGTTCTGGGCCAGTGGGTTCGATGGCCAGTTCATCTTGTGCATCCCGGCTGCTGACGCTGTGGTGGTGCGGCTCGGGCGCACTCCCGTGTCGCAGTACCCGGCGCTCCACCGGTGGCGTCATGACGTGACCGCTGCCTTCGGGGTGTAGCCAGCGCTGATGTGCTGGTACTGATGTGCTGGCACTGATGTGTTGGCGCTGCGTGGTCAGCGCCCCGGGTTGGCTACCCGACCGTCGAACCGTGCAGCGGGCCGGATGCTCCGGTAGGCCCCGACCACCGGGGCCAGCTCGACGGGGGTGACGCCGTGACAGATCACGCCGTCGGCGCCGGAGTCGAACTGGTCGACGATCCGCCGGGCGCAGGTGTCGGCGCTTCCGGTGGCCGCAGCCGCCAGCCAATGGTCGGGCAGCAAGGTGGTGATGTGTTCGAGCTGGTCGGTGGTGGCTAGGGCGTCGATGGCCCCGGGGATCGACGCCACCACCTCGTCGCGCCGAAATGCCTCCAGCGGGGTGGGATCCCAGCCGTTCACCCTCACCAGCAGATCACCGTACGCCTGCAGATAGGTGGCCAGTCGTCCGGTGAGCTTGCGAAGCGCAAGGTCGTGATCGAGGTGGTCGCCGACGGTGGCCAGCACCGACCACACCTTCACGTCGGCGGGGTCCCGACCGGCCCGTTCAGCGCCACGACGCACGGCGGCGACGCTGGCGGCCAGGGTGTCGTCGGTGAAAAAGGTGTGCAGCACCACGCCGTCGGCGATGGCGCCGGCGAGCTCGAGGGTCTTGGGTCCCAGCACGCACAACAACACCGGGATGTCTTCGTTGAACGATGGATCTTGCGACAGGTAGGGCCACGAGCCCGAGGGGCCGTCGTGGCCGGCCACTGCCTCGCCGTGCCACAGCCGCCGCAACACGTCGATGGCGTCGGTCATCTGTGCCGAGGTGATGGGAGGCAGGCCCATCATGTTGAACAAGAAATCGAACCCGCGGCCCAGTCCGAGGGCGAACCGACCACCCGACATGCGGTGCATGGTGGTGGCCAGGGTGGCGGTCACCAGGGGATGGCGGGTGTTGTGGTTGGTGGCGGCGGTGGCGATGCCCAGGTGCGGGCTGGTGGCAGCGGCCGCACCGCACAACACGCCGGCTTCTTTCAGGTTGAAGCGTTCGGAGATGAACACCGACCCCAGCCCGAGCTCGTCGGCGGTGCGGCACTCGTCGAGCAGGTCGGCGGGATTGTTGGTGTGGCCGGCCAGCCCGTAGAACCCCAGCTCCACCAGTTGGTCGACGTCGGATCGTTGATCGGTCACGTCCTCACCCTAGGTGGCAAACCTGACCGCACGCTGGGGTTGGAGACTGGTGACTGGGCCCGCCGGTCGTCACCGCCGGCGTGCCCCCGATACCGTGTGGGCAGCGTGGCGCTGCGGGATTGCGGCACGGAATTGTTTGAACCGCGTACTCACTCTGGAGGCTCTCCCATGACCGCACCTGTCGGGCAACGATCAAGGCGCCGAGGACTGTGGGTGGCAGGTGGCGTAGTGGCCGCCGTGGTGCTTGTGGTGGCCGCCGTGGTGTTCCAACCGTGGACGGCGTTCATCGATGTCACCGTTGACGAGGAGTTCCCGGCTGCCACGGGCCCAGCGACAGGCGACACCGATGGCTCGGCGACGCCCGATGATGGATCTGTTGCCGACGTCGTCCCGGCGCCTGCGACCACCGTTGAGCCGGCACCGGTGCTGGAGGCCAGCGGTGCGTTCACGCCTGGCACCAAGAACGCGTCGGGCACCGCCGGTGTCTATCGCCTGGCCGACGGCTCGCGCGTGCTGCGGCTGGAGGACTTCGAGACCAGCAATGGCCCCGATGTGTTTGTGGTGCTGAGCACGGCGCCTGCGGGAGCTCCCAGCGGTGAGGTGGCCGGCACCTACGTGAGCCTGGGCTCGATGAAGGGCAACGTGGGCAACCAGAACTACGAAATCCCCGCCGACGTGGACATCTCTGCGTTCAGCTCGGTGGTCATCTGGTGCGAGCGGTTCACCGAGTCGTTCGGGTCGGCCCCGCTGGTCTGATCCGGGGCAACATTCAGCGACAACCGTCGGGTAGCGTCTCGGCCGTCGGGTCGCGCGCAGTGCAGGCCGGTGGCGAGCCTTCATGGGGGCATGGTGCAGCTGTACTCGGGTTCATCGGTGGATTTCATCGCCGGCACGGCCACCAACGCCATCACCGAGCGCCTGGCCGAGAACTTCGTGAGGCACTTTCGTTACAAGGCTTCGCCTGGCGAGGTGCGGTCGTGGCAGAACTCGTTGTCGCGGTTTGCCCGGGTACTCGAACTCGCCGACCTGCGTGACCAGGGCGTGATCGTGGAGTACCAACTGCCGCTGACTTCCCGACGCCTCGATGTGATGGTGACTGGCACCGACCGCTCGGGCAACCATGCTGCCGTGATCGTGGAACTCAAGCAGTGGGATGCGGTGGCCCCGGCGCAGCAGATCGATTGTGTGGAGACCTACGTGGGTGGCGGTGTGCGGGTGGTGGCCCATCCAAGCCGTCAGGCCGGGAATTACCAGCGCTACCTGATGGACACCCACACCACGTTCTCCGACGGTGACGTTGGCCTCAAGGCATGTGGCTACCTGCACAATCTGGCCTTGGCCGATGCCGACGCGCTGTTCGACGATGCCTTCGCCGACCTGGTGGCCCAGTTCCCTCCTTTTGTGGCTGAGCAGTCCGAGGGGCTGGCGGCGTTCCTCGACGGGCAGGTGGGACGTGGTGGCGGTGGTGAGGTGCTCGATGCCGTGGTGTCGGGCCGGTACCGACCCCACCCGCGGCTCATGACCCATGTGGCCGACATGATCGACGCTGAACCCCGCTTCGTGCTGCTCGACGAACAGTTCGTGGCTGCCAGCGACATCATCACCAAGGTGCGCACGCGCCAGTTGTCGGATCGTCGCACGGTGGTGCTGGTGCGAGGCGGGCCCGGCACCGGAAAGAGCCTCATCGCGGTGAAGGTGCTGGCCGAGCTGGCCCGTCAGGGGTACACCGCCGTGCACGCCACGGGTTCCAAGGCCTTCACCGAGACGCTGCGCTCGGCGGTGGGCAGGCGGGCGGCATCGCAGTTCACCTACTTCAACAACTTCATGACCGCCGACGACATGGGCCTGGACCTGTTGGTGGCCGACGAGGCCCACCGCATCAGGGCCACGTCCAACAGCCGCTGGACCCGCAAGACCGAACGCAGCGATCGATCCCAGGTGGACGAACTCATCAGCGCCGCCAAGGTGTCGGTGTTTTTCATCGATGATCACCAGGTGGTGCGCCCCGGCGAGCAGGGATCCACCGACCTCATCCGCGACGCCGCTGTGGCGCTGGGTGCCGACGTGGTGGAGCACGTACTCGAGGCCCAGTTCCGCTGTGGCGGGTCCGACAGCTTCATCCAATGGGTGGACAACACCCTCGAGGTGGATCGCACCACCCAGGTGCTGTGGCGGGCCGACGACCCGTTCGCCGTCGAGGTCATGGACTCACCCGCCGACCTGGAAGCGGTGATCCGGGCCGCCAACGCCACCGGCGACACCGCACGTCTGGTCGCCGGCTACTGCTGGCCGTGGAGTGACCCCAACCCCGACGGCACTTTGGTGCCCGACGTGGTGATCGGGGAGTGGGCCATGCCGTGGAACGCCCGGCCCGACACCCGCAAACTGGCCCCCGGTATTCCGCAGAGCCATTTCTGGGCCACCGAGCCCGGCGGGCTCAACCAGGTGGGGTGCGTGTACACGGCCCAGGGGTTCGAGTTCGACCATGTGGGGGTGATCTGGGGGCGTGATCTGGTGTGGCGGGCCCGGCAGGGATGGGTGGTGCAACCCGAGTTCAACAAGGACAGCCAGGCTCGCATCGGGGTGAAAAAGGATCCCGACCGGTTCGCCAGGCTGGTGGCCCATACCTACCGGGTGCTGCTGACCCGGGGGATGAAGAGTTGCTCGATCTATTTCGAGGACCCCGAAACCGAGAACTTCGTGCGCTCGAGAATTGAACGATGACGCCGATGGCTCCATGGCAGGGTGACGGCCATGTCTGAGTTCGACGACCTGCAGGCCCGCTTGGCAGATTTCGCCCGCCGCCGGGACTGGGAGCAGTTCCACAATCCCAAGAACCTGGCAGCAGCGCTCACCGTGGAAGCCGGCGAGTTGCTCGAGATCTTCCAGTGGCTCACCCCCGGGCAGTCGGCAGCGGTGATGGACGACCCCCAGCTGGCGGCGGCGGTGCGTGACGAGTGCGCCGACGTGCTCATCTATCTGGCCAGGCTGGCCGACGTACTGGGTGTGGATCTTGTTGCCGAAGCCAACGCCAAGGTGGACCGCAATGAAAGTCGGTTTCCGGCGCCACCTGAACAGTCGACCTGAACTGTCGACCTGAACAGGCCTGCCTGCCGGCTCACAACGCCATCACTGGCGGGTTGGGTGTCACACCCCACCACTACATTGCTTGAGTGACCCCGGGCTGGGGCACTGACGACCGGCAGTGGGGGAACGTGGAATTCAGGTCAGCGTGGCGCAATCAACCCGGGTGCTGTTGCCCCAGTTGGCAGAGCGGCTGCGCGTTGCCCAGCCAGATCCGTTCACCCCCGACATCGTGGTGGTGCCCTCGGTAGGTCAGCGTGACTGGCTGTTGGAGCAACTCGGGACGCTGCTGGTTCCCGAGCACGGCGGTGCGGGCATCTGCACCAATGTGGAGTTCTGGTTCCCCGCCGACTTCAACCGGCGCATCGCTGCAACCGGCGCCACCGTCAACGATCCCTGGGACCCGCAGCAGCTGGGCTGGACCATTCTGGGATTGCTGGACTCGCACGCCGCCTCCGCCCCGCGCTTTGACGAGTCCAAGCGCCCGCTGTCGCTGGCCCAACGAATCGCCGAGCTGTTCGACCGCTACGGCGTGCACCGTCCCGATCTCCTGCGGCACTGGCATCGCCTGATGGAGGGCGATGCCCAGCCAGGCGAGCCCCTTGCCGAGGCCTACCGCTGGCAGATGGAGCTGTGGCAGGTGCTGCGTGCGCAGCTGGGGCCGTCGCCGGGCGAACGGTTCCTCGATGCAAGCGAGCATCTGCAGCCTGGAACGCTGTCGGCCCGACTGTCGATCTTCGGCCTCGAACAGTTCTCCACCGCCATGGTCGGATTGCTCAACGGTCTGGCGGCGTTGGGTGACGACGCCGACATCGCCGTGTTCGGTGTGTTCCCGGCGCCAGCAGCGGTGGCCGGCATCACCGGACTGGCCCTGGGTCTCGACGCCACCGCCGGCCGCAGCCGCCGCGAGATCGATGTGTCGGTGTCACTCACCCACCCGCTGGTGAGGTCGTGGGGGGTGTCAGGGGCCGAGGCGGTGGCATTGCTGGGCACCCTGCCAGGCGAGCTCACCGTGGTCTCCAGCCACCACGGGCACTCGGTGCTGGAGCGGGTGCAGGCATCCATCGCCAGCGATGCCACCGTGACCCCGGTCAGCGAGTCCGCCACAGCCGAGGTGCTGGCCCGCTGTGACGGCAGCATCCAGATTCACCAGTGTCATGGCCCCAGCCGTCAGGTCGAGGTGCTGCGCGACGCCTTGCTGCACCTCATGAACGACGATCCCACCCTCACCCCCCGTGACATTGTCGTGATCTGCCCCAATCTGGAGGTCTTCGCCCCACTCATCGGCCCGGTGCTGGCCGCCAACAACGGTGGTGTGGGTCTGCCGGTGGAAATCATCGACACGTCGTCGGCCACAGCCACCGCAGTGGCCGACACCCTCGACGCGTTGCTGGCCGCCGTGGGTGGGCGTCTTTCGGCCAGTGAGGTCCGCAGTCTGCTCACCAGGGCCCCGGTGCGTCGCCGGTTCGGCATCACTGACGACGACCTCGACACCATCTCCGGTTGGCTCGACGACCTCGACACCCGGTGGGGGATTGATGCCGACCACCGCGGCGAAGCCCCGTGGAACTACCCCGAGGGGTTCGATGACGGCACCTGGCGTCAGGGACTGGACCGGCTGGCGGCCGGGGTGCTCGTGCAGGCGCCACAGATGCGTGAGGCACCCGACGGTGTCGTGCCCTTTGACGACCTCGGGGGGAGTGACATCGACACCTTGGGGAGGCTTGCCGACGTAGTGGACGCCCTCGACGCGTTGGCCCGCAGGTGTCGCAGCCCCCACGACGCTGACGGCTGGGCCGACATCCTGACCGACGCCATCGGTTCGTTCGTGGCCGTCGACCCTGACCACCAACGCCAACTCAATGACGCCACGGCCGTGGTGGCCCAACTGCGGGCCAACGCCCCGGCTGCAGGTGGGGCACTGCTGGGGGTGTCTGAGATCCGGTCGTGGGTGGCGTCTGGTCTGGACGGGATTCACTCCAGGTCACGTCAGTGGGGTGACGTCATTCGGGTGGCGTCGCTCACCCGGTTGCGCGGGGTGCCGGCACGCATTGTGGCGATCCTCGGCTTTGACCACGACGCCTTTCGGTCCGGGAGCAACGACGGCGACGACATCCTGGCCCTCGACCCCCGCATCGGCGAGCGCGACCTGCACGCCGAGCAGCGCCTGGGGCTGCTCACCACCGTGTGCGCAGCCACCGACGCCCTGGTCATCACCTGCAACGGGTACGACGTCACCAACAACAAGCGAATCCCGCTGGCCATCGCCCTCGAAGAGTTGGCCGACACCGTGGCCTCGGTTCTGGCCGACCCCCTGTCATCGAGCCCGGTCGATCCCGGCACGCGTCCACTGGTGGTCAGTCATGCCCGACAGGCCGCCGACCCGGTCAACTTTGGCCACGACGGCGACGACCCGGTCAAAAACGCTGGGGTGTTTGCTGGCGGGGCGTGGACGTTTGATCCCACGGCCGCCGCCGTGGCCGCTGAGGTGCGTCGGGCCGGACTGGCCGGCCCCACACCCATCGCCTGGCCAGTGCTGCTCGACGCCCCCGACCCCGACGCAGACAACGCGCTCTCCACCGCTGAGCTCATCGACGCCGTGCGGCGCCCGTCAGATGTGTACCTGCGGACCCAGTTGGGCATCACCCTGCCCGGCCAGCACGACGAGGTTGTCTGAGGACGTCACCTTGTGGCCCGGCACTCTGGCCGAACGCATCCTCGGTGCCGAGTTGGTCACCGCCCGTCGGTCCGGGGTCAACATCGACGACTGGCTCCATCTGCGTTCCATCGCCGGCGGTCTGCCGCCGGGTGGGTTGCGTGCCCAGTTCCTCACCGGTCTGTCCGCCTCAGTCGACCGTCTGTTCGCCGTACCCGGTGTTGCCCATGCGGTCACCGACTCGGTGGAGGTCGCCACCACCGTGAACGGCCGGGCCATCGTCGACACCATCGACGTGTGCGGTCACCAGTTGGTCACCATGGCCTATTCCAGGTGGCATCCCCGTCACCGGCTGGCAGCGTGGTTGCGGCTGGCGGCCGCAACGTTGGCCCGACCCGACGTGGCGTGGGAGTCGGTGATCGTGGCGCTGAACTGGGCTGCCGACAAAGACGGCAAGCTCCGTCCGGCGGTGTGCGACCGGTTCGTCATGGTTGGGGACACGCCCAGCGATCGGGTGGTGTCAGCCACGGCGGCGCTGGCGTTTGCCCTCGACATGCGGCAACGGGGCTTGCGGTCGGCCATCCCCCTGTTCGAGCGGTCGTCGTGGTCGGTCACCAATGGCTTGTTTGATCCGTCGGACGACGACCTGAAGGTCGATCTGAAACGGCCGACGGTGAAGGTGCTGTTTGGTGATGACCCCGACGTCATGGCCATGCGGACCCACGACCTCATCGCACAGATCGATGACGGACTTGCCTCTGCGCCTGATCGGGCCAGTGCCTACGCCGCAACGCTGGTGGGTACGTTCTGTGCCACCGTCGAGGTGACGGCACCGGCCAACCCCAAAAAGCCTCTCTGTGCAAAGGGTTCGTCATGACCGGTGTCGCCGACTTCGACCTCGATGGCGACCTGCCGTCGGGCTGGCTGTTGCTGGAGGCCAGTGCCGGAACCGGCAAGACCTACGCCCTCACCGCCCTGGTGGCCCGCTACGTGGTGGAGCAGGACCTGCGCACCGAGCAACTGCTCATGGTCACGTTCACCCGGGCAGCCGCCGCCGAGATGCGCGAGAAGACCCGCCAACAGCTGGCCCACGTTCTGGCCGTGCTGATGGCCGACACCGTTCCCGATGGCACCCCACCGTGGATGGCCCGCATCGCTGCGTGCAGCGACGCCGAGCGTGAGGTGTACCGGCGTCGTCTCGAGACCGCCATGGTCACCATCGACGCCGCCACGATCACCACCATTCACGGGTTCTTCCAGCGGGCTTTGGCCGAGGTGGGTCTGGGTGCCGGTGACCTGGCTTCTGCGGAGTTGGCCGAGGACAACTCCCGCATCACCAGCCAGCTGTTGCGTGACGAACTGGTTTCCCTTCTGGCCGCCGATCCCGACATCCTGGCCGCGACCAGTGAACGCAGCCCTGACAAGGTCGAGGCCGACCTGCACAAGGTCCTCAAGGAACTGTCCGGCAATCTGTCGGCCCATCCCGCACCGACAGCCGACAACGACGCTGAGCCCGCCGCCGCTGCCACCGATGCAAGGCGATGTCCTGGCGATGCCGCCCCCGATGCAAGCGGCGATGCCACTGCCATGGCCCGACGTTGGTCGGTGCTGGTCAGCCAGCTCATTGAGCGCATCCGGGCCACCCGGATCGCCAGTGGCGTGCTGGGTTTCGACGACCTCATCGTCGAACTGGTGCGGTTGCTCGGCGACGGTGACCTCGGTGCCGGCCTGCAGGCCACGCTGCGCAAGCGTTACCGCCTGGCCCTCATCGACGAGTTCCAGGACACCGACAACGCCATGTGGAAACTGTTTTCCACCACGTTCGCTCCAAGCGCCGGCCCCGACGACCCGTTTCTGGCCCTGATCACGGTGGCTGATCCCAAGCAGGCCATCTACCGATTCCGCGGTGCCGACATCGCCGCCTACCTCCAGTTCGCCGCCGACCCCCGCATGGCCACCCGCCAGATGCGGCGCAATTGGCGATCGGACCCGGCGTTGGTGGCGGTGCTCAACTCGTGGTTGGCGGGCAAGACCTTTGGTGACGCCAACATCGGCTACGTGGAGGTGGACACCCCTGCCAGTGACGTTGACCAACGACTCACCGGCGCCGGGGCACCCGTGCAATTGCGGTGGCTGCCTCGTCATCCATCGATCTCCGCCGACCCTCCAAAAATGGCAACCCCCCTGACCTGCTGGCGCCGCTGGCCCGTCCGCATCATCGCCGCCGACCTGGCCAACCATGTGGTGGACCTGCTCACCGATGGGCTGATCCATCCCCGGTCGGGATCGGGGCAGCCCCGCCAGGTGCAGCCCGGCGACATCTGCGTGCTGGTGCGCAGCCATGACGACGCCGAGCCCATTGCCAATGAGCTCGAGGCGCGAAACATTCCGGTGGTGCGCAGCCGCATCGGCAACGTGCTCGACACCGACGTGGTGGAGCAGCTGCGCATCCTGCTGGCGGCGCTGGCCGATCATCGTGACGCCCGCCGGGTCCGGGCCTTGGCAGTGGGCTGGTTCGTGGACGAGCCCTTGCACCTGCTGTTCGACGACGCCTGGGTGGAGGACATGCAGACCCGGTGTCTGGGGTGGGCCGTGGACCTCGAGGATCTCGGGGTGATGGGGTTTTTCCAACAGCTGCGCACCGAGGCCGACGTGCTGCTGGCCATTGCCCGCACCGGTGAAGCCGAGCGCAGACTCACCGACCTCGAACATGTTGTTGAACTGCTCCATGCCAGCCTTGACGGCCGCAACCAGCCCGCAGCCGTTGTGCGTGACGCCCTCGACAGCCTGGTGGCCAACCGCAGCGCGGCCGACCACGAGATACGGCGAGTCGACAGTGACGCCAAGGCAGTGCAGATCACCACCATCCATTCGTCCAAGGGTCTGGAGTACCCGGTGGTGCTGGTGCCCTACCCCAAGGCCCCGAGGTCCTCCCAGCCCTATTCGTGGTCAGAGGACCACGACGGGGATCTGACGCGCATGGTGGATGCTGCCCCGGGTGTGCCGTGGGATGTTGACGGTTTTGGGCCCAAACAGCGTGGGGCGCTGGCCGAGGTGGAGGTCGCCGGCGATGACCTGCGTCTGTTGTACGTGGCGTTCACCCGTGCCCAGCACCAGCTCGTTGTGTGGTGGGCACAAACCCGCGGTGCCAACAAGGGTCCGTTGGGACGTGTGCTGTTCGGCGACACCACCGACCTCCACGCCACCCCCCGCAACCCCAGCGACGAGGAAACCGAGGCCGTGTTCACGGACCTGGTGAACCGTCTTGGGTCTGGGCCATCCTGGGTCGGGCCAGCTTGAGTCGGGCTTCGAACTCCGGAAGATTCCCGAGGTGGTGGAGCCTTCACGCATCGAGCTCGCAACGGGCGGCGACTCCGCCGCGTTTGTGCCCGCCGAATTCACCCGTGCACACGTCGCCAACCCGGCCTGGTACCGGTGGTCGTACTCATCGTTGACGTCGGCGGCCCATGGCGACGACGACGGCATCACCGGCGGTGGTTTCGACGAACCCGACACCGATGCACCCGGCATCGACCTCGTCGCCCCGCAGGATCACATGGACGAACCACTGACCGGCAGATTGCTGGGCATGGGCGGCGGCAGGTTCTTTGGCAGTTGGGTGCACGAGATCCTGGAGGTCACCGATTTTGCCGCCGACCCCCTCGACGACGAACTGCGTCGGGCCGTTGCCGCCACCTCGTATGCCGACGCCGATGACATCGACACCGACGACCTTGTTGCCGGGTTGGCCGACGCCCTGCGCACACCCATCGACGCCTTGGGTGGGATCCCGCTTTGCGGCGTGCGGGCTGGCGACCGGATCCCGGAACTGTCGTTTCATTTCCCCCTTGGTGACGGTCGCACATCGATGGCGGTGCGGGGCCTGTTCGAATTGGCGGCGGCGCACGACTCACCGTTCACCGACCATTTCGCCCGTCTGGCCGACGACACCGGCGGTCTCGACTTTGCCGGGCTGATGACCGGCAGCATCGACCTCGTGCTTCGGGTGCCGGCAGCCCACGGGTGGACCTACGCCCTGGCCGACCACAAGACCAACACCCTGCACGACCGTGCCAACCCGGTGGTCGCCGCCTACGCCACCGACGCCATGCACGCCGAGATGGTCCATCACGACTATCCGGTGCAGGCGCTGGTGTACAGCGTTGCGCTGCACCGCATGCTGTCGCTGCGCCTGGATGGCTACGACATCGACACCCACCTGGGGCCGTCGTGCTACCTGTTTGTGCGCGGCATGACCGGCCCCGACACCCCGGTGATCGACGGTGTGCGCAACGGGGTGTTCGCCTGGCGACCCCCGAGCGCCCTGGTGCTGGAAGCCAGCAACTACCTGGGGGACATGTGATGACCAACGCCGCGTCCGTACTTGCCCCACTGGCCCATGACCCGGTCACCGGCCATGGTCTGTTCGGTGGTGCCGAGCGGGCGGTGGCCAGCCTGCTGGAGCGCCACGCCGGTGTCACCAATGACGCCGTGCTGCTGGCCGCCGCGCTTGCGGTGTGGGCTCACCGCACCGGCCATGCCTGCGTGAACACCGACGACGTTGGTTCCATGCTCGACGCTGCGGTGCGCCGGTCGGGATCAGACTGGCAGCCGCCGGCGTTGCCACCCGGCAGCGATCTGCGTGCTGCGTTGCACGGGGCCCACCAGGTGGTGCGCGTCGTGGACGCCGACCACCCGGGCTCGTCGGCCGATGCCCTGGCCGACGGCCGACCCCTGGTGCTGTGGGGCACCTTGTTGTACGCCCAACGCCAGTTCGTCGACGAGCTGTCGGTGGCTGAACGGGTGACGGCGTTGGCCGCTTCGGCTCCGCCACCACCCAGCGCCGAGGCGCTGGCCTTCGTGGATGCCGTGCTGCCCACCGACGGGGATGACACGGCCCAAAACCAGGTGGGCCGGGCCGTGCTGACCCAGTCGTTCAACGTGCTGACGGGCGGGCCGGGCACCGGCAAGACCCACACGCTCACCCGCTGCCTGCTGGCCTATCTCGTGGCCGCCCATGCCGCCGGGGACGATGTCACCGTGGCGGTGTGTGCCCCCACCGGCAAGGCCGCCACCCGTGCCAGCGAGATGCTGCGTGACTTCGTCGACGGTCACGCCGAGGACGTCGCCCGCACTGCCGCACTCCAGGCCACCGGATCGCCTGCCGATGCCGATACCGATGCGCTTGCCGGTGTCACCCCCGAGGTGCTCGACGCCCTGGCGGCAGTGGAGCCGGTCACCATCCACCGCCTGCTTGGGCGTGCTGCGGGGATGGACACCCGCTTTGCCCACCATGCCAACCGACCGCTGGCCCATGACCTGATCATCGTGGATGAAACGTCCATGGTGTCGCTGCAACTCATGGCCCGCCTGCTCGAGGCGGTTCGTCTCGGTGCCCGGGTCTTGCTTGTGGGCGACGAGGCCCAGCTCGAAAGTGTTGAGTCCGGCAGCGTGCTGCGTGACCTGACGTTGGCTGAGTCGGTGTTGGGCGGTCATGTCCACCAGCTGCGCAAGGTGTACCGGGTGGCCGAGGGCAACCCCATCGCCGACCTGGCACCTTTGGTGCGAGACGGTGCGCCCGAGTCTGTGGACATGATGCGCGCCAGTGACGACGAACGTCTCACTTTGGTGGAACTGCCCGACGGCCAGTGGCCCCCCGCTGACGTTGTCGCCCCGGTCCTGGGCGCGTACGTGGCGGTGTGCGACGGCGCCCGGTCGCTTGATGGTGGCAAGCACGTTGAGGCGCTCGCCATCCTTGCTGGCAGCAGGGTGCTGTGCGGCGCCCGACGCGGTCCGTTTGGAGTGGAGCACTTCAACGACGTGATCGACGAACACCTCGGGTTGCACCCCGACCGCATCATCGAGGTGGGTCGAGCCCTGCTGGTGACGGTCAACTCACCGCGCGTCGGGCTCGACAACGGTGACATCGGCCTCGTGGTGCGCACCCACGACGGGATCCGTGTGCTGTTCGCCGCCCGACAGGGTCTGGTGTCGCTGACGCCGGCCGAACTCCCTCCGGTGGAGCGGGCCTATGCCATGACCGTCCACAAGAGCCAGGGCTCGGAGTATGCCGACCAGGTGGTGGTGGTGCTGCCGCAGCAGGGTTCGCCCCTGCTCACCCGTGAACTCGTCTACACCGCCATCACCCGGGCCAAGCATGCCGTCACTGTGGTGGGTTCACCGCAGGCGTTCACCACGGCGTTGGCCAACCCGTCGGGGCGGTCGTCGGGCCTGCACCACCTGTTGGTGGCCGTGGGGTAGTTGGTGGCGGCTGGGCGGGTAGGTTCGACCCCGGGACCACCGGGAGACCTTATGAACGCCAGTGTCGAACCGAGCCAATGGGTGCAGATCACCCGGGATGACCCCGACCACTCGCACCGTGACGCCCAGCGCTTTCGTGACATGGCTGCCGCCGGTGACGACCTCGCTGGCGGGTTCATGGTGACGGTCCTTTCCAGGCCTGGTTGAACGCTGGCGGTGGCACGTTTTGTGTCCTGCCGTCGGTGAATCAGGCGGGGGTGCCGTAGGCTGGGGCCTTCATGCGATTTTCCAACACCCATGTCCTGTCCGTGGCCCATGCCGAGGCCCCCGAGGTGGTGACATCGGCGTGGATCGACGAGCAACTCGCTGACACCTACGAACGCTGTGGCATCCGCGCTGGCTTGCTGGCCGATCTGGCCGGCATCGTGGAGCGCCGCTGGTGGCCCGAGGGGACGACCTTCGACGAGGCTGCCGCCATAGCCGGCCGTCGGGCCATCGAGGCCGCCGGGCTGCAACCCGAAGACATCGACCTGCTGATTTCCACGTCGGTGTGCAAACACAACCTGGAGCCGTCGGTGGCGTGTGCGGTGCACAACCATCTGGGCCTGTCGTCGGCATGCCGCAACTTCGACCTGGGCAACGCCTGTCTGGGGTTCGTCAACGCCATGGACACCGCCGCCATGGCCATCGAAACCGGCAACGCCCGAAACGTGCTCATCGTGGACGGCGAGGGCAGCCGCCAGCCCCAGCAGCACACTCTGGCCCGGCTGTCATCTCCCGAGGCCACCACCGCCGACGTGTTCGCCAATTTCGCCACCCTCACCCTGGGTTCGGGAGCTGCAGCCATGGTGATGGGGTCGCCCCGCACCGACGGTCACGCGTTCATGGGCAGCGTGTCGCGCGCCGCCACCCAGCACAACGACCTGTGCGTGGGTGACCTCGAGAGCATGCGCACCGACACCGCCGCCCTGCTGGCCGCCGGCCTCGAGTTGGCTTCTGAGACCGTGGCGGCCGCCGAGGCCGAGGGATGGAAGTGGCGTGACTGCGACACCTACGTGATGCACCAGGTGTCGGCGGTGCACACCGCCAAGATGTGCGAGCTGATGGACATCGACCCGGCGCTTGTCCCGCTCACCTACCCCACCTTGGGCAACATGGGCCCTGCCGCCCTGCCCTACACACTGTCGATGGTGTCGGGTGACCTGCATTCGGGCGACCGGATCCTGTTGTGTGGCATCGGGTCGGGGCTGAACTGCTCCATCGCCGAACTGGTCTGGTGATCGCCCAGGCCCACGGGCCCACCGCCGCCCAGATGCGGGACTGGGGCCTGGATCCGACGTGGTCGCGCCTGGTGGACTTCACGACCTCTGACGGCACCGCCGTGCGATGGCACATCCTCGACAATGGCGCCGACCCGGTGCGTGGCACGCTGGTGTGCACCCACGGCAATCCCACGTGGTCGTACATCTGGAAGGACTTTGTGGCCCAGGCGCCGGCGGGGTGGCGGGTGGTGGCCGTGGACCAGACCGGCATGGGGTTTTCTGGTCGGGGTACGCCGCGCATCCTGGCCGAGCGCATCAGCGAACTGGTGGCGTTTGTCCGTCAGCACACTGCCGGCCCGGTGGTGATGGCCGCCCACGACTGGGGTGGTCCGGTCACCATCGGTGCTGCCGCCCAGCTCGACTGTCGGGCCCTTGTTCTCACCAACACCGCTGTTGGGCTTCCCGATGGTGTGCGCATGCCACCGCTCATCGCACTGGCCCGCTCGGCGGCAACGTTTGGATGCGAGCGCACCCCGGCGTTTGTGGGCGGCACCGCCCGCATGACCGATCCTGTGCATCGTGATGCGCTGCGGGCGCCGTACCGGGGCCGGGAACGTCGGCATGCGGTGGCCGAGTTTGTCGCTGACATCCCCGTGGGTCCTGCCGACCGCTCATGGATCACCCTCCAGCAGGTGGCCCGGGATCTCGACTCGGTGACCTATCCGGTGCTGTTGGCGTGGGGTGGTCGTGACCCCGTGTTTCACCACCGGTTCCTGGCCGATCTCGTCGATCGTGTGCCCCAGGCCCAGATTCAGGTGTTCCCTGCCGCCGCCCACCTGGTCACCCTCGACGCCCCGGTGGCCGACGTGGCCTGGACCTGGTTGCTGGACACGGTGCCCGACCTCGGCGAATCCGCACTGCCAGCTGGCGAACGTCCAGACACCGGTGGCGAACCCGTCACGGCAAAGGATCAAGGGTCGCTGACGGCGTCCCCACCGGCATCGTCCCCGCCGGCATCGTCCCCGCCGGCATCGTCCCCACCGGCATCGTCGACGTCGGCTGCAGGGTTTGCCTCGGTGACCAGCGGGTTGGTGGATCGCAGCACCGACACGTCGGTGGCCTATCGGGGTCCGGGCGGGACCCGGTCGTGGCAACAGCTGTTCGACCACGCCCACCACATCGCCTCGCGGCTGGTGGCCGACGGCCTCACCCCTGGCGATCGGGTGGCGCTGCTGGTGCCGCCCAGCGCCGACTGCCTGGCTGCCGCCTACGGCATCTGGCTGGCTGGGGGAGTGGTGGTGGCCGTGGATGCCCAGATCGGCCTGCGCCCCATGCGACGGCTCATGCGGGCTGCCACCGTGCAGTGGGCGATCGGCACCTCCCGCACGACCCGGCTGGCGCGAGTCGTGGGTCTCACCCCCGGTGCCCGGCACATGGTTGTGCCGGCGGCCCCGGGGCACGTCGATTCCGGTCAGGCCCATCGTGATGAGGCCCATCGTGATGAGGCCCGTTCCGATCAGGCCCTGCCCACTCTGCATCCTGAAGCACCCGCAGCCGTGGTGCACACCTCGGGTGCCACCGGGCCGGCCAAGCCGGTGGTGTACACCCACGGTGCGTTGGCCGCCCAGCGTGACGTGGTGCTGGGGCAGTTCCCCATGGGGGCGTTCACCACCTCGTTCGCCCCGTTCACCCTGGTCGGTCCGGCCCTCGGTCTGACCTGCAGCCTGCCTGCCGACGTCACCCCTGGGGCCCTGGACTTCGATGCCTTTGTCGCTGCCAGCGCCGACACCACCACGGCGTGGTTGTCACCGGCGGCCGCCCAGCGGGTGGTCGACACCGCCGGTGGGCGGAGCGTGCCGATGCAGCTCATCATGCTGGCCGGGGCACCGGTACCGCCCGAACTTGTCAGCGCTGTCGAGACCATCACGGGTGCTGACGTGCGGGCTCCGTATGGCATGACCGAGGCCATGCCGCTCACCGATGGCACCACACCGGCGGCCACCGGCCCGTACGGCGGTACCTGCACCGGTCGACCGCTGGACGGTGTGGACATCGTCATCACCGATGTCGACGACCCCGGCAAACTGTCGACGACATGGGGTGAGATCCTGGTGTCGGCGGCGTGGATGCGTGCGGGGTACGACCGGCGTTGGGGACTGACCCGTGATGCCACTGTGGCCATCGACGGCACCATGTTCCACCGCACCGGTGATGTCGGGTACCTCGATGCCGACGGCCGCCTGTTCCAGCTGGGTCGCGTGGTCCACCTCATCACCCCGGCAGCCGGACCGCTGCCGTGTGTGGTGCCCGAACACGAGGTGTTGGCGGCCACCGGTCAGTCGGTGGCTGCGGTGGGTGTGGGTCCTGCTGGCACCCAGGCGCTGGTGGTGGTGGTTGACGCCGATGCCAACCTGGCCCTGGCCGACCTGGCCACCACCGCAGCGGTGCGCGCCGCGTGCAGTGCTCCGGTGGCCGCAGTGCTCACTGGTCGTCTGCCGGTGGATATCCGTCACCGCACCAAGGTGGATCGGGTGGCACTGGCTGCCTCTGCTGCCGGGCTGCTGGCCGGTCGCTGACATGCGGGTACTGGTCACCGGGGCCACCAGCCTGCTGGGTGCAACGGTTGCCACCAGCCTCGCCAGGCGCGGCGATGACGTCACCTGCCTGCAGCGTCGGCCGAGCGACACCGGGTTGCGTGACGTGTCGGCCGACATCACCGATGCCGACGCCGTCCGCCGGGCCGCCGATGGTCACGACGCCATCGTGCATCTGGCCGCCCTGGTGGCCCCGAGAGCCCGATGGCAGCGCTTTGTGGACGTCAACATCGGTGGCTCAGCCAATGTGGTGGCCGCCGCCGCCGGGTGCGGCCGGCTGGTGCACATCTCCACCCCGTCGGTGGCGTTCGACAACAGTCCGGCCATGGGCCCCGACGCCGAGCCGGCCAGGTACTCCGGACGTGACGGCTACGCACGTTCCAAGGCCATCGCCGAGCGCATGGTGCTGTCGACGTCCATCGTGCCCACCGTGGTGCTGCGTCCCCACCTGGTGTGGGGTCCCGGCGACACCCAGCTGGTGGGCCGGATCGTGGACCGGGCCGTTGCCGGGCGACTGGCGTTGCCGCGCGGCGGCGCGGCACTGGTGGACTCCACCTATGTCACCGATGCTGCCGATGCCATCGTGGCTGGCCTGGATGCCACCGCCGACGCCGGTCACCGGGCCGTGGGTCGGGCGTGGGTGGTTTCTGGTGGGGAGCCCCGGCCGGTGCGTGACCTTGTCGCCTCCATCCTCATCGCAGCGGGTGTGGAGCCGTCGTGGCGGAGCACCCCGGGCATGGTGGCCAGCATCGCTGGCGCCGTGGTGGGTGCGGCCTGGCCCGGCAGTGAACCGCCGCTCACCCACTTTGCTGCCCGTCAGCTCACCGTTGCCCACTGGTTCGACCAACGTCAGGCATGCGAGGCGCTGGGGTGGGAACCGGCGGTGGGTCTCGACGCCGGCTTTGTCGAGCTTGCCCGCTGGTTCGCCGAACACCCTCGCTGATCACGCAGCGCCCACGCAGCGCCCGCAGCGCTAGTCTCCCGGGTTGCGCCCGGGTCCGACATGGGGTGCGACCGCTGGGGCAGTGTGGTGGGGTGCGGGTCGTGACGTGGAACATTCAGGGGCGGGTCGGGCAATGGCAGGACCGACAGGGCGCCATTGTGCGTGTGCTCGATGGGCTGGACCCCGATGTGGTGACCCTGCAGGAGTCGTGGGTGGAGCCGGGCGGCGCCACCCAGGCCGACGTGCTGGCCGGAGAGTTGGGCATGTATGCGGTGACCGCTGCCGACCTGGCCGGCTTCGACCGCTACCCCAATGCCCCCTATTGGGTGGTCAACGCCGTGATGTCGCGCTGGCCGCTGGCCATCGAGGTGGCCCGGTCGCTGCACGATGAACACGGCGAGCCCACCTGGCGTCACGCCATCGTGGTTCGGGTGCTGCGACCCGACGACCAGGGTGGGGATTTCGTGGTGGTGGGCACCCACCTCGAACATGGGCTCGACCGGTCGGCGACTCGCCACGCCCAACTCACCCACCTGGCCGCCACGGTGGTGGACGTGCTCGGCGACCGACTGACCCGGTCCACCCAGTTGCCGGCGGTGCTGGCCGGTGACCTCAATGCCGTGCCCTGGTCAGACGAAGTGCGCAGCCTCACTGGGGCCTCAGTGCCCCTGGTGGACGGTCTGGTGTTCATCGACGCCTGGGAGGCGGCCGGCAACGCCGGGCGGGAGCAACGTGGTCGGCGGCCAACCCCCTCGTGCCCAAGCGTGCTGCCTACCCCAGACCGACGACTCGATTACGTCATGGTGGGGTGGCCCCGCCGCCGCAACGCCGGGCATGTGGCTGCCTGCCACCTTGCCGGCACCGAACCCATCGATGGCGTGTGGCCCTCGGACCATTTCTGTGTCGTGGCCGACATCGATACCTGACGCCCGAGGGAATCACGCAGTGCCAGGCGCCCGTGTGCGGCTGCTCTGACCGAGCGCTGAGCGCCTGACCGTACGGCGCTGCGTCCTCCTGGATTCGGGCGCAGTACCGCCCGATGCGTGACGCATTAGTGTCTGATGTCACACAGATGTTTCGGGGGGATGATGGGGATGACCGGACACGACGACGGCGCAGCGATGGGACGGTCATCGCAACAACACGCCAGTGCCGCCCTCCTGATGCCGCCCTCTGCTGCCGCGTCCTCTGCTGCCGGGCCTGGCATGACGACGTTCGCCAACACAGGACGTCTGGCGCCAAGGCGCCGTCGCTGGCAACGGATCGCAATGGTGGCGGTGGTGGCACTGGTGGCCACCGTTGTGCCCCTGGTGGGTCTCGATGGCGGTGCGGCGGCATCGTCGGGTGGGGTCGTGGTGGAGTCAGCCGACGCCGACCGGCTGAATGCCGGCAGCGAGCCCGGTGAAGGCAGCCAGCCCAGTGAAGGCAGCGGCCCGGTGATGTGGCCACTGCTCACGACACCGCGCCGCAATTTGGCGACATCCCGGCCGGCGCCTACTACCGCGATGCCGTCGACTGGTTGCTGGCCAACGGCATCACCCGTGGCGTCAGCACCAACCCGCCCCGCTACGGCCCGGCGCGTGTGGTCACCCGGGCCCAGATGGCGCTGTTTTTGTGGCGTCTCATGGACAGAGCCCGCAGCGGCCACCAGTTGCAGCCTCACCGACGTCAATCCGGCGTCCGACTTTGCCGAAGCCGCCTGCTGGCTCAAGGCCGAGGGCATCACCACCGGGGTGAACGGCGACTCGAGGGTGTTCGCACCCGCCGAGCCGGTGACCCGGGCCCAGATGGCGGCATTCCTGTGGCGTCTGGGTGGGTCGCCGGCGGTGCAGGCCCAGACCGTGGGATCGTGCGGCCTGCGTGACGTTCCGCCGGGGTCGTTCTTTGCCACGTCGGCGTGCTGGCTCAAGATCAAGGGCATCACCACCGGGGTGGCGGGAAACCCGGCGGTGTTCGCCCCCGGCGACGCGGTGACCCGGGCCCAGATGGCGGCATTTTTGGACCGACTGGCCTCCACCCCCGAGGCCTTCGAAGCCACGGTGCCGTCGGCGGCGCAGTTCGATTGCGAGGTGCTGGACCCCCGCAGCTGCATGCTGCCGTTCCCGTCGAATCACTTCACCGTCGCCGACCCCACCACCGACACCGGGCTGCGCATCAACATCGATCCGTCGTCGCTCCCGGCCAGCCGCAACGGCGTGCGCGTCAATCCCGCCGACCAGAACCGCAGTGACGGTTTCAGCCCAGGGTCGGCGTTGCTGGTGCATCTGCCGGCGGTGGACCTGTCCGCCTCGTGGGCTGCGCCGGTGACCGACATGGGAGCCTCGCTGGCGGATGGATCAGCGGTGGTGATCATCAACACCGTGACCGGTGAGCGCCACCCCCACTGGGTTGAACTTGACGCCCGGGCCACGTCAGCCAGAGACAAGGTGACCTACATCCGTCCGGCGGTGAACTTCGACGAGGGCGTGCGCTACGTGGTGGGCCTGCGCAACCTCGTCGACACGTCGGGCGACCCGCTGGAGCCTTCGGCCGCCTTCGCGGCATTGCGCAACGACACCCCGGCGCCGACGGCGGCCGTTGAGGCCCGACGGGCACGCCACGAGCAGGTGTTCGACGACCTTGCCGAAGCCGGGGTGGATCGCTCCGACCTCTACCTGGCGTGGGAGTTCACCGTGGCCAGCCAGCGAAGCCTGTCCGAGCGGGTGTTGCACATTCGTGACGAGGCATTTGCCGACCTCGGTACCGACGCTCCGGCCTTCACCATCGCTCCGATCAGCGACGAGGATCCACCATCGGGGGTGTGTGGGTAGTCAACGGGATTCGCCGGGTGCGGGGCACCTTCACGGTGCCCAACTACCTGACCGGCAGCGGTGAACCCGGCACGCGCTTCAGCCTCGGGCCTGATGGTCTCCCCAGGCGCAACGCCACGGTGCCCGACCTGCAGGTGCCGTTTTGGTGCGTGATCCCGCCGCAGGCCAGCGGCGACAACCTGGCCACCATGGCGCTGTCGGGGCATGGCCTGTTGCAGACCGGGCAGGACATCGTGACCGGCACCAGCTTCGACTGGGCTGCCACCGGTGGCAACCTGACGCTGTGTGCCGCCGATCTGTGGGGACTGTCGGGGCCCGACCTGTCCTCGGTGATCGGACTGCTCGGTGACCTCAGCCTGTTTCCCACGCTCGCCGACCGCGGCCAACAGGCCCTGCTCAATTTCCTCTACCTGGGTCGACTGATGAAGCACGTTGACGGTCTGGCCACCCATCCGGCGCTTCCAGGACGACCAGGACCGCAGCGTGATGGATCGGGACGAGTTGTATTACAACGGCAACTCCCAGGGCGGGATCATGGGTGGTGCCCTGATGGCGGTGGCCCAGGACTTCACCCGGGCCCTGCTCGGCGTGCCGGGCATGAACTACTCCACCCTGCTCGAACGCAGCGCCCTGGGCGAGCTTTTCGGGGTGGCGGTCCGGTCGTCGTACCCCGACGCCATGGACCGTCCCATCGCCATGAACGTGGCCCAGATGCTGTGGGATCGATCCGAAGCCAACGGCTACGCCCACCACGTCACCAGCGACCCCTACCCCAACACCCCGGCCAAGGAGATCCTGATGTTTGTGGCCTGGGCTGATGAGGCGGTGGCCAACGTGACGTCCAACGTCATGGCCCGCACCATGGGGATCCCGGTGCGCCAGCCCGCACTGGGCACCAACCGTCCCACCGGCAACAGCCCCGACGTGGACCCGTTCTGGGGCATCGACCCCCTCACCACCTTCCCCCATCAGGGCTCGGCCATGCTGGTGTGGGATTTCGGCAATCCGCCGCCACCAACATCCAACACCAGCCCCACGTCCACCCCCGGGTACCCCGATCCCCACGCAGCCGGAGCCAGGCTGAGTGCCCTGCGCACGCTGGTGTTCGACTACCTGTCCACCGACGGGGTGATCAACGACGTGTGTGACGGTCAGCCGTGCGCTGGCCTGCCTGACATTCGCTGAGCTGCCTTCGGTGGCCACCGGTTCGACGAAGTGAGCCCGTGCCCCGGCGGTGGACTGGTGTTGACCCTGCGGTAGCGTCTGGGCGATCGAGAGCTGGTCCCCGCCGGGGCCCAAGCCCAACGCTTGTGGAGTGCAGCCCGTGTCAACACCTTCTGAGTCCGAGCGTGGTTTTCGACTCGGGCGCCACCGCCGTCGTGGCGTGGCAGCACTGTCGGTGATGGCTGTGGTGCTCGGCATGCTGGGGATCCCCGGTTCGCCAGCAGCAGCCTCGTTGGACAATGGCACGGTGTCACCGCAGATCGTGAACGGGCAGCCGATTGCGTCACCCGATGACTACCCGTGGATGGTGCCGCTGTTGCGTGCGTCGACCACTCAGCCCAACGCCGCCCTGGGCCAGTTCTGCGGCGGGTCGCTCGTCGCCCCGGGCTGGGTGTTGACCGCAGCGCACTGCGTCGACCTCTGGAGCAGCCCGGCTGACATCGAGATCGCCGTTGGCCAACCCAATCTGGAGCTGGTCACGTTGGCCGACCGTCAGACGGTGACCGCAATCATCATTCATCCCGGCTGGGACCCCACCACCTCGTTCAGCAACGACGTCGCCCTGTTGCAGCTGGCCGACCCGTCGCGCAACGTCTCGGTGCCGGCTCTGGCGCTGGCGGCTTCGGCCACCACCCTGGAGTTGGGTACCGCGACCGCGCCGTGGGTTGGGGTGAGGTCGAGGGCGGGTTCACCCCGTCCTACCTGCGCCAGGGAGATATGGCCGTGGCCGCCGGGCCGGATTCGGCCACCTGCCGCAATGTCAACACTGTCGACAATCCGTCGGGGGTCTTTTTCTATGTCCCGGCCACCATGGTGTGCGCCGTCGGCGACGTACCGCTGGCCCCCACGGCATCGGTGGACATCTGTGCCGGTGACAGCGGTGGGCCGTTGTTGGTGACCCAAAACGCAGGCTGGGCCGTGGCTGGGCTGGCCAGCTGGGGATACCGACCCTGCGGGTTGGCGGATTTCCCGGGGGTGTACACGAGGGTAACTGCCTACCTGGGCTGGATCGCCACCTACGTCCCTGAGTTGTTTGTGATTCCGGCGGCCCCGGTGGCGCCGCTGGTGGTGCCGTCGGTGGGTTCGGTGACGGTGACGATTGATCCTGTGTTGTCGGGTGCTGTGCCGACCAGTCACCTGGTCACGGCCACACCTGGTGGTGCAACGTGTGTGGCCGGTGGGGCTGCCGGGTCGTGTGGGATCACCGGCCTTGACCCCAACGGGATCTACACGTTCACAGCGGTGGCTTCCAACGCCGGTGGGGTATCGGCGGTGTCGGCGGCATCGGTGCAGGTCACCGCCGGGGCCGGCCCGCAACAATCACCGTTCACTGACGTTCCCGACGGCACGTACTTCGCCCAGCCCACCGCCATGCTGGCATTGCGCAACATCACCACCGGGTGGGGTGGCAGCACCACCATCTTCAACCCCACCGAACTGGTCACCCGAGCCCAAATGGCAGCGTTCTTGTGGCGCACGGCAGGGTCTCCTGCCACCGTCACCCCGTGCGGGTTCACCGACCAGGCGTCCATTCCCACCTACGCCGCTGAGGCGGCGTGCTGGCTGGACGAACAAAACATCACCACCGCCAATCCGTTCCGGCCAAATGATGTGGTCACCCGGGACCAGATGGCAGCGTTTTTGTGGCGCATGGCCGGGTCGCCATCGTCGCCGTCGTCATGCCGGTTCGCCGACGAAGCGTCCATCCCCACCTACGCCCAACCCGGTGCGTGCTGGCTGCTGGCCCAGGGCATCACCGTGCTCAACCCGTACCGGCCCGCCGACCCCGTCACCCGGGCCCAGATGTCGGCGTTCATCTACCGGTTCGGCGGCATCGACAACCTCTGGGTCGCCACACCCTGATGGCGCTGCCCGCCGGCTTTGCTGTTGACCCGCCGCCGCTGGCCGGTCCAGCGCTGTTCGCCCAGGATTGGCGTGACGTGGCCTTCCTCCACTGGCGGGTGCATCCGGCAGTGGTGGCCCCGTTCATGCCGGCGGGAACCCGGCCCGACACCTTTGACGGGGATTCGTTCGTGGCCCTGGTGCCGTTCGAGATGCGATCGGCGTCGGTGTTTGGCGCCCCCGGGGTTCCCTACTTCGGGGACTTTTTGGAAACCAACGTGCGGCTGTACTCGGTGGACGACGAAGGTCGGCATGGGGTGGTGTTTGCCAGCGCCGAGACCAGTCGGCTGCTCATCGCACTCATCGCCCGGGCGGCAGTGGGGGTGCGCTACACGTGGGCACGCCAGCGCGCCACGGTGAGCGGGGCGCAACGCAGTTGGTCGACGTATCGGCGCTGGCCCCAACGGGGGCTACGCAGTGACATTGCCATCGAGGTGGGCCAGCCCATCGGGCAACCTGATGACCTGTCGGTGTTCCTCACCGCCAGATGGGGGCTGCACACCCGGCTGGCGGGACGTACGTGGTGGATGCCCAACCATCACGAGCCGTGGACGTTGCACGACGCCACGCTCACCCGACTCAACGATGGTCTGGTGGCTGGAGCCGGCCTGAAGGTACACGGCCCCCCCGACGTCGCCCTCATGTACTCACCCGGGGTGCACACCGTGTTCGGGGCACCGGTCCGGGTTAGTCCTTGAGGTCGCCGGTCCCGCCGCTGCTTCGCTCGGCGTACTTGCTGAACGTGAGCATCAGGTACAGGAACAGGCCGGTGAACACGACGGCGGTCACCACTGCGCCGGCGATGAACAGGGTGGTTTCACTCATGGGTTCTTCTTTCGGTCGCCACTGAGGATGAGCGCACCCAGGGCCAGGATGGACGGCACCCAGATGCCGACGTACACGCCGTTGAGGCGGGCGCTGAGATCGCCGTCTTCGGCCTGGAAGTAGAGCGTCACGCTCAACAGGAAGCTGGCGAAGGCGGCGACGAGCAGGGTGACTTTGAGGATGGTGTCAGGTTTCACACCTGACACCGTAGATGCCCGTGTCCACAATTGCTCAGCCAGGGGTGTATCTGCCTGCCCCAGCTCAGGCGTCAGGTCGGGGACTGCTCCAGAGGGCTCAGACGCCGGGTGGGTGCCGCCAGTGAGTAGAACGGCGAGGTGCCGGCCGAATGGTCGGTGGTGTCGATGATGTCGCCGATCTCTGGTGCCACCAGACGGGCCTTGGCCTCGAACCCGTTGCGCAGGGTGGCCGACGACGACGAGCACCCCTGGCAACCGCCACTCATGGCGATGGACAGATCACCGTTGTGCACCGCCACCACCGAGATGCTCCCGCCGTGGCTGGCGATTGCGGGGTTGACGTCGCGCTCGAGCAACTCCTCGATCACGGTGCGGATCTCGTCGTCGCTGCGCCGACCGGCTGGCCCGGACAGTGCGGCGTTGTCGTGAACGGCGGGTTGACGGCCGGCGAGATGGGCCCGGATGGCAGCGGCCACGGGCCGCACCATGTGCTCCCACACCCCGGAGGGTGTCTTGGTGATCGACACGGTGCGATCAGTGATCAGCACGGTGTGGACGTGGTCGAGGACGAACAGTCGGGCGGCCAGAGGTGACCGGTCGGCATCGTCGGCGGTGAAGCTTCTGGGTCGACCGGTGTGCACCACCGCATCAACGGTGAACTTGCACGTGTCGGGGTCGGCAATCGACGGCTCGGCGGTGATTGCTGTCCGGGAGCCGGGTCAGACATCTTCGACGGTGCCGGCAGCCCGGCTCGACGCCGAAGACCGCAGGTACTCAAACGAGTAGATCCCGGTGTCGTGCCCGTCGCTCCAGGCAATGTTGATGGCGTAGTTGCCGACGCTGGTGATGGTGCGGGGGGCCACGTCGACGGCGATGGAAGCGGGGTCGAGCAACGGTCGGCCACTCATCTCCTCCACGCATGCCGCACACCGGCACATGATGCGGAGGTCGCGCACGTCGAGGTTGTCGCTGTGGCCGTCGAGCCACAACACCGACAGGGTGCGGTCGTCACGCTTGGCAAACCCGGCCGGGATCAGCGGGTTGCCACCGGGATGACACGCGCCGTCGAGCCACAGTGGTGCGCCGGCACCGGTATCCCAGTTCCAGATGAATGGCTGCAGCACGGCAGTGTCGCTACCGGCCAGTGAGGAGTGGAGGTTGTCGGCGATGCGGCGGTAGGTGACAGCGGCGGCCGAGTCGGGCCGGTCGATGACCACCGGCGTGCCGCTGTCGCCGCCCAGCACGATGTTGGCGTCGAGCGGGATGGCACCCAGAAACGGCACGCCAAGTTCGGTGCTCATCTGCTCACCACCGCCATGGCCGAACACGTCGCTGTCGCCACCGCAGTGCGGGCAGGTGAAGGTGCTCATGTTTTCAACGATGCCCACGATGGGCACCTGGACGGTCTCGAACATGCGCAGGCCGCGCCGGGCGATCTTGAGACTCACATCCTGGGGGGTGGTCACAATGATCGCACCCGACAGCTGCAGGCTTTGGGCCAGGGTGAGCTGGGTATCACCGGTGCCCGGAGGGAGGTCCAGGATCAGGTAGTCGAGCTGACCCCAGTCCACCTGGCCCACCAGCATCTGCAGGTATTTGGTGACCATCGGGCCCCGCACGATGGCGGGGTTGTCGTCACTGCGCAGCAACCCCATGGACGCCGCCTTGATCCCATACCGCTCGGGCGGGATCATTCGACCGTCGGGGGTGGCCTTGGGTGGGCCGTCCACAACGATGCCGAGCATCCCGGGGATGCTGGGACCATGGATGTCGGCGTCAACCAGACCCACCCGGTGACCCGAGCTGGCCAGCGCCAGCGCCAGGTTCACCGCCACGGTCGACTTTCCCACGCCACCCTTGCCGCTGGCCACGGCCACGATGTGGGCGATGCCCGGCACGGTGTCGCCACGGGGCTCGGGGGTGGGTGCTGGGGTGGCGGTGACCGGGATGCGCTTGGGGCCCGAGGGGGTCACGTCACTCGATTTCGATGAAGATGCACTCGCCGGGGCATTCCTCGGCAGCCTCGATGACGGCCTCGGCCAGGTTGTCGGGGATGCGGGCCATGCCCTCGGCGCCTGCGGGGCTGCCCTCACCGTCGAACTTCACCTCGGCGCCAAACGTGTCGGCTGATTCCTTGACGTAGAACAGGCCGTCGTCCTTGCCGAAGAACACGGCCGGCGCAATCTCTTCGCACAGTCCGTCACCGGTGCACAGGTCCTGATCGATCCATACCTTCATGGCTTCTCCTTGTCCTTCTGGGGGAATGCAATTGTTGAGAACTCGGGCGTTGGTGGCGATGCCGTGACGACCCGTATGCAGATCATGTCGCCCCGACGGGTGCTCACACCATTCCCAGCTCCAGCCGGGCGGCGTCGGACAGTCGGCTGAGGTCCCACGGGGGATCCCACACCAGCTCCACGTCGACCTCGCTGACTCCGGGCATCTCGGCCACTCGCTGGTGGGCATCGTCGCGCAGCACGTCGCCCATGCCACACCCCGGTGCGGTCATGGACATCTTGATCTCCACGCGATGGGTGCCGTCGGGCAGGTCGATGGCCTCGCAGCCGTAGATCAGCCCGAGGTCGACCACGTTCACCGGGATCTCGGGGTCGAACACCGTCTTGAGTCGCTCGATGACCTGCTCGACATCGAATGGCGTGTCGCTGTCGGTGTCGTTGTCGGTGTCGTCGGTGCTGGCGGCCGGCTCAAGCAGCTCGCCCAAGCCCAGGTCGACGGCGTCGTCGCCCGAGATGCGGGCCAGCTGGCCCAGGTCGGTTTGTACCGTGATGCTGCCACCGAGGGCCTGGGTCACGGTGACCGTCACGCCGGCCTGCAACACGATGGTGTCCCCGCTGGGGATGAGCGTGGCCTTGCAGTCCCGGTCGATGGTCACCGGGTTGTGCTCATGGCGGCTGTAGATCATGGGGTCACTTCCTCGGTGTGGACGGATCCCGTGCCCGTGCCCGTGCCGGTGCCTGTGCCTGTGCCTGCGTCTGGATTTGCGTCGGGGGGCGGTCCGTCGTCACCGAGCACGGCGCCGAGGCGGTCGGCCACCAGCTGGGCCGCCCACGCCCGCAGCGCGGGTGGACCGATGCGATCGACCATCTCGGTGGCAAACGCGTAGGTGAGCATGCCGCGAGCCGCCGGTTCGGGGATGCCGCGGGTGCGCAGGTAGTGCACGGCGGTTTCGTCGAGCTGGCCCACGGTTGCGCCGTGGGCGCACTTCACGTCGTCGGCCAGGATCTCCAGTCGGGGCCGGGTGTCCACCTCGGCCCGGTCCGACAGCACCAGGTTGCGGTTGGACTGGGTGGCGTCGGTCCCCATGCCGGCGGGTGCCACCATGATGCGACCGTTGAACACCCCGTGGCCGTGGTCGTCGAGCACGCCGTTGTAGATCTGACGGCTGGTGCAGTTGGTGGTGTTGTGCTCAACCAGCACCGGGTGGTCGTGGTACTGGTTGCCGGCGGGCTGATAGAGGCCGGTGACCGTGGCGTCGGCCCCGTCGCCGTCGAGGTGGACGCGAACCTCATGGCGGGCGATGGCCGCTCCCAGCGACAGGGTGTGTGCGGTGAAGGTGCTGTCGTGGTCAGCGATGACATCGACAACACCGAGGTGGAAGGCGGTGTCGGGGAGATCCTGCACCGTGTAGTGGTGCACCGTGGCCTGGGGTGCCAGCACCACTCGGGTGACGGCGTTGGCACATGCGGCGCCGGCCAGCGGGCCTACGCCGATGTGGGTCTCGACAACCGTGGCCGAGCTGTCGGGGTCAGCCACCACCAGTGAGTGCGTACTGGCCAGCACGGGGTGGCCCACATCGGTGGTGCAGAACACCACATGAATGGGGGCATCGGCGTGGGCACCGGTTGCCAGATGGATGAAGGCACCGTCGTCAGCCAGAGCCAGGTTCAACGCTGCCATACCGTCGGCGGGGGCAGTGCGACCGGCGAACAGCGGCTCGAGGCGGTCGGGATCAGTGGCCAGCACCGAGGCCAGTGACGCCACCGTGACGCCACTGCCGGGGTCGGGCATCGTCGACAGTTCGGCAACCAGATGGCCGTTGGCAAACACCAGACGAAACCCGCCCAGATCGGGAGCCAGCGTCGCCAGCGCCTCGGCGGTGAGGCCGTGGCTGTCGGCGTGGCGAACTGACGGCAAACGACACGTCGAGCACCGGGGCAAGTCGCAGGTACTTCCAGTCCTCGTCACGCTGGGTGGGCAGACCCAGCACCTCAAGCTGGCCCAGCGCCCACTCGCGGGTGTCAGCGAGCCATGCCGGCACCGGGGAACCCGGCGCCGGGCGCAGGTCGGCCAGGGTGGCGGCCACGGCCGGGGCACTCATGCGGTGGCGCCTTTGGAGGCGAGTTCCGCCTCGATGTCGGCGTACCCGCTGGCCTCAAGTTCGAGGGCCAGTTCCTTGCCGCCCGAGCGCACGATGCGACCGGCGGCCAACACGTGGATCTTGTCGGGAACGATGTAGTCCAGCAGTCGCTGGTAGTGGGTGATCACCAGCATGGATCGCTCAGGTGACCGCAGGGCGTTCACGCCGTTGGCCACGATGCGCAGCGCGTCGATGTCGAGGCCGGAGTCGGTCTCGTCCAGGATGGCAAGGGTCGGCTCGAGCATGGTCATCTGCAGGATCTCGTTGCGCTTTTTCTCACCGCCGGAGAAGCCCTCGTTCACCGAGCGATTCTTCATCGACTTGTCCATCTCCACGGCGTCCATGGCCTTGTCGGCCATCTTGATGAACGTGGTCACGGCGATGGGATCGAGACCCTTGGTGGCGCGAATGGAGTTCACCGCCGTGCGCAGGAAGTACAGGTTGCCCACCCCGGGGATCTCGACGGGGTACTGAAACGCCAGAAACACCCCGGCAGCGGCACGCTCTTCGGGAGCCAACGCCAGCAGGTCGACACCGTTGTAGGTGACCGACCCGGCGGTGACCTCGTAGTCGGGGCGGCCGCTGAGCACATGGGCCAGCGTGCTTTTGCCCGAGCCGTTGGGGCCCATGATGGCGTGGACTTCGCCCGGGGCGATGTCCAGGTTCACTCCCCGCAGGATCTCGGTCCCGGCGGTTGAAGCGTGCAGGTTCTCGATGTGCAGCATCAGCCGACACTTCCTTCCAGGCTCACACTCAAAAGCCGTTGCGCCTCAACGGCGAATTCCATGGGCAGTTCGTTGAATACCTCGCGGCAAAAGCCGTTCACGATCATCGAGGTGGCGTCTTCTTCGGAGATGCCGCGCTGGCGGCAGTAGAACATCTGGTCCTCGCCGATCTTGGACGTTGACGCCTCGTGCTCCACCTGCGCCGAGGCGTTCTTCACCTCGATGTAGGGCACGGTGTGCGCTCCGCAATCGCTGCCTATCAGCAGCGAGTCGCACTGGGTGAAGTTGCGGGCTCCCTGTGCCGACCGCAGCACCTTGACCTGGCCCCGGTAGGTGTTCTGGCCGTGGGCGGCCGAGATGCCCTTGCTCACGATGGTGCTGGACGTGTTCTTGCCGATGTGGATCATCTTGGTGCCGGTGTCGGCTTGCTGGCGGCCGGCGGTGAGTGCCACCGAGTAGAACTCGCCCACCGAGTCGTCGCCCTGCAAGACGACGCTGGGGTACTTCCAGGTGATGGCCGAGCCGGTCTCCACCTGGGTCCACGAGATCTTGGACCGGTCGCCGGCACACTTGCCTCGCTTGGTGACGAAGTTGTAGATCCCGCCGCGACCCTCGGCGTCGCCGGGGTACCAGTTCTGGACGGTGGCGTACTTGATCTGGGCGTCGGTGTGGGCCACCAGTTCAACCACGGCGGCATGCAGCTGGTTCTCGTCACGCATGGGGGCGGTGCAGCCCTCGAGGTAGCTGACGTAGGAACCCTCCTCGGCCACGATGAGGGTGCGCTCGAACTGGCCGGTCTGGGCCGAGTTGATGCGGAAGTAGGTGGACAGTTCCATCGGGCACCGCACGCCGGCGGGGATGTAGCAAAACGACCCGTCAGAAAACACTGCCGAGTTGAGGGCGGCGTAGTAGTTGTCGCGCACCGGCACGACCGAGCCGAGGTTGGCCCGCACCAGGTCGGGATGTTCGGCCACCGCCTCGGAGAACGAGCAGAAGATCACCCCGGCTTCGGCCAGCTTGGCCTTGAACGTGGTGGCCACTGACACCGAGTCCACGATGGCGTCGACCGCCACGTTGCTCAGGCGTTCCTGTTCGGCCAGCGAGATGCCGAGCTTGTCGAACATCTCGCGGAGCTCGGGGTCAACTTCATCGAGGCTGTTGAGCTTGGGCTTGGGCTTGGGGGCGGCCCAGTAGGCGATGTCCTGAAAGTCGATGGAGGGGTAGTGGGCCTTCTGCCAGGTGGGCTCACTCATGGTCACCCAATGGCGGTAGGCGGCCAGTCGCCATTCCAGCAGCCATTCCGGCTCGTTCTTTTTTGACGAGATGAGTCGGACAACGTCCTCGTCGAGGCCCTTGGGGATGACCTCGGTTTCGATGTCGGTCACAAACCCGTGCTGGTACTCGCGCTCGGCCAGTTCGGTCACTTCGTTCGACGGGGGGGTCATCGCAGTCCATCCTCGGCCACCATCGGGGCGCACCCGTGGTGAGTGGGGGTCGGTTCACTTCGGTTGGTGACGCCTTGGTGCTTGATGATCATCGGCTGTCTCCTGACGGCGTCTGGTCTTACGAAAAACCCTAGCAGCGTTTTACAACTTACGGATTGCGAAACTCGAAAAAAGGACCCGGGTGGGGTACCATCTCGCTGTGGATCCTACCGACGCTCCCATCTCTGCCACGCAGCGGCGCGTTCTGGACGTCCTCAAGCGTCAGGGAGAGGCAACCGCCGACGAGCTGGGCGAGATTCTCGGCATCTCGTCGAGTGCCGTGCGTCAGCAACTCAAGTCGTTGCGTGCGGCCGGTTACGTGGACTCCCAGCAGGAGCGGGGCCAGCCTGGCCGTCCTGCCGACCATTACTTCGCCACCGAACGCACCGAGGCGCTGTTCGCGGGGGCCAACAACAACCTGACCATCGAGATCCTGTCGCACATCGAAGATGAGGACCCCGAACTCATCGACCGGGTGTTCGAGCGGCGGCGCCGGAGTCGGGTGGCCCAGCTCAACGGCAAGCTCACCGGTGGCACCCTGCGCGACAAGGTTGCCGAGGTCGCCAAGTTGCTGGACGCTGAGGGCTACCTCACCGATTTCGACGAGTGCTCGCCAGAGCGCTACCGGATCAATCTCCACAGCTGTGCCATCTGGTCGGTGGCGGCCCGCTACAGCCAGGCGTGCACCACCGAACTTGAGTTCCTGCGCGACCTCATCCCCGAGGCCACCATCGAGCGGGTCACCCACAAAGGCACCGGCTCTCACGTGTGCGCCTACGAGGTCAGCGCCTGAGTCCCCTCCTCCGTTGCGACGTTGCCCAGACGGGGCGATGCGCTGGTGGGTGCCGGTGGGTGGTGGGTGCCGGTGGGTAGGGTGTCGGAGGCGTCCAGGGGGGACTTGGGCGCCACCGAGGGGGACTGGTCATGCGCATTCGTCCGTTCATCGCCATTGTCGTGGCCACTGTGCTGGTCGCTGGGGCGTGCTCCAGCAGGGGTGGCGGTGACGACACCGCTGTTGATGCCGATCCACCGGCGACGCCTGCTGCGTCGGCGGACTTCGGCAGCATCCAGGCTCCGTGTGGCCCCGGGGATGCCACCGTGGACCCAGCTCAAAACGGTGGACCGACGCTGAAGGTCGGCACACCCACCGACAAGGGTTTTGAGGCCCGACCGGGGCTCAACATCGAGGTGGAGGATGCCGCCAAGGCCTTCATCGCCTGGTGCAATGAGCAAGGTGGCGTGCAAGGCCTGCCACTGGAGCTGGTTGAGCTTGATGCCGCCCTGGTCAGCGTGCCCACGGTGATCGAGGAGGCGTGCGACAACGTGTTCGCGCTGGTGGGAGGCGGTCTGGTGTTTGACGATCAGGTCTTCCCCGATTCCACGAGTGCGACATGATCGACATCCCCGGCTTCCAGGTCACCCCGATCAAGGCGATGTCCAATGGCATGGCGGCGGCCAATCCCCAACCCCGTCGACGTGCGCTCGGCTGGCTGGTTCGAATGGGCCCGTGACAACCGACCCGAGGATCTTGAGCGGGTGGCGGTGCTGTACGGCAACGTTGGTGCCACCGAGCTGGTGGCCCGCCAGACCGTCGAGAGCATGGAGGTGGTTGGCGGCTTCACGATCGTCGACGAGATCCCCTACAACGCCGTGGGCGAGGCCAACTGGGCCCCGTTCGCCCAGCGGCTCAAGGACAACAACATCACCATGGTCCATCTGGTGGGCGAGCCCGCCACTCTGGTGTCGCTGATGCGGTCGATGGATGAGATCGGGTACCGACCCCCGCTCATCTTGCAGGAGACGAACTTCTACGACTCCGCCATGACCGACGGCGCCGGTGAACTGGCCGAGGGCATGGTGGTGCGCACGGTGTACTCGCCGCTCGAGGAGGCAGACCAGTCTCCGGCGACGGCTCGCTACCTGGAGCTGATGGAGACCTACAACCCGTCGGGCAAGATCGCCGGGTTGGGTATCCAGGCCATGTCGGCGTATCTCCTGTTCGTCACCGCCGCCAATGCCTGTGCCGATCTGAATGATGGTGTGATCGAGCGGGAATGCGTGCTCGAGCAGGCGCTGTCGGTCACCTCATGGGATGGCGGTGGTCTCCACGCACCGACCAACCCGTCGACCAATTCGCCGCCGGCCTGCGGGATGATGCTGGTGGTGCGAGATGGGGAGTTCGCACGCCTGTTCCCCGAGCGCGGCAGCGCCGAGGACGACGGCGGCGGCTGGAACTGTTCCCCCACCGGGGTCATCACGCTGAACGGGGATTACGGCGACGTCACCGTCGGGGTGGATCCAGCCCGACCCAACTGGATCCGCCAGCTCCGCCGCTGCCCGCTTCGCCACCGCCGCCCGCCGCCCGCTTCGCCGCCGCCGCCGCTGCGGGTTCTGCACCCTCGGCTGGCACCGATTCGCAGACGACGTCGGGATGCGTGAAGGTGGCCGTGGTGGCACTGATCGTGCTGGGGGTGCTCGGGTCTGGCCGTGACCGGGGCCGTGATCTATTTCGCCAATCGGGCGGTTGACGAAATCGAGTCCAGCTTCGGGGTGGCAGACCCAGCGGACTACGACGTTGAAGTATCGGAGTGCGGTGTCGACAGCTTCGGCGACGTGCGTGCCGCCGGCAGGATCACCAACACCTCTGATCGGGACCGTTCCTTCACGGTCAGGATCCGCTTCACCGATGCTGACGGGTCACTGCTGTTGGAAGACAACGGCTATGTCGACACGCTCGAGCCTGGCCAGTCCACTGACTGGGTCATCGTCACGTTCACCGAACCCAGAGGTCGACCCTCGTGTGATGTTGATGAGGTGCGCTACAGCAGCATCGGCAGCTGACGTCAGGGGTCGGTTCGTTGGCAGCGGCAAGGTCACCCGGCCAGTCCTGCGGCCAGGGTCACCGCTGACAGCGACGCCAGCACAATGGCCGCAGCGGTGTCGGTCAATGAGTCCCGCACCCGAAGGTGGGCACCGACAGCCAGCACGAAGTAGGCGACCAACCCGCCTGCGGCTGCGATGCCGACCTGCGCAAGGGCCAAGCCGACCAGCAGAGCCACTGCCGCGATCATCTTGGCTGCCACCAGCACAGGGATGATCCGGGTCGCTCCCAGACGGTCCATGGTGTCCACGATTGCCGGCTGGCCCGTGAACTCGGCGGCCGCGACCAGCACACACACCATCGCCAGAGCGATTGACAGGATCGAAAATGCGATGTCCACGGGTGGTCTCCTGGTCGCTTTGCCTGCACCTGACGGGGTCAGAACCCTCGGACTGTTCTACTGCCCGACTGGGTCCAGGGCGCCATCGTTCGCGCTCAACGACCGACGCTGCGCACCGTCCAACGCGCTGTCGGATCACAGTGGCACTGGTACGGTCGGCAGCGTGCGCGTTGCAGCCATCGAGATGTCGTCGGGGGCCGAGCGCGAGTCGAACCTCCGACAGGCGTCGACGCTGGTCGGTGACGCCGTGGCTGGCGGTGCCGGGTTGGTGGTGCTCCCGGAGTTCTTTGCTGTGCTGGGCCCCAACGAGGTGCTCGCTGCTGCCGCCGAATCGCTCCTCGACGGCCCAACGGTGACCTGGGCTCGTTCGACTGCCGCCGACGCCAGGGTGTGGTTGGTGGCTGGGTCCATCGTGGAGCGGTCCGGGGATCAATGCCACAACACGTCAGTGCTGGTGGATCCTCACGGTGAGGTTGTAGCTGGCTACCGAAAGATCCACCTGTTCGACTCCCAGGTCCCCGACGCCGTTTTCGACGAGTCGAAGGTGATAAGCCCAGGCAACGAGGTTGTGGTCGCCGATGTGGATGGTCTGCGCATCGGCTGGCTTACGTGTTACGACCTCCGGTTTCCCGAGCTGGCTCGTATCGCTGCGTTGCGGGGAGCAGATGTTCTGGTGGTTCCTGCAGCATTCACTGCTGTGACCGGGCCGCCGCATTGGGAGACGTTGCTTCGGGCTCGGGCGATCGAGAATCAGGTGTACGTGGTGGCTGCCGCCCAGGTCGGGTCAAGCGGGGAGGGGCTGGACTGGCACGGCCATTCCATGGTGGTGGACCCGTGGGGGACGGTGCTGGCCGAAGCCACCGGAGCGTTGCCGTCCGGGGAGGTGGTGGCCGCCGACGTGAACACCGACTGGATCGCCGAGGTGCGCACGCAGCTCCCGCAGCTTGGCGACCGACGGCCCGAGGCCTATCGCTGGCCGTAAACCGTCCTGCGGCGAGCGGGACCTGGTCGTGTGGGCGATAGCCGGGGACTGAATGCTGCAACAACAAGCAGCCCGGTGCCATCGATCGTGGTCGTTGGTGGGCCACACTTGTGTCTGCAGTGCGGCCGGCCGCAGGATTGAACGGGCGACCCGGAATCCGAGTCCCCTGCGGGAGGTCATGCAGTGAGGCGCATCCCAGGGTTGATGGTCGGCCGCCGGCAGGGGCGCGTCCTGCTCGCTGTCGAGGGTGGTGCTGGTGGTCGGCACTGGTGGTGGCTGCGGTGAGCGTGGTGACACCCGGGGTGTCCGACGCAGCAGCCGAGGCTGGTAACCCCAGCGTCGGTTTCTCCTGAACTGGCGCCAGCGCAGTGTGGGTTCCTTGACGTTACTGCTGAGGATTACTTCGCCCGTGGCACCTGCTGGCTGAAGCTGAACGACATCACGACCGGGTTGGACGGCAATCCGGAGGTCTACGGGCCCAATGTTGTGGTGAACAGGGCGCAGATGGCGGCGTTTTTGTGGAGGGCCAATGGTCGGCCTGAAACGCCAACGGAGTGCGGGTTTACCGATGTTTCTCCTGAGGCCTTTTTTGCCGAGGGGACGTGCTGGCTGAGGGCGAACAACATCACGACCGGGTTGGACGGCAATCCGGAGATCTACGGGCCCGAGGTTGTGGTGAACAGGGCGCAGATGGCGGCGTTTTTGTGGCGGGCCAACGGTCGGCCTGATGCGCCAGCAGAGTGTGGGTTTGTCGATGTTTCCCCCGGGGCCTTTTTTGCCGAGGGGACGTGCTGGCTGAAGGCGAACAACATCACGACCGGGCTGGACGGCGATCCGACGGTGTTCGGGCCCGAGGTTGTGGTGAACAGGGCGCAGATGGCGGCGTTTTTGTGGCGAGACTGCACTGGCCACGCAGCCTGACCCC
>JAGYKS010000021.1 GCA_018401565.1 Acidimicrobiales bacterium | reverse complement strand
GCTCCGACGATTGTGTCGGTGGTTGGTGGTGATCGGCAGTTGACGGTGGGGTTCACTGCTCCGGATTCTGATGGGGGCAGCCCGGTGACCAACTACGAGTACCTGTTGGATGACGGCTCGGGCGACGGCAGTCTGGATCCGTCGTTTGTGGTGGGGTCGGGGTTTGGTAGTTCGGTGTATTCGTTGGCGGTGCAGCCTGATGGCCGGGTGGTGGCTGTTGGGGTGTTTCGGACGTTTGATGGTGTGTCGGCGAATCGGATTGTCCGTTTGATGCTGATGGCGGTCGTGACGGGTCGTTTGTGGTTGGTGCCGGGTTTGATGGTGAGACGTGGGATGTGGCGCTGACGGGTGATGGTGGTGTGGTGGTTGGCGGGTTTTTTGATGAGTTTGATGGGGTGTTTCGGCGCAATATCGCCAAGTTGGGTGCGGACGGGTCGTTGGATGGTTCGTTCGTGGTGGGGTCGGGGTTTGACGATGGGGTGTTGGCGTTGGCCGCCCAGGATGACGGCAAGGTGATTGCTGGTGGGGCGTTCAGGTCGTATGGGGGGGTGTCTGCTGGTGGGTTGGTGCGGTTGAATTCTGATGGCAGTCGGGACCCGTCGTTTGATGTGGGGACTGGTTTCAACGGTGATGTGTGGGATGTGGCGGTTCTTGATGATGGTGATGTGGTGGTGGCGGGGTCGTTCACCACGTTTGATGGTGTGTCAGCGATTCGGATGGTGCGGTTGAACGCTGATGGCAGTCGGGACACGGCGTTTGATGTGGGGGCTGGTTTCAACGGTGAGGTCCGCACGGTGGCTGTGGACAGCAAGGGCAGGCTGGTAGCCGGAGGGCTGTTCACCACTTTTGGTGGAGGGTCGGCAAACCGTGTCGTGCGGTTGGAGCCTGATGGCAGTCGAAGTCCGTCGTTCGCCCTCGGTCAGGGGTTCGATGGCCCGGTCTACTCCGTGGCAGTTCAGGCCGACGACAGTGTGGTGGCCGGTGGCCAGTTCACCGCTGTCGACACTGTTGCTTCCCCAGGGCTGGCGCGGTTGGGTCCGGGTGGAACGCCTGATCCCTCGTTTTCAGTGGGGTCTGGTTTCAACAGTCCGGTACAGGTTGTCGTCGCTCAGCCCAACGGCAAGTTGCTGGTCGGGGGAGCGTTCACACTGGTTGACGACGTTCCCAGCAACCGGTTGGTGAGGCTTGGGGTCACCCGGAACTGGACGGCCTTCAGCCCGGCGCGCACCGTCAGTCCCGTGGTGGTGTCGGGTCTGACCAACGGGGTGACGTACACCATCCGGCTGCGGGCGTTGAATGCCGGCGGATCGGGAGGGGCGTCCAACTCCGGCACGGGAATTCCGGTGTCAGTGCCGGCGGCTCCACCGGCACCGGACGTGACTGCAGCAACCTCGAGCTGTGATGTGCGCTGGTCAGCGGGTGACGACGGTGGGAGTGCAATCACACAGTTCGTGGTGCAGCAGCGCATCGCCGAGGGGGAGTGGACCGAGGTGTTCTCAGGTGATGCCCTCGCCTACACCGCCACCGGGCTGGACGTCGATGCGGCGCACACCTATCGGGTGGCAGCAATCAATGCCGTCGGTGAGGGTGCCTATTCCGAGTCGAGCAGCGAGTGCATCCTGGCGGTGCCGTTGCCGCTTTCGGCTCCGACGATTGTGTCGGTGGTTGGTGGTGATCGGCAGTTGACGGTGGGGTTCACTGCTCCGGATTCTGATGGGGGCAGCCCGGTGACCAACTACGAGTACCTGTTGGATGACGGCTCGGGCGACGGCAGTCTGGATCCGTCGTTTGTGGTGGGGTCGGGGTTTGGCAGTTCGGTGTATTCGTTGGCGGTGCAGCCTGATGGCCGGGTGGTGGCCGTTGGGGTGTTTCGGACGTTTGATGGTGTGTCGGCGAATCGGATTGTCCGTTTGGATGCTGATGGGGGTCGTGACGGGTCGTTTGTGGTTGGTGCCGGGTTTGATGGTGAGACGTGGGATGTGGCGCTGACGGGTGATGGTGGTGTGGTGGTTGGCGGGTTTTTTGATGAGTTTGATGGGGTGTTTCGGCGCAATATCGCCAAGTTGGGTGCCGACGGGTCGTTGGATGGTTCGTTCGTGGTGGGGTCGGGGTTTGACGATGGGGTGTTGGCGTTGGCCGCCCAGGATGACGGCAAGGTGATTGCTGGTGGGGCGTTCAGGTCGTATGGGGGGGTGTCTGCTGGTGGGTTGGTGCGGTTGAACGCTGACGGCAGCATCGACCCGTCGTTTGATGTTGGGACTGGTTTCAACGGTGATGTGTGGGATGTGGTGGTTCTTGATGATGGTGATGTGGTCGTGGCGGGGTCGTTCACCACGTTTGATGGTGTGTCGGCGATTCGGATGGTGCGGTTGAACGCTGATGGCAGTCGGGACACGGCGTTTGATGTGGGGGCTGGTTTCAACGGTGAGGTCCGCACGGTGGCTGTGGACAGCAAGGGCAGGCTGGTAGCCGGAGGGGGATTCACATCCTTTGCCGGCAATGGATCTCGCTATCTCGCCAGAATTGAGCCCGATGGGTCAAACGACCCCTCGTTCGCCATCGGCACCGGACCCAACAACTGGGTCTACGCAGTTGCAGTTCAGGCCGACGACAGCGTTGTGGCCGGTGGCCAGTTCACCGCCATCGACACGGTTGCTTCCCCAGGGCTGGCGCGGTTGGGTCCGGGTGGAACGCCTGATCCCTCGTTTTCAGTGGGGTCTGGTTTCAACAGTCCGGTACAGGTTGTCGTCGCTCAGCCCAACGGCAAGTTGCTGGTTGGGGGAGCGTTCACGCTGGTTGACGACGTTCCCAGCAACCGGTTGGTGAGGCTTGGGGTCACCCGGAGCTGGACGGCCTTCAGCCCGGCGCGCACCGTCAGTCCCGTGGTGGTGTCGGGACTGACCAACGGGGTGACGTACACCATCCGGCTGCGGGCGTTGAATGCCGGCGGATCGGGAGGGGTCTCCAACTCCGCCACGGGAATTCCGGTGTCAGTGCCGGCGGCTCCACCGGCACCGGACGTGACTGCAGCAACCACGAGCTGTGACGTGCGCTGGTCAGCGGCTGACGACGGTGGGAGTGCAATCACACAGTTCGTGGTGCAGCAGCGCATCGCCGAGGGGAGTGGACCGAGGTGTTCTCAGGTGATGCCCTCGCCTACACCGCCACCGGGCTGGACGTCGATGTGGCGCACACCTATCGGGTGGCAGCAACCAATGCCGTCGGTGAGGGTCCCTATTCCGAGTCGAGCAGCGAGTGCATCCCGGTGGCGCCGTTGCCGCTTTCGGCTCCGACGATTGTGTCGGTGGTTGGTGGTGATCGGCAGTTGACGGTGGGGTTCACTGCTCCGGATGCTGATGGGGGCAGCCCGGTGACCAACTACGAGTACCTGCTCGACGGCGGATACAGCGACGGCAGTCTGGATCCGTCGTTTGTGGTGGGGTCGGGGTTTGGCAGTTCGGTGTATTCGTTGGCGGTGCAGCCTGATGGCCGGGTGGTGGCTGTTGGGGTGTTTCGGACTTTTGATGGTGTGTCGGCGAATCGGATTGTCCGTTTGGATGCTGATGGGGGTCGTGACGGGTCGTTTGTGGTTGGTGCCGGGTTTGATGGTGAGACGTGGGATGTGGCGCTGACGGGTGATGGTGGTGTGGTGGTTGGCGGGTTTTTTGATGAGTTTGATGGGGTGTTTCGGCGCAATATCGCCAAGTTGGGTTCCGACGGGTCGTTGGATGGTTCGTTCGTGGTGGGGTCGGGGTTTGACGATGGGGTGTTGGCGTTGGCCGCCCAGGATGACGGCAAGGTGATTGCTGGTGGGGCGTTCACGTCGTATGGGGGGGTGTCTGCTGGTGGGTTGGTGCGGTTGAATGCTGACGGCAGCATCGACCCGTCGTTTGATGTCGGGACTGGTTTCAACGGTGATGTGTGGGATGTGGCGGTTCTTGATGATGGTGATGTGGTGGTGGCGGGGTCGTTCACCACGTTTGATGGTGTGTCAGCGATTCGGATGGTGCGGTTGAACGCTGATGGCAGTCGGGACACGGCGTTTGATGTGGGGGCTGGTTTCAACGGTGAGGTCCGCACGGTGGCTGTGGACAGCAAGGGCAGGCTGGTAGCCGGAGGGCTGTTCACCACTTTTGGTGGAGGGTCGGCAAACCGTGTCGTGCGGTTGGAGCCTGATGGCAGTCGAAGTCCGTCGTTCGCCCTCGGTCAGGGGTTCGATGGCCCGGTCTACTCCGTGGCGGTGCAGGCCGATGATTCAGCCCTGATCGGTGGCCAATTCACCAGTGTTGACGGCACCAGCGTCACTGGACTCGCACGGCTCAACGCTGACGGCTCACTGGACACCGGGTTTGATCCCGGCACGGGGTTGCCTGGTGGGGTGCTGACGGTGATTGCCCGACCAGACGGCAAGGTCTTGGTGGGCGGATCGTTCACCGCGGTCAACGACGAACCGATAAACCGGATCGCAAGGCTGGGGTCCACCCATGTCTGGACGGCCATGGCCCCCGAGCAGGTTGTCAGTCCGCTGGTCATCACCGGTGTGGGCAACGCCATTTCCTACACGGTGCGGATTCGGGCGGTGAACGCTGATGGTTTCGGCGAGACGTCCAACGCCGTCAGCGGCACGCCCCTGGGGTAGCCAGTTGCCGGTGCTGTCGTGGCCCCGTCCAGCCACGTCCAGTCGCATCCCTCACGCCCAGGCTGGTCGTGGTTGGGGCACCATCCCCGCGACCGACGGGAACCTGAGCCCTGCCACGGGTAGCCTTTGGCTGTTGTTGTCGTGGCTGCGTCGTGGACGTTCAGGCTTACGCCGTGCAGGTTGAGGTGATGTCGGGCATGGAGCATGGAGGCTGGACAGGTCGTGGTCGTGTGACCCATGTTCTGGCCTGCCCGCCCCGTCGTGTCCCCACCGGTGTGGCTCTGGTGGCCTGGGCGCTGCTGGTGACGGTGGTCCTGGCGGGTCTGGGCATTGTGCGTGACGCATCCGCTGCAGAGGTTGGGCCGTCAGGGCCTGTGGCAGCCCCAGCTGCGGTTGACCCGTTTTCCCGGATTTCGTCGTCGCTGGTTTCGGGTGTGGTGCAGGAGACCACCGCCATGGTGATGGACCCAGCCGGCGAATTCATCTACATCCTCGGACCCGGCTTCACCGGGGTTCGACTCTCCAAGGTCAGGCTGTCCACCGCAACTCAGGTGGCCTTCATCGAACTCCCGTCGCAGCCAGACAGCAACCCGCAACGGGTGATCATCGACCCAGCGGGCACCTACGCCTACGTCTCCGAGCGCAACACCACCCTTGGACCGCAGCTGGTGAAAGTTCGCCTGTCCGACATGGTTGAAGTGGCCCGGCTCACCGTGGGCCCAACCACCACCCGCATCCGCTCGATGACGATGGTGGCGGGATCAAAGCTTTACCTCGGTTACTCGTGGAGCAATGTTGCCGTGGGGGTGGCGGTACCGGCCATGTTGGAGGTGAACACTTCGGGAGCGTCACTTTCCGCCGGGCGCAGGATGGACCTGTTGCCCGGTGATCTCGGTGCCGAATCACGGATCGGTGGTGAGGTGAATGCGGGGCTGAGCCCAGACGGTTCTCTGGTGTACCTGACAGTTTCGAGTTACCTGACGAATCTGAAGTTCGTCCGGGTCAGGCAATCCGACCATGTGCGACTGGCGGAAAAGAGCTACGACCCGGGCGAATTGGTCACAATCGATGATCCTGCGGTGCCCTATGTCGGCTCTGCGATGGTCCTCGACTCACTGGGAGTCTTCGGGTACGTCACCATCGGGGTGAAAGAGGGTGGAACGCCCCGGGTGGTCAAGCTCCGCCTTTCTGACCTCACGGGAGTCGGGACCATCTTTGGAACCGAGGTCGAGGGGGCTCCGTATCAGGTGTTCAGCTCGCCATTCACCATCGACCCTTCGGGCACCTACGGCGTGGTTGGCGTCTCGTCGCTTTCGACGCAGGAGCAGGGAACGTTGCGAAGGGTGAATCTGGCCACCTTCACGACGTCAGCCATTGAGACATTCACCAGAAGCGACGGTGCGCCGATTGCTGTGGTGCACCACCCCACCAGCGGACGGGCGTTTGTTGGCACGCGATTCGGGGGTGCAGGAATCCCCGGAAATCTTGTGCAGATGCAGGTCGTAGCTCCTCCAGCGACGGTGCCTGGTGCGCCGACGGCTGTTTCTGGTGTGGCTGGTAATGGTCAGGTGACGGTGTCGTGGACGGCTCCCACCTCTGATGGTGGTTCGCCGGTGACGGGGTATGTGGTGACTGGGTCACCGGCCGGGTCGTGCGCGGCTGTGGCGCCGTGCGACGTCGTGTGTGGTGTCGGGTCTGACCAACGGTGTCGGGCACACGTTCACGGTGGTGGCGTCGAACGTTGCTGGGTGCCGGTGCGGCCAGTTCGGCAAGTGGGTCGGTGACGCCGAGGACGGTGCCTGGCGCCCCGACGGGTGTTTCTGGTGTGGCTGGTAACGGTCAGGTGACCGTGTCGTGGACGGCTCCTGCCAGTACCGGTGGTTCGCCCGTGACGGGGTATGTGGTGACTGGTACACCGGCTGGGTCGTGCGCGGCTGTGGCGCCGTTGACGTCGTGTGTGGTGTCGGGTCTGACCAACGGTGTCGGTCACACGTTCACGGTGGTGGCGTCGAACGTCGCTGGTGCCGGTGCGGCCAGTTCGGCAAGTGGGTCGGTGACGCCGCGGACGGTGCCTGGCGCCCCGACTGGTGTTTCTGGTGTTGCCGGTAACGGTCAGGTGACGGTGTCGTGGACGGCTCCGACGTCTGATGGTGGCAGTGCGGTGACTGGTTATGTGGTGACTGGGTCGCCGGCCGGGTCGTGCACGGCTGTGGCGCCGGCGACGTCGTGTGTGGTGTCGGGTCTGACCAACGGTGTCGGTCACACGTTCACGGTGGTGGCGTCGAACGTCGCTGGGCCTGGTGCGGCGAGTGCGGTGAGTGGGTCGGTGACACCGAGGACGGTGCCTGGTGCCCCGACCGCCGTGACTGGTGTTGCCGGTAACGGTCAGGTGACGGTGTCGTGGACACCACCGACGTCTGATGGTGGCAGTGCGGTGACTGGATATGTGGTGACGGGTACACCTACTGGGTCGTGCTCGACGGCAGCGGTTGAGTCCAATCCTGTGGCGACATCGTGTGTGGTGTCGGGTCTGACCAACGGTGCTGGCCACACGTTCACGGTGGTGGCCTCGAACGTCGCTGGTGCCGGTGCGGCCAGTTTGGCGAGTGGGTCGGTGACGCCGCGGACGGTGCCTGATGCCCCGACCGGGGTTTCTGGTGTGGCTGGTGACGGTCAGGTGACCGTGTCGTGGACTGCTCCTGCCAGTACCGGTGGTTCGCCGGTGACTGGATATGTGGTGACTGGGTCCCCGGCCGGGTCGTGCTCGACGGCAGCGGTTGAGTCCAACCCTGTGGCGACATCGTGTGTGGTGTCGGGTCTCACCAACGGTGTCGGTCACACGTTCACGGTGGTGGCCTCGAACGTTGCTGGGTCCGGTGCGGCCAGTTTGGCGAGTGGGTCGGTGACGCCGCGGACGGTGCCTGATGCCCCGACCGGGGTTTCTGGTGTTGCTGGTGACGGTCAGGTGACGGTGTCGTGGACTGCACCGGTGAGTGATGGCGGAAGTGCGGTGACTGGGTACGTGGTGACCGGTACACCTGGTGGGTCGTGCTCGACCGAGGTTTCTGGGCTGAATCCTGTGGCGACATCGTGTGTGGTGTCGGGTCTGACCAATGGGACTGGTCACACGTTCACGGTTGTGGCGTCGAACGTTGCTGGGTCTGGTGTTTCGTCGGAACCTTCTGAGTCGGTGACGCCGCGGACGGTGCCTGACGCTCCGACCGGTGCGACTGGTGTGCCGGGTGACGGTCAGGTGACCGTGTTGTGGACTGCACCGGTGAGTGATGGTGGAAGTCCGGTGACTGGGTACGTGGTCACGGGTACACCGGCCGGGTCGTGCACGGCAGTTGCTCCGACGACGTCGTGTGTGGTGTCGGGTCTCACCAATGGGACTGGCCACACGTTCACGGTGGTGGCCTCGAACGTTGCGGGTGCGGGTGCGGCCAGTTCGGCGAGTGGGTCGGTGACACCGAGGACGGTGCCTGGCGCCCCGACCGGTGTGGCCGGTGTGGCCGGTAACGGCCAGGTGACCGTGTCGTGGACTGCACCGGTGAGTGATGGCGGAAGTGCGGTGACTGGGTACGTGGTGACCGGTACACCTGGTGGGTCGTGCTCGACCGAGGTTTCTGGGCTGAATCCTGTGGCGACGTCGTGTGTGGTGTCGGGTCTGACCAACGGTGTCGGTCACACGTTCACGGTGGTGGCGTCGAACGTTGCCGGTGCCGGTGCGGCCAGTTCGGCGAGTGGGTCGGTGACACCGCGGACGGTACCTGGCGCCCCGACTGGTGTTTCTGGAGTTGCCGGTAACGGTCAGGTGACCGTGTCGTGGACTGCACCGGTGAGTGATGGCGGAAGTGCGGTGACTGGGTACGTGGTGACTGGTGCACCCGGTGGGTCGTGTGAGGTTGCCGCCCCAGCGACGTCGTGTGTGGTGTCGGGTCTCACCAATGGGACTGGTCACACGTTCACGGTGGTGGCCTCGAACGTTGCTGGGTCCGGTGCGGCCAGTTTGGCGAGTGGGTCGGTGACGCCGCGGACGGTGCCTGGTGCCCCGACCGGTGTGGCCGGTGTGGCCGGTAACGGCCAGGTGACCGTGTCGTGGACTGCACCGGTGAGTGATGGCGGAAGTGCGGTGACTGGGTATGTGGTGACCGGTGCACCCGGTGGATCGTGCTCGACCGAGGTTTCTGGGCTGAATCCTGTGGCGACGTCGTGTGTGGTGTCGGGGCTGACCAATGGGACTGGCCATACGTTCACGGTGGTGGCGTCGAACGTCGCTGGGTCCGGTGCGGCCAGTTTGGCGAGTGGGTCGGTGACACCAAGGACGGTGCCTGGCGCCCCGACCGGTGTGGCCGGTGTGGCCGGTAACGGCCAGGTGACCGTGTCGTGGACGGCTCCCATCTCTGATGGCGGAAGTGCGGTGACTGGGTACGTGGTGACCGGTGCACCCGGTGGATCGTGCTCGACCGAGGTTTCTGGGCTGAATCCTGTGGCGACGTCGTGTGTGGTGTCGGGGCTGACCAATGGGACTGGTCATACGTTCACGGTGGTGGCGTCGAACGTTGCTGGTGCGGGTGCGGCCAGTTTGGCGAGTGGGTCGGTGACGCCGCGGACGGTGCCTGGTGCCCCGACCGGTGTGACTGGTGTTGCCGGTAACGGCCAGGTGACCGTGTCGTGGACTGCTCCCATCTCTGATGGCGGAAGTGCGGTGACTGGGTACGTGGTGACTGGTGCACCCGGTGGATCGTGCTCGACCGAGGTTTCTGGGCTGAATCCTGTGGCGACGTCGTGTGTGGTGTCGGGGCTGACCAATGGGACTGGTCATACGTTCACGGTGGTGGCGTCGAACGTTGCTGGTGCAGGTGCGGCCAGTTTGGCGAGTGGGTCGGTGACGCCGCGGACGGTGCCTGACGCTCCGACCGGTGCGACTGGTGTGCCGGGTAACGGCCAGGTGACCGTGTCGTGGACTGCACCGGTGAGTGATGGCGGAAGTGCGGTGACTGGGTACGTGGTGACTGGTGCACCCGGTGGGTCGTGTGAGGTTGCCGCCCCAGCGACGTCGTGTGTGGTGTCGGGTCTGACCAATGGGACTGGCCATACGTTCACGGTGGTGGCGTCGAACGTTGCTGGTGCCGGTGCGGCGAGCTCGGCGAGCGGGTCGGTTACGCCGAGGACGGTACCTGACGCCCCGACCGGCGTGACTGGTGTGGCTGGTGATGGTCAGGTGACCGTGTCGTGGACTGCACCTGCGGTTGATGGTGGCAGTGCGGTGACGGGGTATGTGGTGACTGGGTCCCCGGCTGGGTCGTGTGAGGTTGCCGCCCCGTCGACGTCGTGTGTGGTGTCAGGTCTAACCAACGGCACCGGGCACACGTTCACGGTGGTGGCCTCGAACGTTGCGGGTGCGGGTGCGGCTAGTTCGGCGAGTGGATCGGTGACACCGAGGACGGTGCCTGGCGCGCCGACCGGTGTTTCTGGAGTTGCCGGTAACGGTCAGGTGACCGTGTCGTGGACTGCGCCTGGCAGTACCGGTGGTTCGCCTGTGACCGGGTTTGTAGTGACTGGGTCCCCGGCTGGGTCGTGTGAGGTTGCCGCCCCGTCGACGTCGTGTGTTGTGTCGGGGCTGACCAACGGCACCGGACACACGTTCACGGTGGTGGCCTCGAACGTTGCGGGTGCGGGTGCGGCCAGTTCGGTGAGTGGGTCGGTGACGCCAAGGACGGTACCTGACGCCCCGACCGGTGTTTCTGGAGTTGCTGGTGACGGTGAGGTGACCGTGTCGTGGACGGCTCCCACCTCTGATGGCGGGAGTGCGGTGACTGGGTACGCGGTCACGGGTACACCGGCCGGCTCGTGCACGGCTGTTGCTCCTGCGACGTCGTGTGTGGTGTCGGGTCTCACCAACGGGACCGCCCATACGTTCACGGTGGTGGCCTCAAACGTCGCTGGGTCTAGTGCGGCGAGCCCGGCGAGTGGATCGGTGACGCCGCGGACGGTGCCTGGTGCCCCGACCGGTGTGGCCGGTGTTGCTGGTGACGGCCAGGTGACGGTGTCGTGGACTGCGCCTGCCAGTAGCGGTGGTTCGCCGGTGACGGGGTATGTGGTCACGGGTACACCGGGCGGGTCGTGCACGGCTGTGGCGCCGTTGACGTCGTGTGTGGTGTCAGGTCTAACCAACGGCACCGGGCACACGTTCACGGTGGTGGCCTCGAACGTTGCGGGTGCCGGTGTGGCTAGTTCGGTGAGTGGGTCGGTGACGCCGCGGACGGTGCCCGGTGCGCCGACGGGTGTGGCTGGTGTGCCGGGTAATGGTCAGGTGACCGTGTCGTGGACTGCACCGGTGAGTGATGGCGGAAGTGCGGTGACTGGGTACGTGGTGACTGGTGCACCCGGTGGGTCGTGTGAGGTTGCCGCGCCGTTGACGTCGTGTGTGGTGTCGGGGCTGACCAACGGCACTGGGCATACGTTCACGGTGGTGGCGTCGAATGTCGCTGGGTCTGGTGTGGGTTCGGAACCTTCTGGGTCGGTGACGCCAAGGACGGTGCCCGGCGCCCCGACCGGTGTTTCTGGTGTTGCCGGTGACGGTCAGGTGATCGTGTCGTGGACTGCGCCTGCCAGTACCGGTGGTTCGCCGGTGACGGGGTATGTGGTGACTGGGTCCCCAGCTGGGTCATGCACGGCTGTTGCTCCTGCGACGTCGTGTGTGGTGTCGGGTCTCACCAACGGGACTGGGCACACGTTCACGGTGGTGGCGTCGAACGTTGCTGGGTGCGGGTGCGGCTAGTTCGGTGAGTGGGTCGGTGACGCCGCGGACGGTGCCTGGTGCCCCGACCGGTGTTTCTGGTGTGCCAGACAATGGGCAGGTGACCGTGTCGTGGGCTGCACCGACGTCTGATGGTGGCAGTGCGGTGACGGGGTATGTGGTGACTGGGTCCCCGGCTGGGTCGTGCACGGCTGTGGCGCCGGCGACGTCGTGTGTGGTGTCGGGTCTCACCAACGGGACTGGCCATACGTTCACGGTGGTGGCCTCGAACGTCGCTGGGTCTGGTGCGGCATCGGAGCCTTCGAGTGGGTCGGTGACGCCGCGGACGGTGCCTGGCGCCCCGACCGATGTTTCTGGTGTGCCGGCCAATGGTCAGGTGACTGTGTCGTGGACACCACCGACGTCTGATGGTGGTTCGCCGGTGACGGGGTACGTGGTGACTGGATCACCTAGTGGGTCGTGCACGGCTGCCGCCCCGGCGACGTCGTGTGTGGTGTCGGGTCTGACCAACGGGACTGGGCACACGTTCACGGTGGTGGCATCGAACGTTGCCGGGTCTGGTGTGGGTTCGGAACCTTCTGGGTCGGTGACGCCGAGGACCGTGCCTGGTGCCCCGACCGGCGTGGCTGGTGTGGCCGGTGACAGCCAGGTGACCGTGTCGTGGACTGCGCCTGCCAGTACCGGTGGTTCGCCGGTGACGGGGTATGTAGTCACGGGTACACCGGGCGGGTCGTGCACGGCTGTGGCTCCGGCGACGTCGTGTGTGGTCGACGGTTTGACCAATGGGACTGGTCATACGTTCACGGTGGTGGCGTCGAACGTTGCGGGTGCCGGTGGGGCTAGTTCGGCGAGTGGGTCGGTGACGCCGCGGACGGTGCCTGGCGCCCCGACGGGTGTGGCTGGTGTTGCCGGTAACGGCCAGGTGACCGTGTCGTGGACACCACCGACGTCTGATGGTGGCAGTGCGGTGACTGGTTATGTAGTGACTGGCACTCCGGCCGGGTCATGCTCGACCGAGGCGGTTGGGCCTAATCCTGCTGCGACGTCGTGTGTGGTGTCGGGTCTCACCAACGGCACCGGGCACACGTTCACGGTGGTGGCGTCAAACGTTGCGGGTGCCGGTGCGGCTAGTTCGGTGAGTGGGTCGGTGACGCCGCGGACGGTGCCCGGTGCGCCGACGGGTGTGGCTGGTGTGCCGGCCAATGGTCAGGTGACCGTGTCGTGGGCTGCACCGGTGAGTGATGGTGGCAGTGCGGTGACGGGGTATGTGGTGACTGGGTCCCCAGCCGGGTCGTGTGCGGCTGTGGCGCCGGCGACGTCGTGTGTGGTGTCGGGTCTCACCAACGGGATTGGCCATACGTTCACGGTGGTGGCGTCGAACGTTGCGGGTGCCGGTGCGGCTAGTTCGGTGAGTGGGTCGGTGACACCGAGGACGGTACCTGACGCCCCGACGGGTGTGAATGGTGTGCCGGCCAATGGTCAGGTGACCGTGTCGTGGACACCACCGACGTCTGATGGTGGCAGTGCGGTGACTGGTTATGTAGTGACTGGCACTCCGGCCGGGTCATGCTCGACCGAGGCGGTTGGGCCTAATCCTGCTGCGACGTCGTGTGTGGTCGACGGTTTGACCAATGGGACTGGTCATACGTTCACGGTGGTGGCGTCGAACGTTGCGGGTGCCGGTGCGGCTAGCTCGGCGAGTGGGTCGGTGACACCGAGGACGGTGCCTGGTGCCCCGACTGGTGTTTCTGGTGTTGCTGGTGACGGTCAGGTGACGGTGTCGTGGACTGCTCCTGCCAGTACCGGTGGTTCGGCGGTAACTGGATATGTGGTCACGGGTACACCGGCTGGGTCGTGCACGGTTGCCGCGCCGATGACGTCGTGTGTGGTGTCGGGTCTGACCAACGGGACTGGCCATACGTTCACGGTGGTGGCGTCGAACGTTGCGGGTGCGGGTGCAGCCAGTTCGGCGAGTGGGTCGGTGACGCCGAGGACGCTGCCTGGCGTTCCGACTGGTGTGGCTGGTGTTGCCGGCCAATGGTCAGGTGACCGTGTCGTGGACTGCACCTGTGAGTGATGGTGGTTCGCCGGTGACTGGATATGTGGTGACTGGGTCGCCGGCTGGGTCGTGCACGGCTGTGGCTCCGGTGACGTCGTGTGTGGTGTCGGATCTCACCAACGGCACCGGGCATACGTTCACGGTGGTGGCGTCGAACGTTGCGGGTGCCGGTGCGGCTAGTTCGGCGAGTGGGTCGGTGACGCCGAGGACGGTGCCTGGCGCCCCGACGGGTGTGGCTGGTGTGCCGGCCAATGGGCAGGTGACCGTGTCGTGGGCTGCACCGGTGAGTGATGGCGGCAGTGCGGTGACGGGGTACGTGGTGACTGGCACTCCGGCCGGGTCATGTTCGACCGAGGCGGTTGGGCCTAATCCTGCTGCGACGTCGTGTGTGGTGTCGGGTCTCACCAACGGCACCGGGCACACGTTCACGGTGGTGGCATCGAACGTCGCTGGGTCTGGTGTGGGTTCGGAACCTTCTGGGTCGGTGACACCGCGGACGGTGCCTGGCGTTCCGACTGGCGTGACTGGTGTGGCTGGTGACGGTCAGGTGACCGTGTCGTGGACAGCCACCGGTCAGTGACGGTGGTTCGCCGGTGACGGGGTATGTGGTCACTGGGTCACACCGGCTGGGTCGTGCACGGCTGCCGCGCCGTTGACGTCGTGTGTAGTGTCGGGTCTGACCAACGGGACTGGCCATACGTTCACGGTGGTGGCGTCGAACGTTGCGGGTGCCGGTGCGGCCAGTTCGGCGAGTGGGTCGGTGACGCCGAGGACGGTGCCTGGCGCGCCGACGGGTGTTTCTGGTGCTGCCGGTAACGGTCAGGTGACGGTGTCGTGGACACCACCGACGTCTGATGGTGGCAGTGCGGTAACTGGATATGTAGTGACTGGCACTCCGGCCGGGTCATGCTCGACCGAGGCGGTTGGGCCTAATCCTGCTGCGACGTCGTGTGTGGTGTCGGGTCTGACCAACGGGACTGGCCATACGTTCACGGTGGTGGCGTCGAACGTTGCGGGTGCCGGTGCGGCCAGTTCTGCGAGTGGGTCGGTGACGCCGCGCACGGTGCCTGGTGCCCCGACCGGCGTGGCTGGTGTTGCCGGTGACGGTCAGGTGACCGTGTCGTGGACTGCGCCTGCCAGTACCGGTGGTTCGCCGGTGACGGGGTATGTGGTCACGGGTACACCGGGCGGGTCGTGTGAGGTTGCCGCCCCGTTGACGTCGTGTGTGGTGTCGGGTCTGACCAACGGGATTGGCCATACGTTCACGGTGGTGGCGTCGAACGTTGCGGGTGCCGGTGCGGCTAGTTCGGCGAGTGGGTCGGTGACACCGCGGACGGTGCCTGGTGCCCCGACTGGTGTTTCTGGTGTTGCCGGTGACGGTCAGGTGACCGTGTCGTGGACTGCACCTGCGGTTGATGGTGGAAGTCCGGTGACGGGGTATGTGGTGACTGGATCCCCGGCTGGGTCGTGCACGGTTGCCGCGCCGACGACGTCGTGTGTGGTCGAGGGTTTGACCAACGGGACTGGCCATACGTTCACGGTGGTGGCGTCGAACGTTGCGGGTGCCGGTGCGGCTAGTTCGGCGAGTGGGTCGGTGACACCGCGGACGGTGCCTGGTGCCCCGACGGGTGTGGCTGGTGTTGCCGGTGACGGTCAGGTGACCGTGTCGTGGACTGCACCTGCCAGTACCGGTGGTTCGCCGGTGACGGGGTACGCGGTCACGGGTACACCGGCCGGGTCGTGCACGGCTGTGGCTCCGGTGACGTCGTGTGTGGTCGAGGGTTTGACCAACGGGACTGGCCATACGTTCACGGTGGTGGCGTCGAACGTTGCGGGTGCCGGTGCGGCCAGCGCTGCAAGTGGGTTGGTGGTTCCTTTCACTGATCCCGATGCCCCGTCGGGGGTGCAGGTGCTGGCTGGTAACGCAGAGGTGGAGGTGTCGTGGGTGCCGCCTGTGAATGATGGTGGTCTTGCGTTGGCGAGTTATGAGGTGGTGGCTAGCCCGGGTGGGGCGACGTGTTCTGTTGTGGTTCCTGTGGTGGGGTGCACGGTGACGGGTTTGGTGAACGGGTCGTCGTATTCGTTTGTGGTCACCGCGGTCACGACTGGTGGGTCCAGGAGTTCAAGTGATGCGTCAGAGCTGGTGGTGCCGTTCACGGTGCCTGATGCTCCGACTGCTGTTGAGGCGTTGCCGGGTGACGGCCGGGTGACGGTGTCGTGGGTGGCGCCGGTGTTTGGTGGTGGGCGACCGATCACCGGGTACCGGGTGACGGTCTCGCCGGGAGGACAGTCATGCGAGACCGCGGTGGGGCTGCAGACGTGTGAGGTGGACGAGCTCACCAACGGTGTTGCTTATGCCCTCGAGGTGGTTGCGTTGAACGAGGCGGGTCCCAGCGTTGCGGCTGTGGACGGTTCGGGTGTGGCTGAGCCGGTTGTGCCGTTCACCACCCCGGACGCTCCCACCGCAGTCGTTGTGGGTGTGGGTGATTCGATGCTGGCGGTGTCGTGGTCGGCACCCGAATTTGATGGTGGCCGACCGGTGGTCGGTTACCGGGCGGTGGCCATGCCGTCAGGCAAGTCGTGTGAGACCACGTCAACGTCGTGTGACATCACCGAGCTGACCAACTTGCGGGCGGTGTCGGTGGTGGTGACGGCGGTCAACGTGTCGGGTGAGAGCCTGGGTAGTGCCTCAAGCGGACCGCACACCCCGGTTGCACCGCCAGCACCGGAGCCGTTTGGTGACGTGCCGGTGGGTACCGAACTGGACACTGCGACCCGCTGGTTGCGAGGCAACGGGGTGACCACCGGCAAGGGTGGAGGCGATTCGTTTGCCCCCACCGATCTGGTGACCCGCGCCCAGATGGCGGGCTTTTTGTATCGCCTGGCCGGTGAACCCGACGGCGTTGTGGCGTCGTGCGGTTTCCTCGACGAGGCTGCCATCCCAGCCACATTCCGTCAGGCCACGTGTTGGGCCAAAGACCGGGGAATCACGACCCGCAACACGTTTGATCCGCAGGCGCCAGTGAACCGTGGGCAGATGGCGGCGTTTTTGTACCGGTTGGCCGGTGAGCCCGATTCCGAGGCGTCGTGCGGGTTCAGCGACGAGAACCTCATCCGAGAGGAGTTCCGTGAGGCTGCGTGCTGGCTGAAAAGCAACAACATCACGGTGGTCAATCCCTACAACGGGGCCGGGTTGGTGCCCCGTGGGTCAATGGCGCTGTTCCTGTATCGCTTCGCCATGGAGACAACCGCACCAGCGTGACCTGAACCGCCAGCGTGGCCTGTAACGTCGGTGGTCACCGTCAGGCCCAGCTGGGGATAAAGTGTCACCATGACTGACTGGACCGGACTGAGTGCACGGGCGGCGCTGGCATCTCACCGGCTCATCGGGTGGATGTACTGGGATCCCGTCGCCATCGAGCGCTACACCGCACTTGGCGTGAACAACGGGTTCGGTTTCTACGTCAACAGCCGTGCAGCCCCGCTCCTGCCCGCTGGCCATCAGGCTGTGGCGGCGTCGTTTGCCACCATCCACCCGGCGTTCATCGAGGCGTGTGTCGACACCGCCATGGCCGTCACCACGCCAGAGGACATTTTCGCTGAACGCTGTGTGGCCGTCGGCGAGGGACTTCGCCGCCACGTCCCGGAGATCTGCGACGATCTGGCCGCCATGGCCCAGCCGCTGTGGGCTGTTGCTGACGCCCTCACCTTGTCTGGCCGGGTGCTGTTTGCCGTCCATCGTCAGGCCCCCCGACCCGATGACGAGCTTGTGTCGGCGTGGCTGGCGGTGAACTGCCTGCGTGAATGGCGCGGCGATACCCATTTCGCCGTGCTGGTGGCTGAGGGGATCGGTCCGGTGGCAGCTGGCATCCTCGATGACGCACGTCGAAATTACGGCGGCTGGATCCCCGCAGCCGCGGCGCCGACGATGCCGCGCTTGAAGCCGCCATGGCTGAGTTGGAGGCCCGTGGGCTGGCTGCCGACGGGCGGGTGAGTGAGGCTGGGCTGGCGTGGCGGACAGATATTGAGACCCGCACCGACCAGCTGACCGAACCCCAGTGGCGCCTGCTGGGGGAGGAGCTCACCGGTCGGCTGCTGGATGTGGTGGAGCCTGTGGGCGAGCGGCTGGTGGAACGCATCGACCTCACCGCCGGCCCGAACTGGATGCCGGCGGCGCGTGACCTGTCCCCATCGCCGGGGATGGATGCCCCCTAGGCTGTGGGCATGACCACAGCTTCCGCCCCGGCCACCACCGCAACCGGGGTTACCCCTGAGCGCCTCGCCAATCTCCGTCGCTGGAATCTCGGGTTGACGGTCCTCCATTCCATCCAGGCTGTTGCCATCGTGGTGCTGGCTGGCACCTTCGCCATCACCATCACATCGAACTTCCCGAAGGGTCCCCCCGGCACGCGACTGGGCAACCCCGAGTCGCTGTTTGACGTGCGCATCGGCATCGCCGTGGCGGTGTTTCTGGTCCTGGCGGCACTTGACCATCTGGTGACCGCAACCATCGCCCGCCGCACCTACGAAGCCGACCTGCGACGCGGCATCAACCGCTTCCGGTGGATCGAGTACTCGGTCAGCGCCACGATCATGGTGCTGCTCCTCGGCGCCTACAGCGGCATCACCGACATCACCGCTGTGGTGGCGGTCATCGGTGCCAACGTTGGGATGATCCTGTTCGGCTGGTTGCAGGAACGCATGAACCCACCCGGACGTGCCACCACCACGATGCTGCCGTTCTGGTTTGGTTGTCTGGTTGGCATCACCCCGTGGATCGCCATCGGCATCAACCTGGTGGGTGCCGGCGAGGTCCCCGGATTCGTGTACGGCATTCTGCTCGTCCAGGCGGCCTTCTTCTTCAGCTTCGCGCTGAACCAGTGGTTGCAGTACCGCGAGGTGGGCAAGTGGACCGACTACGCCTACGGCGAAAAGGTGTACCTGGTGCTCAGCCTTGGTGCGAAGTCGGCGTTGGCCTGGCAGATCTACAGCGGGTCACTCGCCACCTGATTGCGATGCGCCGTCGTTGCTGGCAGCGACGGCGGCGGTCATGGCCGCCGGGTCGCCCGAGATGATCCCGTCCACGCCGAGTTCGATCCACTCTGTGTAGGTGGCCTCGTTTTCCTGGCTTCGGTCCGACGGCCAGACCCAGACCACCACGCCGGCGTCGGCTGCTTTCGCAATCGCAGCGGCGTCGAGCACCTGCACGCCCGAGTACTCCGGAGGGATCTGGATGATGCGGTAGTGCGGCGCCAGCTGACCGCCGTTGAAGTACCACTCCACCAGCTCGTCGAGGCCCGGTGACACCTCCACGTCGGGGGCCAACTGGTGGAACGCCTCCACCACTGGCGAGCTGAACGACACCACCACCGAGGAGTCGATCCGGTCGAGTTCTTCCAGTTCGGCTGCCAGCGCGGCCGCAGTGTCAAGGGCTCCCGTCTCGGGAGTCCCCTTGATCTCGATGTCCAGTGGCATGCCGGGGAAAGCGGTTGCGACCTCGGCCAAAGTGGGGATGCGGAAGTCGGACGCCTCGTAGCCCGGAATTGGCGCAACGGCGCCGGTGGCCATGCCGCGCCACGGGTAGGTATCGTCAGATGGTGGGCTGGCACAGTCGGCACACGATCCAGTGAATTGCCATGCGGCATCGAGGGCCTGGAGTTCGGCCACGGTGAAGCCCGCAACCTCGCCGGTGCCGTTGGTGGTGCCATCGACGGTGAGGTCATGGATGACCACCACCACCCCATCAGCTGAGAGTTGCACGTCCATCTCCAGCACATCGGCGCCGGCGTCAACCGATTCGGCGAAGCCGTACAGGGTGGAATGGGGGTGCACGACGTCGCCACCGGCATGGGCAAGGTTGAGCACCCGGCCGCCAGCCAGAAGCTCGGTGATGGTGGGGGCAGATGCGCCCTGAGCGGTGGGGTCCTGGCTGGCAGGAGCTTCAGCGCCACCGGTGCCAGGATCGGTTGCGCTGGTGGTATCACCACCGCCGCACGCGGCCAGTGTCATCGTCAACAGCACGCCGGTGGCAAGGGCCATCAGTCGGCGGGGGCGCGTTGTCAGGGGGTGTCGGATGCAGGACATGCCGAGATGATAGTGGTGTCCCGGGGTTGACGGGGTGCAAGACCCCAACCGAGGACGTTCCGTCATGACCGACCCAGGCCCACAACGACTGCCCGCAGGAACTGTGGGAGACCCTGGATGAAGGCGTACTGCGTCGGGGTCGACCCCTCGCTCACCGAAGACAGCTTGCCCACACTCGGTGAGCGTCTGGCCCTGCCCGACGGCTGGTCCTACCGCACCCGGACTCTTGACGCCGAGCTGGTGGTGGACACCACCAGCACGATGGCGACGGTCGTTCAGGACGAGCTGGAAAACACCTACACGTTGCCGTCGTGAGGTCGTAGACGACCTTGTGCCGTCTTAGGTCGAAGCCAGTCCGGGACCCACGCTGGTGCGTTGCGGTCCGGGGTCAGTCCGACGTTCAGCGGGCAGCGTCGAGCAGTGCGGCCACCGGGTCGAGGTCGAAGGGATGGGCGCTCATGACGATGAGGTGGGTGGCGCCCGCTGCAGGTACTCGTCGGCTTTGTCGACCTCGTCGGGGTTGATGCATACCGTGCGCTCGACGGCCGAGCGGTCCCGGCCCACCTCGTCACACCAGCGGTCGAGCACGCCGTTGAGCTCGGCGAAGTTCTCCGGTGGACCAAAGGCGTTCCAGCCGTCGGCGTACTGAGCCACCAGACGCAGGGTCACCTTGCGCCCCGATCCGCCGATGAGGATGGGCAGGTCACCCACCGCAGGAGGGGTGAGCTTGCCGAGCCGGTCGGTGATGATGGGCAGGTCGCGCTCCAGATCAGCGAGGCGGCCGCGGGCAGTGGAGAAGTCGAAGCCATACTCGGTGTAGTCCCGCTCGAACCATCCTGACCCGATACCGAGGGTGAATCGGCCGTCGGAGATGTGGTCGACGGTGCGGGCCATGTCGGCCAGCAGGTTGGGATTGCGGTACGAATTGCACGTCACCATGGCGCCGATGCGGGCATGTGATGTCCGCACCGCCAACGCGCCGAGCAACGTGTAGGCCTCGAAGTGCGAAGCGTCGGGATCGCCGTACAGCGGGTAGAAGTGATCCCAGATCCAGATCGAGTCCACCCCCATGTCGTCGGCGGCAGCAGCGGAATCCAGGATCGTGGAGACGGTTGTTGCCTGGGGGTGGAGTTGGACACCAACGTTGAATCGGGACATGCACGCTGTAACCCGGTCGACGGCGATGATGTTCCCGGGTCGTGATCAGCCGTGGGGCTCGTTGCGATGTGCCGCGTAGCGTCAGGGTGAGGGAGGGCACATGAACTTCGAGATCGACCGTAATGATTTCCGCCGCACCAGGGTGGTTGACCAACCGGCCCGGCCCGATGAGTTGCGTGACGGCCAGGTCCTGCTGGCTGTGGACCGGTTCGCCTTCACGGCCAACAACATCAGTTACGCCGTGAGCGGTGACCTGATCGGCTACTGGCGCTTTTTCCCCACCGAGGCACCGTGGATACGACTGCCGGTCATGGGGTACGCAGACGTCGTTGCATCACGCCATCCCGGTGTGCCCGAAGGTGGCCGGGTGTTCGGGTTCTTCCCCATGGGCGACCACCTGGTGATCGACGCCGTGCCCGGTCCCAACGGTTTCCACGACCGGTCACCGCATCGTCACGCCGATCCTGCGGTGTACACGTCGTTTCTCTACGTAGACACTGTTGCTGATACCGACACTGTTGCTGGTACTGACAATGTTGCTGTTACCGACACTGCCGACCGTGCCCTGCTGCTGCGCGGCCTGTTCCTCACGTCGTATCTGGCCGACGACTATCTGGCTGACCACGACCTGTTCGGAGCCTCGCAGGTGGTGGTGGTGAGCGCGTCGAGCAAGACCGCCATCGCCCTGGCCTTCCAGTTGCACCAGCGACCGGGCGTCAGCGTCGTGGGAGTGACCTCAGCGCGCAACGCCGGTTTCGTCGGCAGTCTCGGGTTGTACGACTCGGTGGTCACCTACGACGACCTGACGGCCATCGACGCCGAACCCACCGTGGTGGTCGACATGTCGGGTGACAACGCCGTTGTGGCCGGGATCCACCGCCATCTCGGCGACGCTGTCAGGCACTCGGTGGCCGTGGGCGCCACCCACTGGGAGGACCTGGCCGCAGGGCACGACATCCCCGGCCCGGCGCCCCAGTTCTTCTTCGCCCCGTCGCAGATCGCCAAGCGCACCCAGGACTGGGGAACGGCGGAGTTCAGCACACGCAGCGACGCTGCCCTGCAGGCATTTGTGGCCGACTCGGTGCGTTGGATGGCGGTGGATCACTCTTCGGGTGTCGACGGCATGGAGCGTGTGTACGTCGACACCCTTGAGGGACGAATCACCCCCGACCGCGGCCAGATCGTCCTGCCGGGCTAAATCTGGCAAAACGATTGACATAATGCTACACAGACCCCATGGATCTGAACGAACGGGTTGCTGTCATTACTGGCGCTGCATCGGGAATCGGCCTGGCGCTGACCAAACGTTGCCTGGCCGAGGGCATGTCGGTGGTGATGGCCGACATCGAATCTGACCGACTGGCGCAGCAGTACCAACAACTCGCCGTCGACGGCGCCCCGGTGATTGCCGTGGACACCGATGTGAGCGACCCAGCCCAGATCGATGCATTGCGTGACGCTGCCGTGGAGCGGTTTGGCACCGTGCATTTGTTGGTGAACAACGCTGGTGTGGCCACCGGACGCACCAACCTGCGCACCACGCCGGCCCAATGGCAGTGGGTGGTGGGAGTGAACCTGCTGGGTGTGGCCTACGGCTGTTCGGCGTTCGCCCCACTGATGGTTGACCAGGGTGAGGGCCACATCGTGAACACGGCGTCGGAGGCCGGCCTGTCGGCCACCCCAATGCTGGGGAGTTACCACGCCACCAAGTACGGCGTGGTGGGTCTGTCCGAATCGCTGTTCATGGAATTGGAGAACACCCCGGTGGGCGTGTCGTGCCTGTGTCCCGAACTGGTGGACACCAAGATCTTCGAGTCCACCCGCAACGCCCCGCCCGAGGTCGGCCTGCGGGTGCCCGGCGACACGCCCATTTCGATGATCGAGGAGTTCATGGGGTCCAAGGCCATGGACCCCGCCGACATCGCCGGACAGGTTCTGTACGCGGTGCGTCGGGACCAGTTCTGGATCATCTCCCACCAGATCACGTCGGTGCGCGTCGCCGACCGCAACCGGGACCTCGAGAGCCGCCGCAACCCCGATTCCGGCCCTTCTAGACGTCAGCGCCTGGTCACTGGCCGGTCAGGTCACTGGCCGGTCAGGTCACTGGGCCTGCGAGATGACCTCGGCGCCGTACTGTTCGAGCGACGCCACGGTGTCGCGGGCGAACAGGAACGCCGGCACCATCACCCGGTCCACGCCGATGGCGGCAAGCCCCTCCACCTCGGCGAGGGCACCCGATCCAATCGCCCCGTTGCCGCCGGTGGTCATCTCGATGGCACCGGGATCGCGCCCGGCATCAACTGCCGTGGACCTCGTCAACTCGAACAGGCGGGCGAGCTCGGTGTGGCTGCCACCGGCCGGGAAGAAGCCGTCACCCAGACGACCGGCCCGGCGCGCAGCGATGTCGGTGTGCCCGCCGATGTGAATGGGGATGGTGCCATTGGCCGGGCTGGGCTCGCTGTGGCAGTTGGTGAAGTTCACGAACTCACCGTCGAAGCTGCTCGCGCCTTCACCCCACAAGGTGCGCAGGGCGGCGGTGTACTCGTCGGTTCGGCGTCCCCGGCTGGTGAACGGCACCCCGATGGCGTCGAACTCCTCGCGCAGCCAGCCCGATCCGATGCCCAGCAGGAGTCGCCCGCCCGACATGCGGTCAAGGGTGGCGAGTTCCTTGGCCAGCACCACCGGATTTCGCTGGGGCAGGATCAGGATCCCGGTGGCGAGCTTGATGGTGGTGGTGGCGCTGGCCAGGTAGCTCAGCCAGATCAGGGGGTCGGGAATGGGGGAGTCCTCGCCCCCGGGCATCTTGCCGTCGGGAGAGTACGGGTAGGGCGACTCGTAGTCGGCTGGCACCACCACGTGCTCCACCGTCCACAGCGACTCAAACCCGGCCGCCTCGGCGGCTTGGGCCATCTCGATGGCCCGCTCAGGTTTGATGAAGGGACCGGTGTTGGCGAAGGCGAGTCCAAAATGCATGGGCGGACGGTACCAGTTGACTGGTCGGCGGGGCCCGGGCCCGGTCAACCGGGGATCGACTCCCGTACCATGGTCGTCATGGCAGTGGTCAGCATCTTCGTGGGCGGCTCCAGCAATCCGGCATCTGTGGAGCCATGCGCCTTGGGTCTGAGGGCCACGGGCGTCACGTCGGAGGTCACGGGGTGAAGCGGGCACCGGTGGTGGTGACTGCGGTGGTTCTGGTGATCGCCGGTCTGGTGTTTGCTGTGGTGTTGCTGGCCATCGATCGCACCCCGCGTGAACGGGTGGCGGCCCTCACCGTTGACGCTGCGGTTGACGCCACCGGTGACGTGGCCATCACCGAGACCTTCACCTGGGACTTCGACACCGCCACCCGTAGCCAGGTGCCTGCGCACCATCCCCACATTGCCGTCGGCCGGTCGGTCAGGCGTGGTGCCCGTGCGCAACGTTGCTGCGTCCAGTGCCACTGCCTCAGCGGAGGTGACGTTTGAGCCCCGGGCCGACTTTGAGGTGGTGGTACTTGGTGATCCCAACCAGTCGCTGACCGGCGCCCACGACTACCGCCTGAGCTACACCCTGGGTGCGGTGGCCGACGGCCGCGCCGGTGACGCCACGGTGGAACTCAACCTCATCGGCACGTTGTCGGAGGTACCCATCGACAACGCCTCGGTGGTGCTTGCCGTTCCGGGTGCGGTGCTCGGTGATGTTGTGTGCAGCATCGGCGGCGTGGGCTCGACCACCCGCTGTTCGCCCACGGTGACCGCAGGGTCAGGGTCCTCCACCATCAGTCTGGGACCGGTGGACCTTGACGCCGAGCAGGGGATCAGCATGCTGGTGGCCTACGACGCCCCCGCCGACCCTGCACCGCCGGTGCAGCCGTTCAGCGACGAGGCCCGCACCACGGTGGCAGACACCCCTCCCTCGCTCGACGGACTGGCCACCGAGTCGACCCCGCCACCGCCTGCTGGTGGTGGGGTCCTGTTGTTGCTGGCGGCGATGCCACTGGTGCTGGCAGGTGGTGCCGGGGGAGCGTGGCTGTGGGTCCGCCGTCATGGTCGTGACCGGCGATGGGCGGGTGGCGCGGTGGACGCCGTGTACGCCGGTGGCGGCCCAAGCACCTCCGTAGGTGAAGCCGAAGCCCACGATCTGGTCACCGTGGCGTTCGTTGCACCGCGTGACGTGCGACCAGGTGAGGGTGGCGCACTGTGGCGTCTGCGTTCGGGACCTGACGACCAGGTGGCAACCGTGGTGGATTTGGCCATCCGGGGTTGGATCACCATCGACGAGTCCGATCGCTCGGCGCCCGCGCTGGTGTGGCGCGGACAGGGTGACCGGTCTGACCTGGCACCGTTCGAGCTGACGCTGTTGCAGGGTCTGTTCGCCGGGGTGGACCTCGACTCCGCTGCGCAGCCACCACCGGTCACGCTGGGCAAGTACTCCTCCACGTTCGCCTCGGCGTGGACCCGTCTCAGTGGCGACCTCGACGACCTGCTGACCTCCCGGCAGTGGTTGCGCGGTGGCGCTGGGGTGCGAACGCTGGTGGCAGTTGCTGCAGGTGTGGTGCTGCTGGGAGTTGGCATGTTGTGGGCGGTGGGCATGGCCGGTGGCCGTGTCGCCGGGCAGACGGCGTTGGGGTGGGCGGTGGTGCTTCCAGGAGGTCTGCTGGCCGGGCTGGGAATTGGCACCATGCTGGCTGCCGGTGGCATGCGGGCACGGACCCCCGAAGGATTCTCGGTGTGGGCCCAGGTGGAGGGTCTGCGGTTGTTCATGGATGGTTCTGAAGGTGAGCACGCCCGGCAGGCCGCCGAGCAGGGAACGTTGCGTCAATACGTGGCGTGGGCCGTGGCCCTCGACGAGGTGGACCGTTGGGAGTCGGCGTGCACGCAGGCCGGTGTGGACCCCACCCAGGGCTGGATGGTCGGCGGGCTTGGCCTGGGTGTGGGGCTGGGCCGGCTGCGGGCCGGATCATCGGCGGCGGCCACCCAGCCCAAGTCGAGTGGTGCCGGTGGCGGGTTCAGTGGGTCGGTGGGCGGCGGCGCCGGCGGAGGCGGTTTCGGATCACGCTGACGGGCGGGTCTGCGATGTGCAGGACCAGCACGCCACGCCGCTTCGGGACGCTTCGTTGTCAGCGACCGTCGAGCAGTGCAGCCACCGAGGCGATGCGCCGCACCACCCCGAGTAGTCGAAGTACCCCATGCCGGCCTGCAGCATGGCCCCACTGAACACCAGCAGCACAGCCTCGACCACCGCCGGGTCGGCGTCGTCGCCCAGCGCAGTGGCGATGCGGCTGAACAGGTCGGCACCCACCTCGGTGCGCAGTCGGTCCACGTCGGGGTCGGCGGTGAGGAGTGCGGCTAGGCCCGACTGGGCCAGAGCGGGGTCATCGGTGAGTCGGCGCACCGGAACCTCGAGGGCACGCGTGATGCGATCGGCGAGCGGTGCGTCGGGGGCGGGGTCGGCCATCGGGACGCTGCGCAGACGGCGCCAGAAGATCTCGGCGACAAGGTGTTCCTTGGACGAGAAGTAGGCGTAGGCGGTGGTGTGGGTGACCCCGGCACGGGCGGCCACCGACCGCAGGGTGAGGTCGTCGTACCCATCGCTGCGCAGCACCTCAAGACCTGCTGTCACCAGGGCGTCCACGGTGGCCCCCTGACGTTCGGTGAGGTGCTGGCGGGTGGTGGTGGGCTGGGACATGGGTTCCTTGGTCGGGGTTGGCGTTCACAAGCGGTGAAGGGCAGCGCAGTGCACAGTCTGTGACGCTTGACACGTATTCTTACACCTGTAAACCTAATCGGTGTGTCCGATGGTCGAATCGGGTGCTTCCACCAAGACCAGGAGAGCCGATGCCTTCGTATCCTCGTCAAGAACTCGAGGCCATGGTCGAGACCTGGCTGGCGGCCAACAAGACGGCCGAGACCACCGGCGACTGGCGCGGGATGGCCGAGTGCTACACCGACGACGCCCACTACGGCTGGAACTACGGCCCCGACCACGAGTTCATGGCCGTTGGTCGCGACCAGATCCGGGACTGGGCCATCGGCCTGGAGATGGGCGGCCTCGACGGATGGACGTATCCCTACGAGACCGTGATCATCGACGAGGTCAAGGGTCAGGTCATCGGGCTGTGGCGCCAGATCGCCGACGCCAAGCGAGCCGACGGCACCAACTACGAAGTGGCCGGCATTGGCGGGAGCTGGTTCGGGTACGCCGGCAACATGCAATGGGCATGGCAGCGCGACTGGTTCGACTACGGCAACGCTGCTGCGGTGTTCATGGAGATGATGACCGACGGCACGCTCAGCGAGGGCATGACCCAGCGCATGCACCGAGCCCTGGGCGGTGACCAGCCCGGTCACTACCCGCGTGGCAAGGCCCCGGCTCCGCTGTGGCCCAACGAGCGCTGATCGGGCCGTGACCACCGTCGCCACCACCGATCTCACCGACATCACAGATCTCACCGCCATCACCGACCCCACGCTGCACGACGACCCCGCCGCCCTTGGCGAACGCACGGCATCGGCAGTGTGTTGCCGGCATCCATCACCTGCCGGCCCGCGTCACTCCGGTGTCGGGTTGACGGGGGTGCAAGGTGTCCATCCCTTCGACGGGATGACCCACGGCCAGATGGCCACGTTGGCGCGCGAGTACCTGCTGGCCGGGCACATGATCGACCGGGCCGGCATGCCCCACCTCATTGGTCCGTGGGGGCGCGAGGTGATGACCGAGGTGGCCATCGACGAGTGGATGGGGGCCAGTCCCGTCTACACCCGTCGGATGCAACTGGCATTGGGGTTCACCGGTACCGACGTGGCCACCATGTTCAAGGGCATGCAGCTCGACGTCGGCGCACCCCCGGAATTTCTGGACTTCCGCTACACCGTCCACGACGCCGACCACGGCGAGTTTCGGCTTGACCATTGCGGGGCACTCATGGATGTCGAACCCATGGGGGACGACTTCGTGCTGGCCATGTGCCACACCATCGAAGACCCCACCTTCGAAGCCACCGCCTGCGCCTCCAACCCCCAGGCCCGCATGGCCCCGGTGCACCGTCCGCCTCGCAGTCCGGCCGAACGCCATCCGCACTGCCACTGGACCATCACCATCGACCACGACGCCGAACCACTGGCCATGCCGGCCACGGCCCACCACATCGCCTCGTCGTTGGCAGCTTCGGTCGTGGTCGAGGCGGTAGGCACCGACACCGGCGACCACTGGGGACGGTCGGACTACACCGGCGACCTCGACCCCGACCTGCGCATGGAGGACTTCTCGTCGCTTGCGCTGTCGGTGATCGCCCAGGAGGCGTGCGTGCAGGCCCACCTGCTGGTGTTGTCGTTTCAGGCTGCCATCGCTGCCCGCTACGGCACCGACGCCGCCACCGACGTGTGCCGCCGGCAGTTCACCGGGGCGGCCGGCCTGGTGGCCGGTCGGCTGGTGCGGGCGTTTGGCCTGCAGCCCGGTGCTGACGGTCTGGCCCGGTTGCTGAGCCTGCACCCGGCGTTCGACCGTTGTCGTATGTGGACTGGCGCGTCACCGTCACCAACGGTGTGGTGCGGGCGGCCCTTGGGCCATGTGACGCCGTGGCCGAAACTGCCGGGACCACCTGGTTGGGGCTGCTGGTCGACGGCCACACCGACCCGCTGGCCGCCATCGCCCGCCAACTCGACGACCGTGCCGACGTGATCGCCGTGGAGCCTGCCGGTGACGAGGTGGCGGCGTGGGAGTTCAGCATCGGTGACGCCCACCACAGCGAGTTCGACGACGTGACCCTGGCCAGATTTTCCACCGGCGACGCCTTCGAGTTCACCCGCACCGGACGACGCAACGAGCAGGGACACCCATGACGAACACGGCAACGGCTGGCGACACCGACGCGGTCCACTACGACCCGTACGCCTACGCCATTCACGAAGACCCCTATGCCGTCTACGCCCGCCTGCGCGACGAGGCCCCGCTCTACCGCAACGACGAGCGAGGCTTCTGGGCGTTGTCACGCCATGCCGACGTGATGGAGGGATTCCGCAACACCCAGGAGTTGTCGTCAGCCAACGGGGTGTCGCTGGATCCCATGGCCACGGGCCCCAACGCCCACCGCACGATGTCGTTTCTGGCCATGGACCCTCCCCGCCACGGCCAGATGCGGGCTTTGGTGTCCAAGGGCTTCACCCCACGGCGGGTGCTGGACCTCGAACCCCGCATCCGCCAACTCACCCGTGAGCACCTCGACCCGTTGCTCCAGCAGCGGGAGTTCGACTTCATCGCCGATCTGGCCGGCAAGATCCCCATGGACGTCATCAGCGAGCTCATCGGGGTGCCTCCCGCCGACCGGGCCGAGCTCCGTCGACTCAGTGACGTGGTGGTGCACCGCGACGAGGGCGTGCACGACGTTCCCCCCGAGGGGGTCGAAGCCGCCCTGGCGCTGGTGGTTTACTACAGCGAACTGCTGGCCGACCGTCGGGCCAATCCCACCGACGACCTCACCTCGGCGTTGCTGGAATCCGAGATCGACGGCGTGCGCCTGTCCGACGACGACATCATCGGCTTTTTGTTCCTCATGGGAGTTGCCGGCAACGAGACCACCACCAAGTTGCTGGGGCATTGCTGGTACTGGGCATGGCGCAACCCCGGGCAGCGGGACATGGTGTGGGCCGACCCCGCCCGCATCACCGACTGGGTGGAAGAGACCCTGCGCTACGACACCTCCAGCCAGATGCTGGCCCGGTCGGCGACGGTGGACATCAACCTGCACGGCGGCACCATCGCCGCCGGCGACCGGGTGCTGTTGCTGGTGGGGTCGGCCAACCGTGACCCAGGGTGTTCACCGACCCCGACACCTACCGCATCGACCGCCCCGACGTGGCCAACATCCTGAGCTTCGGGTTTGGCCGCCATTTCTGCCTGGGGGCGTCGCTGGCGCGTCTCGAGGCCCGAGTTGTGCTGGAGGAACTTGTGCGATCTGTAGCCGACTATGACGTGGACGGCGCGGGCACCAGTCGGGTGCATTCCATCAACGTGCGTGGCCTGGCCACGCTGCCCACCACGGTGGTGCCCCGATGAGCACCCCGTCTCAGGCGCCGGTGGGCGAGTCGCGTGGTCTGGAGCCTCCCAAGGTGTCGGGCGGTGTCGGTGTGACCGGTCACCTCGAGGATCTGCGCAACGACCCGGTGGAGTTGATGTGGCGGGTGCGCAACGAGTGTGGTGACGTGGGCGAGTTCCGGCTGGCCGACCAGGACGTGGTGCTGTTGTCGGGCGCCGACGCCAACGAGGCCTTCTTCCGGGCCAGCGAAGAGGAGCTCGACCAGGCCGCCGCCTACCCGTTCATGACTCCGGTGTTCGGCGAGGGGATCGTGTTCGACGCCAGCGCCGAGCGTCGGCGCGAGATGCTCCACAACCAGAGCCTGCGGGACAAGTTCATGCGGGGTCATGCCGAAGTCATCACCGCCGAGGTCGACCGCATGGTGGCCGGTTTCGGCGACAACGGCGAGATCGACTTGCTGGACTGGACCGCCGAGCTGTTCATCTACACCTCGTCGGCCTGCCTGATCGGCAAGCGGTTCCGTGAGGAACTCGACGTTCGCTACGCCGAGCTGTTCCACGACCTCGAACGCGGCACCGACGCCGTGGCGTTTGTGGACCCCTACGCCGACATCGAGAGTTTCCACCGCCGTGACGCCGCCCGGGTGGAGCTGGTGGGGCTCATCGAAGCCATCATGCACCGACGCGACGCCGACGGACCCCCACCCGCCGACGAGCGTGACCTGGTCGACGTGCTCATGAGTCTGCGCAACGACGACCACAGCTGGGTGTTCTCCCCCGATCAGGTCACCGGCATGTTCATCTCCATGATGTTCGCCGGCCACCACACCACCTCCACCACCGCCTCGTGGGCCATCATCGAACTGCTGCGCAATCCCGACGTGTACGCCCGGGTCACCGACGAGCTCGATGCCCTGGCGGCCCGCAGCGGCGGCAACATCAGCTATCACGACCTGCGCGAGGTGCCGTGGCTGGAAGCCACCATCAAGGAGACCCTGCGTTTGCACCCCCGCTCATCCTGCTGCTGCGCAAGGCCATGGTGGACGTCGAGGTGGGCGGGTTTCACATCGCCGCCGGCAAGCTGGTGGGTGCCAGCCCGGCGGTGTCCAACCAGCTGCCCGGGGTGTTCGACGCCCCCGACGAGTTCCGGCCCGAGCGCTACATCGATCCCAACTCCGACGACCTCGACAACCCGTGGAACTGGATTCCGTTCGGAGCTGGTCGGCACCGCTGCGTGGGGGCGGCGTTCGCCATGATGCAGCTCAAGGCGGTGTTCTGCCGGTTGCTGACCGACTGGACCTTCGAGCTGGTCCAGTCGCCTGACACCTACCGAAACGACAACTCCAAGATGGTGATCCAGTTGGCCCAGCCCTGTGCGGTGAGGTACCAGCGCCGCGATGTGGGAGGCAGCAGCTGATGGGCTGGCACATCGAGCTGGACGCCGACCTGTGTCAAAGCCATGGGGTGTGCGAAATCGAGGCCCCGGCGTTGTTTTCGGTTCCCAAACGGGAAAAGGCCCGGATCCTCATCGAGGCGCCTGCCGACGGTCAGCGGGCGGCAGCCGACATTGGCGGTGAAGTACTGCCCCACCCACGCCCTGCGCATCGTGGAAACCTGAACCACCTCAGCGCAGGTGGGCAGCGGCCCGGCCGGTGACCAGCGGCAGGTCCAGGTAGGTGGCGATGCCTGGGGCAGCAGCCACGACTGCCGGCACCGAACTCACGCAATGGTTGGCGGTGACCACAATGCCGGGATTGCGTTCCAGCCCGGCGGCGACGGTCTCGGGGTGCCAGCCGTGGAAGGTGGCCAGCGTGGACGGGTCACCGGTCACCTCCACTTCGAACCGCTCACCGCCGGGTCCGAACGTCCACGCCGGGTCGAGGTCCCGCTGACCCATGAACCAGTTGGTGCGCACCGTCACCACCGCAGTGCCCCGCACGGTGCCGGTCCAGGTGAACGACTGCGCCGCCACCCGCCCGGGTTCGATGGGCCCGATGGGGGAGTCGATGGGCGCAGTGGCGACGGCCACCTGGTGGTCGACCACCAGGTCGTCGTCGAGGGCGAACCCGAGGGCGTGGGCCACCATGGCGATGGACTGACCGAACCCGTCACCCAGGATGGCGGGCATGATGCTGGCGGCGGCCTCGTCGGGGGTGGTGCCAAACAGCATGATTCCGCCCACCACGTCGGGCGCGTCGTAGGTGCGGATGTCGCTCCATTCCTCGGCCCGCACATGGGTCACCGACCCCGACAACGCCGACAGCACCAGCGGCAGCTTCTCGGTCACCCCACCGGGGTGGATGCCGGTGCCGTGCAACGTGGACGACCCGGCGGCACACGCCGCTGCGATGTCGGCAGTGTCGCGGCCGACGGGGAAGAACCATCCCAGCGGGGTCACCACGTTGGTGCCGGCAGCCAGGATCCGGGCCACCACGGCGGCGTCGGGCAGAACGGGCGCATAGATCACACAGATCGGCGCCCAGCGCGAGCAGGGCATCAATGTCGTCGGTGGCGGTGACGCCTATGGGATCGCCGCCACACAGCACCCCGGCGTCGGTGCCCACCTTGTCGGCTGAGTGCACCCAGCACCCCACCAGTTCAAGTTCGGGATGGGCCAGCACCCCGGCCATGGCGGCTCGCCCCACCCCGCCGGTTGCCCACTGCACCACCCGCAAGGTCATGACGGGTCCTGCGCGTCGGGCGAGGACTCGGTGGGTTGCGAACGCAGCCAGGTACCGATGACCTCCTCGCACGGCACCACCAGGCTGGCCACATTCGGGTAGCCGGCATAGGGAGCCAGGATCACCAGCGTCTCGCGCAGTTCGTCGGGGGCAAGTTCACCATTGGCCAGGGCAGCAGCAGCCTGGATGCGCCACACGTCTGTGGCCCCGGCAGCAGCGATCACACCCATGAGCATCAATCGCCGGTCTCGCACCGGCAGCACGTCGCGGTCCCACACCTCTGCGAACAGGGTGCGCATCATCACGTCGTTGAACACCATGGTGCCCTCGGGCAACACCGGTACCGCCCCGTTGTAGACGCGCTCCATCATGGCTGCACCCTTGGCATAGGCGGCACTGGTGGCGGCGGCGCCACCCGGGTCGGTGCTGTCGGTGCTGTCAGCGCTGTCGGTGCTGGTGTCGGCACCGGTGGTGTCTTTGCTGCTCATGGTCCCTCGATTGTTGGTGGGTCGCTGTGTGGGCTGCAGTCGTTTGTTGGTGTGGCGGCCTCGGTGTGGCGTCGGTGTGGCGTCGGTGTGGATGGGCCGGTCAGGGCGTGTCGGCCACGCCAAACACATCGGGCATGACGGCGCTGAGTGCCTCAACCAGTGAACGCCGTGCCGAGTCCGGGGCCAGGGTGCCGGCGGCCAGATCGAGGTCCTTGGTGGCGATGCCCACGGTGGTCTCGAGGTAGTCCCGGAATCCCCCGGTGACATGTTCGGCCGGTATCGACAGCAAACCGAGGAACGACTCGGTGAGCCGGCCCAACTGGCCGGTGTGACGCCACGCCTCCACCATCCCGGCGGAGTCGGCGCCCGTGGCTGCTGCAAGTTCGAAGGCGCTGGCAGCAGCGGCGAACTGGGCGTAGGTCATGATGTTCACGCCCAGCTTCAGGGCAGCCCCGGTGCCCACCTCCCCACCGTCGATGACCTTCGAACCGTAAATATTGAGCAAGGTGACGGCCTCGGGTGCCATGTCGGCCACGCCGCCGGCCAAAATCACCAGCTCGCCAGCCGCCGCTGCCTCGCCGCCACCGGCCACGCAGGCGTCGTGGACGATGCCACCCCAGCCCGCAGCGGTGGCTTGGGCGTCGAGCATGGTCTGCGGATTGACGGTGGAATGGATGAGCAGCGTCTGGCCGTTGCGTGCGGCCTCGGCGATACCTCCCGGTCCGGTCAGCACGGTGTGGATGTGGGTGGCGGCCGGCACGCAGATGCTGACCACGTCGCTCGACGCCGCCACTTCAGCCGGTGAACCGGCCGCTGACGCTCCCGCAGCCACAGCGGCGGCAACCGGCACCGGATCGAGGTCGTAGACCGTGACCGCCACGCCGGCAGACAGCAGGCGGGACACCATGGCTGCGCCCATCTGACCGAGTCCGATGTACCCGCAGCGTGCGTTCCCACTCATGGCCGAACCCTATCTGACACTCCGTCAGATCGCCGGGTAGCGTGTCGGTCAGGTCGTTGCGACGTGGCGTGGCCTGCCGGGAAGGGGTCCCGGCCATCGATGTTGGGGGAGTTGGTCAATGACGGGACGATTCGACGACCGGGTTGCCATCGTGACTGGCGCCGGAGGGGGTATCGGTGAGGCCTATGCCCGGGCGCTCCACGCCGAGGGCGCCAGCGTGGTCATCGCCGAACTCGACGTCGACGCCGGCGAGAGCGTGGCCGCTTCCCTGGGTGACCGAGCCCTGTTCGTACCCACCGACGTGGGCGACCCCACCAGCACCGACGCCATGGCCACAGCCACCATGGACGCGTTCGGTCGCATCGACCACCTGGTCAACAATGCCGCCATTTTCGGCAACATGGAGCTCGCCGGCCTCACCAACGTGGACTACGCCTATCTGAACCGGTTCATGCAGGTGAACCTCATGGGTGCATTGCACTGCACCCGGTCGGTGATGCGACCGATGGGCAAGGGTGGCGGCGGATCCATCGTGAACCAGTCGTCAACGGCAGCGTGGATGGGCATCTCGGGCTTCTATGGCCTGGCCAAGGCCGGCATCAATTTCCTCACCACCTCGCTCGCCCACGAACTGTCCCATCGCAACATCAGGGTCAACGCCATTGCCCCTGGCCCCACCGACACCGCTGCCATGAACAAGCAGGTACCCGTGGAGTTTCAGGACCCGCTGGTGGCCAGCCTGGCCATCAAACGTCTGGGCACACCGGCTGACCACGTGGGCCCGGTCCTGTTCCTGCTGTCCGACGAGGCGGCCTGGGTCACCGGCCATGTCCTGGCCGTTGACGGCGGACAGATCACACGCATCTGAGACACTCTCACCCACCAGGTCCCAGGGGATCCCACATGACGACCAACCAGACACCACGACCCAGCGATCTGTGGCGTGAGCCTGTGCTGTTTGTCGACGGCGAACTGCGCCCTGCAGCTGGCGCTGCGACCTATCCCAACATCAGTCCGGCCACCGGTGAGGTGATCGGTGAGGCCGCCGACGCCTCGCCAGCGGATCTGGATGCCGCCGTTGCCGCTGCCCGCCGGGCGTTCGATACCACCGACTGGTCCACCAACGTGGACCTGCGGGTGCGGTGTCTGCGTCAGCTCGATGCTGCCCTCGCCGCCCACGTGGATGTGCTCACCGACCTCACCATCGCTGAGGTGGGTGCTCCGCGCATGGCCTGTGGCAGCGTGCGGGTGGTCGAGCCGCTGCGATTCGTGGGCTACTACGCCGACATGGCTGCGTCGTACGCCTGGAACCAACAGCTCGGCACCGCCGACACTCTCGGAGGTCCCGCCGACCGGTGGGTGGAGCGTGAGCCGGTGGGGGTGGTCGCTGCCATCACCCCGTGGAACGTGCCCACCCAGATCAACCTGGCCAAGGTGGCCCCGGCGCTGGCCGCCGGATGCACGGTGGTGCCTCAAGCCCGCCCCCGAAACGCCATGGGGTGCCGTGGCCCTGGGTCGCCTGATTGCCGAACACACCGACATCCCTGCCGGGGTGTTCAACGTGGTGACGTCGTCGGACAAGCTCATAGGTGCCGCCATGGTGACCGACCCCCGGGTGGACATGGTGAGCTTCACCGGCTCCACCGACACCGGTCGCAACGTCATGGCGGCGGCCAGCACCAACATCACGCGGGTGTTTTTGGAACTGGGCGGCAAGTCGGCCCATGTTGTGCTCGACGATGTCGACGACATCGGTGCAGCCTGCATCGGGGCCGTGTTCGGTATGGCCATGGTGGCCGGTCAGGGCTGCGCCCTCACCACCCGGGTGCTGTTGCCGCTCAGCCGATACGACGAGGGCGTTGACGCCATTGCCTCGATGATGGCTGCCATGGTGCCCGGCGACCCCGACGACCCCGGCACCATCATGGGCCCGCTCATCAGCGCCGCCCAGCGAGACCGCGTGGAGGGCTACATCGCCACCGGTATCGCCGAGGGGGCCCGAGTGGTGTGCGGAGGTGGCCGGCCCCACGGGTTGGATGGCGGCTTCTATGTCGAGCCCACCCTGCTGGCCGACGTCACCAACGACATGACTGTGGCCCGTGAGGAGATCTTCGGCCCGGTGCTGGTGGCCATCGCCCACGACGGTGACGACGACGCCGTAGCCATCGCCAACGACTCGCCCTACGGGCTGTCAGGAGCGGTGTTCTCGGCTGATGAACAACGGGCGCTGGCTGTGGCCCGGCGCATCCGCACCGGCACCATGTCGGTCAACGGGGGGGTGTGGTACGGCTGCGACGTGCCGTTCGGCGGGTACGGGGCATCGGGTCTGGGTCGTGAGATGGGGACATCAGGATTCGAGGAGTACCTCGAGACCCGGGCGTACGCCCGACCGGCGCAATCATCTGATCAGGGAGCAGGCTCATGAGTGGTGATGGCAACAGCGGGCGGCTTGACGGCGTGCTGACGGGTCGGCGTGTGCTGGTGGTGGGGGCATCGTCCGGGCTGGGCGCCTCGCTGGCCAAGGCAGTGGTGGAAGCGGGGGGCGACGTGACCGTCAGTGCCCGACGAGCCGACCGGCTCGACGATCTGGTGGCCGAAATGGGTGCGGGTCACGCCATTGCCGGGGACACCACCTCGCCCGACGACGCCCGGCGGGTCGCCGATGGTGCCGCCGATCGCATGGGTGGCATCGACGCCATGGTGTACATGGCTGGCTACGGGGTGCTGCAACCATTGCGTGACACCGATCCCCAGACCTGGGCCGACGTGTTCGCCGTGAACGTCATTGGCGCCAATCTGGCCGCCGCCGCCGCTGTGGACCATCTGGGTCGCGACGGGGTGGCGATGTTCGTGTCGTCGCGCACGGTCATCGACGCCAACGCGTTGTTCGCCACCTACTCATCCACCAAGGCCGCCCTCGACCAGTGCATACGGGTGTGGCGTGTGGAGCACCCCGATCGAAGGTTCATTCGGGTGGTGATGGGCAATGCCCTGCCCACCGAGTTTTCCGACCATATGGGCGGCGAGCTGTTGGGCGACGCGCTCGAGGCGTGGGGTCGCCAGGCCGTGCCCGGCGGGTTCATGCACGTTGACGATGTGGGCCGTTCGCTGGCCCGATCGCTGGCGGTGGTGTTGGACCATCCCGACATCGACAGCAGTGAACTGCAGCTCGACGCCCGCTGATCGCCCCGCTTGCCGGCCCGCTGGTCGCCTCAGTTGCCGGCCCGCTGCTCACCCTGTGACCTTCCGCACAGCTGTGTGACAGCAGTCGACATCCAGTTGGCACAGGTCCGCAAGCATTTTGTTGGTTGATCGCCGACAGAAAAGTTGTGTCGGCTCCGGCACGTGGTGCACCATTGCCGACCTGTCCAACTCGTCGGAGTACACGGTGACGGTTCGGGCCGTCAACGCTGTGGGCACAGGCCCGCCGTCACCGCCGTCGGGGCCGGTCACTCCTGCACCGTTGCCGGGCCAACCAACCAATGTGGTTGGGGTCGCAGGCGATGCAGCGTCGTTGCAGTGTCGTGGACTCCTTCGGATGAAAATCGTGGACCGCCGGTTCGGCGATTCACCGCCACTGCCGACCCGGGGGGAGCCCAGTGCACCGTCAATGCGCCCGCCACCACCTGCACGGTGACCGGTCTGGTCAACCAGACCGCCTACCGGTTCAGTGTGGTGGCCACCAACAACACCGGCAACGGTCCGCCCTCAGTCAGCACCGGTCCGCCGCCGCGCTCACCGTGGCGATCCACACGTACGGCGGTGCCAGCGCGCGGACCGGCGCACCGTCGGGCAATGCCATCCGGCCACCGGACCCGGCCTGCTGGTGTGGGATCCAACGCCTGCCACGTGACTCTGGGTCAGGTGATGATTGCCACCACACCTCCAGCGAGGGTGCCGGGACCGGGTCTGGTGGTGTCGTGACCCCAGACGCTGGAGCCGGGGTTACCCAACCGGGGTCAGGGGGCTGGTCGGCCGGCACCGCAGAGGTGGAAGTTGAGGTGGAGGTGAACACGGCACGGGGGCTGGCGGCGTGGTGTTGGGCTCTTGGCGGGATTGATGGGTACTCGGTGATGTTGTTCATCTCTCAGGCTTCGGGGGCAGTGGTGATTCCCGGTGGTTGGTCTGCGGGGAGCGGCCCGGCCGCCGGGCTCGGTTCGTTGGGCCACAGCACCGTGGCGCGCTTCACGGTGTCGGTACCCACTGACCTCACTGTGGGACGCCACCGGGTCGGGGGCAGCTGCGTGGACCCCGCCGGTCGTGTGGTCGGACCCGGCCTCACCGGCACCCTCGATGTCGTGGCCGCACCCTCTGACAGCAGGTGAATCGGAGCGATGCCCTGGGGATCGGGATCGGTTGGCGTGGGCTTTGGGGGCGGCTTCTAGTGTGAGGGGGTGTCTGAACATCTCGACGTGTTGGTGATCGGGGCAGGGTTGTCGGGCATTGGGGCCGCCCATCGCCTTCAGCAGTCGTGCCCGTGGGCGTCGTACGCAATTGTGGAGAGTCGCGACGCCATCGGAGGCACCTGGGACCTGTTTCGCTACCCGGGTATCCGGTCGGACTCGGATATGTACACCCTGGGCTACGAGTTCAGGCCGTGGGACGGCGCAAAGTCCATCGCCGACGGCGACTCCATCCGTCAATACATCGTGGACACCGCCGTCGAGGCCGGCATCGACCGTCGGATTCGTTTCGGGCACCGGGTTGTGTCCATGTCGTGGTCGAGCGATGAGGCGCTCTGGCACGTCACCGCCCATCGGGCCGACACCGACGAGGCGGTGGAGTTCACCTGCGGGTTCGTGTTCTCGTGCACCGGTTACTACCGCTACGACCGTGGCTACACACCTGCCTTCGAGGGAACTGACCAGTTCGGTGGTCAGCTTGTCCACCCCCAGCACTGGCCCGACGACCTTGATGTGACCGGCAAACAGGTGGTGGTGATCGGCAGTGGGGCCACGGCCATCACCTTGGTGCCGGCACTCGCTGGTGCCGCCGCTCACGTCACCATGCTGCAGCGGTCCCCCACCTGGGTGGTGTCGATGCCATCGCACAGCGCCGTGGCCAACCGTTTGCGCCGTCTGTTGCCGCGGCGATGGGCTGACCCCGCCATCCGGTGGATCAACGTTCTCGCGTCCCAGGGGTCGTACTTTTTGAGCAGACGGTGGCCAGCGCTGGTCCGTCGGGGGTTGCGAAAGGGTCTGGAGCGCGATTTGCCGCCCGGCTACGACATCGACACCCACTTCACTCCGCGCTACGACCCGTGGGACCAGCGCCTGTGCGTGGCCTCCGACGGTGACCTCTTCGCTGCGCTGCGCAACGGGTCGGCGTCAGTGATGACCGACGAGGTCGACACCTTCACCGCCACCGGGCTGCGGCTGGCGTCGGGTACCGAGGTGGACGCCGACGTTGTCGTCACCGCCACTGGCCTCGACATGTTGTTCATCGGTGGGATCGAGGTGACAGTCGACGGCCAGGTGGTCGACCCGGCGTCGCGACTTCTGTACAAGGGCATGATGGTCGAGGGTGTCCCGAATCTGGCGGTGGCCATCGGCTACGCCAACGCCTCGTGGACCCTCAAGGCAGACCTCACCAGTCAGTATGTCTGTCGGTTGCTTGACCACATGCGCAGCACCGGCGCCCGCCAGTGCACACCGGTGAATCGAAGCGCCCATCGGGTTGACGGTTCGGTTCTGGGGTTGTCGTCGGGGTACCTGCAGCGGGCTGCTGACCGGATGCCCCGGCAGGGATCGACGTTCCCCTGGAAGGTGCACCAAAGTTACTTGCGCGACCATCGGGCCCTGAAGCGCTCGGCGCTGACAGACGACGCCATGGTGTTCTCCAACCCCCGACGCTGACGCTCAGCCGGACGACGGGTCGGCCGATCACCTCCGGTGGCTCGTCGGCCGCTAGGGTCTCGCAGCTGTGGGTACCCAGGGGGGTCAACGCAACATCTCTGATCTGGTTTTTGGCCTGCGCGAGCGCGCCTTGTGTCGCCGGCTTCGGGTTTCCCCATCGACTGGCCGAGCAGTCAGGTGGCCGGCGCTTGTGATCGGGGTGGTGCTTGCCTTCACCGTGGTGGTGGTACCCATGACCGACGGTCGTGCAGCTCATGCCCAGTCGGGGGGCCTTCAGGCGGCCAACGTGGCGCTGGTCAGGGCCAGAACCGCTGAGCGTGCCGCATTCTTCGTCCTGCTCACCGAGCGTGAACAGTCCGATCGGGCTCGCTTCTTCAACGCCGTGGCCCGCAACGACCGCAACGCCGCCATGGCCCGGCTGGCCCGTTCCAGGGCTCAGACGTCACTCGAGGATCGTCGCATGCGCGCCGTGGTGCTCGACAGCTACGTGGCTGGGGGGACCGTAGACACCCTTGCGTCGGTGCTCACCTCGGGGTCGGCCACGGCTGGTCCAGGTCTCGGTCGCCTGTACACCGCAGTTGCGCAGGCCGAGGCAATGTCACGGTTGCAGCAGGCGCTCGAGGTCGAGGAGATCTTGCGGTCACGCCGCGACGAGGCCCAACGACTTGCCGATGAGGCCGCACGAGCCCTGACCGACCAACTCGATACTGAGCTGCGTGCCGAGGGGAGCCTGGCAACCGCCCGCGAACAGGCTCGGCTCCGAACCGCTGAGCAGGACCGGGCGATGGCGGGGGTTTGGGGAGGAGTCGGCGGAAGCTGGCGCTGTGATGGTGGTGGGCGCCCAGGCACCGTGGACACCATTGGTTCGTTGGTGGCAGCACGTCAGGGGGCAGGGGTTTGATACATCACGGTTTGCACAGTTGCTCCCCCCGCTGGCCGATGCGATGCCTGGCAGTCCGTTCGGTTGGCGTCAGGATCCCATCGAGCCCGACAAAGTGGCATGGCATCAGGGTGTGGATATCAGTGCCCCGACAGGAACTCCGGTTTTTGCCGTAGCCGAAGGCGTGGTGGTGATCGCTGGTGAGGCTGATGACGGCTACGGCATCAAGGTGGTCCTTGACCACGGTGGGGGATTATCCAGCGTGTACGCCCATCTGTCGTCGGTGCAGACCGGGGTAGGACAGTCGGTGGCCGCCGGCCAGCCCATCGGCGCAGTGGGATCCACCGGACGCTCCACCGGCGCCCATCTGCACTTCGAACTGCGCACCTATGGTGCCCAGTGCGACCCGATGTGGGGATGGGGTTCAGGATAGAGCAGCGTTCTGAAAGATGCAGAACATGCAACAATGTTGTTGCAACCTGCACCCAACTGCCATCTGGCGCTTGGTCGTGGCGCAGTTTGCTTTTCCCAGGCGGTTCCCATCTTGACTGGTGATCTGGTACGGTTTCTCTGCAGCCAGTGATTTCGGGTCGTTCTAAGTTGAAGTTGGAGGGTTCCAAGTGTCGGAATTAGGGGCGTCGGGTTCGTCGCCGAGCCACTGGGGTCCGCCCGCGCAGCCTCGGCAGGGAGGCTCGGGGAAGCGTGTTGGTAGGCCTCTTCGGGTTTCCAGGCGCCGCAAGGCGGCGTCTGTCGGAGCAGCGGCAACGGCCGTAGTCACGCTGATGGGCCCAGTTGCCCCAGCTCTCGCTTCTACCCCCGGCACAGTTGCTGCTGCCCCGTCAATCGTCCCGCAGGGCGGCGCCTATGTGCCGGTGAGCCCCGCTCGAATCCTGGATTCCCGGGTAAACCAGCGGTTCCCGGTGGACAACGACGGAGTTCCCAGCGGCCCATACCCTGCTCGTTCGTCGATCACCGTGCCACTTGCCGGCAGGGTCAACGTTCCAGACGACGGCTCAGTCACTGCTGTGGCATTGAGCCTCTCAGCCATCCCGGTCGGGAGTGGGTTCCTGACCGCATGGTCGGGTGTGGGAGTTCGTCCCGGCACCAACAATCTTCGCTTCGACCCAATCCTGGGAATCGTCACCGAAGGCTCCCTCGTCCAGGTGGCCCCTGACGGGACATTCCAGGTGTGGTTCTCTGCCCAAGCCGACATCACCATCGACGTGGTGGGCTATTTCTCCACCAATGCCGGTCTTCTCGGCCCGACAGGCCCGGCTGGCCCGGCTGGTGCCACAGGCCCGGCTGGCGCTGATGGTGCGACTGGTGCCGCTGGTGCTGATGGTGCGACTGGTGCCGCTGGTGCTGATGGTGCGACTGGTGCGACTGGTGCTGATGGTGCGACTGGTGCTGTTGGTGCGACTGGTGCGACCGGTGCTGTTGGTGCGACCGGTGCCGCTGGTCCGCAGGGTCCCCAGGGACCGACCGGTCCTCAGGGTGTCGCCGGTGCTCCTGGTGCCACCGGAGCTGCGGGCGCAGCTGGTGCGACTGGTGCCGCTGGAGCAACCGGTGCCGTTGGTGCAACCGGTGCCCCCGGCGCTGATGGTGCGACTGGTCCTCAGGGTCCGACCGGTCCTCAGGGTCCGACCGGTCCTCAGGGTGTCGCCGGTGCGACTGGTGCCGCTGGTGCGACTGGTGCCGCTGGTGCGACTGGTGCCGCTGGCGCTGATGGTGCGACTGGTCGCCGCTGGCGCTGATGGTGCGACTGGTGCCGCTGGCGCAAGCTAGCGCCGTTGGTGCGACCGGCGCTGATGGTGCGACTGGTCCTCAGGGTCCGACCGGTCCCCAGGTCCGACCGGTCCGTCAGGGCTCGTCGGTGCGACTGGCGCTGCCGGTGCGACCGGTGCCGCTGGTGCGACCGGAGCCGCTGGTGCTGACGGCCAGACGGCAGGACGGCCGGGACGGCCAGGACGGCCAGGACGGCGCTGATGGTGCGACCGGTGCTGCTGGTGCGACCGGAGCGACCGGCCAGACTGGTCCTCAGGGTCCGACCGGTCCCCAGGGTCCGACCGGTCCTCAGGGTGTCGTCGGTGCGACTGGCGCTGCCGGTGCGACCGGTGCCGCTGGTGCGACCGGAGCCGCTGGTGCTGACGGCCAGGACGGCCAGGACGGCCAGAACAGGCCAGAACGGCCAGGACCGGCGCTGATGGTGCGACCGGTGCTGCTGGTGCGACCGGAGCGACCGGCCAGACTGGTCCTCAGGGTCCGACTGGTCCTCAGGGTCCGACCGGTCCTCAGGGTCCGACTGGTCCTCAGGGCGTCGTCGGTGCGACCGGTGCCGCTGGCGCTGACGGTGCTGCTGGTGCGACCGGTGCCGCTGGTGCGACTGGTGCCGCTGGCGCTGACGGTGCGACTGGTGCCGCTGGTGCAACCAGTGCTGCTGGTGCGACCGGTGCCGCTGGCGCTGACGGTGCGACTGGTGCTGCTGGTGCAACCGGTGCCGCTGGCGCTGACGGTGCGACTGGTGCTGCTGGTGCGACTGGTGCTGTTGGTGCGACTGGGTGCTGTTGGTGCGACCGGTGCTGTTGGTGCGACTGGTCCTCAGGGTCCGACCGGTCCTCAGGGCGTCGTCGGTGCGACTGGTGCCGCTGGCGCTGATGGTGCTGCTGGTGCGACCGGCGCTGCTGGTGCGACTGGTGCCGCTGGCGCTGATGGTGCTGCTGGTGCGACCGGCGCTGCTGGTGCGACCGGTGCCGCTGGCGCTGATGGTGCTGCCGGTGCGACTGGTGCTGCTGGTGCGACTGGCGCTACCGGCCAACCGGGAGCCGACTGGTCCCACTGGGGCTGTCGGTGCGACCGGCGATACCGGGGCTCGTGGCGATACCGGGGCTCGTGGTGACACCGGGTGCTCGTGGCGATAGCGGGGCTCGTGGTGACACGGGGGCTCGTGATGACACGGGGCTCGGGGTGACACGGGTGCTCGTGGCGATAGCGGAGCTCGTGGTGACACCGGTGCCCTTGGTGCCCGTGGTGACACTGGGATCCAGGGGGCCACCGGTCCCGCTGGCCCCGGCCGGGGGCAACCGGCCTGGCTGGCCCCACTGGCCCGACCGGCCCCACTGGCCCGACCGGCCCCACTGGTCTGACTGGCCCGATTGGTCCCACCGGCCCCGCCGGCGTCACCTCAGGATCAATCCTTGGCACGTCACCTACGCTGATTCCTCTCGGCGTTGGCGTTCCGGCAACGGTTCTCAGCACTCAAACCGCCGCAGGTTCCACCAGTGCGATGGTCACGGTCACCCTCGATGTCTCGAGCGCGAAATTCTCGAGCACCCCAATTTGGATTGGCGACGTGACGTGTTCGTTCTCCACCGGGACAGGAGTTGTCACCGGTAGCGGTCGGGTGCCAGTTGTCTGGGGTGCTCTCAACGAGCCGTACGCATCGGGCGGGTCCATGACTGTTGTGGCCAATGTGCCGGCAGGAATCACAAGTGCCCTCACCTGTCGTGCTGAACGAGGCGTCGACCGATGCCGCTGATCCGGCTGTGAGCGTGCGGGTGCGGGGGGCTACAGGGGTTTCGATCAATACTCTGGACAGCGCCTACAGCAACTTCACTGTCGCAACTGTTCCCACACCCCCATAGACCGGGGTAGCGAGTGTCGGCGTCTGTCGACGCCAGTTCGCCCCGGTTGCTATCAATGGGAAATGAAGGGCTGATGGGTTGGCTGATCACCTGATGCCAGCTGACAGCACTACCGTGTTCCCCACTGCCCGTGATCGAACCGGAGATACCTCATGACTGATGGACCACGTGTTGACAACCCCTCCGAGGGGCCAGTGTTGAACCCGACGGATGCCGACGACCGTCAGCTGGCATCAACTCCGGTGCTGGTGGCTGCTGCCGTTGTGGTGTTCGCCCTCGTCGTGGGAGCTTTCCTTCTCGGCCGGTCCAGCGGTACGACCGAGACAGCACCGGTTGGCCCCGCCACGCCGCCGGCCGAGGTGGTGTTGGATCCTTTGTCCCAGGCCCTCGAACTTCACAATGCCGGACAGCTCGACGAGGCCCTGGCGGCCTATCAGGAGATCCTGCTGAATGAACCGGCCAATCAGTACGCCCTGTACAACATCGGATTGATCAACCAGACCCGTGGCGACAACGAGGTCGCCATCGAGTACTACGACCGGGCCCTTGCTGCCGACTCCACCCTTACCGTTGCCGCCTACAACCGAGCCCTCGCCCTTCGTGACGTTGGTCGGCTCGACGAGTCAGCGGAAGCCTTTGAGGTCCTGCTGCTCATCGACGGCGAAAACGTGGGTGTGCTCTACAACTTCGGCAATCTGCTCATTTCCCAGGGGGATGTTGAGCGCGGGACCGAGCTGGTGAACCGGGCGATCGAACTGGACCCGTCGCTGCGCGGCGACTGATGACAGTCAGCAAGGGCACGGGTTCACCCCCGGCCAGCGCCCACGTTGCCCTGGTGATGGTGGTGCGTGACGCTGCGGCCACACTGCGCCGCCTTGTCGAGTCGCTTGAAGGGGTCATTGACGAGTGGCTGGTGGTGGACGCCGGGTCGGTTGACGGCACACCTGAGCTGGTGGCTGAGCTTCTCGGGCATCTGCCTGGTCGGCTCGAGCATCGCTCGTGGGTGAACGCCACCCACAACGGCACCGAACTCCTCTCGTTGGCCCGTGACCTGGTCCAGCCGACCCACCTGTTGCTGCTGGAGCCCGACATGACGGTGGAGCCCGGACCGAACTTCCGCCACCGCCTTGCCGACACCACGGGACAGCGTCTGATGGTCACCGTGCGCAGGCCCCTGTTCGAGATCCGTCAGCCGCTTTTGCTGCGCACCGGGCCACGGTGGTCGTTTGAGGGTGAGGGTGTCACCCGTCTGGTGTCTGAGGTGCCCGTGGCAACCGAGGACTTCGACGGGTTGCTGGTGGTTCACCACGTGGACAGTCCCAACCGTCCAGTGGTGCTCGACGAAAACGTGAAGTTGCTGCTGGCCCAGCTGAACAACCGTCCCGAAGATGCAGACCTCAGTTTCCACCTGGCGCTGAACTACCGGGATCTGGGGCACACCACCGAGGCCCTGAAAGCGTTTGACCAGACGCTCAAGCTGAGTTCGTCACCCGACGTGATCTTCTACTGCGCGTTGCAGATCGGCGACCTGCACCATCGCTCGGGAAATCTGGCTGACGCAGCATGGTCGTACCTCGAAGCGGTGCAGGTCGACCCGCTCAGAGCCGAAGGGTTTCACCGGCTTGGCCGACTCCTCAACGAGCAGGCCCGATGGCAGGCGGCCCGCGTCTTGCTGGAGCGGGGTGCCCAGTTGTCACCGGCGCAGCGAGGCCTGTTCGTGGAGACGTGGGTGGAATCGTGGGGTGTCGAGTTCGAGCTCGCCATCGCCCGTTGGTGGACCGACGACCGTGCCGCAGCCGACGCCGCCTTTGCCGACCTCGCCGAGCGGCCGGACGTCCCAGCGCCCTACCGACAGGCCTGTCATCAAAATCTGGCCCTGGCCAACAAACAGGACTGACACCAGTCGTATGGCCGAGCCGACCCTGGTACTGACCATGATCGTCAAGGACGAAGCGCCGGTCATTGAGCGTTGCCTCACCGCCATCCTTCCGCTGATCGATGCCTGGTGCATCGTGGACACCGGCTCCACCGACGACACCGCCGAGATCGTGACCCGGGTACTGGACGGCGTGCCGGGCCAACTGCATCACAGGCCCTGGCGTGACTTCGCCCACAATCGCACCGACGCCCTGGCGCTGGCTCGGCAGTGGGGTGACTTCAGCATCATGATCGACGCCGACGTTCGCTGCGTTTTGGAACCGGGCACCGAACCCGCCGACATCCGTCGGGCGCTCGACGCCGATGTTCACCAGGTGCTCCTCGACGACGGCCCCATCCACTACCTGCGTCCCCAGATCACGTCCACCCGGTTGGACTACCGCTATCGGGGGGTGCTGCACGAGTTCCTGGTGGAACCGCCCGACTCCCGGCGTGGCCAGTCCATTGCCGGCATGCGGTTCGTGAGTCATTCCGACGGGGCCCGATCTCGAAATCCCCGCAAGTACCTCGACGACGTCGCCCTGCTGCAGACGACGCTGGCGTCGTCGGCCGAACCCGATCTGGCCGGCCGGTACACGTATTATCTGGGCAACAGCCTGCGCGACGCCGGGATGGCGGCCGAGGCCGCTGACGCCTACCTGCAGCGCACCACCATGGGCGGCTGGGGCGAGGAGTTGTACCAGGCCTGGCTGTGGTTCGCCCGGATGCGTCATCGCATCGACGGCCCCACCGCTGAGGTGTTTGACGCCCTGGCCCGGGCCCACGATGTCGTCCCCAACCGGGCTGAGGCCTGCTGTGACGCCGCTGCCTTTGCCCGCCAGGCCGACCGGATGCCGCTGGCAGCGGTGTGGGCGGCCAGGGCGGTGGGCATCTCACGTCCCGAGGCGTCACTGTTTTTGGAGCCCGACGTGTACCAATGGAGGTCTCTGTACGAGTACTCCATCGCGGCGTGGTACGTGGGCGACCTCACCGGGGGTCGACAGGCCAGTCGGCAACTGCTCGACGACGGCTTCATCCCTGAGCCCAATCGCACTGCCGTGGCCGACAACCTGAACTTCTACGCATCATGACGGGACCCTGTAATGGATGGCGATGTAATGGATGACGATGTAATGGATGACGATGTAATGGATGACAACCTCTGCGTGTGTCTGGCCATGATCGTGCGCAACGAGGCCGCCGTGCTCCCACGCATGGTGGCCAGTATCGCTGGCGTCGTGGACCAATGGCTGGTGGTCGACACCGGATCTACCGACGGCACCCCACAGGTTGTGGAGCAGTTGCTGGCGGACCTGCCGGGCCGGGTGGAGCACCGGGTGTGGAGGGATTTCGGGTACAACCGCACCGAGCTGGTGCAGATTGCCGGTGAGCTGGAGGGGGTCACCCATCTGCTGTTGCTCGACGCCGACCACACCGTGGACGTGGACCCCAACTGGCGATCGCAACTGGCCGGCGAGCCCGCTGAGGAACTCATGGTGCCGGTTGACTCCGGGGATCACCAGTTCCACCAGTCCTACCTCGTGCGCACCGGGCCGGCATGGCGCTACGAGGGTCCCACTCACGAGTACCTCACCTGCGACGACCCCGTCACGCCGTGCCGTCTTTGGTGCCTTGCGCATCACGCACTACGCCGACGGGGGTGCTCGCCACGACAAGTTCGAACGTGACCTTGCACTGTTGTCAGGGCATCTGGTCGATCACCCCGACGATGACCGAAGCACCTTCTACCTGGCCCAGACCTATCGCGACCTTGGGCGCAGCGAGGAAGCGCTGGCCACCTACGAGCGTCGCGCCACCCTGGGAGGCTGGCACGAGGAGGTCTATTACGCGCTGCTTCAGGTCGGGGAGATGCACTACCGGTTGGGCCGGCCCGCCGATGCGGCATGGGCGTGGCAGAGAGCCGTGCAGGTGCGACCGTCGCGCGCTGAGTCATTCCACCGGTTGGGCCGGCTGCTCAACGAACAGTCCCAGTGGCAGCCAGCCCGGATGTGGCTGGAGCACGCCGCTGCACTGCCCCCCAGCGACGACCTGTTGTTCGTGGATCGGTGGGTGTACCGCTGGGGTATCGCATTCGAACTGGCCATCGCCCGGTGGTGGACCGGTGACCGTGTCGCCGCCAATGAGATGTTTGCCGAACTGGCCGCAAGGCCGGACACTCCCTCGGGGGTGCGCGACGCCTGTGTGCGGAACCTGGAGCTGTCCGCCGGGGGATGACGCCCACTCGGCCTGGGGTGGGTTGCTAGCCGGTGAGCTGGTCGGCCCGGCACGCCGACACCAGTTCGCTGATGGGTTCGGGAGGAACCCACCCCTGACCGCATCCTGGCAGGGCGTTGGGCCACGGGGCCACGATGAACACCTCGGCTCCGGTTCGGTCGGCCAGCGCTCTGGCTTGGGCTGCGACCTGGTCAGGCGGGAGGGTGCGGCGCCAACCGCGCTTCCATTCCACGAACGTGAAGGGTTCACCGTCGGCGGTGGCGTAGGCGTCCACGTCGAGCCGAACGGCCACCGACGCGCAGTAGGCGCGCTCCACGGCGCACAGGATGACGAAGTCCCCGGTGGCCTGGTCGTCGATCCACTGGGCGGCTCCGTCGGCGGTGCTGAAGGCGTTGGCTGAGTCGGTCCACGCCGCCCATCCCGACGCCCACAGTGAGCAGGCCAGGATGACACTGGCGCCGATCATCACTGCCGGGGCCACCGGACGCCGTTGCGGTACGGCAATGCGCCTGCGGTCGGCGGCGGCGAACCACACGGTGGCGATTGCCGCCAGCCACAGGGTCCCCACGATGCGCGGTGCGAACGGTTGGCGGGCGGCAATGACGAACACTGCGAATCCGGCGACCGACACCAGCCAGATGGTGAGTGCACTGCGCGAGTGCCTCACCGCCACGGCCACACCGATCACCAGCGCCAGGCCCAACACCTCAGCCCACAATCCCCAGTCCGCCACCAGGGGTCGACCCCAGAAGTTCACCTCGGTGGCCGACATCGGCAGCGCCATGCGTAACGGCGTCGCCAGCGTGGACCACAGCGAAGGCAGGTTCACCAGTGACAGGTCGATGGGCTCGCTTTGCCCCTGGGCGGGACGAGCCACGAAGAACCCGGCGGCAAGCACGCCACCCAGCAACGCCACCCAGCCCCACCGGGCTGGTCCCCGCACCGCAGAGGCGAACCTGGGCCCGCCCCACAGGGCCAGGGCGATGCCCACCACCACCGGGATGGCAATGAGCGACGTCCCGGCGATGGCAAGCAGGCCGGCGGCGACGAGCCACGACGGTGTGGCCGGTCGGTGGGCCAGCCACAACACCACCACCACCAGCAGGTACGCCAGCACATAGTGCCGGGCGATGGTGGCGAACTCGAACAGCGGGAAATACCCGAACACGATCAGGCTGCGCACGGCAAGACTCAATGGCAGGTAGCGGATGGTGAGCCAGGTGGTGGCGCTGGCCAGCGCCAGTGCAGTGACCTGCAACCCGATGGTGGATGGGATCAGCTTGGTCATCGGCCACAGCACCGAGTACCAGCCCGGGGGGTGCCCCTCGCCCCGTATGGAAGGGATGATGTCGAACGGTGTGCCCGCCGAGCGGGCCAGCGCCCAGGCCTGCAGCTCGTCGCGCCATGGCTCGTGGCTGAGCATCATCACCACCGCAACGATGGTCCACCCGACCCAAATCGCCACCACCATCGGCATGCTCCGGGCGTCGCCGGGGTCAGTGACCTCAAACACCCTGGTTGCCGTCGACCGCAGCCGGGATGGTTGACCATCTGATGGCGTCGTCACTGGAGGCTGGTCAGGAGTCTCCTGTGTGCCGGTGTCCACCCCGACATCGTAGGAGGTTGTTGCCTCAGGGTGGCCCCGTGTCGAACACGGGGGCGGTACGCTCGGATGTTTGGCGTCCACACCGGTCCTCCCGAACTTCCTGGTCATCGGTGCCGGTCGCAGTGGCACAACCTCGTTGCACCACTATCTGGCTCAGCACCCTGACGTCTTCGTGTCACCCCACAAGGCCCCCAGCTACTTCTACTGCGCTGGTGCCGGTGTTTCGACCGACCGCCAGCGCCGACTGACGACGCGGGCCTATTTCACCCCCGACCGGGCTGACTACCTGAAACTGTTTGCGTCCAGCGGCAGCGCGTCGGCGGTGGGTGAGGTGTCACCGGCCTATCTGGCGTCGACGGGGGTGGCGGCCCGCATTGCGTCGCACAATCCCGACATGCGCCTCATCGCCGTGGTGCGCAATCCGGTGGACCGGGTGCGGGCTCGCTATCTGGCCCGCAGGCGCGACGGTCTGGAGCCGGCCAGTGATCTGGCCGCAGCCGTTGCCAGCGAACTCACCTCGCCGCTCGACCTCGACGACACGGCGGGCACCTACCTGGCTGCGGGGTTCACCAGTCACATCCTTGCCACCTACCAACAGCACTTCGCACCTGAGCAACTCAGCGTCCATGTGTTCGAGGATCTGTCTGCTGACCCTGCCGGCCTCATGGCCGGCCTGTTCGCTTTTTTGGGCGTGGACCCGTCGGTCAGCATCGACACCACCCGGGTCCACAATCGCAGTGGAGGGGAGATCGCCAACCCGCTGGTCAGGGCGTTGTGGGTCCGTTCGGCCACGGTGCGCACGGCGGTGCGGCCGTGGGTGCCCGCTGTGGTGCGCGACGCCGGCTTCTCCCTCGCTACCCGTCGGGTGCAACCGGTGCCTGACGACACCGCCATCCGTGACGAACTCACCGACTACTACCGCGACGAGGTCGCAGCGTTGTCGTTGGTGATCGGTCGGGACCTCAGCCACTGGTCGCAGTCCGGCCGTGACGGTGACCGTGACCGTGACCGTGGCCGTGGCCGTGACCGGGACGTGGGTGAGTGATGACTGAACCCATTGCTGTGGTGGTGGCGGCGCTGGTGCTGGTGGCCACGGTGGTGGTGCCGTGGTTGCGGCTGCCGCTCGACGGGGCCTTTCGTCAGGTGTTCGGCCGGGCGTCGGTGGTGGTGGTGGTGGCGGCCGTTGCCTGGACCGTGATGGTGGCACTGGTGGCCGTGTTTGCCCCGGCGGTCGTGATGCCTGCGGCGGTGGTGGCCGTTGTGGTTGTTGCTGCAGCAACCTGGCGGGCCCGACGGCTGGTTGGTGGTCGCCATCGACGTCCGCCCGGATCGTTGTCAGTGATCGGTTCGATCCGGGCGTTGGCGCACCGTGACGCCTACCAGCTCGATCACGAGCGGTACGGCCCGGTGTTCACCGCCTCGCAGTTCGGTCGCCCGGTGGTGTGCGTGGTGGGCCTCGAGCGCGGTCAGCGGTTGCTGCGTGGCCATCGTCACCAGCTCGGTCCCAGCCCCCTTGCCTTCACCGATCAGGTGATGGGCGGTTTCTTGCGGTACATGGATGACGACACCCACGACCGGTACGGCCCCGCCTTTCGTCTCGCCATGTCTCGTCCGGTCACTGACGCCGCCCGATCCATCGCCTTTAGAACCGTGAGTCAGGAACTGGCGGCCGTCACCACACAGGCGGAGCATCCGGGCCCGGCGATGGGGCGGGTGGCCCAGGCCACGCTGATGGCGGCGTTGTTCGGACTGGACGTCGACTCCCCCGACGGGGAGGTGTTCGGTGCGGTCAACCGTCGCTTTTCCCGTCGCACCGTGTTGGGCGGTCACCGTCGCACGACTGGTGCGCTGCGGGAGCTGCGGACGCTGGTGGCTGACCAACGCCGCCGTCTGGAGGCCGGTGACGTTGACGCCGTGTGTGCGCTGGGGGAGTTCGTGGCCTCAGACGACGACCTTCCCGATGCGGTATGTGTCGACAACCTGCTGTTCATGATGAGGATCGGGGCCCCCAACCTGCAGGGCCTGCTGGTGTGGTTGGTGCATTTGCTGGCTGCCAACCCCCAATGGCTCGATCGTTGCCGTGATGACAACGGCGGCCCCGAGGTGGTTGACGGCTTCGTGCTCGAGGCGCTGCGCATGGCCCAAAGTGAGTACCTCTACCGCCGACTCACCAACGACGTGGACTTCGACGGGCTGCATCTGCGCCACGGCCAACTGGTGCGGTTGTGCGTGTGGGAGAGCCACCAGGACCCGACGGTGTTCAGCGAACCCGGCCGGTGTACCGATCGCTTCGTTGACCAACGGTTTTCCCAAAGTGAGTTCAGCGCCTTTGGCCTGGACAACCATGCCTGCAACTCGGTGGGTCTGGTGCTGATGGCTGCCCGCACGGTGGTGCAGGCGGTGGCGGCTGACCCCGGCATGGAACTGACACCGGCGACGGGGCTGACGCGCGGGATGCGCCACTGGAGCCATTGGCGGCCCGGCGACGACCTCAGGTGGGTCCGTCGGGCCTAGCGCTCAGGCGACTGGCCCCGGCCAGGGGCAACCTTCCACGCCGAGAGATCCCGTCCGATGAGTTCCTCAAGGGCGGTGATGTCGTCGACGAGCACGTCGAGCAGGCGCTGGGCAAGCGCGGCGTCGATCTCGGGCCGGTCAAGGTCAGCGAGAAACGTGCGTCCCACCGAGCGGCGAACGGTGGCCGGCAGATGGGGCCGCAGGGCGGTGCGGACACCCACGGTGCGCGTCCACACCGAGCGCAGGACGGGGTTACGGATCTGACCGGTGGCGTTGAGGCGCGACGTCATGTCGGGCTCGAACTCGGGGTCCACCCCGATGAACGAGAACATGGTTGCCAGGACCGCCAACGCATCGGCCACAAGATCGTCGTGCAGCACCACATGGACCCGGTCAGAGCCGAACCGCTCGATGTAGGGCCGCAAAAAGTGGTGATAGCGACCGCATCCCGGGTAGTGGCCGAAGGCAACGTCGTCGGGCATCCCGTAGGCGAGGAGCTCATCCATGCGCGCTGCCATGGACACACCGGGTGGTTCGATCCCGTCGCGCTGCCGGCCCAGGAAGTGGGCACAGGCTCGGTCCACCGGATTGCGCAACACGGCGATGATCCGAACGTCACCGCAGACCGCTGCAATGCGGGGGGCGGCGTCAATGGTTTGCAGGTACACCGGTGACACCTCACCCACAGCGGCGGTGGCACCGGCGTCGGCGAACAGGGCGGTGTAGGTGTCGAGGTCAGACACCCATTGGCTGGCCATTGCCGACGCTGCCGGGGTTTCCCATTCGGGTTGGGGGATTCCCGAAGCAAAGTAGTTGGGGGATTTTGCCGCGCACATGAAGATGTCGGGGTGTTGGGCAAGGTAGTTGTGCAGTGACGTGGTGCCACTGCGTCCGGCCCCCACCACGATGAAGGTCGGCAACGTCATGCCCGCACCGCCTTCACGGCCACGTAGTGCCCGGTGAACTGTCGGGTGGGAAGACGACCGAGCAGCTCGCTGGCCAACATGACGGCCGTGAGCCTCCGGCGCGCCGCAGTGCCACCCGGGCCGACTCGATCGAGGCGCGTGCAGGCGGGGATCGCCGCCACCCGCAGGGTGTGCATCATGGTGGTGGTGTCGTCAACCACCCAGCCCAACGACTCCAACGTGGCGACCAGACGGGGAAGGCTCATGGTGGCACCCACGTAGTACGGCTGCAGGCCAAGTGCCCGCAGCAGTCTCGCCGGCAGCAGCGTGCGGGCCGCCACCAGCGGATGGCGGGGATTGTCCAGCGTCACCACCAGCACCCCTCCCGGTCGGGTGACGCGGTGGATTTCAGCCAGGGCCACGGTGATGTCGCTGCGGAGGGCGAAATGGTCGAGCGTGGAGTTCGACACCACGATGTCGAACGATCCGTCGGCGAACGCCAGGCGTCGGACATCACACAGGGTGGCGTCCACCCGGCGGGTCGGCCGGTCGACGGCGCCAGTGGCGGCGCCAGTGGCGGCGCGAGCCACGGCGAGCGACACGTCGGTGCCCACCACCTGATCGGCCCGCTGCGCAAGGAACTCGCTCAGACCTTCTCCGGCGGCTTCGTCGAACAGGTCGGTCTTGAGCGCCCGGCCCGTGGTGGTCGGGGGCAACCAGCGCTGAAGCAGGTTGATGTGGAGCCGGTCGCAGAAATCCCGCCACGTGGCCGGACGGCCCGTTGGCGCGCCTGCCGCAGCAATGAACGGGGCCAGTTGGCGATCCCAGGAGTCGTTGCCGGCGACCCGGCCCGACGGCGACGTTGCTGGTGGCAGGGGCATAGGGACGTCTTTGACGCTAGCAGCGCACCTTGGCCCCGGGGCCGGTGGCCACGCCCGGTAGCATCGCGTCGGTGGATCCCCGAGACCCCATGGTTCCGCCTGAGCCGGCGCTGCCACCACCACCGGTGTTGCTGGTGGTGTTCAACCGGCCTGACGTCACCCGAACGATGATCGCCGCCTTGCGAGAGGTTGGGGTGCCACGGCTGTTCGTGGCCGCCGATGGTCCGCGTCCGGACCATCGTGAAGACGTCGACCTGTGCGCGCAGACCCGCAAGGTGCTCGACGACATCGACTGGCCGTGCGACCTGCACGTGTTGGCTCATGACCACAATCTGGGCCTGCAAAGGTCCATGGTCACCGCCATCGACTGGTTCTGGTCCGAGGTTGACGAGGGGGTGATCCTCGAAGACGACTGCCTGGTGCATCCGGACTTCTTCGTGTTCGCCGCCCTCATGCTTGAGAGGTACCGCCATACCCCCGAGGTGATGGCGGTGACGTCGGTGAATATCGAGGCAGACGTCGACCACGGGCCGGGCAGCTACTTCTTCGCCTCGGGCGGCCATATCTGGGGATGGGCGTCGTGGCGTCGGGCATGGGAGGGCTTCGATCCCGTACTGGGCACATGGCCCGTCGTCCAGGACTCGTTCGGCCCCGGGACCCCACCACTGCATCGGGCGCTGGGGTCCAAGTTCGCCTCGGCCCACGCCGGAACCAAACGCACCTGGGCCCGCGCATGGCATTTCACTGTGGCCCGGCAGGGTGGTCTGGTGGTGGTGCCGTCGGTGAACATGGTCCACAACATCGGTCTGGCCAAGGGTGCCACCCACACCACCTCCGGCCGTCACCGGCTGGCCCACCTGCGGGCCACCGGGCTACCACTGCCGCTGGTGCACCCCGACGATCTCGTTGCTGATGCCCACTACGACGCCGCTTTGGCCCGCTACCACCGTTGGGGGTTCGGCCGCAGGATCCGCGAGCGCTTCCGCCGCTTGAACGTCAGGATCCCTGTCGTCGGCGGGTGATCCACCCCACAAATCGTCGGGCCACAGCGACACCGAACCCGATCCCGGCCAACAGGCAATGCAGCAGGTGCAACGGGATGGCGGCCAGTGCGAACCCCAACCCCCGGGAGCGGGCGAAAAACCTCCAAAGGCCGGCATTCACGGCCAGGAACGTCACCACCGCCGCCAACGCCACCCAGGCGGCGACAACACTGAACGGTGTTGCCAGCACGCTCACAACCAACAGCGCGGCCATGGCGACCGAGATGGTCTGGTTGGACGATGCCACGAACGGATCGGTTCGCATCCCGCTGTCGAGCATCAGCGACGACCACGGGATGGCCCGGTTGAACAGGTCGGTTCGCACCATCGAACCCACCGTGAACCGTTTGTGATGGGTGCCCTGTACCTGTGGCAGAACCACGATGGTGTTGCCGGCATCGACCACCCGATGGCCGAATTCGACGTCTTCCATGTTGCGGGCCCAGGTGTGCTCGTCGAGTCCACCCAGGTCGGTGAAGGTGGTGCGGCGTACGGCGCCGAGGCCGGTCCAGAAGTGGGTGGCGGTAGGGCCACGGGTGTGATGGGTGTGATGGTGCAGCAGGTTGCGGTACTGGCTCACGAGGCCCTGGTCGGCAGGCCGGTCGTCGTACGAGCCAATGACGGCGGAACACCCCGGATCGGTGGTGAACGCCGACCTGAGGAGTTCGAGGGCGTCGTCGTGCACGGCCACGTCGGCATCCACGAACACCAACACATCGCCGGTGGCGGTGGCGGCTCCGAGATTGCGCACCGGACCGCGCCCGATGTTGGTGGTGCTGGTCACCACCGCTACCTGCTCGACCATCGACTCCGGAAGCACCTCCCAGCCACCGTCGGTGGATCCGTCGTCGGCGATGATGATCTCGTCGTTGGGTCCCCGGGCGGCCAGCAGGGCTGCGACGCACACCTCGAGGGTGTCGGCCGACTCGTGGATGGGCACCACCACTGACAGCCGGACCCCGCCAGGTCCGGGTGACGCCGGGGTCACCGTGTCGCCAACTCGGCGAGCACCCTGCGGTATTCGACAGTCATGCGGTCGGCGGCGACGTGGACTTCTGAGGTGATGTCGAGGGGAAACTGCGACGGGACATTGGACAGCAGGGCCTTGTCTTCGGCCTGCACGCTGCGGTCCACGCTGGCGATGGCCTCCCAGCGGTCGGGCGGTGGATTGTCGTTCCGGGCGATGAACTGGCAAAACAGCGTGGTGTGGTCGTCAACCGGTGTGGCTGTCTTGAACAGCACGTGGCGCAGTCCGTTGGCGGGGTACTCGAGCACCCCCCGGTAGACGAATGGTGACACCAGTTCCACGTGGGTGATTCGTTCGGCGGTGTCGGTGGTGATGCCGGTGTTGACCTTTTGCTGTTCGCTCATGGCGGCGGTGTACGACAGGGTGAAGCGCAGGCGCAGGCCATCACGCTCCACAGTGAACGGCGATACCCCGGGGTGATCGGGTGTGCCGACGGTGTTGCGGTGTACCCACGGGATGTGGCTCACGTCGAGGGCGTTGTCCATGACCCTGGGTGCTGAGGCCGGCCACATGTCCATGAGTTCGTGGATGAGGGTGTAGCCACTGTCGGGCTCGGCCTCGTCGAGCACCGGGATCTGCTCGCATGGGTCACCCACACACACCCACACCAGCCCGTAACGTTCAGCCACTTCCACGCCGGTGAGTTGTGCCGTCGGTGGAATGGCCGCATCGGGGCCCTGCGCCGGGATGGCAACGCAGGCACCGGCATCGTCGAAATTCCACCCGTGGTAGGGACAGACCAGGCATCCGGCATCAACCCACCCCTGCGACAGGCGAGCGGCCCGGTGCGGACACTGGTCGAGCGCCGCCAGCGCCGGCCCGTTGTCGCTGGCCCGCCACACCACAACGTCGGTGGACAGGACCCGGCACGCCACCGGGGTCGTGGTAACACCGGCGGCGTAGGCCACCGGATACCAGAAGTCACGCAGTGCCGGGATCTCGCTCACCAACATGGCGACACCACCCTGTTGGTGGCCTGCGTGAGCCTGTTGGTGGCCTGCGTGAGCCTTGTTGGTGGCCTGCGTAAGCTTCTTGAATGGCCTGCGTGAGCGATCGGCCCGGCAGCGGCGCAGGAACGGTTCCCGGGCGCGTTGGCCAGACGGTGATCGCTGCGTTGGTCATGAAGTGGCAAATCTATCATCTGCGATTTTTCTGCCCTAGCTGCACGGGTAGTCGTGGGTGGGAGGTGGTCGTGGGTGGGGGCAGTCGTGAGTGGCGGGGCAGTCCTGGGTGGGAGGCCTGGGTGCGTGCTGCCGCCTGGTGGTTCTGGCGCCAGGTGGTGGGCCAACCGGGGACCCATGCGCAGGTGCCACCCGGTCGTAGACTCCGGGGGTGTCCACCGACAACAGCTCCGTGGGCCGGCGGCGTCGATCGTGTGTGGTGATCACGATGATTGCACCCGGAGGGCACCGATCGGGCTCGGCGGTTCGGATCGCGGCCACGGTGCAGGCCTTGTCGCAGGACTACGCCGTCACCGTGGCACTCGTCACCGGCAGCGATGAGCTGGAACCCGGGGTCGTCGGCCGGTGCGCATCGTGGTGTGCTGACCGCGGGGTCCACCTTGAGGTGGTGCCGGCGCCGTCAACACCTCGAAACCCCAGCGTTCGGGCAGTTCGGCTGTGGTTGCGCAGCGTGTCAGCCCATTCGATGGGGTCGGGGCGCAAGATGCCGTCGCAGCTGCGGGCGCTGGTGGGTGCTGCCGACCTGCTGTGGGTGTTTCATGTGTACCCCTACATGGCGGGTGCGGTGCCCGGCCACCGTTGCACGGTGGTTGACGTGGACGACCTCAAAGAACAGCTCGACGTCAAGGGTCCGGGGGTGCTGGCCGTCGGTCGGCGCCTGCATCGCAACGCCGTGGGTCGACTTCGTCGCAGGGTGCTGGGCGCCGTGCCGGTGGCGGCGGTGAGCTCCCCTCACGAGCTGGTCCACCTGGCCACCGTCGCTTCATCGGCCCATCTGGCCGTGCTGGTCAACACCGCCGTCGATCCCCGTGGCGTTGGTGGTGGCGGTCCCACGGCCCCCCGCAACTCCGACGCCAGGCGTGACCCTCGGGTGGTCATGGTGGGAAACCTTGCCTACCGGCCCAACGCCGAGGCAGCAGCGTGGTTCCTCGGCGAGGTCTGGCCCCGGGTTCGCGCCGCCGTCCCGTCGGCCACGTTCGCCCTGATCGGGGCGGGTGCCGACGCCGGGCCGCCACCCGGCTCAGACGGTGACGGTGTGGAGTTGATGGGGGAGGTGCCCGACCTGGCGGTCGAGCTGACCCGGGCAACGGTGTCGGTGGCCCCGGTGCTTGCCGGCACCGGCACCAGGGTGAAGATCGTTGAGGCGTTGGCGTGGGGATTGCCGGTGGTGTCGACCTCAGCGGGCGCCAGCGGGCTCGACGTGGTGCCGGGCCGGGACCTGTTGCTGGCCGATGACCCCGCAGCGTTCGCTGCGGCCGTGGTGTCGCTTCTTGGCGATCGTGACGCCGCTGCCGCCGTGGGAGCCCGTGGTCGGGCGGTGTTCGAGGCCCAGCACCACCCCACGGTGTTCGCCCAGCAGGTGCGGTCACTGTCAGACCGTGCCGTCGCTGCCGGCGCACGGCTCGACATCACCCACGTGGTGCTGACCAACCGGTTCGCCGGCATCGAGCGACACGTCACCTCCGTTGCGGCGGCGATGGTCGCCGACGGGCACAGGGTTCGCATCGTGTGCCTGCGGCCCGAGGTGATGGCGACCGGGTTGGCGTCGGGCCTCGCCGATGCGGGCGTTGAACTGGTGGCGGCAGCCAACTGGCGTCGTGCTGCGTGGGCGGTGGCCCGCATCCGCCACACCGACGTCGTGCACGCCCACACCACGGGCTCGCTGGTGGCCGCCGCACTCGGGCTGGTGGGTCGTTCAACGCCGCTGGTCGTGACCCGGCACTTCGCGTCACAACGCTGGTCGAGTGACGACGGGCAAGGTCACCGCATCGCCCGACTGCGCAACCGTCCACCCGACGGTCTGGCGAACGGGCCCGTGCGCGCCGCAGCGCAGCGCTGGGTGGACGGGCGCGTGCGTCAGCAGGTGGCGGTCAGCCACGCTGTGGCGGTCACTCCCGCTGTGGCCGGCGGGATTGCTGACGGGGCCGAGGTGATCCACCCCGGAGTGGTGGCGCCAACCCACCGGGCGCCGGCCGCGCAACGGTCGAACAGGGTGCTGGTGCTCCAGCGCCTTGAACCCGTCAAGTCCACCGACGTTGCCCTTCTGGCGTGGGCGGCCTCGGGGTTGCGTGACAGCAACTGGGTGCTCGACGTGGTGGGAGGCGGAAGCCTGCTCGACGACCTCGCCGACATGGCACAACGGCTCGGCATCAGCGACTCAGTTGAGTTCCACGGGCATGTCGACAACGTCACGCCCTTCGTGCAACGGGCGGCGTTGTTGTTGGCCCCGGCCCCAGCTGAGCCGTTCGGGCTGTCGGTGGTCGAGGCCATGGCGGCGGGGTTGCCGGTGGTGGCTGCCGCCGGTGGAGGTCACCTCGAGACGTTGGGCGCGGTGGACGGCGCAGCCCTGTTCCAGCCCGGTGACGCCGCCGGGGCGGCCACACAGCTGGACCGGCTGGGACCTGACGTCAGCGCCCGGCAGAAGTTGGCCGACGCCCAGTTCACCGTGCAGCAGGAGTTGTTCGACCTCAGGGGACAGACCACCGCCATGGAGATGCTCTATCGCGGCGTGGTCGGTGTTCGGGGCCGTGGTGGGGGTTGGTGATGCGTGCCGGGAAGTACGGTGGGGGCATGTCGATGCGTCCGCAACCAGAGCCGGGACGGCCTGGACCAGATCGGGCGTCGGTCGGTTCCGGTGGAGGCGAACGCCCAGTGTCGAGCGGATGGCGCGGGTTTGCCACCAACCTGGTGCGGTCGGTGCGCATGTGGGGCGAGCTGGTGTCGGGTTTCTGGTCGCTTCGCAAGCTCGGACCGTCGGTCACGGTGTTCGGCTCGTCGCGCATTGACGAACACCATCCCGACTACGCCGTTGCCTACGAGGTGGGCCGGCTGTTGGGGGCGGCAGGCTACGACGTGGTGACCGGTGGGGGTCCCGGGGTGATGGAGGCTGCCAGCCGTGGCGCCCGCGACGCCGGAGCCCGCTCGGTGGGTTGTGCCATCAAGGTGAGTCACACCCAACCGCGCAACAACCATCTCGACGTGCGCCTGAACTTTGAGTACTTCTTCGTTCGCAAGCTCATGATGGTGGAGTACTCCAGGGCGTTCGTGTTCCTCCCCGGTGGCTTTGGCACCGTGGACGAGGTGTTCGAAGTGGCCACCCTCATCCAGACCGGGAAGCTGTCGTCGCGTCCGGTGGTGGGGATCGGCGAGCAGTACTGGTCGGCCATTCGCCACACCGTTGATGAGGTGATGGTTGCCAGTGGCGCCATCCGGCCCAGCGATGCTTCCATCATCCACATCGCAGCGGACGCACCTGCGGCCATGACCTACCTGTTGGAACGGCTCGGTCGTCCCTGACGCCACCCACCGCCGCGCTGGTTGCCAGCGGGCCTGATGGCGGGGGCGGGGGTCACCGTCGTCAGCGAGGTACCGGGCCCTGAGAACCTGCGGCCCTGTGCACGGCGTCGATCACCGCTGCCACGGTCTCGTCGGCCACGTCGGTGCTCGGGAAATACAGGCAAACCCGGTGGGCGATGTGTCCGTACCGGGCCACCACCTCGGCGCCCACCTCGTCGGGTGTGCCCACCGCGGCGATGGTTCGCAACATGTCGTCGGGAACGGCGGCGGCCATGGCGGCCCAGTCGCCCTGCTTGGACAGGGTGTTGAGTTGCGGTTGCAGCTCGCCCCATCCCTCGACGTCGAGCACCGGTCGATACGACGGGGTGGAGCCGTAGAAAGCCAGCAGGTAGGTCACGCCTTCGATGGCGCTGGCGATCTCGGCATCGTTGCGTCCGGTGGCGCAGATCACCTCCACCACGATTTCGAGGTCGTCGCCGGTGCGTCCCGACGCCGTCAGGCCGGCCTCGATGGCCGGCAGTGTGCGCTCGGCGACGTGGCGACGCGAGTTGAACGGCATGATCAGCACGCCGTCGGCCACCTCAGCGGCCATCTGGGTCATCTTGGGTCCCAACGCACCGACCAGAACCGGTGGCGGCCCGTGCGGGTTTGGGCCGGGATTGAAGTTGGGGGTCATGAGCGTGTGGGTGGTCCACCGGCCCTCGAAGTTGAACGGGCCGTCACCGGCGAAGTGGGTCAGGATGGCCTTGGTGGCCTCGACCGACTCGCGCATCTGGGCCACCGGCTTTTCCCACACGGCCCCATACCGACGCTGGATGTGGGGCCGGATCTGGGAACCGATGCCGAGCCGGAACCGACCGCCACTGAGCAGCTGCAGGTCATTGGCGGCGTACGCGAGGTGCAACGGGCTTCTGGGCAGCGCCATGGCCACGTTGGTCATCAGGTCCACGTCGGTGGTCGCCGACGCAAGCACCAGGGGAAAGAACACGTCGTGGGCGTTTTCGAACGTGAACAGGCCGTCGGCGCCCAGCTCGGCCAGTTCGGCTGCCCGGGGGCCGGCACCCAGCGGCCCGGTCATGGCAAGTGCGATGTCGACGTTCATGGGGCCCCCAGTGGCAACGTGTGGAACCACAGTGTTCTAGTCGTTGCGACCTGTGGGCCCAACGCTGGAGCGCCAGCGGTGCGATCTACACTCCCGGTGCGCCCGATCCCGACGCTGGGGTCGACCGTGTGGAGGAGCCGTCGTGGACATCGCTGGAGCCCGGATCGCCGTCACCGGAGCGGCAGGGGGACTGGGTGCGGCCATGGTGCGAACCCTTGCTGGCCGCGGCGCCGAGTTGGTCGTGTCGGGTCGCAACCGGGCTGCACTTGAGGCCCTGGCCGCCGAAGTCGGGGCGCAGGTGGTGGTGGCCGACCTCTGTGACCGCAGTCAGGTGGAGTACCTGGCCTCGGTGGTGCGCACGCTGGACGCTCTGGTGCTCAATGCCGGGGTGGGCACCGACGCTGCGGTGTCCGATGTGACCTCCGGTGAGATCGACGCCGTCATCGACACCAACCTGCGGGCCCCCATCCAGTTGACCATGCCGTTCGTGCAGCACCACCTGGTAACGGCGACGCCGGGGTCGGTGGTGCTCATTGGGTCGGTGGCCGGGGTGGGCACCACACCGGAATCCAGGATGTACAACGCCACCAAGTTCGGGCTGCGGGGCTTCGCCCTGTCGCTGCGTCAGGACCTGCACGGCACGCCGGTGGCCGTCACCCATGTGCTGCCCGGTTTCATCCGCGACGCCGGCATGTTCGTGAATGCCGGCACCGAGCTTCCTCCCGGGGTGCGGACCCGTTCGCCCGCAGATGTGGCGGCGGCGGTGTGTCGGGCCATTGAGGGTGGGCCGGCGGAGATCTTTGTGGCTCCGGCCGAACTTCGGCTGGGAGCGATCCTTTCCGGTGGCATGCCGGCGGTCAGTGCCGCCGTGTTGCGGCGTCTGGGCGCCGGTCAGCGCAAGGCAGCCGCCCGTGCGACACCCCCAGACTGACCGCAGGCAGCCTGACCGCAGGCAGCCTGACCGCAGGCCCGCGGCTTTCAGCGCGTCGGGGCGGGTGGTTGCGGATCCCGCCACATCAGCCACAGTCGGGGGCCTTTCCCGCCGTCGATGTCGTAGGTCCCGGTGACCTCAAAGCCGTGGCGCCGGTAGAAGGGAATGTTGCCCTCCTTGGACGACTCCAGATAGCAGCCCAGTCCTTCGGCGTCGGCCCGGGCCATTGCCGGCGCCATGACGGCACCTCCGAGGCCACGGCCCTGGTGGGTGGGGTTGGTCCCCAACACGGCCAGATACCAATGCGGTTCGGAGGGGTGCAGGTCGTCAAGGGCAGACAGGGACGCGAAGCGCTTCATGCCGCTGATTCCAGCCGCCGGAACGAAGCGGTGGGCCACGGTCAGCAACTGCCGTGTGGTGGTGCGGAAACGACCGGGCGGGGCCCAGATCCCCACGGCGGCAGCCCCGGGACTGATCCACACGCTGTCAGTGCCAAGGTGCATGGCAGCGATGGACCGCATGAGTTGGCTGGCGCGCCGGGCGAACGACCCCCGGTCGTCCACCAACCACCGCCACACGGGGTCGTCGTCAAAGGCGGCTGCCAGTGACTGCCCAGCGGCGGTCAGGTCGTTGCGGGTGGCACGCCGGATGTGCTCGTTGTCCACGCCGGGCTCCTTTGTGTGGTGTGCCCATGGACGCTACCGGGGGCGTTGACCCCACACCGCACTGACGCCGGGGGCCGATACCGTCGTGGCATCTGGACCGTCGGTCCGGGGTGGGTCGTATGCCGGCCGTGTCGTATCTGAGGTGTGTCATGACCAAGCGTGGTCGGTCGCTGAAATCAAAGGTCGGTGCGGTGGCCGCACTCAGCCCGTGGGAGGCGCAGTGGGCGGAGCGTCCCCGGCTGAGGGGCTGGTTGCATGCCATGGCGTTGCCTGTGGCGCTGTTGGCAACCGCAGGACTCACGGCGCGTCGTCGCACCCACCGCAGCGCGGTGGCGGCCTATGGCGTGGGGCTGAGCGCCATGCTGGCCACCTCTGCGGGGTACCACCGCCTGACCCGCACCGAGGGTCAGTTCCGCTGGTCACAGCCCGCCGACCACATGATGATTTTCGCTGCCATCGCCGGTTCGGCCACCCCGATTGCCGCCGCTGTGCTGCCGGCACCAGTGGTACGCCCTGCAGTGGCCAGCCTGTGGGCCGGTGCGGCCGTTGGAGCCTTCGGGCGGGTATGGGACCTGCGTCGGGGCACCTCGATCAGCAGCTTCGCCTACATCGCCCTGGGTTGGAGCGGTGCGGCGTTGCTCCCGCTGGTGATCCGTCGTCACGGCGTGCGCAACGGAGCGCTGCTGGCCGCAGGCGGCCTGTCGTACTCGGTGGGGGCCGGTTTGTTTGCCGCCCGCAAACCCAACCCGTGGCCCAAGGTGTTCGGGTATCACGAGGTGTGGCACACCGCCACGCTCATCGGTGCCGCATGCCACCTGGTGGCGATCGCCGACATCACCCGCGACGCCGTGCACACCGATGGCGGTCCTGATGGCCCCGGCGGTCAGTCGATCACCGTTGGGCCTTCGGATCCGACGGGACCGGTCGTGCACATGGGGGTACCGCTGCCTGCATCCGTGGACCCGGCCGATGCTGCGGTAGCCTCGCTCCCGCCGAGCCCTCCGGTCGCTGCGACCACGGGCCCCAACCCCGAGGTGACCCATGATCCGAGTCCGGTCTGACCGCAATCGCCTGTTGCTGGTCGCTGCGGTGGCCATCGTTGCCCTCGTGGGGGCGGCGTGCGGTTCGGGTGGTGACGACCAGGACTCAGCCGGCGGGTCGACCGACACCACCGTGGCCGAGGCCTCTGCGACGGGGGCATCGGGCGAGCTGGACGAGGCCGGCACCCCCGGCCCCTACGCCGTCGGCCTGCGCACACTGTCGTTGACCGACTCCGGTGACAGCGGCCGCTCGTTCTCGGTGGATGTGTGGTATCCGGTTGACGCCGCCGACACGGCCGGTGTGGCCAATGCCGAGTATTCGTTCATCCCGGGTCTGGGTTACACCTCGGAGGTGTCGTTCACCGACGCTCCCGCCGCCGATGGTTCGTTCCCTCTGGTGGTGTACTCGCATGGAAGTGGCGGGTTCCGCTGGGTGGCAACGTTCTTCACCGAGTTTCTGGCGTCCAAGGGCTTCGTGGTGGCCGCCCCCGACCACACCGGCAACACCGCCATCGACGGGTTCACCGGCGGCAGCGTCGACTCGCCCACCAATGCCAACAACCGACCCGGTGACGTCACCGACACCATCGATGCCGTGCTGGCTGCCAGTGACGACGCCAGCGACCCTCTCGCCGGTCGCGTTGATGCCTCGAGCATCGGCCTCACCGGGCATTCGTTTGGCGGGTTCACGGCCCTTGCGTCGGTGTCGGGACACACCAACGCCGTGGGGTCCACCCTCCCCGACCCCCGCATCACCGCCCTGGTGGTGATGGCGCCCTACACGCTGTTGCTGAGCGATGACGAGCTTGCTGCCGTGGATGTGCCCACCATGATGATCAGTGCCACCGACGACCTCACCACCCCCATCGAGACCAACACCGAACGGGCGTGGGAGCTGATCAGCGGTCGACCCCTGGTGCGCATCGACGTCACTGCAGCCGCCCACAACTCGTTCACCGACCTGTGCCAGCTGCGCGAGGCGGTGGCCGAACTCCCCGACGTGTCCGAGGCCATCACCGATGCCCTGGCCGCTCAGGCAGGCCAGGCCTGTAGCGACGAGGTGCTGGCTTCGGTGGAGGTGCATCGCATCACCAACTCGTACGCCGCTGCGTTCCTCATCGACCAGCTCACCGGCTCCACCACCTACGCCGCCGTGTTGGCGTGTGAGGGTGCTCCCACCGAGGTCACCTGCGACGTTCGCAGTTAGCTGTCGCTGCTGGTCGTGCCGTCGTTTGGATAGGTGACGTCGTGCGGATCGGTGACGTCGTGCGGATCGGTGACGTCCACCAGATCGCCGAGCGCCTCGACGAGTTGGTCCAGCCGACGCTCCAGGGCGCTGATTTTGTCGACCAGCTCGGAGATGGCTGGCGCTGCGTGTTGGGCACTGGTCCCGGCGGTGGCAGCGTCGGTGGCGGTGGCGGTGGCGGTGGCGGTGGCAGTGTCGGTGGCAGTGTCGGGTTCGGTGAGCAGTTGCTGCCACCGGCGCTCCTTGTGGCCGGGGAGGCGTTCGAGCTGCACGGCAAGGTTGCGGTGATGGTCAGCCAGATCCTGCAAAGCGGCCTCTGCCTGACCGGTGCTGTCGAATCGGTGGATGCGCTCGGTGCGGGCTTTCAGCTCGGCGGCGGTCTGCGGACCGCGCAACAGCAACACGCACAGCACAGCGGTGGCAGCATCGTCGAGACCCAGCGCCTCGTCGACCACATGACGGAACTTGGTTGATCGTTCCCCGGCACCGGGATGCACCATGCGCACCAGACCCTTCGCCTTGAGGCGTCCCAGGGTGTCGTCGACGAGCCGCTCGTCGTAGTCCACCACCGGATCGCGGCTGGTGGACTGGTTGCACGCCGTGGTCACCGCCTTGAGGGTCATGGGGTACACATCGGGAGTGGTCCGACGCTTTTCCATCAATGCCCCAAGCACCCGGGCCTCAGGCCCGGTGAGGACGAGCTGGTCGGGAATCTCGATCATGGCGTCAGACTCTCACGCTCTGTTGGACCGAGCGGCGATGGCGGGCCTGCCTGTGGTTGTGGCCTGCCTGGTGGTTGTGCCTGCCTGTGGTTGTGGCTGCTGGTGGATGCGTCAGCGGGTGTGCAGGATCATCGGTGCAGTGGTGATCCCGGCGATGATCGTCGATGGCGAGTGTCCCACCGGACCGGTCAGTTCAAACCTCGTGACCCCGGCGTCGGCCAGGGCGTTGATGATGGCGGTGATCTCGGCCCGGGCCAGTGCGGCACCGAGACAGAAATGGGGTCCGAACCCGAAGGCAACGTGATGATTGGGGGATCGGTCGATGCGGAACTGGTCGGCATCGGGGCCGAACTCGAGTTCGTCGCGGTTGGCCGAGGCGTACAGCATCAACACCGGGTCACCAGCAACAATCGGCACACCAGCCAGGGTGGTGTCACACGTGGCGGTACGCATGAAGGCGATGACCGGGGTGGTCCAGCGCAGGATCTCCTCGCAGGCGGAGTCGACAAGGGCCCGGTCGTCGAGCAGACGGGTCCACTCGCCAGGATTGTCGGCAAACGCCACCAGCGCGCCGGAGATGGTGTTGCGGGTGGTCTCGTTGCCTGCCACCAGCAACTGATTGCAGAACATGGCCAGCTCGTCGTCGGTGAGTCGGTCGCCCCCGATCTCGGCACTGACCAACTGCGAGATGACGTCGTCGCCTGGAGTGATTCGGGCGGCGGCGATGAGGCGGGTCAGTTCGGCGGCCATCTCGTCGCGCAGGGTGTTGCGCAGTTCGGGGTCGTTGTGGGTGTCGGTGCCCGGGATGGTGGCCTCGGACCACGCCCACACCCGGTCCCAGTCCGACTCGGGAAGACCCAGCACCATGCCGATGACGTGCACCGGCAGCACGGCGGCCAGCTGGGCCACGGCGTCGACGGGCTGGTCGGTGGGCAGCCGATCGACCAGGGCGGTGGCGGCGGCGTTGATGGTGGGCGCCAGCGCCCGGACCACCCGGCGACCAAAGGCGGGCTGCACCAGCGACCGGTACCGGGTGTGGGCTGGCGGGTCGGTGTGCATCATTGTCGGGGGAGTGGGGTACTCGGCCCCGATTTCAAACGTGAGAATCCCCTTGCCCGAGCACCAGGTGACGGCGTCGGCCCCCACCGTCGTCACCTCACGGTGGCGTGGCGCCACCCAGAACCCACCCGGGGCATTCCACGACAACGGCCCCGCCGCCCGCAGGTCGGCGTACAGCCCGAATGGGTCGTTGTGGGGAAACACACCGTCGGCGAGGAGGTCGGTGAGTGGTTGGTGGATGCGCACCACATCGCCGTTGGCATCGCCGGGGTCAGAACCGATGTTGTCGCTGGTCATGAGGTGGCCATTCTTTCAGAACCGGCCTGTCCATGTGTGGTAGCACAGGGTCATGACGCAAGCGATGGTGCGTGACGACATCAACCTGCTCGACGGTGACTGGTACGCCGGTCAACCCTTCGGGGACTGGGCGTGGATGCGGGCCAATGCGCCGGTGTTCCACGACGTCGCCAACGACGTGTGGGCCGTCACCCGCTACTCCGACGTGCTGGCGGTGTCCAAGAGCCCAGCCACGTTCTCCAGCGCCCGGGCACCACGCCCGCACGGCGACGCCATGGCGATGATGATTTCCATGGACGACCCGCTGCACGCCAGGCGTCGCAAACTGGTGAGCGGCGGATTCACGCCCCGCCGGGTCCGGGCCCACCACGACACCATCACCCGGATCTGCACCTCCATCATTGACCGGGTGTGCGCCGAGGGGTCGTGTGACTTCGTCACCGACATCGCCGCCCCGCTTCCATTGCTGCTCATCGCCGACATGCTGGGCTTTCCGCCCGAGTCCTACGACGACCTTCTGCGATGGTCAGACGACCTGTTGCAAGCCACCGTGGGCAAGCCCGAGGCGATGGAGGCGGCCATGATGGCCGCCATCGCGTTTCGGGAGTTCCAACTGGAGGTCATTGCCGAACGGCGGGCGGCACCTCCAGCCGATGACCTGGTGAGCGTGCTGTGCCATGCCGAGATCGACGGCGAGCGACTCGACGACGAGTCCATCGTGATGGAGAGCATGCTGATCCTCATCGGCGGCGACGAGACCAGCCGCCACGTGATCGCCGACGGCATGCTGGCGCTGCTTGACCATCCCGACCAGCGGAACTGGCTGGCCGACGACCCCGCCCGCCTCGAGGTGGGTGTGGAAGAGCTTCTGCGGTGGGTGTCACCCATCAAGAACATGGCCCGCACCGTCACCACCGAGACCGAACTTGGTGGCGTCACGCTGCCCGAGGGCGCCCAGGTGATGTTGATGTACCCGTCGGCCAACCGCGACGACGCCGTGTTCGACCAGCCCGACCGCTTTGATGCCAGCCGTGACCCCAACCCCCACCTGGCGTTTGGGTTCGGCCCCCATTTCTGCATGGGGGCGTCACTGGCCCGCCTCGAACTGCGCATCATGTTTGCCGAACTGTTGCGTCGGCTTCCCGACGTGGCTCTGGACGGACCGGTCACCCGGCGGTCGTCCAACTTCATTTCCGGACCCGAAACGATGCCGGTGGTTTTCACCCCCACCGAACCCGAGGGCTAGTCAACCCCACTGGGCGACGGCCACGACCAGCTGCCCGCTCGTGCCGCCTACTGGTGGGTCGCCAGCGCCTCGATGGCCTGGGCGAACACGGCACTGCGGTGTCGGTAGTCGTCGAAGGCGTCGAAACTGGCCGCTGCCGGTGAAAGCAGGACCACGCCGTCGGGTCTGGCCCAACGCCATGCCGCCCCCACCGCTGCGGTGAGGTCGTCACACTCCACGACCTCCACGGTGCCATCAGGATGAGACGCCAGTGCCGACCGCGTGGCACCGGCGATGGCGGGCCCGGTGGTGTAGACGGTGAACACCGCAGTGGGCTCGGGTCGGTGGGCAAGTGCGGACCCCAACATGCGGTAGTCCAGTCCCCGGTCACTTCCCCCGGCGATGAGTGCCACCCGACGTCCGGCCATGGCGTCCAGCGCAGCCAGGGTGGGCAGCACATTGGTGGACAGGCCATCGTCGATGAACTCCACGCCGTCGACGGTGGCCACGTGGCTCAGGCGGGATTCCAGACCAGCGAAACCTGCGGCCGCAGCCGTGACGGCGTGGTCGTCGTCGGCGCCGGGTACTCCCATGGCCACCAGTGCCGCACGGGCGATGTTGGCATTGACAAGGTTGTGCCCGCCGCGCAGGCCCAACCCCTGCGCCCAGGTCGGGTCGTAGGTGGTGTCGTCGACCCACTGCACGTTGGGGCCAAGCAGGTGGGAGTGGGCAACCAGTTCGGCGCTGACCGACGACGCAATGGTGAGGTGGGCACCGTGATGGGTGCACAACGACAGCTTGTCCCGGTAGTAGGTGGCGATGTCGCCACCGTGCCAGGGCAGATGGTCCGGAGACAGCGACGTCACCGCCACCACGCCGGGGGCCACCATGGAGTCGGCGGCCTGATAGCTCGAGATCTCGATCACCCAGAGGTCGATGTCGTCGTCGCTGGCAGGCTGGTCCCCGGGGGCCGGATCCCATGGTGGGGTCCCCAGGTTGCCTCCGGCGAACACCCGCAGTCCCAGCCCGCTGGCGACATGGGCGGCGATGGCGGTGGTGGTGCTTTTGCCTTTGGTGCCGGTCACGCCCAGCACCCTGGACGGGTCCGCCCCGGCCAACCACAGGCCCAGCCCGCCAACCACCAGCACACCGGCATCGGTGAGGACGTCGACGTCGCTTCGGTAGCGGCTGATGCCCGGTGACTTGACCACCACGTCGCATGCCATGAGGGCCTCGAGACCACCAGAGCCGGTGGCAAGCACCGTCTCGTGCGGGTGCGGAGCGGGATCGTCGGCCACAATCACCGGTTCGTTGCCCAGCGATCGCATCATGGCCAGATTGGCGGCGCCCTCGGTGCCCAGACCCCACAAGCCAACCCGGCGGTCGGCCAGGTCAGCCCAGCAGGTCGTCGGGAGCATGATGATCGGGGATGTTGTGGGTTCCCAGCGGCTGCAACAGTTCGGCGGCGTATCGGGTGACCTCGCCGGGCACCACGGCCGACGTCCTGGCCGCCAGTGCGCCAAGGAGATGGTTGGCGGATCGGTCGGGTCGTGCCGACGCCAGCAGCACCGCCACCCGACATTCGTCCACGTCTCCGACGCACTCGAACGGCTTGGCGTCGTCAGACAGGCCGGCAAGGGCAGCGAAGGTGTCGGTCAGTTCGGGGTTGTCCAGTGGCTCAGCCCCATCGAACACGGCGGCCAGGTCGGTGGCGGCCATGAACGGGGCCAGGATCAGGTCGATGAAACAGCACTTGTCGCAGGTGCCACACCACCGGTCCATGCGCACGGCACGATCGAGGTGAAACGACCGGTTGCAGCTGCGGAACACCGGGTGGAACTGGGTCATGGTGGCGAACCGCCTGGCCACCCACAACTCACTGAAGCACCGCAGCCACGAGTAGTAGTTCGTGTCGAGGTCGGGTGTCCCATCAAGCACGGTCCGCAGCAGGTTTTCGAAGCTGAGGCTCTTGGACCACTGGTGGTTGACCTCGCGTCCCAAATGGGTGAGGTTGCCCAACGACGCCGACCACTCGTTGGACATGACCACGGTGTCTCGGCCATCGAACGCCGCTGCCAACAACGCCACCGCCGACAGCACCCCGGTGACCGGCACATGCCCGTTGCGAAATCCCAGCTCAGCCGACCGGAGGATCTGGTCATCGATGCGTCGCTCGCCTCGCACGATGGGTAGTCCGGTCACGGCGGCGGCCGACTCGATGGCGTCGAAGCGATCGCCGGCTCGGGACATGACAAACAGGGCGATGTCGGCATCGGGCTGGGCGTGGCGCACACCTTGCACCGTGACGATGGAGTCGATGCCCCCGCCAAACGGGATCAGGGGTCGGTTGCCGGCTGGGGGTTCCGCGGTTGTGTCAGTTGACGGGCGGTGGGCGGCATCGATGCGCACCGTGGAGAGGTCGAGACCGTTTCGGAAGGCGTATTCGCCAAGGCCGTCGAGGTAGAACGCCTCCAGCAGCGTCCGTTCGGCGGTGGTGAGGGCAGTGTCGACCTCAATCACCGGGGGTGCGGCAGCCTTGTAGTACGACACTCCGGCCAGCAGGTACACCAGCCGGGCGGCAGCAGCGAACGCTGCGGGATCGGCCGCACCGGTGCGATTGGGGGCGTGCACGCTGATGTGTTCGTCAAACGTGAGGTCGTCGAGTGCGTAGTGACACACCACGGTGCCGGCGGCGGCGTCGATGTCCACGCCGCAATACCGGAAGCTGGTGACGGTGTCGGGGTTGAAGGCCACGGTGGTCAACCCACCAGCCGGGCGATGACGGCGAACCTGCCACACGGCCGGGCGGCGCGGTCACTGAAGAAGTCGGGCCCGTGGCTGTCGGTGTCGCCGCGGCCGTCGGTGTGCTGTCGCGTCGGTGTCGCGCCGCCTCCTGCGGGGCGGTGTCGTTGAAGCCAGTGTCGTGGATGTTGCCCGGCTCAACACCGGCATCGGTCAATGCCATGCGGTTGGCGGCCGCCACGTCGAACGTCCAGCGGCCGGTGCCGTCGGGGGGTACGAGGCTGGCCGAGCGGGCCCCGAAGGCGGCGGTGACCGCATCCTTGACGTCGTCACCGACCTGGTAGCGATGGGCAGCCACCGCCGGCCCGATGCCCACCACCAGCCGTGACACGTCGGCACCGTGGTCCACCATGCACGCAATGGCTGCTGAGGTGACCCCAGCCACTGTTCCCCGCCACCCGGCGTGGACACAGGCGAGGACCCGAGCCGTTGGGTCCACCATCACAATGGGGGCGCAGTCGGCCACCATCACCACCAGGCCCACACCCGGTTCGGTGGTGACCAGGGCATCGGTGGACCCGATTGCGTCGCCGTCGCTGAGCGTGCCCCGACCACGGTCGTGGGTGCCCACCACGGCAACGGCGGCGCCGTGCGACTGGCGGCAGAACACAAGATCTTCGAGTTCCAGCCCCACGGCGGCGGCGGCCAATCGCCTGTTGGTCACCACATGGCGTGGGTCGTCGCCCACATGCAGGCCCAGGTTCAGACTGGAGTACTCCCCGTGCGACACCCCACCGTGACGTGTGGTGACCACGGCGTCCACCACACCGGTGCGATCAATGGCGGGCCAACGCACCACTTCAGCGGATCGGGCAGCGTGGCGGTTGCCGGTGCGTTGCTGCCCGGTGGGTTCGATTCGGGGCGGAGCGACCACGACGCCCAAGGGTACTCGCCCCATCGGGGTACCCGACCGGACCCGGGATGCCAACGGTGGTCACGTCGGGCGGATGCGACGGGGTGGGTTTCTTGTGGGTTCGAGGCCCATACTGTTTGCCGGATTACGTTGTGTCGTCGTTTGCATGGCGTTGGGCCACCAAGCTTCGTCAGACCAATCGGTACCCGGCACTGTCGCTGGGCACTGTTTGCGGTCGTGTGGACCAGACGGAATGCAGACGCCAGTGGTAGGGCCAGATCGAGGGTTTGTGGGCAGGTGTGCCGATGACGGCAACGGGTACCGAACACAAGGGTGATGGGTCCGGGGTCTCTGCCCCCGCGTCCACCGGTCGCTTCGCCCACCTGCGGGCACTCGATGGTCTGCGCGGGTTCGCCGTGCTGCTGGTCGTGCTGTCGCACTTTCTGCCCGAGGACGCTCCGGGCGGGTTCCTGGGCGTGGATCTGTTCTTCGTCCTGAGCGGGTTCCTCATCACCAGCCTGCTCGTGGCCGAGTGGGGGTCCAGCGGGCGCATCGCGTTGGGGAACTTCTGGATTCGCAGGGCGCGGCGCCTGCTCCCGGCGCTGCTGGTGGTGCTGGTTGCTGTCGGGCTGGTGGGGATGTTCACCGCCAGCCGTCCCGAGATGCACCAACTGGGTCTCGACGGCTTGGCCTCGCTGTTTTACGTGGCCAACTGGCGGTTCATTTTCGCCGGGCAGTCCTACGTGATGGAGTTCGTGGTGACGGCGGTGAGTCCGTTGCGCCACATGTGGTCCCTGGCCATCGAGGAGCAGTTCTACCTGCTGTGGCCGCTGGTGGCTCTAGGCGCCGGGTCGCTGGCGGGGCGGCCATTGGCCAGGCGTTGGCCGGGTCTGACCCAACGGCACCTGCTGGCCGGAATCAGCGCCGTGCTGGCGGTGGCGTCAGCGATATGGATGGTTGTTGCCGAGCGCATCGGGGTCGATCTGGACCGCATCTATTACGGCACCGACACCCGGGTGTTCATGATCCTGGGCGGGGCCATTGTTGGTGCCCTCACTGCCGGCACACCGACCGTCAGCCCCAGGTTGCGACCGCTCATGGCCGTTGGTGGTTTGGCGTCGCTTGCCGGGCTCGTGGTGGCCACCGTCGTGTTGACCACCAGCGACGTCCGGCTCTACCAGGGCGGCTATGTGGTGGTGGCCGTGGCGTTGGTGGTGCTGTTGGTGGCCGCAGCCCAACCCGGTCGCAACCCGGTGGCCAGCGTGCTGTCGGTGCGACCGCTGGTCGCTTTGGGACTCATCTCCTACGGCGTGTATCTGTGGCACTGGCCGATCTCGGTGTGGCTCACCGAGGAAAACACCGGTGTGGATGGTGTGGCGTTGTTCCTGCTCCGCAGCGCAGTGACGCTGGGTGCCTCACTGGCGAGCTACTACCTGGTGGAGCAACCCATTCGCCGCAACGGGCTGCGGCTGGCCGGACGATCCCGGGTGTGGTTGGCGCCGGTGGCGGTCACCGGGGTGGCCATCGCCTTGCTGGTTCCGGTCATGGCGTTCCCGTCCATCGCCGAGGCTCCCGCTGACCTCACCACCGGGGTGGGTGCTGCCGAGGTCACCGCCCGCTACGCGTCGGCCGTGCGTTGCGATGACACCTCCGCACCGGATCCGGTGAACTCCGGTGGGCAGGTGACGGTCCAGCTGGTTGGCAACTCACTGGCCGGTGAGGTGTTGCCCTGCCTGAGCGAACTGCTGGAGCGGCGTGGTGTGGATCTGGTGTCGGTCAGCAAGCCCGGGTTCCTGTTGTGCTCAGCGGCCGACGACATCACCGCCCAGGCCAGCGACCCCGCTGCGGTGCCCGAGGTCGCCATCCTTTTTGCCTTCGTGGCCTACGACGACCGTTGCGGTGGTCTTTGGCACCGCACGGTTGATCAACTGGTTGCGATGTGGGTGGCCAACGGAACCCACGTGATGCTCGGTACCCACGGTTGCATCGCCTGTTGGTGGACGCGAGGAGTTCAACTCCGGAGCCCAGCTCGAGGTGGAGCACTACCGCATGCTGGCAGCGGCCGATCCGGCGAACGTCACGGTGGCGGACGCAGGGGTGTTCCTGCGAGACACCGTCGGCACCTACCTGTGGCGCATGCCGTGCGTGGACTCGAAAGAGCCCGGCTGTGACGAAAACGGCAGGGTGGGTGTGCGTTTCGTTGACGGCATTCACTTCTGTACCGATCCAGAGTTCGCCACCAGGGGCTGCCCCGATCCCGCCGAGGCCGCCGGCGAGCGTCGGGCTGCGGCTGCCATCGCCAACGAGCTCATCGAGGTCCTTGGTGCCGACACTGGTGGCGATCGCGCCAACGCAGGGCCGACGCCAACACAGGCCGACACTGACGCGGGCTGACGCGGGCGCACTTCGGAACGCCCTTTGGGCGCGCACTCCGAGGGCGCACGCTGGGGTGCACGCTGGGGCGGCGTCGGCAACGACGACCCTCCGGATTTTCAGCCGGGGACGCTGGGCGTCGTATGGTGTCGGCCATGACGACCGTGACTCCGCCCCTCACCCTCGCTGACAACCTCCCCGCCGTGCGGTGGCGTGACGCTGCCCTGGTGACAGGAGGCATACTGCTCACTGCTGCTGCGGCTCAGGTCAGTATCCCGCTGGGCTTCACCCCGGTGCCCGTCACCGGCCAGACGCTGGCCGTCCTTCTCATCGGTGCCACCCTCGGTGCCAAGCGGGCTGTGCTGAGCCAGGCCCTCTACTGGATGCTGGGTGCGGCAGGTCTGCCGTTTTTCGCATCGGGTGACGGTGGCTGGGCTGCCGCAACCGGTTCCACGTTCGGCTACTTCGTCGGGTTCGTCCTGGCTGCGGCATTGGTCGGGCGGCTGGCTGAGCGTGGTCAGGACCGGTCGCTGCTCACGTCGTTCACCGCCATGCTGGCCGGTACCGCAATCATCTACGCCACCGGTGTGTCGTGGTTGGCGTGGACCCTGAACGTGCCGTTCTACTCAGGTGACGGCGCCGATGCCTTCACCTACGGTCTGGCTACCGTTCATCGTGGGCGACATGATCAAGCTGGTACTCGCCGCTTCGCTCACACCGGCGGTGTGGGCCCTGCTTCGTCGTGGTGAGCACTGACCGTTGGGTTGATTGCGCCGCACCCGACACGGGCGCCACGGCGCTGCCGACCTCAGGCCGGGCGGTTGACGTTGCGCTGGCTGTAGGCGCCGCTGCTGTAGCTGCTGAGGTCGAGCAGCACTCCGAGCACCACGAACGCCCAGCCAATCCCGGTGACTCCGGGGCCGGGGGCGTAGGCGAGCACGTACAACACGGTGGTGTAGGGCAGCAGAACAAATCCAGCCAGCCCGGGCCAAAACGAGTCGAAGGCGATCGACAGCCTGTCGGTGACCAGCCACAGCACGAACAGCGCCAGCCTCGGCGCCCCGGCAAACACGATGGTTCCCGCACAACATCCCATGGTTGGCGACCCTATCGGGGGAGCAGACCGAAGTGGGGTCATCCTCCGGCTCACTCCGTCGGTGTGGGGCTGGTGGTGTAGTCCTTCGCCTACACCGGGTAGCGGCAGACGCTGATTGCTCTGGAACCTTGCGTGCCCAACAATGCCGACACGTCCTTTCTGACCGTTGCTCTGGGCCCGCCTGTCCTTGCTTCGGCGCCCCGCTGTCATCACCGTGGGCAGTCAGGCTGGATGCGGGTTTGGTGTCATGGGGGCCTGCTCGCGTTGGTCCCCATGACACCCCCGATCTTTCCGCCTGCCGGACCCCTGTAGGTGACCCCAGTGCCGTGATGAGGGGTTTTTTTACCCCACCCGAGAGGGCGCCGCCCGAGCAGTACCTGTACTATTTTCACATCAGGTGACGTTCACGCCGGGTGCGTTGCGCACACCCAGCCGAGGTAATCGGGGGATGGGAGCGGGTTGATGACCAGGGTCGTGATTGTTGATGACCATGAACTCGTGTCCGACGGGCTGCATCGACTCGTTGAGCAGATACCGGGGTTCGACGTCGTCGCCGTGTGTGCGTCCGGCGACGCCCTGCTCGCCCATCTGGCCGGTGGGTCTGGTGTGGACGTGTGCACTGTGGACCTCGTCATGCCCGGTACCAGCGGTCTCGAACTCCTCCGCATCCTCCACACCGACTGGCCAGACGTCGTGGTGCTGGTGTGCTCGGCCAACGCCAGCGCCGAGGTGGCGGTGCGGTGTGTTCGGGCTGGAGCGTTGGGGTTCATCTCAAAGTTTCGGCCTGGGTCGGATTTCACCGCCGCTGTGCAGCAGGTTGCCCTCGGGCGGCGCTACATCGACCCGGAACTCCTGACCGATGTGGTGTCACGGCTGGCGTCAGGGTCGGGCGTTGCCAACAACTACGAAACGCTGTCTTCGCGTGAGTTCACCGTGATGGAGTCGTTGGCCCGGGGCCAAAGTGTCAAGGACATCGCGGCAGCGATGTTCCTCAGTCCCAAGACGGTTTCGACCTACCGGTCGAGGATTCTGGCCAAGTTGGGCCTTCGGACCAACGCCGAGATCACCGCCTACGCTGCCCGTCACGGCCTCATCGAACTCGACGCCGTGTGACCCGACCATGAGCACCGACGACCCCAGCCTGCTGCTCCCCGCCAACAAGCCCTTCGTCGTCGATCCCAGCATGATGTCCATCCTGGTGGAGGCTGAACTGCCGTGGACCGTGGCGGTGATCGTCACTGACCTCGAGGGCACCGTCACCCACTGGAATCACTTCGCCGAGGTGGTCTACGGCTGGACGGCTTCCGAAGCAGTGGGGACCTCCATCGCCGACCTCACCGTCGGCCCGGTCACCTAGGACACCGCCGAGGCCATCATGGATCGCCTGCGTCGCGGTCGGCACTGGAGTGGGTCCTTCGAGGCCCGCAGACGCGACGGGACGCTCATCGGCATCCACGTTGTCAACGCGCCGGTGGTTGACGCCGACGGCAACACGGTTGCGATAGTCGGGATTTCGCGCGAGGCCAGTGACCAGCTGGAGCGTTCGCTGGCTGAGTTGGCTGAGATGCGTGACCTCGCCGGCCGGCTCGACGAGGTCCGTCGGGACGAGGCCCGGCGCATCTCGGCTCAGATCCATGACGAGTTCAGTCAGCGGTTCCACCTGCTCATCCAGCGCACTGCCGCGCTGGCCGCCAATGACCTCGTGCCCGGGCAATGCCGTGACGAACTCGATGAGCTCCTCGGCCTGCAACACGAGCTGGTGGGAGTGATGCACGGAGTGTGTGGCGCGTTGCGTCCGCCGTTGCTCGACGAGTTGGGCGCCGAGGTGGCTCTGGATCATCTGGTGGAATCAATCGAGGGTCTGGGAATGTCGATGTCGTCCTCAATCGACCCGGAGTTCGGCATGGTCGACCCCGTGGTTGGTGAGGTGGTGTTGGCCATTGCCCAGGAGGCGCTTTCGAACGTCATCGCCCATGCCGAGGCCACCTCGTGTGCGGTGCAGGTGGCGATCGGCAACGGGGTACTGGAACTGACGGTCGTCGACGACGGCAAGGGTTGCGCCAACCCCTGGGGTTTTGGGTTGCGCCTGATGAATGAGCGTGCCCGTCGGGCTGGGGGCACCCTCACCATGGACGCCGCCCCCGGTGGGGGCACGGTCGTTCAGGTGCGACTGCCGATGTCCCTGGCCTAGCCCGAGTCGTGGTCGGTCAGCCGAAGGTCAACCAGGTGCCGGCTGGTTGCTGTTGCCCGATGCCGGGTTGGGTCCAGTCGCACACTCCCGCAGCGAAGATGGTGTCGAGCCGCTGTCGCTGTTCGGCGGTGGGAGTCACGGTGTAGTCGGCGACATCAACCGGCTTGCGGGTGCAGGCCAACGTGTCGGCACGCAGGTTCTGTCCAGCCACGAAACGGGGGTCTGAGGCCACCGGGTAGGCGTCGACGCAAGGCCCGGGCTCGTCGTAGAGCTCCCACCCGCCGGTCAGTTCGGTGCCATCGGGGAGTACGCACTCGTTGACCGCCTCGGCTGGGCGTGAGCCGGCGGTCAGCCACGCATCGATGAGTTCCACCGAGGCCGAGGCCCCGTCGATCTCGCCGGTGATGCTGCCGACCAGGGCCCCGATGCCTCCGGTTCCCGGACTGGTCCACAACAGCAGGTTGCCGCCGTCGACTCCATCGCGACGCAGCCGTTCACGGACAGAAAATGCCCACACCCGTGAGTGGATGTCGCCGATGGGATCGAGGTACACGTTGCGCAGGATGATGGGAACGTCACCAAGGCTGTCACCGTCAGCGATCGCGCCGGCGGCGTACAGCGTGGCCAGCGACTCCGGGGTTGCGGCGGAGCGACCGTCGATGATGCCGCCGTCGATGTCGTAACTGCCGATGTTGGCGTTGAGATCCAGGAACTGGTCCATGGTGATGGCACCGTCATTGAGTGCCCCAAGCCCGTACTGGACTCCGACATTGTCGAGCGGTCGTGAAGCAAACCCCGTGGACGGATCGCGACCAAGCACATTGACGTTGATGTCCTGCAGCGTGCAGCGCACACCGGTGGGGTTGGTGTCGGCGTTGTAGACCTGGTCGGTGAGTTGTGGGCCGCATCCCACCGATGGGTCCACTGCGGAGAGGAACAGGTTGGCCCAGCTCTCACAGGTGGCACTGGTGGCATGCCCCGACACTGCACGTCGCTGATTCTCGTCGAGTGTCGAGCCAGCGGAGGTGGCGTAGTAGTTGAGCAGCAGACCGCAGTCGGTGACCCCCGGTGCCAGCGACAGCGCATCGGGAAACGGCAGGCTGGCTGAAATGCCGTCGAGCGCTCCGGGGTAGCTGCTGGCGATGGACAGCTGCTGGATCGCCCCGCCCGAGCCTCCGTCACCGATCGTGAACTCGGGTACGGCGTACGCCTTCACGAAATGTTCGCGGGTCATCATCATGGTCTCGGCCGACAGCACGGAGTTGCAGGCGGTCTGGAACGTAGTGAGGGTGTTGGTGGCCACGGCGTAACCCTGCCGCAGCAATCCCAGGTCGGGACCGCCCCCAAGTGCATCGAATGACGCGCCCTGGTTGAACTGGGTTCCGCACCCACCGCCGAACCGGTACACCAGTCGACCGTTGAACGCACCGGCCTGCCACGTGGGGGACTCACCGGCATCGAGCAGTTCGGGTGGGAAGTCGAGCGCCCCGGGGTCGAGGGTCCAGATGGAATAGATGCCTCGGTTGATCACTCCGCGCTCGGTGCGGATCACCATGGGCCACGTGGTTCCTCCCACCTCCACGGTGGAGGCGTCGGCGGGGACCGGGTCTCCGGCGTCGAGTGCGACGACGGCTCCGGCGGAGGTGACGTAGGACCAGGTGACGACCGGTTCCACGGTGCAGTTGGCATCGCTGGCGGGTCCCAGACCCGCCTCCTGGGTCTCACAGACCCACGGTTCGAGGTGAGGTCCCGACAAGATCGGGCCAGCAACACTGTGGTCCACAACGGTGAGTTCCACGACGGCGTCGCCCGCAGTGGCGCGCAGGGTGTTGTCGCCGACGACCAGTCCCGACACCAGCGCCCGACGTGACGGCTCAGGACCGGTGAGGGTGGAGAACTCATCGGACACGTCGCGGTCGTTGACGGTGATGGTGGCGTCGCCAGCGGCAGGCCCCGACACCGTGACCAGAACATCGCCTCCAGTCACCATCCACGCCCGGCTTGATGTGGTCTCCACGGTGAGGTCGCCGTTGTCAGACGTGCGTCGGGTTCGAAGGCCCTCGTCGTCGGCGGTTGCTGCCGACACGGGAATGGCCACACGTTCGTTGCCTCCTTCAGCACCGGCGCTGTCGCTCGCCTCGGGTGACGAGCACCCAGTCGATGCCAGGACCGCCATCGCCATCGCCGCCGCCCCGACCAGCCTCAGGCGTCGGTGGTGTCGGGAACGCGCGCTGTCGTGCTGGTTCGGTTTGGCGATCATCAATCGGTCCCCCCGGGCTCATGCGCGAAAAGGGGAACCGTAGCGGGTGGGCGCGGTGATCATCAGAGATCGTCTGGATAGGGTGGCGTTCAATGGTCGACATCGCCAACGATCAGGAAGCAACGACCCGGGCGAGGTGGTCTCTTGCCATCACGCTGATGTTGTTTGTTGCTGTGTCGGCGGTGTTGGTACCCCTCAGCGCTTTGGGCGACGAGCGCATGTCGGTGTTCGACGAGCCCACCCATGCCGATTGGGTGTGGCGCATCGCCAACGGTGATCTGGTGATCCGGGGCGCCACCATCGCCCCTGAGATTCTCAGGGAGTGGTCGTGCCGTCAGTCGGCATGGGGCGAGTTCATGTATGTCCCGCCGTGTGACTCGGTGCCGAACGACCCGGTCACCTACTCGGCTTTCGGGGTCAACTACAACCATTTCCACGCCCCGCTGTACTACGCAATCACGGCTGCGGGAGCGTTGGCGGTGCAGTGGGTGGCTCCGGTGGAGAGCTTCGTCAACGCCGCCCGACTCGTGGGTGTGCTGTGGTTGGCTGGCGCCATGGCGGGTGTGTACGCCGTGGCTCGCCAGCTGGGTGTGCGCCGCAGTACCGCTCGTGCCGCCGGGGTGTTGCTGGGCTTGCTCCCGCTGGTGCTGCACACCAGTTCGATCGTGAGCAACGACGCCGCACTCGGTGTGGTTGGGGCCGCACTGGTGTGGGTGGCCCTGCGTTCGGTGACGGCCCGGGTGCCGGTGCTGGTGCGTGGGTGCCGTCGGAGTGGTTGCCGGGCTGACCAAGGTGGTGACGTTCCCGGCTGCGGCGGCTGCGGTGCTGATCATGGTGGGGTGGCGCTGGTGTGGCGGGCCCCAGGGCCTCAACGCCGGCGACTGCTGGTGGCAGCGATGACACTGGCTGTGGGGTTCACCCTGGCCCAGGCGGCATGGCTCGGGGTGCAGACGCTTCGCGCCCCCGATGGCGACTATGTCGATCCCGTCCCCGGGGACGTGGTCACTGAAGGCTTTCCGCTCGGGGTCATCGTCTCGACGGCCTTGGATACCCTGCCTCCCACCGGTGATCCGGTGCGACGGTCCATTGAGTCACCGGGCGTTGTTGTGGAGGTGTGGCATTGGGTGACCGATCTCGTGCTGTTGCTTGTCCCGGTGGGTCTGGTGGCCACGGGAGCTGGCGCCGCCGTGCGCCTGCGGCAGGACGTGCGCCTTGGTCGGGTCCGTGACCTGCGGTGGCTGGGGGTGCCTGTCGGTGTGTCGGTGGTGGTGAGCCTGATGATGGGTGCAGTGGTGCTCAATCTCCAGCACTGGATGGCCAAGGGTTCAGCGTTGTCGTACATCCACCCCCGCTATGGGCTGGCTCTGGCGCCGGTTCTTGTTGCCGGACTGGCGATGCTGGCCGATCGCCATCGCCTGACCCGCCGTGCACTGTGGGTGGTCGTGGGCGTGGGAGCTGTGGTGATGGTGGGGTCACTGCTGGTGTGACCGTGAGTGACCTTCCGGATTGCCTGTGATGCGGACAGCAAGCCGTGATCGTGCCTTCGTCACCACGAAACATGCCTGACATGGGATGTCCCTAGGTTGGCGGGATCAGGACAACCACCCCGTGGAGGACCCCCATGTACACACCATCACCCCTTGGAACCACTGGTCGCATGGACATGCTCCGATCCCAGAGGTTCACCAAGTCACACCCTGCGCAGCCAGTTGGCCGTTGCCACGGTGTTGCGCTCACAGCTTCATCCTTGCCAGACCACCGACCGCTGAGGTTTTCGCCCCCAGTGGGACCTCAGTCGGGCTCAGGGTCGCTGCAGCGCCGGAGCCATGCTCAGGGCCGCTGCAGCGCCGCAGCCATGGCCCGCTCAAATTGTTCCCACAGCGTCGCAATCCATGATGGATCGTCGTCGGCAAAGGCGGCCCGGACCTCGGCCCTGATGCCGGGAGCGTCGGGGCCGGTCGGGTTGCCATGGGCGTGAAGCCAGGCATCAGCCCGCAGAGCCTGCACCACCGTCGCAGGGTCGACGGTGCCGAACTCGAGGGCGGTGCTGGTGATCTCGGTTCCGGCAAGCATGCCGTCGAGGGCGTCCAGCCAGTCTCCGGTCAACAGTGTGCTGACGGAGTTCCCGTCGGTCGGTGACCTCACCTCACCCCACAGTGCGGCTGCTCGCTGGTGGGCCGGGTCGGTGCTGCCGAGATGGACGATGAACTCACCGTGCCCCCAGGGGCCGAGTCCGGTGTGCAGGTCGATGACCACCAGTCGGCGGCATCGGGCGAGTTCGGCCGGTAGCCATGTCCTCATCCAGCGGTTCGACCAGGTCGGACCGCTACCTCCGTAGAAGATGCCGTGGGGTTGGGAGTACTGCCCCCGGCTGATCACCGACTTCGCCTGGGCAGCGCCCAGCCGTTTCATGTGTTCGAGCAACGATGCCGTTGTGCGCTGCTGGGTTTGCTCGTCCCATGTGTCGGGGACCAGGTCGGCGATGAGTAGGTCGTAGTCCGGGTTGGCGGGTAGCGGCTGGTTCCAGTCGATGAAGTTGCGGTTGAGGTCGACGTTGTCCTCGTTGACCCGCTGCACCCACGCAAATCCGAACGGGTTGAGGGCGTGGACCATCACCAGACGGGTGCCGTCGGGCCGGTCGGCGGTGGCGTCGCTCAGCCACTGCGACTGCAACGCCGAGCCGGCGAATCCCTCGACCCCATGGGTGCCCGACACCACCAACACCACATCGGATGCGTCGGCGGGTCCGAGATCGGCCACGTCGATGGCGAGTTCGCCTCCGTCGGGTCCCGTCAGGTGGTGGGCGTGGGTGGTGACGGTTGCCCCCGCAGCGTTGGCTCCGGCGACGAATCGGGACCGGGCCTGATCGTAGGTGGCGGCGAGTGGTGTGACGGTGCCCATGCGACGATCTCCAAGCGGCAGCAGGTGGCGCACATGGTAGCGCTGCCATGGCCGACCACCGGCTCGGGTTCGCGGCGGAGGGTCTGGTGTGCCGGTAGGTTTGGGCCATGGACATCTCGTTATCCCCTGCCCCCGCCCCCGACGTGGTCCCGGTGTCGGGAACCCTTGGGGCCGTGGTGTCGGGGGTGGATCTCTCCGTTGAACTCGACGACACCACGGTGGTGGCGCTCGAGGCGGCCCTGGTGAAGCACCACGTGTTGTTCTTTCGTGACCAGGAGCTCACCCCGGCGGCACAGATGGCGTTCGCCAGCCGGTTTGGACCCCTGGACACCCATCCCTACGTGGCTGGCATGGAGAGTTCGCCCGAGGTCATCGAGGTGATCACCGAACCCGACGACGAGGTCAATTTCGGTGGGGGGTGGCACACCGACGTCACGTTTCTCGAGCGCCCCGATCTGGGTTCTGTGCTGTACGCCGTCGAGGTGCCGCCGTACGGTGGTGACACGCTGTTCGCCGACCAGCACGCCGCCTACGACGCCCTGTCCGACACCATGAAACAGGTCATCGACGGGTTGGTTGCCGTGCACTCGCCTGGGCGCCAGTACGGCACTGGCGGCTATTCCACCAAGGCCCGTTCGGTGCGCACCAAAGACGCCGATACCGCTGTGGCCGCCAGTGTCGAGCACCCAGTGGTCAGGACCCATCCGGTGAGCGGTCGCAAGGCCCTGTATGTGAACGGGGCGTTCACCACCCGCATCAAGGGCATGCACGGCGCAGAGTCGAACGCATTGCTCCATTTCCTGATGCGACACGCCGTTGAAGAGCGGTTCACGTGCCGGTTTGCGTGGCAGCCCGGGTCGGTGGCCATGTGGGACAACCGCAGCGTCCAGCACTACGCGATGTTTGACTATCGCGGCCATCGTCGCCACATGCGCAGGGTCACCATCGCCGGAGATCGGCCGTTTTGAGCAACGATGCCGCTGTGCCGGCCCCGGGTTCGCCACCGGCTGATGCACGCGGATCGAAACGCCCATGGCGATGGGCCCTGCTTGTCGTCGTCGGTGGACTCGCATGTGGGGTGGCCGGTTTCGTGGTGTTCGCATCGCTGACCGGAATCTCGCCCGGAATTGTGGTGGCGCTGCTGGCATCGGTGCTGGTGGTGACGCTGGTGGTGGCGGCGGTTTGGCGGCACCGACGCGGCGGCAGTGCCGCGATGTTGGTGATGGGTTCGGTGGCGGTTGCCACGGTGGTGGTGGCCGTGGCCATCAGGCCGTTCCCTACGGGCGGGCCCACAGCAACCCGCCGGTGACCGGCGAGCCGGCGTGGGCAACCGCCGGACCCGCGACCTGATGGTGCGTGCCTGCTACGGGTGTCATTCCAACGAGGTGGAGTACCCCGCCTACGCGTCGATCGCCCCGATTTCGTGGGCCATTGAGCAGCACGTCAACCAAGGTCGTGACGAGGTGAACTATTCCGAGTTCGCCACCAATCCGGGCGAGGCTGAGGAATCTGTGGAGGTGATCCTCGACGGATCCATGCCGCCGGCGTACTTCACCCGGTTCGGCCTGCACCCCGAAGCACGATTGACCGACGATGAGCGCAACGCACTGGTCGCCGGATTGCGCGCAACCCCGGGTCTATCCGACGACGAAGGCGATGGCGACGTGAGGCGACGATGACGATTGATCCGGTAGCCGCCAACTCGTGATGGGTGGCAGGAACCCGTACGGCAGCGATCCCGCCAGACGACTTAGCTCGTCATGCCGCTGAGACCCACGAAGCTGCGTCCCAACTCGATCTCACCCATGTGACGCAGGCCGTGCTGGTAGAGCCAGCATTCGAATGCATCGAGAACGGTGATCCCCTCGGGGCCGGCCACGCGAGCGCTGTAGGTGGTGTCGATCTGCGGGGGGAATGGGCGCTGAATCACGACTCGGGTCAGCTCGGCTGGAGCCAGGTCGGCGAGGTGGGCCTCGGTGCGGTCGAACACGGTGCGTTGGTAGTCGCAGAACGCCTCGTAGTTGCCGATGCGTTGGTGCACCATTTCGTCCACGGTGCGGTGCTTGCCGTGATCGTTCACCGCCACCTGCACCCGGGACTGCCAGTCGTCGTTCCACACCGGTGCGACGCCGGTGATGAGCATGAACGACGCATCCTCCATGTTTGTGTAATGGAACAGGGAAAAGGCGATCGGGAGGATGCCATCACGCTCGACGTGATTGACATGACTGATGTCCATTGAACCGGTGGCCTGGTAGTACAGGCCGTGCATGGCGGCCATGCGTCGCTGTAGCGAGTCGATGATGAGTTCGGTCATGGTCAGCTCCTTGATGGGGGGATCGGGTCAGGTGCCAGCCGGTTCGAGCACGTGCGTGCCGTCGACGAAGCTGGACACCACGTCGTCGGCACGCAGGCCAACGGCGCCGGTGACGGTGGAGTCATCGGTCAGGGGATCGCTGGCAGAAGTGCCACCAGCTGCAGGGGACGGGTTCGCACTGCCTGAGCCGCAGCCGACCAGTGTGATGGCCATGCACGCGACGGCGACGGCCACAGCGGCAGGTAACGGTCGCGCCGGAAATCTGGGCATAACCGAACGGTAGGTATTGACATGAAACATGTCAATAGCAAGTAGCGGCATTGTCAAGGAATGTGCAGCAGACACCTGCGTGTTACGCTAGTATTGTAGATGTTATAAACCACCCTTGGCGAGCGGGTGGGATGGTGGCTGAGATCAGGACAGGCGGGATGGTGATGGACGTTATTGCGGTGGCAAGCGAACCTCAGGCGACGTGGTCCCTGTGGATGGTGTGGGCGGCGGCGGCGGTGCTGCTGGGTGTGGGCTTTGTGATGTGCGGCAATGTTGTCGCACTCGGCCCGTCGCCTGCCCGTGGGCAGAACCTGGGCTACCGGTTGGGGCGCATGGTGATGCTGTTGGGTGCCCTGACTGCGGTGGTGGCCGCTGTGGTGACGGTGCTGGCACTGGTCAGGTGACGGCAACCTGCTTGCACCCCAGTTGGGGGTTGTAGGTGCCAGTGGCCACGTTGATGGCGTAGATGCACACGGTGCGAAGGCCCGGCCCGACGGCGTCGAGTGGAACGGCAAAGCCGTGACGATCCTCGTACCCGGGGAATGCCAGCGCCACGTCGGGTCGGGAACGATCGGCAATCTGCGAGGACACGAATCTTCCGTCCACGTAGAGATGCACGCTGATGGGTGAGGCCGTGTCCGGGTCAATGGTCCACCCCACCGCCGACAGTCGACCGTCAACAACCCTCGCCTGCTCGAAGTTGCCGAAGGGCACTCCGCCGGGAATGGTGAAGTTGCGGCATCCAAGCAGTGGGTTGGTTGAACCTGGCCCCACGTTGATGGCGAAGACGCAGCCCCGGTGTGATCCGGCCCGCAGCTTTGGCAGGGCAACGGCAAATCCGTGGGCATCGCCAAAGCCGGGGAACGCAGCACCAACATCGCGACGCTGGAGATCGGCCCGGGCCGATCCACCCCACCTGCCGTCAACGTACAGGTGGACGTCAATGGGTGAGGCGGTGTCGGGGTCGAGTGTCCAGCCGGTGATCGTCGTGGGCAACAGCCAACTCACTGGCGGCCCCTCCAGGTTGCCAATGGGGTTGCCCGATGTGACCGTCACGGTCCGACACCCCAACACGGCGTTGGTCCCTCCCTGGCTGTCGATCCCGTACGCGCACACCTGGTTGCTCCCACCCGGTATCCCCGTCAGGTCGGTGCTGAACCCGTGGTCGGGTCCGTAGCCGCGGTACACGGCTTCCACGTCGGGGCGGGGCCGGTTGGCAACGTCGGCCCGGATGAACCGGCCGTTGACGTAGATGTGGACGCCGATGGCGCCGGCAGTATCGGGATCGAGCGCCCAGCCCGAGACCCGCACAGCGTTGGGGCCATTTTGTCGGGCCGCGTCCAGGCTTCCGGTGGGTCGGTGCGACACGGTGAGGTTGCGGCATGCCACACCCACCTGCTGGTCACGGTTCCCGACTGCATCCACACAGATGCTGGCCACGCCCTCGTTGGCCGGCGTGGGCACCAGCAGGTCGAAGCCGTGCAGGTTGCCAGCCCCGGGGAATGCTGCCCCCACGTCGGGACGGTACAGGTCGGCGGTCCCTGATGCCGCCAGTACTGAGTTGAGGGTGCCACTCACCGCCAGTGCGGGTCCGGGGTCATCAAGGTCGAGTGTCCATCCGATGACCCGGATGCCCTGGGGTGTCTGTCGGACAGTGTCAATGTTGCCGGTGACGTTCGGGTTGGCAAACGGCGCCGTGAGCGCCGCCAGCCCATTGCGGTCGCCGGTTCTGAACGCAACCATGTCGGGTGTCACGCTGTTCCACATCACCTGCATCTGGGTTCGATACGGAACGTCGTAATGGCCCAGACCCATGGCGTGGCCCAACTCGTGCAGCAGGATCGGCACCTCATAGCCCGAGCCCAGCAGGTCGCGCTTGATCTCGACCAGAGCGTTGGTGGCCACGCCGATGCCGTCGGTGGTGCCGATCGCGTTGCTGGCACATCCCGCTGCCAGCGGCCCGCACACCGTCACCTCGGGGGCCCGCACCACGATTTCATTGACCGTCGGTCCCGCCGTGGTGTCGGGACCGACCACCAGTTGCGCCCCCGATACACCGTTGATCTCGTCCACTGCGTTGCGAACGATGGAGCGGACGGCGGTGGGTGTTGACGGGTCCATCCGTACCACCCGGCCGATCCGGGTCGCACCCACACCGGCCATGAAGTTGTACCCGTCGGTGTCGGTGGCGGTTTGAACGCTGACCGGGGCGACCGCAGAGGGGGCTGCGGAAGCGAGTGGTGACTGGAGCGCGATGGCTATCAGCACCATGGCAATGAAGGAGTTCATGACGTGCCGCACCTGAAGTCTTCCGCTCCGACCGGAACCCGGCAACCACCGGGTAACTCTTTTCCTCGTTTCAGTGTGCCGAGCAATCGGGTGACGCGGAGGTGACATTCGTCGCCACGCCACAAGGGGCGGGCCAGAAGTGGATCCGACCCGCCCCATTGAGGCGTTGGGCATGTGTTCAGCGCTCTACCTTGTGGTTCGTCAGGCTGTGGCCTTGCGTCGGTTGATGGCCCACAGCGAGATGCCCGCAGCCAGCAGCAGCAGGCCGGTCACCACGAACGGCCCGCCGTCAACGCCGGTTGACGGGAGGGTGGACCCAGTGGACGCCCTCGTCGTGCGCGCAGCCTGAACCTGACGCTCGACGTACACCGTGTCAATGGTGGCGCTCATCGGTGTGCCTGGCGGGATGGTGGTGGTGGGCAAGTGTGCTCACCGGGCTGGTGGTTGTGGTGGTTTCGGTGCTCACCGGGCTGGTGGTCGTCGTGGTTTCGGTGCTGACCGGACTGGTGGTGGTTGTGGTGTCGGGCACCGTAGTGGTGGTCGTCTCGGTGGTCACCGGACTGGTGGTGGTTGTGGTGTCAGGCACCGTGGTGGTTGTGGTGTCAGGCACCGTGGTGGTTGTGGTGTCGGGCACCGTGGTGGTCGTGGTGACGATCGTCCCGCACGGGGGATGGCTGATCACGAGGTTGTTGAACGATGTGATGCGGGTCCCGTTGGGGAAGGTCATGGCACCGGCGGTGACGGTGAATGCGCCCTCCTGGTTGACGTCGTCGTTGAGGAAGTGGGCGACCTTGTCGCCTGATGCATCGGTGAACAACGCCTGTGCGGTGCTCCCATCACTGAACATGAGATTCACCGGCCCGAAATCGTCGGCGGTCGGGGGATTGCCGTCGGTGGTTTCGATCCCGTTCATGATGATGTGCCAACCGTCGCGAGTCTCATCACACTCGCCCTGATCTGACGAATAGGGAGTGTTGTCCACTTCCACGGTGACCCCCGGCGCCACCACGACTGCGCCGGCGCTCGACGGCACCAGTACAGCCACGGCCATGAGCGCCACGCCGGCGACCATGAGCGCAAGCGAAGCGAACGGCCTTCCTGATCTTCCAGATCCCGGCCGATTCGGTGTGTTCGGACTGGTCTTTTGCATGGGGTACGCCTCCTGATGGAAGGCGCGAGCCGACACGAATGACCGTGCGTCGTGGAACCTTGGGCAGACCTCGCACGTCTGCTGCTGGGCGGCTCGCACCAGATGTGTGTGGTGCGGCGCGCCCCCCCGGTACTGTCACCGCCGTCGAGATCAACGGCTGGTGCAGTCACGTCACTGAAGTTCCCGATCACGTGGGGGAACCTCTTGGACGGTAGTGGCGACTTCTGCCGGTCACCACGCCGCGACGGTTACAGCGTGGTGACAGGTCGGTGTCGCTCCGACATAGGGTGGCGACAAAGGTCACGGCATCGCCAGGAGTACCGCAACGATGACAACACATGAGCGTGAGATCACCCACCCCGTTGATCTGGCCACACCTGATGGCAGGCAACTCAATGGCGACGCTCGTGGTTGGTCCCGCAGGCCACTGCACCGGGCCAATCTGACCGGACGCTGGGGTCGCAACAAGCGTTGGGATTACTGGGCCGTGCTTGCCGGCGACGTGGTGATGTCGCTCACCTATGCCGATGTGGACTACCTGGGCATCGCCGACGTGTGGTGGGCCGACCTCACCGACGGCACCAGCGGTGGTCGGTCGGTCATGGTTCCTCTGGCGCGGGGAATCAACCTGCCCGACGTGTCGGGCACTGCGTCACTTCAGATGCACCGCAATGCCATGGATCTGTCCATCACCGACGACACCGATGGCACCACCCACCTGCGGGCGGCATGGACCGGGTCTGACGGCACTCCCGGTCGCATGGACGTGTCCGTGACACTTCCTGAGGGTCATGAGTCGCTCAATGTGGTGATCCCATGGAGCGACCGCCAGTTCCAGTTCACGTCCAAGCACCAGGCCCGGCCGGCCGAGGGGAACTGGTGGTTGGTGACCGGATCTGGCCCATCGGTGGCGAAGCCGGACCGGCATGGGGGGTGCTCGACGTCGGCCGGGGGCGATGGCCGTACTCCACGCGTTGGAACTGGGGCGGGGGTGCGGGACTGGCCGACGACGGCAGTGTGGTGGGCCTGCAACTGGGCGGGATGTGGACCGCAGGCACCGGTGCTACCGAGAACGGCGTGCTCGTTGATGGTGTGCTGACCAAGATGGGCGACGAGCTGTCATGGCATTACGACTGGGACGCTCCCATGACGCCGTGGCGGGTGACCGACCCCGGTGGCCGCCTGCCGCTGGAGCTGACCCCCCGGCACGACAAACACTCGGCCACCAGCCTGGGCCTGCTGGCCACCGAGACCCATCAGGTGTTCGGCACTTGGTCGGGGTCGTTCACCACCGACGACGGCCGAACCCTGACCTTCGACCGGGTGCAGGGATTCGCCGAGGAGTCGAGATCGCGCTGGTGAGCGGTGCCCACCGGCTTACGGTGGGTGCACCGATGCAATACTTACCGTGAACGTGATCCGACAGAGCGATGCAGACGTCATGACCAACGATGGGGAGCCCGCCGTGCCAGACAGTGTTCACGACAGCGTTGACAACAATGTTGACGACAGCGTTGACGACAACGCACAAGACACTGCCGACTACGAGCCCAGCCCGTGGGAACCAATCGCCGACCACGTGGCCCAGTACCTGGCCACTGATGGTGTTGAGGGCGGGATCTGGATGGACGCCCCGTGCGTCATCTTGTCCACCACCGGGGCCCGCTCGGGCAAGGTACGTCGTACCCCGTTGATTCGCGTGCGCCACGGGGACAACTATCTGGTGGTTGCCTCGCTGGGTGGGGCACCCAGCCATCCGCAGTGGTTCCACAATGTGGTGGCCAACCCCGAGGTGACCGTTCAGGACATGGCCGATGTGAACGACATGCGGGCCCGGGTGGCGTCACCGGCCGAGAAGGCCGAGCTGTGGCCGTTGGCGGCAGCGGTATGGCCTGACTACGACAACTACCAGGCCGGTACCGATCGCGACATCCCGCTGGTCATCTGCGAGCCCCGCTGATCATGAGCCCTCGCTGATCATGAGCACGTTGCGTCCGCCGTTCGACCACGGCCTGCACGAACTCGACGACGGCCTGTTTTGCTATCTGCAACCCGATGGCGGTTGGGGATGGTCCAACGCTGGTCTGGTGGTGGGGGATGGCAGTTCGTTGCTGATCGACACGCTGTTTGATGTCAGGTTGACCGCCGCCATGCTCACCGAGATGTCCGGGGTTATCCCGACAGCGCCCATCGGCACCGTGGTCAACACCCATGCCAACGGCGATCACTGCTTTGGCAACCAGTTGGTGGCTGGAGCCGAGATCATTTCGTCGGCGGCCACCGCCACCGAGATGGAGGACATCCCCCCGGCGCTGCTGCACGCCATGGTCACCAGCGACCTGGGGGACCCGGTGCTGACCGCCTATGCCCGGGAGTGTTTCGGTGCCTTCCGATTCGACGACGTCGAGTTGACCCCACCCACTCGCACGTTCAGTGGGCATCTGGGTCTGGACGTTTCGGGGGTTGAGATCGAGCTGCACGAGTTGGGGCCGGCCCATACTGGCGGCGACGTGATCGTGCACGTGCCGGCGGCGGCGACGGCGTTCGTGGGCGACTTGGCTTTCATTGGTGGCACTCCCATTGTGTGGGCCGGTCCGCTGGCCAACTGGTGCGCTGCCATCGACCACATCATCAGCCTCGGGGTGGACACCATCGTGCCCGGCCATGGACCGGTGTGCGGCACCGGCGAGTTGGCTGAGGTGGGTGCGTATCTGGCCTGGGTGGACGCCGAGGCCACCGGCAGGTTCCACGCCGGAATGTCGGCGGCCGACGCCGTGGCCGACATGGTGCTGGGTCCGTGGGCCGACTGGGGTGAGTCCGAGCGCATCGTGGCCAACGTAGCCACGGTGTACCGTCATCTGGACCCCAGCGCCACCGCCCCCGGCGTGCTCGACATCTTCGCTGACATGGCCCATTGGCGGGCTGCCAACAGCCGAGCCTGACGCTGCCGGAAAACGGGGCGGCGATCAGTCCTCGAACACCGGTGGACGACCGTCGCGACGGGCCCGGATCGACTCGGCGAAGTTGTCGGTGGTGAGTCGGACGTGCAACTGCGAGCGGTTCTCGAGGTTGATGGCTGCCTCCAGGGAGTTGATCTCCAGCGACGACCACAGCACCTGCTTGGTGAGCTGGGTGCCCACCCGGCTATGGCCACACATGCGCTCGGCCATCTCGTAACAGGTGTCGAGCAGGTCGGCGTCGGGAACGGTGCGTGACACCAGACCGATGCGCTCGGCTTCGGCAGAGTCCACGTCACGACCGGTGAGCAGGATCTCGAATGCCCGGGAGGTGCCGATGGCCTTGGGGAGCAGAAAGCTCACCCCGAGTTCATTGGCGGTGAGACCGTTGTTGATGCCGGCGGCCCGGAACCGGGCCGACTCGGCAGCGATACGGATGTCGGCCCCCAGACTCAGACACATGCCGCCACCGATCGCCGGCCCGTTCACCGCTGCGATCACGGGTTGGGGCATCGATCGCAGGGCAAGCACCAGATCCGACAGGTACTCCATGGCCTTGACGGCGATGCCCGACAGTCCGAGCCCATCGATCCCCGGTGGGATGCCCGAGTCCTCGAGGTCGGCTCCAGCGCAGAACCCGCGTCCGGTGCCGGTCAGCACCACCACCCAGGTGTTGTTGTCGGCTGCCACGGTGTCGATGGCGTCGCGAAACGGCACCACCAGATCGAACGACATCGCGTTCATGCGTTCGGGTCGGTTGAGGGTGATCTGGGCCACATGAGGGCGCGGATACGTCACCTCTACGAGCGCTGCGTCGGTCATGGGAATCTCCTGGTAGGTAGTGCCACCAGCCGGTGTACCGGGCTGGGGAGGGGCCGGTAGGAACCCTAGGTCGTGGTGCCGACCGGGGTTGGGGTGTGGCCACTGAACACCGTGTGCGGAGAGGGGTTACCCAGAACGTCGCGCACGATCTCCCACAACACGTCACGGACATCGGTGGTGATGGCGACGTCACCCCGGTCGAGTTGTGACGGTGCCAGACCGGGCCACTCGCCGTGCACCACAGCGCCTCGTGCCCGCCCGCCCATCATCAACATCATGTTTGCGGCCCCGTGGTCGGTGCCGCCACTGGCGTTTTCGAGCACACGACGGCCGAATTCGCTCATCACCACAGTGGTCACTCCGGCGAGGCCCCTGGCATCGAGGTCGGTCTGGAGGTTGGCGAGGTTGGTGGCAAGCCCGGCCAGAAGATTGCGCATGTCGCCAGCGGTGTGGGTCCCCATGGCGTTGTGGGTGTCCCATCCTCCAACGTCGATGGTCACCACCTCCACCCCCAACGGACTGTCCAGCAGGGCGGCGGCGTCGGCGAAGGGTCCTGCCCCCGCCGGCGGCCGGGCGATGCCGGTGGTGGCGGCAATGGCTGCGAGCGTCGACTGGCCGGTGGCCTCCACGGTGGTGAAGCCCGAGTACGCCATGCGCAGGGTGCCGTTCCAGCCTGCGGTTGCCCCGCTGATGCCGCCCAACCCGAATCCCGCCAGGCTGGGAATGGACAACGCTCCTGAGCCGCGCAGACTCCCGGGCATGTTGGACGAAATGGCCACGCCCCGAAACAGCCCGTCGTGCGGCGGCGCTGCCCGAACTGGTGGCCAGATGGCGGTGAGCCAGCCGGCGCCGTCGCCACGTCTGGTGGTGGATCCTGCTCGAGGAGATCCTGGGCGTCGAAATGGCTGCGGGAACGGGCTGGGTTGCCCACGGCCTGGATCACGGCCAGACGCCGGTCCTGCCACAGGCCGTACAGCGGGGCCATGGCGGGATGAAGTCCGAACATCGTGTCCAGGGGCAGGGTGGCCTCAGCCGGCACGGCGATGCCGGGCCGGTTGGCGTAGTACCCGGGGTCCCCGGCGGGTACCACCGCGCTGAGTCCGTCGGTGCCGCCGCGCAGGAACACCACGATCAGCTGGCCGTCGCCGCGCCGCTGTGGCCCAGCCGCCGCAATCGAGCCGAGTGCCCCCTGCGGTCCGAGCACCCCACCCAGGCTTCCACCCAGCACCCCAAGTGCTCCTGCTGCGCCCACGGTCCCGACGGCCAGTCCGGCTCCGGCCAGGAAACGCCGCCGCGTCGTTGGGGGCAGCTGGTGGTCGACGTTATGCGGTGGCGCCTGATTCGCATCCACCGGTGGGTTGGACGGTTGATCTGGGGGCGCAGTGGGTTGGGTCATCGCAGTCACCGGTACTGGAAGTCGGCCGAGGCGAGCATGACGGGAACCACGGTGCGCACCAGCTGTGCTGACTGCGCCGACGTCAGTTGTGTGACGCCGGCCAGACGGCTGTGCTGGACGAGCAGGCTCTGCCCGCCGGGTGTGAGCGGCTCGTGCAGGACACGGCCAGCAAGCTCGGCGATGGCATCGTCGGTTCGACGCCCGGTGAGTCCCTGGCGCAGGACGTCAACCGGGGCCACCATGCAGGGCAATGGCGCCGAGCCAGCAGGTCGCCGGCCACGTTCCATCGGGCCAGCAGACCTCCGGCGTTCAGCCACGCTCCCTCAACGTCGGGGTAACCGTTTGGGGCCGGCCAGGCGAACGGAAGCTGGCCCAACGACTGGGCGGTAACGCCCAGGCGGTTCAGTCGGGCGTCGGTGGCGACCACCACTGTCGTGCCAGTGGCGCGGGCGACAGCGGTGAACCAGTCGAGTGGGCGTCGGAACTTGGCTCCGCCCGAGGCTGCGAACTCCCGATGGGCGAACAACGCCCGAAGCACCGGGACGATGGCGGTGTCGTTGGCGGTGTAGACGGCCGCCAGTGAGTCGACGAGCCCCGGTGAGGGTCGGTCGGTGCAAAAGCGTCGCGCCACTTTGGTGGCCACCATGCGGGCGGTGGCGGGATGACGGGCCAGATGGGTCAGGAACGACACGCCGTGACTGAGTGGCGTGCCCCCGACCGGACGCGTCCAGCCCACCATCGCCACCCGACCGGGGTCGTGGTTGGCGACATTGAACGCGAACTGCCCGGTGGTTGGGTTGACGGTCCATCCGGTGAGGAGTCGGGCGGTGCCGGCCACGTCGTCTTCGGAGAAGTTGCCCACTCCCAGGGTGTGAAGCTCGAGCAGTTCGCGTGCGTAGTTTTCGTTGGGGGCCTGTCGCTTGCTGGTGGCATTGTCGAGGTACACGAGCATCGCTGGGCTTTGGGCCGAGGCCACCAGCAGGTCGGCGAAGCGCCCCAGGGCGCCTGGTCTGATGACGGTCCGGTCCTCGATGGTCTTGAGTACCCCCAGGGTCTGGTCGGTGATGGGCACGTTGAGGTGGTCGCTCCACAACTCGACCATGCGCTCGTGCAGTTGGGCCGGGCTCTCGATTTGCCGGATCAGGGCAGCGAGCCGGACCTGGGACCCGACCTCGCCCCCGGCGCCAATCGCCGCCCGGAGTTCGGCGACGTTGGCACCCACATGCGGAAGTCGGGCCACCTTGGCGTCCACGGCCGAGGTGTCGATGCGCGACGGGTCACATTGCTCGTCGAGCCAGGCCGACGCACCGATCGAACGCATTCTGGCCAGGGTGGGACCGCTGAGTCCGAAGGTGGCTCTGCGGGCCAGGTGGGTCAGCGGGTCAGAGGTGTCGACCACCATGTCGCACCCGGTGACCGTGGCCCCAACGGCCAGCAGCCCCGCCACTCCGGCCGCTGCCTTGAGCAACTGTCGGCGGTCAATGCCGACGGTCTCACCCGGTATGCGGCGTGGGCTCGGTCGTCGGGAAGGGTCCAGCAACCTGTTGCGTCGACTCTGGCCCTCGCCCCTGCACCCCTGAAGTATGTCATTGGATGCTGGCAAAGGCCCCGCGAGCCAACGCCCCGCCGGTCTTGGCCCCGCGAGCCAACGCCCCACGAGCAAACGCCCCGCGAGCCGGCTGGGTCCGAGACGGCTCAGGAACTGGCGGCTGTGCCCGACTCCGCCTGCTGTTCGGCGAGGGCGGCATGAACGTCGGCCATATCGATGTTTCGCACCTGGTCGATGAGGTCCGACAGTCCGGCGGCCGGAAGGGCACCGGGCTGGGAGAACAGCAGGACCTTTTCCCGAAAGACCATGAGCGTGGGGATGGACATGATTCCCGCTGCCCCGGCCAGGTCCTGATTGGCTTCGGTGTCAACCTTGCCGAACACGATGTCGGGATTGTCCACCGCTGCTTTTTCGAACACCGGAGCGAAGCTCTGGCACGGCCCGCACCAGCTGGCCCACCAGTCGACCAGAACAATGTCGTTGTCGTCGATGGTGGTGGCCAGATTGTCGGCGGTGATGTCGATGGTGCTCATGGTTACCTCGCTGGGTCGGGGGTCAACCCCAGATGGGTTGTCGTCGAATCAAACGGTGTAACCAGTATACCCCCGTGGGTATTCCTCAAGACATCGTGGCATGCGGACGGCGCACGCGTCAGGAGGTGCGGGCGTCAGGTGACAGGGGGATCGTTGCCAACGGTGTCGCGGCGTGGAGCGTCGTCGTTGACGGCTGAACCGGCGACGTCGCCGGCCGGCTGGGCGGCAGTGGGTGCAGCCTCAGCGGCTGAGCGTCGTTGGGACTGGAGATTCTGGGCGAAGGTGATCATGAACCGCAGCACCACGGCGATCAGGGTGAGTCCGAGCATCATCTGCATGGTCACCACGATGCGGGTGGCGTCGGTGACCGGGGTGATGTCGCCAAAGCCCACGGTGGCCAGCACGGTGACGGTGAAGTACACGGCCGACACCTTGGTGAGGGGCTCGCTGAACGCGGCGGGGTCGAGCTGCGCCATCGACAGGTACACCAGCGCAAAGGCCAAAATGAACACCACCAGCACATTGGCGATGGTCTCTATCACCCTCAAGATGGGGTGCGGTGAACGTGACAGGGCACGGGTTTCAACCCCCACCATGGCAACCAGCAGAACACCGCCGATGACCATGATCCCTACGTGGTGGCCGTCGCTTCCCGACCAAGGGGGGCCATGGCGTACAACACGAGGAGTCCTGCGGCGGTGAGGGTCGTGCGTGCCAGCACCGACGCCAGCAGCCCTCGTCGTTGACGCCCGGTGAGGTCCTCCCACTCGGTGTCTCGTGCCTTGGCAGGCGGGCTGCTGGTCATGGGCCAGACGGTACCAGCGCAGGGTGAGGGGTTTCGATGGGAGCGCCGGCGCAACGCTTCGTAGACTGCGCCGGTGACCTCTCCTGATGTAGCAGCGCCGCTGGGTTTGTCTGGTCGGTTCGCCCGTGACTCGTCGGTGGTGCCGGTAGGTGACGGTCGGTACACCGCCACGGTGGATCCGGGATGGTCGGTTATCGCCGGGGCCGCACCCAACGGTGGCTATCTCATGGCCATGGGGGGCGGGCCATGGCCCACGCCGGGGCACGGCCCGATCCGCTCAGCGTCACCGCCCACTACCTCGCACCGTGCGCCCCGGGCGCTGTGGACGTGGTGACCGAGGTGGTGCGCAGCGGTGGTCGGCACGCCACGGTGTCGGCGTCAATGGTGCAGGACGGCCAGACCATGGTCCGTCTGCTGGGCGTGTTTACCGATCTGGGCGCAGCCACTGGACCCACGGCCGAAACCAGGCCACCGCCTCCGTTGCCGCCATTTTCCGAGTGTGGTGACGCCATGGACGATCGTGCTGGCGACAGTGGCGCTGATGTGCCACCCATCTTCCAGCGCTTCGAGCATCGGATGCCTGCTGGCCTGATGGGTTGGGCCCGCGGTGAACCCACCGGAGACGGGGCGGTAGGCGGTTACCTGCGTTGGGCCGATGGTTCGCCCATGGATGCCTTCGGGCTGCTGGTGGTGGCGGACTGCTATCCGCCAGCGGTGTTCAACGTCCGGGGGTTGGCGGTGGGTTGGGCACCCACCATCGAACTGACGGTGCAGGTTCGCGCCCGTCCTGCCGACGACTGGCTGTCGGCGTGGTTCACCACCGAGTCGGTCACCGATGGCTACCTCGAAGAGGACGGTCAGGTGCGTGATGCATCGGGGGCGCTGGTGGCGCTGTCTCGTCAGTTGGCTCTGGTTCCCCGACGCTGATCCCGCTGATCCCGCTGGGTCTGACGACCCCGAGGCCGGGTCAGTGCACGTTGCGGTCCATGCCGTCCCAGTAGGGCTCACGAAGCTTGAACTTCTGCAGTTTGCCGGTGGCGGTGCGGTCGAGGACGTCGCGAAACTCAACTTTTTTGGGGCACTTGTAGCCGGCCAGCCGGGTGTGGGCGTGGGCGATGATGTCGTCGGCGGTCAGCGAGCTCCCCGACGCCGGCACCACCAGGGCCAGCACCAGTTCACCCCAACGGTCGTCGGGTACGCCGATGACCGCAACCTCGACGACCTCGGGGTGCGAGAAGATTGCGTCTTCCACCTCGATGGAGCTCACGTTTTCGCCACCGGTGATGATGACGTCCTTGCGTCGGTCGCTGATGGTGACGTACGAGCCGTCGTCCATCGAACCCCCGTCACCGGTGTGGAACCAACTGGGCCCATCGGGGTCATCGCTCACCGGGTGGATGGCCCCGGTCGTGGCGTCGGGCTGGTTCCAGTACCCCTGCATCACATGGTTGCCACGGGCCACGATCTCACTGTCGGGTGAGGTCCGCACCTGAACTCCCAATGCAGGCGCACCAGCGCGGGACAGCAATGTTGCCCTTTGCTCCAGCGGAAGGTCGTCGGTTTCGATGCGCCGACGGTTCATGGTCAAAAGCGGTGTGGTCTCGGTCAGTCCGTAGATCTGGATGAACTCCCATCCCAGCTCAGACTCGATGCGTTCGATGGTTCGCGTGGGTGGGGCGGCGCCCGCCACCACGATGCGGGTGCGTCCAGCCCCGGGGATGGGACCGTCCCACTGGGCGGCGGCGTCACAAATGGCGTTGGCCACTGCCGGGGCACCGGCCATGACGGTCACTCCGTGGTCCTGCACCCGCCGCAGGATCTCGGCACCGTCAACCTTGCGCAGGATGATCTGGGGAACGCCCATGGCGGTGGCGGCGAACGGAAGTCCCCACCCATTGCAGTGGAACTGGGGGAGGGTGTGCAGGTAGACGTCGTCGTCGGTGATCCCGAGCTGCCAGCCGAACACGGTGGCGTTGAGCCAGATGTTTCGGTGGGTCAACTCCACGCCCTTGGGCCGGGCGGTGGTGCCGCTGGTGTAGTTGATGGTGGCGGTGGCGTTCTCGTCGCCGGCCCATGGCTTGGGCTCGGTGCCTGCCGTCAGCAGGGCGTCGATCGATTCCTCGCTGCCCATGACGAACCGGTGCTCACAGGTCACCGAGGCCAATGCCTCGTCGAGTTCGGGATCCACCAGCAGCACCCGTGCGCCGCAATGCTCGACGATGTACCCGATCTCAGCGGCGTTCAGACGGAAGTTGATCGGCACCAGGATCCGGCCCGATCCGCACATCCCGAACATCGCTGCCAGCAGCCGGGCTGAGTTGTGGCTCACCATGGCCACCCGTTCGCCCACACCGATTCCGAGTGCGTCAAGGCCGGCGGCAAGTGCTGCGGCCCGCTCGGCGAGTTGGGCGTAGGTGAGAGAACCCCACGATGTCGCCGGTTGGTCAGGTTCGTCGACGACCCCGATGCGGTCGGGGTACACCTCGGTGGCTCGACGGAGGAAGTCGTTGACAGTGAGAGGTACGTGCATGGACCCAGACCCTAGGCCTGGTGTGCGGCTGACGTCGGGGTGCACCTGCTGGGTCCGTGAGTCCCGCCGCCTCGCTGTCACACCGCGTCAGTACCTCTGGGGGCGGCCACCTGACACGGGTGGGTCGCAACGGGTTCAGCTCTCGGCACGGCGGGACGCAGGAGGCATGTGGATGGGGGACATCGGCGACTGGATTTCGGGATGGAACCTGTTGGTTGCCTGGCTTGTCTTTTTCCCGGTGGCGATTGCGGTCTCGGTCGTGGTGGCCGCTGGCCAATGGCTCATCAACCGGGTGCGGGGCCGCCGTCGGCTACGCCGGGCCCATGAGCGAGGGCCACCACCGTGGACAGATACATTCATTGGTGAACCATGAATGACCAAGAGGAGTCACGATGACGGTGTGTAACCATCGCTCCTCCCAACGGGCGGGCAGGAACTCGTGGGTGGTCGTTGCGTCAGCGCTGGTTGTGCTGGTTGCACTGATGACATCGTGTAGCCGTTCAGACTCCGCTGGGGTCAGTGCCGACCCCCAAAGCCTGTCGACCGACACCCGGACGGATCCAGTTGATCCCGGTGGCGTCTCCACGAGTCGGCCGACGAGACCTCCAGCCAGTCCTCCCAGCTCCACGGTTGTCACCGTGCCGCCAGTATCCGCATCTGCCGATACCCAAGAGTTGCCGCCGACAGAGCCGGCCCCCGCGGTTCCACCTGACGCTGCGCTTGGCATCAACGACTTTTTGGCCCCCATGGGGATCGATGATCGACCTCAACCGTGGATCGGTTACGACCGGGCCGACTGGCCCCACTGGGCAGATACCGATGGCGACGGTTGCGACGCCCGGCAGCAGGCACTTATTGCCGCATCCATCTCCCCGGCGCAGGTTGACTTCTTTCGGTGCACCGTGGTGGCCGGGGACTGGTTCTCGGCCTACGACGGGGTATCCACCGACGACTCGTCGTCATTCGACGTCGACCATCTGGTCCCACTGCGTGATGCCCACTGGTCGGGAGGTTGGCAGTGGTCGGTTCAGCAGCGACGCCTGTTCGCCAATGACCAGGCCAACTTGTGGGTGGTGTCGGCATCGTCCAATCGATCCAAAGGGGCATTGACCCCCGACCAGTGGCGACCCGCCCGTGTTGAGGTGTGGTGCGAGTTCGCTGTGCGATGGGTGCAGGTGAAGGTTGCGTGGGGATTGACGGCCACCACCGCAGAGCGCGATGCCCTCGGATCGATGCTCGAACGCTGTGACGCTCTGCCGTCGGTTCCGGTCCGGTGATGAGCTCAGGATGCAGATCACTGATGCGGATCACTGTTGTCACGTCGTCGTCGTACTGTCCCATGATGAGTTGGTCAGGTCTGAGCGTAGTGATGGTGGTGACTCGGTGACCGATTTCCGGGGATGGGTCAGCAGCGTCGGCCTCCATGGACCTGGACCCGAGAACTGGTCCCGATTCGAACTGTGCGCTCTGACCGCGGAGGGTCCGGTGATTATGGTGTCGGGTCCGGACCTCATGGCGTTGTCGTGGTATCCCGCTGACCGGTTGGCGCTGGGGCCAGTCACCTTTGGGGGGATGGTCGTTCGACGAGGTCGACACTCGGTTCGGGTCACCTGCCTCGACACCTCGGGGCGGTTCGACGTGTGGGTGGGATCCTCGGCTGGATTCAGGCGGGCGTTGCCCGAGGCATCCGATAGCGATGCCGCCGGAGTCATGTGGCATTTGATGGATGCCGGTGCCACCAGACCCGTGCTTGGTGAGCTCGTGGGTCGGTTGTTGCTGTGGGCGTGGCTAGATGACTCCCACGAGCGCAGGCGTCTGGGTCCGGGGGGCACCGACGCTGTGGTGTCCGGGGTGCGCGCCTTCGCCCGTGGCGACATGGACGCTCTCGCTGGCTTGCTCGAGGTTCCCATTGAGACCCCCGTGACGCCGGCCAGTATCACCCGAGCCGCCATGGTGGTGGACCACCCCCCGCTGCAGGTGTCCGATCCGGTGGCCCATCGCACTATTGCCGACGAGGTCGATTACCTCCACGCCTGCATCCCGACCCGGTGGTCGCTCGCCGACGAACTACGCATACGACATCGCCGGGCCGACCTTGCCGACATGGTCATGGCGGCGCCAACACCTGACCTGTGAGTGATCTGCGGTGGGTTCTAGTGTTGGGATCGTGGACACATCGATTGGCGACCACGACGTCGGGTCATCGGGGGTTGGGTGGAGTCTGTGGCAGCGATTGTGGTGGCGCCCCACACTGGGGGTGACGATGCTCGTCGTCGCATTGCTCACAGCAGGCGGGTGTGCTTCGGGCAGTAACGTCATCTCCGGTGACGCAGCGATACCGGCCGGTGGTGAGTACCTGAGCCTCCCGTCGTCGACGTTCAGTCTGGTGGCGGGCACCGAGGTGCGGCTTGGCGTGGTCGACGGCAATCTGGCCGTGACGGCTGGCTGCAACAACCTCGGTGGCGCGTACCGTCTCGACGGACCCACCCTTGTGGTCGATGAGATGATGATGACCCAGATGGGCTGTGCCGACGACCTCATGGATCAAGACGCCAGACTGGTGGCGCTGCTCACCGGTCGGCCCGAGGTGACAGCGTCACCTGATGGTTTCACTCTCACTGCTTCCAACGGCATCACTCTGGTGATGGTGGATCGGTTGGTGGTTGAGCCCGATCTCAGTGTGGAGGAGACCGGGTGGGTGCTCAACAGCGTGATCACCGGTGACACCGCCACGAGTGCGGTGGGTTTCGATTCTCTGCAGCTGACTCTGGCCGACGGCACGATGACGGTGGTGACGGCCTGTAGTTCCGGGACCGCCGCCTACACCCAGGCAGAAGATGGCACCTATGTGTTTGGCCCTTTGGCCATCAGCTCCACGGTCGGCCCCGGTGATCCCTACTATGCCGATTGCATCGGGTCGGCGGTTGCCGAGGCCGAGGAAGCCTTGGCTGGGGTGTTGGATGGACCCGTGGCGGTCTCGGTGGAGGGATCGGTGCTCACGCTGGCCGGCGACAACATTTCATTGATGCTGCTCGCCGAGTGACGCAGGCTCGGTCAGTCCCGACATGGCCCACACAAAAGGCGTCAGCCCTGCAGCAACTGGGTGAGGCGGGCCCGGTGCATGATGGCGTCGTCGGGGTCGGCCACGGCCTCGGCTTCGCCGAAGTGGACCCGGCGGGTATGCACCCGAGCCATCACCAGGGCGTGACGCAGGGCGGCGTACACGGTGTAGAAGTCGAGGCTGGTGATCGGGGCTGCGCCGGCAGCGGTGTAGGCGGCCATGACGTCGTCAGGCCTGAACATGTCGGGCAGTCCCGGCAATTCCAGCATCTCGGCAATGTCCTGGAAGAACGTATGCAAAAACATCATCCAGCCGACGTCGATGCCGGCCGGTCCGATGCCTGCCATTTCCCAGTCCAGCACGGCGGCCGGTGTGAAGCCCTGGTAGATCATGTTGCCGATGCGGGCATCACCCCAGGTGAGTACCGCTGGGCCCTCGTCGTCAGGCCAGTGGTCGTCGAGCCAGGTGAAGGCCTGCTCGGCCAGTGGCAGACGGCTGTCGCCACGCATCCATTCGTAATAGTCACGCCAGTGCTGCACGTGTCTGCGCAGTGGTGTGTCCCCGTCACCGTCGTAGGTCAAAAACGAGGTGTCGGTGCCACCGTCGGCCACGGCGGCAAGGTCGATGGTGTGGATGCCGGCCAGCACCGCAGCAGTGGCGTCCTGCAGGCGACGACGGTCGGCGGGGTCGGCATCGAGCAACCACCCCTCAAAGGTGTAGGGCAGGTTGTCGGGGGGAACCCGGCCTTCGACGCGTTCCATGACGAAAAACACCGCACCCACCACCGCCGGGTCCTCCTCCAGCCACAGCGTGGCTGGCACCGGCACGTCGCTGTTGGCCTCCACCAGTTGCATCACCTGAAACTGGGCTGACAGGTCGTAGGAGGCGAAGACCGGCACATCCACGTCGGCCGGTGCCACCCGTGCCACCAGGTGGTGAACCTGCGATGTGCCGTGGTCGTCGTCCCATGCAGCGTCGAGCAGGAGCGTCTCCGACGACATGCCGTTGCTTTCGGGGATGCGAACGTCGGTCACCTTGGCCCCACGGCCCGGCAGTCTGCCGGCGAGCCACCGTTCAAAGTTGGCCTTGAGCACTGCCGGATCACGGCTTGAGCGGGTGATCTGCTCGGGCTGACCTTGCATGGTTCCCCCTGCCGCATCGTGGCGGATCCGACGAGTGGACGTCGGCTCCCCCCGCCACCTCGGGCGACACGGGCACGGTACCGCATTCACGTGGGCGGGCCCGGGCCGATAGCGGTAACGTGCGTATCCCAACCGGGGGCAATCCGTGCCCCTACCAAGCGGAGGCGATGATGGCTGAGCAGCACAAGTACCTGTTGGACGAATCCCAGATGCCGACGCAGTGGTACAACATCATCCCCGACCTCCCGGCACCGCCCCCGCCGCCGCTGCATCCCGGCACCCGGGAGCCAGTGGGCCCCGACGATCTCGCCCCTCTTTTCCCGATGGCGCTGATCATGCAGGAGGTGTCGGGTGAGCGGTACATCGACATCCCCGACGAGGTGCAAGACATCTACCGCCTGTGGAGGCCGTCGCCGCTGTTTCGGGCCCGCCGGCTCGAGGCTGCCCTGGGGACGCCGGCCAAGCTGTATTACAAGTACGAGGGGGTGAGCCCGGCTGGGTCCCACAAGCCCAACACCGCCGTTCCCCAGGCGTACTACAACGCCGCCGAGGGCACCCGGAAGCTCACCACCGAAACCGGTGCCGGGCAGTGGGGGACGGCGCTCGCCTTCGCCTGTGCCCAGTTTGGCATCGAGTGTGAGGTGTGGCAGGTGCGGGCCAGCTACGACGCCAAGCCCTACCGCAAGGCCATGATGGAGGTGTTCGGAGCCAACGTGCACCCAAGCCCGTCGGACCTCACCGAGTCGGGACGCGCCATCCTGGCTGCCAACCCCGACAGCCCCGGCAGCCTCGGCATCGCCATCAGCGAGGCGGTGGAGATGGCCGCCCAGGATCCAACGGTTCGCTACGCGCTGGGCAGCGTGCTCAACCATGTACTGCTGCACCAGACCATCATCGGCGAGGAGGCTCTGCTGCAGATGGCCATGGCCGGCGACACTCCCGACGTGTTGGTGGGGTGTACCGGTGGCGGCTCGAACTTCGCTGGACTGGCGTTCCCGTTCCTGCGCGAAAAGATGGCCGGCAACATCAACCCCACCATCCGGGCCGTTGAGCCGGCATCCTGCCCGAGCCTCACGCGTGGTGAGTACCGCTACGACTTTGGTGACACCGCCGGGCTCACCCCGTTGATGAAGATGCACACCCTGGGCCACGACTTCATCCCCGACCCGATTCATGCCGGTGGCCTGCGCTACCACGGCATGGCACCGCTGCTGAGCCATATCTACGAGCTCGGCCTCATCGAGGCGGTGGCCAAGCCCCAGACCGAATGCTTTGAAGCCGGCCTGCAGTTCGCCCGCGCCGAAGGCATCGTGCCCGCTCCCGAGCCCACCCACGCACTGGCTGAGTGCATCGCCGAAGCTCTGCGGTGCAAGGAGACCGGTGAGGAAAAGGTGATCCTGACGGCCCTGTGTGGCCACGGCCACCTCGATCTGCCGGCGTACTCAAACTTCCTGGCCGGAACCGTCGAAGATCACGAGTTGAGCCAGGACGTGATCGACGCCGCTTTGGCCGACCTGGTGTGATCCTCAGTCGCTCACCACGACGTAGGTTGCTTGGCGGTAGGGTTCTTAGCAAGGGCGGCTGAAGCAGATGGTGGATGGTGGATGGTCAGGCTCAACTATCGGGGCTTGACACTGCCTGGGGACGGTGAGCGGCGGTGATGTTGAGGCGAAGTGCGGTTGGGATTGTGGCTGCAGGACTGCTGCTGTTCGCGGGCGCTCCCACATCGTCGGCCCAAGCTCCCATGACCGGATACGGGTCATGGGGAGTCAGCGGCGATGGTGCGTCGTGGACGGGGACGCTCACGCCGCCATTGGTTGCCGGCTTCCCATCGGCAACGCTCGTGACCAACAGCCTCACTCCCGCCACCCCCACAGGTGCGACGACCTGGCTCGGACCGACCACAGCCTTCGGCGCTGTGTTTGGGACATCGCAGAACCTGCCCTATCTCCAGTTGCGAACCACCACCGGTACGGCGACGTCGACCACCACCATTGCCTTCGCCTCGCCCACACCGGTCCAGTCAGGCGGCTCGGGCTGGGGGTTCACCCTTGGCGATATTGATGCCGACAAGGTGACCGTGTCGGCAACTGACATCTCCGGCAATTCGGTCACCGCCGCCCAGCTCGGGTGGCAAGGTGCATTCAACTACTGCGCCGTGTCGCCCAAGCCGTCAGGATGTCCGTCGGGGGAGTCAACCGACGTCCCCACCTGGGACCCCAGCACTGCCACGCTGACGGGCAATGTGCTCGACACCGGTGGTGCCTCGGGCTGGTTCCGGCCGACGGTGCCACTGGCCACGCTCACTCTCGTGTTCACACCCCTTTCCGGGCTGCCGACGTTCCAGTTGTGGGTCGCCGCCGCCGGGTCGTTGGGTGTGTCGGGGACGGTGTCGCTGGAGATTGACGGTGTTGCGTCAGGGCCAGTGGCAGGGGCGATCGTGGAACTCCTTGATGGCGCCGGGGACCCGGTGACCGTCGACACCGTGCCGGTGTCCACCGTCACCGCTCCCGACGGCACCTACGCCTTCACCGGTTTGGTGCCTTCGGCTGACTACACGGTTCGGGTGTCCACCGGGCCGGAACCTGGCGAGGGTGATGTCACCACTGTGCCGGTGGACCTGTCGTCTGGTTCGGTCACAGACGCTGACGCCGTCATCTCCAGGTTCACTCCCGATCCGAGCACCACCACCACGTCAACCACGTCGACCACGGTGGCACCGACCACCTCGGTGTCCACTCCCACCACCACACCACCAACCCCACCACCAACGACGCCAGCGACGACGCCAGCAACGCTGAGGCACCCAACCAGCTCCGGTGGCCTACCCGTCACCGGTGCTGATGCGGCCGGTCTGCTTGCGGTGGCGGGGCCGATGGTCGTGAGCGGAACCGCCCTGATGCTCGCCAGCCGACGGCGGCGGTCATCGCAGCGGTAGGGCGTACCCACCTGACCGCCGACCCGCCTGACCCGCCCGACCTGCCTGACCCGCCTGACCTGCCCGGAGCTGGCGTGGACGCCGGTGTCAGCGGGGAGGTAGCCGGTCGTTGCCGGCCCGGGCGGCGTCGGCGGTGCTGGCAGCCAGAAGGTCGAGTGCCGCTGCCAGTGTTTCGTTGCCGAGTGACAAAATGCGGGCGGCAAGAAGTCCGGCGTTGCGGGCGCCATCCACGGCCATGGTGGCCACTGGGACACCCTTGGGCATCTGCACGATCGACAGCAGTGCGTCGAGCCCTGACAGGGACGTGGCGTTGACCGGCACGCCGATCACCGGCAGCGTTGTCATGGACGCCACCATTCCCGGAAGGTGGGCGGCGCCACCGGCCCCGGCGATGATCACGCTGACGCCCCGCTGACGGGCGGTGGTGGCGAACTCCACCATGTCCAGCGGAGTGCGGTGCGCTGAGACGACCCGCACCTCACAGGCAATTGCGAGTTCGTCGAGCACCTCGACTGCCGCCGACAGCACTTGGTAGTCACTGTCGGATCCCATGATCACGGCAACGGAGGCCGCACTGGTGTCGGCTCGATTGGATTGGGGTTGTGGGGAGGGAATGCCGCTGGAGTCACTGGCCATGGCGACATCGTTGCACGTCGGACGTGTCAGGTGGAGCCCTGTCCGCCCTGCAGCAGGTCCAGGGCCCGAGATGCCGCCGTCATGGCACTGTCCACATCGGGTCCCAGCGCCGTGACATGGCCCAGCTTGCGCCCGGCGCGCCACGACTTTCCATACAGATGGACGTGAACCCCAGGCACCGCCAGTGCATCGGCACGACGGGCGGCGGGATCGCCGGCACCGGCGACGCCGATGACGTTGAGCATCACAGCTGCCGGAGCCACCGGATCGGTCGATCCCAGCGGCCAGTCCAGGGCGGCCCGCAGGTGGTTTTCGAACTGGGAGGTGACCGACGCCTCGATGGTGAGGTGTCCGCTGTTGTGGGGGCGGGGGGCAACTTCGTTGACCAGCACCCGACCACCACAGACGAACAGTTCCACCGCCAGAACACCCACCGCACCCACCAGATCGGCCACCGTGGCAGCGATGCGCCTGGCCTCGTGCGCGATGTCGTCGTGCACCGGGGCCGGGTACACCACCTGGTGGCAGATGCCGTCGACCTGCACGGTCTGCACCACCGGGTAGGTGGCCTGGCCTCCCGAGGCCCGGGTCACCACCAGCACGGCCAGCTCCACGTCGATGTCGAGCAATTCCTCAGCCACCACCGGCCCGCCGGTGCCGTCGATGACGGCCATGCCCTGTTCGAGGTCCGACACGATGTGCACACCCCTGCCGTCGTATCCACCCCGTGGCGGCTTGAGCACCACCGGCCATCCGCCCACCGACGCCACGAAGCCTTCGAGTTCGTCAGCGTCCGCCACCATGGCAAACCGGGGGACCGGGATCCCGGCGGCTGCCAGACGGCTGCGCTGGGCCGACTTGTCGGAAAACGACAGCGCCCGGGCACCGGGCCGCAGCACGTGCCCGTGGGCCTCGAGTGCTGCAAGGGTGTCAGCGTCGACCAGTTCGTGGTCGAAGGTGAGCACGTCGCAGTCCATGGCGAACGCACCCAGTGCTTCGTCATCGAGGGCGGCAGCGGTGGTGGTGTGGGGCCAGGTCCCGGGTGCCGACTCGTCGGTAACCGTGGCCAGCAGCCGGGCATCGATGGCCAGCTCGGAAGCCGACGTCAACATCATGCGGGCGAGCTGACCACCGCCGACGATGCCGATGGTGGGGCCGCCGCCGGGCCGGGGAGCAGAAGTGGATCGGTTGTGAGTTGTGTCGGACATGCAAAGGGCACCGTACCGCCCGGTAACGTCGGGGGCCGGCACCGCACCGCCCGACAGGGCTGGCGGGCATGCCCAGAGCTGGCGCCGACCGACCATTGCGGAGGATGAAATGCCCACACGAGCCTGCGACGCAGGGGCCATTGACCGAGGCGTCATCACGACGGGAGGCATCATGGAGCGTCGCCTGCGGTGCGCCCTGCGGTGCGCCCTGCGGTGCGCCGGGCTCGTCGCCAGGGAATGTGCCGGGCGGTGCCTTCGGCGGTGATGTCGGTGCGTGGATTGGCGCTGGCGCTGGTGGTGGTGGGCGCAGTGCTGGCCTCTGGTTGCTCCACTGGGGGTGACAGCGGTGGGGCGACGTCGCAGGCTGCGTCGGCCGAGCCGGTGGTGCGCGAGCGTTTTGGCGCCACCAACCCGGGTAACGCTCCCGGCCAGGAACTGTTCCTGGAGCAGGTCACGATCGCTCCCGGCGCCCGGTTGGCCACCCACTATCACCAAGGCACCCAGGTGGCCCACGTGGTGTCGGGTGAACTGACCTACAACATCGTTCGTGGCTCGGCCACGGTGCTGCGCGCCGATGGTCCCGAGGAGGTCGCTGGACCAACCGTGGTGGTCCTGCGAGCCGGTGACGGTGTGGTGGAGACGCCAGATGTTGTGCACTACGGGGCCAACGACGGCGACGAACCGGTGGTGATCGTGCTGGCCGCCCTGCTGGCCGACGGCGCCCCCATGGCCACCGCCATCGACGACCCGTCGGCCCCAGTGACCACCGCTGGAGGCTGATCCTGCCCCGGCACCGCACCTCCTCGATACCCGCACCGAAAATCTGTGCCTCATGTGGTCGGTCCATAACCTGGCGTCGGGCCTGGGCTGACGACTGGGAGCAGGTGCGTTGGTGCTCCAAACGCTGCCGTCGGACCGGTGTGGATGCCACCGACGTCGCCCTCGAACAGACGATCCTCACCTTGCTCGATGCTTCGACCAGGGGGCCACGGTCAGTCCCGATGATGTTGTGCGTGCGTTGGGAGCGTCCGATGCATCGGGGAATGTGAAAGCAGGGCACACAACAGACGGGCCGGCAGGGGACGGGCCCGCAGTGAACGGGCCCGCGCTCGAGCAGCGTGCACGGGCCGCAGCCCGCCGGCTGGCCGCCGCAGGTGAGGTGGACATTGTGTTGGGCTCCTCGGTGGTCGACCCATCCACGGCGCGCGGGGCCATCAGGATCCGGCGGGTGCGGTCATGACCCGGTCAAAGCCCGTACTGCTGGATGTCCCAACCGCGGGCCCACACGCTGCTTCGGCGTGGGTCGCTGCCCACCTGGGTGACCTGGCCGTCGAACCGCTTGCTGCGAGCGCCACATTTCGCGGCGGCCAGTCAGCTGCCGACGCCCGGGTAGCGGCCTTCGACGTGTTCGGTTACGCCCGGGACCGCAACGAGGTGTGGCCACCGGAGCGACGCGGGGCGTCGGGTCTGTCGCCCTATGTCCGCCATGGTCTGGTGACCTTGCCGAGGCTGTGGAACCACGTTGCCGACGGTCCGGTGCGGGACCGCACCAAGTTCCGTGACGAACTGATGTGGCAGGAGTACGCCAGGCACCTGTACGCCCGGTTGGGGACAGACACCCAGGCATCGCTTCGCTATCAGGTCCGCGAGCGTGCCGGTGCGACACCACCATGGCCCGACGACCACAACATGGCGTGCATCGAAGCGATCACCGGGGAACTGGTTACTGATGGCTGGCTGGTGAACCAGTCCCGGATGTGGTTGGCGTCGCACTGGACGGTCCGTCACGGCGGAGGCTGGCGCGACGGTGAGGACTGGCTGTTTGCCCGACTTCTCGATGGGTCCCGGGCCGCCAACCGGTTGGGATGGCAGTGGACGGTGGGGTCGGCAACCGGGTCGGCGTACGCCTTCACCCGTGCGCAGGTGGAGCGGCGGGCCCCAGGGATGTGCGGCAAGTGTGTGCGTCGCAACGACTGCCCCATCACCCACGCGGGGTCGGCTGGTGCAGGGGCCGGTGTCGATTCGGCCGACCCGGATGCTGCGGTCGGGCCCAACTCCGTTGCTCGATGCCGGCCACGACGACCAGCTGGTGGCAGGTCCGGTTGAGGTGTGGTCGCCGGATGGGGCCCACGACCCCGACGTTGTGTGGCTCACCGCTGAATCGATGGGTGACGACGATCCTGCGCTGAGTGCCAATTCCTCGTTGCCGGTGGTGTTCGTGTTCGACGAGGCCCTTTTGGCCCGGCTGGGTCTCAGCGGCATGCGTCTTGCCTTCCTGGTCGAGACGCTGGCGGAGCTTGCCACCCACCGTGCCGTCGAGGTGTGGCGCGGCGACCCGGTGGCGGTGCTGGCTGATCGTTCGGTGGCCACCACCTTCGCACCCGTGCCGGGCTGGAGGCGACGCCAGACGGCGATCAGGCCCATGCAGGTGCATCCCTGGCCGTGGCTCATGCGGCCCTCGGGCGCAGCCCTGAGGTCGTTTTCCGCCTGGCGTCGGATGACGAGCCGTTGATGACGAGCCGTTGATGACGATCTGATTGCGACGACCTGAGCGCAGCGGACGATTGGGCGGGTGCGGGCTACGTCGGGTTGACGTGCGGTGGCAGGTCGGTCGGCCCAAGGATTCCGGGTCGGGCTGCGCATACTGCCGGCAGGGCATTGACCAGCCGGTTGGCAGCCACGGCATTTCCGCCCCCGGCCCCGTCGGGCTCACCGGGCTGATGTCCGTGCACGGTGACCACCAGATTGGGGTGGCCGGTGATACACACCCTGTGCTCTCCGCCTGGTGACCCAGGTACCGGCCAGTCGGCAGCGCAAGAGTCATCGATGCGGGTGACGTGTTCGATGACCAACTCGGGCTCATCGGGGGCAGTGGTGGCGCCAACCTCAAACCGGAACGCCCCCTGGGTGCCGGCGGCGAACAGCCCCATGCCGTCAACGTGCACGTCGTGATCAAGCGGTCGTCGTTCGACGTGGGTCGTCACCTCGACGACGCTCAGTCCCAGAAGGTCGGCGAGGTTGCGCACCGCCGGCTCCCACACCATCTTGAGGGCGAAGTCGTGCAACATCAGCGGGAGGTCGCCCATTGAACCGCCGAAGCCGATCACGGTTCGGACCACCTCGGGTTGGTCGTAGGTGGCGTAGTTGAACAACTCCTGACACCGAATCTCCGTGGCACCGGCACTGACCCCGTGGAGCACAGCTGGCAACACATCGGTCACCCATCCCGGATCGATGCCCGAAACGAACACCGAGCTGTCACCGTCGACACAGGCCGCCCCCACCCTCGCAGCCAGGGCATCGGGCACCGTCGGAGGGTGGGCCAGTGCGTAAAACGAGGTGGACACCACATTGGCGCCCGACCTGAGGCAGGCCTCGAGGTCAGTGAGGGCGTCACCTGGTCGGGTGTCGGCAGTGGCGGTGTAGACGACGGCGTCGACGGTCCCGAGCACCGATGAGGGATCGTCGGTGGCCAACACGCCGACAGCGGCAACGCCAGCCAATTCGCCGGCGTCACGACCCACCTTGGCCGGGTCGGCCACGATGACGGCGGCGAGTTCCAGATCAGGGTGGGCCATCACCGCCCGGATGGCCGGTCGTCCGACGTTGCCCGATCCCCAAACAGCAATGCGCAAGCGGCCAGTTGTCGACATGGGGATCGACGATAGGGCATTGCGGCGCCGCTACCCTCTCGCAGATGTCAACGGCCGCCCGCGAGATTGCTTCCCATCGCTACATGGCTTTCACCACGTTTCGGCGAACCGGGGAGCCGGTGGTCACCCCGGTGTGGGTCGCAGACCTGGGCGACGACACGGTGGGGTTCACTACCGCCGCAACCAGTGGCAAGGTACGTCGCCTCGCCCACACCCCCGATGTGGTCGTGTCGCCATGTTCGATGCGAGGTGTGGTGGCGTCGGGTGCCCCCCAATGGCACGGCACGGCGACAGTGGTGGTTGGCGCCGAGCACGCCCGGGTGCGAGCCGCCATCGCCCGTCGGTACCGGCCACAGCTGTTTCTCATCGATGTCGTGGCGCGACTTCGACGCCGTCACACCGACGAGGTTGGCGTCGTCGTTGCCTTCACCAACGGCGCAAGGCCCGGTCACTGACCGCTTGCATTCGCAACCGACTGCGGTCGTGTCCACATGCAGGCCTGTTCACCTGCAGCCCTGTGTACCTGCAGCCCGCATTTTGAATGTCGGGGTGGGCGACCTCGCCCGAGGCCGGTGAATCACTCGATGGTGGTGGAGGATCCGTCTGTTGACCCGGCGCTCTGCTCGCAGGCGTCGAGGGCTTCGATGACCTCAGCTGGTGGACCCTCACCGGTGGGATCGAAGAGCTCGGTCAGCTCGACGTCGGCGAGGGCATCGGCGATGCAGTCGCGATCGACGTTGATCCCGCTGGCCGACAGGTCTGCGACCAGAGCATTGATGAACTCGTCGCGGTCCAGGCAGGTCACCAGCTCCTCGCCCAACGCTTCCCCCTCGGCCGACAGCTCTACGTCAGCACCGAGGTCGCTTTCGGCAAGCGTTTTGGCGTCCTCGTCTGACATGCGGCTGACGACTTCGCTCACACAGGCCTCGTCGAGAGCCAGACCGGACTCCTCAGACGACTGCATCACCAACTCGACCACACGTTCCTGATCGGCGTTGAGTTGAGCTGTGGACTCGCTGCCACAGGCCCCCAGAACCAGTACCCCGGCTGCGAGTAACACGATGAATCGGCGCATGGTCAAACTCCTCGGAGGCGAAACGTTGTGCGGATGGTAGCGGCGGTCGGCAAGGTCACCGCGAATGCCTGCCTTCGGCTGCCGGGATGCGGCCAGACCCTCCCACCCCCTGAGCAACAATCCGCACTCGCTGGAATGCGGTGAAACGACGTCACTGGAAAAGGGTGGCCACCGCTTCGGCAACCCGCCGTCCCGAGAACAACGCGCCCTGGGTCGACGACGTGTCCCGGTGGTCGCCGGCCACGAACAGCCCATCGTCAATTCGAACCCGCTGGCGGGGGTGGAACGGGGGGTCCTGCGATGGCTGTGCATGGGCGATGTGATCGACGCGAAGCAAGCGCCATGCGTCTACCTGGGGCCCGAACCAACCGCGCATCTGCGTTGTGACAGCGGCACCGATGCCTTCGGGCCGGTCCGGGGGATCGTCGGGACCCCCAGACGACGCCATGTCGGCATCACCCGGACACGCAGCGGCAATGAGGGCCTGACCCGAAGGAGCGTACGACGGTGCGGCCTCGCTCATCATGGCGACGTTCAGCGCCGGGCCACTTCGTTCGCCGTCGAGCAGCAGCACCGGTTTTCGCACTGGTGACGTCGGCGCAGCAAACCAGCAACACGACACGGCGTGACCGGTGACTGCGAGGCAATCCCAGCAACCGGGCAGCGGCCGGACCATCGGTGGCCACCACCACAGCCCGGGCAGCGACGTGACGGCCATCGGCGGTGGTGGCTCCATGCCGGTCGACCGCCGCAACGGCATGACCGGTGTGCACCGTTCCGGGAGTCAGGCGGGACATCAGCTGGGCAGGGAGCGCCCCCATCCCGGAGGCCGGGACGGCTGCATCCCCGGTTGCCAGGCAGCGATAGATGATGTCGAACATCCGACTCGACGTGGACAGCGAAGGATCGAGCTGGATCCCGCCAAACAGTGGACGGAACAGGCGCTCGATGGCCACATCGCTGAATCCGGACGCTCGCAGGTGTTCGAGCGTGGTGGTCTCGGGTGCCCGCAGCAAGTCCACCGCCTCGCCCCGGGTCACCCGATGGCGAAGGCGTGCCACCCGGAGCTTGTCGCCCACCGGCAGCACAGGCGACAACGCTGATCGAACCACCGACAGCGGACGGCGGAAGGGGTCGGCGAGGGCGTGGAAGCGCCCGCCGTGACGGATCATGGCGCCGGGTTCGAATGCACGAAGCTGCAGCGCCGACACGTCGAACATCCGGGGCACCTCGGGGTAGGCGGTCAAAAGCACCTGGAATCCCCGATCGAGCTGGAAGCCGTCCACGATGTCGGTGCGGACCCGGCCACCGACGCCATCGGATGCCTCCAGCACGCAGACGCTGCGACCGGCGGCCTGCAGATGCACTGCGGCGGCAAGCCCCGCAAGTCCGGCACCAACCACCACCACGTCCACCTCGCGCGGTGGGGTCGTGCTTGTGCTTGTGCTTGTGCCGGTGGCTGCGGCTGCGGCTGCGGCTGCGGCTGGGGTTGGGGTTGCGGTTGAGGCAGGGTCGAGATCCACAGTTCCTGTCTAGTCGTGGGACCACCGCCGGCGCCCTGTCGCAGGCCCCAGCCGGTGAAGGCTGTTGCGCGATACCAGTTCAATGTGATGCAGCGATAGGGTCGTCGCCTGTGGGTGACCAAGAAGAATTGTCTGGACCCGGTGTTGATCCCGACCGCCCGAGTGATCCCTCCCAGAGGTCAGACCGCCATGCATCAGGATCTGGCCGGTCGTCGTCGGGTCGTTCATCATCACGTTCTTCGTCGGGCCGTTCTTCGTCAACACGTTCCTCGTCACGTTCGTCGTCGGGCCGTTCGTCGTCACGCCGTTCGTCGTCGGGCCGTTTCTCATTACGCCGTTTCTCATTACGCCGTTCATCGTCGGGGGCGGGGTCATCAAAGGGGCGACGAACAGGTAGCAGCCGACGGCCTCCCAACTGGAAGGTCGCTGTTGTCATTGCGGTTGCGGTGGCTTCGGCGATTGGTGCTGTCCTGGCTGATCTGACTCCCACCGGGTACCGCATCGTCGATGTGGCGTGGTCGTTGGTGCTGGGGGCCGGGGGTGGTGGTGGCCGGCTCGCGTTCTCGCCGCTGGGCGCTGGTCCTCTGTGCGGGCATCGCTGCTGTTTCAGCGTCGGGCTGGATATCGCTGGTCGGATTGTCGGCGCTGGTGGTTGCAATCGTGGCTGCTGCAGGCGATCGACGGTCCCGGGTGCTGGGTGCGGTGGCGGCGGCGTTGTCGGTGCAGGCGTTGGTTCGCATCGAGGAATGGTCGTGGGCGCCGGTCGGTGCCTCAGCTGCTGTGGCGGCGTTGGCCATGGGATTGGTCGTGGTGTCGGGATGGCGCAACGCTCGCCGGAGCTGGCGGCGGCCTGTGGCCCGGTGGCATGGGTTTCAGCCGCGGTGGCGTTGGGATTCACGGCGCTATTCGGTCTTGGCGGTGGTGGCCAGTTACTCCAACGTCACGTCGGGGGTGGCCAAAGCCCGCGACGGTGTGGCTGCAGCTGGCACCGACGAACGAAACGCCGCTGAGCTGTTCAGGTCGGCCTCAGAGGACCTCTCAGGAGCGTCACGTCTGGTTGCAAGCCCTCTGCTTGCCCCGGTGCGCCTGGTGCCGATCGTGGCTCAGCAGCAGCGGGCGATAGCGGTGGCCACCACCACCGCCCGGGATCTGGCCAACACCGCCGCCGACGGAGCGGCCCTGGTCGAGCGCGACGGGCTGCGGCCGGTGGACGGCAGGGTGGACACCGCCGCAGTGTCCGAACTCGTGACCCCGCTGCAGGAGGCGGTGGATGCTTTGTCCGTGGCCACCGCAGACCTGGCGTCGCTGGCGTCTCCATGGCTGGTGGCGCCCCTCGCCCAACGTCTTGACGAGCTGGAGGGCTCGGTGGCCGAGGCTCTGCCACCCACCGAGCTTGCGTTGGAAGGGGCCACAGTCCTCCCGGCAATGGCTGGCGGAGACGGGCCCCGGCGATGGCTGATGATGATCACCACACCGGCTGAGAGCCGAATGTTGGGGGTTCGTCGGCAACTGGGCCGTCATCGAGGCGGTGGACGGATCGTTCGATGTCGTCGAGGACGGCGGTGCTGCCGACCTCAACGGCCAACTTGCGGTCGACGTCCGGCAGGTAGACGCCTCCGAGGACTACTTCGCGCGCTACGGCCGCTACACGCCCAATGTCTATTTCCAGAACTCTTCGGCCAGTCCCGACTTCCCCACAGCGGCCCGTGTGGCGTCGTCGTTCTACCAGCAGTCAACCGGTCGACCGGTGGAGGGGGTGATGGCCCTTGACCCGATCGCTCTTGGCGCACTGGTCGACGTGGGCGGCCCGGTGAACATTCCCACGTTGGGCCGCACGTTTACGGGTGAGGAACTCAGCCGCTTTTTGCTGGTGGATCTGTACACCCTCGACGAGCCGACTCAAGACGAGGTGTTTGCCGAGGCCATCGAAGGGGCGGTTGATGGCCTGACCGACGGCGCGCTGCCCGGTCCGGGCGCCCTGGCCGACGCCATGGGGGACGTGGCCGCCCAGGGGCGACTGGTGATGTGGTCATCGATTCCCGACGAGGAGAGCTTCTTTGCCAACCTGGGAATTGACGGGGCGCTGCCACCCAACGAGGGGCAGGACTTCATGTTTGTCGGGTTGGCCAATGCTGCCCCCAACAAGATCGATACCTACATCGAGCGGGAGGTGTCCTACGACGCCACCTTCAATCCCGTGTCCGGGAGGATTGTTTCTGAGGCCACCGTGGTGTTGACCAACACCGCCCAGCTTGACCTTCCACCGGTGGTTCTGGGCAACGAGTCGGGGCTTGCGGTGGGAACGGCGGATACCTACGTGTCTTTGTACACCCCGCTGTTGATGGAACAGCTCGAGATCGATGGTGTGGAGGTTGGGGTTGAGTTGCAGTCTGAGGGCGGTTGGAGAATCTGGTCCACACCGGTGAGAATCCCTGCCGGCCAGAGCGTCACGCTGCGGTGGACACTTGCCGGACAGCTTGACCCCGGTGACTATCGCTTTACCTGGCGGCCCCAGCCGCTTGTCATCCCACCGACCCTGCAGCTCAACGCCCGTTTCGCCGGGGTGCCCGCTCCTGACGAGGGGCTCGAACGCAGTGGCACCGCTGCGGAAGGATTCAGCGCTATCCTTCGGTGGGCGGGACCTGAGTAATTGAAGGTCCATGCTTGTTGATGGATAGCGCGTTGATTGTTGCAGTGGTATGTGAGTAAGGTGTGGGTGTCCGGGTGTTCGGGCCGTCGAATCAGGGGAGTGGACCGTGGTAAAGGTGCGTCGTGGTAGTCGAGTTCTGGCGGGTGCGGTTTTGGCCGCTCTCATGGTGGTGGGCAGCGCTCACGTCGGCCTCCGCTCAGCCGTCGTACACCGGCGGTGGAACTGTCGTCGCCAATCCCGGAGCCGCAGCCCCTGGCACGTCGGTGGGCCTCACCGGTGCAGCCTGGAATGTCTCAGGACTGTGATGGCAACATCTCGGTGGTCGGTCCGTCTCCCAGCACTGCAGTAGTGGCAACCGCCACGGAGACTGCTGGTGCGTGGACGGCGTCTTTGTGATGTCGGCCTCCAGCAACGCAGCGACCCGGACCTACACGGCCTACTGTGGGACCACAGAGACCACCTTTCAGGTGGTGGTGCTGGTCAACACCTTCGACGACGTGCCGAACGGCACCTGGTTCACTGAGTCAGCCAGAGTGGGCACTGGCCCGTGGGATCACGACCGGTGTTGGCGGTACCGACCGATTTGAGCCGTCGGGTCTGACCACCAGGGCTGAGGCCGTGACGTTCATGTGGCGTCTCGCCGGTGAGCCATCTGCTGCCACCTCTCTGTGGGTTTCACCGACGTGTCCTCGAGTGCCTACTACGCCCAGGCAGTCTGCTGGGCCGTGAGCCAGTCTCCCAAGATCACCACCGGTGTTGGTGGTACGCCGGGCACTGCGTCCACCACTTTCGCCCCCAACCGGATCGTCAACCGCTCGCAGTACGTCACCATGATGTGGCGTATGGGTGGCGCTCCGACGGGTGCTCCGAGCGCCGGCTTTGCCGACGTGCCGCTTGACCGCCTTCTACTATCACCGCTGTGAACTGGGCCGTGCAGAATGGCATCGCCACAGGCCCTGGCGGAACTCCCGGCTCCCCTGCGGCGCTGTTCATTCCCCTCGACAATGTGACCCGTGCCCAGGCGGTGACCTTCCTGCAGCGCTTCGCTCTAGGCCGAAGGTGACCTCGGTCCGGCTTCGCTGTCGGCAGCGCTGGTCGCAGGTCAGGCCCTGACCCCGCCCGCCAGCAGCGCCCCCGCCGTCGGCAACGGCATCGCAATGCTGGTGGTCGTGGCTCTCGGTGTGGGTGTTGGTCTCCAGCTCCTGCGCCCCCGCCGTCTGCACCTGCGCAGTGGCAGGGACGGCTGAGCACAAGTTTCTGGCCCGTTCCGTGCGGGCTGTGACATAGAGCACTAGAGCGTTCGACATGGGGTTCTTGGGTACCACAACTGGTTCCCAGGAACCCTTTGTCGTTTCTGCGGCCAGGCCGCCGCGCGTCAGCACCGACGCCTGATGTCGAGTCTGGTCATGGCTGTTGCCGTATCGCTTCGCCACGGCCAATCAGGTCCTTGGGCTGCCTTCACCGTCGGGCGACAGTGCCGTCACCTTGGGCGTCACGGTGTGGAGGGCTGGGGGGAAGAGCCGCCGTCCTCGGACCCGGCGCCGCCGTGATCCGCGGCCTTATGGCAGCGTTTGTGTGGCGGATGATGGATCGTCGCAACGCACCAGCAGACTGCGGGTTTACCGACGTCAGGTCGTCGGCGTTCTTTTCCCGGGCCGTGTGTTGGCTCAAGGCCAGCAACGTCACCACCGGTGTGAATGGCACGTCTGCGTTCGCTCCCGACCGGGCGTTGACCCGCGGAGAGATGGCGCTGTTTTTGTGGCGGGTGGCTGGACAGCCCACGGGTTCACCCCACCCGGCCTTCACCGACCGACCTCCGGCGCCGCTCTGCAGTTCCGGCGCGGTAGCCTGGCTTTCAGCCAACGGCATCACCACCGGGATGAGAAATGACCCGACCACATCAATCCTGGTGGCGTGGTGACCCGTTTCCAGATGGCGCTGTTCCTCTATTGCCTCGTCTCCACCCGCAGGCCTGGGACCCGGCGGTCACGCTCCCTACCGTCATCGTGCCGCCGCTGCCTGTCTGATCCCCCGGGGCCCTGTGGGGCCTGTCGCCTGATCAGGTGGCCGGGGTGACGGCCCGTTCTTCAACCCGGTCGTCAGCATGACGGGCAAACCGCCGCTTGTCGGTCCCGTGGACTGGATCTGAAGCTGGCCACGGCCACGGCCCAAACTGCGTTCGTTCGTAATCCCGGAACGCCTGCTCAATTTCAGCTCGGGTGTTCATCACGAACGGGCCGTAGCGGGCAACCGGCTCTCCGATGGGGCGACCCTGCAGGACGAGGAGCTCCACTCCCTGGTCGCCGGCCTGAAGCTCAACGCGGTCGTGATGCATCCACGAGGGCGCCGGTACCGGCAGGCAACGTGTGGTCACCGATTTGAAGCGAACTCCCAGCGAACACGTAGATCGTGCGCACCGTCTCGTCGCCCGATGCCGCAGGCAGTTGCCAGCGGGCGTCAGCGTCGAACCGGAGGTGCCAGATGCTGATGTCGGCCTCGGGTCGACTCGCCCACGACGATGGTGGCGGCGGTGGCGGAGTGGCTCCGGCAAGGGCGCCGGCGATCACTGTTGCCGTCACCGAACGTTGTTCATCGTCGGTGAAGGTGACGGTGGGGATGTCCTCGGACCACAGCATGGTGAAAAACGGATCCACCATCTTGGATGCGGCCGGGAGATTGAGCCAGATCTGAAACAGTTCGACGGGGTTGGGGCCGTCGCTGTCGAGAAGGGGGAACATCTCGGAGTGGGAGATTCCTGCTCCGGCGGTGACCCACTGCACGTCGCCTCGTCCGAATCGTGCAGCCGCGCCGAGGGAGTCGGCATGGTCGATCAGACCTTGTCGCGCAAAGGTGATGGTTTCAAAACCCCGGTGGGGATGGGCGGGGAACCCCGGGACGACACTGCCGTGGTACATGCTCCAACCGTCACGTCCAGAGAAGTCCGAACCGATGTTCCGGCCCGCCACTCCAGTGACCGGCCCCAGCGCTGCGGTACCAGCGGGGTAGTGATCGTTGTGATGGGCGCAGAACAAAAACGGATCGACCATCGGCCATTGCGCACCCAGTGGGACGGTTTGGAGCACTGGATCGGAGGCTGGGTCACGCTCGGCAACGCCCGCGCCGTCGTTGCCCGTGGCGTCTGCGGTGTTGCGATCGGTGCTGCGGTTCGCGTTGCTGTCCATGCATCCAGTCTACGAATGCGTCGGTCGATGCCCACCGGGCGCCCGGTAGTGTTCCGCCATGGTTGATCCTGACGGGCGTTTGGGTGATGGGGGCACAGTCGCTGCGGGGCAGGCACGGGCCCGTCCCCGGGTGGTGGTGGTGGGTGCCGGCATTGCCGGCCTGATGTGTGCCCGCCAACTGACATCAGCCGGAGTTGACGTGGTGGTGGTGGACAAGGGCAGGGGGTGGGCGGCCGCATGGCCACCCGACGGTTTGGCGGTGCGGTGTTCGACCATGGCGCCCAGTACTTCACTGCACGACCACCGTGGTTCACCACCGAGGTGCAGGGTTGGGAATCATCGGGAGTGGTCAGTTCGTGGTTCGATAACGGCGGATCGGCATGGCGGGGGGTGCCGTCGATGACCGCAGTGGCCAAGCACCTTGCCCGAGGAGGTGATGTGCGGGTGTCCACGGCGGTGACGGCAGTGTCCCCTGGCGATGCCTCCCCGTGGCGGGTGACGGTGCTGGCCGGGGGCGCTGGCGGCGGTGAGCCGGGCACCCGGGCAGGTGAGCTGGGCACCCGCAGTGAGCCGGGCACTCGGGAAGACGAGGTCGCCCTCGATGCTGATGCTGTGGTTGTCACTGCGCCGGTGCCCCAGGCTCTCGCCATCCTCGACGCTGGCGGTGTCGTGTTGGGTGCCGATGTGACCCGGCGACTGGCGGCGGTGACCTACGACCCATGTCTGGCCGTGCTGGCGGTGCTCGATGGCCCCAGTGGCATGACCTCGCCGGGCTGGTGGCGCCAGGGTGACGGCAGTGGTGACGGCAGTGGTGTCGGCAGTGGTACGCGGGGTGACGGCGCTGGTGACTCTGCGGGAATTGTGGCATGGGTGGCCGACAACCAACTCAAGGGCATTTCGGAGGTTCCTGCCCTCACCGTGCATTGCACCATTGACGCCAGCGTCGCCATGTTCGATGACGACGCTGATGATGTCATCGCCGCAGTGCTCGACGCCGTGGGCCAGCTGCCGGGGCATCCCGGTGCCGGTCGTGGGGTGGTGGCCTCCCAACTGGTGCGCTGGCGCTACGCGCGGGTAGCCACCGCTGACCCCGGACCTTGTCTGGTCACCGATGTGGAGGGGGCCGGACCGCTGGTGGTCGCCGGTGACGGGTTCGGCGGTCCCCGGGTTCAGTCAGCGGCGCAGTCGGGTCTCGCCGCTGCTCACCAGTTGATCGCCCGGTGGTCCGATGTCGTCGGATCCGGTACCTGATAGGTCGCCGACAGTCGTGACCACGCTCGGTCAGGTGGGCCGTCGGTTTCCTGCCCTGATGACGGCGTCAGCCACGTCTTGCCACGACGTCGAAAGTCGCAACGCTCCAGCCGATAGGCGGTCAAGATCGTTTGCCGCCCGGTCGATGGCGTCAGCCAGAGCCGCTGGGGAGACGTCGGTGGCAACCACACCGTCGACACCGTCGGCTACCTGCTCGGGAAGCCCGCCCACCGGGGTGACCACCGACGGCCGTCCTGCGGCTGCAGCCAGGGGAACCACACCCGACTGTGAGGCCGACCGGTAGGGGGTGACCACCAGGTGATGCTCGCTGAACAGGTCGTCAAGGTCATCGTCGGGAACGTAGCCGTTGCGCAATTCGACCCTGTCGGTCATGTTGAGATCGGCGATCTGCTGTAGCCACGGTCCAAGGGGCTGCCAGAACTGACCGGCCACCGTGAGCCGGGCATCACGTCCGTTGGCGACAACCCGGGCAAGGGCCTCAAACACCAGTTCAAGTCCCTTGTAGGAGCGCACATGACCGAACACCAGCAGGCGTAGCGGTGGAGTCGGGGGGAGCGGACGTGCCGACATGGCCAGATTGGGCGGATGGGCGACCTGCTCGATGGCCATGGGATTGATGTGGGGCAGCAGGGACCGGACCTGCTGGGCAATGTGGGCGTTGTGGACCACTGCCCCGGTGAGGGGTTGCAGGGCGAGTCGCGCCAGAGTCAGGTCGCCGCGATGACGGTTGGGGAGCACCACGTCGTGCATCATCCCAACCTTGGGCACCCGCCCTGCCGCCGACAGGAATGTGCGCACCGCCGGCGCCTGTGCCGGAACCCACCACGGGAACACCACCAGGTCGGTACGCCGGGCGTGGCGGCCAGCTGACCACCATGACCAGGGTTTGGCCCAGCTCATGTCGGTCGTCAGGTGTGAAGGTGGTGTGGTGAACGCTGGTCGGGAGCCCAGCGGGGCAGCGTCCTGGGTGACCGGGTACAGCCGACGGGGATAGAGCGATGACCAGCCCTCCACTGACACCTCGTGGCCAAGTCGCACCAGAGCCGACACCAGTTGCGCGCCGTGCTGGGGGATACCGCCCCGCAACGGGGGCACGGGGCCGAGGTAGGTGATGTGCATGGGGTGTGTGGGGTGTGTGGGATTGGTGCGGGTTGGTGCGGCTGGTGCGTGGCAGGGGTGCCGAGTCGGGTCGGAGTTCCCAGCGCCGCAGCACCGCAGCGACGCAGCGACGCAGCGACGCAGTGCCGGCGAGGCTAGGGGCGGGTGGTCAACCGATGCAACGACGCCCGAGGAGGCGCCAGAGCCGTCGATGGTCTCGCAACCACCGACGGTGGCGTCACTGCGAATCGATCAAGGCGCTCAGCACGTGGCGATGGGCGTCCATGCCGACCACCAGACGCTGCCGGGCAGCGGCCACCGACGCCGCCGCTGGTCGCACCATCTGTGCGGCCGACCCAAGGCTGCATTCCAGCCTCCGGGTCCATCGGCGACCCGGGCCACACCAGTTGCCGGGGGCCCGGATGCGGCGGTGGGGGTGGCGTGGCCGGCGGCTCCGGCGATGTCGGCAGCCAGGGCATCAACTTTGTTGGTGTACCCGATCAACACCATCGGGCGGCCGCCCACGAGAGCCGCCACTCCGGCGTGGTAGCGCATGGCGATCACGATCTCTGACTGCCCGATGGTCGCAACCACGTTGTCGAGGGTCGGGACCTCAAGGGTGTGCTCGGTTCGCAGGTGAGCTGCGACCAAGCTGGTGAAAGCGGGCGTCGGCATCGGTGTCCATGGCCACGAGATGCAGGGGCAGACCTGTGCGTCGGGCGGCGTCGTCCAAGGCCGGCAGCCAATGCCGCCACCCGGCCCGGGTCCCACGCTGCGGGCTGGTGGCGGCGCAGCGGAATGACACTGCCGCCGCCATGGTGAGCCCGCAACGACACCGCGATTCGGGGATGCACCGTGCCAGAGGGTGGTTCCAGGCCCAACGCGAGGTCGCAGCCCGTGCGAACGCCCCGCACGCCGCACGCCGCCAGCAGCGCCGCTGACGCAGGGTCGCGCACCGCCACACCAACGCAGCGCCGCATGGCAACACCGGTGAGTCGGTGGCTTCCGGGACGTCGCAGCGGGCCCACCCCAAGCCCGACGCCGGCTACGGGTCGTCCGGCGGCTGCGGCAGTGGCGATCCTGGACAGATGCCATGGCAGGCTGGCCGGACTGGTCTGGTCCTGCAGGAGTGTTCCCGGACCGAGCACCAGACCCTGTGATCGGCGAAGTGCCCGCCACAATCCCCGGGCGTCGCCCAATGCGATGGCGTCGACGGTGTGCAACGCCGCAGTGGACTCGGGGTCAGCCGATACCACGGTGGCATCGCAGCCCTGCTCCCCGAGAAGCCTCAGGAGCTGGCGGAGCAGGAGCTCGTCGCCAAGGTTGGTCGTTCCCGACCAACCGGCCACCACCACTCGACGTTGACCACCTGCAGCGGTGGCGGGCGGAAGATCCAACGGCACCTCCCGACCTTACCCATGTGTCGGCGGCTGATAGGTTGCCCGATCATCGATCAGGCACCAAGCGATCGATGGACGCGCACGGGGGTTGATGACATGGTCCGATTGATGAGTCTGCACGGGTGAAGCGTTCGCTTGCCAGTGTTGTGGCCGGCCTGCTGGTGGTGGTCATGGTCGTGACCACCGTGCCGGTGGCTACCGAACCTGCGGGTGCCAACCCGGTAGGCGACACGTTCGTGGTGGGGGCGGCCACCCGAAGTATCAGCCCGACCCAGTCTGAACTGAATGCCGGCCTGTACCTCGGCGGCTACGACTTTGGTCCCAGCTACAGGGCTGAGGCCAACCCCAATGTGCACGAGGACACCTCGGCGCGTGCCGTGGTGATCGGATTCGAGGAGCAGCGCACCGTGCTGGTGACCCTCGATCTGGTGGGAATGGGCAACCTGTGGATGCGGGCCATTCGCGATGGCATTGCTGCGGCCACCGGCATCAGTTCCCGGGCCGTGATGGTGCATGTGAGCCACTCGCATGCCAGCCTCGACTTCCAGGGCATCTGGGGCGGGGTGGCACCTGCCTACCGCCAGCGGGTGGTCAACGAGTCAGTGGCTGCTGCGGTGGCGGCAGTGGATGCACTGGGACCCGCCGATCTGCGGGTGGCCAGCGTCGACGTTCCCGATCTGGGCACCCAACCGTCGTGGCGTGCCTGATGACCGTGACGACACGCTGTCGGTCATGCAGTTCACCCGGCCCAATGGCGGTGACGTTGTTGCCACCATTGCCAACTATGGCGCCCACCCCGTACTCACGGCGCGTGGCAACACCCGCATCGGCACCGACTTCGTGGGCCCGGTGCGCGACTCGATTGAGGAACTCGTGGGTGGCGTTGCCCTGTTTGTCAACGGGACGCTCGGTGACCTCAGCCCGTCGGTCCCGGCGGCGGACCCCAGGCAGCCGGGACAGTCATCGCAGCAGCGACTGGGTGGAGCCATCGCCGTCGGCGGCGGTGGGGGCGCTGGTCAACGCCGAGGTGATCCCGCCGGGGATGTCCATGGCAGTGAAGTCGGCCACGTTCCAGCCATCGGGGACGCTGTTGTCGGCGTTGGTGGGCATCCCGGCGGCGGTGTCGCCATTGGCGGGGTACTACGACCTGTCGTTTGCGGGAGCAACGCCCAGAATCACGTCAACGGTCACCGTGGTCCGGTTGGGCACCGACGACACATTCATCTCGATGGTGGCGTTTCCTGGTGAACCCCTGAGCAGCTACGGCAGGACTGGAACCGACGTGTCGGTGCGTGACCGTCTGGGTGGGGAGGCACAGTTCCTGTTTGCCACCACCAACGATTCGTTGGGCTACATCATCCCCGATGACCAGTGGATCGCCGGGGGGTACGAGGAGGGCGTGTCGTTGGGTCGTCCCACCGGGCCAAAGGTGCTGTCGGCGATCGAGGACGCCATCGCCGGCCTGAGCAGGATCCCATTGGCCGACTTCACCGACGTGGCCGCTGGGGCGTCGTTCGACCAGGGGGTGGACTGGCTGCTGGATCGCGAGATCACGCAGGGGCTGGGTGGGGCCCGGCGCTATTCGCCCGAGGCGCCGGTGAGTCGGGTGCAGATGGCGTTGTCTCGCGTGGCGGATGATGGGTGAGCCTGCACCTGATGTGTCGCCGTGTGGATTCACTGACATGGTGGGTCGGCCGGCTGAGCAGATTGTTGCCACATGTTGGCTCAAGCAGCAGGGGATCACCACTGGCGTCAACAACGCCCAGACGTTGTTTGGGCCGAGCCGGGTAGTGACCCGTGAGGAGATGGCCGGGTTCCTGTGGCGTTTGGCGTCGAGGGTTGCGGGTTCGGGGTCGTGTGGGTTTGTTGATCCTCCGGCCAGGGCTGAGTTCGCCACCGGGGCGTGTTGGCTCAAGCAGTACGGGATCACCACCGGCACCAACCCTGCGGGTACCCGGTACTCACCGCTGCAGACGGTGACCAGAGGCCAGATGGCGGCATTTTTGTTCCGCCTCGCCTCCGAACGTGGCGCCTGGGACCTCCCGGTACCGCCAACAGCCGTGTTTTCGTGACTCTTGGCCTGCGCGGTAACAACTGTGTCGGAAGGCACTAGGGTCAGTGCGTTGTTGATCGGTACTACTGGGGGCTTGGTGAAGTGATGGTGAACGCGGCATGGACTCGTCGGTTGGTCGGTGGAATCGCAGTGGCCCTGGTGGCAGCGGTGGTGCCGTTGGCCCAGACCTCGGCCGCTGGCGGCCAGGCGGTGGAGTCCGGCCAGGCCCCGGCCCAGCCCACTGCCGTGGTCACACCACAGTCGGTGGAGTTCACCGATGTTCCCGCAACTGCCTCGTTCGCCCAGCCAGTGGATTGGTTGCTCATCAAAGGCATCACGCAGGGTCTGGGTGGTCCGGGCCGCTATTCGCCTGAGGCGCCGGTGAGTCGGGTGCAGATGGCGTTGTTCATGTGGCGGATGATGGGTGAGCCTGCACCTGATGTGTCGCCGTGTGGATTCACTGACATGGTGGGTCGGTCGGCTGATCAGATCGATGCCACGTGTTGGCTCAAGCAGCAGGGGATCACCACCGGCGTCAACAACGCCCAGACGTTGTTTGGCCCTGATCGGGTAGTGACCCGTGAGGAGATGGCCGGGTTCCTGTGGCGTTTGGCGTCGAGGGTTGCGGGTCCGCGGTCGTGTGGGTTTGATGATCCTCCGGCCAGGGCTGAGTTCGCCACCGGGGCGTGTTGGCTCAAGCAGTACGGGATCACCACCGGCACCAACCCTGCGGGTACCCGGTACTCACCGCTGCAGACGGTGACCAGAGGCCAGATGGCGTCCTTTTTGTTCCGCCTGGTGGCCGTGGCCGACGCCGATGCATGGGACGTCGGTCGACTCAATGACGACGTGTACCCGTGCGACATTGTCGATGCGCGCAGGTGCATGCTGCCATTCCCGAGCAACCGGTTCACCGCTGCCGACGCCGGCACCGACACCGGCCTTCGGTTGGACTTCGACGCCACCGCCACTCCCGTGAACAGCTCTGGCATCCGCATCGACCCGGCCGAGCAGAACCGCAACGACGGGTTCAGCCCCGGTCAGGTACTTCTCACCTATATCCCGTCGGTTGATCTTGACGCCTCGGGTGCCGCCCCCATCACCGACATCGGCATGTCGGTGGCCGAGGATTCCCCGGTGCTGGTGATCAATGCCGTCACCGGCGAGCGTCACCCCCACTGGGTGGAGTACGACACCCAGGCCACCAGCGACGCAGACCGACTGCTCACGATCGTTCCGGCCCGCAACTACGACGAGGGGGCCCGCTACATCGTGGCATTGCGCAACCTCGTCGATGGGGTCGGTGCACCTGTTGCGGCGAGCGACGAGTTCGCCGCCGTTGCGTTTTCCACCGACCCTGCGCCCGACGTGATCGAGGCCCGTCGCCCGGCCATGGACGCCCTGCTGGGGCGCTTCGACGACCTGGGGTACAACACGTCGGAGTTCATTCTGGCGTGGGACTTCACCGTGGCCAGCGAGCGCAACCTCAGCGAGCGGATGCTCCACATCCGTGACGACGCCTTTGATCGGCTCGGCACCGACGCCCCCGCGCTCACCGCATCGGTGCTCGGCCCCACCCGCAGGAACCAACTGCGGAGCAACGATCAAGCCGGTCGAGTGTGACCACGACCCCTCCCGACGCATCATCGACGGCACGTACCAGGTACCGAACTACCAGTCCGACGCTCCATCGGTGGGCGGCGCCCTGTTCAACTGGGGTCCTGACGGGCTGCCGGTGCGCAGCACGACACGTCCCAACCTGACGGTGCCGTTCCGGTGTGTGTTGCCGGCCAACAACGTTGTGTCCACGGCCGACCCCGCCACCATGTCGCTGTACGGGCATGGCCTGCTGGGCAATTACAAAGAGGTCGGGGCCGGCAATGTGAGGGCCTTCGCCGATGAGCACAACGTGATGTTCTGTGCCACCTTCTGGGCCGGGTTCTCCGGTGCCGACCTTCTCAATGCCCTTCAGTCGCTGCGGGACCTGTCCAAGTTCAACTTCATCGCCGACGGCGCCCAGCAGGGATTTTTGAACCAGCTGTTTTTGGGGCGGTTGATGCGCAACGCCAATGGTTTTTCCGCCAACCCGGCATTCCGCAGTGGTGGCCAGTCGCTGATCGACAACACGTCACTGTCGTATGACGGCAACTCGCAGGGCGGGATCATGGGTGGGGCGCTCACCGCCGTGTCCAACGAGTTCGACCGGGCCGTGCTCGGTGTGCCGGGCATGAACTACTCGATCCTGCTGTACCGCAGCTCCGACTGGCCGGGGTACGCCCTGGTGTTCGATGGCGCCTACACCAACGAAATTGACCGGCTGCCGGCGCTCGCGGTTCACCCAGATCCTGTGGGATCGTGCCGATGGTGAACGGCTACGCCCATCACCTCACCGACGACCCCCTGCCCGGCACCCAGCCCCATGAGGTGTTGCTGCATGTGGCTTATGCCGACCACCAGGTGGCCATCGTGACCGCCGACAACATGGCTCGCACCGCCGGGATCAAGCTCTACGACCCTCCGGCACTGGACCCTGGCCGCAGCGCCAACTCGGGATTCACCGACCGACTGGATGTGGATCCGTTCTGGGGCATCGAGCGCCTCACCCCACAGGAGGAGGCTGGCGGTTTCACCGGTAGCGCCTATGTGATGTGGGATTCGGGCAATACCCCGGCGCCCATCCAGAACGTGGCTCCGGGTTCGCCCGGTTATCCCGACGTGAAGCGCGACCCGCACAGCGAGCCGCGGGCCCAGGTGTCGGCACGTGCACAGAAGTACGCCTTCTTCGGTGGGACGTTCCTTGACGTGTGCAACGGCGCACCCTGCCTGGCGCCGTTTCGCTGAGACGTCCCGGGACGGGCCCCGACCCGCTGACAACGGCAACCGCCCCTTGCACTCGTGATGAAGAACACAACCCAGGAGAAGACATGATCTCGCCCACCCGACGCATCGTCGTGGCCATCGCCACCGCCCTGGCTCTGCTGTTCACCACGGTGGTGATGGTGCCGGTGGGACCGGCCGCCGCCAACGGAGGCCCCACCTCAATCCCCTTGCCCGACGACGGCGTGCTGCGTCCGGCTGGGTACCCGTCGGCACCCGATCCTGGATTCACGGATGTGCCCGACTCGGCGTCGTTCGCCCAGGGCGTGGCGTGGTTGCTCGACCAGGACATCACCCAGGGTGCCGGTGGTGCTGGCCGGTACTCGCCAGCCAACCCGGTGAACCGGGTGCAAATGGCGCTGTTGATGTGGCGCCTCATGGGCAAGCCGGTCCCCGACGAGTCGCCGTGCGGATTCACCGACATGGAGGGCCGTGACGCCGAGTCAGGTGGACGCCACGTGTTGGCTCAAGCAGGAGGGCGTCACCACCGGGATCAACAGTGGCGGAACGCTCTACGGTCCCAACCGGATCGTGACCCGCGACCAGATGGCCGGGTTCTTGTGGAGTCTGGCCGGCGAGGTGGCCGGCCCGACCTCGTGTGGGTTCACCGATGCACCGACCAATGTCAGGTTCGCCACCGGTGCATGCTGGATGAAGGCCAACGGCATCACCACGGGTACCAACGCAGCCGGCACCCAGTACTCACCCACCCAGAATGTGACCCGTGGCCAGATGGCGGCGTTCTTGTTCCGCCTGGCGTCGTTTGGTGACGCCTGGAACGGTGGCGTGCTGGCCCGTGGCTCGGTGGGGCAGATCTCAGCTGAGGGCACCCCGGGCACCGTGGTCAGCGTCTACACCGCACTTGGTGACCTTGTGGATACCGCCGAGCTCGACATCGACGGCGGCAAGCTGTGGCGTGACGTGCCGCCTGGTGTGTACCGGGTGGTGTACCTCGACGGCGACGGCGTGTCGCGGGCAGTTGAGATCGTCGTGACCGAGATGAGCGAGCCACTGGCCGACATGGAGCATCCCACCGGGCCGCTGTATACCGGGCAGTCCCTCAAGCGTGGTTTCAACTACCTCACCACGCGTGACGGAACCCAGCTGGCAGTGGTGGTGACCTTCCCGGCTGGTCCGGGCCCGTTCCCCACCCTGGTGGAGTACTCGGGCTATGACCTGTCCAACCCCTACGAGCTCGCCCCGGGTTCGAGCCCGTACCGTCTGCTGGCACCGCAGTTTGGCTACGCACTGGTACAGGTGCAGATGCGCGGTACCGCCTGCTCGGCCGGCGCCTTCGACTACTTCGAGCAGCTGCAGTCGCTCGATGGCTACGACGCCATCGAGACGGTGGCCGCCCAGAGCTGGGTCAAGGGTGGAAAGGTCGGCACTGTCGGCATCTCCTACCCCGGTATCTCGCAGCTGTTCGTGGGTCAGACCCAACCGCCGTCGCTGGCGGCCATCACCCCGGTGTCGGTCGTTCCCGACATGGCCCGTGGCGTGCTGTTCCCCGGCGGCATCTACAACAACGGCTTTGCCCGCGGGTGGGCTGAGGGCGCCGTCGGACGGGCTCTGCCGTCACGGCTGCAGATCGATGGTTCGTGGCGTGGTGGCATCGACTACGCCGGCGTGAAGATCACTGGTGTGGATCGTGCGGGTAAGTCTGTCGGCGATCCGGACCCGCAGTGCCAGAAGGCGCAGCGACTGCACGGTCAGGCTGCAGACCTGCTGACCCGAATCGACAATTCGCAGTACGAAAAGCCCACTGATGAGTACCTCGGTCCGCAGCGCTTCGTCGGCAACATCACTGCCCCCACCCTGATCGTGGGCGCATGGCAGGACGAGCAGACCGGAGGGGCGTGGGGCAACATGATCGGGCAGTTCTCCGATTCCACCTACGTGAAGATCATGGCCCAGAACGGCACGCACATTGAGCCCATTGCCCCTGAGAACCTGAAGGCCACATTTGAGCATCTGGCCTTTTTCGTCAAGGGTGAGCGGCCCAACATCAACGTGGTGTTGCTCAATATCCTGATCAATGCAGCCATTGAGCAGTTGCTGGGTGGGGCCGAGACCCCGCCGGGTGGGGAGTTGGTGTTCACTGCGTCGGAATATGACGACGCCACCCGCTACCCCACCTACTCATCGGCCCGCAACGCGTTTTTGGCCTCACCGAGGGTGTTGGTGCGGTTCGACAACGGTGCCGGTCCGACCGGTGCCGCTGGCGGGTCGTTGATTCCGTCGGAGACCAAGGCCTTCACCAGCTGGCCATGCCGGCTGACGAAGCCACCACGATCGACTACTACTTCGAAGCAGACGGCGGGATGTCCACCACGGCACCCACGATCCTCAACGGTCCAGGCTCAGCGGTGTCCGTACCAGTACGACCCGACCCAGGGGCTTGACACCACGTGGACTCGGGGACCCGGGTGTTCGGAGTGGGCGCCGACCCCCAAGGACAACAACCAGGTGTCGTGCTACGACTGGGAGCCAGCCGACGTCGGGCAACTACGTCGCATTCACCTCGGATCCGCTGGTGTCGACTGCAGTGATGGCGGGCAACGCCATGGCCGACCTGTGGCTGACGTGGGATCCGACCGGCACGCCTGAACAGAACGTGACCGACGTCGAGGTGACCATCTCCGAGGTCACTCCTGAGGGCAACGAGGTGTACGTGCAAAGCGGCTGGGCTCGCACCAGCTTCTGTGTCGACGACCCCACCCTGTCGTTCCCGCTGGCGCCTTGGGCCACCGGGACCGAAGCTGACGCTGCGAACTGTCAGCTGCAGCCGGGCGTGCCCACCCAGGTTCGGGTGCCGGTGTTCCCGTTCGGTCACATCTTCCGGGCCGGATCCCAGATCCGGGTGTCGGTCGATGCCCCCGGTGCCAGCCGGGTGCTGTGGACGTTCGACTCGGCTCCCGACCCTGCCACCCACACCCTGCACGTGAGCGCGACTCGTTCGTCGAAGATCACCCTGCCGGTGGTCACCAACCAGATCGTGGACACGGCGTCGCCAACTGGTGTGGCCCCGTCACCGGCTACCCGGTGGGTCCGTCGGGCTGTCACCGCTCCGGTGCTGGCTGCCGTCCCAGCGTGCGGAATCCTGCGGGCCCAGCCGTGCCGGACCTACGTGCCATGGCCAACTTCGCCTCCGCCTCAATCAGCGCCGTCGTCGGTAGCGGTGGACATCAGCGGATTTGCCTTTGCCGAGGCGGAGGTGCGAGTGCGGGTCGGAGGCACGGTGACATGGACCAACAGGGATGTGGCGCAGCACTCCGCTACAGGGAATGGGTTCAGCACCGGGCTGCTGCCGCAGGGCCAGTCGGCATCGGTCACCTTCAACACTCCGGGTACCTACCAGTATCAGTGTTCTCCCCACCCCTCGATGCGGGGCACTGTGATCGTGGAGCCCTAACCGCTCAGGTTGCAGGGTTGTATTCGCCAGCAGTGTCTGCCAGCAACAACCCACGAACCAACCGCTCCATCAGGGTTTGCCAGTGTGGTGTCGATCGCCTTGGTGCTCAACCACAGCCAGTGTCAGCTCCAGTCCGACTGCAATCACCCTGCCGGTGGTCACGAACCAGATCGTGGACCTGTCGCCAACCGGTCCCGGCGTTGGCCCCCGCAACTCGCTGGGTGCGGCAGGCAGTGAAGGCGCCGGTATTGGCTGCCCGCCCGGCGTGCGGGATCCTGCGGGCTCGGCCGTACCGGGTGTTTCCCCGGGATCGTAACCACGCCGACGTTCTACACCAGAGTGGCGGACTCGATCCGCCCCTCGGCGATGGCTTCCACCATGGCGGTGTGATCGGCCACGTTGATGGCGGCGTACTCCACCGAAAACTGGGCGATGGCGTCGGCAAAGGTGCCCTTGGTGCCCAGGTAGCCGGCGATGGCTTCGACATTGCCGGATCGGGCATGGGCCCGTGCCAGCGTGGCCCCACACGTTCGGGCGTAGGTGTGCAGGCCGTCGGGTTCGATGATGTCGATGTCCACCGACCCCTTCATGTCGCGCAGCTGGCGCAGGTAGTACTCGTGGCCACCGGCCTCGGCCCACCCCAAAAAGATGTCGCTGGATGCCTGCATCAGGCGTTGACCGGCCACCACCCGCTCCCCGGCGGTGGCTTGCGCTGGCGGGCCCACAAACGGCTCGAGCACTGATGCCTGGGCCTGCTTGACCTGCAGGAACAACGGGTTGTCGTCGCTGTAGGCGGCCATCAGCACGATGTAGCAGCGGGTACCGACGCTCCCCACACCAACGACCTTGCGGGCTACGTCCACGACGCGGAAGCGCTCCAGCAGGTCTCGCCGGTCACTCGACAGGGTGGGCCGGTAGCCCTCGAACAGGGTGGCCAGCTGTTGGTCCACGAGCTCACTGTCGAAGTGGATGATGAGGGGTGGGTCATCCACGATGCGGAGCTGACCGTCGACGACGGCAGTGAGCTTGCGCAGGGCCTGCATGCTGGTGCGCTTGAACGCCTTGGTCACCTGACGCTCGGCGCGCTGCCGGGCCTGCTCGGGCAGCAGCGGGAGCATCTGGTCCACGTTGACCTGGGTGTACCAGCGGTCCATGGTTGGCATGGTGGCCATGCTGTTGATGGTCTCCTGGTAGGCCGCTGCCGATGCAGGTTGCCGCCGAGCGTTGCATCTCGATGCCGAACCCACGGTCGTCGGCGGCCACGGCCACGCTGGCGGCCAGACGCTTCACATCCCATTCGAAGGGTCCGGGAAGGGTCTCGTCAAAGTCGTTGACGTCGAACGCCAGGTGACGTTCGGGGGTGCCGTATCCGCCGAAGTTGAGCAGGTGGGCGTCGCCACACAACTGCACAAACAGGTCAGTGGTGGGGGTGGTGGCCAGGTCGGCGGCCATCACCGCGGCCGCACCTCGAAAGAACGTGAATGGCGACACCGCCATGCGGGCGTGGCGCACCGGTACGAGGTCGGGCAACCGGGAGGTGGCCTGGGTGGCCAGGATGGCCAGTGGGTCCCGCCCGGCAGCCGGGGTGAACTCACTGTGGGAACTGCGGGGTACTGCCTTGCGGGACTGTCGGCCGATGTCGACAAGTTCGGCGGCGGTGTGCCGGGGATGGGGCTGCACCGCTGCGGCAGCGAGCGGGGAGCGGTCGGTGCTCGGGATGGACGTCATGGACGACAGTATGGACCCGTTGTCACGCCGTGACGAACCATTGCCCGGTCGTCGGGTGGCCAGGTGGCCGGTTGTTGGGTGGCCGGTTGTCGGTGGGCGACGGGTGGTTCAGTCGGTGCCCGACTCGACGATCAGTGACACGCACGTCGTGGCGCTGCCGCCGATGTTGAGGGTGGCCGCACGCCGGGCCCCGGGCACCTGATAGTCGCCTGCGGTGCCGGTGACCTGACGGACCTGATCAGCCAGCATGCGCACACCCGACGCCCCCACCGGGTGACCCACACCCATCAGCCCACCGCTGGGATTCACCGGCAGCCGGCCGTCGAAATCGCAGATGCCGTCGTCGATGGCCTGCCACGATGCTCCGGGCTCGGTGATGCCGAAATGGTCGATGGCCATGTAGTGGGTGGTGGTGAAGCAGTCGTGGGTCTCGATGGCGTCGAGGTCCCACAGGTCCATCCCGGCTCGTGACAGCGCGTCGGTGACCGTGGCCCTCACGTTGGGCAGGACGTGGGTCGATCCGGCGGCTTCGGCGTCGGCCAGCTTGTCGGCCAGGGCCATGCGGTCGGTGTGGTGGCCCCACCCGGTGATGCGGGGGATGCCAGCGCTGTCGGTGGTCGGACCACGGCGACGTCGCCACTGCTCGGCGAAGCGGGGTGAGGCCAGGATGACTGCTGCGCACCCATCGGTGACCTGCGAACAGTCCTGGCGCCGGATGCGACCGGCCACCTGCGGGTTGGCCTGGTCGTCGTGGCGGCTGAAGCTGGCGTCGTCGAGTGTCCAGTTGCGGGTTTGGGCCCTCGGGTTGCGCGTGGCGTTGTCGAAGTTGGATCGGGCGATGGCCGCCAGATGGGTGTCGTCAAGCCCGTAGCGGCGGTCGTAGGCGTCACCGAGATCACTGAACAGCTGGGGCCACGGCCAGTCCACCCCGTCGGTTTCTGACGGCACCCACGCCGCAGTGCCCAGACCCTGCTGGGCCTCGAACGCTCCCATGGTGCGCATCAGTTCGGCACCGACCACCAACGCCACGTCGTAGCGACCGGCCTCCAGGTCGGCCATGGCGGCCAGGACCGCCACTGAGCCCGAGGCGCAGGCGGCCTCGTGGCGGGTCGTGGGCACACCCACCAGGTCGGGGTGGGCCTCAACCAGCAATCCGCCCAGATGGCGCTGGTTGGCATACAGGCCAGCGGCGAAGTTGCCCACGTGGCCCACCTCCACTTCGGCGGGTTCCACCCCGGCGTCGGCCAGTACCCCGAGGGTGGCCTCAGCCAACAGGGTTGCGATGGTGTCGTGTTCGCGGGCGCGATGGCGGGCGAAGTCGCTTTGGTAGGTGCCCAGCACGAAGGTCGGTTGTGGCGACGGCCGGGGCTGACGGCTGGATCGGGTGCTCATGGTGGTTGTCGCCTGACCGTTGTTCAGCGGGCTGACCCGGCTGGCACCCATTCGGTGTGGTACCCCAAAGGCACACGCACCGGGATTCCCAACCGGGTCACCGGTCCGGCGGCCAGGTTGGATGGATCGAACACGTGCACCTCGCTGGCGCCGGTGTCCTCGTGGGTGACGAACGTGACCAGGTAGCCGTCGGACTCGCCGGTGCGCCGGGGATCCGACGACGGGGCGAACACGGCCTCGTTGCCCAGCCAGCCGTGGTCGTAGTGGTGGGTCGTGGTGGCACCGCTGGCGAGGTCGTGACGAACCACACCGTCGAACGCAAGCGTTGTCCGATCGGCGAAGGTGGGGGAGTAGCTGAAGCTGGTGTCAAGCCCCATGAAGCGGTCGTTGATGCGTGGAAACTCCGACACGGTGTCATCGACGGGGCCCTCGGTCACTGCGCCGGTGACCAGATTGCACCGCCATTGCCACAGCACGGGTTCCAACCGGAGATGCCCGAGCTGTGGGATGGCACGCGAGGCGGCAATGGCGGTGACGACGTTGTCGGGGTCGCCGACCAGCGGATCGGCCATGCGGCATCCGTGCAGCACCACCTCGTCGCCGTCTTCGTGGGCGTTGATCACGTGGTACATGAAAAACGGCTCCACCTCGAACCAGCGCACGTCGTCGCTTGTTCCGTGGCGGGGAACGACCCCGATACGACTGGGCAGGTCCCGAAAGAACCGGACCTTGGTGCGGCCATGGGCGAGTTGTTCGGGGTCGAACATCATCGACATGTCGAGCAGCACCGTGTAGCGCGGCGTGATGGCGAGGTCGTGCTGCAGACGCGGACCGGGGAGGTCGATGGCCTCGAGGTGGGTGACGGTGCCGTCGGGTCCCACCACACCCATGTGCAGGTACGGCGGCAGCATGGAGTAGCTGGTGAACACCATCTCACCGGTACCGGGGTCCACCTTGGGGTGGGCATTCATGGTGACGTTCAGGGTCCCGCCGAAGTCGCACACTCCGAGTGTGTCCAGCGTGACCGGGTCCAGCTCGTGCGCCGCCCCCGACAGCCACCACAGGGCAAACAGGCGGCCGGCATGGGTCACGACGTCGGTGTTGCCGGTGTCTTTGAACGGGCCGCCGGGCACCGAGAAGTCGGGCTGCTCCAAAATGCCGGCCAGCCGGGCCCGACCGGCGTCGAGGTCGGCATCCAGTCCGGCGGTGCGCACCCACCGGTTGCGGTAGCTGGCCGAGCCACCGCCAAAGTGCACGCCGTGGACCATGCCGTCGCCGTCGAACCAGTGGTAGCGGCCGGGCGGCTCGAAGACCGGGTTGGAGCCGTTTCGCACGAACAGACCCTCGAGGTCGTGGGGGATTTCCCCGGCCAGGACGTCGAGGTCGTCGATGGTGACTTCGCTGTGCACGGGTGCATAGGGCCCACGCAGGTAGGCGTCGGCGGGATGGTGGCCAGTGGCGGGTCGGAACGAAGTGGCCATCGCAGTACTCCTCACCAGTGATCGCACCACCGGTGTGTGGTGCATGAAGCCGGGATACGTGGTGGCGACGGGAAGCCCGGTGACCCAGACCGTAGTGGGGGCATGGTCGCAGTACAACGGGTTGGGGTCGTGCTGGGTCTGATGTCGGCGCACGAGGGCTATTAATGGCAGCCTTCTTGCCAAAAAAGTACGATGACGGCATGGATACTCCGAGCCCCACAGATTCGTCCCGTCGAGTTGCCATCATCAACAACGGATCGTTGTTTGTCGGCCCTGCCCTGGCATTGGAGATGGCCCGCCGTGGCCATGACCTGGTGATCGGCGATCCCGCCGACGGTGTGGTTGACGCCCTCACTGCCGCTGGCGCCGCGGTCGAGGTCGTGACCGACGTCGTCGACGCCACTGCTGAGGGTTACCAGGCTCTGGTTGACGCTGCCATGAACCGGTTCGGACGCCTGGACGCCGCCGTCATGTTCTCTGGAGTGATCGTGACCGGCCCGTTCGTGGATGCCACGTCTACCGACCTGGCCCGGGTGGTTCGCGGCTGCATCGAGGCTCCGTTCCACTTCCTGCAGGCAGTGGTGCCACCGATGGTGGCTGCCGGTGGTGGCCAGGTGCTGGTCCTCACCAGTGCGACCGGTGCCAGGGTCACCCCAGGAGCCCCGCTGTACTCGGCGGCCCGTGCCGGAGCCAACCACCTGGTGGCCAATGTGGCCGCCGAGGTGGCTCGCCACGGAGTGCAGATCAACGCCCTGGGTACCAACTTCATGGATTTTCCCGAGTTCCGGGCCGCCACCGGCGCCGACGACCCCGCCATCCGCGAGCTCATCGAGCGGGCCGTGCCCATGAAGCGTCTGGGTACGGTGGAGGAGTGTGCAGCGATGTGTGCAGCATTTGTGGATGGCACCAGCGGGTTCACCACCGGACAGTTCCTGGGCTATTCCGGCGGCTGGGCGTGAGCAGCCAGCAAGAGGTGGTGGCCCCCAGGTGATGGTCGATCTGCCCGGTGGCGAGTTCGCCATGGGCGACGACAGTGCGTGGTCGTATCCCGCCGACGGTGAGGGCCCGGTGCGCAGCGTCACCGTGGCCCGGTTCTCCATCGGCGCCTGTGCGGTGTCCAACGTGGAGTTTGCCGCCTTCGTTGACGCCACCGGGCACGTCACTGACGCCGAGCGGTTCGGGTGGTCGTTCGTGTTCGCCGGACTCCTGCCCGACGAGTTCGTTGACACCCGGGGCGTGGCGTCAGCCCAGTGGTGGCGTCAGGTTCACGGTGCGGTGTGGAATCACCCAACCGGACCCGACAGCACGCTGGCCGGGCTGTGGGACCATCCCGTGGTCCACGTGTCGCATGACGACGCCTCGGCCTATGCCAGCTGGGCTGGATATCGCCTGCCCACCGAGGCCGAGTGGGAGTACGCAGCCCGTGCCGACACCACCACGGTGTGGTCGTGGGGAGATGACCTCGAGCCCGACGGCCGGCACATGGCCAACGTGTTTCAGGGCACGTTTCCCACCCATGACACCGCCGCCGACGGCTGGGCAGGCACGTGCCCGGTGGACGCCTTCGAACCCAACGGTTTCGGCATGTTCAACATGGTGGGCAACGTGTGGGAGTGGACCAGCGACCATTTCGTGTCGCCGGCCGACCCCAGCGGGGATCGGTGGGTGATCAAGGGTGGCTCGTACTTGTGCCACGCTTCTTACTGTCGCAGGTATCGGCCCGGGGCCCGCACAGGCTCAACCTCAGACAGTTCAACCGGAAACACCGGATTTCGATGTGTAAAGGATGTCTCGTGACCACCACCCCTCCCCGACCCCGGATCGATGGACGCACGGCCAGGCGTGATCGCAATCGTGACGCCGTGATGGATGCGGTCATCGAGTTGTTCACCGAAGGCCTGATCCCACCCAGTGCCCCCGAGGTGGCCGAGCGTTCGGGGATCTCGCTGCGAAGCGTCTACCGCTACTTCGACGACAACGACGATCTCATTACCACCGCAATCGGTCGCCACGTGGAGCGCAACGAGCCGTTGTTTGAGCTGAACACCGACACTTCGGACCCGCTGGGGTCCCGTATCGAGCGCCTGGTTGATGCCCGGCTGACGCTGTACACCGCAGTTGCTGACACCGTTCGGGTTGCTGTCATCCGGTCAGGGGATCTTCCCATCATCGCTGAGCAACTGGCGGTTCGTCGTCGCCAGATGCGGGATCAGACAGCAGAGATGTTCGCGCCCGAGCTGGCCGCCCTCGATGACGCCACCGCCGCCGAGGTGCTTGGCGCGGTGGATGCACTCACCCAGTTCGAGGCCCCCGAGCATCTCGGCGCCACCGGGCAGATGTCGTTGCCCGAGATCCGTTCGACCCTGGTCGGGGCGCTGAGCCGCCTGCTGTCGGCCTGAAGTCGTCCGCTACTGCCGGGACATGCCCTGGTCGTGGTTGGCCTGGGCGAGTTCGGCTGCCTGACGCTCGCTGCGGGTGGGCTCGGCGGCAACGTCCAGACGGTGCAGCACCCCGGTGAACCGGTTGGTTCCCGAATACGACGTGCTCACCGGTGACAGTCGGTCGAGGCCGATGTCGGCCCCGATGCTGGTCATGATCCGCATCAAAAACGGCAGATCCTGACGGCCTGAGGGGGCGCCGTCGACCAGAACTTCAGCCAGGCCGGTGGTGGACCCGGTGCGTTCCACACGCACCCCGAGGGTGCAGGGGCCATCAGGGGCCGGATGGTCTGACCGCACCAGCGTGTGGTCACCGAAAGCGTTGTAGTCGAAGCACACATGACCGTCATCGTCGACGAACAGCGACACGCCGGAGTTCTCGGTACCGAGTGCGAACAGCACCCCGCTGGCCTCGCCGGAGCGGTCCACGGCGGCGGTCATGGTGAAGCTGCGTCCTCCCAGCGCCGGGGTGGCCTCCATGGGCAGGTGCGACAGCGCCAACGGCGGCCGGGGCGGGAAGTAGGAGTAGTTGAGGGACTGATGGGGGCTGTGGTCCTGCCGGCTACTGCCGAACAGGGTCACGAGGCGGTCATCGAGCGGGAGCACCCCGTACAGGTGGGCCTGTTCCCACCACAGCGCCACCAGCTCGGCCAGCTTGTCGGGATGGGTGGCTGCCAGGTCGTTGACCTCGGAAAAGTCCTCGTCGAGGTGGTAGAGCTCCCACACGTCGCCATCGTCGTAGTTCGTCCCGGCGACGTGGCGGGTGACCGCCTTCCACCCGTCGGCCCAGATGCCGCGGTGACCCACCATCTCGAAGTACTGGACCTGCTTGCTGGTTTCCGCGGCGGCATCGTCAAAGGTGTACGCCAGGGAGGTGCCGGCCAGCGGGATCTGCTCGAGCCCCCTTCGGGTGTCGGGAGCGGTCACGCCCACGAGTTCGTAGATGGTGGGGGCGATGTCGGTGACGTGGTGGAACTGGTGCCGCAACCCACCGGTGTCGGTGATGCGATTCGGCCACTGCATCACCAGCGGGTCTCGCACCCCACCCCCGTGGGTGTTCTGCTTGTACCACTTGCCCGGGGTGTTGCCAGCCATGGCCCAGCCCCACGGGTAGTTGGTGTGGCTGTGGGGACCACCGATGTCGTCAATGCGATCCACCATGTCGTCAGCGGTGTCGAAGGCGCCATTGAAGAACTTCATCTCGTGCATCACGCCGAACGGGCCACCCTCCTGGCTGGCGCCGTTGTCCGACGTGATGACGAGCAGGGTGTTGTCGAGTCGTCCCAGCTCGTCGAGCATGGCCACCACCCGTCCGATCTGGTCGTCGGTGTGCTCGAGGAAAGCGGCGAAGGCCTCCTGCAGGCGGGCGCCCACGGCTCGTTCGTTGTCGCTCAGGTCGTCCCACGGCTTCACCCCGGGGTTGCGCGGGGCCAACTCCGTCCCGGTTGGGATGACGCCCATGTCCAACTGCCGTTCAAACCATTGCTGGCGGGCGACATCCCAGCCATCGTCGAACGCACCCCGCCATTTGGCGAGGTAGTCGGCGGGGGCCTGGTGGGGAGCGTGCATGGCGCCCAGTGCCACGTAGGCGAAGAACGGTCGGTCGGGTCGCACCGACACCGAGTCGCGCACGAACAGGTCGAGGTGGTCAATCAGATCCTCGGTGAGGTGGTAGGCGCCTCCGTCGGGACCTGAGGTGGCCGGTGGGTCGATGTGGTGGTTGTCGTAGGTGAGCTCGGGGGAGAACTGGTCGGTTTCCCCCTGCAGGAACCCGTAGTAGCGGTCAAAGCCCCGCTGGCACGGCCATTGGTCGAACGGACCGGCAGCCGACGCCGACTCCATGGGCACCAGGTGCCACTTGCCGACACAGAACGTTGCGTAGCCGGCGTCGCCCAGCACCTCGGCCATGGTGGCGGCGTGCTCGGAGATATGTCCGGTCATGTGGGGGAAGCCGGTGTTGAAGTTGGCAATCGCCCGCATGCCCACGCTGTGGTGGTTGCGGCCGGTCAGCAGCGCGGCACGTGTCGGTGAGCACAGGGGGGTGGTGTGGAAGTTGGTGTACCGCAGACCTCCGGCGGCCACCGCATCGATGTTGGGGGTGCGCATGGTCGACCCGTAACAGCCCAGCTGGGCGAACCCCAGGTCGTCGAGCAGCACCACCACCACGTCGGGGGCATCCGGCCCGGGATGTGGCGCCGTGCGGAAGTGGGGAGTCGACTCGGCAAGGGTGTTGCCGATCGTGCCCTCGAACCAGTTGTTGATGGCCATGTCAGATTCCCCCAGCTTTGGTGTCTGTCGTGGTGTCTGTCGTGGTGTCTGTCGTGGTGTGATTCCCGGCCCCGGCTGTGTAGGGCCAGGCGGCGTTGCGACTCGGGAGGCACCGGGTGCGCTCGGCTACAAGGCGTTGGTGCAGATGGGCGAACACACTGTCACTGGCGGAGTCGGCAGCCTGGTTGCTCATCTCGGCGGGGTCGGCATCGAGGTCGTACAGCTCCCACTGGTCGTCGAGCACCTCAGTGCGCCAGCACACTGTGTCGGGGCCAGAGGTGGCCAGCTGACGTACATGGGGTTCGGTCCAGCACGCAGGGTCGTCGAAGGTGCGGACCAGTTTCCACACGTGGCCTGCGCCACCGGATGCCTCGTGATCGTGGACCCGCCCCACCACGGCCTCCACGTTCGACGCCACCGCCCCGGCCACGGCGATCATGAGGTTGGCCGGTGGATCGTCGATGTCCATGATCCGTGCGGCAATGGTTCTGCCGTCGTCACCCTCGAGGATGTTGTCACGGGTTTGCAGGTAGATCGTGCGGTCGGGGTCAAGGCCACCGTCGACCAGTGGCCACAGGCTCGCACCGGGCAACGGGTGCACTTCGCTGAAGCGTTCGGTGAGTGCGGCAGCAGTTGCGGTGACGTCGATGCCAGCGGCGTCGAGCAGCGTGGGCAGCAGATCCACATGCGACGTCGGGGTGTCGTCGATGGTGGTGCTCCGAGTCGATGCCTGGCCCTGGGCATCGAGACGCACGATGGACAGCGGCACCCGCACCGCCTCGTCGTACAGGGTGAACCACTTCTGGTGCATTCCACCGTGGGCACCCAGCATCTCGCCGTGGTCTGAGCTGCGCACCAGCACGGTGCCAGCCGGGGCTGCACCGCCGGAGGCGCCCTCGGTCACCGTGGTGCGCACCGTGTCGATGGGGCCGTCCACGTCGGCATGCAGCCTGAGGTAGAGCCGTCGGTAGGCATCAGCGTTGTCGCTGTACATGGGGCCCACGATCTCGGCCGGGCCGTAGGAGGTGGGGTAGTTGTTGCGGTAGGAGGTGTGCACGTCGGGCTTGGTCGACAGATCCTCGTCGGCGCTGTGTGACGGGGCCACGTCGGGTGTTCCCCACGGGTCATCAACGACCGGTGACGTGTCGGGGTGGTTGACCCACGCCGGGAACAGCACGATGTCGTGGGGGTTCACGAAGCTGGCCACGCACAAAAACGGCCGGGCGGCGTCGGGGTCGCCCGCCAGTCGGCGGCGATACCGGTGCGCTGAGCCACGCCGACACCCGGGCGGCGATCAACGGATCGCGACACAGGTCGAGTCGGCCATGTCGCCACCGTGCGGTTCGGGACCCACCCACCCCGAAAAGCCAAAGGCGTCAAGAGGGTCAGCGGCGAGGTAGGTGGCAACGCCGTCGTCGAGAACCGTGCCGTCTGCGGTGTTTGTGACGACGCGATCACCGGTGTCGGGGTCGTGCAGGTCGGCGTGGGAGATGTGCCACTTGCCGTCGTAGTGGGTGTCGTAGCCCGCCGATCGAAACCAGTGACCGAGGGTGGGCACCTCGGCGGGCCGGAGCCAGCGCATGCGTGGGTCTGTGGCCCCCTTGCCGATGCCGTCGGTCTGGGTGACGCCGTGCACGTCGGGATACTGCCCAGTGAACAGGGTGGGCCTGCTGGGCACACATGCCACCGAGCCGGTGTAATGGCGGGCGAAGGACACGCCGTGGTCGTCAAACCATTTCCTGGCTACCAGAGTCTGGTGGCGCCATGAGCGCAGCGCCTCGCCCTCGTGGGGCTGAATGGCCCGTTCCTCGTCGGTGAGGATGATGATCACGTCGGGTTGGGGGTTGGCGGTGCGGTTCATGGGCATGGTCAGATCGTCACGGTGAGAAGGTCGTCGCCGGCGGCGATGGGGCCGTCGAACGTCGTTGCTGCCAGATCCTTCCACTGTTCGATCTCGCCGGGTCCAGGTGCAGGCACGTAATGGGTCAATACGAGGGTGCCGACTCCGGCGCGCTGGGCGGTGTCACCGGCCTGCTCGGGAGACGAGTGGTAGTCCAGGGTGTCCTGCAGGCGCTGGATGGGGATTGCCTCGATGAGGTCCTTGCGAATGACGGTGTGGACCAGAGCCCCGGCCCCGGCACTGAGGGCGTCGAGTCCCCCACAGGGAACGGTGTCACCGGCGAGTACCGCCGACGATCCGGCGTGGTCGACGCGGAAGGCGATGCTGGGGTGAACCGGTCGGTGGTCGGTGGCGGCGGCGGTCACCACCACGTCGCCGGCCTGCCACACCTCGACGATGTCGGTGCCCGAAACGTCCACCTCGGTGACCTCAATGGGAGGAACCCACGACAGGTCCTCGTGGTGGCCCATTCGGTATGACACGTCGGCCTCCAGTGACGCCACGAGGTCGTCAAGGATCTTGGCGGTTCCGACAGGGCCGAACACCGGCAGGGGCGACGGAGTGAACGAGGTGATCCAGCGGGTGGTGATCAGATCGCCCAGATCGGTGATGTGGTCACTGTGCAGATGGGTGAGAAAGACGGCGTGCACCTGACCCACACCGAGCCCGGCAGCTGACAGGCGCATCAACACGCCACGTCCGGCATCAATGAGCAGGTTGGCCCCAGCGACACGCACCAGGGTGGCTGGTCCGGCCCTGTGGGCATCAGGCAGTGGGCCACCGGTTCCAAGCAGGGTTACGTCCATCGCAACATCATAATGGCAATCGCGTTGTCATTTGATCCGATCATGGTGATCGCCGCCCGGGCGCGCCGATCGCTAGGGTGCGGACATGATCGTGGACAACGTGCCGGAAGCCCCAACGGCACCGTCGCCATCGCTGACCGGTGCGGTGCGGGGGTGGCGTCGGCGGCAGTGGGTCACTGCAGTGCTGGGGGCCCTGGTCACCGCCGTGGTCATCGGTGTGCCCACCGATGTGATTCCCAACCCGGTATTTGGTCGGCCCGTGGATGTCACGTGGTGGTCACCGCCGGTGCTGGTGATCACCGCCGTGCTCGGTGGGCTGATGCTGGCCACCTATGTGGCCACGCCGGGGACTCCAACAACTACGGGGTCTTCGACAACGCCGGGGACCTCGACAACGCCGGGGACCTCGACAACGCCGGGAAGTTCGAGCCACGACGCCATGGGCAGCTGGGCCGCAGCTGATCGTCCTGGCCGCATCGCCAGCGTGGGCGGCCTGCTGGGGTTTTTGGCCGTGGGTTGCCCGGTGTGCAACAAGCTGGTCGTCGTGGCGCTGGGGACCAGTGGGGCGCTGTCATGGTTTGCTCCTCTCCAGCCTCTGCTGGCAGTGGCGTCGGTGGTGGTGTTGGCGCTGGCACTGCGCACCCGGCTGCGTGGCCAGGTGGTGTGCGCCGTTCGTTGAGGTGCGTGCGCTGCGCGCGTTGCGTGCGGCCGTCGCTGACCGGTGGTGCCGGCATCGGCGACGGCGTGTGTCCTGCCGGTCACCAGGGCACCCCGAAGTAGGGTCACACCCATGACGCGCATTGTGGTTCTCGGCGGTTGCGGCGGTATCGGCAGTGTGGCTGCAGCCACGCTGGCAGTCTCCGACGATGTCGATGAACTGGTGCTGGCTGACGTGCGCGCCGATGTGGTCGCTGCTGCTGCTGCGGGTTACCGCCGGCCCGGGGTGACCGGTGTGGCTGCGGACGCCACCGACAGCGCATCGGTGGCCGCCGTGCTCGAGGGTGCCGACCTCGTCGTGAACTGCATCGGGCCGTTCTACCGGTTCGGTGCGCCGTTGCTGGCTGCGGCCATTTCGGCAGGGGTGACCTACGTCGACGTGTGTGACGACCTCGATGCCACCCGGGCCCAGCTCGAACTCGATGGCATGGCCAAGGCTGCCGGGGTGTGTGCCCTGATCGGGATGGGCAACTCGCCGGGGTTTGCCAACGTGTTGGTCCGCTACGCCGCCGACCACCTGCTCGATGCGGTGGAGAGCGTGGACATCATGCACATCCACGGGGGTGAGCCCACCGAGGGTCCGGCGGTGATCAAGCACCGCATCCATGCCATGACCAACGACGTGCCGTTGTTCATCGACGGTGAGTTCCGTACCGTCCGGATGCTCGAACCTGACGGGCAGGCCTTCGTGGTCGACACCGACTTCCGTGACGTGGGCACCTACCCGGTGTACCCCTACCCCCATCCCGAGACCATCACCCTGCCCCGGTATCTTCCCGGCCTGCGGCGCGCCACCAACCTCGGGGTCGTGTTCCCGCTCAGCTACTTCGACATGACCATGGACATGGTCCGTCTGGGGGCTGCGGGCACCGAGCCGGTGACCGTCGATGGTGCCGAGGTGGTGCCGCTGGAGTTCACCGTGTCGCACATCCTCGCCCAGCGTCAGCGACTGCTCGACGAGGCCGGGATCACCGGAGCTGCCGGGTGTCTCAAGATCGTGGTGTCGGGCACCCGCAACGACGCACCCGGGAACCACACCGTGGTGTTTTCGTTGTCGTCGGGCACCATGGGCGCCGGCGAGGGCACCGGCATCCCCGCCGGGCTCGGGGCCCTGATGCTGCTGGCGGGCCACGGTCGCACCCCGGGGGTGCATCCTCCCGAGGCCATCGTCGATCCACTGGTGATGCTGGGTCTGGCCAATGACGTGCTGCCGCTGTTGGCATTGGGCGCCACCGACGGCGACCCCGATGGCGGCCCCGATGGCGGCCATGTCGGCGCTGCCAGCGCCGGGATGGTGGAGGTCCCCATCCACATCGCCCACCACCTTCCCGATGGCACCGTTGACGAGTTGTCACTCGGACTGGGCTGACCGGTGGGCATGACGGTGTTCGTGGGGCACGATCTCGGCACGGGTGGCGACAAGGCCGTACTCATCGACGCCGATGGCCAGGTGGTGGCCGAGGCCTTTCACCCCTACCCCCTGGACCACCCTCGTCCGGGATGGGCCGAGCAGGACCCGGCCCACTACTGGGAGGCGGTGTGCGCCACCACCCGGGCGGTGCTGGACCAGGCCGGATGCGATCCGGCCGACGTGGCCGGTGTTGGTTATGCCGGCCAGATGCTCACGTTGGTGCCGCTGGATGCCGCCGGGGTGCCAACCCGCCGGGCCATCTCGTGGCTCGACGCCCGCGCCACCGACGAGGCGGCCCGTCTCACCCGACGCCTGGGTGGCGCCCGATTGGTGAAGCTGGTGGTGGGGGCGGTGCCGTCGGGCAAGGACGTGGTGGCCAAGTGGGCGTGGTTGCGTCACCACGAGCCGGCGGTGTGGGCCCGCACCGCTGCTCTCACCGACGCCACCGGCTATCTGGTGGCCCGAAGCACCGGGGTGGTGTGCGCTGATCACACCGCAGGCGGGGGCACCGGCATGATCAACCGCACCCGTCGCACCTGGAGCAGGACACTGCTGGCCGTCAGCGGCATGGCCTCGCCGCGCAGCCAGGCCAGGCTTCCCCCCTTGAGGGCCTGCACCGATGTGGTGGGCGGACTCACCGCTCAGGCAGCGCTGGATCTGGGTCTGCTGCCGGGTACCCCGGTGGTGGCCGGTGTGGGTGACGTGCCTGCGGCCCAGGTGGGCTCGGGTGCCGTACTGCCGGGAGCGGCCCATGTGTGTCTGGGTACGTCGGCGTGGCTGTGCATCACCACCACCGCCGTCGCCGACGTGGCCGCCAACGGTGTGTATTCGTTGCCGGCTGCGGACCTGTCCACCTTCGCCACGGTGGGGGAGATGGAGACCGCTGGTGAATGCCTGGACTGGTTGGCGGCGTTGCTGGATGACGGTGCCGCTGGTCAGGCCAGTGCCGCCGCAGCGGGCGACACCGGTGACGGCGGTGATGCTGTTGCCGCTTTGGTGGCAGGTAGCTGCCGATGCGCCTGCTGGTTGCGAGGGTCTCACCTTTGCCCCGTGGTTGTACGGCGAGCGTGCCCCGGTGAACGACACGTCCCTTCGGGGGGCGATGCTGGGGCTGTCGCTTGAACACACCCGCGCCCACATCGCCCGGGCCGTGCTTGAGGGTGTGGCCCACAACCTGCGCTGGCTGCTGGAGGTGATGGGTAGCCACGGCATGGCCCCCACTCGCCTGCGCGTCATCGGCGGGGGTGTGCGCAGCGACCTGTGGATGCAGATCATCGCCGACGTGACCGGCCTGATTGTCGACACCGTAGACCACCCCCAATATGCCGGGGCCCGTGGTGCGGCGTTGCTGGCGGCAGTGGGCACCGGTGCGTTGGGATCGGTGTCGCAGGTGGCGACCCTTACCGGCGTGTCGGCCACTTTCCATCCCGACAGGTCAGTTGCCGCCGTGCACGACCGGGCCCACGTGGCTTTCGTGCTGTGCTCCCCGCCGCCCGTCGTCACGCCCAGGCCATGGCGGGCGGTGGTGGCTGAGGTCAGCCTGGCGCGTGGTAGGCGGCCCACTGTTCGTCGGTCCACAATCCCCGCAATTGGTCGGCTACGAATCGGCAGGTGTCGACCACCATGTCGAAGAAGTCGAGGTGCATGCTCATGGCCTCGGTGAACTGCAGCCCCGCCACCAGGGTGTCGGCTTCTTCGATGGTCAGCTCGAATGGCCGTGGTGACGAACGGGCCCCGTCGGCAAACAGACCTGTCAGTCGAAGGTCGAGGCTTGCGCACAGGTCGGCATCGAGTGGAAGTTGGTTGTCGTCCACAATGCCCAGCGTGGTGCGCAGGGCCTCGGCTCCCTCCCACGGCAGATCCAGGACCCGATGGGGGATGAGGTCGGCGTGGCGTCCGGTCATGACCGACCTCGGCGGCTAGCGCCGGCGGAGCCTGGACATGAGTCCACCGGTGGCCGGAGGCACCGCCTCATCCAGCGGTCGTCCGCACACCCGCTGGAAAGTCTCGGCGAAACCCGGATCGTCGGCCCCAAGGGCAGCAAGGACATGCTTGGCCTTGCGGGGGTTGAGCTCGTAGCGCTGCGCCAACAGGTCCAGGATTCGGGCCCGCAGGTCGGCTCGCTCGGGCACCAGTGTCGCCCACGCTCCGGCCTGCTGGTCCAGCCGCTTGAGTTCGGGACTCGCCGAGTGGCGACGGGCGGCCCGGAACGACTCGATGAAGGCCTCGTCAGCCTCACCGGGCAGTGCCCCGCGGCGGGTCTCTTCGTCGAGCAGGTCGTCGAGGCTGATGGGTGAGCCAGCCATCGCCGACGCAGCGGCTCCGGCCGCGGCCATGCCCTGACGCCGATCGCCGGAGCGCTGGGCCTCCTGTTCGATGAGATAGACGATGGCCCGGGCCCGCCGCATCTCTCGCCCCGATCCCGACCTGCCCCCAAGGATTTCGTCCCGGCTGAACAGGCCGTCGTCGTCAGCCATGGATCACGCGTTCACCCGGCGTGCGACCTCGGCCAGCGCCACTGACCACGGATCGTCGGGCTGGGTGACGCTGAACAGGGCGCCCGAGGCGCTCTCCACCACTGTCTCGCTCAGCGGCAGCACGCCGGCCACCTCAGCGCCGTAGATGCGGCTGAGGTCCGCCCGCAGGGCCACGGAGTCGACTGACGCCGGCACCTTGTTGATCACCAGCAGCAGGTCGGGGACCTCAAGCCGGCGGGCCACATCCACGGTGACGGCGGTGCCCTGGAAGTCCTGCTTGTCGGGGCGCATCAGCAGCAACAGGATGTCGGAGATGGTGATCGACAGCAGCGTCTCTTCGTTGAGGCCGGGGTGGGTGTCGATGAGCAGGTAGTCGAGGTTCAGGCCCGTACCGAGCTCGCGGAAGCCGTCGTTGAGCAGGCCCACGTCGTAACCCTCGCGCAGCACCCTGGCGATTTCCGAGGCACGAATTGACGACGGGACCAGCCACAGCTTGCCGTCCACGTCGCCGAGCTGGTCGGTCACGTCGTAGGCGGCCTCGGTGATCGAGCACGTGCCGTGCAGGTAGTCGTTGAGGCTGCGTTCGACGCCGTCCTCTTCGAACCCGAACAGTACGTGGATGCCTGGCGACTGGATGTCGGTATCGACCACAGCAACCCGGTTGCCTGCTGTCGCCAGCTGGGCAGCCACGTTGGCTGTGGTGTTCGACTTGCCGGTACCGCCGCGAAATGAATGGATGGAAACGACCTTGGTCATGCCAGCGGTCTAGCAGGATGTGGCCGGTTGGGAAAGCCGAACCCGCCCAACCGGGCGAGGCCACCTCATGACGTGCGCTGCGTGCTGGCGTGTGCAAGGGTTTTGTCTGTCCCGATGTCACCGCAGGGCAGGCACATCCCAGGAGTGTTCGTGAGCATCGATGCCCGTCTCGCCCATTCGATCACCGTGCAGCGGATGCGCCGTGCCGACCTCGATGGCGCACAGGAACGAGACGGCGGCATCGTGCAGGTGTCCATGATCGAGGCGCTGCTCGACGGTTGCTACGGCGGCGACGTGACGGTGGCCGAGCTGGCCGGGCACGGTGATTTCGGTCTTGGAACCCTTGAGGGCCTCGATGGCGAGCTGGTGGTGGTGGACGGCGAATTCTGGAACATCAACTACGACGGCGTTGCCCGTCGGGCACCCGAATCAGCAGGTGTCCCGTTTGCCGCCCTGGTGAACTTCGAGGCCGCGCAACACTTCCACCTTGGCGGACCCCTGCCCATGGCTGACCTGCACGCCGAGCTTCTCACGCATTTCCCCGACCCCGATGCCTGTTACGCCCTGCGGCTGGAGGGCAGTTTCGGCCCGGTCACCTTCCGCAGCGTGGCCCGCCAGGAGCCGCCCTACCGTCCGCTCGTTGAGGTGCTCGCCACCGATGAAAAGCAGTTCACCGTCGACCTGCTCACCGGCACCATTGTGGGGTTCCACTTCCCTGACATGGCCGCCGAGATGAACCAGCCCGGATTCCATTTCCACATGGTCACCGCTGACCGCACCACCGGTGGCCACGTGTACGACGTCACCGTGCAGGACGCCGAGGTGATCGTTGGTGTCAGCCACTCGGTGCACGTGGCACTCCCCGAGCGGAACCTGGCTGAGGTGCTCACCCTTGATGACACCTTGCGGCGCAGCCATCTGCATCTTGTCCGCACGGGTTCGACGACTGCCACCGGCGCCGCTGCGGCCCTTGGTGTGACTGTCGATGATGCTGCCGACGCCCTGCGTCGGCTGGCCAATCGCGGCATGGCCGACCCGGTGGGAGACACTGGCGTCTATCGTCCTCATCTGGCCCGACACCGGGCTTCCCAGCTCCCTACCGCCCTCGACGACCTGTAGGCCACATGTCTGACTCCACAAATCAGCCCTCAACAGCGTCCGTTCCTGACGCTTCCGGTCATGCCCAGCCTGCCCCGGCCACACCCGGGCCCGATGGTGTTGACGACGTCATTGCCGACGCCACGGTGCGTCCGCAGTTGGCCGAGCGGCTGGATCCCCGGCGATGGTCACTGGGGGCGAAGATCGGTTTGGCCCTCGTGCTGGCTGCACTGGTGCCCATGGCGGTGCTGGCCCTGTTCAGCCTCGACGCCGGACGCGAGGCAGTGGAGACCGCCCAGCTGGACTCGGTGGAGGGATCGGCCACTGAGGCGGCCGTGGCCGTGCGTCAGTACCTCGACGGTGTGGCCGTGCGCGCTGACCAGCTCGGGACCCGTGCCGACGTGGTGGCCTACCTCACCGGGGATCGCTCTGGTCCGGCACCCGATCTGGGCGAGAACGAGAGCAACGACGCCGACTCGGCCCTGCTGGCGATACCCGACGGCATCGTGGTGGACGTTGAGACCGACAACCTCTCCGAACGTGCGCCGCGCAGTGTGCTGTCGCAGGATTGGTTCACCGACGCACAGTCCGGTCTCATCACCGTCGCTCCGGTGGTGGTCAATCCGGCGTCGGGGGTTTCGTCGGTGACGGTGGCCGCACCGGCCCGCAACCCGGGGTCGGGCGTGGTCGGAGTGGCAGCCATCGACGTGCGCGGCCTGGACGTGCTCAACGCGCTGAATCAGGCGCAGTTGGCGTCAGGGGGGCAGAGTCTGCTCGTTGATGCCGACGGCGTGGTGGTTGTGGTCCGTGACTCGCGGGTTGTCGGCCGCACCCTCGATGAGCTGGGCCTTGGGGCGTTGGCCGAGGCCATCGACACCTCCACGCTTGGCACCCTGACCGGGGTGACCCTTGATGGCCGTGGCGAGCAGGTGGCAGCGTTCAACGAGGTGTACGAGGGAGTCACCGCCGTGGTGCTCCAGCCTGAGTCGGTGTTCCTCGGCCCCATCGACCGGCTTGGCACCATCACCTGGTTGCTGTTTGGCGTGGTGGGCCTGCTGGCGGTCACTGGCGCTGTGCTTTTGGGCCGCAGACTGTCGCGTCCAGTGGGTGTGCTCACCGCTGCGGCCGTCCAGATTGAGGCCAGCCAACCCGTCAACGAAGAAGAGTTGGCCCGGATCGGCCGGTCGGGCGACGATGTGGGACGGCTGGCCAGGGTGTTCGCCAAGATGGCCGAGCAGGTGGTGGTGCGTGAACGCAAGCTGCGCGAGCAGGTCAAGGCGCTGAAGGTGGAGATTGACCACGAGCGTCGCCAGCGTGCGGTGGACGAGGTCACCGACACCGACTTCTTCCGGGATTTGCAGGGACGGGCTGCCGAGATGAGGCGACGAGCCAAGGGAGAACCCGTGCCCGACACCGAACCCGCCGAAGCCAGTGCTGCAGACGCTGACGCAACAGATGTGGCCAGTGACGAGCCCGGAGCGACCTCATGACGACCCGCCGCGTGATCGCACCCATGGTGGCCCTGATGCTGGTGGCGGCTGTGGGCCTCACCTCATGTTCGCAAGACGACCAGGCCAGCTGCCCCCCACTGGCGCTGGCCTTCCTCGGGGTGCTGACCGGGCCTGACGCCAGCAGCGGGACAACGGTGCGCAACAGCGCTGCCATGGCTGTGGCCGAGCACAACGATGCCAGCCCCGAATGTGAGGTGGGATTCATTTCCTACGACTCGCAGGGCGACGCCGACCTGGCCGTGGTGCTGGCCAACCAGATCGTGTCTGATGACCAGATCATCGGTGTGGTGGGGCCGGTGTTTTCTGGTGAGTCCGCAGCAGCGATGCCCATCTTCGAGGAGGCGGGGCTGCCCGTACTGACACCGTCGGCGACCAACCCCACCCTGAGCCAGCAGGGGTGGTCGACGTTCCATCGGCTGGTGGGTACCGACGCTGCCCAGGGTCCTGCTGCTGTGGTGTGGTTGCTCAGCGCTGCTGATGTGAAGCGGGTGGGCGTGGTCGACGATGGCACGCTGTTCGGCAAGGCCCTGGCTGACTTCGCCACCGACGAACTCAATCGTCGGGGAATCACCATTGCTCCGCGCCAGCAGGTGGAACCGAGCCGACGGGACTACGGCGACGTGGTGGAGGCGGTGGCATCGGTGGGCGTTGACGCAGTGTTCTTCGGCGGGCTTGGTGAGGCTGGCGCCCAGCTGCACCGGCAATTGCGCGACGCCGGCGTGGACGGGCTGTTCGTGGGCGGGGATGGCCTGTACAACACCTCGTTCAGGGATTCTGTGGCCGCTGGTCCCGATGGAGGTGTGTCCGCGCGGTGAGTTGCCCGTGTGCCGGATCGGCAGCCACCGAGGCGCAACTGGCCTTCGCTGAGCGCTACCAGGACCTGTACGACGGAGCCGCCCTGTACTTCGCTTTTGAGGGGTTCGACGCAGCGTCGATGCTCCTGGCCGGCATCGACAGCGGAGCCCGCAGCCGCCCGGCATTGCTGCAATGGCTTGGCGACGCCGAGTTCGAGGGGTTGTCCAAGACGATCTCGTTCGACGCCGATGGTGAGGTGGTCGGCGGGCCGGTGTTCATCAATCGCATCGTCAACGGGGAGTTTGAGACCGTGGCCAAGGTCTCCGATGGCCAGGTCACACCCGTCGGCTGACATGACAGTGGTGCCCGTCGACAGAGGTGGCAGTGGTGGGTGGATCGGCGATGCAAAGGGGGCGGCCCGCAGGCCGCCCCCTTCGCTTGGACTGTCCTTCGCTTGGACTGTCCTCGCCTGGACTGTTCAGTTCAGCCAGCCACCGGGCCGGCGTCGTGTTGGCTAGAAGTTCTCGTCTTCGTACCGCTCAAGTGCCGTTGAGATCGCATCGCTGGCCTTGGACACGGCCGCATCGGGACTGACGCCGCTCAGCAACAGCTCGTCCAGTGATTGCCGGATGGCTTCGCGGGTGTCGGTGTACGGGCCGATGAGCGGTCCGGGGAAGCTCGGGTCGAGGTTGGCAATTTCCTCAACGGCCACGGTGAGCCAGCCGCCGGGCCGGGTGGTGGTTTCCCAATCAATGAGGTCCTGCTGCTGGGCGGTGGCGGTGTTCCATGCCATGTAGGTGGCACCAATCATCCACTTGGCCTGGATCTCGGGAGTGTTGAGCCACTTGATGAAGTCCCACGCTCCGGCGATGACCTCAGGCGAGTTGGTGTTGGGGATGTAGACCGCACCGCCTCCGGCCTGCACCTCTCCGGGAGCAGTGATCCCGGGGAAGGGCGCAACATCCACATTGATGTCGATGGCCGGCAGCGAGTCAGCATCCAGACCCACCTCGGCGGGGTCGAGGGTTCCCTCGAGCACGGCGTTGATGGTGGAGATGGCCGTGGAGGTCTCGATGGTGATCGAGGCCGACTCCAGCGCCATGGCGAAGTAGTGGTCCACCTGACCTTCGGTGCCGGGAACGGCGTTGAGCAGCCCGAGCTCGTTCATCTCGGCCAGCCACGTGTACAGCTCGATGGTGGTGGCGTTGTTGAAGGTGGACTCGGTGGCCAGCGCGTCGCGCCCGTTGTTGTTGTTGACGATCTCAACACCCGACCCGGTGAGCCAATGCTCGATGAACCACGGCTGCAGCACCATGACAAAGGGCTTTTCGGTCACGCCAGCTGCCTGGATGGCCAGCGATGCTTCCTTGAGTTCATCAAGGGTGCCCGGCGGGCTGTCTGGGTCCAGACCAGCCTCGGTGAGGTGATCGCGGTTGTAGTACATGACGCCGGTTGACAGGTTGGTGGTTGCAGGCTGCAGGACGCTTTCCACGGAGTAGAAGTTGCGCACTGCCTCGTTGAACTGGCCAAGGTCGTAGTCATCGGCTTCGGCGCACGCCTGAGCCGACACGATCACACCGGAGTCGGCCATGAACTGGGTCTGGGTGTCTTCGAGCACGACCAGGCCACCGAGGTTGCCTGTGGAGATGGCGGTGTTGAACTTCCGCTGGATCTCCTCGTAGCCAACGCCCTGGTTCTCCATGCGTATCGAGACCTTGTCCTGGCTGGCGTTGTACTCAGCCACCAGTTCCTCCATGGCCCGCAAGGGCTGACCGGTGAAGGTCTCCCACATGACCACCTCCACTGGGCCGCTGGCGTCAGCCAGGGCTCCGACCGGGCAGTCCCCTGCGTCGACGCTGCCGCCGCCGCTGTCGTCTGAACTGCCGCCGCAGGCGACGGCAGTGAGTGCCATCACCGCCACAAGTGCCAGAAGCCTTTTCATGTTGTTCCTCCGTGTAGTGATCGTGACGGGTCATGTGACCCGGTGCCGCCGCCCATCATCCCTTCACCGCACCGGCGGTGAGGCCCCGCACCAGTTGGCGCTGGAAGATGATGAGCAGAATGAGGATCGGCAGCGCAGCGATGAGCGCTGCAGCGGTGCCGATGTTGATTTCATTGATGGCCGCTGCCGCCAACGGCCGCAGGATGATCTGAACCGTTGCCATCGAGTTTTCGGTGGTGATGGTTCGTGGCCACAGGTACTGGTTCCACGCCGCCAGGAAGCTGATCACGGCGAAGCTGGCGATCACCGGTTTGGTGACCGGTATGGCCACCCGCCACAAAAATGCCAGGTTGCCGAAGCCGTCGAGGCGGGCGGCGTCGCGCAGGTCCTTGTGGACACCCATGAATCCCTGCCGGATGAGGAAGGTGCCGATGGCGGTGGCCAAAAACGGCACGGTGAGCCCCTGGAAGCTGTTGAGCCATCCCAGCGACCGGATGGTCTCGGTGTTGGGAATGAGGGTGACTTCGATGGGCAGCATCAATGTGGCGATGAATGCGGCGAAGATGACATTTTTGAGGGGGAATCTCAGGAAGGCGAAGGCGTAGGCGGCCAGAATCGAGGTGGCCAGCTGGGCACCGGCGATGATGAGCGTCATCACGGCGCTGATCATCAGGTGTCGGCCCATGTCGCCGCGCGAGAACGCCCGGCTGAAGATGTCCCACTCGATCTGGATCGGGTACACGGGTTGTCCGGCGCTGATGTAGGGCAGCGGGGCCGAAAGGGCGCGTACCAGGGTCATCCAGATGGGGAACAGAATGATGAGAGAAAGGGCCGCCAAAATGAGGTAGGCGCCGGCCTTTCTCAGGTTGCGGGCCCGCTGGCCGGGCCGGGCCATGTGGGGTGCTGCCCCCAGATCAAGGGTGGAGGCGGTCTGCACGGTGGTGACGGTGTCGACGGATTCAGCGGTCGCCATAGTGGACCCTCCGGTTCAACAAGGTGAACTGGCCCAGTGCCACCACCAGGGTGACGAAGAACAACCCGATGGCCATGACGGCGCCGCGGCCCACGTTCACCGGTTCCTGCCCGAGGCGGAAGATCTTGAACACGAGGGTTTCGGTGGATCCAGCCGGTCCGCCCTGGGTCAGGATGTCAACCTGGGCAAACGCCTGCAATGCGAACACGGTGAGGACCACGACCAAAAACAGCATGGTGGGACTCAACAGCGGCAGGGTCACCTTGAAAAAGCGGCGGATCGGTCCGTAGCCGTCCACCGTGGCCGCCTCGAGCAGTTCGTCGGGAATGGCCTGCAGCCCGGCCAGCACGATGATGAAGGTAAGGCCCAGGTTCTGCCACACGCTCGACACCGCCACACCCCTGATGGCGGAGTCGGGGTCGGCAAGGTTGATGAACGGCACCTCGCCGAAGTAGCCCACCACCGGGTTGAGCAGGACGAAAAAGATCACCGACGCCACCGCCACCGAGGTGGCCACCGTGGAGGCGAACACCGTCTGGAAAAAACGGATGCCCTTGAGCTGGCGATGGGCGGCCACCGCCAGCAGAACCCCCAGGATGAGCCCGGCGGGCACCGTCCACAGCACGTACTGGATGCTGATCCACAGGCCGCTGCGGAACTCCTCGCCACCGAGAACCTCGGTGAACTGGTCAAACCCGACCCACCGCTGGGCGGTGCCGGTGCGGTTCTGCTGGTTCATGCCCAAAATCACCAGGCGGTACAGGGCATAAAAGAAGAACACTCCGAACACCACCAGCGACGGAGCCAGCAGGGCGTAGGCGGTCAGCGCCTCGCGCAGACGCCCGTTGCGGTTCATCGAAGCTCGCCACTTGTGGGGTCGAACACCATGACATGGGCAGGATCGACGCCAATGCGAAGGGTGGCACCAACCGGGATCTCGGCATCCCCCGACACCTGGCGGACGTTCAGTTGGGTGTCGCCCAACTCGCAGATGAGCAGACGCTCGTGGCCCAGCCATTCCACGGCCCGAACCGACACCTCGAGTGGGCCGTCACCGATGGTGACATGTTCGGGTCGGATGCCGACCACGACCTGCTCACCGGCAGACAGTGGTCCGGTGGTTGCACCCAGCGGCAAGATGCCGGCGCCGGTGTCCACCCCACCGCTGGCGCCGTTGGCGGCCACGGTGGCGGTGAAGGTGTTCATCGGTGGGCTGCCGATGAATCGGGCCACAAAGAGATTGGCCGGCCGCTCGTACACCTCACGCGGAGCGCCGACCTGCTGCAGCCGACCGTCGGCGATGATGGCGACGCGGTCGGCCATGGTCATGGCCTCGACCTGGTCGTGGGTGACGTAGATGAACGTGGTGGCGAGTTTGCGATGGAGTTCCACCAACTCGACCCGGGTGGCGGCGCGCAGCTTGGCGTCGAGGTTGGACAGCGGTTCGTCCATGAGGAACGCCGCTGGTCGGCTCACGATGGCTCGGGCGAGGGCCACCCGTTGGCGCTGGCCGCCTGACAGCGCAGCGGGTTTGCGGTCGAGCAAGGTGTCGAGACCCAGGGTTCGTGCCGCTTCGGTGATGCGCTCGGAGCGTTCGGCCTTGCTGAGCTTGCGGTGGTCACCCTCACCCACGTCGAAGCTGCGCACCATGAGCGGCGACTCGATGTTTTTGGCCACGGTCATGTGGGGGTACAGGGCGTAGCTCTGGAACACCATGGAGATGTTGCGGTCCCGGGGTTCCATGTCGTTGACCACGGTGTCGCCGATGCGCAAGGTGCCGTCGGTGATCTCCTCAAGGCCAGCGACCATGCGCAGCGCAGTGGTTTTGCCGCATCCCGATGGGCCCAGCAGCACCACGAATTCCCCGTCGTCGATGTGGAGGTCCAGAGAATCGACGGCGGTGACATCACCGAATCGCTTGGTGACGCCCTCAAACACGACCTTGCTCATCGGACCCTCCTCGGCGCTGTCACCCGCGACCTCGCCAACTGCGTGGCCAGAGCGTAGCGCCCACGGGTGGATGGGAGTTGTCCCGATGGTGATGCCCCGGTTTCTTCCGGGTGTCCGGTCGGGGTGACTGCGGGGCGGTGATGGCTGACGACTACCGGGTCTGAGCGCGGGCTGGACCGGGGTCGGGGCACCGACGCAGCGAACGTCTGAGGAGGCCGGCAACCACCCCCCGGTCACCCTCGTGGGGTGCGTCGGCGTGGGCCGATGGGGGCGAGATGGTCACGACCGGGTCATCACCGGGGAGTGACAGCCACGAGGCCGTGGAGCCGTTGCGATGGCAGAGCCACACCACCGCGGCCCTGCCCGAACCCGTTGCCCCAATCCGTCGGGCCACGCCGTGCACAGCCACCGCCCACGGCCTGCCAGTCCGGAGGGGTGACGAATCCCCGCAGGGCAATCGCAGGATGACAGTGCAGCACCGTGAATCCGGGTTGGGGGCGATCGGTGGTCCAGCTGATGTGCACTGGCCACGCAGACGGGCTGGTGGTGGTCAGCTGTGGGTTGGCGACGCCCACGAGGTACCCCCACGGGGCCTTGTCGGCGCCTTGATCATGATTGGTGAGGTCCTGCCATCGCCCGGCGATGACGCCGACGAGCTGCTGGAGGTCGGCGGAGGCCCGGTGCGATGACGCCATGGAATGAGCGTGCCCGATGCAGGTGAGGTGGAAACGATGCCACCACTGCCGGTGGTGCGGACCCCACCGGTGATGGTTGTGGACACGATCACAACCGCAACGCCGCCAGCGAGGCCACCTCGGAACGTTCGCAGTGGGTCAGACGGATGTGGCCGAAGCACGACTCGCCGGTGAAGGCATCGACCAACGCCGACACGGCATTGTTGTGTTCGCTGAGGTAGGGAGCGTCGATCTGGGAGGTGTCGCCGGTGAACACCACCTTGGTGCCTTCGCCCACCCGGGTGAGAATGGTTTTGAGCGTGGTGGGTTCGAGGTTCTGGGATTCGTCGACCACCACGAAGGTTCTCTGCAGGGTGCGGCCCCGCAGGTAGGTCACCGCCTCCAGCGAGAGCTTGTCGCGGCTGGTGAGCTCGGCGGCGATGGCGCGGGCGTCGGCATGGCTGCGGGTTTCGGTCAGTGCCACCAGCGCATCGGTGATCGGCACCATCCACGGGTCGAGCTTTTCGTCGAGGGTGCCGGGCAGGTAGCCCAGCTCGGCCTTGCCCACCGGCACCACCGGCCGGTAGACCGACACCTTGTCGTAGCGTCCCGACTCCATCACCTGCTCAAGGCCGGCGGCCAGAGCGAGGATGGTCTTGCCGGTACCAGCCATGCCGTCGAGCGCCACCACCGTCACCTCGGGGTCGCACAGCAGGTCCAGAGCGAAAGCCTGCTCCTTGGATCGGGGGCGCAGGCCCCACGCTTCGCCGTTGCGGGCGATGGGGGTGAGACGGCCGTCGCGGTGGCGCACCAGCACCGACTGGCTGGGGGCGCGACACACCACGAACTCGTTGGCGGTCAGGTTGGCCAGGTCGCCCGATTCGGCGTCCAGGTCTGCGACGGTCACGGACCCATCAGCGCCGTACAGCGTGTCGATGGACGTGGACGTCATCTCGGCGGTGCGCCATCCGGTGGGCCATCGGGTGGGCCATCCAGTGGAATCGTGTTGGCCGGCGCCGTTGCGGTGACGCTGGTGTTCGATGGCCTGCAGCCCCACCTGGGCGGCCTTGATGCGCAGGGCGGCATCGTTGCTCACCACCGTGGTGGGGGACTGCGCCTGTTGACCCAGAGCGGCGGCCAGGATGCGGTTGTCGGCAGTGGTGGGGTCGAGGCCGGCTGCGGCGACCATGTCGAGCATCAGCCCGTTGGTTTCGATGCGCAGGGTGCCGCCACCGGGCAACGCCACGGGTTGGCGGATGTCACCGTCGTTGGATCGCCGCAGGTCCTCGATGGTGCGAATCACCTCCCGGGCGGCACGACCCACGTCGTCGTGGCGCGACTTGTGGCCGTCGAGTTCTTCCACCACCACCAGCGGGATCACGGCTGCGGCGTGCGGGAAGGCAAACAGCGAGTCAGGATCGGAGATGAGTACCGAGGTGTCGAGCACGACGGTGGTCGTCAACCGTGGCGCCGTGGCCTCTGGCGGCGACGTCCCGTCGGCGTCAGGCCCAACCCGAGACGGGTCTGGTTCGGGCCCGGGGGCCCCGACATCATCGGCAACGTCCTGGCGCAACAGGTCGGTCACAGTGCTCCTCACGCAGAGGGGATGGGGTGTCAGCTCCCATAAAACCCGCTGGCCACTCCCGATGGTGGGATGGTGGGCAAGTGTTGACGCTGCGTTTACCCAGTGGAAACCGGGGCGTCGTCGGCCGGCGACCCGTTGAGGCCCAGGGCGTGCTCGAGCTCGTCGAGTGCGGTGGCGATCGCTCCCGCCAGCCTGTCCACGTCAGGCAGTAGTTCCGGGCAACCCAGCAGCCCGAAGTCGAGGCGGTCCATGTAACTCATCACGGTGATGTTCAACCCGGCTCCGTCAAAGATGGGACCGATTGGATTGGTGGCGATCACCCGCGCTCCAGCCACGTACAGCGGGAACGGCGGACCAGGCACGTTGGAGATGGTGACGTTGAACAGCGGTCGGTGCCGGTCGGCCAGATGCAGCGAGGTGTACATGCGGGCGGCTTGGGCGGCAACGGCCGGAGCGGCGAACTCCACCCAGTTCTGCAGGGCGTCGGCCCCGATCAGCTGCTGGGCCTCCTTGGCCGTGGCCATGGATTCGTGGATTGCGCCGAGGCGCACCAGGGGATCGTCGATGTCGGTGGCCAGTGAGGCGAAGGCGGTGGATACCTTGTTGCCCAGCGCCCCCTGTTCGTCGGTGCTGCGGACCGACACCGGCACCATGGCCAGCAGCGGCTGCTCGGGATGTTCGCCCCGCTCGTCGAGATAGCTGCGCAACGCACCGGCGCACAGTGCCAGCACCACGTCGTTCACCGTGCAGCCGGCGGCGTTTTTGACCGCCTTGACCCGTGACAGCTCCACGGTCTGCAGGCCGAGGCAGCGGTGCGGGGTGAGGGTGTGGTTGAAACAGGTGCGCGGGGCGGTGAGCGGTAGCGACGGGGTAGGGGCCTCACTGGGAGCGAACCGATCGCGCAGCTGCAGGGCGACTTCCACCGTGTTTCGGATGGTGCGCACCGCAAGTGCCGGTTGCTGGGCCAGCGACCACAGGCCGTAGCCCAGCATCTCTGTGTCTGACGGCAGCTTGTCGGGCACCACAGGGCTCCGGGGAGGACTTGGCCTCCATGTCGGGGGTGACGTCGAGCAGGGCCACCATCAGTTCCTCGCCGCTGGCGCCGTCGATGGCGGCATGGTGCACCTTGGTGAGCAGGGCCGCCTGGCCGTCGGCCAAACCCTCGATGACCCACGCCTCCCACAGCGGCCGGGTGCGGTCCAGCGGGATGGCCACCAGGTCGGCCACCAGCTTGGTCAGCTCGGTGTGTGAGCCGGGCTCCGGGAGAGTGATGTGGCGCAGATGCCAGTCCAGATCGAAGTCGGGGTCCTCCACCCACAGGGGGTGGTGCAGGCCCAGGGGTACCTCCACAAGTCGACGGCGAAATGGAGGCGCCTGATCAAGGCGCTGCCGGTAGAGCTCGCGCACCCGGTCGAAATTCCACGGCACCGGCGACGATTCGGGATCCACCACGATGAGCGGGCCACGTGCATGAATGACGTGGGCGTCTCCATGTAGAGAAATCCTGCGTCGAGCCCTGACAGTCGCTTCATTGATGGTCCCTCCGGTGGAAGGACCATTGTGCCACGGTGCTACTGCGGTTGTCGTGGCCGGATCCCCGCTGCGCCCTGACCTGGTCGCAGCGTTGGCGGGTCCTGATCGCCGCACTGGAAGGCGTTGTGGCCGGTGAGCCGTTTCAGCGGTCGATCCGCACGGTGGGGTTGCCGTCGATCACCGTGAGCGAGGCCGGCATGCCCATCAGGTCGAACTCGTCGCCGTCGAGTTGTGAGGCGTGCACCGTCACCACCTCGCCCTTGTGGGGGCCCGACACGATGGTCAACTCAAGCACCCACAAGCGTCCGGACCCCTCAACGGTGGTGTCGGCACCGGCAACCGTGTGGGCAGTGGCGTCGATGACAAATGCGTCGTGCTCTCCGTCGGGCAACAAGCTCACAGCGCCAGCCGCCTGCTCACAGCGCTGTCCGATTGCTCACAGCGCCAGCCGTTTGAACGACTCGCCGGGACCCGATGTGCTCGCTGCGCCAACGGCTTCAGCCGCCTGGTGGACGCCGTTGATGAAGGCGTCCCGTTGGGTGCCGTCGTCGTTGTCGTCGATGAACATGGTGGATCGCCATTGGCTGCGGTGGGCCAGCAGGGCGGCCACCTTCACCTCCATCGCCCCGGGTGGAGCGTGCTCCACGTGGTCGGGCTCGTCAGCCTCAAACAGCAGCAACCACGATGGCCGGTGAGCACGACCCCGGTCAGCAAGGAAGTGGGGGTCTCGCGCTGCCACACAGGCATCCACGGCCAGCCAGCCCGCCGCCCTGTGGTCGGGGTGCAGGCGGTACCGGCGCCACGGGTCGTGCCCGATGACCACGTCAGGTTGCAGGCGCCGAATGATGCCGACCAGCCCGTCGTGCAGTTCCTGCGACGACGACGTGGCCAGACCCAGCTCCCCGTCGGTTGCTCCCAGCAGCATCACCTCGCCGGTGACGCCGAGGGCACTTGCGGCGTCGGCGGCCTCCGAGCGGCGAAGCTGGGCAACCTCGCCGGTGTCGGCAGCCGCATCCCAGGTGCCCTTTGAGCCGTCGGTGCACACCACCAGATGAATCACCGAGCCGGCCATTGCCCACCGTGCCAGCGTGGCGCCGCAGTGGAACTCGATGTCGTCGGGGTGTGCCCCGATGGCCACAACCACTTCGGGGGTGTCGATGTTGCTGGTGGCGTCGGGGCCCGGGAGCGGCGCTCCACCAAGTATCTGGCTCATGGGGTCCCGGTCCCGTGTGGTTTCGTCGATGCGTCGACTGGTGATGCGTCGACTGGTGATGCGTCGACCGGTGATGCGTCGACACCAGGGGGATCGATGGAGGTGGGAAGGTCTCCGGGGACGTCCACGTCCCATGCCAACGAGGGATCCTCGACGATCGTCACGCTCAGCGCGAGTCGGGCGGCCTCGGCCACATGGCGCTCGAACGAGCCGGGTCCGTAGGCAAAGCGGAATCCGCTGGCCGTCGGCAGCGACACCACATTGGTGCCCTTGCGCTGGCGGTCGGGAACCAAAATCACGTCGGGGTCGCCGTCGGTGGCACCGGTGACGTGGTCGAGCGTGGTGGCATGCGGCAGGTCGGCGTGGCACACCACCACCCGCTTCACTCCGGCGGCAGCCAGCGCGGCAACTCCCTCGGTGACGGCCCGGTTGAGGCCCCGCTCGGGCATCCACAACACCGACGCCCCCACTGACGACGCCCAGTCGGCCACCTCGGGGTCGTCGCACACCACCCACACGGCAAGGTCACCTGCCGCCGCCACAACTCCGGTGGCCATGGATCGCGCCAAAGCCGAACGCTGTGCGGGGGCCAGGGCGGCGGTGAGGCGCACCTTGGCGTCCCGGAATGCCTTCACCGGGATAAGCACACCAGCGGCCGACGGGTCCATGGCGGCGGAGTCTACGGTGTGGTGGAGTTGGACATGTAGGGGCGTGGCAGGTGCCACGTCAGGGTTCGACTGGGGTTCGACTGGGGGTCGGCGATGCCGAAGATCACGGTGGCGGTGCTGGGAGCAGGGTCGTGGGGGACCACGGTGGCCCACCTGGCCGCCCACAACGTGCCCACGGTGTTGTGGGCGCGTGACCCGCAGGTGGCGGCGTCGGTCAATGACGCCCACCGCAACGCCCGCTACCTCCCCGACTACGAACTTCACCCGTCGTTGCGGGCAACTGCCGACCTCGGCGAAGCGGTGGCCGGTGCCGACGTGGTGGTCATGGGGGTGCCATCGTCGGCATTTCGTGACACGTTGGTGCAGGTTGCTCCCCATCTGAGGGCGTGGGTGCCGGTGGTGAGCCTCACCAAGGGTCTTGAGCGCGACACGGGCGCCAGAATGAGTGAACTGATCGACGCCGAGTTGCCTGGCCATCCGGTGGGGGTTCTCACCGGCCCCAACCTGGCCAAGGAGATCATGGCCGGGGGGGCGGCGGCCACGGTGCTGGCCATGACCGACGACAACGTGGCTTCGGCCCTGCAGGAGGTGTTTTCCACTCCCACGTTCAGGGTGTACACCAATCCCGACATCGTGGGGTGTGAGCTTGGCGGGGCACTCAAAAACGTTGTGGCCATCGCCTCGGGCATGGCCGATGGCCTCGGGGCTGGTGACAACACCCGCTCGGCGATCATCACCCGGGGTCTGGCCGAGCTCACCCGTCTGGGGGTGGCCATGGGTGGTCAGCCACTCACGTTTGCCGGGTTGGCCGGCATGGGTGACCTCATTGCCACCTGTGTGAGCCCCCAGAGCCGCGAATCGTCATGTGGGCGAGCAGCTGGGCCGGGGCCGAACCCTGGCTGAGGTGGCCGCCGACATGGACCAGGTCGCCGAAGGCGTGAAGTCGGCTCCGGTGGTGATGGCACTGGCGGACCGTTACCAGGTGGAGATGCCCATAGCTGAGCAGGTCCATGCCGTGTGTTTCGAAGGGCTCAGTGCCGTTGATGCCTACCGGAACCTGCTGGGCCGCCCCCACCGCAGCGAGCTTCACGGACTCGGCGACTGATTCAGGGTGCAACGCCCGTCAACCGGCCACATCGGCGGACTGTTCGCAACGGCGTGGCCGTGGAACAATGGGTTCGTGTCAGACGCTCCCCGCAGCGGCGGCGACCCTGCCGTCATGCAACCGCCCCCGGGGTCGTCAACCGACGACGTCCCCGGCATCATGGCCGCTCCGCTGGTGCCGTCGACGTGGGGGTTGCCCCGATGGCTGCAACGCCAGTGTGACCCGACGTCGGCGTCGTTCGTGGCTGGTAGCGGGGGTGCTTCGGCGGTCAATCGCACCCAGCGCGACTGGGTGACGCTGGGGACCCTGGCTCGGCCGGAGCGCTCGGTGGTTGATGGCTGCGGCCTGGTGACCCCGTGGGAGGGCTCGTGGTCGCTGGACTGGTGGGTCGGGGCTGAGGACCGCTGGTACCTGCCGGCGCGCGAGACCACCGTTCGTCAGCGACTGGTGGGTGATGCCCCGGTGGTGGAGACGGCCATGCGGGTGCGCGGCGGTGACGTGGTGCACCGGGTGTACGCCGTGTCGGGCGCCGACAGCGAACCGTGGTTGGTGGTGGAGATCGAGAACAAGACGGCTGCTGCGGTTGCCGTGGCCGTGGCGGTGCGACCGTGGGGCCCCATCGCTGCTGCCCGGGTGGGTTCGGTGGCCATGGACGGATCGTGGATGGTGATCGACGATCACCACGGCGTGGTCCTGCCGCAGGTTCCGTGGCGTACCTACGGGGCGTCGGGCTGAGGACCCGCCGGTGGTTGGTGAGGTGCTGTCGGGGGCAGAGGGAGGATTTGAGGCCCCGCTGTCGTGTGCCGCCGGTGAAGCAGAGATGGCGGCGATCCTGCCGCTGCCGCACACGCTGGCGTTGCGGTTGGCCATTCCCATGACGCCACCGGAGTTGGCATGGCGCACCCGCCGCGCCCGGCGGCCGGTGACCCCGACGCCGCCGGCCCCGGTGCCGACGCCCGAGCAGGTGTCAACGGGGTGGCGCGCACAGTCCGACCGGGGCATCCGGTTGGAGATTCCCGACCCCACGGTTATGTCGGCGGCTTCGGCCGCCCGACGGCATCTCGTGTTGGTGCCCGCCGGTGAGGACCTGACCATCTGGCCGGTCGCCGAGGTGGACTACCCGGCCCACGTGTCGGTGTTGGGCGCGCTCGACGCCTGGGGTTTTGGCGACGAGGCCGCCGATGTACTGGGGACCTGGGAGGAACGCCAGGCCCTGGATGGGCGCTTTTTGGGCAATGACCGTCGCCGTGACGCCACCGGAGCGGCGCTGGTGGCGCTGGGCAACCATTGGCGGGCCACCGGCAACGCCGATCTGGTGGCCAAGCTGGTCGGACCGGTGGCCAAGGGCGCCAACTGGATCGACCGTCGGGCGTCGGGCCGTCGGCATCGCATCGATCCATCCTGCCGTTGGCCTGATGCCCGAGGGTGATGCGCCGCGCTGGATCGGGGGTGATGGGGTGACCTATCACGACTCGTGGTGGTCGCTGCGAGGCCTTATTGATGCCGCCGCCATGCTCGATGCCATTGACCAGCCAGAGGCCGCCGCCGACGCCCGGCGGTTCGCCGCCCAACTCGGGTTGGCGTTGGAGGCGTCCATGGATGCCGACTGCGCCCGGTTGGGGGTGTCGGTGGTGCCCGCCGGTCCGGGCCGATCACTCGACGGGGGGATTGTGGGGATGTTGGACGCCGTGTTGCTGGGTGTGATCGATGCCCATGATCCCCGGGTGGACGCCACGCTCGACCTCCTGCGCCAACGCCATGTGGTCGATGGCGGCGTGTTCGAGCAGGTCGGGAACGTCGGGGTTTCGGCGGCGCTCACCGCACGGCTCGCCCGGGTGGAGTTGGTCAGGGGCGAGGCGTCGGCGATCGACCGGCTGCGTTGGTTGGCCGGTGCGGCAACGCCCGGGGTCACCTGGCCCGAGGTGGCCCACCCGGTGCACGGCGGCGGGGTGCGGGGCACCGGCCACGACCCGGTGGCCACCGCCGAGTTCCTGCTGGCGGTGCGGGACCTGCTGGTGTTGGACAGGCCCGCGGTGCACGTGCCGGGCCTGCATCAAGGTGCGGACGAATCCGGCAGGACCGACGCCGGTGGGTCGGACGCAAGTGGATCTGGCATCAGCGAGCTCGTGCTGGCACCGGTGGTGCCGTCGTCATGGCTGGGCCAGTCGTGGGAGGTCCACGGACTGCCCACCTCGGTCGGGACCCTCGGGTACGCCGTGCGGTGGCACGGCCACCGGGCCGCTCTTTTGTGGGAGATCGAGCCGGCTGCCGGCGTGGGTGGCGTCCGGCTTCGCGCTCCAGGGACTTGACGCCGCCTGGACCGGCAGCGGGTTCAGCGGGGAGGCGTTGCTTGGCGATCTGCCTCCTGGCGACGACGCCGGACCTCCCGACGCCGGACCTCCCGACGCCGATGGGGGAGGGTTCCTGTGAGCGACCTGGGTGACCTTCCCGAACTCGGTACCGAAGAGTCGCTGGCGCTGTGGCATCTCACCCCGGCCGACCTGGCCGAGGCCAGCACCACCAGCGAGCTTGCTCTGGTGTCGCTGGCCCGGGCGTTTGCCGGTAGCGGCCGTCGTTACGACATCGACGGGCTCGCCGAGGTTGCCGGCATTGAGCCGACCCGCCTGCGGATGCTGTGGCGCTCGCTGGGGTTCACCGAACCGCGACCGGGCGAAGAGGTATTCAGCGATTCCGACCTCACCATGCTGGCCGGGGTGATCCCGTTTTTGGGTGAGGACGGTCTGGACTCGGACCTCACGCTGCAAATGACCCGGGTCACCGGCTCGGCGTTGTCCAAGGTGGCCAACGCCCAAATTGACGCCATCGTGGCCCAGTTCGACGCCTCGGCCGACGCCCAGGGTCTGACCCCGCATACGGTCCGCACCCCCGAGATGGCCGAGATCAGCCGCAACATGGCACTGGAGACTGCGGCGTTGCTGGGGGCGATGCCCGATGTGCTGGAGTTCGTGTGGCGACGGCATCTGGTGGCTGCCGCCAAGCGTCGACTCCTTCGGTTCGGATCCGACGTGGTGACCATGTGTGTGGGTTTCGCCGACCTGGTCGGATTCACCGCCCACACCCAGCAGCTCACCGCCCGCGAGTTGGCCGAGGTGGTGGAGCGGTTCGAGAAGCTGGCCTACGACGTGGTGTCTCGCCACGGCGGCCGGGTGGTGAAGATGATCGGCGACGAGGTGTTCTTCGTGGCCGACGAGATCGACACCGGGGCCCGTATCGCCCTGGCATTGTCGGAGGCCTACGGCGACGACGAGGCGTTGTCGGACGTTCGTGTGGGACTTGCCGCCGGGAGCGTGCTCGAACGCGAGGGCGACGTGTACGGGCCGGTGGTGAACCTGGCCAACCGCATTGTGGTGGTGGCCTTCCCCGGGTCGGTGGTGGTGTCGGCCGAAGTGGCTGAGGCCCTCGTCGACGAACCGACCATGACCCTGCGCTCCATTCGCAGTCAGCCCATCAAGGACATCGGGACGGTGCCGTTGTGGACCCTGCGCCCGTCGGCCGCCCCCGACCAGCCCGCTCGCACACGCAGCGCCCGCCACCACCTGCGTGACCGCCAGGAGCTTCTGGCAACCCGCCGCACCGAGCGTCAGCAGCGGGCGGTGACCAGATCCCGCGAGTTGGTGGGGGAGCCGGGAGCCGAGCTGATGGCCGGTATGGTGGGCGACGAATTCGTGAACGATCCCACCGGTCAGATCGAGGCCATCACCGACGCAGTGTTGGCCGCCGACATCGACCATGAGCTGCAGGTGGGGTTGTTGGCCGACATCGATGCTGCCCGCCGACTCCACCAGCTCGAAGACGAGGCCGCCGACAAGGCCGCCGAGGTGGATGCCGAGGTGGAGGTGCGCATCGTCGAGGTGGAGGCTGAAGCCCGGCACAAGGTGGAAGCCATCGAAGCCGAGTCCCGGCGACAGGTGGCCGCGGTGCTGGCCGAGGCCGAACGCAAAATGCAGCGTGTGGGCGTCGAGGCCGATCGCAAGGTGCGCAAGGTGGCCGACGAGGTGGAGCGTCAGGCTGACCGGGCCGAGCGCGACGCCGAGCGCAGGGCGCGACGCAGAACCATCCGGGGCGCATTGCAGCGACGTCGCAGCGACGACGACGCTGTCGATGGATGAGACCGGCAGCCGGGAGTCGTCAGAGCCCGGAGCCGCCGACTCAGACCCATAGGCGGCGCCTGCGCTCGCTGGGCACGCCCGCCTTCGGCAAGCCTTCGTGGGGCAAGCCTCCGTGTCGGGGGGGAATGACGGCGGAGTCATCGGGGTTATGCCTGACATGGCACGAGCGATGTTCAACGGAACCGTCATTGCTGACAGCGACCACACCGAGGTGGTGGAGGGCAATCACTACTTCCCTGCCGACTCGGTGGACATGGCCTACCTGCGCCCTACCGACACCACCACGGTGTGTGGTTGGAAGGGAACGGCCAGCTACGCCACCGTGGTGGTCGACGGTGTGGAGGCCACCGATGCGGCGTGGTGGTACCCCGAGCCAAAGGAGGCCGCCGATGCCATCGCTGGCCGTTACGCCTTTTGGCGCGGCGTCGTGGTCGAGTCGGACTGATAACGCCGACAGGGCCTGGTCGGCTGCGGTATCGGTGGTGCGGTTGACCACCGATGCCGCCAGGGAGCCGACCGTCACGCCGGTTGCGGTGGCCGCTGCCAACATGCGGTTGAACGCAGCGTCAGCGTCCTCGCCGAATCGCACTGCCAGCACGCCCTTTGCCTGTTCAACGGAGATGCGTGACTCCATGGCCCGGTGAAGCGCTCTGGCCACGACCTCGGCGTCGTGGCCGGGATCGGCCTGAATCAGCCCCAGGGTGGCGATGTCGGCGAGGGCCTGACCCAATGCGATGGCGCCAGTGGACAGCGGGGTGGTGGTGAACAAGTTGAGCGCGCCCAACGCCTGTCCGCGGGCTGTCAGGGGCAGGGCGTACACAGCCCGGTAACCCCACTCGCGGGCGGCTTGGGCGAACAGCGGCCAGGGGCCGTCATCGCCGAGGTCGGTGTCAACCACCGGCTCGCCAGTCGAACAGCACTGCAGGCAGGGGCCCTGCTCGGTCTGGATCTGAAACAGGTCCAGCAGGTGGGCGGTGTGGCTCGACGACCCGATGGCCATGAGGTTTCCGGTGGGACCCACCAGCAGGACGCCGGCGGCGTCGATGCCGAGAAGCTCTACGGCACGGTTGGACAGCAGCGTGAACAGTCCCACGGTGTCGTCGCTGGCGACCGTGGCGTTGGCCAACTCGATCAGGGCGGCGGCAACGTCGGCGGGTGCCGGCTCTGGCACGGGTGATTCTGGACGTGGGGAATCTGACACGAGCGCTCCTAGGGATCCAGAAACAGGTGGCCTTGGGCGACACTACGGGCAACGGCGCTGAGGGGCCTACCCGAGGCATAGGAATACGAACGCAGTCGAACCAGGGCCTCCACGATGGAGATGCCGAGCTGTTCACTCACCATGCCGGCGGCCTGATGAACCTCGCTGCCGGTGGAGAAATTGGATGCGAGCACCTCGCTGAGCTGCCCTTCGCCGGCCTGGATTGCGATCATCACGTCAGCGGCAAAGGTGGCAAGCACCATGGCATCGGCCACAGCATCGGGGGTCGGGATCACAGGGGAGTGGTGGTAGGCAGCCATCACCCCCAGATGTGCTGCACCAACCCGCAGCGGGAAGGCGAATGCGGCTTGGGCCCCCAATTCAGTTGCCACTGGAGCGAACGCCGGCCACCTTGATCCGGCTTCAGCGCTGCTCAGGTCGGCGACCACAATGGGAGTGTCTGCCCGGGCGGCTTCGAACACCGGTCCGTCACCGAGCGTGAACTGCTGGTCGCTGAGAACCTGGGTGATGTCATCGGTGGCAGCAACGGGGATGAGATGGTTGCCACTCAACAGCCCCACTGATGCACAGTGGGTGTTGAGCACCATGCAGGCCAGAGCGCACAGGCGTTCGCCGACCGGACGATCCGCATCAGTTTCGAAAAACTGCGCTGAAATGCGTTCCCACCGGTTGAGACTCACGATGATCCATCCAGGATGATCGGCAATTCGCGAACGAATTGGAAAATTAATGTAACAAAACTATAGCCGTCGGAGCCCCGGCAAGAGGGTGCAACCCGGTGGGCACGGTCGTCAGTTGGGCCGGCGCCGGTACGGTTGCATTCATGCGCATAGCGGTGGGAACTGATGAGCACGGCGTCACGCCTGATGCCGTGAAAGCCTGGCTGCGGGCGGCGGGCCATGAGGTGGTCGAGCCAGCCGGTGAGGTCGCCCCATGGCCGCAGGTGGGTCACCAGGTGGGTGGTGCGGTGTCGCGGGGTGACGCCGACATGGGGGTGGTGTGCTGCTGGACGGGCACCGGCGTGGCGATGGCAGCCAACAAGGTCCCCGGCGTGCGGGCTGCGCTGTGCGTCGACGCCGCCACCGCCGTCGGCGCCCGCCGTTGGAACGATGCCAATGTCCTTGCCATCGGCCTGAGGCTCACAACTGCGGCGATGGCCCATGAGTTGTGCCAGGCGTTCACCACCACCGCTGTCGATGAGAGCGAACGACCGGTCATTGACCGGCTCGAGCTGGACGCAACCTGACCTGACCCGAGACTGCGGGACGGCCGGCGGCCCGGGGGCGGCTGATGTGTCAGCCCCCGACATGGGGTGACGGTAGCGTTCGGTCGATGGGAACCCAGCGAGGCGCACGACTGAGGCCGTCGCTGCGGGGCAAGGCGCCCGGTCTGGGACTGGAGCGGGAACTTTGGGCCGACGGCCATGCGGTGGTGGTGGGCATCGACGAAGTGGGGCGCGGTGCGTGGGCTGGACCCCTCACCCTGGCGGCGGTGGTGGCACCCCACGACCGCCGCATCACCCGGGTACGGGACTCAAAGCTGCTCACCCCAGCTGAACGCGAGGCGCTGTACGAACCGATCGTGGCGTGGGCAGAGGCGTGGTCGGTGGGTCACGCCACCCATGACGAGTGCGATCAGCTCGGTATGTCGGCGGCTCAGCGTCTGGCGGCACGTCGGGCGCTCGACGGGCTGGGGGTGATCCCCGACATGGTGTTGCTCGATGGCAACTGGGACTTCATCGGGGGTCCGAACGTGCGCACTGTGGTGCGCGGGGATGCCTCCAGCCTGTCCATCGCTGCCGCCTCGGTGGTGGCCAAGGTCACCCGGGACCGCATCATGGTGGCCGAGGCCGACAACTATCCGGCGTTCAACTTCGAACGCAACAAGGGTTACCCGTGTGCCCAGCACCGCGCGTCGCTGGCCGGCCGTGGGCCCACCACCATTCACCGGCGGTCGTGGTCGTTCATGGACGGCCTGCCGTGGACCGGGCAACCCCGTGTCGAGCCCGGCGGACAGGGCTCGCTGTTCGCCTAGGACGATCTCAGACGACCTCGATGACGCCCATCATGCCGATGTCCTCGTGATCGAGGATGTGGCAGTGGTAGACCGTGCGACCACTGATGTCCTCAAACGGCATGACGATGCTGACCGATCCGCCCGCCGGCACGTTCACCGTGTCGCGCCATCCGGGGTCCAGCGGGGCACCGTCGCTGCGTTCCACAACCTTGAATGGCCACACATGGATGTGGAACGGGTGGTCCATCATGGATGGGTTGGTGATCGTCCATCGCTCGGTGGTACCGAGCGTGGTGGTGATGTTGACGACGTCCATGTCGAACGACTGTCCGTCGATGACAAGAGACCGCATGCCCATGCCTGACCCACCCAGGCTCATCGACCGTGTCGAGTCAACCGACAGGTCGGCACGTTCATCGGGCCCGTCGAGTTGGCTGGGTGGTGGTGGCGCCTGGGCACCGGATGTGCCGGTCACCTCGACCGACAGCAGGGCAGTGACCGTGCCTGCCGGGGGCACAAGCGTCCCCCCGCTCATCGAGCCGCGGTCCACCTCGGTGGTGACGAGTGTGAATGTGCCGGGGTCGGTCAGAGCGACCATGACTTCGGCGCGCTGGCCCGGGGTGAGCACGATCTGGTCGACGGGTTCGGGCTGGCGCAGTCGGCCCTGATCGGTACCCACCAGAACCATCGTCAGTCCGTCAATCGTGAGGTTGTAAAAGCGCGATGGGCTCGTGTTCACGATCCGCCACCGTTCGGTGGTGCCGGTTGTGGCAGCGATGGTCGGCGATTGCACTCCGTTGACCAGCACGGCGTCGCCCTGACGGCCCTGCATCCGCTCGGGCATGGTGGCGTCCACCACCGCCGGACTGTCGCCGATGTTGGGATCGGCGAGGATCAGCATTCGCTCGGAACTGTTGACCATTGCCCCGGAGTCGTCGATTTCGTCGTCGATGATGATGGCGCCAGCCATACCCCCGAACAGTTGCTGGGCGGTGTTGCCGTGATGGTGGGGGTGGTACCAGAACGTGCCCGACGGGTGGTCTGAGGGGATCTCGTACCGGTAACTGAATTCCTGACCCGGCTCGATCATGATGAACACGTTGTCGCTGATGCCCTCGGGAGACACGTGCAACCCATGGGTGTGGAGATTGGTGGGTTCATCGAGTTCGTTGCGCAGCGTCACATTGATGACGTCGCCCGGACGGGCACGAAGGGTGGGGCCTGGTGAGATGCCGTTGTAGGTGAGGGCGTACCGGGTGCCGTCTTGCCACGGGACCATCGCAGGTGCAGCAACGAACGCCACGTCGAGTACCCCATCGGTGCTTCGCAACTCGATGGGAGTGGGGAGCAAGAGCCCACCTGACGACGGCGCCGGTGGGGTGGTTGCCGCTGTGGTCGAACTGGCGCCCCCCGCCGACCCGCCGGTGGTGTCCGAGGTTGAACAGCCGACCAACGTCAGGGCACCAGCGGCCATCACCCCCAGCCCACCGAGTTTCAGTGCGTCCCTGCGGCTGAAGACCTTCGGGCCTTGGGGTGCATCGGTCGAGCCCATGGTTGGACCCTATCGCCGTGGTCGGACCCCTCCCCCGGGGCGCTGCGGTGGCAGGGTGAGGGTTAGTTGGCCTGGGTGCCGACCCGCAGGTCCCTGAAGGCGGTGGTGGAGTCGATCCCGGGATCCTTGGGCAGGCCCAACACGCGCTCGCCCACGATGTTCTTCATCACCTCGTCGGTACCGCCGGCCACCTTCATGCCCGGCACGCCGAGCAGGAACTGGCCCCAGGCAAACGTTCCCCATTCACCGGTGTCAGCGATGATGCGTGGCCCGAGCATGTCGGCCACAAAGTTGGCCGTGCGCCACAGGTTGTTGGTCAGCGACAGCTTGGCGATGGACATCTCGGGGCCGGGCAGCTGGCCCTTTTTGATCTTGTCCATGGCCCGCTGGTTTGTGTACCGGCTGACCTGGAAGTTGATGTACACGTCCATCATCTTTTGGCGCACGATGGGATCGTCGATGATGCCGAAATGCCGACACAGCTCGGCCAGGCGGGTCACGCTGGCCAGCCCCATGCCGCCGCCGCTGCCGCCGCCGATGGAGGCCCGCTCGTTCATGAGGGTGGTGAGCGCCACCGTCCAGCCCTGGTTCACGTCGCCCAGCCGGAAGCTGTCGGGCACCCGAACCTCGTTGAAGAACACCTCGTTGAACGAGGCGCCGCCGGTCATCTGGCGCAGGGGGCGGATCTCCACGCCGGGAGCATGCATGTCCACCACGAAGCCGGTGAGTCCCTTGTGCTTGGGCAGGTCGGAGTCGCTGCGGCAGATGATCTCGCCGATGTCTGAGTAGTGCGCCCCTGAGGTCCACACCTTCTGCCCGGTGATGATCCACTCGTCGCCGTCGCGCTCGGCTTTGGTTTGCAGGCTGGCCAGATCGCTGCCGGCCCCCGGCTCACTGAACAGCTGGCAACCGACAACGTCACCCCGGTACATCTTTTCGAGGTAGGCCTGCTTCACCTCATCGGTGGCGTGGGCCAGGATCGTGGGGGCCACCATGCCCAGGCCGATGCCGAAGAACCCCATGTTGGGCAGCGCGTAGCGGCTCTCGAGGCTCTGGTAGGCCCGCTCGTGGGCGCTGGTCAGGTCACGGCCACCGAACTCGGCCGGACCGGTGATCCAGCCGTACCCGTTGTCGAAACGGGTGGCTCGCCACTGCTTGGCCTTTTCCAGCAGTTCCAGCTCAACGTCGCGGTCGATCTCTTCGAACAGCGAGACATCGTCGTCACCTTCGCCCCACACGAACGGCTTGTCGTCGCTGTCACGCAGTTCGGCGTTGGCGTCCAGAAAGCTCTTCGCCTCGTCACGGAACTCTTCGACGCTCTGCATGTCGGCCATGGTGCTCCCCGAGGTTGTTTTTGGCGGTGCAGTGTTGTCCTTGACTGTGTGGTCAAGATACCGCCCAAAGCTGCGGTGTGCCCATACGGGCGTTCGCCGTGCCGGTATCACTGTCGCACCCGATGTTGATGGCCCGCTGTTGATGGCCCGATGTTGATGGCCCGTTTCGATGGCCTCGATGTCGTGGGTCGGGCGTAGCCTTCCCTCATGCGCCGAACAGACAGGTTCGTGGTTGCCGGATTCGTGGCCTTCACCGCTTTTGTGTGGGTGCAGCGTTTGGTGAATCTGGCTCGGGGTGACGAATCGGCAGTGACCGTGAGCGTCACGCTGTCGGTGGTGTTGCTCGTGCTGGCCGTGGCCACCGCCCTGGGCCTGGTGGTGGTGGCCGCCCGGGGCTGGACGACGCCGCCGCCACTGGTGGCCATGGTGTGGCGGGTGGCGGCTGGGGTCACTGTTGCGGTGTGGATTGTGCGTGCCGTGCAGATCACGCTTGCGTGGCGTTCGTTGGGTTTCGTGGTGGTCCACGTGGTGCTGGCAGCGGTGTCGATCGCTCTGGCCGTGGGCACCTGGCGTGCGGCTGCCACGTCCCCGCAAGGCGTGCGAGGTGGTGCCGCCTGACGCAGCGGCACTAGATTCGCCGCATGGGTCAGCCCGTTACGGTCATTCAGGATTCGTCCAAGCGTTCCGGTGTGGTGCGTTTTTCCACCAATCGGGTGCTGTCAGGTATGGCGCACGAGAGTTACACCTCGGTCCCCGACCCGCTGGCGGTCCGCCCGGTGGACGAACTTGCCCGTCAGCTTTTCGCCACCGGTGACGTGGAACGGGTCCACGTGAACGGCAATGTGATCACGGTGGAGCTGGCTCGGGGAGATGGCGCCGGCCTTCGTGAACTCATCGAGGACCTGTTCACGTACTACCGCCCCGGGGTGACGGTGCCGACCCTGGCCGACTTCACCACCGACGACGCCGTCGACGCCGAGGCCCCCGAGGCCTGACACCGGTTGGCGACCTGCGGGTCGTTGTGGGCCTGCGCTGATCATCCACTGGATTCGTCCTGCGTGGTCCGCTAGAACGGGTCCATGCCCGAACAGGTGTTCGATTCAGCACTGATCGATCCTTCGGTGCTTGTCGCCCCCTCGGCACTGGTGCGTCACACCCTGCCGGTGGCCGATGCCATGGAGAAGTTGTTCCCCGAGGGCGGGATGGTGCGTGGCACCACGGTGGCAGTGGATGCCGCCGATGGTGCCGGTGCCACCTCGTTGGCCCTGACCATGGTGGCAGCGGCATCGCAGGCCGGTTCGTGGGTAGCCGTGGTGGGGATGGGCGATCTGGGTCTGGGGGCATTGTTGGCCTGCGGCCTGGATCCCGGACGTGTGCTGCTGGTCGATCGCGTGCCGACGGCCGACTGGCCCCGGGTGATAGGGGCACTGGCTGCAGGGGTGGACGTGCTGGTGGTGGCGGCACCTGACGGTGGTGGTCGAACTGGCCAGAAAACTGATCGCGGCAGGCCTGGCAGGAACTCTGGCAGGAGTTCTGGTGGCAGACCTGGCAGCAGATCGGGGGGTCTGGCCTCCGGGGTGGGTCGCCGCCTGGCCACGTTGGCGCGTGAGCGCGGCAACGTGGTGGTGACCATGCGATGGGAGATCGTCGGGTTCGAGCCGAGTGTGCGACTCAAGGTGGTGGATTCGCAATGGGACGGGCTGGATCGCGGGTACGGCCATTTGCGACGCCGGCGGATGGCGGTGGAGCGCAGCGGCCGGGGGAGCGCCGCTCGGCGCCAACAGCACTGGCTGTGGCTGCCCGGTGACGACGGTGGGGTGTGTGCCGCCGATCCCCCCATCGCAGGCCTGGACGATGCGGGTCCATGTGATGCGGGCGCATGTGATGCGGGTCCATCTGATAGGAGCGCATCTGATGAAGGCGCCACGGTGCTGGAGTGGCCAGGCCGGGGATCATGAACCAACGCAGTCCTGCCGGTGCTGCCGGTTCTGCCGGCTCTCCCGGTCCGTTGCGGGCGTTGGCGGTGTGGTGCGACCAGTGGCCGGTGATCGCTGCCGGGGCTGCGCCGGATGCGCCGACGGCGGTGGTGCGTTCAGGTCGTGTGGTGGCAGCAACCCCAGTGGCAACGGGTGCCGGGGTGGCCGTCGGTCAACGCCGCCGTGAGGCCCAGAGCCGCTGTCCTGACATCGAACTCCTGCCGTTCGATGACCGGTCGTTGGCAGCGACATTTGAACCGGTGGTTGCGGCGGTGATGGCGTTCAGTCCCACCGTGGAGGTGGGACACCCCGGCGACTGTGTGCTGGCATCTCGGGGCCCGGCCCGGTACTTCGCTCCGCCCGGTGGCGTCGGCGATGCCGAGGCTTCCCTTGCCCATCAGGTGGCCGATGCCGTTGATGTCGTGCTCGCAGACATGGGATGGCCGGGCTGGGTGCGCGTGGCGGTGGCTGACGGGGCGGTGGGTAGCCGGTTGGTGGCCGCCCACCTGACGGTTGGTCACACGCCGCTGGTGGTACCCGTTGGCGGCACGGCGCATGCGTTGTCGGCATTGCCGGTGGCGGTACTGGCATCCCCCGGTGTGGTGGCCGGGGTGGACCCCGGTCTGGCCAATCTGCTGAGACGGTTGGGGTTGGGAACGGTGGGGGCGTTCGCCTCGCTGGAACCCGCCGACGTGCTGGCGCGTTTTGGCGGTCCGGCAGTGATGGTCCACGCATTGGCCCGTGGTGTCGACGATCGACCGGCTGCTGCTGAGGTCCCAGCCCCGGAGTTGGTGGTGGTGGCCACGTTGGACCCACCGGTGGAACGTGCCGATGCCCTGGCCTTCGCTGCCCGACCTCTGGCCGACGATTTCCATCACCGTTTGGCGTCACGGGGATCCACCACGTCGGTGGTGTCTGTGGAGTTCGAGACCGATCACGGTGAGGCATGTTCCAGGTTGTGGCGTTATGACGCATCGTCGGCCGGTCTGGTGGATCGGATCCGATGGCAACTCGATGGCTGGTTGTCAGGTCCGGTGGCCGCCCGTCCCACCGCCGGGGTGGTGCGGTTGCGGCTGGTGCCCGGCGAGGTGGTGGCTGCCACGGGACGCCAGCTGGGTTTTTGGGGTGAGGAGACTGCTGCTGACCAGCGGGCGGCCCGGGTGGTGGCGCGCGTTGATGCGTTGTTGGGGCCGGGATCAGTCGCCATGCCGGGTCGGCGCGGCGGGCGCAGCCCAGCCGAGCAGGTGGTGAGGGTGCCAGCTGGTGTGGTGGCGGCTGTGGACACAGGGGGGATGCCGGGTCTGGCGGCCCCGTGGCCTGGGTCGGTGCCTCCGCCAGCGCCTGCACTGGTGCACGACCCCCCGTGGGCAGTCGAGGTGCGTGATGCCGAGGGTGCGGTGGTGTGCGTGGACGGTCGCTCACACCTCAGCGCCCCTCCGGCCCATGTGGGTCGGCCCGGACACACCCAACAGGTGGTGGCGTGGGCCGGTCCGTGGCCGGTCGACGAACGGTGGTGGGATCCTGTGGCGCACAGGAGACGGGCCCGTCTGCAGATTCAATGTGTGGAAGGACCACCGCTGCTGGTGGCCTGTGAGGGCGGCCGGTGGTGGTGCGAGGCAACCTACGACTGAGCGACTGAGCGTGTGCTGCCAGTGACAGCCTGTGCTGTTGGTGAACTTGCCTGTGTTGTTCATGGATTGGTGTCGCACCCGGCGACGACAATGGGGACTGGCGTGGGCGCAACACCATGAGTGAGTGCCACTGGTGTATCGAACATACGTTCGATACACTGACCCCATGGGTTGGGAACAAAGAAATCCGGCGGTGCCGTGGAGCGAACTCGAACGCCGCCTGTCAGACCCGCCGGCTGGCGGTCGGCCTGACAGCGCAACTCCAGCAGGTGGTGCTCCAGCAGGTGGTGCTCCAGCAGGTGACGCTCCAATCGATGGTGCTCCAGTCGGTGATGGCGGTGACGCTCCGGCATGGTCCCGCAAGCGAGGCCCCTATGAAGCGCCGGCAGTGGTGCGCGGCCGGTCATCGGTGCGATACGCCGAACTGCACGCCCATTCACACTTTTCCTTCCTCGACGGGGCGTCGTCGCCCGAGCAGTTGGCCGTTGAGGCAGTGCGTCTGGGCCTTGATGCGCTGGCGGTCACCGACCACGACGGTTTCTACGGTTCGGTCCGGTTTGCCACTGCCGCCCGTGAGCTGGGACTGCCCACGGTGTTGGGCACCGAGGTCACCGTGGGCGACAACCATCTGGTGATCCTGGCCCGTGACCCTCGCGGGTATGCACTGCTGTCGCGTGCGGTGAGCGAAGCCCAACTGCGCGGCGCCAAGGGGGCCCCGGTGGCCACGGTGGCCGACCTCGCAGCTGTGGGTGGCACCGCCGCTGCGGTTGCTGATCAGGGCCATTGGCTGGTGCTCACCGGGTGCCGCAAGGGGTCGGTCCCCATGGCACTGGAACACTTCGGACCGTCAGCGGCAGCCGACGAGCTGGCCCGGTTGCGGCGCGCCTTCGGCGCCAACCACGTGGCCGTGGAGTTGTGGGATCACGGCCAACCCCTCGACAGCGTTCGCAACGATGCACTGGCCCAGATGGCAGTGCGGGCCGGCGCCGATCTGGTGGCCACCACCAACGCCCACTACGCCACCCCCGGTGAGCGCCGACTGGCCACGGCCATGGCAGCGGTGGCCGCTCGTCGCAGCCTGGACGAACTCGACGGCTGGCTCCCGGCAGCCGCCACCGCCCACCTGCGGTCGGGTGCCGAGCAGGCCCGGCGGTTCGCCCGTTGGCCCGGTGTGGTTGAACGGGCCGGGGAGCTGGGTCTGGCGTGTGCGTTCGACCTGTCGCTGGTCGCTCCAGCGCTGCCTCCGTTCCCGTGCCCCGATGGCCTCGACGAGATGGGGTACCTCCGCCAACTGGTCGACGTTGGCGCAGCGCGACGGTACGGCCCCCGACCCGACAACCACAGTGGGGATGCATCGGTGCGACGGGCCTGGGCCCAGCTCGACCACGAGCTCGCCGTCATCGACCAGCTGGGGTTCGCCGGTTATTTCCTGGTGGTGTCCGACATTGTCGACTTCTGTCGGGCCAACGACATCTACTGCCAGGGTCGGGGCAGCGCAGCCAACTCAGCGGTCTGTTACGCCATCGGGATCACCAACGTGGACGCCGTTGGGCTGGGTCTGTTGTTCGAACGCTTCTTGTCTCCTGAGCGTGACGGTCCGCCCGACATCGACATCGACATCGAAAGCGGCCGGCGGCCCGAGGTCATCGCCTACGTGTACGAGCGCCACGGTCGGCACCATGCCGCCCAGGTTGCCAACGTCATCACCTACCGTTCACGCTCGGCGGTGCGCGACATGGCCCGCGCGCTGGGCCATGCCCCCGGCCAGGCCGACGCCTGGTCCCGCCAGTTCGACCGCTGGCATTCGCTGGGCGAACAGGCCGGTGAACCTGCTGGATCCAAGCAGCTGCCGCTGCCGCCGGGGTGCTGCCGGGAGCGCGGGTGGCCGCCCGAGGCGGTGCTCGAGCTGGCCCGTCAGGTGGAACACGCGCCGCGGCACCTGGGCATCCATTCCGGCGGCATGGTGATCTGTGACCGGCCGGTGGTGGAGGTGTGCCCGGTGGAATGGGCCACCATGCCCGGCCGCAGTGTGTTGCAGTGGGATAAAGACGACTGCGCTGCGGTGGGTCTGGTGAAGTTCGACCTGCTGGGCCTCGGGATGCTCGACGCCCTGCACCGGGCGGTGGACCTGGTGGGCGAGGCCCATGGTGTGACCGTGGATCTGGCCACCATCGACCAGGACGATGCCGTGTACGACATGTTGTGCCGGGCCGACTCCATCGGGGTGTTCCAGGTTGAGAGCCGGGCCCAGATGGCCACCCTTCCCCGCCTCAAGCCCCGCCGGTTCTACGACCTGGTGGTGGAAGTGGCGCTCATCCGGCCGGGCCCCATCCAGGGTGGGTCGGTGCATCCCTACATCCGTCGTCGCAACGGCCTTGAGCCGGTTACCTACCTGCACCCGCTGCTGGAGAACTCGCTGGGCAAGACCCTGGGCATTCCGTTGTTTCAGGAACAGCTCATGCAGATGGCCATTGATGTTGCCGGCTTCACTCCTGCCGAGGCCGACCAGTTGCGCCAGGCCATGGGATCCAAGCGCTCCAGCGAGCGCATGGAACGACTCCATCAGCGTTTTTGTGACGGGGCGGCCGCCCGCGGCGTCACCGGGCCGGTCGCCGAGCAGATCTGGGACAAGCTGGCAGCGTTCGCCAACTTCGGGTTTCCCGAGAGTCACTCGGTGAGCTTCGCCTATCTGGTCTACGCCAGTGCCTGGATAAAGCTGCACTATCCGGCGGTCTTTTGTGCTGCGCTGATCAACGCCCAGCCCATGGGTTTTTACTCACCCCATTCGCTGGTGGCCGATGCCCGTCGCCACGGCGTCGAGGTGCGTACCCCCGACATCAACGCCTCACAGGTGCAGGCCTGCCTCGCCTGGCCCGAGGGGGGTGCATCACTGGCCGGGATGCAGCAGGTCGCCGCCGATCTGGTCGCCGATGCCTTTCCCGGGGCGGTGGACAACGACCCGTCGCAGTCATGCGATCGGGCCCGCAACGACGCCCGTCGTCGGCATCCGTCGTCCAATGGGTCAGCCGCCGAGTTCGCCGAGTCGGCCGCCGACGCCGCTGCGGCAGCGGCGGCATCGATCAACGGTGGTTTCCGTCCCGGACCCCAGCCCATGGTTCGCCTGGGCCTGTCATCGGTGCGCCACCTTGGAACAGACGTGGCCGAACGGCTGGTGGCCGAACGCAACCGACGTGGCCAGTTCACGTCGCTCGAGGACGTGCAACGCAGGGTCACCATCAGTCGTGACGCCCTCGAGGCGCTGGCCACCGCCGGAGCCTTCGCCTCGTTGACCGATCGCACCGGAAAACTGCTGGATCGCCGGCGCGCCCTGTGGGCGGTGGGGGCGGTGGCCCAGGGCGGCCCCGACCACCTGGCCGGCATCATCACCGGGGCCGAGCCCCCGCCGCTTCCGGTCATGGACGCCCGTCAGGAGTCATTGGCCGATCTGTGGGCCACCGGGGTGTCGCCCGGCGGTCATCCCACCAGATTCCTGCGTGAAGCGTTGGTCGAAGCCGGGGTACGCACCGCTGCCGATCTGGCCGACGTGGCCCACGGCTCAAGGGTGTGGGTGGCCGGGGTGGTCACCCATCGTCAGCGTCCAGCCACGGCCGGTGGAACCACATTCATCAACCTCGAAGACGAGACCGGTTTCGTCAACGTCATCTGTTCCAAGGGGTGCTGGCTGCACCATCGCACCGTGGCCCGCGGGGCGGCGGCACTACTGGTGCGGGGCCGGGTGGAGTCGGCCGAAGGAGTGATCAACGTGATCGCCGAGCGGCTCATGGCGTTGGAAGTGACCGACGGGACTCCGGTGCTGTCGAGTCGGGACTTTCGTTAGCGGGCGACGTCAGCAGTCGTGGCCGCAGGCCCGGGCGGCATCGGCGAACAGCAGACGCTTGTGCTCGGCGATCACCGTGCGGTCCTTGGCCGCAAGTGCTGCGGCGATTGCCACGGCGGCATCGACCACCTCGGTCTCGGCGGCAGTGTGTTCGACGATGCCGGCGGCCAGGGCTTCATCGGCGGTGTACCGACGACCGGTGTTGAGTGCCTCGGCGGCTGTGGCTGTGGACAGGCGTGCGGTGACGGCGGCAAACATCTGCGGTGTCACCGGCAGACCCAGGTCCACCTCGGGCAGGCACCAGTACCCACGGTCGTTGCGCATCACCCGGCTGTCGAAGGTGCACGCCAGCATGGCGCCCCCGGCAAAGGTGTGCCCGTTGAGCGCACCCACGGTGTAGGCCGGGAACATCAGCATCCGGCCAAGCAGTCGGTGGACGTCGTCGATCACGCCAGCGGCCGCAGGCGGGTCGGCGGCAAATGCATCCAGGTCCAGGCCATTGGAGAAGAACTTGCCGGTTCCGGTCACCACCACTGCGAGTGGTCCGTTCACGGCCTCCAGTCTCGTCGAGCACGGCGTGCCACCGGTCGACACTCGGCCGGTTGAACCGGTTTTCGGTGTCATCCCACCGCACCACGGCTACATCATCACGCTGTTCAACGTTGATCACCGTCACGTTCTATCCCATGGAGGGGTCATGCATTGGACGGTGGCGCACACTGCAGGCTTCACGGCGCAAGGTTCCCCGCCGGTTCATGCATATGGCACCCCGATGCACCCAACTGACAGACTGACGCCATGACCGAGTCTTCGTCCTCGCCCCGTCGCACGCCTTCGCGACCCAACTCCCAGCGACCCCGGGGTCCAAAGGGGCCGTCGCAGGCCCCGGTGGTCGAGTTGGCCACCATCACCACGCCGCCTGAACTGATCCTGTTCAACGCCTACCTGACGGCCGAAAAAGAGGTCGAGCGCGAGCGTCAGCGCGTCCGTCAGGCCGAAATCACCAAGGACAAAGCTGCCGTCAGGCTCAAAGAGCTCAGTAGCGGCGGGGGATCACGCGAGGACATCGCCGCCGCCGAACAGGAGTACCGCGACACCGTCGAGGAGTTGCGCCGGGTCAAGGCTGGCGAGCCGGCTGCGGGTTCGGGCGACGAGTCGACGTCAGACGTTGGTGATGCCGAGGTGGCTGGGACCGACGCCGACACCGACACCGACACCGAAGCTGTCGCCGACGCCGAGGCAACTGATGAGTCCACACCTGAGGTGGCTGACGAGGTCGTAGAGGTCGTCGCCGACGCAACTGAGGAGCCGACGTCTGAGGTGGCTGATGAAGCTGTCGTAGAGGCCGTCGCCGACGCAAGTGAGGAGTCGACGTCTGAGGTGGCTGACGAGGCTGTCGCCGAGCCTTCCGACGAAGGTTCCGGCGCCGAAGGCTAACGGCCCCCTCGCGGACGGGGATTTTTTGCCAGCTCGGCCATGGGGACCGGACCTACGAGCAGTTCAACGACCCAGGAGATGACGTCATGGCCTTTCGATTCGCAAATGTGTCGGGTCGTGCAACCCTTCTCGACCCTGACGACAACTGCTACGACCTGGCCAGGCTGACTGACCACCGACTGTCGTCAGATCCCATGGTGGCGCTGGCAGATCCTGCCGCCCTGCATGAGGCGGCACGTGGGCTGGCGGGAGCTGTTGCCGATGGCACCCTCGCCGATGCCCGGGCCGACCGGAGGGTCGGCCCTCCGGTGCCCCGCCCTGTGAATTGCTTCGCCGTGGGCCTGAACTACCTCGCTCATGCAGCCGAGTCCAACGTCGACCTTCCGGCCAGTCCCCTGGTGTTCACCAAGTTCCCGACCTGTCTGGTGGGGCCTGACCACGACATCGAACTCAACAGCACTTCGGCGGACTGGGAGGTCGAGTTGGTGGTGGTGATCGGATCCGGTGGACGCGACATCGCCGCCGATGACGCCTGGGACCACGTGGCCGGGCTCACCATCGGTCAGGACATCTCCGATCGTGCCCTGCAGTTTGCGGCATCCCCACCACATTTCGACCTCGGCAAGTCACGCGATACGTATGGTCCCATCGGGCCAGTGCTGGTGTCTGTTGATGCCTTTGACGATCCCGATGACATCAGGCTGTGGTGCGAGGTGGACGGCGATCGCCGTCAGGACGCCCGCACGTCGCAGCTGATCTTCAACGTTCCCTACCTCGTGTCGTACCTGTCGGGGATTCTCAGCCTTCAGCCCGGCGACATCATCTTCACTGGAACTCCCAGCGGCGTTGGCATGGCGACCGGTACCTTCCTCAAGCCCGGCGACGTTGTCACCTCGGGCATCGAGGGAATCGGCACCATGGTCAACGCCTGTCGCTGAGTGGCCTGTCGCTAGGTGGCCTGTCGCTGAGTGGCCTGTCGCTGAGTGGCCTGTCGCTGAGTGGCCTGTCGCTGAACGGCCTGACTGCAACCGGAGTGTGTGCCGACGTTCACGGTCGCTTCCCATTCCCGGGTGTCCATCGGCACTAGGTTCGGTGCGTGCCAGCCACCCCAGCGTCCGCAGCGCGCTGGCGGAGCCTGCTTGGTTCTGATCCCGCCGCCGCCCGTCAGGGTTTTGCCGCGCTCATGGTCGGGTTGGTGGCGTCGCTGGTCGCCGGTCTCACCCTGGGTGGCATCAACGAGACCCTCGAACGTCTGCCTGGCCTGCTGGTGCTGATCCCGGCTGCCATTGCGTTGCGGGCACGATCTTTGGAGCCATGGGCAGCCGGCTGGGGACCTCGATCCACACCGGTACCTACCGACTCACCACCCGAACCGACTCGGTATTGGGCCAGAACGTGCTCGCTGCCGGCGTGCTGAGCATCTTTGCCTCGGTGGTGCTGGCCGTACTGGCCAGTGCGCTGTCGGCCGGGTTCGGTGTTGAAGGTGCCATCTCGGTGGCCGACTTCATCACCATTTCGATCGTCGGCGGGTTGCTGTCGTCGGCCGTGGTGCTGGTGCTCACGGTGGCTCTGGCTGAGACGTCGGTGCGCGCCGGATGGGACTTTGACAACGTGATGGCCCCGCTGGTCACCGCATCAGGCGACATGGTCACCCTCCCGGCGTTGTTCATCGCCACCTTCGTGGTATCGAGCGCGGCGGTGACCAATGTGGTGGCGGTGGTGGCGGTGACCGGTGCGGTGGTGGCAGTCGTTGCCGCCATGCGTTGGGGGCGCGACCAACTGCGGGGCATCCTGCGTGAGGCCATGGTGGTGGTGGTCATGGGCGGGCTGCTCAGCCTGTTTGCCGGTCTCGCTCTCGAGGGCCAGTTCAACTCATTGCTGACCTATCCGGCGCTGCTTGCCCTGGTGCCGCCGTTTTTGGCCAGTGCCGGTGCCATCGGCGGGATGCTGTCCAGCCGCCTCACCACCAAGCTCCATCTGGGTGTGATCGGGCCCACCACGCTTCCCGGCGTGGGGGCGCGTGCCGACATCGCCCTGGCGTACCTGCTGGCAGTGCCGGTGTTCGCGCTGGCGTCGGTGGTCGCCGACCTGGCCGCCCTGGTCATCGATCTGCCCAGTCCCGGAGCACTGCCCATGCTGGGTGTGGCCCTGCTCGGAGGCCTGCTGGCCACCACCATGGCTGTGGTCGTGGCCTACTGGGGTGCCATTGCCTCATACCGGCTGGGTCTCGACCCCGACAACATCGGTATTCCGCTGGTCACCTCGTCGATCGACCTGGTGGGCAGCTTCTCGTTCATCTTCGCTGTGGTCGTGTTTGTGACATGACCGCAGTCCCAACCCATCGGGCGTCGTATGCTCGAAGTACCCCCAGGGGTGAAACACCACATGGATGACAGACCTCGCAACCTCCGCACCATGCTCTCCGAGGCCAAGGACACCTCCGAGCTCATGGTGGACCTCGCCTACGCAGCGCTGTACTTCGGCGACCCCGAGATGGCCGAGGAGGTGGCCGAACTTGAAGTTGCCATGAGCGGCCTGGTGCACGACATGCGTGCCGTGTGCATCCTGGCGGTGCGAAATCCCCGTGATGCCGAGGCGATGTCGTCGGTGCTGCAGGTCATCGAGTCCATCGAGCGCATCTCCAACAATGCCGTCAATATCGCCCGCATCGTGACCCATCGTCTGGGCATCCCGCGTGAACTGGTGGCCGACCTGTCGGCGGCTGAGGAAGTGTCGCATCGGGTACTGGTGCGCGACGGGTCGCACATGGCCAACCGTCCGCTGTTCGCCCTCGAGCTCCCGGTGGCCACCGGCATGCGGGTGGTGGCGATCCGGCGGGGCCGAACCTGGATCACCGATGTCGAGGGTGATGAGATCCTCAGGCCCAGCGATGTGTTGTTCCTCGAGGGCCCGGCCGCCGGCATCGAGCGAGTGCGCGAACTGGCCGACGCCCCGCGCTGGGATCCGCCCCAGCCACCGGCCGGCGGCATCCTCAGCGACCTCGACCGGGCGGTGGACACCCTGGTGGAAATGAAGAACATCTCCGAGGTGGCCGTGGGTCTGGCCTACTCGGCACTGGTGTTTCGTGACCAGGGCCTGGCCGCTGAGGTGCGACACCTCGAAGACCGGCTCGATGAGATGAAGGACCGACTCGAGGTGTGGGTGCTGCGTGCCGCCCGCGACGACCTCGACCCGTCACCGCTGCGGGGTCTGCTGCACCTGTCGCAGGCCGCTGAGGACATCGGCGACGCCGCCCAGCAGATGGTGTGGCTGGTTGAGCAGCAAGAGGACGTCCACCCCATCTTGAGCATCGCCCTCGGTGAGACCGACGAGGTGGTGGTGAAGCTTCCGGTGGCAGAGGGTGCCCGGGCTGACGGCGCCGCCCTGGGTGATTTGCGCCTCAATCTGGAACCCGGCTTTTCGGTGCTGGCCGTGCAGCGCGGGGGGCGGTATTTCTACCGCCCTCGTGGCGCTGTGGTGTTGAGGGCAGGCGACCAGCTCATCGCGTCGGGACCCGATGAGGGCCGACAGATCCTGGCCAGGATCCTCGGCTGGGATCTGCGCATCGATCCCGACTCCGGGTCGATGGAACTCACCCCAGTGGGAACCACCGACGATCCTCGGCGCACATGGGACGACGTGGTCGGCAGCAGCTGATCCACCGCAGGCTGACCCCCGCACAACAGCTAGCTCGGACCTGGCTCCACAATCTCGGCGGCGGTGCGCACCGACCCATCTCCAAAGCCGCTGACCGGGCCGGCACCCGATTGCCGGTTGTCGTCGTCGTTGTTGTTGGAGGCGAACAGCTCGGCGATCCCGGCGATGGATCCCATCACCCCGGCGGTTTCGGTGGGCAGGAAGATCTTGGTTGCCCGGCCGTCGGCGATGAACCGCAGGGCTTCGATGTACTTGATGGCGATGAGCTCGTTGGTGGGAGCGGCAGCCTTGATGGCGCCGTACACCGAAGTGACGGCATCGGCCTCGCCCTCAGCCACCGTGCGCAGGCGGAAGGCCTCGGCATCGGCCACGGCCCGGATGGCGTCGGCCTCGCCCTGGGCTTCGAGAATCTGGCGTTCGCGCAATCCCTCGGCGGTGAGGATGGCTGAGCGCTTCTCGCCCTCGGCCCGTGCGATGGCGGCCTCTCGCTGGCCATCGGCTTGGGTCACCACGGCACGTCGGGTGCGCTCGGCCTTCATCTGCTCATGCATGGCGTTCATCACATCCACCGGTGGGTCAATGCGCTGGATTTCCACACGGCCAACCCGCACGCCCCACTTGTCGGTGGCCTCGTCGAGGATGTTGCGCAGCGTGGTGTTGATCTGGTCCCGTGAGGTGAGCGCAGAGTCGAGATCCATGTCGCCGATGAGGTTTCGCAGGTTGGTCTGGGCCAACTTGGTGACGGCCAACATGAAGTCGGCAACGTTGTAGACCAGCCGCTTGGGGTCGGTGGGCTCGTAGTACACCACGGCGTCAACGGCCACCACCACGTTGTCTTTGGTGATGACCTCCTGCGGGGGAACGTCCACCACCTGCTCGCGCATGTCGACGACGCGAAGCTTGAAAAACGCCGGGAGGATCAGTCGCAGGCCCGGATCCACGGTGTCGCGGTACCGACCCAGGATCTCGACGATGCCCTTTTGGTAGGGGCGCACGATGCGCACCCCGGCCAGCAGGTAGATCAACACGACGGCCAGGGCCACGACGGCCAGGGCGATCACGGGGGTACTCATGGTTTCTCCTCATCAGGGTCACGCATTGTGACGTCGTCGCTGTCGCTGTCGCTGGCCTGTTCGCTGTCGCTGGCCTGTTCGTTGGCCTGGCCGCTCGGCCGATCGGTGGCTAGGGGGTCGTCGAGCCCGGTGGACTCCACGTACGGCACCACCATCACCTTGGAACCCTCAACCCGCAGGATGCGCACGGCACTGCCCTCGGCGATGCAGTGGTCATCAACGGTGGCCCCGTGCCACTGCTCACCTTCGATCTGCACCATCCCGGTTCCACTGCGGTCGATGTCGGTGATGGCCACACCCCGGGAGTTGGTCAGTCGGTGGGCCCCGATGCCCTCAACCTGACCGGCCTTGTTGACCCGCTTGGCCAATGGCCGTATACCGGCAAAGCTGACCACCGACACCGCTGCGGCCACCACGAACTGCAGGTCCACCGGGCCACCGAAGAAGGCCACGATCGCGGCGGCGAAGGCGCCAATGGCCAAAGGCAGCACCACCAGCGCCGTGGTGGCGACCTCGGTGATGAGCAGCACAATGCCCAGTGCCAGCCAGATCCACTGCCATGAAATCGCGTCCATCAGCGTTGCTCCTGGGCCAAACCCTATCGGCCAACGCCGCAGCTCGGTGGGTGGAACTGCGGGATCGGGTCGGTGCGGTTGGCCGTGGTACCCCCGTGGGGCGGTAGCTTGCCTGCCATGAGCCTTGGGTCCACAGAAGATGGTCTGTGTCTGATGACGGTGCACGCCCATCCCGACGACGAGGCGTCCAAGGGGGCAACCACCGTGGCCCGCTACCACGCCGAGGGCATCCGGTCGGTGCTGGTGTGTGCCACCGGCGGTGAGGAAGGCGACATCCACAACCCGGCCATGGAGCGTCCCGAGGTGCGGGCCAACCTGGCCGAAGTGCGCGCCGCAGAGTTGGCGGCGTCGGTGGCCATCATCGGGTACGACGAGGTGGAAATGCTGGGGTACCGCGACTCGGGAATGCCGGAATCGCCCTCCAACGAGCACCCTCGAGCATTCTGGGCAGCTCCGATGCATGAGTCGGTGGGGGCGTTGGTGGCGTCGATCCGCCGCCACCGACCCCAGGTCATCGTCACCTACAACGACGACCAGACCGGCTACCCGCACCCCGATCACCTGCGGGTGCACGACATCTCGGTCGCTGCGTTCGACCTGGCTGGTGATGCCAACGCCTACGTCGATGCCGGCGATCCGTGGACCCCGTCGAAGCTGTACTACGTGGTGTGGTCACGGGCCCGGCTGCAGGCAACCCACAACATGTTTGTGCAGATGGGTCTCGAGTCACCCTTCACCGAGGAATGGTTCGAGCGTCCCGACCAGGACGACCGCATCACCACGTCGGTGCCCATCGAACCGTGGTGGGAGGTACGACGCGATTCCCTGTTGGCCCATGCCACCCAGATCGACCCCACCTCACCGTTCTGGTTCGGCCTGCCCGATGACGTTGCCCGCACCGTCCACCCGTTCGACGACTACATCCTGGCCCAGTCTCGTGTGCACACCACCGTCCCCGAAGACGACCTGTTTTCCGGTCTGCGGTGACGTCTGCCATGACGCCCGAGGTGTGGGGGCCCGAGCGCATCGAGGACCTCACCGCGCTGTGGAACCTGTCGGCCCCCGACGAGCCACTCACTGCTGACGAACTGGCCGGCGTGTGTTTCGACGACCCCGGGGTGGTGCTGGCCACGCCTGATGGGGCCGGGGTGGTTGCTGTTGTGGTGCGCAGGCATGAGCGGCCTGCGCAGCGCCACCCACGCCCCCGCCGTTGCTACGCACGCCGTGGCCGAGCCCGACGACGGGCAGCCCAATGGTGATGCGATGCTGGTGGGACATGTCCGGCTGGTGACCGTGCACCCTGAGTCCCGACGACGCGGGCTGGGGGCCTGGCTGGTGCGTGCCGCCGAGCAGTGGATGGTGGCCCAGGGAGCGTCGGTGTCGGTGCTGGCCGCCGAGGCCCCGATCTACCTGTGGCCCGGCGTGGACGCCAGCAACATTGCCGCCCAGTGCCTGGCCGAGTCCACCGGGTACCGATCCACGGGTAGCGAGATCAACATGGCACTGACCAGTGCCTTTCGTGCGCCGGCTCCCGACGCCGTGGTGGTGCGCCGCCTCACCGATGACCGTGACGTCGCCGCAGCGCGATCACTGGTGGAGGCCACCTGGCCCCAGTGGCTGGTGGAGTTCGACCTCGGGGTGGCCGCTGCCTGTGCGCACGGGGCCTTCGTGTCTGCGGTGGGGCCCGACGCCGACAACGACCCGGTGGCAGTGGGGTTTTGTGCCCATTCGGTGCTGCGCACGGGCTGGTTGGGGCCCGTGGGTATCGATCCGTCCTGTCAGAGCCGGGGAGTGGGCTCGGCGTTGGTGTCAGCGGTGGCCACTGACGTGATGGTGGCCGGCCTCGCAGATGTGGAGATCAGCTGGGTCGGGCCGGTGCGGTTCTACGCCAAACTGGGCGCCAGACGATCCCGCAGCTTTCGTTCCTACACAAAGGTGCTGGCTCCTGGCGACGCCGACGAATCGGCTGGCGGCTGACAGTCAGCGACTGCCTCGTGTGCGCAGGCGCCTGACGTGGGCAGGTGCCTCGTGTGCGCGGCTGCCTGGTGCGCGCAGGCGCTCAGCCAGCCCGCATGGCGTCGCGCAGCAGGCGGTAGCCGACGAGCTTGGCGCCGCTGCGCTCCACCATGGCCTTGAACCCGGTGTCGTGGGCGAGCAGGTGGTGGTCGTCGACACGGCGGGCCCAGTCGGGCGCAAGGGCCCGCAGTTCGGGGGTGTCGGTGGCTGGATGGGCGTAGAACTCGGTGACGCCGGCCGGTAGTGCGAACAGGGCCTTTTCCACGGCTCGTCGGGCCCCCACCCCGGGCGTGTAGACGAAATGGTCGGGGAACAGCACCCCTTCCTGGGCGGCAAGCCGCCGGAAGGGGAAGCCGATGTGGTGTTCGGTACTGGCCCCCGACAAACGCAGCGGCAGGCCGAAGTCCACAGCCAGTTCGAGGTAGATATCGAAAAATTCGGGACGTAGCTGCAGGGTGCCCATGTGGCTGTCGAGATGACTCACATCAAAACCCCACAACACGGCCCGCTCCACCTGGGCCCGAAGTTCGCGGCGCACCTCGTCGAGGTCGGCGTGATCCCACGTGTCGGCCACCGTTCGGGGAAATCCGCCGTCGCCATCGAGCAGTGAGGGTGCCGAAGTAATGGGCGACCACCGGTAGGTGTCCCACTCCGAATTGAGCGTGAGGTGCACGCCCACGTCCTCACCCATGTAGCCGGCCGACGCCTGGCGTGCCCAGGCGCAAGGGACCATGAGTGAGGCGCTGGTGGCCAGGCCCGAACGCATGGACTCGTACACACCTTCGTTGGCGGCGTGGCACATCCCCAGATCGTCACAGTTGATGATCAGGATCCGGTCGTCACTGGTGAAGCCGAGACGCTCGGCCAGCGTGGTCATGCTCCACTCCGGGTGCCCATGCCCCCGACGCTACCGCGTGGCCACATCAGGAACGCAGGCCACCGTCGAACAGCGACATCGGGGTGGGGCCAGACGGCGACAGCTGGTGCTGGGGCCGACCCGCACGATCCGGCGGTCACTGGCATGCCGACCACAGGCCTCGACCCTGGCTGCGGGCGTCAGCTTCGGCGGCCGACAGGTCCTGACGGTGAGCGCGGTTGGGGTCGATGAACAAGGTGGTGGCAAAACCGTCGGCGACCATGGAGCGGTTGATGAAGGTCCCGTCTGGCAGGTAGGCGTAAGCCAGGAGTCTGCCGAAGCGGTCGCGCAGTTCGGCGTCGCGCTCGAGTTTCAGCTCGGTACCCGGTGGCGCGAGTTCTTTCATGCGTGCACTGGCCTCGGGGCCAAAGCACTCCACCGGTTTGGTGGGGTGCACCGTCTCGGGGGTGTCGATACCCAGCAGGCGAACCCGCTCGCGGCCGGTATCGAGTTCGACTTCCAGCGTGTCGCCATCAACCACCTTGACCACCCTGGCCACCCCGGGCTCCAGCGGCTCGGTGGCACACCCGGCAACGGTCGTGGCAATCACGACTGCGGCGACAACGACGGCCAACGCGCCCGACCGTCGCCAACGGGGACTGCCGGCCATGCTCAGAGGCGTTCGAGCAGCGTGCCAGTCCCCAGGCCGCCTCCGCAGCACATGGTGACAAGGGCGGTGTTGGCATCGGTGCGGTGCAGTTCGTGCACGGCCTTGGTGGTCAGGACCGCACCGGTGGCGCCCAACGGATGCCCCAGGGCAATGGCGCCGCCGTTGGGGTTGACGGTGTCCATGTCGGCACCCATCTCGCGGGCCCAGCCCAGCACCACCGAGGCAAAGGCCTCGTTGATCTCGACGAGGTCGATGTCGGCCATGGTCATGTTGTTGCGCCCAAGCAAGCGACGGGTGGCGTCGATGGGACCGGTGAGCATGAGGACGGGATCCACCCCCACCAGGCACGTGTCCACCACCCGGGCCATGGCGGTGAGGCCCAGCTCGGCGGCCTTGTCGGCGGTCATGATCAAGATGGCAGCGGCTCCGTCGGAGATCTGTGACGACGAACCAGCCGTGTGCACACCGTCTTCGCGGGCCACCGGCTTGAGCGTCGCCAGCTTGTCGAGCGTGGTTTCGCGCAGACCTTCGTCGCGGTCAACCCGATGGGTGGAGCCGGTGGGCTTGCGCTCATCATCGAGGTCGGGGGCGTCGAGTGGGGACACCTGGGTGCCGAACCGGTCCTGGTCCCAGGCCTGGGCGGCGAGGGTCTGTGACCGAAGGGCGAACTCGTCGGCGTCGGCCCGGGTGATGCCCCACTTGTCGGCGATGCGTTCGGCGCCTTCGAACTGCGACGTGAACTCGTACTGCCCGAAGTAGGTCTTGGGGATGGGCACGCCGAAACCCAGCTTCTTGGAGCTGTTGGAGCCGATCGGCACCGATGACATGTTCTCCACCCCGCAGGCGATGGCGATGTCCACCACGCCTGAGCCAACCAGGCTGGTTGCCACGCCGGTGGCCTGCTGCGACGAGCCGCACTGGGTGTCAACGGTGGTGGCTGCCACCGACATGGGCAGCCCGGCGCTCAGCCACGCCGTGCGGGTGATGTTGAACGACTGGGCGCCGATCTGGCTGACACACCCACCAACCACCTGCCCCACCAGCGCCGGGTCAATGCCCGAGCGGGAAATCACCTCGGTCAGGGCATGGCCGAGCAGATCGGCTGGGTGGACACCGGCCAGGCCGCCATTGCGGCGTCCGATCGGGGTGCGGACGGCTTCGATGATCACAACTTCGCGCATTGCCACACGCTATCTGCCGCGCGCTGCGCCGCCGGCACGACCGACGCACGCAGCGAGGTGGGTGACCACAGGCAACGCGGTGCGGTCCAAGGCGTCTGGCCTGACCGACTCAGGTGCCGGCCACTGCGTCAGGCCGCGCTGCGGGTGGCAGCGTGCCGGACCCCGGGACGGTCGATCGGATCGGGCACGACGGTGGCCGCACCGAGTGGCCCTGCCCGAGGTGGTACTGCCGAGGGTACCGTCACGGGCGTCACCCGGAGATGGCACTGGCCGACGTGGCAATTGTGGCGTTGCGGACCCGGTCGAGTTCCCGTCGGGCCATGGCGACGCCTTCGCGTCCGGTGCGCCGGGCGTCGGCGCTCAGTCGCTTCGACGACGGGTAGCCCCGTCGGTGTGGTGGCTCCTGTGTCAGTCGCAGCTGTGTTTCCATGGCAAGAGTGTGCCCTGGGGGTGTGACAACTTCGACCGAGGCCCTCAGATTGGGGCGCTGTTTGCCACCAGGGGCCACGGCCGCTCACGCTCGGTGAGCCAGGCCAGGTCCAGAACCTGCTTGTCGTGATGGTGGGGCGCCACGATCTGCATGCCGACGGGCAGTCCATCGATGAATCCGATGGGGACCTGACACGACGGATTACCCACGATGTTGGCCGGGATGGTGAGGGCACCATTGTTTTCGGGTCCCACGGTGACGTCGCCGACTCTGGTGTTGAGGGCGACGTTGGCGGGGTAGGCGGCATCGGGGTTGGTGGCGCAGATGAGAAAGTCGACCTGGTCGAAAATGGCGGCCATGGCCTCGTTGGCCAGGGTGCGCTGGGTTTCAACGTTGGCCGCCATCTGGAGGTTGTAGTGCTCACTGGCGATCTGCATGCCGAACGAGATCTCGTTGGTGAGGTCGTCTTTGCACCCGGGCCACAGGTCGCCGAGTTCGGCCAGCAGGCCACCCAGGTTGGCCATGGCCCATTCCAGGCCCAGGCCGGGAACCTTGACCTCAACACCATCGACGATGGTGAGCCCGGCGTCAGCGGCCAGCGCCTCGCCGGCGGCGCGCACCATGGCATCGAGCTCGGGTCGGATCACGGCGGTGTTGTGATCGGGCACGATGGCCATGCGCTTGCCGCGCAGGTCGGCCAGATGGGTACCCAGGCCGGTCTCCCAGCCATCGACGCGCGGCAGCGAGTACGGATCACGCATGTCATGGCCGTTGCACACGTCGTACCAACGCGCCGTGTCGCGCACCGAGCGGGACAGGCATCCGACCACCACGGTGAGCGGGGCGATGCCGGTGTGCGGACCGCGCGGGATGCGTCCGGCGGTGCCCTTCATGCCCACCAGCCCGTTGAAGCCGGCCGGAATGCGGATGGAACCTCCGCCGTCTCCGCCGGTGGCGATGGGGATCAGTCCTCCGGCCACAGCGCTGGCACTTCCACCCGACGACCCGCCGGCAGTGCGGGTGGGATCCCACGGATTTCCGGTGATGCCGTTGAGCTTGGTCATCGACACGTTCAGGCCGCCGAACTCGCTGGCGGTGGTGAGGCCCACCGGGATGGCCCCGGCGGCGGCGGCACGTTCCACCATGGTGGAGGTGTGGAGGACTTGCGGTCGGCGAACACCAGGCTGCCTTCAGTGGCGGGCCATCCCTTGACGTAGTCCAGTTCCTTGACTCCCAGGGCAACGCCCCCAAAGGGCTGGTTCACGTCGGCAGACCGGGCGGCGGCGAGGGCTGCATCGGCATCAATGAACGAAAAGGCGTTCAGCGCTGATGCCTCGATGGCGGCCAGGGTGGCCTCCATCTCCTCGACCGGGGAGCGCTCTCCCGAGCGGAACGCATCCACCAGTGAGCAGGTGTCGTTGAGCCATGGCGTCGTGGTCATTGGGGCAGTCAATCACAACCGCTGCCGCCACGGGGACGTAGGGTGACCGGCGTGATCGACGCCCGTGCCTGGCTTGGCCTCAGCCCCACCCACTAACCCCATGCGCTGGTATCTGCCGCGTGGTGCCGGGCAATTCCACCGGGGCCGGATTCCTGTTCGGCGGGTGTGGCCTTGGTGCGCGGCCATCTCGGCCATGGAGGGCACCACTGGTCGACCGGTGGTGTGGGCCACGGCGCAGTACCTGTCGTATGCGCGTCCCGGCTCGGTGATGGACATCGACGTCACCGTGGCTGCCGAGGGCAGGCTGACAAGTCAGGCTCGGGCTGTGGGCATGGTGGCTGGTACCGAGATCCTCACCGTCAACGCCGCTTTGGGTGAGCGCCCCTCGATGTCAGCGGTCAGTGGGTGCAACAGCCTGATGTTCCCGCCCCTGACAAGTGCGCCCCCCGTGAACGCTGGCACGCCGGTGATTCGATCATGGATCGCCTCGACCAGCGCTGGGCGCTGCAGGACGGTGCCAACGGGCGCTGTGCGGTGTGGACCCGGGTCCCCGAACTGCTGGAGATGTCGGCACCGGCATTGGCCGTGCTGGGTGACTACGTCCCCATGGGCATCCACCAGGCCATGGAGGGTGTGTCAATGGCAAACAGCCTGGACAACACCCTGCGGGTGGGTCGGGTGGTTCCCACCGAGTGGGTACTGGCCGACATTCGCATCGATCTGGTGGCCAAGGGATTTGGCCATGGTCAGGTGCACCTGTGGGCCGAGGACGGCACGTTGCTGGCCACTGCCAGTCAGTCGGTGGTGATCAGGACCGGCGCCGACGAGGGCCGACCCAAGCCTGGCCTACAGGCTGGTGCGGACTTGGCTGAGGATTTCAGGCCTGTGGACTTGGGCCTGTGGATTTCAGGCCTGTGAGGTTGGCGCCAGGTCCCGGGCGGCGGCATGGGCGTCGATGCCTGGGAACGGCAGCACGGCCAGCGCCGGGGTGGTGACCCCGTTGTCGATGTAGCGCTGGATGTGGGCCCGACACTGCGAGGGCGAGCCATGCACGATGAGCTGGTCCACCACCTCGTCGGGGATGGCCGCCAGCGCCGCCTGCCGGTCACCGGCGGTCCATGCGTCCCACATGCCGGCAAGTGCCTCGGTTCGCCCCATCCACTCGTGAAACGCCCGGTAGACGGGCACATTGAGGTAAGCGGCGATGGCGAAGCGACCGAAATTGCGCACCGTTTCGGCATCCTCGCTGGGGGCCACAAAGATGCGGGCCACGATCTCCTTGTCGTCACCGAACTCCCGCACGATGGGGGCCACGGTGGCCACGTCGTCAGCCGACAGCCAGTTGATGATGGCGCCGTCGCCCTCGCGGCCAGCCAGACGCAACATGCCGGCGCGCAGCGCCGCCACCAGGATGGGCACCGGTTCGGGCGGGAGGGCCTTGAGGCGAAAGCCCCGCACCGAGAACGTTTCGTAGTCTTCGGTGACCTTGTCGCCGGTGAGGGCCGTGCGCAAAAACCGCAGAGTGTCTCGCACCCGGGCATAGGGCTTGTCGAACTCGATGCCGTTCCAGCGCTCCACGATCACGTCCGACGACGATCCGATGCCGAGCACGAAGCGGCCCGGTGCGGCCTGGGCCATCGACCCCACCGACTGGGCCAGACACGCCGGGCCCCGGGTGTACGCCGGCACGATGGCGGTGCCGAGGCGAAGCGTTGGGGCCCACACCGACGTGAGCGCAAGTGGGGTGAAGGCATCGGCGCCGTCAGCTTCAGCCGACCACACGTCGGTGTAGCCGAGGTCGGCGAGTTCGGCGATGCGGTCGCGCTGCTCGGCGAGCGGCAGTCCGTCAAACGGGATGGTCATTCCGTAACGCTGCATGGGGGTTCCTCTGGCTTGGTCACTAGCCAACGCAGTCGACCACAATGTGGGCCTTGGCGCCACCTGTTGCGCTGCTGGCGAGCGGTCCGGCCCGGTGAGGGTGGTTCGGTAGGCTCTGCGCCCATGGCCAAGCCTCCCGTTCTTGACCCCGCGAGCCGACGACTTTCCCCGCTGGTACCAAGACGTGCTGAACAAGGCGCAACTGGCCGACAACGGACCCGTGCGCGGCACCATGGTGATCCGTCCGTGGGGCTACTCCATCTGGGAGCACATGCAGGCCGAGGTGGATCGCCGCATCAAGGCGGCCGGGGCCCAAAACGCCTACTTCCCGCTGTTCATCCCCGAGTCGTACCTCAAGCGGGAGGCCGAGCACATCGAGGGCTTCAGCCCCGAGTTGGCGGTGGTCACCCATGCTGGGGGAAAGCAGCTCGAAGAGCCAGTGGTGGTGCGACCCACGTCGGAGACCGTGATCGGTGAGATCCATGGGCAAGTGGATCCAGTCGTGGCGCGACCTGCCGCTGTTGTTGAACCAGTGGGCCAACGTGGTGCGATGGGAACTGCGGCCCCGCATGTTCCTGCGGACCAGCGAGTTCCTGTGGCAGGAGGGGCACACTGCGCACGCTGACGCCGCCGACGCTTCGGCGTACGCCCGACGCATCCTGCACGAAGTCTACGAGGACTTCATGGTCAACGTCCTTGCCCTGCCGGTGGTGGTGGGGTGCAAGACCCCGTCTGAACGATTCGCCGGAGCCATCAACACCATGACGTGCGAGGCCATGATGGGCGACGGCAAGGCACTTCAGATGGGGACCAGCCACGAACTCGGCCAGAACTTCGCCAAGGCGTTCGACATCACCTACCTCGACGACACCGGCACCCAGCAGACGGTGTGGACCACCTCGTGGGGGGTGTCCACCCGCATGGTGGGTGGCCTGATCATGGGTCATGGTGACGACCAGGGACTGCGACTGCCTCCGGCCCTGGCTCCGGTTCAGGTGGTGGTGCTGGCGGTGCGTGATGATCCTGCGGTGATTGACCGGTGTCGGGCCCTGGCTGACGAACTGATTGATGGCGGAATCAGGGTGACGTTGGATGTGGACACGTCGTCGTCGATGGGTCGTCGGGTCACCGACTGGGAACTCAAGGGGGTTCCGGTCCGTTTGGAGCTGGGCCCGCGTGACCTCGAGGCCGGTGAAGTCACGTTGGTTCGCCGCTGTGAGGGCACCAAGGTGGCGGTTTCGCTGACAGGGGTGGCAACAGCGGTGTCTGATGCACTGACCGAAACCCAGTCCGGCATGCTCGAGACCGCCCGTGCAGCACGAATCGCCCGTACCACCGAGGTGGCCACAATCGACGAGGCCGTTGAGGCTGCAGGCGAGGGATGGGCCACGCTGGGCTGGGATGCAGTCGGCGAGGAGGGCGAACGGGCTCTGGCCGCCCATGCCGTGACGGTTCGCTGCCTGACCCGAGCCGACGGCAGTGTCCCCGACAGCGTCGATGAGCCCGATCTGGTGGCAGTGGTGGCTCGCTCGTACTGAACCCCTTGCCGCTGGCGTTTCCCGGGGGCCATGTTCAGGCAGGTTCGTTTCCCACAGACCCTTCCCGGCCGGTCGCGAGCACGTCCAGGGTTCACCGTGGCGGCGATCCGCTATACTTCGGGCAGGTTTTTCGATGAGTTTGGGTCGAAAGGCGTGGGCTTGCCCACGCCTTTCGTTTCGTCAGGTACCGGTTTCGGCCGGATTAGCAGGGGATAGAGAGTCGAATGGAGGTGACCGAAAGCGTGAGAATGTTGTGCGAACCCGTAGCCCAGGAGCTGGGTATTGAGCTGTATGACATCGAGCGCGTCGGAGGGATCCTTCGTATCTCGGTCGATCAGCCCGGTGGCATCCCCATGGACCTGGTGACCGAAGCTACCCGGCGTATTTCCCGTCTGCTTGACGAGTACGACCCGGTGCCCGGGGCCTACACACTCGAGGTGGGAAGCCCAGGTTTGGAGCGGAATCTGCGCCTGCCGGCCCACTTTTCCTGGGCTGTGGGGCGTCTTGTGTCCATTCGAACCCGATTTGCCGGAGAGGACCCTCGACGCATCCGGGCCACGGTGCTTGAGGCTGACGACGACGGCATCACCGTGGACATGGAAGACGGCAGCGGACAACGCCGGCTCACCTACCCCGAGATCGATCGGGCCCGCAGTGTGTTCGAGTGGGGCCCCAAGGCCAAACCCGGCAAATCCGGGTCGGGCAAGGCCAAGTCCGCCAGCTCGACAGGCGACGACTCCGCAGGCGTGCGCAAGCAGGCCTCCGGCGAGACATCCAGTGACGATGACGTGTGGAACGACCCCGAGGTGAGCGAGTCATGAGCAACATCGACATGATGGAGGCGCTGGGAGCGCTGGCAGCCGACAAGGGGATTTCGGTCGACACATTGTTCGGCGCCCTGGCCGATGCCTTGGAGACGGCCTACAAGCGCATGCCTGGGTCCCAGGACTACGCATGGGTCGTCATCGATCCCGAGACGGGTGAATTTCGGGTGATGGCCCAGGAGCTCGACGAGGAGGGTGAACCCACCGGACCAGAACTCGACGTCACCCCCGACAACTTCGGCCGCATTGCAGCCCAGACGGCCAAGCAGGTCATGGGCCAGCGCATTCGCGAGGCCGAGCGGGAGATGAAGTACGAGGAGTACGCCGGTCGCGAGGGCGACATCGTTACCGGGATCATTCAGCAAAACGACGCCCGGTACACATTGCTTGACCTTGGTCGGGTTGAGGCGCTGCTGCCTCAGGCCGAGCAGGCCCAGTACGAGCGACTCGAGGCCGGCGCCCGGGTGAAGGCCTACATCGTTGAGGTTCGCAAGACGGCAAAGGGACCCCAGATCGTGGTGAGTCGTACCCACCCAGGTCTGGTCAAGCGACTGTTTGAACTTGAAGTGCCCGAGATCGCCGACGGTGTGGTGGAGATTCGGGCGTGTGCCCGCGAGCCCGGCGCCCGCACCAAGATCGCCGTGTGGTCAAACGACTCGAACGTGGATCCGGTGGGTGCCTGCGTTGGAGCCCGCGGGGCCCGCGTGCGCATGGTGGTCAACGAGTTGCGGGGCGAGAAGATCGACATTGTCCCGTTCTCCGACGACCCGGCCGACTTCGTGGCCAAGGCACTGTCGCCGGCCAAGGTGCGCGAGGTGCGCATCAACGAGGAGACCGGCACTGCCGAAGTGATCGTTCCCGACTTCCAGCTGTCGCTGGCCATCGGCAAGGAGGGCCAGAACGCCCGGTTGTCTGCCCGTCTCACCGGGTGGCACGTGGACATCAAGAGCGAGACGCAGCTGGCCGAGGACGAGGCCTACGCCAACCAGGACTGGGCCGAGGGCGAGTGGGTGGTTGACGAGGCCACCGGCGAGCAGGTCTGGGTTCCTGCCGAAGGTGGCGAGGCGATCTCGGCTGAGCAGTGGAGTCAGGCTGCCGAGACCGGTGGCGAGGGATCCGACGGCGAGGCCGAGGTTGTGGCAGAGGCCGATGAGATTGTGGCTGAGGCCGAGGCTGTTTCAACCAGCGACGGGCAGGAGCCCGTTGCGGAGCCAACCGATGAGACATCCGCCGGGGAGTGACCCGGCGTTCACTTCGCCCGCCGGCGCAAGCCTGTGCGAGGATGGTAGGCCGCCAACGGCGGCACGTTATGGCCATGACCGGCAATTGCCGGTCTCAGCCGGCAGGCGCCGGTAGCAAGTCGACGAGTTACGAGGAACCTACGAGTGGCAAATATCCGGGTCTACGAGCTGGCAAAAGAACTGGGGCTCACCAATAAGGAGTGCCTGGATCTCTGCGACTCGTTGGGGATCGGGGTCAAGAGCCACTCATCAAGTGTGGTTGAGCCCCAGGCTGATCGTGTGCGCCGCAAGGCTGAGCGCGAGGGACTGATCCGCGACGAGCAACCCCCGGAACCCAAAAAGGCCCCGGCCAAAAAGGCCCCGGCCAAAAAGGCTGCGGCCAAGAAAGCCCCGGCCAAAAAGGCCCCGGCCAAGAAGGCTGCGGCCAAAAAGGCTCCGGCCAAGAAGGCTGCGGAGGACCTCCCCGACGCCCCTGCAGACGACGCATCCGCCGCCGCCCCCGTGTCCGACGACGCGGCAACCCCAGATGTTGAGGCTGCCGACGTGACGGCTCCGGTGGCTGAGGCCCCGGCCGCTGCACCAACGGCGGAGCCAGCAACAGACACTGCCGATACTGCCGCCGGACGCCCGCGACGGGTTGTGACGTCCAGTGGCGGGGCCCGACCGGCGCGACCGACCGCTCCCGAAGCAACGGCGCCTGAACCAGCACCGGCACTAGCCCCCTCTGCCGGCCCCGTGGCTGCCGGCCCCTGCGGCTTCGCCGGCCCCTGCGGCTTCGCCGTCTCCTGTCCTCGGCGACGGTGCCGGCTCCGGCCGAAGCAGGCACCCCGGCCGAGCAGGCACCCCAGCCGCAGCAGAGTCTCTGCCAGGAGCAGACACCACGGCTGCGCCGAGCGCGGCAGCTCCGGCGCCCACTGCGGGGGAGACCCCAACGTCTGGCCCTGAGGCTGGCCCAACCCCCGGCACGCCGACCGAAACTGCCGATGCATCGGTGACCACGCCCCCGACCTCGGCGTCGGGCAAGCCCATTCCACCGCCCCCGGTGCCCATCTCCTCATCGGGCAAGCCGATCCCGCCTCCTCCCGGAATGCGCCGTCCACCGCCCCAGGGGGCCCGTCCTGGTGGTGTGGGTGGTCCGGGTGGCCGGCCCATGGCCGGTGGCGCTCCGGATGCCTGCAGTGGTCCGCCGCGCCCCGGCGCTGCGCCTGGTGGTGCCCGACCTGGTGGCTTCACCCGTCCAGGTGGTGCACCCGGTGGTGGACCTCCCGGACGAGGTGGTCCTCCCGGACGAGGTGGTGGCCCAGGTGGTCGTCGACCTCCGCGTCGCAAGGGTCGTCGTCGCAGGAGCACCGACGAGCTTCAGCCGATGGACCTTCCGTCCTACACCCCCGCCGACGCTCCGGTTCCGCCCGGTGTGGTGGTCATCGAGCGTGCCTCCACATCGCAGCAGGTCGGCCCAAAGCTGAACCGGACCGCTGCCGACGTGGTGCGGTTCCTCATGCAACAGGGCGAGATGGTGACAGCCACCCAGTCGCTCAGCGACGACATGATCGAGCTGTTCGCAGCTGAGATTGGCGCCGAGATCCGACTGGTTGATCCCGGTGAGGAGCAGGAGGTTGAACTCCAGCGACTGCTTGAGATGGACGAGGACGTCACTGACGACGTCTACGAGACCTGGCCGGTGCGACCACCGGTGATCACGGTCATGGGTCATGTCGATCACGGCAAGACCAAGGTCCTCGACCAGATTCGTCATGCCAACGTGGTGGCCGGAGAGGCTGGCGGCATCACCCAGCACATCGGCGCCTACCAGGTCGTGCGTGACGACCACGCCATCACGTTTTTGGATACTCCTGGCCATGAGGCGTTCACCGCCATGCGTGCCCGTGGGGCCGACGCCACTGACATCGTGGTGTTGGTGGTGGCCGCCGATGACGGCGTCATGCCCCAGACCATCGAGGCCATCAACCACGCCCGGGCCGCCGAAGTGACCGATTGTGGTGGCGCTGAACAAGATCGACCGGGAAAACGCCGATCCCAACAGGGTCCGCCAGCAGCTGGTTGAGCATGAGTTGGTGCCCGAGGACTGGGGTGGCGACACCGTGGTGGTCGAGGTGTCGGCGCTGCAGAACCTGGGCCTCGATGATTTGCTCGACAATCTGGTGGCGATGGCCGAACTTGAAGACCTGCGGTCCACAACCGAAGGCCGGGCCAGCGGCGTGGTGCTCGAGAGTCATCTCGACATCGGACGCGGTCCGGTCGCCACAGTGCTGGTGCAAAAGGGCACCCTGCGAGTGGGCGAGCCCGTTGTGGCCGGTGCGGCCTGGGGCCGTGTGCGTGCCCTGATCACCGACACTGGTGAGCAGGTGCGTGAGGCCGGGCCGTCGGTGCCGGTGCAGGTGCTCGGTCTGTCCGAGCCGGCTGTGGCCGGAGACCGGTTCGTGGTGCGCGCCTGACGAAAAGGTGGCCTCCAAGGTTGCCTCCACCCGGGAGCACTGGAAGCGGGTGGCCACGCTGGGTCGAGAGGCCCACGCCATGGCTGGCGGCGCCAAGCTCGAGGACATCTTCACCCAGATCCAGGCCGGCGAGACCGCCACCCTGAACCTGATCGTGAAAGCCGACGTCACCGGTTCGCTCGAGGCGGTCACCGAGAGCCTTCGCAAGCTTGAGCGTGACGACGTCAAGCTCTCGTTCGTCCATCGCGGCGTCGGTGGGATCACCGAAAACGACATCCAGCTGGCGTCGGCGTCCAACGCCACCATCCTTGGCTTCAACGTTCGTCCCGACCGCAAGGCCCGGAGCTGGCTGAGGCCGAGCACTGTGGAGATCCGTACCTACGAGATCATCTACAAGCTGCTTGAGGACATCGAAAACGCCATGCTGGGCATGCTGGCGCCGGAGTACGAAGAGGTCGTCACCGGCGACGCCGAGGTGCGCGAGGTCTTCCGGGTCCCGCGCATCGGGGCGGTGGCAGGGTGCATGGTCACCAACGGTGTGGTCACCCGGAACTCAAAGGTTCGGTTCCTGCGTGAAGGCACCATCATCTGGAAGGGCACACTGTCGTCGCTGCGGCGGTTCAAGGATGATGTGCGCGAGGTCGCTGCCGGCTTCGAGTGTGGCATCGGGCTGTCGGACTTCCAGGACCTCAAGTCCGGGGATGTCATCGAGACCTACGAGGAGCGGGAGATCCCCCGCACCTGAACTTCCTTCGGTGTGACCGCCAGATGACGGCAGTCACGCCGATGGGCACCGTTGCCGTTCCTGGGTTGCCGGTCGTCTCAGCTGCCTGTGTCGGTGATGGGCTCGGAGTCAACGACGCCGGGATCGCTGGCGGCAAGGTGCTTGCGCACGGCCTCAGCCCCAACCAGTCGGGCGACCACTCGTCCGTCGTTGTCGGTCAGCAGCGTGGTGGGTGCCCGCTGCACCTTCCAGCGACCGGCAAGTTCGGGGTCCGTGGAGGCGTCAATGCGCACCACACGTTCTCCGGGCCGGTGTTCGGCAAGCATCTGTTCAACCGAACGGCAGGCCACGCAGGTGGGCGTGGTGAAGATCACCCAGGCACCTGGAACCGCCCCGCAACGCCGCTGGGACCACCGGCATCCCTCCAGTGGACCGGTTTCGGTCGGCGGAAGCTCGGGAACGAATTCTCCAGCGCAACCACACCACACCGCCGGCCAGCACCAGCAGCACCACCAGGCGGAGGGTCATCGTCGGCGCAGCTTTGCCGCCACGATGTACATCTCGCAGCCCACGCATAGCCCGGTGGTGGCGGCGAGCGCAGCGAGGCCAGCCACGATCAGGACCAGCACCCAACCCACGACCGATGCGCCGGCGGCAAAGGCCACGGTGGCTCCTACCAAAAAGGCCACGCCGATCGCAGCGGCAAATCGCGGCGGTCGGGGATCCTCGAGTTCGTCGGGTGGTCCGAGGCGGGGTGCGAGCACATGGCGGTAAGCCACCAGAACCGGTCCCCAACGGGGGCCGAAGGCCACGCCCACCCCGAGCACGATGGCAAACACGAGGGCGACGGGCCACCATCCGGCCACAAAGCCCAGAGCCAGACCGGTTGCCAGGACGGCTTGATTGGTGCGGGGTCCGCGTGGGTCGATGCCCGCTGGTGCCGCATGGAGCGAATGCGCTGTCATGGAGACCAGTGTAGGGCCTGGGTCGGCAAAAGGCGACCTGTAAGGTCAGGTATTGATGATGTCGCCGGATTGAGGGGTGAGGTCACCGGTACGCTCGAGGGTGGAGCGTGTGCGCAGCTGTGCTGGTCATGGATCTTCGGGTGGTGCACAGCCGCTCGCTCAAGGACAAGCGGGCTGTGGTTCGGCCGATTCTCGATGGTGCCCGCCACCGTTTCGGGGTGTCGGTGTCTGAGACGTCGGCTCACGACCTCTGGCAGCGTGCCGAATTGGCCTTTGCCGAGGTGGGATCGTCCCCCGGGGTCGTTGACGAGGTCCTTGACGCTGTCGAACGGTTCGTGTGGTCGTTTCCCGAAGTGGAGGTGGTGGCCTCGGGTCGGCACTGGACCGATCTGTCGGACTGGGGCTGACGGCTCCGACGGTGCCGCTACGGTGGAGGTTTGCCGCAGGTGGCGAGGACAGCCGCCGAACAGGAGTCCGTATGTCAGGTCAACGTCGTCGCAGCGGGTCCCGCCCCTACCAGCGAACCACCAGGGTCAACGAACTCGTCCGGGAGATCATCGCCGACGAGCTTCAGGTCATCGGTGACGAGCGTCTGGAGCTGGTGTCGGTGACGGGGGTACGCGTGGATGCCGAGTTCCGCACCGGGGTGGTGTTCTTCGACACCGCTTTTGGCGACGGAACCGAGGACCCGGTGATCCTGGCGGCGTTCTCGGAACACAGGGTCCGACTGCAGTCGGCCATCGCCCGTCAGGCGCGGCTGCGCCGAACCCCAGAGCTGTCGTTCCGCCCCGACGAAGGCGTTCGGGCCGGACTGCGGGTGGAAGACATCCTGCGCAACCTCGATGAGTCGCCTGAATCCCCGTCGCCTGAGTCCCCGTCGCCTGAATCCCCGTCGGCCGACGAGCCGGTCGACGGCAGCGAGTGAGCCGAAGGGGCGATCCCGGAGCCGGACCGCAGGGTCTGGCAGTGGTGGACAAACCGGCCGGGTGGACATCGCACGATGTGGTGGCGCGAGCGCGCAAGCTGCTCGGCACCCGCAGGGTGGGCCATGCCGGAACACTGGATCCCGATGCCACCGGGGTCCTGCTGCTTGGCGTCGGTCGGGTCACGCGTCTGCTCAGGTTCATCACTGCCCTGCCCAAGACCTACACCACCGACATCATCCTGGGGACCGAGACCGACACGCTCGACGCCTCGGGAACGGTGGTGGCCACCCATGACATGTCGTCGATCACCGAGGACCAGGTGCGGGCGGCGGCAGGCAACCTCACCGGCGACATCATGCAGGTTCCTCCCATGGTGTCGGCAGTGCGGGTTGATGGGCAGCGACTCCACGTCCTGGCCCGGGCCGGAATCAGTGTCGAGCGTCAACCACGGCCGGTCACGGTCATGCGCTTTGACGTTGAACCGATGTCGGGATCGGGGATGCCGCCCATGCGGTGGCGGGCGACGGTGGAATGCTCGCGTCGGGACCGGTCTGCGATAACCGGTCCTGGCCGCCGATCTCGGCACAGCGGTTGGTGGGGGAGCACACCTCGACGTGTTGCGACGCACGGCCATCGGCCCGTTCACCGAACACGAGGCTGTGGCGCTCGACGACCTTGACGGGGATGCGTTGCTGGCGCCGGTGGATGCGCTGCGGTGGATGCCCATGTAGCCCACTGCGGCGCGTGGCCGCTGATGTCGCCCACGGCAAAGTCGTTCCGAGCCGAGATCATCGCCCCCGCCGGTCACGATGCGACGGTTGGCGGACTGCCGGAGGCATGGAGGGTGGTGGGCCCAGACGGTGGGCTGCTGGCGGTGTACGAGCCACACTCGACAAACCGTGCGCAGAAACCGGCGGTGTGCTGTTGCAGCAGCTGGCTGAGTTCGCTTCGGGCTCCGCCAGTGCGTCCGGTTCGGGTGGTGGGACCCACCGGCGGTAGCCTCGCATCAGGTCTCTGGCAACCATTGACGATGACGGCCCCACAACCTGGGGGTCCGGGACGGCGAGTGGCAGCCATCGCGCCTACGACGGTGTGCACCACGGCCATCAGGTGGTGATCAATCGGGTGTGCACACTGGCCACGGAGCGCTATTGTCTCACCCTGTGGTTGGTGACCTTTGACCGGCACCCCGCCAGCGTGGTGCGGCCCGAGGCGTCCCCGTTGCTTCTCACTGATCTTGACCAGAAGCTTGAGTTGCTGGCCGAAACCGGGGCGGCGGTCACCACAGGTGTGCGGTTCACCGCTGGCTGCGCTGCCGAGTCGCGCCGACGACTCTCGTCCGCCCGGGTCCCAGGACTGTCTTGGTGCCCGGGTGGTCGTGGTCGGCGACGACTTTCACTTTGGCGCCGGTCGGCAGGGCAACGTCACCATGCTTGCTGAGGTGGGTCCGGAGCTGGGGTTCGAGGTGTCCCCTTGCGTCTGGTGGGTGCCGATGGCACGGTGGGCCCCCGACCGAGCTCGCCCATGGTGCCGTTCCACCGCCATTCCGCCACGTTCCGGCCGAGGGCGACGTGGCGTCGGCTGCCACCATGCTGGGGCGCTACCACGCGGGGTGCGCGCGGTGGTCGGTCATGGGGACAAGCGGGCCCGCGCGCTGGACACCCAACTGCCAATGCGTCGTGGTGCCTGACGGTGGCATTCTGCCTCCCCCGCCGATCTGGCATCTAGCGCCGTCTCGTACGTCGACTCAGACAACGGCGGTGAACACCCCGCCGCCATCTCCTTGGGCGCCGCCCGACGTTCTACGACGATCAGCCCTACTCCCTCGCTGCTGGAGGCTCATCTGCTCGACGTCGGGGATGACGGGATCGACCTGTACGACCAGCCGGCACGGGTGCGCTTCGTGGCCCATCTGCGCAACGAGCTGCGCTTCGATTCGGTGGATGCCCTCATCGAACAGATGGGTCGGGATTGCGATCAGGCCCGAGAGGAGCTTCGGGAGCGCGTGGACGTTGGTCACCCGGACCCGCCGGTCTGCCCGCCCATCTGTGGCTCGTCG